>NZ_JACNMU010000001.1 GCF_014901205.1 Meridianimarinicoccus sp. MJW13
GGACATGAGGCGGAAGGAAACTGCATGAGGGCCGAAAATCTCGGACCCTTGTTGACGAACGAACGGCGCATTCACCCTATAGGCAGAACAACGTTCCCGAGCGGCGACTAATTCCGCGGCCTGTTAGGACTTCCAATAGGGGGCATGAGGTCAACGTGTGACCGACCGGGCGATCATCCAAATTTCTGCATGATGGTATCGCCACTGTTGCATGTGATCGCAACGCCCCAAGACGTCATTCGAGTCTGCCAGCCCGGATGTTGCTGATCTGTCGTGACGCCGAAGCTGATCCAACGCGACAAGATCTGCTGCTGCATCAATCGACCCGACGCCCTCCGCGCCGATCCATCACACCACGAGGCGTTGAGCTTCCCCTCGTCTCTTGTCATGCTTGGATCTGCAAAGATTTTGAACAAGTGGTTGATATTGTGACAAAGCCTCCCGCCGCAGTCCGCGCGCGTCATTCTGCTCCGCTGTTGTTTCTCGACAGGAAACACACCGAGAGATTCGACCCCGAAGATCTGCGGATCGACTATGCTGAAGACCGGAATTTTTCCAAGCAACCGCTGTATCAGGGTCGTGTTCTGCTACGCCCGGAGATTGATCTTTCTGTCTACGATCCCCGCGCTGTGATTGACTGGCTGGAGATCGGCTGGGATAGCCGTGACGAGCAGCGCTCCCTGAACATTGCAAGGAAGATCAAGAACTGGCTGAACACGCGCGGGTCGCGGTCAACAGCGCATGTCATGGGACCCGGCAGAGAGACGGACTATTGGGGAAACCGCTTCGTCTGCCGGATACAGGATCCCGATCCCGCAGAACTCCGCGAGTTGATGAACTTCATCGCTGTCACCTATCAAGCGCTGCCCTTCGAGAACGGGCGCCTTCACGTAACCGGGCTGGAGGTCTCGCTGGATTTCTATGTGACGAATTCCGCCGAGATGGCCGAGGAGAACCGGTGCAGATCTCTACAGGCACCACACGCTGGCGGTTTTCTGATGTTTTAACCTTTGAACGCAAGCTTCTGCGCGTGCGCGATGGCAGCCGACGTGCGCGCAAACCGGGAGGCGAAAAATGAGCCGAGCCTACAAGATCCGCGCCAAAGTTCATCGCGTCTATGCGGTGGACGAGGTGCTCAAACTCTATGGCATCTGTCGCAACACCCTGTCCAACTGGGTATCGTGCGGGCTTGTGCCCTCTCCCGGCGCTGGTCCGCAGATCTTTCGAGGGGCCGAACTGAACCGGTTTCACACCGCACGTCGCGCTCGAGGCCGCCGGCAACTGCGGATGGGACAGTTCTTTTGCCTGCGGTGCAAGGTGGCGGTTGTCCCGGTTGTCTCATCGCTCTCCTTTCCGCAACACGACAAGCGTGGCGCGATGGCAATCGCTGTCTGCTCAGAGTGTGATTGCACGGTGATGAAGAGACTGGGACAGACAGAATACGACAGATTGCGCGAGGCGCGAGATACCAATACGAGCTTGGCGCACGCAGACGAAAGCGAGGGGCCATCCCCTGCTTGTGTTGGGAAGAACCACGGCTCCGAAACACAGATCGACCCATCCTTGAACGACAGGATCCTGCACAGCTGGCAAATCTGCGCGGGAAGATTCGACGTCAAGACCGTGGATGCGCATCTGACATACATCCGTGAGTTCGACGCATAAATTGGCGGTTCGTGCTTCTCGCAGGTCCGCCCTACGGACGTGGCCAATTACCGAAACCAGCTGATCGAACGCGGCGAGCGTCCGAGTTCAGACGGCGGCCTCAGCACCTCGACCATCCGCCACCGCGCCTCGCATCTGGCAGGATTCTTCCGTTGGCTTTGCACGCAGGACGGATACCGCCGGCTTGGCGCCTCGCTGCCCGAGTATTTCGCGCTTCCCCGAAAGCAGATGGCCAAAACCCTGCCACCCCCAACGAAGGAGTATCCGACGATTGACGACGCCGAGGACATGATCTCTTCGATGCCCAGAGTGACCCGGCTCCAACGCCGCAACAAGGCAATCGTGGCTTGTGCCTTCCTGACCGTGTTGCGGGCCGCCGCGTTGCTTTCCATGAAGCTGAAGCATCTGAACACCGAAGCCAGGATGGCTGTTCAGGACGGCCGGGAAATGCACGCCAAGAACGGCAAGAGCTTCACGGTTCGCTGGTTTCCTGTGCCCGAGAGCTTTGCGCATTGCGTGGTCGCCTGGAAGGAAGAGATTTCGGCGCTGGGGCTTTGGCCCTGACGATGCGCTCTTTCCCGCCGGAATGTACCTGAAGGCGCCGCTAGGGGACCATGATAACGTCCCGGTCCTGCTGACGACTGATCCGATAACGCGCGCCTTCCAGCAAGCCTGTTCGGGAACGGGAAAGCACTATACCCCGCATGCCGCCCATCATTGCGTGAAGGCGCTTGGAGATCGCATATGCACAACCTCCCAAGCGCTGAAGGCCTGGTCGCTGAACCTTGGCCATGACAGCGTGGTCACCACCGAATCCTACTATGGGAAAATGAACGACGTAGAGCGAATGCAGATCCTCGATGGCCTTTCAACGCACGAGCACAACTCTGATGAAGAATTGAAGCTCATGCTCAGCAATTGTCTTCACGAACTGGCCCGAGGTACGCCTGAGTTCAAGCGCGCCAAGGCGCTTATCCAATAATGGGAAGAAGCCTTGGAAGACGCCGATGTCATTGAGTAAAGGTTTGTCCAACTTCCCACCGGCAATCCAGGCTTCGAGCCACCCCGCTACCTTGGTCTTCTCCCTTGGTGATTTAGGGCATTTGCCCCGCCGTGCCATCCACGGCACTGGTCGGCGGACCACATCGATCCGCTCGCATTGCGGTGGCGTTACAGCCTGCCCATGATCATGTCGGCGCAGCGATCGGCGATCATCATCGCCGGCGCGTTGGTGTTGCCGGCCACAATGTCGGGCGCGGCGGACATGTCGCAGATTCTGAGCCCGTCGATACCACGAACCCGCAGGCGCGAATCAAGAACGGCCATCGGGTCATTGTCATGGCCCATCTTCGCCGTGGCGCAGGGGTGATAGTTGGTTTTCACGAAGCGTCGGCAATGTTCGCGAAACCCCTCGTCCGAGGCGCGCGACGCTGCATCCGGCAAGACCAACCTTTCGATTTTCGATGCCAGGGGTTTCTTCGAGAATACGTCACAGAAGAACCTCTGACCGGCGACCATCGTCTCCATGTCATCTTCGTGACTCAGCAGGTTCGGGTTCACCAGGGGCATGTCGCCTGGACGGTCCGACGCCAGCCGAACCCAGCCGCGCGACTTTGGCTGGAGAACGACCGTCGTCACGGTCATGCCGTGCCGGTCTTCCACGAGGTGTTGCGCATCGCGGTCGATATAGACCATGCCCACGCAGAACGTCTGGATCGACGGCGGTGCATCCCGGTCGATCGGGTTGACGAACGCGCCGCATTCGACGCCGGTCGAGCAGACACGCCCGGAGCCGAACAGCTTGAACTGCAGGCCGTTCAGGATCATTCGCCAGCCGTCGCCCTGCTTGAAATAGCCATAGGGACCATTGGTATAGGCCGTGATCGGAACTTCCGGATGGTCGATCAGGTTGTTGCCGACGCCAGGCAGGTCGTGTGCCACCTCGACACCGACCTCGCGCAGGTGGTCGGCCGGACCGATCCCCGAAAGCATCAGTATCTTGGGCGTGACCAGCGCGCCGGCGGTCACGATCACTTCCCCCTCCGTCCGGACCTCGTGCAGAGCACCCTTGCTGTCGGCATAGATCACGCCCACGGCGCGACCGGCGTCCAGCAGGATGCGGTGAACTTCGCTTTGCAGACGCACGGTCAGGTTGGGATTGTTCTTCAGCGGTTCGACATGGGAATAGGCCGATGAAGAGCGCTTCCCGTCGCGATTCATGAACTGGTAGTAGCCAGCACCGCGCTGCGAGGGACCGCAGAAGTCGCTGTTGAATGGCTCGCCCATTGCCTGGACCGCTTGCACCCAGTCACGCGAAAGCGGATCGATATACCCTGGATCGGACACCTTCAGCGGCCCACCGACGCCGTGGTATTCGTTCAGAAGGCGGTTGTTGTCTTCCATTCCAGTGAACGATTGGAGCACATCGGCGAACCCCCACGGCACGTAGTCCTGGCTGCCGCGCAGCGCGGCGTCCCAGCGATCGTAGTCGGAAGGACGACCTCGCATGTAGACCTGTCCGTTGACGGTCGATCCGCCGCCCAGCACGTGGCCTTGCGGTATATCGTGCTGCCGCCCGTGAAAATGCGGCTGCGGCACCGTTCTGTGATACCTCATGTACTTCGAGCCGTTGATCATCTTGAAGATGCCAGGCGGCATGTCGAGCAGCGGGTGATGATGGGAATATCCCGCCTCCAGCAACAGCACCCTTGCGTCGCCCTCGGCGGCCAGCCGCGCAGCGACGACACATCCCGAGGCGCCACCACCGACGACGATGTGGTCAAAAGCCTCCATCGACCCTCCTCCCAATCTCCTACTCATCGATGTCGAACGTCTGCCGCACGTGCTCCCAGGCAGTGTGGAGATGGTTCACCAACTCCGCTTCGGCGACATCGGGATCACGCTCCAGTATCGCCATGTAGATTGCCTCGTGGCTGCTGTAGTTGACGCGGTTGCGCTCGGGCGACCGAAGCATCCGGCTCCAGTGCGGCGCCAGCCAGGTCGCGTAGGCGCGGTGCAGGGTCGGAAAGATCGGGTTGCGCGGTATCTCGTACAGCACTGCGTGGAATGCCACGTCCGTGGCGTAGAAAGCATCGGAATCCCCGAGCGCGTCCTTGTTCCGCCGCAGCGCCGACTTCAGATCGGCAATGTCACCTTTTGTGGCTGAAACAGCGGCGTCGCGTACCAGCCCACGCTCGACGAAGACCCGGCTCTGGAACAGAGGTGCGACACCGCCCGTTTGTTCCAGAAGAAGTTCGACGATGCTGCCAACCGACGAGAGAGCCGTGTCGTAGCCCGGCTTGCGGACGATCGGACGAAAGCGCGGCTTTGCGTCAAGCAGTCCCCGACTCGCGAGTGTTGCGACCGCCTCGCGGATGACTGTCCTGCTGGCGGCGAACCTCTCCATCAGGTCACGCTCGGAAGCAAGCGGCATGTTGTGGGGAAGCTCTCCAGACAGGATCTGGTGCTGAAGCACATCCACGATCGCGTCCGATGCGCGCCCGCCCTCGGAAGGGAACTGCACGATTCCCGAAGTTTCTTTTTTGCTCATACCGCCCTGCAATTTGGTCCGATCATATATCTGCCTCTATACGCGCCTTTTGTCGATCTGTCAGCTAGTATGTCTATATCCAGCCAAATTTTGCGCGCTTTTGGATTAGTTCTCATTTTATCTTGACGGGCTTCTGGCCTAGGGAGTAGCGTGCCGCATAGTTTGGTCATACCAAGGCTTCCAAGACATGAGCATACCCAATCTGATTCCCGGCGAGATCGCCGACGCCTGCATGTTGATCGACGGCGCATGGGTGGCGGGGTCCGGCGGACGTCTGGAGGTCGACAATCCGGCTGACGAATCGGTCATTGCGACCATTCCCGAGGCGACCGCGGAGGACGCCATTGCCGCGCTGGAGGCCGCGCGGCGGGCACAGCCGGGCTGGGCCGCGCTGCCGGCGGTGGCGCGTGGCACGGCAGTCAACGCCCTCGCGCGGGAAGTCGAGGCCAGGTCCGAAGACCTCGCGCGCCTCATAACGCTGGAGCAAGGCAAGCCGATCGGCCAGGCGCGTGGAGAAGTCAGCGCTGTGCTGATGTTCCTGCGCCATGCGGCGAGCGGAGCACGTCGGATCGAGGGCGACATCGTTGCCTCGGACCTTCCGAACGAAGAAATCCACGTTCGCCGTCACCCGCATGGCGTTGTCGTGGCCCTGACAGCCTGGAACTACCCTGCCGCGCTTTGCGCGCGCAAGCTTGGCCCGGCGCTGGTGACCGGCAACACCTTTGTGTTGCTCGGGCACGAGATCACTCCGCTGTCCGGACTGTTCATCTGCGGGCTGGCCGAAAAGGCCGGTATCCCGAAAGGCGTGATCAACGCGGTGACAGGGCGCGGAGCCGTGGCTGGACAGGCGATGGTCGAAAGCCGCTTGAGCGACCTTGTGACGATGACGGGCTCGACCCGTGCCGGCAAGCAGATCTACCGCACTGGCGCCGAGACGATGAAGGTTGTTCGGCTGGAGCTGGGCGGCAAGGCGCCGTTCATCGTGATGGAAGATGCCGACATCGACAAGGCGGTCGAGGCGGCCGTCGTCGCCCGCTACACCAATTGCGGCCAGATCTGCACCTGCAACGAGCGGATGTATCTGCACAGAGCCATCCGCGACGAGTTCCTGGACAAGTTCGTCTCGCGCTCCAAGGCGCTGACCATCGGCGACCCCATGGCGGATCCGGATATCGGCCCCAAGGTCAGCCGGATCGAGGTGGACAAGATCGCCCAGATGGTGCGCACCGCCAAGGCGGAAGGCGCCGAGGTTCTTCTGGACGGCGGGCCGCTGACGGACGGTGCCTACGAAAAGGGCTACTGGTACGCGCCAACCGTTCTGTCGGTCGGCGACAACACGTCGAGCCTGATCCAGAACGAGGTCTTCGGCCCGGTTGTCCCGGCGATGACGTTCGACAGTTTCGAAGAGGTCGTGGAGTTGGCAAACGACTCACCATACGGCCTCTCGGCATATCTCTTTACGCGCGACTACCGCCGGATTGCCCGGGCGCCGTATGCGCTCAAGTTTGGCGAAATCTACCTCAATCGCGCCAACGGCGAGCAGGTCCAGGGCTTTCACACCGGCTGGAAGGAGTCCGGGCTTGGCGGAGAAGACGGCAAGTACGGGTTTGACGGGTATCTGCGCAAGCAGACCACCTATCACAACTGGGGTTAGCCCCGCACCAAGGCGGCGCAACGCTGCAAGACAACAGTGGAGGAAACACTATGAAACGCAGGATCCTGATGGGGACGGCCATTGCATTTGGTCTTGGCCTGACAACAATGTCGGCCGTGGCGGAACCGCCGCCCCTTGAGCAGAAAGACCGCTACAAGGTCGGCTTCAGCCAGATGGAGTCGAACAACCCCTGGCGTATCGCCGAAACCAAGTCCTTCCATGATACGGCCGAGGCCTGCAACTGGGACCTGATCGCCACCGACGCCGCCGGCTCGGCGGCCAAGCAGGTTGCCGATGTGGACTCGATGATCGCGCAGGGCATCGATGTGCTGTTCCTGCCCCCGCGCGAGGAAAAGCCGCTCATTCCCGCCGTGATGAAGGCCCAGGCCGCCGGGATCCCGACCTTCCTGGTCGACCGCTCGGTTGACCCGAATGTTGCCAAGGCCGGCGAGCATTATGTCTCGTTCCTGGGCTCCGACTTCATCGACCAGGGCAAGCGCGTCGCCGAGTGGACGATCGAAAACTTCAACGGCGACAAGGGCATCATCGTGGAGCTTGAGGGCACCACCGGATCGTCGCCCGCCAATGACCGCAAGTCGGGTTTCGATGACCGCATCCTGCAGGACGACCGGTTCGAGATCGTCGCCAGCCAGACCGGTGACTTCGCCCGCGACATGGGCCGTCAGGTCATGGAAACGCTGCTGCAGGCGCATCCCGACGTGAACATCGTCTATGCCCACAACGACGAGATGGCGATTGGCGCGATCCAGGCGCTGGAACTTGCCGGGCGCAAGCCGGGTGAGGACGTTCTTGTCGTGTCCATCGACGGCACTCGCGACGCGCTCCAGGCGATCATCGACGGCAAGATGGGCGTGACGGTGGAATCCTCGCCGTTCTTCGGTCCGCTGGCCTGTGAAGTGATGCAGAAATACGCCGCTGGCGAGTCCATCCCGCCCTGGGTCAAAGTCGAAGACCGCATCTTCACTGCGGACAACGCCGCCGACCACATTGACGAGGCTTACTGATCCTCCCCTGCCGGGGGGCCGCTTACGGGCGGTCCCTCGTGCATTTCTGGCGAAAGGGCCACGATGCAACCGCTCCTGAAAATGCAGGGCATCCACAAATCCTTTGCGGGGGTCGCGGCGCTCACCTCTGCAGAGCTTGAGATTGCCCCAGGCGAAGTTCACGCCGTGATCGGCCAGAACGGCGCCGGAAAATCTACCCTGATCAAGATCCTGACAGGCGTCTATCGCAAGGATTCCGGAGAAGTCGCGTTCGATGGGCGCCCGCTTCACGTGCAATCGCCCCGAGAGGCGCAGGACAACGGAATCTCCACAATCTATCAGGAGTTGAGCCTCGTTCCGCTCCGCTCGGTGACCGAGAACGTCATCATGGGCTACGAGCCGCGCACGGCGCTCGGGCTGATTGACTGGACGTCCGCCCACGCGCGCACGCGCGAGATCCTCGCCGGCTTCGGCATCAATATCGACGTGACCCAGGCGCTCGGCTCCTATTCCACCGCTATTCAGCAGCTGACCGCCATCGCGCGGGCCGTGTCGCTCAATGCGCGGCTTGTCATCATGGACGAGCCGACCTCTTCGCTGGATGATCGCGAGGTCGAGACTCTGTTTGGCGTGGTGCGCGGGCTGAAGGCGCGCGGCGTCTCGGTCATCTACATCTCGCACTTTCTCGACGAACTGTTCCAGATCTGCGACCGTGCCACGATCATGCGCGACGGGCAGACGGTGGCGGTTCGTGAGATTGCCGATACCACCAAGCTGGGATTGATCGCCGACATGCTTGGACGCGATCCCGAGGAAATCGCTGCCGCCGGGATGACCGAGCTTGGCGGTGGTCAGCGCGAAACAGGCGAGGTGCTGCTGGAGGCCACCAACCTGCATACCGATCGCATGTTGCGCGATGTCTCTGTGACCGTCCACAAAGGCGAGATCGTCGGGCTTGGCGGGCTTCTGGGGTCGGGGCGGACCGAAGCGGCACGGGCGATCTTTGCGATGGACCGGTTGCGCGGCGGAACGGTAAGCACGCACCTTCACCCCGAGGGGTTCTCCAATCCCGCCGAGGCGATCCGCGGTGGCGTCGGCTTTCTGACCGAGGATCGCAAGGCCGAGGGCATTGTGCCGGACATGTCGGTGCGCGAGAACCTGACCCTCGCCCTGCTGCCCCGGCTTGTGCGCCGCGGCACAATCGACCGGGTGCGGGAGGAAGAGATCGTCAAGAAGTTTGTCGATGCTCTCGGCATCAAACTGGCCAGCATTGAACAGCCGATACGCGAATTGTCGGGTGGCAATCAGCAGAAGGTGCTGCTTGCCCGCTGGCTTGCGCTTGAGCCCGACCTGCTGATCCTCGACGAGCCAACCCGTGGTGTTGATGTCGGCGCAAAGTTCGAAATCCAGTCGATCATTCAGGAATATGTCGAAAAGGGTGTGGGCGTGTTGTTGATTTCCTCGGAATTTGAGGAACTCGTGGAAGGCGCGGATCGGATCGTCGTCTTGCAAGACGGCGTATCGGTGACCGAACTCCAGAATCCCGGCATCACCGAGCAGGCGCTGATCGGCGCAATTGCGCAATCCCACGAAAGGGCGACGGCATGACCGATCAGAGCCAGGCCCCCTCGGAGCAGAGCAGGAGCCTTTCCATGGACGCATTCGACTGGAAGCACCTTTCCAGGCACGGCGGGCTAGTCGCCTTTGCCGCGCTGCTGCTGATCAACATTCTGATCACGCCCAACTTCCTGCAATTGCAAACGCTTTTCGTGAACATCAGCCAGGTTGCGACGATTGCCATCGTCGCGGTTGGCATGACCCTTGTCATCGCGACCGCAGGCATCGACCTCAGCGTCGGCGCGGTCATGGCGGTGGCCGGGGCGATTGCACCGCTGATCTTCCTGTCAGATTTCGCCCAGGCGAACCCGTCGCTCGGCCTTTTTCTGGCCATCGTTGTCCCGGTCCTCGTCTCGGTGGTTTGCGGGCTTTTCAACGGGGCGCTCGTGGCATTTCTCGGTGTGCAGCCGATTATCGCGACGCTGATTTTCTTCATTTCCGGCCGCGGCATCGCACAGGTGCTTACCAACGGCAATTTGCAAACCTTCACGCACCCGGGATTTTCGTATCTCGGCACTGGCAAGATCCTCGGATTGCCGTTCCAGGGCTGGCTGGTGCTCGTCATCGCCATCGTCGTCTGGTGGATGGCCAACAGGACCATGTTCGGCCGTCGCATCCTTGCCGTGGGCGGGAATGAGAATGCCGCCAGGCTGACCGGCACCCCGGTGAGGCGCGTCAAGCTTGGCGTATACGCCATCTCAGCCGGTCTGTCTGGTATCGCCGGACTGATCGTTGTCGCGATCAATTCAGCCTCGGACGCGGCCCGGATTGGCAATCTGATGGAACTGGACGCGATTGCAGCCGCCGTCGTGGGTGGCACGCTGCTCATGGGCGGCAAGGCTCCGATCTTCGGCGCCATCCTTGGCGCGGTGATCATCCAACTGGTGAAATACACCCTGCTGGCCAATGGGGTTGCCGATGAGGTCGCGCTGATCGCCAAGGCCGCCATCATCGTATTGGCCGTTTACGTTCAGCAGGGCCGGAAGGAGTGATGAACATGCTCGATACCAACGCATTCGACTTGCGCAGATATCTTCAGGGCAACGGCCAGTCGCTAGGTGTCTGGCTCGCGCTCGTACTCGTGATTCTGTTTGGCGCCATGCGCTACGACAACTTTGCCGGCGCCTACAACATCAGTTCGTTCCTCAACTACAACTCGATGTTCATCGCGATTGCGCTCGGCATGTGCTTCGTCATCATGACGGGCGGGATCGATCTTTCCGTGGGATCGGTGGTGGCGTTCACCTCGGTCTGCGTGGCCTACCTTTCGCCCTATGGCATCCAGGTTGCGCTACCTGGAGGTATTCTGGCAGGGATGGCCATCGGGGGCTTGAATGCCTTTTTTGTTATCGGAATGCGCATTCCACCCTTCATTGCCACGCTCGCGACAATGCTGGGTGCGAAGGGCGGCGCCCTGGTCATTTCGGGCCGGCAGACGATCTCGGTCGATTGGGGCTCCAACTTCACCAAGTTTGGAATGGGCAATGTGGGCGGCATCCTGCCTTGGTCGATCATCGTCGTAGCGATCCTGGCGGTGATCCTTTGGGTGGTCCTTGAAAAGACCTCCATCGGCCGCACCGTCGAAGCCATCGGCGGCGGCGAGGACGCAACCCGGATGATGGGCCTGCCGGTCAACCGCGCCAAGGCTTTCGTCTACATCCTGTCAGGGGGCTGCGCGGGCCTCGCCGGAGTGATCCTCGCCTCAGGCTTTGGGGCCGGCCAACCCCTGGAAGGCGTCGGCTGGGAATTGTCAGCCATCGCCTCGGTCGTCGTCGGCGGCACGCTGTTGACCGGCGGGCTCGGCTCGGTGCCTGCCACCGTCGCAGGGGCACTGCTTCTCGGCCTCGTCTTCAACATCCTCAACTTCGAGAACGGGCGCGGCGTGATCAGCATCTCGGCCTATTGGCAGATGGTCGTGCGCGGTCTGTTCCTTTTCGTCGTGATCCTCCTGCAATCGCGGGTCTCACGCACGGCCTCAAGACAAGGAGCCTAACGTGACCGGGATTCAATCGTTGCAAGCCCGCCGGTTTGCCATTCCGCTTGACGAGGTGTTGAGCGATGCCAAGCACGGCGATCACACCCATTTCGAGTTGATTACCGTGACTGTCCGGCTCACGGACGGCAGCGAGGGCACCGGCTACACCTACACCGGCGGCAAGGGCGGCCACGCAATACTCGCGATGATCGACCATGACCTGAAACCTTTCCTGCTTGGCAGGGACGGTGCGCAGGTCGAGGAGCTTCATGATGCAATGCAGTGGCACGTGCATTATGTCGCCCGGGGCGGTATCGCGTCCTTCGCCATTTCCGCCGTGGACATCGCGCTTTGGGACGCACGGTGCAAGCGCGCCGGAAAGCCGCTCTGGCAGATGGCGGGCGGGTCCTCGAACACGTGCAATTGCTACTTCGGCGGAATCGACCTGAATTTCCCGCTGCCCAAGCTCTTGGACTCGATCCGGGACTACCTGGCCAAAGGCGCGAACGGCGTGAAGATCAAGATCGGTCAGTCGACCCTTGCAGAGGACGTTGCCCGCATAGCCGCGGTGCGCGACCTGATCGGGCCGGATGTCGCCTTCATGGTCGATGCCAATTATTCCATGACGGTGCCACAGGCGATCGAAGCCGCCGAAGCGTTCAAACCCTTTGACCTGCTGTGGTTCGAGGAACCGACGATCCCCGACGACTACCTGGGCTTCGGCCGGATTGCCCGCGAGACGGGCATGCCACTGGCCATGGGCGAGAACCTGCATACGATCCACGAGTTCGAATACGCATTCGAACAGGCCAGCCTGTCGTATGTGCAGCCCGACGCGTCGAACTGTGGCGGCATCACCGGCTGGCTGCGCGTGGCAGAACTGTCGCGCAGGCATGGCATCCCGGTGTGCAGTCACGGGATGCAGGAGCTTCACATCTCGCTGGTATCCGGGCAACCGAACGCTGGCTGGGTCGAACTGCACTCATTTCCCATCGACCGCTACACCACACGCCCCGTCGTCATAGAAAACCACCTCGCCGTCGCGCCGGATGCGCCTGGTATTGGCGTCACGTTCGATTGGTCAAGGCTGGGAGATGCCGACGATCGTGCGGCCTGACGCCCGACCGTCCAATTGCTCTGCACCTGCGAGTGTTTACGGATCGCCGAAAAAAGACCCGAGGGGTGGGAACCCCGGATTGGGTCGCACATGAGGGAAGCAACAACATGAAGGCTCTGGTTTACACAGGCCCCAACAAGGTCGAAGTACAGGATGTTCCCGTTCCGGCTGGGCGAAGCGGTGCGGTGAAGGTCCGGATGCGCTATTGCGGCGTCTGCGGCACCGATATCGGCATCTTTGCTGGCAAGCACCCAAGAGCCCGGGCCCCACTGGTGCTCGGGCATGAATTCGTTGGTACGGTCGAAGAACTCGCTGGTGGCTCGGGGCAGTTTTCGGTCGGCGACCGGGTTGTCGCCTATCCGCTTTTTTCCTGCGGCAGCTGCCGGCCCTGCCGGAACGGGCAGCCGCATGTCTGCGAGACGCTGAAGCTCATCGGCATCGACCGCGACGGCGGCATGGCCGACTACGCCTGGATCGACGAGGATGTGCTGTTCAAGGTTCCGGAGACGCTGTCCGATGCCGCTGCCGCGCTGGTCGAGCCGCTGGCCGTGGTGGTCCGCTCGCTGCACCAGGCGCGATTCAACCTGCTGGACACTACCGTCGTCACCGGCGCCGGGCCGATCGGCGTGCTGACCGCGATCGTGCTCAAGCATTCAGGCGCCTCGCGCATCGTGATCTCCGACGTGGACCAGGGGCGGCTCGATATTTGCGCCAAGTTCGGCTTCGAGACTGTCAACGTCGCCGTGACAAGCCTTGTCGACTACATCAACGACAGCACCAATAACGAAGGCGTCGATATCGTGTTCGAATGCTCCGGCGTCGAAAGCGCGGCGGCCGAGATGACGAAGCTGACGCGGGTCGGCGGCACTATCTGCATGACCGGCATCCACAAGGCACCGCGCGCGGTAGACCTGCGGGACATGAACTTCAAGGAACAGATCCTGATTGGGTCGCGCGTCTACACGCTCAGGGAATTCGGCATGTCGGTGGCCTATGCGCAGGAGATCGCGGAAGACCTGGAGAAGGTCGTGACCCAGATCGTGCCGCTGTCGGGGGCCGAAAGCGTCTTCGAGATGATCGCCGATCCGTCGGTGACCACGGTGAAGGTGCTTGTGGACTGCCAGGCGTGACCGATCGGAAAGACAAGAGGACAAGAAGGCTATGACAAGTTTTGATGTAAGCGGTCGCAAGGCGATCGTGACGGGCGGCACACGCGGCCTTGGCATGGGCATGGCCGAGGCGTTGCTGGAAGCGGGGGCAGAGGTGGTGATCTTCGGCTCCGGCGAAAGCGCGAAAGCTGTTGCCGAGGAATTTCGCGGCCGCGGCTTCGCCTGCCACGGGCTGATTGTGGACCTGGCCGATGCCGCGGCGCGCGGTGCGGGCTTCGACGCGGCGCTGGCGCTGCTTGGCGGGCGGCTCGACATCCTGGTAACCGCCGCCGGTGTCCAGAAGCGGCATAAGAGCGAGGAGTTTCCGCTGGAGGATTTCGACGCGGTGCTGGAGGTCAACCTGACCTCGGTCTTCGATCTCTGCCAACGCGCGGCGCGGGTGATGCTGCCCCAGGGGCGCGGCAAGATCGTCAACATCGCCTCGCTGCTCAGCTTCTTCGGCGGGCTCACGGTGCCGGCCTATGCCGCCAGCAAGGGCGGTATCGCGCAGCTTACCAAGGCGCTGGCCAACGAATGGGCAAGCCAGGGGATCTGCGTCAACGCCATCGCGCCGGGCTACATGGCCACCGACATGAACACGGCGCTACTGGCCGATGCCGGACGCAATGCCGAGATCACGGCCCGCATCCCGGCCCGCCGCTGGGGTGTTGCCGACGACATGAAGGGGCCGCTGCTGTTCCTGGCCTCCGAGGCCTCGGATTATGTCAACGGCGCCATCCTCCCGGTGGACGGCGGCTACCTTGGCCGCTGACACGAGAAACACTCGAACAAGGAAAATCAGCTGATGAAGATTGTCGTCTCCGATTGCGACCACGCCTCCATGCGCATCGAGGAGAAGGTCCTCGCCGATGCCGGCTTCGGATATGAGCATCACGCCTGTCGGACCGAGGACGATCTGATCGCCAAATGCGCCGGCGCGAATGTCATCATGACTCAGTACGGCCCCTTCAGCGACAGGGTGCTCGCGGCGCTCTGCCCGGACCTGGGGCTGATCGTGCGCTACGGAGTCGGGGTCGACACCATTGATCTGGACGCGGCGACTCGCCTCGGCGTGCAGATATGCAACGTGCCCGACTATGGCATGAACGAGGTCTCCGACCATGCGCTTGGACTAATGCTGGCGCTGGTCCGCAAGATCCCAATGATCACCAACAGCACGCGTGCCGGCGAATGGGATTACCGGATGTCCATACCGGTGCGTCGCATCAAGGACATGACGATCGGCGTGCTGGGTGTTGGTCGGATCGGGCGGCTGTTTGCCCTCAAGGCCATGGCATTCGGCGGGCGCGTAGTGCTGTGCGACCCGTACAAGCCGGACGGAAAAAGCCGGGTTCCGGGGGCCGAGCAGTTGCCATTTGACGATTTCATTGCCGCTGCTGACGTGGTCTCGGTCCATTGCCCGCTATCGGAGGAGACCAATGGGCTGATCGGAGCGCCCGAGATCGCCAAAATGCGGCCGGGTGCGTTCATCATAAACACCGCCCGAGGCGGTATCGTCGATGAGGATGCGCTAGCCGAGGGGCTGGCCTCGGGAAAACTCGCGGGCGCTGGCATCGACACTGTCGAGGTCGAACCGCTGCGAAAGGACTCGCCGCTGCGGGCGCTCGACACCTGCCTCGTCACACCCCACATGGCCTGGTACTCAGAGGAATCCGCCAACGAACTCAAACGCAAGGTCGCAGAGGAAGCCGTGCGGTTTGCCCAAGGGCACTGCGTGACTTACCCAGTCAACCGCCCGGCGTGACCCGGCCGGCCCGGCTCTCGTCCGCTGGACTTCCTGACGGTCCACGAGGACGGCGCAGTCATGTCCAAGGTGCTTCTCTAACTGGCAAAAATGGAGCAAGCCACATCTGATATGAGAACGGCGATGCGAAAGTCGACCACGGTTGCGGCGGGATGAGCCTGCTGCGGGCGGCGCGAAGTGGCCTGCTGCCGTTTCCGTTTCAAGATCTCTGATTTCCTTCTCGTCGAGTATCAGCCGACCACAGGTCGTAACCTACGTCAGCGTCCAAATTTCGGGGGCAACTCAAACCAGCCTAAATTTCCTCCGCCCCAGTGCCAGGCTTTCACACCGCTGCTGGCATAAATAAAATATCAAAAACTGGGAAAACTCTGTAATGATGTGCCTCAGGGTGGATACCTCTGGTCCTTTTGAGTTCTTTGCTCTGCTCTTTCTGCACATGCGAGGATCGAATGGCCAAGAAGAACACCACCCTGAATTTCGCCGCAACCAACCAGTCGCTCTGGTCCCCGGGGGAAGCCTTCGACGGCTTCCTAACCACAGGCGACCTTCTGGTGTACGAACTGCCGAGCCTTGAAGAATTCATCGGCATCAGCAAATTCAACACCAACATCGGCGCAACAGCCTATATGGAAGCCCGGTTCGGGCTGGTGGCCTGGGCCGATATCGGTTCGACCGGAAGCTGGCAGGCGGACTATGACATCTCGGTCGACATCGACCTGCCCTATGCTGTCTATGCTGCCGATCAGATGGTTTTCGACTTCTCGGACTACTACGTGGTCTCGGCCGACATCAGTTCGATCGGCTTTGGCAACGCCGAATCCGATGATCCGGAAAAGCTGGTTACCGCAGGCCTGGACCTGGTTGCAGAGTTCAAGGCAGGTCTGAAAGGCATCGGATTTTATGGCCCCATCCCCGGCGGGGTCGACAATTTCACTTTTGGCAACATCCCTCTGATCGATCTCGACCTCGGCGGCCCGTTGTTGGACGTGTCCATTGATAAGCCGACGTACAATGCAAAAGTTGAAGGTTGGGGGATCGAGTTCTATCTGGGGCTACCCACCGGCGCAGACACCGAAGGCTCTTCCGAGGGGTCGGGCGTGGTTTCCGGGAGTGGGATCTCCGACACGCGCTTTGCAACGCTGGATGCCGATCTGGACAACATCCTGACCGAGCTGTTGGGCTATATCAAGAACCCCTACATTGCAGCAGGGGTCAAGTTTCTCGAACGGGTCGTGTTCGCGGAATACGAGTGGGAAGTCGGGGGCGGCGACATCGAGTTCTCGTTCACGATGGTTGACGTTCAAGGGACGATCGGGGTCGCGCTGAGTGAACAGGTCAGACTGGACATAACAGAACCGGGGCCTTCGATGGTCCCGGATGTGAACATTGCACTGACAACGGACAACGGCACTCCCAACGATCCGAAAGACGACACAACGGTGTACGGCAACCTTGGCGATGTGCTTAGCCTGACGGCGCCCGCCGTCGGGTATGGCAACGCGCTTGTCACAGCTGAATACTCGGTCGGATCAGGCGTGTTTTCGCATTCAGTGGGTCTGAACGTAAATTCCAAGATCACCATCGATATCCTGAGCGGCAGCTTCGGCGGCGATCTTGTGCCCGGGTTCCTGGAGTTCGATTTCGGTCCGGTCTGGGATTATGAGTTCCCCGAAGGCGGTTACGACATCGATATCGACGGTCTGTACTATGATTCCTTTCCCGTCAGCGGTTCGATCTTTGGAACCCAGACCGAAGTCTATGACGTCTTCTATGCGCACCGAAATCTTGCCCCAACCGGTTGGGACAGAAGTCTGCCGTCTGCCGAACATGCGGCCTACGGGTTCATCGAGGCTGGTTTTCAGGCCAGAACGGCCGCAGCGGATTCCTTTGATCCCGGGAATGCCTATCTCAAGAAACCTACGCAGGCAGAAGTCAGCGCCGAGGATGACTTTGTCATCGATTACTCCAACGAGACCCAGAAAGTTCTGTTCACCTGGGCAGGCGCGATCACGTGGGACTCGGTCACACTGAAATACGGCAACAAAAGCCGCGTCCTGATCGCCCCCGATGCTGTTGAAGGTGTCAATCTGACCCCGGTACGGGCTGATCTGAATATCACCTTGCCGCAATCAAATCTGACCACCGGTGTTTTCCTGAACCACGACAGCGGCATTCAGTCTCTTTACGACGGCATATTCGCGTCGCGTTTCGCGGACTCGTACACCTACGAATACAACGGCAAAACATTCACATCCCGGAACGTAGCCAATGTCATCGGCGGCGTGCGCGGGGACGTTCTGGTCTATTCCTATCACGACTTCGCAGATTCAGATGGTCAAGGCGGCGAGTTTTTCGACGGTGGGGGCAACGAAAACGATTCCCATGACCTGTTCGTCGCCAACCTCGCGACCTGGGGTACCGGGGTGTATTGGGATCTGCCGAATTCGATCCTGCGCGACAATGATGGCGACCCGAATACCATGGGCGGTGTCACGCTGGAATATGCCGGCGAATCCATTGACGTCATCAACGTGGAGGCCATGGCGATCCTGACAGGCAATCAGGATGACTATATTGTTGCAGGGACCAAAAGCGATGTGATCCTGACCAATGGCGGGGATGATATTGTCAAGCTGGTCTACTTTGTCCCCAATGGGCCTGCAGGTATGCAACCGGTTGATATTGAGGACGATTATGTGCGTCTTGGTGCTGGCGATGATGTGGCCATCGTTGAACTAGGCAACATTCCCAATCCTGGGGGGAAGTTCACCGACTACATCTTTGGCGGCACTGGCATTGATAATGTGTTTGTACGTTCTGGCGTGCAGGGACTGCGCTATGACATGTTTGATGACACCCTCGCCGGCTATGTATTCGGCGGAGAAGGTATCGGAGCAGACGATACCCACGCAAATTTCAGCACGCTTTTGCAATACTATGGCGCAAATCTTGAAGATTACGCCGACACATACGGTGCGGATGACCCCTCATTCGGGATCGACACCAATGACGACGGCAGCGATGATTTCTTCGCACCCAATCACTACCTCCTGCTGAACGGTGGCTCGCAGCAAGGCCGGATCGAGATTTCGCGTGACGTTGAATACGTCAGTGTCAATGTCGACAGTGGCAGCGGTGGCGGCGACGACCTGATGGTCTTTCAGGGTGGCACCCGCTACGACGGCGGTGCTGGCAGCGATACGTTCATTGGTGATTTTCAAGCCTGGCAGTACGACAAGGGCGCGCGCGGCGGCCTGAATCTGGCGGTTTCGGACCAGGAATCCTATTTCGGTGACGTGGTCATCCGGAATATCGAACGCATTCACGTCATCGGCACAGACGACAATGACATCATCTCGGGTGGCGATGAGGATGACTATGTTTTCGGGGCCTACGGCAACGACTACCTGTATGGCGGGGTGGATGCAGTTGCAGACACCCTGGACGGCGGTGAAGGCAACGATATCTTTCTGTGGCAAGACAATGGCGCGGACACGATCATCGGCGGGAACGGTGTCGATACACTGAACATCGGGGCGTTCCAAAGCCCGATCGATGCTGACACCAGTGCGTTCCAGTCCGGCGGATCGCTTGGCTACACCTTCCTTGATGACCAGGGCAACGTGTTGGGGACGGCCTTCGGGCAAATCACCACCAACCTGGCAACCCAATTGAACATTCTGGCGATGTCGTCGCAGGCGGCTGTAACCCAGGCCTCATTCGGGACGGACAGTGTCAGCTACAGCGAGATCGAGAAGGTCAACGTCATCGGCTCTGAAGCCGGGGATGACATCCTGATCTATCAGGGCGGTAACCTGTATGACGCGGGCGAGGCTATTTCCAAGGATTTCGACCGCTTCGTCGCTGACTTCGGCTCTCAGAACGTCGGCATCGAATTCCGCATCAGCCCTCCGGGGAACTACAACGACGACGAGGGGTATCTCCTCGACAACGGGGTGTTCCTGCGCGGCATTGAAATGGCGACCATCCAGGCAGGCAGCGGTGTGGATCTGTTGGTCGGCGGTCAGTACGGCGACTATTTCTTCGGCGGCGACGGCAACGACATTCTGTATGGATTGGACGGCAACGACCATCTGGACGGACAGTCCGGCAGTGACATCATCATCTGGGACTCCCAAGGCTACGACGACATCATTGGCGGGACCGAAGTCGGGAACTTCTATCAGAACGGTCAGCTGGTTCAGAATGTCCAGGAAAACGACAACCTGATCATCAACGGCGGCTCCGGCCATTCCCGTGTGCGTCTGCTGGATGACACCGGTGCCGACATGCTGACCATCAACCCCAAGGGCCAGGTCTGGGCCGATGGCGGTCGCGATGCGATGCAGGAGCTTGCCGAGAAATCCCTGACCGCAACAACCTGGAAGTACTACAATTCGACCCCCGGAAACCCGAACAATCGCGAAGACCCCTCTCTGAAACACGTAACCTACAGCGAGATTGAAAGCGTCGATATCGCAGGTACGGACGCCTATGACGAATTGGTCGTTTACCAGAACGGTGTGGCCTATGTGGGCGGCGAGCGGGACGGTGATCAGGATGTGTTTGTCGCGGATCTGAGGGGCTTTTCCCAGGACCTGTTCCTTGATGTGACCTACGCGTCCGGGGTCGGCTACGACATTGGCCAGGGCACGCGGATTGCCGATTTCGAACGGATGCACGTTCTGCTTGGCTCCGGCGACGACACCTTCATTGGCGGCGAACTTGTGGCCACAGCCTATGAAGGGGATGGCACAACCGCCCTTGCGGCAGGCCAAGGCAATGTCGCCTATGGCGGGCACGGGAATGACAAGCTGATCGGCGGGCTTGGCGACGACTACTTCATGGGCGAAGGCGGTAACGATACGTTCACGCATATCGGCGGCAATGACACGATCGACGGTGGCACCGGCAGCGTTGACAGCCTGACGATCAGCGGCAGCGACGATGCGCTGGAATTGGCGGTATTCAGCGTGATGGACGGGGCGACCGCCCTGGTAAACTCGGCAGTCTCGATGGTTACTGGTGTCCCGAGTTTCACCGCGTTTACGGACTTTTACACGGTCGCCACCGATGCCTGGGTGAAGGTTACGCACGGGGCAGCTTCCGTTCAATTCACCGGGATCGAAGAAACCTTCATGTCCGGCAGCGAAGCCAATGATGTGCTGGTCGGCGGCACCGCGCTGGGGGTTCTGTTTGGCGGTGCGGGCGATGACGCGCTGGTCGGGCGCGAGGGCAATGATCTGTTGTCAGGTGGCGTCGGCGACGACGTCTATGTCTTTGGCGCGAACTTTGGCACCGATACGATCGCGGGCGAAACCGCTGGATCTTCCCGGATGTTGTTCACGGCGCACACGACGAACGACCTGTCCTTCAGCTTGGACGACATCGACCTGCTTGTGACCGCAGGCACCGACTCTGTCCGGATCATGGACTACTTCAAGGGTGATCCGACCATTGGCATGAATTTCACCTTCGAAGCCATGGATGGCGCCTTCAGCAAGGATTTCTCGGGCCTTGGGGCCGTTAGTCCCGGCTCCAGCGTTGGAACTACTTATCTTGGCACGCCAGATGATGATCTGGCGCCGATGGGGACAGATCGGTCAGATTTCTTCCGCGGGTTTGACGGAGACGACTTCTTCCAGGCCAGTGCCGGTGGAGACATATTCGAAGGCGGCGCGGGTCAGGATATTGTTTCATACCAAGAGGATACATCAGCCATTCAGGTGGATCTTGGCACGCAAAGCGCCATCCACGGCTCTGGCGACCGCGATCTTTTGGTGTCGATCGAGCAGATCGAAGGATCTGATCTGAACGACAGCTTCATCGGCAACAACGCCGAAAACATCTTCAAGGGCTTTGCCGGTGACGATACGATGTTGGGTGGCGGCGGAAACGATCAGCTGATCGGCGGCCACGGCAACGATTTGATCGAAGGCGGTGCAGGCAACGACCAGATGTCGGGCGGCACGGGCGACGACACCTTGCGGGGAAGCATCGGGACCGATTTCCTTGGCGGTGGTGCTGGCAACGACCTTCTGGAGGGCGGCGATGGTGCCGACATTTTTGATGCGGGCACAGGAAATGACACGGCCCGTGGAGGGACTGGCAACGACATCTTCACCTATCGGTCTGGCCTGGACAGCTATGCTGGGGATGCGGGCAGCGACACTGTAGACTTCAACCAACTGGATATTGCCGTTCAAGTTGATTTGACCGCAGTGGACGAAGCCGTGACCCGCGACGGTGTGGATCTGGATCCGACACTCGGTCCACTTCGCACGCTGGCACAACTGGTCACGGTCGAGAATGTCCGCGGATCCATTTTCGATGATGTGCTTGTCGGTGACGGACTGGCCAACCAGCTTGACGGCGACAACGGCGACGACGTTCTGACCGGCGGCGCAGGCAAGGACATCCTGATCGGCGGCGGTGGTTTTGATACCGTGGACTACAGCCGTGAAACAGGCTCTTCCGGGATTGTGCTCGACCTCTTCACGCCGGGGCAGGAAACGGCTGTGGACACCCACGGTGACGATGATGTGTTGTCGGGCATCGAAAACATTATTGGCACGCAGTTTGACGACATAATCAACGGCGGTGTTCGGGACAACATCTACTGGGGCGGCGCCGGCGACGACATTCTGGACGGTGATCTTGGCAATGACGCCCTGTACGGCGAGGCTGGCCAGGACACGCTGTTCGGCGGTGACGGCAACGACATGCTCAGCGGCGGTGATGATGCTGACACCCTCTATGCGTATGCCGGCAACGACCTGTTGATGGGCGGCGCTGGCGATGACGTTCTGGATGGCGGGGATGGGCTCGACAGCGCTTCCTACACCGACACGACGGCAGGTGTATCGGTTGACCTCAACGCCAACACGGTTACCGGTTCCGAAATCGGGACGGACACATTGATTGACATCGAGAATGTCATCGGCAGCACAGGTGACGACACGATGCTTGGCAATGCGTCCGCCAACACGTTCTCGTATTTCGGTGGCATGGACACCTATGACGGCGGCGGCGGTGTTGACGCTGTCAGCTACCAACAGTTCACGTCTTCGGTTCTGGTCGATCTGTCTGCCAGCAACGAAGCGCGTACAGCCGATGGCACCACGCTTCCGACATCAGGCCTGCGGACGATCGGACAGTTCACCAGCATAGAATCCGTCATCGGCTCGCAGTTTGATGACCATCTGGTGGGTGACGGCGGGGACAACACCCTGGTTGGCGCGAGTGGCAATGACCTTCTTGACGGCGGCACGGGTGGTTCTGACACGTTGGCCGGAAACGATGGCAACGACCGGTTTGCAGGCCGCATTCATTCCGGCGTGACCACCTATTCCGGCGGCTATGGCTCTGATACGCTTGATTATTCAGGCGCGACCGGTGCCGTGACTGCAAGTCTTGACATCGGGGATGGCAATGACATCGTCACCGAAATCGAGCGTCTGATCGGCAGCCAATACGCAGACACCTTGCTTGGCAACGCACTGGACAACGTCCTGAACGGGGGCTTTGGCAATGATACGATTGCTGGCGGATTTGGCGATGACCTGATTGTCTATGCCGGTGGTGAAGACATCGTCATGGGCGGTGACAGCAACGATACGCTTGACTACTCGGGCCTCGGATCTGCGATTGATGCCGATCTGTCGAAAACCACCCAATCTGTCACGACGGGCGATAGCACCGATTGGACTACAGGGGTTCAACGGGTTCTGACCACCCTGCCCGACAGCGACGTCGAAAGCGTGATCGGCACAGACTACGATGACCGGTTGCGCGGCACCGACGGCGGCAACATGTTCAGTGACGGCGGCGGTGACGATGAAGTCTACGGAGACGCCGGCAACGATGTGTTTGCCTACGGCGGAGGTTTTGACACCTGGGTCGGCGGAGCGGACAGCGACACGGCCAGTTTCTCGAATGTGGCAACCGGTGTCGGCGTTGACCTGACATCCACCGGGACCGGTGCAAACACATTGGCGACGGCCAGTGCCGCCGCGGTCGGTCTGGCCGTTCTTTCAGAGATCGAAAATGTCGTCGGCTCCCAGTTTGCGGACGTCCTGACTGGTGACGATTTGGCCAACATCCTTGATGGGCTTGGTGGCGACGACTTGATCGAAGGTGCAGACGGCGACGACTTCCTTTCAGGCGGCGATGGCAACGATACGATGATCGGAGGCGCGGGTGCGGACCAGTTCGTTGGCGGCGCCGGGGTCGATACCGCAAGCTTTGCATCTGCAAGTGCACTGGTCGCGCTGGATCTCGGTACCAACCAAGGGACCCAGGGCGATGCCGCCGGAGACAGCTTTACTGGTGTTGAAAACGTCATCGGAACCGCGTTTGACGATGTGATCGCGGGTGACGGTGAAGGCAACCGCCTCGACGGCGGTGATGGGGATGACCTGTTGTTTGGCATGTCCGGCGATGACACGTTTGTTGATGGGGCTGGCGATGACCAGATTGCCGGGGGCGATGGCAACGACATCCTGGTCCATACAGGCGGCACAGCCAAATTCGACGCGGGTCTGGGCGATGACGTGCTGGATCTGTCAAAGGGTCAATCGGCTGTGGTGGTGGATCTGGTGAAAGCGCCTCTGGCCTCTGAGGGGGGTGCATCGCGTGCGGTTGCCGCCACCACCGACACGTCAAGCTGGATTCTGCAATCCGGCGGAAGCCTGAGAAATATCGTTACGATGACCTCGACAGAAGCGGTCATTGGAACGGACTTCGATGACCATCTTACAGGCAACACATATGCCAACGCCCTGGACGGTGGCGCAGGCGACGATGTTCTGGATGGCGGCGGTGCGTCTGATCGCCTGACCGGCGGTACGGGCTTTGACGACTTCACCATCAGTGCAAATGACGGCATCGTCACGATCACGGATTTCGACGTCACCCAGGACACGCTGGATCTGCGCGCCTTTGCCCAATCCGAAATCGACGCAGCGTTTTCCAATGCGGAATACGTCTCCGAGAGTTTTGGCTTTGGTGATCCGATCGCACTTGAATTTGCCCGGATCAACCCTGACTTTGCTGCGATCGACTTGTCCGATCTTGCGCTTCCTGTGACGATTGTCAGCACGATCATCAGCCTGAGTGACACACAAATCGTCCGGCTGGTCGGCGTGAACCAAACCCAGTTTGCGCGTTTGCAACTGACCGGCGCCAACAACGCGCCCCAGGTTGTCGACGATAGCTACTCGGTCGACGAAGACGCTACGCTTACGGTATCTGCCGCCGGAATTCTGGCCAATGACTCCGATGTGAACGGGGATACGCTGTCTGCCTCGGTCAAAACCGGGCCCACGAACGGCAGTGTGATGCTCAACGGCGATGGCAGCTTCACCTATACGCCCAACGTCGGTTTTTCTGGCACAGACAGCTTTACCTACATCGCAAACGACGGAACCGACGACAGCAGTGAAGCAACCGTCACCTTGACGGTAGTTCCGACAGCGCCAATCCTGACGGCCCCTGCAGGAGGCGGAACTGTCAACGGCACGAACGTAGCCGAAGACATCCGAGGCAGTGACGGCCCGGATCACCTGAACGGGTTTGGCGGCGACGATGTCATCACGGGGGGCAATGGCGACGATATCATCGACGGCGGCGGCGGGTCAGACAGCTTGTTTGGCCAAGGCGGCAATGATCACCTGATCGGCAGCTATGCGGATGACCTGCTGTTTGGCGGCTCTGGCAACGATATTCTGGAGGGCGGCGACAGCCCGGACCAGTTGTTCGGTGGCAGCGGTGCAGACACGATGGACGGCGGCAACGGTTCGGATCTCTACGTCATCGACCAATTCGACACCGTCAACGACACCGGCGCCAATGGCTACGACAAGGCGCAGATCAGCAACGCAGCGGGCATTTCGGTGTCGCTGAACGGCTGGAGTGGCCTCGAGCGGATCAACGGGTTCTCTGGCGGCGACCAGATCGACGCTTCAACGGTGGTCCAAGGGCTCCTGATGTTCGGCGATGATGGCAACGACACGTTGATCGGCGGGCTTGGCAATGACGTGCTGATCGGTGGCGACGGCAATGACATGCTGACCGGCAACGATGGCAATGACATCATGTTGGGGGCCGCAGGCAACGACACGTTCGACGGCGGTGCAGGAAATGACGTCTTTTATATCGGTGAAAGCGGTGATGTGGTCAGCGATGGCGGCGCCGGGTTCGACAAGGCGGTGATCTCGACACCGGCGGGTATTGCCTTGTCCGTTGGGTCATGGCTGAACGTCGAACGGATCAATGGCCTGACGGGCGACGACAGCATTGATGCCACAGGCATGGCAACGTCAATCACCCTGGTGGGCTCGGACGGCAATGACACGCTGACTGGCGGCGACGTGGGAGACGTCTTTTTTGCTGGCAACGATGACGACGCGATCTTCGGGGGCGGCGGGGCCGATGCGATCATTGCAGGCGCCGGCAATGACACTTTGGACGGCGGCATCGGCAATGATTTCTACTTTGGCGGAGCTGGCGCGGATATCTTCGTCTGGACCGACAATTTTGGCCGGGACGTGGTGAAGGACTTTACCGATGGCGTCGACCGTCTGGATTTCTCGGGCCACAGCGGAGCGAACAGCATGGCCGATGTGAGCGTGACCCAAAGTGGCAATCACACGATCATCACGCTGACGACCAGCACCGACAAGGTGACCCTGGCCGACACGCTGTCCACCACGGTTACCGGCAGCGATTTCGACTTCGTGTGAGGGGACGGCCTGCATGGTCTTCTCATCAAGAACCGGGGCCCCTGGAGGAAACGCTGATCCGGAACAGTCCACCATTGCCCCCTGACCTGAGCATGCCCAGGCATCCGTTCATCACGACGTTCAGCACCCTGTTCAACACGTCATAATGACGGACACCCAGAAGCAACTCGATGTGATGTCAATGTTGCCCTGCCTGTGCTCTGCCCCCTGAAAGCCGAAAGAAAGCCGGGGCTCAGGTCACCATCAGAAGACCGATGCCAGAGGCTCCGCCCGCAGTCAGGGCTGTACGGCCGGACATTTCGGTCATGGTGTGCGTCCTCGACTAGCGGCCAAGAATTCGGATGGGGAGTTCTGCCAACCTGCCGAATGGCGGGCCCAGCACTTCAAAGGCGTTGAAAAAGCCAGGTTTGAAAACGGAACGCGCATGGCTCATCCGGCGAAACCCGTCGCGTCCGTGACAAGCGCCGATGCCACTGTTTCCGACGCCGCCGAAAGGCAGGTCATCCTGCGCGATATGCAGCAACGTGCCATTCAGAGTCACCCCGCCCGAGATGGCTGTGTCGAGGATCGTCTGCCGTGCCTTGCGGTCCCCTGTGAAGGCGTAAAGCGCAAGGGGCCGCGCGCGGCGGTTGATGAACGCAAGCGCATCATCCAGCGATTTGTAGGGTACAATGGGCAGGATCGGGCCGAAGATTTCCTCGTTCAGCAGCAAGCCCTCTTCAGACGCGCCGATGACCAGGGTCGGCGGGAATTTTTCACCGTAGTCCCCCGAAGGCCGCAGGATGGTTGCACCGCTGCCTTGCGCCTCCTGCACAGCGTCCACCAGACGGGTCCGGTGTCGCGCGGTGATGATGTTGGCGTAGCCGCCCTTTGCATTTGTGGCGGGAAAGGCGGTTTCGATGCGCTTGATCATCTCAAGCGCGAGTGCCTCGGCCTTTCCTTCCGGCACCAGCACATAGTCAGGCGCGATACAGGTCTGGCCGGCATTGGTGAACTTACCCAGAACAATGGAGCGCGCGGCCTTGTCCAGTGGATAATCCGGTGCCACCACGGCCGGGGACTTGCCCCCCAACTCCAGCGTGACGGGGGTGAGGTTGGCCGCTGCCGCCTGCATCACCTTGCGCCCCACAGCGGTTGAACCGGTGAAGATCAGATGATCGAACGGAAGGGCGGAAAACTCCTGTGCGACTTCGACGCCGCCGGTCTCGACCGTCACCACATCCGCGTCAAAATAGGTCGCGACAAGCCGCTGGAGCAGGTCGGAAAATCGGGGCGTCAACTCGGAGGGTTTGATCATGGCGCGATTGCCTGCGGCCAGGGCATCAACCAGTGGCCCGAGGGCGAGCAACAGCGGGTAGTTCCACGGCGAGATGATCCCGATTACGCCGAGAGGCTCATGACGCACCCAGGCCGAGCCGGGCTGGAACGGCCAGGCGACGTGGCGGCGCTCGTCGCGCATCCAGCGTTTCAGGTGGCGCGAGGTGAACCGCACGCCTCTGAGAAGCGGGACAATCTCAAGCAGTTCCGTCTCCTTACGGGGGCGACCGCCGAAATCGGCATCAATCTCGCGGGTGATGTCGTCGCGGTTCTCGACCACCATGCGCCGCAGCGCTGCAAGACGGTCCCTGCGCGTTGCCAGATCGGGTAGACGGTCACTGCGGGAAGCCGTGTGCATGATCCGGAAGGCCGGAAATTCGAGGTGCACTACATCTTTCATGAACGGGCCTTCTCTTCCGCAAATGTCAGGGCGTCCGTCCACCCCTACTGGCTTGCACATGCAAGAGGATGGACCCCGGACTGTCAGACCAGCTATGCGATGTACCTAGGAAAACTTGAGGGTGGTTTCAAGTTTTCCATTTTGCACCCGTTCGATGCCGCCAATCACCAGACTGGCCATCATCCTGGCGATATCCTGCGTTTCAACGGTACCGTCGCCTTGCAGCTGGATCACAGCCTCGAGCGCAATGGACACAACAATCCGTGCGATCAGTTCAACCTCGGGCGAGTCAGGGTCCAGCCCCGGCAGACCGCGCACAACATCTTGTTTAATATCGGAAATCACCCCTTCTGTTCCGTCCAGCCCGTAAAGCGCGGAACGGATCTGGTGTTGATTGCAGGCGATAAATGCGCGCGCACCATCCAGAGAGAGGATGTAGTCCAGCAAATCCCTGTAGGAAAGCAGGAGCATCGTCTCAAGGTCATCAGACTTTGCGCGTGCATTCGCCGTGATCGACCTGATCCTGTCGAGCATCTCGGCGAGGATCTCTTGAAAAACTGCCTCCTGGGTGCCGTAGTAGTTATAGAACGTGCCTGTCGAGATATCGCTGGCACTGACAATCTCTGCGATCGACGCCCGCCCCAGTCCATGACGGGAAAAAACTTCCCAGGCCCCGGCCCGAATACGTTCGCGGGTCTTGCGGGCCGTGGTTTCCCGTTTGCTTGATGGCTTGTAGGTGCGTGGGGTCGTCATGGCGCGCTATCCTCGTGGCCGTGCTTGATATGACACGACAGCGCGATCCACCGATCCATATTCCCAGACCATTTGAACGGATCTCGCTTCGCGCACGTGATCGCATAGGCCTACTGCTTCGGATCCGTCATCGCCAGCCCCGCCCGACAACCATGGCAACAGATTCACGCATCTCTCGATCAGGTGCGCCTTTCCCAATGCAACGGTTCAAGGCGTTTGACAGGCCATTTGCGCGGACTGATCTGCACGCCGCCCTTGGCGATTGGCCGGCAAAGCCGAACCCTCCGTTTGTGCCCGGCCACGAAGGTATCGGCATCGCGGCAGAGGTCGCAGGTCTTGTGGAAGCGGCAACGTAACCCTTGGCCTGCGAGACCCCGTCGAACCGCAACCCGGCATCGCTCCGGGCTGTTTCTGCAGGTCTTCCGAACAGAAGATTGACCCGATGACCATCAGCCGATGGCAGACAGAATGATCGGGCGCACTCGTGCTGCCCTCTTCCCGCTGTCCGCGCCGTGACCCGCATTCTGTGCCGGTGGGTAATGTGGTGCCAAAGGCCGCCTCAGAAGTTGACCCTGTCGCCGCCCGTGCGCTGCGGGCCAATCACGGTGTTCAGCGGGTGGTCATTGGCCTGGGTGTCAGGGCCGACAACCTTCACGTCTTTCTCGACCCTCCATTCGGCAGCCGAAAGCACCAGACACGGACAACCGGCAAAGTAATCGCCTTCCTTGTAGTCAAGGTGACAGCCGGTATTGATGATCGGCACCTCGACGAGGAAGCGCGTGCCCTGCACCAGTTGGGCGGGCGCATTGATGCGCATGGTGGTGGTGAATCGCCGGATCAGCACGCCGGACTTGGCCGTAGACCAGGCCCGAACCCTGATCGCGCAGGAAGGCTGGGTGTCGGAAAGCGCAAGCGCGGCGCTGTTCAATTGGCTTGAAGATAACTGCGAAATGCGGGCTGGCCCATGACATCAACGAACACACCGCTGGCATCTCGGCCATCGGCTTTGCCTGCGCAGATCTGAGCGGCCGCTACCACGCGATTTCAGTACCTGTTCCCTCCTTTCGAATTGACGCGCTCAAGGCACGACTGGAAGGCGCACTCAACGATACGCGCGCCACGGTACTGAACGAGTTTTCCTTCGAACACCGACGTCGTGTGCCGGGGCCGCCCCCTCAGGCGAGACCCTGGGGGCCGATCCCATGGCGCCTTCCAAGAACGGCACGGCAAAAGAACCCTCTGCCCGCGCCGTCATTTTTCCCATGTACCGTTGGCTGCTCAGAACCTCTTGGTGAAGCGCAGCAGGCCACGATGGCTTTGGTAATCGTCACCGACCGAGCCCTGATATTCCACCTTGATGTCCATCCCAGCCGCTGCATTGGCAAACGACAGCCCAAGCCCGAGTTGGCCCACGACGGGCGCAATCGGCACACTGGTCGAGAAATTGCCCGCTCCGGCAGGTGCCTCAACAAGACGTGCTGTGGTTGACCAGTCATCCTCGGACGACAGGCTGATGCCCAATGTCGTCGCGGCGCCGATGTCCCAGCCGCCCTGCCGAACCATGCGCGTGCCGATCTCGACCGATGGCGTGACCACGATGGCGGTGGCCGACCCGGAAGCAACATCAAGATCGAAGATCCCGGCACCGCTTTCCGTGTAGCCGCCAGCGCGCGTGTGCACGAGATCGATGTCGAGGATCGGCATGACATAGCCTTGTGGCGTGTCCGCCATGGTATAGGCGGCCCGAATGCGTCCGCTCAGCGTGTTGAGGTCGGACTTGCCCGTTGCCGTGCCGGTGAACCCCGGCACCGAAACACGCCGTTCCGTGTCGAAACTGCCCCAGCTGCCCCCCAGCGCGCCGGACAGCGTGAAGTTGCCAAAGCGACGCCCCACCGACACCGCCAGAAACCCGTTGTCCCCTTCGACGCTCGAAAGACTGTTGTTGCCGGTGTAGTTCGAATGTTCGTAACCCGCGGCGAAGCCCGCGATCCAGTCTTCATTGACATCGACCTGCGCACCGCCGCTGAAGCCATAGGTCGTGCCGTCATAACCATTGGTGCCGGACTGGTCCGTATAGCCCCGGCTGCCGTCGGCCCAGTAACAGTTTTCCCCGTCTGCCGAGAGGGACATCCCAAGGCGACGCGCGCAATTCATGGCACCGTCCAGCCGCCCGCGCGTCAGCGGCACCTGCGCCGCCGCCATCGCCTGGGATGCACCCGGGGTCAGGGATGACAGGGCCTGCGCATAGGCCGTGCCGCCGCCCGAATTGCCGGCCAGCACGTTCATGTTGGCCAGCAGCGTCCCATAGCTGCGGGACCGATTGTCGAAGATCGCATCAAGGTGCGCCCCGGCGCTGCGTTCGCTGGCGGTCAGGGACGCGGATGCGCTGCCAAAATGGGTATCGGCGACACTGAAGGCGATCCCATTCCCCACAAGTTCGGCCGCGAAATCAACCGCGGCAGTGCCGATCACCGTCGGCGCCCCGGTCAGCGTGCCACCCGCCGACACAAGGGTCACCGCGCTGTCCTTCAGAAGCGTCGTCGCATTGATCGCGATCGCCCCGTTCGCCGTGGCATTTCCGGCCACCTGCAGGCTGTCACTGCCCGCAGGATTGACGAAGTCGATGGTCGCTTCGGTGATGCCTGCGCCGGTTTGAACGAAGTTTCCACCGATGCGAAGCGTGTGACCACCGCGACCGTTGCCGATGACCAGACGCCCGTTGTTGACCACGTTGGCAGCGTATAGCCCGGCACCGCGCAGGGAATTGCGGCTGTTGTTGGTGATCGTCCCCGCGACCTCGCCCCGGCTGTCGCGAAGTAGGATATCGCCGATCACGGTTCCATCCTGAACCAGCACATCCGTCGTGCTGCCATTCACCGTGGTTCCGTTGGTGGTATAGGTGATCGCGGTGCCCGACTGGGCCGTAACCGTGGCACCGTTGGTGATGGTCACGGTATTTCCGGTGCCGGAGGCGACCAGAATGCCGACGCCCGCGCCGCTGCCGCCGGTCACATCCGCCGACACGTTGACGGCCACGGTGCCGACATCGGTGCCGGTGTTGGCCGCGCCTATGCTTTGCGCGAAAATACCCACCGCGTCTGCGCCTGTTGCCGAGATGGCGCCCTGCGTGGTGACGGTCACGTCGCCTGACCCGAATGCAGACCCCATGTCACCGGCCGTGGAGCCTGCGAAAGTGCCGCTGCCATCGCCGCCAAGGCCACCGCCGCCACCGATGGATTGCGCAATGATCCCGTGTGCCATTGCCCCGGTCGTCGTGATCGTGCCGTCCACGGTGACGCTGACAGCACCGCCGACACCATCGGCCGATTGAAGAAAGCCGGGTGTGACGTCGAACGGGCCGACCGACAGGTCACCGCCGATGCCACCGCCGCCGCCGATGGATTGCGCGATGATCCCGTGTCCCCCGGAGCCGCTGGTCGTGATGGAGGTTCCCGACGTCAGGTCAAGGCTGACAGCGCCGCCGTTGCCGCCGTTGCCGCCAAACCCGCCTACCTGAACGCTCTTGACGCCATCGGCGCTGCCAACACCGCCAATGCCCCCGCCCCCGCCGATGGACTGGGCAACAATGCCGAAAGACCGGTCGCCAGTGGTCTGGATGGTGGACCCAAACGTCAGCGAAACGTCGCCCGCATCGCCCGCCGAGCCGCCCTGCCCACCGACGATGATGGCCACCGAATGACTGCCTGCGTCATCCTGCGATGCGGCGCTGCCGGCCCCGCCAATGCCGCCGCCGCCACCGATGGACTGGGCAATGAGCCCATGCGAGTCGTCGAGACCAGTTGTGATGTCGATAAAACTGTTGCCCGAGGCCGGAATGGTCACGGTGCCGCCGGTGCCGGAAGTCCCGCCACTGCCGCCGACGCCGCTGCCGACTGTCAGCGTGCCCGCAGCCATGGCAGATCCATCACCGCCTTGCCCGCCGCCGCCACCGATGGACTGCAGGACAAGGCCGTTTGCCATGTATCCCAACGTGATAACCGAGGCGGTGCCGCTGGAAAAACTCGCCGTGACGGGGCCGCCATTGCCCGCCGTCCCGCCGGTTCCGCCTACGGCAATGTTGACCTGCGCGGTCTCGCCGGTACCCGAGGCCATGGCCGTGCCGCCCGTACCGCCACCGCCGCCGATGGCCTGAACCACGACGCCGTCAGCCCAGTCACCGGTTGTCTGGATCTCGCCGTTGTAGTCGAACGTCGCGCCACCGCTGCTGCCGCCGGTGCCGCCCGCACCGCCGACCGCGACGGTCAGGGACACATCGATATCGTCGTCGCTGTCGTCCTGGGGCGCGAAGGCCGACGGGCCGCTGCCGCTGTCTTCACCGGCCGACCCGAGACTGCCGCCCAAACCGCCGCCACCGCCAATCGACTGGACTAGAAGGCCGTCCGCATCGACCCCTTTGGTCTGGATCCCGCTGCCCGAGATGCTGTTCACCGTGACCAGGCCGCTGCCCCCGCCCTGACCGCTTTTCATGCCAACGTTGACGGTCACCGTCCCGGTGTACGTGTCGTTCTCGTCGTCTTCGACGGCCTCTTCGCCACTGCCCTTGATACTGGCACCGAGCTGAATCTCTCCGCCCTGCACGGTGCCGCCGCCGCCGCCGATCGATTGCACAACCGCCCCGCGCGACCCCGCGCCCGAGGTCAGGATCATGCCGTCCTGGTAGAGTGTGAGATCGGCGGTGCCGCCTGTCGCGCCGCTCTCGCCGCTTTCGATGATGCCGCTTGATCCCAGATCGAAGGTCAGCGCCACTGTTGCCGCGCCGCGGATCGTATCGGTCTTGCTTGACGGGACGCCGCTGTTGCCGCCACCGCCGCCGATGGACTGTACGACCACGCCGTTCGAATAGGCATCGGTGGTGGTGACAACCGACGGGATTCCCGCCGGTGTCGAACTGCCAAGGGCCACGCTGGCCGTCCCCCCGTTGCCACCATTGCCGCCCGCACCGCCAAGGGCGCCGTTGATGGTCAGGCCGTATTGCTGGGTTGAATCCGGGATTGTCGTCGTCGCGGTCGAGGCATCGCCACCAGACCCGCCGCCACCGCCAATGGACTGGGCCAACACGCCATGCGCACCGGCACCATAGGTCAGGATCGAGGATTGATCCGACAGGGTGACCGTGGCTGCCTGCCCGTCTCCGCCCGCACCACCGCGACCGCCAAGTGCAAATTGCGCGTTGAGCGTCACCGTGAAGTCCGGATCAGTCGGGTCGAGCGGCACACCTGTTGTGATGGCGCTGGCCGCGGTCGCACCGCCGGTGCCGCCGCCACCGCCAATGGACTGCGCAAGAATGCCGATGGAATCGTTCGTCGTGGCCGGGTTGCCGCCGCCGGTCGAGATGGTTGTTTGCTCGGTCAGCGTGACAGCGACATCGCCACCGTCGCCGCCGGCGTTGGCAAGCCCGCCGACGGTCAGGCCGATGTTGAGGAAACTGGCAGCCTTGCTGGTACCCGATCCGCCCGACCCGCCGCCGCCGCCAATGGACTGCGCGACGATCCCCGCCGAGAGCGACTCTTCGGTGGTGATGTTGGAGTTCGACAGCGTCGCTGTGACGGCGCCGCCCGCGCCTGCCGCCGATGCGGACCCCCCGATGGCAAACTGGAACGTGTCAAGAATGCCGCCGGTTTGCGCAATGCCCCCGGACCCGCCGCCGCCGCCGATGGATTGCAAAAGCAGACCCGCCGAAGAGGTGCTGACCGTGCGCACACGCGCCCCTTCCCCGTTGGTGACCTTGACCGAACCGCCGTTGCCGCCGCCGCCGGACTGGCCGCCGATCGCAGCGCCCGGAATGCTGAAGATGCCGATGCCGAAGGCGCTGCCGCCCGCACCGCCCCCGCCGCCGATGGATTGGGCCTGAAGCCCCGGTGCAAAGGTGCCGTTGGTCGACAGGGTTCCGATGGCCGTGACCTCGACCCTGCCGCCGACCCCTGCGCCACCGCCGGCCGACCCGATGGCAAGCACGCCGGTGCTGCTCGATCCCGAGGTTCCCGCCGCACTGCCGCCCCCGCCACCGACCGATTGCGCCAGAACAGCAACCGCCGCATCGCCGGTTGTGCTGATCGAGCCAATGTTGGAGACGGTCGTCGATCCCGCCGCCGTGCTGCTGTCGCTGCCCCCGGTCGCACCGATACTCACCGTCGCGCCAGAGACACCCGCCGACCCGCCACCGCCGACGATGGATTGGGCAAGTATACCGGTCGCATTGTAGCCTTGGGTCGTGATGGTGCCGTCATTGGACACCGATACGGCACTGCTTGATCCACCCGAGCCACCCGAACCGCCCAAGGCGATCACAAGCCCGTCCGCCGCGCCGCCCGCACCCCCGCCACCGCCGATGGACTGGGCAAGGATGCCATTGGCCTGCGCCCCTTTGGTGTTGATGGTGCCATTGTTGAGGATCGACACCGTATCGCCCGATCCCCCCGTGCCGCCCGAGCCGCCCGAGCCGCGCAGGAAGTTGCTGAAGTCCCCGCCATCGCCGCCCCCACCGCCGATGGACTGGGCAAAGACGCCAGCCCCGAAATCCAGTCCTGCGCTCATGTCGTTGGTGCCATCGGTGCTGATGGTTCCGCCCCCGACGGACACGCTGACAGCGCTGCCGTTCCCGCCCGATCCACCGTCACCCGGATTGCCGGCAAACTCGTTGCCGTTGCTGCCCAGGCCGCCGACATTGGACAGCGACTGCGCGACGATGCCCCGGCCGCTGTCCTGTCCCGCGGCAGAACTCTGTGCGGTGATGGTCAGAGTCTGAGACGGATTGACGTTGACATAGACGCTGCCACCGGAGCCGCCGTCGCCACCGGTAGAGTTGTTGGCGTTCGACAAGCCCGCGCCGCCCTGCCCGCCCTTGCTGAGCGCAAAGATGGCGTCGGTGTTGATGCCGGTTGCATGGATGGTCGCGCCGACGGAGACATCCACCGTGCCGCCGTTGCCGCCGCTGCCGCCGGTTTTCTGCGATTGGCCGACGCCGCCTTCCGCGCCCTGGGAATGGGCAAAGATGGCGGCACTGCCATCCGGCGCGGCGCTTGTTCCGGTATCCTCGACAGTGATCGTGTCGATGGCCGTAACGTCGACCTTGCCGCCCGCACCGCCGGGTCCACCGTTCTCGATGAAGGCCGAGACGCCGACGTTGTAAGCCCAGCCGCCATCGCCGCCGCTGCTCTGGGCGTGGATGCCACGTGTCGCCCCGCTAGCACTGGTGCGCCCGACGACGCTGACCGCCCCCTGGTTGGTAACGGTGACATCGCCGCCCGTACCGCCATGACTGTAGCCGCCGCCGCCATCGTCCGATTGGTCGTAGGAGTTGTAGTTGTTCGGGCCCGCCCCTCCGACCGAGCGCGCGCGCAGACCGACGACGCTGTCGGCGACCAGCGGGTCGGTGGTGGTCCCGACGGTGACAGATCCGCTGGTCCAGGAGATATCGCCACCGTCTCCACCATCGCCGCCGTCATAGTCCTGTTTGACGCCCCCGTTCAGGCGGCCACCCTGCCCGCCGTAGGACCGCAACTCGATGCCCACGAAATCATTGGTGGTAGAGATGTCAGGAGCGCCACCCTGAAGCGTGACGTCGGTGAAGGCACTGTTTGGCGCCAGCCGGATCGCGCCGCCGGACCCGCCGGGTGCGCCGTCGCTGTTGTTGTTTTCGTTGTTGTCGGTGCCCGGTCCGCCCTGGGTCCAGGCCAGAATGCCCGCCGCAGCATCGCCAATGTCAAGGTTGCCGGACACGGTGGTGGTCACGGTTTGCGGTCCGCTGACGGTGATGTCGCCACCATTGCCACCGTCCGACGGCCCGCTGTAGGAGCCGTCACCGCCAATCTGCTTGAGGTAAATACCCTGGTAGGCGGTGGTGAAGGGCAGGTTGATGTCGATGTCGGTCGGGATATCGAAGGTATAGTCCGGCCCCGACTCGCCGTCCGTGGTCTGGCTGCCGCTGGTCCCCGTGAACGTGTAGACGGCCGGTGCGTTCGTGGACGGGAAGGTGCAGACGCTGCCGACCACTGTGCAGACGTTCTGCGCCTCGGCGTCCGGAACCGGGCCCAGAATCCACCCCGCCGCAAGGGCCATCGCAGAAAGGAATTGCAGGTATGACAGGTTGCTTGATTTTCTCATCTCGGACCGGCCCCCGGCGCTGATACTGTTCCCCTACCAGACAACGGGCAGACCGATTCAAACTCAAGCTTTTCGCAACCTATGCGCGCAGGGGTGCCTATCAAGCCTAGCCTGTTGCCCTAGGGTCACATCCGGCGTCAGCCTTGCAAGAGCCAAGGTTCGCGGCGGGCTCCGCCACCCAGGCCCGTCTTCCCCGACTGCAGGAAAAACGCTTTCTGCACATCCATTTAGGCCGATACCGAAGCCCGCTTTCGCGCCGTTTCAGGCCAAGACCGCGAACCTGCGGGCGGGCCGCGCGGGTGGTGTTCCCGCTCGTCCTGCTCGTTGTTTGGGGGGGATTGATCCTTTCGGCCGAGTGATGGTTCCGGCTTCTGCCCACCTGCTCGACATCAGCCCATCAGCGCCAGCCGCTGCAGCGTCCAGAATGCGGCGATCGTTCCGACTGCCGGAGCGACGAGCACGCGGCCGAACCCTGCCATCGTCGGTACAATGGCCATGCCAAGCCGCCAGCCGACGGCGAGCACGGCAATGAACGCGAGTTGACCAGCCTCGATGCCCAGATTGAAGCTCAGAAGCGCCAACAGGAACGGGCCGGTCGGCAAGCCGAACTCGCCCAACATGCCGGCAAATCCAAGACCGTGCAGCAGGCCGATCCCGACCAGAGGAAGCAGGTCTCGATCCCGAAGCCCCTGAGCCAGCACCACCTGCCGCGCCAGTACCACTATGGAAAGTGCGATGCAGGCCTCGACGGGAATCGCAGGCACCCGAACCATGCCAAGCGCCCCGAGCGCAAGCGACAGGCTGTGGCCTAGCGTGAAGGCGGTAACCGCCAAAACCAGCAACCGCCCGCGCGCCAGAAGCAGCAGGCACAGGATCAGCGCGAGGTGATCCGCGCCGCCAAGGATGTGGTGAACACCGGCGGCGAAATAGCGCGTGGCGATCGACGCGAACGGCATGCTGCTGGTGGCCACGAGTTCCATCGGAACCGCAACGCCACGGCCGCCCGCGCGCAGAAAATGCTCTTCCTTGTCTCCGTTGCGCATAACGATCGTTCGCGCGGCCTCGACACGCCACGGAAACAGGATGGCACCCTGTGCCGCGTCGCAGTGCCGGGTTTCCGTCAGCCGCCAGCCATTGTGCAACCGCTCGGCAACCGGCGCGACGCTCTTGATGCAATGCAGCGGCCAGATCGGTGCCGTCACCGGGTCCGGGCCGGTCACGCGCGCCCGAACGGTCACGTATCCCTCAGCCGTACTCACGAGGCGGATCTGTGCGAGGCCAAGTGCGGCCTCTGGGGCGGTCATGGCTTCGGCACGAAAACCGCTTGGCACCGACGGACCCTGAGGCATGCCGTCCATATGCGCCAAGGCCGGTCCGGAAATTGTGAGAGCAAGGATGAGAAGACGCAGAAGGGACATCATGTCAGCGCGTTCCTGCGGCAAATGCCGCGCCCGAGGATGCCGGCAGAGCGTCGGACGGCAGGCGGATATCATAGGCTTTCCGCATATCCAGGATGCGCTTGTCCCGGGTTTCGACATGATGCCGAAGGGCAAAATCCTCGCGCAGCCGTCGGTCGAGTTCCTGGGCGGGCAGCGGCTGTGGTCCGGTCACCGAGGTCAGGCGCACCACGTGCCACCCGCGTCCGGTCTGCAGCGGCCCGCTCCAGGTGTCCGGCGGCAGTTCGGCGATGGCTTCGAACACTTCCGGGCCCAGCACCGTCTGGATCTGGGCTTCGCTGTATCCCTCCATCCACTCGCCCAGCCAGAACCTATTTGCGGCACCCTCGGGAAGGTCGCTTCCCGCGGTCAGTTTCGCCAACGCGTCGCGGGAAGCTGTCTCGTTGTCGCCAAAGAAGCGATGTTCAAAGCTGATGGTTTCGGGAAGGCTGTAGCGGTCGGGCATGGCGGTGCGCAGGGCCGCCAGTTCTTCTGGGGTCGGGTCCGGTGCCTCGTCCATCAGCAGAAAGTCCATCTTGGCAAGCATCCGGGCGCGCAGCTTCGCGTCGCTCAGATGCAGACCCCGCGCCACCGCCTCGCGGACCAGCACCTCGTCATTGATGTAGCGTTCCACGACCTGCGCCGACTCTTGCGGCGACAGAGGGCGGCCCACTAATGCGGCGTGGTTTTCGACCAGCACCGCAGCCTGTTCCGAAGTGACATCGATCACCTCCCGCGTGTCGGGCGCAAGCAGGGCATTGGCGACGAATATCGCCAGCGCCGCGGCGAAAAACAATGCCACCGGATCTAGCCGCCGCATCCAGCCGGTCAGGCGCCACGGGCGCCCGCCCCGGCGTAGCGTGGTTTCACTTGCCGTCATCGACCAGATCCGTGTGCAGATAGTTGTCGGGCAAACCGTTCTTGGCCATGGCAATGCCGTTCAGGCACTGGCGCAGGACCGCCTTGGAGTTGAGAACGCTCGTGTAGCCTGGATCGCGCTCGGGGCGGAGTTCGACGATTTCCATGCCCACCAGATTGTTTTCGGCGCAGATCCGACGCACCAGCGGCAGCACTTCGCGCATGTAGAGCCCGCCCGGCTCGGGCGTCGAGGTGCCGGGAATGAACGCCGGGTCCACCACGTCGATGTCGAAAGACAGAAACAGCGGCTTGCCGTTGGCGCGGGCTTCGGCAAGCACATCATCGACCACAGGTTGCCAGCCGCGGCGTTCGATCTCGGCCATCATGTGATAGCGCAGGCCCGCGGACCGATTCCAGGCGACACCGTTCATGTCGGTCGAATTCGGACCACGCAAACCGATCTGGATGATGTCCTCACCATTGACCAACCCTTCTTCCACAAGTTTCCGGACAGGGTTTCCGTGCGTGTTGAAAACACCGAATCCCACCGGTGCCTGATCGGCATGAGCATCGAAGTGAACGATCGTCAGGTTACCCTTGCCATAGACGTCAGCAAGCCCCGCAGCGTCCGGATACATCAGCACGTGTCCGCCACCGATGATGATCGGAATGGTTCGCTTTCCATTTTCCAGTTCAACCCCCGCCACCTCGGCGACCATCCTGCGCACCTCGGGGATGGATTTCTCCATGCTGAGCGGATGAACCGGAGCGTCGCCGTAGTCGACAACGGTCAGTTCTTCGAGGGCCGCAAGCCCGGAGTCGAGCTCCGGCATCGTGAAGGCCCCCCACATGTGGTAGATCTCGGACTTCATCGGCGCGCGCATTTCCATCGGGCCGTAGGATTGCACTCGCATCCCGTTGTACATTTCGGCACCGAAAATCGCGACTTCCACCTCTCCGGCCTTCAGGTCTGCCGGGGTCAGGGCAACGGGCAGATGGAAGAACGTGGGAATACCGACCCAAGGGAACCCGCCGACGTATCGCTGCACGTTGATTGGGCCCGGCTCGCGCCCGCTGGACAGGTCGTCTCGCATCTTGCGCCAGACATCATAGCTGGGGTCGTCCTTGTTCAATCGGATCAACGGCTCTTCGCCCTCGTTGATCGGATCTATTTCCGCGGGTGTGTCGGCAGCTCCCATCATCTGGGCGAACGTCGTTTCCGGCAGCAGAAGTCCGGCAAGCAGAAGGACTGTCAGGGGGTGTTTCATTGCGTTTCCTTGTTCGAATTCGAAGACTGAAAGTTAAAGCACGAGCCGGAAGCGCAGGCCGAAGACGACCTCGCTGTCGGCGCCGGACAGGGCGGGGTTGGCAATGTACTGAATGTCCGGGGTGATCTCGAAGGCACGTGAGACCTGGGCGCGGTAGTAGGCCTCGAAGCCGCGCTCCATGCCGAGGTTTTCGTCCGTGGGATCGCCCTGCCAGACCCCGACGCCGATCCGGTCATAGCGGAACCCGAAAGGTGTCTTGACCTGGAAACCGATGGCGGTGCGTTCCCGAAAGGCGCGGAAGGTATCCTTGGCCACCGAATACCGGAAGAAGGCACCCAGCCGATCGCCGATGTCCTGATCGAAACTGGCGGACAGGCTGCGGACTTCGGACTGGGTGTCGGTGGCCGTGTCCAGCGACCAGGTCAGGCGGTATTCGCCATAGCCGAGCCCGGGAATGGCAGGTTGCAGCGCCGCCTCGATCACGTACTCCCGATTGCCGTCCTGCAAGGCTTCAAGGCTGAGACCCGTCTCCACATCCGGCGCCCGCACCACGCCGGAGAGATACCAGGTCTCGGCCTTCCACTGCGCGAAGATGCCGTTTCCAAGCAAGGCGGTGTAAGGCACCACCGGGTTGTTGCCGAGCATGGGAGAGAAGAACATCTCGCTGTCGCCATGCGCATAGCGGTTCAGGTTGACCAATGTCCGCATGGCCAACTTGCCAATCTGAAACCGAAAGCGCTCGTCCGCCGTGATGTGTTCCAGCGCCAGCATCTGCAGGATCTCGACGGAATTGTCCGGCCCGCCGTTTCCGCCATTCAACGGCGACAGGATTCCGAGATCGGACTGGAACTGGCCAGCCGTGTTGCCCCCCAGGCTGTTGGCGAACTGCCCCCAGATGTTGAGCGAAGTGTGCCCCGGGGCGTCGCCGGCGAAATCAAGTCGGGCGATCACGTTCAACTCGTTGTCATTGATCCTGGATCCGTCAGCCCATTGGTTGATCAGGCGATCCTCGATCACCCAGTAGAACCCTGCCTCGTCCTGTACGCGCTCCTTGAACTCGAAATATTGCAGCCCTGCCCGACCGACCGCCCCGAACGAAAGATAGCCGTCGCGCGCGACCGGGTTCTCGAACACCACGCCAAACTCGCCGTAGTCGAAATCCGGTGCATCGGTCTGCTCTTGGGACGTTGCTGCAAAGGGAAAGGCGACGCAGGTCAGGCATGCGAGCAAACGCAGATCTGCCGGGCAGTCGATGCCTTTCATCGCTGGTCCTTCCCATTGTTTGCGCAATCGTCCCAAACGCGTAGCACCGGCGCCGAACAGGTGGTAAGTAACTAACGTAACGGAAATCCTGATCCGCACCGGGGGAGGACACCGCTGGATGAACGGACCCGACGGCCTGATCGAAACCGAAGGCGTGAAGGCGCTTGCGCGACGTGTCGCCCGAGATCCGGTGTTTCAGGCGTCCGACCGATTGCGCAGGCTGCTGCTTTTCATTGCCGACACGTCGGATGATCCGGAAGGGGCTGGCACCACCCAACAGCAGATTGCATGCAAGATCCTCGGCAAGGGCCCCGATTTCGATCCGGCAATCGACCCCCATGCGCGTATCGAAGTAGGTCGCCTGCGGACCGCCCTGAAGCTTTATTTCGCCGACCAGCCCGCCGGCGCACAACGGCTGGAGATTCCCAAGGGAAAGTACCTGCTTTGTCTGGCTGCATCCCGGCAATCACTGGCAGCAGTTGAACCCAGACCTGGTGGTTTGAGGGTTCAGTTCAGTCTTTCGGGATCCGGACAGCCGGATCGTGAAGACGCGCTGCTTGCCGCGATCCTGTGCCGATCTGCCAGGTCTCCGCTTTTGCTGGACGGTGCCCTCGTGCTGTGCCCGGCAACTGCGACGAGCGCGGCGCAAGCCTGCCATGAGGCCCGGAAAAATGCCTGCCATATCTCGGCACATCTGCATCTTTCACCGTCCGACCCCGGGCCCTCCAGAGCTTGGCTGACGCTCTGCCGGACAGATCGTGAGGCGCTTGTTGCCGGAATCGAACTGCCCATGACGGTTGGTCATTCCCCCGGACAGCCCGAGGACCCTCTCGTGCAACTGGTTGCGGACGCTTTGGCCGATCCGGCAAGCGGTCTGGTTCCGAACCAGGCCGCGCGGATCTGGCCGAGTTCCCGCCTTGCGCTGATCCTGCTGGCCTACCGCTTCATGTGCACCCAGTCCTCTGTCTGGGCGGAACGGGCGATGAATGCCTTTGCGGCGCTGGAAGGCACCGGATACCGGTCCGCGACCACCCTGGCGTTGAAGGCGGACATGTGCCGGATCAGCGAGGTCTTTGCGATCGGCCCGGAAAGCGGAGGATGCAGTCGCGCCCTGGAGATGGCCGCGGCTGCCGTTGAATGGGAACCGGACAACGCAGCCGCGGTGCTGTCGCTGGGATACGCCTGCCTTGCCACAGATCAAAAGACAGCGGCCCGACAGGCAGCCTGCAGTATTCCGGCAGCGGTCAGCCTGTCGGGAATCGATGCGGATGTCGTGCTACTTCGATCCTTGTGTCGCCTTCCGATGCGGAACAGGGATGTCCTTGATCCGGAAAAATCCTTCTTTGCCACGGCGTCCGAAATCGTGTCCCTGTTTGATGCCGCTGATTGGGAAGCACTGGCCGTCCGAACCCGCTCTTCCGCGTTCCGATCGAACTTCTGGCTTCCGTTGTTCGACAGTGTTGCAAGCGTGGCGCTCGGGGACCGGCCCGGATTGGACGCCTGCGCGGACGAAATCCGGTGCGCCTTGCCAAATTCCAAGGTCGTCCTGCCACGAGCCGTCCACGCAATGTTTGTCGCCGATACGGACCGGGGCGTTTTCGGTGACGCCCTTTCGCGAATGGGCTATCAGCCGAGCATCTGACCCATGCGCAGTGTCCCGGCTTGAGTGCGCGCGCGTGAACGGCCCGATCCCGACCTCGGGCACCCTTTCATATTGCTGCGGTGCGGCCCGTCGAAGGCGCCCTTCGCAGCACGCGCAAACCCGGATGGGGTCGACCGCACAGATCGCGGAGCTCTGCGGTCGATGCATGTGAGGCGATGCATGCAAGGTTCGGTGACCTATTCAGCGGATCCGTCCTTCTGGGTTCTTTGCAGGCTTCGGTACGTGGTTGGTGTCATGTCGTTTGCGCGGCGAAAGGCTCGGGTGAAATTGGCAACGTCCGTGAAGCCCAATGCAGTGGCGATGTCAGAGATGGACCGGTTGGTCTCGAAAAGGGCGGCACGGGCATATTCTTGCCGGACAAAGTCGATCTCCTTGCTGATCCCGGTTCCTTCGGCAGCAAGGCGGCGTTTCAGTTTCTGCTGGCTCATCGATGCGAGGACGGCACAATCCGCGGCGCTCAGGGCGCCTTGCCCAATGTAGGCGCGCACCACTTGCCGAAAGGAATGCACGAATTCGCCGACATCGGCGTCGCGCCGCTGCATCGGGGTCAGATCGGGAGAACGTGCATCGAACGATGACGACAACCACGCAGTCGGAAAACGAATGCTGAACCCCATCCGGTTGCCTTTCACCGGGTGCATCAGGTCGAACTCCGGGGGAAGGACCGATGGATCGCTGACAACAACGGTCACTTTCGAGGGGTCGATCCCGTCCCGAAGTGCCCGCTGGAGGATGGCCCAGCCCAGCGCCAGCATGAACGCGTCGTTCTGTGCCGGCAGGATCGTCGGCTTGAAGGTTCGTCTTTCGCCCAAGGTCGCAGTTTGACCGGAAATATTGAGATACTCAGTGGCCGAACTTGAAACCTCGTTGGCGCCCGCGATGAAGATCGAAAGGTAGTCTCCGGCGGTGGTCGCCCGGGCTTCCGCATCTGCAAGAATTGGCCAGCCGCCGAGATCAAGCTTGGCGCCCACGCGCGCGCCGAGAAACCGATCGTTGGCCACGTCCGCCGCGTTCTCGACAAACTGGGTGGCAACCATGACATGAACGGACAGATCCGGGTCAAGGGTTGCTTCTTCGGTCAGGCCTACGCTGTCGAAGACCGGTTCCGGGTCGATGCCGCGCGCATGGAATTCACCCACAAACGGACGAAGAAGGCTCAGTTTGACGAGTGGCAGTCTGTGTGTCATTGGCTTGATATCCGCACGCCCCTTGTCACGCAGCGTAGCGTCTGACAGCCGCGGGAATAGGAAAAACTCTCAAGAACAGTCTGGATGGGTAAAAAACCCGTTCCTCGTGACCCTGAAAGACAAGAGAAGCAATATTCTAGCGCTATAGTGTTTCCCACTCAAACGCCCCGCATCGGGGTCTGATCCAATGGGAGATATATATGATGAGATTCCTTGCCTCGGCTGCAAGCATTGCGCTGGCCGCTGGGTTTGCGACCGCCGCCTTCGCGCAGGACAACGCCCCGCGCCAGGTGCTCTTCACCAACGTCAATATTTTCGATGGAATGAGCGATGCCCTGATCGAGAACGGCTCGGTCCTGGTCGAAGGCAATCTCATCTCGCAGGTGTCCGCCGATGCCATCGACGCCCCGGATGCCGTCATGGTGGATGGCGAAGGGCGCACGCTGATGCCCGGCCTGATCGACATGCATTCGCACTTGTGCATCCGGAACGGCATGCTGGAGTTTCGCGACAATTACGACCAGATGGCCAACGGCGCCTACACCGGGCTGGTCCTGCAAGACTATCTCGACCAGGGCTTCACCACCGCGCGCGACGCGGGCTGCAACATCCTTGGCATTGCGAAGGCGGTGAACAACGACATCATCCCCGGACCGCGCCTTTACCCCAGCGGAGGCTTCCTGAGCCAGACCGGCGGCCACGCCGACACCGGATCGTTCAACGATGTTCCCGGCGACGTGGATGACCTGGAAGCCCATATGTTCGGCTTCATCGCCGATGGCGTTCCCGAGGTGATCCGCGCGGCGCGTCACAACCTGCGCGCCGGGGCCACCCAGATCAAGGTCATGGCGGGCGGCGGCGTTGCCAGCGAATTCGATCCCCTGCACACGACCCAGTACTCGCCAGAAGAGCTTGAGGCGATCGTTGGCGTTGCCGAAGACTACGGCACCTACGTGCTGGTGCACGCCTATCACGACCGGTCGGTCAACCGCGCGATTGACGCCGGTGTCCGCGTGATCGAACACAACTTCCTCGTCTCGGAAGATACCATCATCCGCATGAAGGAAGAGGGCGTCGCCCTTTCCGTTCAAGCGGTCCAGTCGCTGGAAGCTTTCGGCGATCCCGAGAGCATCACCTTCTTTAACGCCGACCAGAAAACCAAGGCCGCCCAGGTCAATGCAGGCGCACAGCAGATGATGGAATGGGCGGTCAAGCATGACCTGCTGATGGTCACCGGCGGCGACATGTTCGGACCCGACGTGGTGCGTCAGGCCGACAACATCATCTGGTTCAACGACAAGGTTGTAAACAACACGCTTCTGTCCCTGAAAACCGCAACCAGCAATGCCGCCGAAGTGCTGTCCTGGTCGGGCGGCATGAACCCCTACAAGGAGGGCACCCTGGGCACGATCGTCGAAGGGGGCTACGCCGACATCATTCTGGTCGATGGCAACCCGCTGGAGGACATCAATGCCATCTCGCGCGACCGGGTGGATTTCGTGATGAAGGATGGGGACGTCTACAAGAACTGGCTGCCCGGCAAAAACGCCCCGGCCTTCAAACCCGCCGAACCAAGCCGCGACGCATATTTCGGAAACCTCTGAGCGCAGGGCCGCACCCCGGTTGATCCGACCGGGGTGCGTGCACCTTGGCTTTGGCAGACACTGTCGGGGACCGGTCAAAGGCGATGCGGTTTTCGGCACTGAATGTCACGGCACTGTCGGCGACCGACTGTTCGGTTGCGATCGACCAGACCGATCTGGCACGCACGCTTGTGACCGATGCGCAAAGCTGAAAGCGAACCAAGCCAAAACCGGCAAGCGGGAGACCCCATGTCGAGATTCATTTACGCGGGGGCAATGCTGCTGGCCCTGACGCTTCTGCCGCATGCCGCATGGGCCCAACAGGGCCTTTCTGGCCCGTCATCCGTCGAGGCGGACCTGACACCCGGCGACGGGCTCACCGATCCGCAGCCGCGCACAGACTTTCCACGCAACGTGCTGCCGGGGTACTTTGCCTGGAAAGACGGGCTGGCCGACAATGGCTTGCGGTTCAACATCGACTACCTTGCGCTCGGCCAGAGGAGCGACAGCGACCTGGGCGAAGGACAGGCCGGCGGTGGCATCCTCCGATTCTATGGCAATTGGCAGGCCACCGAAAACGGGTCGCTGACCTTCAAGGTCGAAAACCGGCACGCCTACGGCGCCATCGCGCCCCAGTTCTTTGGCTTTGATTCCGGCGCAATGTCGATCACCGGCACTGGCTTCAACGACAACGGCACGATGCTGACGAACCTTTTCTGGTCCCAGCGGGATGCAAAGGGGCGATGGACATTGCAGTTCGGTCAACTTGACCTGACCGATTTCGTGGATGTCTATGGCCTTGTCAGTCCCTGGACCTCGTTCCAGAACCTGGCATTCAACACCAATCCCACGATCAACGCGCCCAATCCCGGCCTGGGGATTGCGGGCGGTGCGAAGTTGGGAGAGAACTTCTATGTTGTGGGTGCGGTGGCCGATGCGAACGGGGACCCGACCAAGCCGAGTTTCGATGTGTTCGAAACCGGTGAAACGTTCAAATCCATCGAGATCGGCTATACCAGCGGCATCGACCGGATCTATTTCGACAATGTCCACCTGACCGTCTGGCAATCGGACGAGGCCGAGGATGGCAGCCGGGCCGAAGACAAGGGTGCCGCCTTCTCTGCCGCCTGGTTCTTCGACAATACATGGATGCCGTTCCTGCGGGCCGGCGTTTCCGATGGCACCGCCTCGCTTTACCAACGGTCTCTTTCCACCGGTCTGGGCTGGTACCGACGGAACACTGACCTTGCGGGTATCGGCCTCAACTGGGCCGAGGCGAAAGATATCGATGACACCCAGTTCACCACCGAAGTCTTCTACCGCTTCAATATCTCACCGGATCTCCAGATCACGCCCTCGATCCAGTATATCAACAACCCGCTGCTTGATCCCGGTCAGGACGACCTGACCATCCTCAGCCTGCGGGCACGGATCGTGTTCTAGGGACACAAGTATGAAACACCTGGTCGCCGCAACAGCCACTCTCCTCCTTTCGGCCGTGTCCATTGTCGCCCAGCCGTTTTCGCACGGCATCGCGGATGGCCCCACCCCATGGACCGACAAGGTCTTTGACGTTGGAGAAGACCGGTTCATGTTCGCAATCCATTCCGACCTGACAGGCGGCGAGCGACCCCAAGTGTTCGAAATCGCCATGGCGCAGTTGAATCTGCTGCGCCCCGAATTTGTAATCAGCGTCGGCGACCTGATCGAAGGCGGTGACGTGGACCGCGACCAGCATCTGCGTGAATGGGAGGACTACGACCGCAGAGTGGAGGCGTTGAAAGCACCGATCTTCTACGTGGGGGGCAATCACGACCTGTCGACGCAACTGTCGCAGGACATCTGGCAGGCACGGCTCGGGCCAAGCTTTTACCATTTCCGCTACAAGGATGTCCTGTTCCTGGTACTCGACACCGAAGACAACACCCCGTCCCGGATAGACGAGATCGCGGCCGCCCGTGCACAAGCGGTTGAAATCTACAAGACAGAAGGGCCCAAAGCCTTCGCGGCGACCGAATACAACCAGATGCCGGAACGCGCTTCGGGCACGATCAGCGCCGGACAGGCCGCGTATTTTCGGGCGGTCATTGCAGACAATCCAGATGTCCGTTGGACCTTCCTGTTCGTTCACAAACCGGCCTGGAAACGGGAGGGAGATGTGGCTTTCTCGTCCATCGAAGCCGCTTTGTCCGACCGGTCTTACACTGTTTTCAACGGCCACGAGCATGTCTACGACTATAGACAAAGACACGGGCGGGATTACATCCAACTCGCAACAACAAGTGGCGAGCAATTTCCGGATCTCGGGATGTCGGAAGACCATGTAACCCTGGTGACCGTATCTGGCGAGGAGGTCGATATCGCCACGCTGATGCTGTCAGGAATCCGGGACAGGACCGGTTCCATTCCCTTGGGTGGACACGAGGTGTGCTTTGCCGCAGTCGAGTGCGCAGCAGAGCAGTAGATCGTTTCGCCTGACACCACGGTGGGCAGTTGCAAACCCGGACTGTCGCGACCGTCAAAAGATCTGATCACAACCGGCTCCAAGTCGGCTTTTGGCGGTGCCGAGATCATCTTGGATTCACGCGCATATGGCTGTCGGCCTGCCTTGGAAACGTACAGCCGATTGTTCCGGCCGCTTTCAGGACAGGCGAACTACGCGTTCACAGTTTGCTGTACTTGCACAATTCCGGCGGTCCGGGGACGCGCTCCCCAATGACCTTTTTTCGGACTTTTCTTCCCGTCACTCGAAAAGGCACCTAGCCAGTCAGAGGGATGGCTGCACGGACTCCCCCTCCGCCGGGGCCACCGCCCGCTGATAAAGATGCCAGGTGGTGTGGCCAAGGATCGGCAGGGTGAAGATTAGGCCCAGAAACGCCGGAACCAGCGATAACAGCATGGTCACGGTGATGATTGCCGCCCAGGTGAGCATGACCGCCGGGTTTTCCACGACGACGCGAACGGAAGTGATCATGGCGGAAACGAAATCCATGTCCCGGTCGAGCAGCATGGGCATGGCCACAACGGTCACCGAGAACAGGACCGCAGACAGCAATGCCCCAACGCAGGCCCCGATCGCAAGAAAGGTCCAGCCCTGCGGCGTGAACAACACGGTGTGCAGGAACCCGTCCAGATCCGAAAAGGATGAATCCTTCAGGACAATCACCAACACGGTGCGGAACTGGTAAAACCAGACCCACAGGATGAACAGGGTGACGAAGGCCATCCAGCCCATCTCGCGCTTGCGCTGATTGGCCATGACGGTGAGGATTTCAGACCAGCCGAAGCTCTCCCCTGCCTCCAGCCGGCGGGACATTTCATACAGCCCGGCAGCCGCGAAAGGCGCGACCAGCGGAAAGGCGACCACCGCGGGAACGATCATCCAGAGCATGTCGAGCCAGACCAGGCACCAGACCAGCAGCAGTCCAAACACCGCGTAGAACAGGCCGAAGAAGCCGCTCATGACGGGGCGCGCCAGAAAGTCGGAAAACCCTTCTTTCAGCGACGCGGTGATATCATCCGCCGTCACCTTGTTCACCTTGGGCAGGCCCCGTTGCGGCGCCTGATTGTCCGGTGGTGTGGACCCTTCGATCTTTGATGTCATGACACACTCCTCCCAAAGCAGGGTTCCGCGCATGTCCGGTGTCCTACAGACCCAGCAGCAATACAGACATCCCGGCCCCGCCTATAAATCTGTATCAGGTAAGGACCAAAGGCAAGGAATGGGATCATGGCCGTCAGATCCGCCGACTTGCTCGTGGTGCCCGCCGCTGGTCCGCACGCGCAACGCCGCGCCCCTGCAAGCGGCACACCTGTGAGAACGCGTCTGTGGCAGGCGGCGTTCCCACAACCATCTGTTATGGAATTGCACCCACGCGCGGGAATGGCAGCCACTAGCGCGCGCGCAATTGCCCACGCAGCGCGTCAACCGCCGACGGAAGATCGTCCTCGAAACCGGGAAGGAACGCCTGCTGGATTGCAGCATTCAACGCGTCGTCGGCAGCGGCCTCGCCTGCGGATGACGACCCCACAAGGGCTTCGATCTCCTCGAAGGCTTCAAGAAGCAAAAGCGGCTCGCGCAGGATGCCCTGAACCGTCATGCTGATCGACATATGCTCGATCTGGTTGTTGTTCTCGGGCGGGCCTACGAACACGGGCGCAAAGCCGGAAACGCCCCAGATCGTAGAGTTGTCCTGAGCAATCCCGGTGTCGTATTGCCAGATCGTTCCGACGTGGAACCGCGTGGTGAAGCCATGGTTGAACAACTTGATATGTGTCAGCGGGTTGCGGCGCGACGACCCCACGACCAGTTGCTGCCAAAGGTAAAGGGCCGCCTGTTCCTTTCCGCCAATGAACTCAGACGTTTCCAGCATATGCTCCGGCGGCACCGCATCAATCAGGTCGTTGGCGGGCTCGAACAGGTCCAGCGCCGTGTCGAGCGCCGTATCATCGGTGTCGGCCCCCGACAGATCAGCCAGCTTGAAGGCGTGAAACCGGGTGTAGGCCGCGCCAAGCGCCGCAAGATAGGGTTCGCCCTCTGCCGAGGCAAGCGCTTCGACAACGCCATAGGCGTCCCAACCATCTGCGCGCAACTGGTCGGTATCCACGTCCCAGAACGCGGATGGAATCTGGCGGCCGGCGTCGCCGGTTCGAAGCGCGAGAACCCTGAGCCCATCCGCATATTCCATCAGTTGCGCGGATGTGACCGCACCCTCATCAAGCCGGGCGAGATGGCCGGCGATGGAAATGTCCCCCAGAAGCGGCTGTTCGCTCAGCCCCGCGTCCCGCAACGCCTGGTGCACTTCATTTCGGGACACCTCGGCCACCGGCGCCGGGCCTGTTTTCCCCTCGGAAATCGGACTTCCTTCCAGCCGTTTTTCCGGAAGCCCGAAGAACAGGAACCGAACCTGTGGAACCGCCAAAACGACGACCACAAGCACCATGCAGGAAAGCAAGCCGAACCATGCCACCCGTCTCATGCCTCATCCGCTTCATGTGAGACGTGATTGTCCAGCAAGCACTGCCGAAGCGCCAAGGGTTGTTGCCATTGGCACGTCATCTGCGCTGGCACCCTTTCCAGCGCGTGCCTTCAGCCCGTGGGTTGGTGCTGCGGTCGGTGTCTGTCATTTGCGAGACGTCACTTCGTGTAGTCTTCGAAACCTTCGACATTCCCGTCGATGACGGTGCAGTTTCCAGCCGCCCGCACGGTCGGCTCGTCCCAGTTCACATTCCAGTTCACGATGATGGTGTCGCCATTCTGAGATGCAGGAAAGACCGAAATCGCTGCATTGGGCATATCCATGAACTCGGGAACTTGCCAAAGGTAGTCGTGACAGGTCTTCAGGGCGTTTGTTGTCTGCCTGTCAAAGGCTTGGGCAGCACTGGCCGCACCGACCAGGACCAGGCAAAGACCGACAACTTTGTGCATTGAGAACCTCTTTCAGATGTCCGTATCTGTCCATTCCTGTCCAAGGTTAGCGCGCCACCAGGCTGCGTCCAACAGGAAAGGAATTGCTCCGTCCATCATTTCCAGCGCCGCTCTGTCAGCCCCCCCGCCCTATTCTTCCCCTTCGCCGGATTCGGACGACCCCGCACCCAGCAACGCGATCATGCGCTCAAGCTCCGCGGTCGCAATCTCGCCAATGGACGTCCCTTTCAGTTCGCCCATCGCAACCATGGCGACTTCCATGGGGAACCCGGCGTCGACCAGCGCAGCCAGATCCTCGCCATTGCCGTCCTCGGCGGTCAGGTCCGTCAGGATGTCGATATAGGCCAGAATTGCGCCCTGCCGTGCTGGCGAAACAAGGCCCTTTGACGGAAGGTCGGCCAACAGGGTCTCTGTGATCTGTCCGATGTAGTCCTGCAAAGACATGAACGCGTCGCCATGCAATTTCCGCTGCATGTAAACCATCCTGACGCGCTCGCGGTTCAGGACCTCGCTCATGATCTCCGCCGCCGCGCTTTCGACAGTGATTAGCCCGCCGATGGGTCGGAAGCGGGCCAGCAACCCCGGTTCGGCGAAGGCATCGAGACCTAGAATGGCTTCCCCTGCAAGAAACTCAACCGCCTGCCGTTGCTCCTGCGGGTCGACATAGGCAAACGGCCTGTCACCACCAAGCGTCTGAGAAACGCCGCCGATCAGTTTGCCGACACTTCCCGCGATCCCGACGTACCGGCTGAGCGCCTCGTCGTAGGTGACAACCAGCAGCGCCTCTGGATTGCGCGCCTCTTCAACAGCCGTAGGCAGCGCCGCCAGACTGGCGTGTAACGCATCGATCCCGGCGCGCGTCGCCGATATCCGGTCCGCCCCGATATTCTCGGTCTGAACCCGAGGATCGAACCGGGCAAGATATTCTTCGCCAAGCTCGCCGGCGCCCCACCTGAGTTCCGGGCGATCCTCCGCCTCTGCTGCGATGGCCGCAAGTTCCTCTGCGTTCAGTCCGGTGGAATAGCCCCATCGGATGGCGTGCCGGTCGTAGGGTCCGATGATTGGAATGAACCGAGACACGCCATCATCCGGGGCCGCCACGTAGTTGAAGCGCCCATAGGCCATGATCGAAGACGTGCTGCCGTTCCGCGCAGTGAATTCAGGGTCTTTCAGCTGTGCCGTTGTCCAGGCCGTCGAGGCGCGATGATTGTGCCGCAGGCCAAGCGTATGGCCGACCTCATGGGACACTACATAGCGCAGGATGCGCCCTTGCAACGCCTCCGGCAGCGGTAATTTGGCCGCGGCGGGGTCGGTCCGATGCATCAGCATATAGTAGTAGCGGCTGAAAAGGTTCACCACGTCGGGCCACACCAGGATATGGGCGGAAAGAATTTCGCCGGAACGCGGGTCGTGAATGTTCGGACCCATGGCGTTCTGCACCGGTTGCGCAACCCAGCGGATCACGCTGTGACGGACATCTTCCGGGGACCAGTCAGGATCCTCTTCATGGCTTGGCGCATCGCGGGCAATGATCGCGTTGGTGAAGCCCGCGGCCTCGAATGCGGTCTGCCAGTCCTCGACCGCCTGGCGAATGTAGGGACGCCACCGTTCGGGGATTTCACGCGAGAGATAGAAAACGATGGGTTCAACCGGGTCCGACGGACGCGGCGCATCCGGTTCGGCGTGTTCAAGACGAAAGCGAAGGGCGGCACGGTCGCGCGATTGCACATCGCCGAACGCGCTTTCATAAACCAGATACTCGGTGAAGAAGAAGCCGACCCGGTCGTCATGGGCGCGACGCTCCATCGGGGTTTCCGGCAGCACGGCAATCGAATGCGCCGTTTCCACGGAAACCGGCTGTGCCAGCCCGGACTGATCGGTCGCTTCGAAGGTCAGTTGCGACCGGACAAAGAGGTTGTCGGGAAAAACCGACGCCTCGACAACGTAGGACCGGTCAGGGTCGTTCGGCCCGGGCGCGAGACCGGTGGAGGCCAGCAGCGCGGCGACCGAATAGCCGACGATATCGCCCCCGAACGCATCGCGCAAATCCACAAGTACGGCCCCGGTGTCGTCTTCCGCAAGGATCGGGAAATCGACGATGATGGGACCAAGATTGGCGCGCTCCACGGCGAGGTTCACCGGGCGCAGCTTGTCGCGACCGCCGGTGTAATGCGGATCACCCGAGACCTTTTCGAACGCGGTGCCAGACAGGGACCGCACCATGACGCGATCCGGGCGCCGTTCCAACTGGATCAGTCGTGCGCCCAGGGCGTTTCCGCCCAAAGCCACCGCATCGGTGGGATACCCGGACACTTCGGCGTACCAGATCAGTCTGCGTTCAAACATGTCGCGCGGGATCGCAAGCAACAGCTCGCCGTCTTTCTGGTACAGGTCGAATGCCCCTGACCGCAGCTCGGCACCTGCAACGCGATCCTGGAAAGTCTCTGTTTGCGCCGTGGCATCTGTCGTCGAAAGCGGGATCGCAAGGGCAATGCAAAGGGCAAATGCGAGGCGCATGGCGGTTCTCCTTGTCGACGGTCTTTTGGGCAGGCACGCGCCGCCCGGTTGTCGTGTATGTGTTCGAAGTTCCAGAATACGTAGACTGAACGGGGCATTGGAGAAAGCGCGATGCCCACGAATTCACCGGAAACAGAGAGGATGGGAGCGCCCCTGAAGCGTGACATAGATGAAGACACGGTTTGGCGGCCGCTGGATCGCGCCGCCGCTTCCGTGCCGTGTCAGGCCAGCGCCCGTTCCAGCTTGCGCTTCATGGCGTCCTTGTCGGCCGTCGCCACCTCAAGGATCTCGGCGGCCTTGAGGAATGCCAATGCCGGGAAGGCGCTGGCCTTCGGAGCGATCAGAACCGCCCCGGGCCGATCTTCAAGCTGCTGCCTCAGCATCCGGTGCATCATGATCCGCATCGCCCCGACTGCGGCCTCCATCGGGCCAGGCACCTCGCTGCTGTCCTGCGCTGTAACACTGGCCACATCCACCGCGAGCACCAGATCCGCATCCGGCAGCGCATCGAGCGGAAGATTGTTGGTCACGCCCCCGTCCATAAGCACCCGCCCGTCCAGAAGCGTGGGCCGAAACACGCCCGGAATCGCGATCGACGCCGCCAGCGCGGGTTTGAGAAGCCCCTCGCGCAGAAACACCGTTTCGCGCGCGTGGAAATCCGTCGCAACTGCCGTGAAGGGGATCCCCAGCATGTCGAACCGGTCGGGCATGGTCGGTGGCAAGGCAATCTGAACGGCGTGATGCGCGTTGAGAGATCCCGGCATGATCGGGAACCGGCCCGGTCTGGACGCCAGGAACCGCTTCATCTCGCGGGCTGGATTGTCGGCAATGCTCAGGATCCACTCCCGAATGTCCCGGCCCGACATGCCCGCGGAATACGCCGCACCAATCATTGCCCCCATCGAGGTGCCCGATATTGCCATCGGGTGAAGCCCCAACTCGTCCACGACCTCCAGCACCGGCACATGCCCGATCCCGGCAGCGCCGCCCCCGCTGAGGGCAATCGCAAGCCTCATGGCCGCAGACCGCGCCTTGGATGCCTGCCCGTGGGCGTCCCGATAAATCCCATGCCCTGAAAATCCCCTGCGCATTTCGTTGACGCAACCTAGAGCGGTCGCAGGCCGGTCTTCAATGGCGTGCGGCGCAAACACTGGCCATGGCGGCCTATTTAGGTGACCGGCGGCCAGCGGCAGGCCCACCCATCAAAGACGTCCCGCACCGCCCAGCGGCTGGAACCGAAACCGGCAGAAGCGGCCTGTCTTCCCCGCGATCCCTTGTGTCAGCTTTCGCAGTTGGCCGCCTTGATGGCTTCGACGGCCCGCGCACCATCGGCGCGGCTCATGTACCGGGTCCAGCCGAGAAAATAGACCAGACCGTCCTCGGCGCGATTGACATATTCGACCACCGCCTGACCCTCGGAATCAAGGATCACAAGCCGCCCCTGCGAGGTTTCCTCTACCATCACGAAGCCGCCCGGCAGACGTTCGAACAGCCCGCCAAACAGGGCCTTCACCTCGAGTTCCGCCAGCGCATCGTCTTGCGGGCCACTGACGCTGTCGGTCTGGAAATCGTAATAGCTGATCTTGTTGGCATCGCGCACATAGGCGCGGCCCGAGGTGTTGATCACGTCGTTGTTGAAGATGGCAATGGTGTGGTCGTCGACGATATCGACATCATGCTGTGCCCGCCACGGCCCCCGACGCATCCAGATGATCTCGTCGGTTTCGGGGCGGAATTGCAGCACCATCGAGGAGTCCCGGAAGCTGAGAAACACATCGCCGCGTTTCCAATAGGGACCGTCTTCGAAAACCGGCTGCACATCGTTCAGGTGCATCGGGTTGTTGTTGTATTCGCTCGAGTTGAAAACAAGGTACTCGTATCCGTGTTCGATCAGGACATCACCGATGGACCGACTGTACAGGACCTCTCCGTCTTCGCTGATCTGCGCGATGGCCACATTTCCGAAGTTGTCATTGACCGTGTAGTCAGCTTCCAGCGGCAGCTTGTCGGGCAGCCAGAAATGCCCGTCCGGTCCACGCTCAAGGGCGTGATGATAGTAGCCGCGCTTGCTGCGCCAGACCAGATCGCCGCAGGGGGTCAGGCGCACCAGCGGAGAGTGATGGTCCTTGATCAGCAGATCGCCGTTTTCGAGCAAATAGGGATGGATGGCGCGAAAGCGCTTGGGGATATGCGCCGTTGCGATGTCGTTCTCGATTTCCGGGGTCCAGCCGGCGAAGAACTCTTCCGGGCGGGTCACCAGCCGGTGTTCGGTCGCGCCAGACTTCAGGTCGACCAGTTCCACCACATGACGTTCGACCGCACGGTCATAGCGGCTGAGCAGGATGAACCCGTCAGGACGCTCCTCAGGGGTAGATTGGTCAAAGTTCCAGCCCGAGAGACCGGGAAAGCGATGCGGATCCCGGACCGACATCCAGTTGTCGTCCTTTGCACTCAATGCGTCCTGTAGGTCTGCGGGGGCCGCAGCAAGCTTGTAGGCAAAGGTTCCGAACGCCCCGAAGCGACTGTGGCCCAGCGTCTCGTTGCGGACCGCGGCGCCGAACAGGATCGCGCCGATCGCGGCAAGGAGAAGCAGGAGGAGAACAAACCAAAGCTCAATCTTCTTGAAGAAAAATCGTTCCATCAGGGCAGCAACTCACACGATCAAAAGGTCCCGGCATGGGAAACGGGCGCTTGCCTGCCACAGTTTGGTTTGGTGATTTTCAAGCAACGTCTCCCCCACACCGAACGCTACGGGGCAAGATTGGACTTGGCAACGGTTTTGCTACCACGACAAAAACCCGGCCGAAGGGCACGTTTCCTGAATTCCCGGAAAAGTAGAGTTGCAACACATTCAAACAACCCATAGCTTAATTGTGAGTGAAGCGGCTGCCTGACTTCACAACTCTCGCGCAGCATCAGGAGTATACGATACGACATGTCCGGTGCTGCTCAGCGCATTGCTGCGTTCAATTTCAGAACCGTCACGGCCACGCCCAACCAGACCCGCTATGTGAGGTCCGAACTCGCCGAGGCGGGGTCGTACATGATTTCCATGGGCCATCTCGTGCAGGGCCAACTGGACGAGACAAGGTTTCGGGCAGCGGCAACGCAACTGGTTCTGCGTCATGACGCGTTGCGCACCTCTTTTGACATCATTCAAGGGGCTGTTCAGGCGCGTATTTCCGAAGAACCGCAGTTTCAGTACCACAGCTGCAGGCTTGCAGATGACAGCCTCTCTGCGTTCCGGTCCTGGGCATTGCCGCTGGTTTTCGAAGACGTGGATCCAAGGGTGCCAGGATCGCTGATCCGTGTTCTCGTCGCCAACCTTGGCGAGCAATGGCGGTTTACCATTGCGGCCCATCACGCCACCACCGATGGATTTTCTCGCGGCGTGATGACACGGGAATTGCTCAAGCTCTATGCCGGGGAGGATCTGCCGTCGGCGCCCTCCTACTACGACATCGATATCAAAGCGGCCCAGGACCCGTCCGAGCTGCGCGCTGTCAATGATCTGGTGACGGCGCTACCACAACCCGTGCGCCTGATCGGAGACGGGTTCGAAACCGGCGAAGAATCCTCGGCAGGCCATTTCGTCGAGCGGTCCTTTGACGATCTGTCTCGCTCGGTGCGGATGACCGCCAAGTCGATCGGCACAACGAAATTCGGTCTGTTCTCGGCCGTCTACGCGTTGGGGCTGCACGGCTATTCCGGTGAAACACAGGTGTCGAGCTTTTTTCAGACCTCAGGGCGCAAGGTGTTCGGGGCTTCCAATTCCATCGTCGGGCCCTATTCCAACACCCTGCCCCTTGATCTGAGCTTTGATCCGGGCCGTGCGTTTGGCAGCTTCGCACGGGATCTTGCCAAGCAGGTGGGAAACACCGTCGCGCTGGAGCGTGCGCCGATCCTTGATGCCGTTCTGGCCGCCCAGAAAGGACCGAGCGTTTCGATCAACATGTTCCCACCGGCGGCGCGCATCAAGGCTGGCGCGCTGGAAGTCGGCCCGCGCGAGTTTCTGGATCGCCGGACGGAATTCGATTTGAACCTTGTCTGGGCCGAGGATGGCGGCGTTCTGACCGCGCGGGCGTTCTATGACAAGGCGCATTTGTCCGACACCCGCGCGCGGCTTTTTCTGGATCAGCAAGCCCGATTGCTGCGCGCCGTTCTGGCGGATCCTGCGGCCTCCTGCCGGGACATTCTCAAGCAAGCCCGCTCCGGTGCCGAAGCATTGCTGCCGCAAGGCACAACGGACCCCACCCCCAGGCATCGCCTGCACAACGCGTTCTTGGAATGGGCAGCGCGGACCCCGGATGCCGTGGCACTTGTCACTTCGAAGGACCGCCTGACCTACAAGGCATTGGCAGACCGTCTTCGGGCCAGAGTGGCAGGCCTGCAGGACGCATGAGCCGGGCCCGGCAATTGCGTGGTGATATTCGCCCAACGCGATCCCGCATTGGTCGAAGCCCTGTTGGCGGTATCCGCCAGCGGGGCGTCCTTTGCGATCATTGATGCCAGTTATCCGCCGGCGCGCATCTCCCAAATGTTCGACCGGCTTGAGGCGCGCTTCGTCATCGAGGCCGGGGCGGAATTGCCGCCGGACCTGCGCAGCGGGCGGACGCTGGTTGCGTGTGGCGATCCAGCCAGGGCCAGGGTGATCGACGGACCACCCCGAGACGCGGCCTGCCACATGTTCACATCGGGCACGACGGGTCAGCCGAAACTGATCAGCCATCCCGATCAGACTGTTCAGAGATTTGTCGCCTGGCAGGCCGCGACACTGGCGCTGGACACCCCCGTTGTGACCATGATGATGGCGGGCCTGGCCCATGATCCAACCCTGCGCGACGTGCTTCTGCCCCTGTCGCATGGTGGCACCGTGGCGGTTCCGACACCCTGCGAAATGGCAACGCCCGAGCGGCTGCGCGCACTCATGGCCACGGCACAATGCAACGTCGTGCGGTTCAGCCCTGCCTCCGCAAGGCTGCTGACAACGGGCGCTTCCCGGGACCACCGCTTCGACCATCTGTGCGCCATTTTCTGGGGCGGAGAGCGCCTGCCCCGGTCCGTGGTCGCGGAATGGCAGTCGCGCGTGCCCAAAGCCCGCCAGTTCAACGTGTTCGGCACCACCGAAACGCCACAAGCCTTCCTGATCCACGAGATCCAGCGAAACGCGCCGCCCGCCGGGGAAATTCCCTTGGGGCGAACACTGCCATGGACAGGGGCGGCGGTTTTGGCAGAAGACGCAACACCGGTGGCGATCGGCGAGGTCGGCGAACTGACGGCCATGCTGGCCGACCCGATCATCGGGGCCAACGACAAGCTGTCAGAGACAAAGGGCGCGGGCGCGCTGCGCCATTTCACCGGCGATTTGGCCTACATGATGCCGGGCGGCGAGATCACCTTTGCCGGACGACGGGACGGTCAGGTCAAGATCAACGGGTTCCGGGTGGAACTGGGCGAGATCGAGGCGTTTGCCGAGGGGATTTCCGGGGTGAAGCAGGCGACGGCCCTGGTTGCGGACGATCGCATCCTTCTGTTCGTGCTGGCGCCCGGCACCTCCGTCGCCGAAGGGACCGTGAAGGCGCGACTGGCCCAAAACGTGCCCGCCTACATGGTGCCTGCGCAGATCTTGGTGCTTGATGGATTCCCGGCCACGCCCAATGGCAAGGTCGACAAGCCTGCGCTGGTGGCTTTGGCGGCAAAAGCGGCCAGAGCCGAGACTGGCAAGCCCGATGCCCAGCCGAAAGGTGCGGAAGAGATCGCGATTTCGAAGCTGCTGGCCCGAAACACAAACCGCACCTTTGTCGCACGCAACCAGTCGCTGGCCGATCTGGGCATCGACAGCATTGGCACTATCGAGGCGCGACTGGATCTGGAAGGCGCGGGCTTCACCCTGCCAGACGGCTGGCAATGGCTGACCGTTTCGGAACTGGCCGCCCAACAACCGGCGGCCAAATCCAGCGGGTCGGCGTCGAAACGCTGGATCGCCATGGGCCGGATGGACAGTTTCATCCTGATCCGGGCCCTTGCCATTGCGGTGATCGTGGCCTTCCACACCGGGTTGAAGCTGCCGGTCGGAGCCTCGATCATCCTGTTTGTTCTGACCGGCTTTGCCTTCGTACGCATGCAGTTGCCCGCCATTCTGCGGGACGACCATGCCGGACGGATTCTGACGCTGATGGCGCGGCTCATAGTGCCCATGGCCGCGATTTCGCTGGTCTACTATCTGAAACACACGGTGATGGACAACGACGCCCATCTGTCCACGTTGCTGCCCTATCGCAATCTGGCACCCTTTTTCGAATTCATGGTGCTTGGCCGGGATCACTACCAGATCCAGTTGGAATTTCTGTGGTTCCTGCACAGCTATTTGCAGATGTTCCTGGTGATCAGTGTCTTGCTGGCCGTGCCCCGCATCCGTGCACTGCTGCGGCGGGATCTGTGGCGCAGCCTGGTCGGGTTGTTCTGCATCTCTGAATTGGCAGGGGTGGGCACCATCGCGGCGCTGGCCCAGTGGACCGGCGACTTCGAAAAGACCTCGTTCTACCTGCTCTCATGGCCGACCACGACGATGCCGTTCCTGGTCATTGGCGCCGTGGTTGCCGCTGCCGACACGCAGCGCCGGGTGGTGGCCAGCTTCGCCTTCGTGCTGCTGCATTTTGCGGTCAGCGCCCTGTTCTACAGATCTCACGCCGAAGGCTGGTGGGTCATTGCACTGTTGTTCTGCGTGCTGATGCCTCAGATCACACTGCCGCGGATCGTAACCAGCGTCGTGATGCTCTTGGCGGCACATTCGCTGATCATCTACCTGTCCCACCATGCGACCGGATCGGTGTTCTCGGACATCTTCGGACGTGGCGAGTTGCGAGGGGCCAGCGTGGTATTCCAACTGGCTTTCGGTGTGCTGCTGGGCATTGCCCTGCGCCCGCTGCTGACGCGGTTGGGCATCTATCGGCTGGCCGACATCCCGCTGTCCTTCCAAAGCAAGTTGGCCAAGAAACAAGTATGAAGAGGAGCCAGACATGTCCAAGATGAACATCCTGATGCTGGGGGCGGCCTATGGGCTGCTGCCCGCGGTTCGCATCCTGTTGGCCGGCCATCGTGTGACTGTGGTGTGCCGCGCCTCGGAACAATCCAGTATTGCCAGCGACGGCGCGCAGATCTCGTTCCTGAAGCGGGACGGCACGCCCAACACCACGATGTCAGCGCCGGGCACCATCGGAACGGTCAAGGACAACGCGCTGTGCCTTGCCGGGGTCGATGTGGATCTGTCGCCCTTCGACATGGTGTTCCTTGCCATGAGCGAGCCGCAATACGCGTCCGAGGATGTGGCCGGGCTTGTACGCCGGATCGGCGCATCCGGCCTGCCGGTTGTATCGCTGATGAATGCCCTGCCGCCGCCCTTCCTGGCGCGCCTGAACGCATTCGACACCGTACAGCTGCGCCCGGCCTACACCGCGTGGTCGGTGTGGCAGCATCTTGACCCGGCGCTGATCTCGGCCGCCAGTCCCGACGCCCAGGCCGTGCGCATGGATCCCGAAAGGACCAACGAACTGTCGGTCACGCTGGCGTCGAATTTCAAGGTGGCTCCATTCGAACAGGCTGCACATCAAGAACTGTTGGAAACGCTCTCGCGCGATGTGTCTGCCTATCGTCAGGATGGTCGACCGCTGCCAGTGCGCCTGCTTGCGCATAACGCACTGCATGTTCCGATGGCCAAATGGCCCATGCTGATGGCCGGCAACTGCCGTTGTGTCGGACCGGATGGAAGCATCGTGTCCATTGCCGAGGCCGTTGGCGCGGATCCCGAAGCCAGCCAGAGGATATATGACCAGACGCTGGAGGTCGTGCGCGCTGCCGGTGCGGGTGACGGCGATATCGTTCCGTTTTCGCACTATGCACGTGCCGCGCGTGGCCTGGTCCGGCCTTCCTCTTTCGCCCGTGCCATCGCAGCGGGTGCTCCGAACATCGAACGCGTTGACAAGATCATCCAGCTCAGTGGCCGTGCACTGGGTCAGACCATACCCGAAATCGATCGGATCGTCGCGCAGGTGGATGTCCTGATGGCCCGCCCCCTGGCAGCCAGCGCCTAGATGTCCTTGACCAGCCGCAGCGCGTCATAGATCGCGGCATGGGTGTTGCGGGCGCTGACCGCGTCGCCGATGCGGAACAATTGGAACCGGCCGTCCGGGTTGCGGCACAGGGTCTGGGGCCGACCTTCCAGAAGCGCATCGTGATCCACCGCCCCGCCGTTTGACGACAGCGGCTTGAGGTCGAAATACAGGTCCTCCAGCGGCAGGGTGCCATAGTTCACCACCACCTGATCGTATTGCGCATCGAAGCGGTGATCGCTGTAGTCGGTGCCGATGGTGGCGGTCAGCTTGTTGCCGTCGCGCCGCACGTCCAGCAGCCGCCGTGTCACGGTAAAGGTCACGTCCTTGTCCTGCAGCGCCCGCATGTAAGGCACCAGGTTCATCGCCATGATGTCTGGGGCAAACACCCGGTCGGGGGTCATCACCTCGACCGTCGATCCGGCCAGGGCCGCCATTTCGGCGGCCTGGAGCCCCGGATGATCACCGCTTTCATCATAAATCAGCACGGACCCGGCGGGCTTCACATCGCCCGACAGGATGTCCCACGTGCTGACCACATGGGCCGGTTCCCCCCGCGTTTCGAACAGCCCGGTGTTGGGCACACCACCGGTGGCCACGATCACCACGTCTGGATGCATCGCGGCCACATCCGCGGCCTCGGCCCAGGTGTTGAAGCGGAAGTCCACGTCCCGCGCGGCGCATTGCGCCATGCGCCAGTCGATGATCGAGATCATCTCGCGCCGGCGCGGCGATTGCGCGGTCAGCCGCACCTGTCCGCCCGGATCGGCGGCGGCTTCCAGAACCACCACCTCATGGCCCCGCTCGGCGGCGACACGGGCCGCTTCCAGCCCACCCGGACCGGCGCCGACCACGACGACCTTGCGGCGGGTTGCCGCCCGCGCGATCTCATGCGGCATGGTCAGTTCCCGCCCGGTCGCGGCGTTGTGCATGCACAGGGCATCGCCCGCCTGATAGATCCGGTCCAGGCAGTAGGTGGCACCGACACAGGGGCGGATGTCCTCTTCGCGGCCTTCGACGATCTTGCGGACGATATGCGGGTCGGCCATATGCGCCCGCGTCATGCCGACCATATCCAGCAGGCCCGCCGCCACCGCGTGGCGTGCCGTCGCCACATCGGGGATCTTCGCGGCATGGAAGGTCGGCATGCCTGTGGCCTTGCGCACTGCACCCGCGAAATCCAGATGCGGCGCGTTCTTCATGCCCTGCACCGGGATCACATCGGTCATCGCCGGATCGGTGTGGATGCGGCCCCGGATCACGTTGAGGAAATCCACCTGCCCGGTGTCGGCCAGCCGTCTGGAGATCTCGACCCCCTCCTCGGCCGTGATGCCGCCCTTCTGCGCCTCGTCCGCCGTATAGCGGAAGCCGACGATGAACTCGGGCCCCACCCGCTTGCGCACCGCCGCCAGCACATCCAGCGGAAACCGCAGCCGGTTTTCCAGCGTATCCGCCCCGTAGGGGCCGGTCAGATCATTGGTCAGCGGCGACCAGAACTGGTCCAGCAGATGGCCATAGGCCTGCAATTCGATCCCGTCCATGCCGCCCGCCTGCATGCGCTCCGCGGCATCGACGAAGTCGCCAAGAATACGGTCAATGTCCCAATCCTCGATCAGTTTGGGAAAGGAACGGTGCGCGGGTTCGCGATGCCGCGACGACGACACCGACGGCAGCCAGTCGCCCTTGTTCCAGCCGGTGCGCCGGCCAAGGTGCGTCAGCTGGATCATCACCGCGCAGCCGTGGTCGTGGCAGGCGTCGGTCAGGTTGCGGATCCACGGCACCACCTCGTCCTTGTAGGCAAGGATGTTGTTGAACACCGGCGGGCTGTCCTTTGACACCGCCGCCGATCCGGCGGTCATGGTCAGCGCGACACCGGCCCTGGCCCGTTCTTCGTGATAGGCCCGGTAGCGGTCCTTGGGCATCCCGTCCTCGGGGTAGGCCGGTTCGTGACTGGTGGTCATGATCCGGTTTCTCAGGGTCAGATGCTTGAGCTGATAGGGTTGAAGCAAGGGATCCTTGGACATGGGCAACCTCAGTACCACGCGTCGGCCATCGACGCCTTTTTCCTAGCCATGAAGTCCTGTAACCCGTCGTCGATGCCGGGATCCAGCGCGGGCGGGACATAGTCGGCCAGCACCGCCTTCCAGCGCCGGTTGGCCCGTGTCGCCGCGTCGGCGCCGCCCTGTTCATCCCAGGTTTCCCAGGGCTGGGCGTCGTCCAGCGCGCTGTCCCAATAGGCCGTCTTGTAGTGGCGCAGGGTGTGGGCGGTGGAAAACAGATGCTCGCCGGGGCCGTGTTCGGCCAGTGCGTCGAAGGCCAGCGTGTCGTCGCTGACCTCGACCCCCTTCAGATAGGCGTGCAAGGCCCCGCACAGATCCGCGTCCAGCATGAATTTCTCGTAGGACATGCTGAGCAACCCATCCAGAAACCCCGCCGAATGCAGTATGTAGTTGGCCCCGCATTGCACCGCCGACAGCATCGACATCATCGCCTGCTGCATCGCCTGCGCATCGGGCAGTTTCGAGGTGCTGAAATTGCCCGCACAGCGCAGCGGCAGGTTCAGACGCCGCGCCAACTGCCCCATGACCAGCGATCCCAGCGCCGGTTCCGGCGTGCCGAAGGTGGGTGAGCCCGAGCGCAGCGACATGGAACTGAGGAAACTGGCCAGTACCGCCGGCGCGCCGGGGCGCACCAGTTGCGTCAGCGCACAGGAGGTCATGCTTTCCGCCAGACATTGCGCCACCGATCCGGCCATGGTCAGCGGCGACACCGCCCCGCCCAGAAGGAACGGCAGATGGATCGAGCCCTGCCCGGCCGCCGCATAGGCCCGGATGCCGCGCGTCGTGACCCCGTCCAGCACCAGCGGCGAGGTGGTGTTGAAATTTCCCATGATGACGCAATGGCGGTCCACGAACTCTGCGCCAAACAGGATGCGGCACATCTCGATGCTGTCCTCGGCCCGCTCGGGCGCTGTGATCGAGCCCAGGAAAGCCCGGTCCGAATAGCGGATATGGGCATAGACCATGTCCAGATGCCGCTTGTTCACGGCGATGTCCGTCGGCTCGCAGATGGTGCCGCCGGAATGATGCAGCCACGGGCTGGACTGCGCCAGTTTCACGAAGTTGCGAAAGTCTTCGATCGTGCCATAGCGGCGGCCGCGATCCAGATCCATGACAAAGGGCGACCCATAGGAGGGCGCAAAGACCACCGCGTCGCCGCCGATCTCGACCGAGTGCGCCGGGTTGCGGGCGTGCTGGGTGAAGCGCGCGGGCGCGCTGCGCAGGATCTCGCGGATCAGGCCCGGTTCGAACCGGATATTGCTGCGCCCCGCGCCCAGATCCGTCACCTGCCCGCCCGCGTCGCGGAACAACTGCACGGTTTCGGGATCATCCCGAAACTCAACACCGATCTCGGCCAGAATACGGTCGGCGGTGGCCTCGATCCGAACCAGCCCGTCTTCGCCCAGAAGATCATAGGGCGGGATGCCACGGGTGATGAAAGGCACTTCCAGATGCGGGTTCTGGCCCGGAACACCGCTGCGGGGGGCGCCACCGGCACCCCGCGTGCGCCGCCGTGATCTGCGTTTCTCCGCCACCCCTTCACGCATCGCCGGTGCCTTTCGACTCGAATTGTTGACATAAGTGTTGGGCTGTTTGACATACCTGTCAAGTAAATCCACACTCCCAACATGACCCCGCCCGACACCGCCCGTCCTCGTGCCACCGAAGAAATCTGGCTGAAGGCTGCCTACGATGTGCTGACCGAAAGCGGCGTCGAGGCGGTCAAGATCATGCCGCTGGCCAAGCGGCTGGGCCTGACCCGCACCGGGTTCTACTGGCATTTCAAGGATCGCGAGGCGCTGCTGGAGGCGATGATCCGGCATTGGGAAGACACCAACACCGGCAATCTGGTCGCACGTTGCGATGCCTATGCCGCCAGCATCTGCGAGGCTGTGTTCAACCTGTTCGATTGCTGGCTGGACGACAGCCTGTTCGACTCGCGGCTGGATCTGGCGATCCGCAACTGGGCGCGCAATGATCCTGATCTGCAACAGCGGCTTGATCAGGCCGACGCGCGCCGCAAAGAGGCGATGGTGGGGATGTTCCTGCGGTTCGGCTATGACCGCACCGAGGCGGAACTGCGCGCGCTCACCATGATCTACACCCAGATCGGCTATATCTCGCTGCAGGTGACCGAGGATCTGGACCAGCGCCTTGCGTTGATGCCCGGCTATGTCGAGATCTTCACGGGGCGCCAACCGGATGCGGCCAGCATCCGGCGGTTCATGGCGCGCCATCCCACCGGGGCGCCTTGAGCTGCGCAAACCGGGGGAAGAAATACCGGGACCGCGGGTCTCGCGGTCCCGGCCTTGGTCTTGGATGTCCAGCGCGCAGTGTGCCTATTTGGCGGCGGCTTCCTTCAGATTGGCCAGAACCTCTTCGCACTGGGCCGCACTTCCGACGATTTCACCGTCGTAGCTGCCGTCAGTATCAAGGTTGCGGCTGGCGCGGGTCAGCACCTGGTCAACCTGCTCGGCGCTCAGCAGGCCTTCATCCTGTGCGGCCTGAACGGTGGTGCAGATCCCGGCGCCAAGCCCGGTGGCAATGCCCACACCTGCGGCCGTACCAATCATCATCGGCGCGCCGACGAAGGCGCCGATCAACAGGCCGACGACCAGCATGATTACGCCAATCAAGAGTTTTCCCATGGGTGTATTCCTTTCTAAGGGGTCAAGAGTTTGCAGCGATGGGCCCATTTGTCAGGCCCGTGTCGCCGGTCATTCGATGCCGAAGGTCACGGTGTAGCTTGCGGTGTCATTGCCGCGATTGATGACCTCGACCACGTGATCGCCCGACTGCCAAAGCTGGCCGCGATAGTCCTGTTCCCGAGACATCTGATCCAGCAGGAAACTGCGATCGGGATTGAAGATCTGATACGACAGGCCCGGCCCCTGCCCGGCCACCCGCACGGTCAGAAACTGTCCGTCCTTCGCCCCCAGGACATAGCGGTGCGAGGCACCGGGGGGCAGCGTGCCGTTCAATTCCGCACCCGATGCGCCCGGATCAAAGTGCACGCGCTGTTCATCGGTTCCCCCGACAGCGGCATCCGATGCGGGCGTCGGGGCGGGCGCGGGCGTCCCGCTGCCCTCGATCAGGAAATCGCCTGCGGCCCAGCCCTCGTCACCGGGATCGGCCAGCGTTGCCACCCGGCACCAGCGGCGGCCCTCGGCCATGCGGCAGCCCAGGTTGCTCAGGTTGGTCCCGTTCGCCAGTGCGATCACGACGGCGGCTCCTTGTGACGGCCCTGCACGCAGGTTCAATGGCCCGCCTGCCGAGGTGGCCACCTGATAGAAATCCGGTCCGCCCGCCAGACCATCGGCAAAGTCGCCCTGCACCACCTCGCCGGTTGCACCTGTCACGGCAACATCCAGGGTATAGTCCGCAACCTCTCCCCGCCGCGCCGCCGCACGGTACAAATATACCGAGATCGTGTAGGTGCCAGAGGTCGGCAAGATGCCTTCGAACCGGTTGAGGTCAGGCATCATCGGCCCGATCAGAGAGCCCACGGCAAGGGCTGCGTCGCCCGGCCCCGCGCCCGGCGCATAGACGTTGAAATAGCCCGCCGTGTTGTTGACGGTCAAAGACACGGTCATCGTCTGCCCGGCTTCGGCGCCGACCTTGTACAGAACCGTTTCGCGGCCGGTCAGGCTGTCGCTCACCTGTGTGCCCGTTGTCCCCGCTGCAAACACAAGCTGCTTGGACCGCATGTCATCGGCACCGGCGGCCGTTGCGAGGCTTGCAGTCAAGAGAGATGAAATCAGAATTCGGCGAATGGATTTCACGGGTGCTCCCTTCCAGAATTGGATCCCACGCGAGGTTTTCTGCGCAGGCCCCGGATGCCGCAGCCTAGGCCGAGCGCAACGGCGCTGTCCAAAGGACCAAACCCAGATTATCGCGATCCGGCACCCGTAGCGAGACCTGACGTAACGACCCCCCAGGCCGCGTTGGCCGCCTCTGGTTGTTGGTGCGACTTGTCAGGGGCAACCGGGCGCTGGCGCGTGCGGTGTGTTGGGCGATCCGTCGCTGGCACACGCTGCTTTCAGTCTGACGGGCGCAACTGTACCCGCCACGGGGACGACGGCCATGGCATCTTTGCCGCCATGTGACCGCTGCCGTCAGGCCACAGTGTCAGCCCTGATCCAGAACCGCGAAAGCCTCTTGAAAGAACGCCGGGCCGCCGAAATTGCCCGACTTCAGGGCCAGTGCCAACGGCGTACCCCCCACGGCTTCGGTCCACGGCACACCCGTGGCGATCTCGGGCCCGATGCGCAGCGCGGTGACGCCAAGCGCGGATACCACCGCGCCCGAGGTTTCCCCCCCGGCCACCACCATGCGCGCAAACCCCGACGCGTGCAGCCCGGTGGCGATGCGCCCGAGGGCATCCTCGACCATCTGGCCCGCGCGCGCGACGCCGTGTTTTTCCTGCGTGCGCCGGACTTCTTCGGGATCGGCAGAGCCATAGATCAGGATCGGGGCGTTGCTTGGCTGCGCGCCCGCCCAGTCCAGCACCTCGCCCACCACGTCCTGCCCCGCGGCAATCCGGTCCACGTCCAGCTTCCGCACCGGCCACAGGTCACGGACCGCCGCGATCTGACCGCGCGTCGCCTCGGAACAACTGCCTGCAAAGACGACCGACCGGCCCGCGACCTTTGGCGTGACCGTAGGTGTTGCCGGATCCAGCCGCCCCTGTGCCCGCAGGTTGTCGGGCAGACCCATGGCGATGCCCGAGCCGCCGGTGACCAGCACATGCCGCGCCGCCGCGCGACCGATATGGCGCAGATCCTCGTCCCGCACCGCGTCGGTGATGCCGTGGTTGATACCGGCCTGCCGCAATGCCGCGATCCGCGCCAGGATCGCCTCGGGCCCGGCCATGACATCGCCCAGCCCGATCAGCCCGGCGCGGCCTTCGCTTTGCGCATCCATCAGCCGCAACAGGTTGGCATCCTGCATCGGCGTCAGCGGGTGGTTCTTCATCGGGCTGTCCGACAGCAGTTGATCGCCGACGAACAGATGCCCCTGATAGATCGTGCGCCCGTTGGCCGGAAAAGCCGGGCAGACCAGCGCGAAATCGGTGTCCAGTGCCGCCCGCAGGGCATCGGTGACCGGACCGATGTTGCCGCGTTCGGTGGAATCGAAGGTCGAGCAGTATTTGAACAGGATCTGTTCGGCCCCCTGAGCACGCAGCCAGTCCAGCGCTTGCAGCGACTGGCCAACCGCCTGGTCCACCGGCGCCGTGCGGGACTTCAGCGCCACCACCACGGCCTGCGCATCGCCCACATCGGTGTCCGCATCCGGCACACCGATGACCTGCACCACCCGCATGCCTTCCTTGACCAGCGTGTTGGCCAGATCGGTGGCCCCGGTGAAATCATCGGCGATGGCGCCCAGAACTACGGTCATGACGTCTCCTGCGGTTCAAGGGGCATTCAGCCCGCCGCCTGTGTTTCGGTTGCGGCGGCAATCTGCGAAATAATCTCGGCGGTAACGGCAAGTGTGCCCATGTCACCGCCAAACTCCATCGGGCGCAGCCGGTTCCGGGCAAACCCCGCATCCACCGCCCGGTCCACCAGTTCTGCGGCCCGCCCATAGGCGGCCACTCCGGTCTTATCGGCCAGATAGTCCAGCATCAGCCCGGCGCTGAGGATCGCCGCCAGCGGGTTGGCCTTGTCCTGCCCCATGATGTCGGGGGCGCTGCCATGGGCGGGCTGGAACAACCCGGTGCTGTCGCCGATCTCGGCGCAGGCGGCCATGCCCATGCCGCCGACCAGACCCCCGGCCAGATCCGACAGGATGTCGCCGAACATGTTCTCCATCACCAGGATGTCGAACTCCCACGGCCGCCGCACCAGATCCAGCGCCTGCGCATCGACATAGTTGTAGCCGATCTCGGTGTCGGGATGGTCGCGGGCGATCTCGTCGAAGATCTTGCGGAAGAAGGCCATCGAGGTGAAGACATTGGCCTTGTCCACGCAGGTCAGCCGCGCCCGTTTTCCGCGCGCGCGGCGTTTCTCGGCCAGACGGAAGGCGAAGCGGTGCAGCTTCTCGGTGGTGGCGCGGGTGATCCGCAGGGTCTCGCGCACCTCGCTGTCGCCGATCACTTCGGCGCGCTTGTGGGCGGCTGCCGAATAGAACAGCCCTTCGGTGCTTTCGCGCAGGATGATCAGATCCAGCCCGGCGGCTCGCGGATCGGCCAGACGCTGCGGCGCATTTGGATAGGCGCGCACCGGGCGGATGCCTGCATACAGGCCATAGCGATCCCGAAGGCGCAGATGCGGCGAGATTTCGGTGCCGTCCTCGTGACGGATGGCGGGCAGACCAATAGCGCCCAGGAAGATCGCATCGGCCTCGCCGGCGCGCTGCTCTCCCCCCGGTTCGATGTCCTGCCCGGTTTCGGCGAAATACCCGGCCCCGGCGCGGATCTCGTCAAAAACCAGCTCCGGCGCTCCGGCCTGTTCGCAGGCGGCAAGCGCCACCTGCATGGCGGCCTCGGCCACGTCGATGCCGATCCCGTCCCCCTTGATCAGCGCAATCCGAGCCTTCGTGGTCATGCGGCCGTTCCTTTCATTCCCAGTCAATGTCGAACCTGCGGACGACGGTTTGGATCTGAGCGTCTGTCAGCCCGACCGCTCCGCAGCCGCGCGTCAGCAACGCCAGCCGCGCGGTTTCTTCCAGTTCCTCGATGGCATAGGTCGCGGCCCAGACATCCTTGCCGGCCACCACCGGCCCGTGATTGGCCAGCACCACCGCCGAGCGTTTGCCCGCCAGCCCGCGCACGGCCTCCGCCATCGCGGGATCGCCGGGCAGGATGAAGGGCAGTCGGCGCACCTTGCCCAACCGCATGATCCCATAGGGCGTCAGCGCGGGCAGCATGTTGTCGGCGTCGGTGTCGGGCAGCATCGACAGGGCCACCGAATGGGTGGAATGCAGATGCACCACCGCCCCGGTTTGCTGCCGCGTCTCGTAAAAGGCGCTGTGCAGCGGAATTTCCTTGGTCGGCGGGTCGCCCGACAGCAACCGCATGTCTGCATCCAGCCGACTGATCCGCGCCGGGTCCAGAAACCCCATCGAGCTTCCGGTGGGCGTCATCAGCAGGCTGCCATCCGACAACCGGGCCGAAATGTTGCCCGAAGCGCCGCAGGTCAGGCCGCGGTCGAACAGCGACTTGGCGATGCGGCAGATGTCCTCGCGCAGGCGGGTCTCTTCGGTCATCGCGGCACCTCGGCGATTGGGCCGGGATCGAGACGGCGTATGTGATCGGCCACGCCGGGGGCAAACAGCTTGCACACCAGCGGGTCATGGCCGGGGATGATCAGTTCGGGATGGCTGGCCAGCCCCAGCAGCCGGTCGAACCCGTCCAGCATGTCCTGCACGTCCACCACTATCGGGAACGGTTTGCGGGCGAACAGGTTTTCGTAGAAATGCGCCGCGTCCGAGGCCAGCACCATCCAGCCGCTTTCGGTCCGCACCCGCACTGCCTGAAGCCCCCGGCTGTGACCGCCGATGCGATGCACCGTGACGCCTTCGGCCACCTGCCCATCGCCGTCGTGGAACACCACCTGCCCCGAGAACAGCCGCGTGACCGCCTCGCAGACATGGCCTGCTGTGAAGGGCATCCGCAGCGTGTCGTGACACATGCAGGGCCCCGTGGCATAGGCCATTTCGGCGGCCTGCATGTGCAGCGTCGCATTGGGAAACAGTCGCAGCCCGCCCGCATGGTCATAGTGCAGATGCGTCACGATCACCTTGGTGATCTGATCGGGACGCACGCCCAGCGGGGCCAGGGCGGCCACCGGGTCCAGCCGGATCGGACGGGCGCGGGCCGCAGCCTCGGCATCGTCATAGCCGGTGTCGACGAGAATGACCTCGTCGCCGCGCCGCAGCAGCCACATGAAGTAATCCATCGGATGCGGCGCGTCGTGGTTGTCGTCGAAGACGAAGCTGTCGCCGCGCACCCGCGCATTGCGGTCGGCGTATTTAATGGCATGGATTTCCCAGCTGCTCATGAGCGCACCTCGGCGAAGCAGCGCACCTGCTTGTCTGTGACCATCTCGGCCACCGCGGCATCGAAGGCCTTGAAGTGGGCGCTGTGCAGATGCGCGTCAAAGGCCGCGCGATCGTCGTAAAGCTCGTACAGGAACACCGTGTCGGGCAGGTCGGGATCGGTGCAGACGTCGAACAACTGGCACCCCGGTTCGTCGTTCAGGGAGGTTCGCGCGTTGGCAATCATCCGCGGCAGGAATTCGGACATCCGTCCGGCTGCGATGGTGAAGGTGACGGTTACGGCGTACATCAGGCGGTCCTCCGCTTCAGCCGCCCGAAGGCGCGCTGCACAAATGGGATCTGGCTCAGGATCAGCGCGACGTTCAGCGCCAGCAGGATCGCCGCACCGGGCCGGGACACGAAGACCGACAGATCCCCGTCCGACAGGAACAGCGACCTGCGGAAGGTCTCGTCGAACAGCCCGCCCAGGATCACGCCTATCACAAGCGGGGCGATGGGAAAGGCCAGCATGTTCATGAAATAGGCCACGAATCCGACGCCCAGCATCAGGTAGAGATCATTGATGCCGCCGCCGACGCTGAAGGATCCGATGGTGGTCAGCACCATGACGACCGGCAGGAACACGGTCTGCGGGATGCGCAAGATGCGGATGAAAACCCGCGCCGTGAACAGCCCCATCAGGAACATGGTGAAAGACGCCAGCACCAGGATCGCCACCACGCGCAGGATGATCGCGGGGTCGATGGTCGGGCCGGGAATGACGTTGTTGATCTTGAACGCGCCCATCAGGGCTGCGGCGGGCGGCGAGCCGGGAATGCCCAGCACCAGCAGCGGGATCAACGCACCGCCGATGCAGGCGTTGTTGGCGGTTTCCGCCGACAGAAGCCCTTCAACCGAGCCCTTGCCGAAGTTCTTGCCATCCTTCGAGACGGTCTTGCCGACGCCATAGCTGACCCAGCCCGCCACATCCTCGCCCACGCCGGGCAATGCGCCGACGCCGGTGCCGATCACGCCCGACCGGGTGATCGTCGGCAGGTAGCGGCGCACGGTTGCCAGATTGGGCACGATCCGGTCGCGGAACTGCACCAGCTTGCCCACGTCGGCATGGCGTAGCCCTTCGATGATCTGCGGCACCGCGAAGGCCCCCATCAGCACCGGCACCACCTGGAAGCCCGACATCATGTAGGACCAGCCGAAGGTATAGCGCGGCTCGGACAGCAGCGGATCCATGCCGACCATGGCCATGGCCAGACCGATCAGCCCGGCGATCCAGCCCTTGATCACCAGATCCTCGCTCATCAACGTGCCCGACAACAGGATGCCAAACAGGGCCAGCAGGGCCTTTTCCGGGCTGGCGATGTTCTTGGACACCAGCAGCAGCGCCCAGACAAAGACCAGCAGCGCGAAGGTGCCGATCAGCGTGCCGATGAAACTGGCCGTGGTGGTCAGGCCCAAGGCCTCGCCGCCCCGGCCCGCCTTGGCCAGCGGGTGCCCGTCCATGGCGGTGGCCGCACTGGCCGCAGTGCCGGGAATGTTCAGCAGGATCGACGGGTAGGAACCGCCGTAGATCGCCCCGACATAGGCCCCCAGCAGGGCAATCAGGGAATAGTCCAGCGGGATCTTGTTGCCGAAAAAGCCGGTCAGAATGGTCACCGCCAGCGTCGCCGTCAGCCCCGGCAGCGCGCCGAAGGTGATCCCCAGAAACACCGAAGTCACCAGATAGACATAGGTCAGCGGATCGACCACCAGTGCCGCAAAGGCCCCGCCGAAGCCTGCAAGTTGGGACAGGACAAATTCCACCTCAGGTCCTCCAGAGCGGTCGCAGGGTCACGTAGTAGTGGTATTCGATCTTCGAAAAGATCAGCCCGCCTCGGTTCGGCACGTTCTGGCGAAAGCCGAAGGCCATGGCGCAGACAAGGATCAGCGGCGCGCCGACAGCGATCCATGGGGTGATGCGGAACACTCTCGACCTATGGCCGTTCCAGAGCATCCAGCAGGTCAGCCCGATCCACAGCACCAGCGCGATCCAGTCATCGCCGTGAGCGCTCCATTCGGATTGCGGGAAATGCAGGACCATCGCGGCGGCCCCGGCCAGGGCCATGATCCCGGCGGCCAGCGTCATGCGCCCGGTGCGCCCTTCGTGATAGCCATAGATCAGCGCGGTGATCAGCAACCCCGAACAGATGATGAAATCCACGCGCGGCACCAAGGCCGCGATATAGGACAGGAAGATCACCGCCAGCGTCGCAAAGCGCAGCGCCTCGTCCCGGTCCCAGCCCAGCCCGACGGCGGTCAGCGCCCGCTGCGCGCCGCCCGCCCGAATGGCCACCACCAGCAGCACCACCGACAGCACCAGCATGGCCAGGAATATGCCCAGCGGCACGATGGCAGCAGAATTGTACCAGGCCACCCCGGCCACCCCGCCCTGCGTGGTGTTGAACAGCGGAATATCCGCCGTGCGCCACAGGAAGAAGACCGAAACGGCCATCAGGATCAGGGCCGCCCAGAAGTCGCGGGCGCGCATGATGCTCTTGTCTTCGCTGGGTTCCAAACCTAGCCCCTCCCGGCCTGTCAGAGGGGGCGCACATCGGCGCCCCCACATCGTTGCGATTGCGCGTCGATCAGGGCTTCTCGATACCCAGCGAGGCCGGGTCCACGGTTGCCACGCCAAGATCCTGCAGCGTATAGGCAAAATTGGCTTCCAGCGTCTCGAACAGCGCCTGCGCCTCGGGCCCGGACTGGCCGCCGATGTCATAGTTGTTGGCCGCAGCCCATTCGGCGACGGCCTCGCCGGCCATGGCAGCGTTGAAAGCCTCGGTCAGCGTGGCCTTGACGTCATCCGACGCCGAGTTGTGCACGGCAAATCCGATGGCCTGCTTCAGCGGCAAGTAGGCGTCCAACCCGTCGTAGAGGTCGAAGGCCGACGGTACGGTCATGCCCGCGATCTCGGCGGTTTCAGGGGTCAGCATGGCCAACGGCTTCAACTCTCCGCCTGCGATCAGCGGTGCCTGTTCGGCCAGCGAGGTCACGACCAGCGCGACTTCGCCGGCAATGGCAGCTTCCTGACCCGGCGCGGAGCCCTTGTAGGGGACGAACTTGAAGGTCACGCCCGCGCCCTTCTCGATGGCCAGCAGGTTCAGATGGTGGATCGATCCGGCACCCGAGGCGGCGGCAGGGATGGACCCCGGCGCGGCCTTGGCGGCCTCGACCAGCTCTGCCAGCGTCGAATAAGGGCTGTTGGCCGGCACCGAGATCAGATCGGGCGAGCCGCCGACGATGAACGGATACCAATAGTCGAACTTCTTGTCCCAGCCCCCCTGCACGGCGGCGGTCACATTGGATTCCGACAGGCCGACCAGCGTATAGCCATCGTCGGGCTGGTTCATCACGTAGACCATTCCGTTCGATCCGGCGACGCCACCGGTCTGGTTGATCACGTTGATCGACACCGGCAGATGCTTTTCCATCTCGGCCATGATCATGCGGTTGATGGTGTCGGTGCCGCCACCGGCCCCCCAGACCACCGCTGTGGTGATGTCACGATAGGGATAGTCCTGCGCGGCCGCCGGGGAAGTTCCCACTGCGGCCAGCAGGGCGGCCCCCGCCAACGTTCCAAACATCTTCTTCATCAACACGTCCTCCCGACAGTTGTGCGTTCTTTATTGCGTTTATTTGCGTATTCATTAAATTACACGTTGTCAAACACTGTTTGCGGCGGGCTGGCAATTGCCGCACAGAACCCTAAGGAACGAGGAATGATGCGACCGACCCGAACTCCCGCCCGCAAAGGCCGCACCGCATGAGTGCCCCCGCAACCCTGCGCGTCGCCTGCGCCGGTGCTGGCTATTTCAGCCAGTTCCAGTACGACAGTTGGGCGCGCCTGGATCGGGTGGCGCTGGTGGGGTCGTACAACCGGCACATCGACAAGGCGCGCAAGACCGGCCTGCCCGCCTTTGATGATCTGGCAAGGATGCTGGCCGAAACGCGGCCCGATGTGCTGGACATCATCCTGCCGCCCGTGGCCCATGCAGAGGCGATCCGAACCGCACTGGACGCCCGGATAAAAACCATCATCTGCCAGAAGCCCTTCTGCAACGATCTGGCCGAGGCCAAACAGGCCATCGCTGCGGCCGAGGCTGCCGGGGCCCGGATCATCGTGCACGAGAATTTCCGCTTCCAGCCGTGGTATCGCCGGATCAAGGCCGCGCTCGACGACGGCGCGGTGGGCGAGGTGCTGCAAGTGACTTTCCGCCTGCGCCCCGGCGACGGGCAGGGCCCGCGCGCCTATCTGGATCGTCAGCCCTATTTTCAGCAGATGAACCCCTTCCTGATCCGCGAAACCGGCGTTCATTGGGTCGATACCTTCCGGTATTTGTTGGGCGACCCCGTCTCGGTCTATGCCGATCTGCGCAAGGTCAATCCGGTCATCGCCGGCGAGGATGCGGGCCATGTCCTGTTCGAACATCCCGGCGGCGTGCGCGCCCTGTTCGACGGCAATCGCTGCCTGGACCACGCCGCCGACAACACCCGCCGCACCATGGGTGAGGCGTTGGTGGAAGGCACCGAAGGCACGCTGACGCTGACCGGCGACGGCGCCGTCACCCTGCGCCGTTTCGGCGGGTCCGACACCGAAACCCTGTTGCCGCCTGACAGTTGGGACGGTTTCGGCGGCGACTGCGTCCACGCCTTGCAGTCCCATGTGGTTTCTGGCCTTCTGGACGGTGCGCCGCTGGAGAACCTCGCCCCGGATTACCTGTCGGTCATGGAGATCGAAGCCGCGATCTACAAATCGGCGCAGGAGGGGCGCAAGATCATGTTGGAGGCAGAGTGAAAACACAGGTCGACAAGCCGGTTTCGAACACCGACCGCGCCATCACCGAATTGCGGCGTCTGGTGTTTTCGGGCGAACTGCCCGCCGGGTCCGACCATCTGGAAAGCGAGTTGGCAGAGCGCCTGGGCATGTCGCGCACGCCCATCCGCGAGGCCGCCCGCACGCTGGAAAGCCAGGGGCTTCTGGAACTGCGGGCACGCAAGGGCGTGCGCATCCTGCCGATTTCTCCCGAGGACATGCGCGAGATTTATGACGTGCTGACCGAACTGGAAAGCCTGGCCGCCGAACGGGCCGCCGAACAGAGCTATTCCGCCACCCATCTGACCGATCTGGCGCGGGCCATCGCCGATATGGACGCCGCACTTGATCGTCAGGATCTGGACACCTGGGCCGAGGCCGACGACCGGTTTCATTCCGAACTGGTGCGTCTGGGCGGCAACGCCCGCGTCATGGCCATCACCGCGATGATGAGCGATCAGGTCCGCCGCGCCCGCGCCGTCACCCTGTTCATGCGCCCGTTGCCAGTGCAGTCAAACGAGGATCACCGTGGCGTCTTCGAAGCCATTGCCAAGGCCGACCCGCAGCGCGCCCGTGATCTGCACCGCGCGCACCGCGAACGGGCCCGCGACATGATCCTTGGCCTGCTGGAACGGCATCGCCTGCGCCAGCTTTGATCACCGGCTTTTCTGCCCTAGACTTCGGCACACCTCCTGACAACGGACGTCTCCACATGTCGCATGATCTGAAAACCCTGAACGGCTCCCCCCTGTCGCGCTTCTGCTTCGGCGCCATGCAGTTTGGTGTAGGCGCGGACCGAGCCGCGTCCGAGGCCATGTATGCCGCCTGCCGGAAGGCCGGCATCAACTTCTTCGACACCGCGCATGTCTATACCGGCGGGCTGTCGGAAACCTGGCTGGGCGAGATGGTGCGGGACGAGCGCGAGGCGGTTTTCGTGGCCTCGAAGGTTGCCTCGACCGGTGGCTCGGGCCGCGACAACATCCTTGCGCAGTTCGACATCAGCCGCGCCCGCCACAAGCTGGACTGCGTCGACGGCCTGTATCTGCACCGTTTCGACCCGGACATGCCGCTGGAAGAGACCTTCGAAACCCTCGCCGGATTGCGCGATGCGGGCAAGATCCGCCATGTGGGCGTGTCGAATTTCGCCGCATGGCAGACCATGAAGGCGGTGGCGGTGGCGCGCCGGTTCGACCTGAACATCTCGCTGATGCAGCCCATGTACAATCTGGTCAAACGACAGGTGGAGGTCGAGATCCTGCCCATGGCCGCCGATCAGGACATCGCGGTCGTGCCCTATTCGCCACTGGGCGGCGGCCTGCTGACTGGCAAGTATCTTGACGGCGCAAGCGGACGCTTGCAGACCGACGATCGTTACCGCGTGCGCTATGGCGATGCCTGGATGCAGGATGTGGCAGCGAACCTGAAGTCGCTGGCCGAGGACCTGGGGCAATCGCCTGCCACTTTGGCCGTGGCCTGGGCGGCCAGCCATCCCGGTGTCGCCGCGCCGATCATCAGCGCCCGCTCGGTCCCGCAACTCCAGCCCTCGCTGGACGCCATGGGCTTTGACATGGATGCCGAACTTCGCGCACGGCTGACCGCCCTGACACCCACACTGGAACCGGCAACCGGACGCTCCGAAGAAGCGGGCTGACCGCCTGCGCCCGATGCGGCAACGCCACGGCCCCTTGATCCGCCGTGGCGTTGCACCCGGCCCCCGTCTGCCCCAAGGTCAGTGTGGTACCCCACCGCGAGCACATGTGATGGCCAAGACAATTCCCCTGATCCGCGCGGCAAATCTGCTGCCCCTTGTCCGGTTCACCGAAACCCACGGGCGCAACACCGCGCAGCTTCTGGACGAGGCGGATCTGGCCTATTGGTTTCACCTGTCACCCATCGACCCGATCCCGCTGCGCAACGGACTGGACGTGATGCGCGCGCTGTCGCGCACCTATGGCCCCGATATCGGACCGCAGATCGTGACCCAGGCCAGCCTTCCGGAACTGGGCTATATCGGGCAGGTGGCACTTGGTGCGCGCAGCCCGGCCGAGGCGCTGATGCGCGTGTCGCGCGCCCTGCCCTTTCATTCCAGCCATGAACACATCGGGCTGGACCAGAAAGACGGCATGTTCGTCCTGACCCAGCGCTTCGATTTCGACATCGATGACGAGGCGCTGCACGCGGTGCATGGGCTGTTCACGGCCCTGTTGCAGACCATTTGCGCCTTCAACGGCACCCGCCCGCCCGCACATGTCCGGGTTCAGATGGTGCCGCATCCGACCCACGGAATGGCGCATCTGCAACCCCATTTCGGCCCATCGTTGACGACCGCGCCCGACAAGGTGCTGCGCATCGAACTGACGCCGAATGTTCTGGGCGCGCCGTTCCGCAGCACCGCGCGGGATCGCCTGCCGCAACTGATGGCCTTGCAAGTGCCGCCACTGGCCGAGGATGCCAGCCTGGCGGCCTCGGTGCGCGCGGTCCTGGGGTCCATGATCCATGACGGCGCGCCGAAAATCGACCGCGTGGCCCGAAGTGCCGGCACCAGCGTACGCAGCCTGCAACGCCGCCTGTCAGAGGAAGGCACCAGCTTTGGCACCGAACTGCAGACCGTGCGCCGCCGGATCGCCGAAGACCTGCTGACCCGTGGCGAAATACGGGTTGGGGACGTGGCCGAACGTCTGGGCTATGCCCAGCAATCCGCCTTTACCCGCGCCGTGCGCCGCTGGACCGGGAAACCGCCCAGTTTCGCTGAAAAGGCTGCGAAACGCGCCTCCTGAAAATATCTTGCGCCCACGTCTGAATTTTGGCGCGAAATGCTAAATCATCCGTTTTCCAGCCCGTTAGTCTGCAAGCCTGAAAGCCGTGCCGGCCCTTTGGTTCAGCGGACCAAAGGCAATGGCCACACCGCACATTGATGACGCGACCCGGAGACGATTTGATGAAATTCCTGTCCGCGCTGCTTTTGGCGACACTGTTGACCGCCCCCTTGCCGGGGATGGCCAAGGACAGCCCGCCGCCCGCGCCCGATGCAAACGGACCCTTTCCCGTCGATCTGGCCCGCATCCAGCAGGAATGGGACTGTGCGCAACAGCGCGAGACGCCGGGCTATTTCAAGTCGCTCAACGGCGCCGAGGTTGCGGATGCCACCCGCAGCCAGTTCTACCCCTGTGCCTCGTTCCTTGGATCCATGAAGGGCGACAACCAGGTGTTCATGTGGCGCAGCCCCGAAGACTATCAGGGCGTGCTGTTCATCAACAACCGCTACCCCGGAGAGCTGTACCTGACCGGCGGCAACCTGCCCCCGGCCAAGGGCCCGATGCCTGTGGGCCCCTGGGTTGCCAAGGTCGACGCCACCACCGGCAAGGAAATCTGGCGCACGATCCTTGAAAACGGCAATGTCTCGGGCGCCTGGGTCGGGGCGGCCAATCTGAACATCCTGCCCGATGGCAATATCCCCGTGGCCTTCGGCAACCATCTGGTGAAGCTGGACGGCGAGACCGGGCGCATCCTGCAGCATCTGTCGCTGCCCAGCGGGGTTGCCCCGACCGAAGGCAGCAACTTCAAGCATCTGACCATTGCGCCTGACGGCACGCTGATCATCAAGAACCAGACCCGCGCCACGCCCTGCCAGATTCAGGGCACGCTGGCAGCCTTCATGTGCCCCGGCGGCATCGCCGCGGCCCCCGGATCGACGATTCTGGCCGTGAACCCCGACACCTTCGAGATCTACGACCAGATCGGCGTGCCGGAAAACGCCGTGGTCCCGCATACCATCACCCAGCATGACGGGCGGATCGCCATCTATGCGCCCTCGGTCGCCAAGGCCTATCGCTTCTACTGGGATCCCGAGAGCCGGAGGCTGTCGCAGGACACCGACTGGGTGATCGACACCTATCTTGATCCGGGCCAGACCACCGGCGACGCCCCCGGCATCCTGGGCGATTGGGTGGTGCTGCAGGTCAACGGCCTGCCCAGCAAGGTGGCCTCGGCCATCGTCGCGATCCACCAGAGCGACCCGACCCGCATCACCCGGCTGTACCCTTTCGGCACCGATCTGCCCACCGGCCAAAGCTGGGCGCCGCCCAAGGCCGCCATCGATCCCGAACTGAGCATGGTGTTCTCGGCCGACCAGAACATGATGCAGATTGCCGGGATCACCTTCGATCAGAACAGCGGCGCCATGACCACCGCCTGGACCCGCGACGGCGCCACCACCGCCCTGCAGGCGCTGTATGGCCCGGCCGACGCACGTGTGCTGGGCACCGCGCGGGCCGAACCCGGCACCACGCTGGAGGCGTTGAACCAGACCTCGGCACCAAGCTATCGCCAGCAGGCGATCTGGCTGGACGCCAGGACCGGCGACCTATTGGCGCAATCGCCCTTTTTCGAGCCCATGAGCTTCAATACGCTGCTTTCTCCGGGTTACGGCGGGCGATTCTATTATATGTGGGACAAGGGCTTTATCGTTTTGCAGCCCTTGCCCCTTCAGGCGAATTGATCGTCTGCAACAACCTTCTCAACACGGAGTTCACCATGTCCCTGAAACCTTTCACGCTGGCCGCCGCTGCCATGCTGCTGGCCACCGCGCCGGCATTTGCGTCCGACAGCCCGATCCCGTCCAGCAGCGACCAGTTTACGGTCTATGATACCGTCGAAGGCTGGACCGTCTATGCGGACGGCTCGACCAAGACCTGCCTGATCGAACGCACCGACGAGGCCGGCAATGCCATGCAGATGGGCCTGACCGCCGACCGCGACTTTGCCTATGTGGGCGTTTTCACCCAGGCCGACATTGAAGCGGCATCCGGTGACATCGCGCTTGGTGTCGGTGGCAAGGTCTTTGTCGGCGAAACCCACGCGATCAAAAGCGGCAAGCTCGCCGCCGACTACCGGGGCGGCTATGTCCTGACCAACAATCCCGACCTGGTCACCGCCATCGCCGAGAGCCAGACCATGATCGCCTTCCCCGACCAGCCGATCGCCTTCGTGATCGACCTGACCGGCACCAAGAAGGCCATCGAAGCCGCCCGCGCCTGCAACGCGTCGCTGGCCGGTTGATCTGTACCAACTGACAAACGGACGGGGCGGAAATGTCGCCGCCCCGCCAATTCCTGACCCGCGCATCCGGGCCTGTCCCATGCGCCCGTTCTCTCCCCTCAAGACCCCTGCCCGACTGGTCAGTTCAGCGGCAGCGGATGACGGCAAGGAGACATCCCATGACCAAAGCCCCCCGTCCCGTGCATTGCGCCACGCATGCGCTTGCCGCCGTGGATGCTTGCGAGGGTCAGGACCCGGCGGACGAGACCAACAAGGGGATCGGTGACGAAGTCCAACAATTTTCCGCGCGGAACCCGGCGTCCGGCGGATGAGGACAATTCCCCCTTCGCGACGGGCCTTCCGCCGATCCCTGGGCAGCGTTGCCGGTCTGGGGCTTCTGGCGCTGTCGGCCGGGACCGCAAACGCGCAATCCCAAGGCGCGCTGAGCGGCGTCGATCAGGGGGCTGGGACACATTCGGGGTACAACCTGACCTCGCCGCTGGAAGGCGGCGGCGGTGTGGCCGAGGATCTTTCGCAAGACGATATCCGGCGCGAAAGCCTGCTGGACTGGGCGCGCGCGCAAACCGCCCTGCAACCCTGGTTCGCCTGGAAAACGCGGCTCTACCAGAATACCGGCCTGCAACTGTCCTTCAGCTATCAGGCGCTGGGACAAGCGGCGAGCCAAAGCCTGGGCGAAACCCGTGCTGCAGCGGCCCGCGGGCAGATCCAGGGCGCCTGGGAACTGGTCGGACGCGGAACCAGGAACGTCGGCAAGTTCACCTTCCGCGTGGAACACCGCCAAACCGCCGGCACCGAGATTCCGCCGTCGCAACTGGCCTATCAGTTCGGCAGCTTCACCTCATCCGGAACCGGGTTCAGCGACTTCGGCTTTGCCGTCACCGAATACGCCTGGCGGCAGTCGCTGCTGGACGGCAAGTTCAAGTTCATCTTCGGCAAGATCAGCGCAATCTCGTGGTACAACACCCACGCCCTGTCGTCCTCGATGCGCGGGTTCCAGAACACGGCGATGCAAAGCAGCCTCTCGAAACCGGCCCCGGGGCGGGCCTTTGGCGGCGGGATCGGTGCCCAGCTGGGGGAACATTTGGTGGTGGTGGCCGGGATCCACGATGCCAACGGCAAGACCACCGGCAACCCGTTCGACACCATCGGCGCGCATGAGTTCTACAAGTCGGTCGAGGTGCGCTACCATCCGACGACGCCGGACCGCTGGCGCTGGGATCAGATCAAGCTGCAACTCTGGCATCAGGACGCCCGCACCGAAGCGGGCATTCCCGAAAGCAGCGGCGTCACCTTCGCCGCCAGCCACCTGTTCAACGACCGCTGGATGCCCTTCGTGTTCGGCGGCCATTCCGATGGCAAGGCCAGCCTGCTGAAATCCGACCTCGTGGCCGGGCTGGGTGTCGGCTTCGACGTGAACGACCGCGCGGCGGGCGGCGTTCTGGGGATTGCTGCCGGATGGGGGGATCCGTCGCAAGACGGGTTGCAGGATCAATACACCGGCGAGCTGTTCTACCGTTTCCAACTGCTGGAGCATCTGGCGATCACGCCGTCGGTGCAAATGGTCATCCATCCTGCGGCCAACCCGACGCAGGACCGGGTCTATGTCGCCAGCCTGCGGGCGCGGGTCACCTTCTGAACGCGACGGCTACAACCGCTTGCGAAAGCGCAGGGTGGCGACGATCAGGCCGAAGACCATGAAACCCGCCATCCACAGCATCCCCCCCGCCATGTCGATCAGCGCCGCATCGCGCAGCACCACGCCCCGGATCATCTGCATGAAATGGGTGGCTGGCAGCAGTTGCGCGATGGCCTGCGCCGGTCCGGGCATCCCGTCGAAGGGAAACATGAACCCCGACAGCAGGATCGACGGCAACAGGATGAACACGGTCATCTGCATGGCCTGAAGCTGGTTGGTGGCGATGGTGGACAGCACCAGCCCCAGCGACAGGCTGGCCCCGATGAACAGCAGCGTCACCACCAGCAGCACCCAAAGCGAGCCGTTTACCGGCACGTTGAACAAAAGGTAGCCAAGCCCGAGGATGATCGCCACCTGCACCAGCCCGATCACCATATAGGGGATGATCTTGCCGATCATCAGCTCGATCGGGCGCACCGGGGTGTTGATGAGCATCTCCATGTTGCCACGTTCGCTTTCGCGCACGATGGCCGCCGAGGTGAACATGATCATGGTCATGGTCAGGATGATCCCCACCAGCCCCGGCACGATGTTCACCGCCGAGCGTTGCTCGGGGTTGTAGAACAGCGCCACCTCGAAGGTCGGGACCACCCGGTTCGGCGGCTGCCGGAACAACTCGGTCAGGGGCATGGACCGCAGGCTCTTGATCCCGGCGGCGATCATCGTGTCCGAGCCGTCGACGATCCATTGCGCCACCGGGCGGGCACTGGCCATATCCGTCGCCGGCGGCGGCGCGGCACCGATGGCAGGGATGCGCACCAGCCGCGCGGGCAGATCCGGCGGGATGATCAGGACCGCGCGCACCTCGGCCGCCGTCAGGGCCTGCTGCGCCTGTTGTGGCGTGGCATAGGTCTGGGTGAAATCCACCACCTGCGTGGTGCCCACCATCTGCACCAGCATCCGGCTCAGCCCGCTCTGATCCTGATCGACCAGCCCCACGGGGATGTGGCGGATGTTGGTGTTGATGGCATAGCCGAACAGCACCAGCTGGATCAGCGGGATCATGATGACCATGCCGAAGGTCATCCGGTCACGGCGCAGTTGCAGCAATTCCTTTTTCAGGATCGCGCCGATGCGCCCGATCGAGATCACGCGGCCGCCTCGGCCGGGCGCGCGGCCCCGCCCCCGGTCGCGGCAACGAAGACGTCCTCAAGATTGGCGCGGGTCCGGTGGCAGGTGACCGGACCGGCGTCGTGCAGCAATGCGGCCACATGGGCCTCGGGGTCAGCCTGATCCTTGCGCACCAGCACCCGCAGCCGCGCGCCGATCTGGGCCGAGGACAACACCGCCGGGTCGGCGTCCAGCAGGTCCTTCGCATGGCGCAACTGGTCACCGGTCACCTCGATCACATTGGCCTTCAGCCCCGCCATCAGGTCGGGCGGCGCGCCTTCGATCCGCGTGATCCCGGTTTCCAGGATGGCGATGCGGTGGCAGCGCTCGGCTTCGTCCATGAAATGGGTCGACACGATGATTGTTGTGCCACCGTCCACCAGATCGAACAACCGCGCCCAGAACTGCCGCCGGGTTTCGGGATCGACGGCCGAGGTCGGCTCATCAAGAAACAGCAACAGCGGCTCGTGCAGCACCGCTGCGGCCAATGCCAGCTTCTGCCGCTGGCCACCGCTCATGCTGCCGGCGATCTGATGTGCTTGTGCTTCCAGATCATAGCGTTGCAGCAGGGTCTCGATGCGCGTCTTGCGGCGGCGGCGCGGCAGGCCGTAGATGCGCGCCGCGAAATCCAGGTTCTCGGTCACCGTCAGATCGCGGTAGTGCGAAAAGCTCTGGGTCATGTAGCCGATCTTCTGTTTCAACGGCTCGGGTTTGCCCGGCAAATCGACGCCCAGCACCCGCGCCCGGCCTTCGCTCGGGATCAGCAGACCGGTGAGCATCCGCATCAGGGTGGTCTTGCCGCTGCCGTTGGGGCCCAGAAAGCCAAAGATCTCGCCCCGCGTGATGGTCAGATCCACTGCGTCCACGGCGGTCTTGGGCCCGAAGCGGCGGGTCAGCCCGGCGGTGGACACCACGACCTCGGGGTCGGTCTGTTGGGAAATGGTCACGGCAGATGCGCCTGCGCCGGCATGCCCACCGGAAGTGCTGCCGCCGCCGCGCCGGGCAGGTCAATCTCGGCCAGATACATCAGGCGGCTGCGATCTTCCTGGTTCAGGGCGTAATAGGGTGTGAAAGCAGCGTTGACGCTGATCCAGCGCACCACCCCGCGCATGGGTTCGTCCAGCCCATCGACACTGACCAGCAGTTCGTCGCCCTCGTTCACTTTCACCCGCGCCGGTTCCGGCACATAGACGCGGGCAAAGGGCCGGTCCCCGGCCAGCAGGATCGCCACCGGGCTGCCCAGCGTCACCCGCTCGCCCAGGTTCCACGGCAGGCTGTCGAGCACGCCGTCGCGGGTGGCCGTGATCGCGAGGTTGTCCAGGTGCGTCTGTTCCACGTCAAGCCGCGCGCGCGCCGCCGCAAGCGTGGCCACGGCCATGGCGATGTCTTCGGGACGCGCGCCGTTTTCCAGCTCCAGCAGGCGCGCCTGCGTCGCCTCCAGCTTGGCGCGGGCGGCGTCGCGGACGGCCCGGTTGGCATCCAGCCGCGCCTGGGTGATGGCTTCGCGTTCCACCAGAATGCTGTTGCGTTCGAAGTTCGCCTCGGCCTCGGTCAAGCTGGCGCGGGCGCCGTCCACTTCGGCACGCGCAATGGCGATCTCCTCGGCGCGCGGCCCGTCGCGCAGCTTGTCCAGATTGGCCTGCGCATTGGCCAGATCGGCCTTTGCCAGCGCCAGGTTGCCCATCCGTATCGCGGGATCGAGCTGCACCAGAAGGTCACCGGCCTGCACCCGGCTGCCCTCGGCCACTGGCAACCCGACGATGATCTCGTTCGCGGTGGCGGTCAGCGCCACACGCTCGCGCGCCAGTTCTCCCAACGCCACGTTGCTTTCATGGGGGCTGCAGCGGTCCAGCAGGGCCGTGGGCAGGGTCAGGCTGACAAGCAGCCCGAGGGTAGAGAAAGACAGCTGCACGCGATCGGGCCATAAGGTTGTGTCGGGATGGTATCACCCTAGGGGTCGGCCTTGACGCCGGTCAAGCCGCCGCACTCCGCACCTGCCGCCCCGCAGCGCCCGGCACGGCCTTGATTTCGCGGATTGATATTTGACCTTCCCGCCCGGTTGCGATGATAGTCGCAGGCGTCAGGCAGCCGGTGCTGCCCAAGAAGATCATCACGCATGGGGAGGAGACCACATGAAACACGTCATCCTGAGCGCCGTCTCGGTACTGGCAATCGGCCTGGGGGCCGCGCAGGCAGAAGACTATCCAACCAAGGAAATCCAGGGCATCATCCAATGGGGCGCCGGTGGTTCTACGGACACCGTGATGCGCTCGGTCACGCCGCATGCCGAAGAAGCCCTTGGTGGCACCATCGTGATGCAGAACATGACCGGCGCCGTGGGCGCCATCGCGCTGAACCATGTGGCCAGCTCCGACCCGGATGGCTACACCCTGCTGATGGGCGCTGAGAACCCGCTGCTCTACAAGGTGATGGGTCTGGGCGACAAGGATTACAACGACTTCGTCCCGGTTTCGATCCTGGCCCGCGGCACGCCGCTGGTGGTGGCCAATGTGGATGCCCCCTTTGACGACTACGCCGAAATGGTCGCCTATGTGAAGGCCAACCCCGGCGAGGTGCGCTTCGGTGCCACCGGGCCGGGCGGGCTGCCATCGGTCATCACCGCGATGATCAACACCGTCGAGGGAGAGCTGGACGTGATCGCCGTGCCCTATGACGGCGACGGCCCGGCGCTGACCGCCCTGCAGGGCGGCGCGGTGGACGTGATGCCTGCGGTTCTGGGCATCGCCATCGAAGGCATCCGCGCCGGCACCATGAAGCCGCTGGCGGTTTTCGACGTGGCCGAGACCGACAAGCTGCCCGGCGTGCCCCCGGTCACCGCCTTCAACCCGGCGTTTGAAACCTACCTGCCGTGGGGGCCGTTCTTCGGGGTCTTCGCCCCCAAGGGCACGCCCGATGAGGTCGTGGCGAAATTGTCAGACGCGTATGCCCAGGGCGTCGCGAACCCGGAGTTTGTCGAGTTGATGGAAAACCGCGGGTTCGAGCTGATGGGCATTTCCGGACAGGAGGCCACCGACTTCCTGACCAAATGGCAGCAGGGCACGACCTGGCTGCTGCAGGACGGCGGCCACACCAAGGCCTCGCCGGAAGAGTTCGGGATCGCGCGCCCCGGTGAATGATCGCAAGACCGGCGGCCCGACAGCCGCCGGCCCCTACCGGCGCCGCCCTTCCCCCGAAGCGCGGCGCCGTTTCTCTGCAGGCCGCCACCTGTCCGGCGGCAAGGACCCCCATGAGACGACCTGACCCCGACCATCACGACGGCACCGCGGATGCCACCCCCGGCGGCTGTGACGATGCCCGCCGGCCCGGAGAACTGGCCTTCGTGGTCCTGTTGCTGCTGGCCAGCCTTGCCCTGTTGTGGAGCGCCTATGGCATTTCCGGCTTCGAGGCGCTGTCGGCCCCCGGATCGGTGCCGATGGCGGCGACCACGGCGATGGTGGTAACTTCGATGATCGTGGTGCTGCGCACCGCCCGACTGCCCCGCAGCGCCGGGGAAACCCTGCGCCGTGACATCCTGCCGGGCGTGGTGGTGATCTTCGTGCTGCTGCTGATCGCCTATGCGCTGCTGCTCAAACCGCTGGGGTTTCTGCCGACCTCGGGCCTGTTCCTGATGGTGTCGATCCGCATCCTGTCCGGGCGCGGCTGGGGCTTTGCGCTGACGGTCTCAGCCGGTAGCCTGCTGGCGATCTGGCTGATCTTCCGCATTGTCTTTACCGTCCTGATGCCGCCGGGGATCGTACCCGAGGCAGAGTTCATCCAGATCTTCCGCGATCTCGGCGCGGGGGGCCGCTGATGGAGGTGCTGACACCCCTGTTGACCGTCTTTGCCGAGCCGCAGCTTCTGGCGCTTGTTGCCCTTGGCACCTTTGCCGGGATCTATGTCGGCGCCATTCCGGGTCTTTCGGTGACCATGGCGGTGTCGATCCTGATCTCCTTCACCTTCACGTGGGATGTCTACCCGGCGATTTCACTGATGATCGGCATCTACATGGGCGGCGTCTATGGCGGCGCACGCACCGCGATCCTGCTGAACATCCCCGGCGCGCCCTCGGCCATTGCCACGGCGCTGGACGGCTATCCCATGGCCCGGCGCGGCGAGGCCGGCACCGCCATCGGCGTCACAACGGTGATGTCCTGCATCGGCGGCTTCGTCGGCATCGGCGTGCTGGCGCTGGCCGCCCCGCTGGTGTCGGACTTCGCGCTGCGGTTCCAGCCGCGCGACTACATGCTGCTGGCGCTGCTGGGCATCCTGCTGGTGGGGTCGCTGTCCACCGGCAGCCTTGTGAAGGGCATTTTTGCGGGGGCCCTTGGCATTGCCATCGGCGCCGTGGGGCGCGACCCGCTGACCTTCACCGAACGGTTCACCTTCGATCTGCAGATCCTTGAGGGCGGGATTTCCTTCATCGCGGTGATGATCGGCATGTTCGGCGTGTCCGAGGCACTGCTACAACTGCACCACGTGGACAAGCCCGCGATCCGCCAGAAGATCGACCGCATCGTGCCGTCGCTGGCCACGGTGCGAAAACACCTGCCGCTGTCGCTGCAAACCTCGACCATCGGGGTTGTCATCGGCGCCCTGCCCGGCACCGGCGGCGATATCGCCGCACTGATGGCCTATGACCATGCCAAACGCGTCACCAAACACCCCGAGCGGCCGTTTGGTGATGGCGCGATGGAGGGGCTGGTGGCCCCCGAGACCGCCAACAATGCCGCCGTGGGGGGCGCCTTCATCCCGATGATGACGCTGGGTATCCCCGGCGATGCGGTGACGGCGATCATGATCGGGGCGCTGTTCATTCACGGGCTGAACCCCGGCCCGATGCTGATGATCGACCGGCCCGAGATGTTCTGGTTCATCGTCGGCGCGCTGCTGACGGCCAATGTCTTCATGCTGATCTTCGGCCTGACCGGCATCAAGCTGTTCACCCGGATCGTCGAGATGCCCCGGTCGGTGCTGATCCCGCTGATCCTGCTGCTGTCCATCGTCGGCGCCTACGCGGTGAACAACTCGATCGCGGATGTCTACTGGATGCTGGGCTTCGGCGTCTTCGGCTATTTCCTGCGTCACTACGGCTATCCGCTGGGGCCGGTGATCCTTGGGGTGATCCTGTCGCGGCTGCTGGACGACAACTGGCGCCGCGCGATCATTTCCGAGCGCGAGGATCTGGGCCGCTTCTTCGCGGGCATCTTCTCCAGCCCGCTGTCCACAGTGCTGTTCATCGGTGTGGTGCTGATCTTCGTGTCGCAAACACCGCTGTGGCGGCGACTGAAAGCGCGGGTGCTGCGCCCGTCCGGCACCTGACAGACACGAAAAAGCGCCGCGGATCGTCCTGCGATCCGCGACGCCGGATTTTTTCTGACCCTCGGGTCTAGCCCCGGCTGGCGACCGCCGCCTGATAGGCATCCAGTTCGCGGATCAGGGGCAGGCCCGTGGGCACATCCTGACGGGCGCAGAACTCGTCCCAGACCGCCCCGAAGGGCAGATCCTTGAACTCTTCGGTCAGGGTCAGGCGGGTGGTGTAATCCAGCGCCGTCTCGGCCTTGGTCAGCTGGTCCAGCGGCAGCAGCAGCGCCCTGAGCAGCGCCTTTTGCATGTTGCGCGTGCCGATCACCCAGGCCGCCGTACGGCTGATGGTGGCATCGAAGAAGTCCAGCCCGATCCGGGTCCGGTCCAGCAGATCCGCCGTCACCAGTTCCTGCGCCATCGACAGGATGGACTCGTCCAGCAGGATCACATGGTCGCTGTCCCAGCGCATCGGCCTAGAGACATGCAGCAGGATCTCGTCCAGCGACAGCGACACCGCGCTCAGCTTGTCGGCGACGTTCTCGGTCGGGTGGAAATGGCCCATGTCCAGGCACAGCAGCGTGCCCTTGCGGATCGCATAGCCCATGTAGAACTCATGGCTGCCCACGGTGCAGGCTTCCACACCGATGCCGAACAACTTGCTTTCCACCGCGTCGCGCATCTGGGCCGCGCCCAGCGGATCGGCCAGCATCTGGTCCAGCGAGGCTTCCAGCCGCGCCCGCGCCGCCATGCGGTCGATGGGCGTGTCCTTGTAGCCATCCGGCACCCAGATGTTGTTGACCGCCGCACTGCCCAGAGCCCCGCCCATCTGCGCCGCGATCTCGCGCGAGCGTTTGCCATGTTCGATCCAGAAGTCACGGATGCCCTTGTCGGGATGGCTCAGGGTCAGGTTGTCGTCTGCCCTGGCGTGGGCAAAGAAGGTCGGGTTGAAGTCCAGCCCGATCCCCTGCCCCTTGGCCCAGTCCACCCACGGCGCGAAATGCCGAAACTCGATCTCGTCACGATCAGGATTCTCATCGGTGTCCAGATACATCGCGTGCAGGTTCAGGCGATGGTTTCCGGGGATCTGCGCATAGGCGAACTCCAGATCCGCGCGCAACTCGTCCGGCGTGCGGGCGCGACCGGGATGGTTGCCGGTGGCCTGAATGCCACCGCCGGAACTGCCGGTCCTGGCTTCGAACCCCACCACGTCATCGCCCTGCCAGCAATGCATCGAGATCGGGATGCTCGCGAGACGCTGCAGGGCGGTTTCGCTGTCGATCCCCCACTGCGCGAAGGTCTCGCGCGCCATGTCATAGGTCTTGCTCATGCTCATTCCTCCCGTTGGGGTCCCGCGCTCAGCGCGGGAACGCCTGCACGTTGCCGGCATCGACATTCAGGATGTTGCCGGTGGATTTGGACGAGGTGTCGGCGGCGAAGAAATAGGCGGCCTCGGCGATATCCTCGGGCAGGACCGACCGTTTCAGCATCGAACGCTGGCGATACATTTCCTCTAGCCCGTCCTTGTCGGTGCCATAGGTGCCCGCACGCTGTTCCAGCCATTCACCTTCCCAGATCTTCGAGCCGCGCAGCACCGCGTCGGGATTGACCACATTGACCCGGATGCCGGCCTCTGCGCCTTCCAGCGCCAGGCAGCGGGCCAGATGGATCTCGCTCGCCTTGGCGGTGCAATAGGCCGCCGCGTTGGGCGAGGCCGCCAGACCGTTTTTCGAGGCAATAAAGATCACCGCGCCGCCCATGTCCTGCACGCGCATCAGTTTGAAGGCCTCGCGGCTGACCAGGAAATAGCCGGTGGACAGGATGTCCATGTTCTTGTTCCACAGCGCCAGCGAGGTTTCCTCGATCGGCGCCGAAGAGGCGATGCCGGCGTTGGACACCAGAATGTCGATGCCGCCGAATTCAACCGCGGTTTCGGCAAAGGCCGCCGCGACGGCGTTCTCGTCAGTGACATTCATCGTGATGGTGCGCACCACGTCCTTGCCGAAACGCGACGCGAGGGTCTGCGAGGTCGAGCCGAGCGCCTCCTCGTTGATGTCGGCCAGCATCACGCAGGCACCTTCCGCCAGATAACGTTCCGCCGTGGCCGCGCCGATGCCGCCTGCCCCGCCGGTCACCAGCGCCACGCGTCCCGCCAGCGATTTGGGCTTTGGCATGCGCTGCAACTTGGCCTCTTCCAGAAGCCAGTATTCGATGTCGAAGGCTTCCTGTTCGGGCAGACCGACGTATTCGCTGACCGACGAGGCACCGCGCATCACGTTGATGGCGTTGACGTAGAACTCGCCCGAGATGCGGGCCGTGGCCTTGTCCTTGGCAAAGGTGATCATGCCGACACCGGGCACCAGGTAAACCACCGCGTTGGGGTCGCGCAGCGCCGGGGAGTTGTCATGCTTGCAGCGGGCGTAATAGGCCGCATAGTCATCGCGATAAGCCGCAACCTGTGCCGGAAGGCCTTCCAGCACAGCGTCCAGGTTGTTCTGCGCCGGATCGAACTCCAGCACCAGCGGGCGGATCTTGGTGCGCAGGAAATGGTCCGGGCAGGAGGTGCCAAGGGCCGCCAGCGGCTCCAGATTGGCCGAGTTGACGAATTCCAGCACCGCATCGCTGTCGTTGAAATGGCCAACCATGTGCTGGTTGCCCGAGACGAACCCGCGAATGGCGGGCATCAGGCGGGCGGCCACGGCGCGGCGATCTGCAGCCGACAGACTTTGATGACGGGCCCCGCCAAAGGCTGCAACGCCCTCGGTCTTCTCGGCCAGCCATGCGGTGGCGGTGTTGATGACCTCGATGGTCTTGTCATAGCAATCGCGCGCGGTGTCGGCCCAGGTGAACAACCCGTGGCTTTCCAGAACCACGCCGTCGGCATCGGGATTCTCGACGCAGAAGTTTTCCAGCCACAGGCCCAACTCGTAGCCCGGCTTTTTCCACGGCAGCCAGCCGATCTTGTCACCGAAGATCTGCCGCGTCAGTTCGCGGGAGTTCTTCGAAGCGGCAATCGCGATGATCGCATCCGCATGCACGTGATCGACGTGTTTGCGCGGCACATAGGCGTGCAGGGGCGTGTCGATCGACGCCGCCCGCGGGTTCAGCTTGTAGGTACAATGCGGCAGGTAGCCGACCATCTCGTCCTCGAAATCGACACCGCGATACAGGCCCTTCAGCGCCTGCAGCTTGTCCATGTACAGCGTCGCGAAACCATCCATCTCGATCGACCCGATGTCGCCGCCCGAGCCCTTGACCCAAAGAACCTCGACCTCGTCGCCGGTCAGCGGGTCGGTTTCCATGACCTTCGCCGACGTGTTGCCGCCACCGTAATTGGTCACGCGCTTGTCGGCGCCAAGGATATTGGAACGGTAGAGCAGCAGCTCCGATTCGCTCATTCCATCCGCGACGCTCTCGTCCCAACGGCTCTCAAGTGTCTGTTTTTCTGCGGATTCAAGCATGTCTTCCTCCCGATGAGCGCGGCGCGCCCGGTGCGTAATGTCTCGCACAAGGTGAAATCTGGAAGCCCTGTTGTCAATCATAAACAATCATCTTTGGTCATACTGCAATGCAGCATGATTGATTATGACATTTTATGATTGACACAACGCCACGAATCCACGCAGGTTGTGCAACAGGGAGGACGCCATGCACGAGAAAGAACGCCACGGAATCATTCTGTCCGCCGTCCAGGATCGGCCGGTCGTGACCGTGGCCGAGCTGTGCGCGCTGACCGATGCTTCCGAAGCCACGATCCGGCGCGACATCTCGGCTCTGGATGCCAAGAAGCAGCTGCGCAAGGTGCGCGGCGGGGCCGAGGCCGTCACCCCGCCGCAATTCGTCGGCCTGTCGGGGCGCCCTTTCGAAGTCAGCGAAACCATGCATACGCAGGAAAAGCAGGCGATTGCCCGGGCTGCCGTGGACCTGTGCGCCGATGGCGAACCGATCATCATCAACGGCGGCACCACGACCTTCCAGATGGTGCATCCCCTGGCCTCGCGCCGCTGCCAGGTCTTCACCAACTCTTTCCCGATTGCCGAGCATCTGCTGAAGCATTCGAAGAACACCATCATGCTGTCGGGCGGGGCGATCTACCGCGAACAGAACATCATCCTGTCGCCCTTCGACAATGACGTGACCCGCAACTTCTATGCCCGCCGCATGTTCATGGGCGCGCAGGGGTTGGGGCCGGTGGGGCTGATGGAAACCGATCCGCTGCTGATCCAGGCCGAGCAGAAGCTCATCAACCAGGCCGACGAACTGGTGGTTCTGGTGGACAGCTCGAAATTCGAAAACCGGTCCAGCCTGGTGCTGTGCCCGCTGACCCGTATCGACACGGTGATCACCGACGAAGGCATCACCGACAAGACCGCCGCCATGCTTGAAGCGGCAGATATCCGACTGATCGTGGCCCACACGGGCCGCGGCCAGAAAGAAAGCGCAGCGTCCTAGGACGTTGTTTCCGTTGTGACCATAGGGAGGAACTCATCATGATCCGTCGCAACTTCACCAAACTTCTGGCCGGCGTCAGCCTGGCCACCAGCTTCATGGGCACCACGGCCATGGCCGATGACACCATGCGCATCGCGCTGGTGGTCAAGGCCCTGGGCATCGGCTTCTTCGAAGCGGCCGCCAAGGGCGCCGAGGAAGCCGCCGCCGAACTGGGCAACGTCGAGGTCATCTATACCGGTCCGACCGACACCACCGCCGAAGGCCAGATCGAGGTCATCAACTCGCTGATCGCGCAGGGCGTCGATGCCATCGCCGTGTCGTCGAATGACACGGACGCGCTGGTGCCGACCCTGAAGAAGGCCATGCAGCGCGGCATCACCGTGATTTCCTGGGACAGCGGCGTCGCGCCCGAGGGCCGTCAGGTCCACCTGAACCCGTCGTCGAACCCGCTGATCGGCAACATGATCATCAAGCTGGCCGCCGACCACCTGCCCGATGGCGGCGAGGTTGCCTTGCTATCGGCCACCACCACCTCGACCAACCAGAACGTCTGGATCGAGGAAATGAACAAGGTGATGGGCAACTATCCGGGCATCGAGGTCGTGGCGACCGTCTATGGCGATGACCTGGCCGACAAATCCTATCGCGAAGCCCAGGGTCTCATGCAGTCCTATCCGGATCTGGATGCGATCATCGCACCGACCTCGGTGGGTATCGTGGCTGCCGCTCAGGCCGTGGCCGATGCCGGCAAGATCGGTGAAGTCAACGTGACCGGTCTGGGTCTGCCGTCGGAAATGGCCGGTGCCATCGAAAGCGGCGCGTCCAAGTCTTTCGCCATCTGGAACCCGATCGACCTGGGCTATTCGGCAACGATGATCGCCTATCAGCTGGCCAGCGAAAACGCGGTTGCCGAGCCCGGCGCCACCATCGAGATCGGCCGCATGGGATCGATTACCCTGGACGACACCAACGCCGCTGCCATGGCCGATCCCTTCGTCTACGACAGCTCGAACATCGATCAGTTCAAGAGCATCTTCTGAGGCCCGCGCGCCCCGGCGCGTCACCTCGCGGGGGGCCCTGCCCCCCGCACCCCCAGATTTCTCCAGACAGAAGAAGAGGCAGAGATGGCCAGAAATGCTGCCGCACCGGTGTCCCCGGCGGGCGCCCCGGAACCGATCCTGGCGCTTGACGCGATCACCAAGACCTTTCCGGGCGTCAAGGCCCTGTCCGAGGTCAGGCTGGGCCTCTATCCCGGACAGGTCACCGCCCTGATCGGAGAGAATGGCGCGGGCAAATCGACGGTCGTCAAGATCCTCACCGGCATCTACCAGCCTGACGGCGGCGCGATCCGGGTCAACGGCCAGGCGGTGACCTTCGCCACCGCACAGGATGCCGCCGATGCCGGCGTCACCGCGATCCATCAGGAAACCGTGCTGTTCGACGAATTGTCGGTGGCCGAGAACATCTTCCTTGGCCACGCCCCGCGAAACCGTTTCGGCCTGATCGACTGGTCCACCATGGAACGCAAGGCGCGCGAGATCCTGCGCGGCGTCGGGGCCGAGATCGAGCCTTCGCACAAGCTGCGCGATCTTGGCATTGCCAACAAGCATCTGGTCGCCATCGCCCGCGCCCTGTCCATCGACGCCAGTGTCGTCATCATGGACGAACCCACCGCCGCGCTGTCGCACAAGGAAATTCAGGAGCTGTACGAACTGGTGGACAAGCTGAAGGCACAGGGCAAGGCGATCCTGTTCATCAGCCACAAGTTCGACGAGATCTTCCGCATCGCCGACCGCTTCACTGTCTTCCGCGACGGGCAATTCGTGGGCGACGGGCATATCTCGGATGTCACCGAATCCGACCTGGTCAAGATGATGGTGGGCCGCGATGTCAGCCAGATCTTCCCGACCCGCAACAGCCAGATCGGCGAGGAAATCCTGCAGGTCGCCGGCTATGACCATCCCACCGAATTCGCCGACATCGGCTTTACCCTGCGCCGGGGCGAGATCCTGGGCTTCTACGGTCTGGTCGGCGCGGGCCGGTCGGAACTGATGCAGGCGCTGTTCGGCATCACCACGCCACCAAAGGGCGTCACCAAGATCGATGGCACCGTTCGGGTGATCCGCTCTCCGGCCGATGCCATCCACAACGGCGTGGTTTATGTGCCCGAGGATCGCGGCAAGCAGGGCGCCATCACCGCGCTGCCGATCTTCCAGAACGTCACCCTGCCGTCGCTGTCGAAAACCTCGCACCGGGGCTTTTTGCGGCTGGCCGAGGAATTCAAGCTGGCCCGCGAATACACACGGCGGCTCGACCTGCGCGCGGCCTCGCTGGACACCGAACTGGGCACCCTGTCGGGCGGCAACCAGCAAAAGGTGGTCATCGCCAAATGGCTGGCCACCCAACCCAAGGTCATCATCCTGGATGAGCCGACCAAGGGCATCGACATCGGCTCGAAAGCGGCGGTGCATGAATTCATGGCCGAACTGGCCGCGCAGGGTCTGGCCGTCATCATGGTCAGCTCGGAAATTCCTGAAATCCTCGGCATGTCCGACCGGGTCATCGTGATGCGCGAAGGGCGCATCGCGGCGGAACTGGCCGGCGATGACCTGAGCCCCGAAACCCTTGTCCGCCACGCCGCGGGCATCTGAGAAAGGCCGAACAGATGTTGAAACGGCTTCTGGCCTCGCGCGAGGTCATCCTGCTGGGCGCCATCGGGGTGCTGCTGGCGCTGATCGCCACCCGCTTTCCCGGCTTCGTGACGCCGGCCAATCTGGCCGGGGTGTTCAACGATACCTCGCCACTGATCCTGCTGGCCGTCGGCCAGATGATCGTGATCCTGACCAAATGCATCGACCTGAGTGTCGCCGCCAACCTGGCGCTGACCGGCATGGTGGTGTCGATGATCAACGTGGCCGCCCCCGGCCTGCCCATCGTGGTGATCCTGCTGGTGGCCGTGGGTCTTGGCACCGCCCTTGGCATGATCAACGGGCTGCTGGTGTGGAAACTGGCGATCCCGCCGATCGTGGTGACCCTGGGCACCATGACCATCTTCCGCGGCATGATCTTCCTGCTGTCGGACGGCAAATGGGTCAACAGCCACGAGATGAGCGACGCCTTCAAGGCCTTCCCGCGCGCCCAGGTCCTGGGCCTGCCGATGCTCAGCTGGATCGCCATCGCCGCCGTCATCCTGTTCACCCTGGTGATGACCCGCACCACGCTGGGCCGTGCTTTCTATGCGGTCGGCGGCAACCCGCATGCGGCCACCTACACCGGTCTGAACGTGGGCAAGACCCAGTTCTGGGCCTTTGCCATCTCGGGCGCGCTGGCGGGGTTGACCGGTTACCTCTGGGTGTCGCGCTATGCGGTGTCCTATGTGGATATCGCCGGCGGCTTCGAGCTTGACGTGGTCGCCGCCTGCGTGATCGGCGGCATCTCGATCGCCGGCGGCATCGGCACCGTGGGCGGCGCACTTCTGGGCGCCCTGTTCCTGGGGGTCATCAAGAACGCCCTGCCGGTCGTCAACATCTCGCCCTTCTGGCAGCTTGCCATCTCGGGCAGCGCCATCATCATCGCCGTCGCCTTCAATGCCCGCGCCAATCGCGAGAAGGGTCGGATCATCCTGAAATCCGCGGAGCACACGGCATGAGCACCACCGAGCGTTTCATCCCCGACCGGCTGCAATCGCCGCTGGCCACCCGTCTGAAAAGCTGGGAAAGCCTGCTGCTTCTGGTGGCCATCGCGATCTTCATCGCCAACAGCTTTGCCTCGCCTTACTTCCTGAACGCCTGGAGCCTGAGCGACGCAACCTTCAACTTCACCGAGAAGGCGATGATCGCCTTTGCCATGGCGCTGCTGATCATCTCGGGCGAAATCGACCTGAGCGTCGCCTCGATCATCGCGCTGGCCTCGACCGCCATGGGCGCGGCATTGCAACTTGGCGCCGGCACCCCGGTCCTGATCCTTGTGGGTCTGGGCACCGGGCTGCTGTGCGGCGCGTTCAATGGCGTGCTGGTCACCCGGCTGGGCCTGCCCTCCATCGTGGTGACCATCGGCACCATGAGCCTGTTTCGCGGCATCAGCTATATCGTGCTGGGCGACCAGGCGTTTCGCGGCTACCCGGCGGACTTCGCCTTCTTCGGGCAGGGCTATGTGTTCTGGGTGGTGTCCTTCGAATTCGTCCTCTTCGTGCTGCTGGCCATCATTTACAGCGTGGTGCTGCACAGGACCAACTTCGGCCGCACGGTCTATGCCATCGGCAACAATCCCACCGGCGCGCTGTTCTCGGGCATCCGGGTGGCGCGGGTGAAGTTCATCCTGTTCTTGCTGACCGGGCTGATGGCCGGGGTCGCCTCGATCTGCCTGACCTCGCGGCTGGGCTCGACCCGGCCGTCGATCGCCACCGGGCTGGAACTGGAAGTCGTGACCATGGTCGTGCTGGGCGGCGTCAACATCCTGGGCGGGTCCGGCACAATTCCCGGCGTCTTCATCGCCGCCTTCGTGATGGGGCTGGTCACCTTCGGTCTGGGCCTGCTGAACGTGCCGGGCATCGTCATGTCCATCGTCATCGGCGCCCTGCTGATCGGCGTCATCGCCCTGCCCCGCCTTTGGGCGATGTGGAGGAAATGATGGAGAAGTTCGCCTTCAAGATGCATCTGAACCCCGGCTGCGAAGCCGAATACAAGGCGCGCCACGATGCCATCTGGCCCGAGCTTGTCACGCTGCTGAAAGAGGCCGGGATTGCGGACTATTCGATCCATCTGGACCCCGAGACCCATACCTTGTTCGGCGTGCTCTGGCGCAGCGACGATCACCGCATGGACGATCTGCCCGCAAGCCCGGTGATGCAGAAATGGTGGGCGCATATGGCCGACCTGATGCGCACCCAGGATGACAACGAACCCGTGGCGGTGCCACTTGTGCCCGTGTTTCACATGCCATGACCCAGGGACATGTCGCCGTCATCGACATCGGCAAGACCAACGCCAAGCTGGCGCTGGTCGATCTGGCCGATCTGTCGGAAATAGCCGTGGTCACACGGCCCAACCTTGTGCTGCCCGGCCCGCCCTGGCCGCATTTCGATGTGGACGGGCACTGGGACTTCCTGTTGGAGGCGCTGACCCGCTTTCACGCCGAGCACGGCATCGACGCTATTTCGATCACCACCCACGGCGCATCCGTGGTGCTGCTGGATGCCGACGGGGGTCTGGCCGCGCCGATATTGGACTATGAACACCCCGGCCCCGACGATCTGGCCGAAGACTATGATCGCCTGCGGCCTGACTTCTCCGAAACCGGCTCGCCCCGGCTGGGCATGGGGCTGAATGTGGGCGCGCAACTGCACTGGCAGTTTGCCACCGATCCCGGCCTGAAGGCCCGCACCGAAACGATCCTGACCTATCCGCAATACTGGGGCGCCCGGCTGACCGGGGTCACGGCGGCAGACGTCAGTTCGCTGGGCTGCCACACCGATCTGTGGAACCCGCGCACCGGCGAATTCTCCTCGCTGGTCGACACGTTGGAGATTGCCGACAAGCTGGCCCCGGCCCGGCCCTCGGCGGATGTGCTGGGCCCGATCCTGCCCGAGATCGCGGCACGCACCGGACTGGCCCCGGATACCCCCGTGCATTGCGGCATCCACGACAGCAACGCCTCGCTACTACCGCATCTTCTGGGCAACCCCCGGCCGTTCTCGGTGATCTCGTCGGGCACCTGGGTGATCGTCATGTCCGTGGGCGGGCATAGGGTCGATCTGGACCCGTCGCGCGACACGCTCATCAACACCGACGCCTTCGGCAACCCGGTGCCCTCGGCCCGCTTCATGGGCGGGCGCGAACACGATCTGGCCAGCGGCGGCGCCTATCCTGAGCCGACCGAGGCCGATATCGACGCGGTGCTGTCCGGCGGCGTGATGCTGTTGCCCGCCGTGGTGTCGGAAACCGGCCCGTTCAAGGGGCAGACAGCCCATTGGCATGGGCAGGAGCCCGCGATCGGCACCGGCATGCGCGGCGTGGCGGTGGGCTTCTATCTGGCACTGGTCACCGCGCGGTGTCTGGAACTGGTCGGTCACGATGGCCCGATTCTGGTCGAAGGCCCCTTCGCCCGCAACCGCTGCTATGGCCGGATGCTGTCTGTCGCCACCGGCTCGCCGGTGCGCGCCATGCACGGCTCGACCGGCACCAGCCAGGGCGCGGCCCTGTTGGCCCGTCCCGCACCTGTGGACACCGCCCCGGCGCCGACCACACCCGGCAATCCCGCCGCACCCACCCCGTCGGAACGGGCCTATATCACCGATTGGACGGCGCGCAGCCGGGCCTGAAATCGGTACGCGACCCCACCATCGCGGCACAACTTTAAGCTGCGCCGTGTCAGTTCACCGCTTCCACCAAGGAAGGGACCACTTTATAGTCGTCCCGTTGGTACCTTTGCGGAAAGTGGCGAGTATGCGCAGTCTGATCACCTTTGGCTTCATGGGCGGGATCGTGACCTGTGTTCACATCGCCGTCGGCCTGTTCTGCGTCCACATCCTGCATATGGAAGCCTTTTGGGGCAATCTGGTGGCTTTCTGCACAGGGTTTTTTCTGTCCTATTATGGCCACCGGCATGTGACCTTCCGCTCGCAGGCGCAAGTTTCACGCTCGATGCCGCGATTCTTCGTGATCTCGGCGATCAACCTTGTCATCAGCCAGATGAGTGTCCTGATCATCGTCGACATCGCCGGGCTTTCCTATAATCTGGCGCTGGCAGTGATGATCGTGCTGGTCAGCAGCTTTGGCTATCTGGCAGGACGGTTCTGGGCATTCAGCGACGGTGAATTCTGAAGGAGACGGCGCCATGAAGCTTTTCGTGACGGGCGCCAGCGGCTTCGTCGGACGGCAGGTCTTGCGGCGTCTGGCGCAGCGGCCCCAGGTGAGCTGCACCCTGCTTCTGCGGGATCCGGCGGCCCTGCCCGACCTGCCCGCCAATTGCACCGCCATAAAGGGCGATCTGGACCGGCCTGACAGCTATCGCGCGGCCCTTGAAGGCGCAGACCGCGTGCTGCACATGGCCGCGCTGACCGGCAAGGCCGCGCCCGCAGCCTATGCCGCCGCCAACCAGCAGGCCACCGAAGCCCTGACCGGGGCCGCCAAGGCCGCAGGCGTCAAGGCCATAATCTTCGTCAGCACCATCGCCGCCGGCTATCCCGACAAGCGCCACTATCCCTATGCCCAGACCAAAGAGGCCGCCGAGACAGCACTGGCCGCCAGCGGTCTGCCGCACACCATCCTGCGCCCGACGCTGGTCTTCGGACCGGGCTCCCCCATTGCCGCGACACTGGGCAAGATCGCCGGGGCTCCGATCATCCCGCTGCCCGCGCGCGGCGGTCCTGTGGACGTGCAGCCGGTGCATGTGGACGACGTGGCCCGCGCCATCGACGCGCTGATCGACGCCGAGCCTGCGGGCGAGGTGCTGGATCTGGGCGGACCGGAGCGGCTGAGCTTTCGTGATTTCCTGACCCGGATGCATGCCGAGATCACCGGCAAGTCCCCGAAGTTCCTGCCGCTGCCCCTGACCCCGCTACAGGCCCTGCTGGCGGTGATGGAACCTGTCGCCCGCCCGGTCATGCCCGCCACCGCCGGGCAGTTCGCGGTCTTCGCCAATGATTCCGCCGCCCGCGACAACTGGCTGATGGATCGGCTGCGGCCCGAGATGGTGTCGCTGGAGGACATGCTGGCCGAGGCGATCTCGGGCGATCCGCCGCCGCCGCCCGCCCGCGCGCCCAGCAACACCACGCCCCCCGATCCCGAACCGCGCGACACGCTGGTGCAGGAATGCCGGGACATCAGCCGCCACCTGTGCGGCACCCTGCCCGGCCCGCAGGCCGAGGCCGCCTATCTGGACGGGATCGCCCGCTTCGCCCTGACCCCCGCACCGGGCAGCTTCGATGCGGCGGTTCTGCGGTTTTCCCGCCGCAGCCCGATGGCGCTGAGCCTGATGGACGGCTACACCAGCTTCTTCGCCCGCAAGAGCCTGTTTCGCCGCCGCCTGATCCTGCTGCTGGCCATCGTCGAAAAACTGCCGCCCACCGCGCGTGCGTTCCAGACCGTCCCCGCCGAGGGCCCGCTGCGCGCCACGCTGGTCACCGGCCTTCAGGGGCTGCGTGGCCTGGCCACCATCGTCGCGGGCGGGCTTGCCGCCCTGATCCTGTCGCTTCAAAACCGCGGCTCCGGCCCCGCATGAGCGTTCTGGTCGTCGGCGCCGGGGCCAGCGGCCTGCATGCGGTCCAGACCCTGCTGGCGCGCGGCGCGCAGGTGACGCTGGTGGATGCGGGCGGGCTGCACGCCGGCTATCCCCTGCCCGACACCCCGTTTTCGGAATTGCCCGCGGCACTGGACGATCCCGCCGCCTTTTTCCTGGGCGCGGATTTTCAGGCGGTGCATCTGCCCGACCCCGGGGGCGCGCGGGAATACTATGGCCTGCCGCCGTCCAAGGATTTCGTGTTCCAGCCGTCGCCGCAGCCGCGCGTGCTGACAGGCGACGGTTTCGCCCCGTTGCGCAGTTTTACCACCGGCGGGCTGGCCGAGGCCTGGACCGCCGGGGCCTATCCCTTCGATGCCGCCGATCTGGACAACTGGCCGATCACGGCGCGGGATCTGGCACCCTATTACGATCTTGTGGCGCAGCGGATCGGCATTGGCGGCGCGCCCGATGACCTGTCGCCACACCTGCCCTTGCACGACCACCTGCACGACCCGGTGGCCCTGGATCGCGCCAGCGCAACCCTTCTGGACAGCTACAGCACCCGGCGCACGGCCTTGCAAAAGGCCTTGCCCGGCTTCCGTCTGGGCCGATCCCGGCAGGCCACGCTGGCCGAGGATCGCGAGGACCGGCGCGGCTGCACCCTTTGCGGGCGCTGCCTGTGGGGCTGCCCGACCGGCGCGCTCTATACACCGGGGCAGACCTTGGCCGCATTGCTGGATCATCCCGGCCTGACCTACCTGCCGCATCTGGCCGCCGAAGCGCTGGAGGGCGACGGGACGGGCCGCATCGCCACCCTGCGTGTGCGCCGCCGAGACGGTGCTACCCTGCACCTGAAGGCCGACCACTTCCTGCTGTCCTGCGGCACGCTGGAAACCGGGCGGCTGGTGCTGCAAACCCTGGCCGAGCGCAATGGCGCAGCACCACGCCTGCACGGGCTGATGGACAACCGGCAGGTGCTGGCCCCCTTCCTGAACCTGGGCATGCTGGGACGCGGCGCACCGGTGGATGCCTATCAGTATCACCAGTTGGCCATGGGGCTGGCGGCCACCCCGGAGCGGCCCTATGTGCACGGCCAGATCACCACGTTTACGGCCGGCGACCTGCACCCGGTGCTGCAACAACTGCCGCTGCCCCTGCCCGTGGCCAGCGCGGTTCTGGCCCGGCTGCGCAGCGGTTTGGGCGTGGTGAACCTGAACTTCCATGACACCCGGCGCGATGGCAACTGGCTGACGCTGGAGCCCGGTGCCGACGGCCCGGTCCTGTCGGCCCGCTATCGCCCGCCCTCGGGCGAACGCCCGCGCATCCGCGCCGCGCTGCGCGATCTGGGCCGGGCATTCCGCATGATGCGCGCCCCGCTGGCACCGGGCATGACCCACATCCGCCCCATGGGCGCCAGCGTGCATTACACCGGCACCCTGCCGATGTCACAGGCCGAGACGCCGCTGACCACATCCCCCGATGGCGCCCTGCGCGGGTTCGCCAATGTGCATGTGGCCGATGGCTCGGTCTTTCCGGCGCTGCCCGCCAAGAACCTGACCTTCACCCTGATGGCCAATGCCGCCCGCGTGGCCGACGCGCTGCCGCTGGCGCAGCGCGGCTGAAAGGGAATGTAAAAATGCCGCTGATCTGTGGCTTGGGGAAGCGCCCGCAACCGACTAGAACGGATATGACGCGACGTCCATTCTGCGCGTCCAAGGTGTGTTTTCAGGAGGTTCCCAGGGGTGTCCGCTACGTCGACTAACCCAAGATCCCCGGCCCTATCGGTCGTCTCCCCTTGCTACAACGAAGAGGCCGTGCTGCCCGAGTTGTATCGCCGGGTCACCTCGGTATGCCGCGACACCGTGGGCGAGGATTACGAAATCGTGCTGGTGGACGATGGCTCCTCCGACCGCACCCGCGCCATGATGGAAGAGCTCAGCGCCGCCGATCCCCATGTGGTCGCGGTGATCCTGTCGCGCAACCACGGCCACCAGTTGGCCCTGACCGCCGGTCTTCAGATCGCGCGGGGCGACCGCATCCTGATCCTCGACGCCGATTTGCAGGATCCCCCGGAATTGCTGCCCAAGATGATGGCGCGCATGGATGACGGCGTTGACGTGGTCTATGGCAAACGGACCGAACGGCGCGGCGAGACCGCCTTCAAGGTACACTCGGCCCGCCTGTTCTACCGGGTGCTCAACAAGCTGGTCGAGATCGAGATCCCCACCGACACCGGCGACTTCCGCCTGATGAGCCGCCGCACGCTGGATACGCTGAACCAGATGCCCGAACATCACCGCTTCATCCGGGGCATGGTGTCGTGGATCGGGTTCCGGCAGGAGCCGCTGGAGTACATCCGCTCGGAACGACTGGCCGGAGAAACCAAGTACCCGTTTCGCAAGATGGTGCATTTCGCCGTCGATGCCATCGCCGGGTTCTCGGTTCTGCCGCTGAAAATCTCGTTGTGGCTGGGCATCATCTGCGCCGTGATCGGCGTGATGTTCATGGGCTACACGGTCTGGGGCTTCCTGTCGGGCAATGTGGTGCAGGGCTGGACCACCACCATGACCGCCGTGCTGATCCTTGGCAGCGGCCAGTTGATGATGCTGGGCGTGATCGGCGGCTACCTGGGGCGGCTTTACATGCAGTCCAAGAACCGCCCGCTCTACATCATCGACCAGATCATCTGCCAGCCGCAGGTCAACGCCGTGCGCGATGACGCGGACCGCGACGACCCTGCCGCCTGAGCCGGATCAGAAGGCCTTTGCCGGAAGCTGTTCGAACGGTTTGCGCGGCAGGCTGTCGAACCCCGGCAGGCTATCGTGCACATAGAAGGTGTCGTACAGCGAATTGCGCACGAAGTGATAGCCGTTGGCGAACAGGATCTCGTTCAACTCGGGCGTCGGGCGTTCCACCGTCAGTGTCAGGAACGTGTAGCGATCAAAGGGAAACTCCCGCAGGATCCGGGTTTCCGAGCCTTCCACGTCCAGGCTGAAATAGTCGATGACCCGGGGCGCGTCGTAGCGGTCGAAGATCTCGGCCAGCGGCAGGGTCTCCACCGACACGATCCGACCCTCCGCGCGGGCCTTGTCCAGCTCCATCTTGTCGAGGGCGTGATCGGCCTCCTCCACCACAAGGCTGGAGCGCTGGCCGTCAAGATAGAACTCCAGCTTGCCCGCCACCGGATCGACCGCCAGCGGCACGCAGGTACAGTCGCGCCTGGTCACCTCGGTCAGCTTCTTGTAGTTCACCGGGTTGGCCTCGATGCACAGACCGCGCCAGCCGTAGCGTTTTTCCAGCACGAAGGTATTGGCTTCCGAGAACCCGTCGAATGCGCCAAGTTCCACGAAGAACCCACCGGTCTTGCCCTTGAACACCTCGTCGATGACCCAGCGATCCTGCCCGCGGTCCGACATCCGGCGCGGCACGATCCCGAACCAGCGATAGCCGCTCCAGTACAGCAGGTTCTTCAGCCACATCACCGCAGAAAACAGCAGGTAGGCCACGCGCGCCAACCAGGAATGCCTGTCCAGAAATGCCGTAATTCCGCCCAAAATTGCCTCCGAAACAAATGTCGCCTTTTTCGCGCCGAACCCGCATCGACCACGCGTATGGCTACCACATATGTGCTTTGGGCACAGAGTGGCTTTTCCATACCCCCCCAAGCAAGGGGCCGACTTGACGCAAGGCCGAATGAACGGGATGTCCGGCCCCGAGGCAAGGCTGCGCAACTGTTCTGGTTAAGGCGGGATGCGCCGTCCGGGCCGCCCCTTTGCCCACCGAAATACTGAAAACAATGATCCTTGTCATAGGGTTAACCATCTCAACGGCGGTATAATCGGGATGTTGGGGTCCGATTGCACCGATTTTTATGCAGACATAGGAATACGTACAGCCGTCGGCCGAAAGTTCCCGAGTACCAGCGTTGCTTCACCACTTTGTTCGGGAGGATCATCTCATGTCTACCACAACAGGACTCACCATTGCCGGCACCCCGGCCAATGAAGACATTCACGGCACCCGGTCCGACGACATTCTCAGCGGCGGCGCGGGAAACGATACGGTGCGCGGGCGGCGCGGCGACGATCTGCTGATCTATGATGTCGCGGCCAACGCCGGGTCCCGCGACACTTATGATGGCGGCATCGGGTTCGACACCATCCGCCTGCTGATGACTTCTGATACCTGGGCCGACCCCCAGGTCCAGCTTCAGGTGGCCGCCTATCTGGCCTTCCTGTCGGCGGTGACCGACGGCCACACGCAGGACGCCGCGAAAGAGTTCTTCACCTTCACCTGCTTCGAGGGCCAGACCCTGCGCGTGAACCGCGTCGAGAAGCTGGAACTCTTCGTGGATGGCGTTGAGATCTCGCCCGAGGACGATCCCGTCGTGGCCAATGACGACACCGCCATGGTGACCGAAGACGGCCCGGTGCTGACCGGCAACGTCCTGACCAATGACAGCGTGCCCGATCTGGTCGGGGATGTTCTTCTGGTACAGGGGCCGGCCCTTGGCACCTTGGTGCTGAACGATGACGGCAGCTACAGCTACGCCCTCGACAACAGCAACCCGGCCATCCAGGCGCTGAACGACGGCGACACGCTGACCGACAGCTTCACCTACCTGGTATCCGATCTGGACGGCGACACCGATTTTGCCACCGTCAACATCACCATCAACGGCGCCGACGATGGGGTGTCAGGGGTGATGGATGTCGAAGGAGGATTTGAAATCTACACCGCCATCGACGGCACGCGCACGCAATGGGTCACGGTTGACCAAGGCCTGCAAGTCGGGCCACGGGGCGACGACTTCCTGATTGTGGCGACATATTCCGACCTATCGGGCGTTGACGCCAACATCAGGACAGTAGACTTCGACTATTCGGCGCAAGATGGATTGGGTCGGATCGAGGGCGTAGGCGGCACCGGAACTTTCAGTTTGAAATCCCTTGATCTGGTGAGATTCGAGGATACGGACGGCGACGGATGGTCGGTGACCTTTACCGGCTCCAATGGCGCCACCCATAGCATCACCGTACCAGGCACCGGCGCGCTGGAAATCGGAAGCCATGGCACCGTTGATTTCGGCACCATGTTCACAGACGTGGCTTGGGTCGACTGGGATTTCGACGGCAATCTGGACAACGACACCACCCGAGGCAATGATCAGGATCGTCTCTATATCGACAACATCGTCTTCGAGGATCTGCAGGGCACGACACCTTACCTTCAAAGCGGTGATCCCAATGTCATCGAGTTTGAGACCGGCGCACCCGTGGCCTCCGGCCAGCACGAAGAAGACGGATTTGTCTTTGCGGCTCTGGAGAACCACATCCATATCATTCATCAGCACGACGCTGATGCGGATCTCGAACTCCGCAGCAACTCGCCCAACAGAACCCATGTCCTCAGCCGGGCTGATGGGGCGGCTTTCGATCTGGAGTCGGTCGATCTGATCGGGAACTGGGGCGGGCTGACGTTCACCGCGTCCAATGGCGCGACGCACCACGCCCCCGTGGGATCAACCGGGCTGGTCACCTTTGATGACAGCTTCCACGACGTCGTCTCGGTCAGTTTCCTGACCGGTGCAAACGCCTTCATCCTGGACGACATCTCGATCGCCTGATCACCGGCGTCCCCCAGTGGCTCCCGCCTCCCCCCGGCGGGGGCCACATTTCTGTCCCCGCCCAAGACCCGTGCCTAGCCCGTCGCCGAAACGTCCGTCGGGGCCGTCCTCAGCGTGCGCGCCAGCCCGACAATCAGCAGCGGCATCAGTGCCAGCAGCCCAAAGGCCACCCGCAACGAGGCCAGTTCGGCCACGAAGCCGATCACCGGCGGCCCCAGCAGGATGCCGCCGTAGCCCAGCGTCGCGACACTGGCGATGGCCGCCCCGGGCGCGATATCGGGATCATTGGCCGCGCGCGAGAACGCCAGCGGGAAGATCAGCGCATACCCAGTGCCAAGGATCACGAACCCCAGCAGGACCATCCAGAAACTGCCCGAGAACACCACTGCCAGCGTGGTGCCGAAACAGGCCGCCAGCCCGGCCAGTTGCGCCGACCGTACCGTGCCGAACCGCAGGATGATCCGGTCGCCCATCAGCCGCACCGCCACCATCGCCACCGAGAACGCGGCGAACCCCAGCGCCGCGCGCGCCTCGTCGACACCTGTTGAAACAACAAGGAAAATTGCGCTCCAATCCGCCATCGCGCCCTCGCCCATGGCCGAGCAGAAGGTCATCAGGCCGACCGCCAGCAGCGCGCCGCGCGGCAGGGCAAACACCGGGCTGCCGGCAGTGGTCGCGCGTCTGGGCGATTGCCAGCCGATGTTCCCGGCCCACAGGCAGATGGCGGACATGGCCCCGCCGACCAGCAGGAAATGCGCCTCCGGTCCCAGTCCCGCCTGCACCGCCAGATAGCCCGAGCCGGCGCCAACCCCGGCCCCAAGGCTGAACATGGCATGGAACGACGACATGATCGGGCGGCCGATGTGCCGCTCGACCTCTCCGGCCCAACTGTTCATCGCCACGTCCAGCCCGCCGAACAGCGCCCCGCACAGCAGCAGGGCCACGGCCAGCATCCAGATCGAAGGTGCCAGCCCGATGGCAAACAGCGTCAAGGTATAGACCGCGCCCAGACCAAGACTGACCCGCCCCGCGCCCAATGCATCCGACGCCCGACCCGCCAGCGGAAACGCAACGATCGCGCCCGCCGCCAGCAACAGCAGCAACAGGCCCAGCGTGCCGGGACCAAGCCCATGCTTGTCGGCAATCGCCGGAATCCGCGAGGCCCAGACGCCGTAGAGCCCGCCATTGAGGAAGAACAGCGCGTTCACCGCGCGCCGTGGCGTGCGCAGCTCAGCCATGGATCACCTCGGACGTCATCGGCCCGCCATTCGGCACAGCATTTGGGCGGTCGGATTCAATCGGCAACATTGGGCACCTTCCTGCTTGGGGTCCGGCGTCCATGCACCAATCCGCCGCCGCTTGTCATCCCTGTAATGCTCGTGGTCGCGCCCGAGGGTCGAATCGGACGCTCTACCGCCACGATGCACAACCCGGCCGGGAAACAGTCCAGGCCCTCGCCTTTTACGCGCGCGCGTCTTTAACCACGCCAACAGCTTGGCCCGAGCCGGAAAACACACGCATACCGGGCGATTAGACGAAATTTCCGCGCGTTTGCAGGTAGTTGCCGAAACCGTCAGCGCCCGACAGATGACCGGCGCGTTAACTTTCCAGATCCGCGCCCCCTCGCCGAGCGACACCCCGCTTTTCTACACAGAAGACACCTTCGGTCGGGCGCTCTCCTTACCCTCAACTCTCAACTCCTGCCCGGCCGAGGGGTTCCGCATTGCCGTCCGACCCGCCAGACAGGGGGTCCGCGTCGCCGCGCTCTGGTGCCGATGCCACATGCGGGTGCGACTCAGGTCGCAAGCGCCTTGATGGCGGCAATGTGATCGGGCGCGGCAGACAGCGACGCTTCGGCCAGTTCGGCCACCGTGGCGCCCAGCGCCTCGCGCGGAACGATCCGGTCCACCAGCCCCCAGGCCAGCGCCTCCTCGGCCTCGACCTTCGCCCCGGCCAGAAGGATCATCTTCGCCCGCGCCGGTCCCACCAGCGCCACCAGCCGACCGGGATCCGACGGTTGCGGCAGAAACCCAAGCTTGGCCACCGGGTAGAAAAACCTGGCCCCCGGCACCGCGATCCGCAGATCACAGGCCAGCGCCATCCCGAAAGAGCCGCCCGCCAGCGTCCCGTTCAGCGCAGCGATGGTCAGGCAGGGCAAACCGGCGATGGCACCCGACAGCCGTTCCCAGACCGGATCGACCGCCAGACCGGCCTTGGCGGCCTCGATGTCGGCACCCGCCGAAAACACCTTGCCCGCGCCGGTCAGAACGAACACCCGCGCCTGTCCCCGCGCCTGCTCGGCGATCTCGGCAATGCGCGCCAGCATGTCGGGCGTGACGGAATTGGCCTTGTCGGGCCGGTTCAGGGTGACGGTCCAAAGATCGCCGTCCCGTGTCAGGTCTATCATGCGTTCAATCCTATGCGGTGTCGGATCGCTTCATCGCGCAGCGACACTTCGGTGCCAACCAGATCATCCGCCGCAGGTCCCGACAGCCAGACCAGCGCCTTTGCGGGCCATTCCGCCAGGATATGCTCGGACCAGTCCATCTGGCTCACCCGGTTCACGCCGCTGGCCTTGATCTGCACCTGCATCTCGGTGGCCACGGTGCCCGGTGACAGGCCGATGGCGCGCACCCCGGCTGCCCCGGCCTCAAGATGCACCTGCTCGGTCAGCATCTTCACGGCGGCTTTCGAGGCACAATAATGGCTCCACCCCTCCAGCGGCCGCGATGCCGCCCCCGACGAAATGGTCAGGATCGTCCCGTGCCCGCGCGTGATCATGCCGGGCAGCACCGCGCGCATGCCGTGATACACTCCCAGCGTGTTGATTTCCTGCACCTTGGCCCAGTCTTCGGGGTCGCTTTCGACCAGCCGGGCGATGGGCTCGATCACACCGGCGTTGTTGACCAGCACCTCGACCGGACCAAAGGTGGCCTCGGCCGCATCCACCGCCGCCGACACCTCCCAGTAACGCGAGACGTCGCAGGGCACCGCCAGGGCGGTCTCTCCGATCTCTCCGGCCAGATCCGCGATCGGTTCGCGCGATCGGGCCAGAAGCACCACATTTGCCCCCGCCTGGGCGAATTCCCGCGCCGCTGCCGCGCCAATTCCCCGGCTTGCCCCCGTGATCAGGACAGTTTTTCCAGAAACGTGATCCATGTCCTCTTTCCTCTGCCGCCGGGATGCCCCACCTTTCAGGCAGACATCATTCCGGCCGAAGTCTGGCCCAGCCTGACCCGGACTGCAACAAACACCGCCCGACAGAGGTTTTTCATGCCCGCACTTCGCACCGCCCCCGCGCGCCTTGCCCTTGCCGCGTTCCTCGCCTCCACAGCGCTTTCCGCGCAGGCCGAGATCACCCCGGACGCACTCTGGCAGCGCTGGCAGGACAGCATCGCCAGCGAAGGCCGCAGCGTCACCGCCGAACGCAGCCAGCCCGACGGCCGCACCCTGCGGCTGGACGGCGTCACCGTGACCCAACCCCTGCACGAGGGCGGCGCGTTGACCGCGCGGCTCGACACCATCGCCCTGCAGGACGGCGGCAACGGCACAGTCACAGTCGTCATCGCACCGGGGCAGGAACTGCACATCGCGACCCAGGGCACCGACTCCCCGTCCGACGCTCTGTCGGCCCGCTTCGATCTGGGCGGCGACGGGCTGACCCTGTCGGTGGCCGGCGACATCGCGGCGCCGGATTATGCCTTTGCTTCGGACAGCTTCCAGATGCGCCTGACCGAACTGGTACAGGATACCACCCCGCTGGAAGCCGCGGGCGACCTCACGCTGGACCGGCTTGCGGGCACCGTGGCGGGCACCGACCCGGCGGCGGGCGCGCCGCTGTCGACCCGCTTCACCGCCGGACGCGCCGCCATGACGCTGGATCTGACCGATCCGGCCACCGGCGTCACCTCCAGTTCAGCCACCGCGCAGCAGGATCTCGACGGCGCGGCCAGCTTCGAGCCCGGCACCCGATCCGGCACGTGGTCCGTGGCCGGCAGTTTCACCGCCGGGCAGGCCGAGACCCGCTCGTTGCAGACCAGCCCCGAGATCGGCCGGGTCGAAACCACCTCGCGCCAGGACAGCACCGCGGCGCGGCTGGCGGTGGACGCGACGCGCGCGTCCTATGATGTCACCGCGAAAGGGCTGGCCTTCACCTTTGCCTCGGACCAGTTTCCGGTCCCGCCGATCAATGTCACCCTGCCCGAAATGGTGGCGGCGCTGACGATCCCGATGGCCGCCGCCCCCGAGGCGCAGATCGCCCGGCTGGCCCTGAAGCTGTCGCAACTCAGCCTCGACGATGCCCTGTGGAACATGCTCGATCCCGGTCGCGCCCTGCCCCGCACGCCCGCCGATCTGGACCTGGACATCGAAGCCGACCTGATCGTGCGCGACACGGTCCAGACCCCGGCGCCGCCCGCGCCGGGCCTGTCTGCACAGGCCCAACCCGACATGCCGCTGCCCGACCTGCTGCCCACCGGCCTGCGGATCAACGCCCTGACGCTCGGCTTCGCGGGGGCCGAAGTCGCCGCCACCGGCGATTTCACGGTCAACATGATGGGCGATCCCCCCGCCCCCAACCTGACCCAGCCGGTGGGCCAGTTGAACGTCACGGCCACCGGCATCGTCACCCTGCTGCAACAGTTGTCGGCGGCAGGCCTTCTGGCCAGCGATCAGGCCATGGGCGTGCAATTGATGCTGGGCATGTTCACCACCCCCGGCGCGGACGACAGCCTGACTTCGACCATCACCGCCGAACCCGGCGGCGGGCTGGTGATCAACGGCAACCGGGTCCGCTGACCGGCGCTGCGCTGCGGGTTTGAAAACCCGGACCGAAGCCGCTACCTGTCTGGCAACCTGACCCGCGCGGGGCCGCCACCGGCTGCCCTGCGCCCGATCGAAAGAACCCCATGTCCCCGGACCGCCTTTCCGACCTGACCCAAGCCCTGCTCGATGCTGCCCGCAAGGCCGGCGCCGATGCCGCCGATGCACTGGCGCTGGACGGCACCTCGCTGTCCATCGGCGTGCGCAACGCCGCGCTGGAAGAGGCCGAACGCGCCGAGGGCACAGATATCGGCCTGCGCGTGCTGGTGGGCCAGCGGCAGGCCTGCGTTTCGGCCTCGGACACCTCCCCCGACACGCTGGCCGCCATGGCCGAACGCGCCGTCGCGATGGCGCGCGAAGCCCCCGAGGATCCCCATATCGGCCTGGCCGATCCGACGGAGCTGTGCCGCGACCGCGATGCCACCGGCCTCGACCTGGCCGATCCGGCGCCGGAACCCGCCCCCGATCACCTGCGCGACCTGGCCTGCCGCTGCGAAGCCGCCGCCCTGGCGCTGGACGGCATCGCGCAAGTGTCCTCGGCGCAGGCCACCTACAGCCGCCGCCGCGTGCATCTTGCCGCCAGCAACGGGTTTTCGGGCGGCTACAGCCGCACCGGCACCGGCCTGTCCTGCGTCGCCATCACCGGCACCGGCACCGGGATGGAGCGGGACTATTTCGGCGACATGCGCGTCTTCGCCGCCGACCTGCTCAGCCCCGAAGAGATCGGCACCACCGCCGCCGAACGCACGCTCGCCCGCGCCGGGGCGCGGCAGCCGAAAACCGGCAGCTACCCGGTGCTGTTCGACGAACGGATCGCGGCCACGCTGATCGGCCACCTTCTGGCCGCGGTGAACGGCACCGCCATCGCCCGCGGCGCATCCTGGCTGCGCGACGCGCTGGACCAACCGGTGCTGCCCGCCGGGCTGGACCTGATCGAGGATCCGCGCAAGCTTCGCGGCCATTCTTCGCGCCCCTTCGATGCCGAGGGGCTGACCGCCTCCCCGCGCGCCATCGTCAAGGACGGCGTGCTGCAGGGCTGGACACTGGACCTGGCCACGGCGCGTCGGCTGGGCCTGTCCAGCACCGCCAGCGCGGCGCGCGGCCCGTCGTCGCCGCCCAGCCCCAGCGTGACCAATGTCGCCCTGACACAAGGCCCGCACACCCCGGCCGAGCTGATGGCCCGGATGGGCACCGGGCTGCTGGTCACCGGGCTGATCGGCGCCACCATCAATCCCACCACGGGCGACTATTCGCGCGGTGCCTCGGGCCTCTGGATCGAAAACGGCGTGCCCGCCTACCCGGTCAACGAATGCACCATCGCGGGCAACCTGCGCGACATGCTGGGCCGCCTGATCCCGGCCAATGACGCACGTCCGCACCTCAGCCGCGTGGTGCCCTCGCTTCTGGTGGAGGGCATGACCCTTGCCGGCGCCTGACACGCGGCCCCCGACCGCACAGAAGGATCTGGACCTGCTGTGCCGGGCCGCCGAGCACGCCGGCGAAATCGCCCTGCAATTCTTCCGCCGCAACCCTAAAACCTGGGAAAAACCCGGCGCAGGTCCGGTGACCGAGGCCGACTACGCGGTCAACACCTACCTTGCCGAAACCTTGCAGGCGGCCCGTCCCGACTATGGCTGGCTCAGCGAGGAAACTCCCGACAGCACCGACCGCCTTGCCCGCGACACGGTGTTCATCATCGATCCGATCGACGGCACCCGGTCCTTTCTCGAAGGCAGCGGCAGCTGGGCCCATTCGCTGGCCGTGGCCCATCGCGGCCAGGTCATCGCCGGCGCGGTCCACATGCCCCAGCGCGGCTTCACCTTCACCGCCTCGCTGGGCGGCGGCGCCCGGCTGAACGGTGCGCCGCTGACCGCCAGCCCGCGCACCGCGCTGGATGGCGCGACACTTCTGGCCAACAAGTTCAGCGTCGCACCGAAATACTGGCCCAACGGACTGCCGCCGATCAAACGCCACTACCGTCCCTCGCTGGCCTACCGCCTCGGCCTGGTGGCCGAAGGCCGCTTCGATGCCATGCTGGTGTTCCGCGACACCTGGGAATGGGACATCGCCGCCGGCAGCCTGATCGCGACCGAGGCCGGGGCCAGCGTCTCCGACCGCCACGGCCACGCGCTGCGCTTCAACACCGAACATCCGGTCTCGTCGGGCCTGATCGCCGGCGGTCCATCCATCCACGACGCCCTGATGCACCAGCTGCGCTGAGCGCATCCCTTCCGATTTCTTCTTGGCACAAATACTCCCGCCGGAGGTGGCCCGTCGCCAGCCATACGCGGGCCATACGTTTTCCAGACCGTTTCCAGCCCCGGTTTGCGCCCCCGGTCCCGGCCCTGCGACCTGCCCACTTCTTGACCCTGTGCCGCAAATGCACAATGGTCGCCCGAACCGAAATCACAAAGGCTTTTGCCATGGCCCAGCGACTGCATCTCGTCTTCGGCGGTGAACTCGTCGATCCGTCCAAAACCCAGTTCAAGGACGTGGAAAACATCGACATCGTCGGCATGTTCCCGGATTACCAAAGCGCCTATGACGCCTGGAAATCGGCGGCGCAGCGCACCGTGGACAATGCCCATACCCGATATTTCATCGCCCATATCCATCGCCTGCGGGACGAAGAACTCGCGGCGTCCTCGACCGAAGAACTCGGCGACTGAGCCCGCCCATGGGCTTCGCGCCTGCCCTTTGCGCCTATCTGGCCTTTTCCTCCCACGCCACCGGCTATGGCAACCGGCTGCTGGCCCGGCGTCTGGCCGATGGCCGCGAATCCGCCGCGCGGATCGAGGAACGCAGGGGCGGCACGTCGGTCCCGCGCCCCGAGGGTCGGCTGATCTGGCTGCACGCCGCCTCGGTGGGCGAATCCCTGTCCCTGCTGGAAGTCATCAAGCGGCTCGGAGAAACCGATCCCGAGGTGAGTTTCCTGATCACCACCGGCACCGTGACCTCGGCCGATATCCTCGCCGCGCGCCTGCCGCCACGCACCACGCATCAATTCGTCCCCATCGACGTGCGCCCCTTTGTGCGCCGCTTCCTTGACCACTGGCAGCCCGATCTGGCGATCTGGACAGAAAGCGAATTCTGGCCGGCGCTGCTGACCGAAACCAGCAGGCGCGGCATCCCGCTGCTGCTGCTGAACGCCCGCATGTCGGCGCGCTCGGCCCGGCGCTGGCGCTGGATGCCCGGTTCTGCGCGCGCCCTGATGCGCTGTTTCACCGCCGTGCAGGCGCAGGACGACCGCACCGCCGCCGCCCTGCGGCGCATGGGCCTTCCGCGCGAGAAACTGGCCGTCACCGGCACCCTCAAGGAAGGCACCCCGCCGCCGCCCTGCGACGAGGCCGAACGCGCCCGGCTGGAAAAGCTGATCGGCGACCGTCCGATCTGGGTCGCGGCCTCGACCCATCCGGGCGAGGAAACACAGGTGCTGGAAGCGCATCGCACAGCCCGCCGCACCTCCCATCGCCTGCTGCTGATCCTCGTGCCCCGCCACCCCGAGCGCGGCGATGACATCCAATCCATGGTGCGGGCCGCGGGCTTCAGTGTGACGCGGCGCAGCACCGGCGAAGATCCGGCCCCCGAAACCCAGATCCTGCTGGCCGACACGGTGGGCGAGATGGGGCTGTGGTACCGCCTTGCGCCGCTCAGCTTCGTGGGCGGCTCATTGGTCGATATCGGCGGCCACAATCCGTTCGAACCCGCCGCCCTCGGCTCGGCCATCATCCACGGCCCGCATGTGCGCAACTTCCGCGATATCTATCAGCGGCTGGGGGCCTTCGGTGGCGCGCGACAGGTTGCCGACGCGCGCGAGCTGGCGCAAGCGGTCACCGATCTGATCCGCCCCGACCACCGCGCGCCGATGGCCTATGCAGCCTGGGAGATCAGCTCCAGCGGCGCGGATGTCACCGACAAGGCACTGGCCCTGATCCTGGACCATCTGCCCGGCGCGCCCGCCCGCCCGGATGGCGAGGACACCCCCTGATGCAGGCGCCGCGGTTCTGGCAAGGGTCGCCCGAACGCCCCGGCTGGCAGGCCCGGATGCTGGCCCCGCTTGGCGCGCTTTATGCGGCCGGCACGGCGCGGCGGTTGCGCAAGGGCACGCCGCTACGCCTGCCGGTCCCGGTGATCTGCGTCGGCAACCTGAATGCCGGTGGCACTGGCAAGACCCCCACGGTCATGGCCCTTGTCGAACGGCTGGGCGCGCGCGGGCTGTCGGCGGCCATCGTCAGCCGGGGCCACGGCGGCTCGGAAACCGGCCCGCTGCAGGTGGATGCCCGCCGCCACACCAGCACGCAGGTCGGGGACGAACCCTTGCTGCTGTCCGCCTTCGCGCCGACCTTCGTGGCCCGCGACCGGGCGGAAGGGGCACAACTGGCGGTCGCCAGCGGTGCGGATGCAATCATTCTGGACGATGGATTCCAGAACCCGTCACTGGCCAAGGATCTGTCCATTGTCGTGGTCGATGCGCGGGCCGGCTTTGGCAATGGCCGCACCATTCCGGCTGGCCCCCTGCGCGAACCGGTGGCAACCGGTCTGGCACGGGCCGACCTGCTGCTGTCCATCGGCGCCGAGGACGATCAGGCAGCGTTCGATACACAATGGGCAGCACAGATCCCGGTGCCACGGGCGCGCGCCCATCTGGCACCGCTGCAAACCGGCATGACATGGCAGGGGCTGCGGGTGCTGGCCTTCGCGGGCATCGGCATTCCCGAAAAGTTCTTCCGCACCCTGCGCAGCCTCGGGGCCGATCTGGTGCAGACCGTGCCGCTGGCCGACCATCAGGACCTATCGCCGGCCCTGCTGACCCGGCTGGAATCCGAAGCCAAGGTGCGGGGCCTGCAATTGGTGACCACGGAAAAGGATGCGGTGCGCCTGCCCGACCGGATGCGCGGACAGGTCCTGGCCCTGCCGGTGCGGCTGAGCTTCACCGACGAGACCGCGCTGTCCGAAGCGCTGGATCAGCTGCCGCGCAAGGCCCGCTAGCCCGGCGCGGCCAGCCCGTTACTTCGCGGCCAGCTTTTCGTCCAGAAGCGCCGCAAAGTCAGCGTAGCTCATGTTCGAATACAACTCGCCCTCGATCACGAAAGACGGGGTTCCCGAAATGCCGTCGGCCTTGGTGTTGGCATCGTTCCACGCCACCAGCGCCTGCGCCTTCTCGGCGTCCTGCAAGCAGGCGTCGAGTTGGTCGTTGCTCAGCCCCGAGGTGCGCCCGATGCGGCGCAGGTTGTCGGCGATCTGGGCCGGCTCTCCCTGGGTCCAGCTTTGCTGATCGGTATAGATCAGGTCGGCCACCCCGAAGTACCGCAACTGCCCGCCACAACGGGCCACCATCGCGGCCCAAAGGCCGTAGCGGTCGAAAAATACCTCGCGGTGGATGAAGCGGACCTTGCCCGTGTCGATGTAGTTCTTCTTCAACTCCTTGAAGGTGGTCGCATGGAAGTTGGCGCAATGCGGGCAGGTGAAGGACGCGTATTCGATCACGGTCACCGGGGCGTCCGGATCGCCCATGACCATGTCTTCGATCTCGGCGATCTCGGCAAAGGCCGGACCGGCAAGGCCAAGACCGGCGGTCAGGGCGGCCACGGAAACGAGGCCGGTGGCCAGAAAATCACGACGATGCATCAGGGTCTCCTTGGGGATTGCGGCGCGCATGAACACTCGCGCCAAGACCGGCCAGCGCCGCGCGCAAACCGGGATCAGAAATTTCGTCCGCCACTTCCGCGCCGCGCGCCTGCGCCTCGGGGCCCGGAGATACGGGCCGGTCGTCGACGCGCCGGGCCGGGCCGTCAAACCCTGCCTGCCCTTCGCCAAAGCCGGTGGCGGCGGTTTGGGTGATGCGGATCTGGGACACGGCGTTATAGCCGTAGCAGGCATTCACCCGGTCGCGGATCGCGGGCAATTGCGGTTGCAGCATCGGACCGGCGGCGCCGCGCGCCAGCAGGGTCAGGGTCGCGCCCATGCCCTGTCGCGCATAGCCGACCTTGACCGGGCGGCACAGGCGGGCAATGTCGGGGCCGACCACCTCGGCCCAATGGGTCACAAGGCGGCTGACCGCGAAGCCGCGGCTTTCGCTGGCGCGCTTGATCTGCGGCTGCACAAGGCCGCCCGCCTGGGCAAACCCCTTGCTCCACCGCGTCTTGCGCTTGCCATTGTATCCGCTTTTCGACATCAGGCCCTGTCCGCTTTCGCGCGCCATCCTAACTGAGCTGTACCCGAGGGCCAGACCCAAACCGCAGGAGCCGCCTGACAGTTGTGTGACCATCCTCTCTCTGACCGTCTGCTGGACTGGTACGACACCCACGCCCGCACGCTGCCATGGCGCGTGCCGCCGGAACAGTCGCGGCAGGGGCGGCGCGCCGATCCCTACCGGGTCTGGCTGTCCGAGGTCATGCTGCAGCAGACCACCGTGGCCGCGGTGAAGGCCTATTTCGATGTCTTCACCAAGCGCTGGCCGCGGGTGCAGGATCTGGCGGCAGCGGCGGACGAGGACGTGATGGCCGCCTGGGCCGGGCTGGGCTATTACGCGCGCGCCCGAAACCTGCTGAAATGCGCCCGCGTGATTGCCTACGAGCTGGACGGCAGGTTTCCCGACACCCGCGAGGGCTTGCAGGCGCTGCCGGGGATCGGCCCCTATACCTCGGCCGCCATTGCCGCGATTGCCTTCGACCAGCCCGCGACCGTGGTCGATGGCAATGTCGAGCGGGTGATGGCCCGGCTGCACGCGGTGCCGACCCCGCTGCCCGCCGCCAAGCCCGAGCTGACCGCGCGGGCGACCGCCCTGACGCCTCCGGACCGCTGCGGAGACTACGCGCAAGCGGTCATGGATCTGGGCGCCACGATCTGCACGCCGCGCAATCCGGCCTGCAGCCTCTGCCCGTGGCGTGCAGACTGCGCCGCCCATGCCCAGGGCATCGCCGCCGAACTGCCACGCAAGACCCGCAAGGCACCCAAGCCGATCCGGCAGGGCACCGCCTTTGTCGGACGTCGTGTCGACGGCGCATGGCTGCTGGAACGGCGCCCGCCCTCGGGCCTGTTGGGCGGGATGCTGGGATGGCCCGGCAGCGACTGGGCCGAAGATCCCGCCCCCACGCCGCCGCCGGCATCGGGGCACTGGACCCCCCTGACCGGTGAAGTGCGCCATACGTTCACGCATTTCCACCTGCGCCTGCGGCTTCAGGTGGCGCTTCTGCCCGACACCAGCACAGCGTCCCGCGGCCAGTTCATTTCGGGCGACGCCTTCGATCCCGACGACCTGCCCACCGTGATGGCCAAGGCGTTTCACCTGTCGCGCGACTGGTTCGACGGCTCGGACTGACCCGAGGCAATTCGGACACTGGCGCAGGGGCGCGCGCCCTTGCTATGGCAGGTCATATTCAAGGAAAGCAGTGTATCCCATGACCGAGCCCACACCCCCTGCCCCGCCTGTCGATCGTCCGGCCCGCTGGCCCATCGGCCTGTTTCCCGCCGTTATGGGGCTGTTCGGCCTGAGCCTTGCGGTGCAGGCCAGCCTAGCTGCCATGGGCGCCAGCCCGGCATTGTCCTGGCCCTTTGTGCTGCTGGGGCTGGCAGGCCTGATGGTGGCCGTCGGCGGCTATGGCCGCAAGTTCCTGCGTCATCGCGCGGCGGTTGTGGCGGATTGGAACACGCCGCTGAACCTGGTGTTCTTTCCGGCCATTGCCATCGCCACGATGCTGGCCGGAACCGCGCTGGTCCCGCTGCTGCCTGGTTTGGCCCGCTGGATCTGGATCCTCGGAGCCGTGGCGCAAGCGGGGCTGAGCCTTGGCGTGTTGTCGGCCTGGACCGGCCAGCGCGAGTTTCAATTGGCCCAGGTGTCGCCCGCGTGGTTCATCCCGGCGGTGGGCAATATCGTTGCCCCGATCGGCGGCGGACAACTGGGATTTGAGATGATCTCGTGGGTATTCATGGCGGCGGGTCTGGCTTTCTGGCTGATGCTTCTGCCGCTGGTGTTCCTGCGCCTTCTGACGCTAGGCCCGCCCCCGGCCCCGCTGCGCCCGACGCTGGCCATTCTGGTCGCCCCGCCGTCTGTCGGGGCGGCTGCGTGGATGTCAGTCACCGGGACAGTCGACACGGTGGCGGTGATCCTTCTTGGCATGGGGCTGAGCTTTGCATTGCTGGTTGCGGTGCGTATGCCGATCTATCTGAAACAGCCCTTCGGCCTGCCGCACTGGGGATTGACCTTCCCCTGGGCGGCGCTGGCCGCGGCCTGTATCCGCATCGGCAGCAGCCTTGAGGTTCCGGCGCTTGTCTGGCTTGGCAACGGGCTGACGCTGGCGCTGGCGGGGCTGATCGCATGGCTGCTGGTGCAAACCGGGCGCGCCTTTCGGGATGGGCGTCTTTTCGCGGTGCCTCCCGCTGCCCCGGCGACAACCTGAAACGCGAAAGGCCGCCCCTGAACAGGGCGGCCTTGTCACGACCAAGGAAATGAAATCAGGCGGCGGCCACGCTCTTTTGTGCGTCCGCGTCGTCTTCCTTCTTCAGCTCGAACTCTTCGTGATAGGACCGTTCGACGTTCACTTCCCAAACGTCATGATTGGCCCCCACGATGTTGCGCGCGGCATACATGGCCGACAGCATCGAGTGATCCTGGTTGTTGTAGCGGTGCAGGCCGTTGCGACCGACGGTCTGGAAGTTTTCCAGCGAGACGATCCAATCTTTCAGCACCTTCAGCACGTCCTGATATTCGCCGTCATAGACCGGATAGGCCTTGGGCTGGCGAATGATGGCCGCGTCGATCACCGTATCCGCCGAGGCAAGCCCCAGTTCGTCCAGTTCTTTCGATGCCAGTGCGCGCAACTCCTCGTCGGACATGGTCCAAAGGCCGTCGCCCTCCTGACAGAAATACTCCATCCCGATAGAGGCGGTGTTGGGATCCGGCACCATTTCCGGCGACCAGGCCGAGAAGTTCTGGATCCGGCCCACCTTCACCTGCGGACTGTGGATGTAAATCCAGTTGTCCGGGAAGGGATCGGCCTGGTTCAGCACCAGCGTCACGATCAGGAAATCCCGGTACCGCAGCTTGTTGGCCGCTTCGATCACATGCGGCGGTGGCGGCGGATCGAAGGCCAGGATCAGGTCGCGCAGCGCCATGGTGTTGACGAATTCGTCGCCCTCCACCAGTTCGGTGCCCAGATCGGTTCCATCCTCGGCCCAGCGTTTCACGTCGACACCGGTCACCCGCATGTCATCGCGATGCACTTTCACCACGGCCGAGCGCATGTGCACTTCGCCGCCCTGCTTCTCGACCAGTTCCGCGCAGCGTTCCCACATCATGCCGGGACCAAGGCGCGGATACTGGAATTCCTCGATCAGCGAGGCGGTGTCATTGGCGCCGGAAATCGCGTTCCAGACCGCCTTGAACAGCGACAGGTTCTTGATCCGCTGTGCTGCCCAATCGGCCCGGATTTCCTTGGGATCGATGCCCCAGACCTTCTCGGTGTAGCTGCGGAAGAAATGCATGTAGAGACGGCCGCCGAAACGGTTGATCACCCATTCCTCGAAGCTCTCTTCCTTGCGATACGGGCGGATCTGCCATTTCAGATAGCTGACCAGAATCCGGACCGTTTCATAGGGCCCGATATTGGACAGCGCGTTGAAGATCTTCAGCGGGTAGTCGAAGAAACGCCCGCGATAATAGATGCGGCTCTGGCGGGGGCGGGTGATGAAATCATCGCCCAGCACCTCGTGCCACATGGCCTCAACCTCGGTCACCTTCGTGAAGAACCGATGCCCGCCGATATCGAAGCGATAGCCCTTGTTCGACTCGGTCCGCGAGATCCCGCCGACAAGGTCAGAGCCTTCAAACACAACCGGTGTGTGCTTATTGCTGAGTTTCTGAAGTTCATATGCCGCCGTCAACCCTGCTGGACCACCCCCGACAACCACGACTTTTGAGGTATCAGTCTCACTCATTGTTCAGCCACCAATATTACCATCCCAAGCAACCAAGGAAATTCGACATATATCTAATGAAATTCCGCTGTTCTTTGCCATGCTAGTGAAACGTCCGCAGGTCCACCAGATAACCCCGTGCCGCAGGTCACGACAACAGGGATTGAGGACACGGACATCTGCGGATCTGGGTATGCCGGCCGTTCATCCCGTCGGCCATATGGCAACTGCCCCCACTGTTTACTCGTGTGTCTCCACATACCAGAAGCGCTCCCACCATTCACACACACATTTACGCCGTCTCGCGGCCCCACGTCAGGTCGCGGGCGGACGTCGCAAATTTCCCACCTCAACGGTCTACCACGATTCCTTTCCGCGACGTTACAATAATGTTCCTGAGCATACCTTCAATTTCGGAAATAGATGAACGACGCTGCGCCATTTTGTGTCACGAATAGCGATTTCCCGGCCTTGTTGCGGGGACGATCTCTCACATGTCAGTTGGGCAAGTCGATTTTCAACATTTGCCCCAAGAATCAACGGGATGATTCGTTGCGTCTTTGCGGCAATAGTTGCGCTGGCGCTCACGTTGTATATTTGGAATATAAACTGGAACGCTGCGGCTGTCAGGATCCGTCTGGCCCTATTTCTCCCGCCCTGCCCCGAATACTGTATCCAGTTCGACGGGCAATTGGCGTCGGCAGATATCTGGCGATCGCCGCCGACAGTTAGAAATTTGTGGAATGACCTCAGGCAGATGCCGCCGTCAGGAGTATATCGTTCATGTTGTCCCGCGCCTTTCGCACGACCGTTTTCAAACTTCACGCCTGGGTTGGCCTGAACCTATCGATCCTGATGTTCCTGGTCCTGTTGTCCGGCTCGCTGCTGCTCTACGGGGTCGAGATCGAAGCGGTGATGCAGCCGCAGATGCGGACCGATTCCGCACCCCTCGAAACCCCTGCCAGTGTCGGGCAGATCTTCACGTCGGTGCGCGACGCCTATCCCGATGTGCAGATCAATTCCATCACCCCCCGCGGCGGCGGGTTTCTGGCCGACACCACCTTTGCCGTGACCCGTTGGGGGCAGCAGATCAACATCTGGACCGACCCGGTCACCGCCGAGGTTATCGGCACCACGAAGGTCAACGGGCTGCGCAGTTTCCTCCATGCCTTCCACGTCAGTTTCCTGATGAAGATGAAGCTTGGCGACCTGGCGGTGCTGTCGTTCTCGTTCATCCTGTTCGGCATGGTGGTGACCGGTCTGATCACCTATCGCCGCTTCTGGAAAGGCTTTTTCCGGGCACCGGCGGGCGCGGTCGGATCGCGTGGATGGTGGGGCGGCGTGCATCGGCTGATCGCCTTGTGGACGGCGCCGTTCCTGATCGTGGCCACGGTCTCGGCCTCGTACTTCCTGCTGGGGCATTTCGGCATTCGCCCGGCCCCCCTGAAGCCTATCCCGACCCTGGAACGCGAGACCGTGCTGCCGCCGGGACTGGACGGTGCGATGCTGGACCAGGTGGCGACACTGGCCGGCGATGCCGTCGGCGGGATGGAGGTCACACGCCTGCGCCTGCCCGGCACCAGGAAACAGCGGTTCGAAATCGAAGGGGTGACCCATCACGCGACGCTGGAAGGTGGCACGGCGCTGGTTTTCGTTGATCCCGCCAACTTGCAGGTGCTGGGCGCCTATCCCGCCGACGAGGCCGTGCCGGGGCGCAAGCTGGCCCGGATCCTGCAGTCGCTGCACTATGGCACCTGGGCCGAGGGCATTTCCCGGCCCATGTGGCTGGTGTTCGGGCTGGCCAGCAGCGCGCTGGCCCTGTCGGGTGTTCTGGTATTCGCCGCGCGGGTTGCACCGCGGCCACAGGAAACCCCGAAAGGCCCGGCCCTGCGGCGTGCCTGGCGCGGGATGCGGCCGCTGAAATGGCTGATCCTTGCGGGATTGATCGGCGCGGGCGGGCTCTACACCTATCGGTTCACCGATGTTTTCGCCCCGGAGTGGACACGCATCTACTCCCGCGTGCCGAAATCTGACGGCGAACTACGGATCTCGGGTTCGCCGCAGGCCGGCGAACCCCTGTCCCTGAAGCTGCGGCTGAATGGTAAGACCGCGACGGACGCGCAGGTGCTGTTTGACGGCAATCCGGTCGAGGGCACGCTCCGCCCCAACGACAAGGGGGCGCAGCTTCTGGCGACGGTGACGGCCACCGAAGGCCGCAACCGGGTGTCCGTGATCCTGCCGGATCGCCCGCAGGCCCCGCTGGTCTGGTTTATCGGGCGCCCGATCGACTAGGACGTCGAGGTTACATCCACGGCAGGCGTTCGCGCACCCAGCGCAGCGCCTTGCGGCGCGCAAGATAGGCCCCGCCGCGCCCGGCCAGATGCGCCTTCCAGCGTGTAATGTCCCGGAAATAGTGCATCTCGATGCGCGGAAGTTCGTGCAGGTTGTCCACCGGTCCGGCCTGCGCCAACCGCGTGCCAACACAGGTCTTGTAGATGCTGGAGGCCAGATTGATGACATGGGTATTCAACAGGCCGTAGGGCGGCGCGAAATGGTCGACCGGACGGCCCAGTTCATCCTCGATCTCGGCCTTCGAAACATTCAACTCGATCGCCAGCGTGTCATCGGTGACCATCGTCAGGTCGGAATGGGTGACGGCATGGCTGCCGAACTGGATGCCTTCCGCCGCCAACTCCTTGATCTTGGGCCAGTCCATCAGCTTGCGCGGTGTGGCGCCCGAGCCGATCCACAATTCTTCCCGTCCCACGTAGTCCGAGGGCAGATAGACGATGGCGGGAAACCCGTGCCCTTGCAGCACCGGATAGGCCGCTTCGGCAAAATCAAGAAATGCGTCGTCGAAGGTGATGATGATCGACCGCTCTGGCAGGGGCTTGCCCATGTTCCGCGCTTCGACCAGATCGTCCAGGGTGATCACCGGCAGACCGGCTTCGGCAATCGCATCCATCTGTTCGGCGAATACGTCCGGCGGAATGGTCGTCGGCCCACTGCCCTGCGAGATCGAGTGGTACATCAGAATATCAACGATCGGGGTACTGGACATCCTCAATCCTCCACAACGTGTTTGGCAAACTCGGCCCGGCGTTCCGACCAGAGTTTGCGATCAATCGACAAATCTTCGTTAACGCACTCTACCGCACCATAAGCCATTGCATAGGCATGATGCGTGTTGTCATGGGCAAACAGTCCCTGCCGCCCGAAATTCAGCACGCCGTCCAGCCCGGAAACCCAGCGATCCATCACGTCGAAATTGGCCTGATAGTCCAGATCGTAGACCGGATAGGCATGGCGCAGGCGGCGGGTTTCGCAGGATTTGACCGGCATGGTCACCGGCAGACCGAGGTCGCCGAGCCAGCCGCAGAAGGCCTCGCCCAGTTCCGCATCGGTCATGTCCCACCATTTCTCGCCAGGATCGCAGGGCAATTCAGCGCACAGCAGCGTGGTACCGCGCGGGGTGCTGGCCGAGTTGTAGTTCTTGGGCTCGGACATCCGGCTGATCGGGGTCGAAAGCTCGGGGAAGTAATGGGCGTCGTATTCGGTGAACTGGTCGGTTTCCAGCACCAGGTAGATCAGGATCATGCCGCGATAGCGGATCGCATCGGCGGCTTTCAGAACCTCGTCCGGTGCTGCCGGGGTGATGGCCCGCACCAGCGCGGTGATCGGAATGGTGGACATCACCAGGTCGGCGTCATGCCGCACCGCGTCATCGCCCTGCCCCGTGGTGATGGCGACGACCTTGTCGCCCTCCCGCACGATCCCGGAAATCGGCGTGTTCAGGGTGAAGGTCGCGCCCTTGTCCGCCGCCGCCTGGGCCATGGTTTCCGAGATCTGCCCGAAACCCTTCTTCGGATAGTAGAAGCGCCCGGTGGTCGGACTGCGCAGACCCGGAAGCATCCGCATCATCTTGCCCAGGATCTTGCCAACAGAACTGCCCGACACCCGCCGTTCGGCCAGGGTCACGGCCAGTTCGTCCGGGTCCAGCCCCCACAGTTTCTTCACGTAGGGAAAGTAGAAATTCTCGGAAATCGTCGGGCCCAGCCCGTCGTAAAGCACACTGGAAAACGTCGCGTCGCCTTCACGCGGCTTGCGGAACTTGCCCAGCACCATGTCGCGCACCAGCGAGGCCGCGAAGGGTTTGGGCAGGCGCATTAGCGCGTCGGCCAGCTTGAGCGGGAAATGGATCCAGCGCCCGCCCAGCCGGATGCGCCCGTGCCGGGGCTGCAACAGCAGATCCTCGCCCAACAGCGCCTTCACATCCGCCAAAACATGCGGATCGGCCACCGGGTGAAACCGGTGCGAGCCGTGGTCGCACCAGATGTCCTCGATCTGAAAGGACGCCGAGTTGCCGCCCAGTCGCGGGGCGGCATCCAGAACCTCGACCCCCGCCGGATGCGGGCCGTTGCGGTTCAATGCAAAGGCCGCCGCAATCCCCGCCGGGCCGCCCCCCAGCACCTTGATCCTGTTCTCAGCCATTTCGTCGGCCTCCGAGCCTTTGGCGCAATGCGCCGAACCTATGCGCGGACGCAGCCCCCTGCGGGGCGCATCCCATGACTGAACCCATCAGGGTCGAAGATGCAGACGCGAGATCATGTCGGCGATCAGACCCAGCGACCAGACCATGATCGCCGCCAGAAAGGCAAAGACCGCCGTTTCACTCAGGTTCCATTGGGTCAGATCGTAGAGCGACTTGAAGAACCCCAGCAAGAACAGCACCAGCCCTACCGGCAGGAACACCCGCAGCGGATTGAACAGCGTGATCATCCGCAGGATCAGAATGATGAAGTTCAGGAAATCGATGGGTTTGATCTTTGATTTGCCCACCCGTTTTCCGTATTCGATGGGCGTGTAGATCATCCGCTTGCCGTTGCAGGCCATGCACAAAGTGATCGTCGTGGTGAACGAGAAATTCTGCGGCAGCAGCGGCAGGAAGGGGATCAACTCTTTGGTGCGGAACACCCGCAGGCCCGAGTTGATGTCGTTGAGCTTGCGCTGCGCCATGAAGGACGCCAGCCAGTTGAGGAATTTCTTCGCCGGGCGTCGCACCATCGGCACGTTCTTCATCGCCGCGCCGCGATCACCGACCACCATGTCCTGCTGGCGGCACATTTCAAGCATCGCGGGCAGGTAGCGTGCCGGATAGGTGCCATCGGCATCCATGATGGCGATGTATTCGAACTGCGCCATCTTCACGCCACGCTTCAGCGTGGCGCCATAGCCGGAATTGGCATCGTTCCACGTCACCGTCGCGCCCGAGGCAACAGCCTCTTCCCGGGTGCGATCTTCCGAGCCGTCGTCGACGACGATGATCTCATAGTCGATGCCTGTGGGATCCAGCGCCGAGCGCACATCCTCGACCGTCGCACGGACGGCATTTTCTTCATTGAAGGCCGGGATCACGACGCTCAACGCCATCCCGTCCAGGCCTGTCTCCGGCGCCATCGCCTTGTCCATTCCGTCCATGTTCCCGGTTCCCGTCGTGCCCGTTCTGGGCTTACTCGTCATGACATTTCATCCATGGTCCCATTGACTCGAGGGATCACGGCACATGCAGTCGTCCCTTGCGGCCCAACACGTGATATTCGAACAGGCACCACGCGTAGGCGGCGCTGGAATAGACGTAGTAGAGCTGGTGATACAGAAAGGCCTTCACCGCGAAGACCGGCCCGCCGTTGGCCTTCATGAAGGCGATCAGGTCGCGGTTCAACCAGGCGGCCAGCCCCAGCAAGAGCAGCGTCAGCCACAACATGTCGCCGTCGAACGGCAGGGCCAGCAATGACAGCAGCAGCAGGCCGGCAACCACGGCCTTGAACCGCTCCGACAGGCTGACGTTCAACTCGTTCACCAGCCCGCCGCGATTGATCATCAGGCGCGACCACGGCAGGGCGCGGCGGAAGATATCGGTAAAGATGCCATTGCGCAGGGTCCAAACCTTCAGATGCTTGCCTTGCAGGCGCGGCAGAACCAGGATCCTGCCCCCGGCCCGCGCGATCCGGTCGCCCAGTTCGATATCCTCGATCGAGGGCACCTTGTAGGTCGTCACGTCGAAGCCGCCCACATCGCGAAACACATCCGCCCGGATGGCGCCGCAACCGGCCCACCAGGTCGTGACCTCTTGCCCGGTGTGCTGGTGATAGTAGCGATGCATCAGGTTCTTGTAGCGCGAATACCACGGCTTGCCCTCGGGCGTGGTGTCATAGGAACCGAACACCGCATGCACCGTAGGGTCGGCAAATGCCTCTTGCAGCAGGGCCGCGCCGCCGGGCCAGGCGATCACGTCGCTGTCCACGAACCACAGGATATCGGCATCGGTGTTTTGCGCCGCCAGGTTGCGCGCCGCCCCCGGCCCGCCGTTCACCGGGGTGACCAGAACCCGCGCGCCCATTTTTTCGGCCAGAGCCCGGGTGCCATCGGGGCTTTGATCGTCCACGACCAGGACCTCGTCCACCTCACCGGCCGCCTGCATCTGCAACAGCGGCGTCAGCACCTTGGGCAGCAGGTGTTCGGCCTTGTAGGCCGGCATCACAACACAAATCTTCAACACACGCGGTTCAGCCATCAACAGGGATTCCGGAATTTCCGTATGAGCACCAATTATCGACCCAAGGTAAAGAAAAAGCGAGGAAATGGGGTTGCTTCATATTATCACTCTTTGAACCGCGCCCGATCCAGCCATGCAAACCGAACCAGCGACAGCAGCGCCGCCAGATAGGGCAGCAGCCAGATCACCCGCGCCCCATAGCGTGCCGCCGGTTGCGAAACCCCGCCACAGACGAAAGCATTGACCAGGATACCCAGGAACACCATCACCACCAGCACAAGGATCGGGGCCGTGAAGGGCGCCGGGCGCAGCAGGTGATAGACGATCACCAGCAAAGACAGGGCATAGACGACCTCGTGCACCCGTTCGACCGCGGGCAGCCAGCTCTTGTCGGCCGAGAGGGTGCCGTGCACGAAGAGGGTCACGATATCCCCGCCATAGCCATGGGCGCGGGTGATGATGTCGTCATGCGGCAGGGTCATCCACACGCTGAACCCCATTGCTTGCAACCATGTGTTCTGCAGGAAGGCATAGCTTGTGCCCAGCGGATCGTTCAGCAGCACCCGGAAGAAGAAGGGGATCTGATCCTCGGCCACCGCCCGCTGATCTTCCGGCGTCATCAGCAGGAACGACCCCAGCCGCGGTGATTCTTCCAGCAGGATGTGCGAGGCGGTCAGCCGGTACGGGTCATCGGACCATTGCAGCGCCTCGTACAGCGCGCAGGTCGGGATGCTCTCGTCCGGGCAGGTGCGTTCCATGAAGCGGTAGGCCGGGCCGTCCTCGATCAGGCGCACGGTGATGAAGGGCTTGTAGACGACCTTTTCGTTGGTGACTTCCTGAACCCCGATGGTGAAGGCGCTTTTCTCGGCAACGCCCAGCACCAGCATGATCCCCACCAGCAGCGGAGCCAGCCACCAGCGGCGCAGGTCCACCACCAGCGCGCCCAGGGCCGACAGTGGCAGCAGCAGCGCAAGAATCGGCAGGTGCGAAATATGAAACACGCCCGCCATCGTGCCGATGGCCAGCGCCAGAAGGATCTCGCCCCAGCGCATCTGTCGGGCATAGCCGGTCAACAGTGCCACAACCAGCAGCAACAGCGGCGTCAGGATATCGGGCATCAGGAAAGCGACGTAGAACGGCAGCGACGAAACCGCCGCCACGATGATCGGGAAAGACGCCGCGAACGGCAGGTTCAGACCATACCCATGGACACGCGACACCACCCGCACCACCAGAGTGGACGTCAGCAGCACCAGAAACGCGTTGACCAGCGGCACCAGTTTCAGCGATGCAAAGCCCGCGAAGATGGCCAGCACCAGCGAGTACCAGACCGAATGTGACCCATCGATGCCGGCCTTCTCGGTGCCGCCGGCCCCGCCCAGACCGCCGCCGGCCCCGCCGGCCCCCGATGCTGCCGGGTCCAGAACCCCCAGCATCTTCAGCACGTTGGTGCCCTTCAGATAATAGCCAACGGAGTCGAAGTAGAACAACGGCAGCGTGTTCAGCACCGCCACATACAGGCAGCAGATCAGGGCGACCGCGTACCAGAGGTAGGACAGCAGCCCTTCGCCGGAATGTGCGGTGCTATGCAGGTCACGGCTGGTCATTGGCGGATCAGTTCTGCTTGGCGGTTTTCAGACCGGGCTGGGCCTCCAGCCGCGCCCAGTTGTCCCGGAAATAGGCCACGGTGGCGGCCAGCCCGTCGTCCAGCTTGACTTTCGGTGCCCAGCCCAGCTTGGTCTTGGCCAGCGTGATATCGGGCTGGCGCTGCATCGGGTCATCGCTGGGCAAAGGCTCGAACACGATCTTCGAGCCGGTGCCGGTCATCGCCACCACTTTCTCGGCCAGTTCGCGAATCGTCATTTCGCTGGGATTGCCCAGGTTCACTGGTCCGGTGAACTCATCGGGCGAGGCCATCAGCGCCATCAGACCGTCGATCAGGTCGGACACGAAGCAGAAGGATCGCGTCTGATCACCCTCGCCGTAGATCGTGATGTTGCGCCCTTCCAGGGCCTGCATGATGAAGTTCGACACCACGCGGCCATCCTGCGGATGCATCCGCGGCCCGTAGGTGTTGAAGATGCGGGCCACCTTGATACGCAGGTTGTGCTGGCGTTTGTAGTCGAAGAACAGCGTCTCGGCACAGCGCTTACCCTCGTCATAGCACGAGCGGAAGCCGATGGGGTTCACGTTGCCCCAGTAATCCTCGGTCTGCGGGTGGATGGTCGGATCGCCGTACACCTCGGAGGTCGAGGCCTGAAGGATCTTCGCCCCGACCCGCTTGGCCAGCCCCAGCATATTGATCGCCCCATGCACCGATGTCTTGGTCGTCTGCACCGGATCGTGCTGGTAGTGCACCGGCGAGGCCGGACAGGCGAGGTTATAGATCTCGTCCACCTCGACAAACAGCGGGAAGGTCACGTCATGGCGCATCAGTTCGAATCCCGGTTCGGACAGAAGATGCGCCACATTGGCCCGACGGCCGGTAAAATAATTGTCGACGCAGAGCACCTCGTGCCCCTGCTTCAATAGCTTTTCGCAAAGATGCGAGCCCAGAAAACCCGCGCCTCCCGTGACGAGAATACGTTTGGGAGTTGATCTCATGCTTTCACCCCACCTCTGGCGGCCACCCGCAGATGTTCCGGCAGATCGGGGGCTGGAACACTACAAACCGGTCAAACCCGGACGGACGGGAACGCTGCCCGCCTGCCCGCACGGCCCTGAAAGGAACCGCACCGACCTGACCCCCTTCGCCGTCAGCCCCCTGCGCAACGAAGGTCCCCCGCCGCGCGCCCGAAACCCGGAATGACGCGGCGGAATGATTTAGCTATAACAGCACCTTCGCACGGCTCAAAGTGGGCAGGCAAATTATCCTTACGCCGCTGGCAAGGGTATCCTGTCGCATCAGGGGGCGGGGATGAACTCGGCGTCGTCGCCGGGCGGCAGTTGGAATCGGCCATGGGCCCAGTCGCCCTCTTTCCACGCGGCTTTCGCAGCCTCGATCTTCTCGCGCGAAGAGGCCACGAAGTTCCACCAGATGTAGCGCGGGCCGTTCAGGGTCTCGCCGCCCAGCAGCATCAGGCGTGCCCCCTGTGCACCCGCCCGGATCGTGATGGCATCGCCGGGGCGAAACACCATCATCCGGCCCGCGTCATGGGTCTGACCGGCGATCTGGACGCTGCCTTCCAGCACGTAAAGGCCGCGATCTTCATGGTTGTCGGGCAGCGGCAGGGCTGAACCGGGCTGCAGCACCGCATCGGCGTAGAACATCTCGGAAAAGGTCGTCACCGGAGCCCGTTCCCCCCAGGCGTTGCCAAGAATCAGGCGCACCTGCTTGCCTTCGCCGTCCAGCAGCGGCAGCGCTTCCTGCTTCTGGTGTTCGAATTTCGCGTCGCTGTCCTCGGCCTCTTCGGGCAGGGCCACCCAGGTCTGGATGCCCGACAGGCTGGACGGCTGCGCGCGGGTCTGGGCGCTGGTGCGTTCCGAATGGGTCACGCCGTTGCCCGCCACCATCCAGTTCACCTCGCCGGGATAGATCATCTGGTTGGTGCCCAGCGAATCACGGTGCTGGAATTCGCCCTTCAGAAGATAGGTCACCGTGGCCAACCCGATATGCGGATGCGGTCGCACGTCGATGCCCTGACCCGACAGGAATTCTACCGGTCCCATCTGGTCGAAGAAGATGAACGGGCCGACCATCTGCCGCCGGGGCGCGGGCAAGGCGCGGCGCACCTCGAAATCGCCGATGTCGCGGGCACGCGGGATGATCAGGGTCTCGATCGAATCTTCTCGGCCGGCTTCGGGGCATTGCGGCTCGATGGCGGGGTTCCAGCTCATGGTCGTTCTCCTTGCTCAGGCCAGCACATCGGCCCAGTCGGAATGCTTGCGGAATTGCGCGGCGGCGAAGGGGCACAGCGGGGTGATCTTCAGTCCCGCCGCCCGCGCCTCGGCCACCGCATGGGCCACCAGCGCCACCCCGACCCCCTGCCCGCGATAGGCATCGGGCACCTCGGTGTGGTCGAGGATGATCTGATGCGCACCCAGCTTGGACCAGGTCAGTTCGGCCTCGGGCTGATCGGGACCGCTGCGATAGCTGTAGCGGCCCTTGCTGTCGGTCTCGTGAACATGGATGTCCTTGGGGTCGATCTGCATGCCGGGGCTCCTTTGATGATGGGACAAAGATAGCGGCAGGATCTGCGCAGGGTAGAGCGAAGACTCCACCGCCGCTGTTCACCGACGCACAGTGGCCTCTAGTCGTCGTGGAAGGCCGCGCCCGAGATCGACTTCACTGCCTGATACCCGCGAATGCCCCACAAGCCGGCCTCGCGGCCAACGCCCGAGGATTTCCGCCCCCCGAAGGGCGCGCCCGCGGCCCGCGACTGGCCGTTGACCTGGACCATCCCGACCTGAAGCGCCCGCGCCACGCGATCGGCCCGTTCGGGGCTGCCGGTCTGAAGATAGCCCGCCAGTCCGAAGTCCGAATTGTTGGCCAGTGCAATCGCCTCGGCCTCGTCGTCAAAAGGCGTCATCGTCAGCACCGGGCCGAAGATCTCTTCCTGAAAGATGCGCATTTGCGGCGTCACATCGGCAAACACCGTGGGACGGGCATAAAACCCCCCGTCCAGACCGGCGGGCAATCCTTCGCCCCCGGCAATGCACCGTGCACCTTCGGACCGGCCAAGCGCGATGTAGGATTGCACCCGCTGCCACTGGGCCGCGCTGACCAGCGGGCCGATATGGGCGCCGTTGGCATCGGGGCGGCCAACATCGGTGTCACGAGCGGCCTCGGCGGCCAGAGCGACCGCCTGGTCGTAGACCGACCGTTCCACCAGCATCCGCGAGGCCGCGTTGCAGGATTGCCCGGCGTTGCGCATGCAATGGGCCATCCCCTGCTGGATCGCCACCGGCAGATCGCAATCGGCAAACAGCAGGTTGGGCGATTTCCCCCCCAGTTCCAGGATCGTGCGCTTGAACCCCGGCGCGGCGGCGGCGGCAATGGCCTGCCCGGCACCCGTGGACCCGGTGAAGGACACCACGCGAATGGCGTGCGCGCCCACCAGCGCGGCGCCGGATTCGGCCCCGCCCAGAACAAGGTTGAACACCCCCGGCGGTGTGCCCGCCTCGGCCATGCATTCGGCAAACAGAACCCCCGTGCGCGACGACAGTTCCGAAGGTTTCAGCACCATCGGACATCCGGCCAGAAGGGCAGCCCCCACTTTCAGCACCACCTGGTTCAATGGCCAGTTCCACGGCGTGATCAGTGCGGCCGGACCCAGGGCCTCATAGCGCACCCGATGTTCGGGGCTGTCGGGGGCAACGGCCTGGTCGTCGCTTGCGGCGTCTGCGGCGGCCAGGGTGGCCTGCAGATGTCCCAGTGCCGCGCCGACCTGCTGCTTTCGGGCGAAGTCTACCGGCGCGCCGATCTCGTCCGAAATCAGGGCGGTGAAATCCCCCTCGCGCCGGGCCACGGCCTCCAGCAGGCGGCGCATCAGGTCCAGCCGGGCGGGCTTGGGCGACCCTTCCCAGCCACTGGCGGCGGCGGCGGCCACGGCACGGGCCACGTCGTCGCGGGTGGACACCGGCATCGGCGCCCGCGCCTGCCCGGTTGCCGGATCGCATTGGGCGATGGCAGGCATGCCTTCCGGTACGCTCCAGTCTCCGCCGATGTACTGCCGGAAATCCGGCGTTGCCCCTGTCACGTCCTATGCCCCTTGCCCGCCATGAAACGCCCACGCGACCCCGGCGCACCGCGGGTCAGCAGCACAGCTATACAGGGACCGGCGGGAAGGAGCCACCACCCGTGAACATGGCCCAAGGGATCAAACGGCCCCAAGACAGGTTGCGCCAAAGCGCCTAGACTGGGCGGAAACTCCCCCTGCCCCGGAGGCCCGATGTTCCGCATTCCCATCGCCCTTGGCCTAGCCGCCTGCAGCACGCTCGCAGCGGCCCAACCATACGAGCATTGGTCCGACAACGGCGCGTGGCAGATCCTTGTCGATCCGGCGAGGGGACCGGCCTGTCTGGCGCAAAAGACCTTCGATGATGGCACGCTGGTGCAGCTTGGTGCCGTGCCGGTGCAGGAGGGCGGGTTTTTCGCCGCCTACAACCCGGCCTGGACCGATATCAAGGCAGGCGACGAGGGCACGCTGACCTTCGACTTCGGGGATGCGCGATTTGCCGGGGAGGTTGTTGGCCAGATCCATGACGGCACCCCCGGCGGCTATGCCTTCTTCGACAATCCCGCCTTCCTGACCGAATTCGCCAAGCGGCAGGAGGTGACAGTTTCCGGCGAGGGCGGTCATCGCATCCGCCTGGATCTGACCGGCACCAGCAAGACCATCGACGCGGTGCTGGCGTGCCAGAAGGCACAGCCCGCGCCGCATCTGGCGAAATAGGCCCCTACTGCAACTGGTAGATGTCCGGCACGCAGGGCTTGCGGTCGGCGGGCATCTTGTCGGCGCCATCGGCGCGCCGGCTGCGCGCTCCGCCGGCCTGCAGGTTGACCTGCGGATCGGTCAGCTTGCCGGTCACATCGATGGGCCAGGCACTGCGATCCAGCGGCTTGCCCACCGGGCGCGGTTCGGCCCGCACCGAAATCGTGTTGCGAAGCCAGTCGATGCTGCCCCTGGCAACCACCTGCACCCGCGTCGTCTCGGCCACCAGCCGGTCCGAGGACACGCGGCCCGCATCGATGCGCAACGGTGCGCGGACGCAGACGATCCTGGTGGCGCTGTGCCGCAATTCCGGCGAAAACAGCCAGGGCACAACACCCAGACCCGCCAGTTCCAGCAGGCTGGTGGCGATGTGCCCCTCGGCCATCGAGATCGTGGCGCTGCCCCGCATCGTGTTCAGGAAGGTGTCAAGCGAACTGATGTTGCCGCGCAGGTTCAGCGGTCCGCCAAGGGTGCCATCGGCATCCAGTTTCACCCCGGCCACCGAGAGAAGATGTTGGAGGTCCCAGCCACGCGTGCTGCCCGACACCGACAAGTACTTCGGCGCGTTCACCAGATCCGAGGCAAGGTCGAGGTTGAAGTATCCCCCGCCATAGGACACCTCAAGCGGGCCAAGGCTGGCCTGACCCTTGCGTGCTTTCAGGGTGCTGGATACCGAGGACACCCCCCGCTGGCCGGTGATCTTGCGAATGTCCACGGCGATGTCGACATCGGCTTCGGTCAACAGGGTTTCGGGGTCCAGAAGGTTTGGCGCGTCCCTGTCGGGCAGCACCAGCGGCTGCACGTTGGCGTCGTCTTTCGGCAGGACCAGTGGCTGCACCGCGTTGTCATCCTTGGGCAGAACCAGCGGTTGCACCTTGGGCTTGCGGTCCTTCTTGATAAGGGTGACCAACTCGACGACCGCCGCCAGCGTGTCCTGAAATGTGTCGATGCGGACAAGATCGCTGTGCAGGGATCCGCGCACCACCGGAACATGCCGCGCGATGCTGGTGTCAAGCATCGCCTTCAGATGCGAGTTGCCATTGGCCAGCCCCAAGGTGCTGGTGAAGGCCGTCCCGTTGCCCTTTACGCTGGCGGTCAGATCCAGCGCCCCGGCGTCGATCACCTTCAGATCCAGCGCGGACAGCAGCCGCGCCGTATCGGCCACTGACAGATCCATGTCGACGTCGATGCCTTCCAGATCCGTCACATCGCCCAACCGGGCCGACAGGGTCATATCCCACAGATCGGTGCCCGAGGTCTGCGCCTTCAACTCGGACAGGCTGAGATCGCCTGCGGTGTCGTCGATCTTGAACACCGCCTCGACCCGGCCCATCAAGCCTGCCTGAACTGGAGTGAGATCGGGCAGCAGCAGCGTCGCCGCGCCGGCCAGCTTGCCGTGAAAGGCAAGGTCATCCAGTTGCAGCACGTCATGGATATAGCCGCTGGCATCAAGGATCGGCGCATCAACCGGACCGGCCTTCAGCGAGATGCCATCCATGGCCAGCCGCCCATCGGGCGTTCTGTAGATCTTTTCGATCCGGGCGGGACCAAGTCGTTCCAGCCCGTTGTCAAAAGCGTTGGTCTGGAATTCGAGATTGCGCACTTCGAAGTCTTGGCCTTGCCCGACGATATGCGCCTCGAACCCGGCCAGCCTGATATCCCGGACCAGCCCTGCGGGCGGGGGCGGGCGTTTTTCCGGATGCAGACGCCCCGCAATCACCAGATCCAGACCCTGCCCGCGTGCCAGATCCGCGATACTGCCCGTCGCGGTCAGCATCTGCCCTTCCGAAAAATCGATGCTGGCGGCAAGGTTGGCGACCTTCACGTGTCCGGCCTGGCTTTCCACATCGGCCGACAGCTTGCCGTCGCCCTCCAGCACGCGCTGCAGCTTCAGCACTTCCAGAAGATCGCCAATGTCGCCGGTCTTCAGATCGAAGGTCGCGCGAAACCCGCCCCCCGCCGCGGCGGGCATCGGCTGGCCGTCAAAGGACATGGTCAGATCGCCGAAGGTCGCCGCCGTGGTGAAGGGCGCGCCTTGCGGATAGTTGCCCGAAATCCCGAAGGTGTGGCCGTTGATAAGACCCTTGCTGCTCAACCCGACCCGGCGGCCTCCGTCCAGTTGTGCCAGTGACAGGGTGTCGAGATCGAAGTCGAAGCTGAACCCGGAATTCGCATCGTCGACCTTCAACCCGACCGAGGTGAACAGGGCCGTGCGCCCACTCAGGAACGACAGGATACCCTTGCCGTCCCTGGAGTTGACCGGGGTGCCGGACGTGTCCAATTGCCTGGCCTTGTCAGCCAGATCTGCAGCCGATGGGGTCCAGCTTGTCGTGCCGTCCGCTTGCGTCAACAGGTTGATCTGGGCGCCCTTCACAACCAGATTGTCCAGACCTGGCTGCCCCCGCGCCATGGCGATGAGATCAAGGTCGAACTCCATCAGGTCAAGCCGCGCAAGGTTGATGCCCGTGATGTTCTGGCTCGGGATTTCGACCCCGGCCAGATAGAAGTGGCTCGTGGGGGCCAGCAGGACACGCACGTCCTTTGTGACCACAAGAGGCTGGCCGATCGCGATGCTCAACCGGTCTTCGACAAACGCCCGGCGCTGGGGCGAGAACAGCGCGGATTCCAGCAGCAGCCATCCCAGCGCCGACAGCAGGACAAGAAAGCCCAGAAGCCCCAGACCGAGGCGCGGCAACAGTCTTCGCATGGCCCTCCCCGTCTGTGTTCGGACAGCTGACATACAGGACATATAATCCCGCAATGGACCGCGCCACAGAAACACGCCGGCCCAGGGGCCACACGTCAGCGCATCTTGCCTTGGGTACGCCCAAAAGGCAGGCGGCGCCCCGAAACCTCGGGACGCCGCCGTTAATCATTCCAAGGCCCGATCAGAGCGCGCCGCGCGACATCTCTCCGGCGATATGGTCGGCCTGACGGATGGCCAGCGCCACGATGGTCAGGGTCGGGTTCTCGGCAGCACCGGTGGTGAACTGCGAGCCATCCGACACGAACAGGTTGGCAATGTCATGGGTCTGGCCCCAGCGGTTCACCACGCCATCGCGCGGATTCTCGGACATGCGGTTGGTGCCCAGGTTGTGCGTCGACGGATAGGGCGGGGTCGGGAAGACGCGGGTTGCGCCCACCGCCTCATAAACGGCGATGCCCCGCGCATAGGCATGGTTGCGCATGGCGATGTCGTTGGGGTGATCGTCGAAATGCACATTCGCCACCGGCAGCCCGTACTGGTCGGTCACGTCCATGTTCAGCGTGACGCGGTTGGTTTCCTGCGGCATGTCTTCGCCGACAATCCACATGCCGGCCATGTTCTCGTAACTGTCCAGCGCGGTTGTGAACTCGCGTCCCCAGGCACCGGGATCAAGGAACGCCGCCATGAACGGCAGGCCCAGGCTGAGGGTTTCCAGTTCGTACCCGCCGACGAAGCCACGCGACGGATCGTGCCGCGCCTCGTCCTGGATGATGCCCGCCATGGTGGTGCCTCGCCACATGCGCACCGGCTTGTCGAAGGTCGCATAGACCGATCCGGTCATGTGCCGCATGTAGTTGCGCCCCACCTGCCCCGAGCTGTTGGCCAGCCCGTCCGGGAACATTTCCGAGGCCGAGTTCAGCAGCAGGCGCGGCGATTCGAACGAGTTGCCCGCCACGCAGACGATCCGCGCCTTCTGCATCTGCAGATTGCCGTCCGCATCGTAGTATTCCACGCCGGTGACCTTGCCGGTGTCGTCGTGCAGGATGCGGGCCACATGGGCGCGCTCGCGCACTTCCAGGTTGCCGGTGGCCTCGCCCGCCGGAATGTCGGTATAGGCCGACGACCATTTGGCGCCCCATTTGCAGCCTTGAAAGCAGAACCCGGTCTGCTGGCACGGCGTCCGGTCGCCGTCGTCATGGGACATGATCGCCATCCGGCCGGTGTGCACTTCTTCATAGCCAAGCGCCTTGGCGCCAGCTTCGAACACCTTGTAGTTGTTGTTGCCGGGCAGTCCTGGCCAGCCATTGGTGCGGGTCACGCCCAGCTTCTTCTCGGCCAGATCGTACCAGGGCGCCATCTCGGCGCCGTCGATGGGCCAGTCCAGAAGGTTGGCACCCTGCACGTCGCCATAGGTGGTCTTTGCCTTCCATTCGTAATCCTGGAACCGCAGCGAGGCCCCGGCCCAATGAGTGGTAGTACCGCCGACGGCCTTGACGATCCACGCGGGAAGCCCGCTGAAATCCTTGGCGACGCGCCAGTCGCCCGACGTGGTGCGCGGATCGGTCCAGGCCAACTGCCCGAAGCTTTCCCATTCGTCATTGACGTAGTCTTCCGGCAGATAGCGTCCGCCCGCTTCCAGCGCGACGACGCTGACGCCCTTCTGCGCCAGTTCGTTGGCCAGAACGCCCCCGCCCGCGCCGGTGCCGATGATGACGACGACGCTGTCGTCGGTCAGATCAAAAGGTGCAGCCATGTTCGTGTCCTCCCAGGTGGCTCACAGCCAGTTGATGTCGTTGAAACCGCGGTCGATGTAGCCGCCTTGCTCGTAAGAGGCGCCCTCATAGCCAAAGATCGGCCAGACCGCTTTCTGGTTATAAAGCCCGGTGACCAGCCCGCCCCGGATCTGCTGGAAGAAGGCGCTGTCCTCGATCCCCCGCAGGATGTCGACACGGTCGCGCTCCCAACCGGTATCGAGGTACGAGCCAAAGCCCTTGCCACGGGCGGCGGCATCCAGCGCGGCAATGCCCGCTTCGATCGCCGGCGCGGCCTCGGGGGTGTCATAGCCGCTGACGGCCAGTACGTAGAATTCGTCGCCAACCTTGTCGTGGGGATAGATATCGCGCGCCATCTGCACCAGCGTGGCGAAGGTTTGCGGCTGCAGGGCTTGCACTTCACGGGCCCAGGCTGCATCCGCCGCGGCGATGAACCCGCCGCCGACCGCGAAACCTGTGCCAAGGATCGCGGCATTCGACAGCAATTGCCGCCGGGTCATGCCCCTTGGGGTTTTGGGGGTGTTCATGGTCTTCTCCTCCTCATAAGCCATGGTCGGCCCGCGATCCGGCGCGGGCCATCGGTGTCGATGTCAGGTCACTTGAACCGGCCGCCGCGCTCCAGCACTTCGATCTGATAGCCATCGGGGTCGGCGACGAAGAAGAACCTGGCAAACCGCGTGCCGCCCGGCGCGAACTCCACCAGTTTGCGGGGGTTCAGGCCTTCGGCTTCGAACCGGGCGTGTTCGGCATCGATGTCTTCGACCGACACCGCCAGATGGCCATAACCGTTGCCCAGGTCGTACGGCTCGGTCTGGCCCTTGTTCACGGTCAGTTCGACTTCAAAGTCACTTTCCGCATTGCTGAGATACAGCAGCGTGAAGGTTTCAAAATCCTGCCGATGCGCCACCTCAAGGCCGAAGGCCCGGCGATAGAAGTCGACGGAACGCGCCTCGTCGAGGACGCGGATCATGGTATGAATGGCTTTTGCCACGGATCTCTCCTGAATTGGTCCGGTTGCGGTCCAGTTCAGGATGCCGTGTCGGTCACGGGGCCGGGTAGTAGCCGTTTACTACAGCCCCGGAAAAGACCGGCGGGTCATTCCGCGGCGAAGGCAGTGCCCGTATCGTGATGCGCGTCCGCGGCCGGCTGGGCGACAAACACCAGACAGGCGGTGCGCAGAAGCGAGGTGAAATTCACCGGCTCGCCGCGGGTTTCCAGCACCTCGGAATGCAATTTCGAAATGAAGGCCGGGGTCGAGACGCCATCGGCCTGGGCAATCTGGTCAAGGATGTCCCAAAAGGCGTTTTCCAGCCGCAGGCTGGTGCTTTGACCGTTCAGCCGCAGCCTGCGCGTGGTGGATGCGTAGCGGTCCGGGTCTTGCCCGGCGAAGACTTGGCACATGCTGATCCCTCCCTGAAGCGCAGCGCTTGCTGCGGGGAAAGTGTCTCACAGCTTGGCTGCCATTTCCACTCCTCACCACGAAGCCGTGAACGCCGGAGCGATCTGCTGCCCCGCGCGGGTGTCGCTGCCGGGATCAATCCGATGTGTCGTCCTCACCGTCCTGCGCCCAGGACAGCGGAAAAACCACGTGCATTTCGTAGCGATCGGGATGTTCGATGACCTCGCGCGTGCCGTTCAATTGCGCCACGAACGACTGGATCAGCCGCGCGCCCAGCCCCGAGCCCTTGGGCATGTCCATGGTGGTTTCGCCGGTGTCCGCGGCGCGGGAATTGACCACGCTCAGGCTGATGTTGTCACCGTCCGCCTTGCGCAGTGCAATATCGATCCAAGCCGGGGCATCGCCCGTGGCCCCGCAGTATTTCACCGCGTTGATTGCCGCTTCGGTGGCCAGAAGTGACAGGGGCACGGATTGATCGGGGCTGATCTCGACCGGGTCCAACGCGGTCGACACCCTGATCTGATGTCCCGAGTCTTCAAGCGTGCCTACGACAACCAGTTGCTGGATGATCTCTTCCAGCAATTCATCGGCCCGCAGCGACGACAATTTTCGGGCAAGATAGAGATAGCGGTGGATGGCTGACAGCGCCATCACCCGGTCCTGCACCCGCCGCAACAGGCGCTTGGCCTCGGGGCTGTCCGTCGCCCTGATCTGCATGTTCAGCATGCTTGAAATCAGTTGCAGGTTGTTCTTCACCCGGTGGTGCACTTCGCGCAGAAGCAGAGTTTTTTCCTTGAGGTCGGCCTCCAGCAGGCGCTCCTGCTCGGACAGGCGAGTGGTCATGGCGCGAAAGGCTTCGGCGACGACCTCCAGTTCCTCGGGCGCATTGTCGAGCCGCGCGTTCTCCAGCCCCGCCTGCCCGCTGGAATACAGACGCATCCACGACCGCAGCCGCCGCACATGGCGGATCACCAGCCGCTGCACGCCGACATAGGCCACGACAATCGCCACCACCCACATCACGATGGGAAAATACAGCGCCATCAGCCGCTTGTAGGTTGGAAGCGTCAGGCCAAACTCGCGCGGTTCCCAGCTTCCCAGGGCATAGACGCGACCGTCGACGATGGGTGCGATGGCAAAGTCACGGGTCAGCCCCTTGCGGTTTTCCCCACGAAAGGTCTGGCGGCCCGCAAGCGCCAGATCTTCCAGCGTGCGGTCCTTCGGCAGCACCGAGCGCCGGTCATCGGCATACTCCTCGGTGGCAATGATCTCTCCCTCGGACTGGAACAGCACCAGGTCCACATCCGGGGCTGCGCGGGCCAGGGCATCGTTCAGGGCTTCGGCGGGCACGGCGATCCACACGGTGCCCAGAAAGGTGCCGTTGCGCAGAACCGGCACGGTGATGTTGACGGTGGCCACCCCGCTGAGAATGGCCAGCGGTGTCATCCCGATGTCCTCGACGGCCAGATCCGCAGCCGGCAGGGCCGTCAGCGGATCTTCGTCGGGGGACAGGTTCTTGGACCCGCAGACAAGGCCCCGCGCGAGATCGCGGTAACCGGCAAACAGGATCCAGCGGGATTTCTCGGCGATCTGGGCCATCGCCGCGGTACAGGCGTCATCGGTAAACTCCGAGGCCGAGACCAGAATGGCCAGCGTCTCGGCCGCACCAACGGCGGTGCGGATCACCTCGCGGCTGTCGGATACGGCGCGCTGGGTTTCCTCCAGAAGGGCTGCTGTGGACAGCGACTGGCGTTCTTTCAGCACCGAATAGGTCTGGTAGACCGAGATCAGGCCCAGCGGCAGGATCGCGATGCTCAGAACCAGGGCCAGTTGCACCGCCAGACGCGGCTGCAGGGTCCGACCTCGCGCCGTCTTGGTGCCGCTCATGCGGCGGTCGAACCTTTCACGACCGCCAGCGTCGCCGCGTCTGTCATTTCAAGCGCCTCGTCCTCGTCCAGATGCATCAGTTCGGCCAGACGCTTGCGGGCGCGGTTGGTGCGGCTCTTGATGGTGCCCACGGCGCAACCGCACATCTCGGCGGCATCCTCATAGGAAAAGCCTTCGGCGCCGACCAGGATCAGAACCTCGCGCTGTTCGTCGCTCAGCTGATCGAAGGCGGTCCTGAAGTCCGACATCACCAGACGGCCATCATGGGCCGGCTTTTCCGACAATTGCCCGGCCAGCGCACCATCGGGATCCTCGATCTCGCGGCGGCGCTTGCGATACTGCGAATAGAAGGTGTTGCGCGTGATTGTGAACAGCCAGGCGCGCATGTTGGTGCCCACCTGAAACTTGTCGAAGTTGCCCCAGGCCTTGACCACGGCGTCCTGCACCAGATCGTCGGCCGCGGCGGAATTGCGGGTCAGGCTTTGGGCAAACGCCCGCATCGCGGGCAGGTGTTCGACCAGCTCGTCCTTGGGATCCTGAATGTCGGTCACTTGGTGTCCTCGCCGTTTTTTTCGGCGGTATCGCGCCCGGCTTCCGCATCGCGCAGCTGCTGCAACAACTGGGCGAACCGATCCGGCAAGGGCTCGTTCACCGCGTCCGAATAGACCCGGCGAAGGTTGTCGTCGATCTGCTTGTCCAAACTGTCAGCTTTGCGGATTTTTGCCATTGCACCAAGTTTTCTGCCATGCTCGTTCGAGCGCTTTTTTGCATTCCGATGGGAACGTAACACGCGCACAGGCGTTTGGTTCCCGCAGACCGGAAAATTTTTTCGAGGACACACATGACCAAAACCCAAAGCCAGCCCGACATGGCGCAGCAGGTGGCCGCGGCCCTGCCCTTCCTTCGACGCTATGCGCGGGCGCTGACCGGCGGCCAGAAATCGGGCGATCAATATGCCGCCGCCACGCTTGAGACGATGCTGTCCGATGACGCGGTTTTCAATCGCCAGCTGCCGCCGAAAGTGGCGCTGTTCCGGGCGTTTCACCAGATCTGGACCTCCTCAGGATCTCCCATCGCGGAAACCGGGGGCATGTCCGCCCCCGAAGCACAGGCGCAGAAGCGGCTTGCCGCGCTGACGCCGAACACCCGCGAGACGCTACTGTTGCACAGCATCGAAGGCTTCGGTGTCAGCGACATCGCCAGCATCATCGGCGCGACCGAGGAAGAAGCCGGACAGCTTCTGACCATTGCGCGACGGGAAATGTCGGACGCCATCCAGGGCCGGATCCTGGTCATCGAGGATGAGGCGATCATCGCGATGGACATCATGGCCATCGTCGAAGGCGCGGGGCACGATGTGACCGGCAATGCCCGCACCCGTGACGAGGCCGTCGAACTGGCGCGTCGCGATCCGCCCGACCTGATCCTGGCCGATATTCAACTGGCCGACAAATCTTCGGGCATAGATGCGGTCAATCACATTCTGAAGGAACTGGGCGAGGTGCCGGTGGTCTTCATCACCGCCTTCCCCGAGCGGCTGCTGACCGGCGAACGTCCCGAACCGGCCTTCCTGATCACCAAGCCCTATTCCGAGGAACAGGTGCAATCGGCGGTCAGTCAGGCGATGTTCTTTGCCAGCACCGACACGCTGAAGACCTGACACGAGAACGCCCCCGCCCTTTCGGTGCGGGGGCGTCTCACTCACCCAGTCTCACGCGTTACGATATCGTTGTCTTGTCGCCGTGCCGGTCAGGGCGCCCGGCCACGCAGGGCGCGCGCCACCATGGCGACCACGAACAGGACCAGGAAGATCACGAACAGGATTTGCGCGATCCCGGCCGAGGCCGAGGCGATCCCGCCGAAGCCGAAAACACCGGCAATCAGGGCGACAACAAGAAAAACAAGGGCCCAGTAAAGCATAACAACCTCCATCATGGTTTGTCTGTTGCGACTGGGGAAGGAACCCGCAAGCGGACCGGTTTGTTCCGAAGTTTTTTTCGCGGCTGTCGGGGTGGCATCCGGAATCACATGGACAGGCCACAAGAAAATCGGGAACCTGAAGGCTGCGAAACCGTTGATTGCCTGAACAGACATCTTTCCCACAGGAGACTTTCCTCATGGCACAGACCAAACCCACCACCGCCTCGCCCAGTCAGGACATTGCCGAGCTGTCGAAACAGATCGACGCGCTGAAAGAAGACATCTCTGGCCTGTCGAGTGCCTTTGCCTCGCTGGCCAGCTCGTCGCGGGATGCCGCCATCAGTGGTGCCCGCGAGAAAGCCGCCCAGGCCCGTGCGGCGGGCGAGGATCAGGTGGATGCGATGCTGCGCAGCGCCGAGGAACTGGGGGAGCGGACGACCAACGCAGTACGGGAACAGCCGGCCATGGCCGTTGGTCTGGCCGTCGGCGCAGGGTTCCTTCTGGGTCTGCTGCTCGGGCGGAGGTGATCAATGGCCGGACTCGTTTCAGGCCTTGAGGCGCGCCTGCGTCAGACCGTGCGCAGTGCCGCCTTCGGGGTGGCCGGGATCGTGTTCGGTCTGGTCGGCCTTGGCCTGCTGAGCGCGGCCCTGTGGATCCTGATCGCGGCGCATCATGGCGCGCTGGCGGCCTGCGTGGTTCTGGGGCTGCTGTTCCTGGCCCTTGGGGCCGGGTTGCTGGCCGCCGGTGCGTGGTCACCCTCCGCACCGTCCCACAAGACCCCGCCGCCCCCGCCTGCCGCACCGGGCGATCCCTTCATTCGTATTGCAGAAGGTTTCGCAACCGGCATGCAGGCCGGGCGCGCCGCGCGGAAAGGGCGCCGCTAGGCCGTCGCCTTGGGCGACTCGGCCAGGATATCGCGGATCATCAGGTCGGTGAACGGACGCGCCAGCATGCGCCATCCCTGCGCCTCGGCCCGGTCCGCGTCATCCTCTCCGACTGTCAGGACGATGCGGGCGCCGCGGTCGATCAGCGGTTGCAGGATCGGACTGTCGATCAATTGGGCAAGGCGCATTTCCAGGAATGCCGCCGAGATCTGGATGCCATCCTGCAGATACGCGAACAACTCGTCGGGCGATGACAGGTGGATCGCCCGGCACGGCCCAAGATGACGAAGCGTGCCCAGCATGTCTTCGGCGACCAGATGGTCGCGCTCCAGCACCAGAAAGATCGGACCCGCGTCCGGTTCCGCGTTGTTCTTCGAGGTGATCAGGCGATCGTTCATGTCGGGGTTCCCGTCCTGTGGACCCCCTTGGTGACCGAAATTCCGACGCCGCGCATTAAACTGCGACATAGCCGAATGGAAAAAGCTCATGGGAACAAAGTGCCTCAACTGCCCGTTGCGCAACCGGCCGATTTTCGCGCCGATGAGCGATGGTGAAGTTGCCTTCATGCAGAAGTTCAAGACCGGCGAACTGGTGGTCGAGGGCGGCACCACCCTGATGATGGAAGGCTCCAACAGCCCGCAACTCTATACACCGCTGGAAGGCATGGGACTGCGCTACAAGACCCTCGACAGCGGAGAGCGTCAGGTCATCAACTTCGTCCTTCCTGGCGATTTCATCGGGCTGCAGGCCGGGGTCATGAACGAAATGCAGCATTCGGTGGAATCGACCACCCCGATGCGGCTGTGCGTGTTCGACCGGCGGGCGCTTTGGCAATTGTTCAAGGATCATCCGGAACGCGCTTTCGACCTGACATGGATCGCAGCGGTCGAGGAACACTTCCTGGGCGAAAGCCTTGCCATCCTCGGCCACATGAGCGGCATTGAACGGATCGCGCGCGCCTTCGTGCGGCTGCATGATCGTGGCGCGGCCCTTGGGTTGATTTCCGCGGCCCGGATGCCGCTGCCGTATCGACAACAGGACCTGGCCGATGCGCTTGGCCTGTCACTGGTTCATACCAACAAGACGCTGACGCGCCTGCGCCAGCAGGGCGTTGCCACCTGGCGGGACGGGTCGCTCAACATCCTGGACTATGACCGGCTCTGCCAGATCGCGCAGTTGCCCACGGATCGGACACCGATGACCCGGCCGCTGATCTGACACGGACGACCAGGCGTCATCAAGGACGCGAACCACTGCGCACACACGAAAGGACCGGCATCCCTTCGGATGCCGGCCTGATCTTGGAATGGGCAGGCCCCATTCAGGGCCGCCGGGTGCGAAATCAGATCGACTTCAGCCAGCTGTCGATGGCTTCCTCGGCCTCTTCGCGGGTCTTGCCGTAGTTTTCCTGGATCAGCCCCAGCAGTTGTTCGCGGTTGCCCTTGGCCTCTTCCAGTTCCTGATCGCTCAGCTTGCCCCATTTCTCGCGGGCGCTGCCCTTGAACTGCATCCATTTGCCTTCGATTTCGTCCCAGTTCATGGCGGTCTCCTTTTCAATTTGGTTACGGGGATTGAACGCGCCACCGCGCCGGTTGTTCCAAGAAAAACCTATGGAACTTTTCCGCCGCGGCCGCGTTGAGGGGGGATGCAAAGCTTCATTTCCACGCGCGATCCCGTGCTTCGGGTCGCAACCATCGCCATCGCGGTCATCCTTGTTTTCGCAACCCTGAAACTGGGGGCCGAGATCTTCGCGCCAATGGCAATGGGCGTGGTCGCGGGGGTCATCCTCGCCCCCATCACTCAGGCGCTGGAGCGTGTCGGCCTGCCCGTCGGACTGTCCGCCGTTCTGGTGCTTCTGCTGGGCGTCTCGGGCCTGTTCGCGCTGGCGTTTCTGCTGGAACCGATGGTCGGGCGCCTTGTCGAGGAATTGCCGCGCATCAAGTGGGAACTGCGCGCCACCCTTCAGGATATCCGTGACCTGTTTCGCGGGATCGATGCGGTGAACCGCGAGGTCGGCGCCGCCCTTGGTGCCGAGACCGGCGCTGACGCGCAATCCACCGCCCCAGAGATGCCCGGCGTGACCGACGCGCTGCTGCTGGCCCCTTTCGTGCTGGCGCAACTGCTGATCTTCTGCGGCACGCTGTTCTTTTTCCTGCTGACCCGCAAGAGTATCTATCGGGGGCTGGCGCGGCTGATCGGCACCTCAGCGGACACCCTTGTCCTGTTGCGCCGCTTCGATGCGGCGGAACGTATGGTCGCGCGGTATTTCTTCACCATCACGCTGATCAACGCGGGGCTGGGTGTCTTTCTGGGCAGTGTGCTGTCGCTGATCGGCGTGCCCGGCCCTTTCATCTGGGGGGCGGCGGCCGCCTTGCTGAATTTCATGGTCTACGTCGGCCCGATGATGGTGACGGTCGGGCTGCTGCTGGCCGGGCTGGTGGCCTTCAACGGGTTGATGGTTCTGGCCCCGGTGGCCGCCTATCTTCTGCTGAACCTGCTGGAATCGCAGTTCGTGACGCCCGCGTTGCTGGGCAGGCACATGGCGGTCAATCCGCTGCTGATCTTCGTGTCTCTGGTGGTCTGGCTATGGATCTGGGGGCCGATCGGCGGCATCGTTGCCATCCCTATCCTGGTGATCACCATCGTGATGCTGGACCTGTTCGAGCCCGATAGCGACACGGCGACAGGGCAAGATGCGGACCCGGATGAGCCCGCACCGCAAGGCGCTGTGTCCTGACGGCGTTACGCCCTCTACACAGGATTTCCGGGTTCGGCGTCAGACCGCCTCTCGTGCCCCGGATCCTGGGCGACGCGCCTGCGCCGCGCCACGCCCATCAGGCCGCCCAGCCCTGCCAGCAACAGCCCCACCGAGGCCGGGAGCGGCACGTTTGCCGACAGATAGGCGATGCTGTTTGTCTGTCCCGACGTGAATACACTTCGGTACTGTCCATTCGCCCCGAAGTTCACCAGGTTGGCCTTTTCCGGCACCAGGGTGGCCCAGACTTCATACGCCCCCAGGATGGCGAGCGCCGTAATTTCCGGCACCGTTGTACGCCGCGAACGCGCCAGCATCCCCGCCTTTACCCGGGCTGCCACCCGCCGCATCCTGGTAAAACAGATTGGTGGCTGCACCGCGTATACCGCCAAGTCCCCCATTGATTCCCGTCTTCCCGGATTGGCCGTCGCTGCCAAGTGCAGAGGAGTAGCGTGTAACGGCTGCACTACCGTGACGTCCATCTTGGGCGTCCCCTGCCGCATAGTGAAAATACCTGTCACGCGCCCAGTAACCGCCCGACGCTCCAGCGGTGGCCGAACCGCCAGCAGCACCCAGGGCACCAAGCTGAAAGAACCCGCGCCCGCCACAAAAGCCGCCATCGCCACCACCTGCACCGGAAACGCGGCCGCTTGCCGAAAAGTCAAAGTTCACATTGTCGCCGATATCGGCGTTGTTCAGGGCCATGAAAGCCGCGCCGTTGCTGCCTCCGGCCCGGACATTCGTGTCAGAGGCAACGGTGAAACCCCCGAGGAACCTGAACGTCATCACACCGTTGCTGAGGTTCGTCACAAATTTCGTGCCGTTGAATGTGCCCCGGATGCGACCCCGTTACTTGTTCCTGCGGATGTGTTGACGATGGCATCGGCCGCGCCGGACGGGCTGGGGTTCAATCCATAAAGGACAATGACGGATTTGGTGAGTGTGGCGAATAGATTTGACATGGTTCTCCTTGGCGTTCGGTCTGTTTCGAACGCAGCTGGGGAGCCCAAACACGCCAATTGATGCATTTGAAATCGATGTTGCCGCCAGTTTTCATCCCAAACAAGAAAATTCCGGGGGCCTGTTCGGCCGATCAACGTTGTTCCCCCAAGGTCTGGGCTGTCGCAGCAGCACGGCCTGCCTTTGCGACTTTGATCAGGAAGCCGTCCGCCAATGCCGCAAAGGTCCGCGATTGAAGCTCCAGCCCGGTTCTCCTGGCCTCTTGCCTTGCTTGGGAAGGACGCATGCCGGAGAGAAGATCAGCCCTTGCAGCCCGCGCCTTTGCCACGGAGACAGCAGGATAGTCTCCGATCGCCAACAACTGCACCTTGCCGTCAATCCTGTCCTTGAAGCGCCATGACTTGGACCCGGACGCCCCGAAAAAATGCAAACTCCCCCCAAAAAGTCAGCGACGGTGAAGGGCTCTACTATTCCGGGTGGGTTTGGGACTGTGGCATCGGGGGTCCGTTCTCAGCAGCGCAGTCCAGCGTGCCCCCAAAATATACCCCTATTCTAGGGGCAGGCATGGGACGCGATCGAACGCCACCAGCCAGCCACTAAAAAAAGACGAAGCCCCTTGTTTCAAGGGGCTTCGTGGATGTCTTTGGCTGGTTCTGTAGAGTTTGGTGGTGCCGCTGAAGGGACTCGAACCCCCGACCCCATCATTACGAATGACGTGCTCTACCAGCTGAGCTACAGCGGCGATGGCGCGGTTGCTATCAGGACTTTCCGGCGGGGGAAAGCCCTAGTTTGCAACCTTTTCAGCCTCCTTGACCTGTTCCACTTCGGTGGCCGTCTGGTCCAGAATATCGGCCTCGGGCTCCTCCACCTCGGTGGGTTCTGCCGTCGGTTCTGGCTCTTCGGACTTGTCCTCCAGCGCGCCGACGATCAGCGGCAGCATGGCCATGCCGGTGCCATCGACCACGGCACCGCCCTTCTGGGCTTCCTTCCAGCTCAAGGTATCGAAGGCATCGCAGTTGTCGCAGATGACGGTCCAGCCGCCGTGGACGTGGCCGCAGTTCTCGCAGACCCATTGCGGTCCGCGCGACGCGGTCAGCGCCTTGGCCAGCCAGGCCTTGACGGTGGTGTCGTCCGAACCTTCGCCCCGTTCGATCGCCGCCATCAGGGTCAGCGTGCGGGCGTTGGGCATGGTCTCGGGCAAATCGCCCAGGGCCTTGCGCGCTGCCGGGAAATTCTCGGCGGCGATTTCCAGTTCGGCCAGCAGCATCTTGCTTTCCGGATGGATCGGCTTGAGCTTCAGCAAGTTGCCGAACCGCTTGATCCGGGCAGCCGGGGTTTCACTGGGCTCGATGGCGGCAAAAGCCGCGGCCAGATCGGGGTGCGGCTCGGCGGTCCAGGCGGTCTTGATGACCTTGACGGCGTTGCGCGGCTTGCCCATCGCGGTATAGGCGCGGGCGGCCATGGCGGCGGCAGGCACCAGTGCCGGCGACAGGCGCGCGGCCTCGATCGCCTCGTCGTTGGCCATGTCCAGATCACCGGCAGCAATGCGCGCCTCGGCATCGGCCAGCGCCAGCACCGCATCGCGGCGCTTGTGCAGATCGCGCGGGACAGAGCCGTATTTCAGCTTGGCCCCCAGCGTCTTGCGAGCGCCCTTCCAGTTGGATTTCTGCGCCTGCAACTGCAACAGCGTGTCCGAAGTTTCCGCGTGACGCGGCTTCAGCACGAAGGCCTTTTCGGCCAGCTTCAGCGCGGTGTCGGTGTCGCCCTCGGCCAGCTTCTGCTTCATCAGGCCACGCACACCGACAAAACGGGTGCGATCGTCGCCCAGCAGCTTCTTGTAGGCTTCCATGGCCTTGGTCTTGTCACCGGTCATCTCGGCAGCCTGCGCCCGGATCAGGTTGGTCAGATCGGGACGTTGCAGCAGACGTTCGGCCTTGGAGGCCCGGCTCACGGCCTCGCTACCCTCGCCCGCCGCAAGGGCGGTAAAGGCTTCGGACAGCGCCTTGAAGCCGCGCCGTTCGCGGTTGCGCGAGAAATAGCGGGTGATGGCGGTTTCATCCCCGGCCAGGAACCGCAGGGTGGCAATCAGCAGCCCCAGCAGTTTCAGGACGATCCAGACGGTCAGCAGCAGCAGCGCGGCGGCCACCAGGGTCTGAACCGGACCGAGGGTGAATTCCCAGTTGGCCACGGCAAGGTGCAGGCCCTCGCCCTCGGTCATCAGCAGTTCCACCCCGAAAATCAGGGCGGCGATGATGGCCACAAAGAGAAGGATCTTGATCAGCGAAATCAGCATGGGGGGCCTCCTCAGTTGGCCAGCAGGGTTGCAGCCAGATCCGACGCGGCGGTGGTCACGTCACGGCGCGACTGCGCCGCCGTGATCCAGTCCGCCAGTTCGGCCTGACCCGCCGGCGGCAACAGTGCCAATTCGGCCAGGGTAGAATCCAGATCTCCGGCGACCAAAGCCGCCTCGGCCCGCGACAGAACCGCGTCCGGGTCGTTGCCTTCTTTCGGTGTCAGCGACCGGGCACCGGTCTGCGACCTCAGGAAGGCGACAAAGCGCCCGGTCGTGTCGTCTGCCACGGTTTCGCGGATGGAAGCGTCCAGCGCCGCGCGGGCCTCTTGCGGAAAGCTGCTGCGCAGTTGCGCCAGCGATTGCACGCCGTTCTCGGCATGGGCGCTCAGCACGTCGGGCACCTCGGTCAGGTCAGACAGGATCGCCAAGGGGGTCACATAAGGCGCACCGCGTTGGATGGCCCCGTCGAGACTGGCCAGCGCTTCGCGCATGGCGGCGGCATTGGCCTTGGCCTCTGCCGCGGCAGCAGCTTCGGCGGCCTGCGCCTGGGCTGCGGCGGCAACTTCCGCGGCCTGGGCCTGCGCCGTGGCGGCGACCTCGGCCGCCTGCGACTTGGCTTCTTCCTGCAGCGCACGGGCCTGGTCGGTGACCGCGGCCATTTCGGCGTTGACCTGTTCGTTCAGCGCCTGGGCTTCTTCCAGGGTCTTTTTCAACCCGTCCAGCTCGCGTTCATAGGCTTCGAACGCCGCCTTGGCAGTTTCCGAGCTTTCCTGAAGCGGACGCTTTTCCACGGCGGTCAGGCGATCGTTGATCGCGGCCAGCCGGGTGTCGAGATCGTTCAGCCCCGATTGCACACCGGAAATGGCACCACTGAGGGAGCTTTCCACATTGCCCACGGTGCTGCCCACGGCCTCGAGCCGGGACGCCATGTCGCCGAACTGCCCCTGAAGGGTCGTCGCCACATCGCCCAACTGGCCCTGAAGCTGCTGGCTGAGGGCGGCAATCTGATCTTCGGCGCCGGTGTCGGCGGGTTTGGACACGGCCTCAGCGATTTCGCCGATCCGGGCTTCCAATGTACCCAGACGTTCCGATTGTGTCGCCAGAGACTGCGAGGTGCCGTCATCCTGGGATCCCAGGTAGGTGGCGCCGCCGAAGCCCAGGCCCGCAGCCACGAGGCCGCCCAGCACGGCAGGCATGAAGCCCCCGCCGGATTTCTCCGCAGCCGGTGCCGGCGCGGGGGCCGCGACGGGCGCAGGCTCGGGCGTGGGTTCTGCGACAGGTTCGGTGTCTTCGGCAGCCAGTTTCTCGGCCTCGGACAGGTCTTCGGCCGTTTCCGACACCGCAGCCTCGGCCAGCACATCGGCATCCGTGGCAAGATCGCCTTCGATGTCCTCGGGCGTGACGCTGTCATCCTCGGCGGCAACGTCATCCTCGGCCAGCGATTCGGCGTCTTCCGAGACGTCCTCGGCCAACGCCTGATCCTCGGCGGTGTCGTCACCCCCTTCGGTCAGATCCGTGAACTCGGCGTCTTCCACCGATTCCCCGGCCTCATCCGCAGGCTTGGCACCTTCGACATCGTCGGCATCCTGCCCGATTTCGCTTTCCTGAGCGCCATCGAGCTTGTCTTCGATCTCGGGGGTCTGCTCCGGATCGTTTTTCTTGTCCTTGGAACTCAAAACCAAATTCCTTCCCTGTCTCCAGCGTGGAGCATATCCCGCGCTACGGTCACGCTCAAGAAATCATCCCCGCTCCGACAGACGCTGAATGAGATCCAGCATGGCATCGGCATCGGGGGTGGGCGCAACTTCCATTCGGGCGCCACTTTGCACTTGTCCTGCCTCGGCAACAGCAGGGCTGATTGCCGCAAGCCGCAATTCAGCGCGCGCGCGGGACAGTTCCGGGGCCAGCAGGCGGGCGCTGCGCGGCGAAAACATCGGGACCAGCACCGGGGCCGGGCCGCTCAGGCAGGTCCGGGCTTCGTCGGTCAGCGGGCGGGGCTGCTGATCATAGACCGCCAGATGCGCCGCCGCGATCCCCAGATCGGCCAGATCCGCCACCAGATCGCGCGCCAGATGCACGCCGCCCAGATGCAGCAGGCGGCCTTCGGGCGGGTGCCGGGCGATCAGGCGCACCAGTCCGCGCGCCTCTCCCGGCCCTTGCAAGGCCTCCAGCCCGATGCCCCGCGCAGCTTCCGCCGTGCGTGCGCCGACGCAATACGCCGGGAAGCGCCGTTCAACGGCGTGCCGGGCAAACACCGCGACCGCGTTTTCAGAGGTGAAGGCCAGGGCCCCGACACCCTCCCAGGTGGCGTCTTGGGTCAAGACGCAAGCCGCAGGTCGTTCGACAATATCCAGAACCGGCGCGATCACGATCCGAAACCTGTCGCCGAACCGCGCCCGCACCTGCGTGGCAAAGCGCGCCGATTGCGCGGCGGGGCGGGTCAGAAGCAGGATCATTGCGGGTCTCCGACGCTGGTGCGGCGGATGCTTGCCGCCTTGCGCCGCCAGTGGTAGCTGGCAGGCATCCCCGACACAACACCACCGATCGCCCCGCCCATGTCTCCTGCCCCCCTCACCCTGCTCGGCCTGGAAAGCAGCTGCGACGACACCGGCGCCGCCGTTGTGCGCGCCGATGCCGAGGGCCGAGGACAGATCCTGTCCAACGTGGTCATCGGTCAGGACGAACTGCACGCAGCCTTTGGCGGCGTGGTGCCCGAGATCGCCGCCCGCGCCCATGCAGAAAAGATCGACGTTGCGGTTGAACAGGCGCTGTCCCGGGCCGGTCTGCGGCTGGACCAGGTCGATGCCGTGGCGGTGACGGCGGGTCCGGGCCTGATCGGCGGCGTGCTGTCCGGCGTCATGTGCGCGAAGGGGCTTGCGGCCGGGGCGGGTCTGCCATTGGTGGGGGTAAACCACCTTGCCGGCCATGCGTTGACCCCGCGCCTGACCGACGGGCTGGCGTTTCCCTACCTGATGCTGCTGGTGTCCGGGGGCCATTGCCAGTTCCTGATCGCCCATGGCCCGGACCGGTTCACCCGCCTTGGCGGCACCATCGACGATGCCCCGGGCGAGGCCTTCGACAAGACCGCGCGGCTGCTGGGCCTGCCGCAACCGGGCGGCCCCTCGGTGGAACGCGCGGCACGGGATGGGGACGCCCGCCGGTTTGCCTTCCCGCGCCCGCTGTTGAACCGTCCGGGATGCGACATGTCCTTCTCGGGGCTGAAAACCGCGGTGCTGCGGGCCCGCGACCAGCTGCTTGCGGCGCAAGATGGCCTCTATCCGCAGGACGTCAACGACCTCAGCGCCGGGTTCCAGACGGCAGTGGCCGATGTTCTGACCGAAAAGACCCGCCGCGCGCTGACCGCCTATCTGGACCTTCAGCCCCCCGCCCCGGCCATCGCCGTCGCCGGGGGCGTTGCCGCAAATGACGCGCTGCGCCGCCGACTGTCCACGCTGGCCGCCGAGCACGGCCTCGCCTTCGTGGCCCCGCCGCTGGCGCTGTGCACCGACAACGCGGCGATGATCGCCTGGGCCGGACTGGAACGGTTGCGCGCGGGGCTGACCGACAACGCTCCCCTGATCGCCCGCCCGCGCTGGCCGCTGGACCCGGATGGACCGGCCCTGTTGGGCGGCGGTCGCAAGGGCCCCAAGGCCTGATCGCGAAAGGCGGCTTGTCCCGCCCCGGCCCGCGCCCTAGCCTGCGCCAGACTACATCACACGGAGACCCCCATGCTGCACGTGCTCATCTGCCAGGACAAACCCGGCGCGCTGGAAACCCGCAAGGCCAACCGCGAGGCGCATCTGGCCTATCTCAAGGACACCGGCATCGTCGCCCAGGCCGGACCGGTCCTGAACGAGGCTGGCGAGATGGCGGGCTCCATCATCGTGCTGAACACCGACAACCGCGCCGAGGCCGAAGCCTGGGCCGAAAGCGATCCCTACGCCAAGGCCGGTCTCTTCGCCTCGGTGCAGATCCAGACCTGGAACCGGGTGATCGGCTGATGGCCTATTGGCTCTTCAAGTCCGAACCCTCCACCTGGTCGTGGGACAATCAAGTGGCCAAGGGCGCGGCGGGCGAGGAATGGGACGGCGTGCGCAACTACCAGGCCCGCAACCACATGCGCCAGATGAAGATCGGCGACCGCGGGTTCTTTTACCACTCGCAGAAGGAAAAGGCCGTGGTCGGCATCGTCGAAGTCTGCGCCGAGGCCCATCCCGACAGCACCACCGACGATGACCGCTGGGAGTGCGTCGACATCAAGGCCATCCGCCCAATTGCCAAACCGGTGACCCTGGCCGATTGCAAGACCAATCCGGCGCTGGAAAACATGGTTCTGGTCAACAACACCCGCCTGTCGGTGCAGCCGGTCACCGACGCCGAATGGCGCGCTGTTTGCAAGATGGGCGAAACCGACCCGGACTGACCCACAAACGGGGGGCGGCTCCCGCCCTCTGTCGATGCAAGGCATCTCCGCCGGTTGGGCCCGGCAGCGCCGTGCCGGCGCTGCGCCCGCGCCTGAGCCTCCGGCCGTAAAACCGGATCAACGTCCTGTTTTCTTCTTGGCGAAAATACTCCCGCCGGAGGCAAGAAATCTCTCGCCGCTGCAATACAGCACACGCTCAGGCCAGCGCCATCACCCCATAAGCCACCTGCGCAGCGGTGAAATCCGACACGGCCCCTCCGGGCCGGGGCGCCAGTTCCACTACGTCGCACCCCACCAGCCGCCGCCCCTTCAGGGCATGGGCAACAAGGTGCAGTGCCTGCCAAAATCCCAATCCTCCGGGCACCGGTGTGCCGGTGTCCGGCATCACGGCCGGGTCCAGCCCATCCACGTCGAAGCTGACATAGACCTGCTGCGGGAAGTCTTCGGGCAGACCCACCGCGTGCAGCCCGCCAGTGACCAATTCCTCGGCATCGACGTGGAACACCCCGAACTTGCGACGATAGTCCGCTTCCTGTGCGCACAGGGCGCGAACTCCGAATTGCGCCAGCGCGATGTTGTCCTCCTCGACCAGCAATTGCATGACCGAGGCGTGGGAGTGCCGCTCGCCCTGGTAGGCCACTCGCAGGTCCGCATGGGCGTCGATCTGAACGATGCCAACAGGGCCTTCCAGTGCTGCTGCCACGCCGCGCACCGCGCCATAGCTCAGCGAATGCTCGCCGCCCAGCACCACGGGCACCCGGCCCGCGGCCACCGCCGCCTGCGTGCGGGCAGCAATTCGCGCCATCACGTCGGGCAAAGGGCCGTCACAATCGACCGGCGCTTCGGTGTAGATCCCGGCTTCGCAGGGCTCCACCCCGCGCCACAGGCGCTCCAGCTCGACACTGGCGTCCAGCAAGGCCGCCGGACCGCCGGCCGTGCCCGCGCCGTAGGACACCGTGCGCTCCAGCGGCACCGGGATCACCCGGAATTTCGCGGTTTCGGGGTCGCACTCGGCGGCGCTCAACTCGCCATCCAGAAATGGGGTCATGACGGCTCCTCAGCCCAGCCGCATACGGAAATCGTCATAGCCGAATTCGCGCAGCACATTCAGGTGGTCGGTGTCGGAATTCCACAGGGCAAGCGCCGGCAGCGGCACCCCGTTGAAGGTGTTGGTCTTCACCATGGAATAGTGGGTCTGGTCCAGAAAGGCGAAACGCTCCCCGACCGCAAACTCCGTTGCCGGGCGGAAATCGCCGATCACGTCGCCGGCCAGGCAAGACGGCCCGCCGATGCGGATCTCGCCGCCGGTGCCTTCGGGACGTTCGCCCAGCAAATCGGGACGATAGGGCGCTTCCACCACGTCGGGCATGTGGCAGGTGGCCGACAGGTCCGAGATCGCCAGCGGCACATCGTTCTCGGTGCGATCCAGCACCTCGCCCACCAGGATGCCACTGTGCAGGACCACCGCCTCGCCGGGTTCCAGAAAGACCTCGACGCCGTGCTGGTCGCGGATCCTGCGGATCAGCGCGATCAGCCCCGCGCGGTCGTAATCCGGCTGGGTGATGTGATGGCCGCCGCCCAGGTTCAGCCAGGACAGGCCGTCCAGCCAAGGCCCCACTGTCGGGGCGATCGCCTCCCAGGTGCGGGCCAGCGGTGCGAACCCCTGCTCGCACAGGGTGTGCATGTGCAGCCCGTCGAGACCCGCCAGATCCTCGGCACGGATCTGCGAGACCGGATGGCCCAGGCGCGAACAGGGGGCCGCCGGATCATAGCGGTCAGTCCAGCCTTCGGAGTGCTGCGGATTGATTCGCAGGCCAATTTCCACATCCTCGCCGCTCCGCCGTGCTTCCTCCACCAGTGGCTGAAAGCGCCGCAACTGACCCAGCGAGTTGAAGATCACGTGGTCCGACAGGGCCAGAACCTCCTGCAGATCCTCGGGCTTGAATCCGGCGCTGAAGGTGGCGACCTGCCCGCCGAATTCCTCGCGCCCCAGCCGCGCCTCGTGCAGGCCCGAGGCCGCCGTGCCCGCCAGATAGCGCGTCACCACCGGCGCCAGCGCCGGCATCGAACAGGCCTTGAGCGCCAGGAACACCTGCGCGCCCGAGGCTTCAGCCACCTCGGCCAGGATCTCGCAGTTGCGCGCCACCTGCGCCTCGTCGATCACGAAGCACGGCGACGGCACCGCGGTCAGGTCGAAGCGGGCAAACCGCGCGCGGCTGTCGGCGGCGATATCGATGGGGGGCATGGCGCACTCCAGAAAGCAGGGCCGTAAAATGGGTCGAGCGGGGCCCGGAACAGGCCCCTGGGCCTGTGACCGGCGCGGGCGGGGCTCGATGCCCCGGCCGCGCCGCGCCCTGCCCTAGAAGGCGACGGGGCCGTCCAGTTCCTCGACCTGCCACGGCAGCCCTTGCGTGTTCAGCATGTCCATGAAGGCATCCGGGTCCAGCTGCTCCATGTTCCACACCCCCGGCTCGCGCCAGATGCCCTTCAGCACCATGGCGGTGCCGATCATCGCCGGAACCCCGGTGGTATAGGCCACGGCCTGGCTGCCGACCTCGGCGTAGCATTCCTCGTGATCGCAGATGTTGTAGATGTAGAAGGTCTTCTCGCCCGACCCGTCGGCAGCCTCGCCGGTGGCGATATCGCCGATACAGGCCTTGCCCTTGGTCAACTCACCCAGATCGCTGGGATCGGGCAGCAGGGTCTTGAGGAACTGGATCGGGATGATCTCCTTGCCGTCATGCATCACCGGGTCGATCCGGGTCATGCCGACGTTTTCCAGCACCTTGGCATGGGTGATATAGGCATCCCCGAAGGTCATCCAGAAGCGGGCCCGCTCGATCTCGGGGAAATGGGTCGACAGGCTCTCCAGTTCCTCGTGATACATCAGGTACATGTTCTTCGGCCCGACGCCGGGGAAGTCGAATTCCACCTTGTGGGTCATCGCCGGGGAGGTCTTCCACTCGCCCCCTTCCCAGTGCCGCGCCTCGGCCAGAACCTCGCGCAGGTTGATCTCGGGGTTGAAGTTGGTGGCAAAGGCCTGCCCATTGTCGCCACCGTTGGCGTCCAGCACGTCGATCTGTCGAATGGTCTTCAGCTTGTGCTTGCGCAGCCATGCGGCAAAGACCGAAGTCACCCCCGGATCGAAGCCCGACCCCAGGATCGCGGTCAGCCCGGCGTCGCGGAATTTCTCCTGATAGGCCCACTGCCAGCTGTATTCGAACTTGGCCTCGTCCTCGGGCTCGTAGTTGGCGGTGTCGATGTAGTTCACCCCGGCCTCAAGGCAGGCATCCATCAGCACCAGGTCCTGATAGGGCAGCGCCAGGTTCACCACGATCTCGGCCCCGGTCTGGCGGATCAGCGCCACGGTGGCGGCCACATCCATCGCATCCAGTGCATGGGTGGTCACATCGATGCCGAAGCGTGCCTTCACACTGGCCGCGATGGCATCGCATTTGGACTTGGTGCGGCTGGCCAGATGGATCGGCCCGAAGATATCGGGGTTCATCGCCATCTTGTGCACGGCGACCGAGCTGACGCCCCCCGCCCCTACAACCAGAACATTGCCCATTCGCTTGTCTCCCTCATTCTGGGTCTGCCCCGGGGTCGTCGGACCCGCGGGGCGATCATGCGTTCGTGTTGGCCTATTCGAAATAGGTATAGCCCGACAGGCTGTCCTTGTAGGCCGAAATCAGGGTACGGCGCTCTTGCGAGGTCACGGCGCGTTTGGCCACCGCCTGATCGACGCGCTTGCGGAAGGCCGCTAGGCAGTCCTGCGGATCGTATTCCACATAGGACAGGACCTCGGCGATGCTGTCGCCCTCGACCTCGTGCTCCACCGTGAACCCGCCCTCGCCGTCCAGCGCGATGGTCACCACATTGGCATCGCCAAAGAGGTTGTGCAGATCGCCAAGGGTTTCCTGATAGGCGCCCACGAAGAACACACCGATCAGATAGTCCTCGCCGTCGCGCAGATCATGCACCGGCAGCGCCTTGTGCATGCCGTCGCCCAGGACGAAGCGCTTGATCTTGCCGTCGCTGTCGCAGGTGATGTCGGTCAGCACCGCGCGCCGGGTCGGAGCCTCGTTCAGCCGCTGCAACGGGATCACCGGGTGGATCTGATCGATGGCCCAGACATCCGGCAGCGACTGGAACATCGAGAAATTGCAGTGGTAATAGTCCACGTAGTTTTCCAGCTGGTCGCGCAACTCGCTGGCGCCATCCTGCGCGCGCTCGACCTCGCTGATCCGCGACAGGGTATACAGGAAGGTGCGTTCGGCCCGGCCCATCTGGCGCAGGTCCAGCACGCCGCGCCGGAACAGGGCGCGCAATTCGTCCCGGTAATAGACCGCGTCGTTGAAGCATTCCTGCACGCGGTTGCCATCCAGGTAGCTTTCCACCGCCATCAGGTCGGTCAACAGATGATGATCGCCGTCGCGGGCGACGGGCTTGTCGGGCACGTCATACAGGGTCGCGTCCAGCACGTCGAAGATCAGCATCGACGACAACGCCACCACAAAGCGGCCCGACTCGGTGACGATGGTCGGATGCGCCTCGCCGGCGTCATTCATGGCGTGGGCCACGGTCTCGACCACCGCGAAGCAATATTCCTCGACCGAGTAGTTCACCGAGTTTTCCGAGGGGCGCTTTTCGCCGGTGTAGTCGATGCCCAGTCCGCCGCCCAGATCCATGTAGGTCAACGGCGCGCCCAGACGGCGCAACTCGGTGAAGAAGCGGCAGGCCTCGGTGGCGGTGCGGCGCACGTCGATGACATTGGGCACCTGGCTGCCCAGATGGCTGTGCTGCAGCACAAGACACTCCATCAACCCGCTGTCTTCCAGCCGGTCGATCAGCTGTACCAGCTCATAGGTGCCCAGACCGAAGATCGACCGGTCGCCGGAACTGGCTTCCCATTTGCCGCCCACCGACTGGGTCAGCTTTACCCGCACGCCCAGCAGCGGCTTGGTGTCCAACTCCTCGGCCACGCGGCGGACGATCTCGAACTCGTTGAGGCTTTCCAGCACGATCACGGTGCGGAAGCCCAGCTTGCGCGACAGGATCGCCAGCCGGATGAACTCGTCATCCTTGGTGCCGTTGCAGATGATCAGGCTTTCATCGGCCAGCGGCTGCGCCAGCGCGACGATCAGCTCGGGCTTCGAGCCGGCTTCCAGCCCATAGCCGCGCGCCCGGCCAACCTCGACGATGCGGCTGACGACTTCATGCTGCTGGTTGACCTTGATCGGAAAGACCCCGCGATAGGCGCCCTTGTAGCCGACCTCGGCCATGGTCGCGTCGAAGGCATCGCACAGGCGGTTCAGCCCGTAGTCCAGAAACGACTGTACGCGCAGCTGGATCGGGGTGCCGATGCCACGGGCCCGCAAATCCTCGACGATCATCGGCAGGGCCACCGGAGGGCTGCCCGGCGCCAGCGGATCCCGCAGCCCGACATTGCCGTCGGGCAGGACCGTCACAAGGTCATGTCCCCACGCGTCGATTCCATAGTCGATGTCCTGCACTTCGCCCACCTGACTTGCTCCAACCATCCCGGCACTGTCCGGGAAGCGTGTTGTGGGTGCAACCCCCGTGCGATGCAAGCTTGAAAACAAGTCCGCCGCGCTGGTGCCCGTCCCTGCGTCAACCTGCGCCTGTCCGCCCGTGGGAATACCGGAATATCTTTCCTTCGAAGGGGTTTATTGTTTGCAGCTTGTGTCGGCGGGCCGCTACCCTGACAGCAACGCCGTCGAGTGCAGTATTTGGTCAAGGGATCGGTCATCGTGCCCCAGCTTTGTGTGAAATCCGCCCGCATCGCCGCCACCGGAACGCTGGTTGCCGCCACTGCAGCCCTTGCCGCCACCCCGGCCGCAGCCGCCGTGGCCGGCCTGTCGCATCCCCTTGTCTGGCCGATTCTGCCGATTGTTCTGACCGGACTGTTCTGTGGATTCGTGGCCCTGCGCGGCTATCGCGATTTCGCGGCACTGGCCGGTGTGTTCCTGCTGGGCTCGATGGGCCAGTGGATGCTGGTTCAGGATCAGTACTTCCCGGCGCTGAAGCTGACGCCGCTGTCGCTGCGGGTCGTTTTTGGCCTGGCGGCGCTGGGGCTTCAGGCCGCCGTGACCATCTGGGTGCTGCTTCCCGATATCCGGGTCGGCCTGCAGCGGCGGATCGGCTGGGGCGGCGGGCTGCGGCTGGTCGTGCTGATGGGCGTGCTGGCGCTGTTCGCGGTCTCGCCGACGCTCTACGTCGCCTATGACTTTCTGCCCAGCTATGCGGTGCAGATCATGCTGTGGGGCGGCCTGATCGGATTGCACCTGTTGACCCTGGGCGGGCTGTTGCTGGTGCCGGGACCGGATCTTGGGCTGCGCCTGCCGGGCTTGATCTTCGCGGCGCTGGCGGTTGCAGGCAGTCTGGCGATGGGCGTTCTGGCGATGCAGGCGATTCCGCATGTGGGCGACGAGGTGCCCTATATCCTGCAGGCCAAGCTGTACCTGCAAGGCGCGCTGACCGCCCCGGCCCCACCCGAGGCGCTGCGACCTGGCCTGGAATACTACCTTCTGGACATCGTGGACGGACGCTGGATCCCGACCACCGCGCCGGGCTGGCCGATCCTGCTGGCGCTGGGGATTGCTGCCGGAATGCCGTGGCTGGTCAACCCGCTGCTCACCGGCGCGACGGTGCTGCTGGCCCGCAGCTTTGCCCTGCGCAGCAGCGGCGCGGTGGCGCAGGCCAATCTGGTGGCGCTGCTGATGGCATTCTCGCCCTGGGTGCTGGCGGTCGGCGGCTCGTACATGACCCATTCGACGGCGGTGTTCATGGCAGTGCTGGCGTGGTGGTGTCTGAGCTGCGGCGGCTTCCTGCGGCATGGCGATGCGCGCCCGCTGTCAGTGGCTTGGGCCGTGGCCGGGGGCCTGGCCATGGGCTGGTTGTTCGCGACACGACAATTCGAGGGCGTTCTGATCGGCGTGCTGACCGGGCTGGCCCTTGTGGCGCACCGGCCCTTTGGCTGGCGTCCGATCCTTGGCTATGCTCTGGGCTGCATCGCCACCGGCGCGATCTACCTGATTGCCAACTTCGCGATCACCGGCAATCCGCTGGTGGCGCCGCTGGCCGCCTATCTTGAGGGCTACTGGCCCGACACCCGCAATGCCTTTGGCTTCGGTCCCGACCTTGGCCCGCCCGCGAAAAGCTGGGGTGCGCTGGATTTCCGTCCCGGCCACAGCCCGTTCGAGGGCGCCATCAACACCGCCAACGGGCTGGCATCCCTGAACCGCGAGGCCCTGGGATGGGCGACGGGATCCTTCCTGGCGGCGGGGCTGGCGCTTACCTGGGGCAACTGGCGGCGGATCACCCGGTTCGACCTGTTTCTCGGGCTGGTGCTGCTGGGCACCATCGGCGGCATGTTCTTCTACTGGTTCACCGGCACCTTCTTCGTCGGCCCGCGCTATTGGTACATCGCCTGTCTGCCGGTGTTCTGGATCAGCGCCTGCGGGCTGACCGCCTTCATGTCGCGCGCGCCGGAAGAAACCGCGAAACGCGCCGGCAGCGTGATCTGGGCGTTGTGTCTCAGCGCCCTGATGGTTTTCCTGCCGTGGCGCGGGGCCGAGAAATACCACCAGTACCGCGAAAACTATGCAGGGCTTGAGGCCCTCCACGAAGCAGGCCGCTTTGGCCATGATCTGGTGTTCGTGACGACCCCGGGCGACATCGGCCCGGCCCTGGTGCTCAACGATCCGATGCTGCCCCCCGGCAAGCCGATTTACCTGAAAGACATGGGTGAGGCGCAGAATGCCGCTGCGGCAGCGGCCCTTCCCGATCGCGGGGTGCGCCATGTGACCCTGTCCCCGGACGGGGCGCGGGAACACCCAGCCACCGAAAACTGAAAGGGACGTCGGCGTGAACCATTCATCCGTTCACTGGGCGTTTCCTTTCGCGCTGCAAGACTGGCCGCGCGCAAAAGCCCAACTGGACAAGGAGACCGCCGATGTCGCGCATGCCTGATTTCCTGATCATCGGGGCCGCGCGCGCCGGCACCACGGCCCTGTATGAATACCTGCGGCAGGCGCCGGATGTGTTCATGCCCGACGGCAAGGAGCCGAACTTTTTCTGCTACGAGGGGCTGAACCTGGACTGCCAGGGACCGGGCGCCGATTTCATCAACAATTCGATCACCGATCTGGCCCGCTATCAGGCGCTGTTCGACCCCGCCCCCGAGGGCGCGATCCTGGGCGAGGCCTCGCCGCTGTACCTCTACGAACCCCGTTCGGCCGCGCGCATCCATCATCACGTGCCCGAGGCGCGGCTTGTGGTGATCCTGCGCAATCCCATCGAGCAGGCGTTTTCGCATTTCATGCGCGCCCAAAAGCTGCGGATCGAACCATTGACCGACTTCACCGAGGCGCTGAAGGCCGAGGACAGCCGACTTGCCAAGGGCTGGCAGCCGATGTTCGGATATTCCCGCTTCCCGCGCTACGGCGAACAACTGGCCCGATTTCTTGCCCTGTTTCCCCGCGCGCAGATCCTTGTGCGCCGGTACGAGGATTTCGACGCCGATCCTGCCGCCATGGTGGCCGAGGTTCAGTCCTTCATCGGTGCTGACACCGCGCATCGGCCCAATGTCGACAAGCGGCACAATGCCGGGGGCGTGCCGCGCAACGCGGCGTTTCAGGATTTCCTGATGAAGCCCAATCCGATCACCGGAACGCTCGGCGCGGTGCTGCCACGCCGCCTGCGCTGGCAGGTGCGCGACTGGATCGCCGGGTTCAACCTGCGCGACCAGCGCCCCGCGATCACCCCGGAAGCCCGCGCGATTCTGGTGAGTCGCCTGCAGGACGACGTTGCCCAACTGGGCGATCTGCTGGGCGAGGATTTCTCGGGATGGCTGCGCGGGTGAGTCCGCAGACACATTCAACCCCCGATTCGGCCCCAAGAAGTGCCGATGGTCACAAAGACAAGTCCAGAAAACCAACTGGTTGCAGGGTGATTCTGGTGTATCACTCCATTAACGAGGCCACGGTAATCAGTAGCCAGTGGCGCCCGCGATCTTCAGAATCGCATGTGGTGGGCGTTTTTCGTCGTGCCGCGAAGGACAGGGGCCGTACCGACCGGACAATGTAACCATGGCGACCAAACAAAGATTTTCCAAAGGCGTCGCCTGGATGGCCGTGGGCAACTGGTCGGAACAGTTGGTCAATTTCCTTGTTTTCATGCTGTTGTCGCGCCTGCTGGGGGCCGAGTCCTTCGGCCTGCTCACCATGGCCATCGTGCCGGTCATTCTGGGCGAAGGTCTGGTGCGCGAAACCCTGTCGGAATACGTCTTCTCGGCCCGCGACATCACGGATTCGGACATCAACACGGTGTTTTGGGCGCTGGCGGCCTTTGGCGCCCTTCTGTCGCTGATCCTGTTTCTGGGCGGACCTCTGGTCGCGTCCTTCTATGGCATCAAGCAGGTGCAATACCTGATGTGGGCCGCGGTGCCGATTGTCTTCACCACGGCGATCACCGCGGTGCCGGTGGCCCTGCTGCGCCGTCAGTTGCGCCTGCGCCCGCTGGCCATCCGGGCAGTGGCGGGCGTTGTCAGCGGTGGCATCGTCGGGCTGGGACTGGCGCTGACCGGCTTCGGCGTCTGGGCCCTGATCTTTCAGCGGATCGCGCTGAACCTGACAAACGTGGTGCTGGCCTGGCGCGCGGTGGACTGGCGCCCCAGCCTGCAATTCGACCCCCGGCGCCTGCGGATGCTGACGTCTTTCGGTTCGCATGTGATCGGGATGCGCGGGGCCGAGATGGCCAATGCGCAGATGCCCTCGATCGTCATTGGCGCCACCCTGGGTCCGGCCAGCCTCGGGTTCTACACGATCGCATGGCGGCTGGTCGAGATCTGCTCGTTTCTCATCGTTACCCCGCTGCGCATGGCGGCGCTGCCGTCGTTCACCGCGCAGCGCAGCATCGGCAACACCGCTGGCGAGTTGCTGCTGGATATCCTGCGCGTTGCCAGTTTCGTGGCCTTGCCGGCCTTCTTCGGGCTGGCCATCGTCTCGGAACAGGTGGTGGTGCTGTTTGGCGGCGAGAAGTGGCTGCCCGCAGCCCCGGTGTTGTCGGTTCTGGCGTTCTACGGGTTTTTCCTGTGTATCGCGAAGATTGAAGAAGCCTTTGCCTTTGCCTTCGGTCATGTGCGGGAATTGGCCTTCCTGGCCAATGCGGCGCTGATCTCGGGCACGCTGGCCCTTGTTGCGCTGAGTGGGCAGAAGCTGGAATGGATGGTGATCGCCTATGTGGCCACTGCCTATCTGCTGTCGCCGCTGCGCTGGTGGCTGATCGGACGTCATGCCAGCCTGTCGATCTCGCGCCTGATGCGCCCGCATTTCGCCACGCTGTTCGGCGGTCTGATCATGGTGTTGGGTCTTCGGGTGATCGACCCCTACCTTCTGGGGCTTCCCGCCTTCCCGACACTGCTGATCAAGGCCGTGGTCGGCATCGGGCTTTATGCCGGCGTTGCCATGATCACCATGCGCCGGCGGCTGGCCATGACCCAAAGCTATCTCAGCGGCCTGTTCCGGCCTGCCGCACCCGCTGCTGCTCCCAAAACTCAGGACACGCCCTCATGAGAAGCCTCGACATCCTGATGTTCACCACCTTCTACCCGCCCTATTCCTTCGGCGGCGATGCCATCGGCACCCAGCGGATGGCGCAGGCGCTGGTGGCGCGCGGCCATCGGGTGACAGTGGTGCATGACGAGGACTCCTTCCTGATCCTCGGCGGCAAGCCCCCCGCGGGCGATCCGCCCGACGACGGGGTCATCCGCATCGGGTTGCGCAGCCGCTCGGGCCTCGCGTCGAACCTGCTGACCCAGCAGACCGGTCGCCCGGTGGTGCATGCCGCCCGCCTGCGCGAGATCACGGCGGAACGGGCGTATGATATCACCTGGTACAACAACGTGTCGCTGGTGGGCGGGCCGGGCATCCTGGACTATGGCAGCGGCCTGAAACTTTACGAGGCGCATGAGCATTGGCTGGTCTGCCCCTCGCATGTGCTGTGGCGCTATAACCGGGAGCTTTGCGACAAGAAGGACTGCCTGCGCTGCGTGCTCAGCTTCAAGCGCCCGCCGCAGGTGTGGCGCTATACCGGCTATCTTGACCGGCAGATGGACAAGGCCGATCTGATCGTCGCGAAAAGCGAATTCAGCCGCCGCAAGCATCGCGATTTCGGCCTGCGGCAAGAGATGGAGGTGCTGCCCTATTTCCTGCCCGATCTCGACCACCAGGCCACCGAACCCTTCTCCGGGCATCCCCGCCCCTATTTCCTGTTCGTCGGACGGCTTGAGAAGATCAAGGGCTTGCAAGACGTGTTCCCGGCGATGGACAAATATCCCGATGCCGACCTGCTGATCCTGGGCGATGGCGACTATGCTCCGGCCCTGAAGGATCTGGCAAAGGACAACCCGCGCATCCGTTTCCTGGGCCGCAAGTCCCCGGATGAACTGGCGGCCTATTATCGGGGCGCGCTGGGGCTGATCGTGCCTTCGGTCTGCTATGAGACCTTCGGCATCATCCTGATCGAAAGCTTCCGTCTGGGCACCCCGGTCATCGCCCGCCGCCTGGGCCCCTTCCCCGAGATCGTCGAACATGCCGGGGCCGGCACCCTGTTCGAAACCGAGGACGAGTTGATCGCGGCAATGACGACCCTGCAAGGCAGCGCGCCAGAGCGGGCAGCCCTGTCCGCCGCCGCCCGGCAGGCCTTCACATCCACCTGGCGCGAGGATCGGGTTCTGGCGCAATACGGCGCAGCGTTGGCGCGCGCGGCCCACCGTGCGGGCAAGACCGAACTGGCGCAGGTGCTGGACGCCGGGGCCTTCGAAAACGGCGCCAGCTACGCGGGCGCTTCGGTGGCAATGCGATAGGCGTTGGCCATCACCGGCAGGGTGATGGTGGTGGCAGCGATCGCCGGCAGGACCGAGGCATCCACCACATGCAGCCGCGAGGCTCCCGCCGGCCGCCCAAGGGGGTCCGCCCCCCGCGCGTCGGGCGTTTCGGACATGGGCAGGCTTGCCCCAACGTGAAAGCTGGAACCGGGCGCGCCCAGCCGGGTGGCGAAGGGCAGCCCGGCCAACCCCAAGTGTTTCAGTCCCTTGGCCAGTGTACGCCCCGCAGATTGCAGGCGGGCATGGGTGTCTTCGGGCAAGCTGACCTGCGCCTGAAGCCGGCCATCGGCAGCCCGCCGCAGGATAATGCGGGCACAATGATCCGAATGCAGGAACAGTTGTGTCACGATCAGCCGCCGCGCCAGCACCGGCCAGACCGGCGCACTGAAAGGCAGTTTCGCGCCATAGGTCTGCAGCAGATCACGAGCATAGAAATCGTTCCACGTATACACCTGCCCGTGCACCAGATGCGGCGAGACCGCGTCGTCGGACAATTCCACGAACATCTGCGGCAGCGTATGATGCGGCAATCGGTCGGGCCGCCGCCGGTTGGGCCGGATCTGCAGGGCAGGCAGGAACCCGTGCTGGCTTTCGCGAAGGGTCAGGCTGTCGGCTTCGAACCCGGTCGACGCCAGCAGAATCCGCGCCGTTTCCAGAACCCCGGCCGCCAGAAACAGCCGGTCGCCCGACACCCGGCGTCCGTCCGACAGGTGAACCTCGACGCCCGTATCGGTCTCGCCGATGGCGCGCACGATCTGTCCGGGGCGATGGTCCAGCCGGGGATCGCCCAGCATGTCGCGCAGCGTGTCTGCCGCCGACCACATGGTGCCGGTGGGACAGCCATGCAGGCACAATCCGCACTGTCGGCAATCGGCGCGCACCGCCTGTCGCGCCGCCCCGATGCGAAGGCCCTGCGCCGCCAGTTTGTCGGCGCGTGCCTCCGCCCGCGCCAGCAGCACCCGCGCTTGCGGCGAAGGCGTCAACAGCGACGGCGCTTCGGGCAAGCCGTCGGGCAGAAGGTCGGCCAGCGCATCGCGGCGCGCCGACACTGGCAGGAATCCCAGCACCGCGCGGTAATGCGGCGCCAGATCCTGCGCCGTGATCGGCCAGCCCGCCATGTCGCGCGCCGCATAGGGCAGCACCGCCGTGCCCCAGAGGTTCGACAGCCCGCCCACAGCGCGCGAGGCGCGCAGGGCAACCGGCCCGGCCTCGGCAAAGGTTTCCGCCGCGGGCTCCATCGCGAAATCCGAGCCGAACTTGCGGATCTGACCCGGCGTGGCACCGTACTGACCGGATTTGTAGCGCGCCACATCCACCGCCGCCCACGTCGCGGGGTCTGCGTCTGCCAGCGCGTCACGCGCGCCTGCCTGTTCCGGCTCAAGCGTCTTGCCGCCGTCCAGAAGGATCACCGCGCGCCCCAGCGCCAGCCGCGCCTTCACGGCGGCAATGCCGGAAGGGCCGGATCCGATGACGATATCGGCCACGGGGAAGCCCCTCAGCCAGCCATCTGGGCGCGTTTCTCGGCGATGATGTCGTCGATGATCTCGGACAGGGGCCGCTCGGGCCGGAACCCGGTGACTTCTTTCAGGCGCGAGACATCCGGCAGGCGGCGGTTCATGTCCTCGAACCCCTCGGGATAGACCGTGTCATAGGCGACCAGTTCGATCGACGAGGTCGATCCGGTGGCGGCGATCACCTGCTCGGCCAGCGCCTTGATCGACACTTCCTCGTCATTGGCGATGTTGAACACACGGCCCTGCGCCTCGGGGGTTTCCATCAGCCGCATCAGCGCCTCGATCACGTCTTTCACATGGCCGAAACAACGGGTCTGCTCGCCGGTGCCGTGCACCTTCAGCGGACGGCCCTCCAGCGCGGCCTGCACGAAATTGGGCAGCACCATGCCATAGCGCCCGGTCTGGCGCGGCCCGGTGGTGTTGAAGAACCGCAGCACCACGACCGGCAGATCCTTTTCGCGGGCATAGGCCAGCGCCAGGAATTCATCCAGCATCTTGGCGCAGGCATAGGACCAGCGCAGGTTTTTGGTCGCCCCCAGCGTCAGGTCGTCGTCTTCCGAGAAGGGGAACTTGCGGGCCTTGCCGTAGACTTCCGAGGTCGAGGCCACATAGACCGGCGTCTTGTCGGTCAGGGCTGCGGTCAGCACGTTCTCGGTGCCGTTGATGTTGGTCAGGATGGAGCGGCTGGGTTCCTCCATGATCAACTTGACCCCGACAGCGGCGGCCAGGTGGAAGACCAGATCGGCCTCGGCCACCATCCGTTCGACAAGATCGCGATCCAGAATGTTGCCTTCGGTGAAAGTCACCTTGCCGCTGGCCATCGCGTCCGACAGATTCTCAAGCCGCCCCGTGGACAGATCGTCCAGCACGTCAATGCTGTGCCCCTCGGCCACCAGCCGATCCGCCAGATGCGAGCCGATGAACCCTGCGCCGCCTGTGATCAATACCTTCATGTCACCTGAAACCCTTCAAATCGTCCGTTGCTTCAAGGTCTAGCACCCCGTTTGCCCCGTGGCCAAGGCTGCGTCGTCGCAATCGGGCGGGTTGGTGAATCCGCGGGCGTGCTGCCAGTCCGTTGACCAGAAGCGGGGCGCAACGCCCTGCCCCGCGACCTGACGCCGCGACAGTTTAACCAGATCGCCCTGCAACTCGTGGTTTGCTGCCGGAGTGTGCTAGGGTGGCCCGGTCCCTTTGTTCAACGCCGTATAGTCCCATGAATACCGAGTTTTCGCTTAGCAGCACCCTGAAAGACAAAATCAAATCGGATCAGGCCCATGTGGCCGTGATCGGCCTAGGATACGTGGGGTTGCCCTTGGCCCTGACGGTGCATGAGGCCGGGTTCCGGGTGACCGGGGTGGATCTGAATTCCGACCGCGTGGCGGCGATCAATGCCGGCCAGCGGGTCATCACCTATCTGGCCGAGGATCGCATTGCCACTGCGGTGGCCAGCGGGCGGTTCGGGGCCAGCGACGATTTCGCCGCGATCCGCGCTGCCGACATCATCCTGATCTGCGTGCCAACCCCGCTGGACAGTGCCGGTGACCCTGATCTGGCCTATGTCCGCAAGGCCGGCGCCAGCCTGTCGGCGCATCTGCAACCCGGACAGCTGGTGGTGTTGGAAAGTACGGTCTGGCCCGGCGCGACCCAGACGGTGCTGCGCCCGCTGCTGGAAGACAGCGGCCTGAGCGCGGGCAAGGACTTCTTCCTGGGGTTCTCGCCCGAGCGCGAGGATCCCGGCAACGAAGTGCATCACACCAACACCATCCCCAAGATCGTCGGTGGCGACGATCCCGCCACCCGCGACCTGCTGAAGACCTTCTACGAAAAGGTCGTGTCCCAGGCGGTGCCGGTGGACAGTTGCGCCATCGCCGAGGCGGTGAAACTGGTGGAAAACACCTTCCGTACCGTGAACATCGCCTATGTGAACGAAATGAAGGTGGCGCTGGACCAGATGGGCATCGACATCTGGGACGTGATTCCCGCCGCCGCCACCAAGCCGTTCGGCTACATGCCCTTCTATCCCGGTCCCGGGATCGGCGGCGACTGCATCCCGGTGTCGCCGGTGTTCCTGTCGTGGCGGGCCCGCGACGTGGGATCCTCGCTGCCGCTGGTCGATCTGGCGCGCAGCTACACAGACACCACCCCGGCGACCATCGCCCAACGGATCATCGCCGATGTGTCGGTCAAGGCCGGTGTGGCGGCGGCGCAAGCCCGGGTGCTGCTGCTGGGCGTGTCCTACAAGAAAGATATCGAAGACAGCCGCGTCAGCCCGGCCATTGCCATCCTGCGTCATCTGGAAGCCGCGGGCGTCACGGTGGACTACCACGATCCCTATTTCCCGGTGATGCCCCTGACCCGCGACGATCCCGATCTGGCGGGCCGTCAAAGCATCGATCTGAGCGCCGGGGCGCTGGCGGGCTATGATGCGGTGCTGGTGACCACGGATCACACCCATGTGGACTACGCGCTGGTGGCCGAACATGCCCGTCTGGTGTTCGACAGCCGCAACGTCTTTGACGGGCGGGGCATCGTGATCGACCGGGGCAAGTTCACCAAGGTCTGACCCCTTCCCGCAATCCCTGATTTCCTTCTCTGACATGGACAAGGCCGCCACGGCGTGGCCTTGTCTGTATAACCGTCTCGCGAGAACTGTCGAAGATGACCGTGCTGAAACGCTATCACGCCGCCGTTGCCCGCCGCAGGTGGAGCCTGCTGCTTGTCCTTCTGGTCGTCAGCATGTTGCTGGAGCCCGCCTTCGGCAAGGCGAACTGGGTGGAAACACTCACGCTTTGTCTGCTGGCCCTGACTTTCATCGGCACCATCCAGTCCGCCAATGTTGCCGGGCAAAAGCAGGTTGTGGGAAATTTCATTGTCGTGATCTGGTTCCTGACCAGTATGGTGGACAGGTTCGGATTTGACACCGGTTCGCTTCTGGCAGTCGAGACCGCCTTTCTGCTGGGTGGCACCCTGTGGCTGGTCTTTACCTATCTGATGCGCGAGCGCGCCGGCAGCTTCGACAGCCTGATGGGGGCCGTGTTCGGCTATGTGCTGTTGGCGTTGGTCTGGTCGGTTCTCTATCTTCACATTGAAAACCTGCGGCCCGGCGCCTTTGCCCTGCGCGACGGTCCCGCCGAGCATGGCCAGCTAGTCTATTTCAGCCTGGTGACCATCACCACGCTGGGCTATGGCGATATTCTTCCGGTGGATCCCCTAGCCCGGATCTGCGCCGGGTTCGAGGCCGCCGTCGGAACCCTGTATGTCGCGGTGCTGATCGGCAGTATCGTGGGGGCGTTTGGCAATTCGGTCCGACCGCGCCACACTTCGTCCTCACGCCCCCCGTCCGATCCGGGCGCATCCGAAAGGCCAGATTCATGACCGACGCTCCCGCCCCCAAACCATCCCGCAGCACGGACGCCATCGCCATCGACGTGGCCATCCGCATGGGGTTTCTGGCGCTTTTTGCCTATCTGTCACTGCGGCTGGTGGCGCCTTTCGCGGCGATCGTGACCTGGTCGGTCGTCCTGGCGGTGGCGTTGCACCCGGTCTATGCGTGGCTGGCGGCCCGTCTGGGCGGCCGCAGGAAACTGGCGGCAACCCTGCTGACGCTGGTCGGGCTATCGGTCATCCTGGGCCCGGCGGCGGCGCTGGTCACCAGCACCGTCCGGTCGGTCGCCGGTTTTGCCGAGAAGATCCGCACCCAGTCCCTTGAATTGAAGGTGCCGACGTGGCTGGCCGATATCCCGGTGATCGGTCCCAATCTGAACGACGCCTGGACCATGTTGACCGGCAATCTGGAAACCTTCCTGCATGACTATGGCGCAACGGTCCTGAACCTGGGCACTCATCTGCTGGAAATCGCCGCCGGTCTGGCGGGCGGCATCCTGCAATTCACCATCTCGATGATCATCGCCGGGTTCCTTTTCCTGCCGGGTCAGAAACTGGCCGACGGCATCCGGCATTTCGGGCGTCGGATCATTGGCGACCGTGGGGCGGGTTTCGTGGACCTGGCCGGTGCCACGATCCGCAACGTGGCGCGCGGCGTGATCGGGGTGTCGCTGCTGCAGGCAATGCTGCTGGGCATCGGTCTGATCGTGGCCGGAGTACCGGCGGCAGGGCTGTTCGCGCTGGCCGCCCTGATCCTGGCCATCGTCCAGGTCGGCGCGGCGGTGGTGATCCTGCCGCTGGTGATCTGGGCCTGGACCTCGATGGGGACGTTGCCGGCCCTGCTGTTCACCGCCTATATGGTCCCGGTCGCCACCGTCGACAACATTCTGCGGCCCATCGTTATGGCGCAGGGTCTGACCACGCCGATGCTGGTGATCCTGCTGGGCGTGATCGGCGGCACGTTGTCCTTCGGGTTGATCGGCCTGTTCATGGGACCGATCGTGCTGGCGGTGTTCTATGAGCTGCTGATGTTCTGGGTGGAAGCCCCAACAGCCAAGGACGCACCGGACAGCGCCCCCCCCACCGAAGACTGACGCCTCAGCGCAGCCCGGTCAGCGCGGCCAGATCCCAGACCGGACGCGGTCCGTCTTTCGGCCCGGTTCCGAACAGGATGCGCCGCGGCACGTAGAACCGCGCGTTGACCGAGGATTGCGCCAGTGTCGGCAGCAAGCCGACCTCGGCCGCCTCGGGCGAGGTCGCCACCAGGACATGACCGTCGCTTTCGGCCATCAGCACCTCGCCTGGCAGCGCAGCCCCCTTGCGCATGATGAATTCTGGCGGCATGTCCGGCAGATCTGTCGAGGTGACGTAGTAATACAGCATGATCGGCGAGGCTGCGCCGCGCACCAGCCCCTCGGTGGCAAGCGCCTGTTCCGAAAAGGCGAGGCTGATCAGATCCTGAAGAACCCGGACATCCTCGGCGTGAAACGCGCCCGGATCGATGGACTCCAGACGCCAGCCGGCGGCAAAGGACGTGCTGGCAGTGTTCGGCGCCCAATCGTCGGGCCGCGCCAGCCACAGGCCCGCCGCCACACCGGCCAGTGCCAGCCCGGTCGCCAGCCGCGGACGCGTCACCACCGGCGCCAGACGCCAGAACACGATCAGCGACAGGATCGGCACCGGCGCGAAATGATGCGGCAACACGCGGTAAGCCTGCAGGTAGAACAGCGCGAAATATCCCAGCGCCACCAGCGACAAGGCCCGCGACAGGCGGTCCTGCCAGAACCACGTCAGCACCGCCAGGCCCGGCAGCAACCCGCAAGGTACCAGCCAGAACCAGAACCGCTCGACCTCGGCGACCGAGACAAAGCGCAACCGGCGCAGCAGGTTGCCCGAACTGAACTCATCCCCCGGCACCGGCAGGCCGAAATGCACCATGACCATTGGTGCCACCATGGTCACCGCCATGGCCGCCACCGTCAGCCCCCCGGCCAGAAACAGGCGCGCCCAGGGAATCGGCCGCCAGACCAGGAACACCGCGCCAAGCCACATGCCGATCAGGCCCACCGCCGAGGGGATCGACAGCAGCAGCAGCAGCAGAAAGGCGAACAGCCAGAGGTATTCGCGCTGCAGGAAGAACCAGATGACCCCCAGCGCGGCCACCACCACCAGCGGTTCGCGCGCCAGCGGCAGGGCAATATCTGCAAACGACGGATGATAGGTGGCGTGCCACCCGAGGGTGGCGGCGAACAGCACCAGCGCCAGACCAAGGGCGACCACCGCCCCGTTGCCAAGCGGTGCCGGACGGCGCCAGCGCACCAGCCCCAGAACCGCCACCGTCAGGAAGGACATCTGCGGCAGCACCGACAACCGCGCGGACAATTCGTTCTCGCCGAAAAACCGCAGGGTGAAAGAGCTGAACACCACCGCCGACGAGGTGGACAAGGACGGGTAAGAGGCCATGTTACCCGCCTCTTTCGGCCAGAAAGGCGAGCCGGTCAGGACCATGTTGCGCAGGGAATAATAGCTGTGCACCCCGTCGCCATTGAAGTTCTCCCAGACGAATTTCGGCAGCAGCAGGGCCAGCAGCAGCAAGGGCACCGCCAACAGCGCGGCCATGTCCTGTCCGGCGTTCAGGGCCGCGCCCTCGGGCAATCCGCGATGCGCCACCAGCAGGGCACCGGGCAGCGCCGACAGGATCAGAAACAGACTGAACCCAACCCCGGTCAGAGGCTGGGGAAGCACCAGCGAAACAACACCGGGCGCCAGCGTCAGCCACAGCATCGACCAGATCAGCCCCTTGAGGACCACCGAGGTCATGCCTTGCACAGGTCCCGACAGCCCCAGCGCCAGAAGGATACCCGGTGCATAGATCAGGGCCGAACTGGCCAACGCGGTGACCGCAACCCCCAGATAGATGACCAGCGATCCCTGCCCCACGGGCCGGGTTGTGGCAAACTCGGCCACCGGTCCGGCGAAGGTCGACAGAACGGCCAATATCAGCAGACCAAGGCCAAGCCCGATGCCCAATCCGCCCATCCGATTCAGTGCCTGTGCGCTTTGCAAATCAAGGTTCCCGTCTTGCACGATGGCCGGCGATCCGCGGCACTCGGGGAGATACATTCATATCCGGATAGTCATCCCTGCCCATTGAGGAAACTCAAGCAGGGCTTTCCTGCCCGCGTCGATGTTTCTCGATTCGGACCCGTCATAACGTGTTGCGGGAAACAACAGGTTTCCAGAATGCCCGACGGACATTGTGCCGCAAAACCGGGCCGACCAAGGATGTGAGAGGGGGAACTGGTAGCGGAGGAGGGACTTGAACCCCCGACACGCGGATTATGATTCCGCTGCTCTAACCAACTGAGCTACTCCGCCAGAGAGTGCGCGCTGACTAAGAGACTGGGGCGGACCCGTCAAGAGTGAAATCCCGAAATCGGGGAAGTTTCTGGGCAGCGCTCTCGCGCGGGTGTGACAGAAGCACAATGGACACCAGCGCTCGCCGTGATAGCCAGTGGTCGGGGCGTTCTGGCCCCGCTCGGACGGAGGCCCCCATGACGCCACAGACCCGCGCCGCCGATGTTCTGGCGCAACGACTTTATCAGGCCGGGTGCCGCCATGCCTTCGGGATGCCGGGCGGCGAAGTGCTGACCCTTGTGGACGCCCTGAACCGCGCCGGGATCGAGTTTGTTCTGGTCAAGCATGAAAACGCCGCCGGCTTCATGGCCGAGGCGGTCTGGGCGCGCACCGGGGCGCCGGGCATCCTGATCGCCACTCTGGGACCGGGGGCGCTGAACGGCATCAACTCGGTCGGCAACGCCCATCAGGACCGCGTGCCGCTGATCGTTCTGACCGGCTGTGTGGACGAGGACGAGGCCCAGACCTACACCCATCAGGTGCTGGATCACGCCGCCGTTTTCGCACCGATCACCAAGGCCAGCCTGCGCCTGTCGACGGGCAGTGCCGATGTGATCGCCGACAAGGCCGTCACCATCGCCACCGAGCCCCGCCCCGGCCCGGTGCACGTCGATGTTCCGATCAGCGTGGCGGTGGCTGCCGCCCCGCCGCCCTCACCCTTCGCGCGGCGACAGCTGGCCTCTCCTGCCGCGCCCGCCGGGCCGGATCTGGACACCGCCCGCGCATGGCTGGCCGAAGCCGATCGCCCGATCATGGTGGTCGGGCTGGACGCCCTGAACGAGGGCGCAGGCGCGGCGGTGCAGACGTTTGCCGAAGCCCATGGCGTGCCCTTCGTCACCACCTATCGCGCCAAGGGGATCGTGGACGAATCGCACCCCCTGTGTCTGGGCGGTGCCGGTCTGTCACCGCTGGCCGATGCCACGCTGGTGCCGCTGGTGCAAAGCGCCGATCTGATCCTGACGCTGGGCTATGATCCCATCGAGATGCGGCCGGGATGGCGCAACATCTGGGATGCCAGTTTGGACCGGGTGATCGAGATCGCCCCGGTGCCCAACCATCACTACATGCATCAATCCAGCCTGACCTTTCAGGCCGGGGTTGCCGAAAGCCTGAAGGCCCTTTCCGCAGGGGCCCCACCCCGTGCCACATGGTCCGACAAGGCGCCGGATGCCGCCAGGGCCGCGCTGGCCTGCGCCTTTCCCACGGGTGCCGACTGGGGGCCCGGCGCCATCGTCGCCACCGCCCGCGCCACCCTGCCGCCCGACACGATTGCCACCGTCGACAGCGGCGCGCATCGCATCCTGCTGTCGCAGATGTGGACCTGCCCCGGCCCGCGCAGCCTCCTGCAATCCTCGGCGCTGTGCACCATGGGCTGCGCCATCCCGCTGGCCCTGGGCGCCGCAATCGTCGAACCGGACCGCCCGGTCGTGGCCTTTACCGGCGACGCGGGATTCCTGATGGTCGCGGGCGAGCTGGCCACGGCACAGGAACGCGGGCTGAAACCGATCATCGTGGTCTTCGTCGATGCCAGCCTTGCCCTGATCGAGCTGAAACAGCGCCAGCGGCAACTGCCCAACAGCGCCGTCGACTTCGCCCGACATGACTATGCCGCCATCGGTCAGGCCTTTGGTGGCCATGGCGTCACGGTGTCCGATCGCGCCGGGCTGCAAGCCGCCCTGCGCGACGCGCTCACTGCCGACCGCTTTACTGTTATCGCCGCAATCTTCGACAAGGAGGCCTATGATGGCCGCATCTGAACCCCGCAGTGCACTGGACGGGATCGTCGTGCTGGACCTTAGCCGTATTCTGGCCGGTCCCACCTGCACCCAGCTTCTTGGCGACCTGGGCGCCACCGTCTGGAAAATCGAAAACCCGAAGACCGGCGGCGACGACACCCGGCAATGGGGCCCCCCCTATGCCCCCCAGGCGGATGGCAGCGACAGCGACCTGTCGGCCTATTTCATGTGCGCCAACCGCAACAAGCGGTCCGTGGCGGCGGACCTCGGCAATCCGGAAGACCGCGCCATGCTGGAAGCCCTGGCCGCCCGCGCCGATATCGTGATCGAGAACTTCAAACCCGGCGGGCTGGTCCCGTTCGGGCTGGATCACCAGACACTTTGTGCGCGCCATCCCGACCTTGTCTATTGCTCGATCTCGGGATTCGGCCACACCGGACCCAACCGTGAAAAGCCCGGCTATGACCTGATGGCGCAGGGCTACGGCGGCATCATGAGCCTGACCGGCGCCGCCGACGGCATGCCGATGAAAGTGGGCGTGGGCATCGCCGATGTGATGTGCGGGATGTATGCCACCATCGGCATCCTCGCCGCCCTGCGCCACCGGGAGACCACCGGCGAGGGCCAGCACATCGACCTGTCGCTGGTCGACAGCCAGATGGCCTGGACGATCAACGAAGGGGTGAACTACCTGACCTCGGGCAACCTGCCCCAGCGGCGCGGCAACGCCCACCCCAACATCGTGCCCTATGAGGTCTTCGAATCGCACGACGGCCATGTGATCGTAGCGGTGGGCAATGACGCCCAGTTCCGCCGTTTCTGCGATTTCCTGAATCTTGCGAACCTGGCCGATGACCCGCGCTTTGCCACCAATCCGGCACGGCTGAAGCACCGCGACGACCTGCTGCCCCAGATCGCCGCTGCCCTGCGGGACCATACCACCGACGCCATTATCGCCGGGCTTGAAGCCCGCAAGGTGCCGGTCGGCCCGGTCAACACGCTGGACCGCGCCCTGGGCTCGGATCAGGCCCAGGCCCGCGACGCGGTGGTCGAGATGCCGGGGCCAGCCGGGCCGGTGCGTCTGCTGGGAAATCCGCTGAAGCTTTCGGCCACGCCGGTCCGCTACGACCACGCGCCCCCCAATTTCGGAGCCGACACCGAGGCACTGAAAGCCTTCCTTTCCGCCAAACAGCCACCCGAATAGGCTGTATTTCGGGGCATCTGGCCGCATCTTCTTCACACGTTCGAACACAAACCCGTTGGTTCGGGCTTCATCGCTGGACAGGCCCGCGATCGCTTCCCACAACTGGAATTGAACAAGGTGGAGACGTGACCGTGCAGACAGATCTTTTTGGCAGCGATGTTTCGTTGGACACCTCCACCGCGGTGGAGGCGTGGAACGCGCTGCAATTGGCCTTTCTGGCGCATGGGGCCTCGGCACCGGATCATCTTGGGGCCACCCTGAAGGCCGCGCCCGAGTTTGCGCTCGGGCACGCCACCAAGGGGCTGTTCCTGCTGTTGCTGGGACGGCGCGAATTGATCCCCACGGCGCGCGAGGCGCTGCAGGCCGCCCGTCAGGGCCGCGCCGACAGCGCCCGCGAACGCGCCTTCATCGACGCGCTGGCCGCCTGGCTGGACGGCAGCCCCGCACGCGCGGCGGACCGGGTCGAAAGCGTGCTGGACACCGACCCCACCGACACGCTGGCGCTGAAGATCAGCCATGCCATCCGTTTCATCCTTGGGCACAAGGGCCGGATGCTGGCGCGGCTGAACACCGCCCTGCCCCGGATCGGCGAAGATCATGCGGCCAGGGGCTATCTCATGGGCTGCCACGCCTTCGCGCTGGAAGAAAACGGCCATTTCGCCGAGGCCCGCAAGTCTGGCGAGGCCGGGTTGGAACGCGCCGCCGACGACGCCTGGGGCCTGCATGCGGTGGCCCATGTGCACGACATGACCGGCGACAGCCGGGGCGGGCTGGCCTGGCTGAGCGGCAAGGAAGCCGCCTGGGCCCATTGCAACAATTTCCGCTTCCACGTCTGGTGGCACAAGGCGCTGATGCACCTGGATCAGGGCGACCACGCCACCGTGCTGGACCTTTACGACCACAAGATCCGGGCCGAGCATACCGACGACTACCGCGATATCTCGAACGCCACTTCGCTGCTGATGCGGCTGGAACTGGAAGGCGTGCCCGTGGGCAACCGCTGGGAGGAACTGGCCGATCTGTCGGAATCCCGCGTCGGCGACGGCTGCCTGATCTTTGCCGATCTGCACTATCTGCTGGCGCTGGTCAGCGATGACCGCGACGCCGCCGCGCACAAGCTGGTGGCGCGCATCGTGGCCGATGGTCAGGCGCAGGCCACTGATTATGCGCCGGTGTTCGACCATCCCGGTGTGGCGGCGGCCCATGGGCTGGAAGCCTTCGGCGAAGGCAACTACGCGCAGGCGTTCCAAAGCCTCACCGCCGCCCGTCCGGCCATGCAGCGGGCCGGCGGCAGCCATGCCCAGCGGGATGTCTTCGAACGCATCACCATCGATGCGGGCATTCGCGCGGGGCAATTGGGCCCGGTCGAGGATATTCTGGCCGCGCGCAGCGCCCTGCGCGACGGGGCCGAAGACAGCTTTGCCCGCCAGCGGCGCGAGATGATCAACGACCTGAGGCGTCCCGCGATGGCGGTGCCCGCCCAGTAACGACCCGGAAAGACCCGATCCCATGAGTGCCCTGAGTTCCGATCCCCCGCAGGCCCGGCCTGCGCAGGCGGCGGCTGCGCCGGCAGCCCGCGTCCGTGATATCCGTCTGGATTTCTATCGCGGCATCGCGATGTTCATCATCCTGATGGCGCATATCCCCTATAACACCTTTACCAACTGGATCCCGGCGCGGTTCGGCTTTTCCGACGCGACCGAGATATTCGTGTTCTGCTCGGGCATGGCCTCGGCCATCGCCTTTGGCCGGGTCTTTGCAGATCGCGGCTGGGGCATGGGGGCGCTGCGCATTTCCTACCGGGTCTGGCAGGTCTACTGGGCCCATATCGGGTTGTTCTTCGCGGTGGCGATGACCCTGGCCGCGCTGGACGCCACGGGCCTGTTCGAGCGCGACTATATCGGCGACCTGAACCTGTATCCGTTCTTCGTCGACAATACCCAGCAACAGCTGATCGGGCTGATGACCCTGCGCTACGTGCCGAATTACTTCGACATCCTGCCCATGTACCTGGTGATCCTGGCCATGATCCCGCTGATGATGGGTCTGGCGCGGATCCATCCGTACCTGGCCCTGGGCGCCTCGGCCGCGATCTGGCTGGTGACGCAGACCGGCGCGCTGTCGCTGCCGGCGGAACCCTGGACGGATCGCGAGTGGTTCTTCAACCCCTTCGGCTGGCAATTGATCTTCTTCACCGGCTTTGCCTTTATTCGCGGCTGGCTGCCCGCGCCACCGGTGCGCAAGGATCTGGTGCTGCTGGCGGTGCTTCTGTTGCTGGTGACCATCCCCTTTGCCCGCTGGCAGATCTTTATCCATGTGGACTGGATCAAGGACTGGCGGGCCGACTATCGGGTGCTGATCGCCAAGACCGACTTCGGGCTGCTGCGCTATGTGCACTTCCTGCTTCTGGCCTATGTGTTCTGGGTGCTGGCGGGGCCCGGCGGGTCGCACATCCGCGCCCATGGCACCGGCCTTGCGGCGCGGGCCTGGGGCTTTGTCCTGAAATGCATCCTGAAGGTCGGGCAACAATCGCTGGCGGTGTTCATCACCTCCATGTGGCTGGCGCGGGTCCTGGGCGCATGGCTGGACGTGATCGGGCGCACCACCCCGAACTTCTGGCTGGTCAATCTGACTGGCATGGCGCTGATCACCCTGACCGCCTTTGGCGTGGCATGGATCAAGGGCCAGCCCTGGCGCAAACCGGCCTGAGGCCCGCAGGCGCGGGCGCGCTCAGTCGCCGCCCGCGTCTTCGATCCAGTCCAGCACCAGATCAGCCCAGCCTTTGGGCACCGTGTGGCCGCCGTCGAACAACGCGAATTGCAGCGCCGCCCCCTCGGCACAATCCGACCAGCGGCGCAGCAAGAACCCATCGGTCTGCCCTGTGGTGCTGGCATCGGGACGTGCACAGCCGTTGGCGGAACGCCAGATGCTCATGGCCTCGAACACATCGCCTTGCAGGAACCGGCCGCCGCCCAGGGGGCGGCCTTCCAGCGGCACGGTGGTGTCGCGCCAACCGTGGGTCTGGAACAGACGGACCGGGCCCTCGCAGGTCTCGGGATGCGGCCGCCAGAACGTGCCCGCCACCGGCGCATAGGCCGTGAAAGCCCGAGGCGTGTCGCAGGCCACATAGGTGGCCATGAAGGCGCCGTTGGAAAACCCGCCCAGCACGACCTGACCGGGATCAAGACCAAAGCGGGCCGCCGCGTCATCGCGCACCTGTGTCAGGAAGGCGGCATCGTCGCGCCCGTCCGGGTTGCGCCCGCGGAAGTCCCAGCGATAGCCCGCCCGGTTGCCCGCCATGGGCGAACCATTGGGCGCGATCACCGCCCAGCCCCGCGCCAGAAACGGGGCCGCCACGGTCGGCGTGCGCAGGCTGCCCGCGCCAGTTCCGCCATAGCCGTGCAGCCAGATCAGGGCCGGGATCGGCCCCTCGACCGCCTCGGGCAAGGCCACGTGATAGGTGCCGCCATCGATCTCGCAGACGGCCCCCGGATCGGAACAGGCCGAGGCCGCGCCACCGCACAAGGCAACCGCAGCCCCCAGCAGCAACGCCGCGCGCGCCCTCATCCGGGTACCTGCCGCACCGGCAGGCCGCGCGCCACCCAGCCGGGGCCGGCGCGCGAGCCGACCATGCCTTCGGGCACATCCACAAGATTGGTCAGCCCCTGTTCGGCCAGCCGCGCCGTCAACTGGCTGGACCGCACCCCGCGCGCGCAGATCAGCGCGATGGGCCTTGCCGGATCGGCAGCGGTCAGCCGCGCCAGGGCCTCGGTGAAATCGGGGCGGCGCATGTCCAGCGGCATCGCCCCCGCGCCCACGCCGGTGGCGGCCCATTCATCGGGGCGGCGAATGTCGATCAGGAAGATCTGGCCTGCGGCGGCCAGATCATGCGCTTCGATCGGGGTGATCTGCCGTCCGTCGAAGGGTCGGCGCAGGATCCATGCGTACCAGCCCCCGGCGGCAAGGGCTGCGCCGCTGAGCCCGCCCAGAAGCAGGGTTCGCCGCGATAACGGGCCGCCCGGTCGCAGTCGCATGATGCCTTCGCCTCCCTGGCCAATGGCCGCCTGTCAGTTCGCCTGCGGCGCGTCGGACGACCACTTGGGAATGGTGTTGCCCGAGGCCGGGGCCTCTTCCAGCCCGACCCAGTTGCTTTCGGACAGTTGCAGGTTACCCGGAATATCCTCTTCCCAAAAGCCCACAACGGTCTGGGTGATGTTCAGGTACAGCTTGCCGTCCACGATCCGCCACAGCGTCGGATTGCCCGGCACCTTGCCGCCCTTGGCCACACCATAGGCGCAGTGACCATCGTATTGCGGCAGGTATTTCTCGGGATCTTCCAGGAAGGCGGCGCGATTGGCGTCGGAGGCAAAGGCGAAGGTGGCGCCGTTGTAGTCGGCGGTCAGGCTGGCACGCCCCTTTTCCGGGGCGGGCTGGGACTGGCCGACCGCGACCTGATCGAGGGTCCAGTAGGACACCACGTCATAGCCTGACACGGCATAGCCGGTTTCATCGATGAACTGCTCACCAGCCCAGAGCGCCGAGGTGGCAGTCGCGGAAAAGGCCAGGGCCAGAAGGGAAGTGCGGAACATGGGGGATCTCCATCTTGTCAGGGTCGAACGTTGAATACCTGCTCAAGGGGGGCTGCGCATCCCACCCTCCCGCGACTGTGAAGGGTTGTGTGTGCGGGCCAAAGGTTGGGTACGGCAACCGCCTGCTGCGGCCCCCGCGCACCGCCCCTTGCCAGCCCCGCGCCCCTGCCCTAGAACCCGTTCCGTTGACAGCAGGAGAGACAGGATGCTCGACCTCACCTATGAGGCCCCCAAGCCGAAAGTGATCGCAGGCGCCAAGCAGGACTGGGAGCTGGTGATCGGCCTTGAGGTGCATGCGCAGGTGTCCTCCAACGCCAAGCTGTTTTCCGGCGCTTCGACCCAATTCGGCGCCGAGCCCAATTCAAACGTCGCCTTTGTGGACGCCGGGATGCCGGGAATGCTGCCGGTCATCAACGAGGGCTGCGTGGCACTGGCGGTCAAGACCGGGCTGGGCCTGAAAGCACAGATCAACCTGACCTCGGCCTTCGACCGCAAGAACTATTTCTATCCAGACCTGCCGCAGGGCTACCAGATCAGCCAGCTGTATCACCCCATCGTGGGCGAGGGCGAGGTGCTGGTGGACATGGGGCCGGGCGTGGCCCGTCTGGTGCGGATCGAACGCATCCATCTGGAACAGGACGCGGGCAAGTCGATCCATGACATGGACCCGCACATGTCCTTCGTGGACCTGAACCGCACCGGTGTTGCGCTGATGGAAATCGTCAGCCGTCCCGACATTCGCGGCCCCGAAGAGGCCGCCGCCTATGTCAGCAAGCTGCGCCAGATCCTGCGCTATCTGGGCACCTGTGACGGCAACATGCAGAACGGCAACCTGCGCGCCGACGTGAACGTCTCGGTCTGTGCACCGGGGGCCTATGAGAAATACCAGGCCACCCAGGATTTCAGCCATCTGGGCACGCGCTGCGAAATCAAGAACATGAACTCGATGCGCTTCATCCAGCAGGCCATCGACCATGAGGCCCGCCGCCAGATCGCCATTCTGGAAGACGGCGGCAAGATTGTGCAGGAAACCCGCCTGTATGACCCGGACAAGGGCGAAACCCGCTCGATGCGGTCCAAGGAAGAGGCGCATGACTATCGCTACTTCCCCTGCCCCGACCTGCTGCCGCTGGAAATCGAACAGGCCTGGGTGGACGAGATCGCCGCGACCCTGCCGGAACTGCCCGACGAGAAGAAGGCGCGCTTCGTGACCGAATTCGGCATGACCGAATACGATGCCGGCGTGCTGACCGCCTCGGCCGAAAGTGCGGCCTATTTCGAGGAGGTCGCCAAGGGCCGTGACGGCAAGCTGGCCGCGAACTGGGTCATCAACGAATTGTTCGGCCGCCTGAAGAAGGAAGACCACGACATCACCAAAAGCCCGGTCTCGGCGGCGCAGCTTGGCGGCATCATCGAGTTGATCTCGAAAGGCGATATTTCGGGCAAGATCGCCAAGGATCTGTTCGAAATCGTCTATACCGAAGGTGGTGATCCGGCGCAGATCGTCGAAGATCGCGGCATGAAGCAGGTCACCGACACCGGCGCCATCGAGGCCGCCGTCGACAAGGTCATCGCCGAGAACCCGGCGCAGGTGGAAAAGGCCCGGCAGAACCCGAAGCTGGCGGGCTGGTTCGTCGGTCAGGTCATGAAGGCCACCGGCGGCAAGGCCAATCCCAAGGCGGTCAACCAGATCGTGGCGGCCAAGCTGGCACAGTAATCCGCCCAATCTGTCCCTGAAAATGCCGGGCCGTCCGCAAGGGCGGCCCGTTGCCGTTCAACCCTCGGCCACGGGATGCAGAATCACCCGGCGGCCCAGCGTGACGACCCTGAAACAGCGCCGGTCGGCAGCGCGGCGCAGGTCCGCCTCCTGCAAAGATGCGCAGAACCGGCCCCGGCGATAGTCCCAACTGCCGACGAAAGGCTTGCCCAGATAGGTGCCAACCAGCAGGCCGTCAGGCTCGACCGTGACATCGACCCCATCGCCGCGCAGTTGATAGCCCACCACCGCCTTGCGGAACGCCTTGCCGCGATCCAGTTCCTGATGCCCCGGCTGCACCGGCGCGTCAGAGGACAGAACCACGGGATCGGCTGGGCCACAGGCAGAAAGCGCGGCACACAACAGACTTGTTGAAATCTGAATCTTCATGGAACCCCGGACCTTCCGGCAAGACCGGAACCGGCTTTCCGCCCGCGTCGAAAATATCGCGAAAAGCCCTGACGCGGGGCCAGTTTCGGCGGAAATGGTAAATGAAGCCCTTGCCCGCCCCCCCCTTTGGCACGGCCCGGCCCTGTGACCTCAACGCGACGGCTGGACGCGCGTTCGCTCACGCGACATGTTGGGGCCTTCCCGCGGGGCATCTGAGGCCGATAATTGCCCGGCAACGCCAAGAGGTTCCCAATGTCGCATTTTGAGTACAAGGTCACCCCCGCCCCCGCCCGTGGCGTGAAAGGCAAGGGCGGCAATGATGCCAGCAGCCGCTTTGCCGCGACCCTGTCCGAGGCACTGAACCAGGAGGCCAGGGACGGCTGGGACTTCCTGCGCGCCGAGACCCTGCCCGTTGAAGAGCGGCAGGGACTGACCAGCACCAAGACCGTGTTCCGTTCGATGCTGGTGTTCCGCCGAAGCGTGGATATGTCCGAGGACGAGGCCACCAAGGCCGCGCTGCGGTTGCTGGAAGATCGGACGGATGATCGAACCGAAGACCGCGCGGAAGACCGAACGGACGAAGGCTGAGCCCATGGCCACCCCGGACAAGACGCGTGACCCTGCCAAATGGGTCTTCCTGACGACCCTGACCCTGTCGGTGCTGGCCGTCACCTTTCTGGCGGGGCTGTACCTGGCCCACAGCCGCCACCCGCTCTACCGATCCTTCATCGGCTTCACCAAGAAGGTCAGCCTTGTCTTCGAAGAGCGCGAGAACCTTGTTCCCGACGGCGAGCCGATTCATTTCCTGCAACCGGCGCGCAAGCCCGGCGACGGGGTAACGGTCAACAGCCTGCCCGACGACGGCGTCACCATCCTGATCGCGGGCTTCTTCGACGGCGGCAACGCGGCCCGGCTGATGCGCCGCGACGGCACCCTGCTGGCCGAATGGCCGCTGCGGTTTTCCGAGCATTTCCCCGACCCGGCGCATTTGCGTTTTGCCCCGGCCACCGACCGCAACATCGACACTCACGGCTCGCTGGCGCTGCCCGATGGGTCGCTGGTGTTCAACTGGGAATACGGCGGCAGCGTGAAGCTGTCGCGCTGTGGTGACGTGACGTGGACGGTGCCCGAGATCACCCACCATTCCATCGAACAGGCCGAAACGGGCGGCTACTGGGTGCCGGGACGCGCCTATCTGGGGACGGATACCGCGGATCTCTATCCCCCCGTCACCCGGCTGCAGAAAAAGGTCGCCTATCCCGAGGATCTGATCCTGCGGCTGGATAGCGACGGCAAGGTCATCGAACGCAAGTCGGTCCCTGAAATCCTGTGGGACAACGAGCTGCAGGGGGTGATGACCGCCGGCGGTTTCAGTTTCGATCCGCGCAACGACTGGGAAGACGAACTTGTCCACGTCAACAAGATCACCGAGTTGAGCACCGAACTGGCCCCGGCCTTCCCGATGTTCGAGGCAGGCGATCTGATGCTGTCGCTGCGCACCCATAACCTCGTGTTCGTGGTCGATCCCGACGACTGGCACGTCAAGTGGCACCAGACCGGACCCTGGCTGCGTCAGCATGATCCCGAGTTCAGCGCGGATGGCACCATCACGGTGTTCAACAACAACCGCTTCCTGACCGACCTCGGCCCGCTCGACCGCTCCCTGCCCGACACGCCGATGGTCAGCAACATCCTGCGCATCGATCCCGAGACTCGCGCGACTTCGATCGCGGCCGGAATGGCGCCGGGACAGGCGTTCCTGTCGGTGATCCGGGGCAAGCACGACCCGGTGCCGGGCGGCGGCTTCATCATCACCGAATTCGAAGGCGGACGCGCCTTCCAGACCGACGCCGAGGGCCGGGTCGTCTGGGAGTACCTTAACCGCTATGACGAGACGCAGGTGGCCGAGCTGACCGAAGCCCGGCTCTACCCTGCCGATTATTTCACCGTGACCGACTGGAGTTGCCCGCCACGCTGACCGCGATCAGGCGTCGATCTCCAGCGCCAGCGCGTGGATACGCGCCAGAATATCCTTGCCGATGGCCGCATGAACGGCGCGATGCCGCTGCAATCGGCTCATTGCCGCCAGTTCGGCTGCGGCAATTTGGACACGAAAGTGACTTTGGCCACCCTCCTGATAGCCCGCATGTCCGCGATGCATCTCACTTTCATCAACAACTTCCAGACGTTCCGGCCCGAAGGCCTGTGAAAGCCGCGTCTCGATTTCCTCGGCAACCGTCATTTTCGGTTCTGCCCCCTTTTTCTTGGCGTCAGAAAGGTTAAACTCTGCGGCCTTCGAAGAAAACGGTCTTGCGCGAGTCGGACAGGAGTATGCCCATGGCAAAGAGTGATCCTTTTGGTTTTGACATGTCGGTGTCCTCGGCCAAGAAAAAGCGGACCCGTGGCAAACGCGGCATGTCCGGGGCATTCGAAACCTCGACCCGCGTCTGCGAATTTGACGGTTGCGATCTGGCTGGCCAGTATCGTGCCCCGAAATCGCCCGATCACCTGGACGAGTACCTGTGGTTCTGCAAGGACCACGTTCGCGAGTACAACCTGAAATGGAACTTCTTCAACGGCAGCACCGAAGAGGAAATGAACGCCCAGATCGACAAGGATCGTGTCTGGGACCGTCCGACCAAGCCCTTCGGAAAACCCTCCGAGGAACAGCGCGCCTGGTCGCGGCTGGGCGTGGACGACCCGCATCAAGTGCTGGGCGAGAACGCCACGCAGAACCCCGGCAAGTCGATCACCGGAACCCGCCGCCTGCCGCCCACCGAGCGCCGCGCGCTGGAAATCCTTGAAGCCAAGGACCACTGGACCAAGATCGAGATCCGCAAGCAGTACCGCAGCCTGATCAAGATCCTGCACCCGGACATGAACGGCGGCGACCGCTCGGACGAGGATCGCCTGCAGGAAGTCGTCTGGGCCTGGGATCAGATCAAGGAAAGCCGGTCCTTCCGGGACTGAGCCGCCACACCGGGCAAGGCGCAACCTGCCGCCCCGACATCGGACAGGTTGTATGCCCGCTCCCACGCCCCTTCCCGCCCTGATCCTTGGCGCTGGCGCCGCCGGCCTGATGTGCGCAGCCCACGCCGGACCGGGTGCTGTGGTGATCGACCACATGGATCGCCCCGGCGAGAAGATCCGCATCTCGGGCGGCGGACGCTGTAATTTCACCAATATGTACGCGGGGCCGCAGAATTTCCTGTCGGCCAACCCGCATTTCGCCAAGTCCGCGCTCAGCCGTTATACGCAATGGGATTTTGTCAACCTGATGGCGCGGCACGGCGTGACATGGCACGAGAAGACCCTTGGACAGTTGTTCTGCGACGAGAAATCCGAACGGGTGATCCGGCTTCTGCTGGACGAAGTTGCCGCCGCGCAGGCCGAGGTCTGGCTGAAGACCGAGGTGCGCGAGATCGCCCATGTGGACGGGCAGTTCCGGGTCGATCTGATCCGCGACGGCCAACCGCTGACGGTCACGACCCGCGCGCTGGTGGTGGCCTCGGGCGGCAAGTCGATCCCCAAGATCGGCGCCACCGGTCTGGGCTATCGCATTGCCGAGCAGTTCGGCCATGCGCTGACCAACACCCGCCCCGGCCTTGTGCCGCTGACCTTCGGCGACAGTTTCAGCGATCTGGCAGGGGTGGCCTGCCCGGCGCGCCTGTCGTGTAACGGCACCAGTTTCGACGAAGCCCTGTTGTTTACCCATCGCGGCTTGTCGGGCCCCGCGATCCTGCAAATTTCGAACTTCTGGCGCGAGGGCGAAGATATTTCCGTGCGCCTGTGCCCCGATCTGGATTTCCTGGGCAGCCTGAAGGACGAACGCCAGCGCGCCGGGCGTCGGGACGTGGAAACGGTTCTGGCCGGACTTCTGCCAAAACGGCTGGCCGCGCAGGTGGTGCGCGACAGCGGGTTGAAGGGGCGGCTGGCCGATCTGTCGGACGCCGCCCTTGCCCCGCTGCTGGACCGGTTGACCGACTGGCGCCTGCGCCCCACCGGCACCGAGGGTTACCGCAAGGCCGAAGTCACGCTGGGCGGCGTCGACACCGCCGGTCTGTCGTCGCGCAGCATGGAATCGCGCACCGTGCCGGGACTGCATTTCATTGGCGAGGTTGTCGATGTGACCGGCTGGCTGGGCGGCTACAACTTCCAGTGGGCGTGGTCCTCGGGCTGGGCGGCGGGCACGGCAATTGCCGCGCGCGGCCCGGACTGACACGCCCCCGGCGCCCTCTTCGATCCGACCTGCCTCTTGCACGCGGCGGGGATATGTTGCACCACGGCGCAATGTATTGAAGCGGCACGATGGCGGACGAACTATGGATGTGAACAGCAAACCCACGGAAAATATCTCGGTCCGCGATGTGTTCGGCATCGACACGGACATGACGGTCAAGGCGTTTGCCGACCGATCCGACCGAGTACCGGATCTGGATCCGACCTATAAGTTCGATCCCGACACCACGCGGGCGATCCTTGCCGGCTTTGCCCACAATCGCCGTGTGATGATCCAGGGCTATCACGGCACTGGCAAATCGACCCACATCGAACAGGTGGCCGCACGCCTGAACTGGCCTGCGGTCCGGGTCAACCTCGACAGCCACATCAGCCGCATCGACCTGATCGGCAAGGATGCGATCAAGCTGCGCGACGGCAAGCAGGTGACCGAATTCCAGGAAGGCATCCTGCCCTGGGCGCTGCGCAACCCCTGCGCCATCGTTTTCGACGAATACGACGCCGGGCGCGCCGACGTGATGTTCGTGATCCAGCGGGTTCTGGAACATGACGGCAAGCTGACGCTGATGGATCAGAACGAGATCCTGACCCCGCACCCGTCCTTCCGCCTGTTTGCCACCGCCAACACCGTCGGTCTGGGTGACACCACGGGCCTGTATCACGGCACCCAGCAGATCAACCAGGCGCAGATGGACCGTTGGTCGCTGGTGGCGACGTTGAACTATCTCAGCCACGACGCCGAGGTGATGATCGTCCTGTCCAAGGCCCCGCATTACAACACCGAGGCCGGGCGCAAGACCGTCAGCCAGATGGTCACCGTCGCCGATCTGACCCGCACCGCCTTTACCAATGGCGAACTGTCCACGGTGATGAGCCCGCGGACCGTCATCACCTGGGCCCAGAACGCCGAGATCTTCCGCGATGTGGGCTATGCCTTCCGCCTGAGCTTCCTGAACAAATGCGATGAGCTGGAGCGTCAGACCGTTGCCGAGTTCTACCAGCGCTGCTTTGACGAGGAACTGCCCGAAAGCGCTGCCAGCATCAGCCTGGGCTAAGTCCACCCCTTATAGTGTCTGTGACGGCCCGCGCCTTGTCGCGGGCCGTTTTGCGTCCTGCCCATGCCCGCGCGAAACTTGTCGCGGCTCCGGCCCTGTCCTACGACTGGGGAATGGATGAAATCGAACTGAAATTCGTGTCCAGCGCGGAACAGACCGCCGCGCTGTGTACGCAGGTGCCCGGCCTGCCGGGTCTGGTCACGCCGCCCACCACCCGGCTGCTGCGCAGCATCTACTATGACACGCCGGATCAGGTGCTGCGCCACAACGGTATTGCCCTGCGGCTGCGGTTCGATGGGGCCGGATGGGTCCAGACCGTCAAGGCCAAGAACAAGCGCCACGGCGGGCTGCACACCACGCAGGAATCCGATTGTCCGGCGGACGGCGAAACCCTGCGCCTCAAGCTGATCCCTGACACCGGCCTGCGCGACCGCATCACCGCGCTGTGCCGCCGCCGAGATCTGGCGCCGATCTGCGAAACCCGGATGGAACGGACCGCCGCCCTTGTCGACATCGCCGCCGAGGGCCGCGTGGAACTGGCCATCGACCGCGGAGAAATCCGGGCCGGGGAGCGCTGCGAACCCTATCACGAGGTCGAACTGGAACTGGTGCGCGGCGAGATCTCGGCCCTGTTCACCCTGACAGCGCGGCTGTTTCCCGAAGGCGGGCTGCGGTTCGCCCCAATCTCCAAGGCGGCACGCGGCTACATGCTGGCCGCCGAAGGCCGCATTGCCGAGCCTCCAGCCCCTCGCCACGCCCATCCGGTGCTCCTGACCCCCAAACAGACGGGCGAGACCGCCGCCCGCGAGGTGCTGCGCGTATGCTTCGACCAGATCACCCAGAACATCGATACATTCCGCGACAGGGATGATCCCGAAGGCGCGCACCAGTTGCGCATCGGTCTGCGTCGCCTTCGCAGCGCCAGCGCCCTGTTTCGCCCGGTCATCGGCCATCCTAATCTGACCCGGCTGCGCGCCGAGGCCCGCTGGCTGAGCCGGGAGGTCGGGCTGCTGCGCGATCTGGACATGGCACTGACCGATCTGCTGGCGCCCGAGGCCGAAGCCTGCCCCGAAGAGCCGGGCTTTGCCCTGCTGACCGACCTGCTGGTGCCCCGGCGCCAGACGCAGCGCGACAGGGTGCGCGAGGTTCTGACCTCGGCCCGGACGCAAGCCTTCCTGCTGGACCTTGCCCGTTTCATCGAAACCCGTGGCTGGTTGCGTCCGGATGATTTCGCCCAGGACTACCGCCTGTCGCGACCGGCCAAAAAGCTGGTCCGCCGCGCGATCCACAACCGCTGGAAAGCCTGCGAGACACGCGCCGAAGGGATCGAAACCCTGTCCATCGATGCCCGCCACGCCTTGCGCAAGGAATTGAAGAAACTGCGCTACGCGATGGAGTTCCTCGCGCCGCTTCTGCCCCGAAAACGCACGAAATCCGCGCTGCGGCGGCTGAAGCGGTTGCAGGATGTCTTCGGCGACCTCAACGATCTGTCCACGGTCGAAAGGCTGTTGCTTGCACCCGATGCGCCGGGACGCAGGGATCCGGACGTGCAGCGGGCGGTGGGGCGCGTGCTGGGCAGCCACCGGGTACGGGCAGACCTGCGTTGGGCCGAGGCCCAGCACCTGTGGCAGGACCTTCGCGCCCACAAGCCCGGCCCCTAGACCTTTGCCGCGCCCGCGCGCCGCCTCTGGTCAAGCCTCGCCGGACAGGACATAAACGGGGCAACGGCCCGGCCTGACCGGCGCCATCCCTTACCGACCCGCTGCCGAGGCTGTCATGTCTGCAAAATCCGACAATCCCGCCGATCCGTTCAAGAAGGCACTCGCCGAAGCTACGCGGGTTCTGGCCGATGATCCGGACATCGGCGTCAGCTTCTCGGTCGATCCCTCGGGGATGACCGACGACAACATGCGCCTGCCGCAGGTCAGCCGCCGCATGACCAAGGCCGAGGTGCTGCTGGCCCGCGGCACCGCGGATGCCTATGCCATGAAGCGGCGCTATCACAACGCGGTCACCCACGCGCGCTATACCCCAGAAGGTCAGCTGGCGCGCGATATCTACAACGCGCTGGAAACCGCGCGCTGCGAGGCCGTGGGCGCCCGCGCCATGCCCGGCACCGCCGGCAACATCGACGCCAAGATCGCCACGGAAGCGGCCAAGAAGGGCTATGGCCAGATCGAGGAAATTGCCGACGCCCCCCTGTCGGTCGCGGCGGGCTATCTGTTGCGCCACCTGGCCACCGGGCGCCCCCTGCCCGAAGGGGCCGACAACGTCATGGACCTGTGGCGCGGCCAGATCGAAGCCAAGGCCGGCACCACCCTTGAGGGGCTGGAAGACTGCCTGACCGACCAGACCGCCTTTGCCCGCTTCGCGCGCCAGATCATCACCGATCTGGGCTATGGCGACCAGTTGGGGGATGACCCCGAAGGGCCGGATGAAGATCAGGAGGACGAGGCCTCCTCCGAAGACGATCAGGATCCCGACAGCACCCCGTCAGAGGACGAGGACAGCGAAGAAGACAGCGACGCCGCCCCCGAGCAATCGCAGGAGGATGCCGGCGATGCCTCGGAAGCGCAGGTCACCATGGATCAGATGGCCGATGCCGAGATTTCCGAAGAGTCCGACCTGCCCGACGGCGACGCGCCGCTGGACCCGCCGCCACCCGCGCCGGTTTCGGATGCCGATCCCGATTATCGCGTCTTCAGCACCCAGTACGACGAGGAAATCCGCGCCGAGGATCTGGCCGAACCGGTCGAGTTGGAACGCCTGCGCGCCTACCTTGACCAGCAGCTGGAGCCGCTGAAAGGGGCCGTCAGCCGTCTGGCCAACAAGCTGCAGCGCCGCCTTCAGGCCCAGCAGAACCGCAGTTGGGAGTTCGACCGCGAAGAGGGCATTCTGGATGCCGGGAGACTGGCGCGCGTGGTTGCCAACCCGACCACCCCGCTCAGCTTCAAGGTCGAGAAGGACATGGAGTTCCGCGACACGGTGGTGACGCTGCTTCTGGACAACTCCGGCTCGATGCGTGGACGCCCGATCTCGATCGCGGCGATCTGTGCCGACGTGCTGGCCCGGACGCTGGAACGTTGCGACGTGAAGGTCGAGATCCTGGGCTTCACCACCCGCGCGTGGAAGGGTGGCCAAAGCCGCGAGGACTGGCTGAACGAAGGCCGCCCGCAACAGCCCGGTCGCCTGAACGACCTGCGCCACATCATCTATAAATCCGCTGACGCACCATGGCGGCGGACCCGGCCCAATCTGGGACTTATGATGAAGGAAGGGCTGCTGAAGGAAAACATCGACGGCGAGGCGCTGGAATGGGCGCATCGGCGCATGGCGGTACGGCCCGAGGCACGCAAGATCCTGATGGTGATTTCGGACGGTGCGCCGGTGGATGATTCGACCCTGTCGGTGAACTCGGCCAACTACCTTGAAAAGCACCTGCGCGATGTCATCGCCATGGTCGAGAAGAAAAAGCTGGTCGAGCTTCTGGCTATCGGCATCGGCCATGACGTGACCCGATATTACGACCGCGCGGTGACCATCACCGATGTGGAACAACTGGCCGGGGCCATCACCGAACAACTGGCCGCCCTGTTCGACAGCGACCCGCGCGCCCGCGCCCGCGTCATGGGCATTGCCCGCGCCAGTTGACCGCCTGCCCCCTGTTCGCCCGCCGGGGGCTTTGCTAGGCTTTGCTCGCGCGCCGATCCCGGCGCGCGCGGCAACTTTCAGGGCGGAGAGCGTTTTGTTCCAATCCTTCGAGACAACTTCCAACCCCGCAACGGGCGCGCCGCGTCTGGCAGCCCTGCGCGAGGCCATCGCGACGGCCGGGCTGAGCGGGTTTCTGGTGCCCCGCGCCGATGCCCATCAGGGCGAATACGTGGCCGACTGCGACAATCGTCTGGCCTGGCTGACAGGCTTTACCGGTTCGGCGGGCTTTGCCGCGATCCTGCCCGATCTCGCCGGGGTCTTCGTCGACGGGCGCTATACGGTGCAGGTCCGCGCGCAGGTGGATCCGGCGGTGTTCACACCGGTAGCCTGGCCTGCGACCGGCCTGTCGGACTGGCTGAAGGCTCACGCAAAGCCGGGCATGAGCATCGGTTTTGACCCGTGGCTGCACACGGTGCAGGAAATCGACACCCTGCGCCGCGACCTGCGCGGCACCCAGATCACGCTGGTGGATTGCGAAAACCTTGTGGATCAGGTCTGGACCGACCGCCCCGCCGCGCCTGCCGCACAGGCCTGGGCGCATCCCTCGCAACTGGCAGGCAAGAGTGCGGCCGACAAGCGCGCCGATCTGGCCGCCGACCTGCGCAAGGACGAACAGCGCGCGGCGGTCCTGACGCTGCCCGACAGCATCGCCTGGTTGCTCAACATCCGCGGCGCCGACATTCCCCGCATTCCCGTCGTACAAGCCTTTGCTATCCTGCATGACGACGGTGCGGTGGATCTGTTCACCGATCCGGCCAAGCTTGCCGGGCTGGAGGATCATCTGGGCGACGCGGTTCGCATCGCGCCCCAGGACCGCTTCGGCGCGGCCCTGCAGGGTCTGCCCGGCCCGGTGCGCATCGACAAGTCCAGCGCGCCGCAGGCAGTGCAGATGTACCTGACCGACGCCGGCACCGAGGTTGCGCTCGACCGTGATCCCTGCGTTCTGCCCAAGGCCTGCAAGAACCCGGTCGAGATCGCCGGATCCGAAGCCGCGCATCTGCGCGACGGGGCCGCCATGGTGCGCTTTCTGCACTGGCTGGACGATACCGCCGGCGGCGGTACGGTGACCGAGATCGACGCCGTCACCCGTCTGGAAGCCCTGCGCGCCGAAACTGGCGCGTTGAAGGATATCAGCTTTGACACCATCGCCGGGGCCGGTCCCAACGGCGCCATCGTGCACTACCGCGTGACCGAGGACAGCAATCGCGCTCTGGAACCGGGCGGGGTGTTCCTGATTGACAGCGGCGGCCAGTACGAGGACGGCACCACCGATATCACCCGCACGGTACTTGTGCCCGGTGGCCCTGCCGATCCCGACGCCGTGGCCGCCCATACCCGCGTGCTGCAGGGGGTTATCGCGCTCAGCCGTGCGCGGTTTCCCAAGGGGGTGACAGGGCGCGATCTGGATGCGCTGGCGCGCTTCGCGCTCTGGACCGCCGGTCAGGACTATGACCACGGCACCGGCCACGGCGTTGGCGCCTATTTGTCGGTGCATGAAGGTCCGGCGCGGATCTCGCGCACGGGGAACGAGGAATTGCGCCCCGGCATGATCCTGTCGAACGAACCGGGATACTACCGCGAAGGCGCCTTCGGCATCCGCATCGAGAACCTGATCCTCACGCACGAGGCCCCGCCCCTGCCCGGTGGCGACGACCGCGAGATGCTGTGTTTCCGGACCCTGACACATGTGCCCATCGACCGCCGCCTGATCGAGGTCGACGCGTTGAGCCGGGCCGAGCGCGACTGGGTCGATGCCTACCACGCCGAAACCCGCAAACGGCTGTCACCTTTGCTGGACGGCGCCGCGCACGACTGGTTGCTTCGCGCGACCGATCCGCTCTGAGACGGATTTTTGCGTGTATGTCGGCCCGATCCGGTCTAAGGATCGGGCCATACACAAAAGTTGAAACGAGTAGGGGAACGCATGTCCGATACGTCCAATGCAAATGGTGTCGCGCTCACCATCCGCGAATTGCCTGGCAAATATGTGGTCTACGCCTCGGGCGCCGTCTATGCCGAAACCCAGAACGCGCTGGAACTGGTCGACGGCGACGGCGCGCGGGAAATCTTCATTCCCCGCGCGGATGTAGCCATGGCCTTCTTCGACAAGTCCGAAACGTCGACCGACTCTCCGCAGAAGGGCACGGCAAGCTTTTACTCGATCGAAACCAAGAGCAAGGTGATCGACGATGCGGCCTGGTCCTATGAGAACCCGACCGCTGCGGCCGCGGCGATCAAGGATCATCTGACCTTCGACACCGACAAGGTCACCGTCGAGGAACACTGACCCTCAGGAATGCTCCTCGGCAGCGGTGGCGACCAGGGCGCGGTTATAGGCCTTCAGGGCGTCCAGATGATACAGGGCGCCCACCACCACGACCTCTCCGGGCGGGTCGCCTTGCTGGATCACCGGCAGGAAATCGCTGTCGGTTTGCTCGAACAACGGCATCGCCTGTTCCAGCGTGGCGGTGCGATCCAGGCTCAGCCCCTCAGTGATCAGCGCCCGTGCGGCCTCCTCCCCCGGATAGTGGGGGTGGTTGGGCTTGCGCATGACCACGGACACCCGGTGCAGCGCCAGCAGGTATTGCTGCGGCCCTCCGGCCAGATGGATCCCGCGCCGTTCCAGTTGCGTCAGGAAGAACGAGCGATGCACCATGGTGCTGGCCAGCGCCGTGGACAATCCCACCGAGGTCATCACGACAATCCCGGTTTGCCAGTCGCCGGTCAGCTCGAACACGATCAACGTGGTAGAGATGGGCGCGCCCAGCACAGCCGCCGCCACTGCCCCCATGCCCGCCAGCGCATAAAGCGTCTCGCTGCCCGAGACGTCGGGGAAAACCCCGGTGGCGATCAGCCCGAAAGCCAGCCCGGTCAGCGCCCCCATCATCAGCGAGGGCGAGAAGATGCCGCCACCCATGCGCCCGCCCATGGTGATGGCCACAGCAACGCATTTCAGAACGGCAAAGACCACCGCCTCGTGCAGCACCAACTCTCCGGTCAGGGCGCGGGCCGTGGTTTCATAGCCGACCCCGATGATATGCGGAAAGAAGATGGCAAGCGCCCCAAGAAAGACCCCGGCCACCGCCGGGCGCGCCCATCGCGGCAGACCCGTTTCGGCCTGGATGTCGTTGGCCACGCCTTCGGTCCAAAGCACCAGCTTCATGAAGATCACGGCCACCAGCCCGCAGACGAGCCCCAGCAGCAGAAAAGCCGGCAGTTCGATGAAGAAATCCAGCGTGTTCATTCCCGGAAGGACGAATTCGGTCACCCCGCCGAACTCCAGCCGGTTGATCACCGTACCGGCAACCGAGGCGATGGCGATGGGCGCGAAGGCATGAATCGCGAAGTGCCGCAGCACCACTTCCAGCGCGAACAGCGCCCCGGCAATCGGCGCGTTGAACGAAGCCGAAACCGCCGCCGCCACCGCGCAGCCCAGCAATTCGCGCCCGTGCAAACCGTCCGCGTGCATCCGACGGCTGACCCAGCTTGAGATCTCTCCGGCCAGATGAACCACCGGCCCCTCGCGTCCGGTGGAGCCGCCGGTAGACAGGGTGATGAGCGAGGCAACCGTCGAGGCGATGCCGGCCTTGCGCTCCAGCCGCCCCTCGTGCAGGGCCGCGCCTTCGATCACATCCGCCACCGCGCGCACGCGGCCATCGTCGGTGAACCGGTCGAGGATGATCCCCACGGCCAGCCCGCCAAGGATCGGGATGATCAGCACCCACCACCACGGCAATTCGCCCGCCACCGACGCCAGGGAAACGTCGTCGGTGCCGTAAAACGTTGTCTGCAGCACCTGGATGCCCTTGCGGAACCCCATGGCGGCCAGTCCCGACACGCAGCCCACCAGCAGCGCGATGAACCAGAACTGGATGGTGCCCGGCCCTTTCAGGCGCAGCGCGTCGCGGATGCTGACAAGATGGCTGCGCAATCGCGCCACTGCCTGCCTTGCAATCCGTCCCAGCCGCAAGCCCATGCTACACCCCCGCCCGACCGTAAACCCGGTGGCCCTGCGCGGGGCGGGTCCGGGTGATGCGGAGGGGGCGTAACACCGGCCCTATCCCGCCAGCAGCGCCCGCGCGGCAGAGCGCGCATGATCGGTGATCTGGTCGCCCGCCAACATCCGGGCAATTTCATCGACTCGGGCGTCGGGATCCAGCGGCACCACGTTCGACAGGGTCCGCCCTTCGGACACGGCTTTTTCCACGCGCCAGTGATGCTGGCCCAGGGCGGCTACCTGCGGCGAATGCGTGACCACAAGAACCTGCCCTTCGGCGCGCGCGGCCAGGGCTGCCAGACGCCGCCCCACGGCATCCGCCGTGGCCCCGCCGACGCCACGGTCAATCTCGTCGAAGATCAGGGTCAGCCCGGTGTCGCCGGCGGTCAGACAGACTTTCAGCGCCAGAAGAAAACGCGACAGTTCTCCGCCCGAGGCGATCTTGTCCAGCGGACCCGAGGGCGCGCCGGGATTGGTGGCCACGGTGAATTGCACCGCGTCGATGCCATCTGGCCCCGGAGTGGCGGGAAGAACCTCGGTTGTGAACTCTGCGCGCTCCATCTTCAGAGGGGCCAGTTCTGCCGCCATGGCCGCATCCAGACGACGGGCCGCCGCCTGCCGGGCCCGTTGCAGCGCCTCGGCGGCGGTGTCGTAGTCTGCTTGCGCCGCAATGACCGCCGCCTCCAGCCCCGCGATGTGTTCGGCGCCGTGATCGATCGCTTTGAGGCGTGTGCGCAGATCACCGGCCAGTTCAGCCAGTTCGTCGGGCAGAACGCCATGCTTGCGGGCCAGCCCCCGCAGCGCAAACAGCCGCTCCTCGGCCTGCTCCAACTCCATCGGATCGAAGGTCAGCGCGTCGAGACAAGCCTCGACCCCGGCCTGTGCCTCGGCCAGTTCGGTCATCGCCCGGTCCAGCGCGGCCAGTGGCTCCTGGATCTTGTCCTCCAGCAACTCGCCCGCCCCTTCCAGCCAGCGAATGGCCCCGGCAAGATTGCTTTCGGCCCCCTCGCCGCCCAGCACCTGTGCGGCGCGCTGCACGTCGTCGCGCACTTTCTCGGCGCCCTGCATCAGGCGGCGGCGGGTGTCCAGTTCGGCATCTTCGCCGGGCTGCGGGTCAAGATCGTCCAACTCCTTGACCGCATGGCGCAGGGTGTCTTCCTCGGCCCGCGCGGCATCCAGACGGGCGCGGGCCGTGGCCTCTTCCTTGCGGGCTGCAGCCAGCGCCTTCCACGCACCGGCCACGGCTGCTTGAAGCGCGCCATGCCCGCCGAAATCGTCCAGAAGCGCGCGATGACCGCGCGGGTCCAGCAAGCCGCGATCGTCATGCTGGCCGTGCAATTCAACCAACGTGCCGGACAGGGCGCGCAGCACATCGCCCGAACAGCGGCGATCGTTGACCCAGGCGGCCTTGCGTCCATCGGGAGAGTTGGTGCGGCGCAGCAGCAACTCGCGCCCGCCGGGCAGACCGGCCTCGGCCAGAACCGCTTGCGCGGGGTGGTCGTCGCCAATGTCGAACAGGGCCGTGACTTCGCCACGCTCGGCCCCTTGCCGGACCAGATCGGCACGGCCGCGCCAGCCAAGCACGAAACCCAGGCTGTCCAGCAGGATCGATTTCCCGGCTCCGGTTTCCCCGGTCAATACGTTCAGCCCCGGCTGAAACAACAGTTCCAGCCGGTCGATGATCAGGATGTCGCGTATGTCCAGTTCCCGCAACATGCGGCGCTGTCTCCCGTCATGCCGTGGTGTGTGTCAGAGCCATTTTCCCTGGATCGACTGACGGTAGATGCCACTCAACCAGTTCGAGCCAACAGGCTCCAGCAACAGCCCCTGCCCGGTCAACAGCGCATAGCTGTCGTTGTACCATTCGCTGCCCTGATAGTTGTAGCCCAGGATCGCCCCAGCGGTCTGGGCTTCCTCGATCAGGCCAAGGGCGAGATAGGCCTCGACCAGACGATGCAGCGCCTCGGGCGTGTGGCTCGTGGTCTGGAAATCCTCGACCACCACGCGGAACCGGTTGATCGACGCCGCGTAGTACTGCTTGCCCAGATAGAAGCGCCCGATCTCCATCTCCTTGCCCGCCAGATGGTCGAAGGCCAGGTCGAATTTCAGGATCGCCGAGTCGGCATATTCGCTGTCGGGATAGCGTTCGATCACCGTGCGCAGGGCTTGCAGCGCCTGGAAGGTGATGCCCTGGTCGCGGCCCACGTCGTCAATCTGATCGTAATAGCTGAGTGCCAGAAGGTACTGCGCATAGGCGGCATCTTCATCCGCCGGATAGAAGTCGATATAGCGCTGCGCGGCCGACCGCGACTCTTCATAGTTCCGATCCCAGTGGAAGGCATAGGCCTGCATGATCAGCGCCCGCTTGGCCCATTCCGAATAGGGATACAGCCGCTCGACCTCGCCGAAGTAGCGCGCCGAATCCTCAAGGTTGCCGGTCTCAAGCTCGTATTCGGCCCGATCGTAGATTTCCTTGGGCGAGAAGTTCTCGAAACTGGGCTCGCGGTTGCCCACGCAGCCACCCAGCCCTCCTGCCACCAGAAGCACGAGAATCGATTTCCGCAGTGACCCGGATGCGCGCATGCCTGTTCTTACCAATCCCGAGGTTTTGTCCTCAATTGAGACGGGGTTATCATGAAAGATTGGCGGGAAAAATGGGGATTGCAGAACACGGCGCGCAAAAATTGCGCGCCGTTCCGCCGTTTTCTGCCGGAAGGTGTCAGGCGCAGAGCGCCAGATCGCTGGCCTGCACCCCGACGCCGGGCAGCGACTGGGCCATTTCGGCGTCGCATTCGACGATTTCAAAGGCCTCGGGATCGGCGAACACCGCCCGCAGCAGCGCGTTTGTCAGACTGTGCCCGGCGCGAACACCGGTATAACGGCCCTGGATCGGCAGACCGGCCAGCGCCAGATCGCCAAGCGCGTCCAGCATCTTGTGGCGCACCGGTTCGTCCTGATGGCGCAAACCACCGGGGCTGAGCACCACGTCGCCGTCAAAGACCACCGCGTTCTCGGTCGTGCCACCCAGGGCAAGCCCGGCAGCGCGCATCGCGTCCACGTCGGACTGGCGGCAGAAGGTCCGGCTGTCGCACAGGTTGCGGACGAAAGCGCCGTTGCGCATGTTCAGCGAGCGGGCCTGATGGCCGATGGCAGCATCGTCATAGTCGATGCGGAAGTCGATGTGGAAGCCGTGCGACGGGGTCAGCGTGGCCATGGCATCGCCCCGCGTGACGGTAACCGGCTTGAGGATGCGGATCACGTGCAACGGTCCGGCCTGACGGACAAGACCCGCGGCCAGCATCTTGCGCACGAAGGGGGCCGCGCTGCCATCGAGGATCGGAACCTCGGGCGCGTTGACCTCGACCAGCGCGTTGGTGACGCCCAGACCTGCAAAGGCCGCCATCAGATGTTCGATGGTCGACAGCTGGGTGCCGTGATCGTTGACAAGACGGGTGCACAGCGGGGTCTGTTCGGCGCGATCCCAGCGGGCTTCCAGAACCGCGGCCTCGCCGGTCAGATCACTGCGGCGGAACACGATCCCGTGGTTGCGCGGTGCCGGGTGCACAATCATATGCACAGGGCGGCCCGAGTGGAGCCCGGTACCCTTGAAGTGCATGTCTTTTGCGACGGTCATCTGCATTGGGAGTGATCCTGCTTCAACAGTTTCAACAGTTTGCAGATGTTAGGTATGGGAGGGGGGTCGATGTCTCAACTCAATCTTCATGTCGGTCTGAAACATCCCAAAAATCAGGTCGGCGGGTTTTCGCTCATAGGCCTTCGCAGTCGCAGCAAGATATTGCTCTAAAAAGAAAAAGGGCCGCTTCACGCGACCCTTCAATTGTTTCAGACCGTGTAAAAAATCAGTTGGCCTGGCGGCGGAGAAAGGCCGGGATTTCGATTTTATCGAGGTCGGCGTCATCCTCGGGCAGGTCCTGGGGCATCGATTGCATCGGCGGCTGCTGCCGTGCGGTGGGGCTTGCCGGGCGCTGCTCAGTGCCGTGGCCGGTCATCCGGTTGATCAGGGAGTTGATCCCGAAGCGGGCCTTGTCATGGCTCGGTTCAGCCACCGGGGCTGCCGCCGGTTGCGCGGCGGGCCGCGCTGCGGTCTCGTAGCCTTCCGGAGCCTTGCGGACCGCCGCTTCCAGGCGCCGCAGGGTTTCGGCAGACGGGGTTCCGGCAGACCGCGCGGCGATGCCGGCGGCATCGCCAGCCGGGGCCGGCGCATAGGCGGGCGGCGGCAGGTCATCGCTGGCCTGTGGTTGCTGTGCTGCCGGAGCTTGCGGCTGCGGATCGAGATCGTGGAACAGCGTCGGCTCCTCTGCCACCACCGGTGCGGCGGCGGGCTGGGCCATGGCCGCGGCAGGCGCGACAACGGGCGCTTCCACCGGTGCCGGTGCGGCGGCTTCTGCCGGCTTTTCCTCGGCGGCGACCTTGTTGGTCAGCGGCGTCGCAAGGCTGCGGCGCGGCACCGGGGTGTCGGCAGCTTCCACAGCGGCATCGATGCCGGTGGCCACAACCGAAACGCGCATGCAGCCTTCCATGTCGGTGTCGAGGGTCGAGCCGACGATGATGTTGGCGTCCTGGTCCACTTCCTCGCGGATGCGGTTGGCGGCCTCGTCCAGTTCGAACAGGGTCAGATCGTAGCCGCCGGTGATGTTGATGAGCACGCCGCGCGCGCCCTTCAGCGAAATCTCGTCCAGCAGCGGGTTGGCGATGGCCTTTTCGGCGGCCTGGATCGCGCGCTGCTCGCCCTCGCCCTCGCCGGTGCCCATCATGGCCTTGCCCATCTCGTCCATCACGGCGCGCACGTCCGCGAAGTCGAGGTTGATCAGGCCCGGACGGACCATCAGGTCGGTGACACCCTTGACGCCCTGGTACAGAACGTCGTCGGCCATCGAGAAGGCCTCGGTAAAGGTGGTCTTTTCATTGGCCAGACGGAACAGGTTCTGGTTCGGAATGATAATCAGGGTGTCGACGACCTTTTGCAGGCATTCGATCCCCTCTTCCGCCTTGCGCATGCGCTTGGCGCCTTCGAACTGGAACGGCTTGGTCACGACGCCGACGGTCAGAACGCCAAGTTCCCGCGCGGCCTGCGCGATGATCGGGGCCGCCCCGGTACCGGTGCCGCCCCCCATGCCGGCGGTGATGAAGCACATGTGGCTGCCGACCAGATGATCAACGATCTGTTCGATCGATTCTTCCGCCGCCGCCGCACCGACCGAAGGCCGCGCCCCCGCGCCCAGACCTTCGGTCACCTTGATGCCCATCTGCACCTTGGAAACCGACCGGTTTTGCTGCAGGGCCTGCGCATCGGTGTTGGCCACCACGAATTCGACGCCTTCCAGCGCCTTTTCGATCATGTTGTTGACCGCGTTGCCGCCGGCCCCGCCCACACCGAAGACGGTGATCTTCGGAGTCAAATCTTCCTGCTCGGGCATAGTCAGGTTCAATGTCATGTCTGGATCCGCCTGTAGTTAATTTACGGACTTTGCGCCCGCGCGTGCTCATTGGCAGCGAGTGTATCCGCCCCGTGGCGCTGGGTCACGCCAAAATCTGTACATTTGGGTCAAAAACCACAAGATTTGGCGGCTTCGCGCCGCCAATCTACCAGTTCTCCCTGAACCAGCGCACGGCGCGACGCAGGGATCTGGCCGGATAACGGTGGGTTTCGATGTCGAAATCCCAGCATTCGTCCTGTGGATGTGCCGCGAAAAGGCACAGCCCCACGGTGGCCGCAAACCCCGGTCCCGCCGCCGCCTGCGGCATCCCCTGGATGCGCAGCGGCCGGCCCAGCCGCACCTGCTGGCCCAGCATCCGCGTGGCCAGCGCCGACAGTCCGGGCACCTGGCTGGCGCCGCCGGTCAGCACGATCTTCTGGCTGGGCAGATGGTCAAAGCCCGCAGCCTCCAGCCGGGCGTGCACGTCTTCGAGGATCTCCTCGACCCGGGGCCGCATGATGCCGATCAGTTCGGATCGCGAGATTTCGCGCCGGTCATGTTCCCAATCGCCGGTCTCGCCGGTCAGCGGGATCATCTCGCGGTCGTCGCGCCCGGTGGCCTCCAGCCCGCCATGCAGGGTCTTGATGCGTTCAGCCAGATCCAGCGGAATGCCCAGCCCCTTGGAGATGTCCTGGGTCACATGTGCACCGCCGATGCGCACCGTGTCGGCAAAGATCATGTGGCCGCGCAGGAAGATCGAGATGCCTGTGGTGCCTGCACCCATGTCGATGCAGGCGGCGCCCAGTTTCTGCTCGTCCTCGACCATCGCCGAAATGCCCGCCGCATAGGCCGATGACGCCAGCCCGGCCAGTTCCAGATCGCAGCGCTTCACGCAGTGCAGGATGTTCTGCACAACCGCCCGATCCACCGCCAGAAGATGCATGTCGGTGGTCAGCGTGTTGCCGATCTGGCCGCGCGGATCCGACAGGCCCGAGCGATAATCGAGCGCAAAGTTCACCGGTTGCGCGTGCAGGATGGTGCGATGACCGCCAATATCCGGCGTGTCGCAACTGCCCAGAACGGCGGCCACATCGCTTTCGCTGACCTCCTGCCCGGTCACGTCGATCTCGCCTGTGACCCCGTACGAGCGCGGATTGGCGCCCGAGAAACACACGATGGCATGGTCGGCCCGCACCTGCGCCATTTTCTGGGCGGCCTGCACCACCGTGCGGATGGCCCGCTCGGTCTCCTGCATGGCCGAAATCTCGCCATGCCGCATACCGCGTGCCCGTGTCGTCGCGGCCCCGATCACCCGGAATTGCGACTGCCCGGCCATCGGTCCGACCCCGTCCACCGTGGGCAGGTCGCCGCCATCAAATCGCAGGATCAGGCAGGTGGCCTGATGCGTGCCCATGTCCAGAACCGCCACCACGCCGCGCTGCATGGCGGCCTTGCGCATCTGGCGCATCGCGCGTTGCGTTTCGAATACGTCCATCATTGGCTTGCAAGTCCCTGTTCGAATGAGCGGGTGAGGCGCAGGTAGTCCATCGCCCCCGGCCCCAGCCGGACCGTCGGACGGCCCGGATTGCGCATGTCCACGACCGGCACGTCGCGATTGAGAAGATCCAGCGCCGCATGAATCGCCAGCGTCCGTTCCAGCGCCTGCTGCGCGCCGGTTTCGGGCAGCCGGATCACCTGGTCGCGATCCAGCATGATGTCCCAGCGCCGTTCGCCGCGCCGGGTCAGGGCCCGTAGGCGGTCCTGGATCGGCTCGGCCGAGGCGATCAGGGCCAGCGCCTCGGGGATGGCCGCATCGGCCCCGGTTCCGGTGACCAGCGGCAGGTCGGGGCGACCGTCGCGATGGTCGATATAGGCGATGCGATGGCCGGTGGCGTCCAGCATCTCCAGCGCGAAGGGCCGTCGCCAGATCACCGCCGGTTCGCGTTCACGCACGGCGATGCTCAGGGCACCGCCCAGTTCGACCGACACCTGCACCTGCGCCACCGCGTCCAGCTCGGCGACGCTGGCCTGCAACAGTTCCGGGTCAAGCCGGAACCAGCTGACCGGAAACTCCAGCGACAGCCGTGCGCGGATCGCCTCGGCCAGCACCGGCGAGGCCCCGGTCACCGCCATCTGCCGGATCTGGAACTCGGGACGGGCTTCGACCGAGGCGAGGATATCCCCGGTCCAGGTCTTCACCATGTCGATCTGCGCGGGCTGGGTGACCCAAGCCGCCGCCCCCCCAAAGATCAGGGCCGCGGGCATCACCGCCGTGACCAGACGCCGGAACAGCGGCGACAGCCACAACCGCGTCATGCGATAGGCCGCGCGGCTGGGCGCGGGATCGTTCAGGTCGCGGCGGCGGTGGATCAACGGTCGCATGAGGCGTCCTCCACCATCCAGCGCACGAGGGTCGGATAGTCGATGCCGCAATGTGCGGCCTGTTCGGGCACCAGCGAGGTCGGCGTCATGCCCGGCTGGGTGTTGGTTTCCAGCAGGATCAACCCGTCCAACCCGCGGCTTTCGTCCCAGCGGAAATCGGTGCGCGATACGCCCCGGCATCCCAACGCCTCATGAGCGCGCACGGCGTAATCCAGACAGGCCTCGAAAATCTCGGTCGGCACATCGGCGGGCAGCACGTGGCGCGAGCCGCCGGGGGCATATTTCGCCTCGTAATCGTACCAGCCGTCCATCAGGATGTCGGTCACGGTCAACGCACGCGATGCGTCCCCGCCGACGCCCGCCCCCAGAACGGTGGTGGTCATTTCGCGGCCCGGCGCGAATCGCTCGACCATCACCCGGCCCGGCATTTCGGGGGCCAGTTGCGGTGGGCCGTTGGCGGCCTCGTGCACCAGGTAGACCCCGACCGAGGAGCCTTCGTTGTTGGGCTTCACCACGTAGGGCGGCGTCATCACGTGCCCGGCGCGCACGGCATCGGCGTCGAAAATCCCGCTCTCGACCACTGGCAGGCCGGCGGCGGCATAGGCCGATTTGGTGCGGGTCTTGTCCATCGCCAGCGCCGAAGCCAGCACGCCTGAATGGGTATAAGGCAGGCGCAGCCATTCCAGCAGGCCCTGCACGCAGCCATCCTCGCCCCAGCGGCCATGCAGGGCGTTGAACACCACGTCCGGCGCGGTCGCGGCCAGTTGCGCGGGCAGATCGGCCCCCGCGTCGATTTCGGTCACACGAAAGCCCGCCGCCCGAAGGGCCACGGCACATTCCCGCCCCGAACTGAGCGATACGTCACGCTCAGCGGACGGCCCGCCTTTCAGGACGGCCACCAAGGGATCTGTCTTGGACGACATGACCCTGCCTCAATCTGTTGTGGGGCGCCTGGCCCCGCTGCTCGAACCGCCGGATTTTTCCGGTCTGATCTTCTGGTGTGGGCGTCCCGTTCAGCCGGGTTTTTCGCCTACACGCATGATTTCCCACTCTAGCGTGATGCCACTGTTTTCGAAAACCCTTTTTCGCACGTCCTCGCCCAGATCTTCCAGATCGGCGGCGGTTGCCCCCCCGGCATTGGTCAGGAAGTTGGAGTGCTTTTCCGACATTTGCGCCCCGCCCTTGCGCGCGCCCCGCATCCCGGCGTCGTCGATCAGCTTCCAGGCCTTCAGGTCATGCACGTCGTCGGCCCGCCCGGTCGAGGAAAACCCCGACGGGTTACGGAAGGTCGATCCGGCCGTGCGGTCCTTGGTGGGTTGGGTCGCATCGCGCTTGGCCAACTGTTCGGCCATCTTCCCCTCCAGCTCCTCCGGATCGCCTGCTGGGGCGCGGAAGGTGGCTTCCGTCAACACCCAGCCGTCGGGCAAAGTGCTGTGGCGATAGCCGAAGGCCAGATCATCGGCGCTCAGGGTCACCGAGTCGCCCGCTCTGCTCACCGCCTGCGCGGACACGAAATGATCGGCGACATATTGGCCATAGCAGCCTGCGTTCATCCGCACCGCCCCGCCAATGGCACCGGGAATCGTGCGCAGGAACGTCAGGTCGCGCCCGGCTTGCGCAGCCTTGCGCGCCACATGGGCATCCAGCGCCGCGGCTCCGGCGACCACCAGATCGCCGTCGATTCGGATCTGGTTGAACCCGCGCCCCAGCCGCACCACCATGCCCCGGATGCCGCCATCGCGCACGATCAGGTTCGACCCCACGCCCATGGGAAACACCGGCACCATGGGGTCGAGCCCAGCCAGCGTCGCCTTCAGATCCTCCAGGTCCGTGGGCTGGAAGAAGATCTCGGCGGGGCCGCCCACCCGCAGCCAGGTCAGGTCAGACAGGGGTCTTGCAGGGGTCGTCGGCACGTCGGCTTTCCGGATATGGATCAGGATCAGGGTTCCGGCGCGGGGTAACGCGAAACCCCCGCCCTGTCACGCATAGAACTGCGGGTCGCGGTGACCTGACTTGATCGGGTGCGGGAAATGGCCAACACTTCCCCAAGGACAAGGAGTGCCTCATGGACACCATCATTCTGTTCCGCATTGCCGAACGGCTGACCCTGACAGCCGTTGTCCTGCTGGTGGCACTGGTGGTGATGATCGGCTTCTGGCGCACGGTCCAGAAGATCAATCTGGCCGAGGGCGCGCCATTGGGGCTTGGCGGCTCCTTCGTGTTTTCGACACCGGTCTTCGTGCTGATGGCGCTGATCGGCTACGCTTGGGTCTCGCTGGAACACCCGATCGAAGTCACCCCGGTTGCCGCGCCAGAAGGGATGCAGGTGGCCGAAGGCGGGACACCGGCCGGCGGGTTTACCGGCGTGGCGCCGCTTTATCCCGATGCCGGCCCCAGCCCGCAGACCACGGGCACCGGCTATGACGCTTCCGTCGCACAGCGGCAGTTGCGCAGCCTGAATTGCCTGATCGACGGGCAGACCCTTTCCGCACGGACCGAAATCGACGTGACCGACGTGAAGCTGTCGCTGCTGGCAGGTCTGTGGCAACCGGCCTGGGGCAACCGATCCGATTTCGCCGACTGGGCCCGCAACACGGGCGGCCCCACCCCGTCACAGGAGGCGCGCACCGCCTGGTCCGCGCTGCACCCGCTGTGCTGAGGGCCCTTGCCAACACCCTTGCCCTGCTCGCCGCCCCGGTGTCGGCGCAACTCTATACGCCTGACGAGATGCGCCACACCTTCCAGGCGGCCACGCCCGACATCCAGCGTGTGTTCACACAGGACATACTGGGCAACCTGCCGCGCGATCTGCGCCCGCGCGCGTCACAGGTGCGGCTGGAGTTTCCCGAACTGGGCCGCTCGCCACTGGACTTTTTTGCCCACCCCGGCCGCGGCGTGATCTATTTCCCGATTGAGTCGATCCGCTTTTTCGACGATGTCGCCACGCTGTTCGCCTGGGTTGAAAGCCAGAACTGCAATCCCGAGGCCATCCAGGCCTATCTCTGGGCCAAGCTGCGCGAAGGGCGCCCGTTGCCCTCGCCGCTGCGCGCTTTCAACATCGACCGCGACACCGCCTTTGCCGATGAATTCACCTACAACGTCTCGGGCAAGATCGTCAGTTCCGGCCTGCAATTCATCCTTGCGCATGAGTTGGGCCATATCCTGCTGAACCACGAAGGCGAGCTGCCCAGTGCCGAAAGCCAGCGACAAGAGATCGCCGCCGACGCCTTCGCGCTGGATCATTTCGAACGGCTGGGCGGGCTGCCGATGGGGGTGTTCTGGTACTACATGGCCGCCTGGTGGCTGGATCCGCTGGATGAGGCCGGGCGCGACGCCAGTTCCCACCCGGTCAGCCCGGCGCGCATCGCCACCCTGGCCGCGCGCCTGACCGGCGATCCCATGGCCTATTCCCATGGCGAACTTGACCCAAACCGCGAGGCCGAACTGGCCGCACAGATCGGCGCGATGGTGGCCGAACTTGCCACGCTGATCGACGACGACGGGATGCTCAACCTGATGCCGCTGGTGTTGGATCGCGACTGGCCGGCCACGCGCATCGCGCAGGCTTGCCCCACGCCCTGAAACCCGGGCGGCGACGGTAGGAACGTTGAGATCAAGACCCCAAGAGCTTTGAAAGGATCGCTGCGCCAGACGGGCCCAGGACCGTTGCAACCCACAACTTACTGTCCGGTTTCCTGGGAGGATCGACAACACGCTCGCCGCTTACGAACCGGCTGTAGTGAACGGCTCTCGCGCCTCTCGGCAAACGGCTGATTGTCCGATACCGCGCTTTACGCCGAAGTTCGGGATCCGCGGACGCATCGTCGGCCACATCAAGGTCATCATGAATCGACCTTTGCAATAGTAGATCTGATTGCGCCGCCATACTTTGGCATAGTTCGTTGAACTGCAAATGATGCTCGATCGAAATTCTGCGATAAGTTTCGTCAGCGCGCTTCTCCAACACCTCGCGGGCCGACTCGCTGCCAGCATAGATATCGATTGTCGCCCTCTCCAGAACATCCAGCAAGCGTCGAACGTCCGGATCGGCGTTCAAGCGTTCTTTCTCGAATTTCCGCCGCAACGAGGAAAGGCACTCATCAATAGCATCGTGCAGGGCTAAATCGTAGCCACAACAGTCTTCAAGGTCCTCACGCAGATACTTAAGATCATCGGCCGAACACTCACGGAAAACTGGTCCAAAATTTGAGCTGTTGGATTGGTAGTGAACTGAAAATCTATCGATAGCTGTTTGAACGCGGCCGATTATGTGTCGGGAGAGATTTGTATCCAGACAGGGAACCGGCAATGCTGTCAGTAGTCCAGTGTAATGATCAAGGCGTATGTCCTCACAATTGGGCGTACGCGCTTCCACACTGTCGATTGTGCGATGATTAGTAATGATTTCGAGTATTGCCGGATTCAGTATGTCGTGCCCGCCGTCCCAGATCTCATCTGGAATCAGGGCGATATCGTACAACCGATCCCAATCCGGAACCCCGCCTGCTAGAGCGTCCTCATACCAGTCAATCCAAAACTGCCAGCCATCGCCTGCTTCAGCCCACGCCGCGCGCACTTCATCCCAACCTGCGGAGGTATTGTAGTCAAGTTTGGCCCAAACTGGGACATCTTTCAGAGACCTCCCATTTCCAAGAAACTCACAGTCTCTTGCTACTGATTCAATGAACCCTGTCGTGCCTTGTTCCCATCCGTCCGAAATATCGTGGACGATCGAATCGCAGTCGTCATCTCCTTGAAGAAGCGCCGCAGCATTGACGGCCGCGTCATCCCCGAAACTCCTTGCATCCAGGAAATTGTTGACTGCTTTCCCCGCATCCAGAAGCTTTTCCACAATCGAAAGGCGCGAATCGGCAAGTGCACCGGGAACAGACTTTCCATCGACTAAAAATGAGCCGAACAGAAGGGCGCGAACAAGCACGAACGCGTTTGGATGTTGGTTTTCGACTTTCCACCAATCATCAACGATTTGGCGCCCTTCATCTGCACATGGGGGAACTTCTTTCCAGAAATACGGCGCGATACGGATCGCCGAACGGTAAGTGATGGTCCTTAAATCATCATCTGGACGCCCCTCTGCCCATTCTCTGTACTCGAAATCATTCATTCATCTACTAACGTCCAACCGCCCCGGCAGCGCATTGGCCCAGGCACTGATCGTCCCGGCCCCAAGGCACACCACCATGTCACCGGGGCGGGCCTGTTCGCGGACGAGACGCACAAGGTCATCCTCGCAAGTGACGACGCGGGCGTGGCGATGGCCGTGGGCGATCAGCCCCTGAACCAGACCTTCGCGGGTGGCGCCCTCGATGGGATCTTCGCCAGCTCCGAAAACCTCGGCGATGCCGACCACGTCAGCCTCGTTGAAACAGGTGCAGAAATCCTCGAACAGCGAATGCAGGCGCGAATAGCGGTGCGGCTGATGCACGGCGATGATCCGGCCCTCGGTGGCCTGTCGCGCGGCTTTCAGCACGGCGGCGATTTCCACCGGGTGATGGCCATAGTCGTCGATGATCGTGATGCCGTTGACCTCGCCGACCTTGGTAAAGCGCCGGTTGACGCCCTTGAAGTTGGCCAGCGCCTGCCGGATTTCCGCGCGCTTCATGCCCAGGTGGCGGGCCACGGCCACGGCCGCCAGCGCGTTCGAGACGTTGTGATCGCCCGGCATCGGCAGGGTACACCCTTCGATCACCGAATCCTCGAACTGAAGGCGAATGTCGAAATGGGCCACACCGCCCTCGTACCGCAGGTTCACGGCGCGCACATCGGCCTGCGCGTTGAAGCCGAAGGTCCGCACCCGGCGGTCGGTGATCCGGCCCACCAGGGTCTGGACCTCGGCATGATCGGTGCAGCAGACCGCCAGCCCGTAGAACGGAATGCGCGAGACGAATTCATGGAATCCATCCCGCAGCGTGTCGAAATCGCCCCAATGCTCCATGTGCTCAGGGTCGATGTTGGTGACGATGGCAATGGTGGCCGGAAGGCGGTTGAAAGTGCCGTCGCTTTCGTCCGCCTCGACCACCATCCATTCGCCCTGCCCCATCCGCGCGTTCGAACCATAGGCGTGGATGATGCCGCCGTTGATGACCGTCGGATCGATGCCGCCTGCGTCCAGCAGCGTCGCCACCATGGTGGTGGTGGTGGTCTTGCCGTGGGTTCCGGCGACGGCGATGTTGGACTTCAGCCGCATCAGCTCGGCCAGCATCTCGGCCCGGCGCACCACGGGCAGGCCACGGCGGCGGGCTTCGTCCAGTTCCGGATTGCCCGGCTTAATCGCTGACGAGATCACGACAACATCGGCCTCGGCCAGGTTCTCGGCAGTCTGCCCCACGAAGATCCGTGCGCCCAGCTTGGCCAGTCGCTCGGTGATCTTCGAGGCCTTCAGGTCCGATCCCTGCACCTGGTAGCCGTGGTTGAGAAGCACCTCGGCGATGCCCGACATGCCGATCCCGCCGATCCCGACAAAATGGATGGCTCCAAGTTCCAGCGGCAGTTTCGTGGCGGCGTTCATGCGGGCTTCCCAATGCTTCATCTGTTCTGTCCTTTGTCGGCGTAAGTCTCGACCAGCGCCACAAGGCGATCGGTGGCATCTGGCCTGCCCTGCGCCAAAGCGCCATGGGCCATCTTCACAGCGGCATCCGGGTGTTGCAGGACCGCCGCGATCTGCTCGGTCATGATTTGCTGGGTCAGGTGGCTTTCGGGGATCAGGATGGCCGCATCGGCATCGACCAGCCCGCGCGCGTTTGCGGTCTGGTGATCGCCGGTGGCGGCGGCATAGGGCACAAGGATCGACGGCCGCCCGATCACCGAGATGTCGGCCACCGACGAGGCGCCCGAGCGCGAGATCACCAGTTGCGATTCCGCCAGCCGGGCCGGCACATCGCGGAAGAAGGGCTGCACATCGGCCTGCAGGTTGTGCAGATCATAGAAGGCCCGCACGCGTTCTTCGTCCTCGCCCCGCGCCTGGTGCGAAATGCGCAGACGCGCCTTCAGGTCGTCGGGCAAGCCAACGATGGCCTGCGGCACCATGTTGGACAGGATCCGCGCGCCCTGGCTGCCACCGATGATCAAAAGATGCATGGGGTAATCGCCGGGCGGGATATAGGGGGCACCGGCACGCTCCAGCACCTCGGCCCGCACCGGATTGCCGGTGGGTATGCCTTCGACCCCCTCAGGCAGGGTCGTGGGCCATGTGCCACAGGCGATGGCGTCGACGCGCGGGGCGAAGAACCTGTTCACCCGCCCCAGAACGCCGTTCTGTTCGTGGATCAGCCGGGGCAGCTTCAGCAGGCTGGCCGCCGCCAGCGCCGGCACCGACGGATATCCGCCAAACCCCACCACGATGGCGGGGGTCTCGCGCTTCATCTGCCGCCAGGCGGCATGGACGCCGCGCCCGATGCGCAGCGGCACCAGGGCCTTTTCAATCCCTTCGCCCCGCGAAAACGTCGCCGCGGTCACCTGTTCGACCTCGACCGTATGCGGAAAGCCGCCCGCATAGCGGGCACCGCGTTCATCGGTGGACAGCTTTACACGCCAGCCTCGCCGCAACATGGCCTCGGCCAGCGCCTGGGCGGGAAACATATGGCCGCCGGTGCCGCCAGCGGCAATGACAAGCAAGGGTTGGCTCAAATTCTCAACTCCGGTGTCTCAAAACATCGGCCATGCGTCCCTGCGGGCGGGTCCGGGTCAGGGCCAGCAACATGCCCACGGTGATCCCCGCCGCGATCACCGACGAGCCGCCGTAGGACACGAACGGCAGGGTCATGCCCTTGGTGGGCAACAGCCGCACCGCCACGCCCATGTTGACCATCGCCTGCATTCCCAGAACGCAGGCCAACCCGGTGCCGGCATAGCGCACGAAGGGGTCACGCTCCTTCAGCAGACGCAGCAGCGACCGCACGGTGACGGCGCAATAGAGCACGATGATCGCCAGAACCAGCACCAGCCCGTATTCCTCGGCCGCAACCGCGATGATGAAATCGGTATGGGCATCGGGCAGAAAGATCTTCACTTCCCCCTCGCCCACGCCAACGCCGAACACGCCGCCTTCGCGGATGGCATTGGCGGCATAGCCGATCTGAGTGGTGGGATCGATTTCGGTCGACAGGTAGCCGTCGATGCGGCGCGCGAAATGCTCCGAACTGTTGTAGGCCAGCACCCCCCCGGCAACGACCGCCCCGGCCACAAGGATCAGCAGGACGATCGGCGCACCAGCGACGAAATACATCACCCCCCAGGAAAACAGGACCAGGCAGGCCTGCCCATAGTCCGGCTGCATCGCAAGGATCAGAACGATCACCAGCGCCAGGGCTGCCGACATCAGCCGCCCCGGCGGTCCGGCCACCTGTTGCGAGGCCGCCATGAGCCAGGCCGCCAGAATGATATAGGCCGGTTTCAGGAACTCAGAGGGTTGCAACGAGCCGAACCCAAGCGAGTACCAGCGCACGGCGCCCTTGCCGAAATTGGTGCCGAACACCGGCAGCAGGATCAGGGCAATGAACGCGCCCACGAAGGCAATGACCCCCAGCCGCCGCACCTCGCGTGGATCCAGCATCGAACAGAACAGCATCACGACAAAGGCCATGGCCCCGAAAATCGCCTGCTTCTGCACGTAGTAGAACGGCGACAGCCCGTTGCGCTCGGCCAGGGGGGGCGAGGCTGCCAGCCCCAGCAACATGCCGATGCCGAACAAGGCCAGCACGCAGACCAGAGACCACCGGTCGATGGTCCGCCACCATTTCGGAATCAACGGTTCTCCCGCGCTTCGCGGAATCGCCCCGTGCGCCATCTCTGTCATGGGTATGCCCGTACCAAACTGTCTGCTCTGCCGTGCCCGTGTATCCGGGCTTTCAGCAACCCTACACCAATGTGTTCGACCACGCCACTGAAAGCAGCAGGCGTACAGCGCCCGGACCGTCGAGTGGCCCGGTTGGCGGCAGCGGTGCTGTGAGTATTTGTGCCAAGAAGAACCCCTGCGCCGTGGCAACTTCTTCTTGGGTCAAATACTCATCTTGCGCCGCGCAGCGGCGCCCGGCCCAACGCCTTTCGACCGACAGGTCGACACGGCGGCGGGAGCCCCCTAGCTGGCGGGCGCTAGTGCCTCGACAAGCGCAATGAACGCCTCGCCGCGCTTTTCGAAATCGGGGAACTGGTCGAAACTGGCCGCGGCGGGTGCCAGAAGAACGGTATCGCCGGGCGCGGCCTCTGCCGCGGCTCGGGCCACGGCGGCGTCCAGCGTTTCGCAGATCTCGTGCGGCGTGTCGGCCAACTGCAATGCGAAATCGCGGGCGGAATGGCCGATCAGATAGGCTTTCTCGACATTGCCCAACTCGGCGGCAAGACCGCTGATGCCGCCGTCCTTGCCCAGCCCACCAGCGATCCAGCGGATGCGGTGGAACGCCTTCAGCGCCTGTGCCGCGCTGTCCACATTGGTGGCCTTGCTGTCGTTGACATAGCGCACCCCGTTGATCTCGGCGATCGTCTGGCTGCGGTGGGCCAGCCCGCCGAAAGAGGCAAACCCTGCTTCGATGGTGCGGGGCGGCAGGCCAAGGGCGCGCAGGGCCCCGTAGGCCGCGCAGGCATTCTGGTGGTTGTGGGTGCCCGGCAGCCCGGAAATCGGGCGCAGGTCGATACTGGCCAATTGCCGCCCCTTTCGGGTCTCGGACAAAAAGCCCTTCCGGGCATGTACGTTCCAGCCGATGCCGGCCAGCTTGCGGGTAACCGACACGCGGATGACCCGGTCGTCGCCGGGGCCTTCGGCCATCTGCCCGGCCAGGAACTGGCCCGGGTCTTCGTCCACCCCGATCACGGCGCGATCCGGCCCGCCTTCGGCGAACAACCGGCGCTTGGCAGCGAAATAGCCGCCCATGCCTCCGTGGCGGTCCAGATGATCCGGGGACAGGTTGGTGAACACCGCGATATCCGGCGTCAGCGCGCGGGCCAGGTCGGTCTGGTACGAGCTGAGTTCCAGCACCACCACGCCGCCATCTTCCGGCGGATCGATGTCCAGCACCCCGCGCCCGATGTTGCCGGCCAACTGGCTGGGACGGCCCGCATCGGTCAGGCAATGGTGGATCAGGGCCGAGGTGGTCGATTTCCCATTCGACCCGGTCACTGCCACCACCTTGGGCGCCTTTTCAAAGCGATCCCAATCCTCGGTCGCGAACGACCGGAAGAACAGGCCGATGTCGTTGTCGACCGGCACCCCGGCCTCAAGGGCTGCATGGATCACCGGGTTGGGCTTTGGAAAGAGATGTGGAATGCCGGGAGAGGCCACAAGGCAGGCCACATCGTCGAAGGCCCCGGATCGCGTCAGGTCGCGCAGGGTGAATCCTTCGGCCTCGGCCCGCGCCCGGCCTTCGGCGCCGTCATCCCAGACCACCGGATCGGCCCCGCCGGCCTGCAAGGCGCGCGCCGCTGCAAGGCCCGAGCGCCCCAGCCCCAGCACCGCCACCACCTGTCCGTCAAAACCGCGCACCGGGATCATAGCTACACTCCAATTGTCGGCGCGCAACCTGCGCGCTGCCGGGGACCGGGGTCAAGGGGCGGCACGGCACAGCCGGACCCGCGCAGGCTCAGAGCTGTTCCTCGATCCCCAGAAAGGCCGTCAGGCCCACCACGAAATTCTTCCATGCCGTTGCGCCGGGTTCCCGATCGGTCACCGACGCCGCCCCCGGCGCGTCGTAGTACCACAGCAGATCCCCGTCCGGGCCCGCGACCACCCGGTAGGTGTACAAGGGCAGATCGTTGTCCAGTGCAGACCAGACGGCACCCGCGAAGGCGCGGCTGCGCACGAAGGTGCCAAACTCGGTGTTCTGCTTGATCGACCTGGGGTCGAGGTTGAGCGAGCCGACGAACACCGCGTCATCGTCGATCACCGCCAGCTTGGTGTGCATTACCAGGCCGGTTTCATCGCCTTCCGGGACCAGACCCAGGGCCTGCGGCGTGTCCGAGCGGATCTCATAAAGTTCCACCCCGGCGGCCAGCAGCGCCTCGCGATGACGCCTATAGCCCGCGTGCACATAAGCGTGATTGGTCGATCCCAGCGAATTGGTGACGATCTGCACGCGCACACCGCGTTCGGCCAGGTCGGAAAACAGCCGGGCACCATAGTCTTCCGGCACGAAGTAGGGCGTCAGCAGAACCACGCGCTTTTTCGCGTTTTTCATCCGGGTCAGCAAATCCTGCGCCAGAATCTTCTGGCCCTCGGGGACCGGCACCTTCAGTTTTGCGGGATCGTCCACAACAACTTCGACCCTTCCCGTGAAACTCGGGATCTGCCCGGCGGACAGACGCTTGAAGAAGGGATCGTTGACGGCCCCTTCATAAACATTCCGGGCCGGTTTCAGACGCGCCACCAGGTTGGCACGAACTTCGGCCAGTTCCTCGGGGCTGGGGTCGCGTTGCAACTGGCCAATGGGCACTGACCAGCCGTCGTTCCAATAGTGATCGAAGCTGGCCGAGATCCCCTGCACCGCCGGGCCGATCACCAGCATCTCGAAATCGGCGAACTCAGAGCTGGTATCGATCTGGAAATACTCATCGGCGATGTTGCGCCCGCCGACAATGGCCCAGCTTCCGTCGGCCACGAAGGACTTGTTGTGCATGCGCCGGTTGACGCGGTTGAAATCGGTGACAAAGCCCGCCGCTTTCCACCCCGGGCGCGGCGAGGGGTTGAAGATGCGCACCTCGATGCCCGGATGCACATCCAGAAGCCCAAGCGCGTCGTCCGACATTGTGGTAAAGACATCGTCCAGCAAGACGCGCACCCGCACGCCACGATCCGCCGCATCCAGCAAGGCGGTCAGCACCAGCGCGCTGCCCAGATCGGGCTTCATCAGGAAGTACTGCAAGTCGAGTGTGCGCTCGGCCCGTTCGATCAGCCGCAGGCGGGCCCCCAGCGCGATATTGCCGTCTTCCAGCGTAACCAGCGAGGAGTCGCCGTCGGGATTGTCGCTGGTGTGCGTCCGGGCGATGCGCTGGAGCATGGTGGAGCCATCGGACACCAGGGCGCGGCTGACCGGTTTCGGCGCATCCAGGGGCACCGGGGCACATCCCGCCAGCCCGAGGGCCACAAACATTGGCGCCAGCACGGCCAACCGCCATCTGCCCAGGGAAATCAACGTGCGGCGGGCATGGTACAAAAGGGCATCCTCCGTTCGGTTCAGCGGATCTTCAGCGTAGCCAGCCCGATCAGGGCCAGGATCAGCGACACGATCCAGAAGCGGATCACGATCTGCGGCTCGTGCCAGCCTTTCTTCTCGAAGTGATGATGGATCGGTGCCATCAGGAACACCCGCCGCCCGGTGCGTTTGAAGTAAGCGACCTGGATGATGACCGACAGCGCCTCGACCACGAAGATGCCGCCGACGATGGCCAGAACGATCTCGTGCTTGGTGGCGACCGCGATGGCGCCAAGCGCCCCGCCCAGGGCCAGCGATCCGGTATCGCCCATGAACACCGCCGCAGGGGGCGCGTTGTACCACAGGAACCCCAGCCCGCCGCCCACGAGGGCCGCCACGAAGATCAGCAATTCACCGGTGCCGGGCACGTAGTGGACGTCAAGATACTGCGTGAAGTCGACCCGGCCCACCGCATAGGCAATGATCCCCAGCGCCGAGCCCGCGATCATCACCGGCATGACCGCCAGCCCGTCCAGCCCGTCGGTCAGGTTCACCGCGTTGGCAGCCCCCACGATCACGATCATTGCGAAGGGAACAAACAGCACCCCCATCGGCAGCAGCACATCCTTGAAGATCGGAAAGGCCAGCGCGCCCGAAAGCTCGGCGGGGTGAAAATACATGGCCCAGAGTGCGGCGATGCCCGAGATCAGAAATCCCAATCCCAGCCGCACCTTGCCCGGCACGCCCTTGGTGTTGTTCTGGCTGACCTTGGCATAGTCATCGGCAAAGCCGATGGCGCCGAACCCGTAGGTCACGAACAGCACCATCCAGATGAACGGCGTGTCCAGACGCGCCCAGAGCAGCGTCGAAAACAACAGGGCGCCCAGGATCAGCACCCCGCCCATGGTCGGTGTTCCGGCCTTGGTCAGCTTGTGGCTTTCCGGTCCATCCTCGCGGATCGGCTGGCCGTTGCTTTGCCGACGGCGCAGCAGGTTGATCAGGGGCCGCCCGAACAGGAAGCCAAAGATCAGGGACGTGAAAAACGCCGCCCCGGCCCGGAAGGTGATGTAGCGGAACAGGTTGAAAAAGTCGCCGCCATCGGAAAAGGCCGCCAGCCAATACAGCATCAGTTTGCCTTTCTGGAAGTCTGCGGTGCGGCATCGCCGATCTTCCGCAACGCGTCAACCACCTGCCCGACCCGCGACCCGAAGGAGCCCTTGACCAGCACGATATCGCCGGGGCGCACCAGATCGGGTGCCATGCCTGCCATTTCGGCGGCGGTCTTGCACCAATGACCCCGTTTTGCCTCGGGCAGAGCCTTGTGCAGCGCCTTCATGCGCGGGCCGACGCAATGGACGCGATCCAGTGCCTCCATGGCCGGATGGGCGGCCAGACCCGCATGCAGGGCCGCCTCGTCTGGCCCCAGTTCCAGCATGTCGCCCAAAACCGCGATGCGCGCGCCTTTCGGGGTGCTGGCCGCAAGGGTTTCCAGCGCCGCGCCGACCGAGGTGGGATTGGCGTTATAGGCATCGTCCAGAAGCGCGAAGCTGCCGCCCCCCGGCAGATCGACCGTCTCCCGCGTGCCGCGCCCGCCGGGGGGCGTCCAATGGGACAGGCCGACAATGGCCCTTGTCACATCGCCACCCGCTGCTGCGACGCAGGCCAGCGCGCCAAGGGCGTTCAGCGCGAAATGGCGACCGGGCGTGTTCAGCCGCACCGGGAAACCTGCTCCTTCCAGATGGGCGGTGAACAGGGTGCTGTCTGCCGTAACCTCCAGCCCACTGAGCCGGACATCGGCGAAATCCAGCGCCCCGAAGGACACGCAGTTGTCGGTGGCGGCGCGGGCCGCTTCGGACAGGATGCCCGAGACCTCCAGGTCGCCATTGAACACTGCCCAGCCGCCGGGTTTCAGGCCCGAGAAGATCGCTGCCTTTTCATGCGCGATGGCGGGAAGCCCATTGGGGAAGGCCTCAAGATGCACCTCTGCCACGATGGTGACCAGCGCCACATCGGGCGCGGCCAGCGCGGCCAGCGGCGCGATCTCGCCGGGATGGTTCATGCCGATCTCGATCACCGCGAAATCCGCGTCCACCGGGCAGCGCGCCAGCGTCAGCGGCACGCCCCAATGGTTGTTGAAACTTTTCTCGGCGGCATGCACCCGGCCCAGTGGCGCGAAGGTGGCCCGCAGCATTTCCTTGGTCGAAGTCTTGCCGACCGAGCCGGTCACCGCGATGACCCGCGCCCTTGTGCGGGCGCGTCCTGCCCGGCCCAAGGCCTCCAGACCGGACTGAACGTCCTCGACCATCAGCAGCGGTGCATCGTCGGCCACACCACGCGGGCGATGGGCGACCAGCGCGGCGGCGGCGCCCTTGGCCAAGGCATCGGCCACGAAGTCATGTCCGTCGCGCTGATCCTTCAGGGCAATGAACAGATCGCCGGGCTGGATCGAGCGGCTGTCGATGGACAGCCCCGTCGCCTGCCAGTCGCCAAACGCCTTGCCCCCGGTCGCCTCGGCGGCTTCGGCGGCGGTCCACAATGGGGTCATGTCAGGCGTCCTTCCAGGGCAGCCACGGCGACCGAGGCTTGCTCGGCGTCATCAAAGGGGAACACATCGTCGCCGATCGTCTGGCCGGTTTCATGGCCCTTGCCGGCGATCAGCAGCGCGTCGCCCGGTCCCACTGCATCGACGCCGCGCAGAATCGCTTCGGCCCGGTCGCCCACATCGGCGGCCTCGGGGCAGCCGTCGCGGACCATGGCCCGAATCGCCGCCGGATCTTCCGAACGCGGGTTGTCGTCTGTGACGATGCACAGGTCGGCGTGTTGCGCGGCCGCCTGCCCCATCAGCACACGCTTGGCGGTGTCGCGATCGCCGCCCGCGCCGAACACGATGATCAGCCGACCCAATACATGCGGCCGCAGCGCGGTCAGCGCCGTGGCGATGGCATCGGGCGTATGGGCGTAATCGACAAAGATCGCGCCGCCGTTTTCGCGGCTGGCCACATGCTGCATCCGCCCGCGCACGGTCTTCAGCCGGTCAAGCGTGGTGAACACATCGTCGGGATCTTCCCCGGCGGCGATCACCAGACCGGCGGCCAGCAGCGCGTTGGCGGCCTGAAATCCGCCGATCAGGTTCAACCGGGCCATCCGGGGCCGGCCTTGCCAGGAAAACCGCAGATCCTGCCCGGTGGTGTCGAACCGCTGGCCTTCGATCCGCAGCGCCGCATCCGGGTGCCGGCCGATGCCGATGACCTCTTGCCCGCGCTCCATGGCGTGCTCTGCCACCACCCGCCCCTTGGGGTCGTCCAGATTGCTGACGATGATGCCATCCTCGGACAGCACCCGGTCGAACAACCCCGCCTTGGCCGCGAAATAGCTTTCGAAATCCTGATGATAGTCCAGATGATCCTGCGAGAAATTGGTGAACCCCGCCGCCGCCAGCCGCACCCCGTCCAGCCGTTTCTGGTCCAGCCCGTGCGAGGAGGCTTCCATCGCCAGATGGGTGATCCCCTGCCGGGCCATCTCGGCCAGATGGCGATGCAGGGTCAGCGGGTCGGGGGTGGTGTGCTGCAACGGCGCTTCATAGGCGCCTTCGATGCCGGTGGTGCCCAGATTGCAGGCTTCGCGGCCCAGATGAGTCCAGATCTGGCGCGCAAAGCTGGACACCGAGGTCTTGCCATTGGTGCCGGTGACCGCCACGCAGGTCTCGGGCTGGCTGCCGAACCACAGGGCCGCCGCATAGGACAGCGCCTGCCGGGGATCCTCGGCCACCACCAGCGCCCTGTCGCGGGCTACCGCCAGCGCCTCTTGGGCCAGGGCTGCCCCTTCGCGATCGGTCAGGATGGCGGCCGCGCCCATGCGCAGTGCGGTGCCGATGAACTCGCCGCCATGCAACCGTGCGCCGGGAAGGGCTGCGAACAAATGGCCGGGCCGCACCGCGCGACTGTCGATGGACAGGCCGGTGATCCGGGCCTCCTGCCCGCCCTGGGCGTGCAGACCAAGCTCTGCCAAGCTGCGTTTTGCCTGATCCGCGTCCATATCCACCCTCGTTCAGCCGCCGTTGCGCGCCTCTCGTATCCCAGCATCGGGGCCGGGTGCAATCTCGGGCCGCATTCCCAACAGCGGCGCGACGCGGCGGATCACCTCGGCGCTGACCGGAACGGCGGTCCATCCGGCGGTGCGGCGGGGAATATCGTTCACGATCTCATAGCCCTCGTCGAGGGTGATGACGAAGACATAGCGCGGGTCATGCATCGGGAAGGCGCCGGCGAAAGTCGCCAAAACCTTGTCCTTGTAGTATCCGCCGCGCGGCTTGGGCTTGTCGGCGGACCCGGTCTTGCCGCCCACCGCATAGCCGGGCACTTCGGCGAACCGGGCCGAGCCGCGCACCACCACCGCGCGCAGCATCTCGCGGGCATGGCGCGAGGTGTCTTCCGACACCACCCGCGGCCCGATGCTGCGGGCATCGCGTTTCAGCAACGTGGGCGTGACCTTGGTGCCGCCGTTCAGCAGCGCGGCATAACCCTGGGCCAGATGCATCGGGCTGGTCGACAGGCCGTGGCCGAAAGAGATGGTCATCGACTGGATCTCGCCCCAACGCCCCGGCAACAGGGGCCGACCCGAGGGCGCTTCGGACAGCTCCACCTCGGTGGCTTCCAGAAAGCCGAACCGGCGCAGGAATTCCTTCTGGTTCTCGGCACCCACGTTCTGAATGATCCGCGAGGTGCCGATGTTGGAGGATTTCACGATCACATCCGTGGCCGACAGGGTCGCGCCGTAGTCATGGAAATCGCGGATCTTGTGGCGGCCCCAGACCAGCGGCCCCTTGGTGTCGATCATGGTGCTGGGGGAAATCTGTCCCATCTCAAGCGCTTGCGCGACGGCAAAGATCTTGAAGACCGAACCCAGTTCATAGACCCCCTGCACCGTGCGGTTGAACAACGGGCTGTCGGCCTGATCGCCGCTGGTCAGCGGCTGCGGGCGGTCGTTGGGATCGAAATCGGGCAGCGACACCATCGAGACAACTTCGCCGGTGTGAATGTCCATCACCACTGCGCTGGCGCCCCTGGCGTTCATCAGGCGCATGCCGCCGGCCAGAACCTCGCGCACCGCCGATTGAACGGTGGTGTCGATGGACAGTTGCAGCGGCTCGACCAGCAAGGCGGGATCGCGCAGGCGCGCGTCAAAGGCTTTTTCGACCCCGGCCACGCCCAGAATCTCGGCCGCGGCCACGCCTTCTTCGCCGAAGCGCGCACCGCCCAGCACATGCGCGGCCATCTTGCCGTTGGGATAGACGCGCATGTCGCGCGAAGCGAACAGCAGGCCCGGATCGCCGATGTCGTGTACCTGCTGGATCTGCTCGGGCGACAGGGTCTTGCGGATCCACATGAATTTCCGCCCGTCCTGCATCCGTGCCTGCACCTTCTCGGTGTCGATGTCCGGGAAGATCTTGGCCAGTTCGCGCACCGCATGGGGAATATCCACCATGTCGTGCGGATGTGCATAAAGCGCCTGCGTGGTCAAGTTGGTGGCCAGCAACCGGCCATTGCGGTCGACGATATCGGCGCGGGCCGAGGTGATCTGGCTGCCATAGGTCGAATTGCGCGCCTCGACCGGGGCCGAGGTCGCCAGCGCCGCCATGCGCGTACCGACCGCGCCAAAGGCCAGAACAAAGGCCAACCCCAGCACCAGCAGGCGGCCTTCGGCCTGCCGCCGGGCACCGTCGCGCAGCCGTTCATTGCGCTGGTTGAGGTTCTCACGCTCGATCAGATCGGGGTTTTCGCCCTTGTCGCGGGCTTCCAGCACGCGGGCCAGCGGGCGCAGGGGCTTGCGCGGTGTGCCTTCGGGGGGGAGATCGGTCATGGGCGCTGCTCCGTTGCGGCGGCCACTGGCGTGGCAATGACGATCTCGGGCTCGATGGGCACACTGCGCGGCGGATAGGCGACTTGGTCCAGTCGCCCGAAATGCTCGGGCGCCATGGGCAAGAGCTGCAGACGCTCGAAGTTCAGTTCGCTCAATTCGCGCAGTCGCTCGGGCCGGTTCAAATAGGCCCATTCCGCCTTCAGCACGCCCAGATGTTCCTGCAACCGCCCGATCTCGCGCGCCAGACCGCGGTTGTCAGCCAGCGCCTGCCGGGTGCGATAGTTTTCCTGGTACGCCCAGAAGGCCAGTCCCAGCACGGACACGCCCAGAAGAAGACCGAAGATCAAACGCATCTCACCATGCCTCCATGTTCAGTTTCGGCAGGCCCAGGGCGCTGCGATCCACCAGGGTGGCGGGCGCTTCGGTGCGAAACCCGACCCGCAGCTTGGCCGACCGGGCGCGCGGGTTGTCCGCAAGCTCGGTGGCGGCCGGTGGAATGGCCGAGGCCTTTTTCAGATGGAATTGGGCCGGAACGGTTTCGGTTTCGGGGGCATAGCGGTTGGCCCGCCCGCCGCGCCCGGACCGGGCCTGGAAGAACCGCTTGACCACGCGATCCTCCATCGAATGAAAGGTCACCACGGCCAGCGCGCCACCGGGGGCCAGCGCCCGCTCGGCGGCCTCCAGCCCTTCGGCCAACTGCCCGAATTCATCGTTCACCGCGATGCGCAGCGCCTGGAAGCTCCGGGTCGCGGGATGGCTTTGCCCCGGCTTGGGACGCGGCAGGCAGCTTTCGACCACCTTGGCCAACTGCCCGGTGGTCTCGAAGGGTGCGTCAGCACGGGTGCGCAGGATGGCCCGCGCAATCCGGCGTGAGGCACGCTCTTCGCCATAGTGATACAGAACGTCGGCCAGCAGGCTTTCATCGGCAGAGTTCACCAGATCCGCCGCCGAGGGGCCATCCTGGCTCATCCGCATGTCCAGCGGGCCGTCGCGCAGGAAGGAAAAGCCGCGCTCGGCCAGATCAAGCTGCATCGACGACACGCCCAGATCCAGCACCACGCCATCGACGGGCGCATCGACATAGGCATCCAATTCGGAAAACGTGCCCTGCACCAGCGTCAGCCGGGCGCCGTAGTCGGCCTGCATGGGGGCTGCCATCTCGATCGCCAGCGGATCGCGATCCACACCGGTCACATGATCGGCCCCGGCCGCGAACAATCCGCGGGTATACCCCCCTGCCCCAAAAGTGCCGTCAATCCAGTGCCCCTGCACAGGCGCCACCGCTTGCAACAGCGGGGCCAGCAGGACCGGGATATGGGGGCGGGCAGCATCGGAGGGCATCTCTCAGCTCTCCAGATACGGGGCCAGAAGCGTCAGCGGGTCGGCGTCGGTGGGCATGTCGTCGAAGACAGCCTGAATGGCGGCGCCCTGTTCGGCGTCATAGGTCGGCTTGTCCCAGATCTGGAATCGATCCACGGCGGATTTGAAATGCGCTTCGCCGCCCAGCCCGATCTTGTCGCGCAACTTCTTCTGCAACACCAGCCGACCGGTGCCATCGACCTGCACCTCTTCGGATTTGGCCGAGAAGAAATCCTCCATCGCCATGCGCTGGGGCGAGCCCATGGGCATCCGCTCGATGGCGTCCTCGATCTTCTCCATGGCGGTGATGGTGTAGCATTCCAGATAGTTCCGGCGTTCGTTGCCGAACACGATGATCAGGGTGGCGGCACCGCCGTCTTCATAGTCCGGATCATTGGCCTGGATCACACGTTTAAAGGTGGCGGGAATGGACACGCGCCCCTTCCCGTCCACCTTCTGGGTGTGTTCACCTCTGAACCGTCGTGCCACTGCCCTGGCCTCAATTCATCTGTTCTGAACGTGGAAACGGCGGATTGCGCCGCTGCCACCGCTCAATCCGCCGTTTTCCTGTCCCTCGATGGGGCGCCCACCTGCGCGCGTGTCTTTGGGGGACTGCTCATGCGCGTGGCGGAACTTCTTTTTGTGGGATGAAAGCGATTGCCTGTATGTAACCTGCCATTTTGTTTTTTTGTGTGGCCCCGAAGGACCGATCGTCTTCATCGTGTAGAGACTATGGCAGACGGCCCGTCGATTTGGCAAGGGATTTTATGGGAATTCAGGGGAAAAACTGGTTAACGACATACCAGATCTAGGAATGGTCCCCTCTTAACACAATATTTAGTAGTTCAATACACCACCAACCACCAATTACGCGCAGTACGCGAAAAGCGCGCCCTTGGCAGGACGCGCCTTGAATCTCCTCCGATTTCCCGAAAATGGCAAGAAGTGCCGCGATTTCCCCTGCCGAAGGGTGCGACTCAGGCCATACCACCCTGAATGAGTCGCTGGGCCAGCGCCCGGTACGGCGCTGCCAGAGGGCTGTCGGTGGCCGCGATGGGGGTTCCATCATCCCCGGCCAGCCGCACATCCAGATCCAGCGGCAGCGCCCCAAGGAAGGGGGCGTCCAGCTTCTCGGCCTCGGCCTCGACGCCGCCATGGCCGAAGATATGCGCCTCGTGACCGCATTCGGGACAGACATAGGTGCTCATGTTCTCGATCAGGCCCAGAACCGGCGTATTCAGGCGCTTGAACATGTCCAGCGCCCGCCGGGCATCCAGAAGCGCCACGTCCTGCGGGGTCGATACAACGAGGGCCCCGGTCAGTTGGGTTTTCTGGCACAGGGTCAGCTGGACGTCGCCGGTGCCCGGCGGCATGTCGACCAGCAGCACATCCAGCTTGCCCCACTCCACCTGCCCCAGCATCTGCTGCAACGCGCCCATCAGCATCGGCCCGCGCCAGACCACGGCGGCATCGGGATCGACCATGAAACCGATCGACATCAAGGTGACCCCATGTGCCTGCAGCGGAATGATGGTCTTGCCATCGGGCGAGGCCGGACGTTTGTTGATCCCCATCATCCGCGGCACCGAGGGGCCGTAGATGTCCGCATCCAGCAGGCCGACCTTGCGACCTTCGCGCGCCAGCGCCACGGCAAGGTTGGTCGAGACGGTGGATTTGCCGACCCCGCCCTTGCCCGATCCGATGGCAATGATTCGATCCACGCCGGTCACCGCCTGCGGTCCGGCCTGCGGACTGGGATGCTTGCCGACCTTCAGGCTGGGCGGCGCCGATTGCGCGGCAGGTTTGGCCGCGGGACCATGCGCGGTCAATGCAGCACTGGCCTTCTGCACCCCCGGCAGCGCGGCAACCGCGCGCTCGGCATCCTCGCGCACACCGCCCCAGGATTTGGCCACCTCCGGCGAGGGCGCCTCGATCACGAACCGCACAGCCGCGCCATCCACGGTCAGGGCCCGGACCAGATCGCGGGACACCAGGGTTCCGCCGTCGGGAAGCGCGATGCCACCCAGGGCGTCAAGAATTTCGGATTTCGATATCGGCATGGTTCCTCGCATACTTGCTCACCCGCCATACATGATGCGGCGCGACAGACCTGCAACTTAGGACCCGGCGATGCAACCCATGCAGAAAACGCATAGCGGCTCTGAAGCGGCGGCTATTGTGCGCCCGCAGAAAAAGGCTATCTTTCTTTCAACGGCGGCAGAAAGGATCCTGCAGCCCGGGATGGAAAGCGAAAGATCAAGACCTACATCAGGTTCAGATCATCGCTGGCGAGCAAATTTCGCCCCATCTCGATGACAGACAAAGTTCAGAAGGCCCTCCTCCTCCCTGGGTTTTCTGTTTTTAGCGGCGGCACCCTCCTCCTCCCTGGTGTCGCCGCTTTCTTTGTTCTGCGCGGACAGGGATCGGGCGGACATTATTTCAGCGCATGACAAAAATGTGAGCCGTAGAGCGCGCACAGCCTTGCAGCGCCGTCGCCCCAGGTTCCAGGTCTGACAGGGTATCAGGAGTGTTTCAGGCCGTTCGTCGCTGGCTGGACGAGTCGATAAGCGCGCAGGATTCCATCAGATCCTCGATATCGACGGGCTTGCGATGCACCGTCACCACCAGTTGCGATCCGGCTTGCATCTTGCCTTCGGCCACATCCGCTGCACCGGTCACGATGATGACCTTGCAGTCGGGATTGACGGCTTCGATCTCGCCGATCAGCGACATGCCGTTCTCGCGCCCGAGATAGAGATCCAGAATCACCGCGTCATAGGATGTCTGCGACAGGGCCGAACTCGCCGCGCCCAGGTTGTCCGCCTCGGTCACCTGATATCCCCGATCGCACAGGATCGTTCGCCACAACAGCCTCAGGTTCGGATCATCCTCGACAATGAGATAATGCAATACTGAAACTCCAATGCGGCAAAAAGTTGCGTGCTGATGCAACGCATACCGAAATATCCGGCAAGTTTCCAGCATTCCATACGTATTTTTTGCACTTGCAGAAATCGATTAGAACGGAATGTCGTCCGCTGATTCTGCCGCAACCACGAATTTGGCCACGATGTGCTTGGATCCGGCCTTGTCGAAGTCGACTTTCAGCTTGTCGCCCTCGATCCCGGAGACCGTGCCGTAGCCGAATTTCTGGTGAAACACCCGGTCCCCTTCCGAGAAGGCCGACACCGCCTGCAGGTCGATGACCGAGTTGCGGCTTTCGCGTGGCTGCGACACCGGCCGGGTACTGCTGCGCGCCTGAAGCCGCCGCCATCCGGGCGAATCGTAGCCATCGGCCTTTGCAGCCTTTTCGTGCAGGTTAGATGTGGCCTGCGCTTGCGGGGCGGCTGCGCCATAGCCGCCGCCATACAGGCCCGGCGGCGTCAGCACCTCGACATTCGCTTCGGGCAGTTCATCCACAAAGCGCGATGGCAGGGCCGATTGCCACTGGCCATAGACCCGGCGGTTGGCCGCGAAAGAGATTGTGCACAGCTCTTCCGCCCGCGTGATGCCGACATAGGCCAGCCGCCGTTCCTCTTCCAACCCGGTCTGGCCGTTTTCATCCATCGAGCGTTGCGAGGGAAACAGCCCGTCCTCCCACCCCGGCAGGAACACCGCCGGAAATTCCAGCCCCTTGGCCGCGTGCAAGGTCATGATCGACACCTTCGGGCCGCCGTCGTCGGTTTCGTTGTCCATGATCAGCGCGACATGTTCCAGAAACCCCTGCAGGTTCTCGAATTGCTCCAGCGCCTTGACCAGTTCCTTCAGGTTCTCCAGCCGCCCCGGCGCCTCGGGCGTCTTGTCGGCCTGCCACATGCCCGTATAGCCCGAGCCATCCAGCACGGTTTCGGCCAGCGCGATATGGTCATAGGTGGTATCGGCCACCACCACCCCGTGCCAGCGGTCCAGCGCGGTCACCAGCTTGGCCAGTTCGGTCTTGCCCTTGCCCTTCAACAGCCCGGACTCGACCGCGATCCGCGCACCCTCCAGAAGACTTGCGCCATTGGCGCGCGCCGCCTGCTGGATCGTTTGCTGCGCCTTGTCGCCCAGACCCCGCTTGGGCAGGTTCACGATGCGTTCAAAGGCCAGATCGTCGTCGGGACTGACCACCAGCCGGAAATAGGCCATGGCATCGCGGATCTCGCGCCGCTCATAGAAACGCGGGCCGCCGATCACGCGATAGGGCAGACCAATGGTCAGAAACCGATCCTCGAACGCCCGCATCTGGTGGCTGGCGCGCACGAGGATCGCGCATTCGTTCAGCGTGTAGGGCCGCCCGCCACGCGCGCCGCCCTGCATGGCGTCCAGTTCCTCGCCAATCCAGCGCGCCTCCTCCTCGGCATCCCAATGGCCGATCAGGCGCACCCGGTCGCCGCCGTCGGCCTCGGTCCACAGGGTCTTGCCCAGCCGCCCCTTGTTCCCGGCGATCACGCCGGAAGCGGCGGCCAGGATATGCGCCGTGGAGCGGTAATTCTGCTCCAGCCGGATCACCGTGGCGCCGGGGAAATCCTTTTCGAACCGCAGGATGTTGCCGACCTCGGCCCCGCGCCAGCCATAAATCGACTGGTCGTCATCGCCGACACAGCAAATGTCGCGATGCCCCGCCGCCAACAGACGCAGCCACAGGTACTGTGCGATGTTGGTGTCCTGGTATTCGTCCACAAGGATATAGCGGAACCAGCGCTGGTATTGCGCCAGCACGTCTTCGTGCCGCTGGAAGATCGTCACCATGTGCAGCAGCAGATCGCCGAAATCCACGGCGTTCAGATCGCGCAGCCGCTGTTGATAGTCAGCGTATAGCGTCACGCCCATGTTGTTGAACCCCGAGCCTTCGGCGGCCGGCACATGTTCGGGCGTCCAGGCGCGGTTCTTCCAATGGTCGATCATCCCGGCCAACTGCCGTGCCGGCCAGCGCTTTTCGTCGATGTTGCGGGCCAGGATTACCTGTTTCAGCAGGCGGATCTGATCGTCGGTGTCCAGAATGGTGAAGTTCGACTTCAGCCCGGCCAGTTCCGCATGGCGGCGCAGCAACTTGACGTTGATGGCGTGGAAAGTGCCCAGCCAGGGCAGGCCGTCGACCTCCATCCCCATCAGCTTGGCCACCCGCAGCTTCATCTCGCGCGCGGCCTTGTTGGTGAAGGTCACCGCCAGAATTTCATTGGGGCGTGCGGTGCCGGTGTTCAGTAGATGCGCGATGCGGGCCGTCAGGGCGCGGGTCTTGCCGGTGCCGGCGCCGGCCAGCATCAGCACCGGGCCTTTCAGCGTCTCGACCGCCTGCCGCTGCGCCGGGTTCAGCCCGTCCAGATACGGCGTGGGCCGCGCGGCCATGGCGCGGGCCGACAGAGGTGTGGGGGCATCGGCAAAGGCGCCGTCATCGTCATATCCGCTCATGGCGGCAGCATAGGCCGCGCCCGCACCGACGCAAGCCCCTGTTCGCGCTCTGTTCCCACGATTGTAGTGGCCAGTTCAACCCCGCGCGCCCACGGTCCGCCCTGGACGGGACCGGAACACCACCCGCCAAGCGCTGGCGCTCCGGGGGGTGTCCGGGATGGATGCCGCCTCAGGCGATGCTTTCCAGTTTCTCCCACAGGTCCGCGCCCTTCAGGCCGAACTTCCTGGCAGCGGCCTCGGTGGCGGCCTTGGTCTTGCTGCCCATCAGCCCGTCGATGGGACCGGGGTTGAACCCCGCAGCCAGCAGCACCCGCTGTTGTTCGATCACCGGCGGGATCTTGCTGCCGCCCAGGGCCGTCAGGGCCTTGGCCGTGCGCAGTTCGCGATCGACCAGACCATGGGTGCCGCCGTTGATGACCAGGGTCACCATGCGGTCATCGCTCTCATCGGCCCATTGCAGGCAGGTCTTGCCGCTGCGCTTGCGCGAGGCCATGTAGCGTACCGCCACCATCCAGGCGATGCCGGGGTCGGCCGCCCGGTCGGGGTTGCCTACCAGATCCTCGCCGATGGCCGCGCCGAAGTTGGTGTAGTTCGACTTGCCGGTCAGCTGGATGTAGCCGCGCCCGCGATAGCGCCAGCCGTCCCCGGACCCTTCGGAGCCGTTGCCCATGCGGTTGCCATAGACCCGGTTGGCGATCTTTTCCGGCTTGCGGGCAAAGGCGGCGGCCTCGGCATTGGTCTTGAAGTATTTCTTGAACACCCGCCGCAGCGAGGCCTGCGAATAGTTCAGGTTCTCGAACCGATGCAGGAAACCCCCGCTTTCATGGGCGCATTGGCCGATGATGGCGGCCAGACGCAGAGGCGAATTCGCCCCCAGCGCCTCCAGCTTCTCGGCATGGGCTTTCCAGGCATTCGCCGCCGTGGCAGCAGCGTTGTTCGACGCGGCGACCGCGGCAATTGCAGCTTCTACAGACATGGTATCCTCCCCCTCTTGGATTGTTCTACCGTAACGTCAACCAGCCACTTGCCAAGTTGGGAATTCCACAGCGCCTTGCTTACGGGCCAGAAATATTGGTGAATAAACTTGACCAAGTAAAACGCCGCGTTGCGGCATGATCCCGTTAGCGCTAGAAACGCCCCAACCCCCGGTGCATGCAAGGAAATCAGCCCGATGACTGAGTTCAAGAAGCTACTGATCGCCAACCGAGGCGAGATTGCCATTCGCGTGATGCGCGCAGCCAACGAGATGGGCAAGCGAACCGTCGCCGTCTACGCGGAAGAGGACAAGCTTTCGCTGCACCGCTTCAAGGCCGACGAGGCCTACAAGATCGGTGACGGCATGGGACCGGTCGCGGCCTATCTGAGCATCGACGAGATCATCCGCGTGGCCAAGGCCTGTGGGGCTGACGCGATCCATCCCGGCTATGGCCTGCTGTCGGAAAACCCCGACTTCGTGGAAGCCTGCGCCAACAATGGCATCGCTTTCATCGGCCCAAAGGCCGAAACCATGCGCGCCCTTGGCGACAAGGCCAGCGCCCGCAAGGTCGCCATCGAAGCCGGCGTGCCGGTCATCCCCGCCACCGAGGTTCTGGGCGACGACATGGACGCGATCCGCGCCGAGGCTGAAGCGGTGGGCTATCCGCTGATGCTGAAAGCCTCCTGGGGCGGCGGCGGTCGCGGCATGCGGCCGATCCTTGGCCCCGATGAACTGGAAGAGAAGGTTCTGGAAGGTCGCCGCGAGGCCGAAGCGGCCTTCGGCAACGGCGAGGGCTATCTGGAAAAGATGATCACCCGCGCCCGCCACGTCGAAGTGCAGATCCTGGGCGACAAATACGGCGAGATCTACCACCTGTTCGAGCGCGACTGCTCGGTCCAACGCCGCAACCAGAAGGTGGTCGAACGTGCGCCCGCGCCCTATCTGACCGACGCCCAACGCACCGAGATCTGCGAATTGGGCCGCAAGATCTGCGCGCACGTCGGGTACCAATGTGCCGGCACCGTCGAATTCCTGATGGATATGGAATCCGGCAATTTCTACTTCATCGAGGTCAACCCGCGCGTTCAGGTCGAACACACCGTGACCGAAGAGGTCACCGGCATCGACATCGTGCGCGCCCAGATCCTGATCACCGAGGGCAAGACGCTGGCCGAGGCCACCGGGGCCGCGAAGCAGGACGACATCACCCTGTCGGGCCACGCCCTGCAATGCCGGGTCACCACCGAGGATCCGCAGAACAACTTCATTCCCGACTACGGCCGCATCCAGACCTATCGCTCGGCCACCGGCATGGGCATCCGTCTGGATGGCGGCACCGCCTATTCGGGCGCGGTCATCACCCGCTATTATGACAGCCTTCTGACCAAGGTCACGGCCTGGGCGCAGTCGCCCGAAGCTGCCATCGCCCGCATGGACCGCGCCCTGCGCGAATTCCGCATCCGCGGCGTCAGCACCAACATCGCCTTCGTCGAGAACCTGCTGAAGCACCCGACCTTTCTGTCGAACGAATACACCACCAAGTTCATCGACGAGACGCCGGACCTGTTCGACTTCTCGCCGCGCCAGGACCGGGCCACCAAGATCCTGACCTATATCGCCGATATCACGGTGAACGGGCATCCCGAGACCACGGGCCGCGCCAGACCCGCCGATGTGCGTATTCCCAAACCGCCGCTGGCCATTGCCGCAGGGGCCGAGGGCACCAAGCAGATCCTGGATGCCCATGGGCCGCAAGCGGTGGCCGACTGGATGGCCGCGCAGCCGCAACTGCTGCTGACCGATACCACCATGCGCGACGGTCACCAGTCGCTGCTGGCGACGCGCATGCGCTCCATCGACATGATCCGCGTGGCGCCGGCCTATTCGGCCAACCTGCCGCAACTGTTCTCGGTGGAATGCTGGGGCGGGGCGACCTTCGACGTGGCCTATCGCTTCTTGCAGGAATGCCCCTGGCAGCGCCTGCGCGATCTGCGCAAGGCCATGCCCAACCTCCTGACGCAGATGCTGCTGCGCGGCGCCAACGGGGTGGGCTACACCACCTATCCCGACAACGTGGTGAAATTCTTCGTCAAGCAGGCTGCCGAAACCGGCGTCGATGTCTTCCGCGTGTTCGACAGCCTGAACTGGGTCGAGAACATGCGCCTGGCGATGGATGCGGTGCTGGAAAACAACAAGGTCTGCGAAGGCACCATCTGTTACACCGGCGATATCCTGAACCCGGACCGCGCCAAGTACGACCTGAAGTACTATGTCGCCATGGGCAAGGAGTTGCGCGATGCAGGCTCCCACGTGCTGGGCCTGAAGGACATGGCCGGCCTGCTGAAGCCTGCCGCCGCGAAGGTCCTGATCAAGGCGCTGAAGGAAGAGGTCGGCCTGCCGATCCACTTCCACACCCATGACACCAGCGGCATTGCCGGGGCCACCATTCTGGCGGCGGCCGATGCGGGCGTCGATGCCGTCGATGCGGCCATGGATGCCTTCTCGGGTGGCACCTCGCAGGCCTGCCTCGGCTCGGTGGTCGAGGCCCTGCGCAACACCGACCGCGACACCGGGCTGGATATCGGCGCGATCCGGGCGATCAGCGAATACTGGGAACAGGTGCGCGCGCAATACGTGGCCTTCGAATCCGGCCTCGCGGCGCCGGCGTCTGAAGTCTACCTGCACGAGATGCCCGGCGGTCAGTTCACCAACCTCAAGGCGCAGGCGCGCAGCATGGGGCTGGAAGAACGCTGGCACGAGGTCGCGCAAATGTATGCCGAGGTGAACCAGATGTTCGGTGACATCGTGAAGGTGACGCCGTCGTCGAAAGTGGTCGGCGACATGGCGCTGATGATGGTCAGCCAGAACCTGACCCGCAAGCATGTCGAGGATCCGGGGCAAGAGGTCTCTTTCCCCGACTCGGTGGTCGACATGATGAAGGGCAACCTTGGCCAACCGCCGGGCGGCTGGCCCAAGGCCCTGCAATCCAAGGTCCTGCGCGGCGAAACCCCGATGACCGACCGCCCCGGCGCCCATGCCGCGCCAGTCGACCTGGAGGCCCGCCGCGCCGAACTGGAAGCCGAACTTGGCGGTCCGCTGGACGACGAGGATCTCAACGGCGCGCTGATGTATCCCAAGGTCTTTGCGGATTACACCAAGCGGCACGAGCTTTACGGTCCGGTCCGCACCCTTCCGACGCCGGTCTTCTTTTATGGCATGGAGCCGGGGGAAGAGATCTCGTCCGAGATCGATCCCGGCAAGACGCTGGAAATCCGCATGCAGGCGGCCGGCGAGACCAACGAGGAAGGCGAGGTCAAGGTCTTCTTTGAACTCAACGGACAGCCGCGCGTGATCCGCGTGCCCGACCGCCACGCCAAGGCCAGCCGCAAGGCGACGCCGAAAGCGGACGAAAGCAACCCGAATCACGTGGGCGCGCCGATGCCCGGCGTCGTCGCCTCGGTTGCCGTGCAGCCCGGTGTTGCCGTCAAGAAAGGCGATCTGCTGCTGACCATCGAGGCCATGAAGATGGAAACCGGCCTGGCCGCCGACCGCGACGGCACCGTCAAGGCGGTTCACGTCCAGCCCGGCGCGCAGATCGACGCCAAGGATCTTCTGGTCGAACTGGAATAAGCGCGGGCGGCCCTGCCCGCCACCGCCCATAGCACGCCCCGCCGATGCCGTCGGCGGGGCGTTTTCGTCAGGGGGCTGCGGGAGCCCCTTGGGCAAAGGGCAACAACGCGGCCTGCATGAAGCTGTGGGTCGGGGTGCTGATCCCGTGTTTCAGCCCCAGCCGCACGATCTCGCCGGACAGATACTCCAGTTCCAGCGGCTTGCCCCGGTTCAGGTCATCCAGCATCGAGGCATGGCTGTGCCGCGGGAGCCCCTCCATCAGGCGGGCAAACTGAACTTCAGCCACATCCGCATCCAGATTGATCCCGGCCGCCTTGCCCACCGCCGCCGCTTCCTCGACCCCGGCCCGCAGCAAGGCTAGGGTTTCCGGGCAGTCGCGCAGCGGCCCGATATCCAGCCGCGTCAGGGTAGTGATGGCGGAAAAGACGCTTTGAAAGATCATCTTCTCCCACAGCATCTTGTCGGTGTCCTCGACACGCTCTGTCGCCACGCCCGTTGCGGCAAGTGCCGCGATCAGCCTGTCACACAGATCGGATGGCCCACCATCGCGCACGCCGGCGCGCACAAGGCTGTTGTCCGATGAATGCAGGATGACGCCCGGTGTCTTGATGCTGGCGGGCATGAAGACCGAACCGGAAATGACCCGTTCGGCCCCGATCACCCGTCCCAGCCGTTCAGGCGCCGACACCCCGTTCTGCACCGTCACCACGGCGCTGTCGTCATTCAGGAACGGCTTGACCTGCGCGCCCGCGTCTTCCACGTCGCGGTTCTTGACCATCAGCAGAACGATGTCCGGATTGCCTTCGGGCCGATCGGTTGCGTGGAAATCTGTCACATGCAGATCGCCCAACGGGCTTTCCACCCGCAGACCGGCGCGCTGCATCGCGTCCAGATGCGCGCCGCGCGCCACCAGCGTGACCTCATGCCCGTCTCGGGCCAGCCGCGCGCCGTAGAATCCCCCCAGCGCCCCTGCCCCCATGACCAGTATTTTCATCGCATCCTCTTTCGTTCCCTGCCCGTATGGCCGCATCAAGGCATGACCTGCACTCTAGTGGCAATCCCGCACGAGGGGCCATTTTTTCCCTTGCAGCGTCCCGAACGTGGCGCTAGACAACGCGCACTCTCAAGGATGCGGGCGTAGCTCAGGGGTAGAGCATAACCTTGCCAAGGTTAGGGTCGTGAGTTCGAATCTCATCGCCCGCTCCAAGAGAGAGACAGGTTTCCGGATGCGGGCGTAGCTCAGGGGTAGAGCATAACCTTGCCAAGGTTAGGGTCGTGAGTTCGAATCTCATCGCCCGCTCCAGGAAAACCACTCCCAGCCTTTCAAACCGCCGCCCCTTCGGACCACCGCTGCAAAGCTATTGCGCCCGGTCCGCTGCAAGGCCTTCTCATCCCGTGCCAAGCCTCCTAAAAGGCAGGTGAAACGGATGGAGACCCGCATGCGCAAGGCCAGCATCACCCGCAAGACCGCCGAAACCAGCATCACTGTCGAGATCGATCTCGACGGCAGCGGCAGCTATGACAACCAGACCGGTGTCGGCTTCTTCGATCACATGCTGGACCAGCTTGCCCGCCACGCGCTGATCGACATGACGATTCGGGCCGAGGGCGATCTGCACATCGACGATCACCACACCGTGGAAGATACCGGCATCACCCTGGGCCAGGCGCTGAGCGCGGCACTGGGCGACAAGCGCGGCATCACCCGGTATGGCGCCTGCCTGCTGCCGATGGATGACGCATTGGTGCGTGCGGCCTTGGATCTGTCGGGGCGGCCGTTCCTGGTGTGGAATGTCGACATGCCGACCCAGAAGATCGGCAGTTTCGACACCGAACTGGTGCGCGAGTTCTTCCAGGCGTTCTCGACCCACGGCGGCATTACCCTGCATGTGGACGCGCTGCACGGGGTGAACAGCCACCACATTGCCGAAGCCGCTTTCAAGGCCGTGGCCCGCGCCCTGCGCGATGCGCTGGAAACCGATCCGCGCAAGGCCGGTGACGTGCCGTCCACCAAGGGAACCCTGTAAGCCGATGACCACGGTTCTGATCGACTATGAATCCGGCAACCTGCATTCTGCCGAGAAGGCCTTCCAGCGCATGGCGCGCAATGCAGGCACCGGCGAGGTCATCGTCTCGGCCCTCCCCGAGGATGTCGCCCGCGCCGACCGCGTGGTGCTGCCCGGCGACGGGGCTTTCCCGGCCTGCCTGCGCGGCCTGAAAGCCTGCGACGGGCTGTTCGAGGCGCTGGACGAGGCCGTGCGCCACCGCGCCGTGCCCTTCATGGGCATCTGCATCGGCATGCAGATGCTGGCCACCACCGGCCATGAGTACGAGCAAACCCCCGGTTTCGACTGGATCGGCGGCGACGTGGAACGGATCGTGCTCTCGGACCCCACCCTGAAGGTGCCGCACATGGGCTGGAACGACCTGGTCATCGACCATCCTCACCCGGTGCTGGAGGGCGTCGCCACCGGCGATCACGCCTATTTCGTGCATTCCTTCCAGTTCCACGTCTCGGACCCGGCCAGCCGTCTGGCCTATGTGGACTACGGCGGCGAGGTGACGGCCATGGTCGCGCGCGACAACATGGTCGGCCTTCAGTTCCACCCGGAAAAAAGCCAGGCGGCGGGCCTGCGGATGATTGGCAATTTCCTGGGCTGGGCGCCCTGAGTTTCCACCCGGCCCGCGCGTGGTTGGGCCCCGTGTAGCCGACCCTGCAGATGCAGAGCGCCGCCCGCTTTTTCGGTGCTTGCGGGGTTGCAGCCCCAAGCGGACGCCCAGAGTTTACTGCAGGGTTAACGCACCATCGGGGCCCTGACCCGTGCTGGAACAGTCGCGCCGTGCGGGTCCAAGCACATGATGTTTCACCTGAATTTTTTAGGGCTGGGAAGCGGACGCAAGGCACACCGGGATAATCGCAGGATGGTTGCCGCCCCCGGTGCCGTCCGGCTTTAACCATCCCCCCCAACTCCGTTGGATTTGAGACAATTCCTTCCGCATCCTTGGATCATGACGCGCCAGATGCTGCGCGGAAGTTGTTTCAAGGAGTTGAAAAGTGAACCTGAAATCCATTGCCCTGGCCGCCGTCGTCGCCCTGACGCCCGCCGCCACGCTTGCCGCCACGATCTCGCCCAGTTCCAACATCAGCGATGGCGGCAACTATGACATCGCCAACGGGCCGTTCTTCTGGGATGCCACTTTTTCCCGGGGCGACAGCGCCGGTTCGGCCTCTTTCACCTTCACCAATTCCACGCTGGGCCGGTTCACGGCAGGCGTCGCGCAAGGCACCGTTCTGCAGTTTTCCGGCACCTTCGACGGTGTGACCATCAGCTGGGCCAATGGCCAGTCCCAGACGGTCGCCCAGGGCCAGAATGCCATCATCAACGTGCGCTCCCGGCTGGCCTCCGGTGGCGCGGACACGCTGACGGTCGCATGGGGTGCGGTGCGCGGGGATATGGCCAACATCGATCTCGACATCGCGGCAGTTCCCCTGCCCGCCGGTGCGCTTCTGCTGGGCACCGCGCTGATCGGCATGACCGGGCTACGCCGCGCACGCCGCCCGGGCAGCGCGTGACCCAAACCGGCCCGCGCCGTTGCTGTCCGGCACGGCGCGAGCACGGCCGACGCGGTTACTGCACGCGGGTCCAGACCTGCGTGCGGCAGATTCCGATGACGCAACCTGAAACCTTCAGCGTGTTGCCCTCCAGCGCCATTTTGGAAGCATAGGTCTTGTCGCGATCCGGCGCCCAGATCTTGCCCTTGCCATAGCTTCCGCCCCCATGCGCGACCATGTCCCAGACCATGCGCTTGCCAACTGCCGCGCTGCTGCGCGGACCACCGCCAGCATCGAAAGCCTGCACCAGCACACCGCAGACCTTACCTTCGCAGGGTGACAATTCGACATAGCCATAGGCACCGTCGTCGCCCGGCTGGGTCTTCCAGGTGCCAAGCACGGGATCCGCAAAGGCGGCCGTCGCCATCGCGGCCAGTGTGGCCGCCAGAACCAAGGTTTTCATTTTCATCTCCTCCCAGGATCGAAGGCTCAGGTGACGTGCAGGTCAGCCTTGTGGCAAGTGATACGTTGCGTCGCGCGCCCCTTGGCTTTGCCGCCCCCGCGTGACAGACAGCGCGCAAGTTCTGCCAAGGAAGGTGCCCCATGATCCTGTACCCCGCCATCGACCTGAAAGACGGCCACTGCGTTCGCCTGCTGAAAGGTGACATGACCAAGGCCACGGTGTTCAGCGACAGCCCGGCCCGACAGGCCCGCGCCTTTCAGGATGCCGGCTGCGAGTGGATCCATCTGGTCGATCTGAATGGCGCTTTCAAGGGCCAGCCGGTCAATGCCGCGGCGGTCGAGGCGATCCTGTCCGAGATCTCGGTCCCGGCACAACTGGGCGGTGGTATCCGCGACATGGCCACCATCGAGATGTGGCTGACCAAGGGAATCTCGCGGGTGATCCTGGGCACCGTGGCGGTCGAGGATCCCGACCTTGTGCGCGCGGCGGCGGCAGCCTTTCCCGGACAGGTGGCTGTTGGTCTGGATGCGCGCAACGGCTTCGTGGCGACGCGCGGCTGGGCGGAAGAAACCGAGATCCAGGTCACCGATCTGGCGCGCAAGTTCGAAGACGCCGGCATTGCCGCCATCATCTACACCGACATCAACCGCGACGGCGCCATGCAGGGGCCCAACACAGACGCCACAGCAGCCCTGGCGCGCGCCACCACGATCCCGGTGATCGCCTCGGGCGGGGTGTCATCAATGCAGGATCTGATCGACTTGCGCGATTGCGGCACACCGCTGAACGGGGCAATCTCGGGCCGCGCACTGTATGACGGGGCGCTGGATCTGGGCGAAGCCCTTGCGCTTCTCAAGGCCACCTGATGGCGGCAGGCACCGCTGCGCGGTGCCTGTTTGAGTATTTGGACCAAGAAGAAATCGGCGATTTCAGCTTTGGTCGGCGTCAGGCATTGAACAGGAAGTGCAGGACGTCGCCGTCCTTGACCTCGTACGTCTTGCCTTCCGCGCGCAGCTTGCCCGCATCCCGGGCACCGCTTTCACCATTGCAGGTGAGATAGTCATCATAGGCTACGGTTTCGGCGCGGATGAACCCGCGCTCGAAATCGCCATGGATGACCCCTGCGGCCTGCGGCGCCAGGGTGCCTTCCCGGATCGTCCAGGCACGCGCCTCTTTCGGACCCACAGTGAAGAAGGTCTCTAGCGACAACAACTCATAGCCCGCCCGGATCAGCCGATCCAGCCCGGCTTCCTCAAGCCCCAGATCCGACAGGAACACCTCGGCCTCTTCGGCATCCAGCTGGCTGATGTCTTCTTCGATGGCCGCCGAGATCACCACGGTGCCCGCCCCCTGCGCCGCCGCCATCTTGGCAACCTCGTCGGAGAAGGCATTGCCTGTTCCGGCCGCGTCTTCCTCGACGTTGCACACATAGAGGATCGGCTTGGAGGTCAGGAGCTGCAGCATTTTCCATGCCTTGGCATCTTCGTCGCTGACCTCGACGGTGCGGGCTGGCTGGCCGTCTTCCAGCACGGCCATGGCCTGTTTCAGAAGGCGCTCCTGCTGCACCGCCTCCTTGTCGCCGCCGCGTACCTTGCGGGACAGGTTCTGCAGTCGCCGCTCGATGCTTTCCATGTCGGCAATCATCAGTTCGGTCTCGATGGTCTCGGCATCGGCCACCGGATCGACCCGCCCGTCCACATGGGTGACATCCTCGTTCACGAAGCAGCGCAACACATGCGCGATGGCATCAACCTCGCGGATGTTGGCCAGGAACTGGTTGCCCAGCCCTTCCCCTTTCGAGGCACCTTTCACCAGACCGGCGATATCGACGAAGGTGATCCGCGTCGGGATGATCTCCTTAGAGCCGGCGATCGCCGCCAGTTTTTCCAGACGATCATCGGGCACGGCAACATCGCCGACATTCGGCTCGATGGTACAGAACGGAAAATTCGCCGCCTGCGCCGCCGCCGTCCTGGTCAGCGCGTTGAACAGGGTGGACTTGCCCACATTCGGCAGCCCCACGATCCCCATCTTGAAACCCATGATACGTCCCTCCTTGGCACCGGCACGCTCTTAGGCGCACGGCCCAGCCTGTGCAAGCGCTGACGCCGCCAGCAGCAGCCCGGCCCGAACACCGGATGTCCCCGCACCGCGCTTTTTCTTGTCAAGAATACGCAACTTGCGGCGCGCAGCGGCGCCCGCTTGCCTTTTCCGGCCCCATGGGCGACACCATCGCGACGACATTCAGAGGGCCCGCCATGACTCGTATCGATCGCAAATTCGCCGACCTTCGCGCCGAAGGAAAGAAAGCCTTCGTGGCCTATGTGATGGCGGGCGATCCGGACTACGACAGCTCGCTGGACCTGATCAAGGGGCTGCCGGCCGCCGGGGTCGACATCATCGAACTGGGTCAACCGTTCACCGACCCGATGGCCGATGGCCCGACGATCCAACTGGCCGGGCAACGCGCCCTGAAGGCCGGGCAGACGATGGACAAGACCCTTCAAATGGCGCGGGCCTTTCGCGAAACCGACGACAGCACGCCGATCGTGATGATGGGGTACTACAATCCGATCTACAATCGCGGTGTCGAGCGGTTTTTGCAGGATGCCAAGGACGCCGGCATCGACGGGTTGATCGTGGTCGATCTGCCGCCCGAGGAAGACGACGAGCTGTGCATTCCGGCCCAGAACGCCGGACTGAATTTCATCCGCCTGGCCACACCCACGACCGATGACAAGCGCCTGCCCAAGGTGCTGCAGAACACCTCGGGCTTCGTCTATTACGTGTCCATCACCGGCATCACCGGCGCCGCCGCCGCCTCGGCGACCGACGTGGCCCCGGAAGTGGCCCGCATCAAGGCCAGCACCGACCTGCCGGTCATCGTGGGCTTCGGCATCCGCTCGCCGGAAACGGCGCAGGAGATCGCCTCGGTGGCCGATGGCGCCGTTGTCGGTTCGGCCATCGTCAAGCAGGTGGAAGAGGGCAAGCCGGTTTCCGATATCCTCGCCTTCGTCAAGGGGTTGGCCGACGGCGCGCACCGCGCCTGACGTCTGCCGTCAGGCGCAGCACCTGCCCTTACGGCTTCAGGCGAAATCCCGTGCGGAACCAACGCAGACAGATCGCCAGCACCGCCGCCGTGGCCAGAAGACAGATCGGCAAGCCGATCCAGGGTGAGCTGTCAGAGGTGCCCAGCACGCCAAACCGCACCCCGTCGATCAGGTAGAACACCGGGTTCACATGGGTCAGAACCTGCATCGCAGGCGGCAAGCCTTCGACCGAATAGAAGGTGCCGGAGAGGAAGCTCAGCGGCGTGATGATGAAATTGGTGATCGCCGCCATCTGGTCGAACTTGTTGGCCAGGATCGCGGCGATGATCCCCAGCCCGCCCAGAAGCGCGCTGCCCAGCACCACGAAGACCAGCACCCAGACCGGATGCGTGATCCCCTGGCCCAGGAAAATCGCCGCCACGATCAGAATGGCGGTGGCCACGAACAGCCCCCGCCCGATAGATCCGGCCAGATAGCCCGCCACCAGTTCCGCCGGCGACAGCGGCGGCATCAGCGTATCCACGATATTGCCCTGCACCTTGGCAATCATGATCGCCGACGAGGTGTTGGCAAAAGCGTTCTGGATCACCGTCATCATCAGGATGCCGGGGGCAAGGAACTGGGCGAAGGGCACGCCCATGACCTCCCCCCGCCGGGTGCCGATGGCCAGAGAGAAGATCGCCAGGAACAACCCCGCCGTGATCAGGGGGGCCATCAGGGTCTGCGACCAGACCGCCAGAAACCGGCGCACCTCGCGTTCGGCCAGTGTCGCCACGCCCAGCCAGTTGACGCGGCCAAAGCGCCGTTCCCCCATTCCGGTCATATCCGTCATGTTCCGCCTTCCATGTTTCGCTGCTGTCTCGGGTTCCGGCCCGTCACACCGGACTCAATCCGCAAGGACACCTTGTATCCGGCGGCACGAAGATTAAAATAGGCATCTGCTGAATTTCTCCAAGGCGTCCGGGTCGACGGGCGCCTTCTCGTTTGACCCATGTCTGCAAGGTGGCCCCATGTCCTGGACCGAAGAACGCGTCGAGATCCTGAAGAAAATGTGGGCCGACGGCCAAAGTGCCAGCCAGATCGCCAAGGAACTGGGCGGGGTGACCCGCAACGCCGTGATCGGCAAGGTGCATCGTCTGGGCCTGTCCAACCGCAACACCGGTGCCGCGCCGGCCAAACCGGCGGAACCTGCGGCTAAACCCGCGCCTGCCGCCGAAAAACCGGCCGCCCCCGCCGCGGCGAAACCCGCGCCGCAACCGGCCGCCGCCGCGCCTGCCGCTGCAGCCCCCGCCTCGCCAGCACCGAAACCGGCCCTGCCCGCCCGCAAGGCGATCATTCCCGCCGGCCAGCCGCTGCCGCCGCAACCCTCGGCCAATGAAATCTCGCCCGAGGCCCTGGCCTCGCAGCGCGAGGTCGAGAAGAAGGCGCGCAAGCTGACCCTGATGGAGCTGACCGAACGCACCTGCAAATGGCCCATCGGCGACCCCGCAACCGAGGAGTTCTGGTTCTGTGGCCTGCCCGTGGAACAGGGCAAACCCTATTGCGAGGCGCATGTGGGCGTGGCCTTCCAGCCCATGTCCTCGCGCCGCGACCGGAAACGGTAAGGCGCCGGTCCGGCCCAAGAGCGGTCTCGCGAAACCCCGGTCCAACTCCGTTGGGACGGGACAGCCTTTCGGCGCAGGTCTGCGCAGCGCGAGGCCGCCCGCGACGCGGGCCGGACTGCAGACCTGTTCCGGGCGTTCGGCGGTGGACATTTCTGGCGTGCATCACAGCTCCACCCCTGCGCCGTTCTTCTTGGGAAAAATACTTCATTCCACGTCACAACGGGCGAGAATCGTGCATAGTCGAGGCACGCCCCGGGCAGAGAGTGGACCGGCGGGGCCGCGCGATCAGGATGGCCATTGGTCTGCTCCCCCCGAGAGAAAGTTCCCGGAATGAAACAGATCCTGACGACACTCACCGCCATCGCCCTGACAAGCCCGCTGTACGGCGCAGAGATCCTGCCGGCCAACGGCGTCTGGTCCGGCACATCCGCCTCGGAAGTCCACCAGATCAACGAAAACCACATGGTTCTTCGTTCGAACTCAGCCTACCAGAGTTTCGACCCCGCCAGCAACGGCAGCGCCATGGCCGGGATGAGCGGCACGTGCTACGGCGCGGTTGAAATGGCCCCGCCCATGGCTAACGGGACCGGGCATTGCGTGTTTTCCCGCGACGATGGCGATGCGATGTTCTCGCATTGGACCATCACCGCGCTGACTGCCGACGGTGCGGTAACCGGGACGTGGGCGGTCCTGGGCGGCAAGGGCGCGTTGGAAGGGGCTTCTGGCGGCGGGACTTTCGCCTCGGAGACCGACCCCGAAACCGGCGCCTTCCAGAACACCGTCACCGGGGCCGTTGCGGTCCCCTAGGACCAGATTGCATCGACAGGGGCGGCCATGGCTGGTCCTGTTCCCCGGTTTGGGATTGACCCGGTTTGGCACCCTAGCGGATCACGTCCCACGCGCGGCACACATTGCACCAGACCGCAGGCTTGCCTATAGCGCCCCCATGACCAGCAATCCGCCCAGCCTCCGCCCCGACCTTGCCCCGCGCGCCAGTTTCGATGGTGCGGCCCCCCGAGAGGGCCAGCCGACCATCGGCATGGTGTCCCTGGGCTGCCCCAAGGCGCTGGTGGACAGCGAACGCATCCTCACCCGGCTTCGGGCCGAAGGCTATGCGATCTCTCCCGATTACGCGGGGGCCAGCGCGGTCATCGTCAACACCTGCGGCTTTCTGGACAGCGCCAAGGCCGAGAGCCTGGAGGCCATCGGCGAGGCGCTGCATGAAAACGGCAAGGTCATCGTCACCGGCTGTCTGGGGGCCGAGCCCGAGTATATTACCGGCGCGCACCCTTCCGTCATGGCCGTCACCGGGCCGCATCAGTACGAACAGGTCATGGATGCGGTGCACAAGGCGGTGCCGCCCAGCCCTGATCCCTTCATCGACCTGGTGCCGGGGACCAGCGTGCAACTGACCCCGCGCCACTACGCCTATCTGAAGATCTCGGAAGGCTGCAATCACGCCTGCAAGTTCTGCATCATCCCCGACATGCGCGGCAAACTGGTGTCGCGTCCGGCTGCCGCCGTTCTGCGCGAGGCCGAGCGCCTGGTCACCGCCGGGGTACGTGAATTGCTGGTCATCAGCCAGGACACCTCGGCCTATGGCCTTGACCTGCGCCACGCCGCCAGCAGCTGGAAAGACCGCGAGGTTCGCGCTCATGTCACCGATCTGTCGCGTGAACTTGGGCAACTCGGAGCCTGGGTGCGGCTGCACTATGTCTATCCCTATCCCCATGTGCGCAACCTGATCCCGCTGATGGCCGAAGGTCTGGACGCGGGCGGCGGTGGCATCCTGCCCTATCTCGACATTCCGTTCCAGCACGCCCACCCGGACACGCTGAAGCGCATGGCCCGGCCTGCGGCGGCGGCGAGGACGCTGGACGAGATCGCCGCCTGGCGCGCCACCTGCCCGGACATCACCCTGCGCTCGACCTTCATTGTCGGTTATCCGGGCGAGACCGAGGCAGAATTCCAGACCCTGCTGGACTGGATGGACGAGGCCCAGCTCGACCGGGTCGGCTGCTTCCAGTACGAAAACGTCGCCGGGGCCCGTGCCAACGCCCTGCCCGACCATGTGCCGGCCGAGATCAAGCAGGACCGCTGGGACCGCTTCATGGAGAAGGCTCAGGCAATTTCCGAGGCCCGTCTGGCCGCCAAGGTCGGCACCCGCCAGAAGGTCATCGTCGACCTGGTGGAAGATGACGCCGCCACCTGCCGCACCATGGCCGATGCCCCCGAGATCGACGGCAACCTGTTCATCGACGAAGGTTTCGAAACCCTCAAACCCGGCGACATCGTCGAGGTCGAGGTGGATGAAGCCGGCGAATACGATCTGTGGGGCAAGCTCGTCTGATGGCCACGATCACCCTGCTCCGGGTCACCTGCCCCGACGACCAGAGCGCCCGCAGCATCGCCGGCGCCGCCCTGACGGCGCGCCTGGCCGCCTGCGCCAACCTGGGTGCCATCACTGCGGAGTTTCACTGGGAGGATGCCCTGAACAGCGAGACCGAGGTCGCCGCCCTGTTCAAGACCCGCCCGGACCTGGCCGCCCCGCTGGCCGAGCTGATCCGCAAGACGCATCCCTATGATCTGCCCGCGATCACCTGGTGGGAGGTGCAGACCGACGCCGCCACCGCCGGTTGGGTGGCGCAAGAAACCCAGGCTCACAGCGCGTCGAGGTAGACCCGTACCGCTTCCTGCACATGGCGGAAACGATCCCCGCCCAGATGCTTGCCGCCGTACCAGCGTGTGACCACGATCACATGGTCGCGCAGATCGGCGCGCTCCAGCATCCGCAGGATCACCATCCCGGCCCCGGATTCCCCGTCATCGGACTTGAGCGGCCCGTCCGCCAGCAGCACCCCCCATGTGTTGTGGGTGGCCTTGGCGTATTTCTTGGCCCGCTTCAGCTCTTTCAGAAAGGCCTCTACCTCGGCGCGCGAGGCTGCCGGGCCGCCGGACACCGCGTATTTCGATCCGCGATCGGTGATGACATTTTCGATCTGTCGCATGACCCCGTCCTGCCGCAAGGCACCGCCAGGGTCCAGCCTTGATCAGGCTTCGGGCGCGGTCGGCTCGGCCAGAGCGTCGAATTCCTGCTGGTTGAGACAGCTTCCCGGCACTTCGGCGCCGCCCGCATCCTGCATGGTCAGCCAGCGCGTGCACCCACCGTCGCGCTGCCAGTCGCAACCACGGCAGCGTTCCACCATTCCGGCCCACCCTTCGTGCGACAGGCGCCCTGCTTCCATGGCGTCCGCAAGGTCGACACCGGCAGCGCGCGCCATCTCCAGCACCAGCCAATAGTGGGTGATCGGATCGCCAAGCGGCTTGGGGCTGTGCAGGGTCATGGCCGGGTCCTTCGTTTGGTTGCCCGACGATGAAGCGGCCCATTTTGCCCGTCTACCTTGATGCAGGTCAAAATGATGCGGGAATCCCTGACCGATGCATCCGGTTTCATCGGGAATCCCTGACCATGCCCATTATTCGGGATCTGTTAACTTTCATGAAGACAAACGAGCAAGGATCACGACCATGGAAATCGCCGGCATCATGCTGTCTTGGAAAGACCTTCCCGGCCTTCTGGGTTTTGCGCTTTATGCCTGCAACTACGTGTCCCTGTGCTCGGGCCGCCTGAACGGGACCGAACTGCGCTACTTTGCCCGCAACGGGGTGGCCGCCACCCTCGTGCTGATCGGTCTGCACCTTGATTTCAACCTGGGCGCGGCGATGCTTCAGGTCTTCTACATCCTTGCCAGTGCTTCGGCGATCCTGACCCGCCTGCGCAAGCCCGCGCAGGCCGACGCCCCGGTGACCGGTTAGGGTCGGTGCGGCGCTCCCCCGCGCCGATCCCAAAGCGTAACGAGTTCCCTTAGTTCAGCCCCGCCGCCACCTGCCGCACCACCCGCTGACGATCGGCGTTGGGCGGGTGCGTGCCCAGGAACTGGTTTCCAGGATCGGGGATGCGCGCAAAATAGGCCGACCCGCGCACCGGATCATATCCCGCCTGATAGGCGATTACCGTGCCCAGGGCGTCGGCCTCCAGTTCATAGTTCTTGGAAAACGCCCGCGATCCTGCCAGCGCACCCAGATCCTGCGCCGCCTCGACCGAGGCCAGATCCCCCCCGCCCGCAGCCACGATGGTACCGGCAAGAATGGCACCCAGCACGGCGGTGTTGCTGGTGCGGGTCAGATGTCCGCGAATGTGGTGCGCTGCTTCATGCCCCAGAATGAAGGCCACCTCATCGGCATTGCGGGTCTCCTCCAGCAGCGGCTGGGTCACGATCAGCAAGGGCCGTCCCGTCTTGTCGACGGTCTGGAAGGCATTGGCGGGAACGCCGGGCCGCGTGTCCACGACGATGCGATAGTCGCATTGGGCCACGGCGCCGCTGCGCCGGCAGGTTTCCTCGGCGACCGGTTCCACCCGCCGCACGATGGCCGCGAAATTCACCTCCTGCGAAGGGGCGCGGGCCGGGGCGACGGTCGCGGGCGTGCCGGCCGTGCGCGGCACCGGGGTTGTCGAGGACGCGCAGCCCGCCAGCATCAGGATCAGCCCAGCAAGGCCCAGCTTGTGCCAGTTGTTCATCCCATCCTCCGTCGCGGTCGATCACCGCGCCATTGAAGCCTGAAACGCGCGGGCTTCACAATGGGGTCCCGGCCAACCCTGCGTCACCTGACAAACAGGGCTGGCCCCGCCGCCCGGCCCGGCCTAGCCTGTAAGGAAAACCAGCCGGAGCCTTGCCATGTTCTCCATCGAGCACGAATTCGACGCCACCGTCATCACCCTTGTGGACGATCAGGCCGGGCCGACCTCCGAAGACATTTCGGTGCAGGCCTTCGAGGATTGCGTCACGGTCGAACAATTCGACCCCCGCCGCGACGATGTTGTCCGCATCACCTTCACGCTGCGCCAGATCCAGGATCTCGCCGCCGCTCTTGATCTGCCCGAAGGCGTCTACCGGCTGAAACCCCGCACCGCCCCGGATTGAGTCTTCTTGGCGTAAATACTCCCGCCGGAGGCTCCCGCCCCCGCCGCCCGCGCCTAGATCAGGCGAAAGAGCTTGTCGCGGGACTTGGCGCCGCGCACCAGCTCCAGCCGTCCCGGCGCCACGCCCAGATGCTTGGCCAACAGCTTGCGCACGGCGGCATTGGCCTTGCCATTCTCGGGCGCCACGGTGACATAGACCCGCAGACCCGTCCCGGAGTCCTCGACCCGCGCCCGCGAGGCGCGCGGCGTCACCCGCACCTGCCATTGCTGCCCCGCTTGTGCCATTCTGCCCGCCCTTTGGCCCGATCTTTCCGCTTCCGGCCCGGCAAACCGGACCCGCCCCTTGCAACTGCGGCAAGAATTGCACAGGTCAGGGACAGACAAAACGCCGGACCCCTTGATGCCTGATCCAAATCCTCTCGTTCTCGACTTTCTTCTCACGCGGCGCTCGCGCCCCGGCAAGCTGCTGGCGGCCCCCTTCCCGACGCCGCAAGACCTGACGCCGATCCTCACCGCCGCCGCCCGCACCCCCGACCATGGCGCGTTGGAGCCGTGGCGGTTCATTGTGCTCACGGGTGCTGCCCTGCCCCGCATCGCCGGGGTGATCGAGGCGCGCGGCCCAGACCTGGGCAAAACCCCCGAGGATATCGACAAGCTTGCCGCCGTCTATCGCAGTGCGGGCTGCGTGGTGGCGGTGATCGCCAGCCCCAAGCCCTCGCCAAAGATCCCCGAGATCGAACAGACCTATTCCGCCGGGGCCGTCTGCCTGGCGTTGGTCAATGCCGGGCTGGCCGCAGGTTGGGGCGCCAACTGGCTGTCGGGCTGGATCTCGCATGATGCCGAATTCCGCACCCGCGCCCTGAACCTGGCCACGCACGAGCGGATCGCCGGGTTCATCCATCTGGGCACTGAACCGGCCGCCCCGCCCGAACGCCCGCGCCCGGACCTGTCTGCCATCACCAGTTGGGTGTCCGCATGATCTTCAGCGATTTTCTGAAGGCGCTTGGCCAATTGGGCGATCCGCGCTTCCGCCGGGTGCTGCTGTTGGGGCTGGGCCTGACCTTCGGGCTGCTGATTGCGGCCTATGTGGCGACGGTCTGGCTGGTGGGGGCATTGGTGCCCGAAACCCTGACCCTGCCCTTTGTCGGAGAGGTGGGCCACATCAGCGAGATCGCCTCGGGCTTCTCGCTGATCGCGGTCATGGGTCTGTCGGTGTTCCTGATGGTGCCCGTGGCCTCGGCATTCACCGGGTTGTTTCTGGACGACGTGGCAGACGCGGTCGAAGATCGCCACTATCCGCAACTGGCCACCGCACCACGGGCCGAGTTCCTCAAGGCGCTTGGCGATTCGCTGAAGTTTCTGGGCGTGATCGTGCTGGCCAACCTGCTGGCGCTGGTGCTTTACGCGGTATTTCCACCCTTCGCGCCCTTCATTTTCTGGAGCATGAACGGGTTCCTCCTGGGCCGGGAATACTTCCAGATGGTCGCCATGCGGCGGCTGTCACAGGCCGACGCCCGGCGGATGCGCCGCCGCCATTCGGTGCAGATCTGGCTGGCGGGCGCGCTGATGGCGGTGCCGCTGACCGTGCCGCTGGTCAACCTTCTGGTGCCGATCCTGGGTGCGGCCACCTTCACGCACTTGTATCATCGCCTGCGCGGCGAGGCCCGAAGCTGATCAACTGCCTGTTCTGCGCCCACGCACCACGGATAGCCCCGCCAGCGCGGCCAGCAACAGCAGGCCGGCTGCGGGCAGCGGCACGGCCTCAAGTTGCACTTCAAACGGTTTCGGCGGGTTCGAGAAATCGAACGGCCCCGGCCCGTGGAAGCCTTCCAGTTCGATCAGCCATCCCCGACGGGTGACGTTGTGGGAACTCCCCGGCGACAGACCAAACAGGGCGGTACCCTCGTCCAGCAGGAAATCGAGGAAATAGTCGTCTGAGACGGACTCGTGCGGCACCGATCCGCCGATGGCCCTGATCGTCTCGACCTGCGGATTGCCCGTGCCGCCCCCCGTCAGGCCCGAGAAATTGAACCGCGGCGCGACCGACGGAACCAGGTGCTGCACCCAGCCCGAGGCATCCACCTGCCGGTTGTTGCCCGCATTGGTGCTTTGCGTCAGCTTCAGGTACCCCTGCCAGTATTGCCCCACCCAACCCAGGGCGATGGCCGTGCCCGGCTGGATCCGGTCCCCTACAAACAGCGCCTTGACGTGGTTTGGCTCCTCGCACAGGTGTATCTCAAGGTGGATCGTCGTGCGCTGCTTCTGCGGTGGAATGAACGGCGAATCCTGCGTAAAACACTGCGGCAGCGACGCGGCGTCGAACACGACCGCCTGGGCTGGCGTCGATTGCAGCGCAACGGCAATAACCCCGGTCGCAAGACCAAGGCACATTGTTCGGAAGAATCTGGGTTTCCCTGTCCGTTTCATGATCTGTTCCCCCTGCGGGAAGCATAGCAGAAAACGGTCAGATTGTCGCCGGGTGCTATTCGGCCCCGGCCACCGGCGGCATCCGTCCCATCACGTCGAAATCGCGCACGGTGATGGTTTCGGTGACGATGACCGTGAAGATCACGACCCACAGCCCCACCGCCCAGATCGTGGTGAGCCGCGCCTTGCGCCCGATGGCCGGGTTGGTGGGCGCCGACGAAGGGGTGCCCGGCACTACCTTGCCGCTTTCACCCTGCGTGGTCAGACGCAGGGGCAGCACGACGAAGAACACCATGAACCAGATCACGGCAAACAGGACGATGGCAGAGGTGATGGACATGTGTCCGCGCTCGCTTTCCTAGGGGTCCGGTCAGACCTGTTCCAGTTCGACCAGACAGCCGTTGAAATCCTTGGGATGCAGGAACAGCACCGGTTTGCCATGGGCGCCGATCTTGGGCTCTCCAGATCCCAGCACCCGCGCGCCCGAGGCTTTCAGATGATCCCGGGCGGCCAGGATGTCCTCGACCTCATAGCACACATGGTGGATGCCGCCCGAAGGGTTCTTTTCCAGGAAGCCGTTGATCGGGCTGTCCTCGCCCAGCGGGTACAGCAGTTCGATCTTGGTGTTGGGCAGTTCGATGAACACCACGGTCACGCCGTGATCGGGTTCGTCCTGCGGCGCGCCGACCTTGGCGCCCAGCGCATCGCGGTACTGGGCCGAGGCCGCCTCCAGATCCGGAACGGCAATGGCAACATGGTTCAAGCGACCGATCATGGCAGTATCCTCCAATGGGTTTTGCGGCTTATCCCGTGCCGGACCGGGGCAGGCAAGGCAACCGAGCGTCGCAGCCGCCTTAACCCAGCGTTCACCATGGCGGGTCTTTTCTGGGTGCAGCCAGAATGGAGAAGAAGGATGACCCCAGCCCCTGCAAGACTGATCCCCACATCGGCCCGCCCCCTGTTGGGCCTGACCGTCATGGTGGTGGAAGACAGCCGTTTCGCCTCGGAAGCCCTGCGGCAGATGTGCCTGCACGGCGGCGCCCGGATCCGGCGCGCCGATTGCATTGCCTCGGCCCGCCGGCACCTGGCGGCCTATTTCCCCTCGGTCTCTATCGTGGACATGGGGCTGCCGGATGGCGACGGGGCCGAGCTGATCTCCGAAATTCGCCAACGCTGCGGCGACCTTGCCCCGGTGATCGCCACGTCGGGCGACCCCGACCGGGAAATGCCGGCGCGGCGGGCCGGGGCGCATGACTTCCTGCCCAAGCCGGTCGCAAGTCTTGGCCTGTTCGAACAGGTGATCCTGCGCCATCTGCCCGACAGCGCCCGCCCCAAGGGGCCACGCATCCTGCGACGGGAGTTGCCGATGCCGGACCGGGCCGCCCTGCGCGACGACCTGGATCACGCAGAACGGCTGTGCCGCGGCGAACCGGATACAGAAATGCGGACCTATCTGGGCGCCTTCGTGGCCGGGGTCGCCCGCTGTGCCGAGGATGAGTCGCTGGCCCGTGCCGCCGACGACCTGCCCGCCACTGCAGGTTCAGGCGCGCTGCGGCAGTTGCGGGCGCTGCTGCAGGACCGTTTGCGCAAGGAAACGCGCGCGCCGGTCTGACCCCTCACAGGCGGCAATCCGGGGTGCCAACGTGCCTCGACTGACGGAAACAGGCGCGGGGCCGCCCGGCGCGCATACCTCTGCCAGGGGTCGCAAACGGTCCTCACGGGCTGATTTGCGCCTCGCCCCTCTGGTCCTTGCCGTCTCGCAGCGGTATCGACACGGACAGAAGCCGGCTGCCATACTGCCGGATGTCCGCGGCCCGCTGCCGCCCCGGCCAGAGGAAGACCGACCATGTCATTCGACCGTTCGATCAAGATCGCTCCGTCGATCCTGTCAGCAGATTTCGCCAATTTCGGCGCCGAGATTCGTGCGATCGAGGATCAGGGCTGCGACTGGGTCCATGTGGATGTCATGGATGGCCATTTCGTGCCCAACCTGACCTTCGGCCCCCCCGCCGTCAAAGCCTTCCGTCCGCATGTGAAAACGGTGATGGACGTGCACCTGATGATCGCGCCGGTCGATCCCTATATTGACGCCTATGCCGAGGCCGGGGCCGACATCCTGACCGCGCATGTGGAAGCCGGCCCGCATATCCATCGCACCCTGCAGGCCATTCGCGGTGCCGGCATGAAGGCAGGCGTGGCCCTGAACCCCGGCACCCCGGCCGAGGCCGTCGCCCATGTGCTGGACCTGACCGACCTGATCTGCGTGATGACCGTGAACCCCGGCTTCGGCGGTCAGAAGTTCATCGACATGACAGGCAAGGTGCGCCAGTTGCGCCAGATGATCGGCGACCGCCCGATCCATATCGAGATCGACGGCGGCGTGACCACCCAGACAGCCCCGCTGGTGGCCGCCGCCGGAGCCGATGTTCTGGTGGCCGGATCCGCCGTCTTCAAGGGCGGCTCGGTCGCGGCGCCTGAAGTCTACGGCACCAATATCGCCGCCATCCGCGATGCAGCCAGCGCCTCGGCAGCTTCGGCCTGACCCCCACCAGAAACTGGAGAAACGCCATGGCCACTGAAACCCCGGTTTGCAACTTTGGCTGGCCCGCGCCGGATTTCTCCCTGACCGGCACCGACGGGCAGACCCACACCCTGACCGATATCGCCGGTCCGAACGGGACGCTGGTGATGTTCATCTGCAACCACTGCCCCTTCGTGCTGGCGGTACTGGATCGCATCATCCGCGATGCCCGCGACCTGCAGGACCTTGGCGTCGGGGTTGTCGCGATCTGTTCCAACGATGCCACCTCCCACCCCGCTGACAGCTTCGAAAACATGCAGAAGATGGCCGTCGAAAAGGGATTTCCCTTCCCCTATCTGCACGACGCCGATCAGACCGTCGCCCGCGCCTTCGATGCCGCCTGCACGCCGGATTTCTTCGGCTTCAATGCTGATCTCAAATTGCAGTATCGCGGGCGGCTGGATGCCTCGCGCAACACGACCGGCCCCGCCGATCTGCGCCGCGATCTGTATGAGGCGATGAAACTGGTGGCTGAAACCGGTCAGGGGCCAAGCGATCAGATCCCGTCGATGGGATGTTCGATCAAGTGGAAGTCCGAGACGTGACAGCGGTCGTTTTTGATCTGGACGGCACCCTCGTCGACAGCGCCCCGGATCTGCATGCCGCGGCCCTGGCGATGCTGGCCGCCGACGGCCTGTCGCCGATCACCTTTGCCCAGACCCGCAGCTTCATCGGCAACGGCGTTCCCACGCTGGTCGCGCGGATCATGGCAGCGGTCGGCCTGCCCGAGGATCCGGACCGGCACGCCGACATGGTGGCGGGTTTCCTGCGGTCCTACAACGCCGCGCCCGCCGAACTGACCACACTGTATCCCGGCGCCCTGCGCGCCTTGCAGCAGCTGGAAGCCCTCGGCTGCCCGATGGCGTTGTGCACCAACAAGCCCGAGGCCCCGGCGCGGGCGATTCTGGCCAGTTTCGGCTTGTCGCGCTTCCTGCCGGTCGTCATTGGCGGCGACACGCTGACGGTGAAAAAGCCCGACCCGGCACCGTTGCGCGCCGCATTGGACCGCTTGGGCGTCGAGGGCTGCCTTTACGTCGGCGACAGTGAAGTGGATGCGGCGACGGCGCAGGCAAGCGGCCAGCCCTTCGCGCTTTATTCAGGGGGCTATCGCAAATCGCCGGTGGCCCAGATCCCCCACCAGCATCTGTTCGATCATTTCAAGGCGCTGCCGGGCATCGTCGAAACCGCCCTGCGCCTGCCGGCTGCATGAAAGGGGCTGCCACCGGCCCCTTTCCGCAGATCCTGTCACAAGGTGATGCGGAACCGCGCAAAGCCTGTGTCGGCCATGCCCGCTTCCTCGATGGTTACACCCGGCACTTCCGCGGCATAGGCGGCCCCGTTTGGCCCGGTCTCGAAGATCACCGTCGCGCCATCCACCGGCGCAAAGCGCCAGTTGCCATCGGCGCGCGGGCTGACGGTGCCCTTCTCGACGATATAGCGCACGATCACGTCCCGGTTGGTATCAGGGCCTTCAAACACCAGCGTGTCGTCATTGGCGCCGGGGAAGTTGCCGCCGCCACCAGCCCGGTAGTTGTTGGTCGCGACGATGAACTCCTGCGCCGGATCAATGGGCTGCCCGTCGAACATCAGGTTCACGATGCGGCTGGCCTCGGGATTGATCAGGTTGCCCTTGCTGTCGAACTTCGACGGCTGTGACAGGTCGATCTGGTATTCCACCCCGTCGATCACGTCGAAATTGTAGCTGGGGAAATCGGGATTCAGCAGCGGCGCATCCTGCGCCCCAACGTCGACCTGATTGAACATCCCGGCCGAGCGTTCCAGCCAGTCCTTGACCAGCGCCCCGGTGATCCGAACCGCACGCACGGTGTTGGGATAGAGATACAGGTCGGCAACGTTCTTGATGGCGACATCGCCCGCCGCCACGTCGGTGTAATACTCCGGCCCGCCGCGCCCCCCGGCCTTGAATGGGGCTGCCGCCGACAGGATCGGCAGGCCCTCGTGTTCGGTGCCCGCCATCATCTGCGCGATGTACCAGATCTGGGCGTTCGACACGATCTGCACCGAGGGATCATCGGCCACCAGCGCGAAATAGCTGTGCAGCGGCGCGTCGGTCTTGCCGACGGCCCGGCGCACATAGGCCAGGGTTTCATCATGCTCGATCTGCGCGGCGGCCAGAACCGCCGGCACATCCTCGGCCAGCGCGGTGGTCGAACGATCCTCGTTGCGTTTGTAGATCGGACGCGCTTCGGAGACATGCGACAGCACCCGCCAGCCAGCGCCGTCGCGCTCCAGCATCAGGTCGATCAGCCCCATGTGAGAGCCCCAGAACCCGCCCATGGTGGCCGGCTTGCCCATCAGCGTGCCCTTGTCGGCATCGACGCCGGCAAACTCGGCAAAGGTAGAGGACGGGAACACCAGGTGATTGTGCCCGGTCAGGATCGCGTCGATCCCTTCGACCGCCGCCAGCGGCACCGAGGCATTCTCCATCCCGTCCGACGCGTCTGCCGCTCCGATGCCCGAATGGCTGAGCGCGATGACGATGTCGGCCCCCTCCTCGCGCATTTGCGGCACCCAGGCGCGGGCGGCTTCCAGAATGTCGCGGGCCGAGACATTGCCTTCCAGATGGCGACGATCCCAGGTCATCACCTGCGGCGGTACGAAGCCGATGAACCCGATCCGGATCGGATGGGTGTCGCCCGCGCCATCGACGACCTCGCGCTCGACGATCACATAGGGGGGCAGGAAGGTCTCGTCCTCGCGTGGGCTGGCGCCCAGCGACTTCGAGATATTGGCGCAGACCACCGGGAAATTCGCCCCGGCCAGCGATTTCACAAGGAAGTCGAGCCCGTAGTTGAACTCGTGATTGCCAAGGGTCGAGGCATCGTAGCCAAGGGTGTTCATGGCGGCGATGATCGGGTGCGTGTCGCCCTCCTTCATCCCGCGCTCATAGGCGATGTAGTCGCCCATCGGGTTGCCCTGCAGGAAATCTCCGTTGTCGAGCAGCAGCGCGTTGGTCGCCTCGGCCCGGATGCCGTTGATCAGATCCGCCGTCCGCGACAGCCCGACCTGGTCGGTGGGACGGTCGGAATAATAGTCATAGGGGAAGACATGCACATGCAGATCGGTGGTTTCCATGATGCGCAGATGCGCCTGGTTGGCAGCGGCCCGGACCGAGAAAGGATGCAAGGCAATCATGCCCGCCGTACCGGCCAGAAATCCGCGACGGGTGAGAGTCAGTGACATTGGGAGCCCCTATCTTTTGGAAAGTCGTGGGCCAGCCTAGCACTAAGAACGAGTCGTGACAGCCTTGAGTTCGAGCGGCATGTCGTTTGGCCGGACACGGGGGTCGGTCGTTGGCTGGCAAGGGTGTGCCCGGACCGCACACACCCAGCCCCGACAGCCCCTTTGGGTCAGTCTGGCCAGCGCGCGTTTCAACTTTGGCAGAAAAACCAAGGGCTCGGACGTTTCCGTCCGAGCCCTTGGTGCAAGTGGTGAGCCGTGCAGGATTCGAACCTGCGACCCACTGATTAAAAGTCAGTTGCTCTACCAACTGAGCTAACGGCCCACTTGAGGCTCCTCCTATAAATCCCCACCGGGGGGGTCAAGCAGCTTTTCCGACTTTTTTCGCGGCATCTTTATTTTTTTCCGGGGCGGGTCTATATGCCCGCGATGATGAACAGTTCCCCTGAGTTTCCGGCCGCCCTGCCCTTCGTGAAGATGCACGGGCTGGGCAATGATTTCGTGGTCGTCGATACCGCGCAAAGCGGAATGCCGGTGACCCCGGCGCTGGCGCGGGCCGTGGGCGACCGCCATCGCGGCGTGGGGTTTGACCAACTGGCCGAGGTTCTGCCCAGCGCGCGGGCCGATCTGAAGCTGCTGTTCTGGAATTCCGACGGCTCGCGCTCGGGCGCCTGTGGCAATGCCACCCGCTGCGTGGCCGAGCGGGCCATGACGGCACGCGGCGCCGACAGCCTTGTCATTGAGACCGAACGCGGGCTGCTGTCGGCCAGACGCGGGGCCGAAGGCATGGTGTCGGTCAACATGGGCCAGCCACAACTGGACTGGCGCGAGATCCCGCTGGCCCGCGACGTCGATATCATGGCGCTGCCCCTGCCCGGTCGCCCGGCCGCCGTGGGCATGGGCAATCCCCATTGCATCACCGTGGTGAGCGATGTCGCGGCCGTGGCGCTGGAAGAGATCGGCCCGAAGCTGGAACACGACCCGCTGTTTCCCGAACGCACCAACGTCGAATTCATCGAACACCGCGCCGACGGCACCCTGCGTATGCGGGTCTGGGAACGCGGCGCAGGCGTGACGCTGGCCTGCGGGTCCGGTGCCTGTGCGGCAGCGGTAGCCGCCCACAAGCTGGGGCTGACCGAGCGCGAGGTTCGGATCGAGTTGGACGGCGGTTGGCTGATCATCGACTGGCGCGAGGATGGCGTCTGGATGACCGGCCCCACGGCCGAGGTATTTTCCGGCACCCTGTCGCCCAGCCTGCTGGCGGCGCTGTCATGACCGCCAAACCGCCGGTATTCTCGACCCACGGGTGCCGCCTGAACGCCTATGAAACCGAAGCCATGAAGGATCTGGCGGCACAGGCCGGGCTGGACGATGCGATCATCGTCAACACCTGCGCGGTCACCTCGGAAGCGGTGCGCAAGGCCCGGCAGGACATTCGCCGCCTGCATCGTGACAACCCGCACGCGAAGATCATCGTCACCGGCTGCGCGGCGCAGACCGATCCCGAAAGCTTTGCCGAAATGGCCGAGGTCGCGCGCGTCATCGGCAACACCGAGAAGATGCAGCCCGAGACCTGGGCCGGGCTGGCCGGGGCCGACTGGATCGGCGAGACCGAGAAGGTTCAGGTCAACGACATCATGTCGGTGCGCGAAACCGCCGGCCACCTGATCGATGGTTTCGGCACCCGCTCCCGCGCCTATGTGCAGGTGCAGAACGGCTGCGATCATCGCTGCACCTTCTGCATCATCCCTTTCGGGCGCGGCAACTCGCGTTCGGTGCCCGCAGGCGTGGTGGTCGATCAGATCACCCGGCTGGTGGACAAGGGCTATAACGAGGTGGTGCTGACCGGGGTAGATCTGACCTCCTGGGGCGCCGATCTGCCGGGCGGGCCGCGTCTGGGCGATCTGGTGCGGCGCATCCTGAAGCTGGTGCCCGACCTGTCGCGGCTGCGCATCAGCTCCATCGATTCGATCGAAGCCGACCCGGCGCTGATGGAAGCCATCGCCAGCGAGCCGCGCCTGATGCCGCATCTGCACCTGTCATTGCAGGCGGGCGACGACATGATCCTGAAACGGATGAAACGCCGCCACCTGCGCGACGACGCCATCGCCTTTTGTGAAGAGGCCCGCCGCCTGCGCCCCGACATCACCTTCGGCGCGGATCTGATCGCCGGTTTCCCGACCGAGACCGAGGCGATGTTCGAAAACTCGTTGAAACTGGTCGACGATTGCCACCTGACCTGGCTGCACGTCTTTCCCTATTCGCCGCGTCCGGGCACCCCGGCGGCGAAAATGCCCCCCGTGAACGGCCGGGCCATCAAGGAGCGCGCGGCGCGTCTGCGGGCGGCGGGCAGCAGCGCCGTGAACCGGCATCTTGAGGCGCAACTGGGCCGCGCCCATCCGGTACTGATGGAGGCGCCCGATCTGGGCCGCACCCCGCAATTCGCCGAGGTGCGCTTTGCCACGGCCCAGCCCGTGGGCCAGATCGTGACCGCCCGGATTTCCGGCCATGACGGAAGCCGCCTCGCCGCCTGACTTGAGGAACCGCTCATAGCGGCCTAGGGTTTGCGCGACTGCCCAACCAGAAGGAACGCGCCCCATGCGTCTGCACGGCTCCCACACTTCGCCCTTTGTTCGCAAATGCCTCGTGCTGCTGCACGAGACCGGCCAGATCGACAGCATCGAGCTGGTTCAGACCGGCGGCACCCCGCTCGACAGCTCGGCCATGCCGCTGGCCCAGAACCCGCTGGGCAAGATCCCGGTGCTGGAACGCCCCGAGGGTCCGGCGCTGTATGACAGCCGCGTCATCACCCAGTACCTCGACCATCGCGCCGGGGCCCGGCTGTACCCCGAGGCCCCGCACCTCTGGGACGTGCTGACGCTGGAAGCCACCGCCGATGGCATGCTCGATGCCGCCGTCACCATGGTCTACGAGGATCGCATCCGCCCCGAGGGCACCTCGGTCGCCGCCCTGAAGGATGCCTGGTGGGCCAAGATCGCCCGGTCGATCGACGCACTGGAAGCGCGCTGGATCGGCCATCTGGCCGGACCGATGACCATGGGGCAGATCGCCATGGGCTGTGCGCTCGGCTATCTGGACTTCCGCCACGATGCCCGCAACTGGCGCGCCGACGCTCCGGCGCTGTCCGACTGGTACGCCGGTTTCGCCGAACGACCGTCGATGCAGGCCACGGTGCCACCTGCGGGCTGACACGAAAAAGCCCCCGGCCCTGCGACCGGGGGCTTGAAGCCTGCAAGGTGAAGAAGCCTCAGAACCGGAAACCGACCCCCAGGTTCAGCGCGTTGGTGACGATGTTGGTCTCCAGCTTGCCGCCGCCCTTCAGATCCGCCTTGTTCATCGAATAGGTGCCCTTGTATTCGCCGAAGACCGACCAGCTTTCGGCGAACGGATAGGACACGCCCGCCACCCATTGCACCGCGGGGCCGGTCACCTGGTAGCCAAAAGTCTTGCTGCCCGAGGATTCCACATCCACATGCGGGATCGCCACACCGGCGCCACCGCCCACATAGGGCGTCCACTTGCGCTCAAGGCTGGGAAAGCGGCGGAACACGTTGGCGGTCAGGATGTTCAACCCGTCGGTAAACTCCAGCCGTTCGAATCCGCTTTCGTCGAGGGTTTCGTCGTCGGCGTAAACCTTGGCGTGGTTGAAATCGACCCCGAAGCCCAGAACCTCGTCGCGCCACCAGATCCCGCGCACGCCCCAATAGGGCGGCGCCTCGAAGGACTTGCCGTCCCATCCGGCGGTAAAGTTGAAATCGCCGACGCCGTTCGGGTCGGACCCTTTGACGGTGCTGTGCGGGGACGTCTGGAACCCACCGTAGGCCTGCAATTCGAACTCGGCCGCCGCGGGCAACGCGGCCATCGACAGGGCGAAGCCCACGATCGGGGCGGCGAGAAGCGTAGAGATCTTGCGCATGTCTGGTTCTCCGACCCCCGATGTGTCGCGGCGCGACGATCCGGGAGCATGGGCGAGGCGTGAAATTGATCTTGGAATTGGCAGTCAACCGGCGCCGGTGCAATCCCCTTTCACGAAATGTGCTCTTTTGAGACCGCAAACATGGCATTTCTGCGGCATTTCGCCCGTCATGCGCTAGATTGTCCGCTGGACCCGTCCCGGGCAGAGGTCTACCTACCGGCGGTGAGGCTGCGTAATATGCGGCCAGGGTTTGCGTCGGTTATTCCGACGAAAATGATGGAGAATTTCCGTGTCCCACGCAGAAGATCACGAAGGCACCCGCCGGGATTTCCTTTACTACGCGACCGCCGGGGCCGGTGCGGTTGCAACCGGCGCGGCTGTCTGGCCGCTGGTCAACCAGATGAACCCCAGCGCCGACGTTCAGGCGCTGTCGTCGATCCGCGTCGACATCAGCGGTGTTGAAAGCGGCACCCAGATCACGGTTCAGTGGCTGGGCAAACCGGTGTTCCTGCGCCGTCGCACCGAAGAAGAAATTGCCGAGGCCCAGGGCGTCGAAATGAGCGAGCTCATCGACCCCTTCGCCCGCAACTTCAACCTCGACGCCTCGACCGATGCCGAAGATGCCAACCGCGCGCTGGACGAAAGCGGCGAATGGCTGGTGATGATGGGCGTCTGCACCCACCTGGGATGTGTCCCGCTGGGCGATGGCGCCGGTGACTACGGCGGCTGGTTCTGCCCCTGCCACGGGTCGCACTACGACACCTCGGGCCGGATCCGTCGCGGACCCGCACCCGAAAACCTTCATGTTCCCGTCGCCGCCTTCGCCGACGAAACCACTATCAAACTCGGCTAAGGGAGAGCCCGCATGTCCGGAATTCCTCACGACCATTACGAGCCGTCGACCAAAGCTGAGAAGTGGGTGGAAAGCCGCCTGCCAATCATCGGCCTGCTCTATACCACCCTGATGATCCCCACTCCGAAGAACCTCAACTGGATGTGGATCTGGGGCATCGTCCTGGCCTTCTGCCTGGTGCTGCAAATCGCCACCGGCATCGTGCTGGTGATGCACTATGTGCCGTCCGAAAGCGCGGCCTTTGCCAGCGTCGAGCATATCATGCGCAACGTGAACGGGGGCCACATGCTGCGCTACCTGCACGCCAACGGCGCATCGCTGTTCTTCGTCGCGGTCTATCTGCACATCTTCCGCGGCCTGTTCTACGGGTCGTACAAGGCCCCCCGCGAGATCACATGGATCATCGGGATGCTGATCTACCTGTGCATGATGGGCACCGCCTTCATGGGCTACGTTCTGCCCTGGGGTCAGATGTCCTTCTGGGGCGCGACCGTGATCACCGGCCTGTTCGGCGCCATCCCCTTCATCGGCGAACCGATCCAGACCTGGCTGCTGGGCGGACCGGCGGTGGGCGGCTATACGCTGAACCGCTTCTTCTCGCTGCACTACCTGCTGCCCTTCGTGATTGCCGCCCTCGTGGTGGTGCACATCTGGGCCTTCCACACCACGGGAAACAACAACCCGTCGGGCGTGCCGGTGCGGACCGACAGCAAGGACTCGGTCAAGAAAGACACCCTGCCCTTCTGGCCGTACTTCGTGATCAAGGATGTGTTCGCGCTGTCCTTCGTGCTGGTGATCTTCTTCGCCATCGTCGGCTTCATGCCGAACTACCTGGGCCACCCGGACAACTACCTTGAAGCCAACCCGCTGGTGACGCCCGCGCACATCGTGCCCGAATGGTACTTCCTGCCGTTCTACGCCATCCTGCGCGCCTTCACCGCCGACGTCTGGGTCGTTCAGATCGCCAACTTCCTGTCCTTCGGCATCATCGATGCCAAGTTCTTCGGGGTTCTGGCCATGTTCGGCGCCATCGCGGTGATGGCCCTGGTGCCCTGGCTCGACACCTCGTCGGTGCGCTCGGGTCGCTACCGCCCCATGTTCAAGTGGTGGTTCTACCTGCTGTGCTTCGACTTCATGGCCCTGATGTGGCTGGGCGCCATGCCCGCCGAAGAGCCCTATTCGTCGCTGTCGCTGATCGCCTCGGCCTACTGGTTCGGCTACTTCCTGGTCATCCTGCCGCTGCTGGGCGTGATCGAGAAGCCGGAGCCCCAGGTCGCCACCATCGAAGACGACTTCAAGGCCCATTACGGCAAAGCGAAATCGGCTGATGCCGCTGCCACGACCCCGGCCGAGTAAGAGGACTAGAGAACCCATGTTCAAGAAAACCGTTCTTGCATCGCTCGCTGCCCTGGCCGTTTCGGCCAGCGGTGCCCTGGCAGCCGGTGGCGGTGGCCATGTCCACGACTACAGCTTCTCGTTCGAAGGGCCGTTCGGTACCTACGACGAGCATCAGCTGCAGCGCGGCCTTCAGGTCTACACCGAGGTCTGCGCGGCCTGCCACGGCCTGAAATACGTCCCCCTGCGGACGCTGGGCGACGAAGGTGGTCCGGCCCTGCCGGAAGACCAGGTCCGGGCCTATGCCGCGCAGTGGGAGGTCTTCGATCCCGCGCTGGACGACTATCGCCCGGCCGCGCCGACCGATCACTTCCCCGGCAGCAACCTGGAAAACGCGCCCGACCTGAGCCTGATGGCCAAGGCCCGTGCCGGTTTCCACGGCCCGCTGGGCAGTGGTCTCAGCCAGCTGGTCAATGGCATCGGCGGTGCCGAATACATCGCCAGCCTGCTGGTCGGCTATACGGGCGAGGAAAAGGAACAGGCCGGAACGCTGTTCTATGAAAACGAGGTCTTCGCCGGCGGCTGGATCGCCATGGGCCCGCCGATCGAGGATGGTCTGGTGGAATACGCCGATGGCTCGCCCAACGATGCCGAATCCATCGCCCAGGACGTGTCCGCCTTCCTGATGTGGGCCGCCGAGCCCAAGATGATGGCGCGCAAGGATGCCGGCCTGACCGCCGTGCTGTTCCTGACCGTTCTGACGGTGCTGCTGTACCTGACCAACAAGCGCCTCTGGGCACCGGTCAAGAAAGCCGCCAAGGAAGACTGATCCGTCTTTCCCCCGCTCTTTCGAAACGCGCGTCCCTCGGGGCGCGCGTTTTGCATTGGTGGCCCGGCATGGTGGTCGCGCCCCGGAAACTGCAGCTTCCGGCTTGAGCCCCGCCCCCGCCCCGGCTAATCCATCGGGCAAAGGAGCCTGCGCATGTCCCTCAACACCTTCGGTCACCTGTTCCGTGTCACCACCTGGGGCGAAAGCCACGGGCCTGCCCTGGGCGCCACCGTGGACGGCTGCCCGCCGGGCGTGCCGATCGAGGCCGAGGCGCTTCAGGTCTGGCTCGACAAGCGCAAGCCCGGCACCTCGAAGTTCACCACCCAGCGGCGCGAGGCCGACGCGGTCGAGATCCTGTCCGGCGTCTTCGAGGGCCAGAGCACCGGCACGCCGATCCAGCTGATGATCCGCAACACCGACCAGCGGTCGAAGGACTATGGCGACATCGCCGAGAAGTTCCGCCCCGGCCATGCGGATATCACTTATTGGCAGAAATACGGCATCCGCGACTACCGCGGCGGCGGACGCTCTTCGGCGCGCGAAACCGCGGCACGGGTGGCCGCCGGGGGGGTGGCACGGGCGGCCCTGGCCACGCTGGTGCCGGATCTGAAGATCACCGGCTACATGGTGCAGATGGGGCCGCACAGGATCGACCGCGACCGCTTCGACTGGGACCAGATCGCGCAGAACCCGTTCTGGGTGCCCGACGCGCAGGCGGCGGAGGACTGGGCCGCCTATCTGGACGGGCTGCGCAAGGCCGGTGAAAGCGTCGGCGCGGTGATCGAACTGACCGCCAGCGGCCTGCCCGCCGGGCTGGGCGCGCCGGTCTATGGCAAGCTCGACACCGATCTGGCCGCCGCGATGATGTCGATCAACGCGGTCAAGGGTGTCGAGATCGGCGAGGGTATGGAGGCCGCCGCCCTGACCGGCAGCGCCAATGCCGACGAGATCTTCATGGGGCCGACCGGGCCGGAGTATTCCTCGAACCACGCTGGCGGCATCCTGGGCGGGATCTCGACCGGGCAGGACGTGGTGCTGCGCTTCTCGGTCAAGCCGACCTCCTCGATCCTGACCACCCGGCGCACGATCACCCGCGACGGCGAAGAGACCGAGATCATCACCAAGGGGCGCCATGATCCCTGCGTCGGCATCCGCGCGGTGCCGGTGGGCGAAGCGATGATGGCCTGTGTGCTGCTGGATCACCTGCTGCTGCACCGGGGCCAGAACGGCGAAGGCCTGCGCGGCCGGATCGGAACATAACAGCCGGGGGGCCACTCCCGCCCGTCCTTGCTTCGTGCCGAAGCGCGTCCCGTTGGGCCGGGCGCCGCTGCGCGGCGCCTTTTGAGTATTTTCGCCAAGAAGAATCAGGCTGGGTCGGCGACCGCCGCGGCGGAGATCAGGCCGTCTGCGCGGGCCGTTGGCGCGACAGTTGCACCGCGAGGATTCCCATGGTCACGATCAGCACCCCGATGCCATCGGTCAGCCGGATCGGTTCGCCCAGCACCACCGCCGCGACCAGAACGCCGAATACCGGGTTGAGGAAGTGGAAGGTGGCGGCGCGGGTCGCCCCTACCCGATTGACCAGCCAGAACCAGACGATGGTGGCCAGCAGCCCCGGCACCACGGTGGTATAGGCAAAGGCCGCGCCGAGACGCCAGGTCACGATCACCGGCTCGATCCCGGTGATCAGCACCGGCACCCAGAGCACCGCCGAGCCCACCAGCATCTGCAGCCCGACGATCATCAGCAGGTTGCCGCCCGACGTGGCACCGCGCACCATCAGCGTCGCCGTGGTCAGCGCCAGCATCCCCAGCACGCAAAGACCGATGCCGAAGGGATCGGCGCCGCCGCTGATCCGGGCGCTCATGATCACCACGACGCCGATCAGCCCGGCCACCAGACCGGCGATGGCCTGCCGGCTGAGCCGTTCACCCATGGCGAGCCAGCCGAAGGCCGCCACCGCCAGCGGCATGGTCGAGGCGATGATCGAGCCCACCGAGGCCTCTACCGTCTGCATCGCCACGAAGTTGAGCCCGAGGTAGAGCGCGTTCTGGCAGACCCCGAAGATCAGCGTCGCCTGCCACTGGCGCCGGGTCAGCCGCCACGTCTGGCCTAGCGCCAGCGCAATCGCCACCGCGATGCCGCCCGAGATCAGGAAGCGCAGGGCCAGGGCCGCGATCGGCGGCGCCTCGGCCACGATGATGCGGGCCGAGGTGAAGGCCGAGGACCACATCAGCCCGAAGGCCAGCCCCGCCAGAATTGCCTTGAGATCCATGTCGCGCTCCAACGAAAAAGGGCCGCACCGGGCGACCCTTGATCACGATGTGCCGGGACGGGCAAGCGCCCTGCCCCAAACGGTCAGTCGTTGACGCTGTCTTTCAGCGCCTTGGCGACGGTGATCTTGACCACCTTGTCGGCCTCTTTCTTGATCTGCTCGCCGGTGGCGGGGTTGCGCACCATACGCTCGGGACGCTCGCGGCAGTAGAACTTGCCGACACCCGGCAGGGTCACGGCACCGCCGCCCGAAACTTCGCGGGTGATCAGCCCGGTGATGGCGTCCAGCGCCGCGGTCGCGGTCTTCTTGTCTGCCCCCATTTCATCGGCGATTGCTGCCACCAGTTGTGCCTTGGTCATCGGTTTGCTCATTCTAGCCTCCAGAGCCTGCCTTTTGTCATTGGCCTCAGTCTAGCGGCAAGCGATTCAGCGGCACAATGGTTTTCGCCTGCTTTCCTTGGCGAAAAGGCAAGTTTTCAAGGGTTTTTTGGCTCTCAGAGGAAGGCCGTCTCCTCGAAAGAGCGCAGTTTGCGCGAATGGATGCGTTCCAGCGGCATGTCGCGCAGCAGCTCCATCGCCCGCACCCCGATTTCCAGATGCCGCGAAACCTGCGTCTTGTAGAAGTCGCTGGCCATGCCGGGCAGCTTCAGCTCGCCGTGCAGCGGCTTGTCGGAGACGCAGAGCAATGTGCCATAGGGCACGCGGAAGCGGAAGCCGTTGGCGGCGATGGTGGCGCTTTCCATATCCAGCGCAATGGCCCGTGACTGGCTGAGGCGATGCACAGGGCCGGTAGGATCGCGCAGTTCCCAGTTGCGGTTGTCGATGGTCGCCACGGTGCCGGTGCGCATGATGCGTTTCAGCTCGTACCCTTCCAGCCGGGTGATTTCGGCCACCGCCTGTTCCAGTGCCACCTGGATCTCGGCCAGCGGCGGGATCGGCACCCAGACCGGCAGATCGTCGTCCAGCACGTGATCCTCGCGCAGATAGGCATGGGCCAGCACGAAATCGCCCAACCGCTGCGAGTTCCGCAGCCCGGCGCAATGGCCCACCATCAGCCAAGCATGCGGGCGCAGCACGGCGATATGGTCGGTGGCGGTCTTGGCGTTCGACGGACCGACCCCGATGTTGACCAGCGTGATCCCCGAGCCGTCGGCGCGGGTCAGGTGATACGACGGCATCTGCGGCAGCTTGCCGGGATGCAGAAGGTCGTCCTTGGGACCGGTGATCGTGGCATTGCCCGGCCCCACGAAAGAGGTATAGCCGCTGTCCGGATCGCCCAGCACCTGCCGCGCGAAGGCTTCGAATTCATCCACGTAGAACTGGTAGTTGGTGAACAGCACGTGGTTCTGGAAGTGCTCGGGGTCGGTGGCGGTATAGTGGCTGAGACGGGCCAGAGAATAGTCGATGCGCTGCGCCGTGAAGGGCGCCAGCGGCGACACCGCGCCCGGCCCGGCTGGAACCATGCCGTTGACGATATCGTCGTTGGTCGAATTCAGGTCGGGCACGTCGAAGGCATCGCGCAGGGCGAAGGTCAGCGCGCCGTCATGGGGCACCGCCTTGCCGGCCATGGCGAAATGCAACGGCATCGGGGTGTCCGAGACCCCGATTCGCACTGCCGTGCCGTGGTTCTTTTGCAGCAGCCGGATCTGCTGCTTGAGATAGTTCTCGAACAGGTCGGGCCGGGTCACCGTGGCGGCGAATTCGCCCGGATGGCCCACATGGCCAAAGCTCAACCGGCTGTCCACAGGCGCGTACGAGCCCATGACCACCCGGATCTCGGGGTAATAGGCGCGATAGCGGCCCGCAGGCTCGCCGGCTTTCAGCGCCGCCTCGAACCCATCGGCCAGATGCAGCCGTGCCACATCGTACAGCTCCTGCAGATAGGCCACGGCCAGCGCGGGATCGGTGAATTCGCGCGCCGGCATCTCGGGCGGCGTCAGAAGGGATACGTCGTTCATAAGGGGTTCAGCTTTCAATCAGATCGGTCAGTTCGAAGCGGGTGACATCCACCAGCCCCATGTCGGAAATGCGCAGTTCCGGGATCACCACCAGCGCCAGCAGCGAATGCTGCATGTAAGCGTTGTTCAGGGTGCAGCCGCAGGTTGCCATGGCCTCGACCATCGCCTGTGCCTGTGCGGCCACCTCGGCCGCCGGGCTGTCGGACATCAGCCCCGCCACCGGCAAGGGCACCGAAGCCAGCTCGACCCCGTCGCGAAACACCGTGATGCCGCCGCCCAGTTCGCCCAGATGATTCGCCGCCGCCGCCATATCCGCGCGCGCGGTGCCCACCACGATCATGTGATGGCTGTCATGGGCCACGGTCGAGGCGATCGCCATGTTGCCCTGATACCCGAAACCCGACACGAAGGCATTCTGAACTTCGCCGGTGGCGCGGTGACGCTCGACCAGCGCGATCTGGCAGACATCCTGCGCGGGATCACCTTCGATCCGGCCATCGACCACCGGCAGTTCGCGCACCAGCGCCTTGGTCGGGGCCTGATTCTCGACCACGCCGATGACCTTGGCGGTGACGTGATTGGCACCTTCGGGGGCCGGGATCTCGAAATCGGGCGCGGCAAGGGTCTTGCCCAGATGCACGGTGGCGCGGGCGTCCTCGGGCCAGTCCAGATGCGGGCACTCCACGGTGATCCGGCCGTTTTCGGCCACCACCTGCCCCCGCGCGATCACCGTCTCGATGGGCAGCGCGGTCAGGTCCGAGGTCAGGATCACATCCGCCCGCCGCCCCGGCGCGATGGACCCCAATTCACGCTCCAGCCCGAAATGGGTGGCGGTGTTGATCGTACACATCTGCAGGGCCACCAGCGGGTCGCAGCCGCAAGCGATGGCATGGCGCAGCACCCGATTCATATGGCCGTCATTGACCAGCGTGCCGGAATGGCAATCGTCGGTGCACAGGATGAAGTTGCGCGGGTCCAGCCCCTTTTCGGTGACCGCCGTGATCTGGCTTTCCACGTCGTACCAGGCCGAGCCCAGCCGCATCATCGACCGCATCCCGGCGCGCACGCGGGCAATGGCATCGCCCTCGCAGGTGCCTTCGTGATCATCCGCCGGGCCGCCCGCCGCATAGGCATGAAAGTCCGGGCCCAGATCGGGGCTGGCATAATGTCCGCCCACGGTCTTGCCCGCGGCTTGCGTCGCCGCAATCTCGGCCAGCATCTTGGGGTCGCCATTGACCACGCCGGGGAAATTCATCATCTCGCCCAGCCCGATGATACCGGGCCAGACCATCGCCTCGGCCACATCCTCGGGGGTGATTTCATAGCCGGTGGTTTCCAGACCCGGTGCCGAGGGCGCGCAACTGGGCATCTGGGTGAAGATGTTGACCGGCTGCAGCAGCGCCTCGTCATGCATCAGCCGCACGCCGCGCAGGCCCAGCACATTGGCGATCTCATGGGGATCGGTGAACATGGTGGTGGTGCCATGGGGGATCACCGCGCGGGCGAATTCCGCCGGGGTCAGCATGCCGCTTTCGATGTGCATATGCGCATCGCACATGCCGGGGATCATGAAGCGCCCGGCGACCTCGATCACCTGCGTCTCCGGTCCGATGCAATGGCTGGCGTCGGGCCCACAATAGGCAAACCGGCCGTCGGCAATGGCCAGGTCGTGATTTTCAAGGCATTCGCGCGTGTGAACGTTGACCCAGGTGCCGCCTTTCAGAACAAGGTCGGCAGGCGCGCGACCGGCGGCGACGGCAATCAAACGGGGGGCACAGTCGGCCCAGGAGGAAATGGTCTGCATGGCCAAGGCTGACACAAGCTGCGGGGGAACGGCAAGTGATATTGCGGTGACAATCCGGGGGGTTGCCGGGTCGTGCCGCAGCGTTGTGCAAGGCGACCCGCACGGTGATTTCCCGCGCCGGGTGGGAAATTCCATACCCTGATGGGACCCGCGCAGCTCCGGCGTCAACAATTTGATGAGATTCGGCTGCTAGACCAAGGGCTGCCGGAACTGGTGCCGGAAACGGCCGGTGCAAAATGCACTCACCATGGCATTCGGATGACCCGAGGGGAGACCTCCTTGCCCCCGCGGGTCCGGCGGCGGCGCGCGCAGGACGCCAGTGCAGGCGCGCGCCGCCCCGCTGACCGACTAGACCCGTCGCGCGCGGCCGGGGGTGCAACGCCGCCCGCCCGCGAAGTCTGTCCGGCTCTCTGTAGGTACACCACATCGCTGGGCCGTCCGGTTCGCGGCCCGGCAGGGGGCATCCCCCGGTTCGATCCGGCATCCCTTGGCCAGCGCCTAGCGCCGCCTGCCCGGCGGCAGCCCGCCCCCCCCCCGCGCCGATTTTCGCCCGTGACACGGCCGCGAGACTGTGGTTTACCCCCTGCCCGAGACAGGGGCGCCCGCTGGGCTGAGACGTACCCTTGGAACCTGATCCGGTTGATCCCGGCGTAGGAAGTCTTGCGGACCCGCCCCGTTGCTGCCCCGCATTGCCTCCTGCGTCTTGATAGGAGGCGCAAGACGTGACCACCCCCCCTGCCGAGGCCCTGCGCACCCTGCGTGCCCAGACCCCGCTGGTGCAATGCATCACCAATTTCGTGGCCATGAATTTCTCGGCCAACGTGCTGCTGGCGGCGGGCGCTGCCCCGGCCATGATCCATTGCGCCGAGGAAAGCGGCGATTTCGCCGGGGTCGTGGGCGCGCTGTCAGTGAACATCGGCACCCTGTCGCCGCCATGGGTCGACGGCATGCGCGCCGCCATCGCCGGGGCACAGGCGGCGGGCACGCCGTGGGTGCTGGACCCGGTCGGCCATTTCGCCACCCCCTACCGCGCCCGCGTCGCGCAAGACCTCGTGGACCTGCGCCCGACCATCATTCGCGGCAACGCCTCGGAAATCCTGGCACTGGCCGGTGAAGCGTCAGAAGGGCGTGGCGTCGATGCCAGCGATCCGGTCGCCGCCGCCGAAGGCGCCGCCCGGGCGCTGGCCGTCCGCACCGGCGGCACCGTGGCCATCACCGGCGAGGTTGATTTCGTCACCGACGGCACCCGCGCCCTGCGGATCCACGGCGGCCACCCGCTGATGCCCCGCGTCACCGCCACCGGCTGCGCCCTGTCCAGCCTCGTTGCCGCCTTCGCCGCCGTCACCGAGGACCCGTTCGACGCCACCGCCGCCGCCCTGACGCTGTTTGCCGCCGCCGGTCAGCGCGCGGGCATCGGTGCCGCCGGACCGGGAAGTTTCGCGCCCGCCTTTCTGGATGCGCTCTACCTTGCCAAGCCCGAGGATCTGGACTGGATCGAAAGGCACGCCGCATGAGCCGCCGCCCCCTGCCCGACCTCTCGGCCTATCTGGTGCTCGACCCCGGCCTGTGCGGCGGCCCCGAGGGCATGATCGCCACCACCCGCGCTGCGCTGGCGGGCGGGATCACCGTGGTGCAACTGCGCGACAAGACCCATGGCACCGAAGCCCTGATCGACACCGGTCGGACGTTGATGCGCCTGCTGGAGGGCACCAAGGTAGCCCTGATCGTCAACGATGACATCGATGCTGCGCTGGCCATCGGCGCCCACGGGCTGCACATCGGCCAGGGCGACCTACCGGTGGCCGAGGCCCGCGCCCGGCTGGGTGAAACCCCGCTGCTTGGCCTGTCGGTGGAAACCCCTGAACTTGCCGCGCAAGTGGATCCGGCCCTTGTCGATTACGTCGGCTGTGGCCCGGTCTTCGCCACCCCCACCAAGACCGACCACAAGACCCCCGTGGGATTCGACGGTCTGGCCCGGATCGTGGCCGCCGCCCCGGTGCCCGCCGTGGCCATCGGCGGGCTGAAGCCCGAACATGCGCGAGACGCCCTGAGGGCCGGCGCACAGGGCCTTGCCGTGGTTTCGGCCATCTGCGGCCAGCCCGACGCGCAAGCCGCCACACACACCCTTGTCACCGCGCTCTCGGAGGCCCGCTCATGATCCCCAACGTGCTGTCCATCGCCGGCTCCGACCCCTCGGGCGGCGCCGGCATCCAGGCCGACCTCAAGGCAATCTCGGCGCGCGGTTGCTACGCCATGGCCGCGCTGACGGCCCTGACCGCGCAGAACACCACCGGCGTCACCGGCGTGCACCTTGTGCCGCCGGCCTTCGTCGCCGACCAGATCGCCACCGTCTTTGCCGATGTGCGCGTCGATGCGGTGAAGATCGGCATGATCGCCACCGCCGAGATCGCCGAGGCGGTGTCCCGCGCCCTTGCCCCGCATCGCGGCATTCCGGTGGTGCTGGACCCGGTGATGATCGCCAAGGGCGGGGCGGCCCTGCTGGACCCCAATGCGGTCGAAGCGCTGACCCGCCACCTGCTGCCGCTGGCCACCCATCTGACACCCAACCTGCCCGAAGGCGCGGCCCTGCTGGGCGCGTCCCCCGCCACCACCCGCGCGGCGATGGAGGACCAGGCCACCGCCCTGCGCGCCTTCGGCCCCCGCACGGTGCTGCTGAAGGGCGGCCACCTGCCCGGCGACCAAAGCCCGGACCTGCTGGTCTCGGACCACGGCCTGCGCTGGTTCGAAGCCGCCCGCATTCCCACCGCCAACACCCATGGCACCGGCTGCACCCTGTCCTCGGCGCTGGCGGCCGAACTGGCCATGGGCGCCTCGGATCCCGAAGCGGTGCGCACCGCCAAATCCTATGTCACCGGCGCGGTTGCCAGGGCGGGCGAGCTTTCCGTCGGCCACGGCCACGGCCCGACCCATCATTTCCACGCCTATTGGCCGCCCGCGGCCACCTATCCCGAAAGGACCCAAGGATGAGAACCCTTGCCGCCTCTGCCCTCGCCCTGATGCTTGCCCTGCCCGCGCAGGCCGCCGACGAGATGACCCTGATCCTCGACTGGTTCGTGAACCCCGATCACGGGCCGATCATCGTCGCGCAGGAATTGGGCTATTTCGCAGAACAGGATCTTGAGGTCGAGATCATTGCCCCCGCCGATCCCTCGGACCCGCCCAAGATGGTGGCCGCGGGCCGCGCCGATCTGGGCGTCTCCTACCAGCCGCAACTGCATCTTCAGGTCGCCGAAGGGTTGCCGCTGATCCGCGTCGGCACGCTGGTCGCCACGCCGCTGAACTGCCTGCTGGTGCTGGAAGACGGCCCGGTCAAGACCCTCGCCGATCTGGACGGCCGCAAGGTCGGCTTCTCGGTCGCCGGTGTCGAAGAGGCGCTGCTGACCAAGATCCTGTCCAACGGCGGGCTGACCATGGACGACATCAAACTGGTCAACGTCAACTGGTCTCTGTCGCCCGCGCTGATGGCCGGTCAGGTGGATGCGGTCATCGGCGCCTTTCGCAACTTCGAACTCAACCAGATGGAGATCGAGGGCATCGCGGGCCGCTGCTTCTATCTGGAGGAAGAAGGCATCCCCGCCTATGACGAACTGATCTACGTCGCCAACCCGGACACCATGGATGCCGACATGATCCGCCGCTTCCTGACCGCCACGGAACTGGCCACCCAATACATCATCAACAACCCCGAAGCCGCGTGGGAGGTGTTCTCGGGCACCGCCAAGGAGCTTCAGGACGAGTTGAACGCCAAGGCCTGGGTCGACACCTATCCGCGCTTCTCCCTGACGCCGGCCGGTCTGGACGCGGGCCGCTACGCACGGTTCGAGGCTTTCCTTGCCGACAGCGGTCTGGTCGAAGGCACCCGCCCGGTGTCGCAACTGGCCGTGGATCTGGGCGCGCAATGAGTGCGCCCGATTATGGCCGCGCCTTCGCCCTGTGGCGGGCTGGCGCGGCGGACCCTTGGCAGGCCTATACCCGGCACGCCTTCGTCGAAGGGCTGAAGGACGGCACCCTGCCACGCGAAAACTTCCTGCACTACCTGGTGCAGGACTATGTGTTCCTTGTGCATTTCTCGCGCGCCTGGGCGCTGGCGGTCACCAAGTCCCGCACGTTGGACGAGATGAAGGCCGCCGCCGCCACGGTGAACGCGCTGGTCAACCACGAGATGCAGTTGCATGTGACCACCTGCGCCGAGGCCGGCATCTCCGAGGAGGACCTGTTCACCGCCACCGAACGGCCCGAGAACCTCGCCTATACCCGCTATGTGCTGGATGCCGGCCATTCCGGCGATCTGGCCGACCTGTTGGCGACGCTGGCCCCTTGCGTGCTGGGCTATGGCGAGATCGGCGCGCGGCTTTCGGTCGAACGGGCCGCCGACACCCCTTACGGCGATTGGATCGAGACCTATGGCGGGGCCGAATATCAGGATCTCTGCCGCGACACTGGCGCGATGATCGACGCCGCCCTTGCCCGCCGCATCGGGCCGGAGTTCGATGCCGCCCCGCGCTGGCCCGAATTGCAGGCGCAGTTCACCCGCGCCACGGCGCTGGAAGTCGGCTTCTGGGACATGGGGATGACCCCGTGACCCAGCCGCCCCGCAGCCATACGCCAGCCATACCTTTTCCGGACGTTTTCCAGACGCGGGTTTTGGCGCCATGAGCGCCCCGGCGATCCGGGTTTCGGGTCAGGCCGAAATCGGCGGCGCGACGCTGTTCGGCCCGCTGGACCTGACACTGGAACCCGGCGGCTGGACCTGTCTGCTGGGACCGTCGGGCGTCGGCAAATCCACTATCCTGCGGCTGATCGCCGGGCTGGACACCGGCGCCCGCTTCACCGGCCAGATCACCGCCGACGGCGGCCCGCTCCCCCCTTCGCACCTGGCCTATATGGCCCAGGACGACCTGCTGCTGCCGTGGCGCAGCGTGCTGGGCAACGTGATGCTGGGGGCCGAGTTGCGCGGCCAGAAGGCGGAACGGGCGCGCGCCGAAAAACTCCTTTCAGATGTTGGACTTGCGGCCCATTCCGGCAAGCGGCCCGCGGCGCTTTCGGGCGGTCAGCGGCAACGCGTGGCGCTGGCCCGCACGCTGATGGAAGATCGCCCCGTGGTGCTGCTGGACGAGCCGTTTTCGGCGCTGGACGCCCGCACCCGCGCCGACATGCAGGATCTGGCCTTCGGCCTGCTGGCCGGGCGCAGCGTGCTGCTGGTCACCCATGATCCGGCCGAGGCCGCGCGGCTGGGCCACCGCATCTTCGTGCTGGAATCCCATGGGCTTGCGCAGATGCCCACGCCCCCCGGTGCGCCGCTGCGCGCGGTGGACGACCCCGCCCTGCTGACGGCGCAGGCACAGCTTCTGCAACACCTGCGCGGGAAGGCGTAACATGGGCGCCCGGATCCTGAACGCGCTGTTCGTGACCGCCGTGCTGCTGGGGCTGTGGCAGGCGCTGGTGACGCTGGCCGATCTGCCGCCCTTCATCCTGCCCGGCCCGGTCCGGGTGGCGCAGGCCCTGTGGAACAATGCCGGGCTGATCGGCTGGCACGCGCTGGTGACCTTTTCCGAAGTGCTGGCGGGGCTGGTGCTGGGATCCCTGCTGGGGATCGTCACGGCGCTGCAACTGGCCACCTCGGGGCTGGCGCGGCGGCTGATCCGCCCGGCGCTGGTGCTGACCCAGGCGCTGCCGGTCTTCGCGCTGGCGCCGATCCTGACCCTGTGGCTGGGTTACGGGCTGTGGTCGAAGGTGCTGATGGCGGTGCTGATCATCTATTTCCCCGTCACCTCGGCCTTTTTCGACGGGCTGATGCAGACCCCGCGCGGCTATCTGGATCTGGCCCAGACCATGCAGGCGACACCGCGTCAGAGGCTTTGGCGCATCCGCGTGCCCGCCGCGCTTCCGGGACTGGCCTCGGGCCTGCGGCTGGCCGCGGTCTATGCCCCCATCGGGGCAGTGATCGGGGAATGGGTCGGGGCCAGCAACGGGCTTGGCTACCTGATGCTGCTGGCCAATGGCCGCGCCAAGATCGACCTGATGTTCGCAGCGCTGGTTGTGCTGGCCTGCCTGACGCTGACCCTGCACGTGCTGGTCAGCCGGGCCTGTGACCGGCTGACCGCGCGGATGGTCTAGGTGTCGTCGGTGCTTTCGTCGGCACCTTCGTCGCCGGACTTGAAGTCCGGCGCACCCTTGGGCCGCCCGAGCCCGTGGTCACCGTCCACCGCAACCGGGGCGACGCCCAGCAGCGGCGCCGGCGCCATCCCCGAGGCCACGTGCAGGTGCATGTCGGTCTGCGGGAAGGGGATCGAGATTCCGCCTTCGTCAAAGGCCTCTTTGACCTGGCGGGTCAGATCCCAATAGACGGTCCAGTAGTCCGTGCTGTTGACCCAGGGCCGGCAGATGAAGTCCACCGAGCTGGCTCCCAGCGCGCTGACCCGGATCACCGGGGCCGGATCGCTCAGCACCAGCGGATGCTCCTCTACCACCCGCTCAAGGATGGCCTGCGCATCAGAGATGCTGTCGTCATAGCCAATGCCGAAGGTCAGATCGACCCGGCGCGTGGTCGAAGCGGTGGTGTTGGTGATCACGTCGCCCCAGACCTTCGAGTTCGGGATCACGATGACCTGGTTGTCGGGCGTGTTGATGGTGGTGGACACCACCGACACCGATTTCACCGTACCGCCCATGCCCGCGATGGTCACATAGTCGCCCTCGTCAAAGGGGCGGTTGAACATGATCATCAGACCGGCGGCAAGGTTGCCCAGCGTGTCCTGGAAGGCAAAGGCAATGATGAAGGAAGCACCACCGACCAGAGCGAACATCGGCGTAACGTCAATCCCGAGCGCCGACAGCACCACCATCAGACCGATCGCGATGGTCAGCCAGTAGACCACCATCGCAAGGAAAGCCTGCAACAGCCGCGACAGGTTCGGCACCCGGCCAAGCGCCCGGCGCACGAAGCCGCGCACGGTGCGGCTGACAATCAACAGAAGGATGAAGGCACCGACGATCGTCACGACCTGGATTGCAAGGGCAATACCGCCTTCGCGATCCTGCGCCCACGACAGGGCCAGACTGACCAATGTCCGCCAGTCCGCGTTCTGCTTTTCATCGACAATGATCGCATTTCGGTAGGCACGGAACGACGCCACCACGGCCTCGTCGCCGCCCTTCTTCTCGAAGGCGTCGACCACGGTGATATAACGGGCAAAGGCTTCGCCGCGCTGGTCGCTCATGGAAGTCAGCCGGTCCCGCATGTCCTCGGTGGCGTCGCCTTCGGCCTGCAGGATGACCACCTGCTGATCGACGACCGCCTGCGTCTGACGCTGGACGATCTCCAGCCAGGTTTCGGCCAGGGCCTGCAACTGGTCCGCCGTCAGCGGAATGACCAGCAGCTTCAACTCGTCCAGAGGAATTCCGGTGCTGTCCAGTCCTTCGGGATAGGACGGCCCTTCTTCGGCGGGCGCTTCCTCGGCGGCGGCGGCATCGCCCTCGGCCGGGGCTTCCGCCGATTCATCAGCGCCCGCGGCAGCGGGGGGGGTCTGGGCAAAAGCGGGCGCGGTCAGGACCTGACCTGAAACCGCGGCGAAAAATAGAATCAAGAGAAGGCGGCGAAGCATCTGTTGGGCAAGCTTTCCTGTTGAACACGGGGGGGACACGCCCCGAACCGGGACGCCATGGTGGTCAGAGGAATAGCGCATTCCGAACACAAGAAAACCCCCCGGATGTGATCCGAGGGGTTCAGAACACGCAATAAAACTGCGTTATTCCATGTCTTCCAGAAGCTTGACCAGATCGGCCACCAGTTTGGCAGCCACATCCTTGTGCTCGCCCGACGCATCCTCGTGGGTGCTGCGGGCGGCGACCAGGTGTTCCTCGACGGCCGGTCTGGAATCGGCGTGGCGGGGAAAGGCCCGCTCGGCCAGGACCGTGGTCGCATCTGCGGTGATCTCGGCAAACCCGCCGGTGACGGCGAATTCACTGGTGCCGTCCGGCCCGGTCACCTTGAGGATTCCGGGACGAAGGGTGGTGATCAACGGCGCATGGTTCGGCATGGCCGTCAGGTCACCTTCGGCGCCCGGGATCTGGACCGAGGTCGCGGTGAGCGAAGCCAGGCTCCGCTCGGGCGACACGAGGTCGAATTGTAGGGTATCAGCCATGCGCCTGTTCCCTTATGCCGCGTCCGCGGCCATCTTCTCGGCCTTGGCGATCACTTCGTCGATGTCGCCCACCATGTAGAAGGCGGCCTCGGGAAGATGATCGTATTCGCCGGCCACGACGGCCTTGAACGACTCGATGGTTTTTTCCAGCGGGACCTGAACACCGTCCGAACCGGTGAACACTTTCGCAACGTCGAAGGGCTGCGACAGGAAGCGCTGGATTTTCCGGGCACGGGCAACGGTCAGTTTGTCTTCTTCCGACAGTTCGTCCATGCCGAGAATGGCGATGATGTCCTGCAGCGACTTGTAGCGCTGGAGAATCCCCTGCACTTCACGCGCAACGTTGTAGTGCTCTTCGCCCAGAACCGCCGGGTCCATCAGACGCGACGAGCTGTCGAGCGGGTCCACGGCCGGGTAGATACCCAGTTCCGAGATGGCGCGCGACAGAACGGTGGTGGCGTCCAGGTGGGCAAAGGTGGTGGCCGGGGCCGGGTCGGTCAGGTCGTCCGCGGGAACATAGACGGCCTGGATCGAGGTGATCGAACCGGCTTTGGTCGAGGTGATGCGTTCCTGCATCGCGCCCATGTCGGTGGCCAGCGTCGGCTGGTAGCCCACAGCGGAAGGAATCCGGCCCAGCAGGGCGGACACTTCCGAACCGGCCTGCGTGAAGCGGAAGATGTTGTCGACGAAGAACAGAACGTCGGTGCCGGACTGGTCGCGGAACTGCTCGGCCAGGGTCAGGCCGGTCAGCGCCACACGGGCACGGGCTCCCGGAGGTTCGTTCATCTGACCGTACACCAGGGCCACCTGCGATTCTTCCAGGTTGTCCGGCTTGATCACGTTCGATTCGATCATCTCGTGATACAGGTCGTTGCCTTCACGGGTCCGTTCGCCAACACCCGCGAACACCGAGAAGCCCGAGTGCACTTTTGCGATGTTGTTGATCAGTTCCATGATCAGAACGGTCTTGCCCACACCGGCGCCGCCGAACAGGCCGATCTTGCCGCCCTTGGCGTAGGGCGCCAGCAGGTCGATCACCTTAATGCCGGTGACCAGAATGTCGCTCGAGGTCGACTGCTCGTCGAATTGCGGAGCGGGCTGGTGGATGGCGCGGGTCTCGCTTGCGGTGACCGGCCCTTTTTCGTCCACCGGCTCGCCGATGACGTTCAGGATACGGCCCAGAGTGGCGTTGCCAACCGGGATCGAGATCGGGGCGCCGCTGTCCTCAACCGCCTGGCCACGAACCAGACCTTCGGTGGCGTCCATCGCGATGGTCCGGACCGTGTTTTCACCGAGGTGCTGGGCCACTTCCAGAACCAGTTTCTTGCCATTGTTTTCGGTGGTCAGTGCGTTCAGAATCGCCGGCAGTTCGCCGTCGAACTTGACGTCAACGACCGCGCCGATGACCTGGGCTACCTTGCCTTGTGCCATGTCGTGTCTCCGGTTCCTTTAGAGCGCCTCGGCGCCCGAGATGATTTCGATAAGCTCGTTGGTGATGACGGCCTGACGCGAGCGGTTGAACTCGATGGTCAGCTTGTCGATCATTTCGCCAGCGTTGCGGGTTGCGTTGTCCATTGCCGACATCCGCGCGCCCTGCTCCGAGGCGGCGTTTTCCAGCAGGGCCGCGAAGACCTGCGTGGCAACACCCCGAGGCAGAAGGTCGGCCAGGATGCCTTCCTCGCTGGGCTCGTAATCGTACAGCGTGCTCGCTTCCGCGGTTTCTTCAAAGCTCGCCGGGATGATCTGCTGTGCCGTCGGCACCTGGCTGACCACGCTTTCGAACTGGGCGTAGAAGATGGTGCAGACGTCGAATTCGCCGCCGTCGAAACGGGACAGCAGATCCTGGGCCACCGACAGGGCGTTGTCATAACCGATACGCTTGACATGGCTCAGGTCAACATGGGCGACAAACAGATCCCCCAGATCGCGCTTCAACTGCTCGCGGCCCTTCTTGCCGACGGTCAGGATCTTCACGGTCTTGCCCTGCCCGCGCAGCTTTTGCGCATGGATGCGGGCCAGCTTGGCGATCGACGAGTTGAAGCCGCCGCACAGGCCCCGTTCGGAGGTCATCACCACCAGAAGGTGGGTCTGATCCGCGCCGGTTCCGCTGAGCAGTTTCGGCGCACTCGGGGAGCCGCCGACCGACGCCGCCAGCCCACTCAGAACGGCGTTGAACCGTTCTGTGTAGGGCCGGGAAGCCTCGGCACTCTCCTGGGCGCGGCGAAGTTTCGCCGCCGCGACCATCTGCATGGCTTTCGTGATCTTGCGAGTGCTTTTGACACTCTCGATCCGATTTTTGAGATCCTTAAGGTTAGGCATGTGCGCTCTCCCTCAAGGTGCTCAAGCGAAGCTAGCAGCGAATTCGTCGAGCGCAGCCTTGATCTTGTCTTCCAGCTCACCTTTGACCTTGCGGTCGTTCTCGGTGATGTCGACCAGCAGGTCCGACTTCTGGTTCCGCAGGAAGGCCAGCAGCCCCTGCTCGAAGCGGCCCACGTCGGACACCGGGATCTTGTCCAGGTAGCCCTTGGTGCCGGCAAAGATGACGCAAACGATTTCCGCGTTGGTCAGCGGCGAATACTGCGGCTGCTTCATCAGTTCGGTCAGGCGGGCGCCGCGGTTCAGCAGGCGCTGGGTCGCAGCGTCCAGGTCGGACCCGAACTGGGCGAAGGCCGCCATTTCGCGGTACTGCGCCAGTTCCAGCTTCACCGGGCCGGCAACCGATTTCATCGCGTCGGTCTGCGCCGAAGAGCCCACACGCGACACCGACAGACCGGTGTTCACGGCCGGGCGGATGCCCTGGAAGAACAGTTCGGTTTCCAGGAAGATCTGGCCGTCGGTGATCGAGATCACGTTGGTCGGAATGAAGGCCGACACGTCGCCACCCTGGGTTTCGATGATCGGCAGTGCGGTCAGCGAGCCGGCACCGTGATCCTCGTTCAGCTTGGCAGACCGCTCCAGCAGGCGGGAGTGCAGGTAGAAAACGTCACCCGGATAGGCTTCACGTCCCGGCGGGCGGCGCAGCAGCAGCGACATCTGGCGGTAGGCAACGGCCTGTTTGGACAGGTCATCGTAGATGATCAGCGCGTGGCGACCGTTGTCGCGGAAGTATTCCGCCATGGCGGTCGCGGCGTAGGGCGCCAGGAACTGCATCGGCGCGGGGTCCGACGCGGTGGCGGCGACGACGATCGTGTAGTCGATGGCGCCGGTTTCTTCCAGCTTCTTCACCAGCTGTGCCACTGTCGAACGCTTCTGACCGACGGCAACATAGATGCAGTACAGCTTCTTGCTTTCGTCGTCGCCAGCGGCGTCGTTGTAGACTTTCTGGTTCAGGATGGTGTCCAGCGCCACGGCGGTCTTGCCGGTCTGACGGTCACCGATGATCAATTCCCGCTGGCCGCGGCCGATCGGGATCATGGCGTCGACCGATTTCAGGCCGGTGGCCATCGGTTCGTGGACCGATTTACGCGGGATGATGCCCGGCGCTTTCTGGTCGGCGACGCGACGCTCGGTGGTCTCGATCGCCCCCTTGCCGTCAATCGGGTTGCCCAGACCGTCGACAACGCGGCCCAGCAGGGCTTCGCCAGCAGGGACGTCCACGATGGCGTTGGTCCGCTTGACGGTGTCGCCTTCCTTGATGTCCTGGTCCGTCCCGAAGATCACGACGCCGACGTTGTCGCTTTCCAGGTTCAGGGCCATCCCGCGGATACCGCCCGGGAATTCGACCATCTCGCCGGCCTGGATATTGTCCAGACCGTAAACGCGCGCGATGCCGTCCCCGACACTCAGCACACGGCCGACCTCGGCAACTTCTGCTTCCTGTCCGAAGTTCTTGATCTGCTCCTTAAGGATCGCAGAGATTTCGGCTGCCTGGATTCCCATTATCCGACCTCTTTCATTGCATTCTGGAGGTTTGCGAGCTTGGCCGCGATCGACGTGTCGATCATCCGCGAGCCCACCTTGACTACAAGACCGCCGATGAGGCTTTCATCCACGGTCGCCTTGATCTTGATATCCTTGCCGATCTTCGCCTTCAGCGTTTCCGCAAGGCGTGCGGCCTGCGCGTCGGTCAGCGCGGCTGCCGATTTCACATCGGCGGTTACTTCGCCTTTTTCCTCGGCGATCATCTCGTGCAGGGCCGCGATCAGCTGCGGCAGCACGAACAGACGGCGTTTCGAAGCCATCAGGGCCAGCGTGTTGCTGGTCAGCGCCGACAGGCCCATTTTCCCGGCAAGCGCCACGATGGCATCCTGCTGTTCCTGGCGCGCATACAGCGGCGACCGCACCATGGCCTCGAACTCGGCGCTTTCGCCAAGGGCGGCGCCCAGGGCATCCGCATCGGATTCTAGGGCCGCAAGCTGGCCTTCTTCTTTTGCCAGATCAAACATGGCAGTGGCATAGCGCTCGGCGATGCCTGAGGAGATCGAAGCTGGTTCGGACACGTCCACCCTTTCGATGTCGTTGGCCGGAACACACCCTGCGGGCGGCACCGGTCGGGGCCTGTGGCTCGTGTGCTCACGCAGCCGTCAAAATCAGCGCGGGTGTAGCAAAGCAGGTATTCACAGGCAACAGCGCAACATGGCTCAGATTGCAGCAGAGCGCCAGAAAATAAGGGGGTTTGGGCGGGTGCGACGGTTTGTGCAATCCATGCAAACCAGACATGTCATTTCCCGGACAGCCCGATTGCCCGCTTCCGCCCCGTTTTCGAGACCTTGATTCTCATAATTATTTCTTCGAATACCGAGTCAGTCTTGCCCGGACCGTGTCGCCACCGGACGCGCCGGGGCCATGCCGCCCAGAACCCGGATCGGATCGGGCAGCGCGTCGCGCACCGCGTTGCCGGTGGGGCGGAAGACCTCCTTGCAGGCTTCCACCATCAGCACGCCGCCAGCATAGCGGTTGGACAGGCTTTGCCCGACACGCTCGCAGAACGGTCCGGCCTTCAGCCAGAACCGCTTGTGCGAGGGCGGCTGGAACAGGGCGACCTCGTGACGTTCGGCGGAAAACCCGTGGCGCTTCATCTGCGCTTCCAGCTGTCCCAGGCTGTAGGGCCGGCCATAGCCGAAGGGGGTCTGATCCGACCGCGCCCAGATCCCCGCCCGGTTCGGCACGATAAACAGGATGCGCCCGCCCGGCCCCAGCACCCGGCTGCATTCATCCAGCAACGCCGAGGGGTATTCCGAGGTTTCCAGCCCGTGCATCAGCACCAGCTTGTCGACCATGCCGGTGGGCAGCGGCCAGCGCGCGTCCTCGCACAGTACCGAGACATTGGGCATCCCCGCCGGCCAGGGCATCACCCCCTGTGGCCCCGGCATCAGACCGACCACCCGCCGCGCATCCGCCAGATAAGGTCGCAAAAGCGGCACGGCAAAGCCGAAGCCCGCCACGGTCTGGCCCTTGGCCTCGGGCCACATTTCCAGAACCCGGTTGCGAATGGCGCGTTGGGCGGCCCGGCCCAGACGGGTCCGGTAGTAGAAGGTTTTCAGGTCCTGCACATCAAGATGCATTGCACAGCTCCATCCGCAGGGCGTAGCGTCGTGGAAACATTACCGCATCACTCCAGGAACACCATGCCCCTTGAACTCGTCACCGTGCCCTGTCTTTCCGACAACTATGCCTACATCCTTCACGATGCGGACAGCGGGGCTACGGCCGTGGCGGATGTGCCCGACGCCATGGCGGTCGAGGCCGCGCTGAAAAACCTCGGGTGGACTTTGAGCCATATCCTGGTGACCCACCACCATGATGACCATATTGGCGGGGTCGACGCCCTGCGCGCCGCCACGGGTGCCAAGGTCGTCGGCAACGCCGCCGATGCCAGCCGCCTGCCCCGACTCGACATCTCGGTCAGTCCCGGCGATCGGCTGGAATTCGGCACCGATACACTTGAGATTCTGGATGTCTCCGGCCACACGATCGGGCATATCGCCTATTTCTTCGGCAACGCCCATGTTCTGCTGTCCGGCGACAGCCTGATGGCCTTGGGCTGCGGGCGCCTGTTCGAAGGCACGCCGGCGCAGATGCACGCCAGCCTGACACGCATGGCCGCCCTGCCCGATGACACGAAAATCTGTTCGGGGCATGAATATACACAAGCCAACGCCCGCTTTGCCCTGAGCGTCCATCCGGACAACGCCGCCCTGAAAGCCCGTGCCGAAAAGGTGAACCTGCTGCGAAAAGACGGTCACCCCACGGTTCCCACCACTTTGGCCGAAGAAAAAGCCACCAACCCGTTTCTGCGCACGGACGACCCGGCCATCCGCCGTCTGCTGGGGATGGAATCGGCAACAAACACTGAGGTTTTTGCCGAGATACGCGCCCGCAAGGATCGCTTCTGAAGGGGCCGATTGCCCCCCGCTCACGCCCCGGAAACACGCCCCGGTGCCAAGAGGTTGAAGAAAAAACACTTGAAGACGCTGTCAGAAAACCAAAACTTAAACCTGTGAGCCCACGGTCGAAGCGGGTTTACCCTTCGACCCAATGTGAAAGGAGCACGCCACGTGCCGTCGTTTTCCAACACACTAGAGCAGGCAATTCATGCGGCACTGGCCATGGCCAACACCCGCCGTCACGAGCTGGCGACCCTGGAGCATCTGCTGCTCGCCCTGATCGACGAACCCAATGCCGCCAAGGTCATGCAGGCCTGCGGTGTGGATCTGGACGTGCTGAAAGCCACCCTTGAAACCTTCATCGACGAGGAACTGACCTCGCTCGTGACCGAGGTGGAGGGGTCCGAAGCCGTGCCCACCGCCGCGTTCCAGCGGGTGATCCAGCGCGCGGCGATCCATGTGCAGTCCTCGGGCCGCACCGAAGTGACCGGCGCCAACGTGCTGGTGGCGATCTTCGCCGAACGCGAAAGCAACGCCGCCTTCTTCCTGCAGGAACAGGACATGACCCGCTATGACGCGGTGAATTTCATCGCCCATGGCGTGGCCAAGGATCCCAGCTATGGCGAGGCGCGCCCGGTGACCGGGGCCAGCGACTATGAAGAAGAGGTTGCGCAGGCCGCCCCGGAAGCCGAAGCCAAGGATTCCGCGCTGGCCAAATACTGCGTGGACCTGAACGCGAAATCCGCCAAGGGCGATGTCGATCCGCTGATCGGCCGCGACCAGGAGGTCGAGCGTTGCATCCAGGTGCTTTGCCGCCGCCGCAAGAACAACCCGCTGCTGGTGGGCGACCCCGGTGTCGGCAAGACCGCCATCGCCGAGGGGCTGGCGCGCAAGATCGTGCAGGGCGAAACGCCTGAAGTGCTGTCCGGGGCCACCATCTATTCGCTCGACATGGGGGCGCTGCTGGCCGGCACCCGCTATCGCGGCGATTTCGAGGAACGGCTCAAGGCGGTGGTGTCGGAACTGGAAGACCACCCCGACGCGGTGCTGTTCATCGACGAGATTCACACGGTGATCGGCGCCGGGGCCACCTCGGGCGGGGCGATGGATGCCTCCAACCTGCTGAAGCCGGCGTTGCAGGGCGGCAAGCTGCGCTGCATGGGCTCCACCACCTACAAGGAATTCCGCCAGCATTTCGAAAAGGACCGCGCGTTGAGCCGCCGGTTCCAGAAAATCGACGTGTCGGAGCCTTCGGTGGAAGACACCGTGAAGATCCTCAAGGGCCTGAAACCCTATTTCGAGGAACATCACGAGATCAAATATACCAGCGATGCGATCCGCACTGCGGTGGAACTTTCGGCGCGCTACATCAACGATCGGAAACTGCCGGACAAGGCCATCGACGTGATTGACGAGGCCGGCGCGGCGCAGCATCTGGTCGCCGAAAGCCGCCGCCGCAAGACCATCGGCGCGAAAGAGATCGAGGCCGTCGTCGCCAAGATCGCCCGCATCCCGCCGAAGAACGTCTCGAAAGACGATGCCGAGGTGTTGCGCGATCTGGAAACCACGCTCAAGCGGGTGGTTTTCGGGCAGGACGAAGCCATCGTGGCGCTGTCCTCGGCGATCAAGCTGGCCCGCGCCGGTCTGCGTGAGCCCGAGAAGCCCATCGGCAACTACCTGTTTGCCGGCCCCACCGGCGTCGGCAAGACCGAAGTCGCACGGCAACTGGCCGACAGCCTGGGCGTCGAACTGCTGCGTTTCGACATGTCGGAATACATGGAGAAACACGCGGTCAGCCGTCTGATCGGTGCTCCTCCGGGGTACGTCGGCTTCGACCAGGGCGGCATGCTGACCGATGGCATCGACCAGCATCCGCATTGCGTGCTGCTGCTGGACGAGATCGAAAAGGCGCATCCGGATGTCTACAACATCCTGCTGCAGGTGATGGATCACGGCAAACTGACCGACCACAATGGCCGGCAGGTGGATTTCTCGAACGTGATCCTGATCATGACCTCGAACGCCGGGGCCGCCGAACAGGCCAAGGCCGCCATCGGTTTCGGCCGCGACCGCCGCGAGGGCGAGGATACCGCCGCCATCGAACGAACCTTCACGCCGGAATTCCGCAACCGGCTGGACGCGGTGATCAGCTTCCGTCCGCTGCCGCAGGAGGTCATCCTGCAGGTGGTCGAGAAGTTCGTGCTGCAGCTTGAAGCCCAGCTCATGGATCGCAACGTCACCATCGAGCTGTCTCCGGCGGCGACCGCTTGGCTGGCCGAGAAGGGCTATGATGACAAGATGGGCGCCCGCCCGCTGGGCCGTGTGATCCAGGAATACATCAAGAAGCCGCTGGCCGAGGAACTGCTTTTCGGCAAGCTGGCCAAGGGCGGCGTGGTCCTTGTGACCGTGGAAGACGGCGCACTGAAACTGACCAGCGAGCCACCGGAAAAGGCGCGCCTGTCCAACGACAAGCGCCCGCCGCTGCTGACCGCGGATTGATCCCGCAGCCCTTCGACACAAAAAAACCCCCGCCATCGCGCGGGGGTTTTTCATTTTGGGAGGACCTTAACGTCATGCGCCTACGACCAAAGGCGGCCGGCGTCGCCCGGCCCTAGCGCTCCGTCAGTTTCAACTCGATCCGCCGGTTGCGCGCCCGCGCCTCGGGCGTGTCGCGCGGATCGACGGGCTGGTATTCACCAAATCCGGTGGCGGCCAGTCGCTGGGGCGGAAAGCCGAAGGCATCGACCATGAAGCGCACCACCGACAGGGCCCGCGCCTGGCTGAGTTCCCAGTTGTCCTGATAGCTGCCGCCCGAAATCGGGATGTTGTCCGTGTGCCCATCGACCCGGATCACCCAGTTGATCTCGGGCGGGATGATTGCGGCCACGTCCTGCAGCAGCTGGGCGATCTTGGCAATTTCGCCGCGCCCCTCGGTGGACAGAACCGCCGAGCCGGAAGCAAACAGCACTTCTGACGAGAACACGAAGCGATCCCCGACGACGCGGACGCCCTCCTGATCCCCCAGCAGATCCTTCAGCAGGCCGAAGAACTCGGACCGGTAGTTCTCAAGCTCTTTCTTCTCGGCCTCGACCCGCGCCCGCTCTGCCGCTTCCAGTTGCGCCGCACGCAGGGCCTCGGCCTCGGCGCGCCTGGCCTCGGACGCCGCCTGTGCCAGCGCCGCGTTCAGACGCCCGCCCAGATTCTCCAACTGGATCTGCGAAGCACTGTCACGTGCCTCGGCATCGTCCAGCAGCGCCTGCAGTTTGCCCAATTCATCCTGCAAGCCGGTCAATTGCGCGTTCAGCAAGGCCAACCGCCGCTGATCCGCGGTCGAGACCTCTTCCATCTCGGTGATCTGGCCGCGTGCCTGCGCCAGCAAGCGCGCCTGACGCTCGGTTTCGCTGAGCAGTGCCTCGGCTCCGGCTTCCGCCACGGCCCGCGCGGCCAAAGCAGCGGCCAGCTTGTCGCGTAGATCGTCCTGGCTTTCTCCGGCCCGGTCCAGTTCGGCGCGCAGCGCCTCCAATGCCGCCTCGGCAGTATCCAGCGCGCCGACATTCTCCTGCCCCTGCAACAGGGCTGCGGCAAGCTGCGCCTCAAGATCGTCGCGGGCTTCCCGCGCCGCGGCCAGCAGGGTCAGGGTGTCTTCCGCTTCTTTCCGCTGCGCCTCCAGCGACAGGGTCATGGCGGTCAGTTCCGCATCCGAGTTGCGCAGCCGTTCGCGCAGCGCCTCCGCCGCCGCGACCTCGGCCAGACGGGCGGCTTCTTCTTCGCTCAGGGCGGTTTGGGTTTCGGCCAGATTTTCAGCCAGGGCAGCCCGCTTTGCTTCGGTCAGCTCCAGTTGCGCCGCCGTGTCCTCGGTCTCGCGGCGCAGATCGGCAACCAGGGCCTCCAGGGCCTCGCGCCGGGCCGCTGCCAGCCGCGCGGCTTCGACCCCGGCGTCGACCTCCTGCCGAGCGGCGGCCAGCGCCAGTTCCAGCGCGCTGCGTTGGTCATCCAGCGCGTCAACCTCGCCTTCCAGATCGCCGATGCGCTGCTGATCGGTGGCGCGATCGGCCAGCAAGACGGCCACCTGCGCCTCGTAATCGGAAATCGCGGTGCGTGCCTGCGCGATGACATTGTTGCGCCGTTCGATTTCCGTGGACAGCGTGTCGATCAGCCGAGCCTGGAATTCCTCGTTGGTCTCGGTCTCCTGCAACTCCAATCCCAGCTCGGCAAGGTCTTCTTCCAGCTCGAAACTGCGCTGCTGCTCGGTCCCCAATGCGACGGCCAGTTGATCCAGCTCTCGCGACAGCCGGTCAAGCTGGCTTTCCTGCCCGGTGATGGTTTCGGTCTGGATCGACTGCACCACCATGAAGATGGTCAGCACGAAGATCAGCACCAGCAGCAGCGCCGTCATCGCATCGACGAAGCCGGGCCAGATGTTGGCCTCGAACCGACGTCCGCTGCGGCGGCTCAGCGCCATGGATCAGCGCCCCGCCCCGTTGGGGTCGGCGGCAATCTCGATCACGCGGGTCAGCCGGGCCAGATCGCGGCGCAATTCGGTGGTGCTTTCCTGCCGCCCGGCGGTGAGTTCTTCTAGGATCTTCAGAAGCTGCACGTCGATGGACCGCAGCCGCGACCGGGTTTCAGCCTCCAGCGCGTCCTTTTCGCCAGCGGGCTTGGCGGTGACCGTGTTGATCGCCTCGATCAGGTTTTCCTGCCCCTGCGCGATGCGGTTCAGCGCCGTGGTCATATGCGCGTCTTCGGACACCCGCGTCGCCAACTTCTCGACCGAGGCCGCGATCTCGCCCAATCGCGCATCCACCGCCGCGCGGCTCTGGTCGCTTTCGATGAAGGTGGTGTTGAGCGCGTCGAACTGCTCGGTCATCTGATCCATCAGCGTGGCCAGCATCGAGTTTTCGGCGCTCATCTCGCCTTCGCTGTCACCGGCCGAGAATCCGACGCGGGTGATGGTCGAAAGCCATTCCTCAAGCTCGCGGTAGAAGCGGTTCTGCCCGTGGCCCGCGAACAGCTCCAGCAGGCCCACCACCAGCGAGCCTGCAAGCCCCAGCAACGACGAGGCAAAGGCCGTGCCCATGCCGCCCAACTGCTGTTCCAGACCGCCGATCAGCCGCCCGAACACCTCGGTCGAGCTTTCGGTTTCCGACGGCGCCAGCGAGCGGATGGTGTCCACCACCGCCGGGATGGTCGTGGCCAGACCATAGAACGTGCCCAGAAGGCCCAGGAAAATCAGAAGGTTGACGATATAGCGCGTGATGTCGCGCGCCTCGTCCAGCCGGGTGGCCACGGAATCGAGGATCGAACGCGCCGAGGACGCCCCAATCTGCATCCGCGCCCCGCGCGTCCGCAACAAGGCCGCCAGCGGCGCCAGCATGCGCGGCGGGCGCTGGATGTCGAAACCGGGACGGTCGCGGGCAAAATCCTGAATCCAGTTTGCCGCCGAGAACAATTGCGCCACCTGCCAGAAGCAGGCGGCAACGCCGACCACGAAGACCACGCCGATGGTGCCGTTCAGCCACGGGTTGGCGGCAAAGACCGGCGACACCCGTGGATAGGCCACGTAAACGCCGATGCCGAAGGCCGCCATCACGATCACCATCGACAGAATCTGGCGCACCGGCTGGGAAAACTGCGCCCTGACCTCCCGCGTTGTGATCGCCATATGCCCGCCTCTTTCCTTGGTGTTGTGCAGCATAGGAAGCCGCCGTCTGGCTGCCAACCGGTTTTAAGTGCCCGTGGTTGCGCGCAATTCCGCCACGCGCGCCTCAAGCCAGTCCAGTTCGGGGTCGCGCAGGCCCAATTCACGCAGATGGCTGGCGGTGTTGGTCAGATACTCGTGATTGGGACCGCGCCCGCCGACGGCCCGGGCGATGACCTGCGCCTGTTCCTCAAGCGGCAGCGCACCGCAATACTGCACGTGGTCGGGGTCGATCACATAGGTCACGGCTTTTGCCACACGCCCGTCGCGCAGGCGGATCTCAAGGTACTTTTCCAGATAGGCCGACGAGATCAATTCCCGCGCGCGCAATTCGTCCAGGGTTTGCTCGGCATGATCGGGGTCCACGCGAAAGGCCACCCCGGCGCAGGTGGCCGCAGTCCCCTCATCCAGCGCCAGCACCAGCCCCGGTGCCGCCTCGGTGCCGCGATGATGGATCGACCGCATACAGAACGACCTGTGATAGCCGCTCAGATCCGCCAGCACCCGCTCGGCCACCGGAAAGCCGGGGTTCCACACCAGCGAGCCATAGCCGAAGACCCAGAACGGCGTCGGGGGTTCGGCAAGCAGGATGGCGGCGGTGTTGATCATGGTCTGGCCCTTCTGGTTCGCGTCGTTGTAAACACACAAGCAACTGTGCGGAAAAGGGCTGCCAATGCGAATTCTGTTGATCGTGGTTATTTTGGCAGCCGCCGGCTGGGCGGGATACTGGGTCTTGGGCAGCCGATCCGTGGAACGGGGGTTGCAGGGCTGGTTTGCCGCGCGCGAGGCGGAAGGCTGGTCGGTGCATGTGGATGCCATCGACACCATCGGCTTTCCCAGCCGCTTCGACACCACCCTGACAGCACTGGACCTTGCCGATCCGGAAACCGGCGTGGCCTGGTCGGCGCCGTTCTTCCAGATCCTCGCGCTCAGCTACAAGCCGCACCACGTCATCGCCGTCTGGCCAGACCAACAGCGGCTGGCAACGCCGAACCAGAAGATCGACATCACCAGCGAGACCCTGCGCGGATCCGTGGTGTTCGAACCGGGGCCGTCGCTGGCGCTGGAGCGCAGCACGGTGGAGTTCTCGCGCATCGGGCTGGCCTCGACCGCGGACTGGCGCGCGGCGCTGGATGGCGGGCAACTGGCGCTGCGGCGCACGCCGCTGGCCGAAAACTCCTATGATCTGTCGTTCGAGGCCCGCGACCTGACCCTGCCCTCCCGCCTGACCGAGATGCTGGCCCGCACCGGGCTGGGCAGCGAAACGGCGCAAGGGGTGCGGCTGGAGGCCAGCGTCGTCTTCGACCGCCCGTGGGATCGCTTCGCCATCGAGGATCGCCGCCCGCAGCCGACCCGGATCGACCTCACGCTGGCCAGCGCCACATGGGGCGAGCTGGATCTGAAACTGGCCGGAGAGCTGGAGGTCGACGCGCGTGGCCTGCCCACCGGCGAGATCACGGTGAAGGCCACAAACTGGCGCGAGATGCTGGATCTGGCAGAGCATTCCGGCCTGCTGGCGCCGCAGATCCGCCCGCTGATGGAGCGCGGATTGCAAACCTTGGCGGGGCTTACGGGCAACAAGAAAACGCTGGATCTGCCGCTGACCTTCCGCGACGGACAGGTCGTGCTGGGCGGGTTCCTGCCCGTGGGTCCGGCCCCGGTGCTGCGCCTGCGCTAGGTTACTTGCAGTAGGGTCCGCTGCGGTAGCGCGCGGTGTCCAGATGAAAATGATCGCGGTGATGGCGGTTGGCGCGCGGCCCCAACACGGTGCCGAACGGACCGCAGGCGGCCTTGTGCGCGGCTTTCATGGCCGGACCGTGGGTCTTGCTGGGCCATCCCGACAGCACCGGTATCCGCGTGCCATCGGCCAGGGTAAAGCCGCCGATGTCCACGGCGCGGCCCTTGCCATGTTCGGACACCTTGGCGCCCTTCTTGTTGTTGCGCGTGCGGCAGGCGTAATGACCGATGACCTGAACCTCGGCCAGGCCGCCCCCGGTGTCGCCGATCAGCGGCTTCACCGCCTGATCGACCCAGGCCGCCAGCGCCCGCGCCGTGGGGCAGTCGATCCGGGCCGGTTGCGACAGGCGCACGCCGTAGACCGCCGTGATCTCGACCCCGTCCTTCAGGCCGCAGCCCTTGCGGGTGCCCTTGATCGGCGCGATGGGCTTGCCCTGGATCCCTTTCACGCCGCACAGCTTCGGGCCCTTGCCAAACAGTTTCGTCAGGCCATTTGGCGTGGTCACCCCGATGGCCTGCACCAGCACATCGCCAACCGGTGCCTTGGGACGCGGCTCTGGCGCCGGGCTGTTGCGCGGCGCATTGGCCAACGCCCCCTGGGTCGCGAGCAGGAGCAGCAGCCCCGCCAGTCCCGCGACCCGGCGGCTCATTTGGTGCCCCCGCGGCCGAAATCCGGGGCCGCGGTGTCCTGACCGGCCTCGATAATGCCGCGCCGAATGGCGCGCGTGCGGGAAAAATAGTCGAACAATTCATCCCCCTCGCCAGTGCGGATGGCGCGTTGCAGGGCGAACAGCTCTTCGGTGAAGCGGCCGAGGATTTCCAGCGTGGCATCCTTGTTGTTCAGGAACACGTCGCGCCACATGGTCGGGTCCGAGGCCGCGATGCGGGTGAAGTCCCGAAAACCGGCCGCCGAGTATTTCACCACCTCGCTGTCGGTCACCCGGCGCAGATCGTCGGCCACGCCGACCATCGTATAGGCGATCAGGTGCGGCACATGGCTGGTGACGGCCAGCACCAGGTCATGGTGGTCAGCGTCCATTTCCTCGACGTTGGCACCTATGCCTTCCCACAGCGCCCGCAGCCGGGCGGTGGCGGCGGGATCGGTGCCCTCGACCGGCACCAGCAGGCACCAGCGGTTGTCGTAAAGCTCGGCAAAGCCGGATCGTGGCCCCGAATGCTCGGTCCCGGCGAGCGGATGCGCGGGGATGAAATGCACGCCCTCGGGGATGTGCGGGGCCACCGCATCAATGACCGCGCGCTTGACCGAGCCGACGTCCGATACCGTGGCGCCGGGTTTCAGGTGCGGCGCAATCTCGGCCGCCACCGCGCCCATCGCCCCCACCGGCACGCAGAGCACCACCAGATCGGCATCCTTGACGGCCTCGGCGGCGGTGTCGGTGACGCGGTCGCACAATCCGTCCAGACGCGCGATCTGCCGGGTTTCGGGCGAGCGGGCGGTGCCCACGATCTCTCCGGCCAGACCGCGCCGCCGCATAGCATGCACCATCGACGAGGCGATCAGCCCCAGCCCGATCAGGGCAACGCGGTTGTAGATGACGCTCATGCCGAGCCGTCCTTGAAGGCCGCAACCGCAGCAACCACGCGCTGGCAGGCGGCCTCGTCCCCGATGGTGATGCGCAGGCATTCGGGCAGGCCATAGCCCGCCACCGCGCGCACGATCAGCCCGGCCGCCTGAAGCGCGGCATTGCAGGCCAGCGCCTCATTGGCATCGGCGAAGCGGGCCAGGATGAAATTGCCGAATGACGGGTCCGACGGCACCCCCAGCTTGGCCAGCTCCGCCGCCAGCCAGGCCCGCAGGCGGGTGTTTTCCGACAGGCTGAACGCGGTGTGGTCGTCGTCGTCCAGCGCCGCCACGGCTGCCTTGATCTGCACCTGCGAGACGTTGAACGGCCCGCGCACCCGGTTGAGCGCGTCAATCACGTGATCCGGCCCGTAGCCCCAGCCGACGCGCAGCCCGCCCAGCCCGTAAAGCTTGGAAAAGGTGCGGGTCATCACCACGTTGTCGAACTGGTCCACCAGCGCGGCGCCACCATCGAACCCATCGACGAATTCGGCATAGGCCCCATCGATCACCAGCAGCACATGCGCGGGCAGGCTTTCGGCCAGACGCCGCAACCCCTGCCCGCCGACCATGGTGCCGGTGGGGTTGTTGGGGTCGGCCACGAACAGGATGCGGGTGCGATCGGTCACCGCCGCCAAAAGCGCGTCCACATCGGTGGTGCGGTTGCGTTCGGGCGCGGCCACCGGCGATGCGCCCGCGGCCAGTGCCGAGATCTTGTACATGGCAAAGCCGTGTTCTGAATACAGAACCTCGTCGCCCGGCCCGGCGTAAGTCTGGCACAGGAACGAGATGATCTCGTCGCTGCCGGCCCCGCAGATGATGCGATCCGCCTCAAGCCCGAACTTGTCGGCAATCGCCCGGCGCAATTCGATGTGATCCCCCGGCGGATAGCGGTGCGCGGTCACGCAGGCCTCCTGCGCGGCTTTCACCGCGGCCGGGGACGGGCCGAAGGGATTCTCGTTGGACGAGAGTTTCACCACATCGGCCACCCCTTCCACCGTGTCGGCACCGCCCTTGTAGGGGGCGATTTCCAGAATGCCGGGCTGGGGGACGATCTGCTGGGTCATGGCGCTCTCCGTTTGCGCTGTTCTAACCACGGCTGCGGGCCAAGGCCAGCCGCCAAAATGACAGGGGCACGAGCCCCCGAAAAACGAAAAAGGCCGCCCCGGTTGCCCGGCGCGGCCTGTCGAATGGATACGGTCGGAACTTAGTTCTGAGCGTAGTATTCGATCACCAGGTTCGGTTCCATGTGGACCGGGTACGGCACGTCACCCAGACCGGGGGTGCGCACGAAGGTGGCGGTCATCTTCGAATGATCGGCTTCGACATAGTCAGGCACGTCACGTTCGGCCAGTTGAACGGCTTCCAGCACGACGGCCAGTTGCTTGGACTTCTGGCGCACCTCGACCACATCGCCTTCCTTGACGCGGTAGGACGGGATGTTGACGCGCTTGCCGTTCACGGTGACATGGCCGTGGTTCACGAACTGGCGGGCCGCGAAAACGGTCGGCACGAACTTGGCGCGGTAGACGACGGCGTCCAGACGGCGCTCCAGCAGACCGATTAGGTTTTCACCGGTGTCGCCCTTCACACGCTCGGCTTCGGCGTAGATGCGGCGGAATTGCTTTTCGGTCATGTCGCCGTAGTAGCCCTTGAGCTTCTGCTTGGCGCGCAGCTGCAGACCGAAGTCCGACATCTTGCCCTTGCGGCGCTGACCGTGCTGGCCCGGCCCGTATTCGCGGCGGTTCACCGGCGACTTGGGACGGCCCCAGATGTTTTCGCCCATGCGGCGGTCGATCTTGTACTTGGCAGACGTGCGTTTGGTCACGGCTGATCTCCTTCTTTGGGCCCTTGCGGGCGTGAAGGGCGTTGTCCTATGCCTTGCGGCCGACAGGCATCCCCTTGCGGGGGCCACCAACACCAATTGTTCCGCAGCAAGCGGAGAGCGCCGTTTAGGGCGGCTCGACCAGGGAGTCAAGCCGCACCCCGCGCGAAACTCAGAAGGTCGACCGCAGCACGGTGATCTCGACCCGGCTGTTGCGCAGATCCATGCGGTTGTCCAGCACCGGCTGGCTGTCGCCATAGCCGGTGACCCGCTGGATGCGCGCCGGATCCAGCCCCGCCCGTTCGATCAGCTTGCGCGCCGCCAGCGCCCGGTTGGTCGATCGATCCCAGACCGGGTTGTCGGCCAGCACCAAGGGGCGCGCGGCCAGATGCGCGGCCACCGAGACATCGTTGGTCACCAACTGCATCAACGCCGTGATCTGACGAAGCAAGGCCTTGAGTTGCGGGGTCGGCGTATCGTCCTCGTCAAACAGGCGCGAGTCGGGCAGTTCCCAGACCTCGATCACCAGCCCCACGTCGGACAGCCGGGTCACCACGTGGCGTTGTTCCAGCAGCCGGGCCATGCTTTCGCCACCGCGCAGCTTGAGCGTTTCCAGCAGTTCCTCGGACTCGGGCGGCACCACATTGGTCTGATCCTGCACGCGGGTTGCCTGCGTGCCCAGCCCGGTTTCGCCCTTGGCCTGACGCTGATCGGTGGGATGCAGGTTGGCCGCACCATTGCCGTTCTGGGCAAGTTCCTCGGTCGAGAACACGCTGTCGCCGTAGAACGAGCCATCGCCGCCCCCCGAGACCCGGTTGATCGGAATGGTCGGCGAAAAGTAGTCCGCCAGACCCTTGCGCTGTTTCTCGGTCGTGGCATTCAGCAGCCACATCAGCAGGAAAAAGGCCATCATCGCGGTCACGAAATCCGCATAGGCCACTTTCCACGCGCCGCCGTGGTGGCCGCCCTCTACCACCACCTTCTTGCGCTTGATTACAATCGGGGCCAGAGACTCATCTGACATCACACACCTCACATTCACCCGACGAAAGGGATAGCATCCCGGGGGTGAAGGCAGGCTTAATCGCGACGGGAGGCACACGGGGCACATGCACCAGCAGTATTTCTTCGGCTACGGATCGCTGGTGAACCAGCGCACGCACAGCTATCCCGAAGCCCGGCCGGCGCGGCTGAAAGGCTGGCGGCGGTTGTGGTGCCATACCGAGGCTTCGGACCACGTGTTCCTGTCGGCGCATCCGGTGACCGGCGGCACCATTGACGGGCTGATCGCGCAGGTGCCGGGACAGGACTGGCGGGCGCTCGATCACCGCGAAACAGGGTACCAGCGGGAACCGGTGACCGATCACGTGGATCACGACCATCCCGCGCAGCCGCAGGTGCAGGTCTACGCCATCCCCCGCGACCGGCATCTGTCCGAAACCGGCGGGCATATCCTGCTGAGCTATCTCGACGTGGTGGTGCAGGGTTTCCTGAAAACCTATGGCACTGTCGGCGTGGCCGGGTTCTTCGACAGCACCGACGGCTGGGACCGCGTGGTTCTGGATGATCGCGCAACCCCCCGCTATCCGCGTCACCAGCAGTTGACGTCGTCGGAAACCGCGTTGGTCAACGGGCATCTGGATCGGTTGCCGGTGCGGATCCAGCGGGCAGGGTAGCGTCGGGACGCGACGGGGCGTGCCCTAGCGCCGCCCGTAAAACAGCTGGATCAGGCGGCGTTGCTGGCGGAACCCGGTGTCATCCTTGGGCGGTGTGCCGGGGCGGTGCGAGATCAGCCGCAAGGCCAGCCAGATCGACAGACCGGCGAAAAACACGCCCCCTACCGCCTGCCCGATCAGCACACCCGGTGCGCCTGCAATCGCCGCCCCGGCGATCACGAAAGGAATGGTGCCCAGCGTGTGACGACCCCAGTTCATCGCCGTGGACAGGAACGGCCGCCCGGTGTTGTTGAAGGCGGCATTCGACACGAACAGCGCCCCGTTGAAGAAGAACGCCAGCGCCAGCGGGCCGCAGAACAGATAGATCAGGGCGCGGCTTTGGCCCTCGGCCCGGAACAGATCGGCGATGGGCGCCCGCAGGACGAACAGCAGGGCGGTCATCCCCAGCACGAAAAGTGCCGTGAACAGCAACCCGTCCAGATAGGCCCGGCGCACGCGGGCCGGGTTGCCCGCGCCGAAGTTCTGCCCGATCACCGGGCCGACCGCGCCGGACAGGGCAAAGATGACGCCGAAGGCCACCGGGATCAGGCGGCTGACCACGGCCAGACCCGCCACCGCGTCTTCACCGAACTGCGCCATGGAGCGAGTGACATAGGCCTGCCCCACGGGGGTGGCCAGCTGGGTCAGGATCGCGGGCAGCGCGATGGCCAGGATGGCGCGAAAATCCTGACGCAGCCCCGCAGCACCGGGCCAGGCAAGCCCGCCGTGGTGCCGGAAGATCGGGCGCAGGGCAAAGTAGGCCATCGCGGCGCGGGCGGCGACGCTGGCCAGCGCGGCCCCGGTCAGATCCAGCCCAAGCCCGAAGATCAGCAGCGGATCCAGTGCCGCGTTGACCGCGCCGCCGATCACCGTGGCCTGCATCGACCGGCGGGCGTCGCCATGGGCGCGCAGGATGGCGCCGCCGACCATGCCGATCAGCAGCAGCGGCAGGCTGGGAATGATGATGCGCAGATAGCCGACCGCCAGATCCTGCGTGGCGCCGCTGGCCCCCACCAGCCGCACCAGTGCGGGCAGGTTGACCCAGACCATGGCGGCGAACAGCGCCCCGAACAGCACGCCGTAGACCAGCGTCGTGGCGGCTTTCTGGCGGGCGGCCTCGATCGCGCCGGCACCCAGGGCACGGGCCACCAGCGCCCCGGCGGCAATCGCCATGCCGATGCCGAAAGAGGATGTGAAGAACAACAGTGCCCCGGCGTAGCCGATGGCAGCAGCTAGTTCATCGCGCCCCAGCATCGAGATGAAGATCATGTCGACGAAATCGACGATGAACACCGCCATCAGCCCGACCGAGGCGGTCAGCGACATCACCGAGATGTGCCGGAACAGGTTGCCTGACAGGAATTTGGCTCTCTGGTTCACATGCGCTCTCCATACCGCCTGCGCGCCCCGTGTCCCCACGGATTGCGGCTTTCCCTTCCGGTGGTGTGTCGCGAAACCGGGACGGCGCTGCCGCCCCGGTCCCCACCGGATCTATTGCTTCGGCAGCGCCCGCATCAGCGGCAGGAAATCGGCCATCTCGGGCCCACGGGCGCGCCCCGTCAGCGCCTTGCGCAGCGGCATGAACAGCCCCTTGCCCTTGCGCCCGGTCTCGGCCTTCACGGCGTCGGTCCAGCTTTTCCAGGTGGTGGCGTCAAAGGGCAACGGCGGCAGCAGGGCCATGGCCTGTGCCACGAATTCCGCGTCTTCCTCGGCCACATCCGGCGTCGCGCCTTCGGACAGGATCTGCCACCAACCGGCCAGATCGGCGCGGGTGGTGATGTTGTCGCGGATCACCTCCCAGAATTGCGGCGCCAGGTCGTCGGGCACGCCCGCGGCAGCCACATCGGCGGCGGCGGCCTCAAGGGGCAGCGCCCCCAGATAGCGGGCGGTCAGCGGGAACAGGTCGTCGACGTCGAACTTGGTGGGCGCCGCGCCGAAATGGGTGATGTCGAACCCTTCGATCAGCTCGTCCAGCGAGGTGCGAAGCTCTACCGGGTCCGACGACCCCAGCCGCGCCATCAGCGACAGCAACGCCATCGGCTCCACCCCCTGCTCGCGCAGGTCGCGCAGGGCCAGCGTGCCCAGACGTTTCGACAGCGCCTCGCCCTGCGGGCCGGTCAACAGCGAGTGGTGGGCAAAGCTGGGCACGGCGCCGCCAAGCGCCTCGATGATCTGGATCTGGGTGGCGGTGTTGGTCACATGGTCCGAACCGCGCACCACATGGGTCACGCCCATCTCGGTGTCATCCACCACCGAGGCCAGCGTATACAGCACCTGCCCGTCACCCCGGATCAGCACCGGGTCCGAGACCGAAGCCGCGTCGATCGACAGGTCGCCGAGGATCTGGTCATCCCACGCGATCCGGGTCTGGTTCAGCAAGAACCGCCAATGGCCGCCACGCTCCGCACGCAGTGCCTGTTTCTCGGCTTCCGACAGGTTCAGCGACGAGCGGTCATAGACCGGCGGCTTGCCCATGTTCAGCTGCTTCTTGCGCTTGAGGTCCAGTTCGGTGGGCGTCTCGAAGCACTCATAGAACCGCCCCATCTCGCGCAGCTTGTCGGCGGCCTCGGCATAGCGGTCCAGACGCTGCGACTGGCGTTCCACCCGGTCCCACGTCAGGCCCAGCCATTCCAGGTCTTCCTTGATGGCATCGACATAGGCTTCCTTCGACCGCTCGGGATCGGTGTCGTCGATGCGCAGGATGAAGGTGCCGCCAGCCTTGCGGGCGATCATGTAGTTGAACAGCGCGGTGCGCAGGTTGCCAACGTGGATATAGCCCGTGGGCGAGGGCGCGAAACGGGTGGTGGTCATGTGAATCTCCTGTCGGCGTTTCGTGTTCCACACCGCAGGGATTTTGTCGAGAGGCGGCGCCTCAGGTCGGCTGGATTGGCCAGCGTGTCGCCAGATCCTCCAGCCCGGCGCGGATCAGGCGGCGCAGGGCATCCTCGTTCACGCCGCTCAACCGGCCCAGGTACAGGCAGGACTTGCCCAACTTGTGACGGCCCAGATCGTTCAGGATATGGGCGAACTCGCCATAGCCCGGCATGATATAGACCACCATGTTGGCCTTGCGCGGGGCAAACCCCGTGGCCAACGTCTGACCGCTGTGGCCGGTGGCATAGGTGTAGTCATAGCGCCCGTAGCCGATGATCGACGTTCCCCAGAGCACAGGTTCGAACCCGGTTTCCTCGCGAAAGATCCGGTCCAGCAGGATGGCATCCTCGCGTCGGCCCGCAGGTTCCACCTGCGCCAGATAGCTGGCCACATCGGCGTCGCTGGGCTGTGTCATGTTGGTTCCCATACGGCCAATTATATCACGGGATTGCCAATGGGCCGAGGGGTTTCCCCCCGGCCCGCCAGCGGTCATACCTTGGCCCATGACGCAGGATTGGACAGGGGCCATCGCGCCCAGCCTTGAGCAGTTCGAAACCATGGGCCGGGCGGCGCTGGAGGCCCTGCCCGCCGCCTATCGCGCAGCCGCCCGCGACGTGCTGCTGCGGGTCGAGGATTTCGCCGATGACGCCATGCTGGACGGGCTTGGCCTGCAAGACCCGTTCGAACTGACGGGCCTTTATGATGGCGTGCCCATGACCGAGAAATCGGTCAGCGATCAGCCCTATGGCCCGGACATGATCTGGCTGTTCCGGCGTCCGATCCTGGACGAATGGGTCACACGCGGCGACGTGGCGCTGGATCATCTGGTGGCGCATGTGGTGGTGCACGAACTGGCCCACCATCTGGGCTGGTCGGATGCGGACATTGCCCGCGTCGATCGCTGGTGGGAGTAACACGTCTCACGAGAGAGTGATCACGCTCGAAAGCAAATCCGGGGCATCTAGGTTATTGTGAGTGCTCATTCAACAGGGAGATTGATATGACCCGCTTCACCCGTCGCCAGGCCCTTTCCGCCGCCGCCGCCGTACCCCTCGCCGCCGGATTGGCGCGTCCGGCCCTTGCTGCCGCTGACAAGCAGGGCGCGGCAACCCCTTCGTTCAACCGTGTCACGCTGGGAGATTTCGAAGTCACCACCATCGCAGCCGGGGCCGCGGTGCGCGAAGACCCGCAGAGCATCTTCGGCATGAATGTCGATGCCGAAGCCTTTCAGGAGGTCTCGGACCAGAACTTTCTGCCCACTGACAAGCTGGTCATTCCCTTCACCCCGACGGTGGTGAACACCGGCGCCGAGTTGATCCTGTTCGACACCGGCCTGAACCCCGAAGGCACCACCGGGCTGCTGGAACAGGCCGGGATCTCGGCGGACCAGGTGGACACCGTGGTGTTGACCCACATGCACGGCGATCACATCGGCGGCCTGTCCACCGACGGGGCGCCCACCTTCGCCAACGCCAAGATCATCACCGGCGCGGCCGAGCACAATTACTGGGCCGGGGCGGACAATGACAACTTCAAGGGCAAGGTCGCGCCGCTGAACGATCGGATATCGTTCCTCGACGACGGCGGCAGCGTCGCCTCGGGCATCACCGCAATGTCGGCCTTCGGTCATACGCCGGGACACATGACCTACATGATCGAAAGCGGCGGCAAGCAGCTGGTGATCTTTGCAGATACCGCCAACCACTATGTCTGGTCGCTGGGCTATCCCGACTGGGAAGTGCGGTTCGACATGGACAAGGCCGCCGCCGCTGCGACCCGGCGCAAGGTGCTGTCGATGCTGGCCACCGACAAGATCCCTTTCATCGGCTACCACATGCCCTTCCCCGGCATGGGCTACGTGGAAACCCGTGGCGACGGCTTCCGCTATGTGCCGGTCAGCTACCAGATGATGCTGTAACCCCCACGCGGCGCGGCGGGAACGCACCCGCCGCGTTGCCGCATCGCGGGGCTGTCCAAGCCGCGGGCGATTCACTAGGCTGCGCGCGTCCCGGTTGGATTGGTATTCATGTCTCAAGTTCTGCGCGGCACCTTCATTGGTCTTTGCCTGCCTTTCGCCATCCCGCTGCCGATTCTGGCGGTGCTGTTTCAATTCATGCCGAATGGCGATCCGCTGGGCAGCTTTGCCCGCATTCTTGAACATATGGCGCCGCAGATTCTGGCGATCTGCCTTGTCCCTGCCCTGTTGCTGTGGCTCTTGCGGGCCCGCCTCCTCAGCCTGCTCAGCCTGGTGCTGATCCTTGGCGGCAGTGGCCTGATCGCGGCGCAGCATATCCAGGCCTCGACACCGCTGCGGGCCGATCTTGAGCCGGATTTCTCGGTTGTCTGGTTCAACGCCCTGTTCGACAACCCGGTCCCGCCCGAAGCCATCGCCGACGAATTGCGCGCCACCCTGCCCGATGTGGCCGTGCTGGCCGAAGCCACGCAACTGGAAGACATGATTGCCGACCTGTCGGATGTCTTCCCCTACCGCCTGGGCTGTCTGGAGGTTTGCGAGGTGGTGATCCTGTCGCGCCACCCTTTCCTTGTGCGCGCGGTCCGCAATCCCGGCCCGGTGTGGCGCGAAAGGATGCTGGTTGTCGATGTCATGCCGCCCGGTCAGGACAGGACCGTCAAGGTCGTGGCACTGCACATGGTCAAGCCGTGGTATTTCGGGATTACCGAGTTGGAGACCCAATTGGTCACCGCCCGCCTGCGCCGCTACACCGGGCCGACCGTGGTCGTGGGCGACTTCAACGCCGCACCATGGAGCGACCGGATGCGCTTCATCCGCAAGCGCAGCGGGCTGGAAGGCATCCGCTGGCCAATGGCGACCTGGCCTGCGGCCGCCGGCCGGGCCGGGGTGCCCATCGATCATGTGCTGGTCAAGAATGGCCCGCAGGTGGTGGCGGTGACGCCCTGGGGCCAAGAATTGGGGTCGGACCACCGCGGGCTGCTAGTGGACATCGCCCTGCCATGACACGGCCTGTCGCTCCTATGCGAAAGGATAGGCCCCCTGCCCGGCTGCCACCGGCCTTATACCAAAGCAAACGGGCGTGAGGGCGGTCGGGTTCCTATATGTCTGGTGTATCGCCAAGGCCAGTTCCCAGCCGGATACCACAGTTTGCGCCGGTCTTCTGATCCCTCTCTCTTCCTCCCCCGGCGCGCAATCGAAAGACCCCCGTTCCCTCCCGGGGGTCTTTCCAATTCTGTCAGGCCCATTTGGCCAGTGGCGGCAGGCTCATCAACACGGCGTTGGCGTCATGGCCGGTGGCCAGCCCGAACTTGGTGCCCCGGTCGTAGACCAGGTTGTATTCCGCATAGAGCCCGCGATGGACCAACTGTGCGTCCTTGTCGGCCTCGGACCAGTCGGTATTCAGGCGGCTGCGGGTCACCGGCAGGAAAGCTGGCAGGAAGGCCCGACCCACGTCGCGGGTGAAGGCAAAATCCGCCTCCCAGTCGCCGGTGTTCAGATCGTCGAAGAAAATGCCACCTACCCCGCGCGCCCGGCCCCGGTGCGGAACGAAGAAATACTCGTCCGCCCAGGCCTTGAAACGCGGGTAATACTCCGGGTCATGCGGGGCGCAGGCGCCTTCCAGAACCTTGTGAAAGGCTGCCGTGTCTTCGCTGTATTCGATGCAGGGGTTCAGATCGGCACCGCCGCCGAACCACCAGGCGTTTGGCGTCCAGAACATGCGGGTGTTCATGTGCACCGCCGGGGCATGCGGGTTCTGCATATGCGCCACGAGGCTGATCCCCGAGGCCCAGAACCGCGGATCGGCCTCGATCCCCGGCACGCCGCGCGCCGCCATCGACGCCTGCGCCTGCTGGCCCAGGGTGCCATAGACGGTCGAGACATTGACCCCGACCTTTTCGAACACCCGCCCGCCGCGCATCACCGACATCAGACCGCCGCCGGCATCGGCGCCATTGTCCGCGGCGCGGGTGGTGGTCGTGACCTCGAATCGCCCGGATGGCAGGTGCGCCGTCGGCCCGTGCAGCGAACTGTCCTCCAGCCCTTCGAAAGCGGTGACGATCTGGTCACGCAGTTCTCGGAACCAGGCGCTGGCGCGGGCCTTTCGCGCGTCGAAACTGTCGGTCATGGCGGTCTCCTTCTGTCGATTACCGCCCTAGCAAGTCCCGGCCCGGTTCACCATTCCCTCGAACGCGTGAATTGCCATCTGTCGCATGGGGCTGCTATCCAGAAACAGATGAGGCGCCCATGCGATTTGTGATATTTCCGGTTCTCTTGCTTCTGGCGGCCTGTGGCACGCCCGAGCAGCGCTGCGTGCGCCAGTATACCGGCGAGGTCGCCACCGTGGAGCGGCTGATCGAGGAAACCGAGCTGAACCTGACGCGCGGCTATACCTACGTGCTGGAGCCTTCGCCGTTCAATTTCTATTGGGGGGGCTGCACCGGGGGCTGGGATGGCTTCAACTTCTGTGGTTACAGCCAGCCACAATACCGCAGGAAGGCCGTGGCCATAGACCCGGCGTCCGAGAACCGGAAGCTGCAGGATCTGCAACAGAAGCTGACACAACTGAAATCACAGGCCCGACCGGTGCTGGAAGCCTGCGGTGTGACCGTCGTCGACTGAACTCAGTGCGCGGGTGCTGTCACCGGATCAACCAGCGTGCGGCCGCCGTCCACGGTCAGGATCTGCCCGGTCATGAAGCCCGAGCCTTCGCTGGCAAGGAATTGCACGGTCTCGGCCACTTCCGACGGGTTGGCGATGCGGGACAATGGCGTGTGATCCACGATCTGGCTGCGGTAGTCGACATTGTCACGCAGCGAGTGCTTCAGGCTGGACGACATGACCGACCCGAAGGCCACCGAATTCACCCGGATACGGTGCGGCGCCAGCGCCACCGCGTGCGAGCGCGTCAGCTGATCCAGCGCCGCCGTCGACACCGAGAACGCCAGAAGCTGCGGATGCGTCCGCCGCGCCGCGATCGACGACAGGTTGATGATCGATCCCACGGGCCGGTCATCATCGATGCCTTCGTTCGCCTCGGCCTGGGCGATCATCCGCTTGGCGGCGATCTGTGTCAGGCGCAGGCTGGTCATCAGGTTCTGCTGCAACTGCTGCTCGACCACGTCGTCCAGATCCAGAATGTCGGCATCGGTGGCATGCACCTGCCGCGAGGCATTCACCAGGATATCGAGCCGGTCGAAATGATCCAGCGTCGCCGACATCAGGTTGTTCAGCGTCAGCCTTTCGCGCAGATCCCCGGCAAAGTAGGCGATCTTTTCATTGTCCGCCTCGTCGGACAATTCTTCCTTCAGGCGGGCTTCGTCTATGTCTGCGAACATCACGTTGGCCCCGGCGCGGGACAGGTGGCGCGCGATGGCAAAGCCGATGCCATGGGCGGCACCGGTGACGATGGCGGTCTTGCCTTCGACGGAAAAACTCATGATCGGCCTTTCTTGCCAGTCCGCCGCGGTTTCTCGGCGCGCAGCAGCTTGAAGGAACGGGTTCCGTCCAACACATGCACCGCGGAAAACCGCAGATCCAGTTCCGCTTCATAAGGCAAATGCCGGTTCGCAACCAGCCACAGCTTGCCGTGGGGCGCGAGGGCGCGGGCAGCCGCCGCGATGAACGCCCGGCCCAGTCCCGGATCGCCGCTGCGTCCGGTGTGGAACGGCGGGTTCATCACCACGGCATCCAGCGGTGCCTCGGGCTGCCAAGCGGTGGCATCAGCCCAATGGAACGAGGCACGCGGGTCGGTGATGTTCTGACGGGCCGCGCTGAGTGCGATATGGTCGGCCTCGACCAGATCCAGATGGGTGACCCCGTCGTTCTGCAGGATCTGGCGGGCCAGATAGCCCCATCCCGCCCCAAGATCAGCCACGCGTCCCTTCAGAACCGGCAGCGCCTGCGCCAACAACTCCGAGGCCGGATCGATGCCATCTGCCGAAAATACCCCCGGCCCGGTCACGAAGTCCCCCGCCCGCAGATCCGGGGCGCGCCAGTCGTCAAAGCGGTCGGCACCAACCTGCCCCCAGAACAGGCGGCCATGCGCCTTGGTGAAACTGTCGGCGCTGTCCAGGCGTGCCCGGCAGGCCTTGAACAGCGAATCCACCCCGTCGGTCTTGGCGCCGTCCACCAGCAGCCATCCGCCGGTGGGCAGGCTGGCCGCGGCCTCGGCGATCCACATCTGGGCGCGGGCGCGTGCGCGCGGCAGGGTGACGATGGCCAGATCCGCTGTATGGCCCATGGACAGCACCGGATGCACGGCAATCCCAGCCTCGGCCAGATGGCCCGCCACGGGTTGCAGGGGTTGAATTGCGGTCACAGTCCCAAACGCCAGATCCTGCGCCGACTCGGGCGTGGGCATCCCGAACCAGACCACGCGCGTGGTGTCGGCCCATTCGGGCAGCAGACCCTGCGTCAGGGCCAGCGAGAGGCGGGTGTCAGACATGGGGACCCGGCGCGCCGGTCATTCCCGTTCCATAGTGCATTGCAGCGGATGCTGGTGACGGCGCGCGAAATCCATGACCTGCCCGACCTTGGTCTCGGCAATCTCGAAGGAGAACACGCCGACCACGGCCAAACCCTTCTTGTGAACGGTCAGCATCAGTTCGAAGGCCTGACTGTGAGTCATGCCGAAAAACCGCTCAAGCACATGGACGACAAACTCCATCGGGGTGTAGTCGTCGTTCAGGATCAGCACCTTGTACAGCGGCGGCCGTTTCGTCCGGTTCCGGGTCTGGGTGATGATCCCGGTGTCCCCGTCGGTCCCGTCGTCGTCATCGGCTGAAAGGATCAACGGATAATCTTGCAATTCGAGACTCCAGCGGTTTCTCATCAAGCGCGTGCGGTCACCATATAATCGTGGTTGGGTCCATGAAAAGGGGGCGCCGCGGGGCGGTCGGTCTAGGTGACACCGAAACTGCGGCGAGACAAGGGGCTGAAGATGCAAAAACTGACGGCGATCGGCTTTGATGCGGATGATACGCTTTGGCAGAACGAACAGTTCTTCCGTCTGACCGAAGAGCGATTCGCCGATCTGCTGCGCGATCACGCCGGCCCCGACCATCTGGCCGAACGCTTGCTGGAGGCCGAGCGGCGCAACCTTGGCCACTATGGCTTCGGCATCAAGGCCTTCATGCTGTCGATGATCGAAACCGCCATCGATGTGACCGACGGCAAGGTGCCCGCCGCGATCATCCGCGAGATCATCGACGCCGGACAGGAGATGCTGGCCCACCCCATCGAGCTTCTGCCCCATGCCCGCGCGGCGGTGGAACTGGCCTCGACTGCACACCGGGTGATTCTGATCACCAAGGGCGATCTGCTGGACCAGGAACGCAAGCTGGCGCAATCGGGACTGGGCGACATGTTCGACGGGGTCGAGATCGTCTCGGACAAGAAGCCCCAGACCTATATCGACATCTTCACCCGCCACGGCAGCGGCCCCGAATCGGCGATGATGGTGGGCAATTCGATGAAATCCGACGTGCGTCCGGCCATTGATGCGGGCGGTTGGGGCGTGTTTGTTCCCCATGGCATGACCTGGGCGCTGGAACATGCCGACGCCCCCGAAGACCACCCGCGCTTTCGCGAACTGACCGATCTGGGAGAGTTTGCAGCCCTTCTGCAACAGTTCTAGGGAAAATCTAGCGCCCGGAAGCCCCGATGCCGCCACATCTGCCCTCGCGGCACCTGCGCGTCATTTCGGGTATAAAACCCTGCCGCATCAAAAATTTCCGTGCTAGTCTTAACCTGCAGGCAACCAAGCTAGCCGAAAAATCGGCAGCGGGCAGAGAAACATAAAGGCAGGTGACGTCATGCAGCGTCTGAAGACTCTCGCCCTCGCGGGCGTGACCCTTCTATGCATCCTCTCTACTTCGGGACAGCTTTCGGCCGCACCCTATGCGGCGATGGTGATTGATGCCCGATCTGGCAAGGTGCTTCATTCCCGAAACGCCGACACGCGGCTTCATCCCGCGTCACTGACCAAGATGATGACCTTGTACGTCGTCTTCGATGCGGTCCGGCGGGGCGAAATTTCCCTCGACACGCAGGTGCGCGTGTCCAAGAACGCGGCGGCCGAGCCGCCCTCGAAACTTTACCTGAAGGCCGGGCAGCGGATCCAGTTGCGCTATCTCATCCGCGCCTCGGCGGTGAAGTCGGCCAATGACGCGGCGACCGCCATGGCCGAGGCGATCTCGGGCAGCGAAGCCGCTTTTGCAAACCGCATGACCCGTACCGCCCGGGCGCTGGGGATGAAGGACACCACCTTCAAGAACGCGCACGGGCTGACCCAATCGGGCCACCTGTCCACCGCGCGGGACATGACCACACTGGGGCGGGCGCTGTTCTATCACTTCCCGGACTACTACAACCTGTTCTCGCGCCAGTCGGCGCAGGCCGCGGGCAAGACCGTCTACAACACCAACCGCAAGCTGCTGGCCGCCTATCGCGGCGCCGACGGGATCAAGACCGGCTATACCCGCGCGGCGGGCTTCAACCTTGTGGCCTCGGCACAGCGCGGCAACGAACGGATCATCGCGACGATGTTCGGCGGCAGTTCGTCGGCCGCCCGCAACAAGCGCGTGGCCGAGTTGCTGGACATGGGCTTTTCGCGCGCCCCCAGCCGGGTGGCCGTGAACAAGCCGCGCCGCCCGAAGCTTGGGCAATTCGCCAGCGCGTCACCGTCACAGGCAGTGGCCGAAACCATGCTGGCCGTGGCAACCAGCATCCGTCCGCTGCAGCGCCCGATCACCGTGGCAAAGGTCGACCTTCCCGCCGAAACCCAGCTGGCCGCAGCCGATGGCAGCGTGACCCGTCCGGCCGAGGGCGAATCGGCGGTTCTGGCCGCCTCGACCGCCTCGCCACCGGATGTTGCCGTGCCCAAGCCCTTGATCGAGGATGCGGTGGCCGCCGCGGTGCTCGCTTCGGTTCCGACCGACGAGGCGCTGTCCTCTTCCGTAGCCGCGGTCGTCGTGGCACCTGCCGCGGCAGAGGTGAAGGTCAGCGCCTTGGCCGCCGTGGCCAGCCCTGCGCCGCAGCCGCGCCCGGTCAAGATCACCTTCTCGACCAGCACCGCGCCTGCCAAGACCGCAGATCCGGCCCGCCCCGCCACCAAACCGGTCACCGTGGCCCGCCTGTCCACTTCGGGCGATCGTCACTGGGGCATCAACGTCGGCACCTACGCCAGCCGCTACGAGGCAGAGCGCGTGCTGCTGCGCACTGCCCTGATCGAGATCGAGACGCTGGACAGCGCGCTTCGGAAAGTGGTGCGCAAGAATACCGGGTTCGAGGCCAATTTCGTCGGACTGGATGAACGCAGTGCCGCCCTGGCCTGCCAGCGGCTCAGCGCCCGCGAGCAGCGTTGCGAGCCGCTCAGCCCCTGACCTGCGCCGCCTCTCTTGCCTAAAAAAAAGCAACGCCGCCCTCCGGGGCGGCGCTTTGCGTGACGGTCATCGTTTGGCGTCGGTTTCCGGCTCAGCCCTTGGGCTTGTCGTCGTAGTCGTCGGTCAGAATACGGCGGCTGTCGCCGTCCGGGTCGTCATACTGGTTGCTGCGCAGCGTCCAGAAGAACGCGGCCAGACCAACGCCGCCCAGCAGCAGCGAGGCCGGGATCAGGTAGCGCAAGACATCCATGTCAGACCTCCTTTGCCGAACGGGCCGGGCGCGGTTTGCGCGCGCCTACCCGCAGGGCATTCAGGGACACCGTGATCGACGAGGCCGACATGGCCAGCGCCGCGATCAGTGGCGTGGCAAGTCCGGCCACCGCCAGCGGCACCGCGATGACATTGTACACCGTGGCGATCCGGAAGTTCTCACGAATTCGCCGAATGGCCTGCTGCGCCGTGGCCCGCGCCGGGGCAAGTTCCGACAGGTCGGTGCCCAGCAGCACGATGTCCGAGGCCACACGCGCGGCATCCAGCGCCGAGGCGGGCGAAATCGAGACATGCGCGGCGCTGAGCGCGGCGGTGTCGTTCAGCCCGTCGCCCACCATCAGCACCTTGCGGCCGTGCCCCGCCAGATCGCCCACGATCCCAGCTTTTTCCACCGGCGTCGCCTCGGCCACCCAGTCCGTGATGCCAACCTCGCGCGCCAGATCCTCGACCGCCGCGCGGCCGTCGCCCGACACCAGCCGGACCGCCAGCCCCTGGGCCTGAAACCCGGCCACCGCCGCCGCAGCACCAGGGCGCAGGGCATCTGAGAAGGTGAAGGGATGGGGCGCATCCGCGCCGATCTTCAGCCATGTGGCCGCCTTGGCGCCATTCTGCGTGCCGCCGACCCAGTCGCCCCGCCCCAGACGGATGCGATCATCGCCCAGACGCGCCTCCATGCCGAATCCCGGCGTTTCGCGGATGTCCGCGACCGGGGCAGCGGCCACGCCTGCGGCCTCGGCAGCGGCCACCAGCGCGCGGCTGAGCGGATGCGAGGAGGCTTCGGCCAGTGCCCGCGCCACTGCCAGAACCTCTGTCGGGTGGCTTTCGGGCGCATCCAGTCGTGGGGTGCCAGCCGTCAGCGTGCCGGTCTTGTCGAAGACCACCGTATCGACCTCGGCCAGTCGTTCCAGCGCGGTGGCATCCTTGATCAGCAACCCCTTGCGAAACAGCCGCCCCGAGGCCGCCGTGGTCACCGCCGGCACCGCCAACCCCAGCGCGCAGGGACATGTGATGATCAGCACCGCCGCCGCGATGTTGATCGCCGTGCGCAGGTCGCCGGTGCCGATGTACCACCCGGCAAAGGACAGCCCCGCAAGGATATGGACGCCGGGCGCATAGAGCGCCGCCGCGCGATCCGCCAGCGAGGAATAGTTCGACCGCCCGCTTTCCGCCACCGCCACCAGATCGGTCAGCGCATGCAGCGAGCTGTCGGCGCCGACAGCGGTGGCGCGCAGGGTCAGCGGTCCCGTCAGATTGACCTCGCCTGCGCTGACCTCGGCGCCCGGACCGGCATAGACCGGCAGCGTCTCGCCGGTCAGCAGCGACCGGTCCAGCTCGCTTTCGCCGCGTTCGACCACGCCGTCGACGGGCATCCGGCCACCGGGCCGCACCAGCACCAGATCGCCCGCCGCCAGATCGGCCAGCGGTACGGTCTGCTCGGCCCCGTCGGGCCCGATGCGGATGGCGCGGGGCACTTCCAGCGCTGCCAGTTCCTCGGCGGCAGAGCGCGCGACGGCGCGGGTGCGATGGTCCAGATAGCGTCCGGCCAGCAGGAAGAAGGTCAGCGTCAGCGCAGCGTCGAAATAGGCGTGCGCGCCGCTTTGCGAGGTCTCGTAAAGCGAGGTGCCCAACGCCAGCAGGATCGCCAGCACGATGGGCACATCCATGTTCAGCCGCCGGGTTTTCAGTGCCGTCCAGGCGTTGCGGAAGAACGGCTGCCCGGCAAAGGCGATGGCGGGCAAAGCGATGGCGGCAGAGATCCAGTGGAACAGGTCACGGGTGGCATCCTCGGCGCCGGACCAGACCGAGATCGACAACAGCATGACGTTCATCGACGCAAACCCGGCCACGCCCAGCCGCATCAGCAAGTCCCGCCCGGTGCGGTCGGTTTCGGTGGCGGCCAGCGCGCCGGGGTCCAGCTCGTGGGCCTCGAAGCCCACCCCGTCCAGCGCGGCGGCCAGGGTTTCGGGCAACATGTCGGGATCGGCGGTAACGCTGGCGCGCTTCATGGTCAGGTTGACCCGTGCCGTGCGCACGCCCGGCACGGCCTTCAGGGCCCGTTCAACGCGGGAAATGCAGGCGGCGCTGGACATCTCCGGCACCGACAACATGATCCGCACCTCGCGGGCGGCCCGCTCGCGGCGCGCCAGAACCTCGGCCGCCGGGGTGACGGCACAGGCCGGACAGGCGACGCCGCCGGGGGGTTCGGGAAGATCCTCGACGACGGCCATGGGTCAGCCCGCGCTGGACGCCTTCACATGCAGGATGACGCGTTGCTTGAATTCGGTGCCGTCGGACGCGGTGGCCTGCAGGCGGATGTTCCAGTTGCCCGGCACAAGATCCAGCGGCGCGGTGAAGGTGGCGTTGTTGCGCGAGAAATCGGGCACCACATCGTCATGGGTGCTGGTGGCCCAGCCCACGAGGGCGGTCAGATCGGCCACGTCCGGTGCCGGTTGTCCCGCCTTGGTGACGCTCACCGCGAGCAGACCATCGGAATAGTCCGCCGACACCTCCCAATCCAGCGCAAGCTGGGCGGCACGGTCGGCGTCGAAGGTCTGGCTGGCGACATAGGTGTTCTTGACTTCCAGCCCCGGAAAGGTCCGGACCGCCTGCACGGCAAGCAGAAGGTTGACCCCGATGATGATCCCGAAGGCCATGACCGTAAAGATCAGCACATGCCGTCCTGTGATCTCTCGCATCAGTTTGCCTTTCCATTAAAGACGGTGTCCTTGCCCGCGCGTTCGCCCGACACGGTGTCTTCGACCCAGATGTCTACATCCGTCACTGCACTGGTGGCGGCCGCGCTGTCGGGCGGGGCCATGATATAGACCCGCTGCAGCTTGGTCGAATCCGCCGGCACCAGGATCAGCGCATTGTCGCTGCCCTCGGCCAGCACAAACAGGTTGGCGTCGGATTCGATGGTGATCTGGAAGTCGCGATCCTCGCCATGCTTGTTGCGCAGCCGCACGTCATAGGCGTTGCGGATCGTGCCGTCGGACATGGTCACATAGACCGGGTTACGGATCGGCGCAACGGTGAGGCTTAGGTCCGGGCGGATGAACAGGGCGACGATCAGGCCGATCCCCACCAGGGACCACAAGGCCGTGTAAAGGATCGTCCGAACCCGGAAGATGTGCTTCCAGACCGGGATTTTCTCCTGTCCCGAACGTTCGTGCTGTTCATCGGTCAACGCCATGTAGTCGATCAGACCGCGCGGCTTGCCGATCTTCTCCATGATCTCGTCACAGGCGTCGATGCAAAGGGCGCAGGTGATGCACTCCATCTGCTGGCCGTCGCGGATGTCGATGCCCATCGGGCAGACGTTGACGCAGGCGTTGCAGTCGATGCAGTCGCCCAAGGGCGCGGCGTCGACCTCGGCGGCCTTCTTGCGGTGATGTCCGCGCGGCTCTCCGCGCCAGTCGCGGTAGGCCACGGTGATGGTGTCCTCATCCATCATCGCTGCCTGGATGCGCGGCCACGGGCAGGCATAGATGCAGACCTGTTCCCGCATCAGCCCGCCGAAGACAAAGGTGGTGGCGGTCAGAAGGAAGATGGTGGAATAGGCCACCGGATGCGCGTTCAGCGTCACCACATCCCTGAGCAGCGTCGGCGCATCGGCAAAATAGAACACCCAGGCCCCGCCAGTGGCCACGGCGATCAGAATCCAGACCGCGAACTTGGTAATCCTGAGGCGCAGCTTGCGGGCGTCCATCTTCTTCTGGCGATGCAGACGCAGGCGCGCGTTGCGGTCGCCTTCGATCCAGCGTTCGACCAGAATGAACAGGTCGGTCCAGACCGTTTGCGGACAGGTATAGCCGCACCACACCCGACCCAGTGCCGAGGTGAACAGGAACAGCCCCAGCCCCGCCATGATCAGCAGTCCTGCCACGAAGTAGAATTCATGCGGCCAGATTTCGATGAAGAAGAAAAAGAAACGCCGATGGGCCAGATCCACCAGAACCGCCTGGCTGGGCAGTTCCGGGCCACGGTCCCAGCGGATCCACGGGGTGATGTAATAGATCCCCAGCGTCACCAGCATGATGATCCATTTCAGGTTCCGGAAACGTCCCGAAACACGCTTGGGGAAGATCGGCTCCCGCGCGGCGTAGAGGCTCGGAGGGGTTTCGTCGGTCGTACTCATAGTGACTTGTCCGATTCTGGCGACAGCATTGCTGTATCTCGCATAGGCCTTTCAGAAGGTAATTGACCTGTATCAAACCTCCAGAGGGCGCGACGCAAAGGCACTGCTTGGGTGGGGTCCTGTCCTGGACGAGGTGTACCTTGAGCGCCTTTCTGATCCCAAGAAGGGAATAGGTCGATGCGCCTTTCCGCCTCACATATGCGATGTTTTGCATGAAAATGGCGGGATTTCTGACCCGACATGCAACCAAGGCGTGTGAGAGGTCCGAGATTGCCCACTCCCCGGCCCGATATCTGTGGGGCAGATTGAAAGGACAGTCATCACAGTCGGAAAGGAATATCCTCGATGCCCCGCGCGAACATGACCCCCCGCCCTGCCCGCATGACCGGCCAGGCACCCCGCAAGACCGTCCCCACGCGCCACGATCTGCTGCAAGGCTGGGTTCTGCCGGTCCGCCGCAGCTGATCTTCCGGTCGCCGGACCGAAAAAGGCCGGGCACAGAGGCCCGGCCTTTTCATGTCGCCAGCGCGATTCGGCTTATTCGCCGCCGCCCAGCTGGTGCACATAGACGGACACGGCGTTGATTTCGGCCTGCGTCAGGCGTCCTTGCCACGGCGGCATGACACCGAAGCGGGCGTTCTCGACCGACTCCATCACGGCGTCGTAGTCGCCGCCGTAAAGCCACACGGCGTCGGTCAGGTTCGGCGCGCCCTGATCGCGGTCGCCGGTGCCGTCTTCGGCGTGGCACGCAGCACAGTTGTCCATGTAGACTTCCTCGCCCGCCGCCGCGGCCTCGGCATCCACCGGATCGCCCGACAGGCTCATCACGTAGTTGACCACCTGGTCGATCTGTTCGGATTCCAGCAGGTCGTCAGCCCCGAAGCGAGGCATCTCGGAATACCGGGCGTCCGGATCTTCCTCGTTGCGGATGCCGTGCATGACGGTGGTCTGGATGGCTTCGATGTCACCGCCCCAGAGCCAGGCGTCGTCCAGCAGGTTCGGGAACCCGATCGCACCGGCAGCCCCCGAGCCGTGGCACTGCGAGCACCAGGTCCGGTAGACCGCCGCGCCCTTGCTGACCGCGAACTGATCCAGAGAGGCGTTGTTGGCCACCTCGGTCAGGTCGATCGAGGCCAGCGCCGCGTTCAGGTCTCCATGGGCGGCTTCGGCTGCCTCCATGTCCGCGGCCAGATCGCCGCGGGTCGAGAACCCGAGGATCCCGGCCGTGGCCTTGTTGATCATCGGCCACGCCGGATAGGCGATGGAATATCCGATGCCCCAGACAATGGTGGCGTAGAAGCACCACAGCCACCATCGCGGCATGGGGTTGTCAAATTCCTCGATCCCGTCCCAGCTGTGGCCGGTGGTGGGGACCCCGTCTTGTTCATCAGGTTTGTTGCTCATAATCGAGTCTCCTTGCCGCCTTCGCGGTTGGGGCGGTGGGACCGCCTTAGCGGTCCTTGTCCTCATCGCTCAGGGGCTTGTCTTCGTGCCTGAAAATCACGTCTGCCGTATCCCGGTACTTCTGACGGTTGCCAAAAATCACGTAGATGACCACGCCGATGAAGAAGGCGAAGATGAACAGCATCATCCAGCTATCGGCGAATTGGCGAAGCAGAGTGTAGGTTTCCATGGCGTCCCCGCTTTACCGGCTTGCGTCGGGTGTGAAGGTCGAGAAGTCGACCAACGTGCCCAACATCTGAAGATAGGCCAACAGGGCATCCATTTCCGAGATCCCCGGCTCGCCGTCGAAGTTGCGCACCTGTGCGCCCGGATACCGCTCCAGCAGCGCGTCATAGTCGCTGTCCGGATTGGCCTGGGCCACGAAGTCGGCCTTGGCACTGGCGATCATCTCGTCGGTGTAAGGCACACCCACGATCTTGTGCGCCTTCAGCGTGTCGCCGATGTGATCCGGATGCAGATGGGTATCCAGCAGGAACGCGTATTTCGGCATGATCGACTCGGGCACCACCGACTGCGGGTCTACCAGGTGGGCGACGTGCCAGTCGTCCGAGTAGCGGCCGCCGACACGGGCCAGGTCAGGCCCGGTCCGCTTCGATCCCCACTGGAACGGACGGTCGTACATCGACTCCGCCGCCAGCGAGTAGTGGCCATAGCGTTCGACCTCGTCCCGCATGGGACGGATCATCTGGCTGTGGCACACATAACAGCCCTCGCGGATGTAGATGTCGCGCCCCTGAAGTTCGAGCGGGGAGTAGGGGCGCATGCCCTCTACATCCTCGATCGTGTTCTCCAGGTAAAACAGCGGCGCGATTTCAACGATGCCCCCGATGGTCACCACGATGAAGCTGAACACCAGCAGCAGCGTGACATTGGTTTCAATGATCTTGTGCTTCTTAAGGATGGACATGTGTCGTGCTCCTTACTCGGCCGGGGCGGCAACTGCGGCCGGGGCTTTCGCCTCGCCACGGGTTGCCGTCATGTACAGGTTATAGGCCATGATCAGGGCACCGACGACATACATCAGACCACCCAGAGCACGCACGACATACATCGGGAACTTGGCCGCCACGGTATCGGCGAAGGAGTTCACGAGGAAGCCGTTGGCATCCACTTCACGCCACATCAGGCCTTCCATGATGCCGGTCACCCACATGGATGCCGCGTAGAGCACGATGCCGATGGTGGCGAGCCAGAAGTGCCAGCTGACCATGGACAGCGAATACAGACGCTCGCGGTTCCACAGGCGCGGCACCAGGAAGTACAGCGCGCCGAAGGTGATCATGCCGTTCCAGCCCAAAGCGCCAGAGTGGACGTGACCGATGGTCCAGTCGGTGTAGTGCGACAGCGAGTTCACCGCGCGGATCGACATCATCGGACCCTCGAAGGTCGACATGCCGTAGAAGCCGATGGACACCACCATCATCCGGATCACCGGGTCGGTGCGCAGCTTGTCCCAGGCGCCCGACAGGGTCATCAGACCGTTGATCATGCCGCCCCAGCTGGGCATCCACAGGATCACCGACATCACCATCCCAAGCGTCCCTGCCCAGTCCGGCAGAGCCGTATAGTGCAGGTGGTGCGGACCGGCCCAGATGTACAGGAAGATCAGTGCCCAGAAGTGAATGATCGACAGCTTGTAGCTGTAGACCGGACGTTCGGCCTGCTTCGGCACGAAGTAGTACATCATGCCCAGGAAGCCCGCGGTCAGGAAGAAGCCCACGGCGTTATGGCCATACCACCACTGCGTCATGGCATCCTGCACACCGGCAAAGACCTGCACCGAATCCGAGCCGAAGATCGACACCGGAACCACCATGTTGTTGACCACATGCAGCATCGCGACGGTCACGATGAACGACAGCAGGAACCAGTTGGCCACGTAGATGTGCGGCTCTTTCCGTTTCACGAGGGTCCCGATGAAGATCGCCAGATAGGCCACCCAGACGATGGTCAGCCACAGATCGACGTACCATTCAGGCTCGGCGTATTCCTTGGACTGTGTACCGCCCAGGACATAGCCTGTTGCCGCCAGAATGATGAACAGCTGGTAACCCCAGAAGACGAACCACGCCAGGTTGCCGCCCCAGAGACGGGCCGCGCAGGTGCGCTGGACGATGTAGAACGAGGTACAGATCAGTGCGTTGCCGCCAAAGGCGAAAATCACCGCCGAGGTGTGCAGCGGACGCAGGCGGCCGAAGTTCATGTACGGCTGGGCAAATTCGAAGTTCAGGACCGGAAAGGCCAGCTGAGCCGCGATGAACGTGCCGGCCAGAAATCCGACGACACCCCAGAACGTGGTTGCAATGACCCCGTAACGGATCACGTCATCCATGTATTCGTCATCGGGGGCCTTGGTGGAAATTTTCACATCATCGACTTTGCGGAGGGTGTAGAGGAACATCCCCGCCGCGATGAGCATGATCAGAATTGCGTGGACGAAATACGCAAGGTCTCTTGCGTAATTCGCCGCTATAGCGGCTGCAAGGGTGATCAGCCCCAGCGCAACCAGCTTGAAATAATCGGTCATTCTCGTTCCCTTCTGCGTCCCATCCCGGCTTTGTCCGAACACCCTCACGCCCGGTTCCGAAGATTGGGACTGTCAGCCTGACAGTATCCCTCGGTATCCACACGGTGCCTGCGCAAGGCATTGATCCATGTCAAAAGCGACTGTAGCGCATGTGATAGGCTATGCAGTGCGGGCTGAAAGTCGCACGTTTTCAATCTCGCGCCGAAAGGAGCTTCCCCCATGTCCTACAAGACATTGTTGACCCTGATCCGCAGTCCGGATGACGCAGCGCAGCAAATTTCTGCTGCAGCGCAGCTAGCTCGGCATTTTGACGCACACCTCGAAATCATCTGCATCGGCATCGATGAAGTGCAGATGGGCTACTATTTCGCGGGTGCGGATTCGATGCTGCAGGAGACCAGTATCGAAATGGCCCGCGAACGGGCCCAGGACCTGCTGACCCAGGCCGAAGCACTTGCCGAATCAGAAGGTGTCCGCTGGTCGGCGCGCGGAATCGTCAGCCAATACGGTGTGTTGGGCGATGTCGTCTCGCAACTGGCCCGATTCGTGGATCTTGTGATCCTGCCCCCGCCCTATGGCGAAGAGGGCCACGTGGAAACCGAAGCGATTCTGGAAGCGGTGCTGTTTTCCGGCACGGCGCCGGTGCTGATCGCACCGAAGGGCGGCCTGCCCGCCGGGTTCCCCAAGCGCGCCGTGATCGGCTGGGACGAAAGCGGCGAGGCGCTGCACGCCACCCGCGCCGCCCTGCCCCTGCTGCAAGCCTGCGAGGATGCCCGTGTCACCATGGTCACCCCGTCGCGGCGCATCCGCCATTCCGGCACGCCCGGAGAGGACCTGTCGACCATGCTCGACCGGCACGGCGTCAAGGTGCAGATCGATCAGTGCCCGAAAGGCTCTGACCGGGTGTCGGACGTGATCCTGACCCATGTGCGCGACACCGACGCGGATCTCCTGGTGATGGGCGCTTACGGCCATTCGCGGTTCCGCGAAGCCCTTCTGGGCGGCGCCACGCGCGACATTCTCAGCGACGCGCCACTGCCGCTGTTGCTGGCCCACTAGGCTCAGGTCAGCATGCCACCATCGGCATCGTCCCCGGTTTCCTCCAGCAGACGGTCGAAATCGGGGATGGTGATGTGGCGTTTGCCTTTCAGGACAATCACCCCGTCACGGCGCAGGGCCGAAACCTGGCGGCTGACGGTTTCCAGGGTCAGGCCCAGATAATCGGCCATGGCCTCGCGGGTCAGCGGCAGGTCGAATTCCAGCGGTCCGTCGCGTCCCATCAGTTGCAGCGAGGCATCCCGGCGCACGATGATGGTCAGCAGCGTCGCGATCTTCTCGCGCGCGGTCTTGCGGCCCAGAAGCAGCATCCATTCGCGCGCCGCGTCCAGTTCGTCCAGCGTCATCTCCAGCAGCCGCTGGCCGATGTTCGGCGTGCGCCGCATCATTTCCTCGAACGGGCGTTTGCGGAAACAGCACAGCGTCACCTCGGTGGTCGCGGTCACGTCATAGGCCGCCTGTGCGCGCCCCGGCCGACCCACGAAATCCGACGGCAGCAACAGGCCGACCATCTGGGTGCGGCCGTCTTCCATCGTCTGGGTCAGCGTGGCGATGCCGCTGACAATCGAAGCCACGAAATCCATCTCGTCCCCGGACCAGACCACGGTCTGCCCGGCCGGCACGGTGCGATAGTATTTCAGAGCGTCCAGTTCCCGCAGTTCGTCGGTTTCGCACTTTGCGCAAACCGCGCGATGGCGGATCGGACAATCATCGCACTTCAGATTCGGAGTGGTGGCCAGCGAATGTGCGCGCATGGGAACCCTATTTGATGCGGATCAATGTCCGGCACGAATTAATGAGCTTAGCGTACCGGCATGGACACTCTAACTCAACTCTCCCGACTGGGTCTCTTCGACAGCCGGGTGCCGCGCTATACCAGCTACCCGACCTCGCCGCAATTCGATCAAAGCGTCGATGAGGCCAAGGTTTCGTCGTGGATTCAGGCCATTCCGGCAAACAGCCGCATATCGCTTTATGTGCATGTGCCGTTTTGTCGTCGCCTGTGCTGGTTCTGCGCCTGCCGCACCCAGGGCACGTCGAATCTGGACACGGTTCGCCTGTACCTTGAAACCCTGAAAACCGAGATCGGCCATCTGAAGGCGCATCTTGCGCCCGGCGTGACCCTGTCGCGGCTGCATTGGGGCGGCGGCACGCCGACCCTGCTGGCGCCCGACATGATGCGCGAGCTGGCCGATACGATCTTCGACATGACGCCCATGGCCGAGGACGGCGAGTTTTCGGTCGAGATCGACCCGAACGAGATCGACCATCCCCGCCTTGACGCGCTGGTCGCCGCCGGGATGACGCGGGCCAGCATCGGCGTGCAGGACTTCGACCCGAAGATCCAGGAAACCATCGGACGGATCCAGGGCTATGACCTGACCCGCCAGGTGGTCGAGGACATCCGCGACCGGGGCATCGAAAGCCTGAATACCGACATCCTGTACGGCCTGCCGCACCAGACCAACGCGCGTATCGCCGACAGCGTGCAACGGCTGCTGTCGCTGAACCCTGACCGGGTGGCGCTGTATGGCTACGCCCATGTGCCGTGGATGGCACGGCGCCAGTCGATGATCCCCTCGGACGCCCTTCCCACCCCGGCCCAGCGGCTGGAACTGTTCGAAACCGCGCGCGAGCTGTTCGCATGGGACGGCTATGCCGAGATCGGCATCGACCATTTCGCCCGACCCAGCGACGGGCTGGCCCTGGCGCAGGAAGAAGGCCGCCTGAAGCGCAACTTCCAGGGCTATACCGATGACACCGCGCCGGTTCTTGTCGGCGTCGGCGCCTCGTCGATCTCGCGCTTCCCGCAGGGGTTTGCCCAGAACGCGCCCAGCACCGGGGTCTACACCAAGCATGTGCGCGCCGGGCAGTTTGCCACCGCCAAGGGGCATGCTTTCCGGGGCGAGGATCTGATCCGCGCCCGCATCATCGAGGCCCTGATGTGCGATTTCCGGGTGTCGAGCGCAGAGCTGGCCCGTGACTTCGGGGTCACGCCCGCGCAACTGGCCGCGCTTTACAAGCCGGCGCTGCACACCTTCGCGGGCTTCGTGCAGCAGACCCCGCACGGGTTGGAGATCACCCGCGACGGCCGCCCCCTGACCCGCATGATCGCGCGCAGTTTCGATGCCTACGAGTTGGCGAAATCAGGCCACAGCTCGGCGGTCTGACTGCCGCACCTATCCAGCCTCATGCGCCCGGTCTGCATCCCGCAGGCCGGGCGTTGCCGTTCAGGCCGCCGTATGGCGCGCATCCAGGTTCAGCGCCGCGGCCAGCAGGTCGCGGGTATAGTCTGATTTCGGCGCGCTGAAGACGTCTTCGCTGCGGCCCGATTCCACGATGTCCCCGGCCTTCATCACCAGCACCTTGTGGCTAAGCGCGCGCACCACCCGCAGGTCATGGCTGATGAACAGATAGGCCAGCCCATGGCGGCGTTGCAGGTCGCGCAGAAGATCGACGATCTGCACCTGCACCGTCATGTCCAGCGCCGAGGTCGGCTCGTCCAGAACCACCAGCTTGGGCCGCAGGATCATGGCGCGGGCAATGGCGATACGCTGGCGCTGCCCGCCCGAGAACTCGTGCGGATAGCGGTCGGCCATGGCCGGTTCCAGCCCCACCTCGACCAGGATCTCGGCCACCATCTGGGCCGGGGTCTTGCCGCTTTCAGTGCCATGCACGCCCAGCCCCTCGGCGATGATCTCGCCCACGTTCATGCGCGGACTGAGCGAGCCGAAGGGATCCTGAAAGACGATCTGCATGTCCTTGCGCAACGGCCGCAACGCCCGCGTTTTCAGCCCCGAGATATCGCGCCCCATGTAGACGATCGGCCCTTTCGAGCCGACCAGCCGCATCAGCGCCAGCGCCAGCGTGGTCTTGCCGGACCCGGATTCGCCGACGATGCCCAGCGTCTCGCCCTGCCGCACCGACAGGGTGGCGGCATTGACGGCCTTCACATGGCCGACGGTCTTGCGCAGGAAGCCCTTGGTGATCGGGAACCAGACCCGCAGATCGGTGCACGACACGACCTCGGCCCCGGAATCGGGGGCCGGATCGGGCAGACCGGTGGGTTCGGCTTCCAGCAGTTTCCGGGTGTAGGGGTGTTGCGGGTTGGCAAAGATCTCGGCGGTCTTGCCGGATTCGACGATCTCGCCATCCTTCATCACGCAGACCCGGTCGGCAATGCGCCGCACGATGCCCAGATCGTGGGTGATGAACAGCAGGCTCATGCCCTCGGCCTTTTTCAGGTCGGCCAGAAGCGCCAGGATCTGCGCCTGGATGGTCACATCCAGCGCCGTCGTCGGCTCGTCCGCGATCAGCAGTTCCGGCCCGTTGGCCAGCGCCATGGCGATCATCACCCGCTGCCGCTGTCCGCCGGACAGCTGGTGCGGATAGGCGTCCAGACGGCTCTCCGCGTCGCGGATGCCCACCTTCTGCAACAGATCGATGATCCGCGCCCGCGCAGCATCGCCGGTCAGCCCCTGGTGCAGGGCCAGACTTTCGCCGATCTGCTTTTCCAGCGTGTGCAACGGGTTCAGCGAGGTCATCGGCTCCTGGAAGATGAAGCTGATGTCATTGCCGCGAATCTCGCGCAGTTTGGCCGCCGAGGCGCCGACCATCTGCTGGCCGCGGAAGGTGACCGAGCCGTCGGTCTGCGCGCTTTCGGGCAACAGCGCCACGGTGGACAGCGCCGTCACCGATTTGCCCGAGCCGGATTCGCCCACCAGCGCGACGGTCTCGCCCGCGCCCACGTCGAAGCTGACGCCCTTCACCGCTTCGACCGTCCGGCCATCCTGGCTGAAACCAACGCGCAGGCCGCTGACACTGAGAACCGGATCACTCATGCGAAGGTCTTTCTGGGGTCGAACGCGTCGCGCACGCCTTCGAAGATGAAGACCAGAAGCGACAGCATGATGGCGAAGGTGAAAAATGCGGTGAAGCCCAGCCACGGGGCCTGCAGGTTCTGCTTGGCCTGCAAGGTCATTTCCCCCAGCGACGGGGCCGAGGATGGCAACCCGAAACCGAGGAAATCCAGCGCGGCGAGCGAGCCCAGCGTGCCGGTGATGACGAAGGGCAGCATGGTCAGCGTCGCCACCATGGCATTGGGCAGCACGTGGCGGAACATGATGATGCCGTTGCTGACCCCCAGTGCGCGGGCGGCGCGGACGTATTCGAAGTTGCGCGCACGCAGGAATTCGGCCCGCACCACGCCGACCAGCGCGGTCCAGCCGAACAGCACCATCAGGAACACCAGCAGCCAGAAGTTCATCTGGAAGATCGCCGCCACAATGATGATGATATAGAGGCTCGGCGTCGCGCCCCAAAGCTCGATCACGCGCTGGAAGATCAGGTCGATCCAGCCGCCGAAATAGCCCTGCACGGCCCCCGCCGCGATGCCGATGATCGAGGTCAGCGCGGTGACCACCAGCGCAAACAGCACCGACAGGCGGAAGCCATATATCACGCGGGCCATCACGTCGCGCGCGGTGTCATCGGTGCCCAGCCAGTGGGCGGCATCGGGCGCCGACGGCGCGGTGCCGACGATGTCGCTGACGGTGTTGTAGCTGTAGGGAATGACCGGCCACAGCAGCCAGCCTTTCGTGACCTCCTGCCCGTCGAATTGTCCGGTTTCCTGCACGCTGTCGATGACAGCTTCGGGATCGTCCCAGCAATCCTCCAGCCCACCCGAGACGATCAGGCATTGCACCTCGATGTCGCGATAGACGGCTTCGGTGCGGAAATCGCCGCCGAACTGGGTTTCGGGATAGAAGTTGAAGATCGGGGTGTAGAACGCGCCCTCGTATTTCACCAGCAGCGGCTTGTCGTTGGCGATGAACTCGGCAAACAGCGACAGGCCGAACAGCAAAGAGAACAGGATTAGCGACCAGAACGCCCGACCGTTGGCGCGGAAGTTGCGCCAGCGCCGCTGGTTCAGGGGGGACAGCCGCGACTTGCGGGGGGGGACGGTCGTGTCAGCAACGGCCATCTCAGGTCTCCCGCGTCTCGAAGTCGATGCGTGGATCGATCCACACATACATCAGGTCCGACACCAGCCCCATCAGCAGCCCGATCAGGCCGAAGACGTAGAGCGTGCCGAAGATCACCGGGTAGTCGCGACTGACCGCCGCCTCGAAGCCCAGCCGGCCCAGACCGTCCAGCGAGAAGATCGTTTCGATAATCAGCGAGCCACCGAAGAACACCGACACGAATACCGCCGGGAAACCCGCGATGACGATCAGCATGGCGTTGCGGAACACATGGCCATACAGCACCCGGCGCTCGGTCAGGCCCTTGGCCTTGGCGGTCATCACGTATTGCTTCTTGATCTCCTCAAGGAAGGAATTCTTGGTCAGCAGCGTCAGCGTCGCGAAGGCCGAGATGGTCGAGGCCAGCACCGGCAGGGTGATGTGCCAGAAATAGTCGATGATCTTGCCCATCAGGGTCAGGTCCGCGAAATTGTCCGAGGTCAGGCCACGCAGCGGGAACCATTTCAGGTAAGAGCCACCCGCGAACAGCACCAGCAGCAGGATCGCGAACAGGAAGCCGGGAATCGCATAGGCCACGATGATCGCGCCGCTGGTCCAGGTGTCGAACCGGGATCCGTCCTTGACCGCTTTGCGAATGCCCAGCGGGATCGACACCAGATAGGCGATCAGCGTTGACCACAGCCCCAGCGAGATCGACACCGGCATTTTCTCCTTCACCAGATCGACCACGCTGATCGACCGGAAGTAGCTTTCGCCGAAATCGAAGCGGGCATAATTCACCAGCATGTTCAGGAACCGCTGCCACGCGGGCTTGTCGAAGCCAAATTCCTTTTCCAGTTGCTCGATGAAATCCGGTGGCAGGCCACGTGCGCCCAGATAACCGTCACCGGCATCGGTGCCCCCGCCGCCGGCATCGCCACCGCCGCCCGCGAAACTGCCGAACACATCCCCCTGCCCTTCGATCCGGGCAAGGATCTGTTCAACGGGTCCGCCGGGCACGAATTGCACCAGTATGAAGTTGATCAGCATGATGCCGATGAGAGTCGGAATGATCAGCGCCAGACGGCGCAGGATATAGGGACCCATGGGTTACCTCAGAACCCCGGCGGCCTTCAGCGCGGCGGCGCCTTCGGCGTCATACCACCAGAAATCGAACTGGCCGAGGTCCAGCGGCGGCAGCGGGTCGGGATGGCCATACATGTTGTAATAGGCCACCCAGTGCTTGTCGTTGTACCACAGCGGGATCTCATAGTTCAGCGCCCGCAGCGTGCGATCCAGCGCATGGGTGGCGGTGGTCAGATCCTCCAGCGTTTCGGCGGCCGTGACCTCGCTTACCAACCTGTCCACCGCCGGGCTGCGCAGCCGTGCAAGGTTGCGCGAGCTGTTGTCGGCGGTAGCGGAGCCGAACCACTGCAGCAGCCCGCTCGAGGGCTCAAACCCCATCTGGAAGCCCTGATTGGTCAGGTCGAAATCGCCCTTGCGGCGGCGTTCGACGTATTGCGCGGTGTCGATCCGGTCCAGCCGTCCCGTGACGCCCAGGAGTTTCAGGTTATTGATGTAGGGGTTCACGATGCGGTCATACAGCGGGCTGAACTGGATGATGACAACCTCCAGCTCTTGCCCGTCCTTGCGGCGGATGCCGTCGTCCCCGGTGATCCATCCGGCCTCGTCCATCAATTGCGAGGCAGCGCGCAAAATCCGGCGGCTGGGCTGGTTGCGCTCGGCCCCGTGTTGCAGGGGCACATCGGCCTCGGCGGTCAGGATCTCGGGATCCAGCAGGCCCTCGTCCACCAGCGGTTGCAGGATGGCAATCTCCTCGGGCGTGGGCAGGCCGCTGGCAGCCAGATCGGTGCCTGGCCAGAACGACACCGGCTGTTTGTAGAGATCATAGAACAGCGTGTTGTTCGACCAAGCGAAGTTGAACATCATGCCGATGGCCTGACGGACGCGCTTGTCCTGCCATTTTTCCTTGTCCAGGTTGAACACCCAGCTCAGGCGCTGGCCGACATTGCCGTCGGGGATTTCGACCTTGGTGACATAGCCGTCCTTGAGCGCCGGGAAGTCGTATCCCGTGGCCCAGTCGCGCGACGAGCTTTCGCTGCGGAAGGTATAGTCGCCGGATTTGAACCCTTCGAAGGCGGCAGAGCCGTCCGCGAAATACTCCACCCGGATGCGATCGAAGTTGTTGCGACCGATGTTGAACGGCTGGTCCGCGCCCCAGAAATCGGGGTTGCGGGCATAGACCACGCGGCGGTTGATGTCGAAACTGTCCAGCACGTAGGCGCCGGTCGACATGAAGGGGCGCTTGGTGCTCTTGTCCAGCCGCACGCCGGTTTCCTCGAACCACGCCTTCGAGAACACGGGCGTGCCGCCCGCCAGCCCGACCCGGTCGCGCAGCGCCGCCTCGTCGGTGAAATTGAACTTGATGCGATAGGGATCCAGGACCTCGACCCCGTCGAAATAGCGTTCGACCAGCCGCCGGTATTCGATGATGCCCTGCTCAAGGAACAGCCGGTGGGTAAAGGCCACATCCTCGGCGGTCATCGGCGTGCCATCCTGGAAGGTCACGTCATCGCGCAGGTTGAAGATCACCCAAGACAGATCTTCGGGGTATTCCAGCGTCGTGCACAGGTAGCAGTACAGCCCATAGGGGTCGTCTGCGGTCGAGGTCATGATTCGCTCGGTCCCGATGGTGTTGAGCGCGGCCGACACCCCTTCGCGGGCGTACTGGTTGAAACTGTCGAAATTGCCCTGTGCCCAGACCGAGATTTCACCGCCCTTCGGGGCGTCGGGGTTCACATAGTCCAAGTGGGTGAAATCGGCGGGGTACTTGATCGCGCCGAAGTTGGAATAGGCGTGCGCTGTGGTGACATCTTCCTGCGACACGGCCGGAATGGCGGTTGCGGACAGGATCGTGGCCAGAAGGGCCACCTTCTTGGTGGTGGCGCGCGTCATCGGCGTCATCTGCTACTCCCCATGCAGTCATGCAAGCTGTTGCGCTTAAGCTAGTGGGCAGGGCCGACCATGTTCAAGCCGCGATTGCGCAAGCGTGAATTTGCGTGTGCCACCGGGGTCGGAAATCTGCCCGGAACGGCCCCCGAATGAAGGCAGGAACACCCACAGCGCGCAAGAAAAAGGCCGCCCCGGAAGGCGGCCTGAACAGTGTCTTGATCCGGGCTGACGCTCAGTTGCCTGTGGTCTGCAGATAGGCCACCAGGTTGGCGCGATCGGTGATCTTTTTCAGACCGGCAAAGCTCATCTTGGTGCCCGGCGCCCAGTTCTTGGGGTTTTCCAGGAACCCGTCCAGGTTCTCGGCGGTCCAGGCTTCGGCGGATCTGTCGGCCAGCGCGTCGGAATAGGCAAAGCCCGCGATGCTGGCGATGCCACGATCCACCACACCGTCAAGATGCGGGCCGGTGCCGTCGGTGCCGTCCAGCTTGTGGCAGGCCTTGCACTTGCCAAAGACCTTCTCGCCCTTGTCGGCATCGGCTTCGGTCAGGACCGAGGCAAAATCCTGGATCTCGGCGGTATCGCTGTCGCCGTGTCCGTCTTCCTCGCCGGTGTCGATGAGGTAGGCTTGCTCGCCGTGATCGCCATGGCCGCCGCCGGTGGTATACAGGGACTCACCAACCCAGCCGCCCAGAAGATAGACCAGCAGCGCGCCACAGAAAGCGCCCACAATTTTGGTCATCGTCATCGTGTCTAGCATTCTGTCGCCTCGTGCTTTCAGATTGCGCGCATCTAGCGGCTTCCGTCTGCCCGGTTCAAGGTGTAGGAGGCGCGACCAAACGACCATAAAGCCGCAGGATCCCGTCCTGACGGGAAAAACCGAAGCAGAGAGACGCAGCCATGACCCGCATCGCATTCCAGGGGGAACCCGGCGCTTACTCCCACGAAGCTTGCCGCAATGCCCGCCCCAATTACGAGGCGGTTCCGTGCCGCACCTTCGAAGGTGTGATCGAGGCCGTGCGCGAGGGTCGCGCCGAGCTGGCGATGCTTCCGGTCGAAAACTCCACCTATGGCCGGGTTGCCGACATTCACCGGCTTTTGCCCGAAAGCGGGCTGCACATCGTCGAAGAGGCCTTCGTGCGGGTGCATATCAACCTGCTGGCCCTGCCCGGCACCAAACTGGACGATGTGCGCGAGGCCATGAGCCACACCGTGCTGCTGGGCCAGTGCCGCGGCTTCCTGCGCGAACATGGCATTCACGCGGTGGTCGGCGCCGACACCGCCGGGTCGGCCCAGCAGGTGGCCGAAGAGGGCAACCCGGCGATGGCCGCATTGGCCTCGGAACTGGCGGGCGAGATCTACGGGCTGGAGGTGCTGGCCCGCCACATCGAGGATCACGACCGCAACACCACCCGCTTCCTGATCATGGCGAACGCGCCTGACCTGTCGCGGCGCGGCACCTCGGGGATGATGACCAGCTTCGTCTTCCGGGTGCGCAACATCCCGGCGGCGCTGTACAAGGCGATGGGCGGCTTCGCCACCAACGGCGTCAACATGACCAAGCTGGAAAGCTACATGGTGGGCGGCAGCTTCACCGCCACCCAGTTCTTCGCCGATATCGAGGGCCATCCCGACGATCCGGCGGTGGCCCGTGCGCTGGAAGAGCTGGAATACTACACCTCGACCCTGTCGATCCTTGGCGTGTATCCAGCCGACCCGCGCCGCCACGAATAGGGCTCAGGCCGGGGTTTCCAGCGCCCGGGCCATGGCCGCGATGTTGCGCACCAGCCGTTCCTCGATGCGCGGGCGCAGCAGGTGCAGCGGCGGCATCAGCATATGCCCGGACAGGGCACAGGGGCGCACCGACAGATCAAACCGTGCCAGTGTCAGATCAGCCGCAAGGGCGGCGAACCCGGCGGCGATCTTCACCTTCAACTCGGATGTGCGCCCGGTCAGGGCATAGCCGTCGGGCGGGGTGATCTCATCAAGGCACAGCGTCACCTCGCGCTGCAACCCGTGAAAAGTCACATCGCATTGCCAAGTCGCACCGGGCTGCAAGGGCGTGCTGTGATTCTGGCGGCGCAAGGCCATGTCCCCGGGCACCACTGCGGAAATCAGCCGGTCGAGATCGGAAAACCCCGCGAAGGCCGCGGCGCGGGACACGGCGATCTCTTCCTCGTGGCTGAACTTCATCTGGGCATGTCTCCCAGCCGGTCGGCCAGCCATTGCGCCATGATGAACCCCGCAATGGCGCCCCGCCGAGGCGCACGAATGGTGGGATGGGCGCCCGTGAACACCTCCAGCAACTCTTCGCGGGTGATCCAGCAGGCATCCTCGATCTCGACCGGATCGACGGTGATTTCGGTGCTGCGCGCGATGCCATGGCAGGCCAGCATCAGCGACGAGGGGAAGGGCCAGGGCTGGCTGGCAAGATAGTGCACCGCGCCCACATCGACGGAAGTTTCCTCGGCGACCTCGCGCCGAACGGCGGCTTCCAGCGTCTCGCCGGGTTCCACGAAGCCCGCCAGCAGCGAATACATGCCTTCGGGCCACTGCGGAGAGCGTCCCAGAAGCAGAGAGTTGCCATGAGTGATCAGCATGATGACCACCGGATCGGTGCGCGGAAAATGCTTGCCATCGCAGGTCGCACAATCGCGTTGCCAGCCGCCCTGCGTGATGTCGGTCGCCGCCCCGCAGTTCGAACAGAAGCGGTGGCGTGTGTGCCAGGACAACAAGGCGCGGGCGGTGGCGGCAAGTTCGGCATCGCGCGGGGTCAGCCCGGTCATCGCGCCGCGCAATTCGGCAAACCGGTGCTGCGGGGGGAAGGCCGGATGCACCTGTTCCGAGGGATCGAAGAATGCCTCAAGCGCGCCCTCCGGCACCGCATCCGGCTCCCACGCCGACAGGTCCAGCGCAAACCGGGGCGTGTCAGCGTCCATTCCCAGGAAAAGGGGGGCTTCGACGGCTGCCTCAAGGCCGGCCGCGCCCGTCGGCAGCCATCCGGGGGCCAATGTGTCCACATCGCCCGCGATCAGCGGCTTGCCCCGCCAGAACGGCAAGACACGCGCCGCCGGACTGTCGTACAGCGCGCGCAGACGGGCCGGATCGGACCGCAGGTGCCCGGCCCGTTGCAGCCCCGAGTCCCGGAACGCCAGCGAATTCGTGTCAAACATGCGGCTCGACCCCTGTTTTTCTGCCCCGCCGCTTCGCACAGCCCCGGCCGGAATGCAAACCGCCGGCCCGGCGCGGGTGTTGCGAGAACACCCCGGCTGCGCGAGAAATACAACCTTTGGTGCGGCTCGCCTTGCCCCCGGCGCCAAGGCCCCGTGAAGATATGCGTACCAGACGCGAACGTCATGGAAAGGGTACCCGATTTCCACCACGGATCACTCGCCGGACCAAGCGCAGGTGTCCCTGCGGATTCTGTGCACGACCGATCTGCATGCCGCGATCTGGCCCTTCAACTATGCCACCGACCGACAGGATGACACGCGCGGGCTGGCCCTTCTGGCACCGCTGATCCACGCCGCCCGGCGCGAGGCCGCCAACACCTGCCTGTTCGACGTGGGCGACAGCCTGCAAGGCACGGCGCTGGCCGACGCCGCTGCCGGGGATCTATCGTCTCCCCATCCCATCATCGCGGCGATGAACACGCTGGGGTATGACGCAGCAACGCTGGGCAACCATGATTTCGACTATGGGCTGGAGACCCTGAACGCGGCAATGGCCGCCGCCCGGTTTCCCTTCGCGCTGGCCAACCTGCGGAATGCGGCCGGATCTTCCCCGGCCCTGCCGCCGCCCTTTGTTCTGCTGGACCGGCAGGTAACGGATCGTGCCGGGCGCACACATCCCCTGCGCCTGGGCGTCCTTGGGCTGGCCCCGCCGCAAACCATCCTGTGGAACACCGCCGCCCTTGACGGCGCGGTCGTGGCCGAAGATGTCGTGCAGGTTACGCAATCCCTGATCCCCCGGATGCGCGCCGCTGGCGCCGATCTGATCGTGGCGCTGTGCCATTCCGGCATCGGCAGGGATACCGACACCGATCCGCCCGACCTGTTTGCCCAGAAGATCGCGCGGCTGGACGGGATCGACGCCCTACTGACCGGTCACAGCCACGGGCGCCTGCCGGGGCCGGACTATGCGGACCATCCCGACGTCGATGCCGAACGGGGCACGATTTGCGGCACGCCCGCGCTGATGGCCGGGGCGCATGGACGGGATCTTGGCCTGCTGGATCTGGAGCTTGCGCACGACAACCGGGGCTGGAGCGTCACCGGCGCGCAGGCCGCGTTGCGCGGCATCCCCACGCCCCCGCCGCCCGCCGATCCCGCTGTCCTCAAGGCCACGGCACAGCACCACGCGCGAACCCGCACCAGCCTGAGCGACACCATCGCCACAACCGCGATCCCTTTGCACACCATTGCCGCCATGGCGGGGCAGGCCCCTGCCCTGCGCGTGCTTTCGGATGCGCAGGTCTGGACCGCGCAACGCCTGCTGAAGGATGATCCGCTGGGCGATCTGCCCCTGCTGTCTGCGGTGGCGCCGATCCGGATGGGCGGGCGTGCCGGACCCTTGGCCTTTGTCGATCTTCCCGCAGGCCCGATCCGCGAACGTGATCTGCTGGACCTTGCCCCGTTTCCCAATCGTCTGTGCGTGTTCGAAATCACCGGCGCCCAGCTTCGGTTGTGGCTGGAACGCGCCGCGGCATGCTATCAGCAGGTGAGACCGGACCCGGAACCGCAGTCTTTGCTGGTTCAAGGCGCTCCCGGTTATAATCTGGATACAGTCTTTGGGATCACCTACCAGATCGACTTGCAAGCCCCATCATGGTTCGACGCGATCAGCGGCGCCCGCAAACCACGCCACGGCCCCGGTCGCATCCGGCGATTGAGTCACATGGGCACGGCGGTGGCGGACACGGATCGCTTCGCCATGGTGACCAGCGCCTTCCGGGCCTGCGGCGGGGGCGGCTATCATGCTCCCCCCGATCCGGCGGAGTTGCTGTTCAGCGCCAAGACCCTGCGCCATTGCCTGTCGGCCTATCTGCGCGAAACCCGAACTCTGAACCCGGTGCCGCAAATGCCGTGGCAGTTCACGCCGATGGCCGCCTCGGTACACCTGAAGACATCTCCGGCAGCGACACCCGCCCATTTCGGACCGCTTGCGCCTTCGGTGCAGGATCTTGGGCTGGATGCGCAGGGGTTTCGCCAGCTGTTGCTGGACGGCTAGGCCATATGGCTTGCGCCCAGACCCTTGCATCCGTTTCGCAAGACGCATAGATATCGCGGTGAGAGGTTGGCGCGGGCAGGCGCCTCGCCAACCCGGTCAGATCCGGAAGGAAGCAGCCGTAACGAGCCCCGCTTGGGTCGTTGTCCAGCCTCTCACCCACACCATCCAGCCCGGAGGTCATCTGATGATTGTTCTCATCTCTCCCCGGGCAGCGCGTTCCTGACGGTCTGAACCGTCCCGCTGCCTGATCCGTATTGCCGCGCAAGCGATTGCTGCGCGGTGAGCAACGCGTGATATAGACAGGCAGACAAATGGCTTTTTCCCTTGCGGACCTTGGCTGGTCCAACTTTTTCCTGCAACAAGACCCTCAGAACGACGGCGACACGCTGTATCGGCTGACTCATGTGCACCGCGATCGCGCCGAAGGGCTGGGCTGTGACGGCCCCGCCGTTCTGACAACCGCGCCGCCGCTGACCACCGCAGACCTGGCGGTCGGCGATTGGGTCGCGGCGGATTCCGATTTCCGAATCCAGCGTCAGTTCGACCGAAAGACCGTGCTGCAGCGCCGCGCGGCGGGCACCGATGCGCGCACCCAACTGATCGCCGCCAATGTGGACACCCTGTTCATCGTCGGCTCCTGCAACGCCGATTTCAGTCCGGCGCGGCTGGAGCGCTACCTCGCGCTGGCCAAGGGTGCCGGGTGCTACCCGGTCGTGGTCTTGACCAAGGCCGACCTTTGCGACGATCCCGATGCCTACCGCACGCAGGCCGAAACCCTCGCCCCCCTGCTGACCGTGCTGACGGTCGATGCCCATACGGCCGAGGATATCCGGCAGGTGGCCGGGTGGCTGGGGCGCGGCCAGACCGGGGCGCTGGTGGGCTCCTCGGGCGTTGGCAAGACCACCCTGCTGAACGGGCTGACCGGACAGCAGGAGGACACGCAGGCAATCCGCGAGGATGACGCCAAGGGTCGCCACACCACCACGGCGCGCGGACTGTATCCGGTCGCCACTGGCGGCTGGATCATCGATACCCCCGGAATGCGCGCCCTGCGCCTGACCGAGGCCAGCCAGGGCATCGACGATGTGTTCGAGGATGTCTCATCGCTGGCCACGCAGTGCCGGTTCAGCGATTGCACGCACGAGACCGAACCCGGCTGCGCCATCCTCGCCGCGATCGAACGTGGCGATCTGGACCCCGCCCGCCTGCGCCGCTGGCAGAAGCTGCGGCGCGAGGACCAGCACAACAGCCAGACGCTGGCACAGGCCCGCGCCCGCGACAAGGCGTTTGGCAAGATGGTCCGCAACGTGATGGCCGAGAAGAAGTCCAAGCGCGGCCACTGAACCGCGCCGGACAGCCGGGGCGCCTTTCAAGGGCACCCCGGCACGCGGGTCAGACCTCGCCGTCGGCAACCACCTGCCCCGGATGCGCCTCGGCCCACGTCGCCAGAAGCGCCGCCATCTCGGGCGCTTCGGCCATCCCGACCGCCCGGCGCGGCAGCGCAACGCCATGTTCCAATGCTAGGCGCATGCAGCCGGTGTGATCGCGTTCGGCCCGGTGCGGGCAATTCTCCGATCCATGCAGGATGGTCGAGAACACCGTGCCGCCATAGGCGTTCACATGGCTCATGTCCGGACCCTGCTTCAGGAACCAGGCAAAGACCTCGGGCAGCCCTTCCCAACCGGCCAATTGCAGCGGGGTCAGACCCATTTCGTCGGTTGCATTCGCATCGAACCCCATGGCCACCAGGCGCTGCATGTGCGGCAGCGTGCCCGGACGCGGCACCAGCAGCGTCAGCAAGGGGCGCAGATCCGGCGAAACCCTGGCCATGTCGATCCAGTCGCTGGCCGAAACGGCCCCGTCCGCCGCCCGCGCCAGTTGCGCCTCGATCGCCGAAAGCGCCGTGTCTGCGCCCCGTGCCTCCAGCCGCCGCGACAGGGCGGGCTGCCCGAAGATCCGCGCATAGGCATAGGCCGAATGCCCGTGGAACAGGGCTGCGGGATCGGCGCCATTGTCCAGCAGAAGTTCCGCCATCGCCACCGACGCCCCCCGCCGCGCCACCTGATGCAGCGCCGGCAGTGTCGGCATCGGTGCGCCCGAGGGATGCGTGGCGACCCCCTCGTTCGGATCCGCCCCCGCCGCAAGCAACAGCCGCACCGCTTCCAGATCGTCGAAGTCGATGGCCCGCAACACGGCGTTGGTGCCCTTCGGCGACGCGCCATGCTCCAGCAGCATCCGAAGCCCCTCGTGATGGCCCAGCTCGGTCGCGTGATACAGCGATTCGCCATCGTTGGGATCGGCCCCATGTGCCAACAACCACCGCGCCAGCACCATGTTGTTGCTGTGCCCGATCGCCCCGTACAGTGCCGACAGCCGGTGTTCGGATCCCGGCTCGGCAGGGCAACTGTCATTCACCGACGCCCCGTGCCGCAACAGCACGTCCGCAATGCCCAGCATGGCACTTTCGGGGTCAGGCATCCCCTGGAATCGGCGCGAGAAGGCCAGATGCAGGATCGGCCGCCCGCGCGGCCCGAAGCTCTGGGTGGCGAGCGACGGATCGCGGGCCAACGCCGCCGCCACGGCAGCATGATCCAACAACGCGACCTGCAAGGCAAAATGCCCTGCGGCCAGATCTGGGGCCTCCTGCAGCAACCGGTCCACGCGGCCGTTCTGCCCCAGATACAGGGCCCGCTTCAGCGCCTGCAATCGCGCCGCCCCATCCATGCCGTGCCGTTCCACGGCTTCTTTCAATTGCGGCCAACTGGAAAAACCAGCCTCGCGCGCCACCACATGCAGCGCATCCGCATGGCGGATGTCCGCAACCGGCGCCCCCAGCGCCTGGCGGACACGGGCCACAGCCGCCGGATCACCCAGATCATAGCCGGATTTGAGCGCCTTGGCTGATCGGCGCAGATGGTCGAGGGATTTCGCCATCGGTTTCCTCATCGCTTGGCCCAGTGATCCGCCGACACGGGCATGAGAAAAACCGAAGATATTTCTTCGTTCAGGTCTCGAAAGGGTGCCGGCAACAGCTTTCCGCGGATCAGGAGGCCGCCCCGAACGGCCCTTGCGGAAGGGTAGCGCCGCACCACGCCTGTCGCAAGGGGTACCTCCCGCCCTCTGTTGCGCCCTTTCGGGCGCGTCGCCGGTTGGGCCCGGCGCCGCTGACGCGGCGCGGCGGCCCTTTCTTCTTGGCGAAAATACTCAAGATCCCACCGCGCCCACAGGCTTCGTCCCCCGCTTCGAAGGCACCCTCCGATTTCCCCAGCATTCCCGCCTGTCCTTCTGGACCTCTGCCCCGCCGGACCCTAGCTTGGCTGCAACCAATGATTCCCCGAGGAGACGACACAGGTGACCGACAGCGGCTATCAGGTTCTGGCACGCAAATACCGCCCTGAAACCTTCGCCGACCTGGTAGGTCAGGAGGCGATGGTCCGCACCCTGAAAAACGCCTTCGCCGCCGACCGCATCGCCCAGGCCTTCATGATGACCGGCATCCGCGGCACCGGGAAGACCTCCACCGCGCGGATCATCGCCAAGGGTATGAACTGCACCGGCCCGGACGGTCTGGGCGGCCCCACCACAGATCCCTGCGGCCAGTGCCCGCAATGTCGCGGCATCGCCACCGGCACCCATGTGGACGTGATCGAGATGGACGGCGCCAGCCAGACCCGCATCGATGATATCCGCAGCAACGTGCTGGACAGCGTCACCTATGCGCCCGCTGAAAGCCGCTTCAAGATCTACATCATCGACGAGGTGCACATGCTCAGCACCTCGGCCTTCAACGCGCTGCTCAAGACGCTGGAGGAACCCCCCCGCCACGTGAAGTTCATCTTCGCCACCACCGAGATCCGCAAGGTGCCGGTGACGGTGCTGTCGCGGTGTCAGCGTTTCGACCTGCGCCGGATCGAACCCGAGGACATGCTGGCCCTGCTGCGGCGCATCGCCAAGGCAGAGGGCGCCGAGATCACCGACGAAGCCCTGGCCCTGATCACCCGCGCCGCCGAGGGCTCGGCCCGCGACGCCACCTCGCTGCTGGATCAGGCGATCAGCCATGGCGCCGGTGAAACCGGGGCCGAACAGGTGCGCGCCATGCTGGGGCTGGCCGACCGGGGCCGGGTGCTGGACCTGTTCGACCTGATCATGAAGGGCGAGGCCGCCGCCGCACTGAACGAACTGGCCGCGCAATACGCCGACGGCGCCGACCCGCAATCGGTGCTGCGCGATCTGGCCGAGATCGCGCATTGGCTCTCGGTCACCAAGGTCACGCCGGACGCCGGCGACGATCCCACCCTGCCCCCCGACACCCGCGCGCGCGGCCAGGAAATGTCGGCCCGCCTCAGCCAGCGGGTGCTGGGCCGGGCCTGGCAGATGCTGCTGAAGTCCCTCGAAGAGGTCGCCGTGGCCCCCAACGCGATGATGGCCGCCGAGATGGCGGTGATCCGCATGACCCATGTGGCCGACCTGCCCCCGCCCGAAGAGCTGTTGCGCCGTCTGAACGCGCAACCGGCCGGATCATCTGCCCATACGGCATCCCCCGCGCGCACCGCCCCGGCTGGCACGCCGACAGCACGTCAGGCCCCCACCGTGGCACCACGCGCATCTGCCCCCCGCACCTCCGGTCCCGCCACCGCCGCGGCCCCGATGGCCGACGCCGAAACCGCGCTGGCCCGGTTTTCCACCTTCGAGGACGTGGTTGCCCTGATCCGTCGGCACCGTGACGTGAAACTGCTTCTGGAAGTGGAAAACGCGCTGCACCTCGTGCGCTATTCTCCGGGGCGGATCACCTTCCGCCCGACGCCGCAAGCCACCCCGGACCTGGCCCAGGTGCTGGGCGCGCGGCTGCAAGCCTGGACCGGCAACCGTTGGGCGGTGACCGTCACGACTTCGGAAGACGGCGCGCCGACCATCGCCCAGGCCCGTGCTGCGGAAACCGACGCGCTGACGGCGCAGGCGCTGGAACATCCCATGGTGAAGGCGGTGTTTGCGCGCTTTCCCGGCGCCGAGATCATTGATATCCGAACCCCCGAAGCCATCGCCGCGGACGCCGCGCAGGAGGCCCTGCCGGAACTGCCCGAGGCCGATGACAACTGGGACCCGTTTGACGACGATTTCTGAAAGGACGACACGATGCTGAAAGGACTTGGCGGTCTGGGCGACATGGGCAAGATGATGAAGGCGGCCCAGGAGATGAAGGACAAGATGGAGGCGCTCCAGGAAGAGCTGACCACCATCACCGTGGAAGGCGAAAGCGGCGCCGGACTGGTGCGCGCCACGGCGACGGCCAAGGGCGAGCTGACCGCCCTGTCGATCGATCCGTCGATCTTCCACAAGGATGAAAAGGAAATGGTCGAGGACCTGATCCTCGCGGCGATCAAGGACGCACAATCCAAGGCGCAGGACCGCACCCAGGCCGAAATGCGCAAGCTAACCGAATCCATGGGCCTGCCCGCCGACATGAAGCTGCCCTTCTGATCATGGGCGCGCCCGTCGCGGTCCGGGTCAAGGGCGCCGAAGGCGCGGCGCAGCCGCTGGCCCTTGACGCGGGCCGCGGCGGGATCACGCTCGTGCCGGGCCGCACCCGGGTGCGGCCTTCTCAGCGAAAACTCCGCACCCTCTCCGCCGACCCCCGGCTGACCGGCCGGGCGCCCACGGGCCCCGTCGCCGCCAAGGGCGGTGATGGGGGGACAAGACGTGGCGCGCTTGCGCGCCGCCGCATGACAGGTCGGACATGAGCGCCCCGTCCTCGGTCGAAGCGCTGATCGAACTGATGGCCAAGCTGCCGGGTCTCGGTCCGCGTTCGGCCCGCCGCGCGGTGCTGCACCTGTTGCGCAAGCGGTCGCTGTTGTTGCTGCCGCTGGCCGACCTGTTGACCGAGGTCGCCCGCACCGCGCGCGAATGCGTGACCTGCGGCAATATCGCGACCGAAGACCAATGCCCGATCTGCACTGATCCGCGCCGCGCCACCGGGGTGATCTGCGTGGTGGAAGACGTGGCCGATCTTTGGGCCATGGAACGCACCGGCGCCTTCAAGGGCCGCTATCACGTGCTGGGCGGCACCCTGTCGGCGCTGGATGACATCGGTCCCGAGGATCTGGGCCTGCCGAAACTGTCCCGCCGCCTCATCAACGAGGGCGTGTCGGAGGTGATCCTCGCGCTGAACGCTACCGTGGACGGGCTGACCACCGCGCATTACATCGCCGATCTGCTGGAAGACGGGGTTCTTGTGACCTCGCTGGCGCAGGGCGTACCGGTGGGGGGCGAGTTGGACTATCTGGACGACGGCACCATCGGGGCGGCACTGAAGGCCCGCAGCCGGGTCTAGGGTCCGACGGGCGGATCTTGAGTATTTTTGCCAAGAAGAAGGGCGCGGAGTCATCGACCCGCGCCCTTGAATTCTGATTCCGACGCCTGGTCAGATCAGGGGATCAGGTTGCCCTCGCCATCCTCATCCTCGTCGTCGTCATTGTCGGGCAGGTTGAAGAAGCTGTCGGCGTCAATCGGCGCGTCCTTCTTTTCGTCTTCGTCCATGGAACCGCCCAGGGTGAAGGTCTCCAGCCCGGAAATCGCCGTCGGGATCTTCGGTTCTGCATCCATTTCCAGCGATTGCTCGGTCGACACCAGCTTGCGACGCTCGTCGTCGGACATGACCGCGCCCTCGCGGGCTTTCTTGGCGGCGGCTTTCTGGACGGCGGCGTCCAGTTCCGACTGCCGGCACAGGCCCAGGGCCACCGGGTCGACCGGCTGGATGTTGGAGATGTTCCAATGGGTGCGCTCGCGGATGGCCTGGATCGTCGGCTTGGTGGTGCCCACCAGCTTGGCGATCTGGCTGTCGGCCAGTTCCGGGTGAAACTTGACCAGCCAGAGGATCGACGCCGGGCGGTCCTGGCGCTTGCTGAGCGGAGTGTACCGCGGGCCACGGCGCTTGTCCTCGCCCGAGGCCGCCGGGTTGTACTTGAGCTTCAGCTTGTAGAGCGGGTTCTTCTCGCCCTGATCGATCTCGCTCTGGTCAAGCTGGTTGTTGGCGACCGGGTCGAACCCCTTGACGCCGGCGGCCACATCGCCGTCGGCGATGCCCTGCACCTCAAGCTGGTGAAAACCGCAGAATTCGGCGATCTGCTTGAAGCTGAGTGTCGTGTTGTCCACCAGCCAGACGGCGGTGGCCTTGGCCATGATCGGCTTGCCTTGCATGGCGATCTCCTGTCATTCGTTGTCCCGTCGAAAACGCGCAATTTCCCCGCGCCGTGACTCGGCTGCGCCGGGAAGGCGCGTCTTCTCGATGTAGGGAAGATTGAGTGTATATAGGGCGGCTTGTCCGCGGAGGAAAGAGAAAATGCGTACTGCTGCGGCCCGCGGGCTGGTGTTGAGCATGGCCTTGCTGAGCCTGCTGTCCGGGGCGGCGCGCGCCGACCATGATCGGCCGGGAGTCTTCGACTATTACGTGTTGTCGCTGTCGTGGTCGCCGAACTGGTGCCTGCGCGAAGGCGATGCCCGCGATGCCGAACAATGCGACACCCGGCATGACCATGGCTGGCTGCTGCACGGGCTGTGGCCGCAGCACGAGGATGGGTATCCAAAGGACTGTCACACCGACACCGCCGATCCGACGCGGGCGCAAAGCGGTGCCATGACCGACATCATGGGATCGGGCGGGCTGGCCTGGTACCAGTGGAAGAAGCATGGCCGCTGCACCGGGCTGAGCGGACCGCAATACTATGCCCTGTCGCGCGAGGCCTATGGCCGGATCACCCGCCCCGAGTTGCTGCGCAAGCTGGACAAGACGGTGAAGCTGCCCGCCACGGTCATCGAGGAGGCGTTTCTTGAGGTCAACCCGGCCCTGTCCGCCGCAGCCCTCACCATCACATGCCGCGATGGCATGATCCAGGAGGCGCGCATCTGCCTGACCCGCGATCTGGACCCACGGCCCTGCGGCGATGGCGTGTCCCGCGATTGCTCGCTGGACGACGCCCTGTTCGCCCCGATCCGCTAGGGGCGCCTGCGGCGCCCGACGGTCAGGTGGGCTGCAGGATGCGGCCCAGCGGTCGCCCCGCCAGCAGGTGCACATGCATGTGCGGCACTTCCTGGATCGCATCCTCGCCCGCGTTGGAAATCAGGCGGAACCCGCCCGCGCCGCTGGTCGGCTGCACGCCCAGCATCTCGGCGATCTTCCCGACGGCGCGGGTGAAATCCACGATCTCGGCGTCCGAGGCCTCCTGCGCGAAATGATCAAAGGTGACATAGGGCCCCTTGGGGATCACCAGCACATGTTCGGGCGTCTGCGGCTGGATATCGCGGAACGCAAGGCTGTGTTCCGTTTCAAGCACGGTGTTGTTTGGGATCTCGCCGCGCAGGATCTTGGCGAAGATGTTCTGATTGTCATAGGTAAAGGCCATTGGGGCGCCTCATGTGTCAGGAAATCGTTGTGCCTGTGTCCGCTTCCGGACCGGCGACTGTCAAGCGGGCTGAATGACCTTGTCTTCGAAGGCGCAGAGATCCCGGATGATGCAGGTGCCGCACATGGGTTGGCGCGCCTTGCAGTGATAGCGCCCGTGCAGGATCAGCCAGTGATGGGCGTGCTGCTGGAACTGGGCCGGAACCTGATCCTCGATCGCGCGTTCCACCGCATCCACATCCTTGCCCGGACACAGGCCCGTGCGGTTGCCGACCCGGAAGATATGGGTGTCGACCGCCTGCGCGGGCATCTTGAACCACATGTTCAGCACCACGTTGGCGGTCTTGCGCCCGACGCCGGGCAGCGAGACCAGCGCCGCGCGGGACGAGGGCACCTGCCCGCCGAACTGATCGACCAGGATCCGGCTCAGCTTGATGACGTTTCTGGCCTTGTTGCGGTAAAGGCCGATGGTCTTGATGTGCTCGGTCACGCCCTCCTCCCCCAGCGCCAGCATCTTCTCGGGGGTATCGGCGATCTTGAACAACTCTCGTGTGGCCTTGTTGACCCCGGCGTCCGTCGCCTGTGCCGACAGCGCCACGGCGACCACCAGCGTGAAGGCGTTGACATGTTCCAACTCGCCCTTTGGCTCGGGCTCGGCATCGCGGAACCGCGAGAACGCCTCGACAATGGTGGCATAATCGGCCTGCGGCGACATCGGCGTGGCCGAGGGCGCCCCGGCCGCGGGAGCCTTCGCCTTGCGACGCGGTTTCGCTTGCGCAGGTTTCGGGTCGTTTGACGCCGGTTTTGCCGCTACATCCTTGGCCATGACCCGTTCTTCCTCATCCTCGTCCGCAGCGGACACCACCCCCGAGGGGGCCTATCACTATGGCGTCATGGCGCGTGCCATCGCCGCCATCGACGCTGCCGGGGGCACGCCCCTGCCACTGGCCGATCTGGCCGCTGAATTGCACATGTCGCCGGCCCATTTCCAGCGCATCTTCACCCGCTGGGCCGGGGTCTCGCCGAAACGCTATCAGCAATACCTGGCGCTTGACCATGCCAAGCGGCTGCTGGCCGAACAAGCCACCACCCTGGCCACGGCGCAGGAAGTGGGGTTGAGTGGCTCGGGCCGCCTCCACGACCTGTTCTTGCGCTGGGAAGCGATGACGCCGGGAGACTATGCCCGCGCCGGCAAGGGGTTGCTGATCCGCATGGGGATGACCGACACGCCCTTCGGCCCGGCGCTGGCCATGGCCACCGAGCACGGGCTGTGCGGGCTGGCCTTCACCGCCGAAACCGGCGAGGACGCGGCCCGCGCCGACCTGTGTGCCCGTTGGCCCGCCGCGCGTTTCGTCGAGGATCCCGACGCGGTCGCGCCGATGGTCGCGGATGCCCTGGGGGGACGCGGGGCCCGGCTGCACCTGATCGGCGCGCCGTTCCAGATCAAGGTCTGGGAGGCGCTGCTGCATATCCCCTCGGGCCAGGTGACCACCTATTCCGACATCGCGCGCGTGGTCGGCAAGCCCAACGCGCAGCGCGCCGTTGGCACCGCCGTGGGGCGCAACCCTATCAGCCTGTTGATCCCTTGCCACCGGGCGTTGCGCAAATCCGGGGCTCTGGGCGGCTATCACTGGGGGCTGCCGGTCAAACGCGCGATCCTGGCCTGGGAAAGTGCGCGGAGAGACGCCGAGTTCACGCAAGCCTGACTCGCTATTCGGCTCGGATTCGCCATATTGGCGGCAAAGAAACGAGCAGAGGCAAACCCATGTTCCCCACCCGCATCCCGACCGCCGCCAAAGGCGCCGGTCTTCTGGCCCTTGCATTGGCCCTGACCGCCTGTACCCCGACTTATGAGCAAGGCACCGGCTCAGGCAACCGCAACACCACCACCGGCGCGATCATCGGCGGCGTGGCGGGCGGGCTTCTGGCCGGTCCCGTCACCGGTGGCAACGGCGGCAAGGCCGCCGTCGGCGCCGTGGCAGGGGCCGCCGTGGGCGCGGCCATCGGAAGCGCGCTGGACCGGCAGGCTGCCGAGTTGGACCAGCAGTTGGGCGACAGCATCACCGTGGAAAACCAGGGCGACAAGCTGCTGGTGAACTTCCCGCAGGACATTCTGTTCGCCGTGGACAGCGCCTCGGTGGCCGAAAGCCAGAAGGCCGAACTGCGCACGCTGGCGGCCAACCTGCAACGCTATCCCGACACCACGGTCCAGATCATCGGCCATACCGACAACACCGGCGCGGCAAGCTACAACTTCGACCTGTCGGCCCGGCGCGCAGGCGCGGTGTCTTCGGTACTGGTGGGTGCCGGTGTCGCGGGCAAGCGTCTGAGCGCCATCGGCCGGGGCGAGGATGCGCCCATCGCGTCGAACCTGTCGGTCGAGGGCCGCGCCCAGAACCGTCGGGTCGAGGTCGTCATCCGGCCCAACGGCTGACACGCCTTGCGGGCGGGCCGCGCCGGTCATACCCTTTGACCAGAGTGAAAGGCCCGCCCTTGACGTTCCGCCGCATCGAGCATGAAACGGTCTCCGCTTCGGTGATCCGCCAGATCGAAGATCTGATCCTGCGCGGCATCCTACGTCCCGGAGAGCGCCTGCCCCCCGAACGCGATCTGGCCGAACGGCTTGGGGTATCGCGCCCGACCCTGCGCGATGCCATTGCCGATCTGTCTGAGCGCGGTCTGCTGACCCGCCGTGCCGGGGCCGGAATCTATGTGGCCGAGGTTCTGGGCTCGGCCTTCGCACCGGCGCTGATCGAGCTGTTTGCCTCGAATGAAACGGCTGTCTTCGACTATCTGGAATTCCGGCGCGAGCTTGAGGGCATGGCCGCCGCCCGCGCCGCGCGGCTGGGCTCGGACACCGACCTTGCGGTGATCGACACGGTCTATCGCCGCATGGAAGCGGCCCACGCGGATCGCGACCCCACGCAAGAGGCCGCGCTGGACGCCGAGTTTCACCTGTCGATCCTAGAGGCCAGCCACAACGTCATCATGCTGCACATGATGCGGTCAATGTTCGACCTGCTCAGGCAGGGCGTGTTCTACAACCGCCAGTCCATGTTTCGCCAGCGCACCGTGCGGGAGCAATTGTTGCAGCAGCACAAGGCCATCAACAGCGCCCTGCAGGCCCGCGACCCTGCCGCAGCACGCGAGGCGGTCGAGGCGCATCTGGGGTTTGTCGAGGCCACCCTGCGGGATGAAGCCCGCGCCCGCGACAACGAAGCCGTCGCCGCGCAGCGACTGGCGCACCAGGAAGAACGGGCCGCCGGGCGCAAGGGCTGACCGGCCTGGCCCCCTGCCCCGCACACGAAAAACCCGGCCAGAGGCCGGGTTTCACGAGATCACATGTCACAAACCGCTCAGTGCAGCTTGGCAGACACTTCGTCGATCGAGGCGTCGATGCTGGCCGAAACCGCCTCGGCGCTGGTGTTCTTGACCATCACGTTGCGGGCCGCGGCGATTGCCACGGTGATCGCACGGTCGCGGACCTCTTTCACCGCATTAGCTTCCGCCGACGCGATCTGGTCCTCGGCCGCCTGCAGACGACGGGCAATGGAGACCTTGAGGTCGTCCTTGGCCTGTTCGGCTGCCGCTTCGGCTTCTTTCTTAGCACCGGCGACGATGCGCTCGGCCTGCTCCTGCATCTCTTTCTGCTTGCGCTCGTAAGAGGCCAGCAGCGTCTGGGCTTCTTCCCGCAGGTTACGGGCTTCGTCCAGATCGGACAGGATGTTGTCTGCGCGCTTGTCCAGCAAGCCACCCAGCAGCGCCGGTACCTTGAAGTAGACCAGCACGCCGATGAACAGCAGGAACGCCAGCAGCACCACGAAGTTGGTGTTGTGCAGCGAGAAGAACGGACCGCTGGCGGCCAGCGCGGGGCTGGCAGCCACGACAGCGGCAAAGGCAAGGCTCAGTCGTTTCATGGCTTACCCTTTCAGCTGCGCGGAAACCGCGGCGTTCACGGCGTCATCATCGCTGGCGCCACCCAGGGCAGCCACCAGAGCGGCAGCAGTGTCCTTGGCCACCAGTTCGACACTTTCCACGGCCCCGGCGCGAATTTCGCCGATCCGGGCTTCCGATTCCGCGGCTTTCGCCGAGATCTCGGCATCAGCCTTGGCAATCGCATCGTCCAGGTCCGCCTGAATGGCAGTCCGGGCTTCCGCGGTGATACGGGCGCTTTCGGCACGCGCATCGGCCAGGGCCTTCTGATAGGCCGCTTCAGCTTCCTGCGCCTTGAGCTTGAGCTCTTCGGCGGCAGCAATATCGTTGGTGATCGTCCCCTGACGGTCTGCCAGGATGGCCGCGATGCGCGGCAGCGCCACGCGCGACAGGATCAGGTAGATCGCGCCAAGCGCGATGATGAGCCAGAAGATCTGGTTCGGGAAATGCGCGAATTCCAGCTGCGGCATTCCTGCCGCTTCGGCTGCGTGCCCACCCCCGTGTGCCGCATCTGCGGCAACATGCTTGGTGTCGGCCATGTCGTCCTCCTGGAACCTAGAGACTTACACGGGCAGGGCAACGCGTCGGCGCCCCGCCCGGTCGTAAGGATGGGTCCGGGTGGATCAGACGGCGAACATCAGCAGAAGGGCAACGAGGAACGAGAAGATCCCCAGAGCTTCCGCGAACGCGATGCCGATGAACAGGGTCGCGGTCTGGTCGGCAGCGGCCGACGGGTTGCGCAGGGCGCCAGACAGGAAGTTGCCGGCCACGTTGCCCACACCCATCGCGGAGCCGCCCATGCCCATGCAGGCCAGACCAGCGCCGATGTATGCACCCATTTGTACGATATCGCCTTCCATGTCGTGTTCTCCTTACGTTGGAATTGGCAGGTATAAGTTGGTGTTTCGGTTGTTCGATCCCGGCGCCGCTTAGTGGTGCGGGTGCAGGGCGTCCTTCAGGTAGACGCAGGTCAGGATCGTGAAGACATAGGCCTGGATGAAGCTCACCAGAACTTCGAGGCCGTACATTGCGGTGATGGCCAGGACCGAGATCGGCGAGATCGCGGCAATCGCGGCGAAGCCCGCGAACACCTTGATCACCGCGTGGCCGGCCATCATGTTGCCCGCAAGACGAATGGAGTGGCTGACCGGGCGCACGAAGTACGAGATCACCTCGATCAGCGCCAGCACCGGGCGCAGCGCCAGCGGTGCCGAGGACACCCAGAACAGGCCCAGGAAGCCGACGCCGTTCTTGACGAAGCCCAGAACGGTCACGGTCACAAACACCGCCAGCGCCAGAACTGCGGTCACGGCGATGTGGCTTGTGGTGGTGAAGGACATCGGCAGCAGGCCAAGGAAGTTGGCGAAGACGATGAACATGAACAGGGTCATGATGTAGGGGAAGTAGCGCACGCCATCCTTGCCGGCGACGTCTTCCACCATCTTGTAGACAAAGCCATAGGCCAGTTCGGCAATCGACTGGGTCTTGCCGGGAACGATCTTGCTGTCACGGGTGCCCAGCACCAGCAGGGCGGCAATCGCGGCCACTGTCAGGGCCAGCCACAGGGTCACGTTGGTGGGCGTATACCAATGCACCGCGCCATCCCCGAACAGGGGCTTGACGATAAACTGGTCCATCGGGTGAAAAACAAGACCGCCTTCGGCTGGTGCTTCCGTTGCCACGTTGTCGTCCCTCTTGCCTGTCCGCGCCGGTGACGCGGGTCGTTGTTCAGTCGCCCGCGTCGGGCGGATCGGTTTTCGCGGCGGCCTCGGCCTTCCGCGCGGCCTGGAACTCTTCGGCGGTGCGCATCATCGTCTTCACGCCGGCCGCCAGCCCCAAGAATACAAACAGCACCATCAGTATCGGCATGGTCCCCAGAAGGGTGTCCAGCCCGTACCCGATGCCGAAGCCGATCCCCAGACCGGCCACAAGCTCGATCACCATGCGCCAACCCATCTGGGCCTGCGAATAATGCTCTTCCTGATGGGGTTTGCTTGTGCCGCCAGCCTGTTTCGCGGCGTCGATCCGCGCTTCCAGTTGTCTGAGCTTTTCCCGCTCGGACTCCTCGGCCATGCAATCCCCCTTCAGGTTCGAGCCGGAACCTAGGCAGGGGGGGCGCCAAAGTCAAAGCCAATCGACTCTGCCAAAACCCATTATTTTCAGCCACTTGACACCTGTGCGACACAAGTGCCGCACCTGCGGGATATTCAACCACGCGGTTGAGGAACACACCCGAAAGCCCCGTTAGCGTCCCTCAGACCGACAAGGCGGGGCGCGGGCACACGACCCCGCCCCTTGCGGCGTCGTATGCCACTCATCCCCGCGAGATCAGCAGCAGCAGCACGAAACACAGCGGCACCGAGGCCACGAAGGGCACGGCAAAGGCGACCAGCCCCCAGGTAGAGATTGCCAGGATCCAGACCGTGGCCACGATTGCCAGCGCATACCAGATGTTCTCGCGATGGCCGAACAGGACGTCGCGGGCGATCCATCCCAGCACCGGGAGTTTCAGAAGAACCCTGGAATACCAGGGCACGGAGGGCGGGATGGGAGTAAGGATGCTCATGCATCCGAGGTAATTTCTGCGGTCGCGCCGTCACCGTGCCAGCTTGCCGCGCCCCAGCCATTTGGCCAGCCGCCCGTCGAGGATCAGCAGCGCCACGAAGATGATCGCCATGCCCAGCAGGTGTTCGGGTTCCAGCCGTTCCTTCAGGACAAAGACCCCCAGCACCACCGCCGAGATTGGCGCGATGAAGGTGATGGTCGACGCCGCCGTCGCGCCGACTATCGGGATCAGCCAGAACATGGTGATGAAGGCCGCCGAGGTCAGCACGAATCCGATGATCAGGGCCGCCGCCCAGGTCTCGGGCCGGTGCATCACCGGCAGCCCTTCCAGCGTCAGCGATACCGGCAGGATCATTGCCGCGCCGATGGTCGCCGACCAGGCCGTCAGCACCACCCGGTCCATGCCCTGAAACCGGCGCAGATAGTTGACGGCGATGCCATAGCAAACCGGTGCCAGAAGCGCGACCAGCAGCCCCCACAGCGCATTGACCCCGTCGCCGCGCGCCGCCGGCAGCATCAGCACAACGATCCCGGCAAAGCCCAGCCCCACTGCCAGGCTCTTGACCTTCGTGGCGCGTTCGCCGCCGGGCAGGAAATGTCCGAAGATCACCGCGCAGATCGGGGTGGCCGCGTTGATGATGCCCGCCGCGCTGCTGGTGATGCCCTGTTGGGCCAGCGGATAGAAGGTCAGCGGCAGCGCGTATTGGATGGCACCGAAGATCAGCAGGGCCCCGGCCAGTTCTTTCGGGAAAGGCGCCGGGATGCGACGGGCGGCAATCCAGATCCAGCAGCCCAAGGCCCCGAAGCCGACCCGCACCAGCGACACCGACAGCGGCCCGATTTCGCGCAGAAGGATCTCGTTGAAGAAGAACGATCCGCCCCAGCCGATGCCGAGGGCGAAGATCACCAGCCAATAGCGCAGTTCCATTGCGGACCCTCCTGCCCCCTCCCTGCGCCGGGCGCGGCGGTTTGTCCAGACCGAGGATGCGCTTGGCCTTTGGGGCGCCGCATTCTATCGTCTGCGGCCATGACACTGTCCCTGGATACGGTTTTCTCGGCCCTTGCCGACCCCACGCGCCGCGCGATCCTGTCGATGCTGCTGGAGGACGACATGGCGGTGACGGATGTGGCCGAACCCTTCGAGATGTCGCTGGCGGCGGTATCGAAACATCTGGTGATCCTGACACGCGCCGGCCTGATCACCCAGGAAAAACGCGGCCGGGTGAAATGGTGCAAGCTGGACCCCGACGCCCTGCGCGAGGCCAGCATCTGGATGCAGAGCTTCGGCCAGTTCGAGGCGGTCAACCTGGACGCGTTCGAGCGGTTTCTGGAACAGGAACTGTCGGCCCCGGTGCCCGACACCGATCCGGGCTAGGCGAAATCCCAGCCGCGCGCCTCGGCCTTCAGATGGGTCAGCAGGGTCTGCACCTTGACCGTGCGGTGCAGGTCCACGTGCGTGACCAGCCACAGGCGGGATTGCCATTCCGGACGCGGCGGCAGCACCTGCACCAGTTCGGGAAGATCCTGAACCTCCCAGCACGACAGGAACCCCAGCCCAGCCCCCGACAGGATGGCATGTTTCAGGGCGCGGGCATCGGTGCAGCGGAACCGCACCCGGTCGCGGGGCACGGCGGTGCGCAGCCAGCGATAGATCGGCGCACGGCTGTCTTCGTGATCCGGCCCGATGAAGATGTGACGCTCCAGGTCGGCATCGGTCTCGGGCATGCCGTGCTGTTCCAGATACGAGGGCGCGGCATACAGCGCGGCGGGCAGGCTGGTCAGGCTTTGCACCACGTTGTCGGGTTCGTCCGGGGCCTGCGCCCCGGCGCGGATCGCCACATGCGCCTCGCCGTATTCCAGTCGGAACACCCGCTCGTCGGTGAGAAACCGCAGGGTCAGGTCCGGATGCAGGTTCAGAAAGCGCGCCATCGAGGGCACCAGCAGCGGCGACAGCCCCGGCAGGCTGGTTACCACCAACTCGCCCGTTACCGAATCGCCGCGTCCGCGCAAGCGCCCGGCCAGTTGCGTGAACTGATCGTCGGTGGCCTGTGCCACCTGCAACAGGTCCTGCCCGGCTTCGGTCGCGGTATAGCCGCGTGCGTGGCGCTGAAACAGCTTGGTACCAAGGCGGGCTTCCAGCGCATCTATGTGGCGGATGACCGTGGCGTGATGGACCCCCAGTTCCGACGCCGCGCCGGAGACCGTGCCCTGGCGGGCAACATGAAAGGCCGTGCGGATTTCATCCCAGGCATCAATGGACATGGGCAGGCACACTCGCTCGCGGACAGGATCAGACGAAACCCCATAGAACCGCACATGCCCGCGTCCCTCAAGCGCAATCGCATTAGAACGACGCGCGCAGGATGCCAGATCTTTTCTGTGCACCAATGCGCATAAACCGCGCGAAATGTATCAATTAACACGATTGGCGCGCAGTTCTATCTGTATCTCAACGCAACGAAAGGATACGCTCATGACCCACATTCTGCACATCGACAGCTCCGCCCGCTTGCAAGACTCTGTGACCCGCGATCTCAGCGCCCGGATCGTCACACAGCTTTCCGGCCCTGAAACCCAAGTGATCCGCCGCGACCTTGCTGGTGGCCTGCCGCTGCTGTCCGAAACCTGGGTGATCGCGAACGCCACGCCCGAAGCCGAACGCACCGAAGCCCAAAAAGCCGAACTGGCCCTGTCGGATACGCTGGTGTCCGAACTGGAATCCGCCGAAACCATCGTGATCGGAGTGCCGGTCTACAACTTCAACGCACCGGCGGTGTTCAAGGCCTGGATCGATCTGGTGGCCCGCGCCGGGCGCACCTTCCGCTATACCTCGGAAGGGCCGCAGGGCCTGCTGACGGGCAAGCGCGTGGTACTGGCGGTCGCGTCGGGCGGCACACAGGTCGGGTCGCCCATCGACCACATGACCGGCTATCTGCGCCATGTTCTGGGCTTCATCGGTCTGGATCAGATCGAGATCGTGGCCGCCGACCAATTGGCCCGCAATCCCGAGGAAACCCTGGCGAAAGCCTTCGCAGCCATTCCTAAAATCGCGGCGTGACAGGCCATTGCCCGGCGGTCAGACCATCGCGCTGACCGCCCGTGGCATGGCGTCGATATCAACCACGGGATCGCGCAGGACATACCCACGGCCCCAGACGGTCTGGATCATCGGATCGCCGCCGGTCAGCTGCTTCAGCTTGCGGCGGATCTTGCAGACGAACACGTCGATGATCTTGACCTCGGGCTCGTCGATGCCGCCGTAAAGACGGTCAAGGAACATCTCCTTGGTCAGCGTCGTGCCCTTGCGCACGGCGAGATATTCCAGAACTTCGTATTCCTTGGCGGTCAGCGGTACCGGCCGGTCACCGAAGCGGGCCTGCTGCGCCTCAAGATCCAGCTGCAGCGCCCCGACCTTGACCGTCTTGCCGTGGCTCCGGCGGATTTGCTGGCTGGCATGAATCCGGGCCAGCAGGTCGCCACGGTGGAACGGGGTCGCCAGCGTGTCGGCATCTTCCAGGCCACGGGGCAGTTTCGGATCAGGCTCGTTGCCGACGATCACCAGCATCGGGACGTTGCCCAGTTGCGCGGCCTGATAGGCGCGGAACGCCTGTATCTCGAGCGCGGGCAGATGCGAATCCAGGATCACCAGACCGGGCACCGGCAAGGCGCGCGTGTCGGTGCTGTCGAACCTTGCAACGGACATCCCGAAGGCCTCGTCGGCCAGCATCAATTCGATGCTTTTCACAAGCATGGGGTTCTGGGACACGATACAGATATTCATGGGGTCTCCTTCCCCATCCATTGATGGCAATTCATATTGCTATCTAAAGATGTGTTGATCCGTTGTGCAGATTTCAAGAGCTAATGACCGGTCCGCAGGTCGTGCATCCGGGTGATCTTCAGGCCCGCGGCACCGTGGCGATCAATCGCCCCGATCCAGCCCTGCAGTTCTTCGCGGGACAGGTCGTAGCGGGCGATGGCCTCATCGGCAGCGATCAGCCCGTATTTCACGGCCTTGGCGACCACGGCCTTGCGGCTGGCCACCCAGCGGGTGGTGCCGGACTTTGGCAGATCGGCAACCGAAATGCTGCCGCCATCCGGCAGGCGAACGACGCGCGGTCCCTTGAGCTTTCTGACAAACATGCGACAGATCCCTTTTCCTCAATACCCTTGGCCTCGATCGGCGGCCCCGGCACTGTTGCGACACAGCGTTTTCCGGGGCGGAGCGAGGATCGCAGGGGCGGGTCTTCCAATTCCGCACCGGAAAGTCTGAGGTGCGGCGGTAACTTGTTAACCACGTCCTTGCGATAGTAATGATCTAGGGTCAGGGGCCGCGTGCGATCACCTCTGCTGAGGGATAATCAGGCGCCCAAAAGCCTACGCTTTCGGAAATTGGGATAGGCCCACTATACGAAAGCACATTCCGGCATATGTCCTCCCTGCCCCTGCTTCGCTTGACATTTCCCGCCCAACGGTCCATCTGCTTCGCAAACCTTCCGGGAGCCGTGAGTCTTCCGGTCCTTGGCCCATGCCAGGATCGCCGTCCACCAGCGCGTTGCGCCCGTGGGCGCGATTGTGCTTTGAGCCTTGGCAGGGAACCGAACGACAAGGAGTGCCACGCGCATGTTTGAAAATCTGTCCGAACGCCTTGGCGGCGTCTTTGACCGGCTGACCAAGCAGGGTGCGCTGAGCGAGGATGACGTCAAGACCGCCCTGCGCGAGGTTCGCGTCGCCCTTCTGGAAGCCGACGTTTCGCTGCCCGTGGCCCGCGATTTCACCAAAGCCGTGCAGAAGAAGGCCACCGGCGCGTCGGTCACCAAGTCGGTGACACCGGGCCAGCAGGTCGTGAAGATCGTCCATGACGAACTGGTGCAGGTGCTGGCGGGGGACGACCCCAACCCCGGCGCGCTGAAGATCGACACCATTCCAGCGCCGATCCTGATGGTCGGTCTGCAGGGGTCGGGCAAGACGACCACCACCGCCAAGCTGGCCAAACGCCTGACCGAGAAGAACGGCAAGCGGGTGCTGATGGCCTCGCTCGACACCAACCGTCCGGCGGCCATGGAACAGCTGGCCATCCTCGGCAATCAGATCGGTGTCGACACCCTGCCCATCGTCAAGGGCGAAACTGCGGTACAGATCGCCAAGCGGGCCAAGCAGCAGGCGACGCTGGCGGGCTATGATGTCTATCTGCTGGACACCGCCGGCCGCCTGTCCATCGACGAAGAGTTGATGACCCAGGTCGAGCAGGTCCGTGACGTTACCAACCCGCGGGAAACCCTGCTGGTGGTTGACGGGCTGACCGGTCAGGACGCGGTGCACACCGCCGAGAACTTCGACCAGCGCATCGGAATCTCGGGCGTCGTTCTGACCCGGATGGATGGCGACGGACGCGGCGGTGCGGCCCTGTCCATGCGCGCCGTCACCGGCAAGCCGATCAAGTTCGTGGGCCTTGGCGAAAAGGTCGACGCGCTGGAGGAATTCCACCCCAGCCGCGTCGCCGGCCGCATCCTTGGCATGGGCGATATCGTTTCGCTTGTGGAAAAGGCGCAGGAGACGCTGGAGGCCGAACAGGCCGAGCGCATGATGAAGCGGTTCCAGAAGGGTCAGTTCAACATGAACGACCTCAAGAACCAGCTTGAGCAGATGATGAAGATGGGTGGCATGGAAGGCGTCATGGGCATGATGCCGGGCATGGGCAAGTACAAGAAACAGGTCGATGCCGCCGGTCTGGACGACAAGGTGCTCAAGCACCAGATCGCCCTGATCCAGTCCATGACCAAGAAGGAACGCGCCAACCCGCAGCTTCTGCAAGCGTCGCGCAAGAAGCGCATCGCGGCCGGCGCGGGCATGGAAGTGTCCGAGCTGAACAAGCTTCTGAAGATGCACCGCCAGATGGCGGACATGATGAAGAAGATGGGCAAGATGGGCAAAAAGGGCATGCTGAAGAACCTCGGCAGCATGTTCGGCGGCAAGCAGCCCTCGGAAGCCGAGATGGCGGCGGCACAGCAGAAACTGGGCTCGATGCCCGGCGGGATGCCGGGTCTGGGCGGCGGCGGTCTGCCACCGGGTCTGTCGGGCTTCGGGAAAAAGAAATGAACTTCCCGACCCTCACCACCGCGCGGCTGACGCTGCGCGGCTTTGTGCCCGAAGATTTCGACGGGTTCGCGGCCTTCTATGCCGACGACCGCTCGCGCTTTGTGGGCGGGGTGAAGACCCGTGACGAGGCCTGGCGTCAGTTCGGGCTGGAATTCGGCCACTGGCATCTGCGCGGCTATGGCAATTTCGCGGTGACCGAGACCGCCACCGGCAAGCTGGCCGGCTATGCCGGGCCGTGGAACCCCGAAGGCTGGCCGGAACCGGAACTGGGCTGGAGCCTGTTTGCCGGGTTCGAAGGCAAGGGTTACGCCACCGAAGCCGCCCGCGCCGTGCGCGACTGGGCCTATGCGGACTGCGGCTGGACAACGGCGATCAGCCTTGTGGACCCGTCCAACGCCGGCTCGGCCAAGGTCTGCACCCGTCTGGGAGCCTGGCACGAAAGCGACATGGATCACCCGATGTTCGGTGCCCTGCAGATCTGGCGTCACCCCTCGGCCGTCGATCTGGCAAAGGGCGTGGCCTGATGGGGCCGCTGACCACACAACGCCTGGCCCCGCGCCGCTCCCAGCCGTTTCCAGGCTGGGCCGTGCCCGTGCGTGCCGCGATGATCCGCACCCCGCATCCCTGTCCAGCCCCCGGAGCCCCCCGATGACCGACGCCATCACCCGCGCCGCAGAGCTTCTGAAAGATCACCGGGCCAGCATCGACCGGCTGGACGCGATCCTAGTCTACACCCTGGGAGAGCGGTTCAAGCACACCCAGGCGGTGGGCAAGCTGAAAGCCGAACACGATCTTCCCCCGTCCGATCCCGACCGCGAAGCGCGGCAGATCGAGCGGCTAGAAGCCCTTGCGAAAGAGGCGGACCTGGATCCCGATTTCGCAAAGGAATTTCTGAACTTCATCATTCAGGAAGTCATCCGACACCACAAGAAGCAACAGAAGTGATCCCAGCGGGATCGCCCCCCAAAGATGACAGGTGCTTGCGCCTGACAGACGCCATTCAAAGGAGAACAATACAATGGCTATGAAAATCCGTCTCGCCCGTGGCGGCTCGAAAAAGCGCCCCTTCTACCGCATCGTTGCCGCCGACAGCCGCATGCCGCGCGACGGCCGCTATGTGGAGCGTCTGGGCACCTACAACCCGCAGCTGCCGAAAGACAGCGAAGATCGCGTGAAAATGGACGTTGAGCGCGTGCAGCACTGGCTGAGCCAGGGTGCCGAGCCCTCCGACCGCGTGTCGCGCTTCCTGGAAGCCGCCGGTGTTGTCGCCAAGAAAGAGCGCGCCAACCTGAAAAAGGGCGTTCCGGGCAAGAAAGCCCAGGATCGCGCCGAAGAAAAGGCCGCCAAGGCTGCCGAAGCCGCCGAGGCACCGGAAGAAGCCTCCGCGGAATAAGCGGGCGCTTGGGGGTGCAGTTCTCGGACAGCTTCCGGCACGACCTGGCGGAGTTGATGCGCTGGCGGCGCGATGTACGCCGCTTCCGCAGCGACCCCGTCGATACGCGCGTGCTGGACCGCTGTCTGCAAAGCTTCACCCTGGCCCCTTCGGTGGGGCTGTCGCAGCCGTGGCGCCTGCGCCGGATCGCATCCGGTCCGGCACGGGACGCCGCGCGCCGCAATTTCACCGCCGCCAACGCGGCCGCCCTGGGCGGCTATGATGGCGACAAGGCGGCCACCTATGCTGGACTGAAACTCAGCGGCATGGACAGGGCGCCCGAACAGATCGCCGTATTCTGTGACGAGGCCACGGCCCAGGGCGCCGGTCTGGGCGCGGGCACCTTGCCCGAGATGCGCCGCTATTCGGTGGTCTGCGCGATCATGCAGTTCTGGCTGGTGGCACGGGCCGAAGGGCTGGGCGTCGGCTGGGTGTCGATCCTGAATGCACCGGCCCTGTGCCGGGACTGGAACATGCCCGAGACCTGGGAACTGGTCGCCTATCTTTGCGTCGGCTGGCCGGAAGATGACGGCACCGACCCCGAGCTGGAAAAAGCCGGCTGGGAAACGCGGCGGAGCCTGCCGCCACTGGAAACCATTTGACCCGACGCGGAGGACCCTCATGATCCGTCTCATTATCTATGTCGTGATGTTCGGCGCGGGCCTGTACGCGGGCTCGGAATACGAACGCGTCACCGCGATGGAACGCTGCCTGAACGCGGGCGGCTCGGTCGACCCGCGCGGCTTCTGCATGGGAGCGCAATAGATGGCGCGCAAGGAAGACCTGATCTGCGTCGGCGCCCTTTCGGGCGCCTATGGCGTGCGCGGCGAAGTGCGGCTGAAAAGCTTCTGCGCCGAGCCGGAAGCCATCGCCGACTATGCGCCCCTGCTGTCCGAGGACGGCAGCCAGACCTACACGCTGCGCCTGACCGGACAGGTCAAGAACGGCCTGACCGGGCGTCTGGGGGGCGTGTCGACCAAGGAACAGGCCGATGCGCTGAAAGGCACCCGCCTGTACGCGCCCCGCGATCGCCTGCCCGGCCTGCCCGACGACGAATACTATCACACCGACCTGATCGGGCTTGAGGTGCTGGACACCGGCGGTGGCCTGCTGGGCAAGGTGGCCGCGGTGCACAACCACGGCGCCACCGATCTGCTGGACGTGCGCGGCCCCGGCCTGCGCGAAAGCGTGCTGCTGCCCTTCACCCTGGCCCATGTGCCCACCGTTGATCTTGGCGCGGGACGCATCATCGCCGACCCGCCCGAGGGGCTGTTTCCCGATCCTGACGACAAGGGCAAGGGCAAGGACGCATGACCGGCCCGACCCGCTCGCACGGGCGCAAGAGCATCCAGGCGAACCTGGTCCCGAAAGACCTGATGGGCGGGGCCGACAAGCTGGCCGGCGTGTGGACCGCCAAGATCGTGACGCTGTTTCCAGAGGTGTTTCCCGGCATCCTCGGGGCCTCGCTGACCGGCAAGGCCTTGAAGGACGGGTTGTGGCAGATGGAAACCATCGGGCTGCGCCCTTACGGCGAAGGCCGTCACCGCAACGTCGACGACACGCCCGTGGGCGGCGGTGCCGGCATGGTGCTGCGCCCCGACGTGCTGGCCAAGGCGCTGGATCAGGCCGCACGCGGCACCCCGCGCAACGCCGCGCGCTGGCCGGTACTGGCCATGTCGCCGCGTGGAAAGCCCTTCGATCAGGCCATGGCGCAAAGGCTGTCCAGGGCCGAGGGCCTGACCCTTCTGTGCGGGCGTTTCGAGGGCTATGATCAGCGGGTTCTGGATGCTTACGGTGTCGAAGAGGTCTCGATCGGCGATTTCGTCCTGACCGGCGGAGAGATTGCCGCGACGGCCTTGATCGATGCGACAGTCCGTCTTATACCCCGCGTGCTGGGGAATCAGGCCTCGGTCGAAGAGGAATCCTTTTCCACCGGACTTCTGGAACACCCGCAATATACGAAACCTGTCGACTGGAACGGCCGCAAGGTCCCGGAGATTCTCCTTTCCGGACACCACGCGAACATCGCCGCCTGGAGACAGGTCCAGGCCGAAAGGCTGACCAAGGAACGCCGCCCTGACCTCTGGCGGGCTTACTGTGAAACCCACGGTAAGGACCCGGACGGGGACCAAGAGCTCTGAGGGTGCATCACGTTGCGGATCGAACCGCACAGGAAAAGGAAGATTGCGATGAATCTGATCGCACAGCTTGAAGCCGAGCAAATCGCTCAGCTTGACAAGACCATCCCGGATTTCAAACCCGGCGACACCATTCGCGTGGGCTACAAGGTGACCGAAGGGTCGCGGACCCGCGTGCAGAACTACGAAGGCGTCTGCATCGCGCGCAAGAACGGCAAAGGCATCGCCGGCTCGTTCACCGTTCGCAAGATCTCGTTCGGCGAAGGCGTGGAGCGTGTTTTCCCGCTGTATTCGACCAACATCGACAACATCGAAGTGGTTCGTCGTGGCCAGGTGCGCCGCGCCAAGCTGTACTACCTGCGCGCACGTCGCGGCAAGTCTGCCCGTATCGCTGAAAAGACCAACTACAAGCCGCTGGCCGCCAAGGCCGGTGCCGACGCATAAGGACGGGTATCATGCGCAAAGACATTCACCCCGATTATCACATGATCGACGTCAAGATGACCGACGGCACCATCGTCAAGATGCAGTCGACCTATGGCAAGGAAGGCGACACCCTGTCGCTGGACATCGATCCCAGCTCGCACCCGGCATGGACCGGCGGCACCACCCGCCTGATGGACCAGGGCGGCCGCGTGTCGAAGTTCAAGAAGAAATACGAAGGCCTGGGCTTCTAAGCCTCTGCCGCATCCGAATGATGAAACGCCCGTGGTTCCGCCGCGGGCGTTTTCTTTTGGGCAACGGGTGGGGGAAATGCGGCCATGTCCCCGGCCCTGCAGCCGCCAGACTTGCCGGTTGGCCCAGAAGGATCCGTCCCCCGCGCGCTGCCAGGCCGCGTTTTCTTCGCACCGCGCCGCATTGTCATGGCTTTTGCGGCCTCAAAGCGGCCGTGATCAGATCCCGGTCGGTTCCGCGCTTCCCAAGCCCCGCTGCACAACATATAGGTTGACCAAACCCCAAAAGGGGCAAGGGCAGTAAGGCGGACCGGAGGTTCGGGTGGCATATATCATCGTGGTGGGGAACGAAAAGGGCGGCTCGGGCAAGTCCACGACCACCATGCATCTGGCCACCGCGCTGGTGCGGATGGGCTATCGCGTGGGCGGGCTGGATCTTGACCTGCGGCAACGCTCGTTCGGGCGCTATGTCGAGAACCGGCAGGGCTATTGCGCCCGAGAGGGGCTGCATCTGCCGATCCCGCTGTACCTGCCCCTGCCCGAGATCGACCGCGCCCATGTGCCCGAGGGCCAGAACATCTATGACCTGCGGCTTGACGCGGCGATCACGGAACTCGACGACAAGGTCGATTACATCCTGATCGACTGTCCCGGCAGCCATACCCGGCTGAGCCAGCTGGCGCATTCCATGGCCGACACGCTGATCACGCCATTGAACGACAGTTTCGTCGACTTCGACCTTCTGGCCCGGCACGATCCGGCCACCGGGCAGATCAGCGGCCCCTCGGTCTATTCCGAGATGGTGTGGAACGCCCGCCAGTTGCGCGCGCAGGCCGGGTTGAAGCCGATCGACTGGCTGGTCATCCGCAACCGGATGGGCCGCCAGCAGATGCACAACAAGAAGCGTGTGGGCGATGCGCTGAATGACCTGTCCCGGCGCATCGGGTTTCGCGTCGCGCCGGGCTTTGCCGAACGGGTGATCTTCCGCGAATTGTTTCCGCGCGGGCTGACCCTGCTGGATCTGCGCGACACCGGCGGCGGCACTCTCAGCCTGTCCAACATCGCCGCCCGGCAAGAGGTCCGCGACCTGGTCACCGCCCTGAACCTGCCCGGCGTGAAGCCGAACTTCTAGGCGTCAGGTGATTTCGCCATCGCGCGAGGCCAGAACCGCCACCGCCCGTGTCGATTTGAACGAGGCCAGAACGATCATCACGATCGACGTCATCGGCACCGCGATGATCGCCCCCGGCAGCCCCCAAAGCGACCCCCAGACCACCAAGGCCACCAGCACCGTCAGCGGGCTGAGGTTCAGCGACCGGCTCATCACGCGCGGCTCAAGCCAGTTGCCGACATAGACCTGCGCCGCGGTCAGCAGCACAATGGTGGTCAGGATCGTGGTGAGATCGCCGGTGACCAGCGCCCGGTAAAAGACGATGACCCCGACCGCGACCAGCGAGCCGACATAGGGGATATAGTTGAAGATCGCGACCAGAAAGGCCCAGAAAACCGCGTTGTCCATGCCCATCAGCCACATCAGCGCATAGGACACCACGCCCAGAATCACGTTGATCAGGGTCTTGGTGGACAGATAGGTGACGATCTGGTTGTTGATCTTGTTGAACACATGCCGCGCGTTGCCGCGTTCCGTTGTATCCGGCAACAGCATGTCGATCTTGATCGACATCGGCCCACGCTCGGCCACCATGAACACCATATAGGTGCCGATCAAGACCACGTAGCCGCCCGCCGAGGCGACCGAGGTCAGCACTTGCAGCGACAGGTCGGGCACATCCAGCCGATCCAGCGTGATGGCGCGCAAGGTGTCCCAGGACGGCGTGTCATGCAGGCCGAACATGCTGCCGATCCCGCGGGTCAGGGCCAGGATGTTGTCTTCTGTGTCCGGTGCCGTGCGGGCAATGTCGCGCAGGTTCGACACCGCGATCAGGCTGATCGACAAGAGCGCCAGCCCGAACAGGGTCAACGCCAGCACGTAGGAGAACCAGATCGGCAACAGCGACAGCCCAGGCAGCTTGCGCAACCCCTGCGAGGCTCCGATCAGAACGTAGGTCAGCATTACCGCAACGACCAGTGGCAGCAGAACCCCGCCGCCAACCACCAGGAACCACCCCACAAGGGCAGTCAGGGCAGTGAAATGAAAAACGTCGCGAATGTTCATGCGGCCTCTCAAGCGTAGTTGCCCCAGTGCTATCGCGCTGGGGCGTCAAGGCCAAGGCAGCCCAGGGGCGTTTTTCAGTCGCCGCGCACAACGAAGACCGAACAGGTCGAATGACGCACGACCTGCGCGGCATTCGGGCCCAGGAAGTAGTCGCGCAAGGTGGGCCGGTGCGAGCCGATCACGATGACCCCGGCCTTGTCGGCCTGGGCGGCGCGCAGCACCTCTTCATGGACCGAGCCGGTGGCCACGATGTGACGCACTTCGTGATCCACATCTTCGCCCAGAACCGAGCTGATATAGGCCGACAGGTCGGCCTGCGCTTTCTCGATCGCCTTTTCGTGGAAGTCCGGGCTGAAGTAGCTGCCGACCATCGACGCGCCGAAGTCGGGCACCACGGTCAAGACATCCAGTCGTGCCCCGTCCAGCCTGGCGATCTGCGCCGCGCGCAGCAGGACGGGTTTTTCATGTTCGGGCTGGCTCACATCCAGCGCACAAAGAACGATGTTGCTCATGCCGGGTTCTCCTCTAGCCGGGCTGCACGCCCCCTTTGCAGGAAGACTACCCCGGCCAGCAGCAGCAGGGCCGGGATGAAGATCAACTCCTTCGGCAGTTGGCTTGCCGCGGCGCGGGCCGCCGCGACCACCACGGGCGTATCGCCGTAGAAGTCGAAACCACTCATGACGTCGGCGTAGGGCGTGCCGAAGAAGGGTTCTTCCAGAAGCATCTGGTCGCCTTCGGGGGTCAGGACGATCCCGAGGGACTCCAGCCGCTCCACGCCCGGAACACCATCGCCTTCGACCGGCAGGACCAGAACCGTGGATTTCGGCTCTCCGGTCAGGAAGTCCGGTCCAGCAACCTCGATCCGGACCGAGTCGCCCACCGTTGCGCCATCCATCGCCATTTCCAGCTGTGCCGGCGGGATGTCATCAAAGGCCGGCATCAGCCGATCCATGAAGAAGTCCGGGCGGAACAGGGCGAAGGCGATGAACACCAGCGCGACGCTTTCGTAGATCCGGTTCTTGGTCAGGAACCAGCCCATGGTGCCCGCCGTGAACACGAGTATGGCTATTGTCGCGATCACGAAGACCAATATCCCCTGGACCCACCCCACATCGATCAGCAGCAGGTCGGTGTTGAAGATGAACACGAAGGGCAGCGCGATGGTGCGCAGGCTGTAGAAGAAGGCGATGAAGCCGGTGCGAATGGCATCGCCCCCGGACACGGCTGCGGCCGCGAAACTCGCCAGCCCCACAGGTGGCGTCACATCCGCCATGATCCCGAAGTAGAAGACGAAGAGGTGCACGGCGATCAGCGGTACGATCAGGCCCGATTGCGCGCCCAGTTCCACCACGACCCCTGCCATCAACGAGCTGACAACGATGTAGTTGGCGGTGGTCGGCAGGCCCATGCCCAGGATCAGCGAGAGGATGCCAACGAAGATCAGCATCAGCACCAGGTTGCCACCCGACACGAACTCGACAAGGTCGGCCATCACCTGCCCGATGCCGGTCAGGGTCACGGTGCCGACGATCACACCAGCGGTGGCGGTCGCAAGACCGATGCCGATCATGTTGCGGGCGCCGTCGATCATGCCCTGGATCAGGTCCACCACGCCGTTCAGGCCAGCACCGGCCACGTCACCGTTGCCCCGCATGATGGCCTTCAGCGGATGCTGGGTCAGCAGGATCACGAACAGCAGCGAGGTCGCCCAGAAGGCCGACAGGCCCGGCGATTTCTGTTCGATCATCAGGAAGTAGACCAGAACGATGATCGGCAGCAGGTAGTACAGGCCGGACTTGTAGATCTCGGCCACCACCGGCAGTTCGACCTGCTCGGCGTTGGGATCATCCGGCACCAGGTCGGGGCCTTGCGCAGCCAGGTACAGCAGCGCGAAGTAGGCCAGGCACACCATCGCCGCCAGGATCCAGCCCGCGCCCTCGGGCACGGCGGCGGCGATCCAGCCGACCGGGTATTTGACCCCGTAGCAGATGGCCGCGAACCCGATGAAGAACAGGGCCATGCCCAGCACCGTGCGTCCGGTGGAGGTCACCTTGTTGCCCAGCGTCGGCATGTTGCGCTTCACCGCCTCAAGATGGACGATATAGACCAGCGCGATATAGCTGATCGCGGCCGGCAGGAAGGCGTGGGTGATGACCTCGACATAGGAAATGCCGACGTATTCCACCATCAGAAAGGCCGCGGCCCCCATGACCGGCGGCATGATCTGGCCGTTGACCGACGAGGCCACCTCGACCGAACCCGCCTGTTCCGACGAAAAGCCCACCCGCTTCATCAGCGGAATGGTGAAAGTGCCGGTGGTAACCACGTTGGCAATGGAAGAGCCCGAGATCAGGCCGGTGGCGGCCGAGCCGACCACGGCGGCCTTGGCCGGGCCGCCCTTCAGGTGGCCCAGGGCCCCGAAGGCCATCTTGATGAAATAGTTGCCCGCACCTGCCTTGTCCAGCAGCGCCCCGAACAACACGAAGAGGAACACGAATTTGGTCGAGACCCCGAGCGCGATGCCGAACACCCCTTCCGAGGTGATCCACATGTGGCTCATGGCCTTTTGCAGCGAGGCGCCCTTCCAGCGGATCACCTCCGGCACCCAGCCGGCAGATCCGAAGAACACATAGGCCAGGAAGATCGTCGCGATGATCGCCATCGCCGGTCCCAGCGCGCGGCGCGCGGCCTCGAACAACAGGATCAGGCCGATCAGGGCGAACCATTTGTCCACGTTGTCGGCCAGACCGCCCGATTGCACGATCTTGGCATAGAAGAAGAACCCGTACAGCGACAGGAAGGCGCCGCCGACGGCGAACACCCAGTCCTGAATGGGAATATAGTGGCGCGGGCTGGACTTCAGGGCCGGATAGGCCATGAACGCCAGGAACATCGCGAAGGCCAGATGGATCTGGCGCGAGTTGTTGATGAGATCGCCGGGCAGGATGTAATTCGCCACGGGCGAAGCCAGAAGGACCTGGAAGATCGACCAGATCAGCGCGGTCAACGCCAGCATCGAGCCGACCCAGCCTACGGGGTTGCGGGCGCCGGAGTCGGACGAAGAGACGAGCTCCTGCAGTTCCTCTTCCGACAACGGACGATTAGACGAGTCACTCATGCTGCAATCCCCTGGCTTCTTCTGATGGAAGAGAACCGGGCACCGTGGCGCCCGGTTTCAGGTTGGTCTGTCGATTACTCGATCAGGCCCTGTTCCTTGTAGTACTTCTCGGCGCCGGGATGCAGCGGAGCCGAAAGACCGTCCTTGACCATTTCTTCCTGCTTCAGGTTGGCAAAGGCCGGGTGCAGTTTCTTGAAGTCATCGAAGTTTTCGAAGACCGCCTTGACCAGCTGGTAGACAGTTTCGTCCGACACGGCCGTCGAGGTCACGAAGGTCGCACCAACACCGAAGGTTTCGGTGTCGTTGTCATTGCCGCGATACATGCCGCCGGGGATGGTGGCCTTGCGGAAATACGGGTTGTCGGCGACCAGCTTGTCGACCGACTCGCCGGTGACGTTCACCAGCGTGCTGTCGCAGGCGGTGGTGGCTTCCTGGATCGACCCGGAAGGGTGGCCCACGGTATAGACCATCGCGTCGATCTGGTTGTCGCACAGGGCGGCCGATTGCTCGGCGGCTTTCAGCTCGGTGGCCAGAGCGTAATCACCCGTGGACTTGCCCATGGCATCCAGCAGCACCTCGATCGTGGCGCGCTGGCCCGACCCCGGGTTGCCGATGTTCACGCGCTTGCCGAAGAGCTCTTCGAAGTTGGTCACGCCGGTGTCAGAGCGGGCCACGACGGTGAAAGGTTCGGGGTGAACCGAGAACACCGACCGCAGTTCGGGGAAGGCACCGGATTCGGCAAACTGCACTTCGCCGTTGTAGGCGTTGTACTGCACGTCCGACTGGGCGACGCCGAATTCCAGCTCGCCAGCCTTGATGGTGTTGATGTTGTAGACCGAGCCGCCGGTGGATTCGACCGAGCAGCGCAGCCCGTGATCCTTGCGGCCCTTGTTCACCAGACGGCAAATCGCGCCGCCGGTCGGGTAGTAGACGCCGGTCACACCGCCGGTGCCGATCGTGAAAAATTCCTGGGCTTGCGCCATCGGCGCGACAAGTGCGCCGGCAGCCACCGCGGCCGCGGCGAGTTTCGTCTTCATCAGCATCTTGATCTCCCTGATTGATGCGTATTTTCGACAGCCGCCTCCCGATTCCATCGGATATTTTTCAGCGGCCTGATGCCACCGACTCAAGCGGCTTCACGGGCGTGTGTCAACGGCTAGCGCGAAATCCGTGCCAGAATTCAGGGACATGGATGGGGCGACGCATGATATTCGGCACCGAACTCGGGCCGCGACCCTCTGGAAAGGCGTCACTTTCCGCGTTTGTCACCAAGGTCTGGACACTGGCGGCACTGCCGTTGCGAAGCCAACGAACTGGACAAACAACAAGGCCGCGTTCACACAGATCCAGCAATCATGAAGAATGAGGGACACGCATGGACGTACCAACCGGCCTTCTCGTGGCGCTGATGTTCGTAACCCTTCTGACCATGGGGTTTGGCAACATCCTGGCGGCCTTCGCACCGAAGATTCAAGCCAAGGAGCCCTTGTTCATCCACCCCCTGCACGGGCTTTGGTGGGCCATCCTTTGCCTGGTGATCCTTGGAACCTTCTGGCGCTGCGCGGCCATCTTCCTGGTCGAGAACTGGAGCTTCGTCGAATTTCTCTACATGATCCTCGGCGCCGCGTTCCTGTTTTTTGCCAGCACAAGCCTGCCCGGCAATGATCGCCCCGGCCTGTCAAAGCCGTTCCTTGCCAGCCTGGCGGCCTTTCATCTCTGGGGTCTGGGACTCGCGGTTCTGTTCGGCAGTCCGGGTTGGTTGCCGCTTCTGGTAACAGTCGGCCTGCTGGGATTGCTGGTATCCCTGTGGCGCAACCCGGATGCGCCCTATTTTCCACAGCTCAGCTACGCGGTGGCGGGCCTGACCATCCTCAGCCTGATCGTCTGACCCCCGAAGCGGGGGCGCAGCTATTCCGCCAGGTGGCAGGCAACGCGGGTGCCGTGCACCTGCCGCATCTCGGGCCGTTCGCGGGAACAGCGGTCCACCGCAATGGGGCAGCGCGGATGGAAGGCGCAGCCTGACGGCGGGCTGATCGGATCGGGGATTTCGCCTTTGGGCGGCTCCACCTCCCGGCCAAACCCATCCATCTTCGGCGCAGCGGCAAACAGCATCTGCGTATAGGGATGGCGCGGCGTTTCGAACAGCGCGTCGGCAGCGGCTTCTTCCACAAGACGGCCCAGGTACAGCACGCCGATGCGGTCGGCCATATGTTGCACCACGGTCAGGTCATGGCTGATAAACAGATAGGTCAGACCGAATTCTTCCTGAAGATCGCTCATCAGGTTCAGCACCTGCGCCTGCACCGACACGTCCAGCGCCGAGGTCGGCTCGTCGCAGACGATCATCCGCGGCTGCGAGGCCAGCGCGCGGGCAATGCAGATCCGCTGACGCTGTCCGCCCGAAAACTCATGCGGATACTTCGCGGCATCGGCGGCGTTCAGGCCGACCTGGTCCAACAGGCGTTCGGCCAGACCGTTGGCCTTGCCGCCGCGCGCGGTCACCGGTTCGTTGATGATGTCGCGCACCCGCCAGCGCGGGTTCAGGCTGGCAAAGGGATCCTGAAAGATCATCTGGATCTCGGACCGGGCGGCGTCGATCTTCTGCGCGTCGGTTTCCGAGGCCAGGTCGATGCCGTCGATCTCGACCGCCCCTTCGGACGGCGGCAACAGCCCCACGACCATCTTGCCGATGGTGGATTTGCCCGAGCCGCTTTCGCCCACCAGCGCATAGACCGTGCGTTCCTCGATCTCCAGGCTGACATCCGACACGGCGGTCAGCATGGCCTTCGGCAGCCGTTCGATCAGCCGGTTCAGCAGGGGTTTGGAGACGTCGAAAACCCGGCTCAGGCCGGAAATGCGGACCAGCGCGGTCATGCGGACTCCTTGGCGGATGCGTCGATGGGAAACCAGCAGGCGGCGCGTCCGTCGCAGCTGTCGATATGCGGGCTGTCACCGGCGGCGCAGCGCGCGGCGGCGCGGGGACAACGGGGATGAAAGGCGCAGCCTTCAGGCAGCGCGCCCAGCCGCGGCATCGAGCCGGGGATCTGGTTCAGCCGCCGTTTGCCTTGCGACGCCAGCGGGGTCGAGGCCATCAGCCCCGCCGTATAGGGATGGCGCGGCGCGGTCAGCACCTCGCGCACCGGACCGATCTCGGCCAGACGTCCGGCATACATCACCGCCACGCGGTCGGCGGCCTCGGCAATCACGCCCATGTCATGGGTGACCAGCATCACCGCCGTGCCCCGTTCGCGGCACAGCCGCCGCAACAGCGCGATGATCTGGGCCTGCACCGAGACATCCAGCGCCGTGGTCGGCTCGTCGGCGATGACCAGCGTCGGCTCGGCACAGAGTGCCAGCGCGATCACCACCCGTTGCCGCATCCCGCCCGAGAACTCGTGCGGATAGCTGTCCACCCGTTCGGCGGCGGCGGGGATGCCCACCTCTTCCAGCGCGGCGATGGCGCGGCGGCGGGCCTCGGACTTGCCGACATTCAGATGCTCGATGATGGTTTCGCTCAACTGGTCGCCGATGGGCAGCAGCGGGTTCAGCGATGTCAGCGGGTCCTGGAAGACCATGCCGACCTCGCGCCCGCGCTTGCGGCGCATCTGGCTGCGCGACAGGTTGTCGATGCGGTTGCCGTTCAGCCAGACCTCGCCGCCGGCGATATGGGCGGGCGGCGACAGCAGGCCGATGACCGCATTGCCGGCCATGGATTTCCCGGCGCCGGATTCGCCGACCACGCCCAGGATCTCGCCCGGCTGGATGTCATAGCTGACCTGATCGACAGGCCGCAGGATGCCATGGCGGGTCGGGATCTCGACCACCAGCTTGCGGATCGACAGGGTGGGTTGCATGCTTTCACTCATGTCACTTCAACCTCGGGTTCAGCGCATCGCGCAGCCAGTCGCCCAGCAGGTTCACCCCCAGCGCCAGCGCCAGCAGGATCACCGAGGGGAACAACAGGATCCACCATTCGCCCGAGAACAGGTAGCCCTGCCCGATGCGGATCAGCGTGCCCAGCGACGGTTGCGTGGGCGGCGCGCCGATGCCCAGGAAGCTGAGCGTTGCCTCGGCGATGATCGCCAGCGCCAGCGAGATGGTGGCGATGACCAGCACCGGCGACAGCACGTTGGGCAGGATGTGGCGCATCATGATCGCCGGGCCTGACCGTCCGATCAGCCGTGCCGCCTGCACGTATTCCTTGCTTTTCTCGACCATGGTGGCGCCGCGCACGACGCGGGCGAATTGCACCCAGTCGGACAGGCCAATGGCGAAGATCAGCACCCAGATCGCCATCTGGTCGCGATATTCCACCGGGGTGATGCCCTTGGCGATGCCGAAGATCAGCATTGCCACAAGGATCGCCGGAAAGGTCAGTTGCACATCGGCGATGCGCATGATGACCGTGTCCACCCAGCCGCCCAGATAGCCGGCCAGCAGCCCCAGCGTGATGCCAAGGGTCATGGCGAACATCACCGCGGCAAACCCCACGAACAACGAGATCCGCAACCCGAACAGGATGGTCGAGAACACGTCGCGGCCCTGATCGTCGGTGCCCAGCCAGAATTCGTCGCCGGTGAAGGCGTTGGGTTCCATCGGCGGGGTGAAGCCGTTCATCAGGTTCAGCGAGGCCGGGTTGAACGGATCATGCGGCGCGATCAACGGCGCGAAGACCGCCGAAAGCACCAGCAGCAGTACCAGGCACAACGAAATCACTGCCAGCGGCGCGTGGCGGAACGACCACGCAAGGTCGCTGTCCCAGGCCCGGCGCAGGGCGGATGGGCGGCGCGGCGCGGGCGTGCTTTGCGGTAGGTCCGACATCAGTGCCCCCTCTTGCTGGAATCGCTGCGCAGGCGCGGATCGATGGCCACATACAGCAGGTCGACGATCAGGTTGATGCCCACGAACATCACCGAGATCAGCATCAGATAGGCCGCCATGACTGGGATATCGACGAACTGGATCGCGTTGATGAACAGCAGACCGACGCCGGGCCACTGGAACACCGTTTCGGTGATGATGGCGAAGGCGATGATCGAGCCCAGTTGCAAACCGGTCACCGTGATCACCGGCACCAGCGTGTTCTTCAGCGCGTGGCGAAAGTTGACCGAGCGTTCACGCAGGCCGCGGGCGCGGGCAAAGCGGATGTAGTCCTGCCGCAGCACCTCCAGCATTTCAGAGCGCACCAGCCGCATGATCAGCGTCATCTGGTAAAGACCAAGGGTGATGGACGGCAGGATCAGCGCCTTCAGCCCGCTGGTGGTCAGAAAACCGGTACTCCAGCCCCCGATCATCACCGTGTCCCCGCGCCCGAAACTGGGCAGCCAGCCCAGTTCGACCGAGAACAGATAGATCAGCAAGATGCCGATCAGGAAGGTTGGAAGCGAAACCCCGACCAGGGATAATGTCATGACGGTGCTTGATAAGAGCCCGCCGCGCCGGATCGCGGTCAGCACCCCGAAGCCGATGCCGAAGGTGATGGCGAACAGGCCCGACACGGCGGCCAGTTCCAGCGTTGCGGGCGCGCGTTCCAGCAGAATGTCGGACACCGGGCGGCCCTGCCGGTAGGAGATACCGAAATTGCCTTCGGCGGCCTGGCTCATGAACTTCCAGTATTGCACCGGGAAGGGATCATCCAGCCCCAGCACATCGCGCAGCCGTTCGATATCGGCTTGCGTCCGCTCTTGCCCCAGCATGTTGTCGATGGGATCGCCCACGAAGCGGAACATGGAAAACGCCACCAGTCCCACGACCAGAAGGACGAGGACCGATTGCAGCACACGACGGATGATATAGGCGAGCATCGCACCCCCAGAATGTGCGGATCACTTTGATCCGCGTATGCAGACCCGGTCAAGCTTTGCCCGGTCGGATCTGCCTTGTGTTGCCTTTGACGCAGCGTTGGTCGGCGCTCAGTTCACCGTGACCCAGCGCAGGATGAAGAAGTTGTCCGGGCGTTGGGTCAGCGCGATATTGCTGGCCGCCCCCCAGAGCAGCGGTTGCACGTAGAGCGTCACATAGGCCGCCTCGTCCTGCAGGATCGCGGCGACCTCGTCCAGCATCGCCTGCCGCTTGGTGTCGTCGATCTCGGACTGGATCAGCGGCAGCAGTTCGTCCACGCGCGGGTTGGAATAATCGCCGAAGTTCCAGCTGCCCAGCTTCTTTTCGTCGTTGGGCGTGGCGGCCAGGAAGCGGATCGGATGTTCGGCATCGAAGGTGCCCGGCGACCAGCCCAGCAGGAACATGTCGAAATTGTCCTCGCGCAGCTCCGGCCAGTAGCCGCGCACCGGCATCGCATCCAGCTGCGCCTCGATCCCGATTTGCGCCAGCATCGACACCACGGCCTGACAGACGCTTTCGTCATTCAGGTAGCGGTCGTTGGGACACTTCAGCCCGAAAGAGAACCCGTCCGCATAGCCCGCCTCGGCCAGCAGCGCGCGGGCCGCCTCTGGATCGAAGGCCGGACGCGCCGCCAGATCCTTGGAAAAGCCGCGCATCGACGGGCTGACCAGTTGCGAGGCCGGTTCGGCATTGCCGCGCATGATGGTTTGCAGGATCGCCGGCACGTTGATGGCATGAGCCACGGCCTGCCGCACCCGCACATCGCGGAACGGGTTGGGGGCGCCCTGATCGGTGCCGTATTTCAGGGTTTCGGCCTGATGCGCGAAGCCCAGCATGATGACACGGGCCTCGATGCCCTGGATCACCTGCACATCAGGGCTTTGCGACAGACGGGCGGCATCCTGGATCGGCACCGGGTTGATCATGTCGATGTCACCCGACAACAGCGCCGCGACGGCAGTGGCCGGGTTCTGGATCGGGGTGAAAGTGGCGCGGGTGACGTTGTGTTCGGCCGTGTCCCACCAGTCCGCGAAGGGCTCCAGCACGGTTTCCAGGCCGGGCTGGCGCGCCGCCACGCGGAAGGCGCCGGTGCCATTGGCGTTCAGGGTGGCATGGTTTTCGGCTTCCTTGGCGGGCCGCTCGGCAGCGTTATCCGCCGCCCAGCCGCTGTCCATGATCATCCAGTTGGCGATGCTGTCTGGAAAGATCGGGTTGGGCGCGGTGGTCAGGATATCGACGGTATAGTCGTCCACCATGGTGACCCCGGCCACGGGCGCGAACCAGCTTGAGGTATCGGCCTCGGGGGACGACGCGCGCTGATAGCTGAAGATCACGTCCTCGGCGGTGAAGTCGGACCCATCGTGGAAGGTTACGCCTTCGCGCAGGTGAAAGCGCCAGCCCTCGCCGTCGCCAATGGGCTCCCACGCCGTGGCCAGCGCCGGTTCGATGGCCATGTCCTTGCCGCGGCGGACCAGCCCTTCGTAGACGTTGTTGAGAAAGCCCAGAACCGCCGCCGTGTTCACCGCATGCGGGTCCATGGTCTGCGGATCGGTGGTCGAGGCCCAGCGGAATTCGGCGGCCGCGACTGGTGGGGCAAGGGTTGCGGCCAGTCCGGCGGCAAGCATCAGGGAACGCATGGTCAAATCTCCTCTGGTCGTCGTGGCCGCCAGGCCGGGGGGCCAGCTTGGACATCCGGCGCACCGCGCGTCATCTCACGTCACCGTGAAGCCGTCTGCGGCAGCCGAAACGTCTTGGCGGTCAGAAACACGTGAAATCCCCCGTTGCCGGGGGATTTCGAACGGGATGTCTCCCGATTGGGCAAACGCCCTGTCACTCGATGGTGACGTATTTGATCTTGGGCTGATCTTCGGGATCGGGGTTGACCTTGACGTTGGCCTTGGCGCCCCAGTTCAGCACCTGGTGGTGGATCGGCAGATACAGGGTCTCGGCCTGCACCACGTCCCAGATGTCGCTGATGGTGGCATCACGTACGGTCAGATCGGTTTCCGAAGCCAGCGACTGGATCTTGGCATCCAGTTCCGGGTTGGCATAGCCGGTGGCGTTCCAGGATCCGCGATCATCGCCGCGGCTGTGGACCAGGAAGTTGAAGATGTATTCGCTGTCATAGGTCGGAACACCCCAGCCCAGCATGTAGAAATCCGTGGTGCCATTGGCGATCAGCGGGAAGTGCTGCGCCTTGGGTTTGGCATCCAGGTTCACGGTGATGCCGATCTGGGCGAACATGCCCACGACCGCCTGACAGATGCCTTCATCGTTGATGTAGCGATCGTTCGGGCAATCCAGCTGGAGCGAGAACCCGTCACCATAGCCGGCTTCGGCCATCAGTTCCTTGGCCTTGGCGATATCGGTGGCAGGCACGGCGTCCTTCTCGGCGGTCCAGCCGTTGACGAAGGGCGGCGCGATCATGCCGGCGGGCTGCGACTGGCCACGCATCACCACCTGCTTGATGGCGTCGCGGTTGATGGCCATGTTCATCGCCTGCCGCACGCGGGCGTCGGCCAGCGGGTTTGCGCCTTCCACGTCGTCACGCTCGATGTCGGCGGCGCCCATGTTCAGGCCCAGGAAGATTACCCGGTTCTGCGGCGCGGTGCGCACCTCAAGCCCGTCGGTTCCGGCCACGCGGCCCAGATCCTGCACCGGCACGTCCTGGATCAGATCCACCTCGCCCGACAGAAGTGCCGCGACACGGGTCGAGGCGTTCTGGATCGGGGTGTAGATGATCTCGGTCACCTCCAGCGGGAACTGGCCCTTGCCCCAATAGTCGGGGAATTGCTTGAGCACGGTCTTCACGTCCGGCTCGCGGGTTTCAACCATGTAGGCGCCGGTGCCATTGGCGTTCTTGGCCGAGAACGTGTCCTCGCCGCCTTCGAAGTCCTGCACCTTCTCGGCGTTGTTCGCCTTGGTCCAATCCTCGTCCATGATGAACAGGTTGGTCAGGTTGTTGGGCAGGATCGGGTTCGGCCCGTCGGTTACGAATTCCACCTGGTAGGGGCCGGTGGCGCGCACTTCGACGATCGAGTTCAGCAGCTCTTTCATGTCGCTGTCTTCGGTCTGGGCGCGCTGGAACGAGAACACCACGTCCGAACTGTCAAAGGCCGCGCCGTCGTGGAAGGTCACACCTTCGCGCAGGTTGAAGACCCAGACATTGGGATCATCGGCCTTGGGCGCCCAGTCGGTCGCCAGCGCCGGTTCCGGGGTGCCGGTGGCATCGCGGATGATCAGCGGCTCATAGATCTGATGGGCGATCGTGTGGGTCGGGCCTTCGTTCTGGGCGTGCGGATCGAGCGTCAGGCTGTCGCCGGCGCGGGCCCACCGCAGGGTCTCTGCCTGCGTGGACAGTGCCGTGCTTGCCAGAAGCGCCGCCGCGAGAAGAGTCGTCTTTTTCATTGTTTTGAGCTCCCTGTTTTTGTCGGGGCAGACTGTCACACCCATGGCCCCGCGCAAGGGGTGACCTTTCGCAAGGCAAAAAACGTTGGGTAACTCTGTGCTTTTCGTGTTCACAATTTCGTCATCTCTGCCCCGGACAGTGCAGAGACGCGCGCTTGCAGCTTGAAAAATGCGTGTCGAGGGCGCACCGGATCGCGGCGCACACGACCCCCGCCGGACCAGACCAGGCAGGCAGCCTTGCGTGCCGATCATCAGTATCGGATCGGCCTGCCGCCGGGTTTCCCCGGCGGCGGTTCAACCGATCATGGTTGTCGAAACGGGCCTCACAGCCCCTTTTCGGCCTTCCATTTCTCGAACTTTTCCAGGTTTTCCGGCTTGGTGGCCGGATAGAGGCCGATGATCGTGGCCCCGGCCCGCACCTCTTCCAGAACGAAATCTTCGTACAGTTCCATCGGTCCGGCCTCTTCGGCGATCTGGTCGGCCATGTGGCGCGGGATCACCATGACGCCATCGCCATCGCCGACAACGATGTCACCGGGATAGACCGGGCAGGTGCCGCAGCTGATCGGCACGTTCAGATCGACCGCATGATGTTTGGTCAGATTGGTCAGCGCACAAGGGCCCGCAGCATAGACCGGCATGTCCAGCGCCGCCGCGCCATCGGCATCGCGCACACCGCCATCGGTGACAACGCCCGCACCGCCGCGCACTTCCAGCCGAGTCAGCAGGATCGAGCCTGCCGAGGCCGCCGAGGCGTCGCCGCGGCAATCCATCACCAGCACATGGCCTTCGGGGCATTGTTCGATTGCCTGCCTCTGCGGATGGTCGGGCTTGCGGAATTCGGTCACCTGGTCGGTGTCCTCGCGCGCCGCGATATAGCGCAGGGTAAAGGCCGGCCCGACCATGCGCGGCTTTTGCCCGCCCAGCCGCCCGACCCCCTGAACGAAGGCATTGCGGATGCCATGCTTGTACAGAAGCGTGGCGATGGTCGCGGTCGAGGTGTTGCGCAGCGTGTCCAGCGTACCGGACGAAACGGGAGCAAGATCAGTCATGGGTTATCCTTCGAAGAGTCGGTTCAATGCATTGCCAAGATGGGTGGCCATGGCTTCGGCAGCAGCGTCGCCATCGCCCTTGCGGATGGCGTCGCAGACACGGCGATGTTCGTCCTGCACCCTCACGAGACGCGGGGCTTCGGACATCAGAGACAGCGTTCGGTTGATCGTCATCCCTTGGGCGATATGCGGCCGCACCTGCTCCAGCCCGGCCACGAAAAAGCGGTTCTGGCTGGCGCGGGCGACAGCCATATGAAAGCCTAAGTCTTGCTCCATCCCGGTTTCGCCCCTGACGTTGGCGCTGTCCATGGCCGCGATCTCGGCCTCCAGTCCACGCAGATCGTCGCGTGTGCGGTTCTGCGCGGCAAGGCGCGCGGCCTCGGATTCCAGCCCGATCCGGAACCTGAAGCACATCTGCAGATCCTGAATGCTGGTCAGGGGCGCTATGCGAGTGATGCGCTCGGCCGCGTCCTGAACATAGGCCCCGGAACCGCGACGCGAGGCGATCATCCCCTCCTCGCGCAGCCGCGCCAGCGCCTCGCGCACGGTGGGACGCGAGACCCCGTATTCCGTCGCCAGCGCGGTTTCCGAGGGAAGTTTCTCTCCGCGCGCCAGTCGCCCGGCCGCGATACCTTCGGCCAATTGCCGATAGATCTGGTCGCTGCGCCGTTCCGTGCTGTCGGATCCACCGTCCAAGGTGCCCTGCCCCTACTGTTTCGGGGCTCACCCTATGAACATCGCCGCAATCAGTCAAACAACTTTACGATATGCCCGACAGATTTCAAACCTGTCACACAGATGCGCGGATCGCAGAACCGACACGGCCTTCGGCTCCGGGGTCTCGCCGGGCAAGAAGATTGAACCGAAGAAGGGCGCCCCCCGGTTCAGGCAACACAGGGGTAAGACAGGGGCAATCACGCCACCGGGACGGGCTGTGTCTGCGGCGTGGTCAGTCGGCAACCGACGGCGTTTGTCGCGCCGCAACCCGCACGAACCGAAGGGCGATAGCCACGGCGTGCCGCACCCGAATTATCGGGAGATTTCAGTTGGATATGGAAGGGAAGTGGCGCGCTGGGGAGGATTCGAACCCCCGACCCCTTGATTCGTAGTCAAGTACTCTATCCAACTGAGCTACCAGCGCGTAGGGCGTCCTTCTAGTCGCGGCCTTGGGGGACTGCAAGCAAAAAAATGAAGTTTTCTACGCCGCCAATCCGCTTTCGCCGCGCGGCAGCGTCAGCAGGAAGACGGTGCCGCTGTCATCGCTGCTTTCCAGCGTCAGGGTGCCGCCGTGGCCGCGGGCCAGTTCAGCCGCGATGACCAGGCCCAACCCGGTGCCACCCTTGGTGAAACTGCCCTGAAACGCCTGAAACAGGGCCTCGCGTGCCTTGGGGGGCAGCCCCGGCCCGGTGTCGGCCACGGTGATGGTCCAGGCGGTTTCGCTTTCGTCGGCATGGACCGTCACGGTGCCGGGCGCCCCGGTGCTGGCAATGGCCTGCCGCGCATTGCGCACAAGATTTCCCAGGATGCGCAACAACTGTTCCGAGTCGCAGCGGATGATCTGCGCGGGCGGCACTTCGTTGACATAGGTGATCGAGCCATCGGTGGCCGCGATGCGTTCATTGTCAAAGACCTCCTCGACCAGATCGTACAGCGGATGCCGGTCCAGCTTGGGCGGCGGCTCTTCGGCCTTGCCGAAGGCCAGCGTGGACTCGCACAGGTTGACCGCCCGGCTGATCGAATTGACCAGCTTGGGGGCGGCGCGCTGCACGCGGGGATCCTTGGACCGCTCCATGGTGTCGGCGAACAGCTGCGCCGTGGTCAGGATGTTGCGCAGGTCGTGGCTGACCTTGGCCACCGCGCCGCCTAGCTGTGCCAGCCGATCCTTCTGCCGCAGGGCTCCGGTCAACTGGGTTTGCAGCGATTGCAGCGCCAATTCCGCGTCGCGCAATTCGCGCACCTTGGTGCGCGGGTTGATGATGTGGCGCACGTCTTCCGGGGCGGCGGCGTATTCCTTCATGTGGGTCACCACATGGCGGATCGGCAGCACCATCATCCGGCGCACGGCGAAGAACAGCAGCCCCGCCGTCACCGCCGAGATCAGGGCCGACAGCCACAGGATGCGCACGCCATAGTCCAGCATGGCCGCGCGCAGGGGCGCCGCATCCATCGTGACCTCGATCAGCAGGCCGGCCGCGCGGGTCGGGTTGCCAATCACGCGGATGATCTCGTTCTCGCCATTGAGCAATTGCATCATGGCCTCGCCGATCAACCGTGCGGGGGGCGCTTCGCGCAGGTCATAGGTCGCGGCGATGGGTGCGGGCAGCGGCGAGGACAGCATCAACTGCCGCATCTCGTTGCGGCGCAGCACGACGTTGTAGACTTCGGCGTTTTGCAGAAGCTCGCGCTCCAGTTCCGGCGCGATCATATCGTCGGCCAGCAGCACCAGCGAGGCGATCTGCGCCCGCTCCAGCCGCGCCAGAAGGTAATCCTCGCGGAACCGGGCCACGGACGGCACGAAGATCAGAACTTCGGCCAGCATCACGAACAGGATGGTCAGGACAAGAAAACGGCCTGATAGAGTGTTGAACATGCCCGCCCTGATCCTGGTCCGTGCCACGGTGCTACGGCAAAAAGCGCTGAATCGCCCGGACAATCCGCTTCACCGTCGGGTTTTCGAACAGCCGGGGAGAGAAATAGGCCCCGGCCGCGCGCTTTCCAGCTTCGCTCATGGTCGGATAGGGGGCAACCATATTCGTGACCGCGCTGAGTTTCAGCTTGTTGGCCAGCACCAGCGCCCAAAGCGCGATCTGTTCGCCCGCCTGTGGCCCGACGATGGAAACGCCCACGGGCCGCCCTTTCACCACCATGACCTTGGTCAGCCCGGTGGTCGTGCCTTCCGCAATGGCGCGATCGTTGCCGGACAGGTCGAACCGGGCGACCTCCAGCTTGTCGCCATGCGCGGCGCGAGCCTGGGCCTCGGTCAGGCCGATCTGGGCCAGTTCCGGATCGGTATAGGTGACCCAGGGGATGTGGTCGGTGCGCGCCTTGGCCGGCAGCCCGAACAGGGCCGACCGGATCACGATCCCGGCGTGGTATCCCGCCACATGGGTGAACTGCATCCCGCCCGCCACATCGCCGATGGCATAGACCCGGCGGTTCGAGGTGCGCAGCCCGGCATCCACGGTGATGCCCTTGCGATCATGGTCGATCCCGGCGGCTTCAAGGTTCAGCTTGTCGATATTGACCTGCCGCCCCACCGCCACCAGCAGGTGCGTGCCGGTGATCGGCCCTTTCGAGGTTTCCACGGTGATCCGGCCTTCGAAGTCCCAGACCGACCCGGCCTCGGTGTCCTCCAGGATCTCGATGCCTTCACCGCGCAGCCGATCCAGAACGATGGCGGCCAGTTCGGGATCATCCTTGCCGAATGCCGTCGCGGCTTCGATCACCGTCACCGCGCAGCCCAGCCGCCGATGCGCCTGCGCCATCTCCATGCCGATGGGCCCGCCACCGATGATGATCAGATGCTCGGGACGGTCGCGCAGGCTGAAGATGGTTTCATTGGTGTGATAGGTGACGTCGTCCAGCCCCTCGATGGGCGGCACGAAGGGACGTGATCCTGTGGCGATGACAAAGCGGCGCGCGGTGATGCGATGCTCCCCGACCTCGACCTCGGTCGGCGAGACAAAGCGCCCGAAGTCGCGGATGACGCGCACCCCCAACCCCTCGAACCGCTCCTGGCTGTCATGCGGGGCGATGGTGGCGATGGCGGCATCCACGTGGTCCTTGGCGGCGGCGAAATCCACCTGCGGAACCACCGGGGTGACCCCATAGGCCGCCCCCTGCCCCATGGCATGGGCGCGTTTGCCCGCCGCCAGCAGCGCCTTGGAGGGCACGCAGCCATAGTTCAGGCAGTCGCCGCCCATCTTGTGGCCTTCCAGCAGCACCACGTCGGCGCCCATCTGGGCCGCCCCCGCCGCCACCGACAGCCCGCCAGAGCCAGCCCCGAGAATGCACAGATCGCACGAGATGGTTTCCATGGTCAGATCCCTTTCCTGCCGCGCAGCGCCTTCAGACCCATCGGCAGCGCCGCCAGCGCGCACAGGCCGAGGATCGGCAGCAGCACATGCGGCTCGAAGATCACGCCAAGGTCCGGGGTCGCGCCGCTGGCAAAGACCTCGCCCAGACCGGCGCCGACCGAGGTATAGACCACCGCGCCGGGGATGATGCCCAGAAAGGTGGTGACCACGAAGCGAAAAAGCGGCACGCCCACCAGCGCCGGCACCAGGTTGGCCACGAAGAAAGGCACCGCCGGCACCAGCCGGATCAGGAACAGCATTTCCCACTGGTTTTCGTCGATGCCCGTCTTGATCCGCCCGACGGTGCCTTTCGAGGCATCCATCCGCGCCGCCAGCCGATCTCCCAGCCCCCAGCGCGCAGCCAGGAAGATCGCTGTTGCGCCAAGGGTGGCCGCAACGATGTTGAACAGCGCGCCGGGAAAGGTGGCAAACAGGAACCCGCCGGTCAGGGTGGCAATGGTGGCACCGGGCAGGCTGAAGGCCACGATCAGTGTATAGAGCGCGATGAAGGCCGCGACAGTGATGGTGTAGTTGGCGTCGCGGAACGCCAGCAGCGCCTCGCGGTTGGCCGCCAGCGCCTCGAAGCTGAGCACATCGCGCAGGGTAAAGGCGCCAACCGCAGCCACCGCCACGATCACCGCCAGCGGCAGCCACCGTTTCAGGGGACCAAGGTTTTCAGTCGTGGGAATGTCGCTCATGCCGGTGCCCTTTGCCAACCCATGCCTTGGACATGCCCCCTTTGGAGCGGTCGCGGAAGCCCCTCTCACGGGCCCTTGATCTTCTGTAGGGGATTGTGAGCCGGGGCGGTTTTTCTGTAACAATCGCGGAAAGGGCGGAAAAACCCGCCAGATTTCCGGCCAGCGACGTTGACGGGCGCGGGATTAGGCTCTAGGAGCGGGGCTTCGAATTCCGATGCCCGCGAATCCCGTTCGCGGTCCCGCACAAGAAAATGGAGACGGCGCGATGAAACGCACCTTTCAGCCCAGCAATCTCGTCCGCAAGCGGCGTCATGGTTTCCGCGCCCGTATGGCCACCAAGGCCGGTCGCAAGATCCTGAACGCCCGCCGCGCCCGCGGCCGGAAGTCGCTCAGCGCCTGAGGGCGTTGGCTCCGTCCATGACGGTGCCCGAGTTGACCGTGGAACAGCCTGATATGGCCGCCTCGCCTTGCGACGGCGGCCTTTCTGCCGTTTGCCATCCCATCCAGACCCTGCGCCAGCGCACCGATTTTCTGGCGGCGTCGCGCGGGCGCTATCGTGCCATGCCGGGATTTGTCCTGCAGGGCCGCAAAAGGCGGGACGGTGAGGCCGAGGGCGATGTGATCCGCGTGGGCTTCACCTGTTCAAAGAAGGTCGGCAATGCGGTGGCCCGGAACCACGCCAAGCGCCGCCTGCGCGCCTTGGCGCGCGAGGTGATCGCAGAACAGGGCAAGCCCGGCTGGGACTACGTGCTGGTGGGCCGCAAGGACGCCACCGCCCAGCGCCCCTTTGCCGAGATGCAGGGCGATCTGTCCCGCGCCCTGACCAAGATCCACGCCCCTAAAGCCGCCCGCACATGAGCCCGCTGGCCCATGTCGTCGCTTTGCCGGTGCGCGCCTACCGCCTGTTGCTGTCGCCCTGGGTCGGCCACGGCTGCCGATTCCACCCCACCTGTTCGGCCTATGCGTTGGAGGCCCTTGCCGCCCACGGGGCCATCAAGGGCAGTTGGCTGGCCGCCCGGCGCATTGCCCGCTGCCATCCATGGGGCGGATCGGGCATCGACAACGTCCCGGACTGACCGCTTCTGACTTCTGGCAGTGCGAACTTCTTGCCTCCGGCGGGAGTATTGCCCCCAAGAAGAACGAGGCGCGCCCGGAGTTCGGGCGGGGCAGCGGTTCAGATGCGACCCGGCGGAGCCCCAAGCGATCTTTGCAAGCCCGCAATGCCCCGGGACGGGCGCTCCGGTCCGTCAGGGTTTCAGGATCAGCTTGTCGCCCAGACGTGCGCGCGTGGGAATGTTGTGCCGGTCGGTGTCCCCGAGGATCGTGTAGAAAGCGTCGCGCATGAACTCGGTGTCTTCGAAATAGAAGCGGTGTCCGGCCAGATCGTCTTTCTTGAAGGTTTCGGGCAACGCATCGAACCTCTCGGTGCAGCTGATGTTGACGGCCTTGTCGGGGGCATCGTCGGGCAGGCCGATACGACCGGCGCGGGGCGACACGCCGATGCGTTTCACGTTGGACAGTTTCAGCGCATTGTCGAAGTGGTTGTAATAGTTGGTCAGACGCGCGCAGTGGCGATAGAGCGATGAGGACTTCGAACTGTCCGCCGCAAGCGAGCCCGCCGAAATATCGGCGCCGAACAGCAGAACCTGGCTGACAGCCCAGCTTTTCGCCGCCAGCTGGCGCCGGTCGTCAGCATCGTCGAAGGCCTCGCGCACCACGTAGGTGCCCATGGAATGCGCCATGATGTGCAGGTTGATCTCGCAATCGGGGCGCTGCAGGCGCACGAAATTGGCGATGCCTTCCTTGACCAGCTGGTTGGCTGTCTGCTTGGCATCCCAGCGATCCTCAAGATAGTTCAGGGCGCTGTCATCCGAGGGCCAGTCAAAGCTGACCACGGTGCCTTCGAAACCGAAGTCCTGAAAGCACTTCTTGATGAACCGATGCCGGGTCACCACCGCGTCCAGAGAATTGTTGAATCCATGCACGTAGACCACGATATCGCCGACATCCTCGCCGGTGATCGGGTTGACCCGCCCCTTGCAATCCTCCTGCACTTTCTTGAACCAGCTTGCGCGGCTGATCTTGTCATCGGGACCATGGGTGGTGGCCTTGTCCGGCACCTCCAGGAAATGCGCGGGGCCGGGTTCGGGCAGGAAGACCCCCTTGCGAATCCTGCGAACGGTAAAGATGTAGTCAGGCATCCTGCTCTCTCTGAAATCGGAACTTCCGCTCACCTTAGGCAGGGGACCTTCGGGGCGCGAGGAAATTTACGGATCCTTGCGGGAACGCTTGATCTGTTGCGGACGCGGGTTTAGGGGCTGGCCATGCTTGATGATGCCGATGACATTCACCCGCTGTTCCACGGCGCGCCCAAAACAACCGAGTTCCGCAAGCTGCGGAAGCGGATCGTGCGCCATGCCCGCGAGGCCATCGAGCAATATGGCATGATCGAACGCGACGCCCGCTGGCTGGTCTGCCTGTCGGGCGGCAAGGACAGCTATACCCTGCTGGCGGTGTTGCACGAACTGAAATGGCGCGGGCTGCTGCCGGTCGAGATCCTGGCCTGCAACCTGGACCAGGGCCAGCCGGGGTTTCCCGCAACCGTCCTGCCCGAATTTCTGGAGCGCATGGGCGTTGCGCATCGGATCGAGTACCAGAACACCTATTCCGTGGTGATGGACAAGATCCCCCAGGGCCGAACCTTCTGCGCGCTGTGTTCCCGCCTGCGGCGCGGACATCTCTACCGGATCGCGCGCGAGGAAGGCTGTTCGGCGGTGGTGCTGGGCCATCATCGCGATGACATTCTGGAAACCTTCTTCATGAACCTGTTTCACGGCGGGCGGCTGGCCACCATGCCGCCGAAACTGGTGAACGAGGAAGGCGATCTCTTTGTCTATCGTCCGCTGGCGCATGTGGCCGAGGCCGATTGTCAGAAATTCGCGCAGGCGATGGGATATCCGATCATTCCCTGTGATCTGTGCGGCAGTCAGGACGGGCTGCAACGCCAGCAGGTCAAGCAGATCCTCGATGGCTGGGAGGCCAACGCCCCCGGCCGCCGGCAGGTCATGTTCAGGGCGCTGATGAACGCGCGGCCCTCGCATCTTCTGGATCCCAAGCTGTTCGATTTCGCCGGGCTGACGCGCGGGACGTCCGAACCCGCAGATCCGGACAATTTGATCTAATTCCGTCCCAGATCGCGCCGTTGCATTAACCTTCCCCAAAGGCCGCCACCCTAGCGTCACCTGAAACGCTTGGCCGAAGGGGAACGCGATGCCGGTTCCGGGACAGACACTGCCCTCTGGGATACATTTCCTCGCCTCTGTCGTTCGGGGGCAATGGGGGCTGGCGGCCTCGGCCCCGCTTCTGGCGCTGTTCTGGTATCTGAAATCCGGTGACGTGGCCTGGGGGATGGCCCTGTCGGGCCCAGTGGTGCTGGCTTTGGCGTGGCTTCCCCTGTGGCGGGCGGGGCATCGGCTGGCGCAACTGCCGCTGGCTTCGCCACGGCAACGCCTGATCCGGGCGCTTTGCGCCGACAGGGATGCTGCGCAGGGCCAGACTGTCTGCATCCTGCTGAACCTGGACGACACGCCACGCCTGCTGGAACGGTATTCCCCCGCAACGCTGGACCGGACGATGGACGCGCTGGCGGACCGGGCCCAGCAGACGCTGCGCGACCAGGATCATTGTGCGGCGCTTGCGCCAGGGCTGATTGCCATCGCGATGGCCCCGGCGGCGCGCTACGATCTGGAAACCGCGCTGCAAATCGGTGCGCGGCTTCAGGCCAGGCTCTCCGATCCGATCCCCGTGGGCGAGGATCCGCAGCGGTTGTCCTTCTCGGTGGGCATTGCGCTATCGGCGCAGGTCGCGTCCGGATCCGGGGACGCGGTCCTGGCCGCGGCAGAAACCGCCCTGAAGCGCGCGCAATACGCCGGGGCCGGCTCCATCCGGGTCCACGATCCCGCCCGCCCTGTGCCACAGATACCCGACACCGCGCGCATCACCCGCGCATTGGACGCTCTGGAAAGCGGGCAGATCCGCCCGTGGTTTCAGCCGCAGGTGTCCAATGATACCGGCGACATCAGCGGGGTCGAGGCGCTGGCCCGTTGGGTTCATCCGGATCGCGGCCTTCTTGGGCCCGCCGAGTTCTTCCCCGAGATCGAAGCCGCCGGCCGCTTCGAACGCCTGGGCGAAGTCATGCGCCGCCACGCCTACCTCGCGTTGAAAACCTGGGACACGGACGGCCTCGACATCCCCGGTATCGGCGTCAACGTGACCCTGGCCGAACTGCGCAACCCGGCCTTCGCGGACAAGATCGCCTGGGAACTGGATGGCTTCGATATTCTGCCGCACCGGCTGACGCTGGAAATCCTCGAATCCGTGGTCTCCGGCACCTCCGGGGATGTGGTGGCCCGCAATATCCAGATGCTCGCCTCCTATGGTTGCGGGTTGGACCTTGACGACTTTGGCACCGGCCATGCCTCGATCACCTCGCTGCGGCGCTTCCCGGTGGGCCGGATCAAGATCGATCGGTCCTTCGTCACCGGGGTAGATCACGACCGGAACCAACAGCAGATGATCTCGGCCATCGTGACCATGGCCGAGCGACTGGATCTGGATGCCCTGGCCGAAGGCGTGGAAACACCCGGCGAGCACGCCATGCTGGCACAGTTGGGCTGCACCCATGTCCAGGGCTACGGCATCGCGCGACCGATGCCCCAAGACGATTTGCCCGCCTGGGTCCACGAGTTGCGCCATCGCCTGCCCAAACCCGCCCCATTGCACCGGAAACTGGGCTGAACCACCGATTCGCGGCGCGCTCATTCACGACATTGCAGAGGCTGCGGCCTAAAACCGCTTGACCTTTGTCCGGTGCGCCTGTTGAACCTGCCCGCAATCCCAAGTTTCGAGGCGGTGTTCTACATGGACAATCAAAACAAGAATATGATTCTGGCGACGGCACTCAGCTTCCTGGTGATCCTCGGCTGGTTTCTGCTCTTTCCGCCAGAGGAACCGCCGGTCCAGCCCCAGCGACCCGCGGCCGATTCCACCGCGCAGGCGACGCAGGATGGCATCGCCATTGCCCCGCCTGCCGGCGGCACTGCGGCCCCGGCCCCCGGAGCCAGCCCCGTCGAAACGCGCAGCGCGGCCCTGACCGCTTCCGAGCGCCTGACCATCGACACCCCCGAGCTCAAAGGCTCCATCGCGCTGACCGGCGGCCGGCTCGACGATATCGCGCTGAAGGATTATCGCGACACGATCGAACCCGACAGCCCCAACGTCACGCTGCTGTCCCCGGTGGGCGGTTCACATGCCTATTATGCGCTCTATGGCTGGGCGCCCGGCGCGGGTCTGACCTTCGAACAGGTCCCCGGGGCCAACACCCCCTGGTCGCTGGTGAGCGGCGACAAGCTGACCCCCACCAGCCCGGTCACACTGGAATGGGACAACGGCGCCGGCTTGACCTTCCGCCGCGTGATCAGCGTCGACGAAGAGTATCTTTTCACCGTCACCCAGTCGGTCACCAACGCCAGCGAAACCGCCCAGCGACTGGCCCCTTACGGCATTGTCGCCCGCCATGGCGAGCCGGAACTGACCAACTTCTTCATCCTGCATGAAGGCGTCGTGCGCATGTCCGACGGCACGCTGGAAGAAATCGAATACGGCGACATGCCGGATCTCGACTACGTCGACCGGGAAGCCGCCCGCGCCGAGATCATCGACGTGGCCGCCAACGGCTGGATCGGGTTCACCGACAAATACTGGATGACCGCGCTGATGCCGGCCCCCGGCCAGAATTTCCTGTCGGTCGCCAAATACGTCGCCAACGCCGACATCTACCAGACCGAAACCCGCCTGCCGACCCAGACAGTGGAACCCGGCCAGACGGTCGAGGTGCAGACCTTCCTCTTCGCCGGGGCCAAGGAATGGGAAACCATCAAGCACTACGAGCAGGATCTGGGCTTCGAAGGCTTCGTCGACAGCATCGACTGGGGCTGGTTCTTCTTCCTGACCAAGCCGATCTTCCAGCTGCTGCACTTCCTCAACGGCATCATCGGCAACATGGGCTGGTCGATCATCGTCCTGACCCTGATCATCAAGGCGCTGGTCCTGCCCCTGGCCTGGAAATCCTATTCTTCGATGGCGAAGATGAAGGAACTTCAGCCCGAGATGGAGAAGCTGAAGGAACGCTGCGGCGACGACAAGCAGAAGATGCAGCAAGAGATGATGGCGCTCTATAAGAAGGAAAAGGTCAACCCGGCCTCGGGCTGCCTGCCGATCATCCTGCAGATCCCGATCTTCTTCTCACTCTACAAGGTGATCTTCGTCACCATCGAATTGCGCCACGCGCCGTGGTTCGGCTGGATCCGCGACCTGTCAGCGCCGGATCCCTCGTCGATCCTGAACCTCTTCGGGCTGCTGCCCTACGGGGTGCCCGATCCCGGGTCGATCTTTGCGATCGTGTCGCTGGGCATCCTGCCGATCTTCCTCGGCGTCTCCATGTGGCTGCAGCAGAAACTGAACCCGGCACCCACCGACAAGACCCAGGCCATGATCTTTGCCTGGATGCCCTGGATCTTCATGTTCATGCTGGGCAGCTTCGCAAGTGGCCTGGTGCTGTACTGGATCGCCAACAACGTGATCACCTTCTCGCAGCAGTACTTCATCATGCGCACCCACGGCTTCAAGCCAGACATCCTGGGCAACATCCTCTCGAGCTTCAAGAAGAAGGCCGGAGCGTCGAAGGAATGACCCACAGGCTCGCCGCCATCTGGCGTCACCCGATCAAGGGCATCGGCGCCGAGCCTCTGGAAACCACCCAACTGACCCCGGATCGCCCCCTGCCGGGCGACCGGGCCTGGGCTGTCCTGACCGGTGACGCCACCGACACCGGTGATTGGCAGCCCTGCCGTAACTTTGCGCGCGGCTGCTATGGGCCCGAGCTGATGGCAATCACCGCGCGCACCATCGGCGATCGCATCCATCTCAGCCACCCCCGGCATACGGACCTGATCATCGATCCCGCAACAGAAGGTCCGCGCCTGATCGACTGGCTGCGCCCGCTTTACCCCGCCGAGCGCCCGGCCCCGACACGGGTGATCAAGGCCCCACCAGAGGGGATGAGCGATGCCCCCTTCCCTTCGGTTGCCATCCTGGGCCGCGCCGCGCTGGACGCCCTGGGCGAGGTTGCGGGCCAGGCACTGGACATGCGGCGGTTCCGTGGCAACCTCTGGCTCGACGGGTTGGCCCCGTTCGAGGAACTGGACTGGGTCGGCCGCACCCTGCGCATCGGCAGTGCCGAGCTGCGCGTGGACGAACGCATCACCCGCTGCCGCGCCACCGAGACCAACCCCGACACCGGCACCCATGACGTGACCACCCTGCAACTGCTGCGCCGCCACTGGGGTCACATCGACTTCGGCATCAAGGCCGTGGTCACCAAGCCCGGCACCATCGGGGTAGGTGACACGGTAGAGGTGTTGGCATGAACGCCCCCGACCCCGATGTCCTGCACCCGATGCCCGGCATCGACCAGGTGGTGTTCCTGCGTCCGCTGGCGAAAGACCGGCCCAACGTCTCGGTTGGTGCCTTCACCTACTACGACGACCCGGACGGGGCAGAACACTTCTTCGACCGCAACCTGCGCTATCACTTCGATTTCGTCGGTGACCGGCTGGTGATCGGCCCGTTCTGCGCCCTCGCACGCGGCGCCACCTTCATCATGAATGGCGCCACCCACGCCATGGGCGGCTTTTCCACCTTTCCCTTCAACATCTTCGGCCACGGCTGGGAAGAAGGATTCGATCCGGCCAGCTGGGCGGCGGAGAATCGCGGCGACACGGTGATCGGCGCCGACGTCTGGATCGGCACCGAAGCCCTGATCCTGCCCGGCATCACCATCGGCCCCGGCGCCATCATTGCCGCCCGCAGCGTCGTCACCGCCGATGTGGCGCCCTACACCGTGGTTGGCGGCAACCCGGCGCGCGAAATCCGCACGCGGTTCGATGCCGGTACCGTCGCGCGCCTGCTCGCCATCGCCTGGTGGGACTGGCCGCTCGACAAGCTCACCCGAAACCTCGACGCCATTCGCGGCGCCGACCTGGCCACGCTGGAGGCTGCCCGATGATGCTGCCCTTCCCCCTCGCCCCCGAGCCCGACGACATCACCGCCGAAGCCGCGCGCAAGTTCTTCGCCGGCGAGACCACCTTTGTGAAAGGCGTGGTCGCCATGTCGGGCCTGCCCGCCGCCGACCGCGCCGAGGTCTGCTTCGCCGGCCGTTCGAACGTCGGAAAATCTTCGCTGATCAACGCGCTGACCGGACGCAAGGGGCTTGCGCGCGCGTCCAACACCCCCGGCCGCACGCAAGAGATCAACTTCTTCGAACGTGACGACCTCTACATCGTCGACCTGCCTGGATATGGCTTTGCCAACGCGCCCGTCGCGGTGGTCGAGAAATGGCAGCGCCTGCTGAAATCCTATCTGTCGGGGCGCCAGACCCTGCGCCGCGCCTTCATGCTGATCGATTCGCGCCACGGCGTGAAACCGGTGGATGAGGAAATCATGACCCTGTTGGACAGATCCGCCGTCCCCTTCCAGGTGGTGCTGACCAAGGATGACAAGATCAAGGAAAAGGATCGCGACCCGATTCTGGCGCAGGTGCGCAAGGCGCTGTCCAAGCACCCGGCCGCCTTTCCCGAACTGATCGCCACCTCCTCGGAAAAGGGCCTCGGACTGCCGACCCTGCGCAGCACCATCCACGGCCTGCGCGACTGACGCGCCGACGCCCTGCAGCTGACCCAGCGGCGGCGGCTTCTTCTTGGCGAAAATACTCTCGCCGAAGGCCCCGGCCTGCCAGGGGCGATCCACATCGGCCTCTTGGCAGCGCCCGCGCAACATAATAACACCGGCGGACGCTTCTGGATCCCGATGATGAGAAAACGAACCGACATGACCCGCGACTGGATCGCCACCGCCCGGACCCTGTCCGAGGCCCTGCCCTACCTGCAACGCTACGAGGGCGCGACCGTCGTCATCAAGTTGGGCGGCCACGCGATGGGCAGCGACGAGGCGATGGACGGATTCGCCCGCGACATCGTGCTGATGAGCCAGGTCGGCGTGCATCCGGTCATCGTTCATGGCGGCGGCCCGGCCATCAACGAGATGCTGGGCAGGCTCGATATCCAGTTCGAGTTCGTCAACGGCAAGCGCGTCACCAGCCAGCCGGTGATGGACGTGGTGGAAATGGTGCTTGCGGGTCTCGTGAACAAACGTGTCGTGGCCGCGATCAACCGCCAGGGCGGGCGCGCGGTGGGCCTGTCGGGCAAGGACGCCAACCTGATGATCTGCCGCCAGACCGATCCGTCCCTCGGCTTCGTCGGCACCCCGGAACAGATGAACACCGACGTGGTGCGCACCATTTTCGAGGCCGGCATGATCCCGGTCATCGCGCCGATCGGCGCCGATGCCGAAGGCCACAGCATGAACGTCAACGGCGACACCGCTGCCGGGGCCATCGCCGGGGCGCTGAAGGCGCATCGCCTGCTGCTGCTGACGGACGTGCCGGGCGTCAAGGATGCCACGGGCACTGTCGTGACCGAACTGACCGCGGGGCAAATTCGCGAGATGACGGCGGACGGCACCATCGCCGGGGGCATGATCCCCAAGACCGAAACCGCGCTGGCGGCCCTGCAAAGCGGCGTTCGGGCGGCCGTTATCCTGGACGGGCGTGCCCCCAACGCCTGCCTGCTGGAACTCTTCACCGATCACGGTGCCGGGTCGATCATCCGAAGCGCGTGACCGGCCCGGCTGCCTTTCAGCGGGCCCTTGCGGACTGCCAGTTGTTGCAGGCGGCCCATGTGCCGCTGGAAGCCAGCGACGGCATGCCGCCGGATTTCACCAGCATCGCCCTTGTCGCGCCGCAGGAACCCGGCTTCTGGACCCTGGCCCAAACCGCGCCCGAGATGCGCGACGGCCTGTCCGACCCGCTGGATCGGCTCTCGCGGCGGCTGGTGACGCCGGTGGCGGCCTCGGTCGGGGGGATGGCCCTGTTTCCCTCCGATGGCCCGCCCTATCCGCCTTTCGTGTCCTGGGCGCTGCGCAGCGCCCGGATCTGGGCCGCGCCCATGGGGCTGCTGGTCAGCCGCACGGCCGGGCTTTGGGTGTCTTTCCGGGCTGCCGTGGCGTTGCCCTGGGCGGCGCCCGCCCAGCCCGCCGCGGCCAGCCCCTGCGACACATGCGCGGCGCGTCCCTGCCTGTCGGCCTGCCCGGTATCCGCGTTCAGCGCCGATCGGGGCTATGATCTTGCCGCCTGTCATGGTTTTCTGGATCGCGCGGCAGGCCAGGACTGCATGACACGGGGCTGCGCCGCACGCCGCGCCTGCCCGCTGGGGGCCGCCTCCGGGCGTCACCCCGACCAATCCGCGTTCCACATGAGAGCCTTCCACCCATGCCAAAACGCCTGATCCTGATGCGCCATGCAAAGTCCTCGTGGCAGGACACGGACCTGGACGATCACGCCCGGGTGCTGAACGCACGCGGGCGGCGCTCCTGCGACGCGATCGGCCCCTGGCTGGCGGCGCGCGGCCATGTGCCCGACCAGATCCTGTGTTCCGACAGCGCCCGCACCCGCGAGACATGGGACCGGCTGGCGCCGCACTTTCCGCCCACGCCCACGCCGGCGCTGATGCCCGAATTGTACCTCGCTTCGGCCAAGGCCCTGCGCACGGCGCTGAGCGAGGCCAGCGGCGACACCGTGATCCTGCTCACCCACAACCCCGGCGTCGGAGATCTGGCCGCCCAGCTTGTGCAAGCCGCCCCGGCGCATCCGCGCTTCGACATCTATCCGACGCTGGCCACGCTGGTGTTGGAATTTCCCATCGACGCCTGGTCCGACCTGAAGCCCGGCACGGGCAAGGTGCTGGACTTCATCGTCCCGCGTGAATTGACGGACTGACCCGACGCTTCGGGAACCGCAGCCAATGGTCGGACACACCGGCGCTTCAAACCGAACGGATGCCGCTTTCATGATCCGCCCTTATACCGACAGCGACAAAGCCGCCGTCATGGCCATCTGGCGCGAGGCCAATGCCCAGGCCCACCCCTTCCTGAGCGCCGAGGTCGTCGCGCAGGCCGACACGCTCATCGCGACCCAGCTTCTGCAAGTCGCCGACACCCATATGTACGAGACAGACGGGCGCTGCGTCGGCTTCCTGTCCCTGCTCGGGGCCGAAATCGGCGGGCTCTTCATCCTGCCCGCGTGGCAGGGGCACGGCTTCGGACGCGCCCTGCTGGACCACGCCGCCACCCTGCATCCCGAATTGCACCTGTGCGTTTTCCACGACAACAGCCGGGCACGGGCGTTTTACGATCGCTACGGATTTGAACCGGTCGAGGACCGGCGCAACGCCATGTTCGACGCCCTTGAGACGGTGATGCGCTACAGCGTGCCCTGAACGTCTGCGGCCCCCGCGGGGGAGTCCCCACAGAGGCCGCCAGGCATTGTTCGTCTTGCGGGGCGTCAGTGTCCCAGGATCTGGCTCAGGAACAGCTTGGTCCGCTCGCTTTTCGGGTTGTTGAAGAACGGTTCCGGCTCGTTCTGCTCGACGATCTGGCCGGCATCCATGAAGATCACCCGGTTCGCCACCTGCCGCGCAAAGCCCATTTCATGGGTCACGCACAGCATGGTCATGCCGTCCTCGGCCAGCTCGATCATGGTGTCGAGCACTTCCTTGATCATCTCGGGGTCCAGCGCCGAGGTGGGTTCGTCGAACAGCATGATCTTGGGTTTCATGCACAGCGACCGTGCAATCGCCACCCGCTGCTGCTGACCGCCCGACAGTTGGCCGGGGTACTTGTTGGCCTGATCGGGGATCTTCACCTTTTCAAGAAAATGCATCGCCGTGGCCTCGGCCTCGCGCTTGGGGGTCTTGCGCACCCAGATCGGCGCCAGCGTGCAATTCTCAAGGATGGTCAGATGCGGGAACAGGTTGAAGTGCTGGAAGCACATGCCAACCTCGGAACGGATCTTGTCGATGTTCTTCAGGTCCGACGACAACAAGGTGCCATCCACCGTGATCTTCCCGGCCTGATGCTCCTCAAGCGCGTTGATACAGCGGATCAGCGTGGATTTCCCCGACCCCGAGGGGCCGCAGATCACGATGCGTTCGCCACGATAGACGGTCAGGTCGATGTCACGCAGCACGTGGAACTGGCCGTACCACTTGTTCATGCCGCTGATTTCGATGGCGACCTCATCCGAGACTTCCAGATGGCTCGGAACAGCGGGGGCAGCGTCGATGGGTTGGCTCATGACCGGCTCCTTAACGATGATCGGTGGCCAGCTTGCGCTCCAGCCATTGAGAATATTGCGAGATGCCGTAGCAGAAGACGAAGAACAGGACCCCGGCGAAGCCCAGAAGCTCCCAGTAGACCCCGAACCATTCGGTCGAGGACAGGATCGGGCCACGGATCATGCCGATCACGTCGAACATCGAGATGATCGACACCAGCGTGGTGTCCTTGAACAGGCCGATGGCGATGTTCACGATCGAGGGGATCGAGATTTTCAGGGCCTGCGGCAGCACGATCAGCCGCATCTTCTGCCAATAGTCCAGGCCAAGGCTGTCACCGGCCTCGTACTGGCCCTTGGGCAAGGCCGCCAGACCGCCCCGGATCGCCTCGGCCATATAGGCGGCGGCAAACAGGGTGACCATGATGATGACGCGCAGCATCAGGTCGAAATTGGTGCCCGGCGGCAGGAAATAGGCCAGCATCACCGAGGCCACGAACAACAGCGTGATCAGAGGCACGCCGCGCACGAACTCGATGAAGATCACGCAGATCATCTTGATGATCGGCAGGGTCGATTGCCGCCCCAGCGCCAGCATGATGCCCAGCGGCAACGACAGGGCGATGCCACTGGTGCCAAGGATGAAGTTGATCATGAAGCCGCCGATCTCGCGGCTGGCCACCGGGGTCAGGGCCAGCGGCAGCACACCGGCCAGCGCCTCGGCCAGGGGGGCGGTCAGCACGATCCAGAAGGCCAAGGCCGCGGCCAATGCGGCCACCATTGCCCCGAAGAACGACTTTTCTTCCAGCAGCCGGAACACCACGAAGCCGACGACCACGCCGACCAGCGCCATGATCGGGATCCACAGCGTGCCGCCCCAGATCAGCCAGTAGGCCAGAAACGGATACAGCCCGGTGAACCACAGCATCTTGCGCGGCAAGCCGAAATACAGCACCGGCGCCAGGGCCACGAACAGCAGCACGAAGGCCAGCACGGCACGGCCGTAGTGTTCGGGCGGGTAGTTACCGAAGACCAGTTGCGGCCAACGTTCCTCGATCACCGCCCAGCAGGCGGCATTGACGCCCTGCAACTGCTCGCGGCATTCGCGGATCGACGAGGCATCCCAGACGCCATTGGCGATCCACGGCACGATGGCGGCCAGCAAGGCGTAGATGACGTAGAGCGTGATCAGCGTCATGATCGAATTGCCGATCGAGCTGAAAAGATTGGTGCGCAGCCAGCCGATCACCCCGGCCTGCGACACCGGCGGGGCCTGCGGCGGGAGTGGATCGTGGCGGACGAATGCAACCGAGTGATCGCCTTGGGACATCTCAGCGCTCCTTCAGCTTCACGGCGTTGTTGTAAAGGTTCATCACCCCCGAGATCGCCAGCGAGATCATCAGGTAGAATAGCATCAGCAGCAGCACCGCTTCGAAACTGCGGCCGGTCTGGTTCAGGGTGATCCCGCCCAGCGTGCCGGTGATGTCCATGTAGCCGATGGCGGCGGCCAGCGACGAGTTCTTGGTCAGGTTCAGGTACTGCGAGATCAGCGGCGGGATGATGACCCGCAGGGCTTGCGGCAGGACGACAAGGCGCATGATCTTGCCGGGGCGCAGGCCCAGGGCGGCGGCGGCCTCGGTCTGGCCCTTGCTGACGGCCAGGATGCCGGCGCGCACGTTTTCAGCGATGAAGGCCCCGGTATACAGCGCCAGCGCCCACCACAAGGCAATCAGCGTGCCCTGAACCTTCAACCCGCCCTGGAAGTTGAACCCCTTGAGTTCGGGGTAATCCAGGCCGATGGGCGATCCCATCACGAAATAGGCGATCAGCGCCGGCACGAAGAACAGGCCAAGCGACAGTTGCAGCACCGGAAGTTCACGTCCGGTGTCGTACAGCAGCTTGGTGGCATAGCGGCGCAGGAAAAAGATGCCGACGATCGAGGCCAGGAACACCGCGACCACGATGCCCGAGCCAGCCTCCCACACCGGACCGGGCACATAGACACCGCGGTTGGTGAAGGCCATCGCGTCAAACACCATCGACGCCGTCGCATTGTCGCCGCGAAAGTCGCGCGGGCTTGGCAGGGCGTTGGACATCACCGAGAAGATGATGAGGATCCAGATCAGCACCGGCACGTTGCGGAAGATCTCGACGTAGACCGACATGACCTTGGCCACCAGCCAGTTCTTCGACAGCCGCAGCACCCCGACCACGACCCCGATGATCGTGGCGGTGATACATCCCAGGAAGGCCACCAGCAGGGTATTGAGGATCCCGACCATCGCAGCACGGAAATGGGTGTCGGTACTGACAAAGGGGATGAGTTGCTGGTTGATGTCGTATCCGGCCTGCTCGCCCAGAAACTTGTACGAGATGTCCTGCCCCAGGGCGGCCAGGTTCTGTGTGGCGTTCCAGATCAGCCATCCGAAGAAGAAGACAATCGCAAGGAACGCGATGATCTGGAAGGTGATCCCGCGATACCGGGTATCGTTGACGAGCATGCTCAATCGGAAAGCAGGCTGCGCCGGATCGCTGATACTGGCCATGAAACTATCCTTTGTTCGGCAGGGCTGGGTTGCCGAGGTCGCGCAAGACAGGCGCGGGTGGGGTCAGGACCCCGAATGGAACAGGGCGGCGGATCCACATCCGCCGCCCCCTGAGGATCTTACCGGAACGGCGGCGCATACAGCAGGCCGCCTTCAAGCCACTGGGCGTTCAGGCCGCGCGCCAGCCCGATCGGGGTGTTCTGGCCGATGTGACGCTCGAAGATCTCGCCATAGTTGCCGCCCGCGGCAATGGCGTTCTTGGACCAGTCGGGCGACAGGCCCAGCATTTCGCCCAACGACCCTTCGGTGCCAAGGATCCGGTTGACTTCCGGGTTGGTGGTGCCTGCCGCCAGTTCCTCGATATTGGCCGAGGTGATGCCCAGTTCTTCAGCGGCGATCAGCGCGTTCAGGGTCCAGCGCACCACGTCGCCCCAGTTGTTGTCGCCATGGCGGACCAGCGGGCCCAGCGGCTCTTTCGAGATGATTTCCGGCAGAATCACATGCGCCGAGGGATCTTCGAATGCGGCGCGTGTCGCGGCCAGACCGGAGGCGTCGGTGGTGTAGACGTCACAGGCCCCGGCCAGATACTGCTGCTGCGCTTCCGACGCGGTGGCGATCGGCACCGGCTCATAGCTGATGTTGTTGGTGCGGAAGAAGTCCGCGAGGTTCAGCTCGGTGGTGGTGCCGGACTGGATGCAGACCGTGGCGCCATCCAGTTCCTTGGCCGAGCTTACGCCCAGTTCCTTGGGTGCCAGGAACCCCTGGCCGTCGTAATAGTTGACGCCCGCAAACTCGAGCTTCAGGTCCACATCGCGCGAGAAGGTCCAGGTGGTGTTGCGCGACAGCATGTCGATCTCGCCCGAGTTCAGAACCTCGAAGCGGACCTTGTTGGTCACGGGGGTGAAATCAACAGCGGTGGGGTCACCCAGAACCGCGGCGGCCACGGCGCGACAGACAGCCACGTCGAAACCTTGCCAATCGCCCTGCGCGTCCTGCGTTGCAAAGCCAACAAGGCCGGTGCTGATACCGCAGTTCAGCTTCCCACGCTCCTTCACTTCTTCCAGAGTGTCAGCCGCTACGGCGCCGGCAGCCAAGCCGGCTAGGGCAATGGTGCCAAGGAGTACGTTCGTCTTCATGTCTACCTCTTCCTGATGGACCGCAGATGATGCGGTTCGGCCCCGTTATTTAGGGTGCCATTCATGGTCCGGTCCCGGTTGGTTCCGGGTCCGGTCAAACCTTGGTCAAAAGCCCAATGGACAGTCAAGGGGAGACGTGGGACAGAATAATGAACTTGGTGGACAAGGGGACGTGGTTTCAGGCCTGCCCTGTTTGCGGGCGGCTTTGGTCAGCCCGTGACCAAATCGTAGAACCTTGCTGCATCTGCGAAGGCCTGAGCCTTCAATGCCGCGGCCTCCTGGGCCTCCTCATCCTTGCCCCATTGCTCGGCCTGCCAATCCTCGTCCAGACGCGACCAGGCCCAGATATCCTTGCGATTCCAGCGCGGATCCAGGGATGCGAACCCCAGCACCAAAGACCCGGTCAGCGCCACCAGATCGTGGAAGGCGGTCAACTGCCAATGCGACAACGCATGTGTTTTTCGCCGCAACGCAGCGATGCTGGACTCCGGCTGGGGCACGAACATGACGCCCGAGGCCACGTTCAACTGGGCGTCAAATTCCCGTGCGGCCCAGTCCAGAACCGGATCCCAGGCCGCAGCCTGACGTTGGATCAATTCTTCCGGATGTTCGGCGCGATAGCACAGAAGATCGCTTTCGCCATAAGCCGCCAGCAGGTCCGCGACCTCGGTGAACTGGACTGCCACCTTGTCCACGGCCGAGTTGGAGGAGCGCGTCATCGGCATGGTCGCGGGCTGGATGGCCTCTTCCTGCGCATCCCATTCATCGGCCATGGCACGGGCCAGCGCCTCGGTGGGTACGATCAGCGGCGCCTTGGACGGGGTGCGGATGCCGCGCCCGTCCAGGCGGACCGTGTATCCGCCCTCCGCAGGTTCGACGCTGGTCTCTTTCCAGAACCGTTTCTGCGCCCATTCAGTCATCGCTCACTCCCAGAACGTCAAGGATCGTCGCGGCCAGTTCGCCGGTGTCCTGCACCATCGCACGCGGCGACAGCCGTTGCAGGTCGGCCACCGGGTGATAGCCCCAACCGACCGCGATGGCGGGAATACCGGCGGACCGCGCCATTTCCAGATCGAATACCGTGTCGCCGATCATCACCGCGTCGGCGGGATCACACCCGGTGTCGCGCAAGGCGGCCTCCAGCATCGCCGGATGCGGTTTCGACGGGTGATCGTCGGCCACCTGCTGGGTCACGAAGCGGCGGTTCAGACCGTGCTGGTCCAGCACATGGGTCAGCCCGCGCCGCGACTTGCCCGTCGCCACGCCCAGCAGCAGCGGCTCGACCCGCGCCAGCCGGTCCAGCGTTTCGGCAATGTCGGGATAGAGCGGCGCGGTCGCCGCCCCGTCGGCCACCCGCGTCGCGGCGAAGGTGTCCTTGTAGGTCGCGACCATGCCGTCGCGCACCGTGTCGGACAGATCGGGACAGAGCCGCGCGATCACCAGCGGCAGGGACAGGCCCACCAGTTCCAGCACCGCGCCGCGTTCCGGCATCTCGCGGCCGACGCTGTCGAAGGCCGCCGTCATGCTGCGTAGGATATGCGCCTGGCTGTCCACCAGCGTGCCGTCGACATCGAAGATCGCCAGTTTCAGACCGCTGCTCACAGGAATTCCTCGAACGGATCTTCGGGCACATCCGCCTCGCGCCAGTCGAATTCCTTCCAGGTGCGCTTCATATGCGCGGGCAGCGGTGCGGTCACGGTCACCCGCGCGCCGGTCACCGGATGGTCAAAGCTGATCGAGCGGGCATGCAGGTGCAGCTTGCGCGAAATGTCCCCGCCCAGTTGCGCGCCCCAGCCATCACCAAGGTTTTCCTGCCCCGAGCCGCCGTATTTGCCGTCACCGATGATCGGATGCCCCAGTTCGGCCATATGCGCGCGCAACTGGTGGGTGCGCCCGGTGATCGGCACCAGCGCCACCCAGGCGGTGCGCTTGGCCAGCGCCGAGAGCACCGCGTAATCGGTGGTGGCATGTTTGGCGTCCGGCGTGCCGTCAACCTCGCGCGGGTGGAGGCAATGCATCTTCTCGCCCTCGCCGCGCGGCCCATGCCCCGGCGCCTTGACCAAGCCATACTTCACGGTGCCCATCTGCGGATGCGGCACCCCGGCGACGGCAGCCCAATAGATCTTGCGGGTGCTGCGGGCGCGGAACGCCTTGGTCAGATCGGTGGCCGCGGCCCCGGTGCGGGCCAGCAACAGAACGCCCGAGGTGTCCTTGTCCAGCCGATGCACCAGTCGCGGTTTCAGCGGCTTGTCATAGCGCAGCGCCTCGGCCAGCCCGTCGACATGGCGGGTCTGGCCGCTGCCGCCCTGGCTGGGCAGGCCGGGCGGTTTGTTGATGGCGAGGATATGCTCGTCCCGGTACAACACCATGTCCTGCATCATCCGGGTATCGGCCTCGGACAGACGCGGGGCTTCAGGCTTGGGCGCGGCCTCGTCTGGCAGCGGCGGGATGCGCACGGTCTGGCCCGGCGCGACCCGGCTGGAGGCCTTCACCCGCCCGCCATCGACCCGGATCTCGCCCTTGCGGCACAGTTTCTCGATCCGGCCCTGACTGATCTGCGGGAAATGGCGGCGGAACCAGCGGTCCAGCCGCTGTTCGGCCTCGTCGGCGCCAACCTGGCGCATCTGCACTCCGCTCATGCGACCCCCATCGGGTTTCGGGCGGCCCCTGCGGCGCGCGCGTCTGTTGCTGCTGTGTTGAACATGGGCTTTCTCTTTCCCGTGACGGCAGGCTTGTCAACCGTCTTGGCGCTTGGCGCGCAGGCGGGCGAAATAGGCAGTGCGCTTGGCCAGATCCCGCTCAAACCCGCGTTCGACCGGCGCATAAAGGCTGGGCCGGTCCATCCCGTCGGGAAAATAGTTCTGGCCCGAAAACCCGTCCTCGGCGTCATGGTCATAGGCATAGCCGTCGCCATAGCCCTGCTCCTTCATCAGCCCGGTGGGCGCGTTCAGGATGTGCTTGGGCGGCGGGGCCGAGCCGCTGTCCCTGGCCAGCTTCCGCGCGGCCTTGTAGCCGGTGTAGGCGGCGTTGGATTTCGGGGCCAACGCCAGATAGACCACCGCCTGCGCCAGCGCCAATTCGCCCTCGGGGCTGCCCAGCCGTTCATAGACATCCCAGGCCCCCAGGCACAGGGTCTGGGCCTGCGGGTCGGCAAGGCCGATGTCCTCGACCGCCATGCGGGTGATGCGGCGGGCCAGGTATCGCGGGTCTTCGCCACCCTCCAGCATCCGCGCCAGCCAATACAGGGCAGCGTCGGGATCCGAGCCGCGCACCGATTTGTGCAGCGCCGAGATCAGGTTGTAATGGGCATCGCCGGATTTGTCATATTGCGCCGCCCGCCGGGCCAGCCGCGCCGACAGCGCCTTGGGATCGATCGGCGCCTTCAGCTTCCAGCTGAGCACGGTTTCGGCAAGGTTCAGCATCGCCCGCCCATCGCCATCGGCCATTTCGATCAGCGCGGCGCGGGCAGCCTCGGTCAGCGGCAGCGGCTGGCCTTCGACCTCTTCGGCGCGGACCAGCAGGGCTTCCAGCGCCGGGGCTTCCAGCCGCACCAGCACCACCACCTGCGCCCGCGACAGCAGTGCGGCGTTCAACTCGAACGAGGGGTTCTCGGTGGTGGCGCCCACCAACAGGATGGTGCCGTCTTCCATGTGCGGCAGGAAGCTGTCCTGCTGCGCCTTGTTGAAGCGGTGGATCTCGTCCACGAACAGCAGCGTCCCCTGCCCGTTGCCACGGCGCAGCTTGGCGGCCTCGAAGACCTTTTTCAGCTCCTGCACGCCCGAGAAGATGGCACTGATCTGCACGAAACTCATGTCGGTTTCAAGGGCCAGCAGCCGCGCGATGGTGGTCTTGCCCACCCCCGGCGGCCCCCAGAGGATCAGAGAGCCCAGCCGCCCGGACGCCAGCATCGCGCCCAGCGGCGCCTCGGGGCCCAGAACCCCCTCCTGCCCCACAACCTCGGCCAGGGCCGCCGGGCGCAGCCGGTCCGCCAGCGGACGCGGGGCGGTGTCGGACGCATCCGAGGCGCCGCTGGAGAAGAGATCAACCATGGCTCACCCTTTCCGCTTGAGGAATTTCAGCGCCGACCAATCCGCATCCACCGCGCAAACCTTCACATCGACCCAGCCCAGTGGCAACACCGCATCGCGCAGCGCATCCTCGGTGACACCGGTGTGCAAAGCCGAGGACTTCTTGGTCCAGGACACCCAAAGCATCCCACCGGGCCGCAGACGCGGCAGGGCATCGGTGATGGTCTGGGCGATGTCGTCGGGACTGCTCAGAAACATGTGGATCGCATCCAGATCGCCTGCGCGCGGCCCTTCGAAGGTCACCTCTTCGACACCGGCCAGCAGGTCGCCGTAGTGGTCCGGTGCGGCCACCAGCCCGACGCGGAAACCCGGCTTGAAGCCCAGCTTCTTGTACAAGGGTTTTCCTGAGTATCCTGCCTGAGCCATGGCGCCACTCCAGTCCTGTCCGGCCAAGAAAAAAGCCCCACCAGAGGCGGGGCTTCGAGCTGTCGAAAGGGCCGGGATTATTCCGCGGCGTCTTCTTCAGCGGCAACGCGGGCCTTGTCGCCAGCGCCCTTGGCATCGACATCACGATCGACGAATTCGATGATCGCCATCGGCGCCATGTCGCCATAGCGGAAGCCGGCTTTCAGAACCCGGACGTAGCCGCCCTGACGATCCTTGTAGCGCGGGCCCAGAACGTCGAACAGTTTCGCCACATAGGCGTCCTGCTTCAGCTGCGAACCGGCCTGACGACGCGCGTGCAGATCGCCGCGCTTGCCCAGGGTGATCAGCTTTTCGATGATCGGGCGCAGTTCCTTGGCTTTCGGCAGCGTGGTCTTGATCTGCTCGTGCTCGATCAACGAGCCGGCCATGTTGGCAAAGAGCGCCTTGCGGTGCTCGTGAGTACGGTTCAGGCGGCGGTATCCGCGGGCGTGACGCATGGTATCTATCCTTGTCTTGCGTGTTTTGCTTTGTCAGGCGGCTGATGCGTGTCAACCGCTCACCTTGGGGCGTGGGCCCGAGTATTCCCCGGCTGTCCGGGCATTTGGCGAGGCGGGGTTTCCCCCGCCGCCACCTTAAAACTGGTCTTCGAACTTCTTGGCCAGATCCTCGATGTTCTCCGGCGGCCAGTCCTCGACATCCATGCCCAGGTGCAGACCCATGCCCGAGAGCACTTCCTTGATCTCGTTCAGCGACTTGCGGCCGAAGTTCGGAGTGCGCAGCATCTCGGCTTCGGTTTTCTGGATCAGATCCCCGATGTAGACGATGTTGTCGTTCTTCAGGCAGTTTGCCGAACGGACCGAAAGCTCCAGCTCGTCGACCTTCTTCAGCAGCAGCGGGTTGAACTCCAGACCGTCGTCGTCGGCTTCCGAACGCGCGGGCTCCGGCTCGTCGAAGTTGACGAAGATCTGCAGCTGGTCCTGAAGGATGCGCGCGGCATAGGCCACGGCGTCATCGGGGGTGACCGACCCGTCGGTTTCCAGCTTCAGGGTCAGCTTGTCATAGTCCAGCACCTGGCCCTCGCGGGTGGGCTGCACGTCGTAGCTGACCTTGCGGACCGGCGAATAGATCGCGTCGATCGGGATCAGGCCGATGGGCGCATCCTCGGGACGGTTCTTGTCTGCCGAGACATAGCCCTTGCCGGTGTTGACGATCAGCTCCATGAACAGATCGGCACCATCGTCAAGGTGGCAGATGACGTGATCCTTGTTCAGAACCTCGACCCCTGCGGTTTCGGAGATGTCGCCCGCGGTGACCACGCCCGGCCCCTTGGCCGAGATCGAAAGCCGCTTGGGGCCTTCGTTGTCCATGCGCAGGGCAACGCCCTTGAGGTTCAGAACGATGTCGGTCACGTCTTCACGCACCCCGGCGACCGAAGAGAACTCGTGCAGCACGTTGTCGATCTGAACGCTGGTGATGGCCGCGCCTTGCAGCGACGACATCAATACGCGACGCAGGGCATTGCCCATTGTCAGACCAAAGCCCCGCTCCAGCGGTTCTGCAACCACCGTTGCCTGACGCGCCGGGTCGTTCCCCGGCTTTACGTCAAGCTGAGTGGGCTTGATGAGTTCTTGCCAATTCTTCTGGATCATGCCTGTCGCCTCCATGCTCGTTCCCGACCGATGACCAAAGTCAGAAACACCCGAGGTAAAATGACAAAGCCGGGCCGCGCCCAAGGACGCAGCCCGACCAAATTTGGTCTGGATCAGACGCGGCGGCGCTTCGGCGGACGGCAGCCGTTGTGGGCGATTGGGGTCACATCACGGATCGAGGTGATGTTGAAGCCAACCGCGGCCAGTGCGCGCAGCGCCGATTCACGGCCCGAACCGGGCCCCTGAACTTCGACTTCCAGCGTTTTCACGCCGTGTTCCTGAGCCTTCTTGCCGGCGTCTTCTGCAGCCAGCTGTGCTGCGTAGGGCGTCGATTTCCGCGAGCCTTTGAACCCCATGGTGCCAGCCGACGACCATGCGATCGCATTGCCCTGCACGTCCGAGATCAGGATCTTGGTGTTGTTGAATGTCGAATTCACATGTGCGACGCCAGCGGCAATATTCTTCCGCTCTTTGCGCTTGCCGCCACGTGCTTTTGTATCGCGTGCCATATAACCTGCCCCCTCTTACTTCTTCTTGCCGGCGATCGGCTTCGCGGGGCCCTTGCGGGTACGCGCGTTGGTGTGGGTGCGCTGACCGCGCACAGGCAGGTTGCGGCGATGGCGCAGACCGCGATAGCAGCCCAGGTCCATCAGACGCTTGATGTTCATCTGAACTTCACGGCGCAGGTCACCTTCGACGGTGAAGTTGGCGTCGATCTGTTCGCGGATCGCCAGAACCTCGGAATCCGACAGTTCGTTGAAGCGGCGCTCGGTCGCGATGCCGGCGGCTTCACAGATCTGGGCCGCCGCTGCGGGGCCGATACCGTGGATGTAAGTGAGGGCGATGGGCACCCGTTTGTTGGTCGGGATGTTGACGCCGGCAATACGTGCCAAGTGGTCGTTCCTTTTCCGTTGCGGTTCCGTAGCTCCAGAACCTTTTTTCACAACATTGGCCGGGCAAGGACCCGGCCGCAGCCATTTAACACGGAACCATTCCACGCGCGAACATCGCGGTCACGGAATCGGTTCTGTGACGAGAGAGCATCGGGTATTGCGAATTTGCAAACAGGTCAAGCCGCTTTCGCGGCAATTCGACCCCAGACGGCACATTGGCCTGTCTGGGGTTCAGTCTAGCGTTCCTTGGCGCGGCAATCCAGACCCCAGTGGATCAGAATTTCCACTGCAGACCGGCAAGGATGACATCCATGTCGTCATAGGAGGCCGCCTTGTCGTCATAGGTCAGGCGGTTGTAGCCAAAGTAGATCGACAGGTTGGTGTCGTCGAAATACTGCGCCACCTGCAAGCCGGTCGATGTGGACGTGCCATCCGACCCGGCGATATCGTTGCCCGAATAGTAATCCGCCGAGAACGCGGTGTCGCCGATGGTCCAGAAACTGGTGATCCAGCCCAGCTTGATATAGCCGAATTGGCCACCATCCGGGTCGCCGCCAAAGGACAGTGTACCGTTCAGCCCGTTGACGTCGCTGAGCGCCGAGATCGAGCCGCCGTAGCGCTCGGTTGTGCCATCGTCGTCTTTCCAGGCATAGCTCAACCCGGCCCTGACGGTGATCGAACTGATGGTGTCGCTGTAGTTCAGGCCGATGTCGTAATATTCGGCATCGTCGCTGGAATTCAGAAGGTCCTGCCCGTAGGACGCGCCGATGCTGATCCCCTTGCCGGGCTCGGTGCCCCCGAACCGGGGCGTGTCATAGCGAATGCGCGCCTTGCGACCGCCATCGTAGTCCTTGAAGACGTTGCTGACCGCGACGCTGGACAGGGTCCCGTCCTTCTGGCGGAAGAAATAGCCGCCGGCCGCGTCCGGCACCGTCACCGTGCTGGCAAGGGTGGTCGCCGAAAGATCAAGGGTTGACGTGTTGTCCGACGCCATCGAGCCCTGCCCGAAAAACACGGTACCGAAATTGCCGCTATAGATGAATTCCAGCTTCCGCAGGTCAGTCCGTTGCCAATCCCAGTCCGGCTGGAAATTCTGGCTGAACTTGGAACTTTGCGGGGCGCCCAGTGCCGCTTCGAAGTTGAACAGCAGCATCTGTCCGTTGTCGAACTCCTGATCGAGCCAGATGCCCGCCCGCGAGTTCGAACGGGAGTTGTCGACCAGATTGCCGTCTGTGTCCTTGCCGTCGTCAACGTTCAGCCAGGCCGGGGTCAGCTGCCCGTAGACGCGCGCGCTGCCGCCGGTGCCGTTGGTGTATTCCAGCTCGGCCATCACCGGCGAGGCCACGCCCATGGCCAATGCCGCCGTCAGCGGCAGATGGATCGTGAGTGCTCGTTTCATGACAAAGGCCCTTTCACCGGTGCGTATGCCACCAGTAAAAGGGCCTTTGGGGTTCTCAGGCAAGCACCAAGCGGCTTGACCGGCAATGTTAGCGCCGCGCCGGGCCTTTCTTGCGCTTCTTGCCACGCAGTTGCGACTTTTCGATCAGCCCTTCGTACTGGTGCGCCAGAAGATGCGACTGCACCTGCTGGATCGTGTCCATGGTGACCGACACGACGATCAGCACCGAGGTGCCCCCGAAGTAGAACGGGATCGCCAGTTGCGAACGCATGATCTCGGGCAGCAGCACGACCAGCGCCAGATAGGAAGCCCCCAGTACCAGGACGCGGTTGACCACGTATTCCAGGTACTCGGCGGTGCGCTTGCCCGGACGGATGCCCGGCACAAAGCCGTTCTGGTTCTTCAGGTTGTCCGCCACGTCTTCGACCTTGAAGGCGACGTTGTGGGTGTAGAAGTAGGTGAAGAACACCACCATGCCGACCATGAACAGCAGGTACAGCGGCTGACCGGGCCCGAAATAGGCCAGGATCGTCGACATGACCGGGCTGGTGGAATTGCCCGAGAACGTGGCCAGTGTCGTCGGCAGCAGCAGCAGCGAACTGGCGAAGATCGCCGGGATCACGCCCGCCGGGTTCACCTTGATCGGCAGATGCGACGAGCCGCCGTCATAGACCTTCATGCCAACCTGGCGGCGCGGGTACTGGATGTGGATCTTGCGCAGCGCGCGTTCCATGAACACCACGAAGCCGATGGTCAGCATCATGATGACGATCACCGCGATGATGACAGCCGGGCTGATGGCGCCCGAGCGGCCCGACGCCAGGAATTGCGCCAGGGCTGCGGGAACCTCGGCGATGATGCCCACGAAGATGATCAGCGAAATGCCGTTGCCGATGCCACGCTGGGTGATCTGTTCGCCCAGCCACATCAGGAACATGGTGCCGCCGACCAGCGTGATCATGCAGGCGATGCGGAAGAACCAGCCCGGATCATGGGCAAGGCCGCCGGATTCCAGGCTGACCGCCAGGCCATAGGACTGGAACAGCGCCAGCGCCACGGTGCCGTACCGGGTGTACTGGTTGATCTTCTTGCGGCCCTGCTCGCCCTCTTTCTTCAATTGCTCCAGCGGCGCCCACATGGAGGCCAGAAGCTGAATGATGATCGAGGCCGAGATATAGGGCATGATGCCTAGGGCGAAGATGCCCATCCGGCTGATGGCGCCGCCCGTGAACATGTTCAGGATGCCGCCAATGCCGGCGGACGCCTGTTCCATGAAGGCACGCAATTCGCCGCCGTCGATGCCCGGCACCGGAATATAGGTGCCCAGGCGGTAGACGATCAGTAGTCCCAGGGTGAAGAGGATGCGCTGCCTCAGCTCGGTCGCCTTGCCGAAGGCGCCCCAGCTCATGTTCGCGGCCATCTGTTCCGCTGCTGATGCCATGTGGTGTCTCTTTCATGCGGGCGCCGCCGAACCGGGTTTCCGGTCGGCGGCGCTGAAAACCTTTGAGAGGATGTAAGCGGCTTGGACGCCGCCCACAACCACTTACTCGGCGGCCGCCGGAGTTGCGACAGTCAGCGAACCACCGGCCGCGGCCACCGCGTCGACGGCGGCTTGCGAAGCGCCGGTCACGGTCAGGTTGACGGCCGAGGTGATCTCGCCCTTCGCCAGCACCCGGACGCCGTCCAGCTTGCGGCGCACCAGGCCCGAAGCCACCAATGCGTCTTCGTCCACCGGGTTGGCGGTGTCCAGCTTCCCGGCTTCGATGAATTTCTGCAGGATGCCGAGGTTGATGACCGCGAACTTCTTGCGGTTGGGCTTGTTGAAGCCCCGCTTCGGCAGGCGCTGGTACAGCGGCATCTGGCCGCCTTCATAGCCGTTCAGGGCCACGCCCGAACGCGATTTCTGACCCTTGATACCACGGCCAGCCATCTTGCCCTTGCCCGAACCCGGGCCACGGCCAACGCGTTTGGATTTCTTGACGGCGCCGTCGTTGTCACGCAGTTCATTCAGTTTCATGTCGCTTCTCCTTGCCGGATGTAGCCCCCGAAGCGAAAACGGGGCCAGCCACGGCATTTCTTGTTGCTTGAGTCGGGTCTCGAATGACCACCGGAGGCGTATAGACATCTTTGGAATGATCGGCAAGGCTGGCGTTGTAGCGTGAAGGACATAGTTTTGCCCCGGCCTATTCCCAAGTTGACCTGGTTCGAAAGTGCCGTTGAACAGCTCTCTAAATCGGTGCCACCGCCTGTAGACATCCGCTTTCGCGGAACACTCGCCTACAGGTTCGAAGAGAAACTGACCGAGCAAGCAGTTCTGCTGAAGGCTGTTAGATATGTCAGCGGACTTGGAGCCGGTCGGCTACTCCTTCAGGGCGGCTACCTGCAAGAACTTGGAGTCATTCAGAGAACATTGGACGAGATACACGAAGATATCTTGTTTCTCGCATATCCACTTTTGGGGCACGACTCGACCGGGAAGCATGATGAGTATTTGGACGCCTTTTGGATGGAGGAGCCTGAAACCACAGACTATCAAAAGAGGCCCAAGAACAAGCACCAAACCAGTCGCAAAGATATTCGTAACTACGTTTCAAAAGTCACAAATGGTGGGAAGCACGATCATGTATCAATTGCTGCATCGGGTTATCTGTATCGCGTCTATTCCGGGTTCGTACATGCTGCAGCCCCCCATGTCCTTGAACTATACGACCCTGAGCTGGGCAAATTTCAGCTCCTTGGCTACACGAGTTCCCCACTTCTGGCCGAACATGCCGATGACTTTGAAAATCAATTCTATCGTGGCGTGATTTCGATCGGCGCCGCTGCTGCGGCTCTTGGAGACAAGGGACTTTACGCCAACGCACTAGATCTCATGAGTAGAATGACGCCTCACTTTCAGGACCGAACACCCTGAGGCGCGGCCAAACGGGTCAATCCCCAAAAACGAAAAACGCCCCAGCGCTCCCACCGGGGCGTTCAATTTCTGCGAAGGGCTGCGATTACTCGCCGCGTTCTTCGATGATCTCGACCAAATGCGGGATCTTGTTGACCATGCCGCGCACGGAAGGGGTGTCCTCCAGCTCGCGGGTCTTGCTCCTTCTCTGTTGACCTCTTTCTTCACCCCGTGCCGGATTGCCAGCCGATCAAGGGCGGGATCAAGACCGTTCGCGCGTGCCCGCCCCACGCTTTTTTGGGCTTGGCAGGCCCGCCTGCTGCCGTATCAAGGAAGGATGCGCCTGATCATCCTCAGTCTTCCCAACCACGCCTGCGACAAGATCTTCGCCACCGCCAAGGACATTTGCGACGGCGCGGTGATGAAACACCGCGAGGATTCCGGCGACAAGACCCGCTGGACCCTGCATATCCTGGCCGATGACGACTGCCGTCAGAACCTGCTGGACGCCATCCAGACCGAACTTGACAGCCAGGACGGCTGGCGCCTTGCCATCGTACCGGTCGACACGTCCCTCCCCCGCAAGGAAGAGGAGGAGGAGGAAGACGCCGAACCGGATCCCGAGGAAGAGGCCGAAAAGGCCATGAAACTTCCCGGCGGGCTGTCGCGGGAAGAGATCTATGAGCAGGTGGAAAAGCAGGGGCGGATCGACCGCGCCTATCTGGTCTTCGTGCTGCTTTCGACCGTGGTGGCGGCCTTCGGGATGCTGGAGGACAACGTGCCGGTGGTTCTGGGCGCCATGGTGATCGCGCCGCTGCTGGGCCCCAACCTGGCCCTGTCGGTGGGCGTCGCGCTTGGCGACGGCAAGTTGATCCTGCGCTCGGCGGCAGCCTTGGTGATCGGCACGGTGCTGAGCATCGCGCTTGGCTTCGTGATCGGGCTGCTGATGCCGATCTCGGACGCGGACGAATTGCTCAGCCGCACCGACATCGGCTTTGACGGGCTGGCGATTGCCCTGGCCTCGGGGGCGGCCGCCGCGCTGAGCCTTGTGACCGGGGTATCCTCGGCGCTGGTCGGGGTGATGGTCGCGGTGGCGCTGCTGCCGCCGGCCACGGCCATCGGGTTGTTTCTGGGCTTCAGCCAAGGCTACCACGCGCTGGAGGCCGGCGTGATGCTGCTGATGAACATCGTCTGCATCAACCTGTCGGCGCAGGCGGTGATGCTGACACGCGGCATCACCCCCCGGCGCTGGTACGAAAAGAAACGCGCCAAGCGGCACAGCCTCATCAATGGCGCGATCTGGCTGAGCCTTCTGGTGATCCTGGCCATCTTGCTGTGGCTGCGCCAGCCCAGTTGATTGCGACAGCCTTCAGCGACGGGGCCGTGACAGCCGCCGCGCATTGGCGCGGGTCTTGGTGCGGATCGGCCTGACCGCAGCCAGCGCCATCGCCGCATGGTCCCGCCCTGCGGCCTGCGCCCGGGCCGCCATTTCCATCGACTTGGCAAAGGCGGCGGGTTTCTCGAAGATCATCCGCGCCGCTTCCTGCGAGGACATCATCCCCAGCATCATCTGGGTCGTCCGGTTCAGAATCACGAGGTTCGCCGCCATCATCATCTCGGCAGTGGCCAGATTGGCCCGCTGCCATGTCTGCATGGCGTCGAACAGGGATTTTTGGGGAAAGAACATCTGGTCACTCCAGCAAATGCACAACGAAAAAAGCGCCCCGCTATCGCGGGACGCCATCAATCTATCAGAAGATCAGGATCAGTCCCGTTCTTCGATGATTTCGACCAGATGCGGGATCATGTTGACCATGCCGCGCACGGAAGGGGTGTCTTCCAGTTCACGGGTCTTGTGCATCTTGTTCAGGCCCAGGCCGATCAGCGTTTCACGCTGCTTGGCGGGGCGACGGATCGGCGAGCCGATCTGCTTTACAACAATGGTTTTCGCCATGGGTCAGTCTCCTCAGGCTTCAGCCGCTTCGGCCGACGCATCGGCCGCCGGTGCGTCATCCCGCTTGGGCAGGATATCGGCAACCTTCTTGCCACGGCGTTGCGCCACCATACGCGGACTGGATTCGCTCTGAAGCCCGTCCAGCGTTGCGCGGATCATGTTGTAGGGGTTCTGCGACCCGATGGACTTCGCCACCACGTCATGAACACCCAACATTTCGAACACGGCGCGCATCGGACCACCGGCGATGATGCCGGTCCCGGTCGGTGCCGTGCGCATGGTCACCCGGCCTGCCCCGTGACGCCCGTGGACGTCGTGGTGCAGCGTGCGGCCTTCTTTCAGCGGCACACGGATGAGGTTGCGCTTGGCTTGCTCGGTGGCCTTGCGAATGGCCTCGGGGACCTCTTTCGCCTTGCCCTTGCCAAACCCGACACGGCCCTTCTGATCGCCGACGACCACAAGTGCGGCGAAGCCAAAACGCTTACCACCCTTGACGGTCTTCGAGACCCGGTTGATCGCCACGAGACGATCGGCGAATTCCGGATTTTCGTCGCGATCGCGACCACCCCGGCGGTTATCTTCTCTTGCCATCTATCGTCTCCTCAGAACTTCAGTCCGCCTTCACGCGCAGCGTCGGCCAGAGCCTTCACCTTGCCGTGAAAGAGGAAGCCGCCACGGTCGAAGTAACATTCTTCGACACCAGCTGCCTTGGCACGTTCGGCAATCGCGGTGCCCACTTTCGCGGCGGCCTCGACGTTGTTCTTGCCGGTGATGCCCAGATCCTTTTCGAGCGACGAGGCCGAGGCCAGGGTGACCCCTTTCACATCGTCGATCAGCTGGACGCTGATGTTCTTGTTCGAACGATGAACGCTCAGGCGCACGCGCCCCGAGTTCATCTTGCGAAGCTTGTTCCGAACGCGCAGACGGCGCTTCAGGAACAGTTCCCTTTTGCTGTTTGCCATTTCTCGCGTCCTTACTTCTTCTTGCCTTCCTTACGGAAGATGAACTCGTCTTTGTACTTGATGCCCTTGCCCTTGTAGGGTTCCGGAGCACGCCATTCGCGGATGTTTGCCGCAACCTGGCCAACGAGCTGTTCATCGGTCCCTTCGACCACGATCTGGGTCTGCTTAGGGCAGGTGACCGTGATGCCTTCGGGGATCGCGAAGTCGACATCGTGGCTGTATCCAAGCGCCAGCTTCAGGGAGTTGCCCTGGATCTGTGCCCGGTAACCCACACCGTTGATCTCCAGCTCCTTCTTGAACCCGGTGGTAACACCGGTCACGAGGTTCTGGATCATGGTGCGGGTCATACCCCACTGCTGACGCGCCCGCTTGGACATGCCACGCGGCGTGATCACGATGGTGTTGTCTTCCACGGAGACCGAAACGTCGTCGGACGCAGTGAAGCTGCGGGTCACTTTCGCGCCCTTCACTTCAATGGTCTGACCCGACACGTTCGCGGTCACGCCCGAAGGAATGTCGACCGGTTTCTTGCCAATACGAGACATTTCCGGACCTCCCTAGAATACGGTGCAGAGCACTTCGCCGCCAACATTGGCAGAACGTGCAGCTGCATCCGACATCACACCCTGAGGTGTGGAGACGATGGAAACGCCCAGGCCTTGCTTGACCTGAGGCAGGTTTTGCGAGGCGGCATAGACGCGGCGGCCAGGGGTCGAAACGCGCTTGAGATCGCGGATGACCGGGGTGCCGTCGAAGTATTTCAGGCTGATTTCAATGGCCGGGTGGCCGTTGAGATCCGTGGTTTTCTCATAGCCGCGGATGTAGCCTTCGTCGGCCAGAACATCCAGCACCCAGCAGCGCAGTTTGGACGCGGGCGAAGTCACGGTGGACTTGCCGCGCAGTTGCGCGTTGCGGATACGGGTCAGCATATCACCGAGAGGATCGTTCATTATATACGCTCCTTACCAGCTCGATTTGACCATACCGGGGATCTGGCCGTTCGAGCCAAGTTCCCGCAGCGCGATACGGCTGACCTTCAGCTTACGATAGTAAGCGTGGGGACGGCCGGTCAGCTGACACCGGTTATGAAGACGGGTTGCCGAGGAATTCCGCGGCAGCTTCGCCAGCTTCAGACGCGCCTTGAAGCGCTCTTCCATCGGGCGGTTTTCGTCGGTTGCGATCTCTTTCAGTTCAGCGCGTTTGGCGGCGTATTTCTCCACCAGCTTCTGACGCTTCACTTCCCGAGCAATCATCGATTTTTTTGCCATGTCGTGATTTCTCCCGCGGCTCAGCTGGTGAAGGGCATGTTGAAAGCTTTCAACAGCGCCTTGGCTTCCGCGTCGGTGGATGCGTTGGTGCAGATGATGATGTCCATGCCGCGGACTTCATCGACCTTGTCGTATTCGATTTCCGGGAACACGATGTGTTCTTTCAGGCCCATGGCATAGTTGCCACGGCCGTCGAACGACGTCGTTTTCACGCCCCGGAAGTCACGCACGCGCGGCAGCGCGATGGTGATCAGACGGTCGAGGAATTCATACATCCGGTCACCGCGCAGGGTCACCTTGGTTCCCAGCGGCATGTCTTCGCGAACGCGGAAGCTTGCCACCGATTTCTTGGCGCGGGTCACGACAGCGTGCTGACCGGCAATCAGGGTCAGGTCGGCCTGGGCCGATTTCACCTTCTTGGTGTCCTGCACGGCTTTGCCGACACCCATGTTCAGGACGATCTTTTCCAGCTTCGGGATCATCATCTCGTTCTTGTACGAGAATTCTTCCTTCAGCGCGGCGCGGATCGTTTCCCGATACTGGGCCTTCAGGCGCGGGGTGTAGTCTGCGGTATCCAGCATCACACGGCCTCCCCGGTGGACTTGGCGAAACGCACTTTCTTGCCGTCTTCGACACGGAAGCCGACGCGGGTCGGTTTGCCGTTGGCGTCCAGCAGAGCCAGGTTGCTCAGGTCGATCGGCATTGCCTTCGGCACGCGACCCCCTTGCGAGTTCTGCGTCTGCTTGGTGTGGCGGATGGCCATGTTCACGCCTTCCACGACAGCCTTGCCGGCTTTTGGATCGACGGACTGGATCTCGCCATCGCGGCCCTTGTCCTTGCCCACGAGAACGCGGACCTTGTCACCCTTGCGGAGTTTGGCAGCCATCACAGCACCTCCGGAGCAAGCGAGATGATTTTCATGAAGTTCTTCGCGCGCAGTTCGCGCACAACCGGTCCGAAGATCCGGGTGCCGATCGGCTCGTTGTTGTTGTTCAGGATAACAGCAGCGTTGCGATCGAAGCGAATGGCGGTGCCGTCTTCACGGCGAACTTCCTTGGCGGTGCGCACGACGACAGCCTTGCGAACGTCGCCTTTCTTGACGCGGCCACGCGGAATGGCTTCCTTGACCGACACCACGATGATGTCGCCCACGGAGGCATATTTCCGTTTGGATCCGCCCAAAACCTTGATGCACTGAACTCGGCGAGCGCCAGAGTTGTCAGCAACATCCAGATTTGTCTGCATCTGGATCATGGGATACTCCCGACCTTTGGGACCGCTTTACAGACATAGGCCCCAGGGTTTCGATGAAACCGGTTGGCGTGACCTTAAGCGGTCACGACCTCCCAGCGTTTGGTCTTCGACTTCGGCGCACATTCCTGGATGCGAACGAAATCGCCTTCCTTGAACGTGTTGGCCTCGTCGTGGGCCCGGTACTTCTTCGATTTCCGGATGGTCTTCTGAAGAACCGGGTGCTTGAACCGACGTTCTACCGATACGGTGACGGTCTGGTCGTTCTTGGCGCTGGTCACAGTGCCGGACAGGATACGCTTGGGCATGTCTAAGGCTCCTTATTCGGCGGCTGCAGCAGCGGCTTTTTCGTTCAGCACGGTCATCACACGCGCGATGTCACGACGGACAACGCGGGTACGCGCGGTGTTTTCCATGGCGCCCGTGGCGCTCTGGAAGCGGAGGTTGAAGGCCTCCTTTTTCAGCGCGGCCAGCTCGTCACGGAGCTGATCGGGCGTCTTGTCACGCAGTTCAGTGGCGTTCATGCGCCGTTCCTTTCTCAATACACCAGCAAGCCCCTGACGGTTGGTTCAGGGTCACCCGAAGCCCGGTGGTTGAATGGCAATAACCACGAATCCCGCAAGCGGGAATCCGTGAGATGGCGCTGCCTACAAGACGGGGGCTTTGGTGGCAAGGGAGAATGTGGAAAACAGCCAGTGAGGCCGCGTCCGGGCGATCAAACGGGCAACTTGTGCCCTATTCCCATCCGTAGTTGAAGCTCACGCTGATCCGTTCGTCCTCGGCCATGTTCATCGGCACCTCGTGGCGCAGCCAGCTTTCCCACAGCAGCACGTCGCCGACCGTTGGCTTGGCGTAGACGAAGGTCTGCAACTCGCGCCGGGCCTGTTTCGCGCGCGCTGGCGCGGCCATCATGCGGGCGGATCGCGGATCTTCCAGCTTCAGCGCGCTGGCCCCTTCCGGCATCGCCACATATGTCGTGCCCGAGATCACCGAATGCGGATGGATGTGCGAGGCGTGCATGCCGCCCTCGGGCAGGATGTTGATCCAGATGTCTTCCAGCTTCAGCGCGCGGCCGTCCAGATCGAACTCCAGATCCCTGGCGAATTCCGCCACATGCAGATCAAGGGTTGCCACCACATCGGCAAAGATCGGAAACCGCCACGGCAGGTCGGTCAGCGAGGCATAGGAGGTGTAGCCGGGATAGCCGTTTTCCTCGCACCAGTCCTGCCCGGCCTCGTCATCCTGCGCGATGACCATGCAGGAGGATTCCAGTTCGGCCGGATCGACGGGTGTTCCGAACTCCGACAGGGCGGCGCGATACAGGCGGGTGACAAAGAGGGATTCGATGGTAGGCATGCGGTGATCTCCTGTGGCCGCACCACTGCCGGTCGTCACAACCAGCGCCGGGTCCGGCGTCGGTAGTCTTGGTATTCCTCTGCAAACCGTTCGGCAAGATAACGTTCCTCGGGCCGGATCATCCAGACCTCGAGTATCGCACAGGCCAGCAGTGTCGTGGCGATGAGCCACCAGGATTCCAGCGCCAGCGCCCCGCCGATCCCGGCCAGCGCTGCCCCCAGATAGTTCGGATTGCGCGACCAGGCGAAGGGTCCGGTGGTGACAAGCCGCGTCGTCGCAGCCCCCGGCAGCGACGGCTGGTCTGCCTTGTCCAGTTCCGTCTTGGCGCGGTGGATCAGCCAGAACCCGAACAGGAACAGCCCGACCCCTAACACACCTCCAGTCACACGCCAGAGCGGGAGCGTGGTCGGCCAGACCCATTCAAGGACAAGCCCCAATCCCAGCAACGGAAACAGGACCACATCCGAGATTTTCCACGGATGGCCATGGGCGCCTGCATCCTGTGCTGAAGGGCCGTCTTTGAAGGGATTGGTCATGCACGCAATGCCGGATGTGGTGACAGAAGTGCGGCCTTGATAGCAGCCCTGTTCCGCACGCCCAAGCCTTGCCCCACCCGTACGCGATCAGGGGTCAGTTTTGCGCCCGCTCCATCATCATCATGTGGACGGCATGCATCCCTTGGTCCGCCATGCGCGTGACCTCGGCTGCATGGGTCTGCAGGGCCGCGACCACCTCGGGATCGGTCGAGGTCTGGATGACGACGATCTCGTCCTGGGTCGTCTCGATGGTCGAGGTGATGCTGTCCCCGCGCAGAAAGAAGATGTCCAGGGTCGGGCTCTGGATATAGATCTGCGGATCGTCTGCGGCTTCCACCCGGCCGATCATGCCGACCACATGGCTGATCAGCGCCTCGGCCACCATGGGATCCGAGGCGCGGGTCACGGTGCGGATGCCATCGGGCAGCAATTCAACCTCGCGGCTCAGCGTATCGAAATGGTGGAACAGGACCTGCAATTCCGCGCTTTCCTGCGGCGTCGCGTTGTCGCCGCGCAGCCCCGGCATCACGCGCATGTCGTGGCCGGTGCCATCGGCGCCATGATGCTGCATCCTGTGCCCGCCCTGCCCCATCTGGGCGGCGGAGGGTACCGCCACCAGGGTCAGACCCGCCAGTGCAATGGCCATGACGGGGCCTGCCCCGCGCGCTTTTCCCATGATCGGATGTCTCATGCCTTGGCTCCTTCTGATCGGGCAGAGCCTAGGGCGAAAGCCGGAAGATTAAAACATCGAAATGCTGGAATGTAGCCTGAACGCAGGCCAAACGAAAAGACCCCCGCCGATCGCTCGACAGGGGTCCATTTCCCAGGACGGGGATCACCCCGCCGCCGCTTACCAGTCCTCGCGGACCACCACGCGGGTCTTGATCGGCAGCTTCATCGCCGCAAGGCGCAGGGCCTCGCGGGCGACGGCTTCGCTGACGCCGTCGATCTCGAACATGATCCGACCCGGCTTGACCTTGGCTGCCCAGAAGTCGACCGAACCCTTACCTTTACCCATCCGGACTTCGGTGGGTTTGGAGGTCACGGCCACATCCGGGAAGATGCGGATCCAGACACGGCCCTGACGCTTCATCTGACGCGTCATGGCACGGCGTGCGGCTTCGATCTGACGTGCGGTAACACGCTCCGGCTGCAGGGCCTTCAGGCCGTAGGTTCCGAACGCGAGGTCCGAACCGCCCTTGGCTTGACCGTGGATACGGCCTTTGTGCTGCTTGCGGAATTTTGTACGCTTTGGCTGAAGCATTTGTCGCTCTCCTTAGCGGTCGCGGTCGCGACGGCCACCGCCGCCTGCGCCACGGGGGGCAGGACCATCCTGAAGCTCGGCCGCCTTGCGGTCACGCGCCTGAGGATCATGTTCCATGATCTCGCCTTTGAAGATCCAGCACTTGATGCCGATGATGCCATACGGCGTGACGGCTTCGACCAGTGCATAGTCCACGTCGGCCCGCAGGGTGTGCAAAGGCACGCGGCCTTCACGATACCATTCGGTCCGCGCGATCTCTGCACCGCCCAGACGGCCGGCGACGTTCAGACGAATGCCCAGGGCGCCCATCCGCATCGAGTTCTGCACGGCGCGCTTCATGGCGCGGCGGAAAGACACCCGGCGCTCCAGCTGCTGCGCGACGTTCTCGGCGACCAGACGTGCGTCCAGTTCCGGCTTGCGAACCTCGACGATGTTCAGGTGCACTTCGCTGTCGGTCATCTTGGCCAGCTTCTTGCGAAGCAGCTCGATATCCGCGCCTTTCTTGCCGATGATCACACCCGGACGCGCCGAGTGAATGGTCACGCGGCACTTCTTGTGCGGACGCTCGATGATGATGCGGCTGATGCCGGCCTGCTTGCATTCCTTGAAGATGAATTCGCGAATGCGAACATCTTCCAGAAGCATGTCGCCGAAGTCCTTGCTGTCGGCGTACCAGCGGCTGTCCCAGGTCCGGTTGACCTGCAGGCGCATGCCGACGGGATTGACTTTGTTACCCATTAGGCTTGCTCCTCGATCTGGCGGACCTTGATGGTCAGTTCCGAGAACGGCTTGATGATCTTGCCGAACCGGCCACGGGCACGCGGGCGACCGCGCTTCATGGTCAGGTTCTTGCCGACATAGGCTTCGGCGACGACCAGCTCGTCCACGTCCAGGTTGTGGTTGTTCTCGGCGTTGGCGATGGCGGACTGAAGACATTTCTTCACGTCGCCAGCGATCCGCTTGTTCGAGAAGGTGAGATCGGTCAGTGCCTTCTCGACCTTCTTGCCGCGGATCATCTGCGCAACCAGGTTCAGTTTCTGCGGGCTGGTCCGAAGCATGCGCGTTTTCGCCATTGCTTCGTTTTCAGCCACGCGGCGGGGATTCTTTGCCTTGCCCATGACTTACTTCCGCTTCGCTTTCTTGTCCGCCGCGTGACCGTAATAGGTCCGGGTCGGAGAATATTCGCCGAACTTCTGGCCGATCATGTCCTCGGACACGGCAACCGGAATGTGTTTCTTGCCGTTGTAGACGGCGAAAGTCAGACCCACGAACTGGGGCAGAATGGTCGAACGACGCGACCAGATCTTGATGACTTCGTTCTTGCCGCTTTCGCGGACTTTCTCGGCCTTCTTCAGCACGTAGCTGTCAACGAAAGGCCCTTTCCAAACGGAGCGTGCCATATGTTAGCGGCCCTTCTTCTTGGCGTGACGCGAGCGGATGATAAGCTTCTGCGACGCCTTGTTGGTGTCACGGGTGCGGGCACCCTTGGTCGGCTTGCCCCAGGGGGTCACCGGGTGACGGCCACCCGAAGTCCGGCCTTCACCACCACCATGGGGGTGATCGATCGGGTTCATGACGACACCACGGACCGACGGACGCTTGCCCTTGTGGCGCATACGACCGGCTTTACCGTAGTTCTGGTTGGAGTTGTCGGGGTTCGACACGGCACCGACAGTGGCCATGCATTCCTGACGCACCAGGCGCAGTTCGCCCGAGCTGAGGCGGATCTGGGCGTAGCCACCGTCACGGCCGACGAACTGGGCGTAGGTGCCCGCGGCGCGTGCGATCTGACCGCCCTTGCCCGGCTTCAGTTCGATGTTGTGAACGATGGTCCCGATCGGCATGCCCGAGAACGGCATCGCGTTGCCCGGCTTGATATCGGCCTTCTCGGTCGAGACGACCTTGTCGCCAATCGCCAGACGCTGCGGGGCCAGGATATAGGCCTGCTCGCCGTCGGTATAGGTGATCAGGGCGATGAACGCGGTCCGGTTCGGGTCGTATTCGATCCGGGTGACAACGCCTTCGACGTCGAACTTGCGACGCTTGAAATCGACGATGCGATAGAGACGCTTCGCGCCACCACCACGGCGGCGAGAGGTGATCCGTCCGGTGTTGTTCCGGCCGCCCGACTTGGTCAGACCCTCGGTGAGGGATTTGACCGGGCGCCCTTTCCAGAGCTCCGAACGGTCGATCAGAACCAGCCCACGCTGGCCAGGCGTCGTCGGTTTGTACGACTTGAGTGCCATGCTTTCTGTCTTCCGTTGTTGGCGGGACGCAAGCGCCCCTGGCTAAAGGCCCCCGAAGGTGCCCGAATTCATAAAAACCATCAGCCCCGGACGAATCCGGGGCCGATTGGATGGTTCCCTCTAAAGGAGCCTCAGGGGAGGGTCAAGCGCGGGCCCGGAAAAACCTGACCTCAGCGTTCAAGGGCCCCCTTGCCTGCCAAAATCCCGGGGCGAAATCTGGCAATTCGGGCCACTCGGGTTTCCGGCTTCTTGGCGGAATTCAGGGCAATGGCATAGCTGCGTTGGCGCCCCGGCGTCAGATTTGAAAACGCCTCTGCCAACTCTGGATCCTCCGTCAGCGCATCTTCCAGTTCCACCGGTAGATCCAGTGTTCGCACGACTTTGGGCGCCCTGATGCCGCGCTCTGCATAGCCCTTGGCCTCCTCCAGATAGGCGCGCAGAAGGCTCTCTCGGTCCCGCACCCCGGCGGCGGAAGTAAAAACCACCGTGTCGGGGTTCTGGGTATTCGGCCCCCGGCGTTGCAGAATGCCAGCCGGATCTTTCAACAACGCGGCGTTGAAGAAGGTCAACCGGAAATCTTCCCGGAAAGCACCCATCAGAACGATATTGCGGCTTGCGTGAATATAGCAGGGATGCCCCCATTTCACGGCTTCCCCAAGACCTGCTTGCAGACAGATCCGTCTCAGAGACGCCAGCCCCTCGGCCCAGTGGTGCGCGGAACACGCCGGCGTATCGAACCGTGAACACCGTCCGCAACCACGCGTGAAAAAGTCCTCAACCTCGGTGATCATGGCCTGCCTTCCCAGTCTCGGGCCACCCTACCCCCACAATTCCCCGGAGCAAAAGAAAAGCCCCCGCATCGCTGCGAGGGCCTTTCCGATTTCGTAGGGCGGGGTTCACCCCGCCGTCCCGATCACAGACCGGTGGAGACGTCGATCGTGTTGCCCTCTTCGAGCGTCACATAGGCTTTCTTGACGTCCTTGCGCTTGCCCAGCATGCCGCGGAAACGCTTGACCTTGCCCTTGGTGATGGTCGTGTTGACGGCCTTCACCTTGACGTTGAACAGGGTCTCGACGGCTTCCTTGATCATCGGCTTGTTGGCGTCGATGGCCACTTCGAAGACAACCGCGTTGGCCTCGGAGGCCATGGTCGCTTTCTCGGTGACGATCGGCTTGCGGATCACGTCGTAGAGTTCGGCTTTGGTGCTCATTTCAGGCGCGCCTCCAGCGCTTCGACACCCGCTTTCGTGATCACCAGGGTGTCACGCTTCAGGATGTCATAGACATTGGCGCCCATCGACGGCAGCACGTCCAGACCTTCGATGTTGGACGCAGCGCGCGCGAAGTTCGCGTTCACTTCTGCCCCATCGATGATCAGGGCGCGTTTCCAGCCCAGGTTCTTGACCGCAGTGGCCAGAGCCTTGGTCTTGCCCGCGTCCAGAGCCGCGTCCTCGATCACAACCAGGTTGCCCGACTGTGCCTTCGCCGACAGGGCGTGCTTCAGGCCCAGAGCGCGGACCTTCTTCGGCAGATCGTGCGCGTGGCTGCGCGGGGTCGGACCCTTGTAGATACCGCCCTTGCGGAAGATCGGTGCGTTCCGGTCACCGTGGCGTGCGCCGCCGGTGCCCTTCTGGCGATAGATCTTCTTGGTCGAATAGCTGGTCTCGGACCGGGTCTTGACCTTGTGGGTGCCGGCCTGCGCCTTGTTGCGCTGCCAACGGACCACACGCTGCAGGATATCTGCGCGCGGCTCCAGGCCGAAGATGTCGTCATTCAGATCGACATCGCCCGCTTCAGAAGCGTCGAGCTTGATCACTTGCGCTTTCATTCTACCGCACCTCCTTCAGGGGCTTCAGCCGGAGCTTCTGCCGGTGCTTCGGTCGCCGCAGCTTCCACCACTTTCAGGGCAGCCGGGAACGGCACGCCATCGGGCAGTTTCTTCTTCACGGCATCCTTGATGGTGACCCAGCCGCCTTTCGAACCCGGCACCGCGCCCTTGACCATGATCAGGCCACGGTCGGCATCGGTCCGAACCACTTCCAGGTTCTGGGTGGTGACACGGGCAGCGCCCATGTGACCGGCCATCTTCTTGCCTTTGAACACCTTGCCGGGATCCTGACACTGGCCGGTCGAACCGTGCGAACGGTGCGAGATCGACACGCCGTGCGAGGCGCGCAGGCCGCCGAAGTTGTGCCGCTTCATGGCACCGGCAAAGCCTTTACCGATCGAGGTGCCGGACACATCGACCTTCTGGCCTTCGACGAAATGGTCAGCCGAAATCTCGGCGCCCACGTCGATCAGGTTTTCCGGGGCCACGCGGAATTCCACCAGCTTGCGCTTGGGGGCCACTTTCGCAACAGCGAAATGACCGCGCATGGCCTGGCTCACACGTTTGGCCTTGGCCGTGCCGGCGCCCAGCTGAACCGCGGTGTAGCCATCGCGTTCAGTGGTCCGCTGGTCAACGACCTGCAGGTTGTCGAGTTGAAGAACGGTCACGGGGATCTGCTTCCCGTCCTCCATGAACAGGCGGGTCATGCCCACCTTTTTCGCAATAACGCCAGAGCGCATCATGTCTGCCCTCCTCAAACCTTGATTTCGACGTCAACGCCGGCCGCGAGGTCGAGCTTCATCAGCGCGTCCACGGTCTGCGGGGTCGGGTCAACAATGTCGAGCAGGCGTTTGTGCGTGCGGATCTCGAACTGGTCACGAGATTTCTTGTTCACGTGCGGACCACGCAGAACGGTGAATTTCTCGATCTTGTTCGGCAGCGGGATCGGCCCGCGCACGGTTGCGCCCGTCCGTTTGGCGGTATTGACGATCTCCTGGGTGCTGGCATCCAGAACCCGATAGTCAAACGCCTTCAGCCGGATGCGAATGTTTTGGCTTTGCATTCTTGTCGCCTTTCGCGGCACAGAAAAGAGAGGTGGAGCGCCCATTATCGGGCGCCCCACAGTCATTCCCGAAGGTCTTGTTACTCGATGATTTTCGACACCACGCCAGCGCCGACCGTGCGGCCGCCTTCGCGGATGGCGAAGCGGAGTTTTTCTTCCATCGCGATCGGGGCGATCAACTCGACCTCGAACTTCAGGTTGTCACCCGGCATCACCATCTCGGTGCCTTCCGGCAGCGTCACGGTGCCGGTCACATCCGTGGTGCGGAAGTAGAACTGCGGACGGTAGTTCGCGAAGAACGGCGTGTGACGGCCGCCTTCTTCCTTGGTCAGGATATAGGCCTCGGCTTCGAACTTGGTGTGCGGGGTCACGGAACCCGGCTTGCAGAGAACCTGCCCGCGCTCCACGCCTTCACGGTCGATGCCGCGCAGCAGCGCGCCGATGTTGTCGCCCGCTTCACCACGGTCCAGCAGCTTGCGGAACATTTCCACACCGGTGCAGGTGGTGGTGGTGGTGTCGCGGATGCCCACGATCTCGATGCTGTCGCCGACGTTGATCACGCCACGCTCGACACGCCCCGTAACCACGGTGCCGCGGCCCGAGATCGAGAACACGTCTTCGATCGGCATCAGGAACGGCTGGTCCACGGCGCGGTCCGGGGTCGGGATGTACTCATCCACGGCCGCCATCAGTTCGCGGATCTTGTTCTCGCCGATTTCCGGATCACGGCCTTCCATCGCGGCCAGCGCCGAGCCGGCGATGATCGGGATCTCGTCGCCCGGGTACTCGTAGCTTTCCAGCAGTTCGCGGATTTCCATTTCCACGAGCTCCAGCAGCTCCTCGTCGTCCACCTGGTCGACCTTGTTCATGAACACGACCATCTTCGGGATGCCAACCTGGCGGCCCAGCAGGATGTGCTCGCGGGTCTGGGGCATCGGGCCGTCGGCCGCGTTCACCACCAGGATCGCGCCGTCCATCTGCGCGGCACCGGTGATCATGTTCTTCACATAGTCGGCGTGGCCGGGGCAGTCGACGTGCGCGTAGTGGCGGTCGTCGGTCTCGTATTCCACGTGCGCGGTCGAGATGGTGATGCCACGGGCCTTCTCTTCCGGCGCGCCGTCGATCTGGTCGTAGGCTTTGAAATCACCGAAATACTTGGTGATCGCCGCGGTCAGCGTCGTCTTGCCGTGGTCAACGTGGCCGATCGTGCCAATGTTCACGTGCGGCTTGCTGCGGTCAAACTTTTCCTTTGCCATGATGGCCTCCTGCTATCTTTTTACGGTCGGCGGGGTGAGCCCCGCCCTACGGTGGGTGGTAGGGCGGGGTTAACCCCGCCGTCCCGATCAGGCGTATTTTGCCTGGATCTCGTCGCTGATGTTCTGCGGCACCGGATCATAGTGATCGAACTGCATCGAGAAGTTTGCCCGGCCCGAAGACATGGACCGCAGCGTATTGATGTAGCCGAACATGTTGGCCAGCGGCACGAAGGCGTCGATCGCGATCGCGTTGCCGCGGGTGTCCTGACCCTGCACCTGACCCCGACGGGACGTCAGGTCGCCGATGATGCCACCGGTGTATTCTTCCGGCGTGATCACTTCGACCTTCATGATCGGTTCCAGCAACTTGGCACCGGCACGGCGCATGCCTTCGCGCATACACATCCGGCCCGCGATTTCGAACGCCAGAACACTGGAGTCCACATCGTGGAACTTGCCGTCGATCAGCGCGACCTTGAAATCGATGACGGGGAAGCCGGCCAGCGGGCCGCTATCCATAACCGATTTGATGCCCTTTTCGACGCCAGGAATGTATTCCTTCGGAATGGCGCCACCAACGATCTTGCTCTCGAACGAGAAGCCTTCGCCAGGCTCTGTCGGGGAAATGACCATCTTGACTTCGGCGAACTGACCCGAACCACCCGACTGCTTCTTGTGGGTGTAGGTGTGCTCGACCTCGTGACCGATGGTCTCGCGGTAGGCCACCTGCGGCGCGCCGATGTTGGCTTCGACCTTGAATTCGCGCTTCAGACGATCCACCAGGATGTCGAGGTGAAGTTCGCCCATGCCCTTCATGATGGTCTGACCCGATTCCAGGTCGGTTTCCACGCGGAAGGACGGGTCTTCAGCGGCCAGACGGGCCAGACCCTGGGACATCTTCTCCTGGTCGGCCTTGGTTTTCGGCTCGACCGCGATCTCGATCACCGGATCCGGGAAGGTCATGGTTTCCAGAACCACCGGATCCTTGGCGTCACACAGGGTATCGCCCGTGGTGGTGTCTTTCAGACCCGCCAGCGCGATGATGTCGCCTGCGAAGGCTTCATCGATTTCTTCGCGGTTGTTCGAGTGCATCATCATCATCCGACCGATGCGCTCTTTGCGGCCCTTGGTCGAGTTCAGGATCGAGTCACCCTTGTTCATCTTGCCCGAATAGATCCGGGTGAAGGTCAGCGAACCGACGAAGGGGTCGTTCATGATCTTGAACGCCAGACCGGCGAACGGCATGTTGTCATCCGCACGGCGCGGGATGTCGCGCACTTCTTCCTCGTCGCCCGGCTTGAAGCCCATGTAGTCGACCACGTCCAGCGGGCTGGGCAGATAGTCGATCACGGCGTTCAGCAGCGGCTGGACACCCTTGTTCTTGAACGCCGAACCGCCCAGAACCGGAACGAAAGCCATGGCCAGAGTGCCCTTGCGCAGCAGTTTGCGCAGGGTTGCCACATCGGGCTCTTCGCCTTCGAGGTAGGCTTCCATCGCGTCGTCGTCCATGTCGACGGCCGCTTCGATCATCTTGCCGCGCCACTCTTCAGCCACGTCTTTCAGGCTGTCGCGGATATCGACCTTCTCCCAGGACGCGCCCAGATCTTCACCTTTCCACAGCCACTCTTTCATGGTGACCAGGTCGATGAGGCCTTCCAGCTCGTTCTCGGCGCCGATGGGCAGAGCCACCGGAACAGCAACCGCGCCGGTGCGATCTTCGATCATGCGCACGCAGTTGAAGAAGTCGGCGCCGATCTTGTCCATCTTGTTGACGAAAACGATGCGCGGAACCTTGTAGCGATCGGCCTGACGCCAGACGGTTTCGGTCTGCGGCTCGACACCGGCGTTGGCGTCCAGAACACAGACGGCACCGTCGAGAACCGCCAGCGAGCGTTCGACTTCGATGGTGAAGTCAACGTGGCCGGGGGTGTCGATGATGTTCAGGCGGTGCTTCGGGGTGTCGGCTGTTACGCCGTCCTCGGTGCGCTCCCAGAAGGTGGTGGTTGCAGCCGAGGTGATGGTGATGCCCCGCTCCTGCTCCTGTTCCATCCAGTCCATTGTCGCCGCGCCATCGTGCACTTCGCCGAGGTTGTGGGACTTGCCGGTGTAGAACAGGATACGCTCAGAGCAGGTGGTCTTGCCTGCATCAATGTGCGCCATGATACCGAAGTTGCGGTACCGGTCGAGGGGATAATCGCGAGCCATGGGTTCGGTCCTTAGGCGGAGTATTGTTTACCAGCGGTAATGGCTGAACGCTTTGTTGGCGTCGGCCATCTTGTGGGTGTCTTCACGCTTTTTCACAGCGGTGCCGCGGCCATTCACGGCGTCGATCAGTTCGCCGGCCAGGCGCTCTTCCATCGTGTTCTCGTTGCGCTTGCGGGCAGCGATGATCAACCAGCGGATGGCCAAGGCCTCACGGCGCTCGGGGCGCACTTCGACGGGCACCTGGTAGGTGGCACCACCCACACGACGCGACCGCACTTCGACCGACGGCTGGATGTTTTCCAGAGCTTCGTGGAAAACCTCGACAGGGGCCTTCTTCAGCTTGGCTTCAACCCGGTCGAAGGCATTGTAGACAATGCGCTCGGCGGCGGACTTCTTGCCGTCGACCATCAGGTTGTTCATGAATTTGGTCAGCACGCGATCGCCATATTTGGCGTCGGGCAGGACTTCGCGCTTTTCGGCAGCGTGACGGCGGGACATGTGCGTCTCTCCTTACTTGGGGCGCTTGGCGCCGTATTTCGAGCGGCGCTGCTTACGGTCTTTGACGCCCTGGGTATCCAGAACACCGCGCAGGATGTGATAACGGACACCGGGAAGGTCTTTTACACGGCCGCCACGGATCAGGACCACCGAGTGTTCCTGAAGGTTGTGGCTTTCACCCGGAATGTAGCTGATGACTTCATAGCCGTTGGTCAGACGCACCTTGGCCACCTTCCGCATGGCCGAGTTCGGCTTTTTGGGCGTGGTGGTGTAGACGCGCGTGCAGACGCCGCGCTTCTGGGGGCAGGATTCCAAGTGCTGCGACTTGGAGCGTTTCACTTTCGGCTGCCGCGGTTTGCGGATCAGCTGTTGGATCGTTGGCATTCCGGTTCGTACTCCGCTTTGCTCATCGTTCGTCTTGTCGGTGCACGCCAAGACGACGCGCGGTTCATTTCTTATCTCGTGGCGCTGCCCGATTGATATACGGACAAGCGAAAAAGCCGCTCCCGCCTCCTGCATTCAGGGGCGATGCGGCGGGTTCCAGAGGATCGGAGCGCCAAGCGTTCGGATCATGACCACGACTAATCTTGGGTCAGGACAGGGAAAACCCCACCCGATTGCGCGGCGTATAGACAGAGTCGCAGGGGGTGTCAACATCCAGCGGGCGCTCTGCGCGCCGGATCACGTCTGACGGCTGCGTCGGCGGGCCTGATGCTCGCGATACAGGGTGAATCCGCCGGTGGCGAGCACGATCGCCGCCCCGACCAGGGTCAGCAGATCCGGGCGTTCGCCAAGGAACAGCACGCCCAGCAGAAGCGCCCACAGCAGGCCGGTGTAGCGGAAGGGCATGACAAAGGCGATCTCGCCCACCTGCATGCAGCGCACCGCCAGGATATAGGCCGCCGCCGAGAACACCGCCGCCGCCACAATCCCCACCCACAGCGACGGGGTCGGCATCTGCCAGGTCACCGCCGGGCTGATCACCGCCGCCGCCAGCAAAACCGCGATGGCGCCGCACAGCGCTGTCAGAATCGGAGAGAAATGCGCCGGAACGCGGCGCGCGGCCAGATCGCGCAGCGTAAACCCGGCCACCGCCGACAGGCCCGCCAGTGACCAGATGTCAAAAACCTCGGTGCCGGGCCGGATGATGATCATCACCCCGCCAAAACCGATCAGGATCGCCACCAGACGGCGCCAGCCTATCGGCTCTTTCAGGAACACCGCCCCGGCCAGCGCCACCGACAGCGGCCCGGCCTGGATGATCGCGGTAAATGTGGACAGGCTCAGGTGCTGCAACGAGATCAGCACGCTGAAGGCGGTCCAGATTTCGGCAAAACTGCGCAGGGCGACCAGTGCCCAGCCCCGGCGTTCCAGACGGAAAAGCTGGACAAGGATGCCGCCGTGGATGGCCAGCGCCAGCAGGATCAGCGCGGTCAAGCCACCGCGCAAAACCAGGATCTGCGCGACCGGCAGGGTCCCGGCCATGGCCCGCATGCAGGCGTCATTGCCGACGAAGGCCGCCATCGAGAGGGTCATCAGGAAGGCGCCGCGCAGGTTGCGGCTGGCAACAGAGCTGTCTTCGGCCAAAGCAGGCACGGCAGGGTTCCCTGGATCGTCAGGCCAGCCGCGAAAGCCGACCAATGAAAAACCCCGCCCTGTTCCGGGCGGGGTTCCTTGTGCGTGTCAGCGGGCGATCAGAGCTCGCCGCGCTCCGGTGTGTCCACCAGGGTGTCGCCGGGTGCATCCCCAAAGACATCGCCCAGACCTTCGCCTTCCGGCGCCTGCAGCGCCAGCGCCGCTTCGGCCTCGGCCTGCTTCTGTTCGATGACCTTCTGGTCGCGCTCGCCGGCAATGCGGCGCACGCGCTGGCTGGCACCGCCGGTGCCCGCCGGGATCAGACGGCCCACGATGACGTTTTCCTTCAGACCGATCAGCTTGTCGCGCTTGCCCTGAACCGAAGCTTCGGTCAGCACGCGGGTGGTCTCCTGGAAGGACGCCGCCGAGATGAACGAGCGGGTCTGCAGCGAGGCCTTGGTGATCCCCAGAAGGATCGGCTCCGCCTCGGCCGGGCGACGTCCGTCGGCCAGCGCCTTTTCATTCATTTCGTCCAGCTCGGCCTTGTCGACATGCTCGCCCTTCAGCAGCGTGGTCTCGCCGCTGTCGAGGATCTCGAACTTCTGCAGCATCTGCCGCACGATCACCTCGATGTGCTTGTCGTTGATCTTCACGCCCTGCAGGCGATAGACGTCCTGCACTTCGTTGATCAGGTAGTCGGCCAGCGCCTCGATGCCCATGATCCGCAGGATGTCGTGCGGCGCGGGGTTGCCATCCATGATGTAGTCGCCCTTCTGGACGAAATCGCCCTCGACGACCGGGATGTGCTTGCCCTTGGGCACCATGTATTCCACCGGCTCCAGATTCTCATCTGCAGGCTCGATCGAGATACGGCGCTTGTTCTTGTAGTCGCGGCCAAAGCGGACGTAGCCGTCGATCTCGGCGATGATGGCGTGGTCCTTCGGACGGCGGGCTTCGAAAAGCTCGGCCACCCGCGGCAGACCCCCGGTGATGTCCTTGGTCTTGGCGCCTTCGCGCGGGATCCGCGCAACGACGTCGCCCACATGAACATCCTGGCTTTCTTCGATCGACAGGATCGCGTCCACCGACATCGGATAGCTGACCGGGTTGCCGGCATCGTTGCGTACCGGTTCGCCGGTCTCGGGATCCATGATGATGATCTCGGGCTTCAGGTCGCTGCCTTTCGGCGCCGACCGCCAATCCGAGACGATCTTCTGGGTCATGCCCGTGGCATCGTCGGTATCTTCGCGCACCGAGATGCCCGAAACCAGATCGACGAATTTCGCCTGACCGCTCTTCTCGGCGATGATGGGAAGTGTATAGGGATCCCATTCATACAGCTTGTCGCCGCGGCCAACGGCGGCCCCGTCCTTGACCAGGATCTTGGTGCCGTAGCCGATCTTGAAGCTGGCCCGCTCCTCGCCGTCGTCGCCGATGATCGCCATCTGCATGTTCCGGCCAATGACGATGGCTTCGCCACTGGAGTTGGTCACGAGCGCCGGGTTGCGGAACTCGATCTTGCCCTCGGCACCGGCTTCCTGGAACGACTGCTGGCCACCCTGTGCGATGCCGCCGATGTGGAAGGTCCGCATCGTCAGCTGGGTGCCCGGTTCGCCGATCGACTGGGCCGCGATGATGCCCACGGCCTCGCCCTGGTTGACCAGGGTACCGCGTGCAAGGTCACGACCGTAGCAGGCCGCGCAGACGCCCTCGTCCGCTTCACAGGTCAGCGGGCTGCGGATGCGCATCTTGGCCACGCCCGCGCTTTCGATCTGATCGGCACGCCGTTCGTCGATCAATTCGCCCGCCGCCACGATCACCTCTTCGGTGCCCGGCACGTGAACGTCATCCGCGGCCACGCGGCCCAGAACACGCTCACCCAGGGTCGCCACGACTTCGCCGTCGTTGACGGCCGCCTCGGCGGTGATCGCCTTGTCGGTGCCGCAATCGTGCGACCGCACGATGCAGTCCTGCGCCACGTCCACCAGACGACGGGTCAGATAGCCCGAGTTCGCTGTCTTCAACGCGGTATCCGCAAGGCCCTTCCGGGCGCCGTGGGTCGAGTTGAAGTATTCAAGAACGGTCAGACCTTCCTTGAAGTTCGAGATGATCGGCGTTTCGATGATCGAGCCGTCGGGCTTGGCCATCAGACCGCGCATCCCGCCCAGCTGTTTCATCTGAGCGGGCGACCCCCGCGCCTTGGAGTGGGCCATCATGTAGACCGAGTTCGGTTCCTGCTCGACCCCATCCTCGACCCGCATGGCAGAGATGTCGGACATCATGGCGTCGGCCACGGTGTCAGAACACTTCGACCAGGCGTCGATGACCTTGTTGTACTTTTCGCCCTGTGTGATCAGGCCGTCCATGTACTGCTGTTCGAACTCCTTGACCTGGTCGCGCACGGCATTGACGATTGTCCACTTGCTGTCGGGGATGACCATGTCGTCCTTGCCGAAGGAAATGCCGGCCTTGAAGGCTTCGCGGAAGCCCATGGTCATGATCTGGTCACAGAAGATGACCGACTCTTTCTGACCGCAATAGCGGTAGACGGTGTCGATGACCTGCTGAACCTCGCCCTTCCGCAGAAGGCGGTTCACCAGATCGAAGGGCGCCTTGGCGTTCAGCGGCAGCAATGCCCCCAGCAAGACCCGGCCCGGCGTGGTTTCGAAGCGTTTGTAGATCTCAAGCCCGTCTTCACCGATCTGCTTGATCCGTGCGGTGATCTTGGCGTGCAGATGCACTTCGCCACTGTCCAGCGCGTGCTGCACTTCTTCCACATCGGCGAAGATCATGCCTTCGCCCTTCATGCCGGCCCGCTGCAGGGTCACATAGTACAGACCCAGAATCATGTCCTGCGACGGCACGATGATCGGCGCGCCGTTGGCGGGCGACAGAACGTTGTTAGTCGACATCATCAGGACGCGCGCTTCCAGCTGGGCCTCTAGGCTCAGCGGGACGTGCACGGCCATCTGGTCGCCGTCGAAGTCGGCGTTGAAGGCCGAACAGACCAGCGGGTGCAGCTGGATGGCCTTGCCTTCGATCAGCTTCGGCTCGAACGCCTGAATGCCCAGACGGTGCAGCGTCGGCGCCCGGTTCAGCATGACGGGATGTTCGCGGATCACTTCGTCCAGAATATCCCAGACCTCGGGACGTTCCTTTTCCACCAGTTTCTTGGCCTGCTTCACGGTGGAAGACAGCCCCTTGGCTTCAAGGCGCGAATAGATGAACGGCTTGAACAGCTCCAACGCCATTTTCTTGGGTAGACCGCACTGATGCAGTTTCAGTTCCGGCCCGGTCACGATGACCGACCGGCCCGAGAAGTCGACCCGCTTGCCCAGAAGGTTCTGGCGGAAACGACCCTGCTTGCCTTTCAGCATGTCGGACAGCGACTTCAGCGGGCGCTTGTTGGCGCCGGTGATGACGCGGCCACGGCGGCCGTTGTCGAACAGCGCATCCACGGATTCCTGCAGCATCCGCTTTTCGTTTCGGATGATGATGTCCGGTGCGCGCAACTCGATCAGCCGCTTCAGACGGTTGTTGCGGTTGATGACGCGGCGATACAGATCGTTCAGATCCGAGGTCGCGAAGCGGCCGCCATCCAGCGGCACCAGCGGACGCAGTTCCGGCGGGATGACCGGCACAACGGTCAGGATCATCCATTCCGGGCGGTTGCCGGATTCCAGGAAGCTCTCAACTACCTTCAGGCGCTTGATGATCTTCTTGGGCTTCAACTCGCCGGTGGCTTCCTTAAGGTCGTCACGCAGAGTCGTTGCTTCGGCTTCCAGATCGATCTGGGACAGCATCTCACGAATGGCTTCCGCGCCGATCCCGGCGGTGAAGGCATCCATGCCATAGGTGTCCTGGGCGTCCATGAACTCCTCTTCCGACATCAGCTGACCATAGGTCAGATCGGTGAGGCCGGGTTCGATCACCACGTAGTTTTCGAAATAGAGGATGCGTTCCAGATCGCGCAGGGTCATGTCCAGCATCAGGCCGATGCGCGACGGCAACGACTTGAGGAACCAGATGTGCGCCACCGGCGAGGCCAGTTCGATATGGCCCATCCGCTCGCGGCGGACCTTCTGCAGGGTGACTTCCACGCCGCATTTCTCGCAGACGACGCCGCGATACTTCATGCGCTTGTATTTGCCGCACAGGCATTCGTAGTCCTTGATCGGACCGAAGATGCGCGCGCAGAACAGGCCGTCACGCTCGGGCTTGAACGTGCGGTAGTTGATGGTTTCGGGCTTCTTGATCTCGCCGTAGGACCACGAGAGGATCCGTTCGGGGGAGGCCAGCGACACCTTGATCTCGTCGAATTGCTTCGGCGGGGTCAGCGGGTTGAACGGGTTGGTCGAGAGTTCCTGGTTCATTGAGTTTCCTCAGAATACGGGCGTTTTGGGGGAGTGAAGGCGGAGAGATCCCCGCCCTGCCGGGCTGCGTAGGGCGGGGTTCACCCCGCCGCCGCCGGCCTTATTCCTCGCCCTCCGCGTCCAGGAGTTCCATGTTGAGGCCCAGACCCCGGACCTCCTTGACGAGAACGTTGAACGATTCCGGCACGCCGGCTTCGAAGTTGTCCTCGCCCTTCACGATGCTTTCGTAGACCTTGGTCCGGCCTGCCACGTCGTCCGATTTGACGGTCAGCATTTCCTGCAGGGTGTAGGCGGCGCCATAGGCTTCCAGGGCCCAGACCTCCATTTCCCCGAAGCGCTGACCACCGAACTGCGCCTTGCCGCCCAGCGGCTGCTGGGTGACCAGCGAGTACGGGCCGGTCGAACGCGCGTGGATCTTGTCGTCCACCAGGTGATGCAGTTTCAGCAGGTACTTGATGCCGACGGTGACCTTGCGGGCGAATTGTTCGCCGGTGCGGCCATCGAACAGTTCCGACTGACCGGACTGGTCGAAACCGGCCCGCTTCAGCGCGTCGTTGACGCCTTCCTCGCGCGCCCCGTCAAAGACCGGGGTGGCGATCGGAACACCGCGGGTGACATTGCCCGCCGCTTCCAGCAGCTGCTCGTCGTCCATGCCGGCGATGCCCTCTTCATAGACATCGTCGCAATAGGCCAGACGCATCGCATCACGCACCGGGGTCATGTCGCCGGTCCGGCGATAATCGCCAAGTGCTTCGTCGATCCTCAGGCCCAGACCACGGCAAGCCCAACCCATGTGGGTTTCCAGAATCTGCCCGACGTTCATCCGCGACGGCACGCCGAGCGGGTTCAGAACGAAGTCGACCGGGGTCCCATCGGCAAGGAACGGCATGTCTTCCATGGGAACCACGCGCGAAATCACGCCCTTGTTCCCGTGGCGACCGGCCATCTTGTCGCCCGGCTGCAGCTTGCGCTTCACCGCAACGAAGACCTTGACCATCTTCATGACGCCCGGCGGCAGGTCGTCGCCACGACGCACCTTCTCGACCTTGTCCTCGAAGCGGGCTTCCAGGGCACGGCGCTGGTTCTGGTACTGCTCGTTGAGCGCCTCGACGATCTTCGCCTCGGCCTCGTCTTCCAGCGCCAACTGCCACCACTGCCCCTTGGACAGGGTGCTCAGCAGATCCGGCGTGACTTCCGAGCCCGGCTTGACGCCCTTTGGCCCCTTCACGATCACCTTGCCCATGATCTGCGTGCGCAGACGGGCATAGATGTTGCGCTCGAGGATCGCCATCTCGTCGTCCCGGTCACGGGCCAGACGTTCGACTTCCTCGCGCTCGATCTGGATCGCGCGTTCGTCCTTGTCCACACCGTGACGGTTGAAGACGCGAACTTCCACGATGGTGCCGTAGTCCCCCGGCGGCAGGCGCAGCGAGGTGTCGCGCACGTCCGAGGCTTTCTCGCCGAAGATGGCGCGCAGAAGCTTTTCTTCCGGCGTCATCGGGCTTTCGCCCTTCGGAGTGATCTTGCCGACCAGGATATCCGCCGGGCCAACCTCGGCACCGATATAGACGATGCCCGCTTCGTCGAGGTTGCGCAGGGCTTCCTCGCCGACGTTGGGGATGTCGCGGGTAATCTCTTCCGGCCCCAGCTTGGTGTCACGGGCGGCGACTTCGAATTCCTCGATATGCACTGAGGTGAAGACGTCATCCCGCACGATGCGTTCCGAGATCAGGATCGAGTCTTCGTAGTTGTAGCCATTCCACGGCATGAAGGCGACGACGACGTTCTTGCCGAGCGCCAGTTCCCCCATGTCGGTGGACGGACCATCGGCGATGACTTCGCCCTTGGTGACTTCCTGCCCCACCTTCACCAGCGGACGCTGGTTGATGCAGGAGTTCTGGTTCGACCGCTGGAACTTGCGCATCCGGTAGATATCGACGCCCGGATCGCCCGGTGCCATATCAGAGGTGGCCCGGATCACGATCCGGGTGGCATCAACCTGGTCAATGATACCGGCGCGCTTGGCAACGATGGCCGCGCCCGAGTCGCGGGCCACGATTTCCTCGATCCCGGTGCCGACCAAGGGGGCCTCGGCCTGCAACAGCGGAACCGCCTGACGCTGCATGTTCGATCCCATCAGGGCGCGGTTGGCGTCGTCATTTTCCAGGAACGGAATCAGCGAGGCCGCAACCGACACCAACTGCTTGGGCGACACGTCGATCAGGTCGACGTTTTCGCGCGGCGCCATGGTGTATTCGCCGGACTGGCGGGTGTTCACCAGGTCGTTCACGAAGTTACCGTCTTCATCCAGCGTCGCGTTGGCCTGCGCCACGGTGTGACGCATTTCCTCGGTCGCGGACATGTAGACCACGTCGTCGGTCACGTGACCCTCGACCACCCGGCGATAGGGGGTTTCGATGAAGCCGTACTTGTTGACGCGGGCGAAGGTGGCCAGCGAGTTGATCAGACCGATGTTCGGACCTTCCGGCGTCTCGATCGGGCACATCCGGCCGTAATGGGTGGTGTGCACGTCGCGGACTTCAAAGCCCGCACGCTCGCGGGTCAGACCGCCCGGCCCAAGCGCCGACAGGCGGCGTTTGTGCGTCACTTCCGACAGCGGGTTGGTCTGGTCCATGAACTGCGACAGCTGCGAAGAGCCGAAGAATTCGCGCACCGCGGCCGCGGCCGGCTTGGCGTTGATCAGATCCTGCGGCATCACCGTGTCGATCTCGACCGACGACATGCGCTCCTTGATGGCACGCTCCATGCGCAGCAGACCGACGCGATACTGGTTTTCCATCAGTTCGCCGACCGAACGCACCCGGCGGTTGCCAAGGTGGTCGATGTCGTCGATGTCGCCCTTGCCGTCGCGCAGTTCCACCAGCGCCTTGATGCAGGCGACGATGTCTTCCTTGCGCAGCGTGCGCTGGGTGTCTTCCGCGTTCAGCGCAAGACGCATGTTCATCTTCACCCGGCCCACGGCGGACAGGTCATACCGCTCGCTGTCGAAGAACAGCGTGTCGAACAGGGCCGAGGCCGCTTCGACGGTGGGCGGCTCGCCCGGACGCATGACACGGTAGATGTCCATGAGCGCGGTGTCGCGGTTCATGTTCTTGTCTGCCGCCAGGGTGTTGCGGATGTAGGGACCGACGTTGATGTTGTCGATGTCCAGCACAGGGATCTCGGTGATGCCCGCGTCCAGCAGCTCTTTCAGCGAGCCGCCGGTCACTTCCCCGTCCTTGTCCAGTTCCCAGGTCAGCTCATCGCCGGCTTCCACGTAGATGGCGCCGGTTTCCTCGTTGATGATGTCCTTGGCGACGTATTTGCCGACGATCATGTCAAAGGGCACCAGAAGTTCGGTGACATTGCCTTCGTCGATCAGCTTCTTGACGGCGCGCGGGGTGACCTTCTTGCCGGCTTCGGCGATGACTTCGCCGGTGGCTGCATCCACCAGATCATAGGTCGGACGGGTGCCGCGAACGCGTTCCGGGAAGAACTTCGTCGCCCAGCCCCGGCTGTTTTCCAGCTTGTAGGAAACGGTGTCGTAATAGGCGTCGCAGATGCCTTCCTGATCCATGCCCAGGGAATAGAGCAGCGTCGTCACCGGCAGCTTGCGGCGACGGTCGATACGGGCAAAGACGATGTCCTTGGCGTCGAATTCGAAATCCAGCCACGAGCCGCGATAGGGAATGATGCGGCAGGCAAACAGCAGTTTGCCGCTGGCGTGGGTCTTGCCCTTGTCGTGATCGAAGAACACACCCGGCGAACGGTGCATCTGGGAAACGATCACACGCTCGGTACCATTGACCACGAAGGTGCCGTTCGGCGTCATGAGCGGCATGTCGCCCATGAACACGTCCTGCTCCTTGATGTCCTTCACCGACTTGGCGCCGGTATCTTCGTCCACATCGAACACGATCAGGCGCAGGGTCACCTTCAGCGGCGCGCTGTAGGTCATGTCGCGCTGCTGACATTCCTCGACGTCATACTTGGGTTTTTCCAGCTCGTACGAGACAAATTCCAGAACGCTGGTTTCGTTGAAATCCTTGATCGGAAAGACCGACTGGAACACGCCCTTGATGCCTTCGCCATCCAGCGGAATATCGCTGTCGCCGGACCGCAGGAACAGGTCGTAGGATGATTTCTGAACCTCGATGAGGTTCGGCATTTCCAGAACTTCCCGGATCTTGCCGTAATATTTGCGGAGTCGTTTCTGGCCGATATAAGTCTGCGCCATAAGTGCCGTTGCCTTTCGTTTCACCGGAATACCGCCACCGCCGGGGCCACGGGGCGCATCCCTGAAACATCGAAACGGTCGGTCCATGCCTGGCGCCCTTCCCACGGGGTGCCTCCCGACCTTTGACCGCTTCTTGGAGAACCCCTGTCAACAGGGCCTCGCCAAGACGCGGATAGCTGGACCCGGAGTATCCCCGGGCCCAGCCAATCTTGAAACCTACGGGCCAGATGGCCCGACGGATTACTTGAGCTCGATCTCGGCGCCGACTGCTTCCAGCTTCGCCTTGATGTCTTCGGCTTCTTCTTTCGAAACCTGCTCTTTGACAGCTTTGCCGCCAGCTTCGACCAGCTCTTTGGCTTCTTTCAGGCCAAGACCGGTGATGCCGCGAACTTCCTTGATGACCTTGATCTTCTCGCCGCCAGCGGCTTTCAGGATCACGTCAAATTCGGTTTGCTCTTCGGCAGCGTCGCCACCGGCGTCGCCGGCCGGGCCAGCCATCATCACGGCGCCGCCTGCGGCGGGCTCGATGCCGTACTCATCCTTCAGGATGGTTTTCAGTTCTTGTGCTTCCAGCAGCGTCAGGTTGACGATTTGCTCAGCAAGTGCTTTCAGATCAGCCATTTTCTCTGTTCCGTATCTTTAGATGTGTTCCAACGTGCGATGATTTCCACACGCGGGATCTCACGCGGCCTCGCCGCGCTCTTCGATTGTCGAAAGGATGCTCGCGATGTTCGAAGCAGGTGCGCCAATCGCACCGGCGATGTTCGAAGCGGGCGCGCCGATGCAGCCGACGATGGAGGCAATAAGCTCCTCGCGCGACGGCATTTTCGACACGGCTTCAACACCAGCCCGGTCCAGGATCGTCTCGCCCATTGCCCCGCCAAGGATTTCGAATTTCTTGTTGTCCTTGGCGAAGTCCTCGGCCACCTTGGCTGCTGCCACGGGGTCCTCGGAATAGGACAGTACGGTCATGCCCGTAAGAAGCTCACCCATGCCTGCGCAGGGTTTGCCCTCGAGGGCGATCTTGGCGAGCCTGTTCTTGGCAACACGCACGGATCCGCCGGATGCGCGCATGCGCCCCCGAAGATCCTGCATCTCGGCAACCGTGAGACCCGCGTAGTGTGCAACCACTACAACGCCAGAGCTTTCGAAGATCTGGCCGAGTTCATCGACCAATTTCTCTTTCTGGGCTCTATCCACAGTTTCACTCCAAGTTTGAGAGGTTGCCCCCTCGGCTCACTTCTGCCGGGTTTCCCCAGCGTTCGGGTCCTCAACTCAGGGTCCCGAGCAGATCGCCCGAGGGCCGCACGCGGCACTCAGAGAAATGTCTCGTTCCCCATCTCGGGAAGGAAATTAAGCCCCGCTTCAGCAGCCTTGCGGCCCGGTCAGCGACACGCCCTCCGTCTCGGACAGGACAGGGCCTGTCGGCCCTGCCACCAGGCGGGTCGCCCCGCCCGATCTTGCGGGATTACTCGGCGGCTGCCGCGTTATCCACGTCGACACTGACGCCCGGACCCATGGTCGAGCTCAGCGCGATCTTCTTCATGTAGGCGCCCTTGGCCCCCGACGGCTTGGCGCGCGACACGGCGGCCACGAAGGCGCGCACGTTCTCGACCAGCTTGGCTTCGTCGAAGGACACCTTGCCGATGCCTGCGTGCACAACGCCGGCTTTCTCGGCCTTGAACTGAACCTCACCGCCCTTGGCGTTGGCCACGGCTTCGGCGACATCCATGGTCACGGTGCCGACCTTGGGGTTCGGCATCAGGTTGCGCGGGCCCAGGATCTTGCCCAGACGCCCCACGACCGGCATCATGTCCGGGGTCGCAATGCAGCGATCGAACTCGATGGTGCCACCCTGAATGGTCTCCATCAGGTCTTCGGCGCCGACGATATCCGCACCGGCGGCCTGGGCTTCTTCAGCCTTGGCACCACGGGCGAACACGGCGACGCGAACGGTCTTGCCGGTGCCGTTGGGCAGGCTGACCACGCCGCGGACCATCTGGTCTGCGTGACGCGGATCGACGCCCAGGTTCATCGCGATCTCGACGGTTTCGTCGAACTTAGAGTTGGCGTTGGATTTCACCAGTGCGACAGCTTCTTCGACGGTGATGTTGTCTTTACCTGCAAAAGCAGCGCGGGCTGCCTTTGTACGCTTACCGAGCTTTGCCATGATCAGCCTTTCACCTCGATGCCCATCGAGCGGGCAGAGCCCACGATGATCTTCATTGCGGCTTCAACGTCATTCGCGCTGAGGTCTTTCATCTTGGCTTCGGCGATTTCACGCAGCTGGGCCACGGTCACGGTCGCCACGGTGTCGCGGCCGGGGTTCTCGGCACCGCGCGGACGGTTGCGCTTGCCCACGGGCTTCAGACCTGCGGCCTTCTTCAGGTAGTAAGACGCGGGCGGCGTCTTGATGTCCATGGTGAAGGACTTGTCCTGATAGTAGGTGATCACGGTCGGGCACGGCGCGCCGGCTTCCATTTCCTGCGTCTTGGCGTTGAACGCCTTGCAGAATTCCATGATGTTGATGCCGCGCTGACCCAGCGCCGGACCCACGGGGGGGCTCGGGTTCGCTTTGCCGGCGGGGATCTGAAGCTTCATCTTCCCAGCAAGTTTCTTGGCCATGAGGCCTCTCCTTCTTCCAGCGGCGGGTCGCCCCGCCCTACAACAGCCGCCAACGCGTCGGCGGCCTTGGGTTGCCGTGGTTCAGCCGGCCGGGCGCGCCCGGAAAGCCTCCCACGTCTGACACGTCAGGCCTGTTTGGTGACCTGCGTGAATTCCAATTCCACGGGCGTTTCGCGCCCGAAGATCGACACCGTCACCTTGAGGCGCTGGTTGTCTTCGTCCACTTCCTCGACCATGCCGTCGAAATCCTCGAACGGGCCGTCGTTGACCTTCACGCGCTCGCCGATCTCATAGTGGATCAGGGTGCGCGGCTGGGCCTCGCCCTCTTCGACGCGGTTCAGGATCTGGTTCACCTCGGCATCGCGCATGGGCATCGGCCGGCCCTGGGGCCCGAGGAATCCGGTCACCCGGTTGATGCTGTTGATCAGGTGGTAACCCCGATCGGTCATTTCCATCCGTACCAGCACGTAGCCGGGCATGAAGCGACGCGGTACCGAGACCTTCTTGCCCCGGCGCACTTCGATCACTTCTTCTTCAGGGACCAGAACCTCTTCGATCTCGTCCTCAAGGCCCTTCTCGACGGCCTCGGTCCGGATCTGTTCAGCGATCTTCTTTTCGAAATTCGAAAGAACGCTGACCGAATACCACCGTTTCGCCATCTTGCTCGCCGCCTTTACGTCGTCTTGCCGAGCCCCGTAAGGCCCTGATCGTGTGTAATTTTTTCAAGCATTCCGGAAGAAAAAAGCGGCGCGCAACACGAATCATTGCACGCCCTCATCCAGAACACACGGTGTGCTAGACCTTTGACGCCCGAATGACAAGTCACAATGTCGGTCGGGGCGCCGGGCCGGGGCGGGATCAGCTGCCGAAGAAGTTCAGAGTGAGCGTCAGCCCGTTGCGGATCAGGAAGTCCACAAAGAAGAAGAAGATGGCCGTCAGCGTCGCCATCGCCAGCACCATGGCCGAGGTCAGCAGCACTTCACGCTGGCTGGGCCAGACGATCTTGGCTACTTCACCACGCACCTGCTGGATGAACTGGAAAGGGTTGGTCTTCGCCATCGTCTACGGAGTCCTTCTTGCGCAATGGGCGGCAGATACGCCTTTCGGACGGGGAATTCAAGCGGCCCTCTTGCGCGCGACGCCACGGGACGAAACCGGCGGCAGCGCTGGGGCGTCAGCCCCAGTCCAGAACCACCTTGCCGCTCTTGCCCGAGCGCATGACCTCGAAGCCTTCCACGAAATCGTCCACCGGGTAGCGATGGGTGATGACGCGCGAAACATCCAGACCGTTCTGCAGCATCGCGATCATCTTGTACCAGGTCTCGAAGATCTCGCGGCCATAAACGCCCTTGATGGTCAGCGCCTTGAAGACGATGCGCGACCAGTCCACGGGGGATTTTCCGGGCGGTATGCCCAGCATGGCAATGCGCCCGCCCATGACCATGCCTTCGACCATCTGATCCAGCGCAATCTGGTTGCCGGACATTTCCATGCCGACGTCGAATCCTTCGCGCATCCCCAGTTCGGCGATGACATCCTTCAGGTCTTCGTTCGCCACATTGACCGGGCGCAAATCGGTGACCGCTTGCGCCAGGTCCAGCCGGTCGGGATTGATGTCGGTGATGACCACATGGCGCGCGCCGACGTGGCGGGCCACGGCGGCGGCCATGATGCCGATGGGCCCGGCACCGGTGATCAGGACGTCCTCGCCAATCAGATCGAAGCTGAGCGCGGTATGCACGGCATTGCCGAGCGGGTCGAGAATGGCGCCGATCTCGTCCGGGATCGAATCGGGCAGCGGCACCACGTTGAAGGCCGGCAGCCGCAGGTATTCGGCAAAGGCGCCCTGCTCGTTCACGCCGATGCCACGGGTTTCCGGATCAAGGTGGAACTTGCCCGCCCGCGACTGGCGCGAATGGTGGCCGATCAGATGCCCCTCGCCGGAACAGCGCTGTCCGACCTTCAGGTCGGTCACGTCACGGCCCAGTTCGACGATCTCGCCGGCGAATTCATGCCCGGTGATCAGCGGCACCGGCACCGTCTTCGCGGCCCAGTCGTCCCAGTTCCAGATGTGCACATCGGTGCCGCAGATGCCGGTCTTGCGGATGCGGATCAACACGTCGTCGGGGCCGATCTCGGGGACCGGGGCACGCTCCATCCACAGGCCCATTTCCGCGCGGGCTTTCACAAGGGCCTTCATCTGGTTGCTCATGACAGCGCCCCCACGGCCCGGCCTGCCGCAGCGAAAGCGTCCAGTGCCTGATCCAGATCCTCGCGTGTCAGTGCTGCGTTCATCTGGGTGCGGATGCGCGCCTGCCCTTTCGGCACCACCGGGAAGAAGAACCCGGCGACATAGACGCCGCGGTCGTACAGGGCTGCCGCCAGATCCTGGCTGAGCCGCGCCTCGCCCAGCATCACCGGCACGATGGGGTGCTCCCCCGGCAAGGTGGTGAAACCGAGGCTTTCCAGCCCGTTTCGCCAATAGGCAGTGTTCTCGAAGAGTTGCGCCCGCAGGGCGTCGCCCTGCTCGACCAGATCCAGCGCCGCCAGACCGGCCATCACCACCGACGGCGGCAGCGAGTTGGAAAACAGATAGGGCCGCGCCCGCTGTCGCAGCAGATCGACCACCGCCTGCGGCCCGGCGATATAGCCGCCGATGGCCCCGCCAAGCGCCTTGCCCAGCGTGCCGGTCAGGATATCGACCTCGACCCCGAAATGCGCGGGCGTGCCGCGCCCCTGCGGCCCCATGAACCCCGTTGCGTGGCAATCATCCACCAACACCAGCGCATCGTATTTCTGTGCCAGCCGGGTGATCTCGGGCAGTTTGGCCAGATAGCCGTCCATGGAAAAAACGCCATCCGTGGCGATCATCACGAAGCGCGCGCCGCCATCGCGGGCGGCCTGCAATTGCGCCTCAAGATCGGCCATGTCGGAATTGGCGTAGCGATAGCGTTGCGCCTTGCACAGCCGCACCCCGTCGATGATCGAGGCATGGTTCAGCGCGTCCGAGACGATGGCATCCTCGGGGCCAAGCAGCGGCTCGAACAGCCCGCCATTGGCATCGAAACAGGCGGCAAACAGGATCGCGTCGTCCTTGCCCAGAAACGCGGCCAGGCGACGCTCCAGCTTGCGGTGAATGTCCTGGGTGCCGCAGATGAACCGGACCGAGGCCATGCCATAGCCATAGTCGTCATAGCTGGACTTCGCGGCGGCGATCAGGGCCGGATGATCGGCCAGTCCCAGATAGTTGTTGGCACATAGGTTCAGCACTCCGTTCTGCACGGTGCCATTGCGCTGCACGTCGATGCGCCCGCCCTGCGGCGAGGTGATCTCGCGTTCGGTTTTATACAGCCCGTCGGCCCTGAGGCTGTCCAGCGTGGTGCCGATATGGTCGAGAAACGCGTCGGTCATGGCCCCTCCGGAAGTGGATTGCGCCATGACAGCCTGTCAAAGCCGTGCCGCCCTGTCACGAGGAATCGCCGGACAACGCCGGGCGCCCGAAGGCGCGCGTATTCACGATGTCTGAAGGACTGGCAGGGGCTGAGGGACTCGAACCCACGACCCTCGGTTTTGGAGACCGATGCTCTACCAACTGAGCTAAACCCCTAGGCCGGCCTGCTGGATAAGCGTATTCGCTGCGGGCCGCAAGCCAAAAGCGGCGGGAAGATCACAAGATGCTCTCCGAGAGGTGGTTTCTCCGTGTCCCGGTCGGGGCGGTAGGCTGAGCCATGATTTCTTCCCGTTCCGTTTTCAAGGAGACCCCCCATGACGGCCCCGACCCTGAGCAGGCGTGTCTTTCTGAGCAGCACGGCCATCGCAGCCCTGGGCGCGGCCCAGATCCGCACGGCTGCGGCCGAAACGCCCGGCGACGACTTCAAGTTCGAAATCACCCGCAGCGAGGCCGGATGGCGCGCCCGCCTGAGCGAAACAGAGTACCACATCCTGCGCGAGGGCGGCACCGAAGAGAAGTTTTCCAGCCCCTTCTGGAACGCCCACGATGAAGGTCAATATGCTTGCAAGGGCTGCGACCTGACCCTCTATTCCTCGGTCTGGCAGGTCTATCCGGGTGTCGGCTGGGCCTTCTTCCGGCATGCCGAACCCAACGCGATCCTGATGGGGATTGATGGCAATCCCTATGTCGGGATGACCGACATCCGCGTCCTGTCCATCATCGAGGCACACTGCCGCCGCTGCGGCTCTCATCTGGGCCACATCCTGACCGTGGGCAAGACATCGCTGCACTGTATCAACGGCGCCGCCCTGAGCTTCACCACCGGACCCGTATGACGCGCCGGTGCCATCGCCCGCCCCGCCGGTCATTAAAAAGGGGCCGCCCCCGAAGGTGCGGCCCCTGATCGTCATGCCTGAGGCGCAGAGGGGCGCTTCAAACCTGGATCATTCGATGATCTTGGAAACGACCCCTGCCCCAACCGTGCGGCCGCCTTCGCGGATGGCGAAGCGGAGTTTTTCTTCCATCGCGATCGGGGCGATCAACTCGACCTCGAACTTCAGGTTGTCACCCGGCATCACCATCTCGGTGCCTTCCGGCAGCGTCACGGTGCCGGTCACATCCGTGGTGCGGAAGTAGAACTGCGGACGGTAGTTCGCGAAGAACGGCGTGTGACGGCCGCCTTCTTCCTTGGTCAGGATATAGGCCTCGGCTTCGAACTTGGTGTGCGGGGTCACGGAACCCGGCTTGCAGAGAACCTGCCCGCGCTCCACGCCTTCACGGTCGATGCCGCGCAGCAGCGCGCCGATGTTGTCGCCCGCTTCACCACGGTCCAGCAGCTTGCGGAACATTTCCACACCGGTGCAGGTGGTGGTGGTGGTGGCGCGGATGCCGACGATCTCGATGCTGTCGCCGACGTTGATCACACCACGCTCGACACGCCCCGTAACCACGGTGCCGCGGCCCGAGATCGAGAACACGTCTTCGATCGGCATCAGGAACGGCTGGTCCACGGCGCGGTCCGGGGTCGGGATGTACTCATCCACGGCCGCCATCAGTTCGCGGATCTTGTTCTCGCCGATTTCCGGATCACGGCCTTCCATCGCGGCCAGCGCCGAGCCGGCGATGATCGGGATCTCGTCGCCCGGGTACTCGTAGCTTTCCAGCAGTTCGCGGATTTCCATTTCCACGAGCTCCAGCAGCTCCTCGTCGTCCACCTGGTCGACCTTGTTCATGAACACGACCATCTTCGGGATGCCAACCTGGCGGCCCAGCAGGATGTGCTCGCGGGTCTGGGGCATCGGGCCGTCGGCCGCGTTCACCACCAGGATCGCGCCGTCCATCTGCGCGGCACCGGTGATCATGTTCTTCACATAGTCGGCGTGGCCGGGGCAGTCGACGTGCGCGTAGTGGCGGTTGTCGGTCTCGTATTCCACGTGCGCGGTCGAGATGGTGATGCCACGGGCCTTCTCTTCCGGCGCGCCGTCGATCTGGTCGTAGGCCTTGAAATCACCGAAATACTTGGTGATCGCCGCGGTCAGCGTCGTCTTGCCGTGGTCAACGTGGCCGATCGTGCCAATGTTCACGTGCGGCTTGCTGCGGTCAAACTTTTCCTTTGCCATGATGGCCTCCTTGGGGCGATCAACGTGCCCGGGTCTAACATCGCGCGCTCGTTACAAAGCGCAGCGGGGAAAATCAAGCGCCAGTTGCAGTCCCGGCGCGGTGGGTGGGGCTCAGCCTTCGTCCGGGGCCGCGTCTGCGCGGACGGCACCGGGCTTGGGTTTGAACCATTGCGGGTTCTCGCGCAGCCAACGTTCGATCTCGATGGCGGCGTTGTCAGCCAGTTCGGCCAGTTGCTCCTCGCCGGTCTGGGTATAGCCGGAGCCCACCACCGTATCGCCGCCGGCATCTTCCCAGACGGTCAGGTTCTCGGGCTTGGGGTTCAGGCGGCGCGGCGCGTCGTCATAGACGTTGACCGACAAAAACAGGGTAGAGCGCGGCGCCAGCAGCACCGGCACGCCGGGATGGGCCAGGATATAGCCCTGCACCTTGATGCCGATGGAATAGCTGCCCTCGCCGTCAAAGCGCGACAGGCGCGGCTCGACCGCCTTGACCACCGCCGCCTTCAGCGTGTCGTTGGACACCTTGCGGGAATGGAACCCGCTTTGCGGCTTGTCGTCCATGACCACCACAAGGCGGTCAAGGCTGAAGTCCCCCAGACCCGTCTTCTGGATTTCGGGATCCAGTTCGGTGGTACAGGCGGACAGGACCGCAAGGGCCAGCAGGGTCGGAAGAAGGCGAAGCAACGTCATCGGTGGCTCTCGTGAGGGGCGTTGCGGGCCGTGGTACCCGAGCATCCAAGCCACGGCAACAGGGCGTCTGGCCCCGGTTGCGCACGCGGCCCCGAAGGGCCGCGTAGCTGAGCGATCAGCCCAGTTTCTCGGTCAGTTCCGGCACTGCCTGGAACAGGTCGGCCACAAGGCCATAGTCGGCGACCTGGAAGATCGGCGCTTCCTCGTCCTTGTTGATGGCAACGATGACCTTGCTGTCCTTCATCCCGGCAAGGTGCTGGATCGCCCCCGAGATGCCTACGGCGACGTACAGCTCGGGTGCCACGACCTTGCCGGTCTGACCCACCTGCCAGTCGTTCGGGGCAAATCCCGAATCGACCGCCGCGCGGGACGCACCGACGGCAGCGCCCAGCTTGTCGGCCAGGGCTTCGATCAGCTTGAAGTCCTCTTCCGAGCCGACACCGCGGCCCCCGGACACAACGACACCCGCCGAGGTCAGTTCGGGACGGTCGCTTTCGGCCACCTTGTCCTCGACCCATTCCGACAGCGCCGGGTTGTCGCCGACCGAGATGGTCTCGATCGGGGCTGCGGCCTGTTCGCCCGCCACGTCGAAGGTCGATGTGCGGACCGAGACGACTTTCTTGGCGTCTTTCGACTTCACCGTCTGGATGGCGTTGCCGGCATAGATCGGCCGCTCGAACGTGTCCGCATCGACGACGCCGGAGACATCCGAGATCACCATGACATCCAGCAGCGCGGCCACGCGGGGCAGCACGTTCTTGGCGTCGGTGGTGGCCGGGGCGACGATGTGGTCGTAGTCGCCCGCGAGGCTGGCGATCAGCGCGGCGGTCGGCTCGGCCAGGCGATGGCCCAGCGAGGCATCTTCGGCGACCAGCACCTTGGTGACGCCGGCGATCTTGGCGGCTTCTTCGGCAGCGGCGGCGGCAGAGGCCCCGGCACACAGCGCGGTGACTTCGCCCATCTGGGCAGCGGCGGTCACGGCCTTGGCGGTGGCGTCCAGCGCCAGTTCGCCATTGGTGACTTCGGCAAGAAGGAGAACAGCCATTATACGACTCCTGCTTCTTTGAGTTTCGACACAAGCTCGTCCACCGAGCCCACCTTGATCCCGGCGGCGCGTTCCGCCGGTTCGCTGGTCTTGACGACCTCAAGACGCGGGGTCACGTCGACGCCGTAGTCTTCGGCGGTTTTCTGATCCAGCGGCTTTTTCTTCGCCTTCATGATGTTGGGCAGCGAGGCATAGCGCGGCTCGTTCAGGCGCAGGTCCACGGTGACGATGGCGGGCATCTTGACCTTGATGGTCTGAAGGCCGCCATCCACTTCGCGGGTGACCAGCGCACTGTCGCCGTCGATCTTCACTTCCGAGGCAAAGGTGGCCTGGCTCCAGCCCAGCAGGGCTGATAGCATCTGGCCGGTGGCGTTCATGTCGTTGTCGATGGCCTGCTTGCCACACAGCACGAGGCCGGGGGCTTCTTCCTCGACAACCTTGGCGAGGATCTTGGCCACCGCCAGCGGTTCGATATCTGTGTGCACGTCTTCGGCGGCCACCACGAGGATCGCGCGATCCGCACCCATGGCCAGACCGGTGCGCAGGGTTTCCTGCGCCTGTTTCACGCCGATGGACACCAGGACGATTTCCGAGGCGACACCGGCCTCTTTCAGGCGGATGGCCTCTTCGACGGCGATTTCGTCGAAGGGGTTCATCGACATTTTCACATTGGCCAGATCCACACCCGACCCGTCCGCCTTCACACGAACCTTTACGTTGTAGTCAATCACCCGCTTGACGGGTACGATTACCTTCATGACGGCGGTCTCCGTTCGTTTTTCTGCACCAGCAGCGTTTGCTTCGGCGCATGATCTAGACAATCCACAGGGGCTTCAACAGCAAAAAAGCGATCCGAACGCCCCGGAATCCGCAACGTTCTTTCCGTGGGGACTGCATTTTCAGACCCGGGTTTGGCGCTGTGAGCGTTAACGGTTCGCCCCCGGCACCCACAGCACATCCGCCGCCCCCGAATCGTTGGCCATGCGGGCGGCGACGAAGAACCAGTCGGAAAGACGGTTGAGGAATTTCACCGCCGCCGGGTTCACCTCCTCGGCGAAGGCCAGCTCCACCGCCAGCCGCTCGGCCCGCCGCGCCACGGTGCGGCACAGATGCAGGTGTGCGGCCAGCGCCGAGCCGCCCGGCAGGATGAACGACCGCAACGGCGACAGGTTGGCATTCATCGCATCGATCTCGGCCTCCAGCCGGTCAACCTGGCTGGCGGCCAGCCGCAGCGGCGGATACTCGGCCTCGGCATCGCTGGCCATGTCGGGACGGCACAGGTCGGCGCCCAGATCGAACAGATCGTTCTGGATCGCGGCCAGTTGCGTGTCCATCGCGCCCTCGGCATGCAGCCGGGCCATCCCCACGGTGGCGTTCAACTCATCCACGGTGCCATAGGAATTCACCCTTGCCGCGTTCTTCGGCACCCGCGTGCCATTGCCCAGGGCGGTGTCGCCCTTGTCGCCGGTGCGGGTGTATATCTTGTTCAGAACGACCATGGTCAGCCTCCCATGCGGCGCAGGGCCACGAAGCCCAGGATCAGAAGAATGGCAACGAATTGCGCCGCGATGCGATAACGCATCAGGCGGTTGCCGTGCTTGCGGTTGAATTCGCCGCCCCGGCCAAAACCACCGATGCCAATGGCCAGAATGACCACCACCACGAGGCAGGCCGCTGCGACCACGAAAAACAGGGGATCATTGAGCATCGTGTTTCCTCCGGATGCGCTGCATCTAGTCGGCCCTGCCGGGATTGCGAGCGGCCTTTTCGTCGCGTTTGCCTGCTGCCTTACGCCCGATCATACAACCGGTCCAGCGCCGCGGCGGGCAACAGCCCCTGCACCTGGGCGATCACCCGCGTGGGCGTCGTCACCCGGTAGCGGCGGCGCGGGCGTTTCGCCGTCAGCGCATGGATCAGCGGCTGCGTCACTGCCGAGGGCGGCAATTGGAACGGGCTGTCGCCCGAACCCTTGTGCAACAGGTCCAGCAGGCTGGCCTCGTATTGCGCGGCGCGCGGCGAATTGCGCCAGTCGATCCAGCGCTCGAACTGGAGGATGGCGTTCTTTCGGAAATCTGTCCGAATCGGGCCGGGCTGGATCAGGCTGACGTGGATGCCGAACTCGCGCATTTCCAGCCGCAGCACATCCGAATAGCCCTCGATGGCGTATTTCGAGGCCACATAGGCCCCGCGCCATTTCGCCGGCACGAAGCCCAGCACCGACGAGCACATGACGATCCGCCCCTGCCCCTGCGCCCGCATCGCCGGCAGCACCAGACGGGTCAATTCGTGCCAACCGAAGAAGTTGACCTCGAACAGATCGCGCAAGCCGTCGGTCGGGATATCCTCGACCGGGGCGGGCAGCGCGTGGGCGCCGTTGTTGAACAGCGCATCCAGCCGTCCGCCGGTGCGCGACAGGATCTCGTCCACCGCCGCGGTCATTGAGGCGCTGTCGCGGTAATCCAGCCGCAAGGCTTCCAGCCCCGCGTCGCGCAGGCGGGCGGCATCGGCTTCGGCCCGGCAGGTGGCGAACACGCGCCACCCGGCCTCGTGCAGCGCCCGGGCGGCATGGGCGCCGATGCCGGAACTGCACCCGGTGATCAGAATCGTGCGGGACATGGCGGGGACGGCCCTTTCATTGCGGCTGGCCTGACCTGCCACGCGGGCAGCGCGTTCGCAAGCCGGGCCTAGGGCAGCGGTTGCAGGAATCGGCTGGCCATATAGACCGGCTGCCCGGTGTCCGGATGCGCGATGCTGCGCCAGCCGTCGCGCTCCTCGCCCAGCAGCACCACTTCATCACCGAAATTCACGCGCCCGACCACCGCATCAGAAACCGACGGCCCGGCCCGCAGGTTGACCGACGTGCCCAGCACCTGTGCGCGTGCGGGCTGATCTTCGGCCTCGGGCAGCGGGTCAGTTTCCGCCACCGCGACCACCTCGCCGCCACTGACACTGGGGCGGGTCAGATCGGCACCGGCCTCGGTCCCGCTGCGGGCGCGCACGGAATCCGACAGGGCCAGCGCCCCGGCGGTACCGGAGCCGCTCAACCCGCCCAGCCCCAGCGCGGGCAGCCTTTCGGCCAGTTCCGTGGCCAGTTCTTCGGCGGAAACTTCGGGCAATTCTGCTGTTTCTTCGACCGGGGCCGCATCTGGGGATGCGTCGGGTGAAATCGACGTGTTCGCGGGGGCCGATGCGGGGGTGCTTTCTGTCACCGTCGCGGAACGCTCCGGCGCCTGGTCCACCGGTGGCGGGGCATTTTCCTGCAGTTCCGCTGCCCGCTCCAACACATGCGGCGGTTTCGGGCCGCTGTCCGGCTCCGGCGCGAAATAGAAGGCGATGAAGATGGCCATCGCCAGCAGGACCGTCAGCTTGAACCCCATTTGTACACTTCCTTCGTGACCCGCCAGATTATCGTACCCATTCTGTCCCGAGATACCAGCATGGAGCTAGCCCGGATGTCCTTGCCCGCAAGCGCCGCTTTACCGCCCCCGCGCTGCCCGCTAAACCCTCAGCATGGACACGCCCGAGACGCCCCAAGAACATTCCGAACCGCTGCGCCGCGCGATCGGCAGCCGCTATCTGACCTATGCGCTGTCGACGATCATGCACCGCGCCCTGCCCGACGCCCGCGACGGACTGAAGCCGGTACACCGGCGCATCCTTTACGCGATGCGCGAATTGCGGCTGGCATCGAACGGCGGCTTCCGCAAGTCGGCCAAGATCTCGGGCGACGTGATGGGCAACTATCACCCGCACGGCGATGCCGCGATTTACGACGCCATGGCGCGTCTGGCACAGGATTTCGTGATCCGTTACCCGCTGGTCGACGGTCAGGGCAATTTCGGCAACATCGACGGCGACAACCCGGCGGCCGCCCGCTACACCGAAGCCCGCATGACCGCCGCCGCCGAAGCCCTGCTGGATGGGCTGGCCGAGGATGCGGTGGATTACCGCGACAATTACGACGGCACGCTGCAGGAACCCGAAGTTCTGCCGGCGGCCTTCCCCAACCTTCTGGCCAACGGGTCCAGCGGCATCGCCGTGGGGATGGCGACCAACATTCCGCCGCACAATCTGGATGAGCTTTGCGCCGCCTGCCTGCATCTGATCAAAGCCCCGAATGCCCATGATGAAACGCTGGTCGACCTGATCCCCGGCCCCGATTTCCCCACCGGTGGCGTCATTGTCGAACCGCGCGATAGCATCCTGGAAACCTACCGCACCGGGCGCGGGGCGTTCCGCCTGCGCTCACGCTGGGAGATCGAGGAAATGGGCCGCGGCCAGTGGCAGATCGTGGTCACCGAAATCCCCTACCAGGTGCAGAAATCCAAGCTGATCGAGAAGCTGGCCGAGTTGATCCAGGCCAAGCGGGTGCCGATCCTGGCCGATGTGCGGGACGAAAGCGCCGATGACGTGCGCATCGTGCTGGAGCCGAAGTCGCGTAACGTCGATGCCGATGTGCTGATGAGCACCCTGTTCCGCCTGTCCGATCTGGAAATCCGCTTTTCGCTGAACATGAACGTGCTGATCGACGGGCGCACCCCCAAGGTCTGTTCGCTGAAAGAGGTTCTGCGCGCGTTCCTGGACCATCGCCGCGAGGTGCTGATCCGCCGGTCGCAGCATCGGCTTGAAAAGATCGACCACCGGCTTGAGGTGCTGGAAGGCTATATGGTCGCCTTCCTGAACCTTGACCGGGTGATCGAGATCATCCGCTATGACGACCATCCCAAGGCCAAGCTGATCGAGGAATTCACCCTGACCGAGGTGCAGGCCGAGGCGATCCTCAACATGCGCCTGCGCTCTCTGCGCAAGCTGGAAGAGATGGAGCTGCGCAACGAGCGCGACGCGCTGCTGATGGAACGCGCCGATCTGGTGGACCTTCTGGAAAGCGACGAGTTGCAATGGAGCCGGATCTCGGATGAACTGCGCGAGGTGCGCAAGAAATTCGGTGCCAAGGCGCCCGGCGGTGCCCGGCGTACCAAGTTCTCGGAATTGACCGAAGTGGCCGAGGTGCCGCTGGAAGCCATGATCGACCGCGAGCCGATCACCGTGGTCTGTTCGAAAATGGGCTGGATCCGGGCGATGAAGGGCCACGTGGCGCTGGACAGCGCCCTGAAGTTCAAGGACGGCGACGAAGGCCGGTTCATCTTCCACGCCGAAACCACCGACAAGCTGCTGGTGTTCGGCTCAAACGGGCGCTTCTACACGCTGTCGGCGGTCAGCCTGCCCGGCGGCCGGGGCATGGGCGAGCCGTTGCGCCTGATGGTGGACCTGCCCAACGACGTGGAAATCGTCGATCTGTTCCTGCATGTGCCGGGGCGCAAGCTGATCCTTGCCTCTACCACCGGCGATGGGTTCGTGGTGACCGAGGACGAGGTTCTGGCCCAGACCCGCAGCGGCAAGCAGGCGCTGAACGTCAAGGAGCCTGCCCGCGCGGCGCTGTGTCGGCCGGTGCGCGGCGATCACGTGGCGGTGGTCAGTCAGAACGGCAAGCTGCTGGCCTTCCCGGTCGAGGACCTGCCCGAAATGGTGCGCGGCAAGGGCGTCCGGCTGCAGAAATACAACATGGCGCGCGGACGGCAGGGCAGCCTGGAACTGGATGGCGGTCTGGCCGATCTGACGACCTTCGATGTGGAACAGGGACTCAGCTGGCAGACGCCGAACGGGCAGACCCGCCGCGAACCCGATGTGGCGCAATGGCTGGGCAAACGGGCGGGTGTGGGCCGTCAGGTGCCGCGCGGCTTTCCCAAGGATCGCAAGTTCACCTGAGGCAACGCGACGGGAGGCTGAAAACGCTTTCCCTTTCAGCATGATCTTCGCATGATTCGTTCAAGAAATTCCGCCCGGTTCCTTCGCCGCGCGGCAAGAGGCAAAGGCATATGGCACATCCGGCCATTCTGACGATTACCCTGAACCCGGCGCTGGATCTCTCCTCGCAGGTGGATCAGGTCCGCGCAGGCGACAAACTGCGTTGCGCCTCGCCGCGCCGGGATCCGGGCGGCGGCGGCATCAATGTCAGCCGCGCCATCCGGCATTTGGGCGGCGACAGCCTTGCCGTGGTGGCCCTTGGCGGCGCCACTGGCGAAGCGGTGCGGCAGATGATGACTGCCGAAGGCCTCAGCCTGCGCGCCTTTCCCCTGCCGGGCGAAACCCGCCAAAGCCTGTCGGTCACCGACCAGTCCAACAACGATCAGTACCGCTTCGTGATGCCCGGCCCGGATTGGCATGACGCCGAGGTCGATGCCTTGCTGGACCTGTGCGCCACCCTGCCCGGTCCCGGCACGCTGACCGTGCTCAGCGGTTCGCTGCCGCCCGGCGTTTCCCCTTGCCTGCCGCACCGAATGTGCGCGGCGTTGGAAGGAGCCGGGGCGCGGATGATCATCGATACCTCGGGCGCGGGCCTCTTGCGTCTTGCGCGCACACCGCAGGACCAGCGCCCCATGGTGCTGCGGTTCGACAACCAGGAAGCCGAGGAATTGTCCGGCACCACGTTGGACAGCCCGGCAGCGACGGCGGATCTGGCCGAGAACCTTGCGCAACGCGGCGTGGCCGATGCGGTGGTCATTGCCTGCGGGGCCGAGGGCAACGTGCTGTTCGACGGAACCCGCCGCGTGCTATGCCGCCCGGTGCCGGTGCCGGTGCGCAGCAAGGTGGGCGCCGGGGACAGTTTCGTAGGTGCTTTCGCCCTGACCCTGTCGCGCGGCGGCGATCTGGCCGAGGCACTGCACCACGGCACCGCCGCCGCAAATGCCGCCGTGATGACCGATGCCACGGAACTGTGCCGGGCCGAAGATGTGGAACGTCTGTATCCGGGCTGTCTGCTGTCCGAGATCTAGGTCTCAGGTGTCGCGCAGGGCGAGGGTCTGTTCGCGCAGCCACGCGACGAAGCCGCGCGGATTGGAGCCCCAGACCCGGATGGCCTCGTCGTCGAACGGCGGGCCGACCACCGGGCGTTGCGGCTTGTTCAGCGCGTGCACGACCTCGTGGATCAGCAACCCCTGCCGCAGCGTCGCCGACATCTGGTTGGCGATCTGATAGGCACGGCTGTTCTGGCCGGGAAAGAACACCGGCACCACCTTGGCCTTGCTGCGCTGGATCATCTTGGCGGTAAACGGGTTCCAGTCCCGCTCTACCGCCGGACCCATCAGCGTGTCGGACGAGGCCACAACGCCCGAAGGAAACAGCACGATGACCCCGCCATCGGCCAGATGATCCATCGAACGGCGGCGCATTTCCAGGTTTTGCTGCAACGCGTCCGGCTCATGCGGGAAGGGCACCGGGATCATGAACTCGCGGATTTCCTCGACCCCGGTCAGAAGCGAGCGGGTCAGGATCTTGTAGTCCTGACGCACCCGCCCGATCAATTCGGCCAGAACCATGCCATCGACCAGCCCATGCGGGTGATTGGCCACGATGATCACTGGCCCTTCGGCAGGGATGCGGCGGATCTGGTCCTCGGGCGTGGTCAGCTCGATGCCCATGGTCGCCAGCGCCTTGCGCCAGAACGCCTGCCCCATGGGCACGCCCTCGCGCTCGAACTGGCGGATCAGGCGCAGCAGGGTCAGCTTCCCGGTGGCCCATTCCATCGACTTGATCAGCGTGGTCTGGAACCCGTTGTCGAACGTCGAAGCATAGGACAGCTTGCGCTTGTCATAGGGGACATAGTCCGCCGGCGGCGTCACCGGCTCGCCACGACGGCTGGCCCGCAGGCGCGCACGTTGCGCTATATTGGCCCCCTGGATGTCGGCCATTACATCTCCTCGCCGAAACGGTTGGCGACCAGCGCCTCAAGCGCGCCGCCAAGCTCCTCGGCCTGGGAACCGCTGATTTCCACGGTGATCGTTGTGCCCTTGGCCGCGGCCAGCATCAACAGACCCATGATGCTGTCGCCCCCGGCGCTCATCCCGTCACGGGACACTTCGGCCGAAGCGTCAAAGGCTTCGACAACCTCCACGAATTTGGCCGAGGCCCGCGCGTGCAGGCCCTTTTCATTGATGATGCGGAGCGTCTTGCAAATGGAATCAGTCATGTCCGCACGTCAATTGCCGAAAGCGTCGAAGCAATCAAGGTATTTCCGCCCCGCGTGCAAGGCGTTGTCCACAGCTTCGGGGACTGTGCGGTCGCGCACTTTGACCAGTTTGATGAGCAGCGGAAGATTGGCGCCGTAGATGATCCGCCGGTTGGCACGATCACAGGCGGGCAGCGACAGGTTCGAGGGCGAGCCGCCAAACATGTCCGTTACCACGATCACCCCGTCGCCGGTGTCCACTGCGTCGGCCGCGGCCTCGATCTCGGCGCGCTTGGCATCCCGATCCTCATGCACGGCAATGGCAATCGCCCGCATGTTGTCCTGGGGCCCAAGAACATGCTCGACGGCGGCAAGATACTCGCGCGCCAACCCCCCATGGGCAACAATGACGATTCCGATCATCGGGGCGCCTCCGCCACCTGCGCGGCCATCAAGGCACTGCGCCGTTCCAATTCATGATGCCGAAGACTGACCTTCCACCCGTTGTCGCCAAGGCGCCGGGCCAGGGCTTCAGCCAGCGCGACCGAGCGATGCTGCCCGCCGGTGCAACCGAAACCAATCGACAGGTGTGACTTGCCCTCCGCCGTGTAGGCCGGCAACAGGAATTCTGAAAGATCATTAACTTTGTCAAAAAATGGGGCATATCGGTCATCCGTGCCGATGAAGGCCGCAACGCGCGGGTCGCGCCCGTCCAGTGCACGCAGCGACACATCCCAATAGGGGTTTTTCAGGAATCGGCAGTCGAACACCATGTCGATCCCCCGCGGCATCCCGCGCTTGTAGCTGAACGAATGCAGCACCAGCGCCATCCGCTGCGCCCCGTCCGGTTCGAACAAGCGCCCCAGTTCCGCCTTCAGATCGTGCGGCGTCTGCGCCGAAGTGTCGATCAGGATATCGGCCAGCGCCCGGATCGGCAGCAGCAACTCTTGCTCGCGCAAGATCCCTTGCGCCGGGGTTTCCGCCGGGGCCAGGGGATGCCGCCGCCGGGTTTCGGAATAGCGCCGCTCCAGCACCGCAGGCTCGGCATCCAGGTACAGAACCTCGACCCGCGCACCGCCGCCGCGCAACTGTTCGATCAGATCCTGGAAGGCAGCGACCGAGAAATCCCGGTTGCGCACATCGACCCCCAGCACCAGGTCGCGGCCCAGGGCCGGGCCATCCAGCAGCCGCGGCACCAGCGACAGCGGCAGGTTGTCGATCGCCTCGCAGCCCAGATCCTCCAGCACTCGCACGGCGGTCGTCCGTCCGGCTCCGGACGGGCCGGTCACCAGGATGATCCGGGCAGTGGCTTGGGATGGCGCGGCGGTGGCGTGACTCATTGCAGGCTTTCGTGATGTCCCCGGATGTATTGCATCAAAGCTGCACCGAAATGACCAGTCTCGCACTTACCTATCAAGGTGACGTTGCGTCCAAGGACACAGGTTGTGACGGGTTCCGGCAATCGCGCCGTTTCAACCTTGTCCATGCGCACCACCAGGCACAAAGGCGTTGGCCCTGCCAGGCGGGCGGGCAACAGGCCGACGCCGCGCGCTTCGATCCGCGCCGGTAGGGTCGGCGGCGCAGAGGCCAGCACCTGGTCGCCGTCGCCCTGCAGCAAGGTGCGATCATCGGCCACCAGATCGGCGCCATAGGCCATCAGTTCCAGCCCCAGGGCCGACTTTCCCGACCCGGACGGCCCTTCGATCATCACGGCAACACCGCACAGCGCGACCGTGGTCGCATGGCGGATTTCGTGAGAATCGGTAGAGATGTCGATCATGAAGGCCTCTGGTTGACGTTAGCTTCCCCTACTTTCGCAAGCGCAGCAAGTGCTTGTGACATGTCAGGAAATCAACAGGAGTTGAGCGGGTTTTCGCGCCCCTTGGCAACAAAAGACTACTGGGCGTCATAGTTGTGCTAACTTGGTTGCGCAAACATGTCCTTGATGGCGCTAAACCTGTATTTCCGGCCTGTTTCGGGCGCGAGGCCTCATGCTATATGCGCGGGGTCGGTCCATGCTGGTCCGGCCAGCGCTGCCTCACACATCTGTTCAGTACCCCCGTGTGCAGCGCCTGAAGATATCATCGACTGCCGCAAGACCGCGGTGCCTGGAGCATTCTCAGATGACACATGGACGCGTGAACCCATCTCAAACTCTCGAAGATCAGGGCATGGTGGGTCTCGGCACGGTCTATTACAACCTGCTTGAACCCGCACTGATCGAGCAGGCACTGAAGCGCAACGAGGGCGAACTGGGCCAGGGCGGCACCTTTCTGGTGTCCACCGGCAAGTTCACAGGCCGGTCCCCCAAGGACAAGCACGTGGTTCGGACCCCCGATGTCGCCGACAAGATCTGGTGGGACGCCAATGCCGAGATGTCGCAGGAAGGGTTCGAAACCCTGCATGCCGACATGCTGGCACACATGAAGGGCAAGGACTATTTCGTTCAGGACCTTTACGGCGGGGCCGATCCGATCCTGCGGCTGGACGTGCGCATGGTGACCGAACTGGCGTGGCACAGCCTGTTCATCCGCCACCTGCTGCGCCGCCCCGCGCGCGAGGAGCTGGACAGCTTCGTTCCGGAATACACCATCATCAACTGCCCCAGCTTCAAGGCTGACCCCGAACGCCATGGCTGCCGCAGCGAAACCGTCATCGCGCTGAACTTCGAGCAGAAGCTGATCCTGATCGGCGGCACGGAATACGCCGGCGAGAACAAGAAGTCGGTCTTCACCCTGCTGAACTACATCCTGCCGGACAAGGGCGTGATGCCGATGCACTGCTCGGCCAACCACGCGCCTGACAATCCGGTCGATACGGCGATCTTCTTTGGCCTGTCGGGCACCGGCAAGACCACCCTGTCGGCAGACCCATCGCGGGTGCTGATCGGCGACGACGAACATGGCTGGTCCGAACGCGGCACCTTCAACTTCGAAGGCGGCTGCTATGCCAAGACCATCGGTCTGGACCCGGAAGCCGAACCCGAGATCTATGCCACCACGTCGAAATTCGGCACCGTGATCGAGAACATGGTCTACGATCCCGAAACCCGCGATCTGGACTTCGACGATGACAGCCTGACGCCGAACATGCGCTGCGCCTATCCGCTGTCATTCATCTCGAACGCCTCCGAGACCTCGCTGGGCGGTCATCCCAAGAACATCATCATGCTGACCTGCGATGCCTTCGGAGTTCTGCCGCCGATCTCGCGGCTGACCCCGGCGCAGGCAATGTATCACTTCCTGTCGGGGTTTACCTCGAAGATGGCGGGCACCGAGCGTGGCGTGACCGAGCCGCAACCGGCGTTCTCGACCTGCTTCGGCGCGCCCTTCATGCCGCGCCGGCCGGAAGAATACGGCCAGATCCTGCGCGACAAGATCGCCAAGCATGGCGCGACCTGCTGGCTGGTGAACACCGGCTGGACCGGCGGTGCCTATGGCACCGGTCACCGGATGCCGATCAAGGCCACGCGCAACCTGCTGACCGCGGCGCTGGATGGCTCGCTGAACGACGCGACCTTCCGCAAGGATCCGAACTTCGGCTTCGAGGTTCCGGTGACCGTGCACGACGTGGACGCAACGCTTCTGGATCCGCGCTCGACCTGGAAAGACAAGGCGGCCTATGACGCACAGGCCCGCAAACTGGTCGAAATGTTTGCCGCCAATTTCGAACAGTACCTCGCCTATATCGACGAGGACGTGAAGGCCGTGGCCATTGGCGGCGGCGTCGCCTGATCTGACCCCTGCTTCGATCCATTCGAAACGCGAAACGCGCCCCCAGGGGCGCGTTTTTCCGTCTGGCAGGACTGCCCGTGGCGAGGCGCAGCCTACCCCAGCGTTTCCAGTCCCCGCCGCGCCAGGTTCAGCCCGGCCAGTACCAGCACCGCCAGCGTGGCCTTGCGAAACCGGGCCTGATCCAGCCGGTCCTGAACGTGCTGTCCCGCCCACATTCCGAAAACCATCGGCACCAGCAGCAGGAACGACAGCGGCGCGGTCTGGGCGTTGAACACGCCGGTGCGCAGATGCGCAGCCACCAGCACGATGGCCCCGGCCAGATAGACCACGCCCTGCACCCGGATCGCCTCGACCTTGGGCGCATCCACGGCGGCCAGATACATCACCGTCGGCGGCCCCCAGACCCCCGCCAGACCGCCGGAAAACCCGGCCACGGTCCCGATCCCGACATCGGCCAGACGGCGCCGGTGCGGCGGGACATGCAGCCGCAGCCCTACCACCCGCACCAACGCAAAGACCGTGACCACAAGGCCCAGCGTCAGGAACAGAGCACCCTGCGGCAAGCCGCGCACCAGTTGTGCCGACAGCGCAATGACCACCAGCAACACGCCCAGATAGACACGGTACTCGCGCGCCGATTGCAGCGCCGGCCGCAAACCGCCGCGAAACGCCTGCCACAGGTTCGACACCAGTGTCGGCATCAGCAGGGCCGCCAGCGCCGGTTCGGCGGGCAGGAAGCTGGCCAGCCCGGAAATCATGATCATCGGCATGGCAAACCCGATGGCCCCTTTGACGAAAGAGGCCACCAGCGTCACCAGCACGGCCACCCCGAGGATCAGCGGCGACGGGGCAAAATATAACGAGTCCAAGGTCTTCCCTTCCTCAACTGCGCCCTGTCTGCCCCAGCTGACGCTGCAGCGCAAAAGAAGTTGCGGTCATATTGCTGCAAGTTACCATTCGATATTGAAAAAATGTTGCGCTGCGACTGCGAAATGATTATTCCGGCACCCGAAAGATGAAAGGAACCGATTCATGCCCCATGATGGCCAGTCCCTGCCCGAATCCGGTGCCGCGCCGGTGCTCGATGACCTGCTCAGCCTGACCCGTGCCGCCGTCGCCCCTGTCGAGGCGCTGCTGGAGGCCGCGAAGGACAGCGTGCGCGCGCAAGTGTCCCGCGACGGACGCGTTTCCGGCGCCCTGATCGAAGCCAACCAGACCGCCGCGCATGGTCTTGCATGGCTGGCCACCTACGTGGAATCGCTGCGCCAGATGCAGGCCTGGGCCGAGCGTGTGCAGGCCGAGGGCAAGTTCGGCGAGACCGAGCAACTGCTGCTGCAAATCGCCTTCGGCGAGTACCTGCAACAGATCTCGGGCGGCATCCTGATGACCCAGGGCGAAATCATTCGCCCCCATGATCTGGGGCTGGACGCCGATGCGCTGGCCGGGCTGGACACCGATGCGATCCGCACCCTGTCGCGCCACGGCAACAGCCAGACCGCCCGCACCCGGCTGGTGGCGCTGATGCAGGAGCATTCGGCCAACATCACCGTCGGCACCACCGGGCTGGACGACGAGCTGGAGATGATCCGCGAGCAGTTCCGCCGCTTTGCCGTGGACCGCGTGATCCCCGACGCCCACGAGTGGCATCTCAAGGATGAGCTGATCCCGATGGAAATCATCGAGGAACTGGCCGAGATGGGCGTCTTCGGCCTGACCATCCCCGAGGAATTCGGCGGCTTCGGTCTGTCGAAAGCCTCGATGTGCGTGGTGTCCGAAGAACTGTCGCGCGGCTACATCGGTGTCGGCTCGCTGGGCACAAGGTCGGAAATCGCCGCCGAGCTGATCCTCTGCGGTGGCACCGAGGCGCAGAAACAGCACTGGCTTCCCAAGATCGCCAGCGCCGAGATCCTGCCGACCGCCGTCTTCACCGAACCCAACACCGGCTCGGACCTTGGCGCGCTGCGCACCCGTGCGGTCATGGATGGCGACGACTGGTCGATCACCGGCAACAAGACCTGGATCACCCATGCGGCCCGGACCCATGTGATGACCCTGCTGGCCCGCACCAACCCGGATTCCACCGATCATCGGGGCCTGTCGATGTTCCTGGCCGAGAAGACCCCCGGCACCGACGAAAACCCCTTCCCCACCGCCGGCATGACCGGCGGCGAGATCGAGGTTCTGGGCTATCGCGGCATGAAGGAATACGAGCTCGGCTTCGACAACTTCAAGGTCAAGGGCGAGAACCTGCTGGGCGGCGAGGAAGGCAAGGGCTTCAAGCAGCTCATGGAGACCTTCGAAAGCGCCCGCATCCAGACCGCCGCCCGCGCCATCGGCGTGGCGCAATGCGCGCTGGATATCGCCATGCAATACGCCATCGACCGCAAGCAATTCGGCAAGTCGCTGATAGACTTCCCGCGCGTGTCGGGCAAGCTGGCGATGATGGCCACGGAAATCATGATCGCGCGCCAGCTGACCTATTTCTCGGCCTGGGAAAAGGATCACGGCCAGCGGTGCGACCTTGAGGCCGGGATGGCCAAGCTGCTGGGCGCCCGTGTCGCCTGGGCGGCGGCGGACAACGGTTTGCAGATCCACGGCGGCAACGGCTTCGCACTGGAATACCAGATCAGCCGGGTTCTGTGCGACGCCCGCATCCTCAACATCTTCGAGGGTGCCGGAGAGATCCAGGCGCAGGTGATCGCACGGCGTTTGCTGGGCTGATCCGCTTCTGGTCAGGACGGGAGTTCCCCCCTTCCGTCCCAAAAAAGGCGCCCCCCGGCGCCTTTTTCTGTATCTGCAGGTGGCGTCCGGGGCCCACCCGAAGTCGCCGGTCAGCCTATAACCCCTCGGACACCCACTCGCGGGCGTCGTCCTCGTCATCCGCATCGAAGCTTTTCATCTCGACCGTGGTGACGGGATCGGCCAGCTTGGCAAGGCTTTCCATCCAGCCCCCGGCGCCGACCAGCGCATAGCGGTGCAGGTTGCGGATGGCGGCCATCTTGGCGGTCCAGAGTGGGCCACTGATCAGCATGGACGGGGCAAACCCGGCAAAATTGGTCACCCGCACCAGCAGTGAAATGCGCCGCCCCTCGCCCGGCGTTTCCGCCATCATGGTGTTCAGCCGGTCGATCACCGCATCGGCATCGGACTGCTGGATGACACCGTCGATCTCGTAGGCCAGAACATGCGGATGCGGCGGATCCAGAAAGCGCACCGCCGGCACCGGAGTTTCAGGCGCGGCACCTTCGTCCAGAACAAAGGTGCGGGCCGCCAGCCGATCGTCGGGATCGAAGGTCTGGTACTCCAGCCCCGGCATCAGGTGACCGGCGGCGCGCATCACCGTGGCGATCCATTGCTTGTCGGTCACGGCGGCTATGCGCCCGAACCGCCGCAGATGTGGCAGCAGCGCGGTTTCGACCTTCACATCCTCGGCCACGGCCCCGGCAGACACATCGCTGATCCCGGTCAGGTCAAGCAGCAGGTTGATCTTGCCGTCTTCCTCCAACAGATCGCGCACCGCATCGTCGACCGCCTGGATATCCGACGCACTGACCTGGTCTCTCAGGTCAAGCGACAGGGTCTGCGGGCCGATTTTCTCGATGATGATCATGGTGAAGCCTCCGGTTGCGACAAGAACGGACAGAAAGACCCCGACAGGATCCCCCCGCGCCCCTCAATATGTCGGGACTGGCAATTGAACTTCAATTCTTGAACTTGCGGAAATCTCCCGCAACATGGGCCGCCGGCAGACCCGCCGCAGACTTGCAGGAGATTTCAGATGTTCATGTCCCGTGCCGCGCTTGCGCTTGCCCTGGCCACCGCCGCAAGCAGCGCTTTGGCGCAAAGCCCGGTCAACCCGCTTGAGCCTGCCCAGCATTGGCGCCTGACCACGCTCAACGGCGAACGCTTCCCGGCGCTGGCGCGCTTCAGCCTGGCCATCGACAGGCGCATCGCCGGTCGCGCGCCCTGCAACAGCTTCCTGGCCACGCTGGACGGCACCGCAGACAGTTTTACCATTGGCCCCATCGTCTCGACCCGCGCCGCCTGCGAGAACATGGCCGAAGAGACCGAGTTTCTGCGGGTGTTCGGCGCGACCACAAGCGCCCGACTGGACGGCGAAAACCTGGTGATGACCGGGCCGGACGGCTCTGAACTGGTGTTCGTGAAGACCGATCCGCCGGAAACCTAGACCCGCGCCAGCAGATCCAGCAGCCGCTGGCGCGCGGCGGGCAGCGGGGGTTTGGGGCCACGTGGCGTCAGGTGTTGGCTCCAGAAATAGCCTGTAGTGGCCAGCGCCTGCGCAATCTGGGCGTTGTCGCCATCGCCACCGGGCAACATGCAGGGCGGCAGCGGCAGCAGTTTGTCGGCCCAGTCCCCGGCCCCTTTGGCGGTCACCGCGCGCCCGCTGCGGGGCGAGACATAGGCCAGACCCCCGGTCGCCCCGGTCACGGCACAGACCGACAGGTCCAGGCCAAACCCCAGCGCTTCCAGCAGCGCCAGTTCCCAATGCAGATAGGCCAGCGGCCAGGCCTCGGTGATCGGCATCAGGTCCAGCAGGGTGCGGCTGCGGTCGTATATCCCGGGCACCGCCTCGCGTTCGGGCAGGGCCACGGCCAGCAGGCCGCAAACGGCGTTCAGCCCGGCCAGCGCCAGCCGGTCGCCCATGATACCGGGCATGCGTGACCGCAGCGGTTCCACCGTAAAAGCGCCAAGGTGATCTTCCAGCCGCGCGCGCCACGCCACCGACACTTGCGCGCCCGGTTGCAGAACGGGAGCCATGCGCCGCCCGGTCCCGCCACGCACGATGCCGGCGTGGCGGCCGTGCGCTTCGGTCAGAACCTCGATGATCGCGGCACTTTCTCCATGCCGACGCATGGTCAGAAGCACCCCTTCGTCGCGCCAATCCATGAGGCTGATCTAGGGCGCAAACCGGGGCCGATGCAACGGTGATCAGGTCAGGCCGACATGATCCAGCAGGTCGCGGCCCTCGCGGCTTTCGACCTCGACGATCCACAGGTCGCGGTCGCGGTCCTTCTGGCGGGCCAGCACCGCGTCGACCTCGGCCTCGGGGCCTTCGGCCAGCACCATCCAGCTGCGCTCGCCGGTCATCAGGTCATACGAGCGCTGCTTGGCCACCGCCTTGCCGTCCAGCGTCGCCAGCTTGACGATCACCGCCCCCGAGGTCGGATCGCCCTTCGCCGCGATATAGGCCGGGATGTGTTCGATCTGAAGCCGCCGCAAATAGGCCTTCACCCAAAGATCGGCAGCCAGACGGATCACCTGTTGCCGTCCTTGAAGTCGAGCCCCATCTCGTCATAGCGCTCGGATTCTTCCTGCCAGTTGGTTCGCACGCGCACCTGCAGGAACAGATGCACCTTGCGGCCCAGGAATTCTTCCATCTCGACGCGGGCCGCCTGCCCCACGGCCTTGATGGTCTCGCCCTTGTTGCCCAGCACGATGCCCTTGTGGCCGTCACGGCTGACATAGATCACCTGATCGATGCGGGCGGAGCCGTCCTTGCGATCCTCCCACTTCTCGGACTCGACGGTCAGCTGATAGGGCAGTTCCTGATGCAGGCGCAGGGTCAGCTTCTCGCGGGTGATCTCGGCGGCAATCATGCGCATGGGCAGATCCGCGATCTGATCCTCGGGATACAACCACGGACCCACCGGCAGTTCCTCGGCCAGCCATTTGCGCAACGTGTCGACGCCATGGCCCTTCTCGGCCGAAATCATGAACGTATGCACGAACGGAAAGCGGTCGTTCAGATCCTTGGTCAGTGCCAGCAGCACCGGCGCCTCGACCCGGTCGATCTTGTTGATGGCCAGCGCCACGCGCTGCTTCGGCACGGCACGTTCGGCCAGCGCCTCAAGGATTTTCTCGACGCCCTCGGTCACGCCGCGATGGGCCTCGACCAGCAGCACGACGACATCGGCATCCGCCGCCCCGCCCCAGGCCGCAGCCACCATGGCGCGGTCCAGACGACGGCGCGGGCGGAACAGGCCCGGCGTGTCGACAAAGACAATCTGGCTGGCGCCTTCCATCGCGACGCCGCGAATGCGGGCGCGGGTGGTCTGCACCTTGTGGGTGACGATCGAGACCTTGGCCCCGACCATGCGGTTCAACAGGGTCGATTTTCCGGCATTGGGTTCGCCGATCAGGGCGACGAACCCGGCGCGGGTCTGGTCAGGGGTGTCAGTCATGTGTGCCCGCCTCCATGCGGGTCAGAAGCGCGCGCGCGGCGGCCTGTTCGGCCTGCCGCTTGGACCCGGCCGAGGCCCGTTCGACCTCGCCACTGTCCAGCCGGGCCTCGATGGTAAAGACGGGGGCGTGGGCCGGGCCGCTGCGGTCGGTCTCCACATAGCGCGGCGGCGCCAGCTTGCGCGCCTGCGCCCATTCCTGCAGGGCGGTCTTGGGGTCGCGGGCGTCGGCCTCGACGTTGGCGATCCGGTCGCCCCAATGGGTCAGGATCACGCGGCGCGCCGCTTCCAGCCCGCCATCCTTGTAGACGGCGGCGATCACCGCCTCCATGGCATCGCCCAGCAGGGCCTCCTTGCGGCGCCCGCCCGACAGCATTTCCGACCGGCCCAGCCGCAGCACCGTGCCCAGCCCGACAGCGCGGGCCACATCGGCACAGGTTTCCTTGCGCACCAGCGCGTTGAAGCGCGGCGCAAGCTGGCCTTCGGGGGCGGTCGGGTCGGCAGCCAGAAGGGTTTCGGCCATCACCAGCCCCAGCACCCGGTCGCCCAGGAATTCCAGCCGCTGGTTGTCCTTGCGGTTGGGCGTGGCCACCGAGGGGTGGGTCAGCGCCTCTTGCAGCAGCGCGGGTGCGCTGAAGTCATGCCCCAGCCGCGCCGCGAAGTCCTTTTGTTCCGCCGACAGCGCCAAGGCTCAGTTCAACCCTTTGAAGAACCGGTCGCTGCGCCAGGTCCAGAAATAGAAGATCGACCTGCCCGCCGACGAGAACATCACCCGGTCAGCCCGGCCGATCAGGTTCTCGAACGGTACGAAGCCCACGCCACGCGCCGACTGCGGCACCCGGCTGTCGTTCGAGTTGTCGCGGTTGTCGCCCATGAAGAAGAAATTGCCTTCGGGCACGGTATACACCGGGGTGTTGTCCAGCGCGCTGTCGCGGATGTTCAGCGTGTCATAGCTTTTGCCGCTGGGCAGGGTTTCGGTGTAGCGGGTCTTGGTGCACAACCCGCCGATGCCCACCGGGCCGTTCTCGCACTGCGGGCGGTTGCCCACCGGGCCCTGCGGCTCGAACACTTCCTCGAAAAGGCCGGCTTCCTCGCGCGGGACGGGTTCGCCGTTCAGGAACAGCTGGCCATTGCGCATCTGTACCTTGTCGCCGGGCAGGCCGATCAGGCGCTTGATGAAATCCGCGCCGGTGACCGGGTGGCGGAACACCACAATATCGCCGCGCTCGGGCTCCGAAGCCAGGATCCGGCCCGGAATGAACGGACACATCGAGAACGGGCAGGAGTGCTGGGAATAGCCATAGGCCATCTTGTTGACGAACAGGAAATCGCCGATCAGCAGCGTGTCCTTCATCGAGCCCGACGGGATCCAGAACGGCTGGAAGAACAGCGTGCGGAACACGCCTGCGATCAGCAGCGCGTAAACGATCGTCTTGATGGTCTCGACGATGCCGCCGTCTTTTTCGGCCTTGCTTGCCATGGTTCTGGATCCTGCCTCGGGAATGACTTCGGGCTTCTTTGCGGCCCGTGGCTGCGGGTGTCAAGTTGCGCGTCCCGGGCGGGCAAGGTCAGCGGCGGCGGCACGCCCGTTCCAGCAGGGTCACCCCGGTGACGGTCATGAATATCCGGGCGATGTGCAGGGCCGCAACGAAGGGCACTTCCAGCCCCAGGGTAAAGGCGATCAGGCTCATTTCCGCCAGCCCGCCGGGAGCATAGGCCAGCAGCGCCTCGGCAAAGGGGATAGCGGTCAGATGCGCCAGCGCCAGGCCGAACAGGATGGTCGTGATCAGCAACAGGGTCGTGGCGCCCAGCGAATGCCCCAGCACCCTCAGGATGCGTGCCGGAGAGGTTCCGGCAAACCGGCAGCCGATGCCCGCGCCCAGAATCACCTGCGTCCCGGCCAGGATGACCGACGGCACCTGGAAATCGGTGATGTCGCTTGCGTGCAGCCCGGCGCTGACCAGCATTGGCCCGATCAACAACGGCGCCGGCAGGTGCAACAGCCGCCCCAGCCGGGCACCGATCAGGGCCGAGACCGCGAACCATGCCGCCCCGGTCAGCCCCAATGCGGCCAGCGGTCGCCAGGTGACGCTGCGGCCCGCCAGATCGGCGCCGGTGACGAACTGGATGAGCACGGGCACCAGCATCACCACAAGGAAGATCCGCGCCGCATGCATCAGTGAAATTGTCGTCGGATCGCCGCCGGCCTTCTCTCCCATCAGGATCATGTCCACCAGCCCGCCCGGCATGGCCGAGTAGAACGCCGTGGGCCGGGACAAGCCCGCCACGCGCGACAGGTACACAAAGGCGCTGCCCCCGGCGACCAGCAGGAACGGCACAAGGATCGCCAACGGCAACAGCCAATCGCGCAATCCGCCCAGCATGTCCCCGTTGAAAGACGTGCCCAGCATCGCCCCCATCACCACGATGAACGGGTTGCGCAGCCGGTCAGGCAGACGCACCGGCACCTGCAACAGCGCCGCCAGCCCGGTCGCCGTCATCGCCCCCAGCATCCAGGCCAGCGGAACGTTCAGCCACCAGAACAGCGCGCCTCCAAGCGCGCCGATGCCAAGCGCAAGGGCCAGTCCCGGCCAAGGGAAAGGAAGGGTTGATCGGTCCGCCATGGCACAATCGCTAATACAGGAGTCATTCGGGAACAATGCCACGGGGCGGTGCATCGCCGGGTGGCGCGTCGCGTCGTGGCGCCTCTGTGAAGCGGGCCTTGGATGTTCCGGGCCAGCCTTTCCGCCGGTTTTCCGATCGCCGTCGGACACGGGTGCCGCGCCGGTTGCGCCGAGGCCCCGGTCGACTGGCTGCAGCCCACCGCCGAAGGCGCGTAGCGGCTACAGCGGCCGCGCCTCGATCACCACGAAGGCCTGCGCCCAGGGATGATCGTCGGTCAGGGTGACATGGATGATGGCCTCGTGCCCCGGCGGGGTCATCGCGGCCAGCCGATCGGCGGCCCAGCCGGTCACCTGCATCACCGGCTGTCCGGACGGCAGATTTGTTACGGCCATATCCTTCCACGAGATGCCCATGGCGAGCCCGGTGCCAAGCGCCTTCGAACAGGCCTCTTTCGCGGCCCAGCGTTTGGCATAGGTGCCGGCCACATCGGCACGGCGTTCGGCCTTGCGCTGTTCGGTCTCGGAGAACACGCGGGTCTTGAACCGGTCGCCGAAGCGGTCCAGCGTCCCGGCAATCCGTTCGATATTGGCCAGATCGGTGCCGATGCCCAGGATCATGCGCTGCTCTCCCCACGTTTTGACCGACATAGCCAAGCCTGCCGGGGCTGACCAGAGCGGGCATCGCGGATGCCTGTTTTCCCAACCGGACAGGCGCGCCGATTCGCGTTATTCTGACCCTAGGTAAACATCAAGAGGAGACAGACCATGCCCCGCATGACCCATGTGATCCTTGCCAGTGCCCTGAGTATCCTGCCGCTGTCAGCCAAGGCAGCCACCTTCCAGATCGATTTCAGCCTGGCCGGATCCAACAACATCATCGGAACCTTCACCGCGCCCGCAGGCGGCGGCCCGGTCAGCAACCTGATGGTGCAGATGTTCAACGTGCTGTTCGACACCCGCATCGATGCCGGAGGATCGTTCGACTACGATCCGGCGGCCGGGGATTTCGTGAACTACAGCGCGTTTCCGACCTATACCAACGCCACCGCCAACGCGACCTGCGCGGCCACGCAGTGTACCTTGCAGATCTATCCGCTGCCCAACGATCCGACGCCGGGCGACTATCTGGCGGTGGACGGAAATCTCAACAACATCGACGATGGCACGAAATACGCCATCTCGGGCCCCTCGCCCGTGCCGCTTCCGGTGGCCGCCGGCCTGTTGGCGCTGGCCCTGGGCGGGTTGGCGGCCCTGCGATTGCGTCGGGGCTGACCGAAAAACGCCGCCCCCATGGGGACGGCGCAATATTCGGGTTCGAGGATGGCGTCAGGCGCTCAGAACGCTGTCGCAGCGCCCGCAGACATCGGCGTGGCTGTGGGTACCCACATCCGGCAGGATCTTCCAGCATCGCTGGCATTTCGCGCCCTCGGCCTTGGCAAAGACCACGCCCACACCGGGCACATCCGGCAGGGTAAAGGCCCCTTCGGGCACCGGTTCGACGCGCAGGTCGATCTGCGAGGTGATGCAGATGGTGGCGAACTTCTCGGTGTCGTCGCCGATCTTGTCGCGCATTTCCTGCGTCAGATAGACGATGGGGGCGGCCTCCAGCGAGGAACCGATGGTCTTGGACTGACGCTCAAGCTCCAGCGCGCCGGTCACAACGCGGCGCAGGGCGCGCAGCGACAGCGACCATTCGGCCAGCACCGGGTCATGCCAGTTGGTCGGCGTGTCCGGCATGTCTTGCAGGTGGACCGAACTGTCATCGCCGGGGAACCGCTGCAGCCAGACCTCTTCCATGGTGAACACCAGGATCGGTGCCAGCCAGGTGGTCAGCCGGTGGAACAGGATGTCCAGCACCGTCAACGCCGAGCGGCGCGCAAGGCTGTCCATCCCGTCGCAATACAGCGCGTCCTTGCGGATGTCGAAATAGAAGGCCGACAGATCCACCGTGGCGAACTGGAACACCTTCTGGAACACGCCCTGGAAATCAAAGTCGGCATAGCCTTCCTTCACTTCCCGATCCAGCTTTTCGACCATGTGGAGGATCAGCTGTTCCAGCGGCGGCATGTCGTCCCGCGCGACCCGGATCTCGTCGGAATAGTCGTTCAACGAGCCCAGTAGGAAGCGCATGGTGTTGCGCAGCCGGCGATAGCTGTCGGCCACGCCTTTCAGGATCTCCGGCCCGATCCGCTGGTCGGCGGTATAGTCGGACTGGGCCACCCAGAGCCGCAGGATATCGGCGCCGTACTGCTTGACCACCGTTTCGGGAACGATGGTGTTGCCCAGCGACTTGGACATTTTCATGCCCTTTTCGTCGAGCGTGAAGCCATGGGTCACGACGTTGCGATAGGGGGCCCGGCCCAGCGTGCCGCAGGCTTGCAACAGCGACGAATGGAACCAACCGCGATGCTGGTCGGTGCCTTCCATATAGACATCGGCGATGCCATCGGCCGAGCCGTCCTCGCGGTCGCGCAACACGAAGGCATGGGTCGAGCCGCTGTCGAACCACACGTCCAGGATGTCGAAGACCTGCTCGAAGTCGTCGGGGTTGTGATCCGCCCCCAGGAACCGTTGCTTGGCGCCCTCGGCATACCAGCAATCGGCGCCTTCGGCCTCGAAAGCCTCGGCGATGCGGGCGTTGACCACCGGGTCGCGCAGCAGGAAGTCCGGATCGGTCCGCTCGGCGCCCTTGCGCACGAAACAGGTCAGCGGCACGCCCCAGGCGCGCTGCCGTGACAGCACCCAGTCGGGACGTGTTTCGATCATCGAAAACAGGCGGTTGCGGCCCGTGTGCGGGGTCCATTGCACCAGTTCGTCGATAGATTTCAGGGCGCGCTCGCGGATGGTGGTGCCCATGACATCCAGACCGTCCCCCACCGGTTTGTCGATGGCGGCGAACCATTGCGGCGTGTTGCGGAAGATCACCGGAGCCTTGGAGCGCCACGAATGCGGGTAGGAGTGCTTGACCTGCCCGCGCGCGATCAGACCACCCGCTTCAACCAGCTTGTCGATCACGGCGCGGTTGGCCTTGCCTTCCTTGCCCTTGCGGTCAAACACCTGAAGCCCGGCGAAGAACGGCACATGCGCAAGAAACTCGGATTCCTCGCCCACGTTATATGTCATCCGGTCCATCCAGCCGCGTTTGACGAAACAGTCGTAGTCGTCGGCGCCATGGCTGGGGGCGGTGTGCACGAAGCCGGTTCCGGCCTCGTCGGTGACGTGGTCGCCGTCGATCATCGGCACGTCGTAGTCCCAGAACCCCTCGGCCCCGTCGAGACCGGCAAAAGGATGTTCCAGCGTCAGGGCAGACAATTCCTGCGTGCTCACATCGCGCACACGGCGGAAGCGGGTCACGCGGGATTTTTCCAGCGCCTCTGCGGCCAGCGTGTCGGCAAACAGGTAGACATCGCCGGGCTTGGTCCAGCTTTCGTCCTGCGTTTCCTCAACTTCAAACAGCCCGTAAGAGATCGCCGGATTGAAGGCGACCGCCTTGTTGGACGGGATCGTCCAGGGCGTCGTGGTCCAGATTACCACGCGGGCGGCGTGCAACTGGTCGGCCAGAATCGCCTGGTTTGCGCCGTCATAGTCGGCGCCTTCGTTCTGAACCGGCATCTGCGCATTGCCGCCCCGACGCACGCGGAACGGCACCCAGATCGTGTGGCTGCGATGATCGTGGTACTCGATCTCGGCCTCGGCCAGTGCCGTCTTTTCCACCGGCGACCACATCACGGGTTTCGAGCCCTGATAGAGCGTGCCGTTCATCAGGAACTTCATGAATTCCTCGGCGATGACCCGCTCGGCGTGGAAATCCATGGTCAGATAGGGATTGGCCCAGTTGCCGGTGACGCCCAGACGCTTGAACTCCTCGCGCTGGATATCGACCCAACCCTCGGCGAACTTGCGGCATTCCTGACGAAAGTCGACGACTGGAACCTCGTCCTTGTTCTTGCCCTTCTTGCGGTACTGCTCTTCGATCTTCCATTCGATGGGCAGGCCGTGGCAGTCCCAGCCGGGGATATAGCGCGCGTCACGGCCCATCATCTGGTGGCTGCGCACGATCATGTCCTTGATGGTCTTGTTCAGCGCATGGCCGATGTGCAGGTGGCCGTTGGCATAGGGCGGGCCGTCATGCAGCGTGAAGGGGCGGCGCGACGGATCGGCCTTGGCCTTGTCGCGCAGGCGGCCATAGATATCCATGTCCTCCCAGCGGGCCAGCCAGTCGGGTTCGCGCTTGGGCAGCCCCGCGCGCATCGGGAAATCGGTTTTGGGCAGGTTCAGACTATCTTTGTAGTCGATCGTTTCAGACGACATCGGTCAGCGTCCTTGAAGGTCGGGAAATCTGGGGGAATGAGAGCGGCGCGAGAGGTCCATACGCCTTGTCCCGGCAACTCGGATCAGAGCACCGGGCCGGTAATTCGCGCAATGATGGCGAGTGTCCATTCCATGGCGCGCTTATAGGACCGCCCGTGGGCGAGGTAAAGAGAGCGCGGCGCGGCGCTTACTCCAGCTGAACGATCACGAACCGCGCCTCGTCCTCGCCGATCGAGGTGGTGACATGGCCCGCGCCGTCGGTGTCTTCCATCCGCAGGATATCACCGGGGATCATCGTAATCGCAGAGCCGTTGGAGGCCTCGACCCGTGTGCGCCCGGCCAGGCAATAGGCGATCTGGCGGCGCGGCGACGGATGGCGCGGGCCGGTCCATCCCGGTGGAAAGGCGACGTGGATGATCTGCGTACAGGCTTCGGGGTCTGACCGTGGCATCGGCGGCGCGGGCGGGGCAAACAGCCTTTCGGCCATGTCGATCGTGCCGTCGGTGAAGAACGACATGCCCTCGGCATCTTCGGTCAGGATTGTGCATTTCATCGGTCCGGCCTCCATGGTCCCGACCATGGCGCGGTTTTTCCCGCGCGACCAGTGGCCACCTTGCAGCTTGGCGGCCCAGACCGCAGGTAGGGGTCACCCCATGTTCAGGACGTCCCATGACCGACACCCCCATCGCCCCGCTGACCGAAGCCGACATCGACCGCGTGGTCCGCGCCTTTTACGCCGAGATCCGGGTGCATCCGGTGCTGGGGCCGATCTTTAACGGCCATGTGGGCACCGGGGCCGAGGAGTGGGCCGCGCATGAGGCCAAGATCGGCCGGTTCTGGAAGAGGGCGCTGCTGAAACAGCCCGGCTATGACGGCAACCCGATGGCGGTGCATCTGGCCGCCGGCGATGTGCGCCCGGACCATTTCGGCCCGTGGCTGGATCTGTTCGAAACCGTCACCCACCGCCTGCTGCCCGCCCCGCAGGCCGACGCCTGGACCACGCTGGCCCATCGCATCGGGCGCGGGCTGCGATTGGGGGTCGAGGATCGTCACCGCCCAACGGGCAGCGTGCCTCAACTGGGTTGAGTGTCCGAACCGAACAGCCCGGTCAGCGCCCGTTTCACCAGACGCGCGACCGAAGGGCGCTTGGCGGCAGTGAAGGGCAGCGGCCGGCAGACCTCGATCGCGGCAACGCCCACGCGGGCGGTCAGCGCGCCGTTGACCACGCCTTCGCCAAAACGACGTGACACGCGGCTGAGAACCGACCCCCCGGCGACCGAGCCGATCAGATCGTCGCCCACCGCCACCGCACCGGTGGCCACAAGATGGGTCAGCACGGCGCGCATCAGCCGCCAGGTGCCGAAGGTGCCGGCGCGGCCACCGTAGATCTCGGCAATGGTGCGGATCATCCGCAGGTTGGCGGTGGCCGCGGCCACCACATCGGCCAGCGCCAGCGGCACCAGCGCGGTGACGGTGGCCACCTGCCGAGCCGCCGATTCCACGGCGCGGGTGGCTTCGGTATCCAGCGGGCGCAGCAGGTCGCGTTCGACCACGCCCAGCACCGCGTCGGCATCGAAGCTTTGCTCGATCCGGGCGGGCATCCCGTCCAGCGCCCATTTCAGCTCGGCCCGCCCGTGGTAGAAGGCTGTCAGGTCGCGGGCGGTCTTGCGGGCTGCCTCCAGATCATTGTCGGCCAGGGCCGCGGTGGCCCGGTGCTGGAACTTGTCCAGTCGTCCCAGACGGGCGAAAGCCGCCACTTCGCGCAGCGCGATCAGCAGGCAGACCAGCCCGAAAGCCCCCAGAAGGGTGGCCACAAGGCCCGCCAGAACAGGGCTGCTGGCGATCAGCCTTTCCACCATGCTCCAGGCGGCCAGCGACAGGCCCGAGACCATGATGCCGCCCAGCAAGGCCCAGAACCACGTGGACAGCGCCCCCCGCCGCGACTGTTTCGCCATGCTGGCCAGCCGCTGCATCGCCGCCGGATCGTTTGGCAAAGTGCCGTCCAGATCCGGAACGGGCGGGGCAGACGACGGGCTTGGCGCCGCGTCCTCGGCCTCCAGATCGATCATCACGGGGCCATCGCGGTCACTCACATCGGTGTCCTTTCCCAAGAATAGCGGATGTCGGGCAACTTTTCGTCGTTGCCTTGGCCATCGGTGCGGCGCAGTTCGACAAACCCCTCGCGCGCGTAAAACGCCCGCGCCTCAAGGTTCGCCTGAAACGTCCAGAGGTCCAGGCGCGATTGCTTTGCCTTGGCCGCGGACACCAACGCGTGCCCGATGCCCTGCCGACGCGCCTGTTGCGCAACATACAGGGCGTCGATCTCGGCCGCGCGCTGCGCCAGAAAGCCGACAACTTGCCGGTTCTGTTCGGCCACGGTCACGGCTTTCTGGTCGATGAGTTTGCCACAAAAGGCCTGGTTCTGCGATGGCGTGTGCAGGTTCGGCAACCAGGGTGTCCGCGTCAGCCAATCGGTCAGGATCTCGGCCATGGCGGGCGCGTCCTCGGGCCGGGCATCGCGCAAATGGAAGCCGGTCACAGGCGATCTCCGATCAGGAACTGCGCTGCGCGATCCATGCGGATATGCGGCGGGCCGTCGCCCGGCTTCAGGCTTTGGGCGGCCGGGGCAAACCGCATGATCCCATAGTCACCGTCCAGCCACTTTTCGGCCCCGCTGCGCGCCGGCGCCAACAGCACAGCGGGATCATCGGGCAGCGCACCGGGATAGAAGGCGGCCTGACGGCCATCCTTCAGCAACCGGCCGCGCACCAGATCCAGCTTGCGGCCGTTGTGCTCGCGGGTTTCCTCGACCGTGGCGCGCAGGGCAGCCAGCGACAGGGCCAGCGTTTGCGCCCCGGCGAAATCGGCCCGCGACTTGGCGTCCTGTACCAGCGCCTCGGTGATCGCGGTCAGGCGGCCATGCTGGCTGTGATGCAAATGGTCGGCCTTGGTGGCGGCAAACAGCATCCGGTCCACCTTCTTGCCACCCAGCAGGCGTGACAGGAAACTGGACGATCCGGGGCGGAAGGCGGTCAGGATATCGGCCATGGTCCGGCGCAGATCCTCGACCGCGCGGGGGCCATCATGGATCGCCCCCAGCACGTCGGTCAGCACCACCTGCCGGTCGATACGGGCAAAGTGATTGCGAAAAAACGGCCGCACGACCTTGGACTTGTAGGCTTCGAACCGGCGTTCGAACTCCCGCGCCAGCGAGCCACGTGGCGCCGCGCCATCGGGCAGCGGTGCGAAGGTCAGCACCGGAGAGCCTTCCAGATCGCCCGGCAGAAGGAATCGCCCCGGCGTGCAATCCGAAAACCCGGCCTTGCGTGCCGCGTGCAGATGCTCGGTAAAGGCACGCGCCAGACCCTGCGCTGCTGGTTCGTCCAGGGGTTGGGAGACATCCACAGCCCCCAATGCGTCGCGATACACCTGCCCAGACGGGCGTTCGTCCAGCCGCGCCAGCGTCTCGCGCGACCATGTAGCGAAATCCTTGTCCAGCAGCGCCAGATCCAGCAGCCATTCGCCGGGATAGTCCACAATATCCAGGTGTAGCACCCGTGGCCCGGTCATCCCGCCCAACAGGCCGGTGGGTTTCAGCCGCAGCGACAGGCGCAGTTCCGACACCGCCCGCGTGCTGTCGGGCCAGTGCGGCGCGGGCCCCAACAGGGCGGCGCGATGCTGTTCGTAGTCGAAGCGCGGCACCGTATCGTCGGGCTGCGGTTGCAGGAAGGCGGTCAGGATGCGGCCCTCGGCGGCGGCGGCCAGTTGCGGCATCCGCCCCCGGTCGATCAGATTGGCCACCAGCGAGGTGATGAACACGGTCTTGCCGGCACGCGCCAGCCCGGTCACCCCCAGCCGCAGCGTCGGTTCGAAGAAGGTTTCAGACACGCTGGCCCCGGCATCCTCGACCGTGCGCACCAGCCCGTCGGCGGTGCGCGCCAACCCGTCCGTAATACTGCCCAGCACCACATCTGCCCCCGAATGACCTTTGTTTCGAGATATGGCTTTGACGCGCGTTTTACCAGTGCGGGCGCGTTGCACAGGCGCGCGCGGGACGCTAGAGGACCGCCATGCCCCGTTTTGCCTTGAAAATCGAATATCACGGCGCCCCTTTCGCCGGGTGGCAGCGCCAGAAAGAACAGCCCTCGGTGCAGCAGGCCGTGGAACAGGCGCTGCGCAAGCTTGATCCCACGGTGGATACGATCGCCGCCGCCGGGCGCACGGATGCGGGGGTGCACGGGCTGGCCCAGGTGGCCCATTGCGACATGGTGCGCGACTGGGATCCGTTCCGCCTGTCCGAGGCGCTGAACCATCACCTGAAGCCCGCGCCGGTGGCGATCCTGGCCGCCGCGCGGGTGGCCGATGACTGGCACGCGCGGTTCTCGGCAACCGAGCGGCGCTATATGTTCCGGCTGCTGGCGCGCCGTGCGCCGGTCACCCATGACGCCGGGCTGGTCTGGCAGGTCAAGCAGCCGCTGGACGGCGCCGCGATGCAGGCCGGGGCCGACCGTTTGCTGGGCCACCATGATTTCACGACCTTCCGGTCCACCATTTGTCAGGCCGACAGCCCGATGAAAACGCTGGACGAACTCAGGGTCGAGGAAATCGCGCGCTCGGATGCGGTGGAGTACCGGTTCCACGTCCGCGCCCGGTCTTTCCTGCACAACCAGGTGCGCAGCTTCGTCGGCACGCTGGAGCGGGTCGGTGCCGGGGCCTGGACCCCGGACGATGTGACCGCCGCCCTGAACGCGCGCAACCGCGCCGCCTGCGGACCGGTCTGCCCGCCGCAGGGGTTGTACCTGGCCGGCGTGGGGTACAAGGACGACCCCTTCGCCCCCTAGTAGCTGTAGTCGGCGTAGATCCGCGTCAGGTCGCCGTTCCAGTCGCCATTGTAGCGCCCCAGCAATTCGTCTGCCGGGGTACGACCGGATTCGACGCTTTCCTGCAGGGCGTTCAGGAAATGGGTCTCGTCCGGGATCAGCCCGTTGGCGCCGGGGCGTGCCCGCGCTTTCAGCCCGGCCTCGGCAATGTCCACGACCTCGCGCGCCAGATCCTGCATGAGCTGACCGTTCACGCGGGCCTGCAAGCCGTCGACCGAAGCCGCCACGCGCCAGGCCTCGCGGGTTTCGGCATTCCAATCCTTGACCAGATCCCAGGCCGCATCCAGCGCGCCTTGATCGTAAGTCAGCCCGACCCAGAGCGCCGGCAGCGCGCACAGTCGCCGCCACGGGCCGCCGTCGGCGCCGCGCATCTCGATGAATTTCTTGATCCGGGCTTCGGGGAAGATCGTGGTCAGGTGATCGGCCCAGTCCGACAGGGTCGGCACCTCGCCCGGCAACGCCGGAAGCTGGCCCTTCAGAAAATCGCGGAACGACTGGCCAAGCGCGTCGATGTATTTGCCGTCGCGGTAGACGAAATACATCGGCACATCGAGCGCATAGTCCACCCAGGCGTCAAAGCCGAACCCGTCCTCGAACACGAAGGGCAGCATGCCCGTGCGATCCGGGTCCAGATCCCGCCACACCCGCGAGCGCCACGACTTGTGCCCGTTCACCTTGCCTTCGAAGAAGGGCGAATTGGCAAACAGCGCCGTGGCCACAGGTTGCAGGGCCAGCGCAACGCGCAGCTTCTGAACCATGTCCGCTTCAGAGGCGAAATCGAGGTTCACCTGCACAGTGCAGGTCCGGTACATCATCTGTTTGCCGTGAGTGCCAACCTTGTCCATGTAGCTGGTCATCAGCGCATAGCGGCCCTTGGGCATCACCGGCATCTGGTCGCCGGTCCAGATCGGCGCAGCGCCCAGCCCGATGAAGCCGACGCCCAGATGATCCGACACGTCGCGCACTTCGCGCAGGTGGGTGTTCACCTCGTCACAGGTGCCGTGGATGGTTTCCAGCGGCGCGCCCGACAGTTCCAGTTGTCCACCCGGCTCAAGGCTGACGTTGGCACCGTCCTTCTCCAGCCCGATGATGTTTTCGCCTTCCATCACCGGCGCCCAGCCAAAGCGGTCGCGCAACCCTTCCAGCACCGCCTTGATCGAGCGTTCGCCCTCGTACGGCAGCGGTTTCAGGGTATCGCGGCAATAGGCAAATTTCTCGTGCTCGGTGCCGATGCGCCAATCGTCCTTCGGCTTGCACCCGTCCGCAAGATAGGCGGCCAGTTGATCGCGATGTTCGATCGGACCGCCGCCCGATTGGGGAATAGACATGAGATGCGGCTCCGAACTTTGGTCAGTTGAACCTGACAGGTGAAAGGAAATGACCCGTGTGTCAATCCGCGTCCGGCTTGGACGAGGTCACGGGCATCAGCCAATCGCCCTTCGGGGGATCGACTCCGGGCCGCTGCCAGACCACGTAGACCGCGCCCTGGTTGACCTGCCGGGCCAGCAGCAGCCGTTCGGTCCGAAACCCCGGCAGTTGCGCAAACGCATCCAGAAGCGCCTCGACCCCGGTGGCGGTCACCGGAATGTGAAGCGTCGTGCCATCGGATTCGCGCAGGGTCCAGTGATCGGGCCGACCGCGCGGGTCCAGCGCCACCTCGGCCAGTGCCCGGACCGACACCGCGCCGCCATCCAGCGGGCCGTAATAGGCGATGCGCGCTTCGTCCACCTCGACCACGCCCGGCCCGTTGCCATCGGTACGAAACCGCATCCGCTGCAGGCCAAGCGCCACAAGCACCACCCCCAGCACCATGGCGGGGATCGAAGTCCAGAACATGATCCCATGGGAACTGAGCATCCACCACAAGGCGAAGGCGGCCACCGCGAGACCGCCGATCAGCTCGCGCGCGTGCCAGAAGGCGTGGCGCAGTTCCGGGCGGATGAAATCTTTCAATGCAGCACCTCGCAGGCATCGGCAAATCGTTCAATAGGGACTCGGCCAGGCCGAATCCGCGTCAGCCCAGCCTCGCAATCCCGGGCGCGGGATGCAAATGACGGGACCGGGATCGGCGGATCACGCCCAATCCCCCAATGCCTGCTGCCAGACCGTCATGGCGGCCACGGCAGCGGTATCGGCGCGCAGGATGCGCGGGCCAAGGCTGACCGGCACGGCCTGGTCCATCGCCATCAACCGCGTGCGTTCCTCGGCGCTGAACCCACCTTCGGGACCGATCAGGATCGCCCAGGGGCCCGGACCGGCCACGGTCAGCCCCAGCCCCTCCCCCGCGCGGGTCTCATCGCAGAACATCAACCGGCGGTCGGCGGGCCAATCGTCCAGAAGCGCGGACAGGCGGGTCAGGGCGGTCACTTCGGGCACGAAAGTGCCGCCGCATTGCTCGGCGGCCTCGATGGCATGGGCTTGCAGCCGATCCTGCCGGATCCGTTCGGAGTTGGTGAAGGCGGTCTGCACCGGGCAGATGCGCGCGGCCCCCATCTCGGCGGCCTTTTCGACGATGAAATCGGTGCGCGCCTTCTTGATCGGGGCAAACAGCAGCCACAGGTCGGGCGGGGTCTGCAAGGGCCGGGTCTGTTCGGCACAGACCAGCACACCGCCGCGCTTGCCGGCCTCGGCCACCTCGGTGCGGTATTCGCCCGACACCCCGTCGAACAGCAGCACCGCATCGCCGACGGTCAGCCGCATCACCCCGAACAGGTAATGCGCCTGATCCCGCGTCAGTGGAACCGATTGTCCCTCGGCCAAGGGATGCTCTACATAGAGCCTGATCTTTGCTGCGGTTTTCGCGTTCGACATGAGGCCTAGATATGACCGACTCGCCCCAAGCGCCAGAGGGACAGGTGTTCGACGCGGTGCGCGGTAACTGGGTGGACCATCGCGCGCCGGACTGGGCGCGCTCGTATTTGCGTCTCAGCCGGGCGGATCGGCCGGTCGGCACATGGCTGTTGCTGCTGCCGTGCTGGTGGGGCGTCCTGCTGTCGGCGGCCAGCGGCGCGGGGCTGGGCTGGCACGGGCTGTGGATCATGCTTGGCTGCGGGCTGGGCGCCTGGTTGATGCGCGGCGCCGGCTGCACGTGGAACGACATCACCGATCGCGAGTTCGACGCCGCCGTGGCCCGGACACGGTCGCGGCCGATTCCGTCGGGACAGGTCAGCGTGCGGGGGGCGGTGGCCTGGATGGGCCTGCAGGCGCTGCTGGCTTTCGCGATCCTGCTCAGCTTCAACCTGAATGCCATCCTTCTGGGCGTGGCCTCGCTGGCGCTGGTGGCGATCTATCCCTTTGCCAAACGGTTCACATGGTGGCCGCAGGTCTTCCTGGGGCTGGCCTTCAACTGGGGTGCGCTGCTGGCCTGGACGGCGCATGACGGGCGGCTGGGGTGGCCGGCGGTGCTGTTGTACCTGTCCGGGCTGGTCTGGACCCTGTTCTACGACACCATCTATGCCCATCAGGACAAGGAAGACGACGCGCTGATCGGGGTGAAATCCACGGCCCGGTTGTTCGGCAGCAACACCCATCGCTGGTTGACCCTTTTCCTGTGGGGGTCGGTGGCACTGATGGCGCTGGCAATCTGGGCGGCCTTTGCCGGTCAGGGGCTGACGGCGGCAGGTGCCCTGGCGTTTCTGGCGGTACCGGGCTTTGCCGCGCATCAGCTTTGGCAGTTGCGCCGCTTGCAGACCGAAGACGCCGACAACTGCCTGTCGCTGTTCCGCAGCAACCGCGACACCGGGCTGATTCCTGCCGCTGCCTTTGCGTTAGCCCTTTTGCTTTGATTGATCTCGCGCGCGTGGCTTCGTAAAGACACGGAGCCTCCCTGACGGTCGGAAGTCCTCATGCGTCCCATTGCGATCCTTGCCCTCAACCTCGTAACGCTCGGCCTCGGCGCCGGGGCCTGCGTGGTGGTGGCCCAACATGCGGTCGAACTGGTGGAAGAGCGCGCGGGTACGGCACTGGAAACCGCGCTGGCCAATGGCGGCTTCGACTGGGTCACGGTCGAGATCGACGGGTTGCAGGCGCGGCTGGGCGGCGAAGCCCCGGACGAAGCCGAGCGATTCCGCGCCCTGCGCGCGGCGGGCGCGGTGGTGAACCCCGTCAACCTGCGCGACGGGATGAGCGTAGCCGACCCCGACGCGCCGCCGCCCCCGGAATACCGGTTCGAACTGATGCGCAACGGCGCCAAGGTGACGGCGCTGGGGCTGATCCCCGGCGGCGGCGCGGCCAAGGCGATGCTGCTGGACACGCTGGCTGAAATCGAAGGTGTGACTACGGTGTCGGGCCTTCTGTCCACCAGCCCCGATGCCCCGCCCGAGGGGTGGGAGACAGCCGTGAAGGCCGGCGTCGCCGTGGTGCGCGGCCTGAACAACGCGCGGGTAGAGCTTTCGGCCGAGGCGATGACCGTCACCGGGCTGGCCCCGGATGCCGAGACCAAGACGTACCTTGAAGAAGGCTTGGCCAGTCAGATCGGCGATCAGATCGTTTTGGTGTCCGATTTCTCGGTGCCGCCGCCGGTGGTATCGCCCTTCGTGACCCGGTTCCGCATCGACGACGCTGGCCCCCGGTTCGAAGCCTGCTCGGCCAGTTCCGCAAAGGGGCGCCAGCAGATCGAGGCCGCAGCCCGCAACGCCGGGGCGCAGATCGATGACAACACCTGCGCGGTCGCGATGGGCGCACCGGATACGCAATGGGATCGCGTCACAGCACACGGCATCGACACACTGACCCAGATCGGTGCGGGCATTCTGACGATCTCGGATCTCAGCATCTCGATCACGCCGGGCGCCGAGGTTCTGCCGCAACCGCTGGACCATGCCCTTGCCGCCTTCGAAGCCGACCTGCCCGACACCTACCAACTGACAGTGGCCCCGGTGCCGGGGGCCGCTCAGGGGGTCGCCGCTGCCGAAGCCGTGTTCTCGGCCACCCTCAGCCCGGAAGGGCAGGCCATCATCCGGGGCAGCACGGTGGATCGCCACGCCCGCAACGTGGTCGAAACGCTGGTCGCGGCGCGGTTCCCACGGGACATGCTGCATGTCTCGCTACGCCAGCAATCCGGCCTGCCCGAAGGCTGGTCGGCGCGGGTGCTGGCCGGGCTGGATGCCTTTGCAGCGCTGGAAACCGGGCGCCTGAGCATCACCCCAGACATGCTGACCCTGAAGGGCACCACCGGCGATCCGGCCCTGCCCGGCACACTGGCCACCAATCTGACCGCGCTGCTGGGCCCGTCGATGCCGATGCTGCTGGATATTGCCTATGTCGAGGAACTGGATCCCGTCGCCTCGCTGCCCTCCGCCGAGGACTGCCTGGCGCGGATCAACGAGATCCAGGCCAATACCAAGATCACTTTCGCGCCGGGCTCGACCGAGCTGGACGTTGACGGCCTGCGCATCGTGCGCCGGATCGCCGCCGTCCTGCGCGACTGCGACGACGTGGAAATGGAAATCGGCGGCTACACCGACAGCCAGGGCCGGGACGAGATGAACACCGCCCTCAGCCAGGCGCGCGCCGACGCGGTGTTCAACGCCCTGATTGCCGAGCGGGTCCGGGCCAGCAACCTCAGCGCGATCGGCTATGGCGAAGAGAACCCGGTGGCCGACAATGACACCGCCGATGGACGCGAGGCCAACCGCCGGATCGAGTTCAGCCTGCGCTATCCCCTGTTCGGGCCCTTTGCCCCGGACGACGATCCCAGCGATGAGACCGCGCAGGCCGATCCCGACGTGCCCGCGGCAGAAACGGAGCAGACAGATGGACAGAACTGAATTCATCATCGCCACGGCAATCCTGCTGTTCGGGGCCTTCTGCCTGGGATTCGTGACCCATTGGGTGGTCAGCCGCCTGTCGCATGTGTCGAAAGCCGCCCTGGGCGAGTTGGACAGCATGGCCGAGGCGCTGCACGACGCCGAGGAAGCCCGCGATGCGGCGCGGGCCGAATTGAAAGAGGAAGAAGTGCGGCTGCACGGTCGTCTGAAAGAGACCGAGGCCGAGTTGAAAGCGGCGATGGAGGGGCTTCAGACGGCCCGCCACGAGACCGAGGAATTGCGCGCCTTCATCTCGAAACAGAACATGGGCACGCATTGAACACGCGGCGCACGCGAAGCGAGCTTACGCCCAGCGATCCAGCGCGGCCTCATCCTCGGCCTTGCTGTCGACCCAGGACGCCCCCTGCGCGGTGACTTCCTTCTTCCAGAAGGGCGCGCGGGATTTCAGATAATCCATCAGAAACTCGGCTGCCGCGAAAGCATCCACCCGATGCGGGGCGGCGGTGGCCACCATCATGATCGGATCGCCGGCCGCAAGCTGGCCGTGGCGGTGGATCACCAGCGCCCCGGACAGGGACCAGCGGGTGACCGCCTCGGCGCGGATCGCCTCGATCGCGCGTTCGGTCATGCCGGGATAATGTTCGATCTCCATGCGCGACAGCGGGCTGTCGGCCAGATCGCGGACCAATCCGGTAAAGCTGACCACGGCCCCGGCCCCGTTGTTTGCGGCGCGCTGGGAGAAACGGTTCAGTTCGGCCCCGGCGTCGAACACCTCGGACTGGATCAGGACATCCATTTTCAGCCCCCGGTCATCGGCGGGAAGAAGGCGACCTCGCGCACGCCGGCAAGCTCGGCCTCAAACCCCGACAGGGTCTGGTCCAGCGCCACGCGCACGGTGGAAAGGTCGGCGAAAGCGGCGGCGTAACGTTCTTCCCGGGTGGTCAGTTCAGCCACCAGGTCGGCCACGGTGCGTGCCTCGGTCTGCACGGTTTCACGCGGCACGCCGATCCGTTCGCGCACCCAGGCGAAATAGAGCACCTCAAGCTGCATCGTCACCAGCCTCATCTTCAAGGAACCGCAATGACTTGCGGTAGTAATCCAGCCCGGTCAGCCCGGTCAGAAAGGCCGCGACATAGAACATCACAAGGCCACTCAACCCGCTCAGCCAGCCGCCCTGCACCACGCGCCACGTGGCATTCCAGTCTTGCGGTCCCTGCGCCAGCAACGCGCCGTAATCCGCCGGATCCATGGATCGGTACAACCAGAAATGAACCTCTTGCAAGCCAAGGCTCAACAGCAGCAGCGGGATCGCCACCATCTGCGCGGTGGTTTTCCACTTGGCCAGCTTGGTGACCTGCAACAGGCTGGCATCGGACCCCAGGAACTCGCGCAGGCCGGACACGAACACTTCGCGAAACAGGATGACGACCGCAGGCAGGGTCAGCCAGGGATCCAGGCCCGACAATGCCAGGATCACGCAGATCGAGATGATGACCATGGCCTTGTCGGCGATCGGGTCCAGCATGGCGCCAAAGCGGGTCTGCTGGTTCAGCTTTCGCGCGAGATAGCCGTCGAACCAGTCGGTAACGGCGGCCAGAACGAAGATCACCAGTGCGGCCCAATCCGCCATCGGCCGTGGCAGAACCATGAAGATCAGCGCCACGCAGGGGGCCGCGAACAGGCGCATCACGGTCAGGATATTGGGGATGTTCCACGTCACGTCTGGATCCTCCGGCCCGCCGGGGCGGGGCGCGTCAGGGGCAAGGGGGCCAGCGCAAGCGCGGCCCCTGCCGATGGGTTTCCGTTCACTCCGACGCGGGCGCGTCGGTCGGCGCGTTGGTCAGGGCCGCAAGCTCCTGCCGCGCCTGCGTTGCAAGATCCAACTCCGAACCATCCCAAAGTTCAACCGCCCTTTCCAGATAGGGGCGCGCATCACCCGGACGATCAACGGCCATATAGGTCTTGGCCAGATGGTATTGCACCGTGGGATCGCCGGTCAGACGCACGGCGGCAGGTTCCAGATGCTCCAGCGCCTCGTCATAGTTGCCCAGGCGGTAGGCGATCCAGCCGTAAGTGTCCTGGAACGCCGGGATGGTCGAGCCGCGCAGGCGGCGGGCGATCACGAAGGCGCGTTGCAGGCTTTCGTCGTCGTTTCGGTAGGTCGTGATCAGGCTGGCCAGGTTGTTGGCAATGATCGTCGAGCTGGAGTCCTTGGCATAGAGGTCTTCGTAGATGCCGATGGCCTCGTCGATCTCGCCGCCCCGCTCCACCAGCCCGGCCTTGATCCACCACAGGTTTGCCGACTCGGGCAAAATCGCCAGCGCCTCGTCCACGATCTGGGCGGCGTCGTCCTGGGCCCCTTGCCGCACCGCGGTTGCCACCAGCGCGCGCCAGACCGGTTCGATGGCATTGTCGGTGGCCAGGATGTCGCGATACATTGCGCGGGCCTCGTCGTATTGCCCCTCGGTGGCGGTCAGGGCCGCGTTGAGGAACTGAACGCCAAGGTAGTTCGGGCTGTCTTCGGGCGTCGTGGCCAGAACCTGGTTCATATAGGCGCGGGCTTCTTCCAACTCGCCGTTGGCCAGGCGCGTGCGCACGATCGCGGTCTGGGCCGACAAGTTCGACTGCCCCTCCTCGATCATGTTCTGCATCAACGTGATACTCTCGTCGGTGCGCGCCATGCGCTGCAGCACCGCGGCCTGCAAGCCATTGGCCAGGGCCACGGCGTCATCCGTGTTCACATTGCGCAGCGCGGTGACCACCTGCTCGGCGCGCGGCAGGTCGTTCATGCCAAGGTAGACCTCGGACAGGGAGCGCAGAAGCGGCACGCTGTCCGGCGCCAGGCGCAGGGCCTGGATCAGGACATCTTCGGCCGTCAGGTATTTCTCGTTGGTGATGAGGTGCTGGGCATAGCGCAGCGCCTCGGCCGGGGCCGCGCCCGACGCCTCGAATGCCAGCGCCAGGCTTTCGGCCATCAGTTCCCGGTTGCCGCCACGCTCATAGGCACTGGCCAGCAGCGTGATGGTTTCCGGATCACGCGGCGCCTGATCCAGCGCCGTGCGCAGGGCCAGAACCGCATCCCGCACCTGGTCGTCCTCGATCAGCCAGGCCGCGCGCAGTTTCAGGGCATTTGTGTCGCCCGGATCCTGCGCCAGCACTTCGTTGACCAGTTCCTCGGCCCGGGCCTTGTCACCTTCGGCCTGAAGCATCCGCGCCAGGGTGGTCTTGATGTTGAGCGCCTCGTCCCCGCCGTCGGTATGTTGCTGGCTCAGGGTCTCGACCTGTTCGATGGCAGTGTCACGCTGCCCCATGTCGAACAGAACACTGGCCTTGATCAGGCGGAAGGTGGCGTCGGCCAGACCTTCCTCGATCAGGTTGTCCAGTTCGGCCAGCGCCGCTTCGCCGCCGCGCACCTGGGTCAGGAATTGCACCAGCGCGATGCGCGGCGGGATCTCGTCGCCCGCCTGGGCAACCAGATCGCGCACGAACACCTCGGCCCCGTCCGGATCCTCATTGGCGATGTACCAGCGCACCAGCGCGGTCCGTACTTCGCGGTTTTCCGGGAACCGTTCGACCATCTCCTGCAACTGCGCGCCAAGACCGTCGAAATCCTCGATCTGGGCCAGAAGGTTCAGCTTGAGCTGATGGAACTGGGTGTTGTCGGGGCGATGCGCCAGCGCTTCGTCCAGGGCTTCCAGCGCCTCGGTGGTCTTGCCCTCGCGCACAAGGCGATCCACCACGATCTGCCAGCCGACCAACGAGTCGGGCTGGGCGGCCAGAACCTCGCGGGCACGTTCATAGGCGGCAACCTGCGCGGCTTCGTCTTCGTTGCGCGACGCGGCGCTGTAGTCCACCGCCACCAGCAGGGGCTGGAGATCCGGATAGTCCGGGTCGATCTCGGCAGCCGCACGGGCGTGTTTCTCGGCCTCGGGCCACGCGCTCAGGTCCACCGCCAGCTTGGCAATTTCAAAATGCGCCTCGAAATCCTCGGGATACTGTTCGGTCACCAGCAGGAAATGTCCGAAGGCCTGTTCAATGTCACCTTCATCACGCTTCAGCCGGGCGTACATCATCCGGGCGTCACGATGCTCTCCGTCAAGCTTGAACACCGTCTGAAGCTCGACCAAGGCCTTGGCAACCTCTCCCGCATTCGCCAGTTCCACGGCATTCTCATATTTCTTTTCGGCCTTGTCCTCGACCGAGTCACAAGCGGACAAAGCCAGCGCTGAGGTCAAAAGTACGGCGGATAGAAGCCGGGAAGCGTTGCGCATTCTGGATCCCTGTCGTTGCAGCATATTTTTGTATGTAATCCTTCTGGGCCCCGAATAAAAAGAGCCGCGGAGAAATCCGCGGCTGGTTGCGTCAAACAGCGCAGGGGCGCGCGGTCAATGCCCGGTGCCGCGGAGGACCACGCGAACGGTCTTCAGCACGACACAGATATCCGTCTTCAGGCTAACAATCCGATAATAGTCGGCGTCATACCTGGCACGCGCCGCGAAGGACGTGTTGTTGCGATCGCCCACCTGCCACAGACCGGTCACGCCGGGCTTGAGCGCGTAATAGGCCTGGCCCGGATAGAGATCCCGTTGCGACGGCAGCATCGGGCGCGGTCCAACGACGCTCATGTCGCCCAGCAGGACGTTCCAGAACTGCGGCAGTTCATCCAGCGATGTCTTGCGGATGATCCGTCCGACGAAGGTGATGCGGGGATCTGACTTCAGCTTCTGGTTGCGGTTCCACTCGTCGCGGGCTTCTTCGTTCTGCGACAGGAACGCGGCAAGCTTGCGGTCGGCATCCACCACCATCGAGCGCAGCTTGACCATGTTGAAGATCTTGCCATCCTTGCCGACGCGCCGCTGTACGAAAAACGGAGAACCGCCATCGGACATGATCATCAGTGCAAGAAGCACGGTGACAGGGACCGCCACGATCGAGGCCGCCAGCACGAACAGAATATCGAACACACGCTTGAAGAAAGAGCGGTAGAAGCTCTTCCGAGGCGTGTAATCCACAATTCCTTTAATCACGTCTGACGAGTTCGGGAAATGTGCCGTCACTACCGTTCACCCTCATTTAACTCTATTCACCACTCATACAGGTTGTGGCCCAGCGGTCTTTCCCCCGTGAGGCGCACAACATGACCCCTATCATGCCCAAGACAATCCTTTCAATATTTAGCAGCTTTTGGCCCATATTTCACGAAAACTGGAAATCACATGGTAAACAGTTGGTTACACTACCTAAAGCGGAACACGGGACCGCAAACCGTGTCAAGAATCACACAATCGGGAGGCGAATTTTCGCCCGGAATCGGATCAACCGCCTGTTTGCCAAGCATTTGATTGATGCATCAGGCAGGTTCATCGGCCGGCAGAGGCCGAACAGCCGACCGCGGTCGGCCAGGAAAGCGACATGTATCGCTTGGAATATTTGCGACTTTTTGAACTCTTCCGCGATTAATCCTTCATACGGCTTGAGTTTGCGCATAAGACCCTGTGAGGTTAAGTGTGCTTGTGTGTGTGCCCGAAGGGCGGGAACTCAACGCCGGGTTGCTGGTACTTCAGGTCGGGCTGCGGGATTATGAATACAACTGCTCCAGTAGATATTTACAATACGTTCTTCGGGTTTCACGAGCGTCCGTTCACGCTTGTCCCCGATCCTGACTTCCTGTTCTGGTCGAAGTCGCACCGACTGGCCTATACGATGCTGGAGTACGGCATCCTCACGCGCTCTCCGATCACCGTGGTGACGGGAGAGATCGGGGCCGGCAAGACGACCCTGCTGCAACATCTGCTCAAGACGCTGCCCGAGGACGTGCTGATCGGCCTGATCTCGAACGCGCAGGGCGACCGGGGCGAATTGCTGCAGTGGGTGCTGCATTCGGTCGGGCAGAAGTTTGATCCGCACGCCTCCTACGTGCAGTTGTTCCAGCAGTTGCAGGATTTCCTGCTGGAGTCCTATGCCAACGGGCATCGGGTGATTCTGATCATCGACGAAGCCCAGAACCTGAACGTGAACACGTTGGAAGAGCTGCGAATGCTCACCAACATCAACTCGAACAAGGACGAACTGGTGCAGCTTGTCCTGGTGGGGCAGCCGGAATTGCGCAGCCTGATCATGCGTCCCGAACTCAAGCAGTTCGTGCAGCGGGTCGGATCCAGTTTCCACCTGTCAGCCATGTCCGAGGACAACGTCGGCGCTTACATCGCGCACCGGCTGCGGGTGGCGGGCGGCAGCGGGCAGGAATTCAGCCCCAGCGCGATCCATCGCATCTATGAACTTTCGCGGGGCATCCCCCGCCTCGTCAACCAGATCTGCGATCTGGGATTGGTCTATGCCTTCTCGGCAGAGGAACATGTGGTGACCGAAGAAACCATTGAAAGCGTGCTGAAAGACGGCGTCTTCTTTGGTGCTTCGAGCCTGGAAGGAGATCAGGCATGAAGCTTGACCTAAAATATTACCTGCGCGTTTTCATGCGCCGCAGCCCGTACTTCATCCTGATCACGGCGCTGTTCTCCTCGATCGGCTTCTCGATCGCGATGTTGCTGCCCGCCGAATACGAGGCCCGCGCGACGCTGCTGGTGGAAGCCGAACAGATCCCGGCCGCTCTGGCCGCCTCTACCGTGCAGGTACAAGCGGCCGAACAGCTTCAGATCATCGAACAGCGTCTTCTGACTCGCGCCAACCTGCTCGACATGGCCAACCGTCTGGGGCTGTACGCGGACAGCGATCAGGGCAGCGCGCCGACCGCGACTGCAATCGTGACGGATATGCGCAACCGCACCACCTTCCGGGCCACCAATACAGTCAAACCGTCCTCACGTCGAAACGCACCCGCCACGACGCTTCTGACGATCACTTATCGCGGCGATTCACCGGCCAAGGTTGCGGAAGTCACGAACGAATTCGTGACCCTGGTGCTTCAGGAAAACGTCGAGATCCGCACCGAACAGGCGGGCGACACCCTGGAGTTCTTTGAACAGGAAGTGGATCGGCTCGGGACCGAGCTGGACACCCAAAGCGCCCGTCTTCTGGAATACGAAGCCCAGGCCGGTCTGGCCCTGCCCCAGCACCTGGAATACCTGCGCAATCGCCTTGCCAGCCTGAACACCGGGATCGATACGCGCGCGCGTCAGATCGTGGTTCTGGAAGATCAGAAGAAACGGCTGGAAGATCTGTTCCGCCTGACCGGCGGCGTTGCCGGCGCAGGGGCTGGTGGTCAGATGACTCCCCGGCAGCAACAGCTCGAAGCGGCACGCCAGGCCCTGTCGGATGCCGAACTGATCTATTCGAAGACCAACCCCAAGCTCACCATGCTGGCGGCCAAGGTCAAGCAGATTGAAGATCAGGTCGCCGCCGAAGCCGTGACGGCCAGCGGTCTGGCCGATGAGGTCGAAGATCAGAAGATGTCCCAGCAGGAAGCGCAGTTCCGCGCCCAGCTGTCGGACCTCGATTCGCAAGTTGAACTTCTGCGGTCGGAAATCGAGGAACTGAACGCCGAGATTGCCGGGATCGAGGCCTTGATCCTCGAAGCCCCTGCCAACGGTGTCGGCCTGTCCAAGCTGCAGCGCGACTTCAACAACACGCAGGGCCAGTACAACACCGCCGTTGCACGCCTGTCCAAGGCCGCCACCGGCGAACGGATCGAACTGCTCGCCAAGGGTCAGCGCATTTCGGTGATCGAACAGGCCATCCGCCCCGACCGTCCGTCCAGTCCGAACCGTCCGCTCATCATGGCAGGCGGCGTTGGCGCCGGCATGGCCACCGGTCTGGGCATCATCCTGCTGATGGAACTTCTGAACAAGTCGATCCGGCGTCCGGTGGAACTGACCAACAAGCTGGGAATCACCCCGATTGCGGTGCTGCCCTATATCCGGACCGACCGTGAAATCTTCGTCAAACGTATGATGGTATTCGGCGCAATTGCCTTCTTTATCATCTTCATCCCCCTTGGCATGTACGCCATCCACACGCTGGTCGTCCCCCTGGAAACGATTCTGGAACCGTTTCTGAACCGGGTCGGCTATTCGATGATCTGATCGCGACGCACTTGTGTGCCCGTACGCGGGTGCTGGCGGGGCTCTGAACAAAGGCTTGGCAATGGAACGACTTCAAGACGCCCTCAACCGGGCACGCGAACGGCGCAACGAAACCATCGGCACACAGCAGACGCCGCCGAAGGACAAGGCCGCGCCGGTTGCAGAGACCGCCCCGAACCAGGCGCAGACGCGAGACACGGTTAAACCCGCCCCTGTCGATGACGCCGTCCTTTCGGCCTGGCGCGCCCTGCCGCAACTGGCCCCGAACGAAGAACTGTACCGCACCAACCGGCTTGTGTCCTTCTTCGGCGGCAAGCAGGCCGCCGAGATCGACATGATGCGGACCAAGATCCTGCAACAGGCCAAGGCCAACAACTGGCATCGCATCCTGGTGACCTCGCCCACGCCCCGTTGCGGCAAGACCACCGTGACCGCGAACCTGGCGTTCTCGCTGGCCCGGCAAACCGACCTGCGGATCCTGGTCATCGAAACCGACATGCGCCGCCCGGAAATGGCGCGGGTGCTGGGAATCAAGGAAAACATGGCCTTCGCCCGCGTGCTCAGCGGGCAAGAGCCGGCGGAATACCACATGGTGGCCTATGGCAGTAACCTCGCCTTCGCCACCAACCAGGTGCCCGCCGCGAACTCCTCCGAACTGCTGCAAAGCAGCAAGGCGCGGGAGGCGCTGAAGAAGGTCGAAGAGACCTATGCCCCCGACATCATCCTGTTCGATGCGCCGCCTGTTCTGGCGTCCGACGACACCGTCGGGTTCCTGGAATACGTGGATTGCAGCCTGATGGTCGTCGCCGCCGAGGTGACCTCGATCGAGGAGATCGACGTGGCGGAAACCCAGATCGCCGCCGTGACCAACGTGCTGGGCGTGGTGATGAACAAGGTGCGCTACACGGCAGGCGGTTACGGCTACGACAACGCCTATTACTGATCCGTGCCATCGGCGCGGACCGTCACCAGAACCAGCGGCCCTTTCTGGGACTTTCGCGCGACATGCGTGACGGGGCCGTTCGCCGTGACGTAGCCCAGCCCTGATTTGCGCAGGGTCAGGACGGCGCCGCCACCGTGGTCGCGGCGCAGCACCCAACCGCCAGACGCTTCCGCCTCGAAACTGTCGGTCCAGGCCGCCTTGGGCCAGATCAACGGATCGGCATAGGGATCGCCGGGATCGGCACGGTAATTCATGGAACGCGGGACGGGATCGCCGGGCTGCGCATAGTCGCGGTTCTGGAACAGCGGCAGGCTGACCGAGAAGAACGACGGCGCCGAGAGATGTACGCCGTTGTCGGCAATCACCGCGACCTCGATTCGGGAAGGACGCGGCGTCGTGGGTGGCGCCACCGTTGCCGGATCATGCCAATCCATCTCGATGGTCACGCGGCCACCGCGCGCATCCTCGGGAAGGATTCGCACCTTTTCCGGATCGCCCTTTACCACCACCCAATGGAACGTCAGCTCGCGCCCGGAGGGATCTTCGGTGCCCGTCACATCCAGCGTGATGTCACGACGGCTGGACAACCCGCGCCATGCCCGCCCGATGGCCGTGGACGTGGTGAACAAAACTTCACCCAGGTTGCCAGCCAGAAAATCGCGGCCCGGCACGCCCGAAAAATCCCGAACCACACTGAGCTTCACCACCGGCGGCAGCGCATCCGGGGCGATGGAATTGGCCAGCGCCACCATCACCGACGGCCGCAGCAGATTGCCCGCAAACGCGGTGGGATGCGCGCGCGCCGTCAGATAGTCGGCGTCCGAGCGCACGCCGGACAAGCTGCGCCGCAGGATCATCTGGGCGGTTGGCGCCAGCAGTCCCATGGCCTCGGCCCGCGCGCGGGTTTCCGGTTGCAGGGCGGCCAGCGCCTCGGCCACCGCTTCCATCACCGGGCGGTCGGTGCGCGACGACCCCTGCGACAACGCGAAATGCGGCGTCATGGCAAACATCCGGTCGCCCTTGTCAACATCGTGATCGCGATGCTCGGGATAGACATAGAAATGGTTGGACAGATACAGCGTGTTGGCGCGGCTGGCGTCGGCCTGGCTGCCAGTCGCCATGCGCCCGATGGACCGTTCCAGCGGCCCCTTGGTGAAGGCGGTCGAGGAATTGCCGATCACCGGAAGCGAGAATGTCATCCGCCCCGCCAGCCCGTGATCCAGCATCTGGGTCAGGAAGGCCTGATCGTAGACCACGCGGGCCATCTGTGGAAAAGCGCCGGGTGCCAGCGCCGAATGCCCACGGTCGCGATTGTCATACAGCACCCCGGCCAGACCCGCCGCCTTGCCCTGTGCATAGAGCCGTCGCAATTGCCCGGCCACCGGGTCGCTGCGGGTCGGATCGACGATGGGCAGGGCGGCCATGGCGGGATCGGGCAACAGGTCCACCAGCCACTGGTCGCGCAGCGCCTGCCGGCGCGTGTTGGCCGAGGTGACAGGAGCAACGCCATCGGCCACGGGGGCCGCGACCTGCGCCATCCCCGTCCCGGCGCCGCCCGCCAGACAGACCAGCGCAACCGCGCAACGCACGGTGGCTTTACAGAAGGTTAAACCGATCTTCCGACAGTTGTTCCGCATAAAGACGTCATCCGCTTGTGGCCTTACCCTTCTGGCACAGTCTGCGCCCGATGCCACCGGCGGTTCAACACCTTGCACGCTGACCCCGGCCCCCTGTGGCCAACAACGGAGATCCCAATGGCTGACCTTTTCGCTGATACCGCCCCTGGCCTGACCTCGCCCGCGATCGATGGGGCCATGGTGGCACCGCATGATTCCAACCCCTTGGGCCATGTCTGCCGCGCCGTCTATGTGGGCGGCGGCGGCGACATCCGGGCCGAACTGGTGTCGGGCGCGCAACTGACCTTCTCGGCCGTGCCCGCCGGATCGATGCTGCCCATGCGCGCCACCAAGATCCTGTCGTCGGGCACCACCGCCAGCGGCCTTGTCGCCTTGTGGTAGGGTTGCGCTGCAACGCTGTGCACAATCTGTGCGCAGCAGGACACGGGCCCCGGCAAACTGCCGGGGCCTTTGCGTATTGAAGGCGCGGACAACTTGTTGTTCGGCAGGGCGCACTCTATGTGCTGAGCATGAAGAAATTTGTGCCCTTTCTGAACCGCCCTCCGCGCGTGGCCGTCGTCCGGCTGTCCGGCATCATCAACGGCGCCGGCTCCGGCACCTCTGGCCTGAGCGACGAAACCCTCGCGCCGCTGCTGGAACGCGCCTTTGCCAAGCACAAGCCCGTGGCCGTGGCCCTGTCGATCAATTCACCCGGCGGCAGCCCGGTCCAATCCTCGCTGATCGGCGCACGCATCCGGCGGCTGGCCGAGGAAAAGGACATTCCGGTCTTTGCCTTCGTCGAGGATGTCGCCGCCTCGGGCGGCTATTGGCTGGCGGCCGCGGCGGACGAAATCTGGGTCGATCCCAGTTCGGTGGTCGGCTCCATCGGCGTGATCTCGTCTTCCTTCGGGGCACATGAGTTCATCGCCCGACACGGGGTCGAGCGGCGGGTTCATACCGCGGGCACGTCGAAGAGCATGCTGGACCCCTTCCGCCCCGAAAAGGAAGACGACGTCGCCCGGCTGAATGTCATCCTAGAAGACATCCACACGGCCTTTATCGATCACGTAAAGGCGCGGCGCGGCGCGAAGCTGGATCTTGATCAAGATCTGTTCAACGGCAACGTCTGGCTGGGCCAGCGTGCCATCGCCGTGGGGCTGGCGGACGGCATCGGCCATCTGGTTCCGAAGATGAAGGAACGCTTCGGTCCCAAGGTGAAGTTCCAGAAGTACGGACCCAAGAAGGGCCTGCTGCGCCGGTTCGGGGTGCAGGCCGTCGAAGGCGCGCTGCACGGCATCGAGGAGCGCGCGCAGTTTGCCCGCTTCGGGCTCTGATGTTGGTCAAGATCGTCACTTTCTTCCTGATCGGCATGGCGGTTCTGGCCATGTTCGGTCGCCTGCGCCTGCCCGGACAGCGCAAGCTTGAGGCGCGCAAGTGCCCCAAGTGCGGTGCCTACCGGATCGGCAAGGGCCCCTGCCCCTGCAAGGACAAGAAATCTTCATGATGGATTGGGTATATGTCGCGCTTGGCCTGGTGATCCTGTTGCTGGCCGGCGACGCGCTGGTGAAGGGTGCGGTCAACCTCAGCCTGCGTCTGGGCGTTCCGGCCCTGATCGTCAGCCTGACCATCGTCGCCTTCGGAACTTCGGCGCCCGAACTGCTGATCTCGATCAACGCGGTGCTGGACGATGCGCCGGGGATCGCACTTGGCAACGTGGTCGGCTCGAACACCGCCAACATCCTTCTGGTGCTGGGGATACCGGCGATGATGAAGGGGCTGGCCACCTCGGGCTGCGACACGCGGCACAGCTATCTGCTGATGCTCTTGGCCTCGATCGTGTTCATTGCGCTGTGTTTCGCAGGGCCGCTGACCTGGATGCACGGCGTGCTGCTGTTGGCGGGCCTGACGTTCATGCTGGTGGATCAGGGGCGCCGCGCCCACAATCACCGCAATGCCGCCGCCCTTGTCACCGAAGATCCCGAGGAACTGGAAGGCGCCGATCCCAGCCTGCCGGGCTGGCGCATCGCGCTGCTGCTGGTGCTGGGCCTGATCGGTCTGCCGCTGGGTGCCGATCTGCTGGTTGACGGTGGCATCAACATCGCCCGCCGCTTCGGCATCAGCGAAACCGTGATCGGCCTGACCCTGATCGCCATCGGCACTTCGCTGCCCGAGCTGGCCACCACCGTCATGGCCGCGTTCCGCAACAAGGCGGATGTGGCGCTTGGCAATGTCATCGGGTCGAACATCTTCAACCTTCTGGGCATCATCGGCGTGGCCAGCCTGTTCGGCGCCATCCCGGTCGACCCCGAGTTCCTGAGCCTGGACCTGTGGGTGATGCTGGCGGCTTCTGTGCTGATCGCGCCGTTCGTGTTCCTGAAATGGAACCTGACGCGTGGCTGGGGTGTGCTCTTGACCGTGATATATCTGGGCTACCTGAGCATTCTGCTCGTCTGACCCGAAGGAGATCGCCATGGCCGAAGCTGCACTTGTCACCGGAGCGGGCAAGCGCCTTGGACGCGCCATGGCCCTGGCCCTGGCCGACGCCGGACATGACGTTGCGGTCCACTATGGCACATCGCGCGGTCCCGCCGAGAAGGTGGTCGCCGAGATTGTGGCCAAGGGACGCAAGGCCGTCGCCCTGGGCGCGGACCTGCTGGACGAGACGCAGACCGTACCGCTGATCGGCCGCGCTTCTGCAGCGCTTGGCGCGCCGCTGACGGTTCTGGTGAACAACGCCTCGATCTTCGAACACGACGATCTGGACACCGCGACCCGCGACAGCTGGGACCGGCATCTGGAAAGCAACCTGCGCGCGCCATACGTCCTGACCCAGGCCTTTGCCCGCCAGGTGCCACCGCTCGACACAGATGCGCAGGGCGAGCCCGTCGCGCGCGGCCTGGTGGTCAACATGATCGACCAGCGCGTGCACAAGCTGACCCCCGAGTTCAGCACCTACACCATCGCCAAGATGGGTCTGTGGGCCTTCACGCGCACCGCCGCCATGGGGTTGGCGCCCAAAATACGGGTGAATGGCATCGGCCCCGGCCCGACCCTGCGGGGGGGGCGTCAGTCGGCCGAAGATTTCGCCCGCCAACGCGCCCTGACCCCGCTGCATCGCGGGGCCAATTCCGAAGATATCACCGGAGCGTTGATGTATTTCCTGACGGCCAAGGCAGTCACGGGACAGATCCTCTGCGTCGATGGCGGCCAGCATCTGGCATGGAAAACGCCGGATGTAGACGGGGTTGAATGACCATTCTCAAATGCAAGTTTTGCACCGCACACGGGCCGTCACATCCTTGTCACGAAAACGTTAAGCTTCTCATGCACTTATACTCTGGTTGAACTTTTTAAGTTGCGAAATCAATGACCTGGAAAACAGCCTAATTTTTAGGCAAACCGGGGAAGTGCCGTCCTGACAAGGGAAAAACCGGATACCCCGAAACTTGCCAACAGAGTTATCCACAGAAACCGTGGACATGTTCGCCCTTGTGATCGACCGCGAATGGTTGCAGCGACATGAGGGAATCGAGTTGATGGATCCATGCCCGAAACACCGCCCCCCGCCCCCGCCAAAACCGGCCATGATTGCATTCAGGAATACCTGAAAACGCTGGACAGCTCGCCCGGCGTCTACCGGATGCTGGATGCGGAAAGCCGGGTGCTCTATGTGGGCAAGGCGCACAACCTGAAGGCGCGGGTTTCGAATTATGCCCGCCCGTCCGGACACAGCCGCCGGATCGAATGCATGATCTCGGAAACCGCGTCGATGATGTTCCTGACCACGCGCACCGAGACCGAGGCGCTGTTGCTGGAACAGAACCTCATCAAGCAGCTCAAGCCGCGCTACAACGTGCTGCTGCGCGACGACAAGAGCTTTCCGAATATCCTGGTCACCAAGGATCATCCCTTCCCGCAGATCCGCAAGCATCGCGGCCGCAAGTCGGTCAAGGGCAGTTACTATGGCCCCTTTGCCAGCGCCGGCGCGGTGAACCGGACCCTGAACCAGTTGCAGAAAGTGTTTTTGCTGCGCAACTGCTCGGACGCGATGTATTCCAGCCGGACCCGCCCCTGCCTGCTTCATCAGATCAAGCGCTGTGCGGCGCCCTGCACCGGCGAGATCAGCGAACAGGACTATGCCGGGCTGGTGGCCGATGCCGAACGCTTCCTGTCGGGACGCTCTACCAAGGTGCAGGAAACGTTGGCCGCACAGATGGCGGAAGCCGCCGAGGCCATGGAATTCGAACGCGCCGCCATCCTGCGCGACCGCATCAAGGCGCTGACGCAGGTGCAGACCGCGCAGGGCATCAACCCGCGCGGCGTGCCCGAGGCCGACGTGGTCGCCCTGCACATGGAAGGTGGGCAGGCCTGCGTGCAGGTGTTCTTCATCCGCGCCAACCAGAACTGGGGCAACAAGGATTTCTATCCGCGCGTGGCCGAAGCCGAGGCGTCCGAGGTGCTGCAGGCGTTTCTGGGGCAGTTCTATGACGGCAAGCAGCCACCGCGCCGCCTGATCCTGTCCCATCCCATCGACGATCCCGACCTGATGGCCGAGGCGTTGAGCCAGAAGGCCGGGCGCAAGGTGGCCATCGACGTACCCAAACGTGGCGAGAAGGCCGAACTGGTGTCCGGTGCCGCCCGCAATGCCCGCGAGAGCCTGGCGCGCAAGATGGCCGACACCGCCACGCAGGGCAAACTGTTGCGCGGTCTGGCCGAGGCGTTCGGCCTCGACACCCCACCGCAACGGGTCGAGGTCTATGACAACTCGCATATCCAGGGCACCAATGCCGTCGGCGGCATGATCGTTGCCGGTCCCGACGGGTTCGAGAAAAGCGCCTATCGCAAGTTCAACATCAAGGGCGAGGAGCTGACCCCCGGCGACGATTTCGGCATGATGACCGAGGTGCTGACCCGCCGGCTGTCGCGGCTCATCAAGGAAGATCCCGACCGGCAGAGCGGCAGCTGGCCCGACCTGCTGCTGATCGACGGCGGTCCGGGACAGGTCAGCGCCGTGCAGAAGGTGCTGGAAGAACTGGGCGTGCCCGACATCGCCATGGTCGGGGTTGCCAAGGGCGTCGACCGCGATGCCGGCAAGGAAGAGTTCCACCGCCCCGGCCAGCGCCCCTTCGCACTGCGCCACAATGATCCGGTGCTGTATTTCATCCAGCGCCTGCGCGACGAGGCGCACCGCTTTGCCATCGGCACCCATCGCGCCAAGCGTGCCAAGTCGATGAGCGCAAATCCGCTGGACGATGTGCCCGGTGTCGGCGGGGCGCGCAAGCGGGCGCTGCTGGCGCACTTCGGGTCGGCAAAAGCGGTGACACGCGCAAATCTTTCCGATCTGAAGGCCGTTGACGGGATTTCAGACGCGCTGGCGGAAACCATCTATGATTTTTTCCACGCGGGATAGGTGCCGGATTTGCGCGAAGGACGCCGGTCAACCTGTTGCACGCAAATGACGATTGCCGGGTGAATTGGCGCTGCGGCAACAAAAGCCTTTCCCCCCTGCCGACCCTGTGGCTTGCTGCACCCAAACGGCCCCCAGGGCGACAACTTTCTGAGAGGCAGCGAGCCATGAGATTTCTGATCGGGATCATTGCATTCGTGATGATGGCGACCGCAAGCGCGGCGCAAAACTACACATTGCAGGTGGGGGACCGTGTAAACGTCGAGGTTCTGGAGGACGCCAGTCTGAACCGTACCGCGATGGTTCTGCCTGACGGCAACATCACCTTTCCCTTCGCCGGGACGATCCGCGCCTCTGGCCGCACCGTGACCCAGGTTCAAAGCAGCCTCGCCACCGCCCTGGCCCCGAATTTCGCAACCAAGCCCACCGTCTTCGTGTCGATCGCCCAGCTGAACTCGCCGCCCGTCGCCGGTTCGTCGGGGTCGTCGATCAAGATCTACGTTCTGGGCGAGGTGAACCAGCCCGGCGAGAAAACCATCGACAGTGACCTGAACTTCCTGCAGGCGCTGGCTGTGACCGGCGGTTTCACCAACTTCGCCGCAACCAAACGGGTTCAGCTGCGCCGCACCGATCCGAAAACCGGTCAGGAACTGGTCTATACCTTCAACCTGAAAGAAGCCGGCAAGGGCGCCGCGATTTCCGGCAACGCCCGCCTGCGCGACGGCGACGTCATCCTGGTGCCCGAACGCCGCCTGTTCGAGTGAGAGGAAGACTTTCCGTGAAACGCATGCGCCCAGCCATCGCTCTGGGGCTGGCAACGGGACTGGGCGTGGCGGCGGTAACCGCCGCAGCCCAGTCGACGACTCCCGCCCAGACCGCGACTTCGGCCCTCTCCACGGGGACCAACCCGATCAACAATTCGGCGGTTCGCAACGTGAACCGGAACCAGCCATTCCGCCAGTTCTTCCTGACGGGTGCCCGGCCGGGGTTCAGCCGCCTGTCGCTGGGCGCGCCGGGACGACGGCAGACGGCCAGCTACAATACCAACCTGGAATTCAACGACAACTACGACCTGCGTGAGGATTCGCTCGGCAACGCGCTGATCTGGAACAACATCCTGGGCTACGGAATCGAACGCCGGACCCTGACCGACGAATTCACCTTTGACGGCGCGGTCAATGTCCGCGCAACCGATCTGCCGACCTTCGGAAATGATGTCGAAGCCGACGACTGGCGGTTCAATCTTGGCTATCTTCGCGTTGTCGGCGACAATTCCCTAGATTTCGATGTGCGCTACCAGAACGTCGATGTGGCCTTCTTCAACCCGCTGAGCGATCTGGATATCAACGGCAACTTCGACGACACGTTTGGCGAGGGCCGCCGCGAATCGATGCGCGGCAACTTCGGGGCCTCGCTCAACCAGGACGGACCGGTCAGTTTCGATCTGGTCGGTTATCTGTCCCGCGTCAATTTTTACGACACCACTGATCCCAGCCTGAACGACCGCGATCGCGCAGACATCGCCGCTGACTTCGGCTTCGCGCTGTCGCCGATCCTGAAGCTGACCGCGGGCGGCTTCTATGGTCGCCGCATCGAAGACGACGCCGACGATCTGGACTCGACGCACCGCCGGTTGAACTTCGGCATGGATGGTCTGGTCAATCAGCGGATGCGCCTGCGGGCCTGGGTTGGATATTCCGAGGTCGATACGAAACGGAATTCGGGCGACAAGTTCCAGTCCGGTTATGTCGGCGGGATCAACGTGACCGTGGCCCAGAAGAACGGCGATCTGCGCTTCGGGGCCTCGACCCGCTACGACGAGAATGGCCTGCGTTTGGATACCACCGTCGGCAAATCGCTGAACTGGGCTTCCGGAAGCCTGGACGGCAACATCGGCGTTTCGGGATCCGACACCACGGATCTTCGTCTGATCGGCGATCTTGCCTATACCTACAACCTGCGCAACGGACAGTTCTGGGCCGATTTCGCCCAGATCACCGGGGTCGACCAGAACGGCGACAACGTGATCAACTCGGCGCTGGACCTGGGCTATCGTCAGGCGATCAACCGCGTGTCCTCGTTCAACGTGGGCGTTGGCGGAGCCCTGCAGCGATACGACAACTCGGGCAAGACCGAGAAGGATCGCTTCAACGTCACCGCCGCCTATAACCACGCCCTGACCCGCGACTGGAGCCTGAACACCGGCTATCGCTATCGCCTGCGCGATACCGAGAGCCAGAACCGGGCGCAATCCAACGCGGTTTTCCTGGGGCTGGGTCGCAATTGGCAATCGGATCTCTGAACGCAACCGTAACTGACCAACAATCATGTTACCGTTGGGGGTAATGCTTTTGACCCGTCGTTATTATATGACGGGTCAGAGTGTGCTGATATTTGTACGGGAAATTGTTGGATGAGTGTGATTGGAGATCCTAAGTCGCCGACCGTGTCGATTGCCGGCCTGCCGCTGAACCCCGTGGGCTTCGGTGCCTTCGTCCTTTTGATCCTTGTGTCGATCCCGTTCTTCCTGGCCGGGTTCGTCGAACTGGCCGTGAACTGGGCGACGCCGGAATACAGCCACGGGCCCCTGATCCCGATCATCTCGCTTTACCTGTTCCTGCGCGAAATGCGCCGCGTGCCCCAGGTCGGGTACGAACCCGATGCACAGCGCTGGCAGGGCTTGCTGGTGCTGCTTCTGGGTCTGGTGATCGCCGGCTTCGGCAACCTGGTGCTGATCCCCGACATCGTGGCCTATGCCTTCATCATCTGGGTGATGGGCGTGGTGCTGGTGATCTTCGGGTGGGAGCGCGGCAAGACCCATTGGGCGCCGGTGCTGCATCTGGTCTTCATGCTGCCCCTCCCCCAGTTCATGTATTGGCAACTGTCGATCTTCCTGCAGGGTATTTCCTCGCAGATCGGGGTCTGGTTCGTGGAACTGGCGCAGATCCCGGTATTCCTGGATGGCAACATCATTGATCTGGGCATCTACAAGCTGCAGGTCGCCGAGGCGTGCTCGGGCCTGCGCTACCTGTTCCCGATCCTGTCGTTCTCCTACCTGTTCTCGATCCTGTATCGCGGGCCGATGTGGCACAAGGCCGTGCTGCTGCTGTCGGCCGCACCGATCACCGTGCTGATGAACTCGTTCCGAATCGGCATGATCGGCATTCTGGTGAACTACTACGGCATCGAACAGGCCGAGGGCTTCCTGCACTTCTTCGAGGGCTGGGTGATCTTCCTGTCCTGTGTCGGCATTCTGTTCCTGATGGCGATCTGCCTGCAGCGGCTGACGCCGAACCCGCTGCCGCTGGCTGACGCCATCGATCTGGACACCTCCGGGTTTGGTCCGATCCTGGCGCGGGCGCTGATCATGGTGCCCAGCGTCGCGCTGATCCTGGCCATTGGCATGTCGGGGTCGATGTCCCTGCTGTGGCTGAACACCCCCAGCCCGCAACACATCGTGCCGGACCGCACGCCCTTCATGTTGTTCCCGCGCGAGATCGACGGCCGCTATGCCTCGTTCGAATCGCTGTCGCCCAGCGTTGCGGCGGTGCTGGATGCCGACGACTATGTCTCGGCCAACTACAGCAGCGGGGCCGAGCTTCCGATCAACTTGTTCGTCGCCTATTACGAGAATCAGACCGAAGGCGGCGGCATCCATTCGCCCGAGGTCTGCCTGCCCGTCGGCGGCTGGGAGATGTTCAGCCTCGCCCCCTATGAGATGAGCTTCCCCGACACCGTCTATGGCACCTTCGAAGTCAACCGCGCGGTGATCCAGAAGGGGCTGAGCAAGCAGCTTGTCTATTACTGGTTCGAGCAGCGCGGCCGTCGCATGACCAATGATTTCGCGGCCAAGTTCACCGTGGTCTACGACAGTTGGACCCGGGGCCGTCTGGATGGTGCCCTGGTGCGTTTCGTCACCCCCATCGCGGATGAGGACGGCGGCGAGGCCGCGGCAGAGGCCCGTTTGCAGGCCTTCATGGCGGAAGCGCTCAAGAAATTGCCGCGCTACGTGCCCGAGTGAGCGACAGTACCCGAAACCCCACCTCGGGGCGTGGATTGGCTGCAATGATCCCGCGCCGCTATCGCGGCGGGCAGCATTGGGGGCCCGAGGGCGCGGCCAGGGGGCCGCGCTTCCTGCTGTGGGGGATGCCAATCTCGCTTCTGGCGATCATGGTCCTGACCATCCTGATCGAGGCCGCGCTGACGGCAGGCGACCACAACCTGATCCTGGGCACCGCGACCCGTGGCTTTGCCTATCTGCTGGGGGCGTTCCACAACTCGCTTCTGCATGGCGCCCGCGAGGTGTTCCCGGGCCAGAGCGTCAGCATGTTCATCACCTATGCCTTCATCCACGGCGGGCCGGTGCATCTGATCGTCAACATGGTGGCACTGGCCAGCTTCGGCATGGTGATCGTCCAGCGCATCGGACAGAAGCGGTTTCTGGTGGCCTATCTGTTGTGCGCCATCGGTGGCGCTGCGGGGTTTGGCCTGCTCAGCAACAGTCCGGCCCCGATGGTCGGCGCCTCGGGGGCGCTGTTCGGCCTGGTGGGCATCTGGGTCTGTTGGGACTACCTGGATCGCCGCCATTATGGCGACCCGCTGTGGGTCACGCTGCGGGCGCTGGTGTTCCTGGTGCTGTACAATCTCGTGTTCTTCCTGCTGCTGCACGGCAGCCTGGCCTGGGAAACCCATCTGGGCGGCTTCGTCACCGGCTGGCTGCTAGCGATCTACTGGGGCCGCCGGGTTCTGCCGGAAAGCCGCCGCCGCCGCTTTGGCTCGGAAGAGCGTCCCGACGCGTGAATGGCCCTCCCGATTGACAGATTGCGACGCGGTCTTGCCGCCCTGCGTCCCGGCGCCGAACGGGTTTTCGGCGGCGGCCCCGCCCCCACTCCGGATCGCCCCGCCTATGTGGTGGGTGACGTGCATGGCTGCGCTGGCCTGCTGACCAGCCTTCTGACCATCATCGAAGACGACAAGGCCGCGCGTGGCTGGTCCGACGCGGATCTGGTGCTGGTCGGCGACTACGTGGATCGCGGCCCCGACAGCCGGGCCGTGCTGGCCGATCTCATGGCGCGCCAGTCCCAAGCGCCGAACCGGGTGCATTGCCTGCGTGGCAACCACGAGGCGATGATGCTGGACTTCCTGGCCGATCCTGCCCGCGCCGGCCCGACCTGGCTGCACAACGGCGGCCGCGAGACCCTGCTGAGCTTCGGCGTGACCGTCCCCCGCCGCCTGTCCGATCCCGAAGAACTGGAGGCCCTGGCCGCTGCGGCCCGCGCGGCGATCCCGGCGACGGTGATAGACTGGCTGCGCGATCTGCCCTTGCTCTGGCGCAGCGGCGATCTGGTGGTCGCCCATGCCGGGCTGCATCCGGACCGCACGCCCGAGGACCAGACCGAGGTCGACCTGCTGTGGGAAGCGCCGCTGTTTCGCCAGGTTGCGCGGCGGGACGGGCTTTGGGTCGCCTACGGCCATCGCATCACCGTGCCGCCCGTGGCCGAAGCCGGGCGAATCAGCGTCGATACCGGCGCTTTCGCCTATGGCGTGCTGAGCTGCGCGGTTCTGGCACCGGGCGCAGCACCCCGGTTTCTGCAGGCCACGGCCTAGCCCCGGCGCGCCCGGACCCCGGCGGTCAGGGCGAAAAGCCCGGTGGCCACCGCCACGATCGACGGCCCGGTCGGCGTGTCCGCCACCATCGACAACCACAACCCCAAAAGCGCCGATAGCGCCCCGGCGGCCACGGCCAGGGCAGCCATCCATTCGGGCGTGCGCGCCAAGGGCCGCACCGTCGCCGCCGGAATGATCAGCATGGCCGAGATCAGCAGCGCCCCCACCACCTTCAGCGAAACCGCCACCACCACCGCCAGCGCGACGGTCAGGATCAATTGCTCGCGGCGCGGGTCGATGCCGCTGGCATGGGCCAGATCGGCGTTCAGCGTCGCCGTCAGCAGCGGCGCCCACCGCCAGGCCAGCAACCCCAGCACCAGTGCCGCACCGGTCCAGATCACTGCCAGATCGGCCTTGCCCACCGCCAGGATATCGCCCAGCAGCACCCCCATCAGGTCCACGCGCAGGCCGGGGATCAGGGCCATCACCACCAGCCCCACCGCCAGCCCGCCATGGGCAAAGACGCCCAACAGCGTGTCCACCGGATAGCCGCGCGCTGACAGGCCAGTCACCGCCAGCGACAGCACCAGCGCCACCGCCAACACGCCTGCGAACAGCGAAAAGGAAAAGGCGAAGGACAGGGCCACCCCCAGAAGGGCGGCATGGGCCGTGGCATCGCCGAAATAAGCCATCCGACGCCAGACGATGAAACAGCCCAGCGGACCTGCGGCCACTGCGACGCCGACCCCGGCGATGGCCGCGCGGATCAGGAAGTCATCCAGCATGATGGTCCCCGTCACCATGGGAATGATCGTGACCGCAGTTGTGGTCCGCATCATGGGCGTGGTCATGGGTGTGGCGATACAGGGCCAGCGTGCCCCGCGTGCCCATGCCGAACAGCGCCCGGTATTCCGGGGCCGAGGCCACGATCTCGGGCGTGCCATGACAACAGATGTGGCCGTTCAGGCAGATCACCCGGTCGCTTGCGCTCATGACAACGTGCAAATCGTGGCTGACCATCAGCACCCCGCAGTTCAGCACCTGCCGCAGATCTTCGACGATTTCGTAGAAGGCGGCGGTGCCGGGCTGGTCCAGCCCGCGGGTGGCCTCGTCCAGCACCAGAAGATCGGGCTCCATCAGGATGGCGCGGGCCAGCAGCACGCGCTGGAACTGCCCGCCCGACAGGCCGGTCATCGGCTGATCCTCGACCGCGTCGCTCAGCCCGACCTGGGCCAGCGCGCGGGCGCGGGACAGCCGGTCATGCGGGTGCGGCAGCGCCAGAAAGCGATGCACCGGCATCGGCATCGACGGATCAATGTGCAGCGATTGCGGGACATAGCCGATGCGCAGCTTCGGCGCCCGGACCACCTTGCCCCGGTCCGGCCGGATCGCCCCGATCAGCGTTTCCAGCAGGGTCGATTTGCCCGAGCCGTTCGGCCCGACGATGGTCACGATCTCGCCGCGATCGACGCTCATGTCCACGCCGTCCAGAACCAGACGGCTGTCCCGGAACACCGAAACCGAGTTTGCAGATAACAGGGCCACGCGCACCTCCGCCGGGTTCCCAAGGCGCATCTTCATGCCGGGACGCGGCGCAAATGTCCATTCCGTTTCGCAGGTTGCCCTAGGCCTGCAACGGCCCGCCATTGCCCAGATCGAAAATCTTGCCGGGGTTCATGATGTTCAGCGGATCCACCGCCCCCTTGATCGCCCGCATGACCGCGATGGCCTCGGGCCCCAGTTCGCGCGTCAGGTAGGGCATCTTGCCCTGTCCGATCCCGTGTTCGCCGGTACAGGTCCCGTCGAGGGAAATGGCCAGATCGGCCAGCCAGTTCAGAAAGCTCTTTACCCGCTCTACCTGACCGGCATCGCTGTCGTCCAACGGCACCAGCATGTGGAAATTGCCGTCGCCAACATGGCCCAGAACCGGCGTCATCAGGCCCATCCCGGCGGCCTTGTCCCGGGCGCGGCCAACGCAATCGGCCAGCGACGAGATCGGAACGCAAACATCGGTGGAGACCGATTTGAGCCCCGGAATCAGGGTGTGGAACGCCCAATAGGCATCATGGCGTGCCTGCCAAAGCTTGGCCCGTTCCTGCGGGTTGGCCGTCCAGCGGAACCCCTGCCCGCCGTGTTCCTCGGCGATCAGGCCAAAGCATTCCGCCTGTTCCGCCACCCCGGCGGCGGACCCGTGGAATTCCAGAAGAAGCATCGGCGTTTCCGGCAGGCCCAGCTTGGAATGAAGGTTCACGGCTTTCACCGACAGCGCGTCCAACAACTCCATCCGCGCCACCGGCAACCCCATCTGCAGGGCCTCGATGGCGGTGTTGCAGGCGTCTTCGACGGTTGGGAAGGCACAGGTTGCCGCCGAGATTGATTCGGGGATGCCGTGCAACCGCAGGGTCAGTTCGGTGATGATGCCCAGCGTGCCCTCCGAGCCGACCATCAGCCGCGTGAGGTCATAGCCGGCGGAGGTTTTCCGCGCCCGGTGGGCCGAGGTCATCACCTCGCCGTTGGGCAATACCGCCTTCAACCCCAGCACCGCGTCGCGCATGGTGCCATAACGCACCGCGTTGGTGCCCGAGGCCCGTGTCGCGGCCATGCCCCCCAGCGAGGCATCGGCGCCGGGATCGACCGGAAAGAACAGGCCCGTGTCGCGCAGAAAGGTGTTCAGCGCCGTGCGGGTCACACCGGGCTGCACCCGGCAGTCCAGATCAGCGGCGTTGACCTCCAACACCTGATCCATCGCCGACACATCGATGCTGATGCCGCCCGCGGGCGCGTTCAGATGCCCCTCCAGCGAGGTTCCGGTGCCAAAGGGGATCACCGGCACGCGGGCCGCCGCACAGGCCCGCACCACCGCCTGCACCTCTTCGGTGCTGTGCACGAAAACCACCGCATCGGGGGACTGCGTTGCCAGCCACGTCGTCGTGTGGCCATGCTGGGCCCGGATCGCGGCGCCGGTCTGTACCCGGTCACCCATCTGTCCCCGCAGGGTGTCGATTACCCCTGCGACGGCGGCTTGGTCGCGCGGCGGCAGGGTGACGGTGTCTGAAGGCATGGGTCTACTCCGGCTCTGCATCCCCGTGGATGGCGAATTGATCCAGCCCGGCCTGTTGCGGCGGGATGAACCGATAACTTTCCCGGACGCCGGCCTCGGTCAACTCGCGGCTGACAGTCAGCAAGGTGTTGGCGGGATGCTCGTCGCACAGCGCCGCCATGTGGTCCAGTTCTTCTCGCGCCACCGGCAGGGCGGCCTCGACCGAGGGCGCGCCGTAATAGGCCACGAAATGCGCGGCGAGGCATTGCTCCAGCGCGGTGCGTTCGGCGGGTTCGACCTGGGTGACGGCGACCACGGTAACCCGGCCGAAGGTTTCGATGCCCAGCCAGCCGTTGGCAAAGGCCTGTCGCGCCTTGCCGGCCAGATCGGCCTCGGACCAGTTGGAGAATTCAAACCCGCCTGAGACCGCCCATTCGCCGGTGCGGGCGGGGGTGTGGAACACGTTTCGGTCGCTATCGTCGAAGTGGATGGCGCGGGCGAGTTTCATGTCAGTCCTCCAGAAGCGTCGTCAGCGGGATCAGATGGGTGGTCTCGGCATCGCGCAACAACAGGCCAAAGTCCTCATCCACCCCCAGGAAGGTGCCGCGGCGACCCCGGATGTCCACCTGTTCGCCGATGTCACGGGCAATGCCGCGCCAGTCGTCATGCAGAACGCGGGCGCCGCCGTCCTCCCAACGGTTGATCCAGACCAGCATGTGCCGGGTCCAGGCTTCCAGAAGGTGGACCGGCTGAACGTCGACGCAGCCTTCGGAATACAGCGTGGTGGTATCTGGGGTCAGGCCGGGATCTTCCGACAGTTCCATCAGCGGCAGATCCAGCCCGAGGATCAGCCAGTCGGGCACGGCATCGGCGGCATCGGTCGCCGCCGCCACCCGCAGACCACCGCAGCGCGCACCGTTCAGGTACAGCGCCCCGTCCCAGCCCACATGCACCGCCACTTCGGGCGGAGCCAGCGCGCCAAGGGCATTCTGGAACCCCACCGCCGCCAGTGGCAGCATGGACAATGCCTGTGCCAGCGGCACCTCGGGGGCCAGAACCACGGCGGCGCGCAGCCGGTCGGCCTGCACGTTGTGGACCACCAGCCCGGCATCGCAGCCGCGCGCGGCCTGCATCCGGGCGGTATCGAACGGATCGGTTGCGCCGGTGACCGCCAGGCCGGAAAACAGCGGCGGAAACACCGGGTCGCCAGGAGGAGCGTCCAGATCGGTCATGCCTGCCCGGCCTCCACCAGCTTGCGGGCCACATCGCGAAAGCCCTGCGCCTGCGGCCCGTCGGGCTGGGTCACCACGATCGGCGCACCGCCATCGGCGGCCAGCCGGATTTGCAGATCCAGCGGGATCTCGGCCAGCAGGGGCACGCCCATCTTGGCGGCCTCGGCAGCAACACCGCCATGGCCAAAGACATGCTCTTCATGGCCGCATTGCGAACAGATGTGGGTCGACATGTTCTCGATCATGCCAAGGATCGGCGTGTTCAACTGACGGAACATGTCCACGCCCTTGCGCGCGTCCATCAACGCCACGTCCTGCGGCGTCGAGACGATCACCGCGCCGTCAATCTTCGCCTTCTGGCACAGGGTCAGCTGCACGTCGCCGGTGCCGGGCGGCAGATCGACGATCAGCACGTCCAGCGCGCCCCACTGCACCTGCGTCAGCATCTGTTGCAGCGCCCCCATCAGCATCGGGCCGCGCCAGACCACCGCCTGATCGTCGTTGGTCATCAGGCCGATGGACATCATGGTGACGCCATGGTTGCGCATTGGCAGGATGGTCTTGCCGTCGGGCGAGGCCGGCCGGCCCGACACCCCCAGCATCCGCGGTTGCGAGGGGCCGTAGACATCGGCATCCAGCAGCCCGACGCGGCGGCCTTCGGCGGCCAGCGCGCAGGCCAGGTTGGCCGAGACCGTCGATTTCCCGACCCCGCCCTTGCCCGAGGCTACGGCGATGATCCGGGCGATGCCCGGCACCGGCTGCGGGCCATCCGGCTCGGCCCGCCGTCCCGGCTTCAGGTCCGGCGGCGGGGCCTTGGCGGCATGGGCGGTCATCACGATGGACACCGCCGTGACGCCTTCGACCCGCTTCACCGCGCCTTCGGCGGCCTCCTTGATCGTGCCATAGGCCGCGGCTTCCTGCGCGGCCACCTCCAGCACGAAGCGCACCACCCCGTCGGAAACATCCAGCGCGCGCACCACGCCTGCGGCCACGATGTCGGTGCCGCCACCGGGCACATGGATGGATTTCAGCGCCTCAAGAACAGCGTCCCGCGTCGCGGCCATCTCAGGACCCGGACCCGATCTTGCCGGTCACCACGTGTTCAAGATCCAGCCCTTCGACGGTCAGGACCACCTTGGCCTCATAGGACTGGCCCGGTGCGGCCCCCTTGTCGCGCAGGGCCCCTTCGATGGCCTGCTGCGAGGTCACGCCCACCTGCTTGAGGAATTTGCGCATGCTCATGTTGAAGTCGTCGTTCATCGGGTCTCTCCGGTTCTACGTGCCAATTGACGGACGCGGCTGTTCGCGCCTAGCCTGATGCGCAGGCTGTCTAAGGGAGAAGCCTGTTGCGCATGTTGCTGAAAATGCTCGCTCTCGGGCTGAGCCTGACCTTTTTCCATCCCGCCTTGGCGCAGGACAAGACCCTGTTGCTGACGGTCCCGTCCGAGATCGCCGACAGCGGGCTGTGGCGGTACATCCTGCCGCGTTTCGCCCTGAAGACCGGGGTACGGGTGACGCTGGGCGCGGATGGCGAGATGGAACTGACCGCCGCGCCGGGCGGGGCGGCGGTGCTGCAATCGCCGCAGGCGCGCTATGCCGTGGCCCGCGTCGAAGGCCCGCACGCGGCACGTTTTGCCGACTGGCTGCGCTCGGACGTGGGTCGCCGCACCATTGCCAGTTTCACACCCGAGGACGGCGATATCGCCTTCAGCGCCCCCGAAGCCGGGGCCGTGGATGACGCCGTACCGGTGTTCGACGGCGACGCGGCGCGGGGCGAGGTTCTGTCCTATTCCCATTGCGGGCGTTGCCACGTGGTCGGCGCGCGCAACCGGATGAACGGGCTGGGCTCGACCCCGTCTTTCGGCGTGCTGCGGTCGATGGACGACTGGTCGCGGCGGTTCGAAGCCTTCTATGCCCTGAACCCGCATGGCGCCTTCACCCAGATTGCCGGGGTCACCCCGCCCTTCCCCGAGACCCTGCCGTCGCCGATCGCGCCGGTCGAGATGAGCCTCGACGATCTGGAAGCCATCCTGGCCTTCGTGTCCGTGCTGGCACCGGCCGATCTGGGCGCGCCCTTGCAGCATCAGTGATCCTTGCGGTCCGAGAGGTAGTCGTCGGTGGTGCGCGGGCGGCGCGGCTCGCCCATGGCGAAGGGATTGTCGGTGGCCTTGAACTGGGCGTTGACGCGGCAGTCGTCGCACATCTGGATCATCCGCAGCGCGTCGGGCCGGGCGAACATGGCATGCTGGCCGGCCAGTTTCTCGGTGACTTTCTCGATCGTGGATTTCACGCCGAACAGCTTGCCGCATTCCACGCAGGCAAAGGGTTCTTCCTCGTTCAGCACCTGCTGTGACAGGGCTGCGTCGGACAGGTCCAGCTGCGGCTTGAGGGTAATGGCATCCTCGGGGCAGACCGTGCGGCAGATGCCGCATTGCAGGCAGGCGTCCTCCTGGAACCGCAGTTCCGGCCGGTCGGGATTGTCCAGCAGCGCGCCCGAGGGGCACAGCGACACGCAGGACAGGCACAGGGTGCAGGCATCGGTGTCCACCAGGACTGCGCCATAGGGCGCGGTGTCGGGCAGTGGCAGCGGTGCTTCGATGCCGGGGTTCAGCGCCTGGGCGGCCAGACGCGCCACCTGCCGCCGGCTGCCCATGGGCAGAACCGGCGCGGGCGCCGGGGCCGCCGGGGCGACACCGTACAGCAGATCGCACAGGGCGTCGGGCTCGGCCGGGTCCAGCAGCCGCAGCTTGCCCGGCCCGGCGATGGCCGCGGCCAGGTGGGTTTCGCTTTCCAGCGCCTCGCGTTCGGTTGTGGGGGCCAGTAGAAGGTCGACGGCAACAAAGCCGCAGGCCAGCGCCGCCAGCTGTTCTGCATGACCAAACCCGGAAATCCGATCCAGTTCCAGCGGCAGCACATCGGCGGGCAACCCACGGCCATGCCGCGCGGCCAGACGGATCATCTCGGCGCCGTGGTCCGCGTCATGGACCAGCAACCGGGGGGCTGTGCCGCCGGCGCTGCGATACGCGCGGGAGAGAACTTCGATCCGGCGGGTCAGATCTTCAAACGACGGATCCTCGAAACTGATCGCACCCGACGGGCACAGGGCCGTGCACATGCCGCAGCCGGCGCAGACCATCGGGTCGACGCTGACATGATCGCCATCGGGGGTGAGAGCTCCGGCCGGACAGGCATTCAGGCATTTGGAACAGCCAACCTGCCCGGCGCGGGTATGCGCACATAAAGACGGTTCCAGATGCAGGTAAAGCGGTTTCTCGAAAATCCCCGACATTTGAACGGCTTCGGTCAACAAACGGGCCACGGCGAGCGGATCGCGCGGATCGGCCCTCAGGTAACCTTCGCGTTTCTGCGGTGCCGGAACGAAGGCCGGGCCGCCGGTCAGGTCGATCAGCAGGTCGCATCGGGAGCGCCCGCCATCCTGCGGCGGGCCGAATCGGCGCGCCCCGCGACCGCCCGGCTCCATCTGTTGCAGAGCATCCAGGCGCACATCGAAGCCGCCAAGCGCCCCGGAAACGGATTTGATCTGCCCGCGCACCACGTCGAAATCGCGGGTTTCCGGCGGATCGGTGGCGTCGGTCAGACACAGGGTCACGCTCAGGGCAGCGGCCAGTTGTTCGGCGGCCTGCACCGCCCCCTCGCCCGCGCCGACGATCAGGCACAGCCCTTCCGAGGTCACATCAAGGGTCTTGCGGGCGGCGCGCGGCAGCAGCGCCTCGGCCAGCAGCGCGGCCTGCTTCGGGCCGGCTTTCGCCCCCTCGTCCGACCAACCGGCGCGGTCGCGCAGATCAACGAAAACCGGTTCGGGGGCGCCAAGCTCTTCGGCCAATTCCTCAAACAAAGCATGCTCTTGCTGACATGCCAGTACAACCTCGCCCGCCTCCAGCGCCTGCGCGGCCTGTTCCAGATTGCGGGTGCACAGCGCTTCGACGGGACGCGCGCAGGGCAGGCCGGTGGCCTCTGACAATGCCTTGGCGTCCAGTGTCTGGCTGCCCAGACAGGTACACAGCAGGACCGATTTCGTCATGTGTCTTTCCCCCCTCGCAGCGTTACCCGCCGCGTCGTTGCCGCAGGTAGGCACATTCCCGAGGCAGGGTAAAGCGCCGACCGGCGCCACCCCGGCCGGACAGGACCTTCGTCGCCCCTGTCCGGAACTTTCCATCTCGAGCGGTGAAATCGCGGGTCCATTCGTCACAAATGGTTAGGATTTGGCACAATTTTCTTGCCGGAAGCGGGGCGAACGCGCCATAGTTTTCAGACAGCGCACCAAATGCGCGTCAGGGAGGTCCGGCTTGCATTCTGCAACGCCATCGAAGGCGATGCCATTGGGTGTCGTCATGCGCCGCACCCCCGGGGTCACCCGGTGGGCAAAGTGGCATTGGACCGCGTCCGGCATCCTGCCCGGCGCGCAGGCGGTCGACTGGCGCGAATTGCGCCGCGACGGCGACGCCGTGGAATACCATGCAGATACGGTGCCCCTGACCCTTTGGGCCACGGACACCGAGGCCTATCTCGTAGCCCTGGCCGACAGCCCGCCGTGCATCTACGTGGTCCTGCGCGAAGCCACCGCGACGGACGCCCGGATGCCCTATGAGGTGCATCTGGTGACCGCTTCGCCCTACGAGGCGCAGGATTATGCCGACAGCGGCGAAGAGATCGTCGAGAAAGTGCCGATGAGCGCCGGTCTGATCGCCTGGGTGCAGGACTTCATCACTGCCCACCACGAGGACGAGGTGTTCATCAAGCGCCGCCGCGACAAGAAGCGGGTGGATCTGGTCGAGGATGGCATCGGCGACTCGCGCATCGAACAACTGACCGACGTTTACCGTGCGCCGCGTCGGAAGGCGGGTCTGCAATGACCGCGCGCAGCGATTTCTGGTCCCGTCGCAAAGCTGCCGTTGAAGCCGAACAGGCGGCTGAATTGCAGGCCGTGGACGCCGCACAACAGTCCGATGAACAGGCCGCGCTGGACGACAAGACCGACGCCGAGATTCTGGCCGAACTGGATCTGCCCGACCCCGACAGCCTGTCCAAAGGCGACGACTTCACCGCCTTTCTCGCCCGCCGCGTGCCCGAACGCATTCGCCGCCGCGCCCTGCGCAAGCTGTGGCTGAGCAACCCCGTTCTGGCCAACCTCGACGAGCTTGTGGACTATGGCGAGGATTACACCGATGCCGCCACCATCGTCGAAAACATGCAAACCGTCTATCAGGTCGGCAAGGGCATGGTTCGGATGCTGACCGGCGAGGACGAGGAGGCCGCACCGGAAGACGCGGTCGCCGAAGACGTCGCGGCCGAGGCCACCGAGGAGGAGGACGAGGTCGAAGCAACAGACCTTGCCGATACATCGCAACAGCCCACCAACCCAGAACAGCACACCGTCGCGCTGGCGCAGGACGCACCCGAAGCACGACCCGACCCCGTTGATCCCGATCCGCTGGCCGCCCCGACGCGGCGGCGGATGCGTTTTGCCTTTGCCGACTGACCGGAAGGAGACCCGATGACCATGGCCACGGCCCTTGAGATTGCTGAAGAAGACCGGCTACGCGCCGATCTTTACGATTTTCTGGGGGCGCTTCTGGCGGCGCCGGCCTCGGTGGACATGCTGAAGAAATGCGCCGGGCTTTCGGGCGATGACAGCGATCTGGGACAAGCCATCGGCACGCTGGCACGGGTAGCCAGGGTCTCCAAGCCCAAGGCCGTCGAGACCGAGTTCAACGCACTGTTCATCGGGCTGGGCCGGGGCGAGCTGCTGCCCTATGCCAGCTATTACCTGACCGGTTTCCTGAACGAGAAACCGCTGGCGCAACTGCGTCAGGACATGGCCGCGCAACAGATCACGCGGGCCGAAAACGTCTATGAACCCGAAGACAACATCGCCTCGTTGATGGAGATGATGTCCGGGCTGATCCTGGGCCGCTTCGGGGCGCCGGCAGCCCTGAATGTGCAAAAGACGTTCTGGAACAAGCATATCGGCCCCTGGGCCGGGCATTTCTTTTCAGATTTGGAAGCGGCGCAACATTCGGTTCTCTATGCCTCGGTCGGCACCATCGGCCGGGTGTTCATGGAGATCGAGCGCGAAGCCTTCCGAATGACGGCAGAGGCGTGACGCCCTGCCATTCCTGCCGTGCCGACAAGCGCGGTGCAACCAAAGGAGAAACGCGATGAGCGACAAGACAGAGGACGGTGCCAGCCGGCGCGACTTCCTCAAGCTTGCTTCGGTTTCGGCCCCGGCGGCGATTGCTGCTGCGGCAGTGGGCGGCACGGCCGCCCAGGCTGACGAGGCGCCCACCGGTGAAACCCGGATGCAGGACACCGCGCATACCCGCGCCTATCTGGACAGCGCCCGGTTCTGACCGGCCTGCCCGATCCGTTGCCGCCCGGCCCGACCGGACGCTGACACCCCCGACCTTGAGGCAACTGGTTGCGTGACGCCCGACCGCCTGAAGGATTTGCAACACCAAGCCCGCAACGGCCCCGTGCCTGCGCCAGCGAGGAGAGAGAAACATGCTGAGGAAAAAGACCAACGGGGTTGCGCGACGCTCCCAGCGGACAAGTATCCTGAATAACATCGCCGAGACATCCGTCGACCGCCGCGCCTTCCTGCGCGGATCGGGACTGGCCATCGGCGGGCTGGCGGCCATTGGCGCCACCGGCGGAACCGTGACCCGCGCATCGGCCCAGGCCGCCATCAGCAGCGCAGTGGAGACCATCAAATCGGTCTGCACCCACTGCTCGGTCGGCTGTACCGTGATTGCCGAGGTCAGCGATGGGGTCTGGATCGGGCAAGAGCCCGGCTGGGACAGCCCGTTCAACCTGGGTGCCCATTGCGCCAAGGGTGCTGCGGTCCGCGAACATGCCCATGGCGAACGTCGCCTGAAGTACCCGATGAAAAAGGAAAACGGCGAATGGGTCCGGATTTCCTGGGAACAGGCGATCGACGAGATCGGCGACCAGATGATGCAGATCCGCGAAGAAAGCGGCCCTGACAGCGTCTATTGGCTCGGCTCGGCCAAGCACAACAACGAACAGGCCTACCTGTTCCGCAAGTTCGCCGCCTACTGGGGCACGAACAACGTGGATCACCAGGCCCGGATCTGTCACTCGACCACGGTTGCAGGTGTTGCGAACACCTGGGGCTACGGGGCGATGACGAACTCGTACAACGACATCCACAACTCCAAGGCGATCTTCGTGATCGGCGGCAACCCGGCCGAAGCCCACCCGGTTTCGCTGGTGCACATCCTGCGCGCCAAGGAACAGAACAACGCACCCGTCATCGTCTGCGACCCGCGGTTCACCCGCACCGCAGCCCATGCCGACGAATACGTGCGGTTCCGTCCCGGCACCGACGTGGCGCTGATCTGGGGCATCCTGTGGCACATCTTCGAGAACAGCTGGGAGGACCGCGAGTTCATCCGCACCCGTGTCTGGGGCATGGACCAGATCCGCGAAGAAGTAGCCGCGTGGAACCCTGAAGAGGTGGAACGTGTGACCGGCGTGCCCGGAAGCCAGTTGCGCCGGGTGGCGCGGACGCTGGCCAACAACCGCCCCGGCACCGTGATCTGGTGCATGGGGGGCACCCAGCACACCAACGGCAACAACAACACCCGTGCCTATTGCATCCTTCAGCTTGCCCTTGGCAACATGGGCACCTCGGGCGGCGGCACAAACATCTTCCGCGGCCATGACAACGTGCAGGGCGCAACCGACCTGGGTGTTCTCAGCCATACGCTGCCGGGCTACTACGGTCTGACAGCCGGGGCCTGGGCGCATTGGGCCCGTGTCTGGGAAGAAGATCCCGAATGGCTGAAAGGCCAGTTTGCCACGGTGCAGGGCGCCGATGGCAAGGACAAGAACCTGATGAACCTGACCGGCATCCCGGTGTCGCGCTGGATCGACGGGGTTCTGGAAGATCCGGCCAACACCGATCAGCCCAATGCGGTGCGCGCCATGGTTCTGTGGGGCCACGCGCCCAACTCGCAGACCCGGATGACGGAAATGAAGACGGCGATGGAGCAGCTGGACATGCTGGTCGTGGTCGATCCCTTCCCGACCGTCTCGGCCGTGCTGCACGATCGTACCGATGGCGTCTACCTGCTGCCGGCCACGACCCAGTTCGAGACCCGCGGATCGGTGACCGCCTCGAACCGCTCGCTGCAATGGCGTGACCAGGTGATGGCACCGCTGTTCGAGTCCAAGCCCGATCACGTCATCATCGCCAAATTCGCCAACAAGTTCGGCTGGGGCGACCGGTTCTTCCGCAACATCGAGATGGAAGATCCCGAAACACCCAACGTCGAAAGCATCACCCGCGAGTTCAATCGCGGCATGTGGACGGTGGGCTATACCGGCCAGTCGCCAGAGCGGATCAAGCTGCACATGGCGAACCAGCACACCTTCGACCGCACCACGTTGCAGGCGATCGGTGGCCCGGCCGACGGCGACTACTATGGCCTGCCATGGCCCTGCTGGGGCACGGCCGACATGGGGCATCCGGGCACGCCAAACCTGTATGACATGTCCAAGCCGGTCTCCGAAGGCGGCCTGACCTTCCGCGCCCGGTTCGGCGTGGAACGCGACGGCGACAACCTTCTGGCAGAAGGTGTCTATTCGGCAGGATCGGAAATCCAGGACGGCTATCCCGAGTTCACCATGCAGATGCTGATGGACCTGGGATGGGATGGCGATCTGACCGACGAGGAACGGGCCGCCATCGACGCCGTGGCCGGTGCCAAGACCAACTGGAAGACCGACCTGTCGGGCGGCATCCAGCGGGTCGCCATCGCCCATGAATGCGCGCCCTTCGGCAATGCCAAGGCGCGTGCGGTCGTGTGGACCTTCCCCGACCCGGTGCCGATCCACCGCGAGCCTCTGTACACGCCGCGGCGCGATCTGGTGGCCGACTATCCCACCTATGAGGATCGGAAGTTCTATCGTCTGCCGACGCTCTATGCGTCGATCCAGAAGAACGACTTCAGCCAGGAATATCCGATGATCCTCACCTCGGGGCGGCTGGTCGAATACGAAGGCGGCGGTGATGAAACCCGGTCCAACCCCTGGTTGGCCGAGCTTCAGCAGAACATGTTCGTCGAGATCAACCCGCGCGACGCCAACAATCTTGGCGTGCGGGACGGCGCACAGGTCTGGGTCGAAGGTCCGGAGGGCGGCAAGGTCAAGGTCATGGCCATGGTCACCAACCGGGTGGGCGAAGGCGTTGCCTTCATGCCCTTCCACTTCGGCGGCCACTTCCAGGGCGAGGACCAGCGGTCGAAATACCCCGCGGGCGCCGATCCCTACGTGTTGGGGGAATCCACCAACACCGCCCAGACCTATGGTTATGACAGCGTGACCCAGATGCAGGAGAGCAAGACCACTCTCTGCAAAATCTGGTCGGCATAAGGAGGACACCAATGGCACGAGCAAAGTTCCTTTGCGACGCCGAGCGCTGCATCGAATGCAACGCCTGCGTCACGGCCTGTAAGAACGAGCACGAGGTGCCCTGGGGCATCAACCGGCGACGGGTCGTTACCATCAACGACGGCAATCCGGGCGAGCGATCTATCTCGGTCGCCTGCATGCACTGTTCGGACGCGCCCTGCATGGCGGTCTGCCCGGTGGATTGCTTCTACCAGAACGAAGAAGGCGTGGTGCTCCATTCCAAGGATCTGTGCATCGGCTGCGGCTATTGCTTCTACGCGTGCCCCTTCGGCGCGCCGCAATATCCGCAGGCGGGCAATTTCGGATCCCGTGGCAAGATGGACAAATGCACCTTCTGCGCCGGTGGCCCGGAAGAGACCCACTCCACCGCCGAATTCCAGAAGTACGGACGCAACCGGATCGCCGAGGGCAAACTGCCGCTCTGCGCCGAGATGTGTTCGACCAAGGCACTTCTGGCCGGCGATGGTGACGTGGTCTCGGCCATCTACCGCGAACGCGTGGTGGCCCGTGGCTTCGGCTCCGGCGCCTGGGGCTGGGGCACCGCCTATGACCAGAAAGGCGGCTGAGCCGGCTTTCTTCCAAGGCTGAAACACGGCGGCGGCCCTTCCTGCAAGGGCCGCCGCCCGACCCTTTGACCCATCGTTTTTCGCGCGGCCCTGCCCCGGATCCTGATCCTGACAGCAGCGACCACGCCCCGAATTGACCCCGCTGGGCAAGCGCCCCGCGGTTGCTACGCCAGGGAAAGGCCGGGTCCGACCCGATCCCACCGCGCCCCATGCGGCACACCGATGTCATGGAGAGAGTGACCATGCTCAAACACGCAGTTCTGGCCCTGTTCCTTTGCCTGGGCAGCCTGACGGCCGCCGCTGCGCAGGAGGCCACCCCCGAAACCACCGCCGCGCCGGACCGAAGTGGCACCGGCGGCGCCCAGACGCTGGAAGACATCCTTGCCCGCCAGCGCGGCGAAAAGATCGACGACAGCTTCCGCCGCAACGCCACCGGCGATCCCGATGCCGCAGCGGCCATTGCCGCGCAACTGGGCACCCTGGGCGGGGCCTCGGATTCGGAAGTCTACCGCGCCCTGCGCTATGGCAGTGCCGATGTGACGGTGTCCAACGACGGCCCGGCCTCGAACGTGTTGATCCAAGACAGCGGCATGAGATGGCTGGAGTTCCGCCAGGGTCCGCTGGCCACCTATGGCGGCTACGCCTTGCTGGGCATGATCGTCCTGTTGCTGCTGTTCTACCTGCTGCGCGGCAAGATCCGCATCGATGGCGAGAAAACCGGCCGCAAGATCTTGCGGTTTTCCAGCATCGAACGCTTCGGCCACTGGTTGTTCGCGGGCTCTTTCCTGCTGCTGGCCTTCACCGGGCTGATCGTATTTTTCGGGCGCAAGGGGCTGATCCCGCTTCTGGGCAAGGATGCCTATGCGCAACTGGCGCTGATCTCGAAATGGATTCACAACAACGTGGCCTGGGCCTTCATGCTGGGGCTGGTGATGATCACCGTCATGTGGCTGGTCCACAACATTCCCAACCGCCATGACCTGAAGTGGTTCGCCGTCGCCGGCGGGTTGTTTTCGAAAAACGTCCATCCGCCCGCCCGCAAGTTCAACGGCGGCCAGAAGATCATCTTCTGGTCCTGCGTGGTACTTGGCGTGTCGATCTCGATTTCCGGCCTGTCGCTGCTGTTTCCCTTCGAACTGCCGATGTTCGCCAAGACCTTCGTTGTGCTGAACGACACGCCGATCCCCGGCTGGTTGGGCCTTGGCACCCTGCCCGAACAGATGCCGCCGCATCAGGAAATGCAGTTGAGCCAGGCCTGGCACGCCATCGTTGCCTTCCTGTTCATGGCCATCATCATCGCCCATATCTACCTGGGCTCGGTCGGCATGGAGGGCGCGTTCGACGCCATGGGCTCGGGCGAGGTCGAGGAACAATGGGCGCGGGAACACCACGGCCTCTGGGTCAAGGAGCTGGAGGAGAAGGGCAAGACCGCCACCGCCTCCGGCGGACAGCACAGCCCCGCCGAGTGATGCCCCGTGCCGCGGCCCTGCTTCTGGCGCTGGCCCTGCCGGGGCTGGCGCAAGCGTCGGAGTTCTTCACGCTGAAAGGCCATGGCGGCCCCGTCAAGGGGCTGGCCGTGGCCCCGGACGGCACCATCGCCAGCGCCAGTTTCGACAATGCCGTGGGCCTGTGGCAGGGCACGGCCCCGCACTGGCTGGACGATCATCGTGCCGCCGTGAACACCGTGGCCTTCGCGGGCCGCGACCGGCTGATCTCGGCCGGCGACGATTTCCGGGTGGTGCTGTGGTCGCTGCCCGGCGGCACCGCCACCGAGCTTTTCCAGCATAAGGGCAAGGTGATGGGACTGGCGGTCAGCACCGATGGCACCCGCGCCGCCAGCGCCAGTTGGGATGGCACCATCGCCCTGCTCGACCTGACCTCAGACACGCCCCCGACCCTGCTGCGCGGCCACGCCAGCGGCGTCAACGCGGTGAGCTTTGCCGAAGCGGGTCGCCGCCTGATCTCGGCCGGGGTCGATGGCACCGTGCGCTACTGGGATACCAGCACGGGCGCCGAGACCCGGCAGCTTCTGACCAATGGGTTCGGGGTCAACACCCTGATCGCCACGCCCGACTGGCTGGCCTATGGCGCGGTGGACGGGGTGACGCGCATCGTCGATCCCGACACCGGTGCAGCCCTGGCCGATTTCACCCTGGACCGCCGCCCGATCCTGGCCATGGCTTACAGCCCTGCCGCGCAGCGGCTGGCCGTGGGCGACGGCGAAGGTTACATCATGGTACTTGATACCCAGACCTGGCGCATTGCGGGCGATTTCCGGGCCTCGCTGACCGGACCGATCTGGGCGCTGGCGTTCTCGCCCGACGGGCAGAACATCCATGCCGCCGGACTGGATCCGACGGTGTATTCCTGGCCGCTGGACACACTGGACGATCAGGATCCCATGGCCGCCCCCGACCGTCCCTATCTGCGCGACCCCGCCGAGATGACCAATGGCGAACGTCAGTTCGCCCGCAAATGCTCGATTTGCCACAGCCTGACCCCCGACAGCGCGCGGCGCGCCGGGCCCAGCCTGCACGGGGTGTTCGGACGCCCGGCCGGCGCCCTGCCCGACTACAGCTATTCCAGGACATTGATCGAGGCCGGTTTCGCCTGGAATGAAACCACCATCGACAAGCTGTTCGATCTCGGCCCCGACCACTTCATTCCGGGCACCAAGATGCCCATGCAACGGATCACCGCCCCGCAGGATCGTGCCGATCTCATCGCATTCCTGCGCCGCGCCACCTCACCGACCGGAGAGTGACATGAAAACCATGTTCCTGGCGTTTGCCGCCGTCATCGTCATCGCCATTGCGGCAGACCAGATCCTGCAGCGCGCAGGGTTTTCCGCGGCCGAGCGCACCATCAGCGACTCGGTACGGCTGAAATAGGCGTCTTTTCTGCCCAGACCCGGGGCATTCGTGGCCGGGAACCGCCGCATCTGCAGGCATCGGCGTCCGGCTAGCGAAAACCATGGCCCGAGTACGGTCCGCGTGCTAGCGCAGGGGAAACAGGGGGCGACTCGCCCCCACCCCGGCCGGAAAGGCACGCCAAATGGCACTTCTCACCCCCGACGGCACCAGCACCGTCAATGACATCGCAAGCCGCTACGGGCTGTCCCCGGATGCGGTGCTGACCTTGCTGGTGGCGATCAACAACGGCGGCGGCACGCAGGCACAATTCTCGCACCCCGAACTGGGGGGCATGGGCCAATGGTCCATGGGCGGCATGGTGATGGTCGGCGACATGTTCAACAATTCGCTGAAATTCACTGTCGACCAGGTCTGCACCGAACTGTCCAACGCGCTGGCCGGGGCGCAACTGTTCAAACCCGCGCCGCGCCCGACGCCCATGTCCAGCCAGTCGCAAAGCCAGGGCAATGGCAGCAGTTTCTCGGTGCAGGGCGGTTATGGCGGCGGCGCGGGCTGGCCACAGGACCTTGGCGCGCCCTCCTCGGTCGGCAGCCAGAACAACCTGCGCTATGCGGTCTTTCCCAACACCCGGCGGCTGGCCATCGACCTGAATGGCCAGATCACCGTCTATGACATCGGCGATCACCAGATCAGCGGCTTTTCCCAGCAGCAGGGCGGCGACCAGTCGATCACCTTCACCAGCCAATACGGTCTGGTGCGCGTGGCCGACTTGCCGGTTATTCCGGCCCAGGGCAGCGCGCCCGCGCCGCAACCGCCGGCCGCAGACCCGACCCCGGCCCCGGCCGCAGACAAGCCGACACCCGAACCTGCGCCCAAGCCAGCCGAGACCACCCCACCGGCCCGCACGGGCGCTGGCGCCGACAGCAGCGAGATCTTCGCGCTGATCGAACAACTGGCCAGCCTGCACGACAAGGGCATCCTGACCGATGCCGAATTCGAAACAAAGAAGACGGAACTTCTGGCCCGGCTCTGACAGGGGCACAGCCCTCAGCCTGTTCGCCGGAGCCGCCGTCGCGTGGGGCCGACAGGGCCGGACCGGCGCGGGCCTGCAAGGGGGCGCAGCCCGGGCGCGCGCGCCCGCTTGCTCTTGCGGGGCCGGGGCGGTTCGGTCAGGCCACACAGCGCGATGGCGGCTCTGGCGCACAGGCGGGCCTGTTCATTGGTGAGACCCGAGCATCGCCGCCACCCGCCATCCCGGCGTCAGCGTTTCGCGCAGCAATCCCATGGGATGGGCGCGCAACGACAGGCGCAGGGCGACGTAATCCTCGACCATCTCTTCGCCCAACGTCATCTGCGGCAGATCGGCGGCGCGCTCCAAGATCCCCTCGCCGTCCAGATCGCCCTCGAACAGCGGCAAGGGCTTCTCGGCGGTGATGGCGCGGGCTTCCCACAGCGCCTCGCGGCGGTTCAGCCCGAGGCTGGCAAAGACATCCGCCTCGGCCAGCCGGGCGATCTGGCGTGGCGGCACCCCGGCGCGGCGCCAGACGTCAGCCAGGCTGCGATAGCCGTTGCCGCGCGCGGCGGTCAGCCAGGTGATGTCCTCTTCCTTCAGCGCCTTGATCTGGCGAAACCCCAGCCGCAGGGCCAGCCCACCGCGCCCGTCGGGTTCCATCACACTGTCCCAGAAGCTGGCGTTCACATCCACCGGGCGCACCTCGACCCCATGGGCGCGCACATCGCGCACGATCTGTGCCGGGGCATAGAAGCCCATCGGCTGCGAGTTCAGCAGCGCGCAGGCAAAGATCCCCGGATGATGGCATTTCAGCCAGGCCGAGGCATAGACCAGCAGCGCGAAGCTGGCCGCGTGGCTTTCGGGAAACCCGTAGGATCCGAAACCCTCGATCTGCCCGAAACAGCGTTCGGCGAAGTCGCGGTCATAGCCGTTCTTTGCCATGCCTTTCAGGAACCGGGTGCGGAACTCGGACACATTGCCGTGCTTCTTGAACGTGGCAAGGGACCGGCGCAGGCGGTCAGCCTCTTCAGGGGAAAACCCGGCGCCGACGATGGCGATCTGCATCGCCTGTTCCTGGAACAGCGGCACGCCCAGGGTCTTGCCCAGCACCTGGCCAAGGTCGTCCGAAGGGAAGCGCACCTCCTCCTCGCCGTTGCGGCGGCGGATGTAGGGATGCACCATATCGCCCTGGATCGGGCCGGGGCGGATGATGGCGACCTCGATCACCAGGTCATAGAAGCAGCGCGGCTTCATCCGGGGCAGGAAGTTCATCTGCGCCCGGCTTTCCACCTGGAAGACGCCGATGGCATCGGCCCGGCACAGCATGTCGTAGACCGCCGGATCCTCGGGCGGCAGGCTGGCCAGCGTCAGGTCGCGCCGGTGATGCAGGGCCACCAGGTCAAAGCCCTTGCGGATACAACTGAGCATGCCCAGCCCCAGCACATCGACCTTCAGGATCCCCAGCGCGTCGATGTCGTCCTTGTCCCAGCAGATGACCGTGCGGTCTTCCATGGTGGCGTTCTCGATGGGCACCAGTTCGTCCAGGCGGTCCTGGGTGATGACGAAACCGCCGACGTGCTGGCTCAGGTGCCGGGGGAAGCCCTGAATGTCCTGCACCAGCGCCATGGTCTGCATCAGGCGCGGATCGTCGGGATCCAACCCGATCTCGCGCATCCGGCTGATCGCCGAGCCCGCCCCGCCGCCCCAGCCCCAGATCTGGCTGGACATGGCGCCCAGCGTGTCCTCGGAAAGGCCCATGGCGCGGCCCACCTCGCGCACCGCGCGCTTGCCGCGATAGTGGATGACCGTGGCGGTCAGCCCGGCGCGGTGGCGGCCATAGCGCTGATAGATGTGCTGGATCACCTCCTCGCGCCGCTCGTGTTCGAAATCGACATCAATGTCGGGCGGCTCGTTGCGCGCCTCGGAGACGAAACGTTCGAACACCATGGTGCCGATCTCGGGCGATACCGAGGTCACCCCCAGCAGGTAGCAGACCACCGAATTGGCCGCCGAGCCGCGGCCCTGACACAGGATGCCGCGCGAGCGGGCGAAATCGACGATGTCATGGACGGTCAGGAAATAGGGGGCGAAGTTCAGCTTGCCGATCAGGCGCAGCTCATGCGCCATCTGGGCGTGCACCTTGTCGGGCGCACCGCCCGGATAGCGCCAGGACAGACCGGCCTGCGCCAGTTGCGTCAGGCGTTCCAGCGCAGTTTCGCCATCGCGGGTTTCCGAAGGATAGTCATAGCGCAACTGGTCGAGCGAGAAGCCGATGCGCCCGGCGATGGTCCGGGCATGGGCCAGCGCGTCTTCATGGCCGGCAAAGATCCGTGCCATCTCGGCCGGGCTGCGAAGGCGCTGTTCGGCATGAACCTGTGCGGCGCGGCCCAGATCGGCCACCTTGCAGCCGGTGCGAATGGCGGTCAGCACATCGGCCAGCTTGCGGCGGCGGGCGTCGTGCAACACCGGCGCGCAGGCGGCCACGGTGGGCAGGCCCAGATGCGCGGCCAGCGCAGCAATGGCGGCAAAGCGGGGCCGGTCCTGCCCGTCGTACTGCGGGGTCAGCAGCACCGCGCAGGCCTGCGGGAAGCGGCGCGCCAGTCGTTCCGCCTGTGGCCAGCCCCCGCCCGCGCCGCCCGGCACCGGCAGATCCCGTGGCGGGTGCAGCAGCAGCTCCAACCCCGCGCCCAGCTCCAGCAGATCCTCGAGCCCAAGATCGCAAGACCCCTTGTCCACCCGCAGCCGCCCGCGCGACAACAGCCGCGACAACCGCCCCCAGGCCGCGCGATCCCGTGGCAGGGCCAGCACCCGGCTGCCGCAGCGCAGGGCCAGCGTCACCGCCGGCAGCAGGCGCGGCACGCAGGTCAGGATCGGCGCCGGGCGGTGCGGGTGGCCCGCAGGCAGCGGCGGACCGATGGGCCCGTCTTCGGCCAGCGCCGTCGCCCGGTCCCGCACATGGCGGGCGATTTCGCGCAACTCCACATGGGCCCGCACGATCCCCGCCACCGAGTTCTCATCGGCGATGGCAAAGGCTTCGAACCCCAGTTCCGCCGCCTTTGCGGCGTATTCCTCGGGATGCGCGGCACCGGTCAGGAAGGTGAAATTCGATGTGATGCAGAGTTCCACGGACATGAAGGCGGCTCCGAATCCCCAGGGACACCGCAGTATATTCCCGTTTTGTTCTCACCCCTAGGGCGGGCGCCTCCGGCGGGAGTATTTTTGCCAAGAAGAAAGACCTAGAGCAGGACGCTGTCGGTGCTGCGATAGTGATGCAGGGCCCGGGTGAGGACGAGACCTTCTTCTTCGGGCAGGATATGCGGCTGATGCCAGTCATCGCCGGCAAAGGCGCGCAGGGCGTCTTCATCGCGCCAGACCATGACGACGCAGAACTCGGTGGTCTCGGCGCCCTCAAGCGGCACGCCGCCGTGGACCGACAGGCAGCCGTCCTGGTCGCGCACCAGTGGCAAGGCGGTCTCCCTGAGGAAGGTCTCGAACTCGGCCGCCCGGTCGGGGGCAATGCCGGCGCGGAAGATACGGATGATCATGCGGCACCTCCTTTGTGACAGTGTCTTATCAGTCTAGCACAGGTCGGCGCCGACCTCCGACAACACGAAAAAGCCGCCGGAAAACCGGCGGCTTTGAAAGGCATCGCTGTGCAGCGGGATCAGGCCAGGGCGGCCTTGGCCTGGTCCACGATCGCGTTGAACGCGTCGGGCTCATGCACGGCCAGATCGGCCAGAACCTTGCGGTCCACCTCGATACCCGCTTTCGACAGGCCGTTGATGAACTTCGAATAGGTCAGGTCGGCGTCGTGCAGGCGCACGCCGGCGTTGATGCGCTGGATCCACAGGGCGCGGAAGTTGCGCTTGCGGTTATGACGGTCGCGCGTGGCGTATTGATTCGCCTTGTCGACGGCCTGGGCTGCGGTCTTGAAGGTGTTCTTGCGACGGCCGTAATAGCCTTTTGCCGCCTTGATGACCTTCTTGTGACGCGCGTGGGTGACGGTTCCGCCTTTGACTCGAGACATATTCCGACCTCCTTAGCGCGCGTAGGGCATGTAGCCCTTGACGGTCTTCTCGTCGGGCTTGGAAAGGATTGTGGTGCCGCGGGCCGTGCGGATGAACTTGGTCGACCGCTTGATCATGCCGTGGCGCTTGCCGGCCTGGCCAGCCACGACGCGGCCGTTTGCCGTCACCTTGAAGCGCTTCTTGGCGCTTGATTTCGTCTTCATCTTGGGCATTTCCGGATCCTCTTCATTGGGGCGGTTGTCACGCGACTCGGCATGCCACATGGCCGGACGCGTGGTCGAAGCGCGCGTATAGCCCCGGTGCGGTGGGGAGGCAAGCCCAAAACAAGGAAATCCGGCTATAGTTCCCTTGCCTTGAAGCCCGGTCTGCCCGCAGGCTGGACCATGGTTTGAACAGGGGGAACAACTCATGGCCTATATCAGTGCAATGCTGGCAGCGGTGCCGGATGCCAACAAGGACGCTTATTTCGACACGGCACGCAAGATGCTTCCATTGTGGAAGGAAGCCGGGGCCATCGGCTACAAGGAGTGCTGGGGCGTGGATGTTCCCGACGGCAAGCTGACCTCCTTCCCGATGGCGGTGAAGGCAGAAGCCGGCGAGACCGTGGCCATCGCCTATATCGAATGGACCGACAAGGCCGTCGCCGATGCCGCCTTCAAGGCGATGGAAACGGACGAAAGATGGCAGGCCGCCTTTGCGGACGGCATGCCCTTTGACGGGAAGCGGATGATCTTCGGCGGCTTCGAGGTGTTGATCGACGGGCTCGACTGAGCCCGCCGGATCAGCCCGGTTCGTTGTCGAAGATCAAACGCTCTTCACAGGGGGCCACGCGCAGGATGTTGGTGGTGCCCGGCTGATTGAATGGCACACCTGCGGTGACCACGATCTGGTCATCGTGGGTGGCCAGATCCATCTCGCGCACGGTGCGGGCGGCGCTGACAACGGCCATCTTGAAGCGATCGACCTCGCCGGTGACAGCGCAGTTCACGCCCCAGTGCAGGCACAGGCGACGCGCGGTCTTGCGGAACGGTGTCAGCCCAACGATGGGCACCCGCGGCCGCTCCCGCGACACCAGTGCCGTGGTGGTGCCCGAATGGGTGAACGAGCAGATCGCCTTGACGCCCGAGGTTTCGGCCAGTTCCCGCGCCGCATGCACGATGCCGTCGGCAACGCTGTGCCGGGTAAAGATGCGGCTGGCTTCCATCACTTCGCGATAGTTTGGATCGCTTTCCACTTCGATGGCGACATTGTTCATGGTCTGAACCGCCTCGACCGGGAAATTGCCCGCAGCGGATTCGGCCGACAGCATGACCGCATCCGCGCCTTCATAGATGGCGGTGGCAACATCGGACACCTCGGCCCGCGTCGGCATCGGGCTTTCGATCATCGATTCCAGCATCTGGGTCGCGACGATCACCGGCTTGGCGACCGAACGGCATTTGCGGATCAGACGCTTCTGGATCGGCGGCACGGCCTGAACCGGCAGTTCGACCCCCAGATCCCCGCGCGCCACCATGATGCCGTCGGAAGCTTCGAGGATCTCGTCGAAGGATTCGACCGCCGCGGGCTTTTCGATTTTGGACAGGATCGCGGCGCGACCCTTGGTCAGCATCCGCGCCTCGGTCACATCCTCGGGGCGCTGGACAAAGGACAGGGCCAGCCAGTCGACCCCCAACTCGCAGACGAATTCCAGATCGCGGCGGTCCTTTTCCGACAGGGCCGCCAACGGCAGCACCACGTCGGGCACGTTCACGCCCTTGCGGTTGGAAATCTCGCCGCCCGCAATGATCTTGCAATCGGCAAAATCCGCACCGCAGGACTCGACCACGGCCCGGATCTTGCCATCGTTGACCAATAGCGTCTTGCCCGGCTTCAGCGCAGCAAAGATTTCGGGGTGCGGCAGGGTCACGCGGTTGGCGTCGCCCTTCTTGTCTTCCAGGTCGAAGCGGAAGCTCTGCCCGACTTCCAGCATTTCCTTGTCATTGGCGAACACTCCGCAGCGGAGTTTCGGCCCCTGCAGGTCGGCAAGGATCGCGATGGGACGACCATAGTCCTGCTCGACCTTCCGGATGATCGCGTGACGTTCTGCGATTTCCGAGTGTTCCCCATGGCTCATGTTCAGGCGGAACACATCGGCTCCGGCCTCGAACAGGGCACTGATCATCTCGTAGTCATTCGAGGCCGGACCAAGGGTGGCCACGATTTTAACATTTCGGCTGCGCCGCATCCGGTCTCTCCCAGACTGTTAGCGTTATCAAACTGGCGCCTGCATGCCCCATTTCCGTTCGGGAAACAACGCAGGAGTCGCGATCTGCCCGCATTTGCCGCGCAAACAGTCGCGGCCGGGTCACAGGCGGCAAGCTTTCGCCTGTCAACCACGCGTCCCTGTGCCTATATCTCAATCACCCACAGGAGGACAGCAGATGGATGACCAGACCCGTATCGAACTTGAAGCCGCAGCCTTTCGCAGGTTGCGCGACCATCTGGCGACGCGCACGGACGTGCAGAACATCGACATGATGAATCTTGCGGGATTCTGCCGCAACTGCCTGAGCCGCTGGTATCAGGACGCGGCCAGCGAGCGCGGCATCGAGATGGACAAGGAAGCGGCGCGAACGGCCTTCTACGGCATGCCCTATGCCGAATGGAAAGAGAAATTCCAGACCGAAGCCAGCCCCGAGCAGCAGGCCGCCTTCGAGATCAGCCACAAGGCGCACGGCTGAGATTTCATGCCTGCGGCGCGAGTATTTGGGCCAAGAAGAAGAGCCTGGTTCATTTCTTCTTGGCCACAATACTCCGGGGGAGTCGCCCGCAGGGCGGCGGGGGCAGCGCCCCCTACCCCGCGCGCAAATCGCCGTCGATCCGCCGCGCATAGCCGCGCGGGGTGAACATGCGGGCACCGGTTCCAAGCTGGGCCAGCCGCGATTGCGACGATCCCACCAGAACAACCGTCAGCATATCCACCTCATCCACATCCAGTTCGGACAGCTTGCGATAGCGCAGGGTTTCCTCTGGCCGTCCCAGCGAACTGGCCAGCAGGACCGGCGTATCGGCGGGACGATGCTGCAACAGGATCTCGCGCGCCTCGGCCAGCAGCGTCCGGCGGCGTTTCGACACCGGGTTGTAGAAGGCGATGACGAAATCACCCTCGGCGGCCGCTTTCAGCCGGGTTACGATGTCGTCGCGCGGGGTCAGCAGGTCTGACAGCGAGATCGCGCAGAAATCATGGCCCAGCGGCGCACCGGCCCGTGCGGCGGCGGCCTGCAGGGCCGAGACACCGGGGGCCGAGACGACCTCGACCCGGCGCGCGGCATCGCTGACGCCGCCGGCGTCGGGACCGCGATCCAGAAGCTCGAACACCAGCGCGCCCATGGCGTAGATCCCGGCATCGCCTGAGCAGATCAGGGCCACGTTGCGGCCCTTGGCGGCTTCTTCCAGCGCATAACGACAGCGGGCCTCTTCGCCGCCAAGGGGGAAATCGCTGCGCGGCTTGCCATGGGCGATCGGTCCCAGCAGGTCGATGTACAGGCCATAGCCCACCAGTTCCTCGGCCTCGGCCACAAGGCGGCTGGCTTCCGGCGTGCGCCAGTCGGCCTGCCCCGGACCGATGCCCACCAGCGCCACCTTGCCGCGGGCCCGGCCCGGCAGATCGGTCAGCACCTCGGGCGCGCGGACCAATGCACAGGTGGTGTTGGCGGTTTTCATCTTGGCGCGCCGCAATTCCGCGTCCGGGCCCGCACAGGCCAGCGCCGCGCCTTCGCTGACGCCGTGACAACCGACCTCGGCAAAAACCACCTCCGACGGGGTAACCAGACGCGGGGTCTGTGCTTCCAGTTCGGCGGCGGTGAACAGCCGGAAGGGCACACCAAGCCGCGCGGCCAGATCCAGCATTGCCGGCTCATCCGCTTTCAGGTCAAGGCTGGCGACGGCGGCGATGGCGCCGGGGGCGACCCCGGCCTGTTTCAGCATGTTCTGCACGAGGCGCCAAAGCTCGGCGGGATCGGCGCCGCGCGCGCAACCGACGCCCAGCACGTGGCGTTGCGGATGATAGACCAGCCGGTCGGGACCGGGGGTGGTGGGGGCTTCGGTCACGGCGATCTCGACCGTGCCTTGCGGGGCATCGGACAGATCGAACAGATGCTCTCCAGTCAGGCGGGCACCGCCACCGGCCAGAAGGCTGGCCATGGCCGGCTTGGCATCCTCGGGGTTGGCCAGCCGGTAGCCCGGCGGCGGGCAATCCAGCGCCACGCCCATGGCCACGTCGCCAGCGGTGGTCACAGCCGCTACGCCGCCCAGCAGGTCGGACAGGTCGCGCGCAAGGCGGTTGGCCCCATGATGCCCCCCCAGCAGGGGCACCACGACCGCGCCATTGTCGGACACGCTCAGCACCGGCGGTTCACGGCGCTTGTCGACCAGCAGCGGCGCCACGGCCCGGATCAGGATGCCCGAGGCGCAGACCCCGATCACCGGAGTTCCGGCGGCAAACAGGGTGCGCACGTGGTCGAGCGCATTGTCAAAGGTCACATCCGGGGCATCGACGCGTCCGGCGCGGCCATGCAGGGGCACGCCCAGATGATCGGCGATGCGGCGCGCCACGGATTCGCCAGAGCGGTTGATGCAGAGAACGGCGGGGGTTACAGCCACGGGTCGGCGCCTTTCGTCACGAGGATCATCGAGAAATAGGGGGCGGGGTCGGGCGCCTCGGCCAGCGGCAGGCGGCGCTCGATCGGCAGGGTGGCGCGTTCGACATAGACGGCGCGGCCCAGCAAGCCCTCGTCCGCCAGCAGTGCACGCAGGCGCGACAGGTGACGGCCCACCTTCATCAGCACCAGCGTATCGGCGTCGCGGATGCGGGCGCGCAGCTCGGCATCGGGCAGCGGGCCGGGCAGCACCGTCAGGGTCTCGTTGCGGGCCGCCAGCGGCAGACCGGCGCGGGCGGCGCAGGCGGTGACCGAGGTGACGCCGGGCACGACCTCTACCGCGAAACGCGGCGCGAGGCGGGCGTGCAGATACATGAAGGAGCCATAGAAAAACGGATCGCCCTCGCAGAGAACCACCACATCATCACCAGCCTGAAGCGCTTCGCCGATCCGGGCCGCCCCAGCATCATAGGCTGCCTGCGCGGGGGCGCGGGCCGGGGTCATGGGCACTTCCATGACGATCTCGCGCGCGGTGGCGGGGATCAGGTCGGCGGCGATGGCGCGGGCGAAACTGTCACCGCCCGCCAGGGCCGGATAGGCCACCACGCGCGCGCCTTCAATCAGACGCGCGGCGCGGCGGGTGATCAGGTCGGGATCGCCGGGGCCCAGCCCGACGCCATAGAGCGTGCCGGGTGCGGTCATCGTTTCAGCAGGCTCCACTGGGTGACCGGCATGAAGCTGTCCCAGCCGGTCAGGCGGCCCACCGGGCGGGCGCGGGCCACGGACAGGCGGGTCAGCTCGCCGCCGAAACGGGCGTGCAGGCGGATCAGCAGCACTTCGCTTTCCAGCGTGACGGCATTGGCCACCAGCCGGCCCAGCGGCTTCAGCGCCATCAGGGCCACCTCGGCGGTGTCCTCGGACAGGCCGCCGCCGATAAACACAGCGTCCGGGACCGGCAATTCGGCCAGCCCGTCGGGGGCGGCGGCGTCGATCAGGTCCAGCTTCGGCACCCCCAGCGCCAGCGCGTTGGCGGCGGCCATGGCGCGGCGGTCGGGGTTCGGGTCCAGCCCGATGGCGCGGGCATCGCGGGCCGCGCGCATCCATTCGATGGCGACCGAGCCGCAACCACAGCCGATGTCCCACAGCAGCGCCCCCCGTTTGGGCATCAGCTTGGCCAGCGTCAGGGCACGCACCTCGCGCTTGGTCATCTTGCCGTCATGGTCGAAGACATCATCGGGCAGACCCGGCGTGCGGGCCAGCATCTGGGCATTTTCATCGGCGATGCACTCGATGGCCAGCGTGTGGAAATCGGGCACGCGCTGGGTCCAGCCCGACGCCAGCCCCTCGACCCGCTGCTCGTTGTCGCCGCCCATGTGCGCCAGCACTGTCAGCACCGAAGCGCCATAGCCGCGTTCGCTGAGCAGGCGGGCAATGCGGGCGGGGGTCTGGCCATCGGCGGTGAGCACCAGCAGGCGCTGGCCGGGACCGACGAAGGGCAGGATCTGTTCGGGCGGGCGACCATGGGCGGTGAGGGTTTCCACATCCGCCAGCGACCAGCCAAGCCGGGCACAGGCCAGCTGGAAGGCCGACAACTGCGGATGGTAGCGAATCTCGGCCGGGTCGATGTCGCGCCCGATGCGCGCGCCCACCGAGAACCACAGCGGATCGCCAGTGGCCAGCACCGCGACCTTCTTGCCGCGCAGGGCGGTCAGATCGTCGATCAGCGCCGAGAACGGGCTGGGCCAGGAATGGCGTTGGGCGCTCAGACCCGGGGTAAGCGCATGCAGGCGGTCGCTGGCAAAGACATGTTCCGCAGATTGCAGGCGGTCCTTCGCGCCGGGCAGCAGGCTGGCCATGCCGTCATCGCCGATGCCGATGATATCCAGCCATTTTCCGACCATCACCCGCCCTCCAGTTCCGGCAGACCGGCGGCCACCGCGTTGACGGCGGCGGAGGCCAGCGCCGAGCCGCCGCGACGCCCCCTCAGGGCGATGAAGGGGACGCCGCGCGGGTTCGCCGCCAGTTCGGCCTTGGATTCCGCAGCCCCGACGAAACCCACCGGAAAACCGAGGATCAAGGCAGGCTTGGGGCCGCCCCGGTCGATCATCTCCAGCAGGTGGAACAGGGCCGTGGGGGCATTGCCGATGGCCACTACAGCACCTTCAAGCCGGTCGCGCCACAGCTCCACCGCCGCCGCCGAGCGGGTGGTGCCCAGGTCTTGCGCCATCTGCGGCACGCGCGGGTCGTTGAGGGTGACGAGGATCTCGGCAAGAGGCGGCAGGTAGCGGCGGATGATGCCGGCCCCGGCCATTTCGCAATCGCAGATCACCGGTGCCCCTGCGGCAAGGGCGGCGCGCCCGGCGGTTACCGCGTCGGGCGAGAAGGCCAGACGATCAGCGATCTCGATCATGCCACAGGCATGGATCAGGCGCACGGCCACCGATTCCATCTCGGCCGGAAAGCGGTCCAGCCGCGCCTCGGCCCGCACGGTGGCGAAACTTTGGGCGTAGATGGCCTTGGGGTCTTTTTCGTAGGGGCGCATGCGGATCCGAAGGGTTGCGCCAATGGCAGCCGGGGGGCCGCCTTCGGCGAGAGTATTTGGGCCAAGAAGAAATCAGGCGCGGGTCTTGCGGGCGCTTTCCGGCCCCAGCGGGTGGTCGGCGTGGGGATAGGGGGCGTGATGGTGGTGGTGATGGTCATGACCGTGAGCGTGGTCGTGGTCGTGGTCGTGATGATGGTGGTGGGGGTCCGCGTCGAGGCGGCATTCGCCGGTGCAGAAGCTGTCGCACAGCGCGCAATCGGCCACGTTGGAGCCGGGGGCGGAGGCGCCCTGCCCTTCCACGTGGTGGTGGTGGCTTTCCTGCACCGCGCCGACCTCGCCCTCGAATCCCAGCACCTGGGTGCGGTACTTGCACATGGCGCAGTTTTCCGGGGGCTGTTCGCCCACCTGTTCGGTGATGCGTTCGGCGAAGGTTTCCAGAACTTTCGGATGATCGCCCAGGTAGCCGGCCTTGACGAAGGTGATCTCGGGGTGCGCGGCGGCGGTCTGGTCGGTGAAGCCGTAGATGCGGTCGATCAGAATGCCGGAGAACAGGAAATACGGAAAGACAATGACGCGCTTGTAGCCCAGCCGGGCCACATGGGTCAGGCAGGGTTCCACCAGCGGGAAGGTGACGCCGGAATAGCCCACCTCGCACCAACCGAAGCCCAGGCCCTCCCAGAGCATCCGGGCGACCTTGGCCACATTGCCGTTGGCATCCGGGTCCGAGGCACCACGCCCGATGACCACGAGGCAGGTGTCATGGCGTGCGACGGGGCCGTGATCGGCGTTGGCCTGCGCTTCGGCCGCTTCGATACGGGCGGCGGCGGCGGCGATCATCTTGGGGTCGACGCCCAGCTCGCGGCCATAGGAAACCTCGATCCCATGGGTCGCGGCATAGGTGTTCAGCACCGTGGGAATGTCGTTCTTGGAATGCATCGCCGCGAACAGCATGCCCGGCACCGCGAGGATACGGTCGCAACCGGCCTCGCGCAGCCGATCCAGCCCGTCGCGGATCACCGGGTTGGCGAATTCGAGGTAGCCGTAGTCGGTCAGCCAGTCCTTGGGCAGATAGTCGGGAAGCTGTTGCGCCAGCGTGGCAAATTCATCCACTGCCGACTGGCTGCGCGAGCCGTGCCCGCAGATCATCACGCCTGTCTTGGTCATGGCTCAGGCCTCCTGCGGGTCAGCGGCGGGGTTGTCATCGGCGTCGCCCTGGGAGGGCTGATCCTTGCGGCGGCCTTTCAGGGCGGCCCATGCACCAAGGGCGATGGCAGCCCCGATGGCCGCACCCGCAACCCAATGATCGTGGCCGGCGAGGTCCGCCAGATGGCCGGGATGGGCCTGGGCCATCGAGGCCGCGGCCAACAGGGAAAGGCAGGACAGAAGGACAGTGCGCATGGCGTCGGCTCCGGTTCAATGCGGGCCTGACATGTCCGGCGTGCGGCACATGCATGACGATGCGAGTTCAGGCCCCCTGATTGGGTCGACCGTCCTTCGCCAACCTCTCTGGCCCGGTGGCGTCGTCTGGGGGCGGTATAGGTGGCTGCCCGCAGCCGCGCAATCGCTTTCGCGGCGAGCTGGCGCGCGCGAGCGACGCAGGCAGATGTGCGCCCACGCAGGGAGGCTGCGCCTGCACGGGGGGAGACAGGCACCCCCGATATCCTATCTATGGATCAGCAAATGGAGATAAGTCATGGGACAACTCGTGGACGGTGTCTGGGAAGACACCTGGTATGACACCAAGAAAACCGGCGGGGCGTTCAAGCGCAGCACCGCGGCCTTCCGCAACTGGATCACCCCGGACGGCAGCGCCGGCCCCTCGGGCGAGGGCGGCTTTCCGGCGCAGAGTGGCCGCTATCACCTGTATGTGTCCTACGCCTGCCCCTGGGCCCACCGCACCCTGATCTTCCGGGCTGTGAAGGACCTGACCGATCACATCGGTGTTTCGGTGGTTCATCCCGACATGCTGGGCGATGGCTGGACGTTTTCCACCGATTTTCCCGGTGCCACCGGCGACAGCCTTGGCGGGCGCGACTTCCTGCGCGACGTCTATACCCATGTCGATCCGAAGATCAGTGGCCGGGTCACCGTGCCGGTTCTGTACGATACCCAGCGCGACACCATCGTGTCGAATGAAAGCGCCGAAATCATTCGCATGTTCAACAGCGCCTTCGACGGGCTGACCGGCAACACCCAGGACTACTGGCCCGACGACCTGCGCGAGGATATCGAGGCGGTCAACACCCGCATCTACAGCACCCTGAACAACGGCGTTTACAAGTCCGGCTTTGCCACCTCGCAGGAGGCCTATGACGCCGCCGTGCATCCGCTGTTCGACACGCTGGACTGGCTGGAGGATCACCTGTCGTCAAACCGTTACCTGATGGGCGACCGGATCACCGAGGCCGACTGGCGCCTGTTCCCGACCCTGGTGCGCTTTGACCCGGTCTATCACCTGCACTTCAAGTGCAACCGCAAGCGGCTCATCGACTATCCAAACCTCTGGGCCTATACGCGGGAGTTGTACCAGTGGCCGGGTGTGGCCGAGACGGTCCGGCCCGATCACTTCGTGCGCCATTACCATTACAGCCACGACACCATCAATCCGAACCGCATCCTGCCGATCAACCCGGAGATCGACTGGACCGAACCGCATGGGCGGGATCAGTCGCGCGCGGCGTAGTGCTCGACCATCGCCGCCAGATCATCTGGCGGCGTGCTGACCGGCATGAAGGCGCAGGCATTGGCCACGTGGTTGAAGATCGACCCGTCCGAGAAGAAGTTCGCGGCCGTGACGAACAGCACCTTGACCTTGGGAAACCGGTACGAGGTGTAATCGGCAACGGCGATGGCGCTGCCCTCGTCCAGCATGACGTTCAGCAGGATGATGGAGACAGGCGTGCGCTGTAGCACATTGATGGCCTGCTCCTGGCTGTGCGCAACCATCACCCGGCGGCCGCATCTTTCGATATGGCGGCTCCAGACCCCGGCAAGATGCGGGTTGCTTTCGACAATCAGTACGGTCATTCAGGCGTCCAGCGCAGGAAAAAGGACCAAAAGCGGTTTCCGCTTTGCAGCGATCTTTCCGACATGGCGCCCAAATTATTAACACTTGGTTAAGGATGATGGCCTGCCCGTTAAGGAAAGATAACATTTTATTTATCTGACCTGCCCGCGGCCCGCCGGAAGGACGCTTATGACCACCTGGATCACGGTGTGTGACACCTGCAAGACCGACACCTGGCAGGAGGGGGATCCGGTCACAGACGGCGAACGGCTGGCCGATCTGGTCGAGGCCGCCGCCGCCGACCAGCCCGAGGTTGCGGTGCGCCGTCACAGTTGCCTGATGGGGTGCAGCCGCGCCTGCAACGTGACGATCCAGGCCGAGGGCAAGCTGAACTACACGCTGGGCGCTTTCGTGCCCGAAGCGGGCACTGCCCGCGCCCTGGTGACCTATGCGACCCTGCACGCCCAAAGCGACACCGGCCAGGTGCCCTATCGTTCCTGGCCTGCCGAGGTGAAGGGGCACTTCACCACCCGCCACCCGCCCCTGCCACAGACATGACCCAAACAAGCGGGCGCGATCACGGTGGCGGCGTCGATGCCGCCGCCAACCGGTATGGCGGGCAGCGGCGCGACTGGCTGGATCTGTCCACGGGCATCAATCCTTGCCCCTACCCGACAACCCGGATCCCGCCCGAGGCCTGGACCGCCCTGCCCGACACATCCGCGCAAGAGGCATTGGTAAATGCCGCCCGGCGCTTCTGGTCGGTGCCCGCGCGCGCGGCGGTCCTGGCCGCGCCCGGCGCCTCGGCCCTGATCGCACGCATTCCACAACTTGCCCCCGCGGCCCGCGTGCATATCCCCACCCCCACCTACAATGAACATGCCGCTGCCTTCGTGCATGACGGATGGGAGTTGTCCGAAACCGACCCGGCAGCACGGGTCCTGGTGCACCCCAACAACCCCGATGGCCGCATTTGGCGCCCTGCTGATCTGGACGGTGCCGCCCTGCGCATCATCGACGAAAGCTTCTGCGATATCGCGCCCGATCGCAGCCTGATCGCAGAAACCTCCCGCCCTGATACTCTTGTGCTGAAAAGTTTCGGCAAGTTCTGGGGGCTGGCCGGGCTGCGGCTGGGCTTTGCCATCGGCGATCCGGCGCTGGTAGATCGACTGGCGCGGATGCTGGGGCCCTGGCCGGTGTCCGGTCCGGCCCTGCACATCGGGCAGAAGGCGCTGGAGGATTCCGCCTGGGCCACGGCCACGCGCACCCGGCTGGAAGAAGAATCCGCACATCTGGACCGGCTGATGCACAATCACGGCGCCATCGTGGGCGGCACGCCGTTGTTCCGGCTCTACGAGGTTGCAGACGCCGCCCGCTTTCAGGACCGGCTGGCGCGCCACCGGATCTGGACCCGCATCTTCCCCTATTCCCGCCGCTGGGTGCGGCTGGGCCTGCCCGGCACCAAGGCCGACTGGACCCGGCTGGAGTCCGCCCTGTGAGCCAAGCGCTGACGCTGACCCTGGCCCTGCTGCTGGATGCAGCACTGGGAGAGCCGCGCTGGCTGTGGGATCGCCTTCCGCATCCGGCGGTGTTGATGGGGCGGCTGATCGGCTGGGCCGACCGGCGCTTCAACACTGGCACACGAAAGCGGCTGAAAGGCAGCGTCCTGATGGCCGCCCTGGCGGTGGGCGGCCTCGCATTGGGCACCATGCTGGCTGCCCTGCCTGGTGGCCCGGTGATCGAGATTCTGCTGGCCGCCATCCTGCTGGCCCAACGCAGCCTGGCTGATCACGTGGCGGATGTGGCGCGCGCCCTGCGGACCTCTGTGAAGGACGGACGCCGCGCCGTGGCCCGGATCGTGGGGCGCGACACCGCAACGCTGGACAGCCCCGGTATCAGCCGCGCCGCCATCGAAAGTGCGGCCGAGAACTTCAGCGACGGGGTCGTCGCCCCGGCCGTCTGGTTCCTGCTGGGTGGTCTGCCGGGGCTGCTGCTTTATAAGGTGACCAACACCGCCGACAGCATGATCGGCTATCGCACCCCCCGGCATCAGGACTTCGGCTGGGCCGCCGCCCGTTTCGACGATCTGCTGAACCTGATCCCCGCCCGGCTGACCGCCGTGCTCATCGCCCTGCGCAAACCGCGCCGGGGTCAATGGCAGGCCATCCGGCGCGACGCCCGCCTGCACCGATCCCCAAACGCCGGCTGGCCCGAAGCCGCCATGGCCATTGCCCTGAACGTGGCCCTGTCGGGCCCGCGCAGCTATGACGGCACTCTGCGCCCCTTCCCCTGGGTCTGGCCCGAGGGCACCCGCACCCCCGGCCCGGTCCAGATCGACGCTGCGGTCCGCGTGCTGTGGCAGGTCTGGGCGCTGCTGTTGGCCTCGGTCGCGATCCTGTCACTGGTCTGAGCCGCCAACTCTGCTAGGCTCGGCCGAAACAGCCCGGAGTCTCCCATGCGCTTGATCCCCGCCCTCGTTATCACCCTCGGGCTTGCCCTGCCCGCGCAGGCCGCCACCCCCTGCGGCGGCAGCTTCTCGGGTTTTCTCGACGGCATCCGGCAAGAGGCCGCGCGCAAGGGGCTGGACCGCCGCGCCACCGAAGCCTTTCTGTCCGGCGCCCAGCAAAGTTCTGCAGTGCTGAAAGCCGACCGCGCGCAAGGCATCTTCCAGTTGCCCTTCACCGATTTCGCCCGGCGCGTCATCAGCCCCAACCGCATCCAGAACGGCGCGAAGAACACTGCACGCTACGATGCCCTGTTTGATCTGATCGAACGCAACCCGGGCGTCTCGCGCGGCATCCTGCTGGCCTTCTGGGCGCTGGAGACCGACTACGGCGCGGTGCAGGGCAATTTCAACACCCGCAACGCGCTGCTCACGCTTTCCCATGATTGCCGCCGCCCGCAACTGTTCCGACCGCAAGTCTTCGCCGCCATCGAGCTGACCGCGCGCGGCGATTTCAACCCGGCCACCACCACCGGCGCCTGGGCCGGTGAAATTGGCCAGGTGCAGATGCTGCCCGAAGACATCCTGACCAACGGCGTCGATGCGGATGGCGACGGGCATGTGCGGCTGAAAACCTCCAGCGCCGATGCACTGGCCTCCGGCGCCAAGATGCTGCGCGGCCTTGGCTGGCGCAAGAACGAGCCCTGGCTGCAGGAAGTCACGGTGCCCGCCAGCCTCGACTGGTCCGACAGCGGTCTGGGCAAGGGCCAGACGGTGCGCGACTGGTCCCGCGCCGGGGTCACGCCGCGCTGGGGCAAACTGCCCTCGGGCAACATGAAAGCCGACCTGCTGCTGCCCCAGGGCCGCAATGGCCCGGCCTTCCTTGCCTACCCGAACTTCCACGTGCTGTTCGAATGGAACAAGAGCTTCGTCTATGTCACCACCGCTGCCTATTTCGCGACGCGGCTGGAAGGCGCCCCGGTCTTCAACCCAGGCAACCCCAGCCCCGCGCTGTCCGCGGGCCAGGTCAAGCAGTTGCAACAGAAGCTGACCCGACGCGGCCATGACGTGGGCGGTATCGACGGCATTCTCGGCGCCAAGACCCGCGCCGCCGTGCAACAGGAACAACGACGCCTCGGCCTGCCCGCCGATGCCTGGCCAACGTCGGATCTTCTGGCGCGGCTCTGAGTTCTTCTTGGCAGAAATACTCCCGCCGGAGACGTCCCGCCCTTACCGCAGCGACAACAGCGATCGCACCGGGAAGCGGTCGCCAGAGGCGGCGATCAGCACCATCCGGTCGGCGCTGCGCACCAGCGTGTCGCAGCGCGCCGCACCGCTCTCGAAGCGCACGCAGACCTGCCCGCGATCATAGACCTCCCAGGTGCCGCGACGCTCGTCGCGCCCGTCGCCCGGCAGGTACGTATAGCGATGATCCGCGAAGAACCGCGCCTCGCCGCCGTCCTGGAACCGCAGCCGAACGCCGGTGATCTGGCTTTCTAGCCCATCCTCGGTAAAGAATACGTCGGTGGGCTTCTGCCCGGTGACGCCCTGCGACTGCACCATCACTGCTGCCGTGAACCCAAAGACCATCGCCGCAACAAACAGCGCCAACCGTCGAACATGAACCTTGCGCATACCGAACCCCTTTCCTTTGCGGAAAGTGACCCAAACGCGCGCGCGCTTCAAACAAAGAACGCAAACAAATATATGTAATTCAGTATGTTAACCCTGTCAGGCCACCAGGGTCTCGGCCTTCTTCAGGTCGACCGAGACCAATTGGCTGACCCCTTGCTCGGCCATGGTCACACCAAACAGACGGTCCATCCGGCTCATGGTCACCGCGTGGTGGGTGATGATCAGGAAGCGGGTCTGGGTGCGCCGGGCCATCTCGTCCAGCATGTCGCAGAAGCGGGTGACATTGGCATCGTCCAGCGGCGCGTCGACCTCGTCCAGCACGCAGATCGGCGCCGGGTTGGCCAGGAACACCGCGAAGATCAGGGCCAGCGCGGTCAGGGTCTGCTCGCCGCCCGACAGCAGCGACAGGGTGGACAGCTTCTTGCCCGGCGGCTGGCACAGGATCTCAAGCCCCGCGTCCAGCGGATCGTCGCTTTCCACCAGGGCCAGCTTGGCCTCGCCGCCGCCAAACAGATGGGTGAACAGCGTCGCGAACGAGGTGTTCACCTGTTCAAACGCCGTCAGCAGACGTTCGCGACCTTCCCGGTTCAGCCCCGCGATACCGTTGCGCAGCTTGCCGATGGCGGTTTGCAGGTCGATGCGTTCGGCCAGCAGGGTGTCATGCTCCTGCTGCACGTCGCGGGCATCTTCCTCGGCGCGCAGGTTGACCGCGCCAAGGGCGTCGCGGGACCGGCGCAGTCGGGCGATGCTGGCCTCGATTTCCTCGGACGGCGGCATCCGCTCGGGGTCGGCTTCCAGGGTGTCCAGCAGTTCTGCCGGGGCCAGGTCCGCCTCTTCGCGGATGCGGGCCACGGCGGCTTCGGCGGCTTCGGTGGCCGCTTCGACACGGGCTTCGGCACGGGCGCGGGTCTCGCGCGCCTCACCCGCGGCGCGTTCTGTGCTGCGTTCCAGCTCGGCGGCCTCGCGCAGGGCGGTTTCGGCGGCGGCCAGTTGCGCCTGCGCGGTGGACTTGCGCGCGCTGGCCTTGGCGATGCCTTCGGCCAGATCCTCGGCGCGGGCTTCCAGTTCCTCGGGCGCGGCGCGGGCAATTTCCAGCGCGTCCTCGGTCTCTTCGATCCGCTGGGCAAATTCGGCGATCCGGGTTTCGGCATTGGCCAGCCGGGTTTGCCAGGTGGCCATCTCCCGCGCGATCGCGGCCAGCCGGTTCTTGCGGGCCACGGTGTCGCGGCGCAATTCGTCCAGCGCGGTACGGCGCGACATCATGGTGATGCGTGCGGCCTCGACCGTGGTGCGCACGTCTTCGACCCGCGCGCGGGCGGCGGAGAGGTCTTCCAGATCCCCGGCCTGACGCTCGGCATCGCGCAACTGGCGGCGGGCGGCTTCGGCGGCTTCCTCGTGCCGGGTCACGGCCAGCGACAGGCTGTCGACCTTGCCGCGTGCCAGGTTGCGATCGGCCTCGGCGCGGCTTTGGGCGCGGCTGGCGTCGGCCAACCGGCTGTCTGCCGCGCGGCGGGCTTCGCGGGCGGCCTTGTCGGCAAGCGAGGCATCGGTCAGCGCCTGCGCCAGATCGGCGTGCAGATCGGCGGCGGTTTCGGCCTTGTCCTCGGCCGTCTCCAACGCTGCTTCCAACGCATCCAGACGGTTCTGCTGTTCCAATTGCAGCGCCGCGGCCGAGGGCGCATCTTCGGCCCGCGCGCAATAGCCGTCCCAGCGCCACAGATCGCCGTCCAGCGACACCAGCCGCTGCCCCGGCAGAAGCTTGGGCAGGATCGCGGGGGCGGCCTCGGCCGTCACCACGCCGATCTGGCCCATCCGGCGCTGCAAGACGCCCGGAACCGTCACATGCGCACCAAGCGCCGTGACCCCGGCGGGCAAATCCTGCGGCGCGGAATAACCCGGCAGATCGGCCCAGCCGCTGCTGCCCCCCTGCCCCAGGATCGGTGCTTTCAGATCGTCGCCAAGGGCTGCGCCAAAGGCCTTTTCATAGCCGGTCTCGACGCGCACCACGTCCAGCACCTGCGCGCCGGAGCCGGACTCGCGGGCCACCAGGCGGCGCAGCGCGGCGACCTCGGCCTGCAACGCCTTGGCCTCGCCCTCGGCCTCGCTGCGCGCGGCGCGGGCTTCGGCTTCGGCGGCTTGCAGGCGGGCGCGTTCGGCATCGGCATCGGACAGGGCCTCCTCGGCCTCCGACAGCGCTTCTTCGGCGGCATCCTGATCGGCGCGGGCCTTCACCTCGGCCAGCTCTCCAGCCTCGACGGCGGCGCGGGCCTCCTGCACGGCAGCGCGGGCCTTCTCGGTCTCGGCCTCGCTGCGCGACAGGGTGGTGCGGCTGTCGGCCAGCAGGCGATCCACGGCCTGATGCCGGGCCGCCAGTCGGGCGACATCCTCGGTCAGGGCGGTCAGGGCGGATTCGCGCTCAGCCAGAACATCGGCGGCTTCCTCGGCGGCCTCGCTCGCAGCCTCCATGGCGTCGTCATGACCGTCGCCGGCTTCGGCCAGTGCCTCGCGCTCCTCGGCCAGCCGCGCCAGGGTCTGGGTGGCATCGCCGTTCAACTCCGCCTCGCGCTCCCGGTCGCGGGTCAGCTGGGTCAGGCGGTTGTCCAGCGTCTGGATCTCATCCCGCACCCGGGATTCCTGCGCCTTCAGCGTGTCGCGCTCGACCTCTAGCCGCTGCAAGACGGCAGACGCGATGGCGGCTTCGTCGCGCAGGGGTGGCAGGGTTTCCTCGGCGGTCTCGCGTCGCGCCACCGCCTCGCGGCTGGCCGCCTCGGCGCGGGAGGCATCCACCATCTGCCCGCGCAGGGCGTCACGCGCCGCTTGCAGTGCCTGATCGGCCTCGCGCCAGCGCCGGTACAGAAGCAGCCCCTCGGCGGTGCGCAGTTCCAGTCCCAGCGCCCGATACCGCGCCGCCTGCCGGGCCTGCCGCGCCAGTTGCGCCAACTGTCCGGCCAGTTGTTCGACCACATCCTCGATCCGTTCGAGGTTGGTCTCGGTGGCGCGCAGCTTCAGTTCAGCCTCATGCCGCCGCTGGTACAGGCCCGAGATCCCCGCCGCCTCTTCCAGGATCCGCCGCCGTGCCTTGGGCTTGGCATTGATCAGTTCCGAGATCTGCCCCTGCCGCACCAGCGAGGGCGAATGGGACCCGGTGGAGGCATCGGCGAACAGCATCTGCACATCCCGCGCCCGCACGTCCTTGGAATTGCATTTATAGGCCGAGCCCGCGTCGCGCGTGATGCGGCGGGCGATGTCGATCATGTCGGTGTCATTGAAGGCGGCGGGCGCCAGCCGTTCGCCGTTGTCGATCGACAGGCTGACCTCGGCAAAGTTGCGGGCCGGTCGCGTGGCGGCCCCGGCGAAGATCACGTCCTCCATGCCGCCGCCGCGCATGGCAGAGGGTCGGGTTTCGCCCATGACCCAGCGCAGGGCTTCCAGCAGGTTCGACTTGCCGCACCCGTTCGGGCCGACAACGCCGGTCAACCCGGCGGCGATCACCAGATCGGTCGGGTCGACAAAGCTCTTGAAGCCGTTGAGTCGGAGCCGGGTAAACTGCACGAAGGTCCGCCTGAAGCCTGATTCTTGATTGCCCCCGATTGTTCGGCCTGTGCGGCCTTCTGTCAACGCTCAACCCACGATCTGGTTTCCAATTCGCGTAAAACACCCACATATTGTTGACGGCACAGCGAAAAACCACCCCCGCCCCGGCGCAACCGCACGTGCTGGTGTCGCGAACGGACTTGACCCGCATCCCGCCATGCCGGACAAACGCCGGGTGTGGTTCCCTGACGGCGCAAAGCGCCAGGGGATCAAATGGGAATGTGGAACCGGCGACCCAATTGGGGCCGGCTGCCACAGCCGCCCCCGCGACTGTCAGCGGTGAGGGCGCGCCAAGGGCCACTGGGGCAACCCGGGAAGGCGGCGCCGCCCATCGACCCGCGAGCCAGGAGACCTGCCGCACGCAACAACAACCAAGCCGTCGGGTGGACGGTGAAGAGGGACAAGACATATGCATATCGAACCCGGAATCGTGAACGGCGCGAAGATCGCGCTCAGCTACGCAACCGCCGCCGGCGCCGCGGGCGTCACCGTGAAACTGGGCTGGGACGCCCTGCGCAGCGGTGGCCTGGCCTCGCTGGTGGCACGCTCGACCATGGCCACGGCGGCTGTTTTCTCGTTCTTCCAGCTGCTGCCGCATTTCCCGGTCGGCGTGTCGGAAGTGCACTTCATTCTGGGTTCGACCCTGTTCCTGCTGCTGGGGGCTGCACCTGCCGCGCTCGGACTGGCTCTGGGGCTGCTGCTGCAGGGGCTGTTCTTTGCCCCGCTCGACCTGCCGCAATACTTCATCAACGTGACCACGCTGCTGGTGCCGCTGTTTGCCCTGAAAGCCTTGGCCGCGCGCATCATCGCCCCCGGCACCGCCTATGTGGACCTGAAGTACAGCCAGGCGCTGGCGCTTTCGACTGCCTACCAGGGCGGCGTCGTGGCCTGGGTGGCGTTCTGGGCCTTCTACGGTCAGGGCTTCGGTGCCTTCGCTTCGGTGGCCAGCTTCGGCGCGGCCTACATGCTGGTCGTGGCAATCGAGCCGCTGGTCGATCTGGCCATTCTGGCCGGCGCGAAATCGCTGCGCGGTCTGGACCGGACCGGCCTGGTGACCCCGCGCCTCTACAACGCCGCCTGAAACAGGCACCATCGGTGACAGACCGGGCCGGGGCGACAGCTCCGGCCTTCTGCCTTCCGCACCAAGGAATTCCCCCATGCCCGCCAAGATCCCCGCAACCGTCGTCACCGGCTTTCTCGGTGCCGGAAAGACCACGCTCATCCGCCACATGCTGGCCCATGCCGAAGGCAAGCGCATCGCCCTGATCATCAATGAATTCGGCGACCTGGGTGTCGATGGCGACATCCTGAAAGGCTGCGGCGACGAGACCTGCCGCGAGGATGACATCATGGAACTGTCGAACGGCTGCATCTGCTGCACCGTGGCCGATGATTTCATCCCGACCATGGAAAAGCTGCTGGCCCGCGAAGACGCCCCCGACCACATCGTCATCGAAACCTCGGGCCTGGCGCTGCCGCAACCGTTGGTGCAGGCCTTCAACTGGCCCGAGATCCGCACCCGCGTCACCGTTGACGGGGTGGTCACCGTGGTCGATGGCAAGGCGGTCTCGGAAGGCCGGTTCGCCCATTCGGTGGCGGCCGTGGATGCCCAACGCAAGCTGGACGAGAACCTCGACCACGAAACCCCGCTGTCAGACCTGTTCGAAGACCAGATCGCCTGCGCCGACATGATCGTGGTGAACAAATCCGACCTGCTGGACGAGGCCGAGGCCGCAGCCCTGACCGGCAAGCTGAAAGCCGAGGCCCGCGCCGGGGTGCAGGTGATCCGCGCCGCCATGGGGGCGCTGCCCGTCGACGTGCTGCTGGGCCAGGGTGCGAGCGCCGAGGATGATCTGGACGCGCGCAGCGCGCCGCATCATCACCACCACGATCATGATGACGAGGATGATCACGACGATCACCACCATCACCACGACCACGACGACTTCGAAAGCTTCACCGTCACGCGCCCGGAAATCTCCGATGCCAAGGCGTTCGCCGAACAGGTGGCGCAGGTCATCCGCAGCCATGACATCCTGCGGCTGAAAGGCTTTGCCGCCGTGAGCGGCAAACCGCTGCGCCTGACCCTGCAAGCGGTGGGACCGCGCGTGGACAGCTATTTCGACCGCCCTTTCGGTGGTGAAGAGCCGCGTGAAACCCGCCTGGTGGTCATCGGCCAAAGCGGCCTTGACCGCGCCGCCATCGACGCGGCGCTGCGGGCATGACCCTGCGGGTCGTCCCCGGCACGCCGGAGGCGGCCCGTCCGTTGCTGCAAGCCAGCCACGCGCTGATGCAATCGCTGTTTCCAGCAGAGGCCAACCACTACCTGTCGCTGGACGCCCTGCGCGCGCCCGGCATCCATTTTTTCCTGGCCCAAGGCGAAACCGACACCCCGGTCGGCTGCGCCGCCCTCGCGCACTACCCCGGCTACGGCGAGGTAATATCCATGTTCGTGGCCGAAACCGCCCGCGGCACCGGCATCGGCGCAGCCCTGCTGGACGCGGTCGAGACCCGCGCCCGCGACCTTGGCCTGCCGCTCCTGCGGCTGGAGACCGGCTCGAAACTCCCTGCCGCCCACCGCCTCTATGCCCGCGCGGGCTTCCGCCCCTGTCCGCCATTTGGCGCCTATACCGACGGCCCTTACAACCTGTTCTTCGAAAAGCGCCTGGCTTGAGCCTTCTTCTTGGCCCAAATACTCCCGCCGGAGGCACCCGCCCCCGCCACGGGTGCCGCCTCCCGATCTGAAAGTCCCAGCCGATGCATCTGCTTGCCGCCACACCCGGAAATCTGGATGACGGGGTCGAACCCGTCGATCTGGGCCAGACCCCCGCCGATCTGGTGGTGCTCAGCGCCGCCGACACCGAACTGGCAGCCCTCAGCGCCGCGCGGGCGGAAAGCGCCGATGCCCCCTCCCTGCGGCTGGCCAACCTGATGCACCTGCGCCACCCAATGTCGGTGGATTTGCACATCCAGACCTGCGCCCGTCGGTCGAAACTGGTGGTGGCGCGGGTGCTGGGGGGGCTGGGCTACTGGCGCTATGGGCTGGAGCAATACGCCGCCCATCTGCACGAGGCCGGCGTCGCCTTCGCCGCCCTGCCCGGCGACGACAAGCCCGACGATGATCTGTGGCGCCTGTCCACGGTGCCCCGCGCCGATTGGGAGGCGCTCTGGTCCTATCTGGTCGAAGGCGGGCCCGCGAACGCGACCCATTTCCTGGACTACGCCCAGGCCATGATCGAAGACCGCGCGGATCGCCCCGAAGCGGCGAAACCCCTGCTGCGCGCCGGGGTCTATTGGCCCGGCGCCGGCATCTCGGACCTGGACACAGCCCGCAATACCTGGACCGAGGGCGCGCCGGTGGTGCCGGTGATCTTCTATCGGGCGCTGGTACAGGGGGCCGGGCTGCATCCGATCAACCGGCTGATCCGGTCGCTGGCGCGACGTGGACTGAACCCGCTACCGATCTTCGTCGCCTCGCTGAAGGATCCGGTCAGCGTCGCGACGCTGGAGCAATTGTTCCACGCCGCCCCGCCCGACGTGATCCTGAACGGCACGGCCTTCGCTGTGGGCAGCCCGCACACGGGAGAGGCCGCCTCGGGGGGATCGAGCCCCCTCGCCGGCCCCGCCGCGCAGGGCGCGCCGGTGTTCCAGGTGGTGCTGTCCAGCGCCAGCGAGGACAGCTGGGAACAGGGGCTTGCCGGGCTGGGAGCGCGCGACATCGCCATGAACGTGGCCCTGCCGGAAGTGGACGGGCGGGTGCTGACGCGCGCCATCAGCTTCAAGGGCGAAGCGTTTTTCGACGACGCCACCGAATGCCCCATCGCCACCTATCGCGCGCGCGGCGACCGGGTGGAATTCGTGGCCGATCTGGCCGCCAACTGGGCGCGGCTGCGCAACACGCCCCCCGCCGACCGGCAGGTGGCGCTGGTGCTCGCCAACTATCCCAACAAGGACGGACGGCTGGCCAATGGCGTCGGGCTGGACACCCCTGCGGCCACGGTGCACGCCCTGCGCCTGCTCGCCAAGGCGGGCTATGACGTGCAGGACGAACCCGGCGATTCCAACGCCCTGATGCAGGCCATCCTGAAGGGGCCGACCAATTGGCTGGCCGACCGCGCTGCACGGCACGGTGGCGAACGGCTGTCGCTGGACGCCTATCGTACCGCCTATGACGTCCTGCCGCTGGCCGTGCGGCAACGGATCGAGGAGCGTTGGGGCGCCCCCGAGACCGATCCGTTTATGGGCCCCGACGGCTTTGCCCTGTCGATTCTGCGGTTCGGCAAGGTGACCGTCGGCATCCAACCCGCGCGCGGATATAACATCGACCCGGAAGAGACCTATCACAGTCCCGACCTTGTGCCGCCGCACAACTACCTGGCGTTCTACTTCTGGCTGCGGCAGCACCAGGGTGCGCAGGCCATCGTCCATATGGGCAAGCATGGCAACCTAGAGTGGCTGCCGGGCAAGGCTCTGGCCCTGTCCGAGGACTGTCTGCCCGAGGCGGTGCTGGGACCGATGCCGCATATCTACCCATTCATCGTCAACGATCCCGGCGAGGGCACGCAAGCCAAGCGGCGCGCGCAAGCGGTGATCATCGATCACCTGACACCCCCGCTGACGCGCGCCGAAAGCTATGGCCCCCTGCGCGATCTGGAAGCGCTGGTGGACGAATACTACGAAGCGGCAGGTGTCGATCCGCGCCGCATCGACCACCTGCGCCGCGAGATCGTCTCGTTGTGTTCCGCCACCGGGCTTGGACAGGACGCGGGTATGACCGGCGAGGATGAAGATCGCGATCTGGCCAAGCTGGACGCCTGGCTGTGCGAGTTGAAAGAGGCGCAGATTCGCGACGGGCTGCACATCTTTGGAAAGGCCCCGGAGGGACGGCTGCACCGCGACCTGGTGCAGGCCTTGCTGCGCCTGCCGCGCGGCGATGGTGCCGGGAAGAACGCATCTCTGCCGCGCGCGCTGGCGGGGGATTTCGGCATGGATTTCGATCCGCTGGATTGCGACATGGCCGCGCCCTGGGACGGGCCGCGCCCCGCCGCGCTGGCCGACCTGGACGGCGCACGCTGGCGCAGCCATGGCGACACGGTGGAACGGCTGGAGTTGTTCTCGGCGGCCTTGCTGAACGGAACAGCCCAAGCCCCCGGCCCCGCCAGCGCTGCGGTTCTGGCCGAAGCGCATGAACAGGTCGCGCCCATGGTGTCAGCCTGCGGCCCGGCGGAGGGGACGGGGCTCCTCACCGCCCTGGATGGGCACTTCGTCGCCCCGGGCGCGTCGGGCGCGCCGACGCGCGGGCGGCTGGACGTGTTGCCCACGGGGCGGAATTTCTTCTCTGTGGACAGCCGCGCGGTCCCCACCCCCACTGCCTGGGCGCTGGGGTGGAAATCGGCCAACCTGTTGATCGAAAGTCATTTACAGGATCACGGCGACTGGCCGCGCAGCCTGCTGCTGACCGCCTGGGGCACCGCCAACATGCGCACCGGGGGCGATGACATCGCCCAGGCGCTGGCCCTGATGGGCGTCAAGCCGCGCTGGGACAGTGCCAACCGCCGCGTCACCGGCTTCGAGATCATCCCGCACACCGCGCTGGGGCGGCCGCGCGTGGATGTGACCCTGCGGGTGTCGGGCTTTTTCCGGGATGCCTTCCCGCAGCAGATCGACCTTGTGGACAGCGCCGCCCGCGCGGTCATGGCGCTGGACGAACCTGACGACATCAACCCCGCCGCTGTCCGCGCCCGCACGGAAGGCCCCGGGTCCGAGTTCCGGGTCTTCGGCGCCAAGCCCGGGGCCTATGGGGCCGGGCTGCAGGCGATGATCGACGAACGGCTGTGGAAGGATCCTGGCGATCTGGCCGAAGCCTATCTGACCTGGGGATCCTACGCCTATGGCAAGGGTGCCGAGGGCACCCCCGCCCGCGCCGCGCTTGAAACCCGCCTCGGCCAGACCGAGGCCATCGTGCAGAACCAGGACAACCGCGAACACGACTTGCTGGACAGCGACGACTACTACCAGTTCGAAGGTGGCGCGGCGGCGGCGGTGGCGCATCTGCAAGGGGTGCAAAGGCCGATCTATCACAACGATCATTCCCGCCCCGAACGCCCCGTCATCCGCACGCTGGACGAGGAAATCGCCCGCGTCGTGCGCTCACGCGTGGTCAATCCCAAGTGGATCGAGGGGGTGAAGCGGCACGGCTACAAGGGGGCCTTCGAGATTGCCGCGACGGTGGACTACATGTTCGCCTTTGCCGCCACCACCGGCGCGGTGAAGGGCCATCACTTTGACGCTGTCGAGGCCGCCTTCCTGGAAGATGACGCCACCCGCAGTTTCATCGGGGATCACAACGCCCCGGCCCTGCGCGAGATTGCCGACCGCTTGCAGGAGGCCATCGACCGGGGCCTCTGGGTGCCGCGGTCAAACTCGGCGCGCGCACGGATCGAGGCGTTGCGCGGCGGCGCGGCGGGCTAGCCCGCCAGCGCGTCACGCTTGTCCTTCAGGAACCTGTCGGCCTGATCGGTGACCAGCGACACCCAGATCGGAAAGTGATCGGACAACTGATTCTTGCGCCACGGATGGCGGAAATAGCGCGCCAGTGCCGCGTCATCCCCGGCCAGATCGCGCGACCCGCCGTATTGCGCGAGCATCGTCGGGCGATAGGCGCGCAGGTCGCCCTCGCGGTAGACGGCATCGAACGGGTCCAGCACGTCGCCGCGTTCCAGCCCGTCGCTGGCCTCTTCCATCTGGAAGTAGGTGTTATGGGTGAAGAACATGCGATCGTATGCCTGCGAGCGCGACACGTTGGTCCGCTTGCCCTGCAACCCCGAACACTCGCGATAGCCCGCGTCGGCCAGCGCCTGCAGCGCGGCCTGATCGTCGTCTTCATAGAGGTTCCAGTCACCCACGAGGATCAGGTTGTCGGACCAGACCTCGCGCCGCTTGGCCTTCAGGGCTTTCAGCAGCAGCCGGATTTCCTCGCCGCGCAGGGCAACGTCGTCGGCATCATCGCCGGGATGCAGATGCAGGTTGACCATGGCGAATTCCTTCCAGCCGGCGCGGAACCCGGTGACATAGGGCGCGCGTTTCAACTGGCGCAGGCCCAGCGGACTGTCGCGGGTGATCTCGTCCCACAGGGATATTTCGCCTGCCAGCCCGGACAACTGCACCCGTCCGGCGTTGAAGATATAGGCCGACCGCTCGCTGTTGCCGCTGGTGCCATCGGTGATGTCATTGACCAGATAGCGCCAGCCCGGCCCCAGCAGGCGCATCACCAGATGCAGGTCGGTCAGCGTCGACTTCACCTCCTGCACGGCGATCAGGTCAAAGGCGCCGAGGATTTCGGCAATGTAGAAATAGGCTTCCGGCAGGCGTTGGGTCGTGTGGCCGAATTCCTTGATGTTCCAGCTGGCGACCAGCAGGTTGCCTTCGGTCTTGCGCGGCGCCACCGTTGCATTCAACACCGCGCGCAGGCGCAGCAGCCCGTCGATGCAGCGGGCCCGTTCGGGAACGGTCATGCGCGGAAACACCCGTTCATAGTCGCGGTCGACGAAATCCGCGTCCGGGCGCAGGTCGTGATAGGACGGCATGGGCCTCTCCCCCGTGGCAACAGCTTAGGGGCGAGTCTAGCACGGTCCCGCCGCGAGGGGCTGGTTATTGCCGATCATCGAAGGTCCACACCGGGAGCAATCGAGCCGAGGGTGCCGCCGGACAGGCCAGCATCGCTTCGGCCAGCACCGCATCGCCATAAAGCGTGCCATCGCGCACCTTGCAGCCCGAGGCCTGTTCCATCGCCAGTTTCGACAGGGCCAGCATGTCGGATCGCGCAGCCACCGCCGGGTTGGCCCGGACAACTTCGGCACGCTGGTCGGTGTGGCGCACCACGAAGTCATGACCACCAATCGCAAGCCGCGTGGTGTCGGCCCCCATCATCGGAAGACTGGCGCTGGTGCAGCCATAGGCAAAATAGCTGACGACAAGAAGAAGAACCCGGTACATGCGCACAGCTTTGACCGATGCGGGTTAAGTGCGGGTGAAGGGGGGCTTGCAATCCATGCCGGAATCGCTATTCATATTCTTAAATACGAATATGAAAGGAACGACTCATGACCTCCCGTATCGCTCCGGCCGCCGCACAGGCCTATTCCCCGCTTTACTTCCTTGCCTCCGTGGGGGCCGGCGGCCTGACCGTCACCTTCTTCATGTGGCTGATGTTCTGGGTGCCGCATCCCGGCAAGCCGGTGCCCGTCTTCGAAGACATCATGGCCGCCTTTGCCACCGGCAGCACGGCCATGCAGGGGATGATCATCCTCGCCATGGCCGGGATCGCCGTCTTTTTCTTCCTCAACATCAAGGCGCTGGTCTGGAACCTGAGCCACCTGCGCGGCTTTGTCCGGGCCGAGGGATTCGCGGCCTTCCGGGCCTCGAACGCCGAAACCCAGATGATGGCGATGCCGCTGGCGCTGGCCATGGCGGTCAACGGTGCCTTCATCGCCGGGCTGGTCTTCGTGCCCGGATTGTGGACGATCACCGAATACCTGTTCCCGCTGGCGATGATCGCCTTCCTGGCCATCGGCTGGATGGCCTTCCGGCATCTGGGGGCCTTCCTGGGCCGGGTGATCGGCAAGGGCGGGTTTGAACACGGCGCCAACAACTCGTTCGCGCAGAAACTGCCCGCCTTCGCACTGGCGATGGTCGGCGTCGGCATGTCCGCGCCTGCCGCCATGTCGACCAATCCGCTGACCGTGGGTGTCAGTGTCGTCCTGTCGACCTTCTTCCTGGTGTCCGCCGGCGTCATCGCGGTGATCGCGCTGGTCATGGGCATTCACGCGATGATGGAGAAAGGCGTCGCCCCCGAGGCCGCCCCCACGCTGATGATCATCATTCCGATCCTGACGGTGCTGGGCATCCTGATGCTGCGGCAGGATCACGGGCTGCACACCACCTTCGAGGTTCATGGCAGCGCCGGAGAAACCCTGGTGATGCTGTCGCGCATCCTGTCGGTGCAGGTTCTGTTCGCCATCTTCGGCTTGTTCGTACTGGCGCGCATCGGCTACTGGTCGCGGTTCGTCGTCGGTCGGGCGACCTCGGCGGGCGCCTATGCGCTGGTCTGCCCCGGTGTCGGCCTGTCGGTCATGATGCACTTCTGGCTGAACAAGGGGCTGGTGGCCGCCGGTCTGGTGACCAAGTTCGGCACGGCCTACTGGGCGATCTCGGGTCTTGCCGTGGGCGTGCAACTGGCGATGGTGGCGCTGGTCTTCTACCTGAACCGCCGTCACTTCCGGGCCAGCCCGATACCGCTGGCCCAACCTGCCGAATAAAGAACCCTGACACGCAGGTCCCCGTGGGCCCGCAGCCTTCCCCGGCTGCGGGCCTTGGCTTGTGTTCCGGGCCACGGTCCTTAGTCTGGCGGGACGCCCTTTCAACAGGTTTCCCGATGATACACGCCCTGGCCATCCTCCTGTCCTGCCAACTGGCCGGCGAAGTCGCGGCGGGGGCGCTTGGCCTGCCGGTGCCCGGTCCGGTCCTGGGAATGATCTTCCTGACGATCCTGCTGTTGACCGTCCCTCAGGTTGGCAAGATCGTGCAGGATCTGGCGCAGGGGCTGCTGAACCACCTGTCGCTGCTGTTCGTGCCCGCCGGCGTCGGGGTCGTCGCGCATCTGGACCGCCTGGGTCCGGACGGCCCGGCCTTGCTGGCGGCGCTGGTGGTGTCGACCGTGGCCGGGCTGAGCGCCGGGGCGCTAGCCTTTGCGGGCATGCTGAAACTGCTGCGCAACACCGACGAGGCGCCCCGTGCCGGTAACTGACATCTGGATCTACCTGCTGGAAGGGCCGCTGGTCTGGCTGACCCTGACCATCCTCGCCTATCTGGTGGGCGACGCATTGTTCAAGGCCTCGGGCGGCAAGACCACCGTCAACCCGGTGCTGATCGCAATCATCCTGCTGTCGGGGCTGCTGCTGGCCACGGACACGCCCTATGGCACCTATTTCGTAGGCGCGCAGTTCGTGCATTTCCTGCTCGGGCCGGCCACGGTCTCGCTGGCGTTGCCGCTGTACTGGAACCGCCATCTCATCCTGCGCACCGCCCTGCCGATGGTCGCCGCCCTTCTGGCGGGATCGCTGGTATCGATGCTGACGGCACTTGGGGTTGGTTGGCTGCTGGGCCTGCAGGGGGTCTCGTTGCTGTCGCTGGGACCGAAGGCCGCCACCAGCCCCATCGCCATCGGCGTGGCCGAAAAAATCGGCGCCGCACCCTCGTTGACCGCGGCACTGGTGATCCTGACCGGCATTCTGGGCGCGGTCATCGTCACGCCACTTTTTAATGCGCTTGGGGTGAAGGATTATCGCGCGCGCGGGTTTGCCACCGGCGTCTCGGCCAGCGGCATCGGCACCGCGCGGGCGCTGCAGGTCCACCCCACCGCCGGGGCCTTCGCCGGGATCGGCATGGGCATGAACGCCGTGTTCACCGCGCTGGCCGCACCCTATATCATCGGCTGGCTGTTTGCCTGACCCGCCGCGCAACAACGGTGGTGGACGCCACCGCAGGCGCGGGTATTCTGCCCCGCGACACCCGGCTTGCCCAACACCCTGACCCGAGGATCCCATGACCGATACGCCCCCGAAGGACGATCTGGCCCGCCACGCCGCCAAGATGGCCAAGAAGAAGGCTGCCCGTGACAAGATCATGGCCACCAAGTCGGACCAGAAGGGGCTGATCATCGTCCACACCGGCAAGGGCAAGGGCAAAAGCTCGGCCGCCTTCGGGATGATCTTCCGCTGCATCGCCCACCAGATGCCCTGCGCCGTGGTGCAGTTCATCAAGGGCGGCATGTCCACCGGCGAGCGGGACCTGATCCTGTCGAAGTTCCAGGACATCTGCCAGTTCCACACCATGGGCGAGGGCTTCACCTGGGAAACCCAGGACAAGGCCCGCGACATGGAAATGGCGCAAGCCGCCTGGGAAAAGGCCAAGGAGCTGATCCGCGATCCGGCCAACAAGATGGTGCTGCTGGACGAGATCAACATCGCCCTGCGCTATGACTATCTGAATGTCGAGGAAGTCGTGACCTTCCTGCAATCCGAAAAGCCCGAGATGACCCATGTGGTCCTGACCGGCCGCAACGCCAAGGAGCCGCTGATCGAGGCCGCCGATCTGGTCACCGAGATGGAACTGGTCAAGCACCCGTTCCGCGCCGGGATCAAGGCGCAGATCGGAGTGGAATACTGATGCCCCGACAACGCTTGCTGACCGAATACGGCATGGGAACCTCGCTGCGCCGTCAGGACTATACCGAGGCCGCCGTCCGCGCCCTGCGCAATGCGCTGTGGCACAATTCGATCAACCTGGCCGAGCTTCTGGGCCGCCCCAAGGATGACATGCTGATCGACGTGGAGATCGGCGTGCAAGCGCCCGAGGCGGTGGACAAGACCGCGCTGATGGCCGTGTTTCCCTATGGCCAGCCGACCGTGACGGTCACGCTGGGCGGGCTGGACATTCCGCGCAACGATGGCGGCAAACCCACCGTTATCGCCAATGCGGCCATTTCCGTTTCCTTTGACATGGCAGACAACGCATGACCGACCAGCGCGTGATCATCAAGATGGGCATGGGCGTCGGCGAAAGCATCGACGCGGCCGTGGCCCACGGCCTTCTGGATGCCGAAAGCCACTCCACCCTGCATTTCCTGGACAAGCTGCCCGAGGCGCGGCACCGCGCGCGCATCAAGGTTTCGCTGGGTGTCAGCGATTCTGCGCAAGTCGATGCAACGGCGGTTGCTGCGCAGTTCTCGCCGGTATCCACCCAGGTCGTCGTGGCCGAAGGCGGGCTGACCAGCACCGATCCAGACACCGGCAGCACCGTTCAGGTTGCGGCTGTCGCGGTCGAGGTTTTCCTGCCTCTCATGGTTCCCACCTCCCGGTGAGGCGCATCTCGGCCTTTGCGGCAGGGCTGGCCCTTGCCGCCTGCCCCGCTGCGGCAGAGCGTTGGACGGGCCGTATCGCGACCTACTACTGGAAGACCGGTTTGGCGCTGGACAGCACCCTGCAAGGCGCGCCGGTCGAGGACTACGAAGGCCCGTTCTCGGAAATCGGCTGGTACGCCCTGCCCCTGGTGGGCGAGCTGCGCAAGGGCCGTCACAGCCTTTGGGCTGAATACATCGGCGTCAGCATCTCGGACCAGGCCGGTCCCTATTTCGGCATTCTGGATCCGGACATGCGCCTCTATGGCAACATGGCCGCGCTGTCCTACGGCTATGCGTTTCACGACAGCCCGACCAAGCGGGCCGAGCTTGTTGCCGGTGCCCGGTACTGGAACGTCAATTTCGACATTGAACTTGGGTCGGCGGGGCAAGTGCGGACTTCAGAGCGCGACACGGTGCCCTTTGTCGGGGTCTACGGCGAAGCGGCGCTGTCCGATCGCTGGCAACTCGCCGGTACACTCACGGCCGGCGGCTACAGCGCGGGCGTGATCGAAACCCAGTTCGATCTGCGCGTTGACGCCCGCTACCGACTGCGCGGCGGGGTCTGGGCAACAGCAGGCTATCGCCACCTGCAAGTGGGGTTCGACGACCCCGAACTGTCGGAACTGCGCATCTTCGGTCCCACTCTCGGACTGGAATGGCATTTCTAGGCGCACCCGCAGTCGGGCCCCAACCGGGGCGCGACTGCCCGGCCCAACGCCGGGCAAGGGCATGGCCCGCCGCCGCGGGGGCGGGAGCTTCCCCAGCCCCCGGTCCTACAGGTTGTCCGACACCCGGAACCCCTCGGGGATCGCATCCACGCCGTCCAGGATCAGATCGGCCATGACCTGCCCGACCTTCGGCGCCACGCCGAAGCCGATCTTGAAGCCGCCGTTGGCGATGAAGGTCGCCGGGCGGCGCGGATGCGCGCCCAGCATCGGCGCCCGGCTGCGCGCCCGTGGCCGGACCCCGGCCCAGCGAGACAGAACCGGCGCGTCCGCCAGCGCCGGACAGACCTGAACAGCCGTTTCCAGCACCGCGTCCAGTTGCGCATCCGTGGCGGTGGCCGCGTCGAACGCACGCTCGCTGGTCGAACCTACTGCCACCGTCCCGTCGCCATGCGGCACGATATGTACGCCTTCAGCGAAAATCTGCGGCGCCCCGGCGCGATCCAGGTCCAGCAGCGCCCCTTGCCCCTTCACCCCGCTGCCTACCGGGACCCCCAGTTCCTTGGCCAGCTCCAGCAGGCCAGTGTAACCGGTGGCCAGAACCGTCACGTCCTGCCCCGCCGGGGCCGAGTCCGTGATTTCACCGCCCAGCGCCACGATCGCCGCCGCCAGCGCCGCACAGCCCTGACGGGGATGCAGACGCGCGCTCAGCGTGTCGCGGATCAACAGCCCGGTCTCGGACACCGGTGCCCAATCGCCGACCAGATCCGCCTCGATCACTTCCCAGACCGCCTTGCCCTGCCACAACGCGTCTGCCGTTTCCTGCCGCGCCCTGGCCAGAGACACCGCGCGGTCATCGGCCAGGGGCTGCAACCGCCCGACACGGCCATAGCCCGGATCGCGCCCGCTCAACCGCGCCACGTCTTGCCAGAACGGCGCCGCCATCATCAGACTTTCGAACTGAAAGGCCTTCTTGGGGTTCCAGTTCTCGGGCGTATGCGGCGACAGCGCGCCGACCACACCGCCACTGGCCCCGGCGCCGACCCCGCCAGGATCGACCACGATCACCCGCGCGCCCTTCTTCAGACAGAAATACGCCACCGAAAGCCCGAAGATCCCGGCCCCGTGAATGGTGATACTGGCAGAAGTCATCGGCACGCCCTTCACGATTTCGGTCCCGCGAAATTGACATTGCCGGCAAAATGGCCATGGAGGACGGGACAGCACCGGGCTGTTACTCCAACCCAAGAACGGACACCAGCATGAAGGCGCCGCCGGCCGATCTCGAATGGAAACCCGATGGCGTTCCGGTCTCCCGGCACTTCGACGATCCGTATTTCTCGCTGGACAACGGACTGGCTGAAACCCGCCACGTGTTTCTGGCGGGCAACGATCTGCCCGCCCGCTTCCGGCCCGGCTTTCACATCGCCGAACTGGGTTTCGGCACCGGGCTTAACCTGCTGGCGGCACTGCTTGCCTGGCAGGACAGCGGCACGCCCGGCCCGCTGCGCTACACCGGGTTCGAGGCCTACCCGATGACCGCCCCGGACCTCGACCGCGCCCTGCGGCGATTCCCCGAGGCCCATGCCGTGGCCGCTCCGCTGCTCGACGCCTGGTCGCGCGGCGAAACCTGCGTCCAGACCCCGGTCCTGCAGGCCGAGATCGTCATCGGCGACGCCCGCGCCACCTTGCCGGACTGGTCCGGACAGGCCGACGCCTGGTTCCTCGACGGTTTTGCCCCGGCCCGCAATCCACAGCTTTGGGAGGCCGACCTGATGGCACAAGTCGCCCGCCACACCGCACCGCACGGCACCTGCGCCACCTATACGGCAGCGGGCTTCGTGCGCCGCAATCTGGTCGAGGCCGGTTTTGCCGTCACCCGCACGGCAGGCTATGGCCGCAAACGCCACATGACCCAGGGGCAAATGCCATGATCCCCAACGTCGAAACCTCGGTCACGCAACAGGACAACCGCCTCGGCATCCTGCTGATGATTGCAACCACGCTGGTGTTCTCGATCCAGGACGTGCTGACGCGGCATCTGGCGGAAAACTACAGCCCGCTGATGGTGGTGATGATCCGCTACTGGGCGTTCGGCCTGTTCGTGATCGTCCTTGCCACCCGCGCGCCCGGCGGGCTGCGCGGCGCCGCCCGCACCTCGCAACCGGTACTCCAGATCCTGCGCGGGCTGCTTCTGGCCGCCGAAATCGTGATCATGGCGCTGGCCTTCGTCCGTCTCGGGCTGGTGGAAACCCATGCGGCTTTCACCGCCTACCCGTTAATCGTCGCCGCGCTCTCGGGCCCGGTGCTGGGCGAAAAGGTCGGCTGGCGCCGCTGGTCGGCCATCGCCGCCGGTTTTGTCGGCATTCTCATCATCCTGCAACCGGGGCGCGGCGCCCTGCAACCGGCCGCCGTGATCCCGCTCGTCGCCGCCGCAACCTTTGCCACCTACGCGCTGCTCACCCGCTACGCGTCGCGCAAGGACAGCGCCCGCACCTGCTTTTTCTGGACCGGGGTGTCGGGTGCCGTCGCCATGACCGGCATCGGCCTGTGGGTCTGGGAACCGATGGCTCCCGACGACTGGATCTGGATGGCCGCCCTCAGTCTCTCGGGTCTGCTGGGGCACTGGCTTTTGATCCGCAGTTATGCCGTGGCCGAGGCCAGCGCGGTCCAGCCCTTCGCCTACATGCAACTGCCCTTCGCGGCGATCCTGGGCATGGTGCTCTTCAACGAAGCCCTGCGCCCCAACGTCGCCACCGGGGCGGCCATCATCGTCACCGCCGGCGTCTTCACCCTGTGGCGGGAACGGCAAACGCGCTGATCCCGCCCATTCTTCTTGGCGAAAATACTCCCGCCGGAGGCACCCACCCCATACGCCCTAGCGCCGCTTGAGATCCTGCGACAGGGTCAACTGCTGCGGCCGGCCCGTCAGTTGCGCGCGATAGGGCAGCAGCGATTCGGTCACCCGCATCACGTAGTTCCGGGTCTCGGTGAAGGGGATGTGTTCGACCCAATCCACCGCATCCACCTGCGATGACCGGGGATCGCCATAGCGCTCGATCCATTGCGGCGGCCGCGCCGGACCGGCGTTGTACCCCACTGCCACCAGCGCATCATTGACCCCGAAGCGGCCTTTCAGCTTCGACAGATAGGCCGTCCCCAACCGCGCGTTGTAGGACGGATCCGACGTCAGCCGTCCCAGCGAATAGGGCAGCCCGACCTCGGCGGCGGTGTCCTTGGCGGTGCCGGGCATCACCTGCATCAACCCGCGCGCACCGGCCGGACTGATGACCACCGGGTTGAACTCGCTTTCACGCCGGGCAATGGCCAGCGCCAGTTCCGGCTCCACCCCCGGTCGCCCGGCGACCGAGATCGTAAACATCGGGAAATAGGCCCGGTTCAGTGTGTGCCCCTCTGCCGCCGCCCGCTTGGCGATGCGCAACTGGTAATAGGGCTCGCCCAATTCCTCGGTCAGCGACAACAGCTCGCCGATCTGGCCGCGGTTCAGGCTTTCGGCCAGATGCGCAAAGAACCGGCCCGACACCGCCAGTTCGCCCGCCTGATCCAGCGCCACCCCGGCAAGGTAGACCGAATTCTGACGCAGCGGAGAGTTTCGCCGCACCGGGTACTTGGTCTGCCCCAGAAGCCCCGGATCCATGGCCAGCCCGGCCTTTTCGGCGGCCAACTGGCCATAGAAGGTGCCCTGGAACTCGCCGCCGAACTCATACGCCGCCTGCGCCGAGGCCTTGTCTCCCATGGCCTCGAAAGCCCGGCCTTCCCAGTATCCGGCGCGGCCCAGGCTGATCGGGCTTTGCACCGCCAGCCGGAAACGCTGGAAATGGTCCAGCGCGGCGCCCGGAGTGTCCAGTTTGCGCAACGCCAGAAATCCCGACAACCATTCCAGATCAGCAAAGTCCGAGCCTTCGGTCAGGTGATGTTGCGAGACCAGCAGATAGGCCTCGCGGGCCTGCCCGTTGCGCATCAACTGGCGCCCCAGAGCCCGCCGCCGCTTGGCCCATTTCTCGGGCTTGCCCAGGCTTTCGACGCTGCCCGACCGTTGCAGCACCAGTTCCAGCGCCCGCTCTTCGTGACCGTTGCGGAACCGCCATTCGGCGCGCTCGTAGGCCAGCCCCGGATCGTCCTGCAATTCCAGCGGCACCCGGTCGATCAGGCTGTTGACCCCGTCGGCGTCCCGCCGCAACCCGGCGCGGGCATCGTGCAGACGGCGCCAGCCCTCGGGCACGCGCGGGCGCATCCGCGCGGCTTCGGTCAGCCAGCCGTTCCACAACAGCATGTCCATACGGGCGACGTGGTGATCGGCCAGCACCTGGCCATAGCGGGCCAGCATCGTGCTTTCCTCACCCGCCGTCAGGCGCAGCACCCGCCACGCCCGAATCGCTTCGGCCCCGGCCACATCGCCGCGTCCCAGCGCATCCAGGGCCGCCGACAGCCGCTGCGAACCGACGCCGGTCTGCGGCAGTTGATCGCCGAAATAGCGCAGCACCGCTTCGGGGTCGGCATTTGCGGGGATCGTGGTCTCGCCCCGCCGCAGCAACAGCGGCAGGCCCGGCCAGTCGCCATAGGTCTCGCGGAAGGCAAGGTAGTCTCGGAAGTCACCGTCGCGACCGCGCAGCCGATACCATTCGACCACCGCCTGCACGGCGGGGCTGTCATTGCGCACCGCGGCCCGCGCGCCGGCCCAGTCGCTGGCGCGCACCTCGGCCATGGCCGCGGTCAGATCCGCCTGCGCCGGCACGATGCCCAGCATCAGCACCAGCATTCCCGACAAGATCCCGTTTCGCACGGCGCCATCGACCATCACACATCCTTTCGATCCCTGTCCGCGGCACGGTAGCCACAGGCGACCGGGGCGCAACTCAAAATCTTGGCAATTGCCCAAACCCCCGCTAGGGTCCGCGCGCAATCCGCCGGGGACACATCGCCCCCGGCCTGAATCATAGGAGCGTGTCATGATCAAAGGGTCCCTTCCAGCCCTGGTAACCCCGTTCAAGGACGGTGCGGTGGATCTGGAGACGCTCAAGAAACTGGTGAACTGGCAGATCGAGCAGGGCTCGCACGGGCTGGTGCCGGTGGGCACCACCGGGGAAAGCCCCACGGTCAGCCACGAAGAGCATCGCCTGATCGTCGAAACCGTGATCGAAGCCGCCGCCGGGCGGGTGCCGGTTGTGGCAGGCGCGGGCTCGAACTCCACCGCCGAGGCGATCAGCCTTGTCCAGCACGCCGAAAAGGCGGGCGCGGCGGCGGCTTTGGTGGTGACGCCCTACTACAACAAGCCGACACAGGCCGGGCTGATCGCGCATTTCACCGCACTGAATGATGCCAGCACCCTGCCGATCGTCATCTACAATATTCCCGGCCGGTCGGTGGTGGACATGTCACCTGCCACCATGGGCGAACTGGCGAAACTGCCGCGCATCGTCGGTGTCAAGGATGCCACCGGCGATCTGGCCCGCGTCAGCCAGCAGCGCGCCACCTGCGGCACCGGCTTTCTGCAACTGTCGGGCGAAGATGCCACGGCGCTAGGCTTCAATGCCCATGGCGGCGTTGGCTGCATCTCGGTCACTGCCAACGTGGCCCCGGCCATGTGCGCCCAGTTCCAGGAGGCCACGCTGAACGGCGATTACGCCGCCGCGCTGGCGATCCAGGATCGGCTGATGCCCCTGCATCAGGCGATCTTTCTTGAACCCGGCCTGTCGGGGGCGAAATACGCCCTGTCGAAACTGGGCCTGTGCGGGGAAGAGGTGCGCCTGCCGCTGCTGCCGGTCACCCAGCCGGTCCGCGACGCCATTGATGCCGCCCTGGCCCACGCCGGGCTGGTCTGAGCATGGCAAACCCGGTCCGCCCCGGCGAAAAGACCCTCGACTTCGATCCGGGCGACCGGGTCGAAGCCGGCCTGACCTTCATCGGGCGCATCCGCACACCGTGGTCGCGCGGCAATTGCCCCAAGAACATCCGGATGGCGCGCGACAGCGGCGAGCCGGCCCATATCGAGATGGACCCGGCCTATCTGGACGGTCTGACCGGTCTGGAACCGGGCCGCGCGCTGATCCTGATCTACTGGATGGACCGGGCCCGGCGCGACCTGATCCTGCAAAACCCCGGCCATGTGGACAGTCCGCGCGGCACCTTCGCCATCCGCTCGCCGAACCGGCCCAACACGCTGGCGCTGTCGACCGTGGTGCTGACCGGCATCGATCCCGCCACCGGGCGGCTGGACATTGACGCCATCGATTGTTTCGACGGGACCCCGCTGGTCGATCTGCGCCCCTGGCTGCCCACCATCGACGTGCCGCCCGCGCTTCAGGACAAGCTGGGCTGATCGGCGCTTGGCGCGCGCCGTCAAAGCGCCTATATCCCCACGACCATGGCCAAAGATAAAACCAACCCCAACTACAAGGTGATCGCCGAGAACCGGCGGGCCCGTTATGATTACGCCATCGAGGATGACCTCGAATGCGGGATCGTGCTGCAGGGCTCCGAGGTGAAATCCCTGCGCCAGGGCGGCGCCAATATCGCCGACAGCTATGCCGCCGTCGAAAACGGCGAACTGTGGCTGGTCAACGGCTATATCGCGCCCTACGCGCAGGCCAAGACCTGGGGCCATGAAGAACGCCGCCGCCGCAAGCTGCTGGTCAACAAGCGCGAGATGTCGCGGCTGTGGTCAGCCACCCAGCGCGAGGGCATGACCCTTGTGCCGCTGGTGCTGTACTTCAATCACAAGGGCTTCGTGAAGCTGAAGATCGGCATCGCCAAGGGCAAGAAAACACACGACAAACGGGCCACCGAGGCCAAACGCGACTGGCAACGCCAGAAACAGCGCCTGTTGCGCCACGACACCTGACCCGCCCGCCGCGACGGGCCAGTTGACGCAACGGCGCGGGCACGGGCTTGCGCCCCGCACAAGGGCCGTCTAGCAATAAGTTTACACCGGTAACCGAGAGCCTTTCATGCCGAATTCTGATCCCAAGACCCTCGTTTCGACCGACTGGTTGGCATCCCACCTGCGCGACCCGGACCTGCGGATTCTGGACGCCTCGTGGTACATGCCCGCCGAGAATCGCGACCCGCGCGCCGAATACGAGGCCGGCCACATCCCCAGTGCGCGATTCTTCGACATCGAAGAGATCTCGGATCAACGCTCGGACCTGCCGCACATGGCGCCGCCGGTGGAAAAATTCATGTCCCGCCTGCGCAAGATGGGCGTCGGCGACGGCCATCAGGTGGTGATCTATGACGGGGCCGGCCTGTTCTCGGCCGCCCGAGTCTGGTGGCTGTTCCGCCTGATGGGCAAGACAGACGTCGCGGTTCTGGACGGCGGCCTGCCCAAGTGGATCGCCGAAGGGCGCGAGTTGGAAGACCTGCCGCCAATGATCCGCGATCGTCACATGACCGTGCGCCGCCAGGCCGGTCTGATCCGCGATGTCACACAGGTGGCGGCGGCTTCGAAACTGGGCGATCACGAGATCATCGACGCGCGGTCCCCGGACCGTTTCGCCGGACAGGTGGACGAACCCCGCCCCGGCCTGCGCGCGGGCCATATTCCGGGGTCCAAGAACCTGCCCTTCGGAACCCTGCTGAACGCCGATGGCACCATGAAGGATGCCGCCGGTTTGAAAGCCGCGTTCGAAGCCGCCGGGATCGACCTGTCGAAACCGGCGATCACCTCGTGCGGGTCCGGCATCACCGCCTCGGTCCTGAACCTGGCGATGGAGCGGCTGGGGAAATCGGATCATTCGCTCTATGACGGCTCCTGGGCCGAATGGGGCATGTATGGCGACCTGGAGGTCGGCACCGCCTGAGCGCGGCCATGGCCCGGTTGATTCTGTTCAACAAGCCCTTCGGGGTTCTGTCGCAATTCACCGACACCGGCAGCGGCGACAGTCCCCGGCAAACCCTCTCCGACCACATCGACCTGCCTGGCGTCTATGCCGCCGGACGGCTGGATCGTGACAGCGAAGGCTTGCTGCTGCTGACCGATGACGGCGGCCTGCAGGCGCAGATCGCCCATCCCAGGCACAAGATGCCCAAAACCTATCTGGTGCAGGTCGAGGGCGCCCCCGACCCCGCAGCCATCGCGGCCCTGTGCGAAGGCGTGGACCTGAAAGACGGCCCCACCTTGCCCGCGCAGGCCCGGCGTATCGCGCCCCCGTCGAACCTGTGGGAGCGGGATCCGCCGATCCGGGTCCGCAAATCCGTGCCCGACAGCTGGATCGAACTGATCATCCGCGAAGGCCGCAATCGGCAAGTGCGCCGGATGACCGCCGCCGTGGGCCACCCCACCCTGCGGCTGATCCGCTGGAAAATCGGAGACTGGTCGCTGGACGGGCTGGCACCGGGTCAATGGCGCGAACTTCAGGTGGCAGCCCCGGCACGCAAACCCGGCCCCAAACCGCCCCGCGCCCGCAAGCCGCGCCGCCGCTGATCCCGGCAGCCACCGGCACCGTTTCCTGAATAGTCACCGACATGAAAAATCCGGGCGCCGCAGCGCCCGGATCAAACCTCGGGTTCGGATGTGGGCGATCAGCCCTTGCCGAATTCCGGATAGGCTTCCATGCCCAGCTCCGCCATGTCGAGACCGTTGATCTCTTCTTCTTCGCTGACGCGGATGCCCATGACAGCCGCCAGGATGAACCAGACCACGGCCGAGGCGACCACGGTGAAGATGCCGATGGTGGCGATGCCGTAAAGCTGGGTGCCCAGGGCTGCGTCACCGTTCGACAGAACCACGGCCAGGGTGCCCCAGATGCCGCAGATCAGGTGCACCGGGATCGCACCGACCACGTCGTCGATCTTCAGCCTGTCCAGCATCGGAACCGTGAAGACCACGATCACGCCACCGACGGCACCGATGATGGTGGCCAGCCCCAGCGTGGGTGCCAGCGGCTCGGCGGTGATCGACACGAGGCCGGCCAGCGCCCCGTTCAGCACCATGGTGAGGTCCGGCTTGCGGAACATCATCTGCGAGGCGATCATCGCGGCCACGGCGCCACCGGCTGCGGCGGCGTTGGTGTTCGAAAAGATCCGCGAAATGTCCGCGACGTCTCCGATCGAGCCCATGGCCAGCTGCGAGCCGCCATTGAAGCCGAACCAGCCCAGCCACAGGATGAACGTGCCCAGCGTGGCCAGCGGCAGGTTCGACCCCGGCATCGGATGCACGGCGCCGTCCTTGTACTTGCCGATGCGCGGCCCCAGGATCAAGGCCCCGGTCAGGGCGGCCCAGCCACCCACCGAGTGCACGATCGACGAACCCGCGAAGTCCGAGAAACCTGCTTCCGACAGGAAGCCGCCGCCCCAGCTCCACGATGCCTGCAGCGGGTAGATGACCGAAGTCAGCACAATGGTGAAGATCAGGAACGGCCACAGCTTGATGCGCTCGGCCACGGCCCCCGACACGATCGAGGCTGTCGCGGCGCAGAACATCAGCTGGAAGAAGAAGTCCGACCCGGTCGCGGCATAGGAATAGTCGTCTGCAGTTTCGGCGGTCACGCCCACTGCTTCCAGGACACCCACCGACGGGAACAGGCCCGAAAGGATGCCTTCGATGGCCCAATCCCCCAGCGGGTACATCAGGTTATAGCCGATCAGGTAGTAGAAGATCGACGCCAGCGAGAACAGCACGACATTCTTGGTCAGCTGCATGGTCACGTTCTTGCCGCGCACCAGGCCGGCTTCCAGCATGCAGAACCCTGCTGCCATGAAGAACACCATGAAGCCGCCGATCAGGAACAACAGCGAGTTGAGGATAAAGACGGTGTCCGTCGGCACGGCAGTGGGCACGTCGGCCTCCTGCGCGAAGCCGAGGACCGGCATCGCCGCCGCAGCCGCGGCCAGCATGAGAGTGTTGGTCAGTTTCATTTCAAGGATTCCCCTTTACGGTCGCGCTGGCTTAGAGGGCGTCTTCATTGGTTTCGCCCGTGCGGACGCGAACGGCCTGGGCCACGTCGAGGACGAAAATCTTGCCGTCGCCGATCTTGTCGGTCCTGGCTGTGGATTGGATGGTGTCGACCACCTGGTCTGCCATCGCCGCGCTGACGACGATTTCCAGCTTGACCTTCGGCACGAAGTTCACGGCGTATTCAGCCCCCCGGTAGATCTCGGTGTGGCCGGACTGCGACCCGAAGCCCTTGATCTCGTTCACCATCATGCCGCGGACGCCGATCGAGGTCAGAGCTTCGCGAACCTCCTCCAGCTTGAACGGCTTGATTGCTGCAATGATCAGTTTCACGTTCTTTCCCTTCCTTGCAGCGGGCCTGGCCCGCCAGAATTCACACAGGCACTGACGCCGCAAAACACGGGCGGCCTCAAGAAAACCGGCCTTGGAAATGCGGCAGCACGGCCGACAAACGCCCAAATTTTGCACAATTTGTGCGCTATGATGAAATTTTGGGCATCCGAGAATCTTGCGCAACACGGGGAACGGGTCCACATGACCGTCAAACCGAGGTACACTGCGGCAAGGCAGAACCCCCAAGAAGGGCGCAAGATGAGCAGATCCCAGAAATCCCCGCGCATTCTGCGGGCCGATCAGCGCTATGCGGGCACCACCGCCAAGAAACGCCCGACACCGGCGAAAAAAGGCAAGGCGGCGCCCGCGAAGCGGCGCAAGGCGAAACCGGCGGCGCGCAAGCAACGCCGGGGCGGTCGCGGCGGCGGCGGCGGTATCATCGGATTCTTCCGGCGTATCATCAGCTGGATCCTGCGCCTGTTCTGGCGCATCGGCTGGCGGTTCGGGCTGGTCATGGGGCTGATTCTGGCGCTGGCCGTGGGGTCGATCTATGCCACGCTGCCCGATGCCTCGGAAATGGTCGATGGCCGTGCGCGCGGGTCGGTCACCATGATGGACCGCTACGGCGAGGTCTACGCATGGCGCGGTGACCAGTTCGGCGGTGTCATCACCGCCGACACCGTGTCACCGCATCTGAAACATTCGATCATCGCCACCGAGGATCGCCGGTTCTACCGCCATTTCGGGGTCAGCCCGCGCGGCGTGGCCGGTGCCATCGCCATCAACCTGCGCGAAGGGCGCGGCGCGCTTGAGGGGCACGGCGGCTCGACCATCACCCAGCAGACCGCCAAGCTGTTGTGTCTTGGCCGGCCCTACAAGCCCGACGAATGGAAGAACGACGAAGCCGCCTATGAGGCCGACTGCCGCCGCAGCTCGATGGGTCGCAAGATCCGCGAGGCGCTGTACGCGATGGCGCTGGAAGCGCGCTATACCAAGGACGAAATCCTCACGATCTATATGAACCGGGCCTACCTGGGTGCCGGGGCGCGCGGTTTCCAGGCCGCCAGCCAGCGCTATTTCGGCAAATCCGCTGCCGAGGTGAACCCGGCCGAGGCCGCGATGCTGGCCGGTCTGCTGAAAGCGCCCACGCGCTATGCGCCGACCGCCGACCTGCAGCGGTCGCAGGATCGGGCCAACATCATCATCGGCCTGATGGAGGAAGAAGACTATCTGACCGCGACCGAGGCCGCGCTGGCCGTCGCCAATCCCGCCACCCTGTCCGAGGCCGCCGAGGCCCGCGCGGGCGGCTATTTCGCGGACTGGGTGATGGAAAGCACGCCGTCCTTCCTCAGCTCGCAAACCACCGAAGATGTGTTGATCCGCACCACCTTCGATGCGCGCCTGCAACGGGCCGCGGAAGAGGCGCTGCAATGGGTGTTCGAAAACAAGGTCCGCGAAGGCTCCAAGGCGCAGGCGGCCATCGTGGTGATGGATGCCGACGGCGCCGTGCGCGCCATGGTCGGCGGCCGCAAGACCAAGGTTTCGGGCGCCTTCAACCGCGCGACGCAGGCGCTGCGCCAGACCGGATCGGCGTTCAAGCCCTTCGTCTATGCCGCGGCCCTTGACTGGGGCTTCACCCCCAACGCGCAGGTGGTGGATGAACCGCTGACCATCAACGTGCCCGGGTCCGGCGCATGGTCCCCCAAGAACTATGATCGCAAGTATCATGGCAAGGTGACGCTGACGCAGGCGCTGGCACACAGCTACAACATCCCCGCCGTGAAGGTGTCCGAGGAAATGGGCCGCGAGAACGTGCGCCGCATCGCCGCCGATTTCGGCCTGAGCAGCGATCTGGCCGCCGGTCCGGCGCTGGCCCTGGGCGTGTCCGAGGCGACGCTGCTGCAAATGACGGCGGCCTATTCGGGCATCCTGAACGGCGGCTCGTCGGTGACGCCCTACGGGCTGACCGAATTGCGCCTGCTGGGCGACAGCCAGCCATTGTTCGGGCAGGAAGGCGGCATCGGCGAGCGGGTGATCGCGCCACAAGCCGCGCGGCAGCTTGTCTACATGATGAACCAGGTCATCGAAAACGGGACCGGCCAGCGCGCCAAGCTGGGCGATCGTCCGGCGGCGGGCAAGACCGGCACCACGCAGGCCGCGCGGGATGCGTGGTTCATCGGCTTCACCGGCGACTACGTGGCCGGTGTCTGGATGGGCTACGACGACAACACGCCGCTCAGCGGTGTCACCGGCGGCGGGCTTCCGGCCGAAATCTGGCGCGAGACCATGGTGAGGGTGCACGAAGGCGTGCCAATCTCGCAACTGCCGATGGAGATCCCCGCCGGCGTTCGCCCCGGCCAGATGGCCGGCGACAGCGGCAGCAGCCCGACCAAGAACGTGGGACAGTCGGCGCAGGGTCTGAGCAACAATGTCGACAACGCCGTGCGCAACACCGAACGCGCCATCAACAACGTGCTGCGATCGATCTTCGGCGGCTAGATCGCGAAATCACGACAGAAAAAGGGCGGCCTCCGGGGCCGCCCTTTTTCGTATCAGGTGTTCTTCAGGGTCTGCGTCAGCCTCGAGATCGAGCCGCCGGACTTGTCCAGCAGCGCGCCGATCTCGGTACGTTCGGTGGTCAGCATGTTGATGCCTTCGATGATCACGTTGAACACCTTGTCCGACCCGGACCCGTCCGAGACGTGGAATTCCACCTTTACATCCGAATGCCCGGGCACTTTGGCCACCGCATCCACCACCGTCACCTTCTTGTCGGCGCGGGCGCGCACAACCTTCACGGTGCCGCCCTTGAACTCGTTGAACCGGCGTCCGTACTTGCGGGAGAAATAGCCGGTGAAGGCATTGGTATAGGCCCTCAGCTCGGAACTGCTGGCCGAGCGGGCGGCGACGCCCAGCGAGAAGCGGGCAATAGTGGGCACATCGGCATAGCGTTTGAACAGGGCCTCGAAGTCCTTGATCATCCGCGATTCGGACTGGCCCGAGTTGATCGCCTTCTGCACTTCGGCAACCATCTTGTTGACCATGGCTTCGGCAGCGGCCGGGCTGGTCGCGGCGAAGGCGGCAGACGGCAGCACGGTCGTGGCGGCCAGCGCGGCCAGAAGATGGCGGCGGGTCAGGGCAATATCATTCACTGAAGAGCTCCTCATAGGGGTCGATGACACCGCCGTCGTCCGGGGTATCCCCCAGCTCGAATCGGCGGGTATCAAGATAGATCTGGCGGGTCTGCAGATAGCTGTCGGCGCTATCGTACAGAACTTCGTCCACCGTGCTCGAGAACTCGTACCGGTAGTCGGATTTCTCAAGCACATAGGTTGTAGGCGGAATAAAGCTCTCGGGCGGCGTCAGTCCAACGAAGGTCAACGGGTTCAGGAACAGGTCCACGACCTCGCCGGTGAGGGATCGCTGGGTATAGGGACCGAAGAACGGCACCTCGACATAGGCCCCTTCCTCGACGCCCCAGACGAACAGGGTCTCGCCAAAGTCGGTTGACCGGCGTTCCATCCCCCAGGCGCCGGCGGCGTCGAAGATGCCGAACACGCCCACGGTGGTATTGACCAGGAACCGGAACAGGTTGTGGCCGAAATCCTCGGGCTTGGCCTGCAGGGCATCGTTGACGATGTCGCCGGGCAGCTCCAGATTGGCCCGAACATTGTTCACCCGCGTCCGCAGATAGCGCGGCAACACGCCATACGCCTGCGAGAACGGGCGAAACAGCACCGTGTCGAAGTCCTTGTTGAACTCGTGGACCTTGCGATTCACGTTCTCATAGGGGTCGTCGACGACAGAGCCCTCGGGACCAGATGTCGCGCAACCGGCCAGAAACACCGGTAAAACAAGGGCTTTGATGACATGTCGGCGAGCAATGGCCGACCACTTGCGTACGTGTTGCACTGGGGGGATCACCCTCTTGTAAGCACGCGACCACACATAGTAGACCCGGAAAGAAGATGCCACCACCTCGCGAGGCCGTGAGGGTTTTCCGCCAGAGGTATTTCCGGCGCGACACGCTATCGTGGCCTCGCAGACCGCATCCAGAGGAACAATCCATGCAGAAAACTGACCAGGCGGGCCGAAACGAGCTTCGCGCCGCGCGGGCCGAAAACCGCGGATTGTTCTGGTTCGTCGCCGTCTTTTCGACCTTCGTGAACCTGCTGATGCTGACCGGGCCGCTGTTCATGCTGCAGGTCTATGACCGGGTGCTGGGCAGTCGGTCCGAGGCGACGCTGGTGGCGCTGGCTGCGCTGGTGGCCTTTCTTTACCTGATGATGGGTCTGCTGGACTACGTGCGCGGGCGGGTGCTGACCCGGATCGGCGCGCGGTTCCAGGCCAAACTGGATCGCCGGGTGTTCACGGCAGCCATCGACGACGCCGCAAAATCCAACCGCAGCGCCGCCGCCGCCGGGGTGCGCGACCTTGAGACGGTGCAGAAGTTCCTGTCCTCGCCAGTGCTGAGCGCCATGTTCGACGTGCCCTTCACCCCTGTCTTCCTGTTCGGCATCTTCATTTTCCACCCGTGGCTGGGGATGCTGGCCATCGGGGGCGGGCTGATTCTGGTGGCGATCACGGTGATGAACCAGGCGATGACCCGCCGCCCGGTGGTCGAATCACATGTGGCCTCGGCCGAGGCCGACCGCATGTCCGAACGGCTCAAGACCGAGGCCGAGATGGTGCAAAGCCTCGGCATGCGCAATTCGGCGTTCACCCGCTGGCAGGCGATCCGCAACAGGTCGCTGGGGCTTTCGGTGACAGCCAGTGATGCACAGGGTTCCTTCGCGGCGGCCACCAAGACCTTCCGGCTGTTCCTGCAATCGGCAATGCTGGGTCTGGGCGCCTATCTGGTGCTGCAGAACCTGGTGACGCCGGGCGCGATGATCGCCGCCTCGATCCTGATGGGCCGGGCGCTGGCCCCGATCGAGATCGCGGTCAGCCAATGGGCGCTGGTACAATCGGCCTCGCGCGCGTGGAACAACCTTGCGCGCCTGCTGACCGAGCACCCGCCGAAACCGCCGCTGACCCAACTGCCCGCCCCCAAGGCGCATCTTGAGGTCAGCCAGGTCACCGCCCTGCCGCCGGGCGAACAGCAGGCAACGCTGCGCATGGTCTCGTTCCGGCTGGATCCGGGGCAGGCCATGGGCGTGATCGGCCCGTCGGGCGCTGGCAAATCTACGCTGGCCAAGGTGCTGACCGGCGCCTGGCGTCCGGCGGGCGGCACCGTCCGTCTGGATGGTGCCACGCTGGATCAATACGAACCCGACCTGCTGGGCCGCTACATCGGCTATCTGCCCCAGAAGGTGCAGTTGTTCGACGGCACCGTGGCCGAGAACATCGCCCGTCTTGATCCCAACGCCCGCGACGCCGACATCGTTGCTGCCGCCAAGGAAGCCGCGGCCCACGAGATGATCCTGAACCTGCCCAACGGCTATGACACCTATCTGGCGATGGATGGCGGCCACCTGTCCGGCGGCCAGATCCAGCGCGTCGGGCTGGCCCGCGCACTCTATGGCGATCCGGTGATCCTGGTGCTGGACGAGCCGAACTCGAACCTCGACAACGAAGGTTCCATTGCCCTGAACGAGGCGATCCGGCGGATGAAGCGCGAAGGCAAGGCGGTGCTCATCATGGCGCACCGTCCGGCGGCGATTCAGGAATGCGACCTGCTGCTGGTTCTGGATGGCGGCATCGTGCGCGCCACCGGCCCGCGCGACGAGGTGCTGAGCAAGATGGTCAAGAACGCCAATGAGATCAAAGCCTCACAAGGCCAGGGAGGCATCACATGAGCACCGACGACCAGACCCCCAAGCCCGTAGATCCCAAGGCCACCGCTGCGGCGGGAACCCCGGCAACCGACGCATCAAAGCCCGCCACGCCGGCCACGGCAGACGATGCACAATCGACAGACAACGCCGCGGACACCCAACCCAAGGGCGACCCTGCCAGCGCCCAACCAGCGGGCGACCCGGCCAGCGCCCGGCCAGCGGGCGACCCTGCCAGCGCCCAACCAACGGGCGACAAGGCCAGCGCCCAACCCAAGGGCGACAAGGCCACGACCCTTGCCCGCAAGGCCAGTGCCGCCATGCCACCGGAACTGGCCAAGAAGGTGATGGAAGCGCAACTCAAGACCGCCGGCACCCCGCCACCGCGTCAAGCCCCGACACCCAAACCCGATCCCACCAAGGGCAATGGCGCTCTGGCGACCACCGCCCCGGCGGCCCCGCAACTGCCCCCCGCCGATACCTCGGCAGCATGGTCGGCGCGGCGGCCCCTGACGCTGGGCATCCTTGTGCTGATCGTGCTTGTCGGCGGCTTCGGCGGTTGGGCCGTCTTTACCGAGATTGCCGGGGCGATCATCGCCAGCGGCCGGATCGAGGTCGATCAGAACCGTCAGGTCGTGCAGCACCTGGATGGCGGCATTGTGGACGAGATCCTTGTGGACGAGGGCGACCGGGTGGCCTCGGGCGATATACTCATCCATCTCGACGACAGCATCCTGGCTTCGGAACTGTCCATCGTCGAAGGCCAGCTTTACGAACTCATGGCCCGGCGCGGAAGGCTTGAGGCCGAGCAGGACGGACTGAACGCGATCTCCTACGACCCGATTCTGTTGCAGGTCGCGGCCACCCGTCCCGAAGTGGCCAGCCTGATGCGCGGCCAGCAGCGCCTGTTCGAGGCGCGCACCCAGTCGCTGGCCCGTGAAGTCGAACAGCTTGGCAAGCGGCGCAGCCAGATCAGCAGCCAGATCGAAGGGATCGAGGCGCAGCAGGACGCCCTGGCCCGCCAGTTGGAACTGATGAAGGAAGAGGTCGCCGACGCCGAAACCCTGCTGGCCGGCGGCCTGGCCCAGAAACCGCGTTTGCTGGCGCTTCTGCGCGAGGAATCCAGTCTCAGCGGCACGCTGGGCGAATTGCAGGCCTCGAAGGCCGAGGCCGAGGGCCGCATCACCGAGATCGACATCCAGATCCTTGGCCTTGAGAACACCCGCCGCGAGGAAGCCATCTCGCGCCTGCGCGACATCCAGAGCCGCGAGGCCGAACTGGCCGAACAGCGCCGCGCCCTTCTGGACCGGCTGTCACGGCTGGACATCCGCGCCCCGGTTGCCGGCATCGTCTATGACCTGCAGGTCTTTGCCGAACGCTCGGTCATCCGCCCTGCCGACCCGGTGCTCTACATCATCCCGCAGGATCGCCCGCTGGTGATCCAGACGCGGGTGGAGCCGATCCACATCGACCAGGTCTTTCCCGGTCAGGAGGTCACGCTGCGCTTCTCGGCGCTGGACAGCCGCACCACGCCGGAACTGACCGGCCGCGTCACCCAGATTTCGGCGGATGCCTTCACCGACCAGTCCACCGGTTTCAGCTTCTACCTGGCCGAACTGGAACTGCTGGAAGGCGAGATCGACAAGCTGCCCGAAGGCATCACCCTGCTGCCCGGCATGCCGGTCGAAGCCTTCCTGCGCACCGACGATCGCACGCCCATGGCCTATCTGGTGAAACCGCTGGCCGATTATTTCGTCAAAGCCTTCCGCGAAAGCTGATCGCGGCCCGACCAACAGGAAAAAGACCCATGACCAACCCGATCGAATCCCGCCTTGCCGCCCTTGGCCTGACGCTGCCCGATGCGCCCGCCCCGTTGGCCGCCTATGTGCCCTTCGTCCGCACCGGCGATCTGCTGCATGTGTCCGGACAGGTGTCCGCGAACGCCGAGGGGCTGATAGTGGGCCAGTTGGGCAAGGATCTGGATGTGGAGGCCGGCCAGAAGGCTGCCGCACGCTGCGCGCTCAGCCTGCTGGCGCAGGTCAGGGCCGCCTGCGACGGCGACCTGTCGCGGCTGGTGCGGGTGGTCAAGCTGAACGCTTTCGTCAATTCGACCTCCGATTTCACCGACCAGCCGGCGGTGGTCAACGGCGCCTCGAACCTGTTGGGCGAGGTGCTGGGTGACGCGGGCAAACATGCGCGCTCTGCCGTCGGCGTGGCGCAACTGCCTTTTGGCGTGGCGGTCGAAATCGACGGCGTCTTTCAGATCTCCTGATCGCGCGCCCGTGTACGGGCCATGCCTTGACCTTGGCGCTGGCAGTGTCAGGTTCAGGGCGAGCCCGCCACAGGTTGCCCGATGAAGCACAGCCCCACCGAAGTCACTGTCCACCTGTCGATTGACGAGATCCCGCAAGCGGAGTGGGATGCCTGCGCCTGCCCCGAGGCCGCCGATGGCGCACGCCCGCTCGATCCGTTCACCACGCATCGGTTTCTCAAGGCACTGGAAGACAGCGGTTCGGTCGGGCGTGGCACCGGGTGGGAGCCGCGCCATCTGGCGGTGCACCACAACGGGCAGGTGATCGCCGTGGCCCCGCTTTACGTCAAGGGGCACAGCCAGGGCGAATACATCTTCGACCACAATTGGGCGCACGCCTATGAAAACGCGGGCGGCGCCTATTATCCCAAGCTGCAGATCGCGGTGCCCTTCACCCCGGCCACCGGTCGCCGCCTTCTGGCCCACCCCGCCTTCACCGAGTTGGGACAGGCCGCATTGGTGCAGGGCGCCGTGCAACTGGCCGCCAACAACGAGGTCTCCTCGGTCCACATCACCTTTTGCACCGAGGCCGAGGCCGAAGCCGGCGCGCAAATGGGCCTGATGCGGCGGCGCAGTCAGCAGTTTCACTGGCTCAACGACGGCTACGCGGATTTCGACGCCTTCCTGGCCAGCCTGTCCTCGCGCAAGCGCAAGAACATCCGCAAGGAGCGCGCCACCGCCCAGGGCTTCGGCGGCCAGATCGTCGCCCTGACCGGGAAGGACATCGAGCCCGAACACTGGGACTGGTTCTGGCGATTCTATCAGGACACCGGGGCGCGCAAATGGGGCACCCCCTATCTGACCCGCGCCTTCTTCGACTGCGCCCAGGAAAGCCTGCGCGACGACATGCTGCTGGTGCTGGCTCTGCGCGACGACCGCCCCGTCGCCGGCGCGCTGAATTTCATCGGCCGTGACGCGCTGTTCGGCCGCTACTGGGGCGCATTGGAAGATCACCCCTGCCTGCATTTCGAGCTGTGCTACTATCAGGCCATCGACTTCGCCATCACCCACGGTCTGGCGCGGGTCGAGGCCGGCGCGCAGGGCCAGCACAAGCTGGCGCGCGGCTATCTGCCGGTGACCTGCCATTCGCTGCACTGGGTCGGCGATCCCGGCTTTGCCAAGGCCATCGCCCGCTATCTGGAGGCCGAAGGCGCTGCGGTCGAGGAAGAGATCGAGGTTCTCACCGCCTATGGCCCGTTCAGGAAATCCGACCCCTCGGTCGATCCGTGACAGGAGAAGACATGCAAGACAAACTGACCGACCGCAGTGCGCTGGAGCCGCTGTTCGCCACCGGATGGGACCTTGTGGACGGGCGCGACGCCATCACCAAGACCTACAGGTTCGCCGATTTCATCGAGGCGTTCGGCTGGATGACCCGCGCGGCCCTTGTGGCCGAGGCGATGAACCACCACCCCGAATGGCACAATGTCTATCGCACCGTCACCGTCACCCTGACCACCCATGATGCGGGCGGTCTGTCGGCGCTGGATGTGGTGCTGGCGGGCAAGATGGACAGCCTCTGACCCGCCAGATCGGTTTTACAGAACGTCCAGCAGGGTTTCGCCCGCCGAGACGTTGCAGACGCCGCCGTCGGGCTCGACGTTCAGCAGGCTGACCTTGCCGTCATCGACGATCATGGCGAATCGCTGCGACCGGTCGATCAGACCGATGGCCGGGGCGGTGAACTCCAGCCCCAGCGCATGGATGAAGGTGCATTCCGGGTCGCACAGGATGCGAATCCCGGCCTTGGTCGCGCCGGTGGTGTCGCCCCAGACCTTGGCAACGAAGGGATCGTTGACGATCACGCAAACAATATCATCGATACCCTTGGCCTTCAGATCGCCGATGGTGCGGATATAGCTGGGGATATGGGCCTCGGTGCAGGGGCCGGTATAGGCACCGGGCAGGCCCGCCAGCACGATCTTGCGGCCCTTGGTCAGGCTGCTCAGTTCGACGGTTTCGGGACCCTCGGCCCCAAGACGCATCAGGGTGGCTTCGGGCAGGGTGTCGCCTTGGGAAATCGGCATGGGTGTCCTCGCTTCGTGTTTCACTTGCAGGTGTGGCGACTATAGTGCAGCCAGCGGGCCAAACCAGCGGAGAGCAGCATGGACACCTCAATTGTCATCATCGGGGCCGGTCAGGCCGGGGCTTCGCTGGCATTGGCGCTGCGCGGTGCGGGCCACGACGGGCCGGTGACCCTGATCGGGCAGGAACCCGTGCCGCCCTATCAGCGACCGCCCCTGTCCAAGGCCTATCTGCTGGGCGAGATGCCGCTGGACCGGCTGTACCTGAAACCGGCCGAGGCCTGGGCGGATCTGAACGTCACCCTGCGCACCGGCACCCGCGTCATCGGCATCGACCCCGGCGCCCGCAAGCTGGCCCTGAAGGGCGGCGAAACCCTGGCTTACGGCAAGCTGGCCCTGACCCTGGGGGCCACGCCCCTGCGCCTGCCCGCCACCATCGGCGGCAATCTGGACGGGGTCTTCACCATGCGCGATCTGGCCGATGCCGATGCCATCGCCCCCCACCTGAAACCCGGCGCCCGCGCGCTGGTGGTTGGCGGCGGCTACATCGGGCTGGAGGCTGCCGCCGTGGCCCGCAAATCCGGCATGGACGTCACGCTGGTCGAAGCCGCCGACCGCATCCTTGGCCGCGTCGCCTGCCCGCAAACCGCCCAGTGGTTCGCTGCCCGCCACCGGGCCGAAGGCGTCGATCTGCGCGAAGGCACCAGCCTTGTCCGCCTGACCGGCCCCGATGGCACCGTCACCGCGGCGGAACTGTCCGATGGCACCACCCTGGAAGTCGATCTGGTGATCGTCGGCATCGGCGTGCGCCCCGAAACCGCGCTGGCCGAAGGCGCGGGGCTGGTGCTGGACAACGGCATCGCGGTCAACGCCCGCGCCCGCACGACCGAACCCGGCATCTGGGCGGCGGGCGACTGCGCCTCCTTCCCCTATCGCGGCGGGCGCATCCGGCTGGAAAGCGTGCAGAACGCCATCGATCAGGCCGAGGCCGCCGCCCGCGACATGCTGGATCAGGGCGCCGATTACATCCCCAAGCCGTGGTTCTGGTCGGATCAATATGATGTGAAACTGCAGATCGCCGGGCTGAACACCGGTTATGACCGCATCGTCACCCGTCCCGGCACCCGCGACGGCGCGATCTCGCACTGGTATTTCGCGGGCGATCAGCTTCTGGCGGTGGACGCCATGAACGACCCTCGCGCCTATATGATCGGCAAGCGGCTGGTGGATGCCGGGCAAAGCGCCGATCCTGCCGCCGTCGCCGACCCGGCAACCGATCTCAAATCGCTGCTGGGCTGAGCCATGCGCATCATCGCCGGAGAGTTTCGCGGCCTGCGCCTGGCCGCTCTGGGCAAGGGCGATCCCGGTGCCCACCTGCGCCCCACGCCCGACCGGGTGCGCGAAAGCCTGTTCTCGATGCTGACCAGCCGGCTGGGCGATTTCGACGATCTGCACGTCCTCGACCTGTTTGCCGGAACCGGCGCACTGGGGCTTGAGGCCCTGTCGCGCGGCGCGGCAACCGCCATTTTCGTGGAAAAGGGCCGCAAATCGCAATCCCTGATCCGTCAGAACATCGCCCTGACCCGCAGCGCGGCGCGCTGCACCCTGCTGGGCGCGGATGCCACGCGGCTGCCGCCCTGTTCCGGCACGCCCGCTGATCTTGTCTTTCTCGATCCGCCGTATGGCAAGGGGCTGGGCGAACAGGCGCTGGCCAGCGCCCGCGCCAGCGGCTGGATCGCGCCCAAGGCCATGATCCTATGGGAGGACAACACCCCCCACGACGCCCCCGAAGGGTTCACCGTCGAAACACAGCGCCGCTTTGGCGACACGCAGGTCACGCTGCTGACGCTGGGGTGAGCCGGGCCGAAGGCGTCGGTGCGACCTGCCGCCCGACCGACCCACGGCTTGAAGCTCCGCCGGAGCAAGTGCCGGTCGGCTGGGGCTCCGCCCGTTCGCACCTCAATCGATCCCCCGGATCGATTGCAAGACGGCGCTCACTCTTGTCAAAATACTCCCGTCGGAGGCAGAAAATCCCGGGCGCAGCGCGCCCGGAACCGCCCTCAGTTGCCCGCGCCGGCGGTGCCCGAATAGGTGCCCATCATCGTGCGGACATCTTCGACAAGACCGGCGCCATCCAGCCCCTTGGCGGTCATTTCCTCGATCCAGCCGGCGGTCACGGCCGCGCCCACGGTGCGCAGCTTGTCTGTCTCGGCCTCGTCCAGAACCACCATGGTGTGGCCGGCGGATCGGATCACATCTTCGCCCTCGGCATCGCCCTGGTCATGGGCGCGTCCAGCCCAGGCCGCCGCCATGGCGCCCGAGTTGGCGTCGATCACGGCTTTCAGATCTTCGGGCAGGCTTTCGTACCTAGCCTTGTTCATCGCCCAGATGAAATAGAGGTTATACAGCGATTGGTCACCCGCCACGTCGGTATGGCTGTCGGTCAGCTCGTCCAGCTTCAGCGAGGGCGCGATCTCCCACGGGATCACCCCGCCATCGACCACGCCCTTGGCCAGCGCCTCGGGGAAGGCCGGTACCGGCATTCCGACCGGGGTGGCCCCGGCTTCCTTCAGCAGCGCCGTGGCCGGGCGCGACGGGCCGCGCATACGCAACCCGTCCAGATCGGCGACGGTTTCCACCGGCGCGCCCTTGGTGTGCAAAATCCCGCGCCCGTGCAGATGCGCCACGATCACATGCACATCGGCGAAATCGTCCATCAGGTGCTTCTGGGTGAACTCCCAGGCCGCCTGGCTTGATTCCTCGGCGGATTTTGAGGTCATGAACGGCAGTTCCAGCGCCTCGGCCTCGGGGAAACGGCCGGGCTGGTAACTGGGGATCACCCAGCCGCCGTCGATGGCGCCGTCACGGATCAGATCGTATTGCGCGGTGGGTTTGCCGCCCAACTGCATGAAGGGATAGATCTCGACCTTGATCCGGCCGCCGGACTCCCGCTCTACCTTTTCCGCCCACGGCCCGATGAAATACTTCGGGTTGGCCGAATTGGGCGACACGAAATGCTGGAACCGCAGGGTAACCTCCTGGGCGGAGGCCATCCCGGCCAACGCCGAAAGGACCAGCGGCAGGGCGATGCGACGAAGCGAAAGGGTCAAGACGAAGTCTCCTGTGGAAAGCCGTGCCGCGCGCGGATCAGACCGCGCCACCAAGGCACCGATGGGTCGGGATCGCGGCGGGGCTCAGCCCTGAGGCGGGAAGAACAGGTCGGCGGGCGACAGGGTGAAGATCTCGCAGCCCTCGGCGGTGACGCCGATCGAATGCTCGAACTGCGCCGACAGGGACTTGTCGCGGGTCACCGCCGTCCAGTCGTCGGCCAGCACCTTGGTTTCGGGACGGCCCAGGTTCACCATCGGCTCGATGGTGAAGAACATGCCCTCTTCCAGTTTCGGCCCGGTGCCCGCACGGCCATAGTGCAGCACGTTGGGCGGCGCGTGGAACACCCGGCCAAGGCCGTGGCCGCAGAAGTCGCGCACCACCGACATGCGATGCGCCTCGACATAGGCCTGGATGGCATGGCCGATGTCACCAAAGGTGTTGCCGGGCTTGACCGCCTCGATGCCCTTGAACAGCGCGTCATGGGTCACCTGGATCAGCCGCTCGGCCTTGCGGGGCAGCTTGCCGGCCACATACATGCGGCTGGTGTCGCCGAACCAGCCATCGACGATGACGGTCACGTCGATGTTCAGGATATCGCCATCCTTCAGCACCTTGGCGCCGGGAATGCCGTGGCAGACCACATGGTTCACCGAGATGCACGAGGCATGCTGGTAGCCGCGATAGCCGATGGTGGCCGACTTTGCGCCCGCATCCTCGACCGCCTTCTCGATGGCCGCGTCCAGCGCCGCCGTGGTGGCGCCCGGCACGACCATGGGCCCGACCATGTCGAGGATTTCGGCGGCCAGACGGCCCGCCTTGTGCATCCCGGCAAAGTCCGCCGGTTCATAGATCCTGATGCCGTCTTTCGTCAGACGGCCCTGGCTGCGATCGTCCAAAAACGTCTCTCCCGGGCGATAAAAATTTGGCATTCATGTAATACAGCGGCGCTGCGGATGCCAGTGGTGGTCAGATCACTTCTGCCGTAGCGGCAGGAATGGGCAGGTTTTCCGCCAGAATAACCCCATCCTGCGAAATGGTACATCCGTGACACATCATCTCAACTCCGGCGGCAATCGCGCGATCAAACGCCGCCGCATAGGCCGGATCGATGTCCCCCGCCAGCCGGAAGCGCGCACAATCGGTGCGCTGCACCACATATAGCATCACCGCGCGATGCCCCTGCGCCACCATGTCGGACAGTTCCTGCAAATGCCGTGCGCCCCGCGTGGTGACGCTGTCGGGAAACTCGGCCCAGTCGCCGTCGCGGCGCAGGTGCACGTTCTTGACCTCGACATAGGCATCTGGAAGCCCGGGCTCGCTCAGCAAGAAGTCGACGCGGCTTTTCTGGCCGTATTTGACCTCGGGCCGGACGGTGCCATAGGCCGCCAGCGCGGGTACGGCGCGGGCCAGCAGCGCCTCTCTCACCACGCGGTTGGGCACCGCAGTGTCGATGCCCGCCCAATGGCCCCCCGGCAGTTCCGCCAGTCGCCAGCCGTATTTCAGCTTGCGCTTGGGGTCGTCGTTGGGCTCCAGCCAGACCCGCAGGCCTTCGTCCTTCAGCCCCAGCATCGCGCCGGGGTTGGCGCAATGGGCCGTGATCACTTCTCCGCTGTCCAGTTCGACATCGGCCAGAAAGCGTTTGTAGCGGCGGATCAGGCGGCCGGGCACCAGTGGGGTTTGAAAGCGCATGGGCCTGACCTATACCCCCATTAACAGTCCGGCAAGGAGACCCGACATGGCTGACCCAAAGGCACAACCGCAGGCCGCGATGCTGGTCATCGGCGACGAGATCCTGTCCGGTCGCACCCGTGACAGCAACATGCATTACCTCGCCAACGAATTGACCCGCCACGGCGTGCCGCTGGCCGAGGTCCGCGTGGTCAGCGACGCGCACGACGTCATCGTCGCGGCGATCCGCGAGTTGTCGGCGCGCTACGACCACCTGTTCACTTCGGGCGGGATCGGGCCGACCCATGACGACATCACCGCCGATGCGGTGGCCGCCGCCTTTGGCGCGCATCTGGACGTGCGCGACGATGCCCGCGCCCTGTTGCAGGCCCATTACGACCGCCAGGGATCGGAATTGAACGCCGCCCGTCTGCGCATGGCGCGCATTCCCGATGGCGCAACCCTGATCGACAATCCGGTCAGCACCGCGCCGGGGTTCACCCTGGAAAACGTGCATGTGATGGCCGGGGTGCCGTCGGTGTTTCAGGCCATGGTGGCCTCGGTCCTGCCGACGATCACCGGCGGGCCGCAGATGCTCAGCCAGTCGCTGACCGTGCATCGCGGCGAAGGCGATATCGCCGGGCCGCTGGCGGACCTGGCCGCAGAATTCGACGATGTCAGTTTCGGCTCCTACCCGTTCATCCGCAATGGCGCCTATGGCTCCAACGTCGTGGCGCGCAGCACGGATGCCGCCAGGCTGGGGGCCGCCATGACCCGCCTGCACGCGCTGTTCCCGACGGAGACCGCATGAGCCTGTCCACCACCCATCTAACCGAGGTTCTGGACGCGACATGGCCGTCTGCAACCTGCCGCACGGACGGCCCCTTCCTGCTGAAGCTCTCGCCCGGAGGCGGCAAACGGGTGCGCGCGGCGCGGCTGTTGACCGAGACCTTCACGCCCGCTGATCTGGATCGGGCCGAGACTGCGATGCGCGCCGCCGGTCAGCCGCCGCTGTTCCAGCTGGCCCCCGGTCAGGAGGCGCTGGACCGCGCCCTTGCGGCGCGCGGCTATGCGGTGGCGGACGAGACCCTGTTCATGACCTGCGACCTGGCCCCGCTGTGCGACATCGACGTGCCGCGACTGACCGCCTTTGACATCTGGCCGCCGCTTGCGGTGCAGCAGGAGCTTTGGGCCGAGGCCGGGATCGGTCCCGATCGACTGGCGGTGATGACCCGTTGCAAGGACCCGCACCGCAGCCTGATGGGCCGGGAATGCGACCGGGTCGCCGGCGCGGGCTTCGTGGCCTGCCACGGGGGCGTGGCGATGGTGCACGCACTGGAAACCCGGCCAGAGTTTCGCGGTCAAGGGGTGGCAACACGGCTGATGGGACAGGCGGCCCGCTGGGCGGCCGGGCAGGGTGCGCGCCACATGGCGCTGGCGGTGACGCAAGCCAATACCGTGGCGCGTGCCTTCTATCGCGGGCTTGGCATGGAAGAGCGGCCCGGCTACACCTATCGCATTGGAACACAGGAATAAACCGATGCCCCTGACCGGCCCCACCGCCCTAGACCTGCCCGCAGTCTCGCCCCTGCCCGAGGAAACCGAAGCCTATTTCAAGTTGTGCGAGGACAAGCTGGGACTGGTCCCCAACGTGCTGCGGGCTTATGCCTTCGACATCGAGAAGCTGACCACCTTCACCGCGCTCTACAACGATCTGATGTTGGGCGACAGCGGCCTGAGCAAGCTGGAGCGCGAGATGATCGCGGTGGTGGTCTCCTCCGTGAACCGCTGCTGGTACTGCCAGGTGGCCCATGGCGCGGCCGTGCGGGAGTTGTCCGGCGATCCGGCCCTGGGCGAGGCCATGGTGATGAACTACCGCGCCGCCGATCTGGATCCGCGCACCCGCGCGATGCTGGATTTCACCGTCAAGGTGACCGAGGCCAGCAGCACCATCGAAGAGCCCGACCGGCAGGCCCTGCGCGACCACGGTTTCACCGATCGTGACATCTGGGACATCGCCTCGGTCGCGGGGTTCTTCGCCATGTCCAACCGTATGGCCTCGGCCGTGGCGATGGCGCCCAATCCGGAATACCACGGCACCGCCAGATGAACCCCGGCTGGCCGTCGGGCCTGGCAGGTGCCCTGCTTCTGGCTGTTGCAGGGGCCGCCACCGCCGTCGAGACGACGGGGCCTGCCGGCACCACGCAACTGGCTACCCGCAGCGACGCCGCCGCCCCCCACGGCATTGCCATCGGCCCCGCCGCGCCGTTCCAGCCGCCCGAGGAGGCGGTTCTGGTGGCCCCCCGCCAGCGCATCAGCTGGCGCGGCAGCGATCCCGCCGGGGCGGATGCCGCACGCCTGCTGGCCGAGATGCAGGCGCGGCTGGCCGGGGACGGGTTCGAGGTGATCTATGACTGCGAAAGCCGCACCTGCGGCGGTTTCGATTTCCGCGATGCCCTGCCCCTGCTGCCCAGCCCCGAGATGTTCGTGAGCCTGGGGCGCTATGCCTATCTGGCGCTGCGGCGGGAAGATGAGACCGGCGTGGCGCTGGCCAGCCTGATCGCCAGCCCCGCGCCCGGCGGTGCCTATCTGCAACTGACCCTGGTGGGCGGGGAACCGGAAACGCAGGTGGTTGATCCGTTGGCGCCCGATCCCGTCGGCGCAGTGGTTGCGGCCCCGGTGGACGATATTGGCCTGCGACTGGAAACCCAAGGCCACGCGGCACTGGACGGCATGGGGTTCGAGGCCGGCAAGAACGAGATGGAGGCCGAGATCCCGCAGGTTCTGCGCGACCTGGCCGACTGGCTTGCCGCCGATCCGGCGCGGCGCGTGGCGCTGGTGGGTCACAGCGACTGGACCGGCTCGGCCGAGGCCAACCAGCGCCTGTCGCGGCAACGGGCGCAGGCAGTGGGCGCGATCCTGACTGGCGAGTTGGGCGCGCGGGCGCGCCAGATCGAAACCCATGGCGCGGGCTTTCTTGCGCCGCGTGTGTCCAACACCACCCCCGAGGGGCGGGCCGCCAACCGCCGGGTCGAGGTGGTGCTGCGGCCCCCGGCGGAGTAGCGGGGCGCTGCCCCCTCTGGCCCTGCCGGGCCATTCACCCCCGGAGTATTTTCGCCAAGAAGAATGAGCGCCGTCCCGGAAACGGTGAGGCGGAACCGAAAACGCGCCCGTGGCGCGTTTTCCCGCCGAACGGGGATCGTTTGAGGCGCGAACAGGCAGCGCCTCAGCCTGTCCTACAGCTGCGCGGCCAGGCGGGTGCCCTGATCGATGGCGCGTTTGGCGTCCAGTTCGGCGGCCTTGTCGGCGCCGCCAATGACATGCACCTCGGTCCCGGCAGCGGTCAGTGCATCCGCCAGCGACCGGTTGGGCACCTGACCGGCGCAGAGCACGATGGTGTCCACGGGCAGGGTTTCCGACACATCGTTGCGGGTGATATGCAGCCCGGCGGCGTCGATCCGGTCATAGGTAACGCCGGCCAGCATGTTCACGCCCTTCATCTTCAGCGTCGCCCGGTGGATCCAGCCGGTGGTCTTGCCCAGCCGTTTGCCGGGTTTTTCCGCCTTGCGTTGCAGCAGGGTCACCTGCCGCGCGGGCGGTTCGGGCTGGGGGCCTTCGGGCGCAAGGCCCGCTGGTGCAAGGCCGGGATCGGTGACGCCCCATTCGCGCAGCCACAGATCGAGATCCTCGGTCGGGCTGTGGCCCTGATGGACCAGGTATTCGGCCACGTCGAAGCCGATGCCCCCCGCGCCGATCACCGCCACGCGCGGCCCGGCGGTCGCACGACCTTCCAGCAGGTCGGCATAGCCGATCACCTGCGGCGCCTGCTGGGCCGGGATCTGCGGGTCGCGTGGCAGGACGCCGGTCGCCAGCACCACTGCATCGAAGCCGGTCAGGTCTTCGGCGGACACTTCGTGGTTCAGACGCAGCGTCGCGGTGCTGGCGGCCAGTTCCGTGGCGAACCAGTCCACCAGGCCGTGAAATTCCTCTTTCCCCGGCACCTGGCGGGCCAGGTTCAACTGGCCGCCGATACGGTCGGCCTTGTCGAACAGGGTCACGTCATGGCCACGGCCCGCAGCGGCGATGGTGGTGGCCAGCCCTGCCGGTCCGGCGCCCACCACGGCGATACGGCGCGGGGTGACGGTGGGGGGCAGCGTCAGCTCGGTCTCGTGGCAGGCGCGCGGGTTGACAAGGCAACTGCTGATCTTGCCCGAGAACGTGTGATCCAGGCAGGCCTGGTTGCAGGCGATGCAGGGGGCGATGCGGGCGGCATCCCCGCGTGCGGCCTTGGCAACGAAATCGGCATCGGCCAGAAACGGCCGCGCCATCGACACCATGTCGGCACAGCCTTCGGCCAGCACCGCCTCGGCCACCTCGGGGGTGTTGATTCGGTTCGAAGTGATGACCGGGATCGAGACCTCGCCCATCAGTTTCTTCGTCACCCAGGTGAAGGCGCGGCGCGGGACGCTGGTGGCGATCGTGGGGATGCGGGCCTCGTGCCAGCCGATGCCGGTGTTCAGGATCGAGGCCCCGGCCTTTTCCATGGCGCGGGCCAGCGTGACGACCTCGTCCCAGGTGGAGCCATCAGGCACCAGGTCGATCATCGACAGCCGGTAGATGATGATGAAATCGGCGCCCACGGTGGCGCGGGTGCGGCGCATGACCTCCAGCGGCAGACGCATCCGGTTCTCATACGACCCGCCCCAGCGATCGGTGCGGCGGTTGGTGTGCCGCACAAGGAACTGGTTCAGAAAATAGCCTTCCGAGCCCATGATCTCGACCCCGTCATACCCGGCCTCGCGGGCGCGGCCGGCGGTGGCGGCGATGTCGGCGATCTGTTTCTCGATGCCGGCCTCGTCCAGTTCGGCGGGCGGGAAGGGCGAGATCGGGGATTTGATCGCCGATGGGGCGACGCAATCGGGGGAATAGGCATAGCGGCCCGCATGCAGGATCTGCATGGCGATGCGGCCGCCCGCGTCATGCACGCGGTCGGTGACGATGCGGTGATGGGGAATTTCCTCGGGCCGGTACAGCCCCGCCGCGCCTTTCAGAACCGCGCCTTCGGGATTGGGGGCCATGCCGCCGGTGACCATCAGGCCGACGCCGCCGCGGGCGCGTTCGGCATAAAACTCGGCCACCCGGCCCCAGTCGCCGGTTTCTTCCAGGCCGGTGTGCATGGATCCCATCAGAACCCGGTTGGGCAGGGTCACATGGCCCAGATCCAGCGGTGCCAGAAGATGTGGATAGGTTGTCATTGGCGCGGCTCCCCCGTTGCTGGCCACAGGTTTCCCTGCCCGCACGGGGTTTGTCACGCTCAACGCGGCGTCACAGACGCTCAGGCGTCCTGATCAGAGACCGGCGCGGCATTGGCGGCGCGCATGGCGGCCAGGAAACGATCCAGCGTCCGGCGCATCTGGGCGTCGGTCATCGGCACCGCCTCGTGGGAGTGCACCGACAGGGCCACCAGTCGGTTTTTCATCGCCAGAACCGCCCGCCACGAGGTGTCCTGCAAATCATCGGGCCGCCCGGTGCTGCGATCACGCACCTTCAGCAGCAACACATCGCCGTCGCGGCGGATATCCAGCAGCGTGACCGTGTCGGCCCGGTTGTCATGGGACAGCGCCGCCCGGCCCGAGGTTGACCGCAAGAAGCGTTCCAGCTGGGCGGCGGTGGGCGCCTGCGGCTGATCGGTTTCCGGCGAGACCAGCGCGGTCAGCACCCCCGGTGCCGTGGGCCCTTCGGGTTCGCCGTTCAGCGTGGCGCAGCTGCCCAGCAGCACGAAAGACCCACGTTCGCGGTCGCGGCTGCCGGACTTGTCGATGCAATAGCCCGACGGGCCGACCACCGTGACCGAATTCTGCGCCACGCGCACGGCGGTCACCGGGCCGTGGCCAAAGGACGAACGTCCGGCAAATTCGCCGTTGGCGTCGCAGCCCGACAGGGCCAGAACGCCGAAGGCGGCCACCACAGCCGCCCCCTTGGCACTCATGCGATCAAAGATCGGCATAGATATGCTTTTCTTCCTTCGCACCGGGATGGGTGACCGCGCCCAGACGAGTCGCGCCCACCAGCTGCGCGTATTTCCACAGCGCACCGGCGGCATAGATGGTGTCGCGCGGGCCGGTCCAGGCCTCCTTGCGAGCGGCCAGTTCCTCGTCGCTCAGCGCGACCGAGATTTCGCCCTTGATCGCGTCGATGGTGATCTGGTCGCCATCCTGCAACAACGCGATGGGACCGCAATGGGCCGCTTCCGGGCCGACGTGACCGACGCAGAAACCGCGGGTCGCGCCCGAGAACCGGCCATCGGTGATCAGCGCCACCTTCTTGCCCATGCCTTGACCGGACAGGGCAGCGGTGGTGGCCAGCATCTCGCGCATGCCGGGGCCGCCAGCGGGGCCTTCGTTGCGGATCACCAGAACCTCGCCTTCCTTGTACTGGCGCGCTTTCACGGCTTCGAAGGCATCTTCCTCGCATTCGAACACGCGCGCCGGGCCGGTGAAGACCTGCTCTTCGTCGCTCATGCCCGCGACCTTCACGATGGCCCCATCGGGGGCCAGGTTGCCTTTCAGCCCGACCACACCGCCGGTCTGGGTGATCGGCTTGTCCACCGGATAGATGACACGGCCATCGGCCTCGCCCTCGATCAGGTCCAACTCCTCGCCGATGACACGGCCCGAGGCGGTCATGCAGTCTTCGTGGATCAGACCGGCGCGGCGCAGCTCCTTCAGGACCACCGGCACGCCGCCGGCCTCGTAAAGATCCTTGGCCACAAACTGACCGCCGGGCTTGAGATCGACGAAATAGGGGGTGTCGCGGAAAATGTCGCAAACATCGTCGAGGTTGAAGTCGATCCCGGCCTCATGGGCAATCGCGGGCAGGTGCAGGCCGGCGTTGGTCGACCCGCCGGTGCAGGCCACGACGCGCGCGGCGTTTTCCAGCGATTTGCGGGTCACCACGTCGCGGGCGCGGATCCTCTTTTCAAGCAGGTTCATGACCGCTTCGCCCGAGGCGGTGGCATACTGATCGCGGCTCTCATAGGGCGCCGGGGCACCCGAGCTGTTCATCAGGGCAAGGCCGATGGCTTCGGACACACAAGCCATGGTGTTGGCGGTGAACTGGCCACCGCAGGCACCGGCCGACGGACAGGCGACCTTTTCCAGCGCGGTCAGTTCCTCGTCCGAGTTGGCCCCGGCCTGGTGACGGCCCACGGCCTCGAACACGTCCTGCACGGTCACATCCTTGCCGTTGAACCGGCCCGGCATGATCGATCCGCCGTAGATGAAGACCGACGGCACGTTCAGCCGCACCATGGCCATCATCATGCCCGGCAGCGACTTGTCACAGCCCGCAAGGCCGACGATGGCGTCGTAGCAATGGCCGCGCATGGTCAGCTCGACGGTGTCGGCAATCGCCTCGCGCGAGGCCAGCGAGGACCGCATGCCCTCGTGCCCCATGGCGATGCCGTCGGTCACGGTGATGGTGGTGAATTCGCGCGGAGTGCCATCGGCAGCCTTGACGCCCATCTTCACGGCCTGGGCCTGTCGATTCAGGCTGATGTTGCAGGGCGCGGCCTCGTTCCAGCAGGTGGCCACACCGATCAACGGCTGGTGAATTTCCTCCTCGCTCATGCCCATCGCATAGTAATATGACCGGTGCGGCGCGCGCGCCGGGCCTTCGGTCACATGACGGCTGGGAAGTTTGGACTTGTCGAACGTGCGCTTGAGCATCGGATCCTCCGGGAATTCTGGCTGGAAACCGGAATAGGGCGGCCCGCATCCGCGTGCAAGGGCTTCCCCCCGTGTCGCGTCGGGCTATACCGATCCGAAAAGGATCGCCCGATGCCTGCCCGCCCCCTGCCCCCGCGCTTTGCCGCAATGATCGCCCCCGCCCGCGCCCGGCCTGCCCTGTGGCGGCTGGCGCCGGGGCTGCTGCTGTTGGCGATGGTCTATCTGGGGCTGAACGCCGCGATTTGGGCCGCCTACGGGCTGAGCGCGGGCTGGGACCGGGCCGAGATGCTGCTGGCGAAACTCGCCGTGGCCTCGACCCCGGCGACGGCGCTGATCCTGCTGGCCAGCTTTGCGCCGATGGCCCTGGGCGCGGCACTGGCGGCGCGGCTGATGCATCGCCGGCCGCTGCGCTCGCTGACCGGGCCGGGCGGGGTGCTGCTGCGCCATGCCGGGATCGCGGGGCTGGTGGGGCTGGCAGTTTATACCCCGGCGCTGGGGCTGTGGCATCTGGCGCAGGACAGCCAGCCAAACCTGCCGCCGGGCCTGTGGGCACGGCTGCTGCCGCTGACACTGGCGGCCATCGCGCTGCAAACCTTCGCCGAGGAACTGGTGTTTCGCGGCTATCTGCAAGGCCAGCTGGCGGTGCGCTTTGCCCGGCCGCTGATCTGGGCGGGGCTTCCGGCGCTGGTCTTCGGGGCGCTGCATCACGATCCGGCGCGGATGGGCGATGGCGCGCTTGCTGCGGTAATCGCGGCGGTGATCTTCGGCCTGCTGGCCGCCGATCTGACCGCGCGCACCGGCAGCATCGGCGCGGCCTGGGGGCTGCATTTCGTCAACAACACCGCCGCCATCGCCTTGCTGGCCACGCCAGGCACCATCACCGGCCTGGGCCTGCGGGTGACGCCCTATACGGTTCAGGACCTTGGCTGGTCGCCGATAGGCACCCTCACCGACCTGATTCCCCTGGTGCTGAGCTGGCTGATCCTGCGCCGGATATTGCCGCGCTGATTGCAATTCCGCCTGCAGGGTCTTATCTCGGCCCAAACATGGAAAAAGGCCCGGCCATGAACTGGATCTCGAATTACGTCCGTCCGACAATCAATTCGCTCTTCTCGCGGCGCGAGGTGCCCGAGAACCTGTGGACCAAATGTCCCGGCTGCGGCACCATGCTGTTTCACCGCGAACTCGTGGAAAGCCTGAACGTCTGCACCAATTGCGGGCATCACATGGCGCTTGGTCCGCGCGACCGGCTGTTCTCGCTGTTCGACGGCGGCGCCTATGTCGAGGTTCCGGTGCCCGCGCCGGTGCCCGACCCGCTGCAATTCCGCGACCAGAAGAAATATCCCGAGCGCATGAAGGCCGCCCAGAAGAAGACCGGCGAATCCGAGGCCATGCTGGTGGCCGAAGGCGAGATGGGGCGCACCGGCGCCGTGGTCGCGGTGCAGAACTTCGACTTCATGGGCGGCTCCATGGGAATGCATGTGGGCAACGCGCTGATCGCCGGGGCCGAGCGGGCGGTGGAACGCGGCCTGCCCTTCATCGTCTTTGCCGCTGCCGGGGGCGCACGGATGCAGGAAGGCATCCTGTCGCTGATGCAGATGCCGCGCTCGACCGTGGCAGTCCAGATGCTGCGCGAGGCCCGGCTGCCCTACATCGTGGTGCTCACCAACCCGACGACCGGCGGGGTGACCGCCAGTTATGCCATGTTGGGCGACATCCAGATCGCCGAACCCGACGCGCTGATCTGCTTTGCCGGGCCGCGCGTGATCGAACAGACCATCCGCGAAAAGCTGCCCGAAGGCTTCCAGCGCGCCGAATACCTGCTGGAACACGGGATGCTGGACCGGGTGATCCCGCGCAAGGACATGCGCGAGGAACTGATCACCATTCTGCGGTTGCTGCTGCGCAAGTCGCCCGCCATCAAGGGCGAACTGCCGCCGCCGGGATCGGCCGACAAGAAGGTCGCCAAGGCCGCAAAGGCCGGATCCAAGCCGTGACGGCTGTTGGCTCCGACATCCTTCTGGATCGGATGATGTCGCTGCACCCCAAGATCATCGACCTGACGCTGGACCGGGTCTGGCGGCTGCTGGCGCGGCTGGACCACCCCGAGACTCGGCTGCCGCCGGTGATCCACATCGCCGGGACCAACGGCAAGGGCTCGACCCTGGCGATGCTGCGCGCCGGGTTGGAGGGCGCCGGGCAAAGCTGCCACGCCTATACCTCGCCGCATCTGGTGCGGTTTCACGAACGGGTGCGGCTGGCCGGACAGCTGATTTCGGAACCCGCGCTGTCGGCGGTGCTGGACGAATGTCTGGAGCGTAACGGCCCCGACCCGATCACCTATTTCGAGATCACCACCGTGGCCGCCCTGCTGGCCTTTGCCCGCACGCCCGCGGACTGGACCCTGCTGGAAGTGGGGCTGGGCGGGCGGCTGGATGCCACCAACGTGATCGAAAAACCTGCGCTCTGCGTGATCACGCCGGTGTCGGTGGACCACGAACAGTTTCTGGGCGACACACTGGCCAAGATCGCCTTTGAAAAAGCCGGGATCCTGAAGCGCGGCGTGCCCTGCGTGGTCGGACCCCAGCCCGACGAAGCGCTGGAGGTGATCGAGGCCCGGGCCGCCCGCGTCGGCGCGCCGCTGCTGGTGCATGGCCAGCACTGGCATGTCTGGGAAGAACGTGGCCGCCTGGTCTTCCAGGATGAAACTGGGCTGTGCGACCTGCCGCTGCCGGCCCTGCCCGGCGCGCATCAGATCGCCAATGCCGGGGCCGCGCTGGCCGGGTTGCGGCACCTGGGGTTTGGCGAGGCCGCGTTGGAGGCCGCCATGACCGGCCCCGACTGGCCCGCCCGGATGCAGCGGCTGACCGGCACCTCGTGGAACACGCTGTTGCCGCAGGCCGAGCTTTGGCTCGACGGCGGCCACAACGCCGCGGCGGGCGCAGCGTTGTCGCGCCATCTGGCCAGCCTGCCCGACCGGGAAACCCACCTGATCTGCGGCATGCTGCGGACCAAGGATGCCAGTGGCTATCTGCGTCCGCTGGCAACCCAGGTGACGGGCGTGCAGGCGGTATCAATTCCCGGTGCCGAAGCCACCCTGAGCGCCGAGGAAACCACCCACGCCGCACAACAAGCCGGGTTGGCCGCCGCGCCCGCGCGCGATGTCGCCGACGCCTGTGCCCGGATCGCCGCCACCTCTCCGCAGGCCCGCGTGCTGATCTGCGGCTCGCTCTACCTGGCCGGCGCGGTTCTGGCAGACGCCTGAGCCACGCCCGGCCGGGATCGCCCACGCGGTTCGCGCCGCAATCGCCGGCCGCCGTCTAGCGCACCACGAATTCCGCATGCAGCGCCCCGGCCGCCTTGATGCTTTTCAGGATGTCGATCATGTCGCGCGGCGAGACCCCCAGCGCGTTCAGACCGGCGATGACCTCGGACAGGGTGGTCCCGTCCGGCACTTCGGCCAGCCCGGTGCCGGGCTCTTCCTCGATCGCGACATCGGTGCGTGGCACGACGATGGTTTCGCCGTCGGAAAACGGGTTGGGCTGCGACACCAGCGGGGTTTCCTGCACTTTCAGCGTCAGGTTGCCCTGCGATACGGCCACGCGGCTGATGCGCACTTCATCGCCCATGACGATCGTGCCCGACCGCTGGTCAACGACCACGCGGGCGCGGCGCTGGGGCACGACCCGCAGGTTTTCGATCTGCGCCATGGCCCGCGCCGGGGATCCGGCCCGCGTGGCATCGAGGTTCAGCCTTACGGTGCCTGCGTCCATCGCCTCGGCCACGCCCCGGTCGAAGCGGCGGTTGATGACCTGCTCGATCAGCAGCGCGGTGGTGAAATCTGGTGTGCGCAGGGCCAGCCGCAGCGACGACAGGGTCGAGAAATCGAACTCCACCTCCCGTTCCACCCGCGCGCCTGACGGGATCACGCCCGAGGTCGGCACGCCCTGGATCACCGTCGCGGCCTCGCCCTCGACCGAGGCGCCCCCGGCGATCACCGTGCCCTGCGCCACCGCGTAGATCTGGCCATCCGCCGCGTTCAGGGGCGTCATCACCAGCGTCCCGCCCAGCAGGCTTTTCGCATCGCCAATGGCCGAGACGGTGATGTCGATCTGCGAACCGACCCGCGAGAACGGCGGCAAGGTGGCGGTCACGAAGACCGAGGCCACGTTCTTGGGCCGAAACTGCTCTCCGGCCACGTTGACGCCCAGCCGTTCCAGGATGTTGGCCATGATCTCTTCGGTGAAGGGCGAGTTGCGCAAGCCGTCGCCGGTGCCGTTCAGCCCGACCACCAGGCCATAGCCCACCAGGTCGTTGCCGCGCACCCCGTCGAATTCCACCAGATCCTTCAGCCGGATTTCGCCCGCCTGAAGGGCTCCGGCCAGCAGGATCCAGATCAGGATCAGACCCGCCCGGATCATCGCAACACCGACACGAGCGACAGCCCGGACAGGCGCGCGGTGACCGTATAGATCGTCTCCAGCTGGGCCTCGACCTCGCTGAGCCGCAGCGCCGTCTCGAAGGGATCGGCCTGGACCAGTGCGTTCTGCGCCATGCGCAGCGCCGCCGCCTGGCTGTCGGACCGGATCCGCGCGGTATCAATCCGTTCCTCGTCATAGCCGATGCCGGCCTTCAACGCGGTGACCTCATCGGCGCTGTTCATTAGCCCGGCCCCGGCGTCGGCCAGCAGGCGCTTCTGTTCGGCCACATTCCCCGCCAGAAGCCCCTGCCCCATCAGCGCCGTCACCGCCACCTGCTTGAGCACCTCGCGCAGGGGTTGGGCATCGGCGCGGGTGGTCAGCGCCACCTGCGCGTTTTCGCCGATGTCGAAGGGGGCAAGATCGGTGGTGGCACCCTGGTAAACGGTGGTTTCAAAGCCGCCGCCGGGGGTGTCGAACCACGCGTCCGCCGCGGTTTGCACCCCCGCGGCGGTGGTCTGCCCGCTCAGCGCGGTAGACAGGCCCGCCAGAAGGGTCGCGGCATCTGCCACCGCGGGCGCATCGGTGGCCACACCGGCAAACAGGCTGCGGTCGCCATAGCTGGTGTTCAGCCGCGCCAGAAGCTGGTCAAGCTGGTCCGCGGCCTGAGCGTAGATTGTGTTGCGCTGCGTCGCCTCTCCGGTGGAGGCCACGTTCAGATAGTCGGCACCGGCGCGCGTGACAGTGTCCAGAACCCCGGTCAGCGCCAGTTGCTGGGCCGCCGCGAATTGCCCGGCATCGCGGTTGCTGGCGGCATAGCCCGTGTTCAGTTGCAGCCCGTGTTCGATCCCCGCCAAAGCGCCGAAATTGCCGTCCAGACGGGTTTGCAGATCGGACAGCCGGCCCGAGCCAAGCTCTGCCGAAAGCTGGTTCAGATCCGCCTTCACCGTGGTGGTCTGGCGCCGCAGCAGGAAGGCGCGGGAAAGGTCGCCAAGGTTGGTTGTCATCATCGCTCAGATCTCCAATAGGGTGTCGAGCATGCCCTGGGCGGCCGAAATCACCCGCGCATTGGCGGCATAGGCCTGTTCGATCAGCAGCAGCTTCTGCATCTCGCGATCGCTGTCGACGCCCTCGGCTTGCAGTGCCGCGCTCAGCCCGTTTTGGCGGGCGGTGGCATGGGCCAGGGCGGTATCCTGTGACAGCCGTGCCGTGCCCAGTGCCGTGTAAAGATCGGCGGCCTGACCAGCGGCGGTGCGGCTGGCCCCCGACAGCACCGGAGAGGCCGGGGATTGGGAGGCCGCCAGCGCATCGCGCAAGCGCGCCAAACCGGCCGCATCCCCGACTGCACCCGGCGCGGCGGCGCCCAACCCGTCGCGCAGGCGCCAGACCTGCCCGCCCTGCGCCGGGTCGACGGCGGCGTTCAGGGCCAGCCGCTGCGACAACCCGGTCTCATTGGTCGTCAGAAAGGACCCGCCTCCGTCGGTCAACAGCCCGGGCGCGCCCGCCGCAACCGAGGGATCCACCCCGCTGGCCGAAACCCGGTCCAGCAGATCGCGGGCAAACCCATCCAGTTGCGCCTGTGCAGTCACCGAAAGATCGTCACGCACCGCCACCAGGGCCGCCAGCCGCCCGCCCGACAGCAGATGCTTGTCGCGGGTCAGGTCGACGGGCTGTCCGTTGACCTGGATGCCCGACAGCAGCCCGGCACCAGAAGCGTGATGCGGCGTGATCACCGGGGTCGCCTGGAAGTCGAAGGACGGCGCCGTGCCATCCAGCAATAGGCCGCCCTCGCTCATCAGCGCGATCATGCCGTGGCCGCGATCCACCTCGCGCACCGGGACCAGTTCCGAGACCCGGTCAACCAGTCGCTGCCGCGTGTCCTTCAGGGCGTTGGCCGCATCGCCACGCATGGTTGCCTTGCGGATGTCGGTGTTCAGTTGCGCGATCTGCGCCAGATCCGTTTCCAGTTGCGCCACCGCCTGTCCGATCCCGTCGTCAGCGCGGGCGCGCTCAGCCTGAATGCCGTCGGACACCTGGGCAATCCGGTCCACCAGCAGCGACAGCGCATCCACAACCTGGGTCTGCCGGGCCGATTGATCAGGACGCGCCACCGCCGCCACCAGCGCGGTTTCGACGCCGCTGACCAGATCGGTCAGCGCGGTTCCCGATCCGGGTTCCCCCTGCAGATCCTGGACGCGAGCCAGAAAGGCGCTGCGGGTCTCGGCGCCGGCCTGATCGGCCGAGGCGGCGCGCTGGTCGGTCAGCAGGGTCAGGGTGCGCACCCGGTCGACCGACACGATCTGCACGCCGCCGCCCGCGCCCGAGGCGCGCGCGCCCAGTTCGACCTCGCGGCGCCCGAAGCCTTCGGTCAGGGCGTTGGCGAGGTTGTCGGACACCACGCTGGCCGATCGGCTGGCGGCGCTCAGCCCGGACAGGGCATTGGCCAGGGCACCGGAAATGCTCATCGCTCAGTCCTTTCCGCGCCTCAGCGCTTGATGTTGGTGGTTTCCTGCAGCATCTCGTCCACGGTCTGGATGACCTTGGCGTTCGAGGTATAGGCGCGCTGGGTCTGGATCAGCTCGGTCAGTTCCGAGGCCACATCGGTGGTCGATTCCTCGCGGGCGTAGTTCACGATGTCCCCGGTCGGCCCGTCGCCCGCATCCCACAGGAAGTACGACCCGCTTTCGTTCGAAATGGCGTAGGACTGGTTGTCCAGCGCGATCAGCCCGTTGGGATTTGGCATGTCCACCAGCGGGATCTGATAGACGGTGCGCGAAATCCCGATGTCATACAGCGCGTTGACCATGCCGTTGGCGTCGATGTCGATCTCGATGATGTTGCCCACGGGCGAGCCATCCTTGGTGATCGCCACCGGTGCGAAACTGTCGGAAAGCTGGGTGATGCCGTCAGGGTTGTTCAGCTGGCCGATGTTGATGTCCAGCGGCCCGCTGGCCACATTCACCGAGACCTCGCCTGTGGCCGGGTTGTAGGCCCCGCCCGAGATCGCTGTGACCGAAGCCAGGGTGCCACCACCGGTCCGGGTGTCGTGGAAGGTCATCTGGTATTCGCCGATCACCGCCCCGTTCGACCCGGTGTCGCGCAATTCCAGCGTCCAGGTGTTGGTGGCCACGGTCGAGCCCGCCGCCGGCACCACCGGCGTGAAGGTCACGTTCAGGTTTTCCGAGGTGCCGAGGTTGTCGAAATACTCCACCGACAGGATCTCGGTATCGCCCGCCGCGCCGGGCTTGGTCGAGGTCGCGGGCAGGTTCACGCCCAGCGTCATCCGCGTTGTCGGCTCTCCGGCGAACTGGTTGATGTTGATCTGCACCGGCTCCAGCCCGTCGACGGTGTCGCGCGGATAGTTGGGGATGGTGCCATCGGCCAGCGCCGGCCAGCCCATCAGCACCTGCCCGGTCTGGCTTTTCAGATAGCCTTCCTCGTCGGTGCGGAAGGAGCCGGTGGTCTGCAGCATCATCGGCAGATCGCCGTTGGAGACATTGACCGACGCCGCGTCGGTGACCGGGAAGAAGCCGCGCCCGCGCACCGCGATATCGGTGGAATTGCTGGTGCCGATCAGCGCCCCACGTTCGTCCACCAGCCGCTGATGCGTCATCCGCACCCCGCCCGCCGAATAGGCGTTGTCGGAACTGCCGATCACCATCGAATGGAAATCCGCCACCGACCGCTTGTAGCCATAGGTCCCGGCATTGGCGATATTGTCCGAGATCACGGCCAGCTTGCTGGCATTGGCCGACAGGCCCATGACCCCGGCATTCAAAGAAGAGGAAATCGTCACGCCTGTGCCTTTCTGCGTCAGAAACTGGTCTTCGGCACCAGCCTTAGGGCCGCAGGGCTAATTCAGGCTTAACAGATCAAGTTTGAGTCATTTACCATGGGAGCAATTGATTTTCACCCGGACCACGTCAGGGGACTGCATTGCACCGAAAGAAATTTGACCTGCTGGTCGCCATGGGCTGGAAACGCCCGCTGGAATTTGCCGCGTCGCGACGGTTCGTCGGCCTTGCCGGAAATATCGCAGTCGTGATCGTCGCGCTGATCCTGCTGCTGCTCTTGGCGCACTTCGTGTTCCTGCTTACGGACTTCAGTCGCGATGAGAATATCCGCGATGTCGGCCTGGCATTGGCGGCGGTGATCGGTTTTCCGGTCATCGTCTGGCGGGCGGTGGTTCACCAGCGGCAGGCCGATATCGCGCAGGAGAACCTGACTACTGACCTGATCAACAAGGCGGTGGAGGGGCTGGGGGCTGAAAAGACCGTCAAGCGGGGCGGGGATGAGGTGACAGAACCCAACCTCGAAGTCCGCATCGGCGCGATCTACCAGTTAGAGCGCATCGCCCGCATCCAAGCACATCTGGGCACCGAACAGGGCGCGGCCGACCATATCCGCATCATGAAGATCCTCTGCGCCTATGTGCGCGAAAATTCAAACGCGCAACCACCGTCGGAGTCGGAGCTGGGACCGTGGCCAGAGTTTCCGTCGGCACCGAAACAATCCGATCTACGTGAACGTGTAAAATGGCGTTCAGAACGCGCAGAAGCACTGAAGAACTGGATTTCAACTCTGCCAAAACCTCGCACGGATATTCAGACAGCGCTGGAAGTGCTTGGCTCCCGCGACGAGGTGCAGTTTCAGGTGGAACGGGCCGATGTGCGTCCGGGCCAAGAGGACGGCTATCGCCTCGACCTGCGCGGGGCCAACCTTCAGGCGGCACAACTGGCGCATCAGGACTTTCGCATGGCGGATTTCACTAGCGCCCGGATGGAAGGGGCGATCCTCATCGAGGCGCGGCTGGAGGGGGTAGTCCTCCGAGAAACTAAATTGCAAGGAGCCGTCCTTAGCGCCGCGTACCTAAATGGGCTTGATTTTGACACTGTTCATTTGGAAGGAGCGGACCTCCGCAAGGCTCGAATGAAACGAGCGGTCCTCCGAGGAATTCGGATGCAGAGTGCATTACTTAATGAGGCACGATTACAGGAAACAGACTTCGATTCTGCAAATTTGGAGGGGACGGTCTTCAGCAATGCCAAAATGCAAGGCGCAATGTTCAGTAGTTCGCGGATGGAGGCAACGGCCCTCATAGACGCGAAAGCGCAGGGAGCGGAATTCCAGTCCACGCGACTGCAAGGAGCCAACCTCAGTGGGGCGCAGTTTAAGGGGGCTGACCTTAGTGGTGCAGGATTAGACGGAGCGGACCTTAGCGCAACACAAATGCAGGGCACCGATCTCCGTTGGACACAGTTAACAGGGGCCAAACTTTGTAAGGTACAGATGGAGGGCGCAGACTTCTGCGGGGCACGTTTAGAACGGGTAGACCTTCGCTGGGCAGATCTCAGATCGGTAAACTGGACTGATTCAGTGATTATTGGAATCGCGGCTCATTCTACAGATTTTCGTGGGGGTCTTGGCCTTGATCAATCCCGCTTGATGTCGCTGATCGGCAATGCCGCCACCTTGCTGCCGGAAATGCCGGACGGGCGAGCAAAGCTGTTCGTGCCGTCCTGTTGGACCACTGATCCGCCGGGATCCGAGTCCCGAGCCGCAATCTACGCCAATCGAGGCCTTTCGAAGAAACGCATCCGCGACCCGGCCAATGGCTTTTTCTGCGCCCCCGGCACCGTGCCGATGAAAACCGGCACGCCGTGGCCCGTGGACCGCCCGCCGCCGTGGCAGCAGGCAGGGATGCCCGTCGAAGATTGGCTCGCCCTCCCCGAAAATCAACCGGTCGAACCGGTGGACCCGGACGCCGTCCCTGCCGCGTCCGAGTAGGCGTCAGTCTTCCTCGATCACCCGCAGGTGCAGGTCGCGCAGCTGCTCGTTCGTGGGCAGGCTGGGGGCGTCCATCATCAGGTCTTCGGCGCGCTGGTTCATCGGGAACATGATGACCTCGCGGATGTTCTGCTGGTCGGCCAGCAGCATCACGATGCGGTCGATGCCCGCCGCGCAGCCGCCGTGGGGGGGCGCGCCGTATTTGAACGCGGTGGCCAGACCGCCGAAGCGTTTCTCGACCTCGTCCTTGCCATAGCCGGCAATCTCGAAGGCGCGGAACATGATCTCGGGCTTGTGGTTCCGGATCGCGCCGGACACCAGCTCATAGCCGTTGCAGGCCAGATCGTACTGATAGCCCAGCACCTTGAGCGGATCGCCCTTCAGCGCCTCCATCCCGCCCTGCGGCATGGAAAAGGGGTTGTGTTCGAAATCGATCTCGCCGGTTTCCTCGTCCTTCTCGTAGATCGGGAAATCGACAATCCAGGCAAAGGCGAAGCGGCCCGTGTCGGTCAGGCCCAATTCGTCGCCGATGACGGTACGGGCGCGGCCGGCAACAGCCTCGAACGCCTTGGGCTTGCCACCTAGGAAGAAGGCCGCATCGCCGACCCCAAGCCCCAGTTGCTGGCGGATCGCCTCGGTGCGCTCGGGGCCGATGTTCTTGGCCAGCGGACCGGCAGCTTCAGGGTCGCCAATATCCGGAAAGAAAACACGCTGCATGCGTCCGGCTTCCAAACGATCCAACGCGTCACCGCTTTCGATCAAAGATCTAATTTTCTCAATTTTTTCAAGCTCGTCATCAGCGTTTAGCTGTTTCATTACACGGGCATGGGCCTCGAATTCCGCCGCATTAACGGATGCACTAGAAATCCACTTCTTTATCTCTTCACCGATTACATCTGCCCCGGTTCTTTGTCGCCAGAAGATATAGCCCATGCCGGGCAGCCCTTGTTCCTGCGCGAATTTGTTCATCCGGTCGCAGAACTTGCGGCTGCCGCCCTTGGGGGCCGGGATGGCGCGGATCTCGGTGCCGTCCTGCTCCAGCAGCTTGGCGAAGATGGCAAAGCCCGAGCCGGCGAAATGCTCGGACACGACCTGCATCTTGATCGGGTTGCGCAGATCGGGCTTGTCGGTGCCGTACCACAGCGCCGCATCGCGATAGCTGATCTGCGGCCAGTCCGCCGCCGCATCGACCTTGCGGCCGCCGCCGAATTCCTCGAACACCCCCGCGATCACCGGCGAGATGGTGTCGAACACATCCTGCTGGGTGACAAAGGACATCTCCATGTCTAGCTGGTAGAAATCGGTGGGCGAGCGGTCGGCGCGCGGGTCTTCATCGCGGAAACACGGCGCGATCTGGAAATACTTGTCGAAGCCCGACACCATGATCAGCTGCTTGAACAGCTGCGGCGCCTGCGGCAATGCATAGAAGCGGCCCGGATGAAGGCGGCTGGGCACCAGGAAATCGCGCGCGCCCTCGGGGCTGGATGCCGTGATGATCGGGGTCTGGAATTCGTTGAAGCCCTTGTCCCACATCCGCTTGCGCATCGAGGCGACCACGTTGGAGCGCAGCAGCATGTTGTCCTGCAGCTTCTCGCGGCGCAGGTCGAGGTAGCGGTACTTCAGCCGGGTTTCCTCGGGATACTCCTGGTCGCCAAAGACCATCAGCGGCAGCTCGTCGGCGGCACCCAGCACTTCCAGTTCGCGGACATAGACCTCGATCTCGCCGGTGGGCAGCTTGGGGTTGATCAGGCTCTCGTCGCGGGCCTTCACGGTGCCGTCGATGCGGATGCACCATTCGCTGCGGACCTTTTCAAGCTCGGCAAAGGCCGGACTGTCGCCGTCGCACAGGATCTGGGTCACGCCGTAATGGTCGCGCAGGTCGATGAACAGCACGCCGCCGTGGTCACGCACGCGGTGAACCCAGCCCGACAGGCGGACGGTCTGGCCCACGTGGCTCTTGTTCAGGTCGGCGCAGGTCTGGCTGCGATAGGCGTGCATGGCGGTTCCTCGGGCTGAATGGTCCGCGCCGATACACCGCGCGCAGGGCGCGAAGTCAAGGGCAGGCGGGCGGGTTCGGCCTGTCGCAGGGGCAAACGGGGCGGAAAACCGAAGGTCGGCGGGTCTATCCGGGGCGCAGCAGCCGCGCCGGGATCAATCCGCGCAGGGAATTGCCCATCTCGATCCGGGTGGCGCGCGCCAAATCCTTTGGCGTCAGCACCGCCTCGCGCGCCGTCCCCTGCGCCAGCATTTCGGCGCGCAACACCCCTGGAAGCAGCCCGCAGGCCAGCGGCGGGGTCAGGCGCACGCCGTCCAGCGTCACGAACAGGTTGGTGATGGCGCCTTCGCACATCTCGCCCCGCTCGTTGCACAGGATCACCTCATCCACACCTGCCGGCATCGCCGCGCGCGCTGCATCGTACAGATCGCGGCGGGTGGTCTTGTGGCGCAGCAGCGGATCGCCCGAGGGCAGGCGCACGTCCGACAGCGCCACCCGCCATTCCGGCGGGGTTGGCGGCAGCGGCACCGTGGTCAGGTCCAATGCCCCGTCCTGCGCCAAAGACAGGCGACAGCGCAGCGGCCCGTCCCCGGCGATCCCGGCCAGCCGCGCACTTGCGGCGGCGCGATCAAAGGCAAACCCCAGCACCGCGGCCGACCCCGCCAGACGGTCCAGATGCGCCGCCTGCCGCCGCACATCTTCGCCGGGCTCCCAGCGGAAGGTTTCGATCAGGTTCACGTCGAGTTCCGGGCGAAACGGGCTTTCCACAGGGCTTCCTCGTATTCCGACGCGGCGGTGCTGTCCCAGACCACGCCGCCGCCGACGTTCAGGGTGGCCTGCCCGTTTTCCACCATCAGGGTGCGGATGGCCACGTTGAACTCGGACCGCCCGTCCGGTGCGGCCCAGCCGATGGTACCGCAATAGATCTCGCGCGGTTCGGGTTCCAGATCGGCCAGAACCTCCATCGCGCGCAGCTTAGGGGCGCCGGTCACCGACCCGCAGGGAAACAGCGCCCGCAGGATTGCGCCCAGACCGCAGTCCGGCAACAGCTCCGCAGCCACCCGCGACACCATCTGGTGCACCGTGGCATAGGTTTCCACCGCGAACAGCTCGGGCACATGCACTGAACCGGGCCGCGACACCCGGCTGATGTCATTGCGCAAAAGGTCCACGATCATCAGGTTCTCGGCCAGGTTTTTCTCGTCGGCCATCAGGAAGGCCCGCGCCGCCGCATCGGCCCCCGGATCCGCGTGGCGCGGCTGGGTGCCCTTCATCGGTCTTGTCTCGATCCGCCCTTCGGCATCGGTGCGAAAGAACAACTCGGGCGAACGGCTGAGCAAGTCGGGCAGGCCCTCCTGCCGCACCAGCACACCATGGCCCACCGGCTGCGCAGCGGCCAGCGCGGCATAAAGCGCGCCGCTGTCGCCCTCTACCTCGGCCTGCATCGGGAAGGTCAGATTGGCCTGATACAGATCGCCGGCCCCGATCAGCCCGTGCAACCGGTCAAAGGCCGCCGCATAGCGGGCCGCGTCCCACGTCGGCACCAACCGGCCCAGCCGTGCGCCCGGCGTCAGCACCGGGGCGGCCTGCGGCCCGGCGAATACCCCGAAACACAGCAGCGGCAGGCGGCGATGCCCCGGCATCCGGGGCGCCAGCCGCGCCTCAAGCGCATAGCCCAGCTCATAACTGGCATAACCCGCCAGCCAGAACCCCGCCGCCCGCGCCGCATCCAGCGCCGCCAGGGCCGCTGGCACGGCTTCGGCCGTCGTTGCCAAGATCAGCCGGATCGGATCGGCAAACCCTGCCGCACCGCCCTCCGGCCCGTGATCGAAAATGATGTCTCGCACCCGGTTCCCCTGCCCCGCACGCCTTGGGCTATAGCGCCTGGTGGCCCCGCCCGACAACGGTCAAGCGACATCCATCTGCCTGATCCGGCCCTGCCGCCGTCGCTCCGGCGGCGGCTGCGTCCCCCCGCCCCGTGCGGCCCGCGCGCAGCCACACCCCTGCCGCACGGGAAAAACCGCACGCGTGCCCTTGCGCCGGGTCTGGCCTTGTCTATAACCCGCGAGGATTTGGGCGCAGCGGGGCGCCCGACTCGTGGGACATAAAGGGACACCGACATGCCGAAGAGAACCGATATCCAGTCGATCATGATCATCGGAGCGGGTCCCATCGTCATCGGACAGGCCTGCGAGTTCGACTATTCCGGCGCCCAGGCCTGCAAGGCCCTGCGCGAGGAAGGCTACCGGGTCATCCTGGTCAATTCCAACCCGGCGACGATCATGACCGATCCGGGGCTGGCCGATGCCACCTACATCGAGCCGATCACCCCCGAAACCGTCGCCAAGATCATCGAGAAGGAACGCCCCGACGCGCTGTTGCCCACCATGGGCGGCCAGACCGGGCTGAACACCTCGCTGGCGTTGGCCGACATGGGCGTGCTGCACAAGTACAACGTGGAACTGATCGGCGCCAACCGCGCCGCCATCGAGATGGCCGAGGATCGCAAGCTGTTCCGCGAAGCCATGGACCGGATCGGCCTTGAAAACCCGCGCGCCACCATCGCCAACACCATGGAAGAATGCATGGCGGCGCTGGAGGACATCGGCCTGCCCGCGATCATCCGCCCCGCCTTCACGTTGGGCGGCACCGGCGGCGGCGTGGCCTACAACCGCGAAGACTATGAATACTACTGCCGGACCGGGCTCGATGCCTCGCCCGTCACCCAGATCCTGATCGACGAGTCGCTTCTGGGCTGGAAGGAATTCGAGATGGAAGTGGTGCGCGACCGCGCCGACAACGCCATCATCGTCTGCGCCATCGAAAACGTCGATCCCATGGGTGTGCACACCGGCGACAGCATCACCGTCGCCCCGGCGCTGACCCTGACCGACAAGGAATACCAGATCATGCGCAACGGCTCCATCGCCGTGCTGCGCGAGATCGGGGTCGAGACCGGCGGCTCGAACGTGCAATGGGCGATCAACCCCGAAGACGGGCGCATGGTGGTGATCGAGATGAACCCGCGGGTGTCGCGGTCATCGGCGCTGGCCTCCAAGGCCACCGGCTTCCCCATCGCCAAGATCGCCGCCAAGCTCGCCGTGGGCTACACGCTGGACGAGTTGGACAACGACATCACCAAGGTGACGCCCGCCAGCTTCGAGCCGACCATCGACTATGTGGTCACCAAGATCCCGCGCTTTGCCTTCGAGAAGTTCCCCGGCTCGAAGCCGAATCTGACCACCGCCATGAAATCGGTGGGCGAGGCCATGGCCATCGGCCGCACCTTCCACGAATCGATGCAAAAGGCGCTGGCTTCGATGGAAACCGGGCTGACCGGCTTTGACGAGATCCATATCGAGGGCGTGCCCCCCGCCGACCGCATCACCACTGCCGACAGCAAGGATGATCCGGTGATTGCGCAGATCCTCGTGGGGGGGGACGCCGACGCCCAGATGGCCATCGACAAGGCCGTCACCCGCGCCCTGGCCGAACAGACCCCGGACCGCATCCGGGTCATCGCCCAGGCCATGCGCTTTGGCTTCTCGGACGACGAGATCCAGCAGATCACCGCCTTCGACCCGTGGTTCTTGGCCCGCATCCGCGAGATCATCGGCGCCGAGGCCACCCTGCGCCGCGACGGCCTGCCGGTCACCGAAGAGGGCCTGCGCCAGGTCAAGATGCTGGGCTTTTCCGACGCCCGCCTCGGCAAACTCACCGGCCGCGACGAGGACAACGTCCGCCGCGCTCGCCAGCATCTTGGCGTGCACGCGGTGTTCAAACGCATCGACACCTGCGCCGCCGAGTTCGAGGCCCAGACCCCCTATATGTACTCCACCTACGAAACCCCGGTCATGGGTGAGGTGGAATGCGAATCCCGCCCCACCGACGCCAGGAAGGTGGTCATCCTGGGTGGCGGTCCGAACCGGATCGGGCAGGGGATCGAGTTCGACTATTGCTGTTGCCACGCCTGTTTCGCGCTGACCGAGGCTGGCTATGAAACCATCATGGTCAACTGCAACCCCGAAACCGTCTCCACCGACTATGACACCTCGGACCGGCTGTATTTCGAACCGCTGACCTTCGAACACGTGATGGAAATCCTGCGGATCGAGCAGATGAAGGGCACCCTGCACGGGGTCATCGTGCAGTTCGGCGGCCAGACCCCGCTGAAACTGGCCAATGCGCTGGAAGAGGCGGGCATCCCGATCCTTGGCACCACGCCGGACGCCATTGACCTGGCCGAGGACCGCGAACGCTTCCAGGCGCTGGTCACCAAGCTGGGCCTCGCCCAGCCCAAGAACGGCATCGCCTCGACCGACGCGCAGGCGCTGGCCATCGCCGGGGACATCGGCTTTCCGCTGGTGATCCGCCCGTCCTATGTGCTGGGCGGCCGGGCGATGGAGATCGTGCGCGACATGGCGCAGCTGGAACGCTACATCGCCGAGGCCGTGGTGGTGTCGGGCGACAGCCCGGTGCTGCTCGACAGCTACCTCTCCGGTGCGGTGGAAATCGACGTCGATGCCCTGTGCGACGGCGAGACCGTGCATGTGGCCGGCATCATGCAGCACATCGAAGAGGCCGGCGTGCATTCGGGCGACAGCGCCTGCTCGCTGCCGCCCTATTCGCTGAGCGACGAGATCCTCGCAGAACTGCGCCGCCAGACCGAGGCGCTGGCCCTGGCCCTGAAAGTCGTCGGCCTGATGAACGTGCAATTCGCGGTCAAGGACGGCACCATCTACCTGATCGAGGTCAACCCCCGCGCCTCGCGCACCGTGCCCTTCGTGGCCAAGGCCGTCGGCAGTCCCATCGCCGCCATCGCTTCCCGCCTGATGGCGGGCGAGAAGTTGTCGGACTTCGACCTGAAGGAAATGCCGAATGACCGCTTCGCGGTGAAAGAGGCGGTGCTGCCCTTCGCCCGCTTCCCGGGTGTCGACACGCTGCTGGGGCCGGAAATGCGCTCCACCGGCGAGGTCATGGGCGCCGACCCCGACTTCCACACCGCCTTCCTGAAGGCGCAGCTTGGCGCCGGAACCATCCTGCCGGAAGGCGGCACCGTGTTCCTGTCGATCAAGGAGTCCGACAAGACCCCGCAGCTGATCGAGGCGGCACAGGCGCTGGTCGACACCGGCTTCGACATCCTCGCCACGCGCGGCACCACCGCCTTCCTGGCCGAGGCCGGCATCGACAGCCAGATCGTCAACAAGGTCTATGAAGGCCGCCCGAACATCGTGGACGTGATGAAGGACGGCAAGATCGCGCTGGTGATGAACACCACCGAGGGCGCGCAGGCGGTGGAAGACAGCCGCTCGATGCGCAACGTCGCCCTGATGGACCGCATCCCCTATTTCACCACGCTCGCCGCCAGCCACGCCGCCGCGCTGGCGATGAAGGCGCGCGGGGAAAAAGGCTTCGAGGTCCGGTCGCTGCAAGAGGCGTGAGTCCTACTACCCAAGATTGGAAAAGCCGCCCTTCGGGGCGGCCTTTTTTGTGAATGCTCTCACGTACGCTCTGGCAACCTCATATCTGCCCGGTCTCGCAGGCAGAAAAAAAGCCCATTCGTCTGAGACCCTCGGCAAGTTCGTTCTGATTCAACAGTACCGCACATGGTCAATTTTCCTGCCATCCCGAATCGCCATGTCGCAAAGAATGGAATGAGCCACAGCAACGACCGCTCACCGCGGTCAGGCCGGCGTCCGGCAGAAACACTCTGATGGCGGCTTTGGGTCCAAGTAACCGATGCTGCATCATGTATCGACGGCAGCTATGCGCAGGTGATTGCGAGCGTTTGGGCCCTATAGCTTTGGGGTAGCTTCAGGTTGGGAGCAGAAACCTATCTGAAGCTGCCCCTTAGATAGGATAGAGCATTTCCCCGCCTTTCCATTCGAAAGCCGAGTAGACCTCGAGTAGTGTGTTGCGCAGGACGTCGATAGTTTGCACTGACACGTCTATTGCACCGTAGTGGCCATCAGACATCGTCGTGCCAAATTTATTACCCTTCAAGCCCTTGTTTACGAGAACGGCACCTTCAATACCGATTTTGGATTTATCAACCTCCTTCAGATCTATTTTCCTTCCATAGTGCTCGCCCTTGGATCGGTCTTCGGCATGCTGAATTGAGTTGCGAATTCCTCGCAAATCGGGAAGAGAAACGCCAAAATTCTCGTGAATGTCATTTACAGTAGTTGGTGCGCCTGGGTCTTTCGCTATGTCCCCCAGAAATTTGTCAAACAAATCCAATGCGTGAATGAACGCCTTCGCAAAGATAAATGGAGGCATTCTCAGAAAGCTCGGAGGCAAAAATCCGCGCTCCCACATCTGGCGCCGAACTTTAGCATCCACAAGAAGTTTTCTTTTGTCGCATTCCGCTATAAATCCCTCATTCGATATTCCCTTTGCCATCATACCATCTGGAAACAATTTCGATTCTACTTCACGGGAAATTCTAACGCGAGCCTCAAACTCGTCCGCTTGGCTTTCCATAGCTTGCCTAGGGTCAGGACCCATTGATTTCCGTTTGCTGGCGTGATTCACGGCTCAAAAACGAGCGGTGAACATGTCTGATCTTTTCTGGCTGACTGACGTGCAAATGGCGCGTCTTGAGCCTTTCTTCC
>NZ_JACNMU010000010.1 GCF_014901205.1 Meridianimarinicoccus sp. MJW13
ATGGCTGTCGCCGCTGCAGTCACAAATTTCATCGATCATCCTCCCGATCAGTCGCTGAAAACAGGACCACACAAAAATGCGCGCCCCCAAATCATCATCACCATTAAAAAGAGTCCGGCAACAAATCATGCGAGGACGCCCGAAATTCGGAAAAGCGCATGAATTTCAGTAAGATAAGGACGGAAACCTTGGGATAGGGCCCCTCATGTGTGCGGATTTCCGCACAGCGCAGCGCGGTGGTGTGCGGATTATCGCGCAATTTTCAAGTCCGGCTATGCTTATGGATAGGGGGCTATGCAAAAGACTTGTTCACGATTCTAATGTGCACGCGATATGTAAGTTAACAGAATTTCGTTCCTGCCCACCGTCCGTTGGAGATTGCAATGACCGTGCCAATCCGCGCATCTGCCGTCCTCCTGGCCCTTTGTCTCGCCACGGGAAGCGCTGCCAACGGAACGTTGCCGGCGCCCTCGGATCCGGTGATCCTGACCATCAGCGGCACCATCCTGCACACCAATGACGGTGACGTGGCGCGTTTCGACCGGGCCATGCTGGCCGGGCTGCCGCGCGTCGAGTTCACCACCGAAACCATCTGGACCGACGAAGCGACGACCTTCAGCGGCGTCCCCTTGCGGGAGGTTCTGGCCCACGTGGGCGCGCAGGGAAGCCATATCCTGGCCATGGCCATCAACGACTACAGCATGGAAATCCCGATGGATGAGTTGGGCGACTATCCGATCGTCGCCGATCTGCTGAACGGCGAACCCATGTCGGTGCGCGACAAGGGTCCGCTGTGGATCGTCTATCCCTATGATCAGGACGATTCGTTTCAGTCCGAGGTGATCTATTCCCGCAGCGTCTGGCAGCTTGGACATATCCAGGTTCTGCCCTGACGGTGTCGCGGGTGTTTTCGGAGGATCCTGCCGGCGCGCCTGCCGACGCCCAGACCGGGCCAAGGCCGCGCACCACCCTTTTGCACTATGCCACCTTCGTGGCGGCGATCGCCACGCTGGCCGGCGTGGTCTGGTTCGTCGCCAGCGATTTCGCGGCCAAGGTGGAAAGCCTTGCCAAGGCGCGGTCCGACAACGTGCAGTGGTCGCTGTCGCAGGTCGAGGTCGAATACCTGATCTTCGACCAGGCCCTGCGCGATGTCGGCGTTGTTGGCGCAGAGGCCCTGCCCCAACTGCGCCAGCATTTCGATATCCTTTACAGCCGCATCGACACCCTGCGCAGCAGCGACCTGTTCCGCGAGGTGCGCGAACAGGATGATTTCCAGCCCGCTCTGGCCGAGACATGGACCACCATCACCGATGCCCTGTCCTATATCGACGGGCCAGACCAGATGCTGCTGGACAATCTGGACACGCTGATCGCCCGGTTCGACGCCATCCACGACGACGTGCGGATGCTGGGGCTGCATGGCATTTCGTTCTTTGCCGAACGGTCGGACGAACGTCGCGAGGGCATCGCCGAAACCCTGAACCGGGTGGCGGCGATCACCCTGATCCTTGTCTTCATCCTGACGCTGATGATTTTCGTGCTGTGGCGGTTCTCGCGGGTGCTGCGCAGTCATGCGGAAGACGCCCGCCTGTCGGCCGACCGCATGTCGGCGGTGGTGACCACGGCGCTGGATGCGGTGGTTGTGTCGGACCACAGCGGCGTCATCCATGAATTCAACGGCGGTGCGGAAGACATCTTCGGCTACACCCGCGACGAGGTTCTGGGCCGCACCATCGAGGATATCCTGGTGCCCCCGCACCTGCGCACGGCCCATATCGAGGGCTTCCGGCGTTATCTGAGCACCGGCGAGCGCCGTGTCATCGGCCAGGGCCGCGTCAAGCTGGAAGCGCGGCGCAAGAATGGCAGCACCTTCCCGGTGGAGCTTTCACTTTCGTCCACCCGCCAACAGGACGGTGCCGAGATCTTCGTGGCCTTCCTGCGCGACATCACCAGCCGGGTCGCCACCGAACAGGCGCTGCGGCAGGCGCGCGATACCGCCATGGCGGGCGAACGCGCCAAGGCCGAACTGCTGGCCGTGATGAGCCACGAAATGCGCACGCCGTTGAACGGCATGCTGGGCACGCTGGAACTGCTGGGTGAAACCGATCTGTCGGCGCGGCAGCAGAAATACCTGTCGGTGGCCAACCGCTCGGGCCAGCTGTTGCTGCATCACGTCAACGACGTGCTGGACGTGGCGCGGCTGGAGTCGGGGAAAATGGGGATCGAGCAGCGCGTGGTGGACCTGTCGGATCTGGTGCGCGAGGTGGTCGAAGGCCAGCAGACCGTGGCCGAGGCCGGGGGCAATGCCATCGAGGTCTCGTTGCCACCGGCGGACAAGTCCCTGGTGCTGAGCGACCCGGTGCGCCTGCGCCAGATCCTGCTGAACCTTGTGGGCAACGCGGTGAAATTCACCCGCAATGGCGTGATCCACATCTCGGTGGATCGGCTGGGCTATGACGACATGGTGGAAATCAGCGTGACGGACACCGGCATAGGCATTGCGCCCGAGGATATCGAGCGCGTGTTCAGTGATTTCGTCACCCTTGATGCCACCTATGATCGGAAGAACACCGGCACCGGACTGGGTCTGGCCATCGCGCGGCGCATGGCCCGTGCCATGAACGGCTCCATCGGGGTCGAAAGCGAACCCGGCGAAGGCAGCCTGTTCTGGATCCGCATCCCGATGCCCCCGGCCCCGGCCGACGCCACCGCCGACGAGGACATTCCCGCCCCGGTGGTGCCGCTGCTGCCCGAGGTTACAACCCCGGCGCAACCGGACCACGCACCGTTGCGGGTGCTGGTGGTTGAAGACAACGAGATCAACCGCCTGGTGGTGCGCGAGATGCTGGAAACCGCCGGCCATACGGTGACCGAGGCCATGGATGGGCTGGAAGGTGCCGACGCCGCACGCGACCACATGTTCGACCTGATACTGATGGACATCTCGATGCCGCATATGGACGGGATCGAGGCGACGCGGCTGATCCGCTCCCGCGATGGCGCCTCGTCTGGCGTGCCGATCGTGGCCCTGACCGCCCATGCGATGCTGGAGGAAATCTCGCGCTTCAAGGCCGCCGGCATGGATCACAGCCTGACCAAGCCGATCTCACGCGAGTCGCTGCAAATCGCGCTGAACCTTGCACGCGGCACCCCGGCCAGCCCCGACATGCCCGAGAAATCCGCGCCCGAGGCCGACACGCCGGTGGATCAGTCCCGGCTGGATACCATGGCGCAGGAGGTCGGTGCCGAGCGTCTGGGCAAGCTGATCGACGCCTTCCTGGCCGAAGCCGACAAGACTGTCGACTGCCTGACCACCACACAGGAGACCGCCCGCGACGATCGCAGCGTACTGGCCACCCTGCACCATCTGGCGGGATCGGCGGCGGTGTTCGGTGCGCGCGACCTGCACGGCTGGCTGGCCGAGATGGAACGTCTGGGCAAATCGGGAAAAACTGGCCGGATGCACGACCGCCTGCCCGAAATTGGCCCGATCTGGGCGCGCACTCGGGCGCAGTTTGCCGAGATCCAGACCGCAGCCAACCCGGATTGATCCCGTGTCGGGGCGTGGCTTCGATGCCCGGTTTCGCCCCGATGCAGTGCCGCCCTGCCCCGGGCAACTTGAAATTGTTTGCAGAATCCGTCCAATTGCCGGAATGTCAGGACAAGATCCCGGCCCCTCGGGTGACATGGAGCATGGATATTGGAAGTTCTCATTGCCGACGATCATGATCTGGTGCGCGAAACCCTGGCGGCCTTTCTGACCGGCCAGGGCGGGATCGAGGTCGAGACCGTCGAAAACCTGGACCTGGCCTGCGACCGGATCAAGGCGAACGGCAGTTTCGACCTGGTGCTGCTGGACTATACCATGCCCGGCATGAACGGCCTTGAGGGGCTGCGCCGCGCCATGGAAATGAACGACGGCAAGCCGGTGGCGATCATGTCCGGCACCGCACCAAAATCCGTCGCGCAAGAGGCGCTGGATGCCGGCGCCGTGGGCTTTCTGCCCAAGACCCTGCCCGCCAAGTCGCTGGTCAACGCCATCCGCTTCATGGCAGCCGGCGAAACCTATGTGCCCGTCGCCTTCATGACCGCCGAGGAAGAGGTCGAAGAAAACCCTGTCGCCAAGAAGCTGAGCGAACGTGAAATGCAGGTGCTGGGCGGCCTGTGCCGGGGCATGTCGAACAAGGAAATCGCCCGCGAACTGGACCTGCAGGAAGTCACCATCAAGCTGCACGTCAAGACGCTGACCAACAAGCTGGAAGCGCGCAACCGCACCCATGCGGCGATGATTGCCAAGGAAGCCGGGCTGTTCTAAGCGCGCACCCGCCTTGTTCCTGCCCCGCAGCATTGCCATATACCGCAGCAGCAACTTCGGAGACGGCATGAGCGACAACGAATTCCCCGGCTGGCATGGCACCACCATCATCGGCGTCCGCAAGGGCGGCAAAGTGGTGATCGCCGGCGACGGGCAGGTATCCCTGGGCAACACGGTCATCAAGGGCACGGCCCGCAAGGTCCGGCGGCTCAGCCCCGGCGGCTTCGACGTGGTGGCGGGCTTTGCAGGCTCGACCGCTGACGCCTTCACCCTGCTGGAACGCCTTGAGACCAAGCTGGAAGCCACCCCCGGCCAACTGGCCCGCGCCAGTGTCGAGCTGGCCAAGGACTGGCGCACCGACAAATACCTGCAAAAGCTGGAAGCGATGCTGATCGTCACTGACGGCCGCGAACTGCTGGTCATCACCGGGGCGGGCGACGTGCTGGAGCCGGAACATGACGTGACCGCCATCGGCTCGGGCGGGAACTATGCCCTGGCAGCGGCACGCGGGTTGATGGAATCCGATCTGGACGCCGAAGAGGTCGCCCGCAAGGCCATGGCCATCGCCGCCGATATCTGCGTGTTCACCAATGGCAAGCTGACGGTCGAAACCATCGGCTAGACCCGCACCGGCGTTTCACCGCGTCGGGCACTGGCGGCGAATCCCATCGCAAGAAGTGCCGTGTTCGCCAGAAAGATCAGCGAATACAACGGCATCTGTCGAACCATCGGAACACCGGCATCGATCAGCGCGCCGGTGACCACCGGGCCAATGGCCGTGCCCAACACCAGCGCCGAGGCTGCCCCGGCGCGGATCGACCCCATGTGGCGCGTGCCGTAGAACTCGGCCCAGAAGGCGCTTGAAACCGTCATGAAGCCGCCTATCGTTGCGGACAGCAACATCAAGCCCACCGCCGTCATACCCAGCCCCGAGCTGACGCCCAGCACCGCGAACCCGGCCGCCATCGGCAGTTGAAACAGCGTCATCAGACGACGCGCGCCCAGCCGGTCGATCAGGATACCCGACCCGATGACCGCGCTGACCGATACCAGCGTGGCCAGTGGAAACAGCGTCACCAGTTGCGCATGGGCCAGCCCCTTGGCCTGCGCCACATGCACCTGGTGGAAGTAGAAAGCGGTCATGAAAATCGCCGGGCTCATGATGCTGGGCAAGGCGCACCAGAACAGCGGATGACGCAGGGCCTGTGCGCGGGTCCAGTGCCGCCCGGCCATGCCCGGCGCATGGGTGGCCTCAGACAGGCTCTGCGGGGTGCGCTCGCGCCGCAACAGCACAAACAGCACCGGGATCGCCAGAACCGCCAGAAAGGCCGCCAGCACCCAGAGCATGCGCCAGGACATCAGCGGCTTCAGCGCCACGAACCCCACCGGCAACAGGGCTTCCGCCGCAGCAAACCCCAGCGTGGCAAAGGCCAGCGCCTTGCCCCGGTTCGAAGCGAACCACCGCGCCATGGCGATACTGGCCAGGTTGGTGGACATGCCCTGACCGAAGAACCGCAGCCCCAGGATGACGATCACCAGCATCGCCGGAGACGCCACCGTCGCCATCCCCAGACAGGCCGCCGCCATACCCAGCATGATCAGCGCCCCAAGGCAGCGCACCCGCATCCGGTCGGCCCAGCCCCCGGCCCAGATCATCGCCAGCGCCGACAACAGCGTGCCCGCACTGTAAAGCGCTCCCCAACCGGCGTGGCTGAGCCCGAATTCGGCCTGCAATTCCGCCGCGAAGACCGAGATGAAGAAAGTCTGACCATAGCCCGACCCGAAGGCGATCAGGAACCCGGCGCTGAGCCAAGGGGCATTGGACCGCAGGAAGCGGGGATCGGGCATTTGCATGGACGGGGACTCGGGCTTGGGGGCAGGCGTGCGGTCAGACTATCCGGTCTGACCAGCCCTGCAAAGACCCGCCCAGCTACAACACATAGCGGCTGAGGTCGGGGGATCTTGCCAGATCGCCCAGATGCTTCTCGACGAAGGCGGCGTTGATCTCGACCTGATCACCGGAGCGGTCCGGCGCGGTAAAGCTGAGATCTTCGAACACCCGTTCCAGAATGGTGTAGAGCCGCCGTGCGCCAATGTTTTCAACACTTTGATTGACCTCGGCGGCAATGCGCGCCAGCGCGGCGATGCCGTCTTCGGTAAACTCGACGACAACCTCCTCGGTGGCCATCAGCGCCCGGTATTGCAGGGTCAGGGCGTTGTCGGTTTCGGTCAGGATGCGCACGAAATCGCCTTCGGTCAGCGCCCGCAACTCGACCCGGATCGGCAGACGGCCCTGAAGCTCGGGCAGCAGGTCCGAGGGTTTGGCGATGTGGAAGGCACCCGAGGCGATGAACAGAATGTGATCGGTTTTCACGGTGCCGTGCTTGGTGGACACGGTGGTGCCTTCGATCAGGGGCAGCAGATCGCGCTGCACGCCTTCGCGGCTGACATCGCCACCGCGCACATCCTGCCGGGCGCAGACCTTGTCGATCTCGTCCAGGAAGACGATGCCGTTTTCCTGCACCGATTCCAGCGCGGCCTTGGTGACCACCTCGTCATCCAGCAGCTTGTCGGCCTCTTCCGAGATCAGAACCTCGTAGCTGTCGCCCACGGTCAGTTTGCGTTTCACGGTGCGCCCGCCGAAGGCCTTGCCGAAGATATCCCCGATGTTCATCATTCCCGCGCCGCCCATGCCGGGCTGACCGGGAATTTCCATGGTCGGGAAGGGGCTTGAAGTGTCGGTGACCTCCAGTTCGATCTCGTGACCGTCCAGATCGCCCCGGTGCAGTTTTTCACGGAACTTTTCGCGGGTTCCCTCGCGGGCATCTTTGCCCGCGATGGCCTCGATGACCCGATCCTCGGCGGCCTGTTGCGCCTTGGCTTTCACATCCTCGCGCATCTGTTCGCGAGTCTGGATGATGGCCGCATCCACCAGATCGCGGATGATCTGCTCCACATCGCGGCCCACATAGCCCACTTCGGTGAACTTGGTGGCCTCGACCTTCAGGAACGGTGCCTTGGCCAGTTTCGCCAGCCGCCGCGAGATCTCGGTCTTGCCGACGCCGGTCGGGCCGATCATCAGGATGTTCTTGGGATAGACCTCGTCGCGCAGGTCATCGGGCAGTTGCTTGCGGCGCCAGCGGTTGCGCAGGGCAACGGCGACGGCGCGCTTGGCATCGGCCTGGCCGATGATGAAACGGTCAAGCTCGGAAACGATCTCGCGCGGGGTCAGGGTGGTCATGGTCCGTCCTTTCGTTGCAGGCGATGTATGGTGCCTGCGGCCCGGTGCCAAGGGGCGCGTGGCAATCAGCGCTGCCGCTTGAGATAGACGTAGTAGGCGCCGTCGCCGCCGTGACGCAGATGCGCGGGGATCACCTGAAGCACCATCGCCGACAGGTTCTGCCCATGCAGCCAATGCGGCACCTGATGGCGCAGCACGCCGCGCGGCACCGGCATGGCATAGCCTTCGTCGCGATCCTTGCCCTTGCCGGTGATGATCAGGACAAGGCGGCGATGCTTGTGATAACTGTCTGCAATGAAACGCAAAAGGGCAGGGTGTGCCTGCGCCAGTGTCATCCCGTGCAGGTCCAGCCGACCTTCGGGGCGCAGCTTGCCGCGCCGGATCTTGCCCATGGTGCGGGCGTCCACGCGGCTGGGCATCTGCTTGAGATGCTCGGCGATGCCCGGCGCGGCCGCGTGATGCACCGGGTTCGGCGCCGGGGCGCGGCTGCCGATGCGGAAGGTGGGAAGATTTGGGGTGAAGCTGGCCTTGGGCGCCGGGGCCGACACGTCCTTGGCGCGGGGGTCGGGCATCGGCGAGGCCGAGCCCAGAAGATCGCCCAGATTGGCCTTTTCGGGTTTCAGGGGCGCAACACTTTGCGCCACCTGAGACCAGAGTTCGCGATCTTCGTCAGACAGCGAGGAACGACGGCGACGGCGGGCCATGGCAGAACGCTCCCAACCGGTACGGGATTATTCGCCGGTGGCGACAAGCTGCCAGTTGGGATCGTCGGTGCCCATGACGCGGGCGAAGGTCCAGATATCGCGCTGGCGCTTGATCTCGTTCGGATCGCCCTCGACGATCTCGCCCGACAGGTTGCGCACGACCGAAGTCAGCTCGCCCACGAAACGTACCGTCAGTTCGCCTTCCGAGGTTGCCGGGTCGAAGGCGGCGGTCACCAGCTTGACCTCGCGCAGGCCGACGAAATTGGCGTCGATGGACAGGCCCTGTTCCTCTCGCGCGGCGATCACCTCGGCGAAACTTTCGCGCACGTCCTCGGCCAGGAAGGGGTCGATCTCGGCCAGATCGCCTTTTTCAAAGGCCATCAGGATCATTTCATAGGCGCCGCGTGCGCCCTGCAGGAACTCGCCCACCAGGAAGCTGCTGTCGATCCGCTTCATTTCCGCCAGCGCTTGCGCGGCGGGGCTGTCGGGATCCACATGATCGACGATGTCGTGATCCGGGCCCCCCTCGATCACTTCCAGATCGGGCCGCGACCTGTCATCGGACTTGGCGCCCGCAGACGTCAGGGGAGGTTTTTCGAAACCCTCACGGGTACCCAACACGCCTTTGAGCCGCAGGACCAGGAATACGGCGATCCCGGCAAGCACGAGGAGTTGGATAATTGACGAGCTCATGGAGACCTCTCAGGGCAATGGGATAGCAGAACGGGCATGAGTTTCTTATGTAGGTGACAGCATATCACAAGTCCACCAACTGGCCGGACGCAAAAACGCGAGAATTCACATGTGGCTACTGTTCGCCTTCATCGCCATCCCCCTGATCGAGATCGGCCTGTTCATTCAGGTCGGCGGCTGGCTGGGTCTGTGGCCCACGCTGGCGATCGTTGTCGGCACCGCCATCGCCGGCACCGCCCTTGTGCGCAGCCAGGGTGTGTCCGCATTGGGACAAATCCAGCGTTCCTTCGAGCAGATGGACGATCCCACCGGTCCTTTGGCACATGGAGCGATGATCCTGCTGTCCGGGATATTGCTGCTGACGCCGGGGTTTTTCACCGATGCGGTGGGCTTTGCCCTGCTGGTGCCGGCGGTGCGCGAACGCGTGTTTACCTACCTGCGCAGCCGGATGCGTGTGACCACGTTTTCCACCGGTCCGGCCCAGAACAGCGGCCCCATGTCGCGGGGCGGGCCGGGCAACGGGGTCATCGACGGCGAGTTCTACGAGGTCGACCCCGACGAAATCGAACCGCGCCCGGGCACCCGGCCTTCGAAGTGGACCCAGGACTGACCCCGCCAGGCCCGCGCACGGCTTGTGACGCCGGGGTCTAGCTGATACGCCCACGGCAAAATGACATCTATCTTCGGAGAAAACGATGAACGACGACGCCCCCGCACCCAATGGCGCTGCCCAGCAGACCCCGGTGAAGATGCAGGTCCTGGCCCAGTACATCCGGGACATGTCCTTTGAAAACATCGTGGCCCAGAAAGGCATCAACGGCGACGTGAAGCCGGACGTGCAGGTGCAGGTCAACCTGGATGCCAAGAAGCGCCCGGTGGACAACCAGTACGAAGTGCTGACCAAATTCACCGTCACCTCGAAAAACAAGGACGACCAGTCGGTTCTGTTCGCGCTTGAGCTGGAATACGGCGGCGTTTTCCACATCGAGGGCGTGCCCGAGCAGCAGCTGCACCCCTTCCTGCTGATCGAATGCCCGCGGATGCTGTTTCCCTATGTGCGCCGCATCGTGTCGGACGTGACCCGTGACGGGGGCTTCCCGCCGCTGAACCTGGACAACGTCGATTTCGTGGCGATCTACCGTCAGGAACTGGCGCGTCGCGCCCAGGCCGAAGCCGAGGCCGCCCCGGCCACGCCGCAGGCCTGATCTAGTCCTTTGTCTCGGCGGCGGGCAGGTACCGCCGCCAGACCGCATCGTCGCCAAGGGCTTCGATGAATACCGAATGCGCTTGGGCTTCGGCCCCGGACAGGCGCGCGGGCAGGGGGTTGGGGCGCGGACGCGGACGCCAGTCTTCGCCGCCGCGCCGATCCGCACCGCCCCGGTTCTGCGCCAGCATGAACCCCGGCTGACGCCCCCCGATCAATTCCAGATAGACCTCGGCCAGAATTTCGCTGTCCAGCAGTGCGCCGTGCTTTTCGCGCGCCGAATTGTCGATCCCGAAGCGGCGGCACAGCGCATCCAGCGAGGCAGGCGAGCCCGGAAACTTCTTGCGCGCGATGGCCAGCGTGTCCAGCGCCTGCGACATGGGCAGGGTGCGCAGCCCGGCCCAGCCCAGCTCGGCGTTCAGGAATTTCATGTCGAACGAGGCGTTGTGGATGACCAGCGTGGCCTCCTGCACGAAGTCGAGAAATTCCTGTCCGACCCGTTCGAACACCGGCTTGTCGGCCAGGAATTCTTCACTGATTCCATGCACTTCGAAAGCATCTTTGGGCATATCACGCTTGGGGTTGATGTATTGGTGATACACCCGCCCGGTCGGCATGTGGTTGAGCAGTTCGACACAGCCGATTTCGACCAGGCGATGGCCTTCCGAAGGCTCGAAGCCAGTGGTTTCGGTGTCCAGAACGATCTCACGCATGGCGGTGCCCAATCTCCTGTAAAATCCGGTCCACATCCGCCTGCGCCTGCGCAAGGCTGGTGGAGCGAATAATGTAGTCCGCCCGTGCGCGCTTGTCCGCATCGGGCATCTGTTTGGCCAGAATGGCCTCGAACTGCGCCTCGGTCATGGTGCCGCGCGCCAGCACGCGGTCGCGCTGAACCGATGCGGGGGCCGAGACGACGGCCACTGCATCCATTTGCGCCTGGGTGCCGTTTTCGAACAGCAGCGGAATGTCGTAGACGGTGACCGGCGCGCTGCTGCGTGCGGCAAAGGCTGCGCGGTCGGCGGCCACAAGCGGATGCACGACCTTTTCGATACGGGCCAGCGCCGTGGGGTCGGCATCGATCCACGCCTTCAGCGCCGGGCGCGAGACCGCACCATCCACCACCGCCTCGGGATGCAGGGCCGCCAGGGGGGCCACCGCCGCGCCACCGGGCGCATACAGCCGATGCACCGCCGCATCCGCGTCCCAGACGTCACAGCCGGCATCGGCGAACATCTTCGCTGCCGTCGACTTGCCCATGCCGATCGATCCTGTCAGCCCCAGCCGAAACGCGCTCACGGTGCCAGAACCACGTCCCGCAGGGCGTCATCCACCAACGGGTTGGTCCCGAACCAGGCGTTGAAGCCCGGAACCGCCTGATGCAACAGCATCCCCAGCCCGTCGACAGTTTGCAGCCCGTGCTTGCGCGCCTCCTTCAAAAACGGTGTGTCCAACGGCACATAGACGATATCGGTCGCCAGAGCGCCCTTGGCGGCCCCGGCCAGAGACAGGGTGAAAGGCGGTTGTCCCTCCATCCCCAGCGAGGTCGTGTTGACCAGCGTATTGGCGCCCGCGGCGGCGGTTTCGGCCCGCTCCCAGTGGATGACGGTGACCTTGTCCCCGAAATGTTGGGCCAGCACTTCGGCCCGTGCGCGTGTGCGATTGGTCAACCGGATCTCGGGCACCCCTGCGGTCAGCAGCCCGTCAATAACCCCGCGCGCCGCGCCGCCAGCACCAAAAACTGCCGCTGGGCCGGCTTCGGGCCGCCAGTCAGGCGCATTCTGCTTCAAATTGGCGATGAACCCGTAGCCATCGCTATTGTCGGCATGGATCTTGCCATCCTTGAACACCAGCGTGTTGGCCGCGCCCACCCGCGCCGCCCGGTCGCTGACTTCATCGGCCAGCGCCAGCGCCGCTTCCTTGTGCGGCAGGGTGACATTGCAGCCGACGAATCCCGCTTTGGGCAATGTGCGCAGTACGGTTTCCAGATCCTCGGGCGCCACGCCCATCGGCACGTAGTGCCCGCTGATGCCGAGGAAATTCAGCCAGTAACCATGCACGCGCGGCGACTTGGAATGCCCGATCGGCCAGCCGATGACACCTGCCAGGGGGATAGGGTCCGCACTCATCCTTCGATATCTCCTCGCAGGGTCAGGGTGTTCAGAAGCTCCAGCAGCGGCAGCCCCAGAACGTTGAAATAATCGCCCTGGATCCGGGAAAACAAGCGCACGCCTTCTTCTTCCAGCTTGTAGCCACCGACCGAATCACCCAGCCCCGGCCAGTTCCGATCCAGATAGCCCGCAAGGTAATCGTCCGAGAAGTCGCGCATGGTCAGCCGAACCATGCCGATGTGTCGCCAGATCGGCTGATTGTCGCGCACCAGCACTGCCGCCGACAGCAACCGATGGGTCTTGCCGCGCAGCTGGAGGAGTTGTTCGGCCGCAGTCTTGCGGTCGTTCGGCTTTCCAAGGACGCGACCGTCGAAATCCAGCACCTGATCGCTGCCCAGCACCAGCGCGCCGGGTCGTTTGTCACTGATCTTGCGCGCCTTCATTTCCGCCAGAAGATCGGCGATATCTCGGGGGGGGGCGCCCTCGGCTTCCATTGACGCGCGGATCGCACCTTCGTCCAGCCGGGGCTTTTCAACCTCGAAGTCCAGTCCCGCCGCGGCCAGCATCGCCTGGCGCGTCGCCGAACCGGAAGCCAGTACAAATTTCTGCATCTTGTGGATAACTCTGTGTGGGACTCTGCGGAGGGGCGGTGCATGGCGTCGGGACGAACCGGGACAGTTTCGGCAACCTCTCGCGCGGGGGGGATAAAGTCAAATCCACACCCACAGTCATCCACGGTAGACAAGTTTTCCCATGACGATAGGTCAGCTTCGGTGACTCAGATACTATCCGCAAACTTATCCACAGGTTGCGTTTTAGCGTCGCCTTGCAAGTTGTTGTTTTTAAATATATTTTAGTTATCGACAGGACCAGAGATGGTTTCCGGACAGATTCTATTCACATGGAACAATCCTGTTGATAAACCCTTAATCCCCAATATCCCCTGTACTACCTACAACATCATCTTTTCTTTTCTCTTTCTTTATTGTTTTGAAGTGCTGCCAACCGAGGGAACGAAAATGTCCGATCTGCTTGTCAACCTGTATCCGTGGACGAAATCCTTGCATGTGATCTCGGTGATCTCCTGGATGGCGGGTCTGTTCTATATGCCACGCCTTTTTGTCTATCACGTGGAGCGGGTGAGTGCGGCAGGGCCCGAGACGGTTGAAATCTTCCAGACCATGGAACGCAAGCTGCTGCGCTTCATCATGAACCCGGCCATGGTCGCCACTTGGATCTTCGGTCTGGCTTTGGTGTTCACGCCGGGGATCGTCGACTGGGGCGCGTTCTGGCCCTACACCAAGGGTGCGGCCATCATTGCAATGACCTGGTTCCACCACTGGTGCGGATACCGCCGGAAAGACTTTCTGGCGGGCAAGAACACGCGCACGGGCCGCGATTTCCGGCTGATGAACGAGGTTCCGACGGTCCTGATGATCGTCATCGTCGTATCGGTGATCGCCCGCCCGTTCTGACGACAATCCGGTCTCGTTGACTTCGAATTGCGAAAGTCTATATACGGATTATAGCGGGCGTCCGTCCGTTATTTTCCGACTGCCGCAAGTTGAGCTGAACCGTGATCCCGGATCACGAGCGCCGGAGCGCATTGTATGAATATTGCCGTTTCCCAGGACCGGGTGAATCTCTCGGACCTCAAAGCAAAAAGCCCCACCGATCTGCTGGCGATGGCCGAGGAACTCGAAATCGAGAACGCCTCGACCATGCGCAAGGGCGAGATGATGTTCCAGATCCTGCGCGAACGCGCGGAGGATGGCTGGGAGATATCTGGCGATGGTGTTCTTGAAGTACTGCAGGACGGCTTTGGCTTCCTGAGATCGCCCGAGGCCAACTATCTGCCGGGTCCCGATGACATCTACGTCTCTCCCGACATGATCCGCCAATGGTCGCTGCGCACCGGCGACACCATAGAAGGCGTCATCCAGTCGCCGCGGGACAATGAACGCTATTTCGCGCTGACCAAGGTCACGAAGATCAACTTCGAAGCGCCCGAGCGCGCGCGTCACAAGATCGCCTTCGACAACCTGACGCCGCTGTACCCGGACGAACGCCTGAACATGGAGATCGAGGATCCCACCATCAAGGATCGATCTGCACGGATCATCGATCTGGTGGCCCCGATCGGGAAAGGCCAGCGCTCGCTCATCGTCGCGCCGCCACGGACCGGTAAGACGGTTCTGTTGCAGAACATCGCCGCGTCGATCGCCCGCAATCACCCTGAGTGCTACCTGATCGTCCTGCTGATCGACGAGCGGCCGGAAGAAGTGACCGACATGCAGCGCTCGGTGAAGGGCGAGGTCGTCTCCTCGACCTTTGACGAGCCTGCCTCGCGCCACGTCGGTGTGTCCGAGATGGTCATCGAAAAGGCCAAACGCCTGGTCGAGCACAAGCGCGACGTGGTGATCCTGCTGGATTCGATCACCCGCCTGGGCCGCGCCTACAACACCACTGTGCCGTCCTCAGGCAAGGTCCTGACCGGCGGTGTGGATGCCAATGCCCTGCAGCGGCCCAAGCGCTTCTTCGGCGCCGCACGGAACATCGAGGAAGGCGGGTCGCTGACCATCATCGCGACCGCGCTGATCGATACCGGATCGCGCATGGACGAGGTCATTTTCGAGGAATTCAAAGGCACCGGTAACTCGGAAATTGTTCTTGACAGGAAAGTCGCCGACAAGCGCGTCTTCCCGGCAATGGACATTCTCAAGTCCGGAACCCGGAAAGAGGATCTGCTGGTCGACAAGATCAACCTGCAGAAAACCTATGTCCTGCGCCGTATCCTGAACCCGATGGGCACCACCGATGCCATCGAGTTCCTGATCTCCAAGCTGAAACAAACCAAGTCGAATTCAGAGTTCTTTGACTCCATGAACTCTTGATATTGTGTAGGTTTGCGCAATGGACACCATATATGCCCTTGCCACGGCACAGGGCAAAGCGGGTGTCGCGGTTGTCCGGGTATCGGGGCCGCACGCCCATGATGCAGTAAAGGCCCTTTGCGGTCGTGTGCCGGATCCCCGGCGCGCAACGCTGTGCGACCTGCGCGATGCCGATGGCGGCCTGATTGATTCCGCCCTGATCCTGACATTTGCCAAAGGCGCATCGTTCACTGGGGAGACATCTGCCGAGTTTCAGGTGCATGGCTCCCGCGCGACGGTTGCAGCCCTGTTGCAAGTGCTGTCGCATCTTCCGGGTCTGCGGCTGGCCGAGCCGGGAGAGTTCACCCGCCGCGCACTGGAAAACGGGCAACTTGATCTTACCGAGGTCGAAGGTCTGGCCGACCTGATCGACGCCGAAACCGAAGCTCAGCGAAAACAAGCGTTGCGCGTTCTATCCGGGGCTTTGGGTCAAAAGACGGAAAGCTGGCGGCAAGACTTGATCCGGGCCATGGCGCTTTTGGAAGTCACCATCGACTTTGCCGACGAAGAGGTGCCAGTGGATGTGACGCCGGAAGTCACGGCGTTGTTGCGGGACGTGACCGAAAGCCTTTCTCGTGAAATCTCCGGATTCCAGGCGGCCGAACGTATCCGCGACGGGTTCGAGGTTGCCATCGTTGGTCCGCCCAACATCGGCAAGTCCACACTTCTGAACACGCTTGCGGGCCGGGATGCTGCGATCACTTCGGATATTGCTGGCACCACGCGTGATGTGATCGAAGTGCGCATGGATGTGGGTGGTCTGCCTGTAACGTTCCTTGATACCGCCGGATTGCGCGAAACCGAAGACGTGGTCGAGGGGTTGGGGATCGAACGCGCGGTGTCGCGTGCCAACCAGGCAGACCTGCGCATCGTGCTGACGGACGGCGCAGTTCCATTTGGGGTATCGATCGGCACGGACGATCTTGTGTTGCTCGGAAAATCCGATCTTGTGGCAAAAAGCGGTCAGGGAATCTCTGGCAAGACGGGGGAAGGGGTCTCGGCCTTGTTGTCCCATGTGCAGGAGCGTCTGCAGGCGCGCGCAAGCACTGCTGGCTTGGCCGTGCAAGAACGCCACCGTCAAGCCATGACTCGCGCGCGTGAGGTTTTGGAATCGGCACTCGATGCGCTAGAGATGGGCCACCGCCCGACCGAACTGGCCGTCGAGGATATCCGGCGCGCGGTCGTGACACTGGATGCTCTGGTTGGTCGCATTGATGTAGAGAACGTGCTGGATGAGATCTTCAGCAGTTTCTGTCTGGGGAAATGACGATGTTTCACGTGAAACATGACAGCTTCGACGTGGTGGTGGTTGGTGGTGGGCACGCGGGTTGCGAGGCTGCTCATGCCGCAGCGCGCCTGGGTGTTCGTGTTGCCCTGGTAACCTTGGATACCAGCAAAATCGGCGTGATGTCCTGCAACCCAGCCATTGGCGGGCTTGGGAAGGGTCATCTGGTCCGCGAAATCGATGCCATGGATGGCATCATGAGCCCAGTGGCCGACAAGGCCGGGATCCAGTTTCGGCTTTTGAACCGCCGCAAGGGTCCTGCAGTTCAGGGACCAAGAGCACAGTCGGATCGCAAGATCTATCGTGACACCATGCAAAGGATGCTGGCTGCGGTACCAAATCTGTCGGTTATCGGTGCGGAAGTCACTGACATTGCGGTTGATGCGGGCCAAGTGACAGGTGCGGTGCTTGGCGATGGGAGCATTGTCCCGTCAAAAGCCGTTGTCATTACCACCGGCACCTTTCTTCGGGGTGTTGTGCATATTGGCGATACGTCCTATCCGGCTGGCCGTATGGGCGAGGACCCCTCCAACAAGTTGGCAGCCCGGTTTGCCGATATGGGTCTACCACTGGGCCGGTTGAAAACCGGGACACCACCGCGACTGGACGGGCGCACAATAAATTGGGCGGTCCTAGAGGATCAGCCCGGCGATGATGACCCCACGTTCTTCTCGTTTCTGACGAAATCGACCCATACGCGACAGGTCAGCTGCGGAATTACGCACACAAACACGCGCACACACGAGATCATCGAGAAAAACCTCAGCCGGTCTGCGATGTACGGCGGCCATATCGAAGGGGTGGGTCCCCGATACTGCCCCTCGATCGAGGACAAGGTGGTCCGCTTCGCTGATAAGGACAGCCACCAGGTATTTCTTGAGCCGGAAGGGCTGGACGATCCCACAGTCTATCCGAATGGCATTTCGACCTCCTTGCCCGAAGATGTTCAAAGGGCTTACGTTCGCTCGATTGTCGGTCTTGAGAGCGTCCAAATCCTGCAACCCGGCTATGCCATAGAATATGATTACGTTGATCCCAGGGCGTTGAACCTGAACCTTGAATTGCGGGAGCAACCGGGACTCTATCTGGCGGGTCAGATCAATGGCACGACCGGGTATGAAGAGGCGGCGGCACAAGGCCTAGTGGCTGGTCTGAACGCGGCCCGACATGCTGTTGGGGAAGAGGGCGTGACCTTCCAGCGCTCCAACTCGTACATCGGCGTTATGATCGACGATCTGACAACCAGAGGCGTCGCAGAACCGTATCGCATGTTCACGTCGCGGGCGGAATTCCGTTTGTCCCTGCGAGCCGACAATGCGGATCAGCGTCTAACTCCAATGGGTTTGGGCCTTGGGTGTGTTGGAGAGACGCGGAAGGCAGCGTTCCAGCAAAAGATGGATGCCCTGGAAGCTGGGCGCAAAGCCCTTGAGTCTGAAGACTGGACCCCGCGTGAAATCACATCGGCGGGCATCAAGGTTGCGGCTGATGGCGGTCGTCGGACCAGTTGGGATCTTCTGTCCTTTCCGAACGCTTCTTTTGACAACATCCTTGAGCTGAACCCAACCCACGAGGGCATGGACCCGGAAGTTCAGGTTCAGCTTTGGCGAGATGCGCTCTATTCGAAGTATCTGGACCGTCAAGCGCGGGATGTGGCGCTGTTGAAACGGGATGAAGCGGTGAAAATCCCGACCGACTTCGACTATGACGGAATTTCCGGCCTTTCAAACGAGTTGAAAACAAAACTCAACAAGAGCCGCCCGGCGTCCATGGCGCAAGCGGCGCGTCTGGAGGGGATGACTCCGGCAGCCTTGTCGCTGTTGTTGGTTCGGTTGCGTCCGGCGCGGCAGGAGAAACGGGCGTGACTCACAGCCTCCCGGGTCTCGATGTTTCACGTGAAACACTTGAGAAGCTGTCCGCCTATGCGGATTTGGTGAGGAAATGGACGCGAAAGATCAATCTCGTGTCACAGAAATCACTGATTCTGCTGTGGGACCGCCATATTGTCGACTCTGCCCAGGTCTTTTCTGCCGTTGCCCCCACGGGGGGGAGTTGGGTTGATTTGGGGAGTGGTGGTGGGTTTCCGGGCGCTGTGGTGGCAATCTTGGCGCAAGAACTCACACCTGACCTAGTTTTGACCTGCATCGAAAGCGACCAACGCAAGGCAGCCTTCCTGCGCACTGTTTCACGTGAAACATCAACGCCCTTCTCGGTGCTGGATGCGCGCATCGAGGCTGTCCCCCCACAGGACGCTCAGTATCTCAGTGCCCGTGCCCTGGCCCCCCTGACAGATCTGTTGGGGTTTGCAGAACGGCATCTTGCAAATGATGGTACCGCCATATTTCCAAAAGGCGCACGCCATGCAGAAGAACTGGCAGAGGCCCGAAAGCACTGGCAGTTCGACGTGCAAGAGATTACCAGTTTGACAGATGCCCAAGCAGTTTTGTTCAAGATCGGAGCCCCGAGACGTGTCTGAGTTCTCCACACCGCGCATCATCGCTATTGCCAACCAGAAGGGCGGGGTTGGCAAGACAACCACGACGATCAACCTCGCTTCGGCGCTGGAAAAGCGGGGATTTTCCAGCCTCGTTATTGATATTGACCCACAGGGCAACGCCTCCACCGGCCTGGGTGTGGAAGTGGGTGAGCGTAGGAAAAGCACCTATGACCTTCTGATCGACGGCGCACCTCTGGGTGAAGTCCTGTGTGCAACGTCGATCGACAACATCCTGATTGCGCCGGCCACAACTGATCTGAGTTCTGCCGATATCGAGTTGGTGGCGAACGAGCGCCGCAGCTTTATCCTGCGCGACATACTGCGTAGCCCGGTGATGGCCGAGCTTGGCGTCGACTATGTCCTGATTGACTGCCCGCCATCGCTGAACCTTCTGACCGTCAATGCCATGGTCGCGTCTGATTCCATCCTGATCCCGCTGCAAAGTGAATTTTTTGCGCTGGAGGGGTTGTCCCAGTTGATGTTGACCATCCGGGAAGTGCGCCAGACCGCAAATCCCAATCTGCGGATCGAAGGTGTGTTGCTGACGATGCACGATCAGCGCAATCGTCTGGCGCAGCAGGTCGAGATCGACGCCCGCGAAACGCTGGGCGAACTGGTGTTCAAGACCATCGTCCCGCGCAACGTGCGGGTAAGCGAAGCGCCGTCGCATGCAGTGCCGGTTCTGGACTATGACCCGAAATCGAAGGGCGCGCTTGCATATGGGGACTTGGCAGACGAGCTTATTGCGCGCTATCACAGCATATCGGCATAAAACAATAAGGCAGGGCTAGATATGGGTGGAGAGAAACGCGGATTGGGCCGGGGCCTGTCGGCCTTGATGGCGGATGTTGCCCCGATCGAGGCCAATGAGAGCATCGCGCCGCGTGGTGAACTGGTGGTGCCCATTGAAGACATTGCTCCGAACCCGGATCAGCCGCGGCGTCGGTTCGGGGATCAGGATCTGACCGATCTGGCCAATTCGATCCGGGAAAAGGGCGTGATTCAGCCCCTGATCGTGCGGAAACGGCCGAACGGGGACGCCAAGTATCAGATTGTTGCCGGGGAGCGTCGCTGGCGCGCCTCGCAAATGGCGCAACTGCACGAGCTTCCGGTTCTGGTGCGGGACTTCTCGGACACCGAGGTTCTGGAAGTCGCAATCATCGAGAACATTCAGCGGGCCGATCTGAACCCCGTGGAAGAGGCCGCCGGCTATCGTCAGTTGATGGACAAGTTCGGCCACACGCAGGAAAAAATGGCCGAGGCCCTGGGCAAGAGCCGCAGCCACATTGCCAACCTTCTGCGACTGCTGAACCTGCCCGCCGAAGTGCAGGCGTTCCTGGTCGACGGGCGGCTCTCGGCAGGGCACGCGCGTGCCTTGATCACCACCGAGGATCCGGTGGCATTGGCGCGCAAGGTGGTCGAGAAAGGGCTGTCGGTACGGGATACCGAACGGCTGGCCAAGGCCGAGTCCGAACCGAAAGCACCGCGCAAGGCGCGGGTGGTCGATGACGAGAAAGACGCGGACACGCGCGTTCTTGAGCAGGATCTTTCGGCCAATCTGGGCATGAAAGTGCAGATCGCCCACAAGCCCGAAAAAGAGACAGGATCACTGACCATCAGCTACAAGTCTCTGGATCAACTGGATGAATTGTGCCGGATGCTCAGCCTTACGCCGTCGGGCGCGTCCATATAAAGATCAGCACGGCGCAGAGAACGAGGGCCTGGATCATCAGGATCTGGGCCCGAACCCCCATCAGGACGGACAGCCCGAAGGCCACGGCGATCGACACCGTGGCCAATTTCTTGGCATTTCGATGAATGGCGCCCTTGGCGTGCCAGTCGCGGATGTGCTCGCCATAGACCGGATGGTTCACCAGCCAGTTGTGCAGGCGCGGCGAAGACTTTCCAAAGCAGAACGCGGCCAGGATCATCAGCGGTACGGTGGGCAGCAGCGGCAGGAAGATGCCCAAAGTGCCTGTTCCCACGGCCAGAAAGCCTGTCATCAACCAGAGCACTCGCATGGGTCAATCCATCAGCAGTTCGCGCAATACGCCGTTCAGAACCCGGCGCCCGGCTTGGGTCGCACGCAGGCGCGATCCGGTCAATGCAACAAGGCCCAACTCTTGCAGATGTGACAGGCGCGCGGGGTCGGGGACAAGGCCCAGACGCGCAAGCCGGGACAGGTCGCTGCCTTCAGACAGACGCAGGCTCATCATCAGGTATTCGGCGGCCTGATCTGCTGCGGGCAGGGTACTGCGCAGGGATTGGCCGGTGCCGCGCTGTTCCAACGCTTGCAGCCATGCGCCGGGGGCCAGATGGGTTTCGGTGGCCATGCGGCCTTCGGGCGTGGTGACCCGACCGTGTGCGCCGGGGCCAATGCCGATGTAGTCGCCATAGCGCCAGTAGATCAGATTGTGCCGGCTTTCGGATCCGGGTGCCGCGTGGTTCGACACCTCGTAGGCGGGCATCCCATGCGCCGCGCAGATTTCTTGCGTCAGATCATAAAGGTCCGCTGACAGGTCATCGTCGGGTAGATCGCGCAGTTTGCCACGGGCGTAGCGGTCGCCAAAGGCGGTGCCGGGTTCGATGGTCAACTGGTACGCCGAGAGATGATCAACGGCCATGGACAGGGCTTCGGTCAGTTCTGCTGACCAATCTTCGCGGCTTTGCCCCTGACGGGCATAAATCATGTCGAAGTTGACATGGTCAAACTCTTTTCGCGCAATATCAAATGCTTGACGTGCCTCGGCCACGCTGTGCATTCGGCCAAGACGGCGCAGGTCTTCGTCGCGCAGTGATTGCACCCCCATCGACACCCGCGTGATTCCGCCTTGCCGGAAGGCCCGGAATTTCCCGGCCTCGACCGAGGTTGGATTGGCTTCCAGCGTGATTTCGGGATCATTCGCCATGGGCCACAGGCGGCGGACGTCTTCCAGAATGGCGGCGACTGTATCCGGGTCCATCAGGCTGGGGGTGCCGCCGCCGAAGAACACCGTGTTCAGGACCCGGCCATGCGTTTCACGCGCCGCGCGCTGCAGTTCCGCCAGATAAGCCTTGCGCCAGCGGGTGTGGTCGATGGTGGCCGCGACATGGGAATTGAAGTCGCAATAGGGGCATTTGGCGGCGCAGAACGGCCAGTGGATGTAGAGGCCGAACCCGCCGGCCTCCCAATCGGGGCGCTCAGTCAAGCAGGCCCGCTTTCATCTTGGTGAAGGCATCGGCGCGGTGGCTCATGGAGTGCTTCTTTGCAGGATCCATCTCGCCGAAGGTTTCGGTTTCACCATCGGGCTGGAAGATCGGGTCAAAGCCGAAGCCCTGCGCGCCGCGCATCGGCCAGACAAGGCGGCCCGACACACGGCCTTCGAACAGCTGATCGGTGCCATCGGGCCAAGCCACGCAGAGCGTACAGCAGAAATGCGCGGTCCGGGGTTCCGGCGCGGCTTTCTCCTCCATCAGATCCCAGACCTTTTTCATCGCCATGGGGAAATCGCGCCCCTTGGGCGTTTCGGCCCAATCGGCGGTAAAGACCCCCGGCGCGCCATCCAGGGCATCGACCATAATGCCGCTGTCATCCGACAGGGCGGGCAGGCCCGCCGCCTTGGCTGCTGCATGCGCCTTGATGCGCGCGTTGCCGGCAAAAGTATTCTCGGTTTCCTCCGGCTCGACGAAGCCAAGCTCCTTCACCGACACGACCTCGATCCCGTAGGGCGCCATCAGCGCCCCGATCTCGCGGATTTTCCCTGCGTTGTGGCTGGCGATGACCAGCTTGTCGCCGATCCTGCCGGTCATGCGGTGGCGGCTTTCTGGGCGGCGACCAGGTCAGCCACGCCCGCTTCGGCCAGATCCAGCAGTTCGCCCATCTGGGCACGGGTGAAGGCGGCGCCTTCGGCGGACATCTGCACCTCGACCAGCTTGCCGGAACCGGTGATGACGAAGTTGCCATCGACGCCCGCATCGCTGTCCTCGGGATAGTCCAGATCCAGCACCGGCTGACCGGCGTAGATGCCACAGGACACCGCCGCGATGGGATCGACCAGCGGATCCGAGATCACGTCGCCGGCCTTCATCAGCTTGTTGACCGCAAGGCGCAGCGCGACCCAGCCGCCGGTGATTGCAGCGCAGCGGGTGCCGCCATCGGCCTGGATCACATCGCAGTCGATGGTGATCTGGCGTTCGCCCAGGGCAACGCGATCCAGCCCGGCGCGCAGGCTGCGTCCGATCAGGCGCTGGATTTCCTGGGTGCGGCCCGACTGGCCGTTCTTGGCCTCGCGCCGCATCCGGCTGTGGGTGGCGCGCGGCAGCATCCCGTATTCGGCGGTGACCCAGCCAAGACCCGAGTTCTTCAGGAACGGCGGCACCCGCTCTTCCAGCGAGGCGGTGCAGAGCACATGGGTGTCGCCCATGCGGATCAGGCAAGAGCCCTCGGCGTGGCGGGTGACATCGGTCTCGATGGACACGGGGCGAAGTTCGTTGAGTTTACGGCCGGAAGGGCGCATGACATTTCCTTGCGTTGGGATGCCGAACCCTTATCTTCGCAAGGCGGTGTGGTTCAAGCCTGCAAGGGCTGTGTGCGCGAGAACGGGACAAACGGGATGACCGACAGCAGCAAGGTTCTGCAAGATCTGAACGACCGCTCCCGCGAGGTGTTCCGGCGGGTGGTCGAAGGCTATCTGTCCAGCGGCGATCCGGTGGGCTCGCGCACGCTGACACGCTCCATGTCGGAAAAGGTCAGCGCGGCGACGATCCGCAACGTGATGCAGGACCTGGAGTATCTGGGGTTGCTGGGAAGTCCGCATATCTCGGCAGGCCGCGTGCCCACCGAAAAGGGCTTGCGCATGTTCGTGGACGGGTTTCTGGAAGTGGACCAGATGACCCTTCAGGATCGCGAGATGATCGACGCCACCGTCAAACGCTCGGACGGTGATGTGGGCGCGATTCTGGACGGCATCGGTTCGGCGCTGTCGGGGGTGACCCATGGTGCCAGCCTGGTGCTGACGCCCAAGCATGAAGCGCCGATCAAGCATATCGAGTTCGTCAGCCTTGCCGCCGACCGGGCGCTGGTGGTGCTGGTCTTTGCCGATGGCCATGTGGAAAACCGCGTGTTCACGCCGCCGCCGGGGCAGACCCCGTCATCCATGCGCGAGGCGGCAAATTTCCTGAACGCGCTGGCCGAGGGCCGCACCGTCAGCGAATTGCGCCGGGTCATGGAAAGCGAGATCAAGCGCCGCCGCCAGGAAATCGACAAGCTGGCCCGCGACCTTGTGGAAAGTGGGCTGGCGGTCTGGGATGAACAAGGCGAAGGCGCCGAGCGGCTGATCGTGCGCGGCCGCGCCAACCTGCTGGAAAGCCAGGATGCGGTTGATCTGGAGCGCATCCGCATCCTGTTCGACGACCTGGAGCGCAAACGTGATATTGCCGAGTTCCTGGACCTGACCGAAACCGGCGAGGGTGTGCGCATTTTTATCGGCTCGGAGAACAAGCTTTTTTCACTTTCGGGTTCCTCTCTGGTCGTCAGTCCCTATATGAACGCGGATCGAAAGATTATCGGCGCCGTGGGCGTGATCGGGCCGACACGTCTGAATTACGGACGGGTCGTGCCGATCGTGGATTACACGGCGCAACTGGTCGGCAGGATGATCTCCGACCGGAGTTGAGAAGGAGGGATCATGGCAGATCCGAAAGCCAAAGACGTGGGCGAAATGGAAGACATTCTGCCGGGCGTCAGCGAAGACGACCTTGTCGATCTGGACACGCTGGCCGAGCAGGACTCGCCGCAAGACGTGGAAGCGGTTGCGCTTCAAGCCGAGATTGAAACCCTGAAGGCGGAACGCGACGAATTGCACGACCGCTTCATGCGGGCGCTGGCCGATGCCGAAAACGCCCGCAAGCGTGGCGAGCGGGATCGCCGCGAGGGCGAGCAATACGGCGGCTCGAAACTGGCGCGCGACATGCTGCCGGTCTACGACAACCTGAACCGCGCCCTGCGCGCAGCACCCGAAACCGGCAGCGAGGCCGACAAGGCGCTGCTGGAAGGGGTCGAACTGACCCTGCGCGAGTTGCTGAACATCTTCGAAAAGCACGGCATCCAGCGCGTCGCGCCGGAGCGGGGCGAGAAGTTCGATCCGCAGCTGCACCAGGCCATGTTCGAAGCCCCGGTGCCCGGCACCAAGGCCGGCGAGATTATCGAGGTCATGGCCGAAGGCTTCCTGCTGCACGACCGCCTGCTGCGCCCGGCACAGGTCGGCGTATCGTCGATGCCGGCCTCCTGATCCGATCCCCATGACAGGTCGCGGCGCCCCGTTTCCCGGTGGCGCCGCAATTCGTTGGGGTGGCGCACTCCCGCCCCCTTTGCGGCCTGACGACCGCAAGGCGTTGGGCCCGGCGCTGCTGCGCGGCGCAAGATGAGTATTTATTCCAAAAAGAAATGCGGTGTATGGCCGGGCTGCCTGCAGGCAGCCTGGTTGGGGCTGTCGTTCGGCGATCAACCGTCCCGCACCATCCCGCGCAACTCGTACAGCAGGGTCAGGGCCTGGATCGGGGTCAGTTGGTCGGGGTGGACATCTGACAGTCGGTCTACAGCCGGATGGGTTTTCTCGACGGTGGGGGTGGGCGGCGGCGGCGCGGCGAACAGGGGCAGGTCGTCGAGCATCGGGGCCCGTTTGCCGCCCTCGCGGTCGCCGGCTTCCAGAGTTTCCAATACCTGCCGCGCGCGAGCGATGACCGGGGCGGGCAGGCCGGCCAGTTTCGCCACCTGCACCCCGTAGGAGCGATCGGCCGCACCGGGGCGGACCTCGTGCAGGAAGATGACCTCGCCTTCCCAATCCTTGACCGCCACGGTGGCGTTGCTGGCATGGTCCAGCTTTTCGGCCAGCGTGGTCATTTCGTGGTAATGGGTGGCGAACAGCGCCCGGCAGCGGTTTACGTTGTGCAAATGTTCCAGCGTCGCCCAGGCGATGGAAAGCCCGTCGTAGGTGGCGGTGCCGCGCCCGATTTCGTCCAGTATTACGAGGGCGCGCGCGTCGGCCTGGTTCAGGATGGCGGCGGTTTCCACCATTTCCACCATGAAGGTCGACCGTCCCCGCGCCAGATCGTCAGCGGCACCGACGCGGCTGAACAATTGCGAGACGATCCCGATGCGGGCCTCGCGCGCGGGCACGAAGGCGCCGGACTGGGCCAGCAGGGCGATCAGCGCGTTCTGCCGCAGCCAGGTGGATTTGCCTGCCATGTTGGGCCCGGTCAGCAGGCAGATGGCGGCGCCATCCCCCTCGGCGCTGAGGGCGCAATCGTTGGCGACGAAGGCTGCGCCCGACTGGCGCGACAGCGCGGCCTCGACCACCGGGTGACGTCCGGCGCGCACGTCAAAGGCGCGGCTGTCCTCCATCCGGGGGCGGGTCCAGTCGGCGCCGGCGGCCAGATCGGCGAACCCGGCGGTCAGGTCGATCTCGGCCAGCGCGCGGGCGGCGTTGCCGATCTTGGCGGCGGCGTCCAGGCAGGTGGCGCACAGACGCGCGAAGATCTGCTTTTCCAGGTCCAGCGCGTGCGAGCCTGCATTCAGCAACCCGCGCTCCAGCTCGGACAGCTCCACCGTGGTGAAGCGGATGGCATTGGCGGTGGTCTGGCGGTGGATGAAGGTTTCCGTCAGCGGTTCCGAGGTCATCTTGCCGGCATGGGTTGCCGGGGTTTCCACGAAATAGCCCAACACGTTGTTATGCTTGACTTTCAGCGAACCAATGCCGGTCAGATCCGCATATTTCGCCTGCAAGCCGGCGATCAGGCCCCGGCCCTCATCGCGGAGGGTGCGGGCCTCGTCCAGTGCGCTGTCATAGCCGCTGGCCACGAAGCCGCCGTCGCGGGCCAGCAAGGGCGGATCGGCGACAAGGGCTTCATCCAGCAGATCAGCCAGCGCCTCGTGCCCCAGCAGGTCCTGCGCGGCCCAGCCCAGACGCTCGGGCAGATCCTCGGGCAGCATCGCGGCGATGGCCCCGGCCTGGGCCAGCCCATCGCGCAGGGCGGTCAGGTCGCGCGGGCCGCCACGGTCCAGCGACAGGCGGCTGAGGGCGCGATCCATGTCGGGCGCGCGTTTCAGAGCCGCGCGCAGGTCGTCGCGCAGGCGGGGATCGTCCAGCAGGGCCTCGACCGCGTCATGCCGGCCCCGGATTTCCGCCAGGTCCTGCGAGGGCGCCGACAGCCGCCGTTCCAGCAGCCGCGCGCCGCCCGCCGTCACCGTCCGGTCCACGGTCGCCAGAAGCGAGCCGTTGCGCCCGCCCGACAGGCTTTGGGTAATCTCAAGGTTGCGGCGGGTCGCGGCGTCGATGGCCATGGCCCCGCCCGGCGCTTCACGCACCGGCGGGCGGATCAGCGGCAGTTTGCCCTTCTGGGTGATCTCCAGATAGTCGACCAGCGCGCCAAGGGCCGCGGTTTCGACCCGGTCGAACTGGCCGAAGGCGTCCAGCGTCGCCACCGCGTACAGCGCCTTCAGGCGGGCCAGCCCGCCTTCGCTGTCGAAACTGGCCGCGCCCAGCGGCACGAGGGCGGCCCCGGTTTCCTCGGCCATACCGCGCAACTCGGGCTCCAGCGCGTCGCGGCAGAGGATCTCGGGCGGCGCGAGGCGGGACAGCAGATGCGGCAGCATCACCCGCTTGCAGGGCGCCACGGTCATCTCGCCGGTGGAAATATCCACCCAGGCCAGGGCGCCGGTGCCCCGGATCTCGGCCCAGGCGGCCAGGTAATTGTGCCGCCGCGCGTCCAGCAGGCTGTCCTCGGTCAATGTGCCAGGGGTCACGACCCGCGTCACGCCGCGTTTGACCACCGCCTTGTAGCCGCGCTTTTTCGCTTCGGCCGGGTTTTCCAGCTGTTCGCAGATGGCCACGCGAAAGCCCTTGCGGGTCAGGGTCAGCAGATAGCCTTCTGCGGCATGGACCGGTACGCCGCACATGGGAATATCCGCGCCCTCGTGCTTGCCGCGTTTGGTCAGGGCGATGTCCAGCGCCGCCGCCGCAGCCACCGCATCGTCGAAGAACATCTCGTAGAAATCCCCCATCCGGTAGAACAGGATGGCATCGGGATGATCGGACTTGATCTCGAGATACTGCGCCATCATCGGCGTCATGGGGCGGCTCCGGGGCTGCGATTTGCGTCTCATGGGTGTAGTGCGTCGGGCGAAGCGGCAAAAGCCCCCATCGGCCCGATCCGCCTTATCTGCGCCTGTCTGCGCTAACACGCGTTGAGACCGCACGGTGGCTCGCGTAAGACGGCGGGAACCGACGGAGGAGACCCCGCCCATGTCCAAGACAAAGATCACGCCCGAAGACGCGCTGGCGTTTCACCTGCTGCCGCATCCGGGCAAGCTGGCGATTCAGGCCACCGTGCCGATGAGCACGCAGCGCGATCTGTCGCTGGCCTACTCGCCCGGCGTTGCGGTGCCCTGCGAGGCCATCGCCGCCGACCCGCAGGCGGCCTATGACTATACCACCAAGGGCAACACGGTGGCAGTGATCTCGAACGGGACCGCCGTGCTGGGGCTGGGCAACCTGGGCGCGCTGGCGTCGAAACCGGTGATGGAGGGCAAGGCGGTGCTGTTCAAGCGCTTTGCCGATGTGAACTCCATCGACATCGAGCTGGACAGCGAGGATCCAGAAGAGCTGATCGCCGCGATCCGGCTGATGGGGCCGACCTTCGGCGGCATCAATCTGGAAGACATCAAGGCGCCCGAGTGTTTCATCATCGAGCAGCGCCTGAAGGAAGAGATGGATATCCCGGTCTTCCACGACGACCAGCACGGCACCGCCGTGATCTGTGCCGCCGGGCTGATCAACGCGCTGCACCTGTCGGGCAAGAAGATCGAGGATTGCCGCATCGTGCTGAACGGCGCGGGCGCGGCGGGCATTGCCTGCCTGGAACTGCTCAAGACCATGGGCGCCACGCATGACAACTGCATCATGTGCGACACCAAGGGCGTGATCTATCAGGGCCGCACCGAGGGCATGAACCAGTGGAAATCGGCCCATGCCGCGCGCACCGATCTACGCACGCTGGAGGAAGCCATGCAGGGCGCCGACGTGTTCCTGGGCGTGTCGGCCAAGGGCGCGGTCACCCGCGAGATGGTCGCCTCGATGGCCGACAACCCGGTGATTTTCGCCATGGCCAACCCCGATCCCGAGATCACGCCGGAAGAAGCCCACGACGTGCGGCTGGATGCCATCGTTGCCACCGGGCGGTCGGATTATCCCAACCAGGTCAACAACGTGCTTGGGTTCCCCTATCTGTTCCGCGGCGCGCTGGACATCAACGCGCGGGCCATCAACGACGAGATGAAGATCGCCTGCGCCCAGGCGCTGGCCGAACTGGCGCGCGAGGATGTGCCCGATGAGGTCGCCATGGCCTATGGCCGCAAGCTGAGCTTCGGGCGCGACTACATCATCCCGACACCGTTTGACCCGCGCCTGATCCATCGCATTCCGCCCGCCGTGGCCAAGGCCGGCATGGACACCGGCGTGGCCCGCCGTCCGATCATCGACATGGATGGCTACAAGCGGTCGCTGAAGGCACGGATGGATCCCACCGCGTCGATCCTTGAAGGCCTGCACGCGCGGGCCCGTCAGAATCAGGCCCAGATGATCTTTGCGGAAGGCGACGATATCCGCGCCCTGCGCGCTGCCGTGGCCTATCAACGCTCGGGCCTGGGCAAGGCCCTTGTGGTGGGTCGCGAGGCAGACGTGAAAACCAAGCTGGAAGCGGCGGGATTGGGCGATGCGGTGCGCGAATTGCGCATCATCAATGCCGCCAACACCGTGCATCTGGAGGCCTACAAGGACTTCCTTTACGACCGGCTGAAACGCAAGGGGTTCGACGGGTCCGACGTGCATCGTCTGGCGGCGCGCGACCGGCATGTGTTCTCGGCGCTGATGCTGGCGCATGGCCATGGCGACGCGATGGTGACCGGGGCAACCCGGAAGTCGGCGCATGTGATGGAACAGATCAACCACGTCTTCGACGCCGATGCCGAACATGGGGTGGTCGGGGTGACGGCGCTGTTGCACCAGGGCCGGATCGTGATGATCGCCGACACGCTGGTCCATGAATGGCCCGATCAGAACGACCTTGCCACCATCGCCGAAGGCGCGGCATCGGTCGCTCGGTCGCTGGGGCTGGAGCCGCGCGTGGCCTTCGTCAGTTTCTCGACCTTCGGCTATCCGGTGTCGGAACGGGCTGAAAAGATGCACATGGCGCCGAAAGTGCTGGAAGCACGGGGTGTGAATTTCGAGTTTGAAGGCGAGATGACAGTGGATGTGGCGCTGAACATGTCCGCCATGGAGGCCTATCCGTTCTCGCGCCTGTCAGGCCCGGCCAACATCCTGGTGGTGCCGGCGCGGCACTCGGCCTCGATCTCGGTCAAGCTGATGCAGGAAATGGCGGGCGCCACGGTGATCGGTCCGATCCTGTCGGGCGTGGCAAAGCCGATCCAGCTGTGTTCGACCAATGCCACCGAGAACGACATCTTGAACATGGCGGTGCTGGCGGCATCCAAGATCGGGTAAGCACCCATGCACCGGGAAAGGGCCCCGCAGCGCGGTGCCCTTTTTTTTGAGTATTTTTTCCAAGAAGAAACAGGCCGGTCCGCAACGGGTGTGACGCCCGCGCAAGGCAGCGGCCGAGGGCAGGTCAACTGCCGGTAAAGGGCGCGGCGTCACCCCAGATGGCGCGGACGCGGGCGTCGCGGCCACAGGCGTCGCGGTATTTCTTGTAGGCGGAGGCCTTGGACTGCGGGCCGAAGCGCGTCAGGATCAGGCCGTCCTGCTTGTAGTAATCCTGATGATAGTCCTCGGCCGCATAGAAGGGGGCAGCCGCGCGCACCGGCACCTTGGTTCGACGGCCAAGATCATCCTCGGCCCGGGCAATGGCGGCCTCTGCCGCGCGTTTCTGGCCGGGGGTCTGGGCGAAGATTGCGGGGGCATAGGTGTGGCCGCGATCACAGAACTGGCCGCCGTCGTCGTAGGGATCGATGGAGCGCAGGAACAGATCCAGGATCTGGTCGTAGGAAATCACGTCTGGATCGAAGGTGATCTGCACCACTTCCGAATGGCCGGTGCCGCCGCGCGTCACCTGCTTGTAGCTTGGGTTGGCGACGGTGCCGCCGGCAAAGCCAGACACTGCGCCGGTCACGCCTTTGACCTTCTCGAAATCGGCCTCGACGCACCAGAAACAGCCGCCTGCCACCAGCGCGGTCTCTTGGCCTGCCGCACTTGCGTCGCTGGCTTGCAGGGTCAGCCCCAGGGCAATGGTCAGCGCCAGAAGCGCGGGTTTGAGGGTCGCAAGTTTGCGGAACAGGGTCATGGCATGGCCTCCTTTTCCCGAACCCTGACGCCATATGCGGCGGGTGATCAACGCTGGAATTGCGATGTCACGCAGGGTTGAGGGGCCGTGAAAGGATGCAAGCCTCTGTTATTTCCCGGCGGATCGGCTAGGGTTTTCGGTGCGGGGACAAGGGTTTCCGGGACATGATGGAGGATAGGATGAGCAAACGCGACGACCTGATTGCGGTATATGCAGAGGATCTGGCCAACAAATGCGGGGTAACCCCGGACAGCGATCTTCTGACCAAGGTGGTGATCGGTCTGGGCCCGGCGATCTACAATGCCGACAGTTCGATGGTGGCGGGCAGCGATCCGTCGGAACTGGAGACCGTGAAAAAGAACTTCCTGATGGGTAAGCTGGGTCTTGCGGACGGCCCGGAACTGACTGCCGGGATCGACGCGGTGCTGGATATCTATGGCCGGTCCGAACGCCAGAAGTACCGCGCGGTGGTCTATTACCTGCTGACCAAGCATTTCGGCAAGGAAGACGTCTACGCCTGAAGCCAAAATTTGCGAGACTTTTGAAACGATTGCGCGACAGAAGCCTTTTGCGCCGGGGGGATGGATCGGCTATCACGGTTTTGTCCTGCCAGGATGGCTGGAACCGAAATTCGAAACACGTGTGGTGCGAAAGCACGTGGGGTGAAGGGAGGTCCGGCTTGGCGGGACCTCCCTGTTTTCTTGTCCGTGTTGGTCTGGGTTTGCCCCCGGCGACCGATTGAGGCGGCGGTCAGAGCGTGCCGGCTTCTTGCAGTGCCGCGAAGGCCTCTTCGGCGGTTTCCACAAAGCGGAAAAGGTCCAGATCCTCGTCCGATATGGTCCCGGCGCGGGCCAGGGCTTCCCAGTTGACGATTTCGCGCCAGAAGGATTCGCCGAACAGCAGGATCGGGACCGGGCTCATGCGCTTGGTCGAGATCAGGGTCAGCGCCTCGAACAATTCGTCCAGGGTGCCGAAACCGCCGGGAAACACGGTGATCGCCTTGGCGCGCATCAGGAAGTGCATCTTGCGGATGGCGAAATAGTGGAAGTTGAAGCTGAGTTCCGGCGTCACATAGGGGTTCGGCGCCTGTTCGTGTGGCAGCACGATGTTCAGCCCGATGGACACGCCGCCCGCGTCCAGCGCGCCGAGGTTGCCCGCTTCCATCACCCCCGGTCCGCCGCCGGTAACCACGACGTTTTCGGTATTGCCGGTGGCGACGCTGCGCTCGGTAACCAGTCGGGCGAAGGCGCGGGCCTCGTCATAGAAATGGCTGAGCGCGCCCAGGGTCGGCGTGCGGGCCTTGTCGGCATTTTCCGGCGCGGGAATGCGCGCACCGCCGAACAGAACCACGGTGGAGCGGATGCCGGCTTCGTCCAGCGTCAGCTGACATTTCAGCAGTTCCAGTTGCAACCGCACCGGGCGCAGGTCTTCGCGGGACAGGAAATCGTTGTCGGTGAACGCCAGCCTGTGGGTGGGTGACCGGGTCTGCGGGGTGTCGGGAATGCCGCGCGCCCGCTCGATATCGTCGCGGGCATGGGGCAGGGGATGGGCCTTCTGGTCCGTCATGGGGTGTCCTCGCCACTCGATCGCGCGTCGTTGCGCCTTGGGTCTTGCCGAAGTATAGCCTTGCCGGAGCTTGAGCCAGAGTAAACGCGCGAAAGGGTCGCCCATGTCGAATGCCGCCTTGGAAACTGCCATCGAAGCTGCCTGGGAGGCACGCGACAGCATCACTCCCGAAACCAAAGGGGAAGCCCGCGATGCCATCGAAAGCACGCTGAACGCGCTGGACAGCGGCAAGCTGCGGGTTGCCGAGCGGCAGGCCAATGGAGATTGGCATGTGAACCAATGGGCCAAGAAGGCTGTGTTGCTGGGATTCCGCCTGAAGGACATGGAGAAACAGTCCGGCGGCCCGCAGGACGGTGGCTGGTGGGACAAGGTCGACAGCAAGTTTGCCGGCTGGAAGAAAAAGGACTGGAAGGCGGCCGGGTTCCGCGCCGTGCCGAACTGCGTGGTGCGCAAGTCGGCCTATATCGCCCCCGGCGTGGTGCTGATGCCGTCCTTCGTGAACCTTGGCGCCCATGTGGACAGCGGCACCATGGTGGACACCTGGGCCACCGTCGGTTCCTGCGCGCAGATCGGCAAGAACGTGCACCTGTCGGGCGGCGTTGGCATCGGCGGCGTGCTGGAGCCGATGCAGGCCGGACCGACCATCATCGAGGACAACTGCTTCATCGGTGCCCGGTCCGAGGTTGTCGAGGGCTGCATCGTCCGCGAAGGCTCGGTCTTGGGGATGGGGGTCTTCATTGGCCAGTCCACCAAGATCGTCGATCGCGAGACCGGTGAAGTCATGTATGGCGAAGTGCCCTCGGGGTCTGTCGTTGTGGCCGGGTCGATGCCGTCGAAGAACGGCGTGAACCTGTATTGCGCGGTGATCGTGAAGCGGGTGGATGCGCAGACCCGCTCCAAGACCTCGATCAACGACCTTCTGCGCGACTGATGTGCTGAGCGCCGGGGGCGGCTCCCGCCCCCGCGCGGCCCCCTGGGCCTTGCGGCGTTGGGCCGGGCGCCGCTGCGCGGCGCAAGATGAGTATTTTTGCCAAAAAGAAGAGATGGTCGCGACGGAAACCCCGGGCCGCGCCGTAACAGTCTTGTTCCATTCCGGGAGGCAAGAATGTTCAAGGACGTAACGCTTGTATTGGCCATTGCGCTGGGGTTTCTCGTGCAGGGCGGGTTCGGGATTGCGCCCCCTGTCCTCGGCTAGGGGCATTGACCCGGCCAAGCGCGCCGCATACCTCCGATCCCATGACCAAGGAAAAGAAACCTCAGCAGGTGTTCACCCTGCTTGTCGAGATCGGCCGCAAACCCGGCGATGGCTTGCCCAAGGGCGCTACCGGGGCCGCGCTGATGTGCTATGCCAGCGGTGTGGATGAGCCCGAAGCGGTGCGGGAAACCGTGGCGGTCCTGAAGCAGGCGGAGCTGGCGCCGCTGGATGTCACCGGCTATGGCACCCTTGAGGAGCGGCTGGAGCAGGGCCACGACATTTCCGACGAGGAGCGTGCCCTGATGGAGCGCGCCCTTGCCGAAAATTCGGTGATCGTGGCGCAGATGACCCCTTTCTTCGAGGATACCGTCGGAGGCCCGCATTGACCCCCGTTGATCCCGTAGCCCTGACCGCCGACCTTGTGCGCTGCCCTTCTGTCACGCCGGAAGAAGGCGGGGCGCTGGAGCTTCTGGCCGCGCTGCTGACCGAGGCGGGATTTTCCTGCACTCGGGTGGATCGCGCCGGCATTCCCAACCTCTTTGCCCGCTGGGGCGCGAAGGGCCATGCCCGCAGTTTCGGCTTCAACGGCCATACGGATGTGGTTCCGGTGGGCGACGTTGCAGCCTGGACCTGCGACCCCTTCGGGGCTGAGGTTCGCGACGGCTGGATGATGGGCCGGGGCACCACGGACATGAAGTCCGGGGTGGCGGCCTTTGTCGCGGCCGCCATTGACCTGGTGCGGCAGACGCCGCCTGACGGGGCCATCATCCTGACCATCACCGGGGATGAGGAAGGCGACGGCGTCGATGGCACCGATGCCATTCTTGACTGGATGGCCGAGCAAGGCGAAGCGATGTCGCTGTGCCTTGCCGGCGAGCCGACCTGCCCCGAAACCTTCGGCGAGATGATGAAGATTGGGCGGCGTGGGTCGCTGACCGCCTGGATCACCGCCAGCGGGGTGCAGGGGCATTCGGCCTATCCGCATCGCGCCAATAACCCGATCCCGGCGCTGGCCCGTCTGGTCGACCGGTTGTCAACGCACGCGTTGGACCAGGGTACGGCTCATTTCGATCCCTCGACGCTGGCGGTCACCGGTTTTGACACCGGCAATGCGGCCAACAATGTCATCCCGGCGCAATGCACGGCAATGGTCAACATCCGCTTCAATGATACGCACAGTTCCGATGCGCTGTTGGAGTGGCTGCGGGACGAGGCCGACAGGATCACCGCCGAGACCGGCATCACCTTCGAGACGACCAGCAAGGTGTCGGGCGAAAGCTTCATCACCCCGCCGGGAGAGTTGTCAGAACTGATCAGCCGGGCCGTGCAGGCCGAAACCGGGCTGACGCCGGTGCTGTCGACCAGCGGCGGCACTTCGGATGCGCGCTATGTGCGCAATCACTGCCCGGTTGCGGAGTTCGGCCTTGTTGGCAAATCCATGCACCAGGTGGACGAGCGGGTCGAGGTGGCGCAGATCCCGCGCCTGAAATCCGTCTACACCCGCATCCTGAAAGACTATTTCGGGTGCAACTGACCATCGACGAGGTCTCCGATCCCGCAGCCTGTTTCGCGCTGCGGCAGGCGGTTTTCGTCAAGGAGCAGGAGTTTCGCGTGGCCGAGGAATTCGATGACCTGGATGCCACGGCCCGGCATTTGTTGGCCTGCGACGGCACAACCCCCGTGGCCACGGCGCGGTTGATGATCGAGGGCAACACCGGGCGCATTGGCCGGATTTGCGTGGTCAAACCCTACCGCGGCCAGGGCGTCGGTGCGGTGCTGGTGCGTGATGCGCTGGACCGATTGCGTGCCACACCCGGGGTGCACCGTGCGGTTCTGGGGGCGCAGGTACGGGCTGCGGGGTTCTACACGGCCCTGGGATTCTCGGTCTGCGGGCCGCTCTACGACGACGGCGGCGTGCCGCATCACGACATGGAGATTGCCTTGTGACCCCTAAGCTGGTGGTCATGGTGAAAGAGCCGCGACCGGGTCGCGTCAAGACCCGTCTGGCCGCCGGGATCGGGGCAACCGCCGCCGCCTGGTGGTTCCGGCATCAGACCGCACGCCTGCTGCGCAACCTGCGCGATCCGCGTTGGCAGATGATCCTGGCTGTCGCCCCGGATCGCGAAGGGTTGCGCAGCCGCATCTGGCCTGCTGACCTGCCGCGCTGGCCGCAGGGGCGGGGCGATCTGGGTGACCGCATGGGCCGGATATTCCGCGCCCTGCCGCCCGGTCCGGTGCTGATCGTCGGGGCCGATATTCCGGGGATCACACCGGCCCTTGTCCGCGATGGTTTCCGGGCGTTGGGCGACCACGATGCGGTGTTCGGCCCGGCACAGGACGGCGGCTATTGGCTGATCGGCCTGGCGCGCCGCCGCCCGGTGCCGCCGGGGCTGTTCGACGGGGTGCGCTGGTCCAGCGAACACGCACTGTCCGACACCCTCGCCACTCTGCCCGACCACCGCATCGCCCGACTGGCGTGCCTGCGCGATGTGGACACGCTGCGGGATCTGCGCGCCCTTGCCGCCGCGGGTCAAGGATCGCGCAGCGACCGCGCGCCCCGCGCGGCCTGTCCTTGACGCGCTGCTCCCAAAACATCCTTGAACGGGTGTCTGAGACGCACAAGCGTCCCTCAGACACCTCCACAGCCGACCTGCTGAGTCGCGCAGCGACTCAGCCCGGCCCAACGCCGCACGCGTTTCTTCGAAACGCACCGCGGCGGCGGGAGCACGCCCTTTCCCGGTGACGCGCGCCGATGCCCGTGCTAGTCCAGCCTCATGACACGTATCCCCTCCAGGGACGAGATCCTCGACTGGATCGCCGCCCATCCCACGCAGAGTTCGAAACGCGACATCGCCCGTGCCTTTGGCATCAAGGGGGCCGATCGTATCCCGCTCAAGGCGCTGCTGCGCGAACTTGAGGCCGAGGGACACCTGGAAAAGCGCCGCAAGACCTATCGCGACCCGGATCGCCTGCCGCCGGTCAGTGTGTTGCAGATCCTGCCGGTGGGCGCCGAGGGCGACCTTTTCGCCCGGCCGCTGGAATGGCATGGCGAGGGGCCGGAGCCGAAGGTGCTGTTTATCCCGCGCGGCGGCGAACCGGCACTGGGGGAAGGCGACCGCATCCTCGCCCGCCTGGCCAAGATCGAGGATCAGCCTCACGCCTATGAAGCGCGTCTGATCCGGCGCATCGGCACCAACCCGCTGCGCATTCTGGGCATCTTTCGCAAGGGGGCCGAAGGCGGGCGCATCCTGCCCATCGACAAGAAATCCGACAAGGAATACCGCGTCGCCCCCGGTGCCACCCATGGCGCCAAGGATGGCGAACTGGTCGAGGGCGAGCAGGCCGGACCGCGCACCCGGCTGGGCCTGCCGTCGGCGCGGATCGTTTCCCGGCTGGGCGACCCCAGCGCGCCGCGGGCGGTGTCGCTGATCGCCATTCACGAACATGGCATTCCCGATGCTTTCCCCGATGAGGTGATCGCCGCCGCCGATGCCGCCAAGCCCGCGCCGCTGGGCAAGCGCGAGGATCTGCGCGACCTGCCGCTGGTGACCATCGACCCGGCCGATGCGCGCGACCATGACGATGCGGTCTATGCCGAGGCCGACGGCGACCCCAACAACCCCGGCGGCCATGTGGTCTGGGTCGCCATCGCTGATGTGGCCCATTACGTCACACCGGGCAGCACACTGGACCGCGAGGCCCGCAAGCGCGGCAACTCCAGCTATTTCCCCGACCGGGTGGTGCCGATGCTGCCCGACCGGCTGTCGGGCGATCTGTGTTCCTTGCACGAGGATGTGCCGCGCCCCTGCATTGCCGTGCGGATGCAGCTGGATGCAGAAGGAGAGAAGATCGGCCACCGCTTCACCCGCGCCATGATGCGTTCGGCCGCGTCGCTGACCTATGACGAGGTGCAGGCGGCGATGGATGGCGAGCCTTCGGGCCGCATCACGCCGATGATGAGCACCATCATCCGCCCGCTCTATGCCGCCTATGCCGCCGTCCGCAAGGCGCGGGAGCGTCGCCAGCCGCTGGAACTGGACCTGCCCGAACGCCGGATCGTGTTGGGCGAGGATGGCAAGGTCGCCTCGGTCGCCTTCCGGCCCCGCTTTGACGCGCACCGGTTGATCGAGGAATTCATGATCCTCGCCAATGTCTGCGCCGCTGAAACGCTGGTGGCCAAGCGCCGCCCGCTTCTGTTCCGCGTCCACGAGGAGCCCAGCCCCGAAAAGCTGGAATCCCTGCGCGAAACCGTGCAGGCGGCGGGCTTCACGCTGGCCAAGGGGCAGGTCCTGCAAACCCGGCACCTGAACCGCCTTCTGGAACAGGCCGCCGGTACCGACGAGAGCGAGCTGGTCAGCATGACCACGCTGCGGTCGATGACGCAGGCTTATTACAACCCCGAGAATTTCGGGCACTTCGGGCTGGCCCTGAAGAAGTACGCGCATTTCACCTCGCCGATCCGGCGCTATGCGGACCTGATCGTGCATCGCGGCCTGATTTCGGCGCATGGCTGGGGCAAGGACGGGCTGACGCCCGAGGATGAAGAAAACCTTGAAGAAACCGCCAAGCAGATCTCGGACACCGAGCGGCGCTCGATGCTGGCCGAACGCGACACCACCGACCGCTACCTGGCCGCCTATCTGTCGGAACGGGTCGGAACCGAGGTCGCGGGCCGGATCTCGGGCGTGGCGAAATTCGGGCTGTTCATCCGCATGGATGACACCGGCGCCGACGGGCTGGTGCCGGTGCGCACGCTGGGCGCGGAGTTCTTCCACTATGATCCCGAAAGCCAGACCCTGATGGGGTCGGACACCGGCGTTGTGCTGGGGCTGGGCCAGCGGGTCATTGTCCGCCTGGCCGAGGCCGAAGGACTGACCGGCGCCATCGGGCTGGAACTGCTGGAGGTTGAGGGCAAGGCGCTGCCGCGCAGCGGCCGGAGCTACGGCGGACGCGGCAAGCCGGTCAAGCGCAAGGTCGGCAAGGCAAAGGCGAAGGCCGCCAAGACCAAGCGAAAGGTTGCCCGCACACGACGCTGACCCCTAGCCGGAAACCACCAATTGCGCTACCTTTCGTTCAAAACACTACATACTGGGTTTCGAACAGGGGATCCCCATGAGGTTTTTCAAGCAGTTACTACCCGTCGTCTTCAGTTTGACCGCCACGGCGCTGGTTGCGGAATCCGCGCTGGTCAGCCAGGCGGCCAATGTTTCTCCGCGGCCTGTGCTGCGACCCGAGGTCAGCAACGTGACATCTGTTTCCGTCAGCAATCTGGGCTTTGAACGTTGGCTCAACGGGTTCCGGTCCCGCGCCCGTGCGCAGGGCATTTCGGATCAGACGCTGAACGCCGCCTTCAGCGGCATCCGGTACAACACCAATGTGATCTCGCGCGACCGCAACCAGTCGGAGTTCACCAAGGCGCTGTGGGAATACCTTGACAGCGCGGTTTCCAATGCCCGGATCAACAACGGTCGCGCGGCCTATCGCAAGTACCAGCAGACACTGGCCGCGATCGAACGGAAATACGATGTCGAGGCCGAGGTTGTCGTCGCGATCTGGGGGTTGGAAAGTGCCTATGGCACCTATCGGGGCAACAACGATGTGGTCGAGGCGCTGGCGACACTGGCCTATGACGGGCGGCGCGGGAACTTCTTTGAAGAACAGCTGATTGCGTCGCTGAAGATCTTGCAGGCCGGGGACGTGGCACCGCGCAACATGATCGGAAGCTGGGCCGGGGCGATGGGGCACACGCAGTTCATCCCCACCTCGTATCTGGCCTATGCGGTGGATTTCAGCGGTGACGGCAAGCGCGATATCTGGTCGAACGATCCCACCGACGCGCTGGCCTCTACCGCTGCCTATCTCAGCCGTTTCGGCTGGAAAAAGGGCCAGCCCTGGGGGGTCGAGGTGCGCCTGCCCAGTGTGTTCAACTATGGGATGGCAGGCCACGGCACGGCGAAAACGCCCCGGCAATGGGCGGCGCTGGGGGTGCGTGGCATGGATGGCCAGCCGGTGCCGAACCATGGCCGCGCCTCGATCCTGCTGCCCGCCGGGTCGCAGGGACCGGCCTTCATGATCTTCAAGAATTTCAACGTGATCGAACGCTACAACGCCGCTGACAGCTATGTCATCGCCGTGGGCCACCTGAGCGACCGGATCAAGGGCAAGCCCGATTTCATCGCCAGTTGGCCACGCGGTGACCGCACGCTGCGGCTGTCCGAGCGCAAGGAGCTGCAACAGCGGCTGAGCGCGGCGGGCTATTCCACCGGCGGTGTCGATGGCCTGATCGGCCCCAACACCATCGACGCGATCCGGGACTATCAGAAATCGGCCGGTCTGGTGCCCGATGGCTATGCGTCGGTAGAGCTGTTGAAAACGCTGCGCTAGACACAGGCCTGCAGGCCGGTTCACCCCCCGGCCCGCAGGCCCCGCGTTCAGAATTGGTCCAGCAGGCCTTCGGCGCGAAAGCTCAACTCGCGCGATTTTCCGATGATCACATGGTCATGCAGGGTCAGGCCCAGCACCGAAGCCGCATGATCGATGCGCTCGGTCATGGTGATATCGGCCTGTGACGGGGTCGGATCGCCCGAGGGATGGTTGTGCACAAGGATCAGTGCCGTGGCGTTCAGTTGCAACGCCCGTTTCATCACCTCGCGCGGGTAGACCGGCACGTGATCGACGGTGCCTTGCGCCTGTTCCTCGTCCGCGATCAGCGTGTTCTTGCGATCCAGATAGAGCACCCGGAACTGTTCGACCTGGCTGTGCGACATGGTCGTGTGGCAATAGTCCAGCAGCGCCGACCAACTGGACAGAACCTCGCGATCCAGCACCTTGGAACGGGCCAGCCGTGCCGCAACCTCGCGGCTGAGGGCAAACTCCAGCACCACCGAGGCACCTACGCCTTGCACCTCTGTCAACCGTTCAGGCGGGGCCGCAAGCACGTGGGTGAGATCGCCGAAGGTCTTGAGCAGCGCGTGGGCGATGGGCTTTACATCGACACGCGGCAAGGCCCGGAACAGCATCAATTCCAGCAATTCATAGTCCGGCACGGCCTTGGGGCCACCGTCCAGAAACCGTTGGCGAAGTCGTTTGCGATGTTCGCGGATGTAAGAGGGTTGTTTGCACGATCCGACCACTGCCGTCACCGGCGTGGCGGGACCATCCAGCGGCAGAACGGGTTCGCGAAAGGCGTCAGGGGTCTCCATGGGCACCAGATTTCGCGCCCATGGATAAAGTTTGTCTTAACGGGTCAGCTTTTCATGCTGTCCCAGAAGCCCTTGACCTTGCCGAAGAAACTGTCGGCCTCGGGATGGTTGTCGGCAGACAGCCCTTCGAATTCCTTCAGCAGCGCTTTCTGCTTTGAGGTCAGGTTGACCGGGGTTTCGATGGCCATCTCGATGAACATGTCGCCCTGTCCACCGCCACGCAACGCGGGCATGCCTTTGCTGCGCAGACGCATCTGCCGGCCCGACTGGCTGCCGGCGGGCACTTTCACCCGGCTGCGGCCGCCGTCGATGGTGGGCACTTCGACATCGCCGCCCAGGGCCGCGGTCGTCATCGGCACCGGCACGCGGCAATACAGGTTCACGCCGTCGCGCTGGAACAGGTTGTGCTCGGCCACCTCGATGAAGATGTACAAGTCACCCGTGGGCCCGCCGCGCATTCCGGCCTCGCCCTCGCCGGCAAGGCGAATGCGGGTGCCGGTTTCGACGCCGGCAGGAATGTTCACCGAAAGCGCACGTTCCTTCTCGGTCCGGCCTTGTCCGTGGCAGGTCGCGCAGGGGTTCTTGATGATCTGGCCAAGCCCGGAACAGGTCGGGCAGGTGCGTTCAACGGTGAAGAACCCTTGTTGCGCCCGCACCTTGCCCATGCCCGAGCAGGTCGGACAGGTCACCGGCTCGGCACCGCCCTCGGCCCCGGTGCCGCTGCACGATCCGCAGGTCACGGCGGTGGGGACGGTGATGGTCTTTTGCAGGCCGCGATAAGCGTCCTCCAGCGAGATCCGCAGGTTATAGCGCAGGTCTGCCCCGCGCGCGGCACGCTGGCGTCCGCCGCCACGTCCGCCGCCGCCCATGAAATCGCCGAACAGATCGTCGAACACGTCCGAAAAGGCCGAGGCGAAATCGCCCTGCCCGCCGGGATGCCCGCCACGCGGACCGCCGCCGCCCATGCCGCCCTCGAAGGCTGCATGGCCAAACCGGTCATAGGCCGCCTTTTTCTCGGCGTCCTTCAGAACCTCGTAAGCCTCGGCGGCTTCCTTGAACTTGCCCTCGGCATTCGGGTCGCCGGTATTCCGGTCGGGGTGAAATTCCTTGGCCTTCTTGCGATAGGCCTTCTTGATTTCGTCCGCCGATGCGCCGCGCGCGACCCCGAGAACGTCGTAGTAGTCGCGTTTTGCCATATGCGCAGTCCTCTTTCACAACACAGGACCGGCCCCACCCGAAAGGCAGGACCGGTCCAGGTGTCACATGGCGCTTAACCGCGCTTGTTGTTGTCCAGATCCTCGAAGTCGGCGTCGACGATATCGTCGTCCACGCCCGAGGGTTCGTCGGCCCCTTCCGGAGCCGCTTCGCCGGACTGTTCCTGCTGCGCCTTGTAGATCGCTTCGCCCAGCTTCATCGAGGCTTCGGTCACGTTCTGGATGCCCGAACGGATCTTGCCCGCGTCTTCGGTTTCCAGGGCTTCCTCAAGCGCGCCAATGGCCAGTTCGATCGCCTCGACCGTGGTCGGATCGACCTTGTCGGTATGCTCTTCCAGCGACTTCTTGGTCGAGTGGATGAGGCTTTCGGCCTGGTTCTTGGCCTCGACCACGTCCTTGCGCTCTTTGTCGGCCTCGGCATTGGCCTCGGCGTCGCGGACCATCTGGTCGATCTCGTCGTCGGACAGACCGCCGGACGCCTGGATCGTGATGTTCTGCTCCTTGCCGGTGCCCTTGTCCTTGGCGCTGACCGCAACGATGCCGTCGGCGTTGATGTCGAAGGTCACTTCGATCTGGGGCAGACCACGCGGTGCCGGCGGGATGTCTTCCAGGTTGAACTGGGCCAGCATCTTGTTGTCGGCCGCCATTTCACGCTCGCCCTGGAACACGCGGATGGTCACCGCGTTCTGGTTGTCCTCGGCGGTCGAGAAGACCTGCGACTTCTTCGTCGGGATCGTGGTGTTGCGGTCGATCAGGCGGGTGAAGACACCGCCCAGGGTTTCGATGCCCAGCGACAGCGGGGTCACGTCCAGCAGAACCACGTCCTTGACGTCGCCCTGCAGAACACCGGCCTGAATGGCGGCACCCATGGCGACAACCTCATCGGGGTTCACACCCTTGTGCGGCTCCTTGCCGAAGAACTTGGTCACTTCTTCCATGACCTTCGGCATCCGGGTCATGCCGCCGACCAGAACCACCTCGTCGATGTCCGAGGTCGACAGACCGGCGTCTTTCAGCGCGGCCTGGCACGGCTTCATCGAGGCCTTGATCAGATCGCCGACAAGGCTTTCCAGCTTGGCGCGGGTCAGCTTCATCACCATGTGCAGCGGCTGGCCGCCGTTCGGGTCCATCGAGATGAACGGCTGGTTGATCTCGGTCTGGCTGGAGGACGACAGTTCGATCTTGGCTTTCTCGGCAGCTTCCTTCAGACGCTGCAGGGCCATCTTGTCCTTGGTAAGATCGACGCCGTTTTCCTTTTTGAACTGATCGGCAAGATAGTTCACGATCCGCATGTCGAAGTCTTCACCGCCCAGGAACGTATCCCCGTTGGTGGATTTCACTTCGAACAACCCGTCGTCGATTTCCAGGATGGTCACGTCGAAAGTACCGCCGCCAAGGTCATAGACCGCGATGGTTTTGGCTTCTTTCTTGTCCAGACCATAGGCCAGGGCCGCGGCGGTCGGTTCGTTGATGATCCGCAGCACTTCCAGACCGGCGATCTTGCCGGCATCCTTGGTGGCCTGACGCTGGGCGTCGTTGAAATAGGCCGGGACGGTGATGACCGCCTGGGTCACTTCCTCGCCCAGATAGCTTTCGGCGGTCTCTTTCATCTTCTGCAGGATGAAGGCCGAGATCTGGCTGGGGGAATATTTCTCGCCACGGGCTTCGACCCATGCGTCGCCGTTGCCACCGTTGATCACGGTGAATGGCAGGTTCTTCATGTCTTTCTTCAGGTTCTCGTCGTCGAACCGGCGCCCGATCATACGCTTCACACCGAAGATGGTGTTGTCGGGGTTGGTGACGGCCTGGCGCTTGGCCGGCTGGCCAGCAAGACGTTCATTTTCGGTGAATGCAACGATAGACGGGGTGGTGCGGGCACCTTCGGCGTTTTCAATAACGCGGGCTTGCGACCCATCCATGATAGCGACGCAAGAGTTGGTGGTCCCGAGGTCGATACCGATCACTTTGGCCATGTGTATGTACCTTCTTACTTTGGCGATGTTTGGGGACGGCCCGAGACGTGGCGCCTGTCCCCGATCCCTAACATGATGCCGGGATATCCCGGCTGACTGGGCAGTATATAGGTGGCGAGTCTTTGGGCTGCAAGCGACCCATGGCGCAGGAAAACCCGTGAATGCGGGGAAATTTGCGGCCAAACTGCAGGGAAATGGCGCGGAGGGGACTAAAATGCCCGAACTGGATCTGAACGGGGTGCGCCTGTTGCCCGGCCATCTGGACCCCAAGGCACAAGCAGACCTTGTTGCAGAGGTGCGCAGGGTCTGTGCCGCCGCCCCCTTGATGCGGCACATGACGCCGCGTGGCCAGCCGCTGTCGGTGCGGATGACCGCGGCAGGAAAATTCGGCTGGATCAGTGACCGGCAGGGCTATCGCTATGCCGCGCGGCATCCCGGCGGCACCGACTGGCCGCCGATCCCCGACGTGCTGCTGCAGGTGTGGTCCGATCTGCTGCCCAAGGCCCGCGCGCCTGAAAGCTGTCTTGTGAATTTCTACGGCGAGGGCGCGCGCATGGGCCTGCATCAGGATCGTGACGAGGCCGATCTGACCCAGCCGGTGCTGTCGATCTCGCTGGGCGACGACGGGCTGTTCCGGGTGGGCGGGACCACGCGCGGCGGCAGGACGCGTTCGGTCTGGATGAAATCGGGCGACGTTGCGATCCTGCAGGGGGCAGGGCGGCTGGCCTATCACGGCGTCGACCGCATCCGCTTCGGCAGTTCTCCGCTGTTGGCGCAGGGGGGTCGGCTCAACCTGACCTTGCGCGTTGTGACCTGAGCCGCGATGCTGCGCCGAATGCGCCCAAACCCGCAGTCCGCGCTTGTCGTTGGCGCAAACGCGGGGAAAAAGGGGCCAGTAGACAGCGTGGAGTGGTACTCATGGATTTTGGTAAACTGGAAACGGAAATGCGCCGCCTGGCCCTGGAAGCCGGCGATGTGATCATGGAGATCTATGGGCGCGAGGATTTCGACGTGAAGGCGAAATCCGACGACAGTCCGGTGACCGAAGCCGACGAGGCCGCCGATGCGCTGATCTCGGCCGGGTTGCGGGCCGCTTTCCCCGATGTGCTGCTGGTGACCGAGGAACAGGCCGCCTCGCACACCGAATCCGCGTCCAGCTTCCTGATCGTCGATCCGCTGGATGGCACCAAGGAATTCGTCAAGCGTCGCGGCGATTTCACCGTGAACATCGCCTACGTGGAAAATGGTGTGCCGATCCGGGGCGTGGTCTATGCGCCGGCCAAGGATCGCCTGTTCTACACCGATGCCAGCGGCAAGACAGTCGAGGAAACCGCGCCTTTCGCCAAGGACACCAAGGGCGCGGTGACCGAGGTGTCGGTCAAGACCCCGGACAATGCCGCGCTGCTGGTTGTGGCGTCGAAAAGCCACCGTGATCAGGCCACCGACGACTATATCGCCAAGTACAACGTGGCCGACATGAAAAGCGCGGGCTCGTCGTTGAAGCTGTGCCTTGTGGCCACCGGCGAGGCGGACATCTATCCGCGCCTGGGCCGCACGATGGAATGGGACACCGCCGCCGGGCAGGCGGTGTTGATGGGCGCGGGCGGCAAGATGATCCGTTTCGATAACCATGCCCCGTTCACCTATGGTAAACCGGGGTATGAGAATCCATTCTTCATCGCCCATGCGCCGGGTGTCGAGTTGAAGGAAGCCTGATCGCCCATGTCCGTCGTCATCGTCATTCCGGCCCGCTATGCGTCGACCCGTTATCCCGGCAAACCGCTTGTCCTGCTGCGCGGGCCTGACGGCAGCGCCAAAAGCCTGATCCAAAGATCGTGGGAAGCCGCCTCGGCAGTATCGGGCATCGACCGTGTGGTGGTTGCCACCGATGACGACCGCATTCGCGCCGCGGCGGAGGCCTTTGGCGCCGAGGTGGTGATGACCGCCGAAAGCTGCGCCAATGGCACCGAACGCTGCGCCGATGCGCTGGAGCGGATGGGCGGCGGGGCCGAGATCGTGGTCAACCTGCAAGGCGATGCGCCGCTGACGCCTGCCTGGTTCGTCGAGGATCTGGTCGCGGGCCTTCAGGCCGCACCCGATTTCAAGGTGGCGACGCCGGTGCTGCGCTGTGACGGCGCGGCCCTGTCGGGGTTTCTGGCCGATCGCCGGGCCGGGCGGGTCGGCGGCACCACGGCGGTCTTCGACCGCACCCACCGGGCGCTGTATTTCTCGAAGGAAGTCATTCCCTACACCTCGGCCGACTATGCCGATGCGGCACCGACCCCGGTGTTTCACCACGTGGGCTGCTACGCCTATCGCCCCGATGCCTTGACCGCCTATGGCCAGATGCCCGAAGGGCGGCTTGAGGCGCTGGAGGGGCTGGAGCAGTTGCGTTTTATCGAAAACGGCTGGCCGGTGCTGTGTGTCGAGGTCGAAGGCCGGGGCCGCGCCTTTTGGGAGTTAAACAACCCAGAGGATGTTCCGCGGATCGAATCCATGCTTAAATTGATTGGATAGCGTCGGGTCTTGTCCGTCCTGTGGGTGCCGGCCGGAAAAGGGCGTCGCGTTGACGCGGAGTTTCAATTTGGTCGTGCAGCTGCAGAAAGTTGTCATAAAAGCAAAGTAGTCCCTTGCCGGGTCGGGAGTGCCGAACTTGCAACGGGGCGGGCCGCAGGTCATCATTTGCACGCGGTCGTGAAAGTAGAGGAATGGGTATAGCTATGACGCGTAAGGTCACCAAAGCCGTGTTTCCGGTGGCCGGAATGGGAACAAGGTTCCTGCCGGCAACGAAATCGATCCCCAAGGAAATCATGACTCTGGTGGACCAGCCGTTGATCCAGTACGCGATCGACGAGGCACGCGCCGCGGGCATCACCGACTTCATCTTCGTGACCTCACGCGGGAAATCCGCGCTTGAGGACTATTTCGACGGCGCCCCACTGCTGGAGCAGACCTTGAAGGAAAAGGGCAAGACCAAGCTGCTGAAGGCGCTGCACAAGACTGACATGCCATCCGGTGCGATCTCTTACGTGCGCCAGCGCGAGGCGTTGGGGCTGGGCCACGCGGTCTGGTGTGCCCGCCGCCTGATCGGGGACGAGCCCTTTGCCGTGCTGCTGCCCGACGATGTGATCGACAGTGAAACCCCCTGCCTGAAGCAGATGGTCGATGCCTATGAGAACACCGGCGGTTGCATGGTCGCGGCCATGGAAGTGCCGCACGAGAAGATTTCGTCCTACGGGGTGCTGGACGTGGCCGACGACAAGGACGCAACCGTGTCGGTGAAAGGCATGGTCGAAAAGCCCAAGGCCGAGAACGCGCCGTCGAACCTGGCGGTCATCGGCCGATACATCCTGTCGCCGGCGGTTCTGGACAGCCTGAACGAGATGAAGACGGGCGCCGGGGGCGAGATCCAGCTGACCGATGCCATCGCGGCACAGATCAACACCGCCGAAGGCGTGCACGGCCACCGGTTCAACGGTCAGCGATTCGACTGCGGTTCGAAAGCGGGCTTCCTGCAGGCAACGGTCGCCTTCGGTCTGGCCCGGGAAGAGCTGGGCGATGAATTCCGTGCCTTCCTGCACGAATACCTCGCCATCCGCAGCGCCGCCGAATAACACCGCTGCATCGCCGAACATGAAAAAACCGCCGTGGGATCCGCGGCGGTTTTCCTGTGTCAGGGCTGTGCTTGCGCGTCAGGCGGCCTTGGATTCCTCGGCGCCCGCCAGGATCGTGTAAAGGATCGACGGGTCGTCGTTGGCACGCAGCTGCGCCTGGATCTTGGGATTGCGCAGCGCCCGCGACACGACGGCCAGCGCCTTGAGGTGCTGAACGCCGCTGTTTTCCGGTGCGAACAACGCAAAGACCAGATCCACCGGCTGATGATCGACCGAATCGAACGGCAAGGGGCGTTCCAGCTTCATGAAGACGCCGACAACCTTGTCCAGACCGTCCATGCGGGCATGGGGAAGGGCGATGCCACCCCCCACGCCGGTCGGGCCGATGCTTTCCCTGTCCAGCAGGGCATCGACCGCATCATCCGGGCACAACCCATAAACGGACGCCGAAAGATCACTGAGATCGCGAAGGAGTTTCTTCTTGCTGGACATGCCAGCAACCACCTTCACGGCCTCGGGGTTCAGTAGGGATCCTAGAGTCATGCCTTGGGCTTGTCCTTCCCGCTGCTGGGCGGTCTCTGGTGTCACGCGGGGGCGGTGCTGGGCTCGATCCAGCCGATATTGCCGTCCTCGCGACGGTACACGACGTTTACACCATCCGTACCTTCATTGCGGAACACCAGCACCGGCGCCTCGGCCAGTTCCATCTGCATCACCGCTTCGCCCACCGAGATCGACGGGATGCGGGTTTGCATCTCGGCGATGATGACCGGGGTCAGCGAGTCGGGCTCCGAGTCTTCGGGGCTGTCATCCGCCGCGATCACATAGGACGAACCGCCGATTACATCAACCGGTTGTTGACGATCCTTGTGGTGGTCTTTCAGGCGGCGCTTGTAACGGCGCAACTGCTTTTCCATCTTCTCGCCGCAGGAATCGAACGCGGGGTAGATGTCGAAGGCGTGGGCCTTCGCCTGTACCGTCAGCCCGGTCGACAGGTGAATGGTCGCTTCACATTGAAACTCCTGAGCGTTCTTGGAGAAGACGATCACCGCATCGGTCGGACGTTCGGCATACTTTTCCAGAAGGCCCGACATTTCGGTCTTCACATAGGTTTGCAGCGCATCGCCAATGTCGATTTGTTTCCCGGTGATCTGATAACGCATGTTACCTCCAGTGCGTTGCGGCATCCCGGTTCCCGGTGCAACAGGGCTATCGCCCGGCTGGTTAAGGAACTGTGAATGCCAGTGTCAAAACTGACTGCGACCCGGTTAGGGGACCCGACAACTTTGGTCGGATCCAAGGCGCGAGGCAAGCAAGATGAAGCATATCGGACCTGTGGCGGTACGACTTTACCCCAAGTCAAACTTCGCTCGAAAACCCTTCTCTTGCGGGCCAAAACTCAATCAATGCGGAATCCTTCTCCCAGATAGACCCGGCGGACATTTTCGTTCTGAACCACGTCTTCGGTCGATCCGCTCATCAGAACCTTGCCGTCATGAAGTATATAGGCACGGTCGACGATTTCCAAAGTCTCGCGGACATTGTGATCGGTGATCAGCACGCCGATTCCGCGGGTTTTCAGTTGTGAAACCAGCGCCCGGATGTCGCCCACGGCGATGGGATCGACCCCGGCAAAGGGTTCGTCCATCAGCACGTACCGGGGATCGGCGGCCAGGCAGCGCGCGATCTCGACGCGCCGGCGTTCGCCCCCCGACAGGGACAGGGCGCGGGACCGGCGCAGGTGCTCGATAGAGAATTCCGACAGAAGCTCTTCCAGCCGCTCGCGCCGCGTGGTGCGGTCGGGCGTGGCAATCTCGAGAATCGACAGGATGTTGTCTTCCACGTTCAGCCCGCGAAAGATGCTGACCTCCTGCGGCAGGTACCCGATTCCCATGCGGGCGCGGCGATACATCGGCAGCAGCGTCACGTCCTGGCCGTCCAGGATGACCTGCCCGCCTTCGGGCGTCACCAGCCCGGCGATGGAGTAGAAACAGGTGGTCTTGCCCGAGCCGTTCGGCCCCAGAAGGGCCACGACCTCGCCGCGCTTCAGATCCAGCGAAACATCGCGGATCACCGGCCGCTTGCGATAGCTTTTGCGCAGGCCGACCACGTGCAGACCCATGCCGCCGTCGCTCACTTCCAACTGCGGGTCGGGCGTTCGCGCCGAACGGGGCGCGATCACGGCTGTTCGTCCTGGGGCTGCAGGATTGTGCGCACCCGCCCCGCGACCTGCCCGATGCCGGTTTCCAGATCGACCACCAGCCGTTCTCCGGCGACGGTGTTGGCGCCCTGGGTCAGCAGCACGTTGCCGGTCATCACAACCTCGTTGGACAGGGGGGTATAGATCGCCTCGTCGCCCTCGGCGGCTTCTTCGGGGGTCACCAGCAGCACGTCGTCGCGCGCGGTGATGGTCTTGATGTCGCTGCCCAGAGAGCCGTCTTCCAGCACCACGTATTCCACCAGAACCCATTGCGCCGACAGCCGCATGTCGCCCTGCACCGCCACCACGTTGCCGGTGAACAGCGCGGTGCCGGCGTCGCGGGTCAGATCAAGCTGATCCGAAGTGACCTCGACCGGCGCATCGGGATCGGCATTGCGGAACCCGCCCGTGGCAACGCTGGTCTGTGCCGCAACGGGCTGCGCCAGGCACAAGGCGACCAGGCCCAGGATGATCCGAAAATGTCGTCGCATGGTCTACCCCCGCCGTTCCCCTCAGGGGATGTATACCAGTCGCACGCCACCCGTGAAGAGCATCCGCGTGCGCGTGTCGTCCTCGGGATCGGTAAACACTTCCATCTGGCCCGCGTCCAGTGTTCCCAGTGGCCCGTCGGCCGAGATCGGTGTGAGGGTCCGCATATAGGTCAGGTCCGAGCGCAGCTCCAGCGCATCGGTGCGGATGCGGTAGCCGTCCGACGTCAGGATCAGCACGTCCTCGGTCAGGTGCGACACCATGTTGATGTCATCCATGACCCCTGTGCGCGAGGTGATCTCGTAGGTCTGTGCATCCTGTGTGAGCAATTCGGCAAACAGATCGGTGCCGTGTGTGACCCGTGGCAGATCCTCGTCGGGCAACAGCGCCTTGGCGGTGATCTTCACTTCGGCCCCGTCCTCGGTGACCGAGGCATGGATCGGGGCGCCCAGCCGTTGTTGCTCGGCCAGTTCCGACACGGAATCGTCGGCATAGCGCAGGGCTTCGCCTTCGGGTGGGGTGCGGGCCAGCAGGAACATGGTCGACATCAGGCCGATGGCCCCAAGGGGCAACAGGATCTTGCCCGCCACCACCAGCCGGGAATAGGTGTTCCCGTGCGGGCCCACGGGTCAGATGACCCCGGCGCGCAGACAGTCGTGAATGGTCAGAATGCCCACGGCCTGCGCCGATTGCCCGCCGTCCACGACGAAAAGACTGGTGATCTTGCGCTCTTCCATCATGTGCACCGCCTCTTCGGCCAGTACCTGTGGCGGCACGGTCTTGGGGTTGGCGGTCATCACGGTTTCAGCGGTCTGGTCCAGCAGCCCGTCCATGTGGCGCCGAAGGTCGCCGTCGGTGATGACGCCCACAAGTGCGCCGCCTGCATCGGTCACGCCGACCACGCCAAAGCCCTTCTGGCTCATGGTGACCAGCGCTTCGGTCATCGGGGTCGTCGTGGCGACCAGCGGGATCTTCGCGCCGGTGTTCATCAGGTCGGCCACCTTGGAAAGCTGCGCCCCCAACTTGCCGCCGGGATGGAATTTGCGGAAATCCTGCGGCGAGAATTCGCGATGCTTCATCAGCGCCACGGCCAGCGCGTCTCCCAGAACCAGCGTCATGGTGGTCGACGACGTGGGCACAATGCCGGTGCCGCAGGCTTCGGGCGCTTGCGGCAGCACCAGCGCCACGTCGGACTGTCGCAACAGCGTGCTGTCGGGGCGGCTGGCGACGCCGATCAGCGGAATGCCGAAGCGGCGCGTGTGGGCGATCATGTCGGCCAGTTCCGGGGTTTCGCCCGAATTCGACAGCATCATCACCACATCGCCTTCGGCCAGCATGCCAAGGTCGCCATGGCTGGCCTCGGCCGGATGCACGAAATGCGCCGGCGTGCCGGTCGAGGCCAGCGTGGCCGCGATCTTGCGCGCGATATGGCCCGACTTGCCCATGCCCGAGACGATGACCCGGCCCGAGGCTTCCAGCAGCAGGGCAACGGCCGCCCCGAAACTGTCGTCCAGCGAAGCGTCAAGCTGATGCAGGGCCGCGATCTCGGTCGCGATGACCTGATGGCCGGTGTCCAGAAAGGCTTGGGTGTCTTGGGTCATGCGTGCGCAAAAATATCCGTGTCGGGCCAGCCTTCCAGATCAAGCCGGGCCCGTGTGGGCAGGAAGTCGAAGCAGGCCTTTGCCAGCTTGGTGCGGTCTTCGCGCGCAAGCCGTTCGTCCAGCTTCTCGCGCAGGGCGTGCAGATGCAACACGTCTGAGGCAGCATAGTCGAGCTGGGCGTCGGTCAGGGTCTTGGCCCCCCAGTCGCTGGTCTGCTGCTGCTTCGAGATATCGACACTGAGCAACTCGTTTACAAGGTTCCGCAGCCCGTGACGGTCGGTATAGGTGCGCACCAGCCGCGAGGCGATCTTGGTGCAATAGACCGGCGCCGCCAGTGCGCCAAAGGCGTGGTACATTGCGGCGATGTCGAACCGGCCGAAGTGGAACAGCTTCAGCACCGTCGGGTCGCGCAGCATCCGGGCGATGTTCGGCGCCTCGGTCTGGCCCTTGGCGATCTGCACCAGATGGGCATTGCCGTCGCCGCCCGACATCTGGATCACGCACAGCCGGTCGCGGTGCGGGTTCAGACCCATGGTTTCGCAGTCGATGGCCACCACGGGCCCAAGGTCCAGCCCATCGGGAAGGTCATTCTGGTAAAGGTGGTTTGCCACGGTCAGCCCTTTGTCGTTTTCCGGATCGGTAGTCCACCACGCCCGCCATGTCAAAACATTGGCGGAATTTCGGGCTTTTGGCGAAAAGGGTCCGGTCCGGGGCCGACAGGGATCGGCCCCGGTGCAAGGGGTACGGCGTTGGGTGCCCCTAGTGCGCGGGCTTGATGAAGGTGCCGTTGCGCAGGTCACGCATGGCGGTCATCAGTTCCTCGCGGGTGTTCATCACGATGGGGCCGTGCCAGGCCACTGGCTCCTGGATCGGCGCGCCCGAGACCAGCAGGAAGCGCACGCCCTCGGGACCGGCCTGCACCGTGACCTCATCCCCGGTGCCAAAGCGGATCAGGGTGCGGTTGCCGGACAGGTCGCGGATGTTGACCTCTTCGCCACCGACCTCTTTCTCCAGCAAGACGCCGCTGGGGGCCGAAGCATCGGCAAAGGCCGCCGATCCGTCGAACACATAGGCGAAGGCGCGGCGATAGGTGTCGACCTTGAAGGTTTTCTTCACCCCGGCGGGTACGAAGATGTCCAGGTACTGCGGATCGGCAGCGATGCCGTCCACCGGCCCGCGCTTGCCCCAGAATTCGCCGATGATGACCTTCACACGGGTGCCGTCATCGTCGATGATCTCAGGGATATCCGCGCCCTTCACATCCTGATAGCGCGGCGCGGTCATCTTCAGGCTGGAGGGCAGGTTGGCCCAAAGCTGGAAACCGTGCATCTGGCCTTGCGCGTTGCCCTTAGGCATCTCCTGATGCAGGATGCCCGACCCGGCGGTCATCCATTGCACATCGCCCGCGCCCAGCGTGCCGGTGTTGCCCAGGCTGTCGCCGTGGTCCACCGTGCCGTTCAGCACATAGGTGATGGTCTCGATGCCGCGATGCGGATGCCACGGAAAGCCCTTCAGGAAGTCCTCGGGGCGATCGTTGCGGAAGTCATCGAACAGAAGGAACGGATCCAACTCCTCGGGATCCTGAAATCCGAAAGCGCGATGCAGTTTGACGCCGGCCCCCTCAAGGGTGGGCACGGCCTTGCGTTGATTTGCGACAGGTCTGATGGACATGAGCCTATCTCCTTTCACTCAGGAAGATAGGGCGTGTGTTCGCTGCGCTCAATGGCACAGAGTGTGCTGGCGTGCGCGTGGTCTGTGCATTGGTGCTGGATGTTGGGCGTCGTCCGGGACCGATGCGGGTTTGGTTTTGCTGCCAAGGGACCTTGGAATTGTTCCGGAGGGCCACAACGCGCCAACCGTCGGTATCGTCAAATGGATTGCGACCGCTGTGCAGCTTTCAGCCTAAGCGCTGAAGAATCTCAACTTTATCTCCTGGAATGTGTTTGCCTTCATCGTCGGCATCATTCCGTGGTTTCTTGTCGGCGTCCCTTGGAAGGGCGTGCGATCATGGGTGTTCACGTTGGGGCGTCTATTGCGAACCTGGGCGGGTATCTGAGCGCTTGGCCACCTTTCGGGGCTGGTCTCTGCCTGTGGTTCAATGTGCCGGTCCGGACCAAACCAACAAAAAAGCCCGGCACCAAGGCCGGGCTTTTGAAACCTCTCAGACGCGGATCACACCCAGGGGCGCGCAGCGCTGGCCGTGGCTTCGAAGGCGTCGATGGCAGCGATCTTCTCGAAGGTCAGGCCGATGTCATCCAGACCGTTCAGCAGGCAATGCTTGCGGAAGGGATCGACCTCGAAGGCAAGGGTGCCGCCGTCGGGGCCCTTGATCGTCTGGTTTTCCAGATCGACCGAGATGGTGGCATTGGCGCCGCGCTGGGCGTCGTCCATCAGCTTGTCCACGTCTTCCTGTGGCAGCACGATCGGCAGGATGCCGTTCTTGAAGCAGTTGTTGTAGAAGATGTCGGCAAAGCTGGGCGCGATCACCACGCGGATGCCGAAATCCAGCAGCGCCCAGGGCGCGTGCTCGCGCGACGAGCCGCAGCCGAAGTTGTCGCCCGACACAAGGATCTGCGCGTTGCGGTACTGTGGCTTGTTCAGCACGAAATCCGGAATTTCCTTGCCGTCGTCGTCATAGCGCATCTCGTCGAACAGGTTCACGCCCAGACCAGACCGCTTGATCGTCTTCAGGAACTGCTTGGGGATGATCATGTCGGTATCGACATTGATCAATGGCAGCGGAGCGGCAACACTCTCGACGACCGTGAATTTTTCCATAGTAGAATCCTTGCTGCTTTGCGTAGTTCCGGGCAAGAGTTGCCCGGACGGCACCGCCAGACCTTCTGCCAAAAATCTGGTCCGGGGTCCAGCGCCGAGGAGAGTGGTGCGATGAACGGACTATCACGACATTGGATGTGGGCCACGGCTCTGGTTGCTGCGGTAAGCGGCGCGGCCCAGGCCCAGACCCAAACCCAGTATGACGAGGACAACGGCCGGCTTGAGCTGCCGCTGTGGGAGTTGGGCATTGGCCTGACCGGACGGCAGACCGCCGAATATCCGGGTTCCAGCGACTATGCGACCCGCGTCGTCGCCTTTCCCTACATCGCCTATCGCGGCAAGTTCCTTGAGATCGGTGAACAGGAAACCCTGCGCTTCATCCCGTTCCAGACCGAGCGGTTCGAACTGGCGTTTTCCTTCGACGGCAACTCGGCCGTGGAACGGCGCAGCACCGAATTGCAGGGCGCCCTGCCGGATCTGGATGCGCTGGTCGAATTCGGGCCGGAATTCATCTGGCGTGCGGCCGAGATCGATCCGGTCTTCGGCGACCGCACCCTTGGCCGGGTGGAGCTGGCCCTGCAGACGCGTGGCGCCTTTTCCGTCGGCTGGCCGCCGGAATACGAAGGCTTCGTGGTCCGCCCGGTGCTGCGTTATCGCCAGAACGGCGCCCTGAAACCCGGCAGCCGTGTGGAGGCCGCCATCGGGCCGTTGTTCGGCACGCAGGGCATCAACGAATATTTCTACGCGGTGGATGACAGCAACGGCGGCGGCTACAAGGCCAGCCAGGGCTACATGGGCACCGAGATCACGGCCTCGATCCGCTATCCGGTGTCGCGCCGGGTGCGTCTGATCGGCGGCGTCGGTCTGGGGATCCTGTCCGGTGCGGTCAGCGAGGACAGCCCGCTGTTCGAAAGCAACTTCAGTGCTTCGGGCTATATCGGCTTCACCGCCAGCATCTTCCAAAGCAAGCGGCAGGCGCTGAAGGATCGCTAGGCGCGATCCGGGTTGGCGATGTCGGGAAAGTGCCGCCTTTGGCCCGCGGCAGGGCAGGGCGCGGCGGGACAACCCGCCGCGCGCCGGATCACTTGCGGTGCGCGCGCACGAAGAAGGCCAGCGCGATCAGGCCCGAGCCGTTGAACAGCAGTTCGATCCCCAGAAGGATGCCCAGCAGGCTGACCGAGGCGACCGCGAAATTGGCGATGATATAGCCGGCCAGCAGCACCGACAGGGCGCCCGACAGCAGCATCGGCCAGAAGTACGGGGTCGATTTCATTCCCCAGGCCAGCACCAGCCGCAGGATGCCGCTGGCGGCCAGCATGATGGTGACCAGCAGCGCCAGCGAGATCACGCCTTCCAGCGGGTTGGCGATGAAGGACACGCCGAGAAACAGCATCAGCACGCCCATGGCGACCGAGAAGATCTTGCGCCCGGTGCCCGTTTCCGACAGCCCCAGGAAAACCTGGATGCCGCCGAGGATCAGGAACAGAAGGCCGGTCACGATGGTCACCGCCATCGAGGCCGCGACCGCGTTGCCAAGGGCAAACAGCCCGAAGACCACCGACAGGATGCCGAGGATCAGCCATTTCGTCCAACTCTTCATGTCTTGAGTCTCCGGTTCGTTTTCTGGGTCAGGCGTCGGTCAGGGTGCGCACGTCGGTCAGCTTGCCGGTGACGGCGGCAGCGGCGGCCATGGCCGGGCTGAGCAGGTGGGTGCGTCCGCCCCGGCCCTGACGACCTTCGAAGTTGCGGTTCGAGGTGGCCGCGCAACGTTCGCCGGGGGCCAGCTGGTCGGGGTTCATGGCAAGGCACATGGAACAGCCCGCCAGGCGCCATTCGAAGCCGGCCTCCTTGAAGATGTCGGCCAGACCTTCTTCCTCGGCCTGGGCGCGGACCAGACCCGAACCCGGCACGACCATGGCGCGCATGCCTTCCTTGATCTTGCGGCCCTTCAGGATGGCGGCGGCGGCGCGCAGGTCCTCGATTCGGCCGTTGGTGCAGGACCCGATGAAGACCGTGTCGATCTCGATCTCGGTCAGCGGCGTGCCCGGCTTCAGGCCCATGTATTCCAGCGAGCGCGCGGCGGCTTCCACCTTGCCGCCCTTGAAATCCTCGGGCGCGGGAACCTTGGCGGTGATCGGCAGCACATCCTCGGGCGAGGTGCCCCATGTCACCACCGGCTCGATCTCTTCGCCCTTCAGGGTGATGACCTTGTCGAAATGCGCGCCCTCGTCGGTGTAGAGGGTTTGCCACCACTCCATTGCGGCGTCCCAATCGGCGCCTTTCGGTGCGTGCGGGCGGCCCTTGACGTAGGCAAAGGTCTTTTCATCCGGCGCGATCAGACCGGCGCGGGCACCGCCCTCGATGGCCATGTTGCATACGGTCATGCGGCCTTCCATCGACAAGTCGCGGATCGCCTCGCCGCAGTATTCGATGACATAGCCGGTGCCGCCGGCGGTGCCGGTGACGCCGATCACCGCCAGCGTGATGTCCTTGGCGGTGACGCCCGGACGCAGCTTGCCGGTGACTTCCACCTTCATGTTCTTGGATTTCTTCTGGATCAGGGTCTGGGTGGCCAGAACATGTTCCACTTCCGAGGTGCCGATGCCATGCGCCAGTGCGCCGAAGGCGCCATGGGTGGCGGTGTGGCTGTCGCCGCAAACCACGGTCATGCCGGGCAGGGTCCAGCCTTGTTCCGGGCCGACGATGTGCACGATGCCCTGACGCACGTCAGACACCGGGTAGTAGTGGATGCCGAAGTCCTTGGCGTTCTTGTCCAGCGCGGCGACCTGGATGGCCGAATCCTCGGTCATGTTCTTGGGATCTTCACGGCCCGGCGTTGTGGGCACGTTGTGATCGGGCACGGCGATGGTCTTGTCCGGCGCGCGCACGGTGCGGCCCGCCATGCGCAGCCCTTCGAAGGCCTGCGGGCTGGTGACTTCGTGCACCAGGTGGCGGTCGATATACAGAAGGCTGGTGCCGTCCTCGGCCTCATGGGCCAGGTGGGCGTCCCAGATCTTGTCGTAAAGCGTCTTCGCTGCGGTCATGGCGGGTCTCTCCCGAGAATGTATGGCGGTCTGATCAGATGGCGGTGCGGGACAGGTCAGGCACCAAGGCGGGCCGTGGCCGTGCGGGCCTGCCCGTAAAATCGCCACGGCAGGCGCGCGCGGTCGTCCATATCGAAGATGCCGATCATGCAACGGGCCATAGCCGCTTGGCGCGATCTGTTCAAGCTTCGGGCGCGGCCGGGACCGGGCCGGCGCGTGTTTTGTTGATCTGTTGCGCGGGCCGGCCCGTATCCCTTTGCAAATGGAGATCAACGATGCCGAAACTGATCAAGACCCTGCACCTGTCGCTGGTGGGCGGCTTTCTGGCCGCTTCGGTGGCCGCCGCCCCCGAGGCACGGATGTACAAGGGCTATGAAACCCCCGCCTACACGGTGGTCGAAAGCGATGGGCCGATCGAGATCCGCGACTACGCCCCCTACCTCAGCGCCGAGGTGACGGTGGATGGCAGCCGCACCGGTGCCGCGAACCGCGGGTTCCGGGTGCTGGCCAACTACATTTTCGGCGGCAACGAAGACGAACAGAAGGTCGCCATGACCTCGCCGGTGGCGCAGCTTCCCGGCCTGCCGGACGGTGTTTCGGGCAGCGAAGCGGGGGACGACGGCCTTTGGACGGTGCGTTTCATGATGCCGCGCGAATTCGATGCCGAAAGCCTGCCGCGACCGGAAAATCCGGCGATCCGGATCACCACGACACCGGGTGAGCGGCAGGTGGTGATCCGCTTTTCCGGCCGCTGGACCGAAAGCGCCCTGCGTGAACACTCTGCAACCTTGCAGGCCTGGGCCGATGACCGCGACCTGACCCTTGCGGGGCCGCCGCGGTTCTATTTCTACGACGCGCCCTTCACGCTGCCGGGGAACCGCCGCAACGAGGTTGCCTATCGCCTGCAATAGCTGCACTGCGGCATTGGCGGGGGATCATTGAGATTTCAGGCGTCCGATGCTATGTTGGAAGGGTCAGGCACCGGATGGCGGTGCCTTTAGAAGGAGTGCAAACCCTGTCTCGAATCGACCAAGCGGTCCCCGTTGGGACAGCCCATCCGGCACCTGCCGATGTTTCTCTTTCGGCGCAAAGCGACGAAACGCTTGCCCGAATCCTCTCCTCACTCTCTGAAGACAAGGCCGAAGACGTGATCTCGATCGATCTGAGTGGACGCTCCGAAATGGCCGATCACATGGTGATCGCCACCGGGCGCTCGTCGCGGCAGGTCTCGGCGATGGCCGAAAAGCTGACCGATCGGCTCAAGCACGATCTGGGCGTTGGTTGCAAGGTCGAGGGAAAGGATCAGGGGGATTGGGTGCTCATCGATGCGGGCGATGCCATCGTGCATCTGTTCCGTCCCGAGGTGCGCGAGTTCTACCAGCTCGAAAAGATGTGGATTGCCCCCGGTTCGGCCGAAGGCTGAGCGAAAAGGGGATTTCGGGTGAAGGTTTCGTTGTGTGTTGTGGGCCGCCTGCGCGGCGGGCCCGAGAAAGATCTTGTCGATACCTATCTGGAGCGGTTCACCCGCAGCGGGCGGCAGCTTGGGCTGGGTCCGGTGCAGGTGCTCGAGGTCGAGGATCGCAAGGGCGGCGGGCCGGCGGGCGAGGCCGCGCTGCTGGACAAGATCTGCCCTGCGGGGGCCGTGCGGCTGGCGCTGGATGAGCGCGGGCGGCAGATGACTTCGCCCGAATTCGCCGACCTGCTGGCCGAGTGGCGCGATGCCGGCAACAGCGAGCTGGCGATCTTCATCGGCGGGGCCGACGGGTTCGAACAGGGGTTCCGTCACGGTTGCGACCGCTGGATGTCCTTTGGGCCGATGGTCTGGCCGCATATGTTGGCCCGCGTGATGATTGCCGAGCAGCTCTATCGCGCGGCCTCGATCCTCGCCGGATCTCCGTACCACCGCGAATAGATGCGCGCCTTGCCCGATCCGGGGTGCGACCGCGCGCCGAAGGCGCGCCCGGCCCAACGGGACGCCGGGCCTGAAAAGGCCCAAGTCCGGGCGGGAGTTCCCCTTGCACCAAAGTCACTGCGCCGCGATACCGGAACCAGCCCTGTGACCCGAGGATCCGACCGCCTGCCATGACCCCGCATCTGTTTTCCTTTGGACACGGCTATTCCGCCCGTGCCCTGTCCCGCCTGCTGCTGCCCAAGGGCTGGCACATCACCGGCACCACGCGCGACGCTGCAAAGGCCGAGGCGTTGCGGGCCAAGGGGATCGCACCACTGGTGCTGCCCGGCGACGACCCGCTCCCCGTCCTTGGCACGGCCACGCATCTGTTGGTTTCAGCGGGACCGTCGGCGGCGGGCGACCCGGCCCTTGCCGCGCTTCGTCCGGCGCTGGACGCGGTCGCCCCAGCGCTGAAATGGATGGGGTATCTGTCCACGACCGGCGTTTACGGCGACCACGCGGGCGGCTGGGTGGACGAAGACACCCCCCTGACACCGGCCACCCGGCGTGGACAGCTTCGGGTCGAGGCCGAGGCCGCCTGGCAGGCCTTTGCCGCTGAAACCGGGCTTCCCTTGCACATTTTCCGCCTGGCGGGCATCTATGGCCCCGGACGTGGCCCCTTTGCCAAGGTGCGTGCCGGCACCGCGCGGCAGATCATCAAGCCGGGGCAGGTGTTCTCGCGCATCCACGTCGATGACATCGCCCAGGTCCTTGCCGCCTCCATCGCCCGGCCCAACCCCGGCGCGATCTACAATCTGTGCGACGACGACCCGGCCCCGCCGCAGGACGTGCTGGCCCATGCCGCGCATCTGCTGAACCTGCCCGAGCCGCCGCGCGAGGATTGGGACAGCGCCGAGATGACGCCGATGGCGCGCAGCTTCTATGCCGAAAGCAAACGGGTGCGGAACGACCGCATCAAGGACGAGCTTGGCGTCACCCTGAAATACCCCGACTATCGCGCCGGTCTGGCCGCACTTCTGGCCGAGGAACAGGCCGGCTAGACCCGCCGCAGCCGGTTCAGCCCCAGTTGTGCTGCCCAGAGCACCAGCAGAAACACCAGCCCCGAAGCGAAGGTCACGCCGTAGAACACCGCCCGCTCGGCCAGCACCATGTCGTTCAGAAACGGATAGGGCAGCCCGTTGGTGACGCTGCCCACAGGTTCGGCATTCAGCGGATGCACCACGCCCTCGGCCCAGACCACATAGGCCAGCACAAGCACCCCCAGCCACAGCGCCACCCGCAGCGGCCATCGGAAGGCGCGCTTGATCCACAGCACGTCGATCCATTGCAACAGCGGCCCCAGCAGGTGCAGGTAATACTCGCGGTAGGCGACGATCTGCTTGTCCCCCATCACCAGCGTCGGATCGGTAAAATACAGCCGCCAGTAGGACACCACGACGATCATGTTGACCACCGCCACCACCGAGACGAAGACCTCGGCCTTCGGTCCGGGGCGGCCAAGGGCGGGCACCAGCATCAGTGCTGCCGCAACAAGGCTGCCGGTCAGCGCCCAGATGGTCAGATAGCGGAATTGCCAGCCGAATTCGGCCATGTTGCCGAAGTCCTCGACCCGGAAGCGGTCGGCGAAATAGAAGGCCGTCAGCGCCAGAACGACGAGGCGATAGATCAGAACGGGGCGAGACATGGGCAGCTCCGGCAGGCGCGCTGAGGATCAGGCCACCCTAGCAGGAACGCAGGGACAGGCCAGAGGGGAGGATCGGAGACCCGCCGCGTGCGAGCGTGTGGGCGCACACCCGCGGCATGGGGCCGCCTCTGGCCTGTCCTGCTACCATAGCGTGTAAACAAGTTCAGGGGGAGTCCGGGTTTCCGGATGTTTGACCCCTTGCGCCGGTCTATCGCTGGCGGATCGCCTGTGCAATCTGCTCCACCCCCAGCACATCCAGCACGCGGGCCTCGATGTCCTCGGCGTTCATGGCGGCGCTGGCGTACATGTCTTCGGGGCTGGCCTGGTCGATGAAGGTGTCGGGGAAGACCATCGAACGGTACTTGAACCCACGATCAAACACCCCTTCCTCGGCCAGCAGTTGCGCCACATGGCTTCCGAAACCGCCGATGGCGCCCTCTTCGATGGTGATCATCGCCTCATGATCGGCGGCCAGTTGCAGGATCAGGTCGCGGTCCAGCGGCTTGGCAAAGCGGGCATCGGCCACGGTGGGCGAGATGCCGCGTGCCATCAGCCCTTCGCGGGCCTTCATGACCTCGGACAGACGCGCTCCGAAGGACAGGATCGCCACGCGCGCGCCCTCGGCCATGATGCGGCCCTTGCCGATTTCCAGCGGCTCGCCACGTTCGGGCATGTCGACGCCCACGCCTTCGCCACGCGGGAAGCGGAAGGCCGAGGGGCGGTCGTCGATGGCCGCAGCGGTGGCCACCATGTGCACCAGTTCGGCCTCATCGGCGGCGGCCATCACCACCATGTCGGGCAGATTGGCCAGGAACGCGATGTCAAAGCTGCCCGCATGGGTCGGCCCGTCGGCGCCCACCAGTCCGGCGCGGTCGATGGCAAAGCGCACCGGCAGGCGCTGGATCGCCACATCGTGCACCACCTGGTCATAGCCGCGTTGCAGGAAGGTGGAATAGAGCGCGCAGAAGGGTTTCAGCCCGCCCGCGGCCAGACCGGCGGCGAAGGTTACCGCGTGCTGCTCGGCGATACCCACGTCGAAACAGCGGCTGGGATAGCGCTCGGCAAACAGGTTCAGGCCGGTGCCATCGGGCATGGCGGCGGTGATGGCGGCGATGCGGTCATCCTGCGCGGCCTCCTTCAGCAGCGCGTCGGAAAACACCTTGGTATAGCTGGGCGCGTTCGACGGGGCCTTTTTCTGTGTGCCGGTGGCCACATCGAACTTGGCGGTGGCATGGCCCCGGTCGCGGCGGCCCTCGGCGGGGGCATAGCCTTTGCCCTTCTTGGTAATCGTGTGGATCAGGATCGGCCCCTTGGCCCGCGCCTTGACCGTGCGCAGCACCGGCAGAAGCTGGTGCAGGTCGTGCCCATCCACCGGGCCGATATATGAAAAGCCCAATTCCTCGAACATGGTGCCGCCAACGACCGAGTGTTTCAGCAGATCCTTGGCCCGCCGCGCGCCTTCCTTGAAAGGTTCGGGCAGAAGGCTGACGGCGCCCTTGGCGGCGGATTTCAACTCCTGGTAGGGCTCGCCCGCGTACAGGCGGTTCAGATAGGACGACAGCGCGCCCACCGGCGGAGCGATGGACATGTCGTTGTCGTTCAGGATGACGATCATCCGCTTTTTCAGGTGACCGGCGTTGTTCATCGCTTCGAAGGCCATGCCGGCGGACATCGACCCGTCGCCAATGACCGCGATGGCATCGCCGATGCCATGGTCGGGTGCCCCGCCAAGATCGCGCGCCGCCGCGAACCCCAGCGCCGCCGAGATCGAGGTCGAGGAATGCGCCGCCCCGAACGGGTCATAGGGGCTTTCGGCCCGCTTGGTGAACCCCGACAGCCCGCCCTTCTGGCGCAGGGTGCGGATCCGCTCGCGCCGTCCGGTCAGGATCTTGTGCGGATAGCACTGGTGGCCCACGTCCCAGATGATCTTGTCGCGCGGCGTATCGAACACCGCGTGCAGGGCCACGGTCAGTTCGACCACGCCAAGGCCCGCGCCCAGATGGCCGCCGGTTTCCGACACCGCGCTGATGGTCTCGGCGCGCAACTCCTTGGCCAGCCGCACCAGTTCGGTGTCCGTGAAGGCTTTTATGTCGGCGGGGGTTTCGACCCGATCCAGAAGCGGTGTCGACGGGCGCTCGGTCATGATCTGTCCTTTTGGGGGGCTCAGTGTGTGCGGGAAATAACGAAACGAGCCGCTTCCCGCAAGGTTTCGGCCTGTGCGCCATAGGACGCAAGAGCTGTTTCGGCGTCCTCAACCAGGCCCTGGGCGCGGGCGCGGGCGCCCTCCAACCCCAGCAGGCTGACGAACGTGGCCTTGCCGGCGGCTTCATCCTTGCGCAACCGCTTGCCGGCCGCCTCGGCATCGCCTTCTACATCCAATATGTCGTCGGCGATCTGAAAAGCCAGCCCAAGGGCCGTGGAATATTGCGTCAGGGCCGCAGGATCCGCACCCGCCAGCCGCGCCCCGGCCTCGGCAGACCAGCGGATCAGCGCGCCGGTCTTGTTGGCCTGAAGCACGGTGATCTCATCCAGCGTCAAGGGGCGTCCGGCGGATTCGGCAGCGATGTCCTGGGCCTGTCCCAGCACCATCCCCTCGATCCCCGACGCCCTTGCCAGGCTAGCCAGAAGATCCACGCGCACCGCCGGATCGTAGGTCATTTCTGGCCGGGTCAGTAGCTCGAACGCCAGTGTTTGCAGGGCATCGCCCACCAGAACCGCGATACCGTCGTTCCATTTGCGATGCACCGTTGGCAGGCCGCGCCGCAGATCGTCGTCATCCATGCAGGGCAGATCGTCATGGACCAGCGAATAGGCATGCAGACATTCCACCGAGGCCGCAGCGAATTCCGCCTGCGCCGGATCGACCCCGTGCAACCGCGCGCTTTCCAGCACCAGGAACCCGCGCAACCGCTTGCCGCCGCGGCTGGCATAGGCCATGCCCTCGGCCACCGGTCCCTGATCGCCGATCCGCACGAATTCTGCATCCAGCCGCGTCTGAACGCGGGTCGCGGCCTGCGCCAATGCCTGTTGAAACACGCGGCTACTGCCCGGCAACCGGGGTGGTGCCCGCCGCCTCGCCGTTTTCGTCCAGCGTGATCGCGGCGATCTTTTCCTCGGCGGCTTTCAGCCGGGCCTCGCAATGCTTCTTCAGGGCCGCGCCGCGCTCGTACAGGGTGATCGAATCATCCAGCGAGACCTCTCCGGCCTCCAGCTTGCCAACCACGTCTTCCAGCGCCTTCATCGCTTCCTCGAAGCTCAGCTTTTCCACCGGGGTGTCAGTCATTGCCCTGCCTTTCCTGTCCTCGTGCCATCATGACGGCCACATAGGCCGCGACGCTTTCCGCCAATGCGGTCAGGTCATAGCCGCCTTCCAGCACCGAGACCAGACGCCCCGCGCAGATGTCGCCGGCCACATCGCACAGGCGCTCGGCGATCCAGGCGAAATCCTCGGTGCCAAGCGCCATCTGCGCCAGCGGATCGGCCGCATGGGCGTCGAATCCCGCCGAGACAAGGATCAACTCTGGCCGGGCCTGCCGCAGCGCGGGCAACACGCGGGTCTCGAACACGGGGCGATAGGCTGTGCCATCGGTGCCCGGCGGCAGGGGAAGGTTCAGGATCTGACCATGCGCGCCGCGTTCCTTGCGCATGCCCGTGCCGGGGTACAGCGGACTTTGATGGGTCGAGATGAAGGTGGCGCGCGCCTCTTCCCACAGCAGGTCCTGCGTGCCGTTGCCATGATGCACGTCGAAATCCACCACCGCCACGCGCGACAGCCCGCGCGCCTCCAACGCGTGTTTGGCCGCGATGGCGACCGCGCCGAACAGGCAGAACCCCATGGCCGTGGCCCGTTCCGCGTGATGGCCGGGCGGGCGAAGGGCGCAAAAGGCGTTGGTGGCGTCCTTGTCCAGCACCGCGTCCACGGCGGCAATCGCCCCGCCGGCGGCCCGCAACCCGGCGTCATAAGAGCCTGACATCACATGAGTGTCGCCATCCAGCGCGACCCAGCCCTCCTCAGGCGCGGCCGAGGCGACCCGGTCCACATATTCCGGCGGATGGCAGCGCAGCAGGGCCGCGCGCGCGGCCGGCGGGGCGCTGCGCCGGTCCAGGGCGTCGAACTCGGGCGCCGACAAGGCGCGTTCGATGGCCAGAATCCGGTCTACCCGCTCGGGGTGGCCCTCGGGGGTGACATGCTCAAGCGAGGCGGGGTGGGTGAACAGCGCGGTGGTCATGGCCGCAGCCTAGGCAGGGGCGCGGGCGGGCGCAACGGCCCGTGACCTGCAACCGGCAGACCCGTCGGACAGTGCGTCGCGCCGCCACGGGCGCGGGCCCCGCACCGGCGTCAGCCGGGGTGGGGGGACAGGGGAATGCCGCGTCAGCGGCCCCATCGGATCGGTCAGTCGGCCACCAGCATGTAACCCGCGCCGCGCACGGTCTGCAGATAGCGCGGCTGTTTCGGATCGGCCTCGATCTTGCGGCGCAACCGGGTGATCTGCACATCCACCGCCCGTTCCTGCGCCTGGTCGGTGTCTCGGCCCAGTTCCTCGACCAGTTGCGCCCGGCTCACCGGCTCGCCCAGCCGCGACGAGAAGATGCGCATCAACTGGCTTTCGGTGGCGGTCAGGCGGATCATCTCGGTTCCGGCCCAAAGCTCGCACCGGTCCTGATCGAATCGCACCGGCCCAAGGGTCAGCACCTGCAAGCCCTGCGTTTCCGGTTCCGCCGGCGGCACCCGGCGCAGAATGGCGTTGATCCGCAGCAGCAGTTCCTTAGGCTCGAACGGTTTGGCCAGATAGTCGTCGGCTCCGGCCTCCAGCCCGGCAATCCGGTCCGAGGTTTCGCCCTTCGCGGTCAGCAACAGGATCGGCGTCGCGATGTCCTCGCGCAGGGATTTGGTCAGTGCGATCCCATCCTCGCCCGGCATCATCACGTCCAGCACGATCAGGTCGAATTCCAGCCCCGCCAACAGCCGCCGGGCGTGGGCCGCGTCGCGGGCCGCTGTCACCCAGAAGCCGTTGCGGCTGAGGAATTTCTGCAACAGGCCGCGAATCCGCTCGTCGTCATCCACGATCATCAGATGGGTTTCGGGCTGTGCCCCCATGAACCTACTCCTTCAGGCTGTGGAAATATTTCTGGTTCTCGGCGTCCATCATGGCCTCCAGAACCTTGCGAAAGCCAGCCACGGCTTCCGGACCCGCATCGCGATAGGCCGCGCGCACGCGCGCCTGCTGGGCATCGGCCAGCTTGCGTTCCAGACTGACGCCGCTGGGGGTCAGGTGCAGGTGCCGTTCACGCTTGTCGCGCTGGCCGACCCGGCTGTCCACCAGCCCATCCTCGACCAGCGTCCGCAGAACCCGGTTCAGGGACTGCTTGGTCACGCCCAGAATGCCCAGCAGGTTGTTCACCGTGGTACCCGGACTTCTGTTCACGAAATGCAGGGCGCGATGATGCGCCCGTCCATAGCCGTATTTCTCAAGGATACGATCCGGGTCCGAGGTAAACCCCCGGTAGGCGAAGAACATCGCCTCGATTCCCTTCCGCAACTGCTCATCCGTGAGATAAAGCAGTTTCTCGCCGCTGTGCCCGTCCATGTTACCGCTCGATCACTTTTCAGGAATTGGCCCGATTTTACGTCAGCCTTGTTGACTTTCCAAGACTCAACGGATACCTCCCTTTCTGAAATTGCGCAATATTCAGTCCGCTTCGGCCCTGAGATGCGCAACTTTTGAAAATCCCCGAACGGGCCGCATGAAAAGGATGGAATGATGGCGGGTGGCTACGACGATCGCGACGGCAAAATCTGGCTGGACGGAACCCTTGTGCCGTGGCGCGATGCCAAGGTACATATCCTGACCCACGCGATGCATTACGCCTCTTCCGTGTTCGAAGGCGAGCGTGCCTATGGCGGCAAGATCTTCAAATCGGTGGCGCATTCCGAGCGGCTGAAACGATCGGCCGAGCTGATCGACTTCCAGGTGCCCTGGACCGTCGAGCAGATCGAAGAAGCGAAATACGCCACCATGAAGGCCAACGGCCTGTCGGATGCCTATGTGCGGGCCATTGCCTGGCGCGGCGCGGGTGAAGACATGGGCGTCGCCTCGGCCCGCAACCCGGTGCGTCTGGCCGTGGCCGCCTGGGAATGGGGCGCCTATTACGGCGATGCCAAGATGAAGGGCGCGAAGCTGGACATTTCCAAGTGGAAACGCCCGTCGCCCGAAACCATCCCCTGCCATGCCAAGGCGGCCGGGCTTTACATGATCTGCACCATGTCCAAGCACGCGGCCGAGGCCAAGGGCTGTTCGGATGCGATGATGTTCGACTATCGCGGCTACGTGGCCGAAGCGACCGGGGCCAACATCTTCTTCGTGAAGGATGGCGAGGTGCACACGCCGCTGCCCGATTGCTTCCTGAACGGGCTGACCCGGCAGACCGTGATCCAGATGCTGGTGGAAAAGGGCATCAACGTGCATGAACGCCACATCATGCCCGAGGAACTGGAAGGCTTCGAACAGTGCTGGCTGACCGGCACCGCTGCCGAGGTCACGCCGGTGGGCCAGATCGGGGATTACACCTTCGAAGTCGGCGCCCTGGCGCGCGACATCTCGGACTCCTACGAAAAGCTGGTGCGGGCCTGATAGGCACCGCGTATCGCATCCGAAAACACGGATGGCGCCCGCCGGGGCGCCATTTTTCGTCGTTCAGCCTGAAAGTCAGACGGTATAGCCGCGCTCGATCCGTGCGAAGGCCCGCATCATGTTTTCGGTGGTCCGCTGCTTGGGGCGGCGTTGCAGCATCAGGGTTTCCCGACGGGGGCCCATTTCCTTGTCGATACGCGAAAACGACAGTTTCATCCCTGACGTGGTTCGAGCTTTGGTGTGGTCCAGAACATGGCGTCTCATGGCAACCTCCTGATCGATTAGGGGGCCCACCCTAGCATGATTCCTGCCGATTCCGAAATACAACCTAACCTTGTGGCGTCATGGTTTCGCGCGACTTGGCACGTTGCAGGCCAAGGTGCCGTTCGCGCAGGATAATGATGACCCCGGCGCCAATCACCACCGAGGCACCGATCAGCACCTGCGGTGTCGGAATCTCCTGAAACACGAAATATCCGATCACCAGGGAAACCAGCATCGAGGCATATTCGAACGGCGCGATCAGAGAGGCTTCGGCATAGCGATAGCTTGAGGTCAGGAAGATCTGCCCGAAGCCGCCCAGAAGCCCCGCCACCACCAGCAGCCCCGCTGTCGAGGCCGACGGCAGCACCCAGCCGAAAGGCAGGGTCATCAGTGCCAGTACGGACGATGTGACCGAGAACCAGAAGACGATGGCGCTGGTCTGCTCGACCTGCACCATGTTGCGGATGTGGATCTGCGCCAGCGAGGCGAAACAGGCGCCCATCAGCACCAGCAGCGCGCCCAGGGCCTCGCGGTCGGCCACCCCGCCGGGGGTGATTGTCAGGCGCGGGGCCAGGATGATGCCGACCCCGACAAAGCCGATGATGACCGCCGAAAAGCGGAAGATGCCGACGTTTTCCTTCAGGAACATGGCGGCGAAAATGACCACCAGAAGCGGCATGGTATAGCCCAGGGCAATCGCCTCGGGCAGCGGCAGATAGGCCAGCCCGGCAAAGCCCAGCCCCATGGCGGCTGTTCCGACCAGGCCGCGCAGCACATGGGCGGTGGGGCTTTTCACCTTCAGTGCCCCCTGCAATTTGCCCTGCCAGAGCACCCAGACCAGGATCACCGGCAGCGCAAAGAACGACCGGAAGAACACCGCCTCGCCGGGGGGCACGCCTTCGGCGGCCGCCGCCTTCACAAGGCTGGCCATGATGACGAAAGACAGCACCGCGATCAGTTTGAACAGGATGCCGCGAAACGGCTGGTGCGGGGGGGCGGAAACAACACTCATGCGCCGGTTCTATCCGGTTTCCCCGCGCGCGACGATCCCGGCCCGCCGGATTTTTCGAAGGCCGGGACCGCAGGTGTGCGGCCGGATCAGGTCCGGGCCCGCCGCAGCCGCCGAATCGAGACCAACGCCCCCGCCGCCGAGGCCAGCATCAGCGCGGCCCCCGGCAAGGGCACCGGCGCCGGGGTGTTGGACAGGCCCATTGCGGTGATCGAAACATTGTCGAGCAGCCCGCCCAGGCCGTCGCTGCGGCCCAGGGCCCCGAAACCCAGCGTATAGGTGCCGGCCTTGGCAACGTTGAACACCTGCGTCACCCGCGTCCATTGCCCGATCTTCGTACCCGCATCGCGGTCCGAGACGACGCCTTTGGTCAGCCCGTCCAGCCCCCACGAGATGTCGTTGGACTGGGCGCGCTGCGTGCGCGGGCTGTAGAAGAATTCCAGCATGTGCTCGCCCAGATCCAGCACCACTTCCTGAACCATCGACGAGTTGTTGTTGCTGTCCATTTCCAGGTAGTGCAGGCCGTGCTGCGCGTCGATGCCGCGCAGGGTGCGGTTCGATTGCACTTCAATCCCGTAGCCGCTTTTCGTGGTCCAGCCCGGCAGGGCATCCCAGACCTGCCACGACGAACCCCGCCCCGATTGCAGCTTGTCGAACACCTGCCCGCCATTGCGCTTGCCGGGCGTGGCGAAGCTTTGCTCGAAACTGCCATTCTGGACGATGGCCGCCTGCGCGGCACCTGCCATCATTCCAAGGGCTGCCAGCCCCGCCACCACCATTTGTCTCATCCAAAACCCCAAACCGTTTACCGTTACAGGGGAATTATACGCGTTTAGGGAGAGCTGCCCGGGTATGATCCCGAACCAGGGTTAACCCGCAGAGGTGCTGCCCGGCAGGCGCGCCAGGGCCCATTGGACCGCATCACGAACCGTAGCGCATTGATCCTGCGCCAGATTTTCCACAACGGGGCGCAGGGTGGCATCGCCGCTGTTGCCGATAGCGTAAACCACGTTGCGGATGAACCGGTCCCGGCCGATGCGCTTGATCGGCGAGCCGCTGAACCGCGCCCGGAACCCGGCATCGTCCAGCCCGGCCAGTTCGGCCAGCGGTGGCGCGCGCAGGTCGTCGCGCGCGGCATAGCGGACCTCCTGCGCGGCCACTGCGAACTTGTTCCATGGGCAGGCGGCAAGGCAGTCGTCGCAGCCGTAGATGTGGTTGCCCAGACCGGGCCGCAGGTCGTCGTCCACCGGGCCCTTGTGCTCGATGGTCAGGTAGGAAATGCAGCGCCGCGCATCCAGTTGGAACGGCGCCGGGAAGGCATCGGTCGGGCACACATCCAGACAGGCGGTGCAACTGCCGCAATTCTCGCGCGCGGGGGCATCCACCGGCAGGGCCACGGTGGTGAAGATCGCCCCAAGGAAGAACCAACTGCCCAGATCGCGGCTGAGCAGGTTGGTGTGCTTGCCCTGCCAGCCCAGCCCCGCCGCCGCCGCCAGCGGCTTTTCCATCACAGGCGCGGTATCGACGAACACCTTGATCCCGGCGTCCGCCGCCTCGGGTTGCGCCAGCAGCCAGCGGCCCACGCGTTTCAGCCGTTTCTTGACGATGTCATGATAGTCGCGGTTCTGGGCATAGACGCTGATCGCGGCGCGGTCGGGCTGGCCCAGCACCGTGCGCGGATCGTGATCGGGCGTATATGCCTCGGCCAGCATGATGACGCTTTGCGCCTCGGGCCACAGGGCGTCGGGCGCGCCGCGCCAATGCATCCGTTCGGCCATCCAGCCCATCTGCCCGTGCCGCCCCTCGGCCACGTAGTGCGCCAGCCGACCCGCAATCTCGGGCACCGCATCGGGGCGGCAGATGCCCATGTCGGCAAAGCCCGCCGCCAGCGCCTCGTCGCGCAGCGCGGCCTTCAGGGCCTCCGGGTCGCGTCGTGCCTTGGCCATGGTCCCGCCTGTCCTGTCCGGGCCGCATGGCCCGACGTGTCAGAAATCCAGATCGGAATAATGCAGCGGCGGCGGGAATCCCGCCACCATGTCGCGCAGCAGGGGCCGATAGGCCGGGCGCGACTTGATCTTGGCGTACCAGTCCTTCAGCACCGCGCTGCGGTTCCAATCCACGTCCGAAGTATAGTCCATCACCGAAAGCTGCGCGGCGGCGGCGAAATCGGCCGCCGTCATCACATCGCCGGCCAGCCAGCGGCGGTGGTCCAGCAATTCACCCATGTAGTCGAGGTAGAACTTGATCCGCATCATCCCGTCCTTGACGTTGCGGCTGTCGGGTTGGCCGGCGCCGGTGATCTTCTTCATCACCCGCTCGCCCAGGATCTTCAGGGTGACTTCGCGGTAGAAGCTGTCATCGAAGATCCCCACCAGGCGCCGCACCTCGGCCCGTTCGCGCGGATCGCCGGGCATCAGGGCAGGGGTGGGATAGACCTCTTCCAGGTATTCGCAGATCGCCGTGCTCTCGCTCAGCACCAGCCCGTCGATCTTCAGCACCGGCACCCGCCCCACGATGTTGCGGGCCAGGTGGTCGGGGGATTTTTCCCAGAATTTTTCTTCCTGCAAATCCGTGTCCAGACGTTTCTCGGACAGGGTCAGGCGCACCTTGCGGCTGAACGGGCACAGCGGGTGATGATACAGGACGGTCATTGCGGCTCGGTTGTCAGGGGTTTCCTTCGTCTTGCCGTGAAGACGAGGGCAGATCAACCGCTGAAACAGTCGGCGCGACCATCGCGCCGGATTGTCGCCGCCCCGTCAGCGATGGATGCTGCCCGCCGCCGCAGGCTGGCCGAGGGTTTCGAGGCCGAGCGTTCCTTCGGATTGGGCAGCACGGCGGCCAGCCGCGCGGCCTGCGTGGCGCTCAGTTTGTCGGCGCTGACCCCGAAATACCAGGGCGCCGCGGCGCCGATGCCGAAGACGCCCGCGTCAAATTCGGCGACGTTCAGATAGACCTCCAGGATCCGTTTCTTCGACCAGACCAGTTCCACCGCCGGGGTCAGCAGCGCCTCCAGCGCCTTGCGCGGCCAGCTGCGCCCCTGCCACAGGAAGACGTTTTTCACCACCTGCTGACTGATGGTCGAGCCGCCGCGCTTCAACCCGCCGTCGATGGCCGCGCGCAGGGCCGCCATGTCGAAACCCCAGTGAGTGCAGTAATTGGCATCCTCGGCCGCCACGGCCGACCGGGCCATCACCGGGGCGATGTCTTCCATGTCGCGCCAGTCATAGCGGATCTCGCCCAGCCGCGCCCGCTCGCCCAGCATGTAGGGGGTCGTGGGGATCGGGAAGACCGCATAAGCGGCCAGCAGCCCGCCCAACAGGACCAACACGAGCAAAGGCGCCAGCCGAAGCCAGCGCCAGATCCGGCCGCCACGCGCCGCTGTCTTGGGGGTCGATTGTCGTTTCGTCACGCCCGGACCTTAGCGGTCCGCACCGGGCGCGCCAAGACGCAGGCCTCAGCCCCGACGCCGCAGGGCGCCCAGTCCCAGCAGCGCCACGCCCAGCAGTCCCGCCGCCCCCGGCAGCGGCACCTGCGACACCGACCAGCTGCTTGCCGCCACCCGATAGGTGCCACGCTCGCCGCCCAGCACCGTATCGAAGACCGTCCCCATGATGTAATCCGGCGGCCCGTCCAGTGCATCCAGGCTCCAGGACTGAAGCTGATAGGCCGGCCCGAAGGTGAAGCTGATCGAACTGCCCGCCACCGCGTACAGCGGGAACGAAAGCCCCCACGACACGATCCCGGCGGTCTGGTTGGCCGGATTGCCCGGACCGTTGATGCCGTAGAATTGCACGGTGCTGTTGGCGAAGCTTTGGCCATAGGCGGCCTCGCTCAGCACGACATCCCCGAAGAACGCCGGGTAGAACGGACGCCCGGGATCCGGCGGCCCCGACACATGGGGCATGTCGGCACCCTGATAGCTCAGCTTCAGGGTCACCGCATGGGCCTGCGCCGCGAAAGCGATCAGCACGGCGGACAAGACAAGTTTCAGTCGCATGATTTTCCTCCGTATGCCGGACACATCATGCCAGATCGCGGCGCATTTGTCCTACCCTTCCGCGCCTTCCAGCAGCTTGCGCAGCGCCTCTTCATTGTCGTGGCTCAACGAGGTCTGCAGCACCTTGCCCTTGTTGCGGAAGTGCTCGAGGTTCTCCAGAACCTTGTCGCCGGTGACCTTCTTGAGCAGGACGAATACCTGGCTGCCGCCCGGTGTCAGGCTTTCGCCCATTTCCTTCATGAACTTGTCATTCACGCCCAGGTCGGTCAGCGCGCCCGAGACCGCGCCGGCACCGGCACCGGCGGCCACACCGATCAACGGGTTCAGGAACAGAACCCCGATCAGCAGGCCCCAGAACGAGCCGCCCACAGCCCCGGCCGCGGTCAGGTTCATCGCCTGGTGCAGCTTGACCTTGCCCGCATCATCCTTGGTGACGACCACCGCGTCTTCCATCTCCAGCAGGTATTCCTTCTGCAGCTTCGCCAGTTCGGCGCGCAGCTCGAACCCCGTGGCCTCGTCGTCAAAAGCCACCACGATCAAATCGGCCATCTGAAATCTCCCTGTTGTGCGTCATCCGGGGCGGTGGTTTCCGCCCGCGGTCACAAAAACCGTGAGTCGGGGCCGGGTCAAGGCCCGAGGCACGAGTGGCCTTGAGGCGGGCGCGACTCGCATCCCATTCTGGAACAGGCCTGTTTGCGGCAGACCTGCCCGCAATCGGCCTCTCGGCAGGCTGGCCCGCCATCGCCACGGGCCGTGCCGCTGCGGGATTGTGCGTCTCCAGCGGCCAGATGCAGACAGGCGCGGGCGAATGCCCGCGCCTGCCCCGCCCAACGCTTTGCGATCGGCAGATCGCCCAAGGGGCGGGAGCCGCCCCCGACCGTCTACTCCGCCGGCACCGCTTCTGCCGGGATGCCCAGCGGATGCGGCAGATGCACCAGCATCTCCTTGGGACAGATCTGCATGAAGTTGGCTTTTTCCAGGTCCCAATGCTGCAGGATATCGGCGGCCTTGCGGCTGCCGGTTTCCGCATGATGCCGTTCGACCAGGCCCTTCAGCTGAGTTTCCCAATGATCCTGGGTCACCGGGCAGGTCACCAGGGTTTCCATGTTCATCAGGGCCGGGGCCGCGCCGTCTGGATCGTACAGATAGGCCATGCCGCCGGTCATGCCCGCGCCGAAGTTGGCGCCGATGCTGCCCAGGATCACCGCGACCCCGCCGGTCATGTATTCACACCCGTTCGAGCCGCAGCCCTCGATCACCACTTTCGCCCCCGAGTTGCGCACGGCGAATCGCTCGCCCGCGCGCCCGGCGGCGAAGAGATAGCCATCGGTGGCGCCATACAGCACGGTGTTGCCGATGATGGTGTTCTTCGACGCCACCAGCGGGCTGACCTGCTGTGGCCGGACCACGATGGTGCCGCCCGACAGGCCCTTGCCGACATAGTCGTTGGCATCGCCCTGCACTTCCAGCTTCAGACCCGGTGCCGCAAAGGCACCCAGCGACTGCCCGGCGGACCCGGTCAGTTTCACCGTCAGGTGATCGGGCTGCAGCGAATTGCGCATCCCGAAGCGCCGCACGATGTGGCTGGATGTGCGGGTGCCCACCGTCCGGCGGGTGTTCTGCACCGCGTAGGACAGCTGCATCTTCTCACCGTCTTCCAGGAAGCGCGCCGCATCCTCGACGATCTCGGCGTCCAGCGTGTCGGGCACCGGGTTGCGCGGCTTGTTGCGGTCGTATTTCGCGTCCTTGGCACCATCGACGGTGATCAGCAGCGGGTTCAGGTCCAGATCGTCCAGATGTGCCGAGCCGCGGCTGACCTGGCTGAGAAGATCGGCGCGGCCGATGATCTCGTCCAGCGTGCGCACGCCCATCTCGGCCATGATCTCGCGCACCTCGGTGGCGTAGAAGGTGATCAGGTTGACCACCTTGTCGGCCGAGCCGGTGAACTTGGCGCGCAGGCTTTCATCCTGCGTGCAGACGCCCACCGGGCAGGTGTTGGACTGGCACTGGCGCACCATGATGCAGCCCATGGCGATCAGGGCGGCGGTGCCGATGCCGTATTCCTCGGCGCCCATCAGCGCGGCGATGACGATGTCGCGCCCGGTGCGCAGCCCGCCATCGGTGCGCAGGGTGACCCGGTCGCGCAGCTTGTTCATCGACAGAACCTGATGCGCTTCGGTCAGCCCCATTTCCCATGGCAGGCCCGCGTATTTGATCGAGGTCGCGGGCGACGCCCCGGTGCCGCCGTTGTGCCCCGAAATCAGGATCACATCGGCCTTGGCCTTGGCCACCCCGGCGGCGATGGTGCCGACGCCCGAGGAGGCCACCAGCTTCACCGTCACCTTGCAGCGCGGGTTGATCTGTTTCAGATCGTAGATCAGCTGTGCCAGATCCTCGATCGAATAGATGTCGTGGTGCGGCGGCGGCGAGATCAGCGTCACACCCTTGGTCGAATGGCGCAGGCGGGCGATCAGGTCGGTGACCTTCATGCCCGGAAGCTGGCCACCCTCGCCGGGCTTGGCACCTTGGGCCACCTTGATTTCAAGCTCTTCGCACTGGTTCAGGTATTCGGCGGTGACGCCGAACCGGCCCGAGGCCACCTGCTTGATCTTCGCCGACGGGTTGTCGCCGTTGGGCTCGGGGTGGAAATGCGCCGGATCCTCGCCGCCTTCGCCGCTGTCGGACTTGGCGCCGATGCGGTTCATGGCCACGTTCAGGGTCTTGTGCGCCTCGGGGCTCAGCGCCCCCAGCGACATGCCCGGCGTGACAAAGCGCTTGCGGATCGAGGTGATGCTTTCCACTTCTTCGATCGGCACCGGCTTGCCCAGCGGCTTGATGTCCAGCAGGTCGCGCAGGTGGATCGGCGGGTTCGACCGCATCTTGGCCGAATACTGCTTCCACATCTCGAACGAGGCCCGGTCGCAGGCCGATTGCATCATGTGCATCGATTGCGCTTCCCAGGCGTGGGTCTCGCCGGTGCGGCGCGCCTTGTAGAAACCGCCGATGGGCAGCACGTCCTGGCCGCCGCGCCAGCCCTTGGCATGGACCTGCTCCAGCTTGCGCTGGATGCCGACCACGCCGATGCCGGAAATGCGGCTGTGCATGCCGGGGAAGAACTCGGCGCACATGGCGCGGCTCAGGCCCACAGCCTCGAAGTTCAGACCGCCGCGATACGAGGAGATCACCGAGATCCCCATCTTCGCCATGATCTTCAGCAGGCCCTGGTCGATGGCATGGCGATAGCGCGCCACCGCCTCGGACAGCGACATTTCCAGCAGGCCGCGCTCGATGCGGTCGGCCAGGCTGTCCTCAGCCAGATAGGGGTTCACCACTGTCGCACCCGCGCCGATCAGCACCGCGAAGTAATGCGGGTCGATGCATTCCGCCGACTGCACACCGATCGAACAGAAGGTCCGCAGACCCTTGTCGGTCAGCCCGCTGTGGATCGCCGAGGTCGCCAGGATCATCGGCATCGGCACCCGGTCTTCGTTCTGGTGAATGTCGGTCAGGATCAGATGACCCGCCCCCGAGCGCACCGCCTCTTCGGCCTCGTCGCGGATGCGGTTGAGACATTTGCGCAGGGCGCGGTCACCGCCGCCGGCGGGGAAGGTACAGTCGATCTCTGTCAGCGGAGCGTTGAACTGGTGCTTGAGCGCCTCGAACTGGGCGTTGCCCACGAAGGGGCTGTCCAGCACCAGGATCTCGGTCTGGCTGCTGTCCTCGTCCAGCACGTTCTTCAGGTTGCCGAAGCGCGTCTTCAGGCTCATCACGCGGTATTCGCGCAGGCTGTCGATCGGCGGGTTGGTCACCTGGCTGAAGTTCTGGCGGAAGAAATGGCTCAGCGGGCGGTATTTCTCGGACAATACCGCCGACGGCGTGTCATCGCCCATCGAGGCCAGCGCCTCCTTGCTGTCCTCGGCCATGGGGGTGAGGATCTGCTCCAGCTCCTCGATGCTGTAGCCCGCCGCGATCTGCCGCTTGCGCAGCTCGGCGCCCGAGAACATGGCGGTTTCGGTCAGCCCGTCCAGGGTTTCGCTCAGATCGCTGATCTTGCCGACCCAGTCGCCGAACGGCTGCGCCGCGGCCAGACGGTTCTTGATCTCGGTGTCGTGGTAGAGCTTGCCGTCGGTCATATCCACGGCAATCAACTGCCCCGGTCCCAGCGCGCCTTTTTCGACCACGGTCGCTTCATCCACCGGCACCATGCCCGCTTCCGACCCTGCGATCAGCAGGCCGTCGCCGGTCACCACATAGCGCATCGGGCGCAGACCGTTGCGGTCCACCCCGGCACAGACCCAGCGGCCATCGGTCATCGCCAGCGCGGCCGGACCGTCCCAGGGCTCCATCACCGAGTTGCAGTAGGAATACATGTCGCGCCACGCCGGCGGCAGGTCCACCGCCTGCTTGGACCAGCTTTCCGGCACCAGCATGGTTTTCGCCATCGGCGCCGAGCGTCCGGCCCGCACCAGAACCTCAAACACCGAATCCAGCGCGGCCGAGTCCGACGATCCCTGCCGCACGATCGGCTTGATGTCCTCGGCCAGGTCGCCAAAGGTCGCCGAGGCCATGCGGATCTCGTGGCTTTTCATCCAGTTGATGTTGCCCTTCAGCGTGTTGATCTCGCCGTTGTGCGCCAACATGCGGAACGGCTGGGCCAGCCACCACTGCGGGAAGGTGTTGGTCGAATAGCGCTGGTGATAGATCGCGAAGGCGCTTTCAAACCGGTCGTCCATCAGGTCGGGGTAAAACTCCGCCACCTGCTCGGCCAGCATCATGCCCTTGTAGATGATCGACCGGCAGCTCAGGGAACAGATGTACAACTCGCCCACGCCCTGCGCGGCGGCGGCTTTCTCGATCCGGCGGCGGATGACATACAGTTCGCGCTCGAAGGTTTCCTCATCCACGCCCTTGTTGTTGGAGATGATGATCTGCTCGATCTCGGGGCGGGTGGCGTTGGCCTTTTCGCCAAGGCAGGAGATATCCACCGGCACATGGCGCCATCCGTAGATGTAATAGCCCATGCGCAGAACCTCGGCCTCGACGATGGTCCGGCATGTTTCCTGGGCGCCGAAATTGGTGCGCGGCAGGAAGACCTGGCCCACGGCAATCAGCTGCTCCATGTTCGGCTCGTGGCCGGTGCGGCGGATCTGGTCATAGAAGAACGGGGCCGGGATCTGCACATGGATGCCCGCGCCGTCGCCGGTCTTGCCATCGGCATCCACGGCGCCCCGGTGCCAGATTGCCTTCAGCGCGGTGATGCCCGCTTCGACCACCTGCCGCGAGGGCGAACCATCGACGCTGACCACAAGACCGACGCCGCAGTTGGCTTTCTCTTCGTCGGGCAGGTACATGCCCTGTTCCGCCAGAAAGGCGCGCTGTGCTTCTTGCTGGGCCACCCAGGCCTGATCGTATTTGGTCATGAGGGGTCTCCCGGATTGGAGGCAGCAACCATCGCAAGGATGTCGGCCTCGGTCATTTTCTTGGTGTCCCCGGCAAAGGCATGGCCCGCCGGCTTGTGATCGATGTAGACCTCGGTGGTCAGGGTCAGACCGTCCAGGCTGTCCAGTGTGCCCGCGGTGACGGACATCAACCCGTGCATCGGGCCGGGGACGGTCAGCCGCCAGAACAGGTTGCTGCCGCAGGTGCCGCAGAACCCGCGCTCGGCCCAGTCGGACGATGTGTAGATGCGGATGTTGTCCGCGCCCTCGAAAGTCACGCCGCCGGGCGGGACTTCCAGGCCCAACTCGATTCCGCCGGTCCAGCGGCGGCACATGCCGCAATGGCAGGCGCCATATCTTTCGGGCGCTTCGGCGAGGGTGTAACGGACTGCGCCACACAGGCAGCCGCCGGTTGTCGAAGCCATCGCTCAGTCCTTTCCGTTGCAGGGCCGAAACAGGTCAATCTGTCTGACCCGGTTCGGGACAGGCTGGCCTTGGCGGCCAGCCCGGAAGCCATACGTCTGCCATACGCGGGCCAGACGTTTTCCAGCGCGGCTTATTCTGCCGCCACGGACGCGGATTTCGCGTCAAAAGTTGCCAGCATCGCGTCCGCCGCTTCACGGCCATCACGGATCGCCCAGACCACCAGCGAGGCACCACGCACGATGTCGCCCACCGCGTAAACGCCATCCATCGCGGTCTGATGGGTGCGGAAATCGGCCTTCACGGTGCCCCAACGGGTCACTTCCAGATCCGGCTGACCCCAGAGCGTTGGCAGGTCTTCCGGCTCGAACCCAAGGGCTTTCACCACCAGATCGGCCTCTTCCACATAGTCCGCGTCTTCGATCAGTTCGGGCATCTGGCGGCCGGTGGCATCCGGCGCGCCCAGGCGCATCTTCTGCACCATGACGCCGCTGACCGGATCGCCGGCAAAGCCCTTGGGGGCCGACAGCCAGACGAATTCCACGCCTTCTTCCTCGGCATTGGCCACCTCGCGCTGCGAGCCCGGCATGTTGGTCCGGTCGCGGCGGTACAGGCATTTGACGCTTTCGGCGCCCTGCCGCACGGCGGTGCGCACGCAATCCATGGCGGTGTCGCCGCCGCCGATGACCACGACCTTCTTGCCTTTGGCGTTCAATTCGCCGCTTTCGTATTCGGCCACCGTGTCGCCAAAGCCGACGCGGTTCGAGGCGGTCAGGTAATCGATGGCGCGCACGATGCCCTCGGCACCCGAGCCGGGGCCCTGCAGATCGCGGGTCTTGTAGACGCCGGTGGCGATCAACACAGCATCATGTGCCTTGCGGATATCGGCGAACGAGATGTCATCGCCCACGGTGCAGTTCAGTTTGAAGATGACGCCGCCTTGTTCCAGCTGCTCGATACGCTGCATGACGACGGGTTTTTCCAGCTTGAAACCGGGGATGCCATAGGTCAGCAGCCCGCCGGCGCGGTCGTAGCGGTCATAGACCGTGACCTGCACACCCGCGCGGCGCAGACGGTCGGCCGCGGCCAGCCCGCCGGGACCGGCGCCGATGATGCCGACGCTCTCGCCGCGTTCCGCTGCCGGAACGATGGGCTTGACCCAGCCTTTTTCAAAAGCGGTGTCGGTGATGTATTTCTCGACCGAGCCGATGGTCACGGTGCCATGGCCCGACTGTTCGATCACGCAATTGCCTTCGCACAATCGGTCTTGCGGGCAGATCCGGCCGCAGATCTCGGGGAAGGTGTTGGTCGCCTGGCTGAGTTCATAGGCTTCCTCAAGCCGTCCTTCGGCGGTCATGCGCAACCAGTCGGGAATGTTGTTGTGCAAAGGGCAATGCGACTGGCAGTAAGGTACACCACACTGGCTGCACCGGCTCGCTTGCTCTTCCGCCTTCTGCGCGGCAAATTCCGCGTAGATTTCACCGAAGTCCTGGTTGCGAAGATTGGGCGCACGCTTTTCAGGCATGTCCCGTGCTACGGACACAAACTGAAGCATCTTTTGCTTGGCCATCCCGTTACCTCGCTCAACTGGGGTCAGGGGCCTTTTAGTAGGGAGAAGAGGAAATGAAAAGTCATAAGTAGTGACCTATTTTCCCTCACGAGCCTGCGGCAATGCAGCATCATCGGGTCAAATGCGGGAAATATAAGTCATATATACTGACTTATAAATCTAAAATACGATCAATAACAATATCTTACGAGTTCTTCCCCAAGGTACGGATTCCAACGACATGTCCCTGTTTCACCTTCTTCTGATCGCCATCATCCAGGGCGTGACCGAATTTTTACCGATCTCTTCGTCTGGCCACCTGATTCTTCTGCCGAATCTGACCGGGATGGACGATCAGGGGCTGGCCATCGATGTGGCCGTTCATGTGGGTACGTTGTTCGCCGTGATCCTGTATTTCTGGTCGGACGTGAAGCTGGCCGCAGTGGGCACCCTGCGGTTGCTGCGGGGGCGGATCGACACGCCGGGGGCGCGGCTGGCCTTCCTGCTGGCGGTGGCGACGGTGCCGGTGGTGATCGTCGGGCTGATCCTGAAGGTTACCGGGTTGAACGACGCCATGCGCTCGGTCGCGGTGATCGGCTGGACCATGCTGGTGTTCGGCATCGTTCTGTACGTCTTCGACCAGAGGGGGCCCAAGGTTCGCAAGGCCGAGGACTGGACCCTGCGCGATGCCATCATCATGGGGCTGTGGCAGGTGCTGGCGCTGATCCCCGGCACCTCGCGGTCGGGTATCACCATCACCGGTGCCCGCGCTTTGGGCTATACGCGGGAGGATGGTGCCAAGCTGGCCATGCTGATGTCGATCCCGACCATTGCCATGGCGGGCGGTTTGCTGACGCTGGATGTGATGGCGCATTGGGATCCGGCGCTGGCGCTGGATGCGGCCATCGCGGCGGTTTTCGCCTTCGGTTCGGCGTTGCTGGCACTGGTGCTGATGATGCGGCTGCTGAAGTCGGTCAGCTTCACACCCTATGTGATCTATCGCGTGATCCTGGGGCTGATCCTGCTGGGCATTGCCTATAGCTGACATGACAAGGGCGACCGTGAAGGCCGCCCCGTGGTCTGTGCCCAGGGGGCCGGTTCAGGCTTTCATGTCCTTGGCGGATTCGGTCAACGCCTCGTACTGGCCGGTAGGGCGGAAGCGCCACAGGTAATCATCCAGCACCGCGCCATAAGCCACCGGCGTGATGCCCAGATCGGCCAGCCCGCGCGCGCCGTCCGAGACCGCGTTGTCATTGCGCAGGTTGCGCACCTGGTCGGCGGTCAGCATCTTGTTCTCGATCAGGCCCATGCCGATCTTCTGCACCAGGTCCAGGCTGGCGCCCATGATCCAGGCGATCCAGAACGGCGTGTTCACGATCAGGCGACGGCGGCGGATGACCTTGAGCATGTCCTGCATCAAGTCGTGGAAACTGGCCACTTCCGGCCCGCCCAGTTCATAGACACCGGGCGCTGCCGCGCCGGTCACCCCCATGACGGCGGCCTCGGCCACATTGTCCACATAGACCGGCTGAAACCGCGTGTCGGCGCCCACCAGCGGCAGCACCGGGCCAAAGCGCGCCATGCTGGCAAAGCGGTTGAAGAACCCGTCCTCGGGCCCGAACACGATCGAGGGCCGCAGGATCACTGCATCGGGCTGATGCGCCAGCACGCCCGCCTCGCCGGCGGCCTTGGTACGGGCATAGGCGCTGTCGCTGTCCGCGTCGGCACCGATGGCCGACACATGCACCATGCGCGAGATCCCGGCCTCGGCGGCCAGCCGTGCCACACGGCCCGGCCCTTCGGCCTGCACCTTGTCGAACTTGTTCTTGCCAAACTCGTTCAGGATTCCAACGCAGTTCACCACCGCCTCGGCCCCGCCCAGAACCGCGCGCACCGAGTCGTCATCGCGGATGTTGCAGAACACCGGTTCGACCTGACCGACGACACCATAGGGCTTCACGAAGATCGCCTCGTTCGGCCGCCGCACCGCCACGCGCACACGGTAGCCTTGCTTGGCAAGGCGGCGCACGATGTAGCGCCCGACAAAGCCCGATCCCCCGAAAACAGTCACAAGTTGCGTCATCTCTGGCCTCCGCGCATTTCCCTTTGGGATGTATCGCCCGGACCCTTCCCGGGCAAGGCGCATCGCGTCGCGGTGGGTCGTGGAGGCGTGCGCAGAGTTTTTTTCAGAAAGTTTCGCACCCCGTGTTGACACCCCCCCCGCAGCAGGTCTAAACGCCGCTTCACGACACCTGCCCAGGTGGCGGAATTGGTAGACGCGCTAGCTTCAGGTGCTAGTGTCCGTATGGACGTGGAGGTTCGAGTCCTCTCCTGGGCACCATTTCCCTCAAAAGAAATGTCATCCGAACAGTGGGTTGGCGCGAAAGCGCACCGCGCTGCCTTCGGTCCACGCGGGTTGGCCTTTGGGGGCCGCCCGGTGATCCTGACGTTTGTCCGCGTCATGATGCACTCCCTGCTTTCACGGCCTGTTAACCCGCCCTGATGCTCCCTGTCGGCATGGCGCACGTTCTTTTCCTTTGCCTGATGTTGTGGGCCGGCTTGGCCGGGGCCGCGCCTTTGCGTGTAGCCATTTTCACGGCCGAACTGGATCGTGACGGGCCGGGGGTGTTGCTGCGCGATATTCGAAAGGACGATGCGCAGGTTCTGGCCGTGGCCGGGGTCATCGCGGCGGCGGATCCGGATGTGATTCTGCTGACGCGCTTTGACTGGGATTTCGAAGGCCGGGCGCTGACGGCTTTTGCCAAGGTTCTAGCGCGATCCGGGGCGACCTATCCGCATCGCTTCGCCCCGCGGCCCAACACGGGCTGGCTGTCGGGGGTGGACCTGAACGGCGATGGGCGCGTGCGGCTGCCCGAAGACGGGCAGGGCTGGGGGCGCTTTGCGGGTCACAAGGGCATGGCGTTGTTGTCGAAATGGCCGATCCTGACCGACCATGCCCGTGATTTTTCCGGTCTGCTCTGGGCTGATCTGCCCGGGGCAACCTTGCCGAAAACCGCCACGGGAGCGCCGTTCCTGTCGTCCGAGGCGCTGGCGACGCAGCGGTTGTCCACCACGGGCCATTGGGCGGTGCCGGTGGACACGCCAGAGGGCAAGGTGACCCTGCTGGTCTGGCACGCCACGCCGCCGGTGTTCGACGGGCCCGAGGATCGCAATGGGCTGCGCAACCGCGATGAGGCCCGTGTCTGGTCTTTGCTGATGGGCGGGCAGATTGACGGAGAGCCCCCGCCCGACGCGCCCTTCGTGTTGTTGGGCAATGCCAATCTGGACCCGCAGGCCGGGGATGGGCATCGCGCCGCGATGGCCGAACTGCTGGCACATCCGGCCCTGCAAGACCCGCGCCCAACCAGTGCGGGCGCTGCGGCAGAGGGGCGGGCCAGCGATACGGTGGCCTGGGATCAGGCCGGAGAACCCGGCAACATGCGCGTCGACTATGTGCTTCCGCAGGCAGGGCTGGAGGTCTCTGGCGCCGGTGTGCTCTGGCCGGTGCAGGGCGATCCGGCGCGCGCGCTGTTGGGCAAGGACGGGCGTGGGGCCAGTCGGCACCGGCTGGTCTGGGTCGATCTGGTGCTTCGGGGCGGATCCTGACGCGGCCTTGATCCGTTCCATCCCCGAGCCTGTCAGACGCGACCCAAGGCCAGGGCTGCACCGCGCGCCACCTTGACCCTTCCCCGAGGGCGGGCTACGCCCCCGCGCAAGTCTTTCAAGGAGATGCCCCCATGACGAACCCCTCCCTGCTCATCCTGCCCGGCGACGGGATCGGTCCGGAAGTTATGGCCGAGGTCCGCCGCATCATCGACTGGTTCGGTGACAAGCGCGGCCTGACCATCGATGTGTCCGAGGATCTGGTGGGCGGGGCGGCCTATGACAAGCACGGTGTGCCGCTGACCGACGAGACCATGCAAAAGGCGCAAGATGTGGACGCGGTTCTGCTGGGCGCCGTCGGTGGCCCCAAGTACGACGATCTGGATTTCAGCGTGAAGCCCGAGCGCGGCCTGCTGCGCCTGCGCAAGGAAATGGATCTGTTCGCCAACCTGCGCCCGGCCCAGTGCTTTGACGCACTGGCCGATTTCTCGTCGCTGAAGAAAGACGTGGTGGCCGGTCTGGATATCATGATCGTGCGCGAACTGACCTCGGGCATCTATTTCGGCGAGCCGCGCGGCATCATCACCGAGGGCAACGAGCGCGTGGGCATCAACACCCAACGCTACACCGAAAGCGAGATCGACCGGGTGGCGCGCTCGGCCTTCGAACTGGCCATGAAGCGCGACAGGAAGCTGTGCTCGATGGAAAAGGCCAACGTGATGGAATCGGGCATCCTGTGGCGCGAAGTCGTCACCAAGGTGGGCCGGGATTATCCCGAGGTCGAGCTGTCGCACATGTACGCCGATGCCGGCGCCATGCAGCTGTGCCGCTGGCCCAAGCAGTTCGACGTGATCGTCACAGACAACCTGTTCGGCGACCTGCTGTCGGATGCCGCCGCGATGCTGACCGGCTCGCTGGGGATGCTGCCCTCGGCCAGCCTTGGCGCACCGATGGCCAATGGCCGCCCCAAGGCGATGTACGAACCGGTACATGGCTCGGCCCCGGACATCACCGGGCAGGGCAAGGCCAACCCCATCGCCTGCGTGCTGAGCTTCGCCATGGCGCTGCGCTACAGTTTCGATCAGGGGGCCGAGGCCGACCGCCTTGAAGCCGCCATCGAGCAGGTGCTGGCCGACGGCGTGCGCACCGCCGATCTTCTGGGCGAAGAGGGCGTGACACCGGTCACGACCAGCGAGATGGGCAGCGCGATTCTGGCAGCGCTGGACGCATCGCTTTGAAATTCCACGGCGCGGGTTCTTGATCCGCGCCGTTGACAGCGCTAACGGTTGAGGCATCCCCGTATAGGATGCCCCAAGATGCTTCGTTCCCTGTCCGCCAACGCGCAAGGCGCCGTTATCGCGCTTGCGGCGTTTGCCGTTTTTTCCGTCCATGATGTGCTGGTCAAGCTGCTGGGTGGCACCTATGCGCCTGTTCAAGTGCTGTTCTTCACGGTGCTGTTCAGTTTTCCCCTGTTCACGCTGGTCCTGATCCAGAAACAACGCAGCGGATCCCTGCGCCCGCACAGACCATTGTGGACCGGGCTGCGGACCGTCAGCGTGGCCATTACTGGTCTGTCGGCCTTCACCGCCTTTTCCCTGCTGCCGCTGACCCAGGTTTACGCGATCCTGTTCTCGATGCCGCTGTTGATCACCCTGATGTCGATCCCGGTACTGGGCGAAAGGGTCGGCATCCATCGCGGCGCGGCGGTTCTGGTCGGCCTGTGCGGGGTTCTGATCGTGCTGCGTCCGGGGACAGAGCCCCTGTCGCTGGGGCATCTGGCGGCGCTTCTGGCGGCGGTCTGCGGCTCGTTCGCCTCGGTGATCGTGCGCAAGATCGGCCAAGAGGAACGCAGCGCGGTGCTGCTGCTGTACCCGCTGTTGACCAATCTCGTGGTGATGGGGCTGGCGCTGCCGTTCTATTATACCCCGATGCCGGTGGCGGACCTTGGTGTGCTGGCGGCCATCGCGGCGCTGTCCCTGACCGGCACCGGGCTGATGATACTGGCCTATCGCACCGGTGAAGCCGCCGTGGTTGCCCCGATGCAGTATTCCCAGATCGTGCTGGCGACCCTGTTTGGTTGGGCCCTGTTCAATGAAACCCCGGATCTGGGCACCATCATCGGCGCTTCGATCGTGATCGCCTCGGGGGCCTATGTGGTCTGGCGCGAAAGCGGGGTGCGCGACGACGGCAATCAGCCCGTGCTGCGCACACGGTCGCGCGTCGAAACCGGCGCAGCGCCCCGTGTCAGCGCGCTGATGAACGAGCGGCGAAACCCCGAGGATTGAGCGATTTCCTGTCGCTTCCCCCCTTGCAAAACTTGGTCAAAGTCAATATTGCCGCCGCTACACGGTCGGAGTGTAGCTCAGCCTGGTAGAGCACTGTCTTCGGGAGGCAGGGGTCGGAGGTTCGAATCCTCTCACTCCGACCATGTAAACAATCACTTACAAGTCATTTCCCACGAACCGCTTTGGCGCGGACTGTCTGCGCGCGTTCGGATTGTCTTGGGGGTGGTATCCTGTGCGGGCGGTGGCGACATTAGACGCCGACTCAAGCCGTATCGCACATGCTGCCGGGCGATTCAGGATATTTGTGGCCGTTCCGAAAACGACGACGGTCCGCCGGGTCGAGCACGGCGCATCGCCGCCGGTCCCCGCCCCGGCAGCAGCGCGACGCGGACCGGGGCGTCAGGCCATCAAAGATAGGGCGGGGTGCAGGCGGAAATCACGGTCGCGGCACGGTCGCCGATATTGCGAAACCGGTGCGGCTCCTGCGAGTTGAAGAGATAGGAATCCCCGGCCTTGAGAACTGCCACCCGGTCGCCCACCGTCAACTCGATTTCGCCCGACACGACGATGCCGCCTTCAGTGGACACATGTTCCAGCATGTCCTCGCCGGTGTCGGCCCCCGGCTCATAGGTCTCGTGCAGAATCTGAAGATTGTGTGCGCGGGCGTCCCCGACCTGCTTCAACGAGACCTTGCCTTCCAGCCCCTGCGCTTCGGAATAGATGCGCGAGGTCAGATCGCGCAACTGCTGCGGCGTGAAGAAAATATCAGTGTCCGGCGCATCTTCCGGCTCAAAAAATTCGGACATTCCAATGCTCAGGCCGCCCAATATCTTGCGCAACGATGCAACGGATGGGCTGCTCTTGTTCGTCTCGATCATCGAGATCTGCCCATGGGGCACGCCGGCCACATCTGCTAGCTGACGTTGCGAAAGGTCGTGCCGAAGGCGAAGTTCCTTCAGCCGCGCGCCGACGTCAAAATCGTTCATCTGAGCCTCCTTGGTCGGTTCCTGCCTACACAACATGGCGATTATGCTCAATATAATAAAATTATGTTGCTCAATATTATGAGCGATGGTAAGCGTACCCCCGAAATCAATAAGGAGCGCAACTGTGGACAAGAACGAAGAACTCAAGGCGCGTCGTGATCTCGCGGTTGCCAATGGGGTGGCGACGCGCGGAATCTATGCCGCACGCGCTCAGAATGCCGAGCTTTGGGACGTTGAGGGCAAGCGCTATATCGACTTTGCCGCCGGAATCGCCGTGAACAACACCGGCCACCGTCATCCCAAGGTGATGGCAGCCGTGGCGGCCCAGTCCGAGGCCTTCACGCACACCTGTTTCCATGTCTCGCCCTACGAGACCTATATCCGTCTGGCCGAGCGCCTGAACCAGGCCACGCCCGGCGATTTCGCCAAGAAGACGATGCTGGTCACCACCGGCGCGGAAGCCGTCGAGAATGCCATCAAGATGGCGCGGGCCTATACCGGACGGTCCGGTGTGATTGCCTTTGCAGGCGCGTTCCATGGGCGGACGCTGATGGGTATGGCGCTGACTGGCAAGGTCGCGCCCTACAAGCGGGCGTTTGGCGCCATGCCCCCCGAGGTCTATCACGCCGCGTTCCCGAACGAATTCCACGGTGTCACCACCGAGATGAGCCTGGCGCATCTTGACCAGATGTTCCGGTCGACCATCGACCCCGAGCGCGTGGCGGCCATCATCGTCGAGCCGGTGCAGGGCGAGGGCGGGTTTGTCGTCGCGCCGCCCGAGTTCCTGCGGGCCCTGCGTGAAATCGCCGACCGGTACGGCATCGTGCTGATCGCCGATGAAGTCCAGGCCGGCATGGCGCGCACCGGCAAGCTGTTTGCCTTTGAACATTCGGGCGTCGAAGCGGATCTGGTGACCATGGCGAAGGGTCTGGCCGGGGGCTTCCCGCTGTCGGCCGTGACCGGGCGCGCCGAGATTCTCGATGCGGCACCTGTGGGTGGCATTGGCGGCACCTATGCGGGCAACCCGCTGGGGATTGCGGCCGCGAACGCGGTGCTTGATGTCATCGAAGAGGAAAACCTCTGCGCCCGTGCCCTGGAAATCGGCGACAAGATCAAGGCACGCCTGATCGCACTGTCGGAGCGTCAGGGCATGGAGGCCATCGGCGAGGTGCGCGGGCTTGGGGCAATGGTCGCCTTCGAACTGGTCACCGACCGTGACAGCAGGTCGCCCGACCCGGCCCTGACCCTGGCAATCATCGCCGAAGCCGAGGCACGCGGCCTGATCCTTCTGCCTTGCGGGACGCGCGCCAACGTTGTCCGCCTTCTGCCGCCGCTGACCACGCCCGATGCGCAGGTCGACGAGGCGCTCGATATCATCGAATCCGCTTTCGAGGCGGCAATCTCCAAAACCGCCGCAGCTGCCTGAAGGGACCACGAGCATGGCCAAAGACCTGAAAGCCAAGAACTCCCCGGGACTGTCTCGGTTTGATTGGGAAGATGCCTTCCGGCTGGAAGACCAGCTCTCGGAAGAGGAAAGGATGCTGCGCGATGCTGCGCGCAGCTACGCACAGGAAAAGCTTCAGCCCCGCGTGATCGAAGCCTACCGCGAAGAGCGGACAGAGCCCGAGATCTTTCGCGAAATGGGGGACATGGGCCTTCTGGGCGTCACCATCCCCGAAGAATACGGCGGGCTGGGGTCGTCCTATGTCGCCTACGGGTTGATTGCGCGCGAAGTCGAGCGGGTCGATTCCGGCTATCGGTCGATGATGTCTGTGCAGTCGTCGCTGGTGATGTACCCGATCTATGCCTACGGTTCGGAAGAGCAGCGCAAGAAATACCTGCCAAAGCTGGCATCGGGTGAATACATCGGCTGTTTCGGTCTGACCGAACCCGACGCCGGATCGGACCCCGGCGGCATGAAGACCCGCGCCACCAAGACCGAAAACGGCTATGTGCTGAACGGCACCAAGATGTGGATCTCGAACGCACCGATTGCCGATGTTTTTGTCGTCTGGGCCAAGTCCGACGCGCATGACGGCAAGATCCGGGGTTTCGTGCTCGACAAGGGCACGCCGGGCCTCTCGGCGCCGAAGATCGGTGGCAAGCTCAGCCTGCGCGCGTCGATCACCGGCGAGATCGTGATGAAGGATGTCGAGGTTGGCGAGGACGCCCTGTTGCCCGATGTCGAAGGTCTGAAGGGGCCGTTCGGATGCCTTAACCGCGCGCGCTATGGCATTTCCTGGGGTGTTCTGGGGGCCGCCGAAGCCTGTTGGCATGGCGCGCGCCAGTACGGTCTGGACCGCAAGCAGTTCGACCGGCCGCTGGCACAGACCCAGCTTTTCCAGAAAAAGCTGGCCGACATGATGACCGAAATCTCGCTTGGTTTGCAGGCCAGCCTGCGGGTCGGTCGTCTGATGGACGAGGGCAAGGCCGCGCCCGAGATGATCTCGCTTGTCAAACGCAACAACTGTGGCAAGGCGCTGGATATCGCGCGGGCCGCACGCGACATGCACGGTGGCAATGGTATCCACGAAGAGTTCCAGGTGATGCGTCATGCGATGAACCTGGAGACCGTGAACACCTATGAAGGCACCCATGATGTCCATGCGTTGATCCTTGGACGCGCGATTACCGGGTTGCAGGCCTTCTACTGAACGCGCAGCCGCAGGATGTGCCCGTCCTTTGCGGGCGCATCCTGCGCAGCGTTTGACATCCCAATTGCTTTCGCGAGGCCAATGCCATGGCGAATGACGCAATTCTTGCGATCAATCCGGGGACAACCACGACCCGCTGCGCGCTGTACGGTGTCACCGGGGACGGCCTGCGGCTGATCGCCGAACAGAATCTGGACCACGACGAAGGCCAGATGGCCGGCTTTGCCGGCATTCCCGACCAGTTGGATTACCGCGATTCCTGTGTGTCGGCGTTCCTGTCCGATACGCTCGATGCGCATCGGTTGGTGGCGACAGCCGGGCGGGGGGGCATGCTGACCCCGGTGCCTTCCGGCGTGATCGCGGTGAACGACGCGCTTGTCGATTTCGCCCTGCACCGTCCGGTCTATCACCACGCCAGCAACCTTGGCGCGCCGCTCGCCAACCGGATCGCGCAGAGGCACGGCATCCCGGCCTATATCGTCGACCCGGTCAGCGTGGACGAACTGCCGCCCGTGGCACGGGTGTCGGGGGTCGAGGATCTGCCGCGATTCAGTTTCGTTCATGCGCTGAACATCCGGGCCTGCGCCCGCAGGCTGGCCGATGACCTTGGCAAACCCTTCGAGGCGCTGCGCGTGGTCGTGGCGCATCTGGGAGCCGGGTTTTCCATCGCCGCGCTGATCGATGGCAGGATCGTTGACAGTTCCAACCGGATGGAGGTTTCGCCCTTCTCGCCCGAGCGCGCGGGGGGCTTGCCGCCCTTGCCGCTGATCGAGCTGTGCTTTTCCGGCAAATATAGCAAGACAGAGCTTCTGGCGAAACTCTATGGCCGCGGCGGGGTCTACGGCTATCTCGGCACCAAGGACATGCGCAAGGTCGAGACGATGATCGCCGAAGGCGACACGCGGGCGGAATTGATCCACGACGCCATGCTCTACCAGACGGCCAAGGCCATCGGTGCCATGGCCGCCGTTGCCGATTTCGATCTCGACGGCATCATCCTGACCGGCGGGCTGGCCAACAGTTCGCGCGTCGTCGACGGCCTGACCCGCAAGGTCGCGCGGATTGCACCGGTGCACGTGCATGCGGGCAGCAACGAATGCCTTGCGCTGGCCGAGGGGGCCTTTCGGGCCCTGTCGGGAACCGAAACGCCGATGCAATGGCCGATTGAACCGCGGGCAGACGTCGCGTGATGCCGGTGCGAAGCTTTGCGGACATGCGCGCGCAAGTGCGGGCGCGGGGGGCCGTGCGCCTTGCCGTGGCCGGGGGCAACCATCCCAGCATCGTCGCGGCACTTGTCCGGGCGATAGAGGACGGGCTGGTCTCTGCCGTCGAGGTCACGGGCGACAGCGCGGCGATCATGGATGCCATCCCGGCGCCCCTGCGTGCGGCGGTCACGTGCCACGAGGCCGGTGACCCCAAGGCCTGTGCCGACGGCGCTGTTGCGGCAGTGCGGGACGGTCGGGCCGATATCCTGATGAAGGGGCATGTGGACAGCACCGCCTATCTTCGCGCCATCGTTGACCGAGACACCGGTATTCGTGCGGGTGGCGTTCTGTCCAATGTCACAGTTGCGGCAATGCCGAGCTATCCCAAACTGATCGCGGCGACGGACAACGGCATTCTGCCGGCGCCCGATCTGGCCCAGAAACGGCAGATCATTCTGAACACCGCGCCGCTGTTTCTCGGGCTGGGGATAGATCCGGTCAAGGTCGCGGCCCTTGCGGCAACCGAGAAGGTTTCGGACAGGCTTCCGGCCACGGTCGATGCCGCCGCGCTGGCAGGCGAGAGCACGTCAGGTGCGCTGCCGGGGTTCGTGGTCGACGGCCCCTTCGGATACGATGTGGCCGTCAGCCGCGATGCAGCACGGGTCAAGGGCTTGGCGGGGTCCACGGTTGCGGGGGACGCGGACCTGCTGTTGTTCCCCAATATCGACGCGGCCAATTCGGTTGCGAAGGCCTGGAAATTCCACGGTCAGGCCGAGACTGGCTCGATCGTGCTTGGGGCTCGGGTGCCGGTGCTGCTGAACTCGCGCGCGGACAGCGCTGATCGCCGGATCAATGCGCTGCTTCTGGCCATGGTCTGCAAAGGCGCGTGATATCTGCCGATCCGCGGGCAGAGATTGCCTGTATCCACATACGTGGGGCAGGGCGGGGCAGTCTGCCCCGCCGATGGGTCAATGGCCAGGCCGACCCGGTTTGACCAGGGGGCCGAGGCTTTCCAGATAGCCTTTGTCGAACCCCGGTTCATAGACCGGGAACTTGACCTGGTTGTCGCGGAAACTCTTCAGCGGCTGGCCCATTCTCAAGACACCTTCACGGCGCTGACGGCGGACCAGTTCGAAATCAACCTCGATGGGGATCATCTCTTCCATCACGTTGCCGCGGTGCAGGATCTGTCCGGCGGGATCGATCACCATCGAATAACCGTTGCCTCCCGCCACAAGCCCGTTGATGTGGAAGATATAGCTTTGGAACATCGCGGCGGAGCCTTGCGCGATGGCAAGGTCGGCCGGACGGTCGACAAAGCTGGCCAGCACCGGGTTGATGATAACTTCGGCACCCATCGCAGTCAGCGTCCGGGTCACCTCGGGGAACCAGAGGTCATAGCAGATCGACACACCGAACCGGCCCGCGCCGGGCACGTCGAAGACGCAGAACTCGGTGCCGGGTGTGACGTCCTGTTCATAGGGCGTGAACGGGAACATCTTGCGATACCGGGTGACCACTTCCCCTGCCGGGTTGAACACCGGGGTGGTGTTGAAGATCTGGTCGCCGTTCTTTTCGAAATAGCTGCCGGGCACCAGCCAGCAATCGAACTTGCGGGCAAGCTCGGCCATCTCGGTTTCGATGGATCCGCCCATGGGCTGGGCTGCGGGCTTTGACGGGCCGTGCGGCGCAAGTTCGCTGAACACGACCATCTGAACCCAGGGATAAAGGTGGAACAGAACCTCCATGCGCTTGCGCATTTCGGCAATGTTGTTGTGCATGGTTATCGACATCTGGATGCCGGCAATCGAAAAACGGGACATGAGGTCTCCTGTTTGACTGGATCAATCTGCTGATCGGCTTTTGGGATCAGGCTGGCTTGTTCTGGTGCAGCTGGGGCAAGCCGAAGCCCAGCCGCCGGGCGGGTTCACCGGACCCTGCTTGTGTCGCGTCGGCCGTGACGGAAACGGTTCTTGAGCCATCTGCCGTGAATGCCACAACCCGCTCGCCGGGGGTCACGGCACCAAGGCCGTGGTGTTCGCCCGAGCCATCCATCCAGTGCAGCGAAAGCCGCTGCTGGGCGGGGCGATAGGCGGCGGTATAGACGGTTCCAAAACCGCGGTCATAGCGGGTGCTGGCCAGTGGCCGGCTGAGAAATTCCTGCAACAGCCGGTCGGCGGTCAGCTTGCGGTCGTCCAGCAGTCTTTCAAGATGATCCGACCGGCCCTTGGTGTTGGAAAACCTGCCATGCTGGGGCCACTCGACGCCCAACTGGTGGTTTGTCGTGTAGGGGGTGGCGGTCACGATCGCCGGGCGGTCCGGTGCCAGATAGACCGTCGCGAAATTGCCCCGCGCGTCCGCCACCGTGACATTGTAGGACATATGCGACGGCACGGCGCGCAAGGCCTCGACCGCCTGTTGCACGTCGACACACATCTCAAGGATGTAGCGGATGATGATGGGGATGCCAAAACCCGCGGCCCTGACCGTCCGGCCGCCGAAGGTCAGCGACGCGGCAAGCCCGGCATCGTTCATCCCGTCCGCCAGACCGGAAATTCCGTCGACCATCCCGGCCACCCGACGCCCGCGCCAGTTGGTCGACAGCAGGGTCGATTCATTCAACTGGGGATCAAGGTCGTAGTTGCGGATCAGCAGTGGCCCGTCGTCGTCGACAAGCACGGCCTGAGAGCAGTTCACCAGGTAACGCGGCGGCGACCAGAAGCTCAGGAACCGGGCCGCCTCGTCATCGCCGTCACAGACATCGACCCAGGTGTCCCACAGGCGTTCGAACTCCGGCATGTGGCGGCGCAGCGACAGGCGGGCATCCCGCAGATCAGTCGTATGGGTGCCGCGCCGCTTGCGCAGCCACTTGGACCAACCCGGCCAACCATGGTTGAAAACCTGGCGCAGCGCCGGACCGGGACGGTCTTCGACAAGGCTTCGAAATCTGAGTTGCATGATGGGTCCGCGTGCTCTTCCTTGAGTGCAGTGCCTGCGACGTGCAAGACATTCCCATTCCCGTCAGGGGAGGAGAGCACCATGGCGCATGGTGTGAATATTGACTTTCACCTGCATTTTGTCAAGATCCGCCCATGTTGAAGTCGCCTACGCCCACTGGTGTCATTCGTCAAAGCGATATTCCAGGCTTGATCGATTCCCAGAGAATTACACAGTATCCGACCGTAGTTCGGGTGCGCCGGACCAAGCAGGGCGGCGGCTTTGGGGATCAGGACCGTAACCCCTATACTTGGACAGTGTTTTTCCTGGTCGACGGGCTTTGGATGTCGCTGGAAAGTGCGCGTGGCATGCCGCTTGAATGGGGCAGCCTGGACCGGCTTGAGATCTGGCTGCGCGGCAAGGGGTTTGCGTTTTTCTGGGTCCGGAACGATATCGACCTGGTCGGGGAGCCAAACGGCGACGCTGAATAGTCCCATGTTGTGCTGAATACGGCACAGTCGAGGGGTCAGGAGGCGCTGAAAACGCCTCCTGAGAGATGTCAGATCAGAACCATTTGCCGGCGGTCATGTCGGCCGGCATGGTCACTTCGGTCTCGGCGGTCAGCGGAACGCTCTTGAACTGGGCCTTGATCGCCTTGTTCCAGTTCTTGGCCCGATCCAGAAGTTCGCGATCGTCCGATTGCATCCGCCCGCGCGCCAGGATGCAGCCAAGGTCGGCACCGTGATAGCAGTACTCGCCCTCGCCATAGACCCGCAGGTAGAAGGCTTCGTGTTCGTCGCCCAACGCATTGATGTTGTGGCCGGCCCGCACGAATTCGATCTCGCCGTTTTCATCCATGCTCCAGATGCCCGAACGGGGCGCCTGGGTGATCAACTCCACCTTGTCCTCGGTCTGTTTCAGGATCAGCTGGGTCCAGAAATCGTAGTCGTTCCAGCGGCTCTGCACTTCTTCAATGTCGATCTCATAGTCGACATCCATGAATTCCAGCAGGTGGAACAGGAACATCGGACAACCGCCATAAGTCGAGGTGATCAGGTTGGTCGGCGGGGAGGCTCCTGAAATCCGCGGGTTGATTTCACCCAGGTAAACTTCGTTGGTGTCGGTATCGAGCAGGAAGTCGGTGCAGAAAACGCCCTTGTAGCCTTCCTGATAAAGCTGATCGCCCAACTTGCGCGCCATTTCGCGCACCTTGTCCGGCACGCCGTCCGGCAGGATCGCGGGCGAGATGTCGTTGCCGCACCAGCCGCCCTTGTAGGGGGTGATTTCCTCGAAACCGGTGATGTCGGTCATCACTGGCCCGACCAGCGTGCCGTGCCGTGTGGCGCAGGCCTCGATGGTGCCGGGCAGGTGGTTGATGCGTTTCATCACCTTCAGCTCTTCGCCGATGATCTTGCTGGAGAACTTGTCCCACTCCGCCTCGGACTTGATGAAGAAGGTCGTCCGCCCGCTGTCGCCATAGGGGGTCTGCACCACGAGATCCGAGCCCAGCTTTGCCCCTTCGGCCAGCTTGCTCAGTTCCTCATAGCTGTCGGCCCGCCCCATGACGTTGGGCGCGCTTTCAACCCCGGCTTCGTTGCCGATGCGGGTGGTTTCGATCTTGCTGTCCAGCCGGTGCCGCAACTCGTTTGAGGGCAGCGCGATTTTCAGGCCGACATCCTTGCACAGTTCTTCGGTCTTCTCGTCGAACATCACGAATGCCGCCAGACCGGGCGGGCGTTCCTTCACCCGCGCACGAAACTCCGGGTGATCGACCAGATAGTTGGCCACGTCTTCCATCGACTGGAATACCGGGGCGTCCGCCACGTTCGGGACGAACACCCGGGGATGCTGGCCGTCGAAGACGTCGAAGAAGTTGACGAACTCCAGCCCACCGACCCATTGATCCAGACCCATAAGGTTGAACGGCGTTGGCATGACGACGTAGATCGGCGTCTTGTTCCGCCTCAGATAGCGGTAAATTTCGGTAAGCCCGGTTAGTTTCTCGCTTTGGTCGGCCATCTTGGGCGCTCTCCCGATGTTGTGTTCTTGGTTGTTGCTCGGGGTTCGTGACGCTTCCCCGGTTGCCGCTTGGTTTGGACGAGTCCCACCCAGGAGTCGCCTTTTGGTTGCCGCGAACAGGGCAAGTGACTTCTGCCACAAGTCCTGCAAACCCTTCTTATGCGAAATTATCGGCATGATCACAGCCGGTTATTAACATTATTATTGCTCACAGTATAGTCCATGATGTAAGGAGGTTTTCAAGCCTTGGAGGCCGTCGAGGCCAGGGTTGGAGAATGAGACCTGTTGGCGTTGCAACAAGGGTCTTGCGAAGGCAAAGTAAACCTAAAGGAACAATGGTATGACAAGCATCCCTTTCACACGCCGACTTGCGATGGCCGCCATGACCGGTGCACTGGCGCTGACATCGATGGCGACGGTTGCGTCGGCTGATACGACACGGCTGAGGTTTCATACGTTCTATGGCACCGAGATCGATCCGATCCTGAAGAAGTTCCGCGACACCGTCAAAGAAAATTCCGGGGGCGACCTGCGAATTCAGACATTCCACGGCGGCGAGCTTGTCGCCAGCGACCAGTTGCTGGAAGCCGCCAAGAAGGGATCGATCGACATCGCCCATGGTCACGGCGGCTATTGGTCCGGCCAGGTGGACATCGGCAACATCGAAGCCGGTCTGCCCGGTGGCTGGACGAGCCTCGACGAAGCCCGCGCGTTCTTTGACAGCGAGCCGGTGGATGCCCTGCTGACCGCGGCCTATGACGAGGCCGGCGTCGTCTATCTGGGCAAGGGCTATGGCCACGACTACGATCTGCTGACCAAGGAGCCGGTCACCTCGCTCGACGATCTGAAGACGCGCAAGATCCGCGCCACGTCGAATGTTGCGAAGGTTCTTGAGTACTTCGAGATCCCGACCGTCTACCTGCCCGCGGGCGAGCTTTACATCGGCATGTCGACCGGCGTGATCGACGGTGCCATCTACGGCGGCCCCATCGAATACGAGCAGCTCAAGCTGAACGAGACCGCGAAACACTATACCCGTCTCAACATGCTGATGCCGGGCTGGACCGAAACCTTCCTTGCCAACAAGGAAAAGTGGGACGGCCTGTCGGACGAGCACAAGGCGATCATGGAAGAAGCGATTGCCCAGTTCGCCGCAGACATCACCGACTGGCTGGCCGAGGGCAACCAGTCCGTGGTCGACAAGGGCGACGTCTTCGAATTCGCGGTCCTTCCGGATGAGGATTCCAAGCAGCTGACGGTTGCAGCACAGGCGGTCTGGCAGGAAGAAGCCGAACGGTCCGCGCGCAACGCCGAGCTGATCGACCTTCTGGTTGCGAACGCCAAGGCGCAAGGGCGTCTCTGATGGCCTGGGTGACAAGATATCTTGTCGCCCAGGATGGCCTGTCCGAATTCGTCGGGCGGGCCATTTCCTGGCTTACGCTGGGGATGATCGGGGTTCTCGTCATCGAGATCGTGTTTCGGTACTTTCTCGATTCCCCGACCCTCTGGGCGCATGAAACCAGCACCATGCTGTATGGCGGTTTCTGCATGCTGGCCGGCGCCTATACCCTGCGCCACCGTGGCCATGTCCGCAGCGAGGTGATCTGGGGGGCATTGCCCAAGCGGGGCCAGGCGATCTGCGATGTCGTGATCTTTTCGACCGGTGCCGTCGTTCTGGTGATGTTCCTGAAGCTGGCCATTGGCTTTGCCGCCGAAAGCTGGGCTGTTCGCGAATACTCCAACAAGAGCATGTGGCAACCGCCGCTGTATCCGATCAAGACGGTGATCCCGATCGCTGTCGGACTGGTCTTGCTGCAGAACATGGCCGAATTGCTGCGGGCCGTTTTGACCGCGCTCGGCATCGAGTATGACGATCCGCGCGAACGCGAGTTCGAAAGCGACATTGATCCGGAACTTCTGCCCACCATTCTGGATGCCGATGTCACCGAGGCCGTGGACACCTCCAAGCCCAATGACCGCTGATCATGCGCGTGCATCCCGCGGCTGCTCTTAAGGACCTGTAAATGGAAAATCTGGATCCGCTCGCCATTACGGGCATCATGTTCGCATCCATGCTGGGGTTGATGGCGCTTGGCGCGCCGCTGGCCTGGGCGCTGACCATCTGCGGCATCGGAAGCGCCATGGCGATCTTTGGCGACGGGGGGCTTGATCTTCTGATCTCGTCGACCTTCAGCGCCATGGACAACTTCCTGCTGGTGGCGCTGCCGCTGTTCATCTTCATGGGGCTGGTCCTGCAACGGTCAGGCATCACCGACGATCTGTTCGAGATGATCCACAAGCTGATGGGCCGGTTGCCCGGCGGGCTTGGCATCGGGACGGTCATCATCTGTGCCCTGATCGCCGCGATGGCCGGGGTCTCGGGCGCGGCGACGGTCAGCCTGGGCATCATCGCCCTGCCTGCGATGCTCAATCGCGGCTATGACAAACGTCTGGTCACCGGCACGATCATGGCCGGCGGCGCGCTTGGCTTTCTGATCCCGCCCAGCGTCCTGATGATCATCTACGCCTTTCTCAGCCGCGATTCCGTCGGCAAGCTGTTCGCTGCCGGGCTGATGCCGGGACTGATGCTGGCGGGGATCTACATCGCCTACATCCTGATCCGCTGCCGCATCAATCCGTCGCTCGGCCCCCCGGCCGAAGAACAGTTCACGGCGATGGAGAAGTTCAAATCCCTGCGCTTCCTGATCGCGCCGGGGCTTCTGATCTTCACGGTTCTGGGGTGCATCATCGGCGGTATCACTTCGCCCTCCGAAGCCTCTGCCATCGGTGCCTTCGGGTCGCTGGTGATTGCCGCGATCCAGGGCCGGTTAAGCTGGGACACCCTGCGCTATGTCATGCTGTCCACGACCAAGCTGATGGGCATGCTGATGTGGATCACCATTGCCGCCGTGTTCTTTTCCAAGATCTACGTCGGTGTCGGTGCGGGCATGGTCGTCGGAGAGTTGATCGAGGATTACGCGCTGTCGCCGAACCTGGTCATCCTGTCGATGCTGCTGGCCTACTTCGTCCTGGGCATGTTCCTGGATGATTTCGCCATCGTGTTCATCACCGTGCCGCTGTTCGTGCCGATCGTCCGCGATCTGGGTTTTGACACCACATGGTTCGCGGTGCTCTTCATCCTGAGCATGCAGTCGGCCTATCTGACGCCGCCGTTCGGCTACAACCTCTTCTACATGAGGTCGGTGGCGCCAAAGGATGTGACGATCATCGACATCTACTGGGCGGCCATACCCTTTGTCGGATTGCAGATCCTGGGCCTGGCGCTGGTCTTCATGTTTCCGCAGATCGCGCTTTGGCTTCCAAGCGTCCTGTTCTGAGGAATGTCCTGAAACGCAAAGGGCGCGCCACTGGCGCGCCCTTTGTCGTTTTCGGGAACTGGTTTACCGGTCAAGCTTGAAGAACGCCTCGAACTTGTCAGCAAGATCGCCAGAGGTCAGCGGAGCGTTGACACGGGCCATCGCCGCCTCGGCAATATGCTCTGGCAACACCGACCGGCGGGCCGCCATCAGATCGGTCAGAAACTCTGCCGTGAATTCCGGATGCGGCTGAACGGTCAGCGCCTTGTTCCCATAGGCCAGCATCGCGTTGGCACAAAAATCCGAGGATCCGATGACCTCTGCCCCCTCGGGCAGTTCCGTCACCTGATCCTGATGCCACGCCATGACGCAATCCGTCGTGCCCGCTGCACCGGCATACTCGGTCGGACCGACGGACCAGCCGCCCGCGAACTTCTCGACCTTGCCGCCCAGGGCTTGCGCCAGGATCTGATGCCCGAAGCACACGCCGACAATCGGCACTCCGGCGGCAAATGCCCGGCGCAGGAAATCCTCCAGCGGCGGGATCCAGTCATGGCCCTCGTAGGCGCCGAATTTCGACCCGGTGATCAGCCAGCCGTCAGCATCTGTCACCGCATCCGGAAAGACGCCGTCCAGCACCGGATAGGTCACGAACTCGAACCCGCGACCATCCAGCAACCGCTTGAACAGGTCGTCGTAGTCGCCGTGCCTGGCGCGAAGTTCTTCCGGCGTCCGACCGGTCTGCAAAATCCCAATCTTCATCCCTGCGTCCTTGATCTCTGCCAATGCAGGCAGTCGTGATGTGATGAGTGTCTGACCCGCAGCGCGGGTCAGAGACGTCGCTTGCTTCGGCTCATCTGCAAGGCCGACACGATGATCCCCAGCGACACAAGCCCGATAATGACCGTGGCCAGCGCGTTGACATCGGGGCTGACCCCAAGCCGCACCTTGGAGAATATGACCATCGGCAAGGTCGAGGCACCGGGGCCGGAGACGAAGCTTGCAACCACCAGGTCGTCCAGGCTGAGCGTGAAGGCCAGCAGCCAGGCCGAGACCAGCGCCGGGGCGATCACCGGCAGGGTAACGTCGAAGAAGACCCGCACCGGTTTGGCGCCCAGATCCTGCGCCGCCTCTTCGATGGACATGTCCATGTCCACCAGCCGCGACTGGATGACAACGGCCGCATAGGCCGCCCCGAAGGTGGAATGGGCGATGATGATCGTCATGATGCCACGGTTGCCCGGCCAGCCGATCAGCCCCTGCATGGCAACGAACAGCAGCAGCAGCGACAGGCCGATGATCACCTCGGGCATGACCAGCGGTGCGGTGATCATCATGCTGAGCAGCGACTTGGTGCGGAACTTCGCGAACCGGATCAGCACGAAGGATGCAACGGTTCCGATGGTCACCGCCAGCGACGCCGAGACGAATGCAATCTTGGCACTGACCCACGCGGCTTCAAGGATCTGCGGATCGCGGAGGAGTTCGCCGTACCACTTGGTCGAGAACCCGCCCCAGACCGTCACCAGCTTGCTTTCGTTGAAGCTGAAGATCACCAGCGACAGGATCGGCGCGTAAAGGAAGACAAAGCCGAGGACGCCGGTGATCTTGAGGAATTTGGACCTGCGCTGCATCAGCTCGCTCCTTCATCTGCGGATTGCGCCTTGCGCAGCAACATGATCGGGATCACCAGCACGAAAAGCATGACAATGGCCACCGCCGAGGCAATCGGCCAATCCCGGTTGGAGAAGAATTCGTCCCAGAGCACCCGGCCGATCATCAGCGTGTCGGGTCCGCCCAGAAGCGCCGGGATCACGAATTCGCCGACGGCGGGAATGAAGACCAGCATGCAGCCGGCAATGATCCCGCTGGCGGACAGCGGCAGCGTCACCGTCAGGAACGTGGTGGCAGGCCGCGCGCCAAGGTCTGCCGAGGCTTCCAGATAGGATTGGTCCAACTTCACCAGGTTGGCGTAAAGCGGCAGGATCATGAACGGCAGGTAGCTGTAGACGATGCCGATATAGACCGCGAAATCGGTCTGCAGCATGATCAGCGGCTCGTCGATGATGCCGGTCCACATCAGGAAATTGTTGATGATGCCGTTGGCCTTGAGAAACCCGATCCAAGCGTAGACCCGCAACAGGAACGAGGTCCAGAATGGCAGCACCACCAGCATCAGCAGCAGGTTGCGCTGGTTTTCCGGCGAACGCGCGATCAGATAGGCCATGGGATAGCCGATCAGCAGCGCGATGAAGGTCGAGATCCCGGCGATCTTGATCGATTCGATATAGGCCGACAGGTAAAGCGGGTCTTCCAGCAGGAACAGGTAGTTGCCGAAGTTCAGGTTGACCGAAAGAACGCCGTCCACCCATTCCCAGACCGGCAGGTACGGCGGTCTGGCGATGGCGGCTTCCGACAGGGAAATCTTGGCGACCACTAGGAACGGGATGAGGAAGAACAGCAGCAGCCAGAGCGTCGGGATCGCGATGACCAGCCCACGTCCGCCCAGGCCCAGCCGTTCCAGCACGCGGCCGATCATCGGGCCGCCGGGCAACCGGCTGCTGGGGCCGGTATCGGGGGCCGCGCTCATGACGCCACCACGACGCCGGCATCGTCGGCCCAGCCGACGAAGACCCTGTCATCCCAGGTCAGGTCGTCGTTGTCGCGGGTCAGGTTCGATTGGGTCACGCGGACCCGTTTGCCGCTGTCCAGGCGCACCTGAAACACCGATGAGTTGCCCATGTAGGCAATCTCGTCGATGGTGCCGGTCACCTTGTTGCGCAGGTCGCTGAGGTTGGATTTGCTGATCCGTACCTTCTCGGGGCGCACGGCAACGGCAAGTTTCTGACCTTCAACACCGCTGATGCCATGCGGCACAAAGATGTCGGCACCCAGCTCCTTTGACGAAATGACCACGTGGTCCTTGCCGTCCTCGATCACCCGTCCGTCGAAGATGTTCACCGACCCGATGAAATCGGCCACGAAACGCGATTGCGGGTATTCGTAGATCTCGTGCGGGGTGCCGGTCTGAACGATCTGGCCTGCGGTCATGACGCCGATGCGGCTTGAAAGCGTCATCGCCTCTTCCTGATCGTGGGTGACCACGACGAAGGTGACGCCAAGGCTTTCCTGGATCTTGATCAATTCGAACTGGGTTTCCTCGCGCAGCTTCTTGTCCAGCGCGCCCAGAGGTTCGTCCAGCATCAGCAGCTTGGGTTTCTTGACCAGCGACCGGGCCAGTGCCACCCGCTGACGCTGACCACCGGACAGTTGGTGCGGCTTGCGGGCCGCGAACTGGTCCATTTGCACCAGGGACAGCATGTCTGTCACGCGCGTGGCGATCTCGTTTTTCGGCAGGCCGTCGCGTTTCAGTCCATAGGCGATGTTCTTTTCCACCGTCATGTGCGGGAACAGCGCGTAGGACTGGAACATCATGTTGGTGGGGCGGGCATACGGCGGGATGCCGGCCTGATCCTGGCCGTCGACAATGATCTGGCCGGATGTGGGGGTTTCAAACCCCGACAGCATCCGCAGAAGCGTGGACTTGCCGCAGCCGGACCCGCCCAGAAGGCAGAAGATCTCGCCCTTGTAGATATCGAGCGAGACGTTGTCGACGGCCGTGAAGGCGCCGAACTTCTTGGTGACATTCTTGATCTGCAGGAATGGCGTCGCGTTGGGATCGGCCCAAGGCTTCACGTCGGTGGTCGGTCGGCCTTCAGACATGGCAGCCCCCTTGGAATTCTGAAATGAGGTGCCGGAGCCCGGTATGGCAAGCTCCGGCAGATGGCATCACTTGCCGGTCTTGATCGTCGTCCAGGCGCGGGTCAGCGACCGGTCATAGCGCGACGAATGCGGCTTGACCGAGAACAGCTTGGCCCGGATGGCATCCGGAGGATAGATGCCGGGATCGTTCTTCACGTCGTCGATCACGAACTCGGTCGCTGCCGTGTTGGGGTTGGCGTAGTAGACGTAGTTGGTGATGTCCGCCACGATCTTCGGCTCGAGGATGAAGTTGATGAACTTCAGCGCATTCTCGGGGTTGGGGGCATCGTCCGGGATCGCCATCATGTCGAACCCGACCTGACCGCCCTCGGCGGGAATCGCGTAGGTCAGGTTGATCCCCTGACCGGCTTCGCTGGCGCGGTCGCGGGCTTGCAGCACATCGCCGGAATAGCCGACCGTAACGCAGATATCGCCATTGGCCAGGTCGTTGATATACTGCGACGAATGGAAATAGCGGATGTGCGGGCGCACCGACAGCAACAGTTCGGTGGCCTGTTTCAGATCGCCGCTGTCTTCGGAATTCGGGTCAAGGCCGAGATAGTGCAACGCGGGCGCCATGATCTCGGACGGGCTGTCCAGAACCGCAATCCCGCAATCAGCCAGCTTGGCGGCGGTCTCCGGGTCGAAGACCATGTCCCAGCTGCCGATCTTGTCGGCGTCGATGCGCGACGACACTTCGTCGATGTTGTAGCCCAGACCCACGGTGTACATCATGTACGGCACGCCATAGGTGTTGTCCGGATCGTTGACGGCGATGATCTCCAGGATCTTCGGATCGAGGTTGCCGTAGTTGCTGAGCGCCGCCTTGTCGATTTCCGCATAGACACCGGCCTGCGCCTGACGCGCCAAGAATTCGACCGACGGCACCACGACGTCATAGCCGCTGGAGCCGGTCAGCATCTTGGCTTCCAGAACCTCGTTGCTGTCATAGACATCGTAGTTCACCTTGATGCCGGTTGCGGCTTCGAAGTTCGCGATGGTGTCTTCGGCGACATAGTCCGACCAGTGATAGACGTTAAGCTCGCCTTCCGCCAAGGCCGCGCCGGCGGTCAGGGCAAGTGCAGAGCACGTGATTGCAAGGTTCTTCATAGGTTTCCTCCCTGGAATTCTGAAGATTTCGGTGTCTTAAAGTCCCAACTTGTCGCGCGCCGCGTACCACCACGATCCGACCATCGAATAGGGAACGCGGAACATGCGCCCGCCGGGGAAAGGATACCATGGCACGTTCTCGAAGACGTCGAAACGGGTCAGGTCGCCGTCGATGGCTTCGGACAGGATGCGCCCGAACGTGTGCGATCCGGTGACACCGTGGCCGGAATAGCCATGTGCGAAATAGGTGTTGGCACCGATCCGGCCCATCTGCGGCACGCGGCTGAAGGACAGCGCGAAGTTGCCGCTCCAGGCATAGTCGATCTTCACACCCTTCAGTTGCGGGAACACCTTGTCCATGTTGCCACGCAGTTTGGCTTCGATATCGCGCGGGTCGCTGCCGCCGTAGACCGTGCCGCCGCCGAAAAGCAGCCGCTTGTCGCCGGACAGGCGATAGTAATCCAGGATATAGCGGATATCCTCGACACAGACGTCGGTCGGGATCAGCGCATTGGCGCGGTCCTCGCCCAGCGGTTCGGTCGCCATTACCTGCGTTGACACCGGCATCACACGCGATGTCAGCGTCGGGACCACATGGCCGAGATAGGCATTGCCACACAGCACCAGCGTCTTGCAGGTCATCGTGCCCTTGGCGGTTGTCACCACAGGCCGGGCGGCCTCGGTATCGACATCGGTGACCGGGGACATCTCGTAGATCGTGCCGCCCAGCTTTTCAAAGGCCGCCGCTTCGCCCAGGGCCAGGTTCAGCGGGTGCATGTGACCCCCGGAATGGTCGATCAGTCCGCCGGCATAAAGGTCGGAATCGATGTGCTTGCGCAGTTGATCCTTGTCCAGCATCTCCTGGTTCTTGATGCCGTAGCTGGCCCAGAGGTTCATCCGGTCTTCCAGCTCGCGCATATGCGCCTTGGTCAGGCCGGTGAAGATGTTGCCATCTTTCAGATCGCATTGGATGTCATAGGTCTTGACCCGCTCGCGGATAATCTCGCCGCCTTCCTGCACCAGACCGGCGACAAAGGTGGCGGTGTCCTGACCATAGCGTTTCTTGATCGTTTGCAGGCTGGCGTTCAGCCCGTTGACGATCTGGCCGCCATTGCGCCCCGACGCGCCCCAGCCGACGCGGGCGCCTTCGATGATCGCGACCTTGTAGCCTTTTTCAACAAGGTGAAGGCCGGTCGACAGCCCGCTGTAGCCCGCGCCGATGATGCAGACGTCGATCTCGTTGCTGCCGGACAGTTCCGGGCGGTCGGGCGAGGCATTGGCCGACGCCGCGTAGTAGCTTGTGGTATGGCTGCCGTCGCCGGCATAGGGGTGCGCCATCGCGTTCATCACACGACCTCCAGATAAGAGTGAATTTCAAAGTCGGTTACATGGCGCGCGAACCGCTGGAGTTCCTGCGCCTTGCATTCCACCAGCATCTTCTGAAGCCGCTTGGAAAAGACCTGGGGCACGTGCTGCCCGCGCTTGAAGGCATCAATCGCACTGGCCCAGTCCAGCGGCAGATACGGCAGATCGCGCTGGTAGACATCGCCGACGATCGGGTCGGCGGGGACCATCTTCTGTTCGATACCGACAAGCGCGCCGCCAAGAACGCTGGTCAGCATGAGATAGGGGTTGGCGTCCGCGCCCGCGACCCGGTGTTCGATCCGGCGCGCCTTGTGGTTGCCGCCGGGAATACGGATCGCCGCGGTGCGGTTCTCATAGCCCCAAGCGACGCTGGTCGGCGCATGCGCCCCCGGCATCAGGCGACGAAACGAATTCTCGTGCGGTGCGAAGGTCAGGCTGTTTTCCTGCATCGTCGCCAGCAGACCGGCAACGGCATTCAGCATCACGTCGGTGCCCTCTTCGCCGCCGTTGTCAAAGACGTTCTCGCCGGCCTCGTTTACCAGCGAGAAATGCACATGCATGCCGCTGCCGGCCCGGTTGCCATAGGGTTTGGCCATGAAGGTCGCCGCAAAGCCGTGCTTGCGGGCGACGCCGCGCACCAGCCGCTTGAACAGGATCGCATCATCCGCCGCGCGCAGCGGGTCGGCGACATGCATGAGGTTGATCTCGAACTGCCCGGCGCCGTTTTCCGAGATCGCCGCATCGGCGGGAATGCCCTGGGCCGCGCAGGCGTCATAGACATCGTTCAGAAAGCCGTCGAAATGCTGCAACTCGTCGATGGACAGGACGCCATCGGAATCCAGCCGTTTGCCGGTGACCGGCGACAGCGGCGCTTCGGGGCGGTCGCTTGTGGGATCACAGAGATAGAATTCCAGTTCGGTGGCCACCACGGGCGTCAGCCCCAGGGCCTTGTAGCGGTCGACCACGTTCCCCAACGCGCGGCGGGGATCGCCCGCAAACGGCGTGCCGTCCTCTTGCCGCATCCACAGCATCGCCATTGCGGTCGGGCGGTCGGTCCATGTGATCGGCAGAAGGTCACGCCCGGTGAAGTCGCACAGGCCATCGCTGTCGCCGGTTTCGAAGACCAGTTCGCTGCCCTCGATATCCTCGCCCCAGATATCCACGCCGGTGACCGACAGCGGCATCCGGATGCTGCCGTCGATGACCTTGTCGGCCTGATCCACCGGAACCCGTTTGCCGCGCAGGGTGCCGTTCAGATCGCAGACGCAGGCAAAGATCGACTCGATCTCGGGGCGTTCTGCCAGCCATTGGGTCATGTCTTGGTTTGGCATCTTCGGTCCTCGGCGATGGGGCGGGTAATTTGTGATATCATTTATATCTTTTAGATTTCTTTTAGGCCTTGTGTCAACTTTTTTTTCAAATACTATCACAATATGGAATTTCTAAGTGGATAGGGTCATGACCAAGCACCGACAACTGGACGTCCCCGAAATTCCCATGCGGGACGATCTCACCATCCAGGAACATGTCTATGAACGCCTGCGGTATGCGATCATGGTCGGCGCGTTTCCTCCGGGAACCAATCTGACCATGCGCGGCCTGGCCGAAGCGATGGGGCTCAGCCCGACGCCGATCCGCGAGGCGGTGCGTCGGCTGAGTTCGGAACACGCCATCGAAGTGCTGCAGAATCGACGGATGACGGTGCCGGAGATGACGCTAGGACGCTTCGAGGAATTGCTGGCCCTGCGGGTTGCGCTGGAAGTCCACGCGGCAGAGCGATCCCTTCCCTATGTATCTAACATTATTATAGAAAATATGGAATCCATCGACCTGGAGATGGATGCCGCCCTGACCCGAAACGACCTCGACCGGCTGACGATCCTGAACCAGGACTTCCACAGGGCGCTCTACATGACCAACCCGCACCAGGTGTCGATGCCGGTCATCGAAAGTGTGTGGTTGCAGATGGGACCGTTTCAGCGGCAGGTCATCGAGAACGTCAAGGACTACTACAAGGTGGACCGCCACAAGGAGATCCTGGACGCTCTTCGGGCGCGCGATGTGGCGGCACTTGTGATCGCCACCGAAAGCGACATCCGTGAAGGCATGAGCCGCAGCGGGCGCCAGCAACTGACTCAATCCCACCCGGATGGCCACGCGGCCTGATCCAGCGGTGCGGTCGATCGTCGGGTGATTATGCTGCGGTTGCACGGTATATCGCGGCGATACGACGGGGCAGCGTACAGATGCTTGACTTTTTGTGATATCATTAGAATATACGAGATATCATAAAGCTTGAAAGGAGTCGCCCGTGTCTGACCTGTCAAAGATCGACTGGCACGAGAAAGCCGCAGCCCTCAGCATCCGCGGGCAAATGCTGATCGACGGCCAACTGGTGGATGCCGCTTCGGGCAAGACCTTCGCTTCGATCAGCCCGATCGATGGCCGGCACCTCGCGGACGTGGCGTGCGGCGATGTCGAGGATGTCGACAAGGCGGTGTCAGCCGCCCGACGGGCTTTCGAAGATGGCCGCTGGTCCGCGCGTCCGCCGGCCGAGCGCAAGCTGACGCTGCGCCGGTTTGCCGACCTGCTGCGGGCGCACCGCGATGAACTGGCGCTTCTGGAAACCATCGACATGGGCAAGCCGATCGCCGACAGCACCACGATCGATACCCGCGCCGTCGCCAATTGCTTCGACTGGTACGGAGAGGCGATCGACAAGATCTATGATGAGATCGCCCCAACCGCACCGGGCACTGTCGCCATGGTGACCAAGGAACCGCTGGGCGTCGTGGCTGCGGTTGTACCGTGGAACTTCCCGATGGTCATGGCCGCGTGGAAAGTCGCGCCCGCGCTGGCGACCGGGAACTCGGTGATCCTGAAACCGGCCGAACAGTCGTCGCTGTCGGCCATCCGGCTGGCGGAACTGGCGCTGGAAGCCGGCATCCCGCCCGGTGTGTTCAACGTCGTGACCGGCGACGGGCCGGCGGTGGGCCGCGCGCTGGGTCTGCACATGGATGTGGACGGCCTGTTCTTCACCGGCTCGACGCCGGTCGGCAAGTTCTTCATGGAATACTCGGCCCAGTCCAACCTTAAACGGCTTGGCCTGGAACTTGGCGGGAAAAGCCCGAACATCATCCTGTCGAGCTATCGCGACACGGTGCATGCGGCCACGACCTCGGCGCATTCGGCCTTCTTCAATCAGGGCGAGATGTGTACCTGCCCCAGCCGGCTGATTGTCGAACGCGCGATCCACGAGCAGGTCGTCGAAACCCTTGTCGAGATCGCCAAGAGCTATCAGCCGGGCGACCCGCTTGACCCGTCTACCAACATGGGGGCGATGGTGGACGCACGTCACACCGAACGTGTCCTGCAGTTTGTCGACTACGCGGCACAGGATGGTGCCGATCTGGCGACGGGTGGCGCGCGCGTGCGCCAGGAAACCGGTGGGTGCTATATCCAGCCGACGATCTTCGACAACGCGTCCAATGCCATGCGGATCGCGCAGGAGGAAATCTTCGGCCCCATGTTGACGGTGATCCCCGTCGACGGCGTTGACGAAGCCATCAAGGTCGCGAACGACAGTTGCTACGGGCTGGCCTCGGCGGTCTGGACCGACGATCTGTCGACGGCGCACAAGGTGTCGAAGGGCATTCGCGCCGGTCTGGTCTATGTCAACTGCTACGACTGCGATGACCTGACCACACCGTTCGGCGGCTTCAAGGAATCCGGCATCGGGCGGGACAAGTCGCTGCATGCGCTCGACAAGTACGTGGAACTGAAGACCACCTGGATGAACGTTGCCGGCCGGCCCTGAGGGCCGACCGACAACGAGGCTCGGTCTTTCGAGCTGGGGTGTTTTCTGGATGCAAGGGTGCGCGCGTCCCTCAAGGGACAGCGCGAACCCGTCGTGTCAACTCAGTTCCGACCCAGCAGAACGTCCAGCGGCACCGGTGTCGAGATCGTCCACTGGTCCACTTGCGCTGGGGCGCCATCAGTGATCTCGATGATCTGCATTTCCGCCGTGTTCTGGTGGTGAAGCTCGCTGCTGAACGACCGGGGTCCGAAGGCCGTCGGCTCGTTCTGCATCTTCTCAAGCTCTGCCGTGACCTCGGCGCCATCAAGCGTACCGGCCCGTTCCACGGCCTTGGCCCACAGGTCGATCAGGACGTAGCCCGGATAGGCATAGGAGCTTGAAGGCCGCGCGCCTGTCGCCTTTTCATAGGCGAGATTGAAGTCTTCGACTGCGGGGCGCGGATCGTCGCCATAGATCGAACCCTGGACCGGCACCACGAAGCCCGACAGATCCGGCGTTGCATCAAGCCAGTAGGAGCCATCGACCGCCGAGCCGTTGAGGATCAGCGAATTGATGCCTGCAGCCCGGATTTGGCGCACTGCCGAGGCCGCGCCGGGGATATAGGAGCACAGCATGATCACGTCCGGTTCGGTCGGCAGGGCCTTGATCCGGGTGATTTGGCTGGCAATCGAGGCGTCGTCGTTCTTGAAGGTGTCGCGCCCGACGATCTCGGTCCCGTCAAGCTGCGGGAACATCCAGTCAAAGCCGCTGCAGATGCCCTTGTTGTATTCGATGGTGGTGTCCAGCAGCACATAGCCGGTCTTGGCATCGCGCTTGGCGTTGCTCCATTCCGCCATGGTGGCGCCTTGCACCGCAGCCAGCACCGAGCCAGAGAAGGCCAGCGGGCCGACGCCCTGGATCCCGGCCTTCACATCCTCGGCACACAGGAAGAATGACACCATGCCCTCGGCTTCGGCCGAAAGGGCGGCGGGGGCGCCGAAATCATAGTCGCAGCTCACGACCATCATGTCGGCGCCGTCGTCGATCACCTGAAGCCCGGCCTTGGCCGATTGCTGTCGGTCGGTCTTCGTATCGGCCTCGACCCATTGGATCTGCCGCCCGAGCAGCCCGCCGTTGGCGTTGATCTCGTCGATCCGGATCTTGGCGGCGGTGGCCGCGGGTGTGTCGTAGGCTTCCATCCAGCCGGATTTCGCGATTGCGAAACCGATGGTGATGTCGTCGGCCATGGCGGGCAGCGCCAGGGCGGCGACAGCCGATGCAAGTGCAAGTCGTTTCACAGAGATTCTCCTCAGTTGGTGGATTTCGCCCCCACAAGGCGCGATTGACGAAGCCATTGCGGCTTCAATTTGAACTCCTTGCCCGCGGTCAGGCCGTTGGGCCGCACGATCAGAACGACGATCATTGCGATCCCGATCAGGATTTCCTGGCTCCCCGAGGGCAGCGCGAGTTGGGTTTCGTTGATGGAAATGCCCTGCTCGGCCCGCACCAGCAGTTCGATCAGGACCGACAGCAGCAACACACCGACCACGGCGCCCGACAGGCTACCGATGCCGCCGATCACCAGCATCGCCAGCGATATGAAGGTGATGCCAAGGTAGAAACTGTCGGGGTTGAGCACGCCGATGGAGTGGCCCAGCAGCGCGCCGGACACGCCGGTGAAAAAGCCCGAGATCACCAGTGACAGCAGCCGGTGGCGATACATGTTGATGCCGCTGGCCCGCGCGGCGACCTCGTCCTCGCGGGTGGCGCGAAGCGCCAGACCCGAGGCAGAGTTGGCATAGACGTTGGCCGCGACGATGGCAGCCACCGCCCAGCCCAGTGCCACCCAGTGATCGACATAGCGCGGCAGTCCGACGACAGAACTTGTCGCGCCCGTGACCCCTTCCCAGTTGGAATAGACAGTGTTGACGATGGCCAGGAAGGCGAAGGTCGCGATCGAGGCGGCAATGCCCGACAGCCGCAGGATCGCGGCGCCTGACAGAAGTGCGATGAATGCCGCCAAAAGCCCGCCCGCGATGGCCGCCGGCAAGACGTGCCATTGTGCCTGCATCAGCCATTCGGGCAGATCGGGAAGAAACAGCGCCTTGGATTGCGGCTTCAGTGTCAGCCAGGCCGAACAATAGGCACCGATTGCCATATACCCGGCATGGCCAAAGCTGATCACGCCGGAGTTGCCGACGAAGATCCACAGCGAAACAACCAGCGTCACCCGAACCAGCGTTTCGGCAGCGGTTCGCGCCAGCGATCGGTCTCCGAAGACCGCGACCAGAACGACAAGCCCCACAAGCAGCACGGCAAGGATGAGCGGCGTGGAATAGGACGCCAGGCGGTTGGTTGCGTGTTGCGATCGCATGTCAGACCCTCGGTTTTGCAGATGCGGGAACGAACAGTCCCTGCGGGCGTACCAGCAGGCAGACGATCACCAGCGTGTAGAGAAAGGCGTCGCGGAAGGGCCGCGCTTCAAGCGGCAGCCAGGCCTGCAGCACCACCGAAACGATGCCCACCAGGAACCCCGCCGCCACCGCCCCCGGAAGCGAGCCAAGCCCGCCAAGGACCGTGGCGATGAAGGCCACCAGCATGATCTGGCCGCCCATCCGCACATCGGCCACGCCGGTCTGCGTCACCATGATCAGGGCCACGGCTGCGGCCAGTGCGCCGGACAGGGCAAAGGCACCGGTGATCACCCGGTTGGCCCGCACGCCCAGAAGCCGCGCCATGGTGAAATTCTCTGCCGCGGCGCGCATTTCCAGCCCGATCCGGGACTTCTTGAGCAACAGCGCCAAGCCGGTCACCACCAGCAGCGTCGACAGGATGACGATCAGTTGCAGCAGCGGTACGCTGGCCCCGGCGATATCGACCGGAGTATTCAGTCCCGGCCAGAGGCTGACCGCCTTGGGGCGTCCGCCGTAGGTGGCAAGCAGCGCGTTGCGGATCACGAACCCCAGCGCAAACGAGGCGATCATCATCGCCACCGGATCGGCCTTCCGCAAATGCCGGAAGACGACATATTCGCTGGCCACCGCAATGGCCGCGCCCAGGCCAAGGATCACCGGGATCAGGATCAGGGCCGGGGCCTTGCCCAGGAACATCACCGCCACCGCATCGGTCGATGGCACGATCAGCGCGAAAACGCAGAAGGCGATGTATTCGCCGTGGGCGAAGTTCACCAGTTTCATCACGCCGAAGATCAGCGCGATCCCCAGTGCGGCCATGGCGTACAAGCCGCCAAGCGAGGCGGCATCGAAGAAAAGCTGAGCCAGGTTGCTCATGTCGCGGTCTCCGTCTTTTCCGGGGATTGGCCGAAATAGGCTGCGGCCAGCGCGTCGCGATCGACCATGTCGGCGGCATTGCCTTCGCCCACGATCCGCCCGCCGCGCATCAGCACCATGCGTCCGCCCACCCGCGCGGCGCGCAGCGAGCTTTGCTCGACAATCAACAGCGTCAGACCGCGGTCCTCTTGCAGGGTGCAGAGCGTGTCATAGACCTGGTCCACGATCTTCGGCGCCAGCCCAAGGGACGGTTCGTCCACCATGATCAGCTTGGGGTTGGTCATCAGGGCGCGCCCGATGGCCAGCATCTGTTGCTGCCCGCCCGAAAGCGCCCCTGCCGCTGCGGCGCGCCGTTCGCCCAGGATCGGGAAGTTCGCATAGATTTCGGCGATGTCCTCTTCCACCGCCTCTGCATCGCGGCGCAGACCGGTCCCGACCCGCAGGTTTTCCTCGACGGTCAGGCTGCCGAAGATGTCGCGCCCCTCGGGCACCATGGATATTCCCAGCCGGGCGATGGCCTCGGGGGGGCGTCCGGTTAGCAGATCGCCGTCCAGTTCAATCCGGCCATGGCTTGTTGCCGCCGCGCCGCTGATGGCCTTGAGGAGAGACGACTTGCCAGCCCCGTTGGGGCCCGAGACAAAGACGCGCTCGCCTTCGTCCACATGCAGTGTCAGATCGTTGACCGCCGGCACCTTGCCATAGCGGACGGCGATATCGAAAACACCCAGCTTCGACATCACGCGGCCTCCTGATCGGCGCCGAAATACGCATCGCGCACTTTTTGGCTGGCGGTGATCACGTCGCGGTCACCCGTCTCGATCACCTGCCCGGCGTCGAGCACGTAGATATGTGAACTCACCGACAGGACCAGCCCGACATTGTGTTCGATCAGCAAGACCCCGGTGCCCAACTCGCCGGCCACCCGTGCGATCAGCGCGGCCAGATCCTCGGCTTCGGCCTCGGACATGCCCGCGGCAGGCTCGTCAAGCAGCAGAAAGGCCGGGCCGAACATCAGCGAGCGTGCGATGCCCACCCTGCGTTCATCGGTATAGGGCAGCCCGGCGGCGGGCTTCTCGGCCAGATCGGCCACGCCCATCCAGTTCAGCACCCGCATCGCCTCGACCTCCGAGGCGTGCCGGCTGTGCCCCAGCCCCACCCCGGTCACCGCAAGGTTGTCGAGCACGTCGAGGCCGGTGAACAGACGCCCGGCCTGGAAGGTCCGCGCCACTCCTTCGCGGCGCAGCTCATGTGCGGGATGCGCGGTAACATCCCGGTCCTCCAGCAGGATGCGCCCCTCGGTTGGCGGCTGGAACCCGGTCAGCACATTGACCAGCGTTGTCTTGCCGGCGCCGTTCGGGCCGATCAGCCCATGAACCGCGCCCGGGGTTACGGAAAGCGTCACATCGGTGAGGGCTTTGAACCCGCCGAATGCCACCGTCACCCCGGTCGCCGCCAGGGAGGAACCGTTGTTGCCGCCCGTCCGCACCGCTTACGCCTCGGCCATTTCTTCGGCGGAAGCCGCACGGGTTGCCGGCGCATCTGCCGTCAGGACATAGGTGCCGGTCTCGTGCAGGTTCACCGTCCAGCCCGGCTCAACGACAATCGTGGTGGTCACTTCCTCGATCACCGCAGGGCCTTGCAGCACATCCCCGGCGCCCAGTGCCGAGCCGTCGTAGACCGGCGTCTTGCGGGCCACGCCATCGGCGCTGAACACCATTTCGCGATGGGATTTTACGGCCGAGTCCGATCCGTTTCCTGCGCCGATGTGCATCCGCTCGGGCTTGTCGACCTTGCCGGTGATGGCGCTTTCGACGTTCACCACCTCGACCGCGTTGTGCGGCTCGTCATAGGTGTAAAGCTCCCGGTGACGCGCATGGAACGCGGTCTTGATGTCTTCCAGGGTGGCTTCGGTCACCGCGAAGGGGCCGATTTCCACCGTGCATTCATGCACCTGACCGACGTAACGCATGTCGAGCGTGCGGTGGATCGTGATGTCGCTTTCGCCGAACCCGTCACCGGCAAGATCCTCCCGTCCGCGCGTCTCAAGCCCGTTGAAGAGCCCGTCCAGCGTCTTCGCCGCCTCTGCACCCTGAAGCCGCAGGGGCGCAGGGGCCATGTAGTTGTACTTCACGTCCGAAATGATCTGCCCGTAGGCGCAAAGCCCCGAGGCGAGTTTGGAGATCAGCACCTTGGAAATGCCCATCTCGCGCGCCAGCGCCGTGATATGTGCGCCGGTTGCGCCGCCCGCCCCCATGAGCACGAAATCGCGCGGGTCATAGCCGCGTTCGACCGATACCCGCCGGATCGCGTTCACCATGTTGTTGTTGACGATGGTGAACATGCCGTAAGCGGCCGTTTCCACGCTGATCCCCAGCGGATCGGCCAGATGCGCCTTGATGGCCCCGCGCGCCTTTTCAAGATCAAGCGGCAACCGCCCGCCGACTAGGCCGTCGGCGTTCAGATAGCCCAACACAAGGTTGGCATCGGTCGTCGTCGGCCGGTCGCCCCCCTGGCCATAGCAGGCCGGGCCGGGTTCGGAACCGGCGGATTGCGGCCCCATCTGCATCAGACCCATCTCGTCGATCCACCCGATCGAGCCACCACCCGCGCCCAGGGTTTCCACCTGGATCATCGGAATGCCGATGCGGTAGCGCAGGAAGTCGATGTTCTTGTTGACGTTGGCCTTGCCGTCCTTGGTCAGCGTGATGTCAAACGACGTGCCGCCCATGTCGCAGGTGATGATGTTCTCATCGCCCCAGGGTTTCGCAACATCCAGCGCCGCCTGCGGTGCCGAAGCCGGGCCGGAGTTGATTGCGTATACCGACTGATCGGTCACCACCCTGCCAAGCGCCAGGCCGCCGTTAGACTGGAAATAGCGGACCGGGTGCTTCGATCCGAGTTCCTGGAAATAGGCGTCGATCGCTTCGACATAGCGTTGCAGGATCGGTGCCAGGTAGGCGTTCACGATGGCGGTCGAGGTGCGGGTGTATTCCCGCACCTGCGGATAAAGCTGGCTGCCCACGGTCAGACGCACATCCGGCATCATCTCGCGCACGATTTCGGCGGCACGCATTTCGTGCTCGGGGTGCAGCACCGACCAGACGAAACTGATCGCCACCGATTCCACGCCTTCGGCCAGGAAATAGCGGCAGGCATCACGCACATCGTCTTCGTTCATCGGTGTGCGCACCGATCCGTCCGAGATCACCCGCTCGCGGATTCCCTTCCGCAGGTGGCGCGGCACCAGCATTGTGGCGGGCGGATACTCGGGGTCGTAACGATACCCGTCTTCCTTGTGCCCCAGCCGGATTTCAATCGAATCCGCGTGACCCTGGGTGGCGATCAGGCCGGTCTTGGCCCCGGTATGGGTGATCAGCGCATTGAGACCCACGGTGGTCCCGTTGATGCAGAGATCCGAGTTCGACACGATCTCTTCGGCGCTCAGACCGGTTTCTTCCGCGATCAGGGCCAGCCCGTTGCGGATGGCCTTGGTGGGTTCGGTAGGGGTCGAGAGCACCTTGAAGATCTGCACCGCGCCACCCGACTCCGCGAGGATGAAATCGGTGAAAGTGCCGCCGGCGTCGATGCCCAGACGATATTTGCTACGCATGAGGATAATCCTTTTGTGTCAGAAGCTTCAGGCCGCCGAGCGGGCCTTGGCCGTGGCGGCTTCGTCCACGGTCAGCGTTTCGGGGTCGGCGATGACCACGCCGTAGTCGAGCCTTGCGCCCTCGATCGAGACGAGCCCGTTGCGGATATCGGACACCACCTTCTGCACCTCGCGTTCGAACGGGTTGCCATAGCCCCCGCCGCCGGGGTTGAGGTTGGCGGCCCGTTCGCCGGGGCGGATGGTTTCGATGACGTTGTCGGTGATGATCCGGGTCTCGCCCTCGCGGGTCAGTTCCAGACGGCCGACCTTCTTTTCGACCATCGCGGATTTCGCCCCGGCAGCGCCCATCGCCGGAATGCGGCGGCCTTCGCCGAATGTGATCAGCGTCATGTCGCGGTCGAGCGGTTCCACTTCCCAACGGGTGCCGGATCCTCCGCGGAACTTTCCCGCGCCGCCGCTGTCGGTCATCAGGCCGTATTCATGGATGATGATAGGGTAGGAATGCTCCAGCATCTCGATATCGCCCGAGGTCAGGGCCCCGAAGCAGCACTCCGGTCCGCAGGCGTGCCAGCCGTCCTGGCTTGCCGTGGCGCCGGCGCCCGAGATGATCGAGGCCAGAACCATGGTCACGTATTCCTCGTCGTGGCGGGTGTCCCAACCGGCGATGTTGCAACCGTTCGCATGGCCCCAGGATGCCGACACCTTGTCCGGCGCGGCCTGTTCGAAGGCCAGCCGCACCGCGTCGGTCAGTGTTTCCATCGGTGTGGTGGTACAGTTCATGTGCGGCGCGGGGGGCTTGGCGTTGCACAGCGTGCCCCTTGGCCCCATGTCCACCGTCACGTTGCGGTAAAGCCCTTCGTTGTAGGGCGGCGGCAACTGCGCGAACATCATCAGCCCGAGGTAGACGCCAGAGTAGGAATTGCCCTCGTAGGAGTTGATGAAATAGGGGATCTGCGGCGGGCTTTCGATCTCGATATGGCAGGTCTCGCCCTTGATCGTGACCGTTGCGGTGATGTCGAAGTCGCCAAAGCCGTGGCCCGCGTCTTCCAGCACGGCCGTGCCCGAATAGGTCCCGTCCGGCACCTTGGCGATCAGGCCCGACATGTGACGGTTGGCCATCGACAGAAGCTCTTCGATGCAGTCCTGAACGACCTCCTTGCCGTATTTGTCCAGAAGGGCAATCAGGTTGCGCGCGCCGACCTGGCAGGCGCCGATCAGGGCGTTGAAATCGCCCTCCTGGTCGCGGCGCGCCCGCATGTTGGTAAGCAACAGGTTCAGAACGTCGTTGCGCGGCGCGCCCTTGTCCCAGATCTTCACCGGGGGAATGCGCAGGCCTTCGGCGAAAATTTCCTTGGCCTCGGGGTTGTAGCCCGCGGGAACCGGTCCCCCGATGTCGGTCAGGTGGCCCTTGCAGACGGTCCAGAACACCAGTTCGCCGTGATAGAACACCGGGTAGTACATGCAGGTGTCGATGATGTGCGACCCGGCATAGTCGGGGTCGTTGTGCAGGATCAGGTCGCCTTCGTTGATGTCGCCTTCAAAGAACTTGTCGACCGCCTTCATCGCCGGAATGAGCGATCCCAGGTGGATCGGAATGTCCTGACCCTGCAGGATCATTTCGGGCGTGTGGTTGAACAGCGCCGTGGAATAATCGTGCGCCAGGTTGAAGACCGAGCTGCGCGCGGTCTTTTCAAGCGCCATCGTCATCTCGCGCTGGGTGGTTTCAAGAACGCCTCTCACCACTGAAAGCGTGATCGGGTCGACTTGTCGTTCTGCCATGATTTCCGGTCCTCTGCTTGGGTGCAGATCGGCGCCATACGGGGGGGCAAACAGACCCTTCCGATCCGGCGCGCTCCTCCTGCACGTCGATCTGCCAAACAGGTTTGCCGGGATCGCGATTCCGGTCTTGACGATCCGCGCACAACGACTTGGCGCACGGCGCAGGAAAATTTGTCAGCCCGTGCAGGATGAGTTGACGCAGAGCGCACAACGCCTGTTTTTCTTTTGGTGAACCGGGTTCCGTGACGTAAGAAGTCGAAGGGGGGAGATTTTCATGACAGCTGCGTTCCGCTTTTCAACCGGTGCGACAGAGCCGCAGCATCGTTCCAGCAAATGGAACCAGGTGGTGTCGGAAGCCTATTTTCCGCTGGAACTGCAGTTCCGCGATCCGGTGCGATTCAACGGCGAACTGGCCCGGGCCAGACTTGGCCATGTGGGCCTGTCCCGGCTGACCTCGGACCCGGCGAATTACGAGCGTCGCCGTTCGCACATTCGTGACGCACAGGATGAGGAATACCTCATCACCATGCCACGCGCCACGTCGGTCGAATTTCGGCAGTTGGGCCGTGACGTGCGCTGCGATCCCGGCGGCTTCATCATCGAACGCGGCGACGAACCCTATCGCTTTCTCTATGAACGGCCCAACGATCTTTATGTCCTGAAGGTCAGCCGCAAGGCGCTGGCCGAACGGGTGCGGCAGCCGGATCGATTCTGTGCCCGCGTGATCGACGCCACCACCGGAACGGCGGGTCTGTTTGCGACCATGGTCAGCCAGGCACAGAGCCAGATCGACGATCTGACACCGGATGCGCGCGAAACCATCGGCCGCCAGTTGCTGGAACTGCTGGGTCTTGCGCTCAACGACGCGTCGAACGCCTGTGAAAGCGGCTATTCCTCGGTGCGCGCCGCGCATATCGCGCGGGTCGAGAAATTCATCCGGGCCAACCTGAAAGACCCCAATCTTTCCCCGGATCGCATCGCCGATGCCTGCGGCATCTCAAAGCGCTACCTGCATGACCTGTTCAAGGATGTGAACGGCACGGTCAGCCAGCAGATCCGCGATCAGCGGCTGGTGGTGGCGCGTGACCGGCTTCAGGCGTCACGCGATCTGTCGATTTCCGAAGTTGCCTACCGGTTCGGTTTCGCCGACCAGGCGCAGTTCTCGCGGCTGTTCAAGGCCAAGTTCAAGACCACGCCGTCGGAGTTCCAGCGCAACGCCTTCCAGCATCCCGGTTGATCTCGCAGCCACGCGACCCATCCTTGCGCTGCAACGGCTTGTGACAAGCGGTTGCCGGGCCATGCGTTCGGAACGGATGTCGCGCTGCGAAGGCCGTCAGACCCCTTTGACGATCACCCGGCTGTTCGGGCGCAGGCGGGGCAACAGCCAGCGCAGATCATCGCGGGCAAAGGCCACGCAGCCCTCGGTCGGATGCCGGGGCTTGCGCCACTGGTGCAGGAAGATCGCCGAACCGTGCCCCGGCGTCGCCTCGGGCCAGTTCCAGTCGGTCAGCAGCACCGCATCATACAAGGGATCGGTGCGGCGCAGGCATTCATGGCTGGCGGCGTAGGGTGCGCGCACCAGCGTGTTGTAGGCCGCGTCGTGCAGGTCGTCCGACCACAGGTCGCCGGGCCGGATCGGGACGGCCCAGGCGGCGGGCCGGATCATCCGGTCCGGCCGGTAGAGCAGCCCGACAATGCGGTGTGTCCCGCGCGGCGTGGCGCCGTCGCCTTCGCGCTTGGCCGCGCTCAGCCCGCCCTTGCCGATGGCACAGGGCAGGCGGCGCCCGGCAAGTCGCGCGCCCCAGCGGGTAACGACCAGATCGTCAGGGTTCACAGAAGATGTCCGGATTTCGCGGCCTTGGTGTCCAGATAGGCGGCGTTATGGGCACCGCGTCCAACCTGCAACGGCACCCGCTCCACCACCGCGATGCCGCAGTTTTCCAGCATGGCAACCTTGCGCGGGTTGTTGGTCAGCAGCCGGGCCTGTTTGAACCCCAGACGTTTCAGCAGGGCGGCACCGATGCGGAAATCACGCTCGTCATCCTCGAACCCCAGCCGGTGATTGGCCTGCACCGTGTCGAACCCCTGGTCCTGAAGCGAATAGGCGCGCATCTTGTTGGCCAGCCCGATGCCGCGACCCTCCTGGTTCAGGTAGAGCAGCACGCCCGCGCCCTCGACCCCCATCTGCGCCAGCGCGCCGCGCAACTGCGGCCCGCAATCGCATTTCAGCGAGCCCAGAACATCGCCGGTGAAGCAGGCCGAATGCAGCCGCGCCAGCACCGGCTTGTCGCGGTCGGGCTTGCCGATCTCGATGGCGTAATGCTCCTCGCCGCCATCCTCGGGGCGGAAGATGTGCAACCGGCCAGCCTCGGCTGCCGCCATCGGCAGGCGGGCATGAACCACCGGATGCTGCGGGCTGCTTTCCAGCGCGGCTTGCGAAACCGCCGCCACCGGCAGGGCGGTCAGCCCGGCATTGGCGGCCAGCACGGCGGCGTGCTCCAGTTCCACCACCACGGCGGCGGGCAGAAGCTGAGCCTCCTTGCACAGGCGCAAGGCAGCGCGGGCGAAGGCGGCGTCCCCTTCGCGGCGGCTTTTCAGCGGGCCTTTCATCGGCATCGCCAGATCGTCGGCGGGATCGGCCAGCGCCTGGATCCAGTCCAGCCCCAGCGTTTCGGGCAACTCCACCCGCGCCAGATCGCCGTCATAGGCGCGGGCTTTCAGGGTCTCGGCCCGCCGCGCGGTCAGCGCCACGACCGGTGTTCCCAGCTTGCGCGCCGCTGAAAGCCGCGCGCCATTCAGGGTTTCGGCTGAAAGAACCAGCGCGCCAAGCCCATCGGGCTGTAACAATACGACCCCGACGCCCATGCGCAGATCAGCCCGCGCACGGGCCATCAATTCCCGGCTATCTGGTGCCAGTGTCACGATAATTGTCCTTTGCCGCCGCTTCGGGGATCGGTTGAAACATGGCTCGCGGGGCGACACGTCCCTGTGAGACCAGTGTTGCATATCTTGTCGCAGAGGGGGCGGAGGCGCAACATGAGACCAAGACGAAGGAGGGCGACGCAATGGGCGTTTTGAAAAAGATCCTGCTGGTGGACGACGATGATGACCTGCGTGAGGCACTGTCCGAACAGCTTGTGATGACTGAAGAATTCGACGTGTTCGAAGCTGCCAACGGGCAGGAAGGCCTGAGCCGCGCCAAGGAAGCACCCTACGATCTTGTGATCCTGGACGTGGGTCTGCCGGACACCGACGGGCGCGAATTGTGCCGGGTGATGCGCAAGCAGGGGGTGAAATGCCCGGTGCTGATGCTCACCGGCCATGACAGCGATGCCGACACCATCCTGGGGCTGGATGCCGGGGCCAACGACTATGTGACCAAGCCGTTCAAGTTTCCGGTCCTTCTGGCCCGTATCCGCGCCCAGCTGCGTCAGCACGAGCAAAGCGAAGACGCGGTGTTCCAGTTGGGGCCGTACACCTTCAAGCCGTCGATGAAGATGCTGATCGACGAGACCGATCGCAAGATCCGTCTGACCGAGAAGGAAACCAACATTCTGAAATTCCTGTATCGCGCCACCGACGGCGTGGTCGCCCGTGATGTGCTGCTGCACGAGGTCTGGGGCTACAATGCCGGGGTGACGACGCATACGCTGGAAACCCACATCTACCGCCTGCGGCAGAAGATCGAACCCGACCCCTCGAACGCGCGGCTGCTGGTGACCGAAAGCGGTGGCTACCGGTTGGTGGCCTGATCCATCCCCGCGCCGGGGTTGCGGCGCACCTCCCTGAAAGACTGGCCCGGGGTGTTCCCGGGCCTTTTTTCGGGGCGGAAACAGTAACACCTAGGCGAAACCTGCGCCGGAGACGTCATGAACATCCTTGTCACGGGCGCCTCGGGCAATGTCGGGCGCGAGGTGGTTTGCCAATTGCAAGCGGCGGGCCATCAGGTGTTTGCCGGACAGCGGCAGCTCGCAAGGACGCGCCAAGATGGTGTCACGCCGGTTCAGGTCGATTTCGAAGCAGGCATCGGACCCGCCCCCGGATTTGACGCCATCTTCCTGATGCGGCCGCCGCATCTGACCGATCCGGATCTGTTCGAGACCTTCCTGCAACCGCACGACCGCAAGACCCGGGTCGTGTTCCTGTCGGTGCAGGGCGCGGGCGAGAAATCCTATCTGCCCCATGCCAAGATCGAAAAGCGTATTGCCGGGATGGGGTTCGACCATGTTTTCCTGCGCCCCAGCTATTTCATGGACAACCTGCTCACGACCCTTTGGCCAGAGCTGGAGAAGAACCGCCGCATCTATCTGCCCGCGGGCAGGCTGGAACTGGACTGGATCTCGGTCCGCGACGTCGCCACGGTGGCTGGTGCGGTGCTGACTGGGGCTGTTTCTGAACCCGCGATCACCATCTGTACTGGTCGAGCCACCGGGTTTGACGCGGTCTGCCAGACCCTCAATCGCGTTGCCGGGGCGCAGGTGTCCTATCAACCGGCCAGCTTGCCTGGCTTCGTGCGCTACAGCCGCAAGACCGGGATGCGTTGGCCCTTCATCGGGGTGATGCTGCTGCTGCATTTCCTGCCGCGTTTCGGCCGGCAGAGGCTGGACGATCCCGGACCGACGCAAGCTGTTCTGGGCCGCCCGCCGGAAACGCTGGAAGCGTTCGTGGCACGTCACGAAAACCGGTTCGCCACCTTGCGCCAGGACTGACTGTCATCTGTGCTGGCGGGGCTTTTCCGACAGGCGCTGCGCGGCCCGTTCGCCAAGATCGGCGATCAGCGATGTCAGCCGCGCCTGCGCGTCGGCCATCTCTTCTTCACTCATCCGCTTGGGCGGGGTGAAACCGTCACCCACCGCCAGCACACCGCGCCCGAAGGGCAGGGGCACGACAAAGCGGTCCCATGTGCCCAGCCGAAACTTGCGCGTGACCTCATAAGTGCAGGGCGCGGCCTGTACCCCGGCCAGCCCGGCAATGACCAGCGCGCCGGGCTTGGCCTCTTCCGGCGGGCCGAAGGGGCCATCGACGGTGATGCCCAGCGACCGGCCCTTGCGCAGGCATTTGACCGCGTGCTTGATCGCGCCGGTGTTGTCGCCCGAGGTGGCCAGTTCGATCACCTCGACCCCGCGCTGGCGCAGGTTCTCGCTGGCAATCTGGGCATCGGCATGGCCCGAGGCCATCACCGTCAACGGATGATCGGACCAGTCGCGCAGGTAGGGGGTGAACACCAGCCGCGAGTGCCAGCAGCACAGCACACGAGGCACGCCGCGGGCGATGTCGGCCTCGTAGGATTCGAACCCCAGCTTCTGCCACCGCGTGGTGCGGAAGACGAAATTCACATAGGCCGAGAACAGCGATTGCAGCGCGCCCTGCACCCGGCGGCTTTTCTGAAAGCGGACTTCGAACCGCCGCCATTGCTTTTTCAGGTTGTTCACGGGGTCACCTCTGCGCTCCGCCTAGCCCATTGCGCGATTTCGTTCCAGTCCGGCGCGCCTGACGCGCTGCACCGCCGGGCCTGTGTGCGGGGCCGTGATGCAGGGTTGCAACAGGTGGCCGCGCTTTGTGGGGTTCCGCCCCGGCGATCAGGGCGTTATCTCTGCCCGGGTCTGAGCAACGGAGCGCTTCCCATGACCCTCACGCTGGCCACCTGGAACATCAACTCGGTGCGGCTGCGGGCCGGGCTGGTCGAGCGGCTGCTGACCGAGGAAGCCCCCGACGTGCTGTGCCTGCAGGAATGCAAGAGCCCGGTGGACAAGATCCCCGCCGAACGGTTCGCGGCACTGGGCTATGGCCACATGGTGGCGCGCGGGCAGAAGGGCTACAACGGCGTGGCGATCCTGTCGCGGCACCCGCTGGAGGACGCCGGTCACCGCGATTTCGTCGGCAAGGGTGATGCCCGCCACGTGGCCGCGCGGCTGGCCGATGGCACCGTGATCCACAACTTCTATGTGCCTGCGGGCGGCGATGTGGCGAACCGCGAGGTCAACGAGAAATTCGGTCACAAGCTGGATTTCCTGACCGAGATGCGCGACTGGTTCCACGCCGAAGCGCCGGCGCGGGCGATCCTCGTGGGCGATCTGAACATCGCCCCGCGCGAAGATGACGTCTGGTCCCACAAGAAGCTGCTGAAGGTGGTCAGCCACACGCCTGTCGAGGTCGACCAACTGGCCGAAACGCAGGACGCCGGCGCCTGGGTGGACATCACCCGCAAGGACATTCCAGACGGGCAGCTTTATTCGTGGTGGTCCTATCGCGCCAAGGATTGGGACGCGGCCGACAAGGGCCGGCGGCTGGATCACATCTGGGCCACCCCCGATTTGGCCAGCGCCGCCGGAAACTCCCGCATCCTGCGCCCGGTGCGCGGCTGGGAGCAGCCCAGCGACCACGCGCCGGTGCTGGCCAGCTTCGATCTTTGACGCTGCCGGGGGCTTGGTTGTGAAGTCGTGGCTGCGCATATATGCACGGAACAAATGATGACGGGGAAGAACGATGATTGAACTTGGAGGCGCGGCTGCACCGGCCGCAGAGGATCTGATCAAGGACAGCTCGGAAGCTACCTTCATGGCCGATGTTGTCGAGGCCAGCCAGAAGGTGCCGGTGATCGTCGACTTCTGGGCGCCGTGGTGCGGACCCTGCAAGACGCTGGGGCCGGCGCTGGAGGCCGAGGTCTCCGCTGCCAAGGGCGCGGTGAAGATGGTCAAGGTCAATGTCGACGAGAACCAGATGATCGCGGGGCAGTTGCGGGTGCAGTCGATCCCCACGGTCTACGCCTTCTGGCAGGGGCAGCCGGTCGACGGGTTCCAGGGCGCGGTGCCGCCCTCCGAGATCAAGGAATTCGTCAAGCGCGTCGCCGCCCATGGCAACGGCCCGGAAGAAGACGGCGGGCTGGCCGAAGCGGTCGAGGCTGCCGAGGAAATGCTGACGCAGGGTGCGGCGGTGGATGCGGCGCAGACCTTTGCCGCCATTCTGGGCGAAGACCCGGCCAATGCTGCCGCGCTTGGCGGGCTGGCCCGCGCCCATCTGGCCATGGGCGAGCTGGACCAGGCCGAGGCGCTGCTGAACAACGCCGCCGCCGAGATCGCCAACGCGCCCGAGGTCGAAGCCGCGCGGGCGCAACTGGACCTGGCGCGTCAGGCCGAGGATGCCGGCCCCGTGGCCGAGTTGCGGGCGCAGGTCGAGGCCAACCCCGACGACCATCAGGCGCGTTTCGATCTGGCCACGGCACTGCATGCCAATGGCGAGGTCGAGGAGGCCGTGACCGAACTGCTGGACCTGTTCCGCCGTGACCGCGAATGGAACGACGGTGCGGCCCGTGCGCAGTTGTTCACCATCTTCGACGCGTTGAAGCCCAATGATCCGGTCGTGCTGAATGGCCGCCGCAAGCTGTCGTCGATGATATTTGCCTGAGGCGCGTGCCGGGCTAAGATCACAGGCATGACATCGGTTGCAGACCTTCCGGGGACGATCCCGGTCTTTCCCTTGCCGGGGGCGTTGCTGTTGCCGCGCGCCCGGTTGCCTCTGCACATTTTCGAGCCGCGTTATCTGGCGATGCTGGACGATGCGTTGAAAACCGAGCATCGGCTGATCGGCATGGTGCAGCCGCGCGAGGGGCCGGGCAGCAACAGCCGGCATCTGCAATCCATCGGCTGTGCCGGGCGCGTGACCGGGTTTTCCGAAACCGAGGACGGGCGCTACATGATCACGCTCAGCGGCACCTGCCGGTTCCGCATCACGCGCGAGGTCAGCGGCTTCACCCCGTACCTGAAGGCCGATGTGTCGTGGGACGGGTTCGACCGCGACCTCGGCCCGGAAGAGGAAGATCCGGGCTTTCACCGCCCGCCGTTCCTGACCCTGCTGGGGCGGTTCTTCGAGGCGCGCGGCCTGTCCACCGACTGGGACAGCCTGAAGGACGCCGACGATGAACTGCTGATCAACTCGCTGTCGATGCTGTGTCCATTCGAGCCCGAGGACAAGCAGGCGCTGCTGGAAGCGCCGTCGCTGACCACCCGCCGTGAAACCCTTGTGACCCTGATCGAGTTCGCCTTGCTGGGCGGCACCCATGACGAGACAATGCAATGACCCCACCCGAATTCGACCGCCGGATGCTGGAAAGCCTCGTGTGCCCGGTGACCAATGCGCAACTGCAGTATGATGCCGAGCGGCAGGAGCTGGTTTCGCGCAGCGCCAACCTGGCCTATCCGATCCGCGGCGGCATCCCGGTGATGTTGCCCGACGAGGCGCGGGTTCTGGATTAGGCGCCTGCGGCGCCGGATTTCATGCCTCCGGCGGGAGTATTTTTGCCAAGAAGAATGAGCGCCGTCTTGATAACGCTCCTGCGGGCCCGCAGGCGAGGCAGTTCTTTGGGGCGTCAGACCGGCTCGCCGCGCAGCAGGCGGGGGAGATTGCCGGTCAGCCCGGCGGCCTCGCGCATGAAGGCGCGGCGCAACGGCGGCGTGGCGCCCACCAACCCCAGCCCCAGATCGCGGCCAAGTCGCAGCAGCGGGTTGTCGTTGGAAAACAGCCGGTTGAGCGTGTCGGTCGTGAAGGCCAACGCGGCGGTGTCGAAGCGGCGCCACTGGGCGTAGCGGTCCAGCACATCGGCGCGGCCAATGTCTTCGCCACGGCGGCGGGCATCGGCCAGAACCTCGGCCAACGCCGCCACATCGCGCAGCCCGGCGTTGAAGCCCTGTCCGGCGATCGGATGCATGCCATGGGCGCTGTCGCCCACCAGAGCCAGACGGTGCGCGGTGAAATGGTCGGCCAGAACCAGGGTCAGCGGATAGGTGTAGCGGCGGCCCTCCAGCGCGATCTCGCCCAGGAAATCGCCGAATCTGGGCCGCAGCACCGACAGGTAGTCGGCATCGTTCAGCGCGTGAATGGCGGCGGCCTGTTCGGCGCTCTCGCTCCACACGATGGAAGACCGGTTCCCCTTCAGCGGCAGGATTGCCAGCGGGCCGGGTGGCATGAAGAACTGATGCGCGGTGCCGTTGTGGGGCTTTTCGTGGGAAATGGCGCAGACCAGCGCGGTCTGGCGGTAATCGGTGACCTTGCGCGCGATCCCGGCGCGGGCCGCGACCGGACCGGTGCGCCCGTCGGCGCCCACCAGCAGATGCGCCTGCAATGTCTTGCCGCTGTCCAGCGTCACCTGCGCCAGCGAGCCATCGGTGGCCTGTTCGGTGACGCGGGTGGCGGGCAGATGGGTGATGCCGGGGGTGGTTTCCAGTGCCGCCAGAAGGGCGCGGCGCAGGTGGCGGTCTTCGACCATATGGCCCATGGGGCCTTCTTCCAGCTCACCGCAGTCGAAATGCAGTCCAAAGCGGGACGGGCCTTCCCCGGCGCGGCCATCGGTGACCTTGATGTGCAGCATCGGTTGCGCGTCACCGGCCAGCGGCGCCCAGAGATCGAGCGCCTTGAGCATCCGCACCGAGGCCAGCGCCAGCGCGTAGCTGCGGCCATCGAAATCCCGCTCGGTCTGGGTGTCCTTCGGCAGCGCGTCGATCACCGCCACGGTCAGGCCGGCGCGGGCCAGCGCCAGCGCAAGGGAGGCTCCGGTCAGGCTGCCGCCCACAATCACCGCATCGTAGATCCTGTTCATGGGCGAAATATGCGCTTTGTGGCGCGATTGTCCACGCCCGACCGGCCCTGCGTCCGGGCTGCGACACTGCGTCGGCCACCTGCGGCCTTTGACTGGACCCGAAAGCTGCTTCGCGGTAGGCTGATCGCAACGGGACGCCATGATCCCGGCTGAAATTCGAGGCTCCATGCAGTATCCAGACCGGTTTTCCGATCTGCCGCCATACGCGTTTCCGCGTTTGCGCGCGCTTCTCGACGCTCACGAACCGGGCGGCGATGTCCTGCACATGACCATCGGAGAGCCGAAACATCCGTTTCCGGCCTGGGTCAGTGACGTGATCGCCGAACACGCGGGCGACTTCGGGCGCTATCCGGTCAACGAAGGCATGCCCGAGCTGCTGACGGCGATAACCGATTGGCTGCAGCGCCGCTATGGGGTGGCCCGCGATCCCGAGGCGCATGTCATGGCCCTGAACGGCACGCGCGAGGGGCTGTACAACGCCGCGATGGCACTGTGCCCCGAGACAAAGAACGGCGCCCGTCCCGTGGTGCTGCTGCCCAATCCCTTCTACCAGGTCTATGCCGTGGCGGCCCTGTCGGTGGGCGCCGAACCGGTTCTGGTGCCCGCGCTGGCCGACACCGGCTTTCTGCCCGATTATTCTGCCCTGCCGGCGGAGGTCCTGGACCGCACCGCCATCGCCTATGTCTGCTCGCCGTCGAACCCACAGGGTGCGGTGGCCGACCGGGACTATTGGCGCAGCCTGCTGGCGCTGGCCGAAAAGCACGATTTCCGGGTCTTCGCCGACGAATGCTATTCCGAGATCTATACCGGCGCGCCGCCGCCCGGCGCGATGGAGGTGGCGGAAGCCGAAGGCACCGACCCCGAGCGTCTGGTGATCTTCCATTCCCTGTCCAAGCGGTCGAACCTGCCCGGTCTGCGGTCGGGCTTCGTTGCTTCCGGGCCCAAGAACATTGCCCGTATCCGCCAGTTGCGCGCCTATTCCGGGGCACCGCTGCCGCTGCCGCTGCAGCACGTCGCCGCGCGGGTCTGGGCGGATGAGGCGCATGTGGTGGAAAACCGCGCGCTTTATGCCGAGAAGTTCGCGCTGGCCGAAGACATCTTCCGCGATACGCCCGGCGTGACCATCCCCAAGGCCGGGTTCTTCCTGTGGCTGCCGGTCGAGGATGGCGAGGCCGCCGCCCTGAAGCTGTGGCGAGACACCGGCGTGCGCGTCCTGCCCGGTGCCTATCTTGGCCGCGACACCGGCGACGGCAATCCGGGCACCCCGTTCATTCGCGTGGCGCTGGTGGCGCCGAAAGACCAGACCGAAACTGGCCTGATCCGGCTGCGCAACTGCTTGTATTCTCAGGATAACTGACCATGGCATTTCAGACCCGTTCCCGCGACCCGCTGTTCGACCAGGCCACGCAAGCCGCCCTGGAACGCCGCGCGACCGAGCTTCTGGGCCTTGTCCTGCTGGCCGGGGCGGTGGTTCTGGCGCTGGCGCTTGGGTCATATGCACCGACCGATCCCAGTTTCCTGGGCACATCGGACGCGCCGCCGCAGAACTGGCTGGGGCTGTTCGGGGCCTATCTGGCGTCGCCGCTGAACGTGGTGCTGGGCAAAGGATCCTGGTCGATCCCGCTGGTGCTGGGCTTGTGGGGCGGGCGGTTCCTGCTGCATCAGGGCGAGGATCGGGCGCTGAGCCGGACGATCTTCGTGCCGATCCTCGTCGCTGCGGCCTCGGTCTATGCGGCGACCATGCCGCCGGGGGCGGGCTGGGTGCACAGCTTCGGGTTGGGCGGTCTGTTCGGCGATACGGTGCTGGGTGTGCTGATGGGGCTGTGGCCGGCATCGCTGTCCAGCGGGCTGATGACCTTTTCGGCCGCCCTGGGGCTGCTGCTGGTGGGGCTGGGCCTGTTCGCCTGCGGTTTCACCCGGACCGAACTGAAATCGCTGGGTCGCTTCATGTGGTTCGGGCTGCTCTATTCCTTCGACCGTCTGGTCAACGGGCTGGGTCGCGGGGCCGAGCGGACGCGGGACGGGGTTGTCAGCCGCCGCGCCCGCCGTGCCGAGGCGCGCGCTGCCCGAAAAGCCGCCGTCGAGGATGACGAGGATTTCGACCTTCTGGACGAGGATGACGAGGACCAGGCCCCGTCGCCGTCGATCCTGCCCAATGTGCCGTCGCTGGGCCTGCTGGCCCGCACCATCGGGCGTGACCAGCCGCGCCTGTGCACCGAACCGGTGGACGATCTGATCGAGGATCCCGACGCCGCCGAGTTGTTCGACGACGAGGACGACGAGGACGCGCCGGTCGATCATGCCCGCGTGCAGGCCAAGATCACCGATGCCATCCGCACCCGCCTGCGCAGCGATCGCGCCCGCGTGGCCGCCGAGAGCCGGACCCGGCAGGAGCCGATCCTGACCCGGCCCGAGCCCGAGGACCAGGTCGGCTCTCTGCCAAGCGAGGCCGAAGACGAAGACTATGGCTTTGACGCCGACATCGAGGCCTTCGAGGATCTGCCGGACATCGCGCCTGCGCCGATGCCCGGTCCGGCCCCGATCCCCAGGGTCGAAGCGCCCAAGGCCGTCGTGCAACATGCCGACGTCAGGCGCCCCGCCCTGTCGACCCGTGCCAAGGCCGAGGCCGAACCGCCGCTGCAATTCGACGAGGCCCCCGCCGCCGACTATGCGCCGCCGCCGCTGTCCCTGCTGCGCGATCCCGGCACCGTGGAGCGTCACTATCTCAGCGACGAGGCGCTGGAGGAAAACGCCCGGATGCTGGAAAACGTTCTGGAGGACTATGGTGTCAAGGGTGACATCGTCAGCGTCCGCCCCGGCCCGGTTGTCACCATGTACGAGTTGGAACCAGCGCCGGGCCTGAAGGCCAGCCGCGTCATCGGCCTGTCGGATGATATCGCGCGCTCCATGTCGGCGCTGTCGGCGCGGGTGTCCACGGTGCCCGGCCGTACCGTCATCGGCATCGAACTGCCCAACGACAAGCGCGAGATGGTGCTGCTGCGCGAGATCCTCTCGGCACGCGATTTCGGCGACAGCAAGCTGCGTCTGCCGCTGGCACTCGGCAAGGATATCGGCGGCGAAAGCGTGGTGGCCAACCTCTCGAAGATGCCGCACCTGCTGATTGCGGGCACCACCGGTTCGGGCAAATCGGTGGCCATCAATACCATGATCCTGTCACTGCTTTACAAGCTGACCCCGGACGAATGCCGTTTGATCATGATCGACCCGAAGATGCTGGAACTCAGCGTCTACGACGGCATTCCGCATCTGCTCTCGCCGGTGGTCACCGACCCCAAGAAGGCCGTTGTCGCCCTGAAATGGGTGGTGGCCGAGATGGAAGATCGCTACCGCAAGATGTCCAAGATGGGCGTGCGCAACATCGAAGGCTACAACGGCAAGGTCCGCGCGACGCTGGCCAAGAACGAAATGTTCACCCGCACCGTGCAGACCGGGTTCGATGACGAAACCGGCGATCCCGTCTTCGAGACCGAGGAATTCGAACCCAAGACCCTGCCCTATATCGTCGTCATCGTCGACGAGATGGCCGACCTGATGATGGTCGCGGGCAAGGAGATCGAGGCCTGCATCCAGCGTCTGGCACAGATGGCGCGGGCCTCGGGCATCCATCTGATCATGGCCACGCAGCGGCCCTCGGTCGATGTCATCACCGGCACCATCAAGGCCAACTTCCCGACCCGCATTTCCTTCCAGGTCACCTCGAAGGTCGACAGCCGCACCATTCTGGGGGAGCAGGGGGCCGAGCAACTGCTGGGCATGGGCGACATGCTGTACATGGCGGGCGGCGCCAAGATCACCCGCGCCCATGGTCCCTTCGTGTCGGACGAAGAGGTCGAGGACGTGGTGAACCACCTCAAGACCTTCGGCCCGCCCGACTATGTGGGCGGCGTGGCGGATGGTCCGGATGACGAGCGTGCCGAGGACATCGACGCGGTGCTGGGCCTGAACACCGGCGGCAACACCGGCGGCGAGGATGCGCTTTATGACCAGGCAGTGCAGATCGTGATCCAGGATCGCAAGTGCTCCACCTCCTACATCCAGCGCAAACTGTCGATCGGCTACAACAAGGCCGCGCGCCTGGTGGAGCAGATGGAAGACAACGGCCTCGTCAGCCCGGCCAATCACGTGGGCAAGCGCGACGTGCTGGTGCCGGAGCAGAACTGACCGGACAGGCAGCGGCGCGGTGTGTGCCGCTGCCTGTCGGCGGATACCGTTTGCCCCTGAAGCACCCCTTTCGGAGCGTTTCCCAGACGACGCTCACTTTTTCTTGTCGAAAATACTCCCGCCGGAGGCAAGACTCCGTGAACACCCCCGCCCTTGCGCGCGGCGTCATCGGCACATAGCTGTTTCTCACCACAGGCCCGGAGATGCCCATGCCCCAGACCCGCCGCGGCTTTCTTGCCGCCACCACCGCCACGGCCCTGCTGGCCGCGCTGCCGGCCTGGGCCGAGAAAGCCTCGCTGACCGAGCTTTCGGCCTATCTCAACACCATCGGCACGGTGGAGACCCGGTTCACCCAGATCAACTCGGACGGCTCGCAAAGCACCGGGCGGCTGTTCATCAAGCGGCCGGGCCGGGCCCGGTTCGAATACGATCCGCCGCTGGACGATACGCTGGTGGTGGCGGGCGGCGGCTCCATCGGGATATTTGACGGGCGCGGCAGTGCCGAGGTCTACCCGCTGGCCACCACGCCGCTGAAGCTGATCCTCGATCGCAACATCGACCTGACACGCATCCACATGGTCACCGGCCATGGCGAACAGAACGGCCGCACCGTGGTCCAGGCGCAGGATCCCGAGCATCCGGAATACGGCCGCATCTACCTGTTCTTCGACCGCAACCCGATGCGCCTGTCGGAATGGCTGATCGTCTCGCAATCCGGCGAACAGACACGCCTGAAGCTGCGGCCCTTCGTAGAGCACGATCGCCTGTCGGATCGCATGTTCTCGGTGCGTCTGGAAAAGGAAAAGCGGGGCTGAGCGCCCCGCTTTGGTCAGAGTTTGCCGCAGGCCTGAAGCTGCCGCTTGTAAGTCTCGGACCGCGTCTGCAGCCCGTTGGCCACATTGATCAGCCAGCTTTTGCTGCGGTATGAGCCGCGCGCATAGCCACCGTGACCTTCGTGGTAGGCCAGATAGTTGTCACGCACGTTGGTCTTGGAAATGCCCAGCTTCTGCTCGGTCCGGGTCATGTACCAGCCCATGAAGTCGGTGGCATCCTTGATGTTCTTGCGGCTGGCGCCGGGGCGTCCGGCGGCGCGCTTGTAATCGTCCCAGGTGCCGTCCAGCGCCTGCGCATAGCCATAGGCCGACGACTGGCGCCCCATGGGAATGACCCCAAGGGCATAGCGGTGCGGCGTCCGGGCATCGCTGTCAAACTTGCTTTCCTGGTAGATCACGGCCATCTGAACGTAGACCGGCACACCCCATTTTTTTTCGGTGGCCTTGAAGGCTTTCAGATACTTGGGGCGCTGATCCACGATGCTGCAAGCATTGTTCAGGTTCTTGGGCGGGGATTTCCCCCCGCACGCCGCCAGAAAGCACAGCAGGATAAGCGCGGCAATTCGACTGCTCATGGTCGCCTCACGCGTTATGTTTTCTTACGTCTTAGCTCAAAACCTGCGCTGAGGAAATCACAATCCCACGATGCGTTCACGCGGCGGGTGCGCAGCCTTGCCTCGGTGCGGTAAACCGGGTATCAGCGCCTGTCCCGGACGAGGGGTCCCGACGGAGCGGATGGCAACATCGCGGTTCCGTGTTCACCTAATCCAGAAATCCAGACCCGCAGCCGATGGACTCACCCCCCCGGCAAAGGGTAAAAATGTCCGTGAAAGGTCGGAACCAGATGTTGAGAACGCAAGCGAAATACCGGCTCGGCCAAGTTGTCCGGCATCGCAAGCACCCGTTTCGCGGGGTCGTTTTCGATGTGGACGCGGTGTTTTCGAACACCGAGGAATGGTACGATTCGATTCCCGAAGACAACCGTCCCAACAAGGACCAGCCGTTCTATCACCTGCTGGCCGAGAACGATCACAGCTATTACGTGGCCTATGTGTCCGAGCAGAACCTGCTGCCCGACATGACCGGCGAACCGGTGGAGCATCCTGACATCCCCGACATGTTCGGAGAGTTGCAGGACGGCGTCTATCCGCTTCAGACCAACCTGAACTGATCGCCCCCACAGTCGGCTTGCGCGCGGGTCAGTACCCCAGCGCGCAGCCATCCTTGCGCGGGTCCGACGCGCCTTCCAGCACCCCGGTTTCGGGATCGATGCGAATGGCCTGTGCGCCGCCGATGGCCACCTCGGGGATCACGACATTGTGGCCGCGGGCGGCCAGATCGGCGCGCACAGCGTCGGAATAGCCGCGTTCGACCTTGAAGGTGCCCGCGTCCCAGAAGCTGCGCGGCGCGTCGATGGCGGTTTGCGGCTCCATGCCGAAATCAACCATGTTGCTGACCATCCGCACATGCCCGTTGGGCTGATAGGCCCCACCCATGACGCCGAAGGGCATCAGCACCCGGCCCTGCTGGCACAGCATCGCCGGGATGATGGTGTGCATCGGGCGCTTGCCGCCGGCGGCCTCGTTCGGGTGGCCGAGGGTCAGGGTGAACCCGGCGCCGCGATTGTGAAACAGGATGCCATGCTCGGGCGTGGCGATGCCCGCGCCGAAGTCGCTGTAGATCGAATAGATCAGCGACACCGCCATGCGATTCCCGTCCACGACGGTCAGATAGACGGTGTCGCGGTGCACCGCCTCGGCGGCCAGCGCCGGATCGGGCAGGGTGCGCTTGGGGTCGATCAGGGCCGCCAGCGCCGCTGCCGTGTCGGGCGACATCAGATGCGCCATGCGGGTCATGTGATCGGCATCGGCGACAAAGCGGTTGCGGGCGTCATAGGCCAGTTTCACCGCCTCGGCCTCAAGATGCGCACGGTCGGCGCCGAACGGGTCCAGCGCGGTCAGATCGAAATGTGACAGGATATTGGCCAGCAGCAGGGCGGTGATGCCGTGGCCGTTGGGCGGATGTTCCAACAGCTCCACGCCCTTGTAGGACCCGGCCAGCGGCGCGTGCCAGCTTGGTTCCGTGGCCGCGAAATCGTCCAGCGTGTGACAGCCGCCGGCGGCTTGCAGGGCGCGCACCATTTCTTCGGCGGTGGCGCCGGTGTAGAACCCGTCGTGGCCTTCGCGGGCGATGCGGCGCAGGATCTCGGCCTGTCCGGGGGCGCGGAACATCTGGCCCCGGCGCGGCGCGTCCCCGTTCAGCGTATAGTGTTGGCGCGCCGCCGCATCCAGATGCGGAATCCCGCGCGCCCAGTCGAAGGCCACGCGCGGGGCCACCGGGATGCCGGTCTCGGCGTAGTGAATGGCGGGGGCAAGCACCGCGTCCAGCGGGCGGGCGCCGAACCGCTCGGACAAGGCGCAAAGGGCAGCAACGGCCCCGGGGATGGTCACCGCCTGCGCCGAGCGGGGCGGCACGACAGTCGCACCGCTGTCGCGCAGCGCCTGGGCGTTCAACCCGGCAGGCGCACGGCCCGAGCCGTTGAGGGCGATCACGTCTTCCTGCCCGGCGGGCTTGACCAACGCGAACAGGTCGCCACCGATCCCGGTCATCTGCGGTTCAGCCAGCCCCAGAATGCCCGCCGCTGCGATGCTGGCGTCCACGGCATTGCCGCCTGCTTTCAGAACGTCGATGGCGACGGCCGCGGCCAGCGGGTGAGACGTGGCACAGATCCCGTTGTCGGCGAAGACCGATGACCGTCCCGGCATTTGGAAATCACGCATGAATGCTCCCTCGTTGTCGGAAGCTTAGGCCCTGTGGTGGGAGGGGCAAGGGGGGCCGGGTGGTGGCGTCGTGGCATCCACGGGAATGGTGCAGGTCAGGCGGTTCTGGCCGTCGCGGCTTTCATAGCACAGATCGCGGGTCAGCATCCGGATCAGCGACCAGCCAAAGCCGCCTTCGGGAAGATCCTCGACCGCGGCACCGGCCTGCAGCGGATTGCGGCCTTCCGGCAGCGCCCCGAGGATCGGGTGGCCACGGTCGCGAATGTCGATGCACAGGCCGCCTGTGGTCAGGGTCAGGCGCAGGTCGATGTGCCCGCCGGGCACGCCGCGATAGGCATGCTCCACCACATTGTTCAGCGCCTCGCCCAGGACCAGCAGCAAGCTGCCCATGGTGTCGGGCGCGGGCAAGGCCGTCAGAAGCTGGCATTCCAGATCGGTCAGTGCGGCGCTGACGCTTTCAAAGCTGGCCTCAAGCCGCTGTTCGACCAGTACCACGGGCATCCCCGCATCCGGTGGGTCATTCGGCGGGGCTGGCATCGCCAAGGCCCGTGGCGGTGGTGTCGTGGATGACAAAGACCGAATCCATGCGGGTCAGGCGGAACACCTTGTCCACCAGCGGCGACAGTGCCGCCAGTTCCAGCCGTTTGCCGCTGCCAAGCTGCTTCATCGCGGCGACGATGGCGCCAAGGCCGCTGCTGTCGATGAAGTTCACCTGTTCCAGATCCAGGATCACCCGCCCGTCCGCGTCCGCCGTCAGATCCCGCATCCTGTCCTTGAATTCGATGGCCACGGCCGCGTCGATCCGCGGATCGGCCGCGGTGATGACCACCACGTCCCCGTGGGTTTGCTTCGAAAGATCCATGTGCCACCTGCGATACTTGACGTTTTGACAGGCTAGGCAGCAGGTCTTACCAATCGGTTTCCGGGAGTCTTCACGGCCCCGGTCATCTGGGGAGGACAGCAAATGACCCACACATTGATCTGCGGTGCCCGGCGCACGGCGATGGGAGGCCTTCAGGGCGCCTTTGCCTCGGTCACGGCGGCAGAACTGGGCGGGGTGGCGATTCGCGCAGCACTGGACGACGCGGGCGCAAGCGCCGATTTGGTGGACGAACTGCTGATGGGCTGCGTGCTGCCCGCAGGGCAGGGCCAGGCCCCGGCGCGGCAGGCCGGGTTTCTGGGCGGTCTGGGCAAGGGCGTGCCCGCCACCACCCTGAACAAGATGTGTGGCTCGGGGATGAAAACGGTGATGATGGCGCATGACCAGATCGCCGGTGGCAGCGCCGGGATCGTTGTTGCGGGCGGCATGGAGAGCATGACGCAGGCGCCCTACCTTCTGGAAAAGATGCGTGGCGGGGCGCGGCTGGGGCACGGGCAGGTCATGGACAGCATGTTCCTTGACGGGCTGGAAGATGCCTATGACAAGGGCCGCCTGATGGGCACCTTTGCCGAGGATTGCGCAGAAGCCTTCCAGTTCACCCGCGAAAGCCAGGATGCCTATGCGTTGCGCTCGCTGGAACGCGCGGTGAAGGCCCAGTCCGATGGCACTTTCGAGGCCGAGATCGCGCCTGTAGAGGTCGCCGCGCGCAAGGGTGCCGTGGTGGTCGCGCAGGACGAACAGCCGGGCAACGCGCGGCCCGACAAGATCCCGCATCTGAAGCCTGCCTTTCGCGAGGGCGGCACGGTGACGGCGGCCAATTCCTCGTCGATCTCGGACGGGGCGGCGGCGCTGGTGCTGGCCTCGCAATCGCAGGCCGACCGGCATGCATTGAAGGTCCGGGCCGCGATCCGCGGCCATGCCAGCCACGCGCATGAGCCGGGACTGTTTCCCACCGCCCCGGTGCCTGCCGCGCGCAAGCTGCTGAAAAAGCTGGAATGGGAAGTCGATGATGTGGATCTGTGGGAGGTCAACGAGGCTTTCGCGGTTGTCCCCATGGCCTTCATGCGGGAAATGAACCTGTCGCCCGAAAAGGTCAACGTGCATGGCGGGGCCTGTGCGCTGGGGCACCCTATCGGTGCCTCGGGCGCGCGCATCCTGGTCACCCTGCTGAACGCGCTGGAACGGCGCGGGCTGCGGCGCGGGGTGGCGGCCATCTGTATCGGCGGCGGCGAAGGCACTGCCATCGCGATCGAGAGGGTCTGACCGGTGGCGCGCGTGGACTATGATACGCTGGCGAAGACCCTGGCGAGCCTGACCGGGGGCGAAACCGACGACGTGGCCCTGATGGCCACCTGCGCCTGCGAAATCCACTGGTCCGACAATCGCTTCGACTGGACCGGCTTCTATCGCGTGGTCGGCAAGAAGACCCTGAAGATCGGCCCCTATCAGGGCGGCCACGGTTGCCTTGAGATCCCGTTTTCGCGTGGGGTCTGCGGGGCTGCGGCGCGCACCGGCAAGGTGCAGATGGTGGACGATGTGGATGCCATTCCCGACCACATCGCCTGCGCGGCCTCAACCCGGTCCGAACTGGTGCTGCCGGTCTGGCGCAAGGGCAAGCTGCTGGGGGTGCTGGACATCGACAGCGATCAGCCCGCGGCCTTCACCGCCGAGGACTCCGAACGTCTGGCCGCCATCCTGACCGATGTCTTCGACCGGTGATTGACGCCAGCTACACCCCGCCCGACGGTCCCTTGCAGATCCTCCACGAAGATCACGAGGTGCTGCTCGTCGACAAGCCCTCGGGGCTGTTGTCGGTGCCGGGACGGGGCGAGCATCTGGCCGATTGCCTGCTGCGCCGGGTGCAGGCCGTGTTTCCCCAGGCGCTGCTGGTGCATCGGCTGGATCGGGACACCTCGGGGGTGATGGTCTTTGCCCTGACCCCGCACGCGCAGCGCCACCTTGGCCTGCAATTCGAGAAACGCCAGACCCGCAAGACCTATGTGGCCGAGGTCTGGGGCCGCCTGGCCGAGAAATCCGGCACGGTCGATCTGCCGCTGATCGTCGATTGGCCGAACCGGCCGCGGCAGATGGTGGATCACGACACCGGCAAACCGGCGCTGACCGAGTGGAAGGTGCTGAAGCTGCGCGAGAACGGCACGCGGGTTCGACTGATGCCAAAGACCGGGCGCAGCCACCAGTTGCGGGTACACATGCTGGCGCTTGGCCATCCGATCCTGGGTGATCCCTTCTATGCGGAAGGACCGGCGCGTGATGCGCCGCGCCTGATGCTGCATTCGGAAAGCCTGCGGTTTCGCCACCCCGACGGCGGCCGCGGCGTGGCCATTCGCGCCCCGGCACCGTTCTGAGCCAAAGCCGTCATGCGGTGGACGCAGGTCGGCAATGCGCCAACTGACCGTGTAGACCTCGGCGGCCATGACTACTTGTCGCATCAGGGTGGAGGCCCGACGACTGCCTGACAGGAGTTTCCAAATGGCAACGACAACAGCGAACGGCATCGGCCACGTGCGAGCCCGTTCAACCCCGTCCCTCTGGACGCGTCTGGTTCATGGTCTGCTGACCATTGCCGACAACAACGAATACCTGGGACAGGTGCGCCGCCTGCAAGCCATGTCCGACAACCAGTTGGCCAAGCGCGGTCTGACCCGTGACAAGATCGTGGATCACGTGTTCCGCTACGGCTACTTCAACTGACGCCTTTTCCGTCTACCGTCCGGGGGCAGAGCCGCAAACACGGCTCGGCCCCCCGCCGCGTTTCAGGGGTGTTCAGCCCGGAAACTTGATGCGGCGCAGGTACGGGAAGATCTCTTCCACATCCCCGTATTTCGCTTTTGCGTCCTCGGTCGTGACCGAGGTCGGTACGATGACGTCCTGGCCCAGTTCCCAGTTGGCAGGCGTGGCCACGCCCAGCCCGGCAGACGCCTGCAGCGCATCCAGCGCACGCAGCACCTCGGCGAAGTTGCGGCCGACGGTCATCGGATAGGTCATCGACAGCTTGAGTTGCTTGTCCGGCCCGATGATGAATACCGAGCGTACGGTCTGGCTGTCCGCCGGCGTGCGGCCATCGGGCAGATAGGCGTCGGCGGGCAGCATGTCGAAGGCTTTCGACACCGCCAGCCCTTCGTCGGCGATGATCGGGAAGCCCACATCGGTGCCGGCATAGCTGGCAATATCGCCGATCCACTTCTTGTGATCCTCGACCCCATCCACCGACACGCCGATGACCTTGGTGCCGCGCTTGGCCCATTCGTCGCCCAGTTGCGCCACGGCGCCGAACTCGGTGGTGCAGACCGGGGTGAAATCCTTGGGGTGGCTGAACAGGATGGCCCAGCTGTCGCCGATCCAATCGTGGAAATTGATTTCGCCCTGGCTGGTCTGGGCGGTGAAATCGGGCACGGTGTCGTTGATGCGTAGGGACATGGGATTCTCCGGGGCTCGGTTCATGTACGTGTAGGTGACATGTAATTGCAGATGATCTGGATTTGTACCATTGGCCGTGGCTCTGGCCAGAGACATTTTTAGCGCAAGACGGGCGAAGCCCGTATGGGAATACGTCAGTTGTCTTTCGCAGCCCTGGCGATCTTCGCCAATCGCCGTTCCCCAAGCCCACGTCGCCACCTTGATCTTTGTCGAGATCGATAGCCGTACCATCCCTTGCGCGGACCCACGCCAACCTTCTGGATGTCAGCGGCCCCGATTTCGGTGTTGATCACGCTGGTGCCGACCGGGTGGACAAGTGGCGGGTCCGCAAACAGTCCACCTCCATGAACCGCCATGTCGGACCGCAGCCAATTGTCGACAGTTCCGGTGACAAGGCGGGCCTTGTTCAAGAACCGTTCGGCCCCTTCCCGCGACCACAGCAGGGCAAGGGTGGTCAGAGGAAAATCCGCACCAAGGAACAGACTTTGGCCATGAGGCAGGGTCAGAACCTGTCGCCGGGGCTGGTTCGCCTTCAGGGCATGACCCATATTGACAAGCCGCCAACCGGGGGCTGCGCCATTGCGCAACCCATCAACCGTTGCGGCAAGATCCTCGGCAAAGCTGTCGCCAAGCTGCAAGTCGTCTTCAAGGACCAGCCCGGCAAAAGCATTGCTATCAAGAAAACGCTCGGCACAGGTGCGATGTGACAGAAAGCATCCCACTTCGCCGCCGGTCAGGGTCCGTCCGAACCACAGGCGCGCCCGCAACGGGGAATAGCGGGGCAGTTCAGAGGCGGACTTGCCCCGGCCGTCAAAGGCCGGCGTGCGGCTGAATGGCAGACCTTGAGCGGCAAGCTGGCTGCGAGCGGTCGCCAGGCGATCTACGCTGCTGTCCAAATTGATGACTTGCGTGAAAACGTGTTTCATCGTGATCCAGTTCAAGAAAACTGGACCCAGTATCCCGGCGCTGCCATTTTCGTGCAACGCGGAATTGACACAAAAAAGCCCCGCGCGCCAAGGCGTGCGGGGCTTGATGTTTGTTTGACCGACCAGGATTATTCGGCGTCTTCCTTGGTGGCTTCCTCGCCGGTTTCCTGATCGACGACCTTCATCGACAGGCGAACCTTGCCGCGATCGTCAAAGCCCAGCAGCTTGACCCAGACTTCCTGGCCTTCCTTCAGCACATCCGACGGATGGTTCAGGCGGCGGTTCTCGATCTGGCTGACGTGCACCAGGCCGTCGCGCTTGCCGAAGAAGTTCACGAAGGCGCCGAAATCAACGATCTTCACGACCTTGCCCTTGTAGACCTTGCCTTCTTCCGGCTCTGCCACGATCGAATAGATCATGTCATAGGCCTTCTGGATGCTGTCGGCATTGGCCGAGGCGATCTTGATGACACCGTCGTCGTTGATGTCGACCTTGGCGCCGGACACTTCCACGATCTCGCGGATGACCTTGCCGCCCGAGCCGATCACTTCACGGATCTTGTCGGTGGGCACGGTCATGGTCTCGATGCGCGGGGCGTGCGCCGAGAATTCCTGACGGCCCGAGCTGAGCGCCTTGTTCATCTCGCCCAGGATGTGCAGACGGCCGTCCTTGGCTTGCGACAGGGCCTGCTCCATGATCTCGGGGGTGATGCCCGCGACCTTGATGTCCATCTGCAACGAGGTGATGCCGTTCTCGGTGCCTGCGACCTTGAAGTCCATGTCGCCGAGGTGATCCTCGTCGCCCAGAATGTCGGTCAGAACCGCGAACTGGCCATCGTCTTCCAGGATCAGGCCCATGGCGACACCGGCGACCGGTGCTTTCAGGGGCACGCCCGCATCCATCATCGACAACGAGCCACCGCAGACCGACGCCATCGACGAGGAGCCGTTCGATTCGGTGATCTCGGAGACCAGGCGGATGGTGTAGGGGAAGTCGGTGGCCGCCGGCAGAACCGCCTGCAGCGCCCGCCACGCCAGCTTGCCATGGCCGATTTCACGACGGCCCGGGCCGCTGACACGGCCAACTTCACCGACCGAATACGGCGGGAAGTTGTAGTGCAGCAGGAAGTTGGATTTGAAGTTGCCGTGCAGGGCGTCGATGAACTGTTCGTCATCGCCGGTGCCCAGCGTGGTCACCACCAGACCCTGGGTTTCGCCGCGGGTAAACAGGGCCGACCCGTGGGTGCGGGGCAGGATGCCAACTTCCGACACGATCGGGCGCACCTGATCGCGGGCACGACCGTCGATCCGGGCACCGCCCGAGATGATGTCGCCGCGCAGGATGCTGCTTTCCAGCTTCTTGAAGGCCGAGCCGAGGTTGCTGTCGTCCAGCTGTTCCTGGGTCAGCTTGCCGCGAATGGTCTCGCGCGCGGCGGAAATGGCGGCGGTCCGCTCCTGCTTGTCGGTCAGGGCGAAGGCGGCACGCATCTCGGTCTCGCCCGCGGCCTTCACGGCTGCGTAGAGATCGGAGTAGTCCGGCGGCGTGTAGTCGAAGGGATCCTTGGCGGCTTCCTCGGCCAGCGCGATGATCAGGTCGACCACCGGCTTGAGCGCCTCATGGCCGAACTTCACGGCGCCCAGCATTTCGGCTTCCGACAGTTCGTAGGCTTCCGATTCCACCATCATCACGGCGTCGCGGGTGCCGGCGACAACCAGGTCGAGCCGCTGCTCGGGGGTGTTGCGCAACTGGTCCATGTCGTCGATGGTCGGGTTCAGGATGTATTCGCCGTCCTCATAGCCGACGCGCGCCGCACCCACGGGGCCCATGAAGGGCACGCCCGAGATGGTCAGCGCGGCCGAGGCGGCGATCAGCGCCACGATGTCGGGATCATTGACCAGGTCGTGGCTGAGCACCGTGCACATGACCAGGACTTCGTGCTTGAAGCCGGGCACGAACAGCGGCCGCATCGGGCGGTCGATCAGGCGGGCCGTCAGGGTTTCTTTTTCGGTCGGGCGCGCTTCACGCTTGAAAAAGCCGCCGGGGATCTTGCCCGCGGCATAGTATTTTTCCTGGTAATGCACGGTCAGCGGGAAGAAACCCTGTCCGGGCTTTTCTTCCTTGGCGAAGGTCACGTTGGCCATGACGCTGGTTTCGCCCAGGGTGGCAATCACGCTGCCATCGGCCTGGCGGGCAACCTTGCCCGTTTCGAGCGTCAGGGTTTCTTCACCCCACTGCATGGATTTGGTTTTTACGTCGAACATTGTCGTTCCTAATGCTGACCGAGGGACCCTCCCCCGGCCTGGTTGCGTACGGACTTGTGCCCGTGGCCCCGTCGTCGTTCTGGCATCCTGTCCCGTGGGGCCCGGCAGGAGAGTGCGTCTGGACACGGCGCAATGCCGTGATGAACAAAAGAAAACGCGCCGAAGGCGCGTTTCCCGAAAAGCTTAGCGGCGCAGGCCGAGGCGCTTGATCAGCTCCTGGTAGCGGGCGGCGTCTTTTTCATTCAGATAGTCCAGCAGCTTGCGGCGCTGTGCTACCAGTTTCAGAAGGCCACGACGCGAGTGGTTGTCCTTCTTGTGGGTCTTGAAGTGCTCGGTGAGCGTGGTGATCCGCGAGGTGAGGATGGCAACCTGAACTTCGGGCGAACCGGTGTCGCCTTCCTTGGTTGCGAAGTCCTTCATGACGCGGGCTTTTTCTTCAACAGTAATCGACATCGGGGTCTCCTTGAACAAGAGGGTGAAGGCACAAGCCGGGATGTCGTCCAGCAGAGCCCATGGAGAGAGCACCCACCCGAACACCGGGCGGATGCGCGCGTATAGGGGAAAAGCCGGGCGTTGAAAAGGGGCAGCGTTGCCGGGCGGCGCCGCGCGCGGGCGCGCGGCACAACATGTGCCCCGCCCCCGGCTTGCGCCGCGAGCGGGGCGCCGCCCGTGGCCGCCGGACACCCCTGATCCGCGGCGGGCTTGTGGCAAGGGCGAGGGGCATTTGGCTGAGAGATCCGCAGCAGGTCTGCGGATCAAGGCAAGCCTTGGGCAAGTCGGCCCCCGCCTCAAGGGCAAGCGGGCTGTGCCCGCGCGTGCCGCGCCCTTGACCCGGCGACCGACTCACCCCGGGGCGGGCCAGGGGATCAACGGCTGGGCGTAGGAGATGTAGAGCGGGTGTTTCGGGTGGCCCGCCTTGCTGAGGCCGAGGTGATGGGGCGCGACGCCGGTGGCGCGGATCAGCGATTCGACCGCCGGGCCGCGATCCAGATGCGCGCCGTGGGTGCCCCAGGCGCAGATCACCTTGTCTGCCCAGGTGCAGCCTTCGGCAATGGCGGTGTCATTGGACGGGCCCACCGGGTCGGCCTGCGCGCGCATCGCGCGCGGATCGGTGGCACGCCAGGCGAAGATATTGGTGACCTGGAAGGCGCCAAAGCCCAGGGCACGGGCGCGGCGCTCGCAGCGTTCGACAGTGGGGTCGTTCTGCACCTCGGTGGCGGTCGAAGGGTTCAGCATCACGAAAAGCGCCCGCGCGCCCTGTGGATCCCAGGTGCGGGTCAGGCTGTAGCGGTAGTGTTCGCAGTCGGAATAGACGGCGGTAGAGGCGGCATCGCCTTTCAGGTGGCTGCGTTCGATCATGGGCCCGTCTTGCGCGATTGCCGGACGGGCCGCAAGACGGTCTAGCGCGGCGCGACGGCGCGACGATACAGGTGCCAGCTGGCATGACCCAGCACCGGCATCACCACGATCAGCCCCAGAAACAGCGGCAGCGAGCCGATGACGAGGAGCCCTGCCACGATGGCGCCCCAGGCCAGCACCGGCCCCGGATTGGTGCGGGTGACGCGCCACGAGGTGACCAACGCCATCGGCAGGCCGGTGTTGCGATCTACCAGCAGCGGGACCGAGACCACCGCCAGCGCCAGCACCAGTGCCGCGAAGACCGCACCTATGGGGATGCCCAGAAGGATCATGCCCCAGCCGGCATTGGTGCCCAGAACCTGCGCCAGGAATCCGGCCTCGGACGGGGGTTGTGCGCCCAGCGTGACCTGCCAGATCATCCCGGCTACCAGCATCCAGATGACGAAGATCGCCATCAACAGCCCGCCAAGCGCCAGGATCGGCGCCATCGAGGGCGAGCGCAGGGGGGTGAGCGCATCGCTCCACCGCGTCGGTTCGCCGGCCTCGCGGCGGCGGCTGAGTTCATAGAGACCCGTGGCGGCCACCGGTCCGATCAGGGCAAAGCCCGAGGCCATGGGGAACAGGTAGGGCAGCAGTTCGGTGTTGACCGCGATCAGCACCAGCGCCACGCCGATCAGCGGATAGATCACCACCAGCGCCAGCACATCGCTGCGCAGGGCCATGAAATCCTCGAAGCCCGCGGCCAGCGCCGCCAGCAGATCGTCGAAGGTGATCTGGCGCACCTGTGGCGCCTCGGTTTCGCGTCCGCCCATGCGGCGGGTGGCTTCGGCCACGTGACTGCCGGCCGCGCTGGCGGCCTCGGCGGTCCATGTCAGAGGGTTTCCGATTGTCTTGACCATGTGCGTTCCTCCCGTGCGGGCCTGTGGGAACGTCGTCAGGTATAGGCCTGCGGCGGAGCGCGGCGAGACCCGGGCAGCCGCGTACTCTGCCCTCAGTCTAGCGCAATTGGCGGGACGCGGCGCTCACAGTGGCGCGAGCGGCGGGCAGGGTCACGTCAGGTTGAAGACCCGTGTGGGATGCAATTCCCCGGCGCGGTAGATGCCCACCGCCACGGGCTGACCGTTGCAGGACGCCCAGGCTTCCTCGCCATACTCTGCCCCCTGGTTGACGCGGCCGGGATTGCCATGGCGCAGGCGGGTGGCGGCTTCGGGGGGGCAGGGCAGTTCGGGCAGGTCGGCAAGGCCGGTTTCCAGCGGCAGCAGGAAGCGGTCAAGCGCGGGATCCTTTGCCTCGGCCTCGATCTGCGTCATCGACAGGCCGTCCTCGGCGTCGAAGGGGCCGGACCAGACCCGGCGCAGTTCGCGCACATGGCCCAGGCATCCCAATGCCTCGCCCAGGTCGCGGGCGATGGCGCGCACGTAGCCGCCCTTGCCGCAGACCATTTCCAGGGTGACGTGATCGGCATCCTCGCGGGCGACGCGGGTCAGGCTTTCGACGTAGAGCGGGCGCGCGGCCAGTTCCGGCGTGTCGCCGTCGCGGGCAAGTTTATAGGCGCGCTGGCCGTCGATCTTGACGGCGGAATAAAGCGGCGGCACCTGCTGGATGTCGCCCACGAATTGCGCCAGCGCAGCGTCGATCTGGTCGTCATCGGGGCGCAGGTCCGAGGTCGCCAGCACCCGGCCTTCGGCATCGTCAGTGTCGGTGGATACCCCCAGCCGCACGGTGAAGCGATAGGCCTTCAGTGCATCGGTGATATAAGGCACGGTCTTGGTGGCCTCGCCCAGGGCCACGGCCAGAACGCCTGTGGCTTCGGGATCCAGCGTGCCCGCGTGCCCGGCCTTCTTGGCATCGAAGGCCCAGCGGACCTTGTTGACAACGGCATTGGAGGTGATCCCGGCGGGCTTGTCGATGACCAGCCAGCCCGAGACATCGCGTCCCTTCTTTCGGCGTGCCATGGTCTCAGTCGTCCGGCTTTTGCAGGTCGCGCTGGACCGTCTCGCTCGAAAACAGGCGGCGGGTATCGTCCATCCGGTCGAAGGTGTCATCCAGCCGGAACCGCAACTCGGGCGCGTATTTCAGGGTCAGACCCTTGGAGACCTGACGGCGCAGTTCATGCGTGTTGCGGCGCAGGGCCAGAAGCGCTTCTTCGGCATTCTCGCCACCCAGGGGCAGGACGAAGGCCGTGGCGATCTTCAGATCCGGCGAGGTGCGCACCTCGCCCACGGTGATCGACATGCGGTTCAGGTCGGGATCATGCACGTCGCCGCGCGCCAGCACATCCGACAGGGTGCGCCGGATCAGTTCGCCCACGCGCAATTGCCGCTGCGAGGGGCCGGCGCCATCATGATGCTTGTTTCGTGCCATCGGCGCTATCTAGGGGATCGGATCGGCTGCTGCAACAGGCTTTGCCAAGGGCGTCGGGGAAAGATAGGAGGGGCGGGACCATGAAAAGAAGGATGATGCGAGATGTCGGAAAGCTGCGCGATCGTGGTGATGGGCGTGTCGGGCCGGATGGGCCGGATGCTGGTGCAAACCGTGCAGGACAACCCAAAAACGCATCTGTCCGGCGCGGTGGAACGACCGGGCCATGACTGGATCGGCCGCGACCTGGGCGAAGCCATGGGCGGCGCGGCAACCGGCGTCGTAGTAACCGGCGATGCAGCGGCGGCGCTGGACAGAGCCGACGCGGTGATCGATTTCACCGCACCCGCGGCCACCGTTGCGCTGGCGCAATTGGCGGCTGACAAGGGTGTCGTTCATGTGATCGGCACCACCGGCATGACCGAGGCCGATATCGCCGCCGTGGACGCGGTGACCGACCGCGGTGTCGTGGTGCGCGCCGGCAACATGAGCCTGGGCGTGAACCTACTGGTTCAGCTGACCAGGCAGGTCGCCGCAGCACTGGACGAAGACTACGACATCGAGGTGGTCGAGGGCCACCACCGGCACAAGGTCGATGCGCCTTCGGGTACGGCCCTGATGCTGGGACAGGCGGCCGCCGACGGGCGCGGCGTCGATCTGGAACAGGCCAGCGATCGCGGCAGGGACGGCATCACCGGCCCGCGCGAACGCGGCAAGATCGGCTTCCATGCCATTCGCGGCGGCGACATCATCGGTGAGCATGACGTGCTGTTCGCTGCCGATGGCGAGCGCATCACCCTGCGCCACGTAGCCTCGGACCGGTCGGTCTTTGCGCGCGGGGCCGTGAAGGCGGCGCTGTGGGGGCAGGGCAAGGTGCCGGGCCACTATTCCATGCTGGATGTGCTCGGGCTGGGGTGATCCAGACAGGGCTTTGGCGCGTATCCCTTCAAAAGCAGGGAGCGTGCCATGCCATATCGTGTCTTCGCCTGGATCGCCGGGGTGAGTGTCAGCCTTGTCGCCACCGCCGCCGTGGCGGATTATTCCCGGATCACCGACAAGCGCACCTTTGCCGAGATGGTCGCGGGCCGGCAATTGACCCGCCTGGGCATCGAATTGACCGTGACGCCGGGTGGCGACATCCGCGGCTCGGCCTTCGGCAAGCAGGTGTCGGGGGCCTGGGAGTGGCAGAACGGCTATTTCTGCCGCGATCTGGTCTGGGGCGAGCGCGATCTCGGGTTCAACTGTCAGGAGGTCGCCTTGAACGGACGGGCCTTGAAGTTCACTTCGGACCGGGGCGCGGGGCCTTCGGCGAGCCTGACGTTGCGCTAGGACCTTCATGCCTCCGGCGGGAGTATTTTGGACAAGAAAAAGTGAGGGCCGTCTGGGACATGATCCGAGGGGGCGTGACAGGCGCGGATGAGTGGCGCCCCGGCTGACCAGGGCGCAAGACGATCTGGGCATCGACAAACGCCCGATGCAGCCCACCGTCAGAAATCGATGGCGATGCCCTTTTTCTCCCAGTCGCCGTAGCGCACCGGTTCCGGGCCGTCGCGCCCGCCCAGTTCCGTGGGCAATTCGGCCTGTTGCGCCTGTTTGCGGCGCTCTTCGGCTTCCTGCAGGGCGCGTTTTGCGGCCTCGGGCAGGGTGTCTGGATCGGGATGGCTCATGGGGCGTCCTTGTGGCTGACCTGTGCCTGATATACGCCAGACGTCGCAACGCTCAAGGGGGCCGGAGGGCGCAGGGGATGGCACAGGAAGATCGAAAGAGTGCCGCGCCGGGCGGTCAGGCGGCACGCAAGGCCGCCGTTGGCTTGCTGGTGGCGGTTCTGGAAGAAGGCCAGTTGCTGGCCGCGGCGGTGGATGCCGCAGACGGACCGCTGGCCGGGCTGGCGCCCGACGACAGGGCGCGTGCGCAACGTCTGGCGAGTGAGACCCTGCGGCATCTGGGACCGGCGGATGCGGTTCTGAAACCCTTCGTGCGCAAACCCCCGCCCCCTGCGGCGCGGCACCTGTTGCGGTTGTCGGTGGTCGAATTGTGCCACATGGGCGCGGCGGCGCATGGGGTTGTGGATTCGGCGGTCAGTCTGGCGGGCAGCGATCCGGCGACGGCGCGCGTCAAAGGGCTGGTCAACGCGGTGTTGCGCCGGGTGGCTGAGGACGGGCCGGAGATCTGGGCGCGGCAGCAGGCGCAACGGTTGCCGAACTGGCTGCGCGGACGGCTGCAATCGGCCTATGGCGGCAAAGTGACCGCTGCGATCGAGACCGCGCATGCCGTAGGGGCACCGCTGGACCTGACAGCGCGTGATGCCGCGGCGCTGGCCGAGACGCTTGGCGGCGACCTTCTGCCCACCGGATCGGTGCGCTTGTCAGGCTCGCGACAGGTTTCGGGCCTGCCGGGATATGATACGGGTGCCTTCTGGGTGCAGGATGCGGCGGCGGCGCTGCCGGCGCGGGTGCTGGCCGCGACGCCGGGTGAAACAGTGCTGGATCTGTGCGCGGCACCGGGCGGGAAGACCCTGCAACTGGCTGCCGCCGGGGCGTCGGTCACGGCGCTGGATGCCTCGGAAGCGCGGTTGCGTCGCTTGCATGACAACCTGCGCCGCACCGGGCTTGAAGCCAAGGTCGTGGTGGCCGATGCGCTGACCTGGAAGGGTGGGGCTTTTGACGCCGTGCTTCTGGATGCGCCCTGTTCGGCCACCGGCACCATCCGCCGCCATCCCGATCTGCCCTTCGTCAAGCAATCGTCGGACATCCGGGCGCTGGCGGCGTTGCAGCAGCAGATGCTGGATCGGGCGCTGGGCTGGGTGAAACCCGGCGGGCGGCTGGTCTATTGCACCTGTTCGCTGCTGCCCGAGGAGGGAGAGGATCAGATCGCCGGCCTGCTGGAGCGCACACCCGGCCTGTGGGTCGATCAGGACGCTTTGGCGGCCCTGCCCGGTATCGATCCGGCCTGGCTGGGGCCACTGGGATTGCGCCTGCGGCCGGATTTCTGGGCCGAACGCGGCGGCATGGACGGGTTCTTCATCACGCTGTTGCGTCGGGAGGCGTGAGGCCAATTGGGCGATGACAGGGCGCGCGCGCCTGCCTATGGTCCGGCTGATGCAGTGAAACGAACGGGGTTTTCATGGCGGGACTGGCCGGGGGCAAAGCCTATCGCGTGACCGGGATTGACCGGCTGCACGCCCGGCTGAGCGGGCCGATGCATCGCCGTCTGGCGCTGCGTGCCGATCCGGCCTGGGCGGTCTTTGGCCATGCCGCGCGGGGCGAGGCCCTGCTGGCCGGGCATTTCGGCCTTGGCGAACCCACCCCCCGACCGGGCGAACCCATCTGGGACATCCACTGCGACGACCCGCTGCGCGAACAGGGGCGGCAGGCGTTCCGCTGGCTGGACGATCTGGCGGCGCTGTCGGATCCGCAGGCGCAGCGTGTGGCCTGCCATTGGGTGCAGATCTGGCTGAACCGCTTCGGCAAGGGGCATGGACCCGGCTGGCACGTGGTGATCGCGGCGGAGCGGTTGAACCGGCTGCTGCGCTACATGACCTGGCTGGCCACCGGGATGGAGGCCGTTTCGCTGGCCATTCTGGAGCGGACGGTCGCGCGCCACCAGCGGTTCGTGCAGCGGCGGTTGCGGCAGGTGCCGGGCGGCTTCGACGGGCTGCTGACATGGACCCATCTGCTGACCTCAGGCGCCTGCCTGACGCAGTCCGAGGCGTTGCAGGCCAAGGCCAGCGCGGCGTTGGAGCCGTTGTGTGCCAAGCTGATCGATCCGGCAGGCGGCATTCCAACCCGCAACCCCGAGGTGCTGGCGGAGCTGTTCGTGGCGCTGGCCATGGCGGCGCGGGCGCTGGACCTGGCGGAATTGTCGCCGGGGCCGGAACATAGCGGCGCGTTGGCGCGGCTTGCGCCTGTGGTGCGCGGCTTGCGGCTGGGCACCGGCGGTCTGGCGCGGTTTCAGGGCGGCAGTGCGGGATGCGCGGTGACGCTGGATGCGGCGCTGTCGGTGATGCCGGGCGCGCGTGGTGCAGGTCCGGCGATGCCAATGGGGTATGCGCGAATGGCGCGCGGGCGCAGCATTGTCCTGGTCGATGTGGCGCCGCCGCCGCTGACAGTGCCCGGCGCCGATCCTCATGCCGGGGCGCTGGGGTTCGAGATGACCTCGGGCCGGCGTCGCCTGATCGTCAATTGCGGTTCGGGTGCCGGGTTCGGGGCGGATTGGCACAGCGCGGCACGGCAAACCGCCTCGCACAGCACGCTGATCCTGGACGGCCAGTCCTCCTGTCCGCTGGAGCCCGTTGGGCGTGCGGCGCGGCGCAGCGCGGAACCGCCGGAAGATGTGGAAGTCGAATTGCATGGCGAGACGCCCGATGCGCACGTCGTGGCCGCGCACAACGGCTATGCACCAGGGTATGGGCTGATCCATGTGCGGCGGCTGGATCTGGACCTGTCGGGCGGCGTGCTGCGCGGCGAGGATCTGCTGAGCGCGGTCACCGAGACCGAGAAGCGGCGGTTTTCCGGGGCCCATGACGGGCGTGGCGTGCCCTACGCCTTGCGCTTTCACCTGCATCCAGAGGTCACCGCTCAGCAGGAGGACGGCGCCGGGCCGGTACATCTGGCGCTGCCGTCGGGGGAACGCTGGTGTTTCCGCGTCGAAGGCGCGCTGTCCTTGCGTCTTGACGCCAGCGTGTATCTGGACAACACCCGCGCCGAACCGCGTGCGAGCCGACAGATCGTTCTTGAGGGGCGGGCACGCGACTTTGCCACGACGATCCGATGGCGGCTTGAGAAAGAGGGCGACATGCCCGATTTTCTGCGCGAAAACCCGCGCGACGGGCTGCTGGACGACCCCGCACCGGGCCGAGCCTGAAAGGACCAAGACAATGACCGACCGCGCGCCGCTGCGCTCTGCGCTTCTTTCCGTTTCCGACAAGACAGGTCTGGTGGAGTTCGCCACCGCCCTGAATGCGCGAGGGGTCATGCTGCTGTCCACCGGCGGCACCGCCAAGGCCCTGCGAGCCGCCGGGCTGGAGGTCACCGATGTGGCCGAGGTCACCGGCTTTCCCGAGATGATGGACGGGCGCGTCAAGACCCTGCATCCGCGTGTGCATGGCGGCCTGCTGGCCCTGCGCGACAATGATGAACATCTGGAAGCGATGGAAAGCCACGGCATCGGCGCCATCGATCTGCTGGTGGTGAACCTCTATCCGTTCGAGGCCACGGTGGCCGCCGGGGCGGATTATGACACCTGCATCGAGAACATCGACATCGGCGGCCCGGCGATGATCCGCGCGGCGGCCAAGAACCACGCCTTCGTGTCGGTGGTGGTCGATCCGCAGGATTACGACGCCCTGCTGGCCGAAATGGAAGCCCATGATGGCGAGACCACCTATGGGTTCCGCCAGAAGCTGGCCCAGACCGCCTATGCCCGCACCGCCGCCTATGATGCGACCGTGTCAAGCTGGATGGCCGATGCCCTGGGCGAGCCCGCGCCGCGCCGCCGGGCCTTTGCCGGGACGCTGGCACAAACCCTGCGCTATGGCGAGAACCCGCATCAGGCGGCGGCCTTCTACACCGATGGCTCCAGCCGGCCCGGCGTGGCGACGGCGCGCCAGCATCAGGGCAAGGAACTGTCCTACAACAACATCAACGACACCGATGCGGCCTTCGAACTTGTGGCGGAATTCGATCCCGCCGAGGGGCCGGCCTGCGCCATCATCAAGCACGCCAACCCCTGCGGCGTGGCCCGTGGTGCGACGCTGGCCGAAGCCTATGGGCGGGCTTTCGATTGCGACCGGACCTCGGCCTTCGGCGGCATCATCGCGCTGAACCAGCCGATCGACGGGCCGACGGCCGAAGCCATTACCGAGATCTTCACGGAAGTGGTGATCGCGCCGGCGGCGGATGACGCGGCCATGAGTATTTTTGCCAAGAAGAAGAACCTGCGGCTGCTCACCACTGGCGGACTGCCGGACCTGACGGCGGCGGCGCAGACCTATCGGCAGGTCGCCGGCGGGATGCTGGTGCAGGACAAGGACATCGGGCGAATTTCGCGCGACGATCTGAAGATCGTCACCAAGCGGACACCTTCAGAGGCCGAACTGGCGGATCTGCTGTTTGCCTGGAAAGTGGCCAAGCACGTGAAGTCCAATGCCATCATCTATGTCAGGGATGGTGCCACGGTGGGCGTCGGTGCGGGCCAGATGAGCCGCGTGGACAGCACCCGGATCGCCGCGCGCAAGGCGCAGGACATGGCCGAGGCGATGGGGCTGGCCGCACCGCTGACGCAAGGCTCCGTGGTGGCCTCGGATGCGTTCTTCCCCTTTGCCGACGGGCTGATCACCGCCGCCGAGGCCGGTGCCACGGCGATCATCCAGCCCGGCGGCTCGATGCGCGACGACGAGGTCATCGCGGCGGCGGATGAGGCCGGGCTGGCGATGATCTTCACCGGCATGCGCCATTTTCGGCACTGAGCCGATGCGGGGACTGTGGAGCGCCGCGCTGCTGGTACTGATCCTGGACCAGGCGTCGAAATGGGCGGTGGTCTGGGGTCTGAACCTGAAGGATCGGCTGGTGATCGACGTGGCGCCGCCGTACCTGCGCTTTGTCATGGGCTGGAACGAGGGCATCAACTTTGGCCTGTTTTCCGGAGCCCCCGGTGCGGCGCGCTGGGTCCTGATCGCGCTGGCGCTGGCGATCTGCGCCTGGGTCATCCGTTTTGCCCGCGCCGACGGGCAGCGCCGGGTGCTTTGGGCCGCCGGTGCACTGGTGGGCGGGGCGCTTGGCAATGTGGTCGACCGGTTGCGTTTTGGCGCGGTGGCCGACTTTCTGAACATGTCGTGCTGCGGGATCAACAACCCTTTTGCCTTCAATCTGGCCGATGTGGCGGTTTTCGCGGGCGCCGCGGGGCTGGTTCTGTGGGCCCGTCCGGCAAACACCCCGTGACGCGGCTTCAAAGCTGCGCTAGAGAAGGGGCCGACCCGAGATCGGAGAGTTTGTCCAAGTGACGCCCCTGCGCCTGAGCCTGCTTGCCCTTGTCGTTCTGACCGCCTGCGGCAGCGACAACCCGGACCTGATGAATTTCGCCGCCAGCCGCACCGGCCCGGACGAATTTCTTGTGGCGCCGGCACGGCCGCTGGAAACACCGCCGGACCCGAAAGCCCTGCCCGCCCCGATTCTGGGCGCGCAGAACCGGGCCGATCCCACGCCCTTCGAGGATGCGGTGGTGGCGCTTGGCGGGTCCGCCAGTGCGTTGAAACGCGACAGCATTCCCGCCTCGGACGGCGGGCTGGTGCGCTATGCCGGGCGCTATGGCACCGATCCCTCCATCCGCAAGACCCTGGCCGACGAGGACCTGAAGTTCCGCCGGGACAACGATGGCCGCTTGCTGGAACGCTGGTTCAACGTGAATGTCTATTACGACGCCTACAGCAGCATGTCGCTGGATCAGCAGGCCGAGATCGCGCGCTTCCGCCGGATGGGGGTCGAAACCCCGTCGGCGCCGCCGGCCGCCCTGAAACCGCGCTGATCCCGCTCACATCCTCGCGTGGTGGCTTGTACCGCGCGCGGCATGGCGTATCTGTTTGGAAACCCTGACAGGAGGCGTCATGATTTCTACCCTACGCAACATGTCGATCGCATTGGCCTGTGCCGTGGCCCTGCCCGTGGCGGCGGCCGAGGATGTGACCAGTTTCACGCTGGACAACGGCATGGAAGTGGTTGTCGTCGAGGATCACCGCTCTCCGGCCGTGGTGCACATGATCTGGTACAAGGTGGGCGCGGCGGATGAGACGCCCGGCATTTCCGGTGTCGCGCATCTGCTGGAACACCTGATGTTCAAGGGCACCGAGACCCGCGATCCGGGCGAGTTCTCGGGCATCGTGCAGGCCAACGGCGGGTCCGAGAACGCGTTCACCTCGTGGGATTACACCGCCTATTTTCAGCGCGTGGCCGCAGACCTGCTGCCGCAGATGATGGAAATGGAAGCCGACCGCATGTCGAACCTGCGCCTGACCGAGGAACAGACCGCGCCCGAGGTCAGCGTGGTGCTGGAGGAGCGCAACCAGCGCACCGATTCCAATCCGGCCGCGCTGTACCGTGAACAGGCGCGGGCGGCGCTGTACCTTAACCACCCCTACGGGCGGCCGATCATCGGCTGGCGGCACGAGGTGGCGGCCCTGGGGGCCGAGGCGGCGCTGGAGTTCTATGGCAAGCACTATGTGCCGAACAACGCGGTTCTGGTGGTGGCCGGGGATGTCACGCCCGAGCGTGTGCGTGACCTGGCCGAAGAATACTACGGCCCGATCCCGCCCAACCCGGATCTGGCTCCGCGCGACCGCGTGACCGAGCCGCCGCATCTGGCCGCCCGGCGCCTGGTGTTCGAGGATCCGCGCATCGCCCAGCCCTATCTGAGCCGCACCTACCTGGCGCCCGAGCGCAACAGCGGCGTTCAGGAGACGGCGGCGGCGTTGATGTTGCTGGCGGATCTGCTTGGCGGCGCCCCGGCGACCTCGCATCTGGGGCAGGCGCTGCAATTCGGCAGCCAGAAGGCGGTCTACACGGCGGCCTACTACCAGCCGACCTCGCTGGATGCGTCGTCCTTTTCCATCACCCTTGTCCCGGCGGACGGCGTGACGCTGGAAGAGGCCGAAGCGGCGCTGGATGCCGAGATCGCGAATTTTCTGGACGGTGGCGTCGATGGCGCGCAACTGGCGCGTCTGAAACGGCAGTACGCGGCCAATGCGATCTATGCCAAGGACAACGCACAGGGCCGCGCACGAAAGATCGGCGCGGCGCTGACCTCGGGCCTGACGCTGGCCGATGTGGAGGCCTGGCCGGAGGTGATCCAATCGGTCACCGAAGAGGATATCCTGGCCGCTGGACGCGCGGTGCTGGTGCCCGAGGGATCCGTCACCGGCTGGCTGCGCGCTCCGAAGGATGCGGTGGACGTTGTGGAGGTGAGCCAATGAAACGCTTTGTAGCCGCTGTTGCCCTGTGGGTCGGGGCCGCGCTGCCCTTGCACGCCAGTGTCGAGATCACCGAGGTCACCACACCGGCAGGGTTCACCGCCTGGCTGGTCGAGGAACCGGCCATCCCGGCGGTGTCGCTGGAGATCCTGTTCAAGGGCGGCACTTCGCTGGATCAGCCGGGCAAGCGGGGCGCGACCTATCTGATGACCGCGATCCTTGAGGAAGGCGCGGGCGACCTGGATGCTTTGGGCTTCGCCCAGGCGCGCGACGATCTGGCGGCCAGTTTCGGCTTCGATGCCAGCGATGACTACGTGTCGGTCTCGGCCCGGTTCCTCAGCGACACCACCGATGAAGCCATGGCGCTGCTGTCCGACGCGCTGGCCGCTCCGCGGTTCGACGACGATGCGGTAGAACGCGTGCGGGCGCAGGTTCTGGTCGGGTTGCGTGGCGATGCCGAGGATCCCGACACCGTGGCCTCGACCGCCTTTTCCGAGATGACCTTCGGCGACCATCCCTATGGCACGCCGGGGGAGGGCACGATCGACACCGTCGCGGCCCTGACACGGGATGATCTGCTGGCCGCCCACAAGGGCGCGCTGGCGCAGGACCGGGTCTATATCAGTGCGGCCGGGGATATCTCGCCCGAGCGGCTGGCGCAGGTGGTCGATGACCTGATGGCACGGCTGCCGGAATCCGGAGCGGCCCTGCCGCCGCCGGTCACGCCAAACTTTCCCGGCGGCGTGCAGGTGGTGTCCTTCGACACCCCGCAATCGGTGATCACCTTCGCCCAGCCGGGTCTGGACCGCGACCATCCGGACTATTTCGCGGCCTATATCGCCAACCAGATCCTCGGCGGCAGCGGCTTCGAGGCCCGCCTGATGACCGAGGTGCGCGAGAAGCGCGGCCTGACCTATGGCATCTATTCCTATCTTCTGGGCAAGGATCAGGCTGACCTGCTGATCGGGCGCGCCTCAACCGCCAATGCGCGCGCCGCCGAAACCATCGAGGTGGTGCGGGCGGAATGGGAGCGCATGGCGACCGAAGGACCGACCGAGGCGGAAGTGGCAAAAGCCAAGACCTACCTGATCGGCGGCTACCCGCTGCGGTTCGACGGCAATGCCGCCATCGCGGGGATCATGGTGGGGATGCAGGCCGGTGGCTTGCCCATCGACTATATCGCCACCCGAAACGACCGGATGGCCGCCGTCACGGTGGAGGACGTGCGCCGCGTGGCTGGAGAATTGCTTGATCCCCAGGCGCTGACCTTCCTGGTTGTGGGCCAGCCCGAGGGGTTGGAAGCGGGCAACTGAGCGGCTGGCAGAATCGTCGGGCTCCATGCTACAGATTGTGGTATGGAGCTTGCATTGCCCAACATACCGCGTGAATCGCCCCGGATCGCTCCTCTGGACGAGGCCGCGATCAACCGCATTGCCGCTGGCGAGGTGGTGGAGCGTCCGGCCTCGGCCGCCAAGGAGTTGGTCGAGAACGCGCTGGATGCGGGCGCGCGGCGGATCGAGGTGGCCTATGCCGACGGCGGCAAGACCCTGCTGCGGGTCAGCGACGACGGGCACGGCATCCGGGCCGAGGATCTGCCGCTGGCGCTGAGCCGACATGCCACGTCGAAGATCGACGGTTCCGACCTTCTGAACATCCATTCCTTCGGGTTCCGGGGCGAGGCGTTGGCCTCGCTGGGGGCTGTGGCGCGGCTGACCGTCACCTCGCGTCACGGCACGGAAGACGCCGCCGAAATCTCGGTGCGCGGCGGGGCGCCGGGACAGGTGCGGCCTGCGGCCCTGCGCAGCGGCACGCGGGTCGAATTGCGCGATCTGTTCCATGCCACCCCGGCGCGGCTGAAATTTCTGCGCTCGGATCGGGCCGAAACCCAGGCGCTTCTGGACACGCTGCGGCGGCTGGCCATGGCCGCGCCGCAGGTGGGGTTCGTGGTGCGCGACCTGTCGGGCGGGGGTGACGGGCGCGTGGTGCTGCGTGCCGACCCGGAAGCGGGCGAGGGGGCCGAGTCGCTGCTGGGCCGGTTGTCGCGGCTGATCGGCAAGGAGTTTGCCGAAAACGCGGTGCCGATCGCGGCCGAACGGGAAGGCCACAACCTGTCGGGCTTCGCGGCGCTGCCCACCTATTCGCGCGGCGCGGCAGTGGCGCAATACCTGTTCGTCAATGGCCGCCCGGTGCGCGACAAGCTGCTGACCGGGGCGCTGCGGGCCGGGTATTCGGACCTGCTGAGCCGGGACCGGTTCCCGGCGGCGGCGCTGTTCGTGTCGTGCGATCCGATGCGGGTGGATGTGAACGTGCACCCGGCCAAGGCCGAGGTGCGGTTCCGCGATCTGGGACTGGTGCGCGGGCTGATCGTGTCGGGGCTGCGTCATTGTCTGGCCGAGGCCGGGCATCGGGCGTCGACCACCGTAGCGGGGGCGACGCTGGGGGCGTTCCGCCCCGAGACCGGGGCGGCGGGTCCGGCGCGGGTCTATCAGATGGACCGTTCCGCCCCCGCCGCGCGGCAGATGTCGTACCAGGCCCAGGCGCCGCAGGCCGCCGTGGACGGGTTCGGCTTTGCCGAGGCGCCCTCGGCACGGGTGGAAGCGGAGCCTACGCCCGACCACGCGGATGGCGGGGAGGCCCCCGCGGTCGGCTATCTGGGCGCGGCGCGGGCGCAATTGCACGAGACCTATATCGTGGCGCAGACCGCCACCGGCATGGTGCTGGTCGATCAGCACGCCGCCCATGAGCGGTTGGTCTACGAACGGCTGAAGACCCAGCGCGCGGACCGCGGCGTCGCTTCGCAGGCCTTGCTGATCCCCGAGATCGTGGATCTTGGCCCCGACGACGCCGCCACCCTGCTGGCCGAGGCCGAGGCGCTGGACAACCTGGGCCTGAGCCTTGAGCCCTTCGGCCCCGGTGCCGTCGCGGTGCGCGCCACCCCGGCGCTGCTGGGTCCGGTCAACGCCGAGGCGCTGCTGCGCGACCTGCTGGACGAATTGCACGAAGGCGGCGCGGTAGGGACCGGCAACATCACCGCCCGCATCGACGCGGTGCTGTCGCGGATGGCCTGTCATGGCTCGGTGCGGGCCGGGCGGCGGATGCAGGCCGACGAGATGAACGCCCTGCTGCGCGAGATGGAGGCGACGCCGCATTCGGGCCAGTGCAACCATGGCCGCCCGACCTATGTGGAACTCAAGCTGGCCGATCTGGAACGGCTGTTCGGGCGCAGCTGATGCTGGCCTTCGACCTGCCGCATTCCCTGCCGGAGCTTCTGGCGGATCCGATGGCGATGCTGGCGCTGGCCGGCGCGGCGGTGCTGGGGCTGTTCCTGCTGCTGATCCTTGCCGCCCTGCGCGCGGCGGGGCGCACGGCCCGGATGATGCCGGAAGCGCTGCGCGAGATTTCGACCATGGGGCGCCGGGTCGAAGGGATATCGCAGGCCCAGCAGCAGCTTTCGGGTGGTCTGAGCCATGTGGCCGAGGCGCAGGCGCGGGCGCAGGTGGTGACCCTTTCCACGGTCGAGCGGCGGCTGGAGGAAGTCACCAAGTCCATGGGCGACACGCTGCACGGCACCGCCACCCGCACCGCGCGGTCGCTGGGCGAATTGCAGCAGCGTCTGGAGACTATCGACAAGGCGCAAAGCAACATCGAAAAACTGTCGGGCGACGTGCTGGGCCTTCAGGATATCCTGTCCAACAAGCAGGCGCGCGGGGCATTCGGCGAAATCCAGCTTCATGACATCGTCACCAAGGCCCTGCCCGCCGACAGCCATGGCTTTCAGGTGACCCTGTCCAACGGCAAGCGCGCCGATTGCGTGATCCACCTGCCGAACCCGCCGGGGCCGCTGGTGATCGACAGCAAGTTTCCGCTGGGCGACTATGAAGATCTGGTCAACGCCGACAGCGACCATGCAAAAACCGCTGCCGCGCGCAAGTTCAAGACCGCCGTCCGGGGCCATATCAGGGCCATTGCCGAGCGGTATATCATCGAGGGCGAGACCGCCGAGGGTGCGCTGATGTTCGTGCCGTCGGAAGCGGTCTATTCGGAATTGCACGCGCGTTTTCCCGATGTCGTGCGCGAAGGCTTCGACGCGCGGGTCTGGCTGGTGTCGCCCACCACCTGCATGGCCACGCTGAACACCCTGCGCGCGGTGCTGAAGGACGTGCGGATGCGCGAACAGGCCGGGGTGATCCGCAAGGAACTGGCCCTGCTGCACAAGGATGTGGAGCGGTTGAGTGCCCGCGTCGGCAATCTGGATCGGCATTTCGGTCAGGCCGCCAAGGATGTTGCCGACATCAAGATCTCGGCGGAAAAGGCCAGCCGCCGGGCGCAGCGCATGGATGCCTTCGATTTCGAGGATGCGACCGCGCCCGAGACCGCGCCGAAACCGGATGCGGAACCCCTGGCGGTGATCCGCTCCTGACCCTCAACCGCCCAGCAATCGCGCCACAAGGCTGAGCGTCACCGGAATGGTGACAAAGGACATGGCCGTCTGCAGGCTCATGATCGCGGCCATGGCGGCACTGTCGCCGCCCATCTGCCGCGCCAGCGTGTAGGACGATGTGGCCGTGGGCACCGCCGCATAGATCAGCGCCACGGTCATCTGAGTCTGGGTCAGCCCCATCAACAGGGACAGGCTGACCACCACCGTGGGAAACAGAAGAAATTTTCCCACGGCCGACAACAGGGTCAGCGGCACGGCGGCGGTCAACTGGCGTGCCTTCAGGCTGGCCCCGACGCTGAGCAGCATGATCGGCAGCGCGGCCGATCCCAGGATGCGGGTGGTTTCGTGCAGCACCGGCACCGCGGTCTGCCCGGTGGCGTTGGCCAGAAGCCCCGCCAGCACCGATAGAATCAAAGGGTTGGTGGCAAGATCGCGCACAATGCGGCGCAACAGGCCCGACTCGGATCGGTCGGCGTGTAACCCCACCATGCAGGGCACGATCACGAAACTGGTCACCGGGATATACATGGCCGAGGCCAGGGCGGCCAGCGCCAGCCCCTCGGCCCCCAGCAACTGCTCGGACGCCGCCAACGCGATAAAGGTGTTGTGGCGCGATGCCCCTTGCAGCAGCGAACTGGCCACCGGACCGGGCAGCTTCGCGGCCCGTGCCGCCAGCAGCCCGTAGATCACCGCAACGACGAAACCACCAAGGATCACAACCGCATAGGGGCCGACCATGGCCGGATCCAGATGCGCGGTTGACGTCTGGTGAAACAGCAGCGCCGGCATCAGCACCCAGTAGACGAGCTTGTCGTTCAGGGTCCAGAATTCGAAGCTGGGAATGCCCTTGCGCCGCAATACATTGCCCAGCACCAGCAGGGCAAAGATCGGCGCGATGGCAATGGCAATCGTCAGCATATGCCCGAGCTACGCCCGAAGGCGCAGCCGTGCAAGAGGTGTTCAGATCCGCAGGAAGGGCTGCGCCAGACGTGGCAGCAGCGAGGTGAACCGCAGTTTGGCGTCGGTCACCGCAAGGCAGATGCAGTCCTGCGGCCCGAAGGCGATCGGCGTGTGTTCGTCGGATTCGTCGGCGACCTCGATGTCGCCGCGATGGAATTCGCCGCCCTCGTCGCGATAGGCGCCTTGCAGGACAAGGGTCAGTTCGATCCCGTTGTGGCCGTGATCCGGCACCGCCGTGCCCGAGGGAATGTACAGCAGCCGCGCGGAGGCCTCGTCCGAGGTATTCAGGATCGCCTGTTTGACGCCCATGCCGACGCCGCGCCATTTCACCGCCTCCAGATCGCCGCCGATATAGTCCCGCAGCGGCGTCGGAAACAGGCCGTCGGGCCGGGGGGCGGCGGGCCTTGCGTCGGGCATCTTCCCGCCGATCAGAGCCAGGGTGGCCGAAAGGCAGTCGTCCGAGACAGTGGCTGCGGGCGCGGTGTCCAGCACCGCACCGCCCACGGCATCGAATGTTTCAAGTCGCGCGCGGCTTTCGTCGTCCAGCGATACGTGACTGGCCACGGCAAGGCTGAAGGCTTCGGACAGGACACCTGCCGAATATGCCATCAGGAACTTGTCTGGGATATGGTGTTGAACCATGGGCCTGGGTTACCTCATCTCGTGGCGCAGCTTCTCCAACGCCAATCTAATGCGCGATTTGATCGTGCCCAGTGGCAAACCCGTTTCCGCAGCGATCTCGCTGTGGGACAGGTCGCCAAAATAGGCGCGTTCGACCAGAAGGCGCTGTTTCTCGGGCAGGTCGGCAAGGGCCGCGGTCAGGCGGGCGCTTTCCTGCTGGATGACAAGGACCTCGGACTGTTCCGGTTCCGGCTCGGGACCCCAGGGCATGTCTTCCGGCTCGGGCCGGTTGAGCTTGCGCAGCAGGTCGATTTTGCGGTTCCGCGCGATCGTGAAGATCCACGTGGCCACGCTGGCGCGGGTCTCGTCGTATTGATGCGCCTTCTGCCACACGGTTGCCATCACCTCTTGAGTCACTTCCTCGGCCAGACTGTCGCTGGCGCCGGACTTGATCAGGAACCCCTTCACGCGCGGGGCAAAATGTCGAAACAACGCGACAAAGGCCGTCTGGTCCTGCGCGCTTCGGATGCGCGCCATACAGTCGACCCATTGCGTGTCCGGTCGGTCGTCTTCGGTCAAGCTGCTCTCACGACAGGTGTGCCATGCCCCGTTCGATATGGTGATCATATCGTCTAGCGACATATTCGGCCCGCAAGCAAGAGCATCTGTTCGTTAGACGCGCCAGCCCACGGGTCGGATCACTTATTTTCCGTTTCAGCGCACGGTTTTTCATCCAGCGGGCGCTGGCGCGCGTACTAAGGGGCAAGTTCCTTCTGATTTCGGAGTTTCGCTAATGCCCTATGATCGTCTTCCCCATGCTGCCAAACGCATCGCTGTCATCGGGGGCGGCATCTCGGGGATGGGGGCGGCGCACGCCCTAGCGCGCGACCATCTGGTCACCCTGATCGAGGCCGAGCCCCGGCTGGGCGGCCACGCGCGCACGGTGCTGGCGGGCAAGCGTGGCGATCAGCCGGTGGACACCGGGTTCATCGTCTTCAACCACGCCACCTATCCCAACTTGCGGGCCTTGTTCGACGAACTGGATGTGCCCACCGCCGAGGCGCAGATGACCTTTGCCACCTCTGTGGATGGCGGCCGGTTCGAATATGCGCTGAACTCGCTCGACAGTGTCTTCGGGCAGCGCCGGAACATTGCCGATCCGCGGTACTGGGGCTTCCTGCGCGACATCGCCCGGTTCAATGCCAAGGCCGAGGCACTGGTCGAGGACGAAAAGATGACCATCGCCGGGCTGCTGGACAAGCTGGGCACCGGCGCGTGGTTCCGCGACTATTACATCCTGCCGTTCTCGGGGGCGATCTGGTCGACGCCGACCCATGGCATTCTGGAGTTTCCGGCGGCAGCCCTTGTGCGGTTCTTCCGCAATCACGCGCTGCTGTCCGCGACCGGGCAGCACCAGTGGTACACGGTGCGCGGCGGGTCTGTGGAATACGTTCGGCGGTTGCACGCCAGCATGACCGCGCGCGGCGTCGATATCCGCACCGGCACCAAGGTCACCGGCGTCACCCGCACCCCCTTTGGCGTGCAGGTCGCGACCGAGGGTCAGGGGTGGGAGGACTTCGACGAGGTTGTTCTGGCCACCCATTCCGACATCTCGCTGAAGCTTTTGCAGGATGCCGACCCGCAGGAACAGGCCGCGCTGTCGGCCATCCGTTACCAGCCCAACACGGCGGTGCTGCATTCCGATGCCAGCCTGATGCCGCGGCGCAAACGCTGCTGGGCGGCGTGGAACTATACCGAAGCCGCAGGCGCGCGCCCCGATCGCATTTCGCTCAGCTACTGGATGAACGCGCTGCAACCGATCCCGAAAGATGATCCGATGTTTGTCACCCTGAACCCCGTGCGCGACATTCGTGACGAGACCATCCACGACACCACCACTTTCCACCATCCGGTCTATGACGTGGGCGCGCTGGCCGCGCAGCAGGTGCTGAAGGCGCGCAACGGCCAGAACCGCACATGGTTCTGCGGCGCCTGGATGCGCAACGGCTTCCATGAAGACGGGCTGGCCTCGGCGCTGGACGTGGTCGCGGGGCTGCAGACGCCGCTGCAGATCGCGGCGGAATGAGGCATGTGGATCACATACCCGGGCTGACCTTCCATGGCCGCAAGGGAAAGGTGGAAAACGCCTTTCGCTACAGCGTGGACTATTGCCTTCTGGATCCCGCACAGGCGCAGGGCCCGGCGCTGTTTTCGCGCAATGGCCGCAACCTGACCGCGCTGCACGACCGTGATCATGGCGGCGCGCCGGGCGAAGGGCGTGGCGCGGACTGGGCGCGCGAGGTTCTGCAGGCCCATCAACTGGACAAGGCCGATGGCGACATCCTGCTGCTGGCCCAACCGCGCGTGCTGGGTCATGTGTTCAACCCGGTCAGCTTCTGGCTGTGTCACGGGCGCGACGGCAGCCTGCGCGCGGTGATCGCCGAGGTCACAAACACCTACGGCGACCGCCATTCCTATCTGTGTCACCACCCCGATCAGCGCCCAATTACCCGGCATGAACGACTGTCGGCGCAGAAGATCTTCCATGTCTCGCCGTTTCAGCCGGTCGCGGGCGACTACCGCTTCCGCTTCGACATTCGCGACGATCGATTGGGTATCTGGATCGATTACCGCCACGGCGACACCCAATTGATGGCCACGCTGACCGGACGGCGGAAGCGGCTGACCAATCGGGCGATCCTGTGGGCGGCGCTGCGGCGACCGCTGGGGTCGCGCCGGGTGCTGGGGCTGATCCACTGGCAGGCGCTGGTGCTGTGGTGGAAAGGCGCGCGTTGGCACGTGCGGCCCGAGCCGCCTGCGGACGAGGTCTCGCGATGAACACCGCCGTCGCAGCAACCCCGCGCCTGCTGCCCTGGGCGCTGTATGGTGCCATGCTGTCGGGGGCGGGGCTGCCGATCTATATCTATGCCCCCAAGTTCTTTGCCGACACCTATGGCTCCAGCCTGTCTGCGCTGGCGGTCGTGCTGTTCGGGCTGCGGCTGCTGGACGTGGTGCAGGATCCTGCGCTTGGCTGGGTGTCCGAACGTCTGGGCGCGCGGCGGGGCGTGGCGATGGCCGCAGGCGCAGGCCTGCTGGCGCTGTCGATGCTGGGGCTGTTCGCGGTGGTGCCGCCCTTGCCGCCGCTGGTGTGGTTCGCGCTGACCGTCACCGGGCTGTTCTCGGCCTTCAGTTTCCTGACCATCGGGTTCTACGCGCAGGGTGTGCGTCGGGCTGAAAGCCTGCCCGGTGGGCATGTGCAACTGGCCGCGTGGCGCGAAAGCGGCGCGCTGGCGGGGGTCTGCACCGCCGCGGTCGCGCCCAGCCTGCTGACCGGGATGGTTGCGGCACCCTATGCCGTCTTTGCCTGGGGGTTTGTCGCGGTGGTGGCGCTGTCGGCGCTGGCCATGGCCCCGATGTGGGAGCAACAGGCCAACAGCGACAGCCCCCCGGTACCGCTGCGCCGCATCCTTTCGGACCATCCCGCCCGCCGCCTGCTGCTGCTGGCGCTGGTCAACGCCGCGCCGCTGGCGGTCACCTCGACCCTGTTCCTGTTCTACGTCGAAAGCCGTCTCGGTGCGCCGGGGTGGGAGGGGCCGCTGCTGGTGCTGTTCTTTCTCTCTGCCGCTGCCTCGGCCCCCGGATGGGGCTGGCTGGCAGGCCTTTGGGGCGCGCGGCGCGCACTGCAGTTGGCCATGGGTCTGGCCATTGTCTCGTTCGCGGGAACCCTGACCCTTGGGGCGGGCGACGTGGCGCTGTTCGCCGTGATCTGCGTGGTGTCCGGGGCCAGTATCGGGGCCGACCTGACCCTGCTGCCCGCCCTGTTCGCGCGCCGGATGGCCACCGTCGCCCCCAACGGCGGGCAGGGCTTCGGCCTGTGGGCGCTGGTGACGAAACTCTGCCTGGCGCTGGCCGCGGTGGTGCTGCTGCCGCTGCTGGATGTGGTGGGCTTCCGGTCGGGGGCCGAAAACGACGCCTCCGCACTGTGGACGCTGACCCTTGCCTACGGGCTTCTGCCCTGTGTTCTGAAACTTGTCGCGCTGGCGCTGCTGGCCGCGACCCCAATCGACGAGGTCCGTTCATGACCGATCTGGTATTTCTTCTGGCGGGGCTGGTGCTGGCGCTGGCCGCCGGTTTTCTGGTGCAAAGCCTGTGGTCGTTCCGCGCCCAGGCCCCCAGGGACTACGCCGGCACCCAGCCCCAATTGGACATCCGGCAAGCGCTGCAGGGGCCGATCCTGTGCGAAGGCGTGATCTATGGCCCCACGGGGCGGGTCACGTCGCGATTTGTCGCCGACATGCAGGGCGACTGGACCGGTCGCAGCGGCGTGCTGCGGGAATCTTTTCGCTATGACAATGGCAACCGGCAGGAGCGGGAATGGCGCCTGACGCTGGGCAACGATGGCAGCATCTCCGGCACGGCCCCTGATATTCTGGGCGAGGCCACGGGCCGCCAGTCCGGTGCCACGGTCTGCCTGAAGTATCGCATCCGCCTGCCCGAGACCGCCGGCGGCCATGTGCTGGACGTCATCGACTGGATGTATCTGGCCGAGAACGGCGCGATCATCAACCGCAGCCAGTTTCGCAAGTTCGGCATCAAGGTGGCCGAACTGGTGGCGACCATGCGGCCCCGGTCCGACCCACAGCAGATCGCCGCCGAATGACCCGCGACTGGACCGGAAAACGCTATTGGCTGGTGGGCGCGTCAGACGGGCTGGGCAAGGCCCTGGCGCAACGGATGAGTGCCGAGGGCGCCGAGCTGGTGCTGAGCGCCCGCAGCAAGGACGCGCTGGTCGAACTGGCCGACAGCCTGCCCGGCCCGGCCCGCGCCGTGCCCATGGATGTGACCGATGCGGAGTCGGTGGCCCAGGCCACGGCCGAGGTCGGCGAGATCGACGGGCTGGTCTTTCTGGCGGCCACCTATTGGCCGATGAAGGCCACCGACTGGGACACCGATCGGGCCGTCACCATGACCGACACCAATTATACCGGCGCGCTGCGCGTGGTCGGTGCGGTGCTGCCGCAGTTTCTGAAGCGGGACGCCGGTCACATCGTGCTGACGTCGTCCCTGTCGGCCTATCGCGGCTTGCCTGGTGCCATTGGCTATGGTCCGTCCAAGGCTGCGGTGATGTCGCTGGCCGAAAGCCTGTACCTGGACCTGGCGCGGACCGGCATCGCGGTGCAATTGATGAACCCCGGCTTCATCCGCACCCGGCTGACCGACAAGAACCAGTTTCACATGCCCTTCCGGATGGAGCCTGACGACGCCGCCGCGCGGATGCTGCGCCACATGGGCAGGACGCGGTTCTCGGCCAACTTTCCCTGGGGGTTCTCGCTGGTGTTCCGGCTTAGCCGGTTTCTGCCCGATGGTCTTTACAAACGGTTGTTCGCCGCCAAGACGTGATCCATTGTCCACTTGCGCTGGATCAAGGACCACGGCCTTAATCTGGCCCAAGGCTGTAGAGCAACCGCGGAGGGACCAATGCCAGAAATTCATGCGGATACGATCGCCCAGGTCATCCTCTTGGCGCGGGAAATGGGGGAAACCACCTCTGTCGGTGCCCACGACGGTCTGGCGGGCCGGTCGGGGCCGGCCGAGGCGGAATTGCGCGCCTTCATCGACGCGTTGACCGAGGATGAGAAATACAGCCTTGTGGCCGTCACATGGGTTGGGCGCGACAGTTTCAGCGCCGACGAATATGACGAGGCCTATGAAACGGCCAGCCGGGAAGACCCATCCACCACGGCAGCCTACCTGGTGGGCACCGACCTGCTGGCCGACTATCTGGAAAGCGGGCTTGAGGCCCTGGGCATCGACCCCGGTGATGCCGAACAGGATCTGATGTAGGCCCGCGTGCCGGCGGTTTGGCGGAAATTGCGCGCGCGGCGTCGCTTCGGGTTTCCGAGTCGGGGCCGATGCGCCTAGACTGTGTCTGACGACTGCAAGGGGCACAGCATGACCGGCACCATTCGTTTTACGCTAGACGGCACCGAAGTCGCGGCACGCGACGGGGAAACCCTGTGGGAGGTGGCGCAGCGTCACGGCAAGACCCTGCCGCATCTGTGCCACAAGCCCGCGCCGGGATATCGCCCGGATGGCAACTGTCGGGCCTGCATGGTGGCGATCGAGGGCGAGCGGACGCTGGCGGCCTCCTGCATCCGCACCCCGACCGAGGGCATGGTGGTCACCACCGCCGAACCGCGCGAAGCCCAGGCCCGCCGCATGGTGATGGAGCTTCTGGCCGCCGACCAGCCGCCGCGCGACGTTGCCCATGACGCGGGGGCGCATCTGTTCGACATGGCCGACGCCGTACAGGTCGACAGCAGCCGCTTTCCGCCCAAGCGCGCCGACCGTATCCCGCTGCTGGATGACAGCCACATCGCCATGGCGGTCAACCTGGATGCCTGCATCCAGTGCGGGCTTTGCGTGCGGGCGTGCCGCGAGGTGCAGGTCAACGATGTGATTGGCATGGCGGGCCGCGGCGCGGATGCCTATCCGGTTTTCGACATGGCCGACCCGATGGGGGCCTCGACCTGCGTGGCCTGCGGGGAATGCGTGCAGGCCTGTCCGACCGGGGCACTGATGCCCGCCGCCGTGCTGGATACGGCACAACGCGGCGACAGCCGGGACATTGACGCCGAGGTTGCCTCGATCTGTCCGTTCTGCGGCGTCGGCTGCCAGGTCTCGCTGAAGGTCAAGGACGACAAGGTGGTGCGCGTTGACGGGATCAACGGCCCGGCGAACGAAGGCCGTCTGTGCGTCAAGGGCCGCTTCGGCTTCGACTACATCCACCATCCGCACCGGTTGACCAAGCCGCTGATCCGCCGCGAGGATGCGCCGCCCAAGGGGCTGAACGTCGATCCCGGCAACCTGCTGACCCATTTCCGCGAAGCGACATGGGAGGAAGCGCTGGACGCCGCCGCCGGTGGCCTTGCGCGGCTGCGTGACGACAGCGGTCGCCGGGTTGCCGGCTTCGGGTCTGCCAAATGCACCAACGAGGAAGCCTATCTGTTCCAGAAGCTGATCCGGCAGGGCTTCGGCCATAACAACGTCGATCATTGCACCCGGCTGTGCCATGCGTCTTCGGTGGCGGCGCTGATGGAAAACGTCGGCTCGGGGGCGGTGACGGCCACGTTCAACCAGATCGAACACGCCGATGTGGCCATCGTCATCGGGGCCAACCCGGTCGAGAACCACCCGGTCGCGGCGACCTATTTCAAGCAGTTCACCAAGCGCGGTGGCAAGCTGATCGTCATGGATCCGCGCGGCGTGGGCCTGCGCCGGTTCTCGACCCACATGCTGCAGTTCAAACCCGGCACCGATGTGTCGATGCTGAATGCCATCATGCATGTGATCGTCGAGGAAGGGCTGTACGACCGCCAGTATATCGAGGCCTACACCGAGAACTGGGAAGCCGAGAAAGCGCATCTGAAAGCCTTTTCGCCCGAGGCGATGGAGCCCCATTGCGGCATCCCCGCCGAAACCCTGCGGCAGGTGGCACGCGATTTCGCCGGGGCCAGGGCAGCGATGATCTTCTGGGGCATGGGCGTGTCGCAGCACATCCACGGCACTGACAATTCGCGCTGCCTGATCTCGCTGGCGCTGATGTGCGGGCAGGTGGGGCGGCCCGGAACCGGGCTGCATCCGCTGCGCGGGCAGAACAACGTGCAGGGGGCATCGGACGCAGGTCTGATCCCCATGTTCCTGCCTGACTATCAGCCGGTCACGGACGACGGCGTGCGCGCGGCGTTCTCCGAGATCTGGGAGACGGGCGATTTTTCGTCCGAGAAGGGCCTGACGGTGACCGAGATCCTGGATGCCGTGCACGCGGGCGAAGTGCAGGGCATGTATATCCTGGGCGAAAATCCGGCCATGTCCGACCCGGATGTGGAACACGCCCGCGATGCGCTGGCCAAGCTGGAACATCTGGTGGTGCAGGACATTTTCCTGACCGAAACCGCGAATTACGCCGATGTGATCCTGCCCGCTGCGGCGTTCTATGAGAAAGACGGCACCGTCACCAACACCAACCGGCAAGTGCAGATGGGCCGTGCTGCCGTCACCCCGCCGGGTGAAGCGCGACCCGACTGGGCAATCACCGTGGCGCTGGCGCAGCGGCTGGGGCTGGACTGGTCCTATGATCATGTGTCCGAAGTCTTTGCCGAGATGACGCGCGGCATGAAAAGCCTCGACAACATTACCTGGCAGCGGCTGGAGGCCGAGGGGGCTGTCACCTATCCCAGCCTCTCGCCCGAGGATCCGGGGCAGGCGGTGGTCTTTGGCGACGGCTTCCCGCGCGCTGGCGGGCGGGCGCGCTTCACACCCGCCGCCATCGTGGCCCCGGCAGAATCGCCGGATGCGGAGTACCCGATGGTGCTGACCACCGGGCGGCAACTGGAACACTGGCATACAGGTTCGATGACCCGCCGCGCCACGGTGCTGGACGCGGTGGAGCCCGAGGCCAATTGCTCGCTGCACCCGTCAACCCTGCGCAAACTGGGGGTGGAGCCGGGCGGGCTGGTGCGGCTGACCACGCGTCGCGGCAGCGTCACCGTCATGGCGCGGGCCGATCGCGCAGTCAGCCCCGACATGGTGTTCCTGCCGTTTGCCTATGTGGAAGCCGCCGCCAACATCCTGACAAACCCGGCGCTGGACCCCTACGGCAAGATCCCCGAGTTCAAATATGCGGCGGTGCGGGTGGAGAGGGCCGAAACGGTCGCGGCGCAATAGCCGCCCGCTGGGTCAAAGGCCCAGCATGGCTTTCACCGTGGGCAGGCCGACGGCAGCGGCCATGCCCACCACAACACCCGCCAAAACGCGGGGAATCACCCCGCCGATGGCCGGGGACAAAAGGCTGAGCGCGGCGCAGATCGCCGCATAGTAGGTCATCGCGATCGTATCCATACGGGATGATTAGCATGTCCCTGCGCGCCCGTGTCGCAAATTAAATAAACGAACGTTCAAAAAATCATTTGACCTGACGCCCAGAGCCGCGATTATGGGGTCAGAACTCGGGCCTGTCAGCCGGGCGGTCAACCCGGCACAGACCGGGATCAGGGAGGGATTAACTTTGGCATCAACTGCCCAGGCCGCCGGGGAACTGGCGTCCATTCCGCGTATTCTGGCCCGCAATGCGGCCCACTATGGGGATCGCCCGGCCTATCGGGAAAAAGATCTCGGCATCTGGCAGGCCTGGACCTGGGCCGAGGCCGCTGCCGAAATCGAGGCGCTTGCGCTGGGGTTCATGACCCTTGGCGCGCAACCCGGTGACAAGATCGCCATCATCGGCCGCAACCGCCCGGCGCTGTACTGGGCGATGATTTCGGCGCAGATGGTCGGCGCGGTACCGGTGCCGCTGTACCAGGATGCGGTGGGCGACGAGATCGCCTTCGTTCTGGAACATTGCGAAGCCCGTTTCGTCGTCGCCGGCGACCAGGAGCAGGTCGACAAGATGGTGGACGTGAAGGACAGCCTTCGCCACCTTGAGCACATCATCTATCTGGATCCGCGCGGCCTGCGGAAATACGACCACCAGCATCTGACCGCCTATACCGAGTTGCAGAACAAGGGCCGCGATGCTCGCGACGCGTTCCAGCCCGAGATCAAGCGCCGTACGGATGCTCTGGGCTATGACGACACCTGCGTGATGCTCTACACCTCGGGCACCACGGGGCGGCCCAAGGGCGTGGTCCTGTCAAACCGCAACATCATCGAAACCGCCAAGAATTCTGCCGAATTCGATCATCTGCGCCAGTCCGAAGAAATCCTTGCCTATCTGCCCATGGCCTGGGTCGGGGATTTCATCTTCTCGGTCGGGCAGGCGATGTGGTGCGGGTTCTGCGTGAACTGTCCCGAAAGCGCGGACACGATGATGACCGACATGCGCGAGATCGGGCCAACCTATTACTTCGCCCCGCCGCGGGTGTTCGAGGCCAAGCTGACCTCGGTCATGATCCGGATGGAGGACGCGGGTCGTTTCAAGCGCTGGCTGTTCAAGAGATACATGGCCGTGGCCCACCGCGTTGGCCCGGCAATTCTGGATGGCAAACCCGTGTCGGGCGGCGACCGGATGGCCTATCGGCTGGGCGAGATCTTTGTCTATGGCCCGCTGAAGAACACGCTGGGCCTGTCGCGGGTGCGCGTCGGCTACACGGCGGGCGAGGCCATCGGGCCGGAGATTTTCGACTTCTACCGCTCTCTTGGGATCAACCTGAAGCAATTGTACGGGCAGACCGAGGCTTCAGTTTTTATCACCCAGCAGCGCGACGGCGAGGTCTTCTCGGACACCGTCGGCACGCCGACACCGGGGGTCGAATTGCGCATCGACGATGCCACGCGCGAGGTCTTCTACCGCTCGCCGGGCGTTTTCGTGGAATACTATCGCAACGCGGAAAGCACCGCCTCGACCAAGGATGCCGAGGGCTGGGTGGCCACGGGGGACGCCGGGTTCATCGACCCCGAGTCCGGGCATCTGCGCATCATCGACCGCGCCAAGGACGTGGGCGAAATGGCCGATGGCCGCCTGTTCGCGCCGAAATACGTCGAGAACAAGCTGAAGTTCTATCCCGATATTCTGGAAGTGGTGGTCTTTGGCAATGGCCGCGACCGCTGCACCGCCTTCATCAACATCGACCTGACCGCCGTCGGCAACTGGGCCGAGCGCAACAACATCGCCTATGGCTCGTATCAGGAACTGGCCGGCCATCCCAAGGTGCTGGATACGATCCAGTCCCACGTGGAAGAGGTCAACGCCAGCCTTGCCAATGATGCCATGCTGTCGGGCTGCCAGATCCACAGATTCCTTGTGCTGCACAAGGAGTTGGATGCCGACGATGGTGAGTTGACCCGGACCCGCAAGGTGCGCCGGCGCATCATCGAAGAGAAATTCGCCGATCTGATCGCGGGGCTTTACGACGGGTCCGAGAAGGTCTCGACCGTCACCGAAGTGACGTATGAGGATGGGCGCAAGGGCTCGATCAGCGCGACGCTGGAACTGCGCGACGCCAAGGTCTACCCGACAGAGAACAGGATGGCCGCCGAATGACCGCCTTTCCCGAAGAGAGCTTCGTCACCCCGGATGGCCGCACCATCGGTGGTGTGATGATGGAGATGCGCAACATCACCTTGCGGTTTGGCGGTGTGATCGCGATCAAGGACATCAGCTTTGACATCCGCGAGGGCGAGATCCGTGCCATCATCGGGCCGAACGGCGCCGGCAAGTCGTCGATGCTGAATGTGATCAGCGGGTTCTACAATCCGCAGGAAGGCGACGTACTGTTCCACGGCAAGAAACGGCCGCCGATGCGCCCCTATCAGGTGGCGCGTCAGGGCATTGCCCGTACCTTCCAGAACATCGCGCTGTTCGATGGCATGTCGGTGCTGGACAACATCATGACCGGCCGGCTGACCCATATGAAAACCGGTCTGCTGGAGCAGGCGATCTGGTGGGGCAAGGCCGAGCGTGAAGAGGTGGCCAACCGCCGCAAGGTCGAGGAAATCATTGACTTTCTTGAGATCGAACACATCCGCAAGACGCCGGTGGGCCGCCTGCCTTATGGCCTGAAGAAGCGGGTCGAATTGGCCCGCGCGCTGGCCGCCGAGCCGAAGATCCTGTTGCTGGACGAGCCCATGGCGGGCATGAATGTCGAGGAGAAGGAGGACATGTGCCGCTTCATCCTGGATGTGAACGACGAATTCGGCACCACCATCGCCCTGATCGAACACGACATGGGCGTGGTGATGGATTTGTCCGACCGGGTGGTGGTGATGGATTACGGCAAGAAGATCGGCGACGGCACCCCCGACGAGGTGCGCGCCAGCAAAGAGGTCATCGATGCCTACCTGGGGGTGGCCCATGACTGAGATCTGCCGCCCGAACGCCCGTTGGACATCGTCTGGAATCCGTCTGGCCGGTGTATTGCGACCGAAACACTTGGACATCCCCGCGAATGGAGGCCGTTCCCATGCCTGATCAGGTTCTTTTCGCCATGGAGGTCATGCTCAACGGCCTGATGGCCGGGGTCATGTACGCGCTCGTCGCGCTTGGCTTCGTGCTCATCTACAAGGCCTCGGGCATCTTCAACTATTCGCAGGGCGTGATGGCCCTGTTCGCCGCGCTGACGCTGGTCGGCATCCAGCAGGGACAGGTGCCATTCGCGCACCTCATCAACGCGGTCTTCGGCACCGAGATCCATCACTTCGGCTGGCACTTGCCCGCCATCGTGGCCATCATCCTGACCATCGGGGTGATGATCGGGCTCGCCATCCTGATCGAACACTTCGTGCTGAAACACCTGGTCAACCAGGAGCCGATCATCCTGTTCATGGCCACCATCGGGCTGGCCTATTTTCTGGAAGGGGTCGGCGACCTGATGTGGGGGTCGGACATCAAGAAGATGGATGTGGGGCTGCCGCAAGGCCTATCCGAGTTCATCGACACGACCACCTACAACTGGTTCGGCTACGGGTTCTTCATCGACCGGCTGGACATTGCCGCCACGATCATCGCCGCGATCCTCGTGGCCGGGCTGGTGGCCTTTTCGCAATACACCAAGCAGGGCCGGGCGCTGCGCGCGGTGGCCGACGATCACCAGGCAGCGCTGTCGGTGGGGATCTCGCTGCAGTTCATCTGGGTGCTGGTCTGGTCCATCGCCGGTTTCGTGGCGCTGGTCGCGGGCATCATGTGGGGCACGAAATCGGGGGTGCAGTTCTCGCTGTCGCTGATCGCGCTGAAGGCCCTGCCGGTGCTGATGCTGGGCGGCTTCACATCGATTCCCGGCGCCATCGTCGGCGGGTTGATCATCGGCGTCGGCGAGAAGCTGTTCGAGTTCATGATTGGCCCGCTTGTGGGCGGCGCCACCGAGAACTGGTTCGCCTATGTTCTGGCGCTTTTGTTCCTTGTTTTCAGGCCACAAGGCCTGTTCGGCGAAAAGATTATCGAGCGAGTATGACCATGTTGCTGGAAAATGCTGCAGCGCAGCAAAAATGCATGGCAGATATGCGCTTGACGCATGGGGGGCGAGTGGGGCAATCTCCGCCCGCAACGGAATGCCGCGTATTGGCGGCACAGTTGTCAAGGGATACATTGGATGAAGAAAATCTGGGCCATCGTCACGGTTGTCGGCTTCACGGCGTTCTGGACTTATGGGTTCATCGCGGCAGCTGGCGTGATGGGCGACCGGTCCACGCATCCGATCACTTTCGTCCTTTGCCTGCTGGGTCTCGGTGCCGGTCTGTTTGGCTGGGTCCAGATCATGCGCCTGTCGCCACGGATGCACGGGCGTCGCGCGGCGGCACGGGCGCGGCTGGAAGAGGAGTACCAGCAAGCCACGAGTTGACGTCTGCTGCGCGAGGAGGAGCGAGCGGCGGACATGTGATCGTAGTGCACGCGGTGCTTTCAGGCCCGCTGGCTGCGCACGATCAAACGGGTGGGACTTCCGGTGGAGGCTGGAAGTCCCATTCCCGTTTCCGGGGGGGCGTTCCGGCCCGATCCACCTGCTTTACCCCCGCAACAAACACCAAGAAAACCAATGCACATCAAGGGATTGACCTGAACCGTCGGCTTTGGCCGGTCGGGTCGTATCCCTGTTCCCGGACCGGGGCGCCGCGCCCCGCGGCGGCCTGAGGAGGAGCGGAGATGTTTTACCGTGAAGCGGGTGACTTCAAGACCAGCTATGTCGCCGACAACCAGACCTTTCCCATCGCCTTCGACCGCTACCGCTATTACGCGGTGCTGGCGGTGGCTTTCCTGGTGGTGCCGTTCATCGTCAACGACTATTGGGCCAACGCGGTCCTTCTGCCGTTCCTGATCTGGGCGATCGCGGCCATCGGGCTCAACATCCTGACCGGGTACTGCGGGCAGGTCAGCCTTGGCACCGGCGGCTTCATGGCCGTGGGCGCCTATGCCTGCTACAAGTTCATGACCGCGTTTCCGGATCTCAACATCGCGTTCTGCGTGCTGTTGGGCGGGGCGGTCACGGCTTTGGTGGGCGTGCTGTTCGGCCTGCCGAGCCTGCGAATCAAGGGCTTCTACCTGGCGGTGGCGACGCTGGCGGCGCAGTTCTTCCTGGTCTGGCTTTTCAACCGGGTGCCGTGGTTCTACAACTATTCCGCTTCGGGCCAGATCAGCGCGCCCGAGCGCACCGTCTTTGGCGTGCCGGTCACCGGTCCCAACACCAGCGCCTGGGCAACCTATCTGTTCTGCCTGGTGTTCCTGGTGGTGCTGGCCTGGCTGGCGCGCAACCTGACACGCGGCACCGTGGGCCGCACCTGGATGTCGATCCGCGACATGGATATCGCCGCCGAGATCATCGGGGTGAACCCGCTGCGCGCCAAGCTGACCGCCTTTGCCGCGTCGTCGTTCTTCGTGGGGATCGCCGGGGCGCTGTTCTTCTCGGTCTACCTGGGCGCGGTCGAGGTCGGCGAGGCTTTCGGCATCAACAAGTCGTTCCTGGTGCTGTTCATGATCATCATCGGCGGGCTGGGGTCGATCTTCGGATCGCTGGCCGGGGCCGCCTTCATGGTGCTGCTGCCGGTGCTGCTGAAAAACGTGCTGGTCGGCGGCTTCGGCTGGGACACGGCGCTGGCGGCGCATCTGGAACTGGTCATCGTCGGGGCGCTGATCATCGGCTTCCTGATCGCCGAGCCGCATGGGTTGGCCCGGCTGTGGGAGCTTGCAAAGGAAAAACTGCGGCTGTGGCCTTTCCCGCACTGAGGGGGCCCACCGCCCGTGCCGGTTGGAAGATCGGCACGGAACAAACAACAGGGAGGAAACTGACATGAAGAAATTGACAGCATTGGCGCTGATGGGCGCATTGGCGAGCGGTCCGGCGCTGGCGGATCTGGTGTTCCCGGATCTCAGCTATCGGACCGGACCCTACGCGGCGGGCGGCATTCCGTTCTCGGACGGATACCAGGACTATTTTGCCCTGGTGAACGCGCGCGACGGCGGCATCGGCGGCGCGCAGGCACGGGTCATCGAATGCGAGACCGGCTACAACACCGAAAAAGGTGTCGAATGCTACGAGGCGACCAAGGGCGAAGGCGCGTTGGTCTATCAGCCGCTGTCCACCGGCATCACCTACCAGCTGATCCCCAAGGTCACCGCCGATGGCATTCCGCTGCACACCATGGGCTACGGGCGCACCTCGGCGGCCAACGGCAAGGTGTTCAGCCATGTGTTCAACTATCCGGCGAACTATTGGGACGCGGCCAGTGTGGCCATCAGGTACCTGCTGAGCGAGAACGGCGACAGCCTGGACGGCAAGAAGATCGTGCTGCTGTACCACAACTCGGCCTATGGCAAGGAACCGATCCGCACCCTTGAGGAGCTGTCGAAGAAATACGGCTTCGATCTGACCACCATCGCCGTGGATCATCCCGGCCAGGAGCAGAAAAGCCAGTGGCTGCAGATTCGCCGCGAGCGTCCCGACTATGTCGTGATGTGGGGCTGGGGCGTGATGAACCAGGTTGCCGTTCAGGAAGCCGCCAACATCCGCTTCCCGATGGAAAACTTCATCGGCAACTGGTGGGCCGGCGCCGAGCATGACGTGACGCCGGCGGGCGAAGCGGCCAATGGCTACAAGGCGCTGAACATGAACAAGGTGGGCGATCTGCCGGTGTTCGCCGACATCAAGACCCATGTGCATGATGCCGGGATGGCGGCCGGGGACGGCTCCAACCTGGGATCGGTGCTGTATACCCGCGGCATGTACGCGGCGATGCTGGCCGTGGAAGCGGCCAAGACCGCGCAGGAACTTCACGGCACCGCCGACATCACCGCCGCGCAGATGCGGGACGGCATGGAAGCGCTGGAGATGACCGCGGCCAAGATGGAAGCCCTGGGCATGGCGGGCATCGGGCCGGAGTTCAGCGTGTCCTGCGAGAACCACGGCGGATCGGGCATGGGCATCGTCCAGCAATGGGACGCGAGCGCCAAGGTCTGGGTGCCGCTGACCGATTTCATCGCCCCCGAGGATGATGTGACCGGACCGCTGGTGATCGAGGACTCGGAGGCCTTTGCCGCCGAGAACAACATCGCGGCGCGCTGCGAGTAAATCCCTCTGCCCCGGCGGCGGCACTGGCTGCCGCCGGGGCGCATGAGTATTTTTGCCAAGAAGAAACAGGGGCCGCTGCGCCCCGGATCAGACGAGGATCGCCATGCTGGATGCCACTGCCGAGACCCGGGAGACGCTTCTGGAGGTCAACAACATCGAGGTGATCTACAACCATGTGATCCTGGTGCTGAAAGGGGTCAGCCTGAGCGTACCCAAGGGCGGCATCACCGCGCTGCTGGGCGGCAATGGGGCTGGCAAGACCACGACGCTGAAAGCGGTGTCGAACCTGCTGCATTCCGAGCGTGGCGAGGTCACCAAGGGCTCGATCCACTATCAGGGCGAGCGTGTGCAGGGGCTGGACCCCGCGACGCTGGTCAAGCGCGGCGTCATCCAGGTCATGGAAGGCCGCCATTGCTTCGAGCATCTGACGGTGGAGGAGAACCTGCTGACCGGCGCCTATACGCGGCGCGACGGCTCGGCCGCGATCAACAAGGATCTGGAGCTGGTCTATCACTACTTCCCGCGTCTGAAGGAGCGGCGACGGTCGCAGGCGGGCTATACCTCGGGCGGCGAGCAGCAGATGGTGGCCATGGGGCGGGCGATGATGGCGCGGCCCGCGTGCATCCTGCTGGACGAGCCGTCGATGGGGTTGGCGCCGCAGCTGGTGGAAGAGATCTTCGGCATCGTGAAGACGCTGAACGAGCAGGAGGGCGTGAGCTTCCTTCTGGCCGAACAGAACACCACGGTGGCGCTGCGCTATGCCCACTACGGCTATATCCTTGAGTCCGGACGCGTGGTGATGGACGGCCCGGCCAAGGAATTGCTGGAAAACCCGGATGTGAAGGAATTCTACCTCGGCGTTTCGGAAGAGGGCCGCAAGAGTTTCCGGGATGTGCGGTCCTACCGCCGCCGCAAGCGCTGGTTGAGCTGAGACCGGCGGTGTCTGAGATCCGGACTACGGCGCGGCTGACCTGCCCCGAGTGCGGGCAGGTGGAGGTGTTGACCATGCCGACCGACGCTTGCCAGTGGTTCCATGAATGCCGCAACTGCCGGACCGTGTTGCGCCCCTTGCCGGGGGATTGCTGCGTGTTCTGTTCCTATGCCGATGTGCCTTGCCCGCCGATTCAGGCCGGGTCGGGCTGCTGTTTCTGAGGGGAAGTGACCGATGACTGCATTCTACGATGACTGGGAAACCCGCAGCGCCGACGCGCGGGCAGGATCGATCGCCGAATGCCTGCCGGCCCAGATCGCAGCGGCGCGGGCACTGCCCGGATATGCCGAGAGCCTGGGCGGGGTGGCCGCCGAGGGGATCACCGATCTGGCCGCGCTGGCGCGCCTGCCGGTGCTGCGCAAGGCGGAACTGGGGGCCGCGCAGAAGGCGGCGCCCCCCTTTGGCGGGCTGGTACCCCATGCGGCATCAGGGTTTGCCCATGTCTTCCAGTCGCCGGGGCCCCTGTACGAGCCGGGCATGATCAGTCACGACTGGTGGCGGCTGGGCCGGTTCCTGCACGCTTGCGGCATCGGCGCGGGCGACATCGTGCAGAACTGTTTCGGCTATCATCTGACCCCGGCGGGGATGATCTTCGAAAATGGCGCGCGCGCCGTGGGGGCGGCGGTGATCCCAGCGGGCACCGGCCAGACCGAATTGCAGGCGCAGGCGGCCCATGACATCGGGGCCACGGCCTATGCCGGAACGCCCGACTACCTGAAGGTGATCCTGGACAAGGCCGACGAGATGGGGCTGGCCCTGAAGATCACCAAGGCAGCGGTATCGGGCGGCGCATTGTTTCCGGCCTTGCGGCAGGAGTACGCGGATCGCGGCATCACATGCCTGCAATGCTATGCCACTGCCGATCTGGGCAACATCGCGTATGAATCGCCGGCCATGGAAGGGCTGATCGTGGACGAGGGCGTGCTGGTCGAGATCGTCACCCCCGGCACCGGCGATCCGGTGCCCGAGGGTGAGGTGGGCGAGGTCGTGGTGACCTCGCTGAACCCCGACTACCCGTTGATCCGCTTTGCCACCGGCGATCTGTCGGCAGTATTGCCCGGGGTCTCGGCCTGCGGACGCACCAACCTGCGGATCAAGGGCTGGATGGGGCGTGCCGACCAGACCGCCAAGATCAAGGGCATGTTCGTGCGGCCCGAGCAGGTGGCCGCCCTTGTGGCCCGCCACCCGGAGGTGGCTCGCGCCCGCGTGACCGTCACCCGCGAAGGCGCTGCGGATGCCATGCTGGTGCAGCTTGAGACCGATGCCAATGATCCTGCCGCCTATGGCGACTCGGCGGCGGCGGTTCTGAAGCTGAAGGGACGGGTCGAACTGGTGGCGCCGGGTAGCCTGCCGCGGGACGGCAAGGTGATCGACGATCAGCGCGACTACGACCCCGCCTGAGTTGGGGCAAGACACAAAAAAAGCCGCCCGAGGGCGGCTTTCGTCGTGTTCAGGTGCCCGGCAATCAGCCCTGGCGTGCCTTGAACCGTTTCTGGGTCTTGTTGATCACATAGACCCGGCCCTTGCGGCGCACAACACGGCAATCGCGGTGACGCTGCTTGAGCGAGCGAAGCGAGTTTCTGACCTTCATGGTCCTCTCCTATCCGTCGCGGCGCGTCCTTGCGCCTGTTGAACCTGACCTTGCCTGCGCAAGGAATGAATGGTGGGCGATACTGGGATCGAACCAGTGACCCCTTCGATGTCAACGAAGTGCTCTACCGCTGAGCTAATCACCCCTTCCCGCAGCTTCCATTGCGTCTGAAACGCCCCTTCCGCGCGGTGGTGCAGGGTCTATAGAAGGAGTCGGCGGAGGGTTCAAGGGGTATTGGAGGCTAAAAAAAATCGGCTATATGAGTGGGTCAAGAGATGCGAGTGCCTGTGCCCTACGACCTGATTATTCCCGATCCGGTGACCACTGCGGTGGTCTTTGCCTCGCCGCACAGCGGACGGGCCTATTCCGGGGCATTCCGGCGGCGGTCGGTGCTGAAGGGCAATGCGCTGCGGTCGTCGGAAGATGCCTATGTGGATCAGTTGATCGCGGCGGCACCCGAGATGGGGGCGCCTCTGCTGACGGCCCGCACCCCGCGTGCCTATGTGGATTTGAACCGCAGCATGGACGAGCTTGATTCGGCGGTGATCGAAGGGGTGCGGCGTCTGGCGCACAACCCGCGGGTCAGCTCCGGGCTGGGAGTGATTCCACGGGTGGTGGCGCAGGGCCAGGCGATCTATTCCGGCAAGCTGTCGATGGTCGAGGCGCAGACCCGGCTGGATCGGCACTGGCGGCCCTATCACGCGGCGCTGGCCGAATTGATGCGGGAGCAGACGGCGCGCTTCGGCAAGGCGATCCTGATCGACTGTCATTCGATGCCGCATGAGGCGATCACCACCGCCTCGGCGCGGCGGGTGGCGCCGCAGATCGTGCTGGGCGATCGGTTCGGGGCGGCGGCGGATGAGGACTTCGTGGATCGTCTGGAAAGCGCCTTTGTCGCCGAAGGGCTGCGGGTGGCGCGCAATGCGCCCTTCGCCGGGGCCTTCATTTCGCAGCGCTATGGCCGGCCGGCCTATGGCCAGCACGTGGTGCAGGTCGAGATCGACCGGGCGCTGTACATGGACGAGACACGAATGGTGCGCAGCAGCGGTTTTGCCGAGACCCGCCGGATCCTGACCCGCGTCATGGCCGAGGTTGTCAAATACGGCGCGCCCAAGGTGCCGTTGGCGGCAGAGTAGCCGCTTACTCCGGGTAGCGGATGCCGCGAAAGGCCGGGAAATCTGCATAGAGCGTCTGACGGGCGGTGCGGTCCAGCGGCGGTTCTGCGCCGGGCCGCAGCAGCAGGCCGCGCGGCGGGATGAACGACGCGATGCGGCCTTCGCGGTCTTCGCGCCATGTCAGGTTGAAAGCCGCCAGCCGGGGAAAGAACTGGATTGCCGAATAGGGCAGGTGGTCGTGCAGCCACCACGCCAGATGCCGCCAGTCGCGCCCCTGTTCATAGCGGTCGGCGAACCACGGGATCACGATGCAGGCGCAGGCGCCCATGCGGCCCCGGCCATCGCGCCGGTCCCAGATGTGGTTGGCCGCGCTGGCGGCGTTGCGGGCGCAGTTCAGCCCCTTTGCATTTCCAAAGGCGTTCAGATCGGCACCACGCAGGGCGGAACGGACATGCAGCGGCCCGAAGGTTTCGACCAGCGGATCCAGCAGATCGGTGCACAGCCGGGTTCCGGTGGCAATGGCAAGCTCGGGATCGTCGGGCAGGTTGGGGCGCAGGTGAATCGCGGCGATCTCGGAATACAGGAAATCGCGCATGAAAAAATGCCGCGACAACCGTGTGCGCCCGAAGGTTTCCAGTGACGTGACGCTGCCGATCCTGCGCATGGGGTCAGCCTAGCGCAGGGCGCGGCCCTTGACGATAGCCTGCGGGCCAAAGCGTTTGCGGATGGCATCGGCGGCACGTTCGGCCTTTTCGCGGCGCGCGGCGTCCGGGTCCAGCAGGTCGGCGGTGGCCCCGGCCTGATCGGCGGGCACCAGATCGCTCAGGCCGACGCCGATCAGGCGGAACGGTCCGGCATCCCCGGCCCGGTCGTACAGCGCGCGGGCGTGGCGATACAGCGTGTCGGCCAGTTGCGTTGGTGCGCGCAGGGATTCGCGGCGGCTGAGCAGGGCGTGGTTGGCCCGCTTCAGCTTCAGGGTGACGACCCGGCCCGCATACTCCTTGGCCTTGGCGCGGTCGGCCACCTTTTCCGACAGCCGCCACAGGTGACCATCCAGGACCTCGGGATCGGCGGTGTCCTCGAAAAAGGTGGTTTCGTTGGAGATTGACTTGACCGGACGGCGGGCCGAGATGGAACGTGCATCCTGCCCGCGCGCCAGATGCCAGAGCCGTTCGCCGAAGCCGCCAAAGCGGGCGTGCAGGTCGCGCCGATCCCAGCGGCGCAGATCCGCGAAGGTGCGGATGCCGGCCTTATCCAGTGCGGCCTGCGTGGCCTGCCCGACGCCCCAGATCAGCCGCACGGGCTGGTGTTCGAGGAAATCCGCGGTCTCGGCCTTGCCGATCACCGAGAAACCGCGCGGCTTGTCCAGATCCGATGCCACCTTGGCCAGGAACTTGTTGTGGCTGAGACCGATGGAGCCGGTGATGCCGATCTCGTCCTGCATCCGCTTCACCAGGCCGGCCAGCACCACCGCCGGCGGCGCGCCGTGCAGTTTCTCGGTGCCGGTGAGGTCGAGAAACGCCTCGTCCAGCGACAGCGGCTCGACCGCCGGGGTCAGTGCCTCCATCATGTCGCGGATCTGGCGGCTGACGCGGGCATAGGTGGCCATGTCGCCGCGCACCACCACCGCCTCGGGGCAAAGCTTCAGAGCCTGGAACATCGGCATGGCCGAACGCACGCCCTTGATCCGGGCGATATAGCAGGCGGTGGAAACCACGCCGCGCTTGCCGCCGCCGATGATGACCGGCTTGTCGCGCAGATCCGGGTTGTCGCGTTTCTCGACGCTGGCATAGAAGGCGTCGCAGTCCATATGCGCCACCGAGAGCGAGAACAGCTCGGGGTGCGACAGCATTCGGGGCGATCCACAGGTCGGGCAGCGCAGGGGCGCGCCGGGGGAGGTCGCCAGGCAATCTCGGCACAGGCAGGGCATGGGGCAGGCTTAGGCGGTTGGCCCGCGCCGGGCAAGCGGTGTGCGACGAACGAGAGCCGGGGGCGTTAACCTAAGGGCAAGAATTCCAGACCTTGAAGCGCAAGTTCGCTTGACCCAAAACTGCCGGTCGCGGCATGATCTCCATGGGCCGTGCCGGAAGGTGCGGCTCACGAATGTCAGAGGCCGGAGATCGGGCCGGGTCCCGCGCAAGCTTCTGATATCAAAACCATATATCTCAGGTACAGAATTGGTCGTTCGGGCCGCTGGACGGTGCATGCCCCTGTCATTGCGCGGTGCCTGTGGCGCGATCACGACGTGAGTATTTTCGCCAAAAAGAAACTCAGAGCGCGGCGAGTTCGGCCTGGATCGCCTGCGCTGCGGCGCGGGGGCTGTCGGCGGTCCAGATCGGGCGGCCCACCACGATGTGATCGGCGCCGTCGGTGATGGCGCTTGCCGGGGTGGCCACGCGTTTCTGATCGCCAAGCGCGCTGCCGGTGGGGCGCACGCCGGGGGTGACAATGAGTTTTCCAGAGGCTTCCGGCAGGGCGCGGATCAGGGCGGCCTCCTGCGGGGAGGCGATGACGCCATGGGCTCCGGCGGCGAGGGCGCGGGCGGCGCGTTCGGTGACGAGGTCGGGGATATCGCCTGATTGGATCATGCAGGCATCTAGGTCGCCGCGGTCGAGCGAGGTCAGGATGGTGACCGCGAGGATTTTCAGGTTGGATCCGGCCGCCCCTTCGCAAGCTGCGCGCACCACATGCGGATCGCCGTGCACGGTGAGGAAGTCGAGATCGAATTGCGCCAGACCGCGCACCGCGTTTTCCACCGTGGCGCCGATGTCGAACAGCTTCATGTCGAGAAAGATGCGCTTGCCGTGATCCTGTTTCAGCTCGTTGGCCAGGGCCAGTCCGCCGCCTGTCAGCATCCCCAGCCCGATCTTGTAGAAGCAGGCGGCATCGCCGATCTTCTGGGCCAGTTGCAGCCCGGACAGGGCGTTGGGAACGTCGAGGGCGACAATGAGGCGGTCATCGGTCATGGCGGGCTCCGGTGGTTTTCGGCGGTGATGGGACCGGGCAGGGCCAAGGTCAAGGCCCGGAACACCGGGAAAATGCGCGCGGACCCTTGAGCCGCGCGCCGACAATTCCCAAATTCAACGTGAGGCCCGACAGATCCCGTGCCGCCAAGCCGGGCGGGATTGCCAAGGGTGCTGAGAAAAGGAGAACACCATGAACCTTGAAAAGTTCACGGAGCGGTCGCGCGGCTTTCTGCAAGCGGCCCAGACGATTGCGATGCGCGAGGGGCATCAGAAACTTTCCCCCGAACATGTCCTGAAAGCCCTGCTGGATGACGAGGAAGGTCTTGCGGCCAACCTGATCAAACGTGCCGGGGGCGCGCCCGAGCGGGTGCGCGAGGCCACCGATCTGGCCCTGTCGAAGCTGCCCAAGGTCAGCGGCGATGCGGGGCAGGTCTATATGGATCAGCAGACCGCCAAGGTGCTGGACGAATCCGAGAAGATTGCCACCAAGGCCGGCGACAGCTTTGTGGCCGTGGAGCGCATTTTGACCGCGCTGGCGGTGGTGAAATCCAAGGCTAAGGAGGCACTGGATGCCGGGGCGGTCACCGCCATGGCGCTGAATTCGGCAATCAACGATCTGCGCAAGGGGCGCACGGCGGACAGTGCTTCGGCCGAGGATGGCTATGACGCGCTGAAGAAATACGCGCGGGATCTGACGCAGGCAGCGCGGGACGGCAAGATCGACCCGATCATCGGCCGCGACGAGGAAATCCGGCGCACCATGCAGGTGCTGAGCCGGCGGACCAAGAACAACCCGGTGCTGATCGGGGAACCCGGCGTCGGTAAAACGGCGATTGCCGAGGGGCTGGCCCTGCGCATCATCGACGGTGACGTGCCCGAGAGCCTGAAGAACAAGCGGCTGATGGCGCTGGACATGGGATCTTTGATCGCGGGCGCCAAGTATCGCGGTGAGTTCGAGGAGCGTCTGAAGGCGATCCTGAAGGAGATCGAGGCCGCGGCTGGCGAGATCGTGCTGTTCATCGACGAGATGCACACGCTGGTTGGCGCGGGCAAGGCGGATGGGGCGATGGATGCCAGCAACCTGCTGAAACCGGCGCTGGCGCGCGGGGAGCTTCACTGCGTCGGCGCGACCACGCTGGATGAATACCGCAAGCACGTCGAGAAGGACGCGGCCCTGGCCCGGCGGTTCCAGCCGGTGCTGGTCGAGGAGCCGACGGTGGAAGACACCGTGTCGATCCTGCGCGGCATCAAGGAGAAATACGAGCTGCACCACGGGGTGCGGATCAGCGACTCGGCCCTTGTGGCGGCGGCAACCCTGTCGCACCGCTATATCACCGACCGTTTCCTGCCGGACAAGGCCATCGACCTGGTCGATGAGGCCGCCAGCCGGTTGCGGATGGAAGTGGACAGCAAGCCCGAGGAACTGGACGCGCTGGATCGCCAGATCCTGCAGTTGCAGATCGAGGCCGAGGCCCTGAAGAAGGAAGACGACGCGGCGTCGAAAGACCGGCTGGAAAAGCTGGAAGCCGAGTTGGGCGACCTGATGCAGCGCTCTGCCGAGATGACGGCGCAATGGCAGGCCGAACGCGACAAGCTGGCCCAGGCCCGTGACATCAAGGAAAAGCTGGACCATGCCCGTGCCGAGCTGGATCAGGCCAAGCGCGAAGGCAACCTGGCCCGCGCCGGGGAGCTGTCCTATGGCGTGATCCCGGATCTGGAAAAGAGGCTGGCCTCTGCCGAGGAAGCCGAAAGCGACGTGATGGTCGAAGAGGCCGTGCGCCCTGAGCAGATCGCCGGTGTGGTGGAACGCTGGACCGGGATTCCGACCTCGAAGATGCTGGAAGGCGAGCGCGAGAAGTTGCTGCGCATGGAAGAGGAACTGGGCAAGCGGGTGATCGGCCAGCGCACGGCGGTGACCGCCGTGTCGAACGCCGTGCGCCGCGCGCGGGCGGGTCTGAACGACGAGAACCGGCCGCTGGGCTCGTTCCTGTTCCTCGGGCCGACCGGTGTCGGCAAGACCGAGCTGACCAAGGCCGTGGCCGAGTACCTGTTCGACGACGACAACGCCATGGTGCGCATCGACATGAGCGAGTTCATGGAGAAGCACGCGGTTGCCCGCCTGATCGGCGCGCCTCCGGGCTATGTCGGATATGACGAGGGCGGGGTTCTGACCGAAGCCGTGCGGCGGCGTCCGTACCAGGTGGTGCTGTTCGACGAGGTCGAGAAGGCGCATCCGGATGTGTTCAACGTGCTATTGCAGGTTCTGGATGACGGCGTGCTGACCGATGGTCAGGGCCGCACTGTGGACTTCAAGCAGACGTTGATCGTGCTGACGTCGAACCTGGGGTCGCAGGCGCTGAGCCAGCTGCCCGATGGGGCTGATGCAGCGCAGGCCAAGCGCGACGTGATGGATGCGGTGCGGGCACACTTCCGGCCCGAGTTCCTGAACCGTCTGGACGAGACGATCATCTTCGATCGCCTGAACCGCGAGGACATGGATGGCATCGTCGATATCCAGCTGTCGCGCCTGGAGAAACGTCTGGCGGCCCGCAAGCTGTCGGTCGAACTGGATGAGCCAGCGCACAAGTGGCTGGCCGACGAAGGCTATGATCCGGTGTTCGGGGCGCGTCCGCTGAAGCGCGTGATCCAGCGCGCCTTGCAGGATCAGTTGGCCGAGATGATCCTGGCCGGGGATGTGAAGGACGGCGACGTCATCACGGTTTCAGCCGGGGCCGACGGGTTGATCGTGGGCGACCGGATCAGCGCGTCGCAGCGGCCCAAGCCCGAGGATGCGGTGGTGCACTAGTCCCCCCGCAACTGGAAATATGGGGCGGCCTCTTCGGGGCCGCCCCTTTTCGTATCAGCCTTCGGGAATGATCACCTGGTCGACAACGTGGATCACGCCGTTGCTGGCTTCGATGTCGGCCTGGATGACCATGGCGTCGTTGACCTTCACGCCATCGCGGCCATCGATGATCAACTCACCACCGTTGACGGTCTTGGCGCTGACGGTTTGATCTACCAGCTCCCCCGACATCACCTTGGCCGGCACCACGTGATAGGTCAGGATCGCCACCAGCTGATCCTTGTTTTCCGGCATCAGCAGGGTTTCGACAGTGCCATCGGGCAGGGCGGCAAAGGCCTCGTCGGTGGGGGCGAAGACGGTGAAGGGACCAGTGCCTTTCAGCGTGTCGACCAGACCCGCAGCCTGAACCGCTGCCACGAGGGTGTTGAAGCTGCCGGCTTCGACCGCCGTGTCCACGATGTCCTTGCTGTGGCCATCGGCGAAGGCCGGACCGGCGAAGAAGGCGGCGGCGGTCAGGGCGGTGAAAGTTCTGCGAAACATGAGTGTTCTCCATTGCTACACAAGAAACGCGTCGTTGCGTTGGCACAGAGAGTAGGCAGGCGCGGACAAAAATCAGGCCGGTTGGCCGCGTGGAAGGATCTTGACGGCGGCCCCGGCGCGCCTAAGCCCGCGATCCTGGGATTTCCAGTCAACTCAAAGTGAGGGCTTGTGACGAAAAACCGGGGCGGTCTTCGGATTTCCTTTGTTCTTTACCGGCGATTGTGGCGCAATCGGTGGCAGCCAGACCGGGCGGCGGGCGCCGGGGCGGCCGAGAAGGATGAACCGGATGGAATTTGTAGAACGCGGGCTGAACTTTCTGGGGCTGTTGCTGGTACTGGGGCTTATGGTGGCGCTGGTGGTGGCGATCACCTTGTTCATCATCGACCGAGTGCAGACGCGTGACGCCATCCGCCGCAACTATCCGGTGCTGGGCCGCTTCCGGCATCTGTTCACCGCGCTGGGGGAATTCTTCCGGCAATATTTCTTTGCCATGGATCGCGAAGAACTGCCCTTCAACCGGGCGCAGCGCGACTGGATCTCGCGGGCGGCCTCGGGCAAGGGCAATACCATCGCCTTCGGATCGACCCGCAACCTTGAAGTGGTCGGCACGTCGATCTTCGTGAATTCGGCCTTCCCGCCGCTGGATGAGGAAGCCGCCCCGGCGGGGCCGCTGGTCATCGGACCGGGCGCGCGCAAGCCGTTCGAGGCGCCGTCGTTCTTCAATATCTCGGGCATGAGCTATGGCGCCATTTCCAAACCTGCGGTTCTGGCGCTGGCGCGGGGTGCCAAGGAGGCGGGCATCTGGATGAACACCGGCGAGGGTGGGGTGTCGCCCTATCACCTGAAATCGGGCTGTGATCTGGTTTATCAGATCGGCACCGCAAAATACGGCGTGCGCGATGTGGCGGGGCATCTGGACGATTGCAAGCTGGCCGCCATCGCGGCCCATGACAACATCCGCATGTTCGAGATCAAGCTCAGCCAGGGCGCCAAGCCGGGCAAGGGCGGTATCCTGCCGGCCGCCAAGATCACCCCCGAGATCGCCGAAATTCGCGGCATCCCGCTGAACGAAACCAGCTATTCGCCCAATCGCCACACCGAAGTGCACAATTGGGACGACCTGCTGGATTTCATCGGCCATGTGCGCGAGGTCACGGGCAAGCCGGTGGGCGTCAAGATGTGCATCGGCTCGGTCGACGGAGTGCGGGAGTTCTTTTCGACGATCAACGCACGCGGCGCCGACAGTGCGCCGGATTTCATCACCATCGATGGCGGGGAGGGCGGCACCGGGGCCTCGCCCATGCCGCTGATGGATCTGGTGGGCATGCCCATTCGCGAGGCGCTGCCGCGCATGTCGGACATGCTGAACGAATACGGTCTGCGGGACCGCATCCGCCTGATCGCCAGTGCCAAGCTGGTCAATCCCGGCGATGTGGCCTGGGCGCTGGCGGCGGGGGCCGATTTCGTCACCTCGGCGCGTGGCTTCATGTTCGCGCTTGGCTGTATCCAGGCGCTGAAGTGCAACAAGAACACCTGCCCGACCGGGATCACCACCCATGACCCGCGCCTCCAGCAGGGGCTGGTGGTCGAGGACAAGTATCGCAAGGTGGCCAATTTCGCGACTTCGGTGATCAAGGAGGTCGAAGTCATCGCCCATTCGGTCGGGGTCGACGGGCCGCGCCAGTTGGGCCGGGGACATGTGCGGCTGGTGCAGCCCAACGGCCGGTCGCTGCGGATGAACGCGCTGTATCCCGAGCCCGAGCATGTCAGCCCGACCTGACACATTCCCAACGAAGCTGTGAGCAGGGTTGTCTTTGACCCCCCGGCCAAGCGGGTTAGGTTCCCGGTGATCAACGGAGGATCCGATGCGCCGCCACTCTCGCCGACTGACCTGGGCCGATGTCACACCCGAAGCCGATTTCCTCAACCGTCGGACCTTGCTGGCCGGCGCGGGGGTCCTTGGCCTGTCCGCGCTGGCGCGACCGCTGCATGCGGCCGGGGCGTTTTCCACCGACGAGACGCCCAACAGCTTCGAGGACATCACCCAGTACAACAATTTCTACGAGTTCGGATGGGACAAGACCGATCCGGCCCGCCATGCCGAGGCCCTGACCACCGATCCGTGGAGCGTCAAGATCGACGGTATGGTCGAGCGTCCGGGCACCTACGATCTGGGCGACCTGATGGCCGGGCTGACCATCGAGGAACGGATCTATCGTTTCCGTTGTGTCGAGGCCTGGTCGATGATTATCCCCTGGAACGGCTTCGAGTTGGGCGCCCTGCTGAACAAGGTCGGGGTGCAGCCCTCGGCGAAATACGTGGCATTCGAGACCCTGTTCCGCCCCGAGGAAATGCGCGGCCAGCGGACATCGGCGCTGGACTGGCCCTATCGCGAGGGGCTGCGGCTGGACGAGGCCATGAACCCGCTGACCCTGATGGCCACGGGGCTGTACGGCAAGTCGCTGCCCAACCAGAACGGCGCGCCGTTGCGGCTGGTGGTGCCGTGGAAGTATGGCTTCAAGTCGATCAAGTCGATCGTGCGGATCACCCTGACGGATCAGGAACCGCCGACCACCTGGAACATGCTGCAGCCGCGCGAATACGGTTTCTATGCCAATGTGAACCCGCAAGTGGATCACCCGCGATGGAGCCAGGCCAGCGAACGCCGGGTTGGCGGCGGCCTGTTCGCCAAGAAGCAGCCCACCCTGATGTTCAATGGCTATGCCGACGATGTTGCGGGCCTGTATTCCGGCATGGATCTGGCGAAATTCTACTGACAGCAGATGCGCGCCCCGGCGCGACGTGCCAAGGGCTTGGGCCATGACTCAACGGATCACACCCGGCGCGAACGCACCGATGACGCCGCTTTGGGCGGCGGTGACCGATGCGCTGAACACGGCCTCCCGGCGGCTGCCGACGTGGCCGGTCTATCTGTTTGGGCTGCTGCCGATGCCGTGGTTCTTCTGGAAGGCCCTGAACGGCGAGATGGGCGTCAACCCGATCGAGGCGCTGGAACATCGCTATGGGCTTCTGGCGTTGCAATTCCTGGTGGCCGGGCTGGCCGTGACCCCCCTGCGGCGCATGCTGGGTGTGAACCTGATCCGCTTTCGCCGTGCCATCGGTCTGACGGCCTTCTTCTATGTGCTGGCGCATCTCAGCGTCTGGGCCCTGCTGGACGTGCAATCCCTGGCAGCGATCTGGAAGGACATCGTCAAACGGCCCTATATCACCATCGGCATGGCCGGGTTCCTGTGTCTTCTGCCGCTGGCGCTGACCTCGAACAACTGGAGCCTGCGCCGGTTGGGGCCGCTGCGCTGGCGCCGCCTGCACATGCTGACCTACCCGGCGGTGCTGTTGGGATCGGCGCATTTCGTGATGCTGGTGAAGGGCTGGCAGACCGAACCGATCCTCTATTTCGGGGCTATCGTCGGTCTGTTGATGCTGCGTCTGGTGCCGCGCCGCTAGGGCGCGGGGCAAGAGGCCGCCGCCAGAGCCGCCCGCGCCTGATCGCCAAGCGCCTTGGGTACATAGCGCGACCATGCCATGCGATAGGGCGTGCCCGCCGCATCCCGGTTCATGTATTGCCACGCCAGCGCGCGGTCGGGTCCAAAGACCAGCAGCCGGCCCGCGGTGTCTTCCTCCACGATCAGATGCCCGGACTCCGTCATGTCCGACAATCCGTTGGTGGTGGCCAGAACCACGGCCTCTTCCAGTGCTGTTTGGTAGGGGCTGGTCACCGTGTCGCTTTCCAGATCATAGACCAGCACGTTGGAGGTGGTGTCGATATAGGCGCCGGCGCCCCGGTTGCGCACGTTGTTGTTGAACACCGAGATGGTGGTTGGCCCCAGGATATCCACGTCATGCTGGGCCATCCACGGTCCGCGCTTCATCCACAGGATTTCGTCGGTCGAGGGCCGGTACAGCAGGATCGCTGCGATATCCCGCGCACTGATAAGCAGATCGCCGGTTTTCCAATAGGGGCCGTCCGACAGAACGGGCTGGATATCGTTCAGGTGCAGCGGATCCTCGCGGTATTCTCCCATCTGGTAGACCATGTACTCATGGCCATGATCGATCAGAAGCTGCGTCAGCGACCGCGTGAACAGAATCTCTCCCTCGGGCGAGATCTGCACAAGCGTATCGTCGTGGAACTTCTCTGACAGGCCAAGCTCTGTCGGTTCGGTGAACCCCGGCGACCAGTAGTTGCCCTCGGCATCCCGGTTCAGCGAATGGTGCAGCATGATGTCGTCCTGCATCCAAAGCATGTCTCCGCAAGGGGACAGTCGCATCAGCGGCGAGGTCTGGCCATGCATCACCAGCGAGCCATCAGCCTCCAGCAGCGGGTGCATGGCGCGGAACCGGGCCGAGGACCAGAACGCATAGGGCACGATCTTCGACGTGCGCGGCAGCCCGGCGAACAGCGTTTCGGGCGCCGGCAGCCAGCGGTGCAGGACCGAGAAGTCGCTCAGGTCCACTAGTTCCACGACGGTCCGACCCAGATCGCCGTCGATCCGGCTGAACAGCAGATAGCCCGAGAGGGCCGGTCCGTCCGAAACCTGCGACCAGCCCGAAGGAATATCGGCCAGGCGTCGCGCGCTGCCGGCGTGAAAGGCCGAACCCGTTTCCATCGCGCTTTTCAGCACCTCGGGCAGATCGGCCACGAAATAGGCCGCATCGCCGATGGTGCCCCAGCGGGATGGCCGGTCAGGGTACTGGCGGGACACCGCTTCGCTTTTCACGATCTCGCCGAACAGGACGATGCCGGGCAGAACCAGAACAAGCAGCAGCAGCACCAGCCACACTTCCACCCGCTTGAACAGGACGCGCTCGAACCACATCGTCATCTCCTTCCGTCCCTTGGCCATGCGGCCGGGTATTCCGGCCGGGCCACTTGGACATGCCGTCAGGCCCGCCTTAGACGTGTCGCGATCTTTGCGAAGATCGGGCGGTGCAGCAACCCTTGTTCGGCTCTGCGATTGCGTTGTTTTTCTTGGATTCGCGGATATTGGTATTGTTTGTGTTTTGTTTGTTGGGTTTCCCTTTGGTCATTGGGTATCGCGGTACCGTTTGTGGTTTTGGTTTGGGTGTGTTCTGGTTTTGGCGGGGAGTGTTGCTGTGCGGGTGATGGATAGTATCCGTATGTTATTGTTTGTTTTT
>NZ_JACNMU010000011.1 GCF_014901205.1 Meridianimarinicoccus sp. MJW13
GAAAGACTGGCGGCGGGTCGCAACCCGCTATGACCGCTGCCCCAGAGTCTTCCTCTCGGCAATCGCCCTCGCGGCCATCGTCATCTACTGGCTTTGAAACTCAATGAGTCCAGACCCTAGATGGTGGGTTAGAATAAGGCGAGAGTCAGATGCGAGTTTTAGGCAACTATCTTAAAATGCTCGTAATTTCATAGAAATGCAGTGATATTGGATGCGGGGCATAGTTCAGACCACGTTAGTAATAAAGACAGGCGTATACAGGCAAACAGATGACATCTTCGGTGGTAGACGCGTACAATGAAGGTCTGAATGACCTTTCAGGAACCTTACCTGTGAATGGTATACAGCGGTTATTTTTAAGACACAGGCTGGGTGTTTCAACATCAAAACCCTGGGTGCTTTTACCTCTATCTGTCATCGCAGTTCGAGCAAGAACTCAAAACCCCATACAAGCCATCGCAGTCTCCTACGACATGCTTAACTCTGGTGAACAAATGGCAATGAAGTTTTTATACGATGTGCTTGAGAAGGGATCAGACTTTCTATTTAGCCTCGTTGACAGACACGACACAAACATTGACCTATTTGCAGATAGCACCGTTTTCCTGACCTATTCGAATGCAAAGCTCCGTCGCGATAGGTTGCCGCCATTGGAAACCACAATGGCAGAAGGTCAAAGCAATGCAATTTCGGCGGGCGCGGATATTGTTGCCCGGTTCGTGAGTGCTAGCCCCAATTCACCGATAAAACCAATCAAACCGTAGTGACTTGATCGAAATCCGGGGTCTTTTTGAAAAAGCCGCTTAGTCCCCTAATCTGACCGCGCATGAATATCCCAAATGTTTTCCTAACGGCTAGTTCCTCGACCTTTCCCGCAGGCGAAGTCGTATTTTTAGTGAAGGTCCGGATAGTCGTCATTTTACCGGTTCGTCTTAACTGCAGCATTCGGTGGTTTGGGCTCAGAGTCCGCATTCGCCGCGTGCGACCCCAATGTCCGGTATGCCGGCGGACGCTATCCATCACATATGAACTGGCGCCTAGCTGAGGAGCCTATCCGCCTTCGCCGCTTCCGATCCGTTTCAAACCATCGAAATCGATTTCCTGCTTCTGTTCCGCAGTGAGATCCGGCCGGATTTCCGATACCGGCTGGGGCCCGCAGACGTCCCACATCACCGCAAGCTCACTCGTACTCCAGCGATAAACCCAACCAACGATGCTGCACCCATTGGTCCCAATCAGATTGGCGATCGCGACGCCTTCAGCTTTATCATCGTCCACTGTTTACTGACTTTCTGCACTCTGGCGCTGCAACCGCGGCATCATGTTTCCAGGCCTAGCCTGCACAGCATGACGCAATTGGTGGATGTTTGCTGACTACTCTTCCTTGAAGGAGCTCACTTCACATGGGGACGTCCAATGCGGCACGCCCCAAAATTTCTTTGCTTCTAAATTCTGTGGTCGGTCTCCGTGGCGGCTTCGACGATCGCCAATATCTCGAAAGGGTCAAATCCAACGGCACGGGACAATGCGATGAGCTCAACAACGTCAATCCGACGCTCTCCGCTTTCGACACGCGCCACGAATGACTGGTGATGTCTGAGTTTGATCGCCAATTCCTTCTGGCTGAGGCCAGACTTAATCCGGGCGTCGACCAACGCCTGGCACAGAGCCTCCTGTCCTTTGCTTCTGATTGTTTTCGCCACGCGTCACATACCTTTTGTGACGTCGCTAGCGGATGAAATCTGTTATCTAAAAAGTAGATATTTGAAGGTGTTATCGGCGTCTGGTTTCCACGGGCTGCTAGTCTGATGTTCCCGAGGCTGCCCATCAATCCCCTACCAATTGCAGAAATCGGCCATAGTCCTCGCTGACTTCCCGCGCTTCTTCGAACGCGCGAGCACGTTCACTGTCGAGGCAACGGAAATAGCTCTGGATATCCTGGATGTAATTTTCGAAGTCGCTGCGAATGATAGCCGCATAGTCCCGCGCGGCCTGCGAATCGCTTGGCAGGAAGGGACGAGGTGGAGCGAAGCAGGATTCCGCCAAAACCGGCCCGGGAACGCAGATCAGAAGGGCCAGAGCTTGCAAAGGGAGCAGGCATATCAACCTCGGGTTTCTCAAACCTGTTATCTCCTTGATCGCGGGCACTGGCCGAGACTAGTGTTTGCGTGACCAAACTACAGCCAAAGCATGATATTACATCTTGCGGTTGATAATATACTATCGTAACTCTGGGCTTCAAGTGGGAATGCCTAGGGTCGCGCCATTGGAGAAAGCGTGAGCCGGGCCATGAACTGGGACATCGAAGCACCAAATGTGGTTACGGAAGCACGTTTCCGCGAACTCGTGGAAAGCGGCTATAGCGCAGAAATCCTGTGTCAGGAATCGGCACACAAGAAAGGCCCCAGTTATTACGGGGTCTGGATCATGCGCGTTGTCTCTGATGATGGGGTGGAAAAGCTCCTCGTCACCGCCCGTACACGGACGACCTATAACGACATCAAGATCCGCGAGTTCAAGACGATCTCCGGCGTGGTGTCATTCTTCATTGGTCTTGGTTTTGCGCATGTCGACCTGCCGCTTGAGGCGGGGACAAGCCGTACGCACAAACTTGCGCCGTCAGAAAAAGCCTCATCAGACAAGGGCGCTGACACCTAGCCTTGTCTGTCTCTGGCTGGTCGCCGCGCCAGCCTCAGCGCAAATGGTCCTGGTCATGGAGAGCGACGGCTCTCTGACCCCATCCCGGTCTCAGAACAGTTTTGCCCGGAACTACAATGACGGCATTGGTCAGGGTTCGGCCTACGATGGGATCGCTATCTTCGGCGAGTTAGAGGCCGAGCAAGAGGGCGTCCAAGTTGCGGCCCTTGCCCGCCCGATTCCCCTGCCCCACGCAGATGTCCTCTCCGGGATTCAGACCACGGCTTTGCGCTATGCCGGCCATCCCGGCCTGCGTCGCGCGGGGCTTTCCGTGACGGATTGGCTGGCTCTCTATCGGGCCAATATCGAGGTTGAGAGCGCCTACAGGCAGGATGCGATTTCAAGTGCAGGTGCCATTGGCCTTGGCCAGTTGATGCCCGCCACTGCCCGTGATCTCGGCGTTGACCCACGCGACCCGCTGCAGAACCTCGACGGGGCCGCCCGCTACCTCGCGATGATGTTGGACACGTTCGGCGATCCACGCCTTGCCCTTGCAGCCTACAACGCCGGACCCGATGCGGTCCGCCAGTACGGCGGCATTCCCCCCTACCGAGAAACCCAGAACCACGTGGCCCGCGTCATGGCTGTCGTGGCCCGATTGGAAGGATCAAATTCATGAAACAGATTTCAAACCTCTTTGTCGCCTCGCTGGCGCTATTCCTGCTGATTGCCGAACCCGCCCTCGCCCAGAGCATTGATCTCTCCCCGATCCAGAGCCTGTTACAGGGCATCGTCGATGCGCTGACCGGCCCGCTTGGAGTCGTCATCGCGACGCTTGCCGTTCTCGGGGTCTTTCTCAGCTGGTTCTTCAATATCATCGACCTGCGACAAGCACTCTGGGTGCTTGTCGGCATCGCCGGTGTTGCGGCAGCCCCCACGATCGTTGCCGCGGTCTTTGCCGGTGGCTGAGCGCTCGCCCCTCTTTCTCGGCCTCGTGCGCCCGCCCAAGCTCCTGGGCCTGCCCATCATGTACGCGATGGTCTGGCTCTTCGGTTCGGTGCTCTTGTTCGTCTGGGTCCAGCATATCGCGGTGCTGGCTGTCGCGGCCCTGCTCTACCCGGTGCTTTGGAAGGCCGCAGACTGGGATCCGCGCTTCATCGACGTGATGATGACGGCGCTGCAGGAAACCCCGCCCACGCGGAACCGCAGCATTCACGGCGGGGACAGCTATGCCCCGTGATGCTGCGCTCGATCCCCGCACGATGACACCGGAGTGGTATGCGCGCGAGACCCGCCTCGCGCATATGCTTCCTTACGTCAGCCTGGTCGATGACCGCACCGTGCGGACACGGGTCAACGAACTTTTCCAGTGCATCCGGCTGGACGGGGTCAACAGCTACACGACGGATGATGCCTATCTCGACAAGGTGACCGCGCTCTTTGCCCGGATCATCGCGCAACTGGGACCGGAGTTCAGCTACTACGTCCATAAGGTCTCGAAGGCGATCGTGCCGGAACTGGAACCCGTGCGCGAGGACAGTTTCGCTGGAGAAGTCGACCGACGCTGGCGCACGAAACTCGAGACCAGCGGGCTGCGCGACAAGACGCTGACCCTCACGGTCATCCATCGCCCGCCCCCGAAAAGCATCCTGCCGTCCCTGAACCGAAGCGCACCGGACCGGCTGAAAGAGGCCACCGAGAGGCGTCTGCGTCGTCTGGGCGAGGCCGTGAACGTGTTCCTGTCTGGCCTGACGGAGCTGAACCCACGTGTGCTTTCGGCCAAGTCCGGCGGGTTGATCGGCTTTCTGGGGGCCCTCAACACCGGCCAGGAATTGCCGCTCTATCCTGCGGGCACCTACGGCTTCCTTTCTTTCAACGTCGCCAATACCCGCGTGACGTTCCAGGGCGATCACTTCGAGCTCTCCGAAGGCGTCGTGGGACATCGCTTTGGAAAGAGCTTCACCATCGGGGAATACTCCGAGGCCACCTCCTGCACGATGTTCGACATGCTGAACCTGCCGGTCGACATGATAGTCACCCATTCCTTCACACCGATCAATTCGAACCTCATGGCGGGTCGGATCAAGCGGCAAAAGCGCCAGATGCAAGCCAGCCAGGATGCGGCCCTGTCGCTCATGGAAGCGCTCGACATCGCCGCCGACGATCTCGAGGCCAAGCGCCAGAGCTTCGGCGAGCACCACATGGTCGTGACGATCTTCTGCGATACGATCGATGAGCTGCAAACGCTCAGCGCCGAGATCGTGAACGCCGCCGCGACCGAGGGCGTGAAGATGATCGGCGAGCGAGTCGCGGCAAAAGCCCATTATCTGAGCCAGCATCCCGGCAACCAACCCAAGCGCGTGCGTGCCAGTGCGATCACCAATCGCAACTTCGCGGATTTCGCGGCGTTTCATCGGACACAGCTTGGGAAACCTGCGCAGAAAACCCCGTGGGGGAAGGTCATTACCTATCTGCCCACGCCCGAACAGAGCGCTTACCGGTTTTCCTATCACGAACAAGGTAGCCCGGACAAAGAACCCACCAGCGGGCATACGCTGATCATGGGACGACCCGGGTCAGGCAAATCGGTCCTCTCGGCATTCCTCATGACGCAAGCCCGTCGAGCAGGGGCGCGGATCTTCGTCTTCGACTACCGTCTCGGTATGGAGATGGCGGTCCGCGCCAATGGCGGGCGCTACGCGTCTTTGAAAGCTGGGCAACCCACCGGCCTCAATCCTCTTTGGACCGAGACCGATGCGCGCGGCACCGCCTGGCTGTCGGATTGGCTTGCCACCCTGCTCTACCGCGCCGACAAGCCCCTAACGCCGGCACAGACCAACCGCATCCAGGAAGTCGTGCGCCAGAACGCGCAGGCCACGAACCCTGCCTTGCGCAACTGGCGGGATTTCGCATCGCTGTTTGTCTCCACCGATGATGGCGGCGATCTGCATCAGCGCCTTCTCGAATGGACCGAAGAGGGCCGCTACGGCTGGATCTTCGGGCAGACGCTGGAAGACACCTTCTCTCTCGAAGGCGATGTTGTGGGTTTCGATCTCACCGGCATTCTCGACAGTGAGGCGGAAAAGGAACGCATGGCCGTCCTCTCCTATCTCTTCCGCCGGGTCGAGCGCGAGATCGAGGACCGCCGCCCCACGATCATCGTGATCGACGAGGCCTGGAAAGCTCTCGACAACGCCTATTTCGCCGAGCGGCTGTCGAACTGGCTGGTGACCGCACGCAAGCAAAACACCGTTGCGGTGATGATGACTCAATACGCCAGCCAATTGGAACGCACCCGAACCGGCAAGACCATTGTCGAGGCGGTACCAACGCAAATCCTGCTCCCGAACATCCGCGCCCATGCCGCCGACTACGCGATGCTCAATCTCTATGAGAAGGAACTCGACGTGCTTCTCAACACCGGCAGCGACAGCCGCCTCGCCCTCATCCGTGACGACCAGGGCTCCATCGTGGTCGATGCAGATCTGAGCGCCCTCGGGCCCAATCTCACCATTCTCGGCGGCATGGAGAAGGGCGAGGCGCTCGTCGGCGCCGATTACCGCGACCGCCCGGACTTCTGGAGACTTTCATGACACGCATATGGCGTTTTGAGAATACACCCAAGAAACCTGCATCGTTTTTCGCGTTCGAGCGAAGCGAGAGGCAGCGAACAAACGATTCAAGAAAATCTCGAAACGCCAAATTGTTGTTTCTCGCCGCGCTTGGCGCTTTGGCCTCCTGCGCCCAGTATCAGGAACCGCAGGCCAATTGCTTCACCTTCCTCGCTTCGACGGCCCCCATCGCGCCTGATTGCAGCTTCACGCCGATCGGCGCACCGGAGCGCGACATTGAAGTCTAGCCTGCCCCATATCTTGGCCCTTTGCCTGCTGCCCGGTCTCGCATCTTCCCAAGGTGTGCCAACCAACGACAGCGGGCTGACCGCGCGTGACATCGTCGAGACAGGCGATCGCGAGGCTGACTTGGCCGTTCAGGCGGACAAGCTTGCCGTGCGCGAACTCATTGCCGAGATCGAACGGGAGCAGCTGGAAACCCTGCAACGCATCCTCGATGCCCAGACCAGCTTTGGTGGTCAGGGCCTGCCGGCCATGGTCTCCCGGCTGGAAAGTGGCAGCGGCAATCCGGCGCGGTCCGGCGAGGCGGTCTATGGCAATGCCGAAATCGATCCCAACCCCGGCGGCGCACAGATGTTCGGGGACGCCTCAGAGAGTATCGAGCAGCTCATCATCCGCGTCGCACAAGAAACCAGTGAGTTTGCGGGCGTAGGGCGCGCCGGTCTCTCCCCGGTTCAATGGCGCGCACTCCTCCAAGCGCTTATCTGGCAGGAAAGCCGCTTCACGATTGGCGCACGCTCACCGGTCGGGGCCTTTGGCCTTACCCAGATCATGCCCGGCACGGCCAGCGATCTCGGCATCAACCCGGAATACTATGACAGCCCCTACCTTCAGGTGCATGGCGGCGCGCGGTACCTGGCGGCCCAGCTCAACACCTTCGACGGCAATATCATCAACGCCCTCGCGGCCTACAACGCCGGACCGGGCCGTGTGTTCGAATATGGTGGGGTGCCGCCTTTTGCAGAAACCCAGCACTACGTTCAGGTCATCCCCGAACGCTACAATCTCTATCTCAGCCGCATCGGCGGGATCGAAGCGTTCGGCACGATCGATCCGGCGCTTCTCGCCAATGCGAACCTCTCGATCACCGGACACGGTGCGGCATTCTATGGCAACAACTCGCCCGCCGCGATCCGGCAGGCCGCCTTGCGTATTGCGGATATCGTCGAACGGATTTCCGAGACCGAAGACGTGCAGGAAAGCGTCGCGCTCAACACCTATGCGCGCGCCGAACTCGTGCGCCTCGTCGCCGCCCGCATCCGGCTACAGGCGGCGCGAACCCGCGTCCTTTCCGCCGAGGAGCTGGCACAGGCCAGCGCCCGCATGGCCGAGGGTGCGTTCATGGAATTCACGATCAGGGAGATTGATTGATGGGACATTTGCTCATGAGAACGGCTTTGGCCGCGACGCTCGGGATTGGCCTGCATCTCGGCACCGTCACCCCTGCTGCGGCGCAGGGCGTGCCTGTCGTCGATACCCAGAACATCGCACAAAACATCCAGCAGCTCCGGCAGATGATCGAGGACGAGATCCTGCAAAACGAGCAGCTGACGCAGCTCCGCGAACAGCTTGCCACACTCACGGAACAACTCGCGGAGCTGCAAAGAACCTATGAAGCCCTCACCCGTCTCGCAGAACTCCCTGAAATCATCCGCACCGAGATGGAGGATGAGTTGAACGGCCTGCTCGATCAGGAGTTCGGCGACATCCTCGCCACCATCGAAGCGATCAAGACGGGTGACTTCTCTGGCCTTTCCGGCTCTGGGGCGGGCGAGATCGAAACCCAGATGGACCGGGTCCTGGCCGATCTCGGCTTTGACGATGACACGCTCTCCGAGATGGCCACGAGCGGCAATCCCGGGGCCAACCGCGTGGCAACACAAGCCACAACCGGTGCGCTCGTCTCGGCGGCGGCCCAGAACAGCTACGAGGATGCCGGCCAGTCGCTGGAACGCGTCGACCGCCTCGTCGGGTTGATCGATGACATGGACGAGCTCAAGGAAAGCATCGATCTCAACACGCGCGTGACGGCGGAACTGGCGATCGCGCTCGTCGCCATGTGGCAGCTCGAAGCCGTGCAGACCGTGGGCGACGGCACCGGCGGTGTAATCGACGCCGCCACCATCGCCGAGGAACAGCGCTTCATGGACTTCACGCTGCCGGACCTGCGCGCAGACTAATTCAGGAGTGTGTCGCGTGGCGAGTGAACAGGAAATCATCGAAGAAGAGCTGGTCTATGGTGCCCTGCGCCGCGAACGGCTCTGGCAGCGCCTTGGGCTGATCGGCCTCATCTTCGGCATTCTCGGATGCCTGAGCGCGGCGGCTGTCGCGATCCTCGATGTCGACCCACCCCCCGTCGTTGTCCCCTATGATCCCGCCACCGGCTTTGCCCTGCCCGAGGCTTCGGTGGGCGCGACGTCGGTCACAACCAACCAGGCGATCATCGAGGCGGAGGTGTTTCGCTATGTGACCGACCGCGAGGTCTATAACCAGCTCGACAATGATTTGCGCATCCGCAGCGTCTTGCGCCGCTCGGATGGTGCTGCCGAGAGCGGGCTGCGCCAGATCTGGAACAGCGCCAATGAGAGTTACCCGCCGACAGTCTACGGCCCGAACGCCCGGCTCGACGTGGAAATCCTCAGCATCAATCGGATCGGCACAAACCGCGCCACGGTCCGCCTGCGCAAGCGCCTGACGTCCATCAACGGCGTTCAGACCGGGCTTTTCACCGCCACGCTCCTCTTCGAGTTCCGCCCCGAGACCCGCCGCTCCATCGATGAGGTCTGGACCAACCCTTTCGGCTTCACCGTCCTCGAATATTCCATCCGCTCCGACAGATTGGAGAATTGAATTTGTTCCCAGTTCGACTGTTCTTATTGCTGATTGCCCTATTGCCAGGCCTCGCCCTTGCCGAAGCAATCCCGCGCGGCGGTCCCAACGATAATCGCGTGCGCTTGGCCACCTACCAGGAGGGTCAGGTCTACCGTCTCAACGTCTCGCTTACCCATGTCACCACCGTCGAGTTTGGCGAGGGCGAAAGCATCCGCTCGATCATCGCGGGCGACACGGAAGGTTTTGAGATCGACGGCGTGCCGGGTGGGCAGGCCTTCGCGATCAAGCCTGTCGCGCGCGGTGTCCATACCAATGTGACCGTCTATACCAACCGCCGCAGCTACTATTTCAACGTCCAAGAGACCCGCAGCCCGACCTTCTACGTGGTGCAGTTCCGCTATCCAGACGACGCTGCGCGCCCGACCCGGGCCATCGCCGCCCAAGCGCCGAGCTACAACTACGGCGCCAGCGCGCGGACCGAGTTCACGCCAACGCGCATCTGGGATGACGGGACGTTCACGTATTTCGAATTCCCGCAGAACGCGCCGGTGCCCGCGATCTTCCGTTACGCCAATGGCCGAGAACGGACGGTCAACACCCAAGCGACCGAAGACGGCGTGATCCGGGTCTCCGGGGTGAACGGGCAATGGGTTCTACGGATCGGTGACGAGGTGGTTTGCATTGAGGCCACACCACCTACGGGGGTAGGATCATGAGCGACACCGGAAACGCGGACCTCGAGAAACGCCTCGCTGCCCTCGAACAAGGCAAGGGCGCAGGTTCGCCCTCTGCCCCGCGACGCTCGCCGCTGCTCGCATTGGTCGTCGTCCTCGTGATCGGCGCGGGCGGTGCATTGCTCTATCTCCTGTCCCAACCCGAAGTGGAGGAGGCCCTGCCCACGGCCACTCCGGACGTGTTCCAGAACGAGGGCGACGGCTTTGGCGCCATCGAAACTCTCCCCCCACCGGAGCCCGAAGTCGTTCTGGTCGCACCGGAACCGGCAGAACCGAATGCCGAGCTTCTGGCGCAGCTCGCAGCCCTTCAGGCCCAGATCGAGGAATTGCGCAACGCGCCCGAACCGGTGGTCGAGGAAGACACTGCTGCTGCAGAAGCCATCGATGCGCTGACAGCCCAGATCGCGGCGCTGCAAGCGGCATCAGAAGCCGCGCAGCAGCAGTTTCGCGATGAGCTCACGGCGCGCGACCGCGAGCTGGAGCAACTCCGCATGGACCTCGAACTTGCGCAACTCGAAGCAAATCGCCCTGCCCCCGCGCCGTTAGGTCCATCTGAGGACGAGTTGCGGGCGCGGGAAGAAGAGCGCCTGCGCCGCGAGGAGGAAGCCAGGCGGCTCGCCGAACTTGAACGCCGCGCGGCTGAGGAACGCGCATTTCAGGAACGGCGCATTGCCTCCCCCACCATCGCCTTTGGCGGCACGTCCGGCGCGAATGAGACGGCGCTGACCGAGCGCACCTTTGGCGAAGTGACGGATTTCGTTCTGAACGGCGCGCTGCCCATGTCGGTCACGCAAGCCGAGGTCATCGCCAACCCGTCCAACACAATCATCCAGGGCACAATGATCCAGGCCATCATGGAAACGGCCCTCGACAGTTCCCTGCCCGGCCAGACCCGGGCTGTTGTCTCTGAGGATGTCTACAGCTTCGATGGCTCCCGTCTCCTGATCCCGCGTGGGTCCCGTCTCATCGGGCGCTATCGCTCTGGCGTCGATATCGCGCAGCGTCGGGTCACCATCGCCTGGGACCGGGTCATTCTGCCCAACAATCAGACGATCCAGATCAGCTCCTTCGGGGGCGATGCACTGGGCCGTTCAGGCGTGACGGGCTTTGTCGATACCCGTTTCGGTGAACGCTTCGGCTCGGCAGCGCTGATTTCGCTGATCTCCGCCGCGCCAAGCGCCGCCGCTGCAAATGTGCAGGATGAGACCACAGCGGGTGTGCTCGAAGACGTGGGTGATGATCTTGCCGATGCCACGGACAGTGTGATTGGCGACTATCTCTCCATCGGCCCCGTTATCTATGTCGACCAGGGCGCCCGCGTCACGGTGATGGTCGATCGCGATCTAGAGATCTTCTGAGCCCATGTCGCTGAGCTATCTCCAGACCTCGCTCGATCGGATCGACGCCGCCGCCCGCGACGATGTCATTGAGGTCTGTATCAACCCCGATGGCAGCTGCTGGGGAGAATTCCAGGGCGATCACTTCATGCGAAAGCTGGTCCAGAAGCTAACCGCAACGGAAGTGAAGGACCTCGGCAACCAGATCGCCTCCTCCGCCAACACCACGATGAGCAAGGACCGCCCGATCGTCTCGGTCTCGATCACCTACAAAGGGCGACCGATCCGGGCTCAAGTCATCACCCCACCTGCCGTGCTCTCGGCGATGTCGATCAGCCTGCGTTTTTTCTCGAGCCTGCCGCTCGACGGGATCGCGCTTGATTTTCTATATGGCAAGGAGCGCAGACTCGAAGAACTCCGTCTCGAGAAAACCCGGGAACTGCGCGAGGTGGTGGCTGCGGGCGTGATCGATGACGCGCTGGCCTTTTGCGCCGAGAACAAGCTCAACATGATCGTCTCCGGTGGCACCTCCACCGGAAAGACTGTCGCTGCGCGGAAGATCCTCTCCCACGTGCCTGCCGAAGAACGGATCGTCACTATAGAGGAAGCCGCCGAGCTTCTGCCGACCCAGCCGAATGCCGTAACGCTGATTGCCAACCGCGACGCGGAGTTCCAGACCGCCGATGTGCTGCTCACCGCTACCCTGCGCATGCGCCCCGACCGGATCATCCTGGGCGAGGTGCGCGGCAAGGAAGCGATGACTTTCCTCGAGGCGATCAATACCGGCCATGGCGGGTCTATGACCACGCTACACGCCGAGACCCCGCGACTCGCCGTGCAGCGTCTCGCAATCGCGGCGCTCAAGACCGAGATCCCGATGACCTACGCCGACATGATCCAGTACATCGAGAACTCTATCGACGTGATCATCCAGGCCGGTCGCCACGAAGGCAGACGCGGCATCACCGAATTCTACCTCCCCGGCGCCAATGAGATCGGAGCTTCCCAATGAAGACCTTTGAATACGATATCCTGTCCTTTCCCATGACCCGTAAGACCAGCCTCTCCGACATGCAGGCCAGCCTGAACGAGAAGGGCGCAGACGGGTGGGAGGTGGTGTCGATCAGCACTTCGGAATTCGCCAATATCGGGCACACCGTTTTCCTGAAGCGCGAAACCACACCCGCTGGAGCCACGACATGAGGCAGGTGCAGCACCTCGCCTTGGCCGCGCTGGCCCTAAGCCTGACGCCTAGCTTCGCCGTTGCCGAGCGCAATCTCGTGCCAACCCTCGATCGCAGTTTCGACGTCTGTCCGGACCGGCCCGCCGAGCCCGTCTGGATGCAGGAGATGCCCCTGCGCCAAGCCTATCAGCGGGTTCTGGTTCAGGACATCTATCGCGCCCAGAATCTCGAGCGGGTCGTCGAGATCGGCAACTGCGACTGCGCGACCCGGTTCCCCTCTTGGGACGCGGCCGAGGGGGTGTTTCGTGAGCGCCACGCCAGTGACGAACGCTGGGAGATGTTGGAAGCTTCCGACTCCTACAACCGGCGCGCCAACGACGTTCGCCTTGCCGCCAAAGCCATCTGCGAAGCCGCCGGCAATTGGTAAGGCAACCCCGTTATGAGCGTCGTCACCTATTTCGTTGAAACCTCCCAGGGCTATCTCGACACCGCCGCAGAAACCCAGTTCGGGTCGGTCGCGGCAACGGTCGGCACGCTTCTCATCCTGGGAACAACGCTCGTGGTGATCCTCGTCTTCCTGAACATGATCTACCAATACAAGGCGATGGACGGCCGCACGGCCTTCTGGCTCGCGGTCAAGATCGGACTGATCGGGATATTCGCGACCAACTGGGTGCAGTTCAACGCGCTTTCCACCGCTATCCTGGCGGGCATCGACAGCATCGCAGGCTCGTTGGTTGCTTCGGTTGGTGGTGGAACTCCCGGCCCCTCTGGAACTTTCGCCGAAGAGTTTGACCGGCTGATCGCGGAACTAGGGGAATATCTCAACGTCGCCGGATCAGAGCTGAACTGGATGGCAGGTGCCATGCTCGACATTGTTGGGGTGCTGTTACTTTCGATCCTCGGCGGGCTGGCCGCCTTCATACTCGTGGCATCCCGCCTGATGATCGCACTTCTGATCGGGATCGCGCCGGTGATGATATTCTTGACCCTATTCGAAGTGACCAAGGATTACTTCGCGCGATGGCTTTCGGCACTGGTTTCCTTTGCGCTCTACCCCATCGTTGTCGCCGGCGTATTCGCAACGATCACCGGGGTATCATCAGCCCTGATCGGCGAACTCGGCGATCCGGAAGGCGCTTCCAACATTGGCGCGCTCATCCCCTTCTTCATGATGGTGCTCATGGCCAAGGGCTTCATCATCGCAACGCCCTTCATCGTCCGCGCGATCTCCGGCAACATCATGATGCCCGCCCTCTCCGGTGGTCTAGGTGGTGGTTACAACTTCGCCCGTGCCGCCATGGGCAGCCAGCAGGCCTACAACCGCTATCTGATCGGCGGTGCCAGTGGCGCCGAATACGCAGCCCTCAGGGCGCGGCAGTTTTTTGGTGTGCAGCAGATGCCAGTGCGGCAAGGCATGGGACAGACAGGTCAGGCAAGCGGCACTGGGTCACCGGGGGCCGGGTCTCAAATGCTGGCGCAACTGGCTAGGCTTGGAAGGTTGGGGCGACGATGACGGGCTAATGAGAACAACCCTCCAAAAACCGCAAAGGTACTGCTGGTGATCTTCTACGGGCGGTTTTCATATCCAAAGCGTTGATTTTAGTAGACCAGGATAGCCGCCAAAAACGACTGTTTGCGACCTGAAGTTTATTAGAATCTTCTACGCCCTCGATAGCCACGCTGGGTGGGTTCTGCGAACTGAACCACTGGTAGCGGCCTCCCTTCACTAATCAACCTAGCGAACTCCACCTTTGGGAAGTCGAAGAGATAACGGCTTCTGCCTTGTGCGGCTGTCAGCAAGCATAGATTTTCGCCGCCAAAGTCAAATCCGACGATCTTGCCCAATGATCCCCATTCTTTGAGAAGCCGTGTTTCCTCGCAATAAACGGTGTAGATATCAACGCCGTTGAACCGTTCCGGATAGTTTTCTGACAGCATCCGTTCATATTGGATCAGATCAGTTGGGCGGCGGGTTCCATCGATAATCCAAATCACTTGACCGTAGAAATCTGTGCGCTTTCTTACCTCAGCCGACTTGATAGCAGAGTGCTGGAACTCGATCACAAGGCCATAGGGTGTTTTGATATCCGCAATATGAAGCTCGCCAGTTTCATCGCGAGCTAGCACCTCTTGCCAGTCGGTAAGAAACCGGTTCTTCCAGTCGCGATGCCACTCGGTTTCGTTTTCCCACCAATGATCACAATGACGGCGGCCTTTGTGCGCCCAATGCCAGGCCTTCTTGGTCCCGCATCGAGCTAGCATGGCGGCATCGCAGCCTGGGCAGTTGCCCAAGGCACCAGGCATCGCCTCAACTCGTTGACCATTCAAAAGTGCAAAACGCATTCCGACGACGCCTAGTTCAAATCTGACTTTACGTTCTGGTACAACGTCACCAATTCTGCCATGCCCATGTCTAAGATTGGCTCATACATAAAGGAATTGAGATGTATATTCGCTGGCGTGATCAGATTAACGCGGCGTAGAAGGCCTATTTTTTCGGCTTCATTATTGAACAAATCTTTGAATTTTTGAAAAATCTTCCCCGTCTGTTTATTCGAAACATCGAATTCTTCCTGCGCAGAACGGATCTTCGCGACCATGTATCGCTCGGCTCGCATTCTGATCGCGATTGACAGAGCGATCTTGTGCTCAAGATTGATGCCATCGGCAACTTTCTCACACTCATCGGCCGTGGCGAAAAGATGCTCAATAATTGGCTGCGTCAGATCAACATCAGGGAAAGTACACCCGCTCAAATGGCGTTCGAATACGGCCTTGTAGTCCTCGATGGTGAGGTCTTCAGTTTCATCTTTGAAGTGGAGCATCCTGGTAAGCTGAAGGTAGTCAGCATTAGGATTCCCATCGGCATCTTTTGGGCCAAGCGTGTACTCGATCAAATTACGTAAGAACGGGATATAGGCAATTAGAACGGACGGTTCCGCCAACCTGGCCTGCCACTTACGAAACGGACTCTGGATGTCCGTCCGCTCGAATGGCTCAAACTTGATCCCATCATCAGATCGAAACGCCAGCCGACACTGATGTGCTGGACAGATATCTCTGCTTGAAACTGTTCGAAGGAAATCAAAGTTGTGAGTCAGGACGATGGCAAGGAAATTGGTGTCTTCGACCTTGGTTACATCCTCCAAGAAGTCGATGATCGCGAACTTGTTCTTGTAGTCAAACGAGTCAGAAATGTCGTCAAAGACAAAGAGGGTCTTGGTGCGGTTCTTCCATCGCACGAATACCTCATACATAATATCAAGTATGTACAGCGCGCGGCTTTCACCTGTGCTTAGTGCTCGGAGCAGCTCTTGCTTTTCGGATGAAGCATAACGCCTCTCTTCACCTGCATCTTTGATGATAAAAGCAATCGAAGGAGCACTTCCTTTGAGGATCGCATCGGCCTTGTTCTCAACGGAAAGTTCAAATGGCAGGTAGAGAAAGCGACGATTGAAATCTGCCACTACAGCATCCCAATCACCTCTGCTGCTGTCCGCGTCTGCGATGATTTCAGCGAGAGCACTTTGACCAGTTCGATACTCGGATACCAGCGCTTTGTACTCATCAAGTGCAGCCCGAAGATATTGCATCCAAAGGTCACGTTTCAGGCCTTCCGGTTCGTTTAGCATAGGCAGAAGGTGTTTATTATCTGTGATATAGTCTCGGAAAGCCTGCAGCTCCTTATTTTTGAGCTTTGAATTGAATGTGTCGAATTTCTTCGCCACCGCCTCATCGTTCAAGACGCGAAGCTTCTCCTCTTCGATGCGCTCGCGAAGAGATTGGTCCGAGGAAACCTCTTCCTTCTGATCCGTGTTTTCATCCGCCAAGCTGATGCTGTGTCCAGCGTTAAAAAAGTTGTTCGCTTCGAGCTGCTGCTGAACCTGGGCGACATTATGATACCGAAAATCCCTTCGAAGGATTGGCGATTGTTCGGTTATCTCGTCATACTTTTGCGCAAAGTCCTCGACCGCAGCCGCCACATCTTCGCTGGCAAGGAATTGCTGAACTTTTGGATCGTACAGGATTCTGTAGTCGGCTTTGCCGAGGTCCGATTGATGAAGTTCGTCGAGCTCGTCCTCAATCGCAGAAAGTGCCTCATAATAGCTGCCGCCAAACACATCCTCGATAATCGGGTCTAAGTTCTCCCGTGATCTTTCTCCAAACCCCGCAGCGTTCCTGAGAGCTTTGTCCAAAGCCTTTTTTGCTTCGCCAATCGACTGATGGATTCTTTCGTACTTCGTTCTGAGTTCGGCGTTCGCAAGAAGAGTGGACACCTGACTTGAAGAGAATTTGTCATCGTAGGATTTAACGACGAAAATTTCCTCTTTCTTAATGGCTTCGCCATTCAGGGTGATCTCACAAGTAGGTTCGCGATCCGGGAAGTGCAGGTCCTTCGGCGAATTGCCTTCCGATAGGTCCATCATTGTCTTCGCAAACGATGTTTTCATAACACCGTTCGGAGCGTAGATCGCGTAGCCTTTGTGCTTAAACTCCAGCTCTACCTCAAGTTTTCCAATTCCATAACAATATCTTAAATTTATGTTCAGCTTATCGGCCACGACATTCTCCAAATGATCTCTGCGCCCCCAAAGGTCATTGCATTTGGCACTAGCGGTTCAGAGCATGCAAGGAAACAACCTCTGCTTCCCATCGCTCATGCCTGAATGATCCTTTCAACCAACGTTGGAAGAATTTGAGGAACAAGCTTCGAACTGGCTGCATCCAACTCCAAGAGCGGCTTCGACAGGTACGGATGAAACTTCTCCGACATGAAGTTCCCTGCTCCCGCGAACAGATCGACAGGTTCGCCAGATCGAATATGCGTTAGTACTGTTTGAAGATCGGGGGTTTCGTCCCCTGCCTCCACCAGCAGGAACCCGTCATGCTGCTCGACTGAAAACCCCTCACTTCTCAGTGCTAGCGCGAGGGTTGATGTCTTCACCGTACCGACCCGCGTCGCAATGACTGATGTATGCTCGCCGATAGTGTGTATGTTATTGGCCCTAAACCCCAGCTGTTCATAGTGAGCACGCGCTTCCTCGAGCATCATCAAAGAGACTGTATCCATGTGAGCTGGGCTAGAATCCCCCTCGAGCACGGCGAACATTCGGTCGATCACTTTGTCATGAATGTCCCCCGCATCGCCGCCGAAGACCGGAGGCACACCAGCCTTCGCGGGTTTGACGACGATGACCTTTTCACGATCATGGATTTCTTGAACCACCCAACGCCGCCCAGAAAAAATCAGCAGCATCCCGGGAGCAAGTACATTGTTGATTGGCAGGGTTCCAAGATCCCGCCCCTCTGCAACCAAACGGAATTCCTCAGGTGTCTGGAACACCGCGTAGAAGCTGTAATGCTCAACCAGCTTCTCGCCTGATGGACCCAAAAGCAACAGCCCGCTGCCGGCCTGTTCGATCAAGCCGGTTTCTGGGTGGCCGATTGCACGCAACGCATCTGCGAAGACTTCGGTTGTGACATTCCGAAAGGGTCCTTCGCGGCAGAGCACCTTGTAGACCACGCTTGCAGACGCGCCGCCGCGCTGCGCTATGACTGACAGTATCTGATGGACGAGCGTCGAGAGATGAAGCGCCTGAGGTTTTGGAGGTTCGCACCAGCCTTCCAGCAGCAGGTCTATCATCGCGATGGACCTGATCAGGCCGAGGCGAAGACGATCCACGAAACTGCTCTCCGGCGTCAACTTGGCTTCGACAGCGTACTGCCTGAGAATGGCCGGCTGTCCTTCACGGCGGCCTGATCGGCCAAGCCGTTGTCGCAAGGCCGCTACGCTGAATGGCGCACCGATTTGAGCCACGCAGGTCACGTCACCGATGTCGATTCCAAGCTCGAGCGTCGACGTGCAAACGGCGGTCGTCGGTTTCGCAGGGTCCTTCAAGCGCCGCTCAACGAAGTCACGGTGTTCTCGGGAGAGGCTCGCGTGGTGGGGATAGAATTCCTGTGGCAGGTGCTCCCGTTCGCAAAGCTCCCGTAGCCGATCTGCGTAAATCTCGACCCGTTGGCGCGCTCCGGCGAAGACCAGGTTGTCGCTACCTCGAAGGTGTTTGAAGAGATGGGCTGCAATTGCGTCCGATGCTGACGGGCTGTTTTCATTTTCATCGCCGGAAAGGTAACCGCGAAGCTGAAGCTTCAATTCAGCCTCGCCGCCATCTGCTTCGATCAGCTGGACAGCGTTTGCGGCGTCAGGGCGAAGATAGGCCTTGGCGAGGTCCATGTCGCCCAGAGTCGCTGACAGACCTACCCGACGTATTGGGCGCTTTATCGCGAGCTCGAGCCTCGTGAGCAGTGAACGAAGCTGGACACCGCGTTCGCTATCAAGAACCGTGTGCAGCTCGTCGATCACGACCGCCCGCGTGGCCCCAAACAGGCGTGCAATTTCCAAACCGCGGCGAATGAAAAGTGCCTCAAGGGACTCCGGGGTTATCAGCAGGATCCCTTTTGGAGATTTTAACGCGCGCGTCTTGATCGATTGCGAGACATCCCCGTGCCAAGGAACAACGGGAAGCTCCGCTTCCTGGCAGATGCCATCCAGCCGCATGGCCTGGTCCGTGATCAAGGCTTTCAGCGGACCGATGTAGAGCAGGTCGAAGCCGGTGCCGCCCGACGGCTCGTCAAGCACCTGTGAAATCAACGGCAGGAACGCCGCCTCGGTTTTTCCGCCCGCCGTGGACGCCGCAACGATCAAATCGGCGTTGGTCTCGCAGATCGTCCGGATGGATCGCGCCTGGATATCGCGAAGTTCGCGCCATCCTTGCTGGCGTATCCATTTCTGCACAGGTCTCGCCAGTTTGTCGAACGCACTGCTCATAGGCGTCAGAGCTTGAAGCTGATCAGATCATCGTCACCGGGGTCTTGGGCACCAGTCGACTCGTCTACCTCGGTCATGTCTTCGCCGAGGTCTTCGGAGACTTCGATCTTTTCGATCAGATCGCTCCACTCGACACCGGGGTTTTGCTCGAGCACGGAAAGCAGGTTCACGAAGGCCGTCACCGTATTGCGCGGGGTGCGGAAGTAAGCTTCACCGATCCGGTCCGAGCAATGCGCCATGAATGCCTCGAGTGCGGCGTCCGGCAGAGCCCTGGCATCGTCCTGCATGATCCGCCGGACATTGGCCAGAAGTACGAAAAGGTCTTCAGGGGTCAGGCTGGCGAGCCGGACAACCGGTCCTGAAAGGTCGACCAATCCGTCTCGCGCGAAGGTATTTTCGGCCAAACGCGACTGAAGGGCTTCGTAGCTATAGAGTCCACGACGGGTGTTCATCAGAAACTCCGGGGTCCCGCCCATGAGAAATCCGAGGTTCTCGGCACTGCCTTGCAGCACATCGTTCAGTATCCGGAGGATCTGCTCGTAGTTTGCATTGCGCGCCTGCGACGAGGTGAGCTTGTAGAGGTTCACCATCTCGTCGAGACCGACGAGCAAGCCTTTGTAACCGGCCTCGCACACAAATGCCGACATCAGCTTCAGATGGTCATAGACACTGGCGTCGTCGATGATCGTTCGCACACCAAGCGCCTTGCGCGCGTCGGTGCGTGTCGCGAACTCGCCGCGCAGCCATCTCAGGGCTGCGGATTTTAACTCGTCGTCGCCGGTCTCATGGCCTTCCCAATATCGACGGATGACTTCGGCGAACTCAAACCCTCCGGTAAGTTCTTCAAAGTGGCCAAGGCGTTCACGAATGACGGTCCCCGTGGGCAAATCCCGTTCTTCAGCATCTCGGTGAGCCTGGCTGACAAACCGTTCCACCACGCTGGCCAATGCCCCGCCATCGGGCTTTGTCCGCGTCGAGAGGTTTCGGGCCATCTCCGCATACAGCCCCCGAGCTTGTCCGCCGGTCGCGTGAATGCGGCGATCCGGCGCCAGATCCGCGAACATCACGACTAGGCCTTTCTCCAAGGCGACGAGGCGGATCAGGTTCATGAAGAACGTCTTGCCCGATCCGTATTCCCCGATGATGAACCTGATTGCCGATCCGCCATCGGATATCCGGTCCATGTCCTTAACGAGCTCTTCAATCTCCCGGACGCGGCCGACCTGGATATGGCGCAAACCTAGCTTGGGCACGACCCCGGCCCGAAGCGCCTGTACGATTGCATCGCGTTCACGTGGTTTCAACTTAGACATCCCTGCCCTCCGCACTCATCTTTTCTTTTACCGCCTCCGCAATCTCCGGAGACACGTCATATCCATCATACTCGTCGAGAAGCGCTTCATCGTAGGTCTCAAAAGCCCATTCATTCACAACTTCCAGTGCCCCGGACGCCATCAAGCCATGCGAGGCGCAGATCGTCTCGAACTCTGTGTCAGACCAATGCTCCCGAGTAACTAGTTCGAGGACAAGGGCGCCGTGTTTCGGGTCAAGCCCCGCCAGCTGGCTTTGGCTGGCGGGCCCAGACGCACCACTTTCTTCCTCTTCGACATCGAAAATCCGACCGAGGACGGACGACACGCGCTCAGTGTCCGAACGGATTGCTGCGATCCGCGACGCGTCGAGTTTGGGTCCGCTGGCTTTTTCAAGATCGGGTATCGCTTCGCCCGGGCGACCCGGTTGCGAGGCACGAACAGTGCGAGGACCATCCGCGACTTCGCCAGCATGCAGATCCGAGTAGGCAAGCTCAGGATCGAGGCCCAAAGCCTTGTAGATTTTCTCGATGCTTGCGACTTCGTCGGAGTGAATAATGCCATCGGCATGTGCTGCACCAACCAGTGCTGCCCGCATAGCGGCCTGGCTGTCTTGGCCCACTTCCTTCAATTTGCGCCGCAGAAGCGTCATGTCCGGCGGCACGGCCAGGAACCATTCAAGGTTTGCACGCAGCCTGCGGCGTTCCTGATCGCTAAGGGTCGCGGCAGAAACTTGATCTACCAGCGCCCTACGTTCCGGCTCCGCGATGCGACCATCCGCATGGGCGACGAACGACCCAAGTGCCAATTCGATCAAGGCGCTTCGATAGCTGTCGGAAACTTCCTCCAGTCTTTCGATCGGTTCGCCCAGGCTAAACAGCACAACAGGCTCCTCCGCATTGGGCGACCGGAGCGCAAACCGAGGATCGGGCGCCAGACCGAAACCGAGGCGCGCGAGCGCGTCGGCCGCTCCTGTCATTTGCCGTTTCCCGATCTTCTCGTTCGTTTCTCCCTCCAGCCGTCCGATCACCTCCTCAAGCGGCACCAATCCCCCCCGATCGACGATATCGATTGCCCATGATTTCAAGCGGTCCATTTCCTCTGATGGGAAAGCATCCCAAAGTTCAGAGGGCAGCAAGGCATGCGCTTCCACACTTCCGCGACCGTCAGGGTTTCGGCCCAGGAAGCGACTGAGCTTGTCGAGGTCGTTCATCACCTCGTCAGCCAACTCTTGGGCAATCTCGACCGGTTTGCGCAGGCCGGAAATATCGGGGACCGGCTTGCCGTCGACGGTTGGGTTGGCGGACCCCTGAAACTCGCTGGAGGCGGCCCGATAGGATGCAGTGAGTGATTTCCGTGGTTTTGTCACTTTGAGTCCATCAGGAAAACGCCGATCAAACCGCATACGGAACAGCGCGACGAACTCGTCACGGCACCGCGTCGCGGGAGTTCTCAGATTTGTTTCCGGATGGCAGATGAACCAACTCAGCAACCAGTCAGCTGTCAGGTTCTCGCCTTTGTCGATACGAGCTCCGATTGCGTATTTGAGTGAGAACGGAAGTTCCCAGCCCTGCTTCTCGAAAATCGGCTCGATAGCGTCGAGGTCGGTTTCGGCGAGCATCGCGATGTCGAGGAACTCACCCAAATACCGCCTGACGGAATGGTTATCAGGGTAAAGTGACTGCAGCCGTCGAACTTCCTGGACGATATCCTTTGCATCTTCGTTCGACTGATCGACGAAGAAGCGACGCTCCAGCCCGTAGAAGTACAAGAACATGTAGCCGGGGTTATAGGAAGCGTCGCTTCGCCCACTTGCCAACCACTCCAAATAGGTTGCCCGACACTGGGGTGAGATATCCGAGTATCCGGGCCAATACGGCATGCTATCGCCAGCCTTGTCCCTGCCCGAGCGCGCGACCGACAGGGACGGATCGATATAGGCTCGGCATTTGTCACGATACCCGTAGGAGTTCAGCAAGGGAGGCGTGCCAACATAGACCATCCCGCCGATGTTGAGACCGGAGACGCTAGCCGTTTCGCTAGAAGGGACCCACCCGCTTTTCTTTGTTCGGGACGACCAGCTCGATGCAACTCGCCCAGATTGTTTTCTTTCAGCGGCTGCCGCAAGAGCTGGCGCCGCAGACTTTCCAGCGCGAACGATCTCAGCGTAGTCCTGCTTCGGTGGGGAATAGGCTTGCGTCGCAACCGATGCCGTGGAAACAATGGCTTCGCGAGTTCGTTCGCGTTCACGCTCGACACGATTTTCATACGCATTTGGAGACGCTACCAGCGCTAAATTCGGTTTTGTTGTTTCCGAACTCTTTGCGCCGCCATTTGTAGCGGCAATTTTTCTAGATCGCCGCCTTTCTTGCCACCAAACCAAAAAGACGGGCGCTCCCAATGCAAAAAGAACTTGGCTGCCGTCCGACCAAGACTGCAATCCAAGGGTAACAATTACCAAAGCAGCAAAGAAATAAATCGCTAAAAAAAATGTAACGCGAAAAACCTTCCATACAAAACTCATCAATAAAATCTCCAAACTGGCCAGTTCGATCTCAAGAGAACGGCGCCCACATCTCAACCTCTAGGCGATTTTTCTCTGCTAGAACAATCGAATCCCCAGTGGGGGTGCACATTTCAGCAGTTTTCGAAGAGGTCAGGCGTGTTCGTGTCACGCACTCGGCTCAAACCTTCGCCAACATGCAAACATGGGTGCTTTATCCTATACAATCCCTTCGCGCCCTCAAAATGAGCGCTGCCACCATTGGGCATACGGACCGTGACCACGTCTGCACCGCATATGGGGCACTGATGCCGGAAACTGCGCTGGCGCTTTGCCTTCGAAGAAGACTGTAAGACCCAGCTTTCTCGAACGTCGGTAGTGCCACCATTTGGCAAGCGCCGCGAATGAGCTCGCCGTCGAAACCAACGAGGATCCATCAGACCACCCCCCTTTCCTCTATACTACTCCCAGACATCCCTTTTCTGACATAGAAGCCGTTTGGGATCGCCTCCTGGACGAGCGGTACATGCGAAATCAGACCCACCGCACGGTTCTGTCGGACGATGGAGTTGAGGACCTGTAGGACCTGGTCGAGCGTGCCGGACCCGTTTTCGGTGTCGAGGCTTCCAAACCCTTCGTCGATAAAAATCGTGTCGAGCCGGACTTTGCCGCTCGCCGCTTCGACCACGTCGGCAAGACCCAGTGCGAGAGCGAGTGCCGCAATGAACGTCTCGCCGCCTGAGAGTGTGCTTGTAGCGCGTGATTTCCCAGTGTGCGCGTCAAACACCTGTGTTCCAAGGCCTCGCTTGCCTCGCCCTCCGTTCTCCATCTCACGCTCGAGACTATACTGATAGTTTGTCATCGGACCGAAGCGTAGGTTTGCAGCTTCCAGAATCTGATCGAACATCGCGCCTATTGCGAATGTCTCCAGGGTCAGTCTTTGCGAGTTCTGCCCGTTCACCAGCGCTGCTAGACCGCGCAGCGGGCCGGATGCCGCTTCGGCTTCGTCAAGCTTGCGCAGCGTCTCGTCCATCACCTTTTTAAGCCGATCCAAATGATCGACACGGGTCTGGGCGGCGATGCGTTCTTCGGTCGCCCTGCTGAGCGCCTCGGCATGGGTCTGGTGCGTTTCTCGTAGCGCTTCGAGATCAGGCCGGGACATCCCTTCGATCGCAGAGGCGGCATCTGTGGCTGCGTCAGACGCACTCTTGTGCTCGCGCCGGTATGTCTCGACGGCTTCCCTATCCTCATCGAGAGTTTCGATGGCTGGTTTGAGAGACTGAAACGCCTCTGCTGTGAGGCCAGCTCCAGCCAGTCTCGTCCGGAAGACCTCAACCGCCTTTTGATGGCGCGCCTTACAGTCCACGAGCGCCTTACTTGCGCTTTCAAGATCCTTAACCGCGCCGAGTGCCATTTCGCGCGCGGAGTTCAGCGCTTTGTCTGCCCCGATCCGCGCCGCCTGAAGCGACTCCAGCGACCCGGTCACCTTCTTCAAATTGGCCGCGAGCGCCGTGACATCGCGCAGGTCCTGCGGCACCTCGGCAAGCTTTCCATCGCGAGTCGCCTTGGCCTCAGTAGCCTTGTTCCGCCGCTCATCGAAGCTGTCCCGCAACTCATCGCGTTTCCGCTCCAATTCCTCGATCTGAAGTGCCAGTTCCTCGATCCCGGTCTCCGCGGCAAGAATGTCTACCCGGGGCCCAAGCGCTGCGAGTGCGTCGTCTGCATGACCGATTCGCGCCGCGATGACGGCTGCGCGCTCCTCTGGCGGTTCAAGGGTGGACAAGCGTTTCTGTCGCTCCTCGAGCGTCGCTTGCACCCCGACCAGTGCTTCGCCAGCTTTCCGGGCATCGCGATCGGCGGCCAGCCATGCTTCTCGTGACTCACGGAATGCCTTGTCCAGGCCGGCACTACCGATCTCGCCAGTCGCCGGCGCAGGATGTTCGGTTGCGCCACAGACCGGACATGGCGACCCTGCTTCCAATCTCATCGCAAGGTGAAGCGCCTGTGCGGCCGCTAGATCCCGTTCGGCCGTCTCATAATCATCTCGCGCCTTCTCGGCCTTTCCGGCCGCAGCTTCCGACGTCCGCAGTTGTTCTTCGACAGCGGCCTGAGCCGTTGCAACATCCTGCAAAGCGACCTCGTAGGACTTGGCGGCCAGATGCCGTTTGTCGAGCTCTGCGCGCCGACCCGCGATCTCGGCGCGCTTCGCCTCCGTTTCGCGCGCAGCTTTTAGCTCTGCGCTTTTCGAGGTGCGCTTCTCCTGCAGTTCGGTCAGTTGTGCCTTTGCTGCCTTAAAAGCGTTGTCGGCGTCCCGCTGCTCTTTTAGCGCGGTTTCGACTGCCTGATTGCTATCGGCCGCTTCCTCGAGGATTCGACCATACCTCTCCAGTTCATCACTTCTCCGGCGCAGGGTTTCGACCTCATCGGCACGATCGTCCTCGCGCCGGAGCGCCTCTGCCGCCTTTTCTGCTTCTCTGGAAGCAAGCTCGCTGGCCTCGTCAGCCTTGTTGCGCGCGCCCTCGGCTTCACCAACCTCACGTTCGGCATCCCTCACTCGTTCCTCGACATCGATCAGACCGCGCGCGCGCTCGGCTTGTCGGATCTGCTCAGAAAGCGTCTCGACATCGCCCTTCTGCGCCTCAAGTGCGCGAAGCCGTTCGTTCATCTTTTCGGCCGTCGCGAATTTTTCTTCGATCGCCTCCGCCTGACGCACTGCTTTCTCGGCAGCTTCCGCCGTCGCCTTCCCGGTTTCTTCGTTCGCGCGTAGCTCTGCGCATTTCCCAGCTGCGGCTTCGATGCCCGAAATCAGTGCATCAGTGCTTTCGAACCCTTCTGCCGCGAGTTGCCTGATGCAGAGCGCACGTTCCTCTCGCACCTGCCGTTCAGCCTCATCGGCTGCTGACTTGAGATCGGCCATGAGCTTCTCGTATAGCGAGACATCGAAGAGTTCTCGCAGGATTTCGAGGCGCTCTTTCGTCTTGGCCGAAAGGAACTTCTCGAAGCGCCCTTGCGGCAAGAGGACGATCTGGCGAAATTGCTCGGAGCCATATCCAAGCATCTCGACGAGGGCCGCGTCGACCTCGCGCACCTTCTTCTCTGCCACGATCTTGCCCCGCGCTGCGTCTGTAATGTCATCCAACGACATTCCAGTCGCATCGAACAGAAAGGCCTCATGTGCGCTCCGCGTCTCGCCTTCACCGCGTGCCTTAGGTCGCATCTGGTCGGGTCGGCGAAGCACAACATATCGCCGCTCACCAATGTCGAACACGAACTCCGCCTCGGTCATTATATCCGGATCGGCGTGATCCGAGCGCAACGAAGGAGCGTCTTGCTCTGCCTTCGCCGCTTCTCCAAAGAGCGCAAAGGTCATCGCGCTGAAGACGGTCGATTTACCTGATCCTGTTTGTCCGTAGATGCCGAAAAGACCCGCCTCAACGGCATCCCGAAAGTCGATAACCACCCGACCTGGATAGGGACCGAACGCCTGAAGTGTTAGCCGAACCGGTCTCATTGGACATCCTCCGTCTCGCGCAGGCGACCGAGTGCCGACGCTACGACCTCCAGTTCGTTCTCTGAGAACCCTTCTTCCCGCACGTGTTCGAGGAAGTCGCCAATGACCTCGACAGGGTTCGCGACCGCTAGGGCACGTCCCGTTAAGGACTTCACTTCTGGCGCCTGTTCATCCCGCTCGTAGAAAAGTTCACAGGCGTTCGGGAACACGTCGCGGATGCGCTTCATTCCATCGATCACAGGCGCATCATCGGTAAGCACGGCTTTGATAAAATCGTCAGATCGGTCTGCGAGGAGAAGTTCTGCGTGACGTCCCTTCAAGACGCGCACTTGGCGAATGGGTGTGAAAGGAATGCTCTCTATCGTGGTTTGCCCGACTGCATCGATCTCGACGAGGCTCATCGACTTCTGGCAGTCAGATTCATCAAACCCGAAAGCCAGTGGCGATCCCGAATACCGGATATGAGGGGCACCAACCGATTGCGGCCGGTGCAGATGGCCAAGAGCCACATAATGGGCACCCTCAAACACGGCCGAACTGACGGTCTCGATGCCGCCGACCCTAGTGAGAGGTCGTTCACTTTCGCTGCTTGAAGCCCCGGCTACGAAAGCATGCGAAACGACGACCCAACGCGTACCATCGGGAATGTTACGCCGACCGCAAGCCACCTGAGCCGCGAGAACGTCCTCGGGAGTGTGGAGAGCTTCGTCGGAAAAACATTCACGGGCAGCATACTCGTAGGCGAAGGGCAACCCTGTGAACGCCACAGGTCCGTGGGCGTCCGTAAGTAACAGCGGCTTCTCGTCCGCACTGATAGCCCCACGTATCAAAGCGCGTCGTGTGTCTGTCATGATCGCCATGGACGCGATTCGATCACCCGAGTCGTGATTGCCGGCGATCATTACCACGGCCGCCTCGGTCTCCGAGGCAACGCGCGCCAAGAACCCATTGAACTGACGCACGGCAGACGTCGGCGGGGCAGCCCGGTCAAAAATATCTCCTGCAATCACAAGAACGTCAACGTCGCGGGAGGTGATCGCCGAAACGATCTGATCGAGAATTGCTGCGTGATCGGCATCGAGAGGAATCCCGTTGAACTGACGTCCGAGATGGAGGTCGGCAGTGTGAAGAATCCTCATGACAATGGTCCATATAATTTTTATTCGTATAATTTCTAGATGGACATACAGGCGAGAGTCAAGGTAGGGATGCGCACATGAAGCTCGACGACCTCAAACATGCGCAGAGAGAGCGCCTGATCTTTCTGGACCGTTGCCTGACTTGGCGGGGTATGGCAAACCGCAAGGATCTGATCGACCACTTCGGTATTTCGACCGCGCAGGCAGCGCTGGACTTCCGTGTCTATCTTGGTCTCGCGCACAGTTCACCGCCGACCTATGATCCGGTGCGAAAGACATACATAGCTGCGAGCGAGCACGAGGCATTAGCACCATCCGGCCTGACCGAAGCCTTCGATATCTTGGCATGCGTCGATGAAGACACGCCTTCGTCCGCGTTGCCTCGACCGGAACGGAAGGCAGATCAAAGGACCATCGCGTTTCTTCATCAAGCAATCAGGTCGGGGAAAGCCGTCCACGTCCGATACACATCAATGTCGTCCGGTGCCGACGAAGGGCAGTGGATCGCACCGACCCGCTTCACGTCCGATGGTGAAAGCGTGCACTTGCGTGCCCACAGTTTCAAACGCGGTGAATATCGGAACTACCTCCCGATCCGCATTGATCCTGACAGCTCCTTCGAGGAGAAACCCATAGACAAGCCTCTGCCGGAGGACGTGGATTGGAATACTCGAGCAATCATTTGGCTGCGACCAAAAACAGGACTTTCAGATGAGCAAGCAAAGGTCGTCAGACGTGAATTCGGCTTTGAAGGCGAATGGCTCCGTGTCGAAACCAGAAAAGCGCTGGAATTCTTTTTTGATCGTCGATGGGGGTTGGATACCGTAGGTGCACGGCTTGAGCGCGCGAAAACGGACTACGAACCAATATGATAACTAGATCCCTTCTCGTACGCCGTTCTTGCTCCGCTCCATAGTTGCCTCTAACATATCGAGACCATCGACGGCGGAACGCATCTGCGCCTCACCCACGGCGCTCGCTGCCTCGGCATCCGTGACTTGGCCCCCAAAATCCATCTCCATCTGTCGTTGTTCCTGAGCGACGACGGCTTGAACGACAGGCGCGGTCTTCTTTGGGGCGACATGGGTTTGCTCTGGCGATTGGCCATCAGCAGCCTCGCGGGCGGCCACCACATCGGCTTCAGATCCGCGGGACTCGTCCGGCGGCGGCGTCATCGGCATGGCGCGCATACTTAGTGGCAGCGTGCCCTGCAACCCACCTCCCCCGGGTTCCGGGAACGGCAACTCGCCCGTCTGCGCCGCGTGGATCGCCTTAAACAGCCGATCGTCAAAATACTGGATCCGCTTCGCACGGACCGGCATCTGGGCATCGATGACCATGACGATTTCATCGAGCGGCAGGCGGCGCGCCTCATCTTCCGGCAACAGCGAGCTTTCCTCGGTCCGCGTGGATTGGCTGCGTCCTTCGAAGGGGTTCTTGCCGATGGATTGAGATCGCGTGACGACCGTCTTCGTGGTCTTGCCGACCGCCTTGCTCAACTCCTCGACGGTCTTCTCGTCCGAGGGCGTCAGGTAGAGCTTCACGCCGGCATTGCCCTGCAGGGCGCGGCGGGTGTTCTCGCCGTAGATTTCATCGAGGGCCGGGATGGTCTGGGTGACGACGGCCAAATGTCCACGATAGGTGCGCAGGGTCTCGATGCTCTCGACTACGATGGGCATTTTGCCCAATCGATTGAACTCATCGAGCATGATCATGACGGGCCACGGCTCATCCGGTCCGGGGTCCTTTTCCTGCATGGCCGAGAGCAGGTCGGAGAAAAACAGCCGGATCAGCGGCGCGAGCGGCTTCACCATCAGCGGCTGGACCACGAGATAGACCGAAAAGGGCTTTTTCCGGATCGTGCGGAAATCAAAATCCGACACCGCCGTCGCTTCATCGATGGCCGGGTTCTGCCATTGGTCGAGCCCCGAGGTCATCAGGAGCGAGACATAGGAGGTCAGCGTGTCGTTATTGGTCGAAGCGAGCCGCGTGAAGATCAGCTTGGCCGCCCTGTTGTCGACCTCATGGCCCCGCGCGAAATACTCCTTCTGCTTATTCCCGCCCGAGGCCGCGATGCGGTAGATCTCGCCCAAGGTGGGACGCTTGCGCTGGAAGGCCAAGAGCCCTGCCGCCACGAAGAGATCGATCCCGCCTTTGAGGAGCCCCTGCACCCGATCGTTGTCGCTTTGAAGGAAGAGCGTCGCGAGGAGCTGCAATTCCATCTGCTGGCGTGCTGGATCTTTCAGTTGATAGATGCGCAGGAGCGGGTTGTAGCGATGCGTGCGCTTGCCCTCCCAATCGGTGGGGGCAAAGCGATAGACCTTGTCGCCTTGGGCTGCACGGTGGCGGGCCGTGGCCTCGAAACACTCGCCCTTCACATCGAGCGTCACGGCGGAGCCTTGCCAGGTCAGCAGGTTCGGGATGACGAAGCCTGTGGTCTTGCCGCGGCCCGTGGGCGCCACGATCAGCGCATGCGGAAAAACCTTCGAGCAAATGTAATTGGCGCGGGAGCCCGGCGTCCCCAGTTTGCCGAGGATGAACCCGGTCCCTGGCGCCCCGAAGAACCCATTGGCGCTCATCTCGCGCGCGCTCTGCCAATGGGTCTGGCCAAAGCGTGTCAGAGCGGACCCCGAGAGGGCGAGGCTCAACATTAGGCCGGCGGCGGCGAAGCTGCCGATGATCAGGTGAATAAGTTGCGCGTCCTCCGGGCGGCGATCGAGGATCGCCAGATAGTTCTGTGCGATATAGGCAAAGTCGATCTCGGCCCCGAAGCCGAGATCCTGGTAGGTCAGCACCGCCGAGGCGATGGTATAGCCCATGGCGGCGGTCACCATCGTTACAAGCAGGACGCCCGTGGCGATCCGGACTTTGCCCATGGACGCGCTCAATGGACCTGACCCCGCTCCGTCTCGCCATCCACGTCTGTCGCGCGGTGTTTTTCGTACTCGGCGTCGGCGAGTTCATCCACCACCTGGCGCAACGCCTCCGTGTTGGCCGTCGCTGCATCGGATTGCAGGTAGACCTTGGCGACATAGAGCCGGTCGAGACGGTCCTCGAGAACCTTGTCCAGCGCATCGGCATCGCCGGATGTGAGGCGGCCCAATTGGCGGTCATCCAGCACACGCGCGATCTCCTCGCGGAAAGCGTCCCGCTCCGCCTCGGTCTCGAAGGGCGCGGACAACTCCCCCGCCCGCTCATGGTCCAGAACACGCGCAATCTCGTCTGCAAGGCGGTCGGCACGGTCAGACTGCGGCGCCGTTTCACCGCGGGCGGCGAGGAGTGCGTCGCGCGTTCCAGACCCGAGCCCGTCGCGCATCTCATTCTCGCGGCGGACCTGATTGATGGCCTCCGTGTCGCGTATCTCGACGACAGCCGCATAGGTCGCGCCGAGCCCGCGGGCGAGGTGGGACGGCATGTCCGGATAGCGCGCGCGCAAGTCATCCGCGACTGCGTCTGCAACCGGCGTACGAACATCTCGCCCCTCCATGATCCCGTCAACTTCATGGGTGATCTCGCTGGCGCGGAAAGCATCGGTGATGGTCTCCCTGTAGGGCTCAGACCGGTCGATCACATCGCCAGGGCGTGCGAGCAGCTCCGGATGTGCCTCAAGATACGCGCGTTGCTCCGCCGCGATCCGGCGTTCTGCCCGTGAGACAACCTCCCACTCCCGATCCTCGATCTGCTGCGCTGTCAGACCCTCGGCGCGCATCTCCTGACGGATTGTTCCTTCCATCGCCCGGACCGCGTCCTCGTGATAGTGGAACCGCTCGCTGACCGGGTCCGCTTCCACAACGCCATCCCGGCGCAGCACGTTCTCCCGTTCCAAAAGCGTGCCAAGTTCGACATGCACATCGTTGAGAATGTCGCGCGCCTGTTCCAGATCGGCGCGGCGTTCGAGGTTCAAATCGCGCGCCTCGGCCACCTTGGCGAAATCATGGGCGATCCATTGATGCTCGAGCGCTGCATTGGAGGCGCCCGTCTCGATGCGGGCCACCACTTCCGATGTGCTGATCGCGGTGCCGCGCAGAGCAGCGTCAATGCGCGATCTCAGGTCGGGCTCGGCCAGTCGCTCGCGGTGGCTAGCGTCGATATTGGCCTCGGAATAGATGCCGCCCTCCGAGGGAGCGTCTGACAACGTACTCGAACGCAATCCGAGCGGCTGCATGTGCTGGACTTGCGCCTGGATCTCGATGAGGCGTTTTTCCAGCACGGGACGTTCCGCATCGGACTTCTCAGCGATCATGCCCTGCACCCGCGCGAGCTTCTCCGCATAGAGGCTTCTGAGATCCTCGAAACTCTGATCCTCGGCCATATAGACATCTCCTGTTCGGTCCACCTGCCCGCCGCGCGCCAGCACCTCACCCGCGCGGAAGAGCGCCGCCGCGATATCCTCGCGGGCTTCACGTGAAGCCTCTGCGGCCAGCGAGTGGTAGACGGTTCTGGTGTTGGCGATCTCCGCGAGCGTCCGCGTCAGGTCGGTGCCCACGCGTTCGCGCTCGCGGGGCGCGCGACCCTCTTCCTTCGCGGCATAAACTTCGCGGGTTGGGGCGGGGTAATGTACAACCCCGCGATCCACCCGCCGTGTGGCCTCGAGGCGCACGCCGTACTTCTCCGCCTCTTCGACCATGGCGAGGCGGAAATCGTCATAGTTGAAGCGATGATTGCGCCCCAGAAAAAAGAACTCGCCTTCTTGCGAGCGGCGGTTCAGCACCAGATGCGCATGGGGATGATCACGGTCCTCATGCACCGCGATGATGTAGTCGAAATGCCCCGCGTCGGTCTGGAAGAACCGCTCGGCCACATCCGTCGCGATATCGCGCACATCCTCGCCCCGCGCGCCGACAGGGAAGGACATGAGCATATGGGTGGTCTGCCCAAGCTTGGGTTTGAAACCGGCACTCCAGCGCTTGGCAAAGCGCTCGGTGAGATCCTTGATGTCCTTCGCTTCGAGCTTCGCCTTGCCATCCAGGAAGCCGCTCGAATCCACGATATGGGTGGACTTGGTGGTGAGGTACTCGAGCTGGTTTGTGAGCTGTGATTTGGTATGCGTACCGCCGCCCCGGATCGCCTTGAAGACCGCCGGGCGGTGCCCTGCTGCCGCGCGCACAAGCTGGCTCTGCTTGGCCACGTGCAGCCCCTGCATCGAGCCCCGGATCCGGCTCCAGCCGTCCCGAAAGACCTCGCCGGTGACAGCGTCAACAGCATCATTCAGCCGCATGGGCAAACTCCCTCAGCGCGGCCGTGGCTTCCAGCTGCATCGCGTCCCGACGGCGCCGCAAGAGCAGGTCGATCTCGTCAGCGGAATCCAAGATGAACCGCGCCAGCCCGCGCATCTGCGCGAGGCGCAATTCGGTGAACTCGGCACTCGTGCCCCCCACGGCCCCCTGCCCCCGCCGGTTGGCCTGCGTCATCTGCTTGGCGATCTGCGCGACCCCATTGCCGACCTCGTGCAACGAGGCGCGGTAGCGCGCCATCTCTGCCGCCATCTGCGCGTCCGGAACAAACACCCCACCCGCCGCCTGGATCAGCCGCCGCAGCCCCTCGGCCCGGCTCTCGATCCCCGCCTTGGCCAACACCTCGTCGAGCGCCTCAAGCTCCGCAGCCGTGACCTTCACACTGACCGCTGAGACCGGAATTGCGGCATCCGTCTTGCGCTCGGCATCAGCTTTGAGGACGTAGCGCACGGCCCGCGATGTGACCTCGAAACGCTCAGCCAGCTCAGACGTCGACACACCCTCCACCGCCTCGCGGACGATCTGCATCTTCTCGATCTCTGTCAGGCGTTTTGTTCGGGACATGCGGAAGAAAGACCCCCTATTTCCTGCCACCTTCCACCAAGGCTGACCCCACCTTACGATAATATACCAAGCTGTCAATTATATACTTACGTTGCGCTCAGGCTCAGGCAGCCTTGGTGTCCGCTTCCCCCGCAGCCCGCAGGGACGCGGCTCTGCCGCCCTCACCACCAGCACAGCCTCCAGCTTCAAAGGCCCCTTCTCCAGCACCGCCCGAGGGTCTGGACGAACACGCATGTGTTCGGACGGAACCGCGGGCGGGCGCAAACCCCACCGACAGGGCGGACAGGCAGGGTCAAGGAGGGCCAGATTTGGGCACCAAATCTCTGCCGCAAAAACCGGGAGGCCTCGGCCGATAGGTTTTTGTGGATGGCCCCCTTGAGGCTGACTGGCCGGTCTGTCGCGGCCAGATCATTCCGGGGGAAGTGCGTCCGTTGAATGCGCAGCGACCGGCAGCTTCGTGAGGTCGCCTCGGGCTATCACCCGCGCCGGTGACGGCATCCCTGGAACAGGGATCGGGCCGCCCCCGGATCGTCCTGGGGCGGCCCATCCTCGTCAGAGGATTCAGTCCTGAGGATCTTTCGCGCTCGGTGGGAACATCACCAGCTCCGAGACCGCGACGGGAAAGTCGAGCTTGAGGCTGAAGAACTCCGAGCCATCCCCGTTGCGGGTGTTGCGGAACATCGCACCCACGCGCTGAAAACGGGTGCGCTCCTGGCCATCGGTATCGGTGAACTTGACGGGGACGGTGGCGACGTAGTGGTTGGTCATTTGGTTACTCCTTGTTGCGATGGGGATCACCCGGCACGGGGGCAAGAGGCCCGGTCGCAACCGCAAATGCGGAGGGTCCGCGGCCCGCCGTGGAAGCCGTATTTGTGCTTGCCGGAGCGTCAGCGGAGGGCACGATTGGGCCGACCCCGTGCGATCCACATCTATGAGCAAAAAGGAGAGACCCGGATGACCCTTGCCATCACGCAGCCGTCACCATCCGCGTTCGCGTCCCGCCGATCCTGGCCGGGGTGCTGACGGAGACCGCCCGCGTGGATGCTATGTTCCGAAACACCCTCCGAGGGACATGCAGGTCTTCAGCCTCATGTGTGACGTCTCGACCCCTCGGTCTTGCGCTGCGGACGATGTGCGAGGCGCGCACCATCCCCAGCCCCTACCGATGCGGATGGGCCGAACTCTGACGGGCTGGGTAGAGCGGTGACGGTGCTGGACGCCGTGAGCTGCCGATCAAGTGTGACCGATCGCACGCGCCGTGAGACATGACGAAAGGGCCGCGCCAAGCACGACCCCGTTACGGCCATCACGCGCCCAAGCTGTCGAGCAACCCGCTGGTATCAGGCATTCGCTTCAGCGAGTTGCCGATGTGCTCCCGCCAGCGCGGCCCAACCTCCATTGCGGTGGCATAGGCCCGAGCCAGATCATCGGGCCGGTCCTCGGCCATCGCTTCGATAAGGAAAGCCGCCTGCTCGCGGTCCTTCGCGGATTTCAGGCTCCCTGCCCCATCGCGGCGCCGGTCGGCAATGATCAGTTTGTGGACTGCATAACGCTCCGGGCGGGGCACCTGCACCAGAACGCCGGATCTATAGATCGCCGCCGCGTGGATCGGCTCAGCGATCAGGAAGTTGAGATAGTTCAATCCTTGGGCGTTCACGCCCAATGCTGGCAGATCACGGATGGTCTCATCTCCGAACGCCGGTGTGAGAAACTCGACCAACTGGCCGCTGCCACCCTGGGCCCATCGCCATGTCCGACCTTGGTCAAGAGCTGGCAGAGGATCGAATTTGAGCGCTGAGAACGTCTCGGCAAGACCCGGGTCGACCTGATCCTGCAACGCAACGCTGAGCTTCTCGAACTGCGCGATGTCGATGTCGCCAGTATTGGCCATACCGCCAATTGGCAGACGGATACCAAGCTCGCCTTCATAGAGGCGAAATGCATTGGTTCCGACGATGGTGCCACCCAAACGGAAGGTTCCGGCTGCGGCCATGGCCGACAGGATGGAACCGGTCGCCCGGTCGATGGGCGTCATGCCTTCCGCACGCAAGAGCCGAACAAGCCGCGACCGTTCCGCCTGCCGATCCTTGGCCGTTGCGCGCAGCTCTTCGATCCGGTCGATGCGCGCGCGCGTCTCGTCGCTGTCTTCGCCGATATAGATGAACCGCATCTCCGTCCCGACACGGCGCGCGGCATACCAATAGGCCTTATCCCCACGCTCCTTGAGCGTGGGCTTGCCTTCGACACCGGACAAGGCGTCGTCCTTCAGAAGACGCACCAGGTCGGTATAGGCGCTCATCGCGATGCTGCTGAGTGGGGTCATGCCTATCATTTCCAAGTTTTGCTTGGCACACATATACCTATCAAAACAGGAAATTGCTAGGCAAAGTGATTTGGAGAACGTCCACACCCATAAGAAACGACGAAAGGGCCGCCCGAAGGCGACCCCCTCTCTTCAATCCTGCGCAGTCTTCTTCGCCGGGTCCGCAACCCGCATGACCGTCAGGCCTTTCGCTTCCGCCTTCTGCCCGAGGTTCAGCGCGACCCCGTTGCCGCCGAAGAGCACAACCCCCGTCGCCGCGAACTTGTCGTCCAGCATCTCGTCGTTACACTTGAACGGTGCCGCCCGCCCATGCGCGGACCAGCGCGGATCGAAGCGCGCTTGTGCGACCCCGCGTGCCCGGGCCCACCGAGCCGCAATCATCTCCGCCCCGTGCTTGCCACCCTTGTGGCAGAGGAAGATATCCTGATTGCGGTTCTGCTTGATCCGTTCGCGGACCTTGTCGAGCGTGTTGAAGATCACATCGACATCGGTCCAGTCGGTGGCGCCCGAGACGATCAGGGGCACGCCCTCGACTTTAGACTTCTCGGCGGTTTCCCGGTCGTGCTGCTCCAGCAGTTGCCGCGCCTCGAAAACCGCCCCGGTCTCTTGCGCCCGGACGCTTGCGCGCGACCCGGCTGCCGGGATGAAGGCGTGGCCCGTTTCGATCTCGTAGCATTCCGCCGCCGCCTCGCTCATCACCTCGATGGCGCTGACGATCTCGCGCAGCTGCAGAAAGCGCGCCTGCGCCTCCTCAATCGCGGTCTCGGCGATCTCCGATCCGTCGTGGGATTTTGCCAGTGCACCGATCTTGTCGGCGGTGCGGTCGACCTCCTTGCCAAGCGCCACCTTGCGGCGCTGCAGGATCGTGGCGAGCCCATGGGCCAGCGGTTCGATTTCGGCTTCAAGCCCGGTCCCGCGCAGCTGCCCGAGCAATGCCTCGAAGCTTTCGCGGATAATGTGGTCGGTCAGGATGTGATCCTCGGGGATCGGCCGCTGTGCGTCCTTCTCGGTCAGTCCGAAAAGTTCGATCGTCTCGTAGGTGTTTGCGGTGTCGTAAGCCATGTCTGGTCTCCAGTATTCGGTTCCTAGGCCACCACGTGAGTGTGGGGGCATGGCCGAATGCCTGGTTTCCGAATCTGCCCGGGTCAGGGACGGCGCAGCCGCCGGCTTGCCGGGCGCAAAAGTTTTCTGCGCACAACACCCGACACATACGCGACCTCGCGCGCGGCGCTGCCCCTCGCCACAGGCCCCGCCCTCGCCGAAAAGTTTTGCGATCCTTGACGCGGGCTGATTTGGGGGCCATCCGGAGGATATGCTTCCGCACTCATGTGTGTGTGTTTTGACGGTAGGTTTGCCCGACCCGAGCAGGCAAACGGCCCGACCGGACGCGAGAGGCGGATGAAGCGGCGGGATAGTTTTGCCCGGCAAAACAGACCAGAGCGTAATCCGGCGGAGCGGCCAGGGAGGGACGTGCTCGCGAGGCGGGCAAACCGGGATGCCAGGCGCAACGCCGCGGTGAGGCCGCATGGCCGAATGCGCGACGGACCGTAGGGCCGTTCTCCCGTGCGACACGCGCAGCCGAGCAGGGGAGGCCAGTCGGCTAGATCAAAGAAAAACTTGGCAACATTTGTCTTTCACCGGAGAGCGCGAACATATCAGTACCGCGCGAGGCGCCGATTGACTTCTCTTATGGGAAGTCTGCATCTCGGATGATCACGAACCGCTTCGAGACCAGATTTCAGGAGGTCGGTCGAACAAACCTCGTGACGTTCCATCTCGTCGAAGACCCACAGGACGCCGTGCATCGCGATTTCTTGGCGCTCTGCCTCAACCCTGAGCGCACCGTCTCCGGTAAGGAGAACCCAGCCCCTCTCAGCCGCGAGGCAAAATGCAAAGACATCTGGCGTCGATAGCATAGCTTTCGCCCGCTTCAGCTCAGTCGCGCGTATAGTTTCTTCTGGCGTAAGTTCCTCCACTCTCAGTCCCAGATCGATCAGATCAGGGCCCATCCACTCAAGGAGTTCCGCTTCATAAAGAATATCTGGAACAACGAAATCATAGGGGAGGTCAAAGAGCCTCGCGGTCAGCGAGGCTCTCTCGATGTCGATCAGGACAGAAGTATCAGAAACAAGAACTTGCACACAGCGACTATGCCATGTGGTCCAAACGTTCTTCCAGTTCTTTTACTCGTATTTCGAGAAGCTCAGCTGCTCGAGACAACCCAATCAACCCCTCGGAGAGGGCACGAAAACACAACCTTTGAAAACGGTCCGGTTCTTCTCGTTCCCAAGGAATGGAATTCGGCTCCTCGAACGGCTCATCCCGCCAACCTCGTTGCTTATAGACCTTAAAGAGGCGCGCAAATGTTGCCTGGTTGATGATCTCCAAATCCTTGCATCGATACGTCAGCGCCTGAATGCTAACGCCAAAACGATCCTTCAGACTAATGAGCTCACCAATGCTTATGTCAGTTCTGCGGGCACCAATCTCCTGCCGAAGCACTTCTGCCGGAACGAGGAATGCGCCAGCAAATCGATTTGCGGCGCGTTCTGAATCGCACCCTTCGGCGACCCTAAGAACCATATGGCCCAGTTCGTGAGCCAAACTGAAGCGCTTCCGCTCAGACCAGGTCTTCTTCTTGATCATGATAACACGTGCGGAGTGATGCTCTTTTCGACGGACTTTGGCCGCAAGGCCATCAATCCGATCAACGTCCAGAGACAACACCTTTATCCCGTGCTCCTCGAGGAGTTCGGCAAGCATTGGAATCGGGTCATGACCAAGCTGCCAAGATGCACGCATGTTGCGAGCCGCGTCCTCGGCATCACGAACATCGGTCACCCAGTAGGGCGCTTCATGCGGGGCATCCCATTCCTGACTCGAAAGATTCAGCAAGCTTTCGACAGCCAGGTACTTTTCAACCATATTGAGCGTCTTGGCTTCGATCGTCGCGATCTCCTTGGCTGACGAACTGGCTGACTTGCGAAACTCAACGCCCTCCAACTCAAGCTCGTCATCGCTCAGCAGGAAATCAACAGAGACCTCGAGTGCTCGGGCAAGACTCAGCAGCACGCCCGATCCGGGCATGTCTTCATTGCGCTCGTACTTGCCTATGGCTTGAGCGGACACCTTGTTCTCCATGGCATCGGAAAGCGCACGGAGCGAAAGGCCAGATGCCGCCCGGGCTCCTTTAAGTCTCTTGCCAATCATAACGTCCTCCCAGTGGGTGGTTTACACTTCACCCATATGATTGATATTTTGTAAACTACAACGCTTGAAAGCGCGGCTTTTTGTCCCTACTTTGTAACACGAGGCCAAAAGGAAGGCAAATTTGTAAACCGCCCAATCGCCCCAAGAGGCGCTAGACAGGCAACGAAGCGAGGAAGCAGCCATGAACATACCGTTTACGGGCGAGCTGACACCAAGGTTTCAGAGCATCGTAGGACTGCCTGATAATGGGCTGGTTGATCCAGTCTTAGAAAAGCTAGGTGCATCATGAGACGCATCCTAAGCATCGATGGTGGCGGCATCAAAGGCACCCAACCCGCGGCTTTCCTGGCGGGTTTGGAAGAAGATCTTGATGAGCCGATTGGCCGCTACTTCGACCTGATTGCGGGAACGTCAACCGGGGGTATTCTCGCGATCGGCCTTGCCCTCGGCATCCCGGCCAAAACCCTCCTCGAACTCTACGAAAATCGCGGGCCGACGATTTTCGGGCAAGCGGGGGACAACAGCTGGTTCGGGCGAAAGGCTCGGGACGCGCGTGCCGCCTTGCGTCACCTGGTCAAGCCGAAGCACGATGCATCGACGCTTCGGGACGAACTCCATGCCGTCCTTGGCGACAAGCTCATCGGCGAAGCTGAGACCCGGTTGCTGATCCCGGCCTGGGATGCCGACCAGCGCAGCGTCTACATCTACAAGACGTCGCATCATCCGCGGCTCACTAAGGATTACCGGAAGCCGGCCCTCGACGCCGCGATGGCGACGTCGGCCGCTCCGACCTATTTCGCGCGCCACAAGACGGTGGATGATGTCGGGCTTCTCGATGGCGGCACCTGGTGCAACAATCCGGTGGGCGTCGCGACCGTCGAGGCGATCTCGATGCTTGGCTGGTCTCCGCAGGACCTGCACATCCTGAGCCTCGGCTGTGTCGACGAGGTCTACATGCTGCCTGAATCCCCCGGCAAGGCCGGTCTCGGGTTGAAGGCCCTCAGTCTTTTCATGGACGGGCAATCCCGTGGAGCGCTCGGCATTGCCCGTCATCTGACAGGCGATCCGCACGACCGGACGGCTGTTCACCGGTATTCGCCGAGCGTGCCGGAGGGTTTCTTTTCCCTCGACGACACCACCAAGATCCAGAGGCTCAAGGGGCTTGGCGCCTCGAGTGCCCGGCACGCGAGCCCCACACTGACCCCCATCTTCTTCCAGCAACCTGCCGAGCCGTTCGTGCCCGTGCATCAACTCGAACGGAACGCGGCATGAACCAAATCTTCTCGCACCCACTCACCGATACCGCCATTCAGCGGCGGGCGCAGGTCTTCACGATCCTCGAAGAAATCTGCCAGGAGCTGGAATGGACCCAGACCCAGTTCGAGAAGGCCCGTACCAGTTACGAAGCCGTCGCAGACTGGTTGGCCGGATCGAGCGACCCGATGCTTGCTTCCCTCCATGTCTACCTGCACGGCTCTGGCGCACTCGGCACCTCGATCAAACCAATCGGACGCGACGAGTTCGATGTCGACCTGATTAGCTTCATCCTCGGCCTTGGCCCGGAAATCGCACCGGCACGCCTGAAGGCTGCGATCGGCAAGCGCCTGCGCGAACACGCCTACTATGCTTCTATCCTGGAAGAAAAGAAGCGCTGCTGGCGCCTGAACTACGCCGGCGATTTTCACCTCGACATCTCGCCGACCATTGCCAATCCGAACTGCGTGAACGGCGGTGAGCTGGTGCCAGATCGCAAGCTGCGGGATTGGCACGCGACGAATCCTCGGGCCTATCGGGCCCTCTTCGACGAGCGGGCGGCCCTGGTTCCGAGGATGACGCAGTCGGTCATGGCGGCGCAGCGCGATGCGGCCACGACCGAGCCCTTCCCGGTGCGCCAGTCGGTCAAAGGCATTCTGCGGCGGACCGTGCAGCTCCTGAAGCGTCACCGGGATCTGGAATTCCTGCATGTGCAGGAAGAAATTGCGCCGATCTCGATCATCATCACGACCCTGGCAATGCGATCCTATGAGATGTGCGTCAGGCGTCACGTTTTCGCGGACGAACTTCAGGTTCTGATCGACACGATCCGCCTGATGCCGGTTTTCATCGAGCGGCCCCTGGTCAATGGTCGCCAGATTTACGCGGTCTGGAACGAGACCACCGTAGGCGAAAATTTTGCCGAGCGATGGAATGAAGAACCGGCGCGGGTGGAGGCCTTCTACAAGTGGCACAGCAAGGCGCTTGCGGATTTCGAGTCCCTGCGTGATCTCGTTGGCCTCGATGCGATTGTAGGCTCCATGAAGGACAGCCTGGGCGAAAAACTTGTTGCCCGGACCATGAACCGGCGGATGGATACACTGAACGAGGGGCGGAAGACGGGGGCACTCCTGCTTGGTGCGGGTGTTGGCTTGACCACCCAAAAATCGGCCGCTTCGACGCCCGTTCTCAAGAACGAGTTTTTCGGGGACTAGGCGCGATGGCGGGATCGACCACAAGAAACCGGCTGACACTGCCCCAGCAGTACCTGTTCCTGCAGAAGTCCAAGACAGTAGCCGGCGAGGGGGTGCTCGGTCCGCGCCGGTTGGAGTGGCATTTTCACGCACAACCTACGCCGCTTTCTCGGACGTATCAGATCACCCTTGTCCTGGAGAGGGACGGAACGCCGGACGTTCGGGTTGTAGATCCTGACTTGAGGTTGCTCGCCGGTGAACGCGACCTGCCACATATCTACCATGACCCTGATCGGCTCTGTCTCTATCTGCCCGGAACCGGACAATGGGACGCCGGCAAGCGTCTGGACCTCACCATTATCCCCTGGACCCACCTCTGGCTGATCTATTTCGAGGAATGGCTTGCATCGGACGAATGGAAGGGCGGAGGGAAGCACCCTGGAGAGGATGACCCAAACGAGGGCAACCGTGCGTTGAGGCGCAGCCTTCAACGACAACGCTAAAATCCGCTGTTAATCTCATTGTATGATGTGAACCGAGTTGGAACCGAGTGACTGTGGCGGATGGTCGTTTTAGACGTGAGGCAACGGCGGCGCATAATCCTGAGAACCACAGTAGGGCGGTTCGGCACTCAACAAACTCAAGTGCGTATCTACACCCTGTCAGCACAGAAAAAGGGGAACCGTGATCCCACGGCTCCCCGTTCGGTTCAGATCGTCTCCCCCCGCGCGCCGATTAGGCGACCAAGGAGAGCCCCGCGCCCGCGTCCTGCGGTTGCTCACCGCTGTCGATGAACGGGATGATCGAGAAAGTCTGCCCGCCGCGCTGTTCTTCGTTCTGCACGGCGTTCACGCGCAGGTCACCGTCGGGCGTGTTGATCAGCAGCGACAGGTAGTCATTGCCAGTGCGGCTGCTTCTCGCCATCCAGGCTGAGCCGACGCGGATTGGCGTGCCCCGGGGCGAGCTGACCTCGATCCGGTAGTCGGGGTGGGTCTCCTCGGTCTTGTAGCTGTTCTCGATCAGCATGAACTCCAGATCGAACATCATGTTGGCGATGTAGCCGGTGAAGGCGTTGTCGGCGTCCATGGCGGTAAGCTCGCCTGAGATCGAGCCGGATTTTATCAGGCCGTTCGAGACCAGAGGGATGATCTCGAACGCGCCACTCTGGGCCGTGCGCGCCTCTTTCGTCTGCACCGCGTTGACCCGGAAGGGGCCGAGGCCGACATCGATCTGCATCGAGATGTAGGGGTTGCCGCTGGTATTGCCGGTTTCGTTCCAGGCCGTGCCGATGCGCACCTTGCGACCGGACTTGTTGATCGCCGTCACGTCATAATCCGGGCTGCGCGCGGACATCTTGGCCCGTGCCTCAAGCTGGATGGCGATGTCAAATCGCGTCGAGTGAATCATGCCGGTGTATTCGGCGGCGGCGGTCTCGACATTGCGGGTGAGGGTTCCTGCGAACATGGGATAGTTCCTTCTTGGATTGGCCGGTGCCTGACGTTCTTGCCAGCGCATCCGGGATTGCTTTCTCGACCCCTCCTGGGATCACAAACCAGAAAGCTTGCTTTCCTTTCAGCCCCGCCCACGGGTCAGAGCTGCCGTCCGACTGGGAATACCCCCGCGCCTTCGGGTGCTGCGCCCCTCCCCTGCCCATCTGGTCTTGATTGGCGGCCCAGATTTTCTGCGGCGACCTTCGGTTGCGCGATGAAGAACTCCGCCTCTTTTCCGTTCAACCGGTGCCCGCCCCGGTCGGTCAGGCCGATGCAGCTGCCGTTCGGCAGATAGGTGATGAGGTACTGACCGAGCCGGTCTTTGTGTACAACGTAGCCGGTATTGGCCCAATGCACGGTCTGGCCGGCATCGACGGCCGCCTTGATGTCTTCGAGTGTCATGCGAACCTCCTCAAGAAGAATGGTGGGTAAACGCCGCAAGAAGCTCGATCTTCCGACCGGGCTTCTATGCAGCATTCGTTTGGCAAACGACCGAGAGCTGTCAGGCACCTTGCATGGCTTGCGTCGCGCGCGCCGCCATCCAATCCTTCAGGCCAAGAACCGTTCGTCCGGCGGCGACCTCGGAGGCCCAGGCAATCCTTGGATCGCCGCAGGGCTCCCCGCTGACGTGCTGCTCGATATGGCCATTGGCCATCCATGGCTCAGGCTGTATGCGTCGCAGCCAGTCCGCCATACTCGGGATACAGCCTTGGCAGTCTTCACGGATATGCTGCTCGCCGATCCAGCGCACGGGGATGTCCCGACCTGCGCTATTGGTCAGGGTCAGACCGAAGACACGTTCAGCATCGAACAGGCCTTGGGTATGGTGGCGCAAGGCCCGGTGCGTGAAAAGCGCGAGGTGCTCTTTCGAGGCGTCAAACCAATCGTGGACGGCCTGATAGTCAGACGGCACCCCGCCGAACTTCCGGGCAGAGCTTTCGGCATGATGAAGCGGATGGGCCATCTCAAAGCCCCTCGTCATAGCTGTGCGAGCATTCGACATAGCGGTCGGCGTGATCGAGGGTGATGCTGTCTGCTGCAATGTCCCAGGTCAGCGTGCCGTAGCCACCCTCGTTGTTCTCGAACCCCGGATGATGGTGATAGGCGAGTGACCAGGCGAAATCGCCCACGGCGGTGACAAGCGCTTCCGGCAGTTTGACCTCCGCAGGCTGCACATTCACGTCCTCGACATTGCCAGAGTCGCCATAGCCTTCGTATTCGGCGGTGACCTCGTTGATGCCAAGCGCGCGCAATTGCGCGATCAGTTCCGCTCGGGTTGCTTTCAGGGTGGTTTCGCGCTCGGCGCGCCACTGAGCCGCCATTGCGGCATAGTCGATCTGGGGATTGGTCATGGGTCTGTCCTCTTGTCTGCAATTGGGGGGCCGGGCGTGGCATTCGCTCACGCGCCCGGAACGCGCAGACCGGTCAAATCCCGATCCGCGACGCCCCACCCAAAGCCTGCTTTGGCTTTTCAGGCGGCTTGGTCTGCCGTGATGGCAGGCCTCTGCCCCACGATCCGGGCCAGAATGCTTCCCGTCTCGATCCCGTCCCCATGCGGCAGGAACACCCGTAGCTGGAAAGCGATGATCTCGGTGAAGCAGCCGAGGGCCTTGAGACCCTCAATCATGCCCCGATCCGCACCAGAGAGCTCGAGGCGCATCTCGCCTGCGACCCGGCGACGGGTCAGCGTCAGACCTCGGCCCAGATCGACCGGCGCGGTGGTGCCGAGGGCGGCAGTCAGCATCTCCTGCGGCGTTTGCGGGTCGGAGACGAGGAAGCGGGCGCGGAGCGCGGCCGCCCCTTCTTCGCTCAACGTGCGCCCGATCATCGCGGTCGCCCCGTCGGGCGTGCCCCGGTAGATGCGCTCATTGGTGGTCGGAATGTCCTTCCAGATCGGCAACAGCAGCCCGGTCAGCAGGTAGAGCTTGGTCGTGGTGGTTTTTGGCAGGGACGCAGCCTCGGCATCCCAAAGCCCTGCAAACTCGGGCCTGCCGATCTCTTCCCAGGCCGAGGACGCGAACCGCGTTTCCTCCAGATAGCTCGACCCGTTGGGCCGCACTGTCTTGCGCATGAGCGTGACGATGTCCTCGTCATACATCTGCATGGGGCGCGCCGAGATGAGCGCCGCGCGGCCGGAGGCGCGATTGACCATGGGGAGCTTGTCGGGATTGCGCGACAGGGCGTCATCCGCTGACAGCACATGGACCGGGTCGGTGACCTCCAGTCCGATGATGCGCGTCACGGCGCCGGATTTCGGGCAGGTCCAGAGATCCTCGGTCGAGACCTGCTCGATCCTTTCGCCGCGTAGGGTTTCCACGCCGAGATCGAGCGTGCCCGCCGCGCGCGCCCGTTCAGTCTGATCGGCAATCCGGCGCATGAACTCGGCAAAGAGCGCGTTCTGCATGTGGATGGGCAGGGCCAGCACCCGGTTCAGAAACCGCTGGATCGGGGGAAGCTCCTCGAGAAGCACCCCGTCCTTGTCGATCAGTCGCAGGGCTGTCCAGTCGGTGAAGCTCTCGTAGCTCATCGCCTCAGCGCGCCCGGCGGCAAGATCGGCGAAATACCCACGCAGCGCCGCCCGCGCGATCGGGCTTTCGAGATTGTCCTCCTCCCGGAACATGCCCTGCGAGCCGGTCTCGCGCTGACCCTTCGTCAGGGCCCCCAGCTGGTCGAGGCGCTTGGCGATCGTCGAGGTGAAGCGCTTCTCGCCATGCACATCGGAGGTGCAGACCCGGAAGAAGGGCGCGCTGACCTGGGCCGAACGGTGTGTACGGCCGAGCCCCTGAATGGCCGCATCGGCACGCCAGCCGGGCTCCAGAAGGTAGTGTCGGCGTCGTTTCTGGTTCTTCGCCGTTTGGGCCGCATGGTAAGATCGGCCCGTCCCGCCCGCGTCAGAAAAGATCAGGATATTCTTGTCACCGTCCATGAAGGCTTGGGTCTCGGAAGAATTGCTGCTGGCGGCGCGTTTCTCGATGAAGAGATGGCCGTCTTCGGCCTTGAGGGGCCGGATGGACCGCCCCGTGACTTCTGCGACGGCCTCGTCGCCAAAGGCCCAGAGGATCTGATCGAGCGCCGAGGGAATCGGCGCCAGCGTCATCAACTCCATCATGGCGGCATCGCGCAGGGAGAGCGCCTCGCGCGAGACAACCAGCGCGCCAGTCTCATCGCGGAGCGGCTCGGTAACCATGTTTCCGTCGATCTCGACCAGCTTTTGCGCATGAATCGGGAAGGCCTGTTCGAGGTATCCCAGCACGTAGTCGCGCGGCGTTAGCGCGCCCTCGACGAGTTCATCCTCCGGGTCCATTGTCTCAAGTCGGCGTTTCAGCAGGCTCTCACCCGTCGAGACCACCTGGATGACGCAAGCCTTGCCCGCCGCCAGATCCTCCTCGATGGCGCGGATGATGGTCGGGGCCTTCATGCCCATCAGGAGATGGTTGAAGAAGCGCTGCTTCGTGCTTTCGAAGCGGGACTTGGCCGAGGCGCGTGCGGCCGAGGCATTAGTCTCTCCCGAGGCGTCGTTGACGCCGGTCGCTGTCAGCGCGGCCTCGAGATTGTGGTGGATCGTGCGAAAGGCTCCCGCATAGGCGTCGTAGATCTCGATCTGGGCCGGGGTGAGCGCGTGTTCGAGCACGTCATATTCCACGCCATCGAAGCTGAGGGCGCGGGCCGTGTAGAGGCCGAGCGTCTTGAGATCACGCGCGACCACCTCCATGGCAGCCACGCCGCCGGCTTCCATCGCTGAAACGAAACTCTCGCGGCTCGGGAAGGGGTATTCGGGGCCTTGTCCCCAGAGACCGAGACGCGCGGCATAGGCCAGGTTGTGCACGCTCGTGGCGCCCGTGGCCGAGATATAGAAGACGCGAGCGCGGGGTGCTGCCAGTTGCAGCCGGAGGCCTGCAAGGCCCTGCTGGGAGGGTTTGACCCCCCTGCCCTGCTCGGACCCTGCCGCGTTCTGCATGGCATGGGCTTCATCAAAAGCCAGCACGCCTTCAAAGTCTCCGCCCATCCAATCGAGGATCTGGCTCAGTCGCGTGGTGCCGCATTTGCCCGCGGACCGCAGCGTGGCGTAGGTCACAAAGAGGATGCCGTCGCCCATCGGGATGGGCTGGTCCGGTTTCCATTTGGAGAGCGGCTGGATGTCGGCGGGCGAGCCGCCAAGATCGGTCCAGTCGCGGGTGGCGTCCTCGATGAGCGTGGCGGATTTGGAGACCCAGATCGCCTTTCTGCGCCCGGCAAGCCAGTTCACAAGGATGAGACCCGCGCATTCGCGCCCCTTGCCGCAGCCAGTGCCGTCGCCGAGGAAGTAACCGAGGCGATAGGCCCGGGCTTTAGGGTCATCATCAGCGCGCGTCAGCTTGGTCTGGTCGTCATCTAGGCGCATCCGCCCCGGCAGGTCGCGCCCATGGGCATCGTGTGCCATGACGATGGTCTCGAGCTGCGCCTCGGAGAGATCTCCCTCCTCGATCAACCGTGCGGGCAGGCGCAAGTCATCACTGCCCGTGTTTGAGGGCACCGGCGGCGCGACCGATGCCATGGCGATGCTTTCGACCAGCGGCGTGGGATGTTCCAGCGCACCCGCGATCTCGATCCGCTGCGGACGGTAGCGCGCATAGATTTCCGAGATGGGCGTGTTGTCGCGCGGGGTCTCAAAGCTTGTGAAGCTGAGCGGACGGACGGCATTGGCCCGGGGTTTGAAGGCGGCGACAGGCGCAGCGGCGGTCTTGCGCGGGGCAGATGATGGAACGGTCGGCCGAGCATGAGGGATCGCTTCAGTACGTTGGGCGGGGCGCATCTCGGGCCGGGTTGCGGCCACGGCGTCGACATATGCCAAGGCCTCATCCAGATCCTACACACTGGCCCGGATGAACGTACCATCCTCCTGCACCTTGTCGAAGACCATGAGCTGGGTTTCGACCGAGGTGCCGAGCTTGCGGTAGACCTGCCCCGGCATCGTCAACGCCAATCGCGGCGTCAGGAGACCGCAGGCGCGTGACCAATGCGCAGCATCGCGTTCTGGCGTGAACCCCTGCGGCATGATCGCCACCATCCGCCCACCGGGTGCCAGGCGCTTCGCAGCCGCAATGAGATGCTTGGCGGCGATGTGCTTGTCTCGCGAGCGATCAACCGAGGAAGCGAAGGGCGGATTCATCACCACGACGTCGGGCAGAACCGGCGTCTGCAGCAGATCGTCGATATGCTCACCGTCATGGCCCGTCACATCGCCGCCAAAGACCGCGCGCAAAAGGCGCTGGCGAAAGGGGTCGATCTCGTTGAGCAAAAGCGTGGCACCGTCCCGGGCGGCGAAAGTAACGAGAGCGCCGGTGCCAGCCGACGGCTCCAGCACGGTCTCGCCCTTGCGGATCGCCGCCGCCCGCACGACCAGCGCCGCGAATGGCAGCGGCGTGGAAAACTGCTGCAGCCGGATCTGCTGCTCGGAGCGGCGGGTTTCCGTCAGGAGCCGCGAGGCAAGCAGCCTTGCAGCGGCGATGTCACCTGCCGCGCCGTCCCCACGCAGCAGCACCTGAACAGCCGCGGCCTGCATCAGGTCATATGCCATGCGCCAGTCCCAGGCACCGCCGGCATCGCTGCCATGAAACGTCTCGCGCATGATGCGCGCAAGCGCTGAGCTACGAAGGGGCTGGTAGTCGACCTCCGTGCCGATCTGCGCGAGGGCAGAGGCGAGGTTAGCGTCGGATTCAACAGGATTAGGGAGCGTTGAGCGGGGCTTGGACATGGGGGTTTCCTTTGGATCAGGGTCTGAGTTCCAAAGGACAAAAAGCCCGCTCTACACTTTGAAGGCGTAGAGCGGGCAATTTCTTAGCGGGGGGCCTGCACCCCGATCATGGCCACTGCTGCGCAGCATGAAGAACGCGTAAAATGGTCACCATCTCGGGGCTTTCAGCATAAACCACGATGTAGTTCGGCCGAACAACCATCTCCCTAGTCCCGTCCACACGGCCCGCGCGGTACATCAGAGGGCGTTCAGGAAGGAGGGACGTCTTGTGTTCAATCTCGTCTTTGAGAACTTGGGCGGCATCCGGGTTGTCGTCAGAGATGTAGTCAATGATTGCCAGCAAGTCGGCGATGGCCGTCGCTTTCCATTCAAGATTTGGCAAGGCGCTTCCCGTCAATCAATGCCTGGGCGTCTTGCATCGCCTTGGCATGGGACGTTGTGGGCCTTGGATCGTCCAGCGCTTCCTGTACCTTCGCCCGGAACCAGGCGTCATAGGCATCCGGATCAGCAGTCAATCCGGCAGGCAATCCGCCTTCTGCGGCCACGCGGGTCAGAAGAATACGCACCGCGTCGGAGAGCGTCAGACCGACGCCCGCAAGTGCGTCCGAAGCCTGTGCTTTCAGCTGATCGTCAACACGGACATGAAGCATGGATGTTTGGGCAGGCATGGATGGTCCTCCAGTTGATGGGAGTGGTGTATCTCATTTGAGATACGGTTTCAAGTCGGCAGTATGTGAGCGCGTGGTCCCGTGGTGTTGTCTCAGCGGGAAACTCAGCCTCGCTGCCCCGCGAGATACTCCGCCAGCACAGGACTGGCCTCGCCTTTTGCGGAGCTGAGCAGCTCCGAGCCCGCAAGCGAGGCCTTCGACAGGCGTACGAGCCCACCGGTTTCCTCGATGCGGTAGCAGCGGCGTTTTTGCCGCCCGCGTCTGTAGTGCGTCGCGGTGACGATCTGGCAGGTGCTGCCATCGGTGAGCGTCACAGGTGCTGCAAGCTTGATCTTGTCGCCTTCGGCATAGTCCGGGATCGCAGCCCAGTCCCGGCAACGCTGGCGCCAGTCCTGGGCGTAGCTGTCCGGGTCTTTCAGGTCGGAGAGGAGCGCGATCAGCCCAAGGGGAGCACGAGACTCGTTCGGGCCAGCGCTTTCCTCCATGTCCTTGTAGCCCCAGCAGCCGTCATCGTATCGGGTGAGGAAGACAGCCCCGAAAGTGATGGAGCCATCCGCATCGGTCACATAGGTCGTGTCCTCGACCGGCGAGCCATCGATACTTGTGACCCTTGCCGCCGCATACCAGGTGGAGCCCACCTTGCAGGCCTTGATCAGTTCGGTTTTACGCGTGTCGCCATGAGAGGTGCAGAGCCGGGCAATCTCCGCTTTCTCATCCGCGTAGGTCTGGACGCGGCGATCGGTGTAGAAGAGCCATCCCATCAGGCAGCCCTCCGGTCATCGAGTTCCATCAGGGCATCAAGCGGCACGCGGTAGGGCTGCATGGCGTCGAAATCCTCGCAATTGCCGCAGTTCTGCACGATCGCGAAGGTATCGCAGGCATCCTTGAGGATGACCCGGAACGTGCCGCCAAGACCGGAGGGAACGTCGTATGTCCCGCCGATGAGATAATCCGAGGCCCGGCGCACGAAGACGCGGATGCTGTTGCCATCGGTGGCGAGCCGGATGGCCCCTCGCCCCCGGTCGATGAGCACCTGCACATCGTCGAGGATGTCGGTGTAGAACTGGCCGGTCAGATCACGAAACGCCACGCGGCGCTGCGCCATCCAGTCGATGTCCCGAAACGGGTTCATGCCGTCGGCGAAAGCAAAGGACGGATCGGCTTGCTCGGTCGTGACGATGCGGGTGGTCGTGCCATCGATGCCGTTCGAGCGCAAATGCACGCCATTGCCGACGATGAGGATCAGGGCGGGCCTGTCCACAGGTCCGTTCCAGTTGGGCAGGAAGGTCTTGCAGGCGCGCGCATGGGCGATCTGCGCCGCGACAGCAGACGCGGAGAACTTGAGAATAGCCATGGAGATGTCTTTCGGTTGAGTGTGGGAAGGACGACCCGCGCGGGCGAAATGCTTCGCGCGGGTCGCGTAAGGCCTCAGGCCGCTTGCCCGACCTCGCTGTCAGGCTCCCAGGAGTCCGCAGCGGGCTCCGCCTCATCACAGGCGACACCGGCGGTCTGCATCATCGGCGGGCACCAGGCCGCCACGGCAGCGCGCTGCGCATCGGTGAGCGTGGCGAAGGGCTCGGCAAAGAGCTTGTCGCAGAAGGCGACGATCTCCTTCTTGCTCGACGAGGCCAGCGTCACCGCCTCCTGGGCGAGACCCAGATCCTCGCCGAGGATCTTGAGAAGCCAAGCCTTCTTGAAACGGTTGAATAGCGCCGCGTTCGGCGTCCAGTGGACGCGAATGTCGGGCATGATCTCGATCTCGAAGTCATGCATCAGGCTGTCGCGCTGCCGATCCCGGGCAAAGCAGGACTGCGTGGTGCTGGCCGTCGCATAGGCGACGAGTTTGGCCTTCTCGCCTTCCTCGAGTGCGCGAAACGCCGCGAACTGATCGGCGGGAGACCGGCTTTCATCAAGCCACGAGAGGTCGAGCGCATTATGCGCCGCCGCCACCTGCTCGAGCGAGGTGTCGTCAATCTCGTCCATCTTCGCATGGCTGCGGTATTCCTTGCGGGCATCGATCTTGATCGCCTGCGTGACGCTCATGCCGCTGCCAAGGACGTCGCTGACCAGCTTGAAGAGGGTCAGATCGAGCGTGGCCTCGGGGTGCAAAGCCATCGCGGCGCCAAGGGCCATCGCACGTTCGGTCTTGAGATCCTCGGCCAGCGAGGCCGGATAGGCGATCTCGCCTGGGTCGGGCTCATCCTTACTGGTCTGGTTACCGGAAGGGCTCTGAGACGCCTCTTGCTTGTCCTCCGGGCGCACGAGGCCCACATGGAGCGTGACCTGACCGCCCGACCACGACGCAATCACACCGGCGCGGGCAAGGTCCTCGGCACCGTAGGCCTCCTGCAAATCGCGCGCTTCGTCTTCCAAAGCGTCCACACGTTCGTAGAGCGCCGTGTAGGCGTCGTCCTCGAGCCCCTCATCCTCCATCTCAAGCTGGAGTTGCTCGAGCGCGGCGGTGATCTCGTCGATGCGCTTCCGGGCAGCCTCATCCGGCTCGATTGGGCCGGGATAGACGCGGCCATAGTCGGCCATGGTCGCGTAATCATACCGCACCATCGCATCTGCCCAGGCAAAGCCCAGTTTTGCGCGGGCCTCCTCAGCGGCAGCCCCGAGTTTCTCGCGCAGGATGGTCTCGACCAGCGCCGCATCCTCGAGCACGGAATGCTCTTCCAGAAGATCAGCCGCGATGGCCCCGCCGCGGGCCTCATAGTCCTCGCGCACGAAGGCCCCGATATCATCGCTGACCTGCACCCCGCGGGATTTGAGAGCCTGACGGACGGTATAGGCCTGCAGATAGCTGTCTTCCTTGGTCAGAGCCTCATAAACCTCGCGCTGAACCTCCTGGCTCGGATGCTCGGCAAAGGCCTTCATCGTGTCGAGCGTGATCGTCTTGGCCCGGGCCGCCGCGCGAATGTCGGGGTGGATCAGGCCATAGCGCAACCGGCCTTTCACGGCGGCGATCGTGGTGCCGAAGGTCCTGGCGATGGTCTCGGGCGTCTGGCCGTCGACCTCCATCATCCGGGCGAACGCCTCGAACTCGTCGATGGCATTCATCGGCGCCTGGGTGACGTTCTCGGCCAGCGACAATGCCGTGGTGACATCGCAATCCTCGGGCAGGAGGCGGCAATCTACCTTGGTCTTAGCGGTGAACGCCTTGGCGGCCTTATCTGCCGCCAGCTCCTTCAGGGCGGCATGGCGGCGACCGCCTGCGAGTACGGCATATTTGCCGTCGATCTTCTGAACCAGGAGCGGCTGGAGGAGACCCAGCACCGCGATGCTGGCTTTCAGATGTGCGATGTTCTCGGGGTCATAGGTTTCCGGGGAGTTGCTGCGCACATTTGCGGGATGGGCGGCAAGGTCGCCGATGGCGACAGAAGCGGGTTTGAAACTTGTGGTCATGGGATATCCTTCCAGGTGGGTGAGGTGTGGCCCGCGCGCGCGCGTAACCAATCCCCGGCTTCGGGGATCACCACGACAAAAGGCCCACTCTCCCTTTAAAGGGCCAGCGGGCCTTCATTTGTTGGGGTGTTAGGGGGAGGAGTCCCCTGCCCTTCTACCAGTCGCGCGCCAGCATGATGGTCAGCACGCGCATGGTGGTGGCGGGATTGTCCGGGGTCTCAGCCCCGTAGCGGAAATCCGATTCTGCTTCATAGAGATCGATTTTCCAGAACACGGTTTGGCCACGGATCTCGACTGCCCCGAAATCGTGCCATCCCTCGGGATCATTCTCAGGCTCGAATGTATCGAACGCACCGGTGGCCTTCACCGCCTCGGCCATGAAGCCGTCACCAGCCTCCATAAGCGAGCGGGTGACATGCATGCGGCCCTGGATGGGCTGCGCGGGCGGCACCCCAAGGCATGCGAGCTTGCGAAACGCGTCGTTCTGCGCCGCGACCACACTCTGATCCGGACGGTCTGGCTGGGGTTGAACGGTCATGGACATGGGGATTTCCTTTGAGAAGTTGAAACACCCTTCTCAAAGCCCACTTTTCCTTTTCCGACACACATCCCCTCAAGCGGCCTGGTCGACCTCCCCTGCCCCACCCGCCTCCGACCGTGCGATCAGGTAGTCACAAGCGCGCTGCGCATCGGCGGCGTGCTTGAAGATCGCGCCCTTGTCCGAGCGCAGAACGCGCAGCCAATTGTAGAGATACGCCGCGTTCATCTCGAGCGTATGCGCTGTGAAGCCGAGCGTCTGGCCAAGGAACACCGAGGTCAGCTCGGCGACAATCTCTTCGCGGGCATATGCCGTGTTGCCGAAGCGCGAGAGGCCGTAGTCGCGGTTCAGCCGGTGCCGTGCCTTTGTGGCATGGGCCAGTTCATGGGCCCAGACCCCGTAGAAATTCCGCGGGTTCTCGAACCGCGCAATCGACGGCATGAAGACCTTATCCACGGGCGGCAGGTAATAGGCTTCCGTCCCCGTGAAGACGGTCGTGATGTCGATGGCGTCGAAAAACACCTGCATATGCGGGATGGGCTCGGACGGCGGATGCTCGGGTGCTGGCTCCGGATCGGGGAAGAAGCTCTGGGGCAAGCCCTCGATTTGGCAGGCATTGAAGACGCGGTAGGATTTCTGGAAGCGGAAGATCCGGGCCTCCTCGGAACGATCATCGTTCTCCCTGTGCTGATCCTCATCGCCGGCGTCTTTCCGGCTTTGGCCGTAATAGACGACGACAGAGGACTTCTCACCCTTGCGCACCTTCGCGTCCAAGGCATTGGCCTGTGGAAGCGTCATCCAGAAGGGCGAGCTGTGGCCCGCCATCACGGTGCGCATGGTCAGCAGGAAGTTGTTCACGCCTTGGTAGGGTTCACCGCACACGCGCAGGGGGCGCGCGCTCCCGCCTGCGGCCCAGGGCTTGCGCCACGGCAGGACGCCGCGCTCAATAATACGGATGATTTCGTTGGTGATGACCTCGGAGGCATCGAATTTGGGCGTGCGGGATCGGGCCATGGCTGGCCTCCTTTCGAGTGTTGGTGAGAGGGAATGGTGATCAGGTTGACTGGCGGGGGCGCGGATCGTTGGCGATCCTGGCACCGAGCTCTTCGACCATGTCGATGTAGCTGGTCAGCGAGACAGACCCGCCGGGACCCGAATGGTCAGGGTCGACCGATCCGTCCCGCGTCACCCGCGGCAGGTTCGCGAAGGCGATGACGTCACTGATGGGTCGGATATCGATGAACGGGGTTCCTCGTGCGACCGCGAGGGCGGCCAAGGGAAAGCGCTCGATCGGCGCGAAGGTTGAAACGGTGGTCCAACCAAGATGGATGAATGTCCCGCCCTCTCCGCAGATCACATGCGCGTTTGGCAATAAGGCCGCCTGCTTCAGATAGCCGAGATCACGCAGGACAGTCTCGCGCTCGAGCCGTTGTGCTTGCCCCGTCTGGCCGGTTCGGCGTAGTTCCTTGTGCCGCCACCACGAGGCAGCGACCGCGCGCAACACGCGCAAGACACCTGTTTGCATGGGAATGCCCTTCATCCGGAACGGCAGACCGGAACCCGGCCCGGACCCATCTGAGGGACCCCAAAGGCCCTCATCCGTCAGTCACAAAACCCGAAGTCCACTTTCTCTTTTTCCGGCCCCTTTGGGCACACAACAAAACCGAAAAGCCCGGCACATCTGCTGAAGCCATTGATTTCATGCAGCAATTCTAGATCGGCAACCAAGATCGGCAACGCATATCGGCAAAACCTTGCTTGAAAGTACGAAATGTGTTTATTTTTCAACTGCTTTGCAAACATGAAAGATCGGCAAAATGCTGGAAACACCCGCCAGGATCGAACCCTGCTTCTTCGAGGAGCATATTCCTACAGAACTGGCAGACCTTTCGGTCGACATCCAGAGGGAAGCCACCGGGCTGGGACAAGGGTTGCATCCCGATAGCGCAGCCGAACTTGCCGATCTCGTCCGTGTGATGAACTGCTACTACTCCAACCTGATCGAAGGACACAACACGCGCCCCCGCGACATCGAAAGGGCGCTGGCTGGTGCCGAGCTTGAGGAAGAAACCCGCCCTCTCGCCCTTGAGGCCCGGGCGCACGTCATCGTTCAACGGGCCATCGATGAGATGCATCGTATAGGCACCCTGCCCCGCCCCACATCCGTCAAATTCCTGACTTGGGTCCATAAGAGCTTCTACGACGAGATGCCGGATGAGTTTCGGGTCATCGAACATCCCGACGGCACACAAGAGCCCATCGTTCCGGGACGCATGCGCCAGGATGACGATCGGGAAGTTGCGGTCGGGCGCCACCTACCTCCTTCATCGTCGCGCGTTGCGGCATTCATGGACCATTTCGACAAACGATTTCAGATTGCGGCGCGTTCTTCGAGCGGACGGATCATCGCGATCGCCTCTGCACATCACCGGCTCAACTACATCCACCCTTTCCCGGATGGTAACGGCCGTGTCAGCAGACTGATGTCTCACGCCATGGCCCTCACAGCGGGGATTGGTGGCCAAGGGCTCTGGTCCGTATCACGTGGGCTTGCCCGCGGGCTAACCGATCGGGGCGAGTACAAACGGATGATGGATCTGGCCGACAGTCCACGTCGCGGAGACCGCGACGGACGGGGGAACCTGTCAGAAGCGGCACTGAAGACGTTTAGTGAATGGTTCCTAAAGGTGACGCTCGACCAGATCAGCTTCTCAGCAAGATTGTTCGATCTTGGCGGATTGGACCAACGGTATCGTCGTCTCGTTGCAGATACCATCGATGACAAGCGAGCGCCGGAACTGATTTCGGCGGTTCTTCGGCATGGCGCACTGGAACGAGGCGACGCAAAGATTGTGCTCAAGACGTCCGAGCGTACGGCTCGCAACACGCTGAGTAAACTGACCGCCGCCGGATACCTGACTTCCGTCTCGCCGAAGACGCCTGTTCGTTTGGCGTTTCCATTGGATTATCGAGAGCGGCTCTTTCCGAACCTCTTTGGAGATGGTGACCTGACTGTTTGATTTTCGTTAGTTCTCGCTCTCCACAGATAAGCATGGCCAGGGAGAAATTGGACGGATCCCATAAACAATGAGTTCACAGCTGTGAACTTGTCTTCTGCGCGACGAAACAAGACGTAGTTCACAACTGTGAACTTTTCATGCAGCGTCCTTTCTCATAAGGGCCATGATCATGGGGCCACAAGAGAATTCACCGAGCGCAGCCTTCGCAGACAGCGACCGCAAATACCCACCAGGTGAACGGATGTCGCCAAAGCGTTCCAGCATTGCCAAGATGACAACCGATGCCTCTTCCGGGCCCATATGCTGTTTGGCCTCATCCCACGCTGAAGGAGAGACGCCCATCATTGGTCTTATTACATCCGCAACCCTTACCAGATCATGCCAATGGCGCACGGGTCGTTCAGCATATGTCTGGTACTCAGAGCATGCGGCCAAGACGAGACTGAGGGGGATCCTAGGGAGATTGTTGTCGATCGGGACAGGCTCATCAGTCCCATCCACTGCAACCAGTGATGTTGTGGGATCGGAGACGCTGCCGTCGCCCTGCGCTTTTCTTAAGCGTGGTTCAAAATCATAAGAGTCTTTATTTGAATTCTGATAGTGCTGCCCATTTGTGGCTTCATTGGTGCTCATATCTTCTGCTTGCACTGGCTCCAGCAGGTCCCTTGTAGCGTTCAGAGCTTCGGACAACGCAGTTTCGATCTGCTGCAACTCGGCAAGGTCGAGTTTGCGGCGAAGGTCGCGCGCCGTCAGGACGCAGAGGTCGGACGCCTGGTCCCAGATCGCGAGGTCAGGGCGCAGAGAACGGCCGTAGTCGACGAGACCCGCTAGATCACGGCGCATGAGGCTTACAGTGGATCTAAGCCGCTTGTAGCGCTCCTCCGCAGCACGGACAGCCTCTGCGGCTTCGCACACTTCGACGAAGCGTTGGGCGAGGGGGGCCAGATCGAAGCCGAAAGCGATCTTTTCATCGCCATACCGGCGCGCGTAACGCTTGCCATTGGGACTGTCGCGACGCACAACGAAACCGGTTTGCACCAGGTTCGCCAGATGCCGCCGCATGGTCGAGCAGGGCATGCCGTTCAGGCGCTCACAAATAGCCTTGTTGGACGGATGCACGACAGTTTCACTATGGTTCCCGCCAACAATCGTGGCCTGATGGAAACTGACCAATGCCTGAAGCACGCTCAAATCACGGTCGGACAAGCCGAAGGCGATACGGGCAGCGGCGAGTTCGCGAAGTGCTTCCCATTTGTTGACGCCGGAAGGCGGGAGGTCCTGTTGCGCCGCTGCCTGATAGTGCAGAATGGCAGCATTTATGGGTCGCCTGAAAGGCGTTACGGGGGTGTAGTCCATTTTACATTCACGAAGACAAAGAAATCAGTGTCCGCGAATCACTTAAGACTTGCGAAAAACGGCGTCCGAGACTAACTTGAGAGTGCTAAGAACAAGTCAGGGTCTCGTAGGGCGGTCGCTTTGCGGGACCTTTTCTTTGGCTTTTTCGTGCCTCCTGTTTTTGGTTTCTGCTCTTCCTCAGTCTTCTGAACGCTGCTTCCAGCGTTCGTGAAGTTCTTCAATCAAATCATCGGCTTCAGACTCTACCCAGTCGGCAAACTTACTATTCTGCAACTCGATCGAGATCCCTTTGGCGGTGCGTTTGAGCGTGCCGCCACGTTTGCCCCCAATCCTGAGAGGCTGACTGGATGCAGCAGAAGGGGAGGGGGCCTTGGCCGGTTTGACTAACCTTGTGACAACCTTCGACACGGCCTCGAACGCCTGCACAGAGGGGTCGTCGGTCGCAGGTGCGGCATCAATCACCATGGCCACATCGGCCTTGCCATGGGTTTCCTCAGCAAGGCGGATCAGGCTGCCCCGATCCAGGCCCTTGTCCGCGATGGCACGGCCCATGGCCTCCCACCGGGGTCGGCCGATGCCGTATGCAGCACCGATGGCGCGGATGAGGTCTGTACCGACCATGTCGGCGATCGCGATGGCCATGGACACCGAAGATTTGGTCACAGTCAGAATTTCTGCAACCTGTGATTGATTTCCAAAGCCCGACGATACGAGTTCTTGCGCAAAAATCGCCTTTTCAATGAAGGATAAATCGCGGCGCGCCATGTTTTCGGAAATCTGCGCACGCAGGGCGCTGTCATCATCCAGATTGGCGACCAGTGCGCGCACCTTGGCGACCTTGTCGGACTGGCGGATCGCCTCGAGCCGGCGGCGACCATAGACGAGCAGATAGCGGTCCGTCTCTGACGGGTGCCGGCGCACAAGAATTGGTACGGTCTGACCATTCGCCTCGATTGCGGCGCGCAGATCATGCACATCCGCCGGATCAAGCCGGTCGGCCATTCGGTCGTCGACGATACTGGCCGGGTCGAGTTCCCAGACGTGATGTGAATCGACCGCATCGCGGGCCGAGCGCAGGGCGCGGTTGGACGTCATCATAGGGGTTACGGCGCCAGCCTGAGGGGTAGGGGCCGGGCCACCGGCTGCCGCGAGATTATCGAGCATCGACATCCGTTTTTTCTTGCCACTCGTCATGACCGCCCCCACGTTTTCTGAATAAGATCAGCGACTTCGTCGTTCAGCGCGTTCAGGCTTTCAAGCGCGCGATCATAGGTCGTGCGGGTAAAGGCGCTCCGCTCGACTTCGTATAGGGTTTGCTTTGTCAGACCTGCATCGGAGATAGCCGTGGATTTGAGCATTGGTGAGTTGAGCACCGCATCGCCATACATGGTGCGCAGAAAGGCGACGATCCGGTTTTGTGGTGCATCCTGAGGTTCATAGCGTGTCAGCGCATAGCGCATCCAGTCGTGGGACATGTCCGCACCGCTTTCGGCGATCACGTCCATCAGATCAGCCGTCATGCGCAGAAATTGCGACATCGACATCACGTCGAGCATTTCCGGATGAATTGTGACCAGCACGCCGGTGGCGGCAGAGAGTGCGGACATGGTGAGAAAGCCCAGTTGCGGCGGGCAGTCGATGACCACAACGTCGTAATCGCCGTCAACCTGCGCCAACGCCTCTTTCACGCGGAAAAAGAACAGGCCTGCGTTGCCTTGTGAAAGAGCACGCGGCGTTTCGTGTTCGAACTCCATCAGTTCCAGATTGCCCGGGATCAGGTCGAGGTTCGGGATATAGGTCTTGCGGATGACAGCGCGGATCGGCTCTGGGTCGTCATAGCGGATCGCGTCATACAGCGTGCCGCCATCTGTCAGATCGAATTCGGGCTGTACGCCATGTAACGCCGTGAATGAGGCCTGCGGATCAAGATCAATGCCCAGGACGCGATAACCGCGCAAGGCCAGCCGTTGTGCAAGGTGTGCCGAAGTCGTCGTTTTGCCCGAGCCACCCTTGAAGTTCATCACACCGATGACTTGCAGGTGATCGCCGTCACGCCGTCCGGGGATATAGTCTCCAGGCTTGCGCGCGGTCTTTTCCAGCAGGAAACGCAGGGCCTGAATGTCCTGCGCGGAATACAGGCGACGATTACCGGCCGTCAGTTCAGGCGAAGGGCCCTTGCCATCAAGGTTGATTTTGCGCAGGTATGAGTCGTTCACACCAAGAAGCGCTGCCGCCTCGCCGGAGGTGAATTTGCGCATTTCCTTTGTGGCGTCAGGGGGAAACAGGCTCTCGCGTTGCGAATGCAACTGGTTGGCCAGCCACTCGGAGTGCTGGCGGATGACCGCATTCAGGTCCTGATGCACGAAAGTCTTGTTCATCTGCCCTCTCGATCCGCGCTACGCATCTTCGGCGTGTTCACGGTTATTGACGTTTTTTGCCTCGTTTCCGTGACTATTGCCGTAAGAGTCGGATTCGCGCAAGTTTTTTCCACATCTTGTGTGAGCTCACTGTCGAAACACAAGCCCGTTCGCCGTCGTCGTCGCATGCTGATCTTGGCAATTGCGGCAGGATGATATACATATAGGATCGTATATCCACCTGGAGGAACAACAACATGCAAGTTGCAAAATGGGGGAATTCGCTCGCGGTCCGGCTGCCTGCCGATCTTGTGCGCGAACTTGGCCTCAAGGAGGGTGACCAAATCGATCTGATAAAGGACGACGGTACTTTGCTCGTCCAGCGCCAACCTCGCGCCGATGAAGTCCTGCAAGGGCTAAGACGGTTTCGCGGAAAGCTATCCAAGGACGCACGCCTGAGCCGCGACGCTGCGCATGAGCGCTGAATTCGCGGATACAAATGTCGTCCTTTACCTTCTTGACGACGGCCCAAAAGCGGATCGGGCGGAAGACATCCTGGGGCAGGGGCCGCGGATCAGTGTGCAGGTCCTGAACGAAGCGATGGTCAATTGCCGGAGGAAAGCCGGTCTCAGTTGGGAGGAGACCGGCGCTTTTCTCGCAGGGGTCCAATCCTTGTGTCCAGTCGACGACCTGTCTGTGCAAACCCATCTTGTGGGCCGATCTTTGGCAGAGAAATACCAGCTTTCGGTCTATGACGCGATGATTGTATCGGCCGCTCTTATTGCTGGATGCACGACTTTGTGGAGCGAAGATATGCACGACGGATTGCTGGTCGAAGATCAGTTACGCGTCGTGAATCCATTCAACTGACCAGAAAATGGGCTGCAACCTTGCAATCGTTCCATGAGTTGGAAGATTTGCAAGGTTGTGTTTATTGCGCGGACTTCAGCAAGCCCAACTTCTCTGCGCGTTCCAGCAGCATCCTTACTGACGAGGGCTGCCAGCTTGTACGCCCACGTGGTGTGCGTTCGCGCATGGATTCCAGCCTGTCACAGATCGTCTGGAGCGTGATGTTGGGGTCCGCGCCCTTGATCGCTGCAACAATCGCCGGCAGGCGATCGTCGGTTTCGCGGCGTCCGGCGCGGCCAAGCACTTCATTAGGCAGGAAGCCGTCCCGCACATATGCTTTCACCGCGCGGAGCAGGCGGCTTTGGGTCCAGCGCCGATCTGGGGGCAGGGGGCCATTGATGATCCGCAGCAGGTCTTCCCAGGCCATATCCGGCCGCAAGCGGCGCACATGGGGCACCCAATCCTGCGCGGTCTCGTTGAGGCGCTCCATGTAGCCGTCGTGTCGCGCCAGCCGCACCTTGCGCATCGCAGCGGGATCCTTGGCGCGTAGCCCAGGATTGCCACCAACGCGCCCTTTGGCGCGCGCAGAGGCAAGCCCGGCCTTTGTGCGTTCGCGGATCAGAGCGCGCTCGAACTCGGCCGCAGCGCCTAGAACCTGCAGCGTGAACTTGCCTTGTGGCGATGCCGTGTCGATCGGGTCCTGCAGCGAGCGGAAGAAAGCTCCCTTGGCCTCCAGCCATTCGATCACCTCCAGCAAGTGCGACAGAGACCGCGCAAGCCGGTCGATCCGCACGACGACAAGCGTGTCGCCGCTCTGAACGCGTTCGAGCACCCGCGCGAGCACAGGACGCGCGCGACTGCCGCCTGAGGCGTGCTCTTCAAAGATCTCGGCACAGCCCGCCGATTGCAGCGCCTCGGACTGGGGCAGGGGGGTCTGATCCTCTGTGGAAACGCGGGCATAGCCTATCAGGGACATGAAAACGGGCCGTTTGCAATTTAATGTAACGCTACTAAACGACCGTTTGTAAACGAATGCAAGTAGGTGCTCTCTCGTCGCGCTCGTCCAAAAAACCTTGGTTTCCTTGCGCTGAGCGCGATCGGAGAGGTTTCACCGGCAGTCGCGCGCGCATACTATATAAAGAGCGAAGGCAACCGCCACAAAATCACTTGGGTAATGTGCAAAAGAACAGTATTTTGCACATATGAAGACCCAAGCATCCGCTTTGACTGATGATTTCGATGATCCCCTCCTCACCATCGAGGAGGATGAAGAGGCTCACGAAGAGGATCTCTGGTTTCTGCCGGGACCATTCGAAGAAGAACCAGATGATTTGCCTGCCGGGCCGCGTGCAGAACCGCCGGACTCTGCCGTCATCGAAGACTGGGCAAAGGCAGAAGGCGTTCACGCTGCGCGACTGGCAAGAGTGGCTGGACGCCTGGGTGCTCTGGATGACAGGCTGCTGCGTGGCCCGGAAGGCTGGCGGCATCGCCTCGCTCTTATCGAGGCAGCGGACCTTAGCTGGTTCGCAGGGGATCGGGTGAGTTCTGATCGTCTGGCGCTTTGGATGTCGATGCGACTATCGGGGTCACAGGATGACCCAAATGCCTTGACACGGATTGGATGGGCTGTCCGGCGCCTGACAGGCGGTCCCGGGCCAGAGATAGACCTAGCAGCCTTTCTGGATCGCCGTGATCCCAAGAACATCGAAGGCAGTGCCGAGCGTTTCGAAGATCGCGCGGGCGGATGGCTGGACGTAATGGCAGCCGCGGCCGAGCTCCACCCGATCACGCGTGCTTGCATGGGCTTTCATCTTTGGGGCCTGGCGGGTCTCGGACAACACGGTGACCGAGTGGAAGCAGCTGTCACTGCTGCGCGGATCGCGGCCAGTGAGTGCAGGGGAGCGGCATTCGCGCCTGTGGCCATGGGCGGAGCAGGGGGGCTGCGTGCCGGCGGCCCACCCACTGACCGTCTGATACGGTGGCTAGACGGGATGGAGGCGGGATTCCTGACAGCGATGCGGCACCTCGACGATATCGAAACGTGGGCGACGCGGGCGGAAGACGAGATTAGCGCGCTCTCGGGCCGCACGCCCCCGTCCTTGTGCACGGCACTGACCGAATGGCCACTTGTCTCCGCACCGATGGCCGAGACCCTGACCGGCGCAAGCCGTGCCGCCGTTCAGCGCAACCTCAACTGGATGGAAAAGCGAGGCTTAATCCGAGAAGTTACGGGGGAAGGGCGGTACCGGATGTGGCGTGCAGCGAGCTGAACGCTCTGTGTGAAGCGCCTGCATGAGGGAACAGGTTTGCCTTCCTATCCTCCCGGTGTGCAAACGCACTTTTCGGCGTGCCGCGTCAGCCTGGCTTTAGGGTCAGGATTCATAACCAGTAGATTACGAGAGCAGCGAGAGCGATGGCAGAGAGAAAGACTTTTGGGCAGCGGTCATAGCGTGTCGCCACCGGCCGCCAGTCCTTGAGCCTGCCGAACATGATCTCGATGCGGTTGCGCCGCTTGTATCGGCGCTTGTCGTACTTGACCGGTGTCTTGCGTTTCTTCCGGCCAGGGATACAGGCGCGTATCCCCTTGTCCTGCAACGCTTCTCTGAACCAGTCAACATCATAGCCGCGATCCCCGAGCAGCCATTTGACGTTTGGCAGGCCGCTCATCAGGGCCCGTGCGCCGATGTAATCGCTTACCTGTCCGGCGGTAACGAACAGGTAGATCGGTCGCCCCTGACTGTCACAGATCGCGTGCAGCTTGGTGTTCATGCCGCCTTTGGTCCGACCAATCAGGCGACCACGCCCCCCTTTTTGGCGGCCATGCTGGTCGCCGTTCGGTGAGCCTTGAGATATGTCGCGTCGATCATCACGGTCATCTGCTCGCCGTGTCCCGCCGCCAGCCCAGCCATCATCTTGGCGAAGATGCCCTTTTCACTCCAACGCTTCCAGCGGCTGTATAGCGTCTTGTGGGGTCCGTAGACTTCGGGCGCGTCGCGCCAGCGCAAGCCATTGCGGTTGATGAAGATAATCCCGCTCAAGACCCGTCTGTCATCGACCCTTGGCTTGCCGTGAGACTTCGGGAAGAAAGGTGCCAGCTTGGCCATCTGCTCGTCGGTCAGCCAGAAAATATCACTCATGTCGCCGCTCCTTTTCGGAGCCGTGAATCACGCAGTGCGACCGAAATCAATGCATCCTGACCCTAGATGATCAGAAACGCAAAGGCTGACGTCGCCAATCGTTTGCCGGCTTAACGTCGATGGTATTGGCCTCCAGTCAATGGCTGTGTCTTTCTTGCGTCCAACCGATATTTCCCTGAAGCTTGCAGACGGAGTGGGATTCGCTTGGTGAGGATCAAGAGCGTCCTCAATAGTAAAATGGGACTCGTCGTGAAGTGGTTCTGTCGGCGTGAGAGTATTAAAAATGAGGCGCTTAAGCGAGTTTTGCGTAGAGAGATCATGATTTTTCGACAATGCGACTTGGTGGAAACACCTTGGAAAAACGGTGGCGGGATCACACGCAATATCGCCAAAGAACAGGATAAAACGGGCACTTTGTGGCGGCTGAGCATGGCGGATGTGGATGGCGACGGGGCTTTTTCCATCTTTCCGGGCCTGACGCGTATCCTGACGGTCATTCAGGGCGATGGCATGGTGCTGCATGGGCCGGATGGCGATCTGCAGGCGGGTTATGCGCAGCCCGTGCGGTTCGACGGAGGGGCACCCGTCACGGCCACGCTGACCCAAGGCCCGATCCGTGATTTCAACCTGATGTTCGACACCGCGCGGTGCGAAGGCGATGCGCAGACCCTGCGCGATGCTGGCACGTATAAGGTCGGGCAAGCCGGGCAGACCTGTGTGCTGCATGTGATCGCGGGCACCGCGTCGGTGGAAGGCAAGGCTTTGGACGTGGGCGACACGGCGATCCGCACCGACGCGCCGTTGCGTTTCGATCTGGCGCAGGATGCGGTCGCACTGACCATCACCCTGCGCCCTAAAGACTAAAGCGAGGCGAGCAGGTCCGCGACCGCACTGCGATACCGCGCGACCACCGCGTCGCGCGCGATGTGCCGCCCGCCAGTCACATTGTGCCGCCCGGCAGACCACAGGTCAGTGATGACGGTGTCTTTCGCCGCGAAACACAGACCGTCAAGGATCTGGTCAGGTGTCAGGGCGCACAATGTGGGGTCAGTGCTGTCGATGGCGACCAAATCTGCCAGACGCCCCGGCGCAATCTCGCCCGCGTTGCGGCCCAAAGCCTGCGCGCCGCCGCGGGCCGCACCTGTGTAAAGCGTTGCCCCGACCGAGCCTTCGCCGACTACCATCACGTTGCGTGCCACGTCGCGCAGACGTTGGGAATATTCCAGCGTGCGCAGTTCTTCAGTCAGCGAGATATTGACGTTGCTGTCCGACCCGACGCCGAACGCGCCGCCAGCCTCAAGGAAGGTGGGGCCGTTGAAGGGGCCATCGCCAAGGTTCGCTTCTGTAATGGGGCACAGGCCCGCGACCGCGCCGGAGGCTGCCATCGCGCGGGTCTCGCCCTCGGTCATGTGGGTGGCGTGGATCAGGCACCAGCCCGCGTCGACGGGGGCATTGGCCAAAAGCCACTCGACAGGACATGCGCCCAGCCAATTCTGGATGTCCTCGACTTCCTTGGGCTGTTCCGAAATGTGGATATGCACCGGCCCGCCCTGATGATCCGCCAGCGCACGGGCCAGATCGTCGGGGGATGTGGCGCGCAACGAATGCGGCGCGATGCCCACGCGGGCGTCATCGGGCAGGGCGGAAAGCCCCGCACGCGCCCCTTGCACCAGATCGGCAAAGCGGTCGACATCATTGCCAAAGCGCATCTGCCCTTCGGCCAGCGCCACCTTGCCCGCCCCGCCATAGGTATACAGCACCGGCAGATGGGTCAGCCCGATGCCGGTCTCGCCCGCCGCCGCCATCACCCGCAGCGACAATTCGGCCAGCGCATCATAGGGCGCGCCGCCGCGCTGGTGGTGGACATAGTGAAACTCGCCCACGCTGGCATACCCGGCCTCCTGCATTTCGACGAAAACAAGCGCGGCGATGGCCTCGATCTGCTCCGGGGTCAGGCGGTCCATGAAGCGATACATCAGCTTGCGCCATGTCCAGAAACTGTCGCGCCCGGCCTTGCGCAGCTCGGTCATGCCCGCCATCGCGCGCTGGAACGTGTGCGAGTGCAGGTTGCCCAAGGCGGGCAGCAGCGTATCAACGCGCACGTCCCCCGTCTGGGCAGCCGTATTGGGCGCGATCTGATCAATGCGGCCATCTTTAAGGGTGATGCGAACATCCTGCGCCCAACCGGACGCGAGCAAGGCCTGACGGGCGTGGATCATGGTCTTTATCCTGTGTATTTCATTTTATGTATAGACATATTGCACATAAAATTATACCAGAAAAGGCGAAACTTCGCGAAAAGGACCGATCTTATGACGGCGATGCTCCAGCTTTTGACCGATCTGCACGTAGCAACCATGGCGCATGGCGATGCGCCCTATGGGATGATCCGCGACGCAGCGATCGCCATTCAGGATGGCAAAATCGCTTGGGTCGGGCCTCAGACAGACGTGCCAGCAGATTTTGCCGGACTGGATCAACGGTCGCTGGGCGGGCGCGTGGTGACACCCGGCCTGATCGACTGTCACACCCATATCGTGCATGGCGGCGACCGCGCGGTCGAATTCGAAATGCGCCTGAACGGGGCCAGCTATGAAGAAGTCGCGCGCGCCGGGGGTGGCATCGTGTCGACCGTCACGGCCACCCGCGCGGCCAGCGAGGACGAGTTGCTGGCGCAGGCCTTGCGCCGCGTTGACGTGCTGATCGCCGAAGGCGTGACGACCATCGAAATCAAATCGGGCTATGGTCTGGACACGGAGACCGAGCTTCGGATGCTGCGTGTCGCACGGATGATTGCCGACCAGCGCCCCATCCGCGTCAAGACCACCTTCCTTGGCGCCCACGCCACGCCCGCCGAATATGCCGGTCGTGACGATGACTATATTGACGAGGTCTGCATCCCCGCCCTGCGCGCCGCCCACGCCGAAGGGCTGGTGGATGCGGTGGACGGGTTCTGCGAAGGCATCGCCTTTCAGCCCGCCCAGATCGCCCGCGTGTTTGACGTGGCCCGCGACCTTGGCGTGCCGGTGAAACTGCACGCCGAACAACTGTCCAATTTGGGCGGCGCGAAATTGGCGGCAAGCTATGGCGCGTTGTCGGCGGACCATATCGAGTATCTGGACGAACCCGGCGTGCGCGCGATGGCGGACGCTGGCACCGTGGCCGTGATCCTGCCCGGTGCGTTCTACACCCTGCGTGAAACCCAGCAGCCCCCGCTTGACCTTCTGCGCAAGCATGGGGTGCCGATTGCGCTCGCGACGGATTTGAATCCCGGCACCTCTCCGCTGAACTCGATCCTGCTGACGATGAACATGGGCTGCACCCTGTTTCGCATGACACCAGAAGAAGCGCTGCGCGGCGTCACGCAACACGCCGCCGCCGCGCTGGGGCTGACGGATCTGGGCACGATTGCGCCCGGTCAGGTGGCTGATCTAGCCGTTTGGGACATCGCCGAACCGGCAGAACTGTCTTATCGCACCGGCTTCAATCCGTTGGCGTTTCGTATCACCGGAGAAATCGCATGACCACACTGACCCTGACACCCGGCGCCACCACTCTGGCCGATCTGGAAATGATCTGGCGCGACGGGCTTGCCGTGCGCCTTGATCCGGCCTGCCATGACGGCATCCGTGCGGCGCAGGCACAGATTGCTGACGCGGCCAATGGGACGGACGCGGTTTACGGCGTGAACACCGGCTTTGGCAAACTGGCCTCGGTCAAGATTGACCCGTCCGACACTGCCACCCTGCAACGCAACCTGATCCTGTCCCATTGCTGCGGCGTGGGCGAGGCGATCCCCGAACCCCACGCCCGCCTGATGATGGCGCTGAAACTGCTGTCGCTGGGGCGCGGTGCGTCCGGCGTGCGGATGGAGCTGGTCGAACTGCTGGAAGGGATGCTGGCGCAGGGCGTCACGCCGGTGATCCCGGTGCAGGGATCGGTCGGCGCGTCCGGCGATCTGGCCCCGCTGGCGCATATGGCAGCGGCAATGATCGGCCACGGCGAAGCGACGTTCGAAGGCAAGGTTCTGCCGGGGGCCGAGGCGTTGCGCCGCGCAGGCCTGACCCCCATCGTGCTGGGAGCGAAAGAGGGGTTGGCCCTGATCAACGGCACGCAATTCACCACCGCCTATGCCCTGATCGGCCTGTTTGGCGCGTGGCGGGCGATGTGCTCGGCTTTGGTCACATCGGCCATGTCCACGGACGCGATCATGGGATCGACCGCGCCGTTGCAACCCGAAATTCACAGCTTACGCGGCCATGCAGGCCAGATCGAAGCCGCCGCGACCATGCGCGCGCTTCTGGATGGCTCGGTCATTCGCGAAAGCCACCGCGAAGGCGATACGCGCGTGCAAGACCCCTATTGCATCCGCTGCCAGCCGCAGGTGACGGGGGCTGCGATGGACATGCTGCGCATGGCGGCGCGCACGTTAGAGATCGAGGCGAACGCCGCCACCGATAACCCGCTGGTGCTGAGCGAAGCCGGGCTGATTGTCTCGGGCGGGAACTTCCACGCCGAACCCGTGGGCTTTGCCGCTGACATGATCGCGCTGGCAATTGCCGAGATCGGCGCGATTGCGCAGCGCCGGATTGCCCTGATCGTGGATCCGGTGCTCAGCCACGATCTGCCGCCGTTCCTGACGCCCAATCCGGGGCTGAACTCGGGCTATATGATTGCCGAAGTGACCACCGCCGCGTTGATGAGCGAAAACAAGCATCTGGCCAACCCCTGCGTGACGGATTCAACGCCCACCTCGGCCAATCAGGAAGATCACGTCAGCATGGCCGCCCACGGCGCGGTGCGCCTGTCGCGCATGGTCGCCAATCTGGAACGTATCCTTGGCGTCGAGCTTCTGTGCGCCGCGCAGGGTGTCGAATTCCGCGCCCCGCTGGAGACAAGTGCGCCGCTGGCATCCGTGATCGCCGCCGTGCGCGAACAGGTCGAAACGCTGGGCGACGACCGTTACCTTGCGCCTGACTTGGAAAAAGCGGCAGCGCTGATCGCATCCAACGCGATTGTGGCCGCCACAAACACCCACATGCCGGAGCTTCACCCATGACCCCCGTTGAAATCCACCGGGGCGACAGCCCCATCGTGCTGGGCCTGCCCCATACTGGCACCCACGTGCCCGCCGACATCAAGGCGCGGCTGAACGCGCGGGGGCAGGGGCTGGACGACACGGATTGGCACATCCACACGCTTTATGACGGGCTGCTGCCCGGCGCGACCACGGTCCGCGCAACCTTCCATCGTTACGTGATCGACGCCAACCGCGACCCATCGGGCGTATCGCTCTATCCCGGTCAGAACACCACCGGGCTGGTGCCGCTGACCGATTTCGACGGGCAGGATATCTGGAACACACCCCCCACCGAGGATGAGGTCGAGGCCCGTCGCCAAGCCTTCCATGCGCCCTATCACGAAGCCCTTGAGGCCGAGCTTGAGCGGGTGCGTGACCTGCACGGGGTTGCGATCCTGTATGATTGCCACTCGATCCGGTCGCACATCCCGTTTCTGTTCGACGGCACGCTCCCCGATTTCAACATTGGCACCAATCTGGGCACCACTTGCGCCCCAGAGATCGAAGCCGCTGTTCAGAACCTGTGCGAGATGGCAGAGGGCTATTCCAGCGTCACCAACGGCCGCTTCAAGGGCGGCTGGACAACACGCCATTACGGACGACCGGCGGACGGGCTGCACGCAATTCAGATGGAGCTGGCACAAAGCACCTATCTGAAGGACGAGGCTGCGCCCTGGACCTATGACACCGAAAAATCCGCGCGGCTGCGCGGGTATTTGAAAACCATTCTGACAACTCTGGCCGATCTGGCACCTGATCTGAAAGGAACATCATGAGCGATCCGCGCAAGAACACCCGCGACATCTATCCCGCAACCGGCACCGAAATGACGGCCAAGCACTGGACCACCGAAGCGCCCCTGCGGATGTTGATGAACAACCTGCACCCCGACGTGGCCGAAAACCCGCATGAGCTGGTTGTGTATGGCGGCATTGGGCGCGCCGCGCGCACATGGGACGATTTCGACAAGATCGTCGCCACCTTGCGGGACCTGGAAGAAGACCAGACCCTTCTGGTGCAATCAGGCAAGCCTGTCGGGGTGTTCCCGACGCACAAGGATGCGCCGCGCGTTCTGATCGCCAACTCAAACCTCGTGCCGCATTGGGCGACGTGGGATCATTTTAACGAGCTGGATAAGAAGGGTCTGGCGATGTATGGCCAGATGACAGCGGGTTCCTGGATCTATATCGGCTCGCAAGGTATCGTGCAGGGCACCTATGAGACCTTTGTCGAAGCGGGGCGTCAGCATTACGGTGGCGACCTGAAGGGCAAGTGGATCCTGACCGGCGGTCTGGGTGGCATGGGCGGGGCGCAACCGCTGGCGGCTGTGATGGCCGGGGCCTGCTGTCTGGCGGTCGAATGCAACCCCGACAGCATCGACTTCCGCCTCCGCACCCGCTACGTGGACGAAAAGACCGACAGTCTGGACGAGGCGCTTGCGATGATCGAACGCTGGACCGCTGCCGGTGAGGCCAAATCGGTCGCGCTTCTGGGCAACGCCGCCGATGTGTATCCCGAGTTGATCAAGCGCGGCATCCGCCCTGATATCGTCACCGACCAGACCAGTGCCCATGATCCCGTAAACGGCTATCTGCCGCAGGGTTGGACGATGGCCCAATGGCGCGAAAAGCGCGAAAGCGACCCAAAAGCTGTTGAAAAGGCCGCGCGTGCCTCGATGATGGTGCAGGTCAAGGCGATGGTTGATTTCCATGCCGCCGGTATTCCGACCGTCGATTACGGCAACAACATCCGCCAGATGGCGCTGGAAGAGGGGCTGGACAATGCATTCGACTTCCCCGGCTTCGTGCCCGCCTATATCCGCCCGCTGTTCTGCCGTGGCATCGGTCCGTTCCGTTGGGCGGCCCTGTCGGGCGACCCGGAAGACATCTACAAGACCGACGCCAAGGTGAAGGAAATCCTGGCCGAGGACAGCCACCTGCACAACTGGCTGGATATGGCGCGCGAGCGGATCGCGTTTCAGGGGCTGCCCGCGCGGATTTGCTGGGTAGGTCTGGGCGTGCGTCACAAGCTGGGCCTGGCGTTCAACGAAATGGTGCGCAATGGCGAATTGAAAGCCCCGATCGTAATCGGACGCGACCATCTGGACTCAGGCTCAGTCGCATCGCCCAATCGCGAAACCGAGGCGATGCTGGATGGCTCGGATGCGGTGTCGGACTGGCCGCTACTGAACGCGCTGCTCAATACCGCATCTGGCGCAACCTGGGTTTCACTGCACCATGGTGGCGGCGTCGGCATGGGTTTCAGTCAACACTCCGGCATGGTGATCTGCTGTGACGGCACTGAAGATGCAGACCGCCGGATCGAGCGTGTCTTGTGGAACGACCCGGCCACGGGCGTCATGCGCCACGCCGATGCGGGCTATGACGACGCCAAAGACTGTGCCCGCGAGAATGGTTTGAACCTGCCGGCAATCCTTTGATTCAGGGCGTTTACCCATCTTGGGGCAAGTAACCAATGGCCTGTGCGGAGCACTCCGCGCAGGCTTTTTCACGCGCGGTCAGTATTGCATCGTCAAACGGTGGCCGCGGCGATAGGTCAATTGCACAAAAGTGATCGTCTGCCCCTCAAGCCACGTCATGCGCTCGGCCTGGAACAGGGCATCGCCTTCGGTGCAGTCGAGATAATCCGCGATAGTGGCGTCGGCTTGAACGGCGTGAAAGCTGATCTGCGCCTCGGTAAACGGCACGGTCGACACCAGCCATTCGTTGGGACCGATATCCGAGAAATCATGCTGTTCAGCCTCGGGCAAAGCGCCTAGATTGATCCAGCGATCCTCGTGCTGATACGGCGCGCCATCGGCATAGTGCATGCAGGTCAGATGCAACACCCGGTCGTCACGCTTCAACGCCATACGCGCGCGCAGCCAGTTCGGGGCGGGTTCGGCCTGACCGTGCACCAACGCATAGCGATAGGCCGCGCCCAGTTCCTCGATCTCTTGCCCGACGATCGGAATGTTCAGCCGCACCTGCCGGATCGGGTTCAGCCTGACCCGCGTGCCAGCTTTGCGGCGGCGTTCGATGATGCCGTCATCCGCCAATTCGCGCATTGCCCGATTGACAGTCGCCCGCGCGCAGCCATAGCTTGCGGCCAGATCAACCTCGTTCGGCATCGAGCTGCCGGGGGCAAGTTCGCCTTGTGTGATCTGGCGCAGGATATCGGCTTTCACCTCGCGATAGGTTATGGACATGCTGTGCCTTTCGACCGTGCGGTTCCGGGTGATCCCGGCGGATTTTCTCAAAAGATATAGACATAAGGCGTAAAAGGCCAGACATAGCGTGTCAGGGGTTGAAGGCGCTTGCCACATGATCCTGAAACGCGGCCACCAGTGGCGCGGTATGCGGATGCGGCGCACGGGCCAGCGCGATGCGATGCGGCACAAGCGGGTCTGACAGTTCCAGCCGCGTGACGGGTTGACCGTCGCAGGCCGTATCCTGCGCAATATCGGTGGCAACCAGCCCCACACCCATGTGATTTGCAACCATCGCCCGCAACATCTCGACCGAGCTTGTTTCATGTGCGATGCGCGGCCGGATGCCGTTCATCTGCGCCAGCGTCAGGAAGTAATTGCGGCTGTGCGGCAGGTTCATCAGGATCAGCGGATCGGTCAGCAAATCCGCCATCGCAACCGTCCCGCGCCCCGCCAAAGGGTGCGCCCGCGCAACCAGCCCAAAGGGCCGCACATCGGCCAGCGGTGTGATCTTAAGCGACGACGGCAGGCCGAAATCATAGATCAATGCGAGGTCGATGCGCCCGTTTTCCAGCCAGCGCGTCAGGCGGTCCAGATCGCCTTCGTGCAGTGCGATCCGGGCGTCGGGCGCGACTTTCTGAAAGCTGCCCACCAAGGCGGGCGCATAGCGTGGGCCAAGGGTGGAAAAGACGCCAAGGTTCAGCACCTCGGCCCCGCTGTCTTTGTGATCCAGCACCGATTGCGCCTGTGCGCGCAGGCTGCGCAAGGCGCCCAGTTTGCGCAGCCCGAACGCGGTGGGGGCAATGCCTTGGCCTGCGCTGCGGGCAAACAGCGGGCGGCCAAAGTGTTCCTCGACCTTGGCAATCGCCAGCGACACTGACGGTTGCGACACGTTCAACACCCGCGCGGCGGCGGCGGTGCTGCCGGTGTCCGCGGCGGCAATGACATAGTCGATCTGGCGAAGGCTGACGGGTATAGCTTGCATTTATCACTCTATCAATAATCTGTATTTCTGCTTATATCATGACCGCGCCTATGCTCAACCGATCAAACCCGGAGGATCATATGCCCACTCAGCCCCCCAACAGCCAAACGCCCCAACCCCTCAGCGGGGTGCGCGTGCTTGATTTCACCCGCGTTCTGGCGGGTCCATACTGCACCGCAATGATGGCCGATCTGGGCGCGGATGTGATCAAGGTCGAAGCCGCCCACGGCGACGATTACCGCCATATCGGCCCGTTCAAGGACGGGGAAAGCCTGTTGTTTCAGGCAATCAACCGGGGCAAGCGGTCAATTGCGCTGGACCTGAAATCGCCCGACGCGATTGCGACGGTCAAGGCGTTGCTGGCAGATTGCGACGTGCTGATCGAGAACTTCCGCCCCGGCGTGATGGAGAAGCTGGGGCTGAGCTATGACGCGCTGGCCAAGGATTTTCCCCATCTGGTTTACGTGTCAGTGTCCGGCTTCGGGCAGACCGGGCCAAACACCAAAAAACCCGCCTATGACATCATCGTGCAGGCGATGAGCGGGTTGATGGACGCCACCGGCGAACCCGACGGTGCACCGACGATGGTGGGCGAGGCTTTGGGCGACGTGGCCGGTGGCCTGTTCGCCGCTTGGGGCACAATGGTTGCCCTGTTTGACTGCAGCCGCACCGGGCTGGGGCGTCATGTGGATGTGGCGCTGTTTGACGGGTTGGTGTCGATGATGCCCATTCTGGCCTGCCGCACCCTGATGGGCGGCGAGACCCCGGTGCGCACCGGCAACCGCCACCCGCTGTCCGCGCCCTTTGGCACCTATCCGGCGGCGGACGGGCATTTCGCGTTGGCGGTTCTGAACGACCGGCTGTTTGCCACCTTCTGCGACGTAATCGGCCAGCCCGAACTGGTACAGGACGCGCGGTTTACCAGCGATCCTTTGCGCCGCGAGAACGAACCTGCGCTCGCCGAGTATATCGACCAGTGGGCGGGTTCCTTGCCGGTGGATCAGGTGGTGCACCACCTGTCAGCGGCAGGTATTCCGGCATCCTCCATCCAATCTGTGGCACAGGCTTGGGCGTCGCCTCAAGCAGTGGAGCGCGGGTTGGCGTCCACGGTCACGCATCCCGACTTGGGCGTTCTGAACGTCCCTGAACAGCCGGTGCATTTTAACGGCGCAGGGCGCGGCGGGCGCAAGCCGGCCCCGGCCCTGAATGCTGATGCAGGCGATATTCTGAATTTGTTGAACAAGGAGCAACGCGCATGACCACCTATCCCATGAGCGACGACGAACGCGCGCTGGTCGCGCAGATCGAACGGTTCTCGACCGAGGTTCTGGCCCCGAAAGCGGCGCAGATCGACGAAGAGGCGCTGTTCTCCACCCTCCATCTGGACGCGATGGCGGACATGGGCCTGTTGGGTCTGAACCTGCCGGAAGACCACGGCGGGATCGGCCTGTCCGGCCCCGCGCTGTATGCGGCGGTCGAGGCGATCGCGGGCGCCTGTGGGTCCACCGCATCCATGCTGACGGCGCATTTTCTGGCCACGGATTCGCTGCTTCTGGGGGCGGATGCCGATTTGCAGGCCCGCATTCTGCCCGATGCCGCGGCGGGCACGTCGTTGGGCGCGTTTGCCCTGACCGAACCGCAGGCCGGATCGAACCCCGCCGATATGCGCACGACGGCCAAGCGCGAAGGCGATGGATATCGGATCAAAGGGTCCAAGTGCTTTATCTCGAACGCGGGCGCGGCGGATTTCATGGTGGTCTACGCCAAGACCGACCCCGCCGCCGGTGCACGCGGTGTCAGCGCTTTTATTGTTGAACCGAAGAAAATCGACGGCGTGTCCGTCGCGCCCAATGAAAAAACGATGGGCCTGAAGGGCGGGCATGTGTTTGGCATCAGCTTTGATTGCTGGGTGCCGGACGAAAACCGTCTGGGCGACGAAGGCACGGGGTTCCGTACTGCAATGAAGGTTCTGGACAATGGCCGGATCGAAGTCGCTGCACAGGCCACCGGCATTGCCGACGCCGCGCTGAAGGCCGCGATTTCCTATGCCAAGGAACGGCAGGTCAGCGGCCATGCGATTGCGGACTTCCAAGGGCTGCAATGGATTCTGGCCGACAGTGCCACCGAACTGGCCGCCGCCCGCGCGCTGGCGATGCAGGCGGCGACCCTGCGCGGGACCGGCGTGCGCTATTCCAGCGAATCCGCCTTTGCCAAGCTGTATGCCAGCGAAGCCGCGTGGCGGATTGCCGACCGGGCGCTGCAAATTCACGGCGGCTATGGCTATACCCGCGATTTCCCGCTGGAACGCTACCTGCGCGATCTGCGGATTTTCCGCATCTATGAAGGGTCATCCGAGATCCAGCGCACAATCATTGCGCGAGGATTGCTGGCTTGACCGGGTTTTCTCGCCGCAATGATTGACTCTATTATGTATTTACATAATAGCTTTATGCACGGATTTGACCAAGGGATGGCTTCAGCCAACGCCAAGGTCGCAACTGCCTGATTGGAGGAGAGGCGCATGCAAAGACGGACATTTCTGACCACGGGTGCTATCGGCACCGCAGCAACGGCACTGGCAACCCCAGCCATCGCGCAGGACAAGCGCCAGTGGAAGATGGTCACCGCGTGGCCCAAGAACCTGCCTGGGCCGGGCGTGGCCGCACAACAACTGGCCGACCGGATCACGACCCTGTCGGGGGGCCGGATCGAGGTCAAACTTTTCCCTGCCGGAGAGCTTGTGCCCGGTCGCGGCGTCTTTGACGCGGTCAGCGAAGGCACCGCCGAGCTGTATCACGCTGTTCCCGCCTATTGGGGGTCGAAATCCAAGGGTATCCTGTTGTTCGGCTCGCAACCTTTTGGTCTGCGCGCGGACGAGCAAGTCGGCTGGATGGTGCATGGCGGCGGTCAGGCACTTTACGACGAAATGTATGGCCGGTTTGGCATCAAGCCTTTCCTGTGCGGCAACTCTGGCCCGCAATGGGGCGGTTGGTTCCGCAACGAAGTGAACTCGGCCGAAGACCTGAAAGGCATGAAGTTCCGCACCACAGGTCTGGCGTCCGAAATGGCGGCCAAAATGGGCATGGCGGCCGAGACGATGAGCGGCCCGGACATGTTCCAGGCCCTGCAAACCGGCGCTTTGGACGCGGGCGAATTTATCGGCCCCTGGACCGACAGCGCGCTTGGCTATTACCAGGTCGCCAAGAACTATTACTGGCCCGGCGTGGGCGAGCCATCGTCGGCCGAGGAATGCGGCGTCAACGCAGACGTGTTCAACGACCTGCCCGACGACCTGAAACAGGTTGTGCAAGCGGCCTGTGACAGCCTGTATAATCAGGTCTGGACCGAATACACCACCAAGCACGCCCTGTCGCTGCAAGCGATGGTGGCCGAGCACGGCGTTCAGGTGAAAATGTTCCCCGAAGACGTCATCACCGGCATGGGCAAAGCCGCCGCCGAGGTCATCGACGATCTGCGCAATGACGATGACGAGCTGGTCAAACGGATCACCGAAAGCTTCGTGGCCTATCGTGCATCGGTCGGTAAATACATGGTCTATGCTGACAACGGTCAGATGAACGCACGTAATCTGGTCATGGGGTACTAAGACCTATCGAACAAGGGCGCGGCGATGGCTGCGCCCTTCGTGACCTTTCGCATCGGGGGCAGGTGATGGAGCAACTGGCAAACGCCTTGGACAAGGTAAACATCGGTGTCGCCCATGTGGTGCGCTGGCTGGCGCTGGCCATGATGCTGGTGCAGTTCACCATCGTTGTCGGGCGCTATGCGTTCGGCGTGAATTCCATCGCGTTGCAGGAAAGTGTTCTTTATATGCACGCCGCGCTGTTCATGCTGGCGGCGGGCTATACGCTGCTGGTCGACAAGCATGTGCGGGTGGACGTGTTCTATGCCAAGGCAACGCCAAAGACACGCCGCCGGATCGACATTTTCGGCCATCTGTTCCTGCTGATGCCGTCGATGATTGCACTGATTTACTGGTCGTGGCCGTCGGTGCGCAATTCATGGGCGATCCTTGAAGGCCCAATTTCCGTGGGCGGGATCGAGGCGGTGTTCCTGCTGAAATCCCTGATGCCCGCCTTTTGTGTCCTCGTGATGCTGCAATCCCTAGCCCTGTTGATCCGCCTTTTGGCCGTGAAAGAGACCTGATGATCGAATATCTCGACCTTATCATGTTCGCAGCCCTCATGGGTGCGATCCTTCTTGGGTTCCCTGTGTCGTTCAGCATCGCGGGGGTTGCCGTGATCTTTGCCTATCTGGGCTGGATGCTGGGGCAAATGGACATCACCCTGCTGGGCGCGTTGGGCCAACGGGTGTTTGGCGTTCTGACCAACCCCGTCTTGATCGCCATTCCGCTGTTCGTACTGATGGGCGCTTTGCTGGAAAAAAGCCGCATTGCGGAAGGGCTTTTGGACACGATGGGCCGGCTGTTCGGGCAGTTGCGCGGAGGCTTGGGCATTTCGGTCGTGCTGGTCGGCACGTTGCTGGCAGCGTCAACCGGCATTGTCGGGGCGACCGTGGTGGCGATGGGGATGATTGCCCTGCCCACCATGCTGCGCGCCGGATATGACGCGCGGGTCGCATCGGGCATCGTGTGCACGGCTGGCACGCTGGGGCAGATTATTCCGCCCTCGACCCTGCTGATCATTCTGGCGGACGTAATGTCCACCTCGTTCCAGCAGGCGCAGTACGAACAGGGCAAGTTTTCGGTCGAGGCGCTGTCGGTCGGCCAGTTTTTCGCCGCTGCTGTAATCCCCGGCTTGGTGCTGGTCTGCCTTTACCTGATCTATATCGTGGCGCGCGGATGGCTGCGCCCGCAGGACATGCCCCCTGCGCCCCTCGACATCGCCAAACCCGACTGGCGCGAGGTCGTCGGCGCGGTGATCCCGCCTGTCCTGCTGATCTTCGCCGTGCTGGGCGCCATTCTGGGCGGCATCGCCACCCCGACCGAGGCCGCATCAGTCGGCGCTGTCGGTGCGCTGTTGATGACCGGCTATCGCATTGGCATCGCCCCACGCATCATCCTGCTGGGCACGGTTGCCCTGATCGCGCTGGGTATTCTGGCGGGTGCCTTTCCGGTGCGGTTTCAGCGTAGCGACCTGAGCTCGGGCGCATATGTGCTTGGCATTTTCTATGCCGGGCTTGCGGTGGTTGGCGGGCTGTCGGTACTGCTGGCCTTGCGCGCCGCACTGCAAAAGCAAATGGTGCAAGAGGCGGTGAAATCGACCATGACCATGACCTCGATGATCTTTGCAACGATCATTGCCGCCGGGTTCTTCAGCCTTGTCTTTATCGGACTGGGCGGCGAGGAACGCGTGGCGGGCATTCTGGCCGAAATGCCGGGCGGGGCCAACGGCGCGCTGGTCTTTTGCATGATAGTGATTTTCATCATGGGCTTCTTTCTGGATTTCGTCGAAATCTCGGTGATTGTGCTGCCGCTGATCACGCCGTCGCTGATCTTACTGGGTCATGATCCGATCTGGCTGGGCGTATTGATTGCGATCAACCTGCAGACCTCGTTCCTGACGCCGCCCTTCGGCTTTTCGCTGTTCTATCTGCGCGGCGTGGCCCCGGATGAAATCTCGACCGGCCAGATATATGCAGGCGTGCTACCGTTCATCTGTCTGCAGATTGTGGGCATCACGTTGATATGGCTACTGCCGGATCTGGCGACATGGCTGCCAAAAGCACTTTTTTGAAGACGCAGGCGAGCTATTGAAGATAGCCTGAAATTGTAGGACGTCGCACGTCATGCAGAAGCTGAAGCGGTCCCAGAAAACTGGACAGTTAGCTAAGGTGTATCCCAAACCTATGAAGGGATACGAAAATGGCGAAGCGCCGGAATTTTACAGATCAGTTTAAGGCCAAGGTGGCTTTGGAAGCACTGCGTGGCGACAAGACCGTGCAGGAGATTGCAGCGAAGCATCAGTTGCATCCAAATCAGGTCAGCACATGGAAGCGGCAAGGTATCGACGGGATGGCCGACGTTTTCTCAGGCGGCAAGCAGAGCGGGCCGACAGAAGCAGAAATCAAAGAACTGCATGCCAAGATCGGGAGGTTGGCGGTCGAGAACGATTTTTTGTCCGCAGGGCTGAAGCGATGAGCCCGGCAAAGAAACGCGCTATGATCGAGCGAGATCACCCTGAGCTGAGCATTAGCCAGCAGTGCAAACTGGTGCGGCTGTCGCGTTCGGCGTTTTATTACACGTCTGTCGGGATCAACGCGGATACGCTGGCCATGATGAAAGAGATTGACCGGGTCTTCACCAAATATCCGTTCTTCGGCAGTCGTCAGATCGCTGCTTATCTACGAAGAGAGGGCACAGTTGTAGGGCGGCATCGCGTCAGACGATTAATGACGACGATGGGGCTAGAGGCGATCTACAAACGCCCCAGAACCAGCCAGCCGCATCCGCAGCATCCCGTCTATCCGTACTTGCTTAGAAAGATGGTAATAGACCGCCCGAACCACGTCTGGTGCGCAGATATTACCTTCGTGCCGGTCAAGAACGGCTTCCTCTACTTGGTGGCGATCATGGATTGGGCCACGCGCAAAGTGCTAAGCTGGCGGCTATCGAATACGATGCACGCGGACTTCTGTGTCGAAGCGCTGAACGAGGCCATCGCCAAATACGGCCCGCCCGAGATATGCAATACGGATCAAGGCTCACAGTTCACCGGATCAGCCTGGATCACGACGCTGACGGATGCAGGCGTGCGTATCTCGATGGATGGGCGGGGTCGTTACCTCGACAACATCTTTATCGAGCGGCTGTGGCGCTCCCTGAAACAGGAGGCGATCTATCTCGAAGAAATCAATGACGGGTTCCAGGCCCGACGCGTCATCAAGGATTGGTTAGCATTCTACAATACCGAGCGGCCACATTCCGCGCTTGATCGGCTCACGCCAGACGACGCATATTGGGCAGGCTTGGAAGAGCAAAAAGCAGCATGAAACCTAAAACCGATACACCTTAGAAACGCTGCAAACCTGTCCAAAATACTGGGACCACTTCAGTCCCGGCTGATACCGAAATCCCGGGCAATCTGGCGCCCGCTCAAGCCATCTTGGAAGTGAGCCTGACGCACCTTCAAATACAAGTCCACGGTGAATATCCCCAAGCCCTCCCGAAATCCGAAAGGGCAAAAGTGGCCGACTTTTACGCCGCCCGCGACACCACAGCGGCGCTGCTACCGTGGCCGAGTATTGCTCCGCCGTTCACAATTATAGGGGGGGGTGACCGACTTCGCCAACTTTGCGGCCGACCAGGCTACTAAAAACCTCACGGCTTTTGCCGAGATCACTCGCAAAGCACAGACCGAAGCTGTTGAACTGCTTGTTGCCGCTGGCAAAGAAGCGTCGAATGAGGCTGCTGCTGCCGTTCAGAAGGCCGCAAATGATGCAACCAAATCTGCAAAAAAAGCTGCTGCTGCCTAAGCATTTGAGATCTGCATTCAAACGCGAGTTGGACGGCCGGCGTATAGACAGCTTGCCGTCCGATTTCCTTTGTACAATCGTTTGATAGGGATGCTCAACGAACTCGAATTCAAAGGTATGACAGGTTCTCAGTATTCAGCGAAAAGGCAAGATAAATTAACATAAGATTGACTTTCGGATTCCTTGGGGTGTAGCCGCAAAGCTAAAATGTCACCCATGAGCAATTCAGGAATGTCACTCTCCCTTCTTAGACTAAGGGAGATAGTGCATGGGATGGGTGGTTATGAGCGAGCGCGAGCTGAAGCGCGTGGAGGTTTTGGCGCAGGTCGATGATGGGCGGTTGAGCGTCGATAATGCAGCAAACATGCTGGCACTGACGCGCCGGCAGGTTTTCCGGTTGTTGAAGCTTTATCGTCAGGATGGCGCGTCGGGGATCCGACATAAGGCGCGCGGGAAGCCTCCGAACAATCGTATCCACAAAGCCAAACGGGATTACGCGCTGTCGCTGATCAAAGAGAACTATCCCGACTTTGGGCCGACCCTGACGGCGGAGATGCTGGCCGAGCATCATGGGTTTGAAGTCTCGCGCGAGACGGTTCGCAAGTGGATGTCCGGTGCCGGTCTTTGGCTCTCGCGCAAACAGCGCCGGACATTTCATCAACCCAGACTTCGCCGAGAGTGTTTCGGCGAGCTCATTCAGATAGACGGCTCGGAGCACCGCTGGTTCGAGGATCGGGGCGATCTCTGCACCCCGCTCGTCTTCATTGACGATGCGACCAGCACGCTCATGGAACTGCGCTTCGTCACGTCTGAGAACACCTTCAGCTACTTCGAAGCATTGGAACGCTATCTAACGACGCATGGCCGCCCCGTCGCGTTCTACAGCGACAAGCACACGGTCTTTCGCGTGCCAAAACCCAGCGAGCACATGACCGGCATGACCCAGTTCGGGCGTGCTCTGGCAGAGCTGCAGATCGAGATTCTCTGCGCCAATACCAGCCAGGCCAAGGGCCGCGTGGAACGTGCGAACCGGACGTTACAGGACCGCCTGGTCAAAGAGCTGCGCATCGCAGGCATCTCCAACATGGAGGACGGCAACGCGTTCCTCCCTGGCTTCATGGCGCGCTATAACGACAGGTTCGCAAAGCCCGCTGCCCGTCCGGACAATCTGCACCGTGCCTTGAACGCCGCACCGGATCGGCTGGCCGAGATCTTCTGTCTGCGCAACAAACGCTATGTCAGCAAGGACCTGACCCTGAAGTACGACCACAAACGCATCCGGCTGGAGGTCAACGATCTGACGCGCGGTCTGGTTGGTACATACGCCGACACCTACGAATTCCCAGACGGGCGCATCCAGGTTCGGCACAATGGCATCGCCCTGCCCTGCACCATCTTCAATCCACATCAGCAGCGCGTCACGCACGCCGCGATAACAGACTACAAACATCTCAGCTCGGTCCTCGCCCATATCAAGGCTGAGCAGGACAAGGCCGCCGCCAGAGCCGAGGTGCACCCGGAAAGTGCCAGAAACGGATACCGGAAGAACGGACGCCGCAACAACGGCTGGAACACCCTCGCAGACCGCAAGCGAAACGCGGACCGCAAAGCCAGCCAGGGCTCCGATAATTGAGGTCTCCGCCCTGTCAGGCTTTGCTCACGTCGCTACCAGTGGTGACACTTCTGCTTTGCCAACCCGGTGACATTTCTACTTGGTTGCAACATTGGGGAAGTACACAATTTCTTAACATAAACTTCATTATGCGACTTAATACTTTGTGTTGCGATAGTATATTATCGTATGTATGTTGAGCCGTGTCATAGCGGATCCTCAGCATGCGTCATCTACTCAAGAAGCTCCTCCCCTCGCTCGCAGTCGCTTCGACTGTGGCAAGTTCTTCGCTGCCGACTACCGCCCGCGCGCAGACATACCCGATCGATTGCGCGATCCTCTTGTGTCTTTCTGGCGGTTGGCCCGCTTCCGTCCCCTGCGCCCGCGCCCGCGCTGAGTTCATCCGGCGCATTACGCCTTGGCCGGTGGAACCTCCGCTTCAAATCTGGCGCTGTCCCATGGGCGCGTCCTATGAGACGGCTCCTCCACCAAACAGTGAGGACCGCATCTTTGAAGCGTTCTTCCTGAACAACAGCACTGGACCGCGACAATCCTTTCCAGCGCGCGATACCGCTGATCCAATTATGGCGGCTTGGCGCACCCCGGAAGCCCCAGAATACCTTGTTCCCGCCGACCAGGCCCTCCGGCTCGTTCAAGATCGGGCGGACATCGATATCAGCGGACCTGAGTTCAACTTCGTACGATCCATCCGAGTCTTTGATGTCCGGTATGCGCGACAGAATGAATCCGGTCGTGATGGTGACTGCAACCGTAGCGCCACCGTGGTCCTCGGCACATACGGAACCCAAGGCGATTTCGCCTGGCAGAGGTCTTCCATCACCGCCCTACCCTCCGCCCATATCGGCCTCGAACGCTGGGGCCAGAATTGCCCTAGCATCTATCACCGTTCTGTCTTCGTCGACTGGCGTGACTATGAAGGGAACTACGGCTTTGAGCAGGTGAACTACTAGCACCGACAAAGACAGCGTTGGCATTCATCCGTGTCGGCCTAAGTTCTTGAAACTACTCGATCACCGGTCGTTCGCTGCTGTCGATGCCAAGGTCAGCTGAGCGGACAAAGCCGCTTCTCATCAGTAGGTGCGTTGCGTCCGTTCACTGCACATTGCTGCCTTGGGTCGCCCTTGTGGCTTCGCCAGTGCGGCAAGAACTAAGCGCTAGCCCTCCTCGTGACTAGGGTCAGGACCCATTGATTTCCGTTTGCTGGCGTGATTCACGGCTCAAAAACGAGCGGTGAACATGTCTGATCTTTTCTGGCTGACTGACGTGCAAATGGCGCGTCTTGAGCCTTTCTTC
>NZ_JACNMU010000012.1 GCF_014901205.1 Meridianimarinicoccus sp. MJW13
CAAATCCTGCCCCCGCAACCAAAAATTTAACAGAATATCAAAGACTTGAAGTCGGCTCCAGCCGATCAAGTTTTTGATGTCGCGTTTTACATCAACGCCACATCAACGTTGGACGAGTCTGACCTGAGACCCGACTTCCCTCCAGTTTGAGGTAGATTCCGTCCCGAACGAGGAGACGGACAGAATGAAGAGATCACGGTTCAGCGAAGAGCAGATCATTGCGATCCTGAAGCAGCAGGAGAGCGGCGTGGCGACGGTAGATGTGTGCCGAGATCGACGCTGCCCTCGACCGCCGGCTGAGCAAAGCCACGCCATTGTTGCCAGGTCACCGGACAGAGGTTCGTTGCAAGCGAAACAAAACCCGCTACAATGTCTGGTGAAATGCAGCTAGATTCATTCTTTCCATATCGTCTCGCCGTCGCTTCGGAAGCCTTCTCGCGGAAGCTTACCGAGGTCTACCAGCAGGGATTTGGCTTGTCGCGGGAAGAGTGGCGCCTTCTGTTCCTGTTGGCCGATGCCCAGAACCTGACATCGCGGGAGCTTACCCAACGCACGACTCTCGACAAGGTGCAGGTCCATCGCGCTGCGCAGCGGCTGGAAGACAAGGGTCTGATCACCCGTGCCATTTCTGAAGGCGACCGCCGTATCAGGGTCTACAGTTGCACGCCGGAGGGCCATCGGCTTTTCGATGAACTCCTGCCGCAGGTCGAAGCCCGTGCGCAGGAAATGCTGATGTCCATGTCTGACGAGGATCGGGTGGCCCTCAACCGTGGTGTCTCTGCGCTTTTGAAGGCGGCAACCGGGTCTTGACGTCCAGACAGTGAAGCCGCTGCCAGAAGGGGCTGTTACCGAAACCCGGCGATCAGGGTCTTACGTGCACGTGAGAGATTGGCACCTTGATGGCGGCCGACGCTTTCCGGGCAGTCCGGTCACCCTGCCAACCTCTTCGAAGGGGTTGCGCGGGACACTCCGGTTGATCTGATCGCGTTTCCAGGTCCTTGCCTTTGAACGCAGGATGCCGGTCGCGTTCCTGTCGGCAGGGATCAGGTTGCCACGCCGAATGGCGTCATTGATCCGGCAGCGGCGGTCCGGGGGATCGCTCTTGCGGGCTGGTTCCCACGTCGCTCGGTGCGCTTCATGTCAGGGAGGGGGCGGGCGAGGGTGCATTCCCCAGGGAGCAATTGTTCCCCTCGAGTTCCCTCGCGTGCAGCCAACCGGCGTGTTTCAGGCCCACCCTTTTGGGGGCAGTGCCAGAGTGGCGGGGCAGACGGCGCTGCCCCGCCGGTTCACATCAATCCCACAAGCCAGAGCGAGAGCGACGGGATGAGGATGAGCAGCGCCAGCCGGATCACGTCGGCGATCCAGAAGGGGAACACCCCCTTGAAGATCGTGCCCAGCGAGACATCCTGCAGCACACCCTTCAGAACGAAGACGTTCATGCCGACGGGCGGCGTGATCAGGCTGATCTCGGTCGCCACGACGACGACGATGGCGAACCAGATCAGGGCGTTCTCCGGGTCGAGCAACAACTCGTTGGCAAACTCCAGCTCGAACATCAGCGGGTAGAAGACCGGGACGGTGAGCAGGATCATCGACAGGCTTTCAAGCACGCAGCCAAGCACCATGTAGACCACGATGATAAAGGCGATCACCGCCCAGACCGGCAGTTGGTTGTCGAGCACGAAGCCCGAGAGCGCATCTGGCAAGCCGGCGAAGTTGATGAAGTTGGTGAAGAGCTCGGCACCGATGATGACCGCAAAGATCATCGCCGTGGCCCGGATCGAATCCAGCGTGGCGGAGAAGAACCCCGACCATGTCATCGTCCTGAGCGCCAGAGCGATCAGAACCGAAGCCCCCGCGCCCATGCCCGCGGCCTCGGTTGGCGTGAAGAAGCCACCGTAGATCCCGACCATGATGAAGATGAACAGGCCAAGCACACAGACGACCCCGATAACGTCATCCCGGCTCATCGGTTCGGTGCTTGCCTTTTCCGGCGCCAGGGCCGGGTTGATCCGAACCGCCACCAATACGGCGCCAAGATAGAGCAGCACTCCGATGATCCCCGGCACGATGCCGGCGATGAACAGCTTGGCGATATTGGTTTCCGTCAGCAGGCCATAGATGATCAGGATCACGGACGGCGGTATCAGGATGCCGAGCGTGCCGCCGGCGGCAATGGAGCCTGTGGCGAGACGATCATCATATCCGAAACGGCGCATGGAAGGCATGGCCACCTTGGACATCGTCGCCGCCGTTGCCAGTGACGAGCCGCAGACCGCCGAAAAGCCACCGCAGGAGAAGACCGAGGCCATGGCCAGCCCGCCGCGAAACCGTCCAAAAAGCCGGTCGGCCCCGGCAAACAGGCCGTGCGCGACACCAGAACCCGCCAGGATGTTGCCCATGAAGATGAAAAGCGGGATGACCGACAGGCTGTACGACAGGGTGGTGTCAAAGGCGACCTGTCCGGTCATGGCCCATGCAGGTTCCCAGCCGCGCATGAAGGCAAAGCCAAACCCGCCCACAGCCGCCATCGCGAAGGCAATCGGCACCCGCAGAAGGATGAGGCCAAGAAGTACGGCGAAACCGATCAGGGACTCGATCATGGTGTCGCCTCCAGGTGGTCTTTGTCGGTATTGTGTTCGGGGGGCGGTTGCACGCCCCGCAGGAAGGCGATGAAGGCCGACACCATGCAGGAGGCCCCTGCAAGGTAGCCAAACGGCGCCAGCGGGATCTCGAGTGCGTTGCTCACCGCGCCGTCATGGGCCGCCCTGGCTGCGTGGGTAAACAGCCGCCAGGAAAATGTGGCCAGAAGCGCCGCTGAAAACAGTCCGGCGAAGGCCGCAAGCAGGCGTTGCGCCTTGGCTCCCAGAACCATGTTCAGCAGGTCCACCTCGACGTGTTCGCGCCGTTCGGTGGTAAGCGGCAGCGCCAGGAACACAAGCGCCGCAAGCAGGATTTCGGTGAGTTCGAACGCGCCGGCCAGCGGCGCGTTGAAGAAGTAGCGCCCGACGACATCGGCGCAGGTGATCAGGATCAGGCTGAACAGGATCAGAGCAGCTCCGACGCCCAGTGACCTGTCGAGCAGCAGCCCGATATCCAGCCCCCCTTCTTCAGGGGGCCGGTCGGGGAAACGATGGCGAAGCCGCTCCATCGATCAGAAGTCCACGCCGGCTTGTTTGCGCAGTTCGGCCAGGGCTGCTGTGCCGTCATAGCCATCCGCAGCGATTTCGTCGGACCAGGACTGTTCGTACTGGGCGGCAATCGACTTGATCCCGTCCAGAACCGCAGGCGGGGCTTCGTAGATTTCGATGCCGGCGTCCTGGATCTTGCTGATGGCCTTGTCGTCAGCGTTGTTCCAGGCTTCGCCGACCAGCTCGGCAAAGGCTTCGCCAGAGATCGCCTCGATCGCGGCCTGATCTTCCGGAGAGATTTCGGCCCATTTCTCGTCGTTGACCACCAGGAACCAGGTGGTGTTGTAGATGCCGCCCGGGACGGTCATGGAGTATTTCAGATCGTCGGTCAGTTTGAAGGCGGTCAGGGCTTCATAGGTGAAGGTCGCACCGTCGATCACCCCGCGCGACAGCTTCTCGTAGACTTCTCCCGAGGACATGAAAAGCGTGGTCGTCCCCAGGTCGGACATCATGTCAGAGATGTAGCCGCCGGGAACCCGGATCTTCAGACCGGCAAAGTCCTCGGGGGTTTCGATCTTGCGCGCGTTGTTGTGCAACACGCCGGGCCCGTGCACGAACAGGCCCAGAAGCTTGACGCCGTCATGTTCTTCCTGGGCGTTGAGCGGACCGGAATAAACGTTCCAGAAGGCTTTGGACCCGGCAACGGCGTCGTCTCCGATGAAGGAAAACTGGCCAATGCGGGACCGGCTGAAGCGATCGTCGGTGGTGAAGGAATGCAGGCCATAGGTGATGTCGGCGATGCCGTCCGCTGCCATGTCGTAATGCGTCGGCGGCGGCCCCATCGGCTTGGCCAGCACGCGGACCGTCACGCGGCCGTCGGTAACTTCGCCCACCTGTTTGGCCCAGGGCTTGATGGCGTCCACGACGATGGGGTGGCGCGGCGGCAGCCAGCTGGACAGCGCCAGCGTGGTATCGGCAATGGCCATCGACGCAAACGACATGGTGACGCTGGCTGCGCCGGCGAGCAGCAGTGCTGTGCCTTTAAACTTGATTTTCATGGTATCCTCCCTTGGTGTTTCAGATCTTGGCGGCAGCGAGAGCCTGGTTCAGGACCTCCCGGTCGCCGATGTGGTTGGCCAGTATCAGGATCAGCCGGGCGTTGATCGCATCGCTCTCGGCCTTGTCCTTTCCTTCGTGGATCGCCAGCAGATCGGCATAGAAATCGTCGGTCCCGTCGATATTGGGGGTCAGGATCAAATCGCTCATCAGACGGACTCCTTTCCGGTGGCGCGGCGCAGCGCGGTGCGCATCAGGGCTTCGTTGAATTCGCTGCGGCGGGAGGCAACATGCTGATCGGGCCGGATCAGGTAGACCGCCGATGTGGCCTCGCCCAGATAGCGCTCCTTGAGTCGCCCCGACGGGTCGTCGCTGGCCGAAAGGGCAATCCGCCGCGCGGTGATGCCGTCTTCTTCCAGTGTTTCGGGCGCATCCGCGTCGATTGTCAGGATCACGAATTCATCGCCGAGCTTCGACAGCAGGAAGTCGTCGCCCAGGGGGGCATCCGGACAAGGGGCCCCGGGGCGTGTGCGCGACGGGCCACCCAACAGCGCGTCCGCAGAGTTGAGGCCTGATCCGTCATAGACACAAGGCACGCTGAGCCGACCGGAATTGACCATTGGCCGGGCAAACGCATACTCCCTGCTCAGGCCCAGCACCGCATCCCGGAAAATCCGGCTGGTTTCGGTTTTCGGCGTGATGAAGTCGGTCGCGCGCGTGGAGTTCAGGATGTTCTCATCCGCTCCGTGGACCCGCTCAACGTCATAGCTGTCCAGAAGGCTTTCGGGAGCCTTGCCTTCGATCACAAGGCCCAGTTTCCAGCCGAGGTTGTCCACATCCTGCATGCCGGAGTTGGCACCCCGTGCCCCGAAGGGCGAAACCTGGTGCGCGGCGTCTCCGGCAAAAAGAACGCGGCCGGATCGGAAGCTGTCCATCCGCTTGCACTGGAACGTGTAGATCGAGGACCAGACCATCTCGTAATCGACATCGCCCAGCATCGCGTCCAGCCGGCGGCGGATGTTTTCCTCTTTCATTTCCTCCTTGCGGTCGACGTCCCAGCCGATCTGGAAGTCGATCCGCCAGACATCGTCGGGCTGTTTGTGCAGCAGCGCCGACGCGCCCGATCCGTGGCTGGGTTCGAACCAGAACCACCTTTCGGTCGGGAAGCGTTTTTCGCCCTTCAGCTTGATGTCGGCAATCAGGAAGCTGTCCTGAAACACGCGCCCGCTGAAGTCGAGGTCGAGCATCCCGCGCAGCGGCGAGCTTGCGCCGTCACAGCCGATCAGCCAGTCAGCCTCAAGGACATAGGGGCCGTCGGGTGTCATCACGGTCAGGACCACGTGGTCGTCCCGGACCTCTACCGCATCGACGCGGTTCTTGCCCCGCAGTTGGATCGGCGCACCCGCGGACTGAAGCTCGCGGGCCCGGTCAATCAGGAATTGCTCGAAATACGGCTGCTGCAGGTTGATGAAAGCGGGATACTGGTGACCCTCTTCCGGCAGCAGGTTGAATTCGAAAACCATGTCGTCGCGGTGGAACACCTTGCCAAGGTTCCAGACGACGCCCTTTTCCAGCATCGGTGTCCCGCAGCCATAGCGGTTCGAGATTTCCAGGCAACGCTTGGCAAAGCAGATTGCCCGGCTGCCCATGCCAATTCCTTCGTGATCGTCGAGCACCACGACAGGGATGCCCTGGCGACCGAGGTCAAGCGCGGTGGCCACGCCAATCGGACCGCCGCCCATGACCACGACCGGATGGCGCACTGGCGCCTCGGCATCCTGGTCGGGCGATCTCTCGTACGGATAGGCCTTGAAGGCCAGCTTGTATCTGTCATCAAACATGTCGGGTCTCCTCCCCTGACGTCTCAGCCCTGCAATTGTTCCCACATTTCTATGTCACGCTGCGCGGTCCAGATGCGCGGCGTATCGATGCCCCGCGCTTCATCGTAGGCGCGGGCGACATTGAAGGGCAGGCAGTGCTCGTAGATTGCGTAGTCCGCGAATTTCGGATCGCAGGCGGCGCGCACCGCGTCCCATGCGTCCTTCAGGCTGCCACCGCGTGCGGCCACGCGGGCTGCGGGGCGATAGGTGCTCTCGACGAAATCGCGGGTGCTTTCGATCGCGGCATGGACCATTTCCTTGCCAACCAGCGCATCGCCGCGGCCCGGTGCAATGGCATCGACGTCGAAGCCGGCGATATTGTCCAGCGTGCCGCCCCAATCGTTGAAATGCCCGTCGCCACAGTAGCAGGCGGAGTGGTATTCGACGATGTCCCCGGTGAACATCACGTTCTGGTCCGGAACGTGAATGACGATGTCACCGGCGGTATGCGCGCGCCCCAGATGCATCAGGTCCACGCGGCGGTTGCCTAGAAAGACCGACATCCTGTCCTTGAAGGTGGTGGTGGGCCAGGTCAGCCCTGGGATGCTCTCGTGTCCCTCGAACAGACGCGGGAAGCGCTGGAACTCGCTGTCCCAATCTTCCTTGCCGCGTTCAGCCACCATCGCGCGGGCCTTGTCCGACATGAGGACCTGGCTTGCCCCGTAGGCCGAAGCGCCAAGAACCCGCACGGCATGGTAATGCGTCAGGACCAGGTGAGAGATTGGCTTGTCCGTTACTTCGCGAACTTTTTCGATCACCTTGTTTGCCAGGCGCGGCGTCGCCTGTGCTTCGACGATCATCACGCTGTCATCGCCGATGATCACACCCGAGTTCGGGTCGCCTTCGGCGGTGAAGGCCCAGAGCCCGTCGCCCACTTCGGTAAAACTGATCGTTTTCTCTCCCAGGTCTCCCTGCGATGCGAATGCCTTTGCCATGTGTTTCTCCGTGGGTGCTTCGTTGTTCGGGGCAACGGAATGGGTGGGAACTTCGGCGTTACTCTTCACAATGTTTCATATGAAACGTTTATCGTTGCAAATGAAACGAAAGTCAAGGATGTCGCTCGCGCACCGTCAGTTCCCAAGAAAGGTCAGAATATCCAAATCTTTTCAAAAGGTCACAGATATTATCGTCCGGGGCCCTGCGCCGGGCCACGAAAAGAAGGGAATCGATGCGGCATATCGAACTGGCACAGGTGCGTCGAAGCATGGGCCAAACTGATCAGAGGCCGGCCAAACCGGCCACGGCAAAGACCGACCGGTCCCCGCGATCCTGCTTTGGGTCTTCGAACGCCGGGGACGGACCGCGCCCGTGGGCGAGGGTCTTCAGGCCGCAGGCGGCACAGCGCAGCTCACCCCCCCGGGCAGACCGGCAGGGCGATGCACTCTTCGTCATCTTGGTCCCTGATGGGCGCGCAGGACGTCGCCCACGCTGTCGCAGGGTTGCCCTGAAAAAAACGCTGCGGTTGGCCCGGGTCAGTCGAAGGGGCTGTCGCGGCCCTGTGGGTGAACGTTTTCGTAGTATTCGGAGAGGGTCAGCGCGCCGGCAGCGGCTTCGTCAAGGATGATCGTGGCGCGGGCATGTAGTTGCAGTGCCGAGGCCGGGCAGGCTGCACTGAGCGGGCCTTCGACCATGCGGGCGACGGCATCGGCCTTGGCCTCTCCGGTGGCGAGCAACAGACAGGCCCGCGATGCAAGAATGGTGGCCACGCCCATGGTGATGGCGTAGCGCGGCGTTTCTTCGAAGGATGCGAAGTAACGCTGGTTGGCGCGGCGGGTGCTTGTTGTCAGCGTCTTGATCCGGGTGCGCGAGCCAAGGCTGGCCGTCGGTTCGTTGAAGCCGATATGCCCGTTGTGACCGATCCCGAGGAGTTGCAGATCAATGCCGCCCGCGGCCTCGATCAGGGCCTCGTAGTCCGCCGAGGCGGCCTGCGGATCGGCGGCGTCCCCCTTGGGCAGATGGGTGCGCGTCGGGTCGATGTCGACCAGCCCGAAGAACGCCTCTTGCATGTAGCTGTGGTAGGAACAGGGGTGGTCCGGCGCCAGGCCGATGTACTCATCCAGGTTGAAGCTGGTGGTTTCGGCAAAGGACAGCCCGTCGTCACGGTGACGCTGGGCAAGGGCCTGATAGAGCGGCAGCATGGTGCCGCCGGTCGCCAGCCCCAGCACCGCGGCGGGCTTGGCTTGCACGGTGCGGGCGACCAGATCGGCGGCGCGTTGCATCGCGGCCTGTTCGTCAGGAAGGATCAGGACCTTCATGGGTTTTCCTTTCCCAGGTGGGCAGCCAGCGCGCCAATCAGCGGCGCGTCATGGCCAAGTTCGGCAAGAACAAGGCGCGGGCGGAACAGTTCGGGTTCATCGCTCAGCACGCTGCGCATGCGTTCGATGTATCCGGGTGCAAGGCCGATGCTGCCGCCCATCGCCACCGTATCGAGGCCCAGAATAGCGGTCAGGTCACCGATCAGCGTGGCCACCGCGCGGGCCGAAGTGGCGACGATCCGGTCGGCCCAGTCCTGGCCTTCGGACGCGGCCAGGAACACGGCGCGGGCATCGACGCCCTGGTGACCGGCGGCCGCCGCTGCGGCGGCAATACCGCGCCCGCCCGCGGTGCTTTCGACCGTTGCCATGCGGCCGCTGCCGCAGGGGCCGTTGGCGTGGCGGCTGGAAACGAACCCGACATGCCCCGCAAGGCCGTTTTCGCTTGAAACAAGGCGGTTGCCGATGACCAGCCCACCGCCAACCCCGGTCGAGACCGTGATGTAGGCAAAGCTGTCGCTGGTAGCGCCAGCGCCGAAAAGCCCTTCGGCAAAGGCGGCGGCTGCGGCGTCGTTCAGGCAGGTGGCGGCGCCAAGGGCGCGCACCAGTTCCTGTTCCAGCGGAAACCCGAGGATCGCGGGCAGTGTCCCGCTGTTGACCGCGTGCCAGGCCCCCGCGCGATCGACCCGCCCGGTGACGGCAGCGCCAAGGGGCGCGCCCTTGCTGTGGCCCAACTGGTCCAGCAACGTGCGAATGGCGGCAATCTGAGCCTCGGGTCCGGCGGCGGGGTCAGTGGGGGCCAGAAGCCGCTCGACGACCTTGCCGTTTTCAATCCGGGCGGCGGCGATCTTGGTGCCGCCCAGATCGGCAGCGAACCCATTCAGGGCGTCGCGCTGAATGATCTTCATGCCCGTTCCTCGATGGCCTGCGAAACGGCATCACGGAACCAGCCGGTGACATGCTCCAGCCGCGTCAGCGCGGTGCCGACCGTTACGGCGTCCGCCCCGGCGGCCATCGCCTGGGCGGCAAGCGCGGGCGTATTGGCCCGCCCCTCGGCCATGACAAAGCCGCCGAGGTCCCGGAATGCGCCGATCAACACCGTATCCAGGCCTTCGGTCCGGCCCGCGGTTTCGTCGGTATAGCCCGACAGGGTGGTGCCAAGGATCGCCGCGCCTTCGGACAGGGCCCGCCGCCCGTCCGCAAGCGTAGAGCAATCGGCCATGGCCAGTGCGCCGGCCGCATGGATCGCGGCCAGGATCGCGGCGGTGGATTCCGGGCGAGGCCGGTCGGTGGCGTCATAGGCGATGATGTCGGCGCCTGCCTCGGCCAGGGCCCGGACATCCGCCAGATAGGGGGTGATGCGCACCGGGCTGTCGTCCAGGTCGCGCTTGAGGATGCCGATGATCGGTACCGAGACGCGCGGGCGCACCGCGGCCAGGTTTTCGACGCCTTCGATCCGCAGCCCGTCCGCCCCGCCTGCCACGGCGGCAGCGGCCATGGCGGCGACGATATCGGGGTGGTCCATAGGTCCGTCATCGACAGGCTGACAGGAAACGACAAGGCCGCCGCGCAGGGTATCAAGCAGGGTCATGGTCATGTCAGTCCATCAGGCTCGGCAGGCCGGTTGACAGGATCGGAAAGGCACAGACCAGGATCAGCACCACGAACGGCGGGATCAGCCAGGGCAGGATCGCCTTGGCAAGCCGCTGATACGGGATGCCCCCGACCTGTGCGACCACGAACAGGGCCATGCCCATGGGCGGCGTCAGGATCGAGATCATCAGGTTCAGCACGGTGATGATGCCGAAGTGCACCGGGTCGATGCCAAAGCCCATGGCCACCGGCACCAGGATCGGCACAACCACCAGCAGGATCACCAGCGCCTCGATGAAGCAGCCCAGGAAGAAGATCATCACGTTGACGGCGATCAGGAAGGTGATCGGGCTGTCGGCGATGGACAGGAAGAACGTCGCGATCTGCTGCGGGGCCTGTTCACGCGCCATGATGAAGCTGAGCAACCCCACGCCCGCGACGATGGTGGCGATCGACGCCGATGTCGTGGTGGTTTCATAGATCGCATCCCACAGTTTGCGGAAGGTCAGCTCGCGGTAGAAGACCAGGTCGATCAGGATCGCGTAGAGGACGGTAATCGCCGCGGCTTCGGTGGGTGAGAACAGGCCGGAAAAGATGCCGCCGACGATGACCACGGGGGTCATCAGCGCGGGCAGGGATTTCACGAACAGCGTGCCGACCTCTCCGGCACTGCTGCGCGTGTCGGTGGGATAGTTGCGCTTGCGGGCGATGAACCAGACCATGACCATCAAGGCCGCCGCACACATGACGCCGGGAATGATGCCGCCAAGGAACAGTTTGCCGATGGAGACGTTGGCAATCACCCCATACAGAACCATGGTGATCGACGGTGGCACCAGCGGGCCGATCATCGACGATGCGGCGGTCACGGCCCCGGCGAAGTCATCGTCATAGCCGGCCTCGCGCATGGCCTCGATCTCCATCTTGCCCAGGCCGCCGGCGTCGGCCAGCGCCGAGCCGGACATGCCGGAAAAGAACAGTGATGCCAGCACGTTGACGTGACCCAGGCCGCCGGTGATATGGCCAACAAGCGACCGCGCAAAGCCGAAGAGATGGTTGGTGATCCCGGCAGAGTTCAGAACCCCCGCCGCGAGGATGAACAGCGGCACCGCCAAAAGCGGAAAGCTGTTCAGCCCGTCGGTCATGCGTTGCATGGCAAAGCTGATGCCCATGCCGGTGTAATAGAAATACCCCATGGATACGAAGATCATGGCGACCCCGATGGGCACGCCGATCAGCACGAAGACCAGCCACAGGATTCCGACGATGGCAAGGATCATAGCGTGGGCTCCCGAGAGACGGTGACATTGCGGCGGCCCAGCAGGCGGCGGACAATCCGGTGAAAGATAAGGATGGCGGCAACCAGACCGGAAGCGTACAGCACCGCGTCAGTGGTCGGCAGGGTGACAGTGGTGTTGTCGGCGGTCCGCAGAACTGTCTTGTAGGCGATCCAGATGAGATGGCCGACGATTCCCAGGTAGATCAGGTCGATCACCGTATAGAGAACAAGGCGGGCGCGCGCGGGCAGCCGCTCGGCCAGAAACGCCATGCGCAACTGGCCGTCCTGGCGTTCGACCTCGGCGATGCCGATGAAGGCCATCCAGACCCAAAGCCAGCGTGCGGCTTCCTCTGTCCAGACGGGGCCACGAAACAACGGGGTGCGGCCAAAGACCTGGATCAGCACAACGCCGATCAGGACGATGAAGAACAAAGAGGCGACGATGCCTTCGATGCTGTACTTGCGCGGAGTCTTCAACGGCTTTCCCCCTACAGGCAGATGAACTCTGCGGGCGCCAAAGCGCCCGCAGAGGGGTTGATTACTCGCCGCGAACGCGGGCGATGGCGCCTTCGCCGAACTGCTCTTCAAGCGTGTCGTAGTACGGCTTCATCGCAGCCCGGAACGGGGCCAGGTCAGGACGGGTGATGGTCAGGCCGCGCCCTTCGAACGTGGCGATCAGGTCGTTCTCGGCCTGTTCGGTCAGGCTGTTGTTCAACTCGCCACCGGCGGCCACCGCTTCGTTGAACCAGCCCTGTTCCTCGGCACTAAGGCTGTCCCACAGGTCGTCCGCAATCTGAACCGCAGCGGATGCGATGAAGTGGTTGGTCATCGCCACATGCGACTGCACTTCATAGAACTTCATTGCCTCGATGGTGGGCAGCGGGTTCTCTTCGGCGTCAACCTGGTTGGTCTGAAGCGCCAGGTAGACTTCTGCGAAGGCGACCGGGGCGGGGGTGGCGCCGACGTTCTCGGCATAGGCAATCAGGAACGGAACGTTGGGTGTGCGCAGCCGCAGGCCCGCCATGTCATCGATGGATTCGATGGCCCGGTTCGACGTGGTCTGACGGGTGCCGTAGTACCACACGTCCAGCAGGTGAACGCCCTTGTCCTCGAACTTCGCCGCCATCTCCTGACCCCACGGGCCGGCGATGATTTCCTTGAGGTGGGCGAAATCATCGGCAACATACGGCGCGCCGATCAGGTTCAGTTCCGGAATGATATAGCTCATGTCGGGATAGCCGGTGATGACCATGTCCAACTCGCCCGCCTGAAGCTGAGCAACCATCGATTTGAAGTCGCCGAGGGTCGAAGAGGGGAACAGTTTCACGGTCATTTCGCCGCCCGAGACTTCTTCCAGCTTGCTGGCGAATTCCTGAGCGCCCTTGTAGACGTTCGAGCTTTCGTTGTCCTGCAGGCCGAATGTCAACGTGCGTTCGGCCATGGCCGGGGCGGCCAATGCCAGGGTCGCCGCGCAGGCAAGCAAAGTGGTCTTAAGTTTCATGGTATCCTCCTTGGTGATTGATATACGGCGGGAGCACCCGCCGGGTGTCAGTGTGAGAAACGCTCGTCATTGGCTGGTGGAAGCTTCGGGGCCTTGAGACGGGCACGATAGGATCGGGCCAGGTGGCGATCCATCACGTCGGTCGCCGCCACGACATCGCCATCCAGGATCGCCTGATAGATCTTGCGGTGTTCATCATAGGCGATCCGGTCGTAACGCATTGCATCATCCGTCGGCGGCCGATGGGCGATCATCGTGCTGACAAACATGTCGTGCAGCGTCAGGATCACCGGGTTGCCAACAACAGAGACCAACGCGCGGTGAAACGCAATGTCGGTGGTCGCGAAATCGGGGGTGCCAACGGCGTCGAAGTTGCGCTCGAGCGCGGTTTGCAATTTGGTCAACTGGATATTGTCGGCGCGCATTGCGGCCTCGCGCGCGGCCCCGGTTTCGATGAACTGGCGCATCTGTTCCAGGTGGGCGCCGCTTTCGGCGTCGCCGAAAATATCGCGGATAAGGTCGCCCGTTCCCTTCAGCACGGTTGCAATCGACGGGAGTGCGGCGCGCGGCCGTCTGCCTGCGCCCGTGGCGGCATAGCCGCGTATCTGCATCTGAACCAATGCTTCGCGCACCGTGGGGCGCGAAGCGGAAAACCGTTCGCACAGGTCGCGCTCTGTCGGCAGGGGGGCATCGGGCTGGTACTCGCCATTGCGGATCTCGGCGATCAGCGTATCGGCGATCACGTCCGGCGTTCGCCGCTGTGCGAGATCATCGTCGGTGGTCGCGGGCATCTGGCGTCTCCTCTCGCTAGTTTGGTATTACATCAATCAATTCTTGTCAAACCAAAGATTGATTGTATATTGCGGATGATGGAATTTGGCCTGCTATGTGTAAGGCCAAATGGAAATCTGGCTTTCCGCGATGGCCTGCCAAGCAATAGGTAGAGGTTCGAATGACCGAGAAACTGACTGGAATGTATGCCGCGTTGATGACCGGCCTCGACGATGCCGGAGAATTCGACGAAGGCAGGCAGCGCAGCCTGACCGGCTATGTGTTGAAGCAGGGGCTGACAGGGCTCTACGTCGGCGGCAGCAGCGGCGAATCGGGGCTGCTGGGTGTTGATGAACTGGCCGAACAGCAAGGCGTCGTCGCCGATTGCGCCAAGGGCACGGATGCCAAGCTGATCGCCCATGTCGGGATGCCCAACCTGCGTGATTCCATTCGCCTGGCGCAGCGCGCGTCGGATCTTGGCTATCATGGTCTGTCTGCCCTTCCTCCGCATTCCTACCCGTTCAGCGATGCCGAGATTGAAGGCTATTACCGCGACCTGGCCGGGGCAACCGACCTTCCGCTGATCGTCTACGAGGTGCCGATCCGCACCGGGCGTCCGATCCCGCTGGACTCGCTGGAGCGGATCCTCGACTTGCCGAACGTCACCGGCATCAAGTTTACCTCGACCGACCTGTTCAAGCTTTCGATGCTGCGCCGCCGTCGTCCCGACAGCAGCTATTTCTTCGGCTTCGACGAAATCTACCTGACCGGCGGCGTGCTGGGCGCGGATGGCGGGATCGGGACGACCTACAACATCCTTGGCAAGCTTTATGTCGCGCTGGATGCCGCACTGCGGGCCGGCGACCTGAGCCGCGCGCAAGAGTTGCAGGACGCGTCGCAGATCTTTGTCGAGGCGCTTTTGGACACCGGCGTTCTGCCGGGCATGAAGGCGGCGTTCCGCATTCTTGGCATCGACTGCGGCAAGACCCGTGCGCCGATGAGCCTGCGCATGTCCGACGCCAAGGCCGAGGCGCACATGCGCGCGGTTCTGGAGCGCCCCGAGATCAAGGCCTGGCTCGTCTGAGCCAGACCTTCACAGCACGAAGCCCGGCACCGGACACCAAAGACACGACTTCAGGAGGAGAAGGTTCAATGTCACGACGCAGACAAATACTCGGCGGGGTGAGCGCGCTCATGCTCGCCACGACGGCCGCAACCGCCATGGCAGAAACCTGGCCGGACCTGCCCGTCGGGGTCAAGAACGGCATCGCTGCACGTATCGACGACAAGCTGATCGTCGGCCTGGGCAGTGCTGGTGCGCAGGTCTTCGCGCTGGATCTGAACGATACGGCGGCAGGTTGGCAGGCGCTTGCGGACTTTGACGGCCCTGCGCCCGGGCAGCCCGCCACCGCGGTGGCGAATGGCGCGCTCTATGTCTTCAGTGGCTCTGGCAAGGCGACGCCCGACGCGGCATCCCCGATCATCTTCGACGCGGTCAGCCGGTATGACCCAGAAGCAAACACTTGGGAAACGCTGGATACGACGACGCCGGTCGGCCTTCTGGGAGCCAGCGCCGTAACGCTGGAAGATGGCCGCATCGCCATCCTGGGCGGATACAACAAGGAGCTTTTCGACACCTATCTGGCCGAGGTCCTTGCCATCGACAAGGCGACCGACCCTGACGGATGGAACGCGGTCGTGGATGCCTACATGGGCATGGCGCCGGAAGACTACCGCTGGAACGACATGGTGCTGACCTACGATCCCGCCGCGAATGCCTGGGGCGATTTGGGTGCCAACCCGGAACTTCCCAACACCGGATCGGCGGTTGTCGAGACCGCGCCCGGCACCTTCCTGGTCATCAACGGCGAAATCAAACCGGGTCTGCGCACCGACGCGGTCAAATCCGTCACGTTCGATGGGGATGCGGCCAAATGGTCCGCCATTGCGCCGGTGCCCGCCCCGGACGGCAGCGACGTGCAAGAAGGTCTCGCAGGGGCCTATGGCGGCCTGTCGAACGGCTATGTCCTGGTCGCTGGCGGTGCAAACTTCCTGGGTGCGCGCGCGGCAGCCGATGCCGGCAACTGGTACGCGCATGAGGGCCTTTCAAAGAACTGGGCCTCGGATGTGTTCGCATTGAAGGATGGTCAGTGGGCGCAGATCGGGCAACTGCCCGACGGTCTCGCCTATGGCGGGTCCTTCACCGTCGAGGACGGGCTTCTTGTCGTTGGCGGCGAGGATGCAGAACGGAACGCGCGCAGCGAGGTCTTCTTGCTGCAATGGGATGGCGAGAGCCTGGCAATCACGGACTGACACGACCTTGCAGCCGGCCCGCATCTGCTGGGCCGGCTGCAACACTTTCGCCGGCATTGCCCCCGGGGCGCATCCCAGACGCCTGCGAGCGGCGCGCCGGTCGGCGACCCAAGCAACCCCTGCTCTAAGGGGGCGTGTCGGGCGACTATGCGTCTTTGGATGATACCGCCGGTATCACCTCTATACGGCGATAGGGCGCGACGAATCCGGCCTTGCGCAGGGCTTCGTCCACAAGGGTAAAGACCTCGTCCCGGCAATCGATGTCACGGTCGAAGCGGGACAGCCAATAGCGCAGCGCATAGGTGATCCCCCCTTCCTCATAGGCCAGAACCCGAACGTCCGGCGCAGGGTCCTGCTGGATGAGTTCCGCGGCTTCCAGGGCCGCCAGCATCACTTCGCGGGCGCGTGCGATCGACACGCTGTGGTCGAGCGTGATGCTGACCTGGGCGCGGTACTTCGGCTTTGGTGCGGAATAGTTGGTGATGCGCTGGCGCGCGATCTGGCTGTTGGGCAGGATCACATAGGCAGCATCGCGGGTCAGAAGACGCGTGGTGCGCCAGCCGATCTCGATCACCTTGCCACGGGCCAACCCTTCGATGTCGACCCAGTCGCCGATGCGAAACGGCCCCTCAACGCCCAGGGCAATCCCGGACAGCGTGTCGGCGACGACGTTTCGAATGGCGAAACCCAGCAGGGCCAGCACAAGGCCGGACCCCGCCAGCGCTCCGACCGCGCCTTGCCCCATGAAATGCGAGGTGGTCGCGACAAAGGCGGCCAGAAACATCAGGGCCGCCACCATGTCCTTGAGGAGGCGCGGGTAGGGACGACGCCGCACCGCCGCCTGGTCGAAGGCCAGTCCCGCGATACGGCTGACCAGCCAGGCCGCCGCGAAATACGCCAGCGCGGTGACGGCAAGCGTCACGGTCTCGCTGGTTCCGAAAACCACGGCCACCCGCGCCGGAAACAGCAACAGACCCAGGCTGACAACCGCCAGAATGACGGGCCAGAGTAGTCGGCGGATGTGATGCATCACGGTCATGGCAGGTGCTCTTTCGGCTGGTTGGACTGCGGGGGGCGCAAGGACCAGGCAGGGCCGGTTGGGATGAGGACCGGCCTTGGCCCGGCGGATGGGGCGGCGCGGGTGCGGCCCGTGGGGGGAAACCCGAAAGCGTCGCGGCGAACCGGGCGCGACCGCACGTTGGGCGAGGGCCGGCAGGCGCACACCGAAGCGGTGCCTTTCGGGCGGTGCCGGTCGCGCGGGTCTGGCAATCGGTCATAGCGGTGCCTCCGGGCGGCCCGTTTCACGCAGGGTGGTATCGGCACTCAACGTGCCCCCCGGAGGGTCCATCGGCGATCGTCTTGCGTCAACGATTTCCTGAAAGGGCGGTCCAGATGGGGGCCGCCCTCACGGTTGTCGTGGTGTCATGCCCTACCCTTGACCGCGGGTGGCTCTACCCGGATCACCGTCAGCATCCGCCGTTGGTCGGCACGCGTGTCCCAGTGGAAAACGGCGCCTTCGGCCAGCCCCAGCAGCGCGACACCAATGGGGGTCAGGACCGACACGCGTTGTTGCGTGATGTCGGCATCTTCGGGAAACACCAGCGTCACGCGTTTCTCAAGGCCGGTGGTCTCGTCGCGGTAGGTCACGGTGCTGCCGATTGACACGACATTTGCCGGCATCTTGGACGGCGCGACAATCCGGGCCCGTCCCAGTTCGTCCAACAGGCGGTCCGCCAGTGCGGGATTGCGGTGCAAAGCGCCTTCGGCCAGGGCTTCGATATGCGCAAGATCATCGGCACTGATCATGACTTTTGGAGCCCGAAGGCTACGCTTTTTGGCGGGTTTGTTCATTTCGACCATCATTGAAAGGCCTCCTCGATGTGAGTGCGTGAAGGCGAAAGGCGGGGTGCCGTTCGCTGTTGGGGACTATCTGGGTTTCAGCACGGGTTCCGCGCGGCGCCATACCGCTCGCGGACAGGTTCTGGTCTTGCGTTCCTGTCGTGCAGGTCCTGCACGAAGGCCGTTGTCAGGTGGCGGCGGGGGCCTGAACGACCGGCTGCGCGCGCAGGTCAGATCGGGTCTGGGTGTTGGTCCGCAAGGTGTCTTGGATGCAGCTCATGATTTCTCCTCGGACGACTGCGTCGCCGCGTGTTCATTTCAGGACAATGAGGAGACCCCGGGTGGTTCGGCAGGCGCGAACGCGCCTAGACCGCCCGGGGAAACGGGCGGTTCAACAGACGAAATCGGAAATGATCTGCATGTGCCATCATGATCCTTGAGGTAGGTATCCGGTTCCCAATAGTCAATCGGCAACCGCCATACAGTTCGTGCCGCACATCGTGACCGACGGATTCGGGCGCTTTTTGGCCGAAAGGTCGCACCCCTCAGCGACCGTATTGAAAGCCACCGTTGCGGTGACCATATCAGGACCATGATGATGTTCAGCTTCCATATGAGGTTCCTGCTCAACGCAGGAAAGCTACTGAACCGCCGGTAACCCCGGGCGGGCAGGCAGCCGTGCTTGTTCACGCCTCGGGGTTCTCTGATCTTCCTTAGATTAATCAAGCAAGACGCAGGCGTTCACGCAGGATATGCGGACCACCGTGTCCAACTGTGCGCGTTGACACCCAACGTCTTGATACCAGCAGTTTCAGGATTGGAGGATGACATGTCCATCTACATCACCCGTCAAGATATCGCCCCCGCTTCCGGAAAGCATGGCGGTGAGGAATACAGCAATCCCTTCCGGCGGTTGTTCGGCCGCGCAATCAGAAGTTTGCGGCGTCGCAAGATGATCGCAATGCTCGAGTCCCTGGATAACAACACGCTCAGGGATATCGGCCTCAACCGCCGCGATATTGTCCGCGTGGTCAACGAGTTCGATGATCGCGAATTGGGCATGGCGCCCTTGGCACAGCCCGCAGCGCCAGTCCGGGCAAGCCTTGAACCGCAGCAGATGGCGGCCTGACCGGCCTTGAACGTGACCATCGCGTCACCGGGTTCCGGTGACGCGAGCCCCAAACTTGCATGTGACCTGTTTCGATCGGAAAGGACCGAAGAGATGATGATCTGTAGAGCCGATTTCGAAGAGCTGTTTCCCGAACTGTTCCCGGCCGAGCCGGCCCCCGAAGTGAGCCAGGTGGCAATGCCTGACAGCGCGTCGATCAGCGCGCGCCCGGATGACAACGCTGGCAAAAGACGGCCCTCGCCCTGGCAAGGCCGTGTGGTTTCCGATCGCGAGCCGCACCATGATCCGGACAATCTGGGGAACGCCTCGGAAGGTGCCGCCGCCGCCGTGATGCCGGCCGCGATGGCCTATGCCGCCGCATGGACGATGCTGTCGGCCCTCGGGTCGATGTCAGCGGACCGGCGCATGGCGTTTTAATCGCCGAACCGTTGGGTTCATGTTCCAGAAGGAGGATTGACCATGAAGGCCATGCGCATTCTCGCGGCGGTCGGCCGGTTTCCGGATGACGACGCGGTGCTGCAGCGCGGTATGGAGATTGCAGCGCGCCACGGTGTGCCGCTGACCATCGCGCATGTGTTGGAAACGCCCGATGATCCGGCGGCCCCTTCTTCTCGAAATACGGCGGAAACCGTCGCGCGTGACGAGATCGAAACGGCGTTGCACCGGCATGGTTTCGATCCGGCGGACACCGAGATATGGATCGAGACCGGTTCCCCCCCGCGGGTTCTTGTCGAGATCTGCAAAGGTCTGAAGCCGGCGCTTGCCGTGATGCGCGCGCATCACAAGCCCTGGCTGGTCAAGAAGCTGATCGGATCGACCACCGAAAAGGTGATCGCCGCTGACATCGTGCCGGTCCTACTTGTCCGGCACCCCGTCGAAAAGCCGTACGGACGCGTGGTGCTGGCGATCGACGGACCCGACGCGGCACCGGCGGCGCTGTCTTTCGTGGGGGCGCTGTTGCCGGATGCGGCCTTGCACCTGGTTCAGGCCGTCGAAGTGGCACAACAGCTTGAAGAGTCAATGCTGCGTGTGGGGCTGCCTCGGTCCGACCTGGTGGCGCATCACGATGTCCTTGCACAGGCCGCCGAAAGCCACCTTCGCGCGCTGACGGGCGCACTTGAGACCGGTGTGACCTGGCAGGTGTTGCTTGGCGAGCCGTCGGCGGAACTCACCCGTGTGACGCAGGACGCTGATGTGGACCTGATCGCGCTTGGACCCAACCGGTCCGGTCTGGTCAGGCGCGTGTTCATGGGCAGTGTGACCCAAAGCTTGCTGCGCGACGCTGCCTGCGATGTGCTGGTCGGCCGCCGCTCGATGCCTGTATCCGGGATGTAGACTGGACTGGCACATGGGCGGCCGGTGGCACCAAGACCGATACCCAATAACGCTCGAAATAGGAGGTTCCCATGACGAACACTTTGAAACAAAACCCGCAAACCAAAGACTCCAAGACCGATCTGTCGAACGCCCTGTCCGTGTCTGATGCCCTGGGCAAGGTTCTGAGCGACACCTACCGGCTTGTTCTGAAAAGCCACGTCTACCACTGGAACGTGACCGGCCCGTTGTTCGTTTCGGTCCACGACATCACCGAGCAACAGTATACCGACATGTTCGCCGCCGCTGATGTGTTGGCCGAGCGCATACGGGCCCTGGGCAAGCCTGCCTTGATCAGTCCGGCGGGTCTGGCTGCGGGGCCGGACGGGCAGGACCTGAACGCAGGCCTGTCGGCGGAAGAGATGGTCAAGGACCTTCTGTCCGACCACGAGGCTTTGGCAGAAAGCATGCGTGCGCTGGTCGAAACCGCAGAGTCCGCGCAGGATCCGGTGACCGCGGACCTTGCCACCGAACGTGCCGGCTTCCACGAACAGGCGGCCTGGATGCTGCGCGCGATCGCGTCCTAGGTCCACGCGGGCACCACGATGCCCGTCAGATCAGCCCCGGCTATAGCCGGGGCTTTTTTTTGGTGCGTTCCTGACGGGGGCAATCTACGCTTGGGGCAGCATGACAGCCCGCCCTAAACCGTTTGCTGGAGACAGAAGATTCCCGATCAAGCCGTGCCCCATAATTTTCGCAGTCTGCTGTCGCCTGTAAAATCCCTGCTTGGCGGCACCATCGCTTTCATGGCCGGCAACAGCCTGCTGGGTGTTGTGCTGCCGCTTCGGATGCAGGCGGCGGACTATTCCGTGGCTTTGATCGGCGCGATCATGGCGGCCTACTATCTGGGGCTGGCCCTTGGTGGCTACAAGGCCAAGCATGTCATCCTTCGGATCGGACATATCCGCGCCTTCGCCGCCTTCGCGGCGCTGACCGCGGCCACATGCCTTGCCTATGACTTTTTCTTCACGCCGGCTGCCTGGGTGGCCCTGCGGGTTCTCAACGGTTTCTGCATCGCCGGGATGACAACTTCGATCGAGAGCTGGCTCAACGAAAGAAGCAGCAATGCAACGCGGGGGCGCGTTCTGGGCTTCTACATGCTGGCGTTCTATCTTGCGATTGCGTTTGGCCAGACCCTGGTGAACGTTGCTCCGGTTGGCGGCAGTGATCATCTGATGATTTCCGCGGCGCTGATCGGGTTGTCGCTGGTGCCGATCGCCATGACCGGGCTGGGCGAACCCAAGCTTGGTGATCTGCGCGTTCTGGGCGTCAAGAAACTGTACGCCGCGTCGCGGGTTGGGGTGATCGGCGCGGCCGTCGCCGGAATTCTTGTCGGTTCGTTCTACGCCATGGGTGTAGTCTTTGCCCGTCAGATCGGGTTGGGCGTGACCGAAGCCGCCATGTTCATGAGTACCGTGGTGATCGGCGGTCTTGCTTTCCAGGTGCCGGTCGGCATGCTGGCGGACAGGTTCGACCGACGCATTGTCATGGCCTGCATGTTGATCGCCGTCGGGCTGTCCTGGGGGTTGTTGTCGAACTCGATTGCCAGCGGGGTTCCGCTGTCCTGGCTGATGGTCCTGGCGCTGCCCTTCGGGGGTACAATCAGCAGTGTCTACCCGCTTTGCGTCGCCCAGACCTTTGACCGGCTGGAGCGGAAATACTACGTCGCGGCGTCGGGGCGTCTGCTGATGGTCTATTCCATCGGCGCGACGATCGGACCGCTGCTTGCGTCAACGCTGATGTCGATCTACGGGCCCTATTCGTTCTTTCTGTTCGAATCCGCCGTCGCGATTTCCTACGCCATCTTCGTTCTGTTCTGTGTCCGGGCGCGGCCTGATCTGCCCGCCGAAGGAAGCGAAAAGTTCGTGCCGCTGCCAGACATCTCGCCGGTTGCCATGGCACTGGATCCACGCGTCGAACCGGAACCGGAAACGCCCGAGTCCAAGACGGCCTGATGTGGCGAGATCCTGTCGGCCTTGCGGATAGGCGACGGGGTACGGGCCGACAACGCCATGTGCGCCCATATCGGCAACACGGCAGCCTGTGCCGCGATCACCCTGTCATAGGGCCTGATGGGCGGGTGGCCGCGCAATCGCCAAGCGCCCCCTGCCGAAACGGGACATCACCGCGCGACGGGGAGGACGCCGCGCGGTGGTCTGGATGAGGCGTCGTCCACACGCCTCATCATTCGGGTCAGCTGGCGGTGACGCGCTGATGCTGTTCGCCCAGCCCTTCGATACCCAGACGCATCTCGTCGCCCTCCTTCAGGAAACGCGGCGGCGTCATGCCCAGACCCACGCCCGGAGGGGTGCCGGTCGAAATGATGTCGCCGGGCTGCAGCGACATGTAGCGCGACAGATAGGACACAACGTGCGCAACGCCGAACACCATGGTGCGGGTCGAGCCGTCCTGCACGCGTTTGCCGTTCAGCTCCAGCCACATGGACAGTTGCGCCGGATCGGCCACCTCGTCCCGCGTCACCATCCAGGGGCCGATGGGGCCGAAGGTGTCGGCGGATTTGCCTTTGACCCACTGGCCGCCGTGCTCCAGCTGGAACGCGCGTTCGGACAGGTCGTTGACGACGCAATAGCCCGCCACATGGTCCAGCGCGTCCTCTTCGGACACATCCTTGGCTTCCGTGCCGATGACCACGCCCAGTTCGACTTCCCAATCGCCCTTCTCGGCACCGCGCGGCAGAACGATGGTGTCGTTGGGGCCGATGATGGCCGAGGTCGCCTTCATGAAGATCACCGGTTCTTTCGGCACTTCCATACCGCTTTCGGCGGCGTGATCGGCGTAGTTCAGGCCGATGCAGATGAATTTTCCGACATTGCCGACGCAGGCGCCGATGCGGCTGTCGGCGTCGATCACCGGCAGGCTGTCCAGCGACAGGCCGCGCAGGCGGTCCAGGGTTTCAGGCAGAAGTGCTGCGTCTGCAACATCTTCGATCTCGCCCGACAGGTCACGAATCGATCCATCGGAATGCAGTGCTGCGGGACGTTCCTGGCCCTTGGGGCCGACGCGCATGAGTTTCATGTCAGTTCCTTGTGTTTCGCTGTGTTGGCGGCGACCCGCTGCACCATTTGTTCCAGTTCCTTGGCAGTGATGGCGTCGGGCTGGCTGGTGGGCGGTCGCACATAGGCGGATTTGAAGATGCGGCGCTGCACCAGCAACGCCTTGTGAATGTGATAAAACAGATCGCCCGACTGAAAGCCCAGACGGCTGACCGGCAGTATCCCGGTTTCAACCAATGCGGCGGCAGTGTCAAATTCACCGGCACAAAGGGCGTTCCAGACCAGCATGAATTCGCGTGCCTGGCTGGCAAAGGGCATGGTGCCCCGCGCGCCACGGCGGAATTCCTCGACCAGCGTGCCGCCGCCCGCACCACCCAGGATCGCCAGCTTGTCGCCAACGGCGGTCGTCATGGCCTGCACCTGCGCGACGGTGGGCTGGGTTTCCACCTTGATGGTGTCGACCAGCGGCACGGCGTCGGCGATGCGCAGGGCCAGCGCCGGCGGGATCGGCGATTGGGGTACATCCTGAAGGACAATGGGCAGACCTGTGGCCGACGCGATCTGGTGCAGATGTTCAATCACCGCGTCTGGCCCGCTGGGGAAGAAATCGGGCGGCCAGATCATCAGGCGGGTGGCGCCGGCCTCGGCGGCCTCGGTGGCCAGTTGCACGGCCACATGGGTGCCGGGCGCCGAGACGTTCATGATGACCGGCATCTGTCCATCGACCTGATCGGCCACCGCGCTCAGCATGACGCGCCGTTCCTGCTGGGTCAGCTTGAAGATCTCGCTGCCGATGGCGATGCCGATGCCGTGTACACCGGCCTCCAGCATGTCATCGACCTCCAGCCGCAGGCTGCCATAGTCGATGGCGCCATTGGCGGTGAAGGGGGTCAGCAGGATCGGGACGATTCCGGTCAGCCCAGTCATTCGGCGCTCTCCGTCAGGGTCAGGGAAAATACGGGTTTCAGGGGGTAGTGCTCGGGGCGGCCGTCGGCGTCGGTCACCATCAGTTGCGCCATCTCGTTCCACCAGCGGGTGGTGGTTTCGCTGGCCGGTGCACCGGGGGCCGGGAACGGGCGGTCCCGTTCCTGAAAGGCGAAGATCGTGGTGCCGGTGCGGAACAGGTGGAACTGGCGGATGCCGCTTGCGGTCATCTGGTCCAGAAGCTCGGGCCAGACGGCGGCATGGGCCTTGTCATAGGCCGCTTCCGCGCCGTCCTTCAGGCGCATGGTCCAGGCGCGTCGATGCAGGGTCATGACGTCACCCGGTTGTCGTCGATGTAGTCCCAGACCACATCGTAGCCCAGGCCGGGACCAGTGGGCATCGCCACATAGCCCTCGGCATCCATCGGATCGCAGTTGCGGCGTAGATAGGGGTGCGGAGCGTCATAGTCGACGCCGGGGGCCAGCAGCCCTTTCTCGTACCATTCGCTGGTGTCTTCCGAGGTGGCGCCCATGACCTGAAGGTTGCCCCAGCCCGCCATGTGAATCTCGCAGCGCTGGCCAAAGGCTTCGCAGACCACGGCGGTCTTGCGGCAGCCGGTGATGCCACCCCGGCGAATGTCCATCCGGCTCATGTCCGAGGCGCCCTGAAGGATCCATTCGGCGCGGGTGAAAACGCCGCCTGCGGCGATTTCGGGGGCCAAAATCGGGATCGACAGTTCGCGGCACAGCCGGCGATAGCTTTCGACCCGGTATTCGGGCATCGGATGTTCGAACCAGTAGAAGTCGAGCTTCTCCAGCTCGCGGCCGACTTTGATCGTCTCTTCCAGCGTGTGGTAGGTGCCCCAGACGTCGTACATCAGCACCATGTCCGGCCCGACCGCCTCGCGCACCAGGTTGATGGTCTCGATATCGGCGCGGATGTTCGAGGGGCGGCCGTTGGTGGGTTTGCCGGTGTCCGGGTTCCAGAAATAATGCGGATGGATCTTGTAGGCCTTGTAGCCCTCGGCCTTGCAGGCCAGCGCATGCTCGGCATAGACCTGCGGCGGACCGATGTTGGGATAGGTCGAGGCATAGGCGGGCACCTTGTCGCGTGCCCCGCCCATCAGCTTGTAGACCGGCAGGCCGGCGTGGTTGCCCGCCAGATCCCACAGTGCGCAATCGATGACGCTTTGCGCCACTTCGGGAGTGTTGCGCACCCACATCCATTTCCAGATCAGTTCGCGGTCGAACGGGTCGGCCCCAAGGATCATGTCGCGGACCTGGCCTTCGATCAGGCGCTGTTCGTCCGGCGTCATGCCGTCCTGATCGCCATGCTTGCCGCCGCCGAAGAAATGGCCGACCAGCCCCGCGTCGGTCTCGATGGTGGTCACGGTCTGGATCACCTCGGCGCCGGGTTTCAGCCGGGCATGGCCGATGTCCCAGCGGTCCGCGTAGGTGCGGAACCGCGTGACCTTGACGTCGCTGATCTTCATGACGCGCCGCCGACCTGACCAAGCGCCACTTCGGTGGCCGCGTCGAAGCAATGCATCTTGCCGGGAACGATCGACAGATGCACCTGGTCGCCCGGCGCATGAGGAATGCGGTCGCGGGTGGTCAGGGTGACGGTGCCATCCGGCGTGCGCAGCACCATTTCGGTTTCCGCGCCGGTGGGTTCGATGACGACGATCTTGGCGGGAATGCCGGTGTCGGCCAGGCGCAGATCCTCGGGGCGGAAGCCCGCGATGACGTCATGACCGTCTTTCAACTGGGTGCCAGCGGAGCCCAGGATCACCCCCGAGGCGGTGCGCAGCCCCTCTGCCGACGCTTTCGCGGGCAGGAAGTTCATGGCGGGCGAGCCGATGAACCCGGCCACGAAGACATTCGCCGGATGGTCATACAGGTCCAGCGGCGAGCCGATCTGTTCCACATGACCGCCGCGCATGACGACGATCTTGTCGGCCATGGTCATGGCTTCGATCTGGTCGTGGGTGACATAGATCGTCGTGGTCTTCAGACGCTGGTGCAATTCCTTGATCTCGGCGCGCATCTGCACCCGCAGCTTGGCGTCGAGGTTCGACAGCGGTTCGTCGAACAGGAACACTTCCGGATCCCGGACGATGGCCCGGCCCATGGCCACGCGCTGACGCTGGCCGCCCGACAATTGGCGCGGGAAGCGTTCCAGCAGTGGCACGAGGTCCAGGATCTCGGCCGCGGCGTTGACCTTGCGGGCGATCTCGTCCTTGGATTCCTTGGCCAGCCGCAGCGAGAACGCCATGTTCTTGGCCACGTCCATATGCGGGTACAGCGCGTAGTTCTGGAACACCATCGCGATGTTGCGTTCCTTGGGCTGCAGCCGGTTGATGACGGTGCCGTCCAGCACGATCTCGCCGCCCGAGATGGTTTCCAGCCCGGCGATAGAGCGCAAAAGCGTGGACTTGCCGCAGCCCGAGGGGCCGACCAGCACGGTGAATTCGCCGTCCGAAATGTCGAGGTCGATGCCGTGCAGGACTTCGACCGCGCCATAGGATTTACGGATGTTTCTAAGCGCTACTGATCCCATCGGATCATCCTCCCTTGGAAATTTCAGCACCCGCGTCGAACGCAGGCAGCACAAACTGGGGAGGGCGGTTGCCCTCCGGGTCACGGGGGACGGCCACCTGGCCGCCCGCAAGATCGGGGCGCGGCCCCATCAGGCTGTACAGCGGCGAAGTCTCGCCACGGTCGACGCATTCCACCTGCGCCCCGGTCTGGCAGGCCGCGGCCATCGCCAGCGCCCAGGGTTGTTCGCAGGTGTTGTGCAGGATCACCGCCACATCGGCACCGGCGGCCATGTCGAGAACGGCCAGGGTTTCGGTGATGCCGCCCGCCCAGGCCACATCCGGCTGCAACACCCCGACCACGCCGCTGCGCAACAGGTCGGCGCAATCGACCCGCGAGAAGGCGAAGTTGCCAAGCGCCAACGCGATGCCCGGATCCAGGGCGTTTCGGATCCGTTGCAGGTCTTCGATGTTCTGCGGCGGGATCGGATCCTCGATCCAGGCCAGCGGCAGACCGGCGGCGGCTTCGGCAAACCGCAGGGTGTAATCCGCATCCCACGCCAGGAAGGCGTCGATCATGATGGGTACATCGGGACCGGCGGCCTCGGCAAAGCGGCGCATCAGGGCGATATTGGCCTCCAGCCCCTCTTGCCCGGCCTCGGGTCCGTAAGGTGCTGCCGCCTTCAGCCCGTGCCACGGCCCGCCGGAGAAGGCTTCGGGCCGCGGCGTGGTCACATAGACCGGCAGGGTGTCCTGCGCACTGCCGCCCAGCAGATCCACCAGCGGCTGGCTGCTGGCCTTGGCCTGAAGATCCCACAGGGCAATATCCACCCCGGCCACCGCCATCATGGCAAAGCCCGAGCGATCGTTGGGCAGAAGCGAGGCTGTCATCTGGTCTTGCAACAGCGCCACATCGCCCAGATCCTCGCCGGTAAGCAGCCGCGCCAGATGGGCATTGACGATCATCTCGACAACCTCGCCGCCATTGGTGCAGCCCCAGCCGATGTGGCCATCCTCGCCCTCGACCCGGACAAAGACCTTCTTGGTCGGCCACATCCAGCTTGCGCGAGACTCGGCAAACCGGGGGAAGCGCGACATGGGCGACGCGATCCTTGTGGTTTGCAAGGTCTGCTTCTGGAAGCCGCAATCCACGGCCCGGGCAGTGATGGACCGGATCTTCATCCTTTCACGGCCCCGGCCAGAAGTCCGCGCGTGAAGTAGCGTTGACCGAAGAAGAACACGAGCATGATGGGAAGGGCCACGATGGCTGCTGCCGCGCCGACGTACTGGAACTCAAGCGTGAACAGTTCGACAAAGCTGGCCAGACCGATGGTGACGGTCTTGTTGTCGTTGGATTCCAGCAGGATAGAGGCAAAGGCGAACTCGGACCACGCTCCCACGAAGTGCCACATGGCGGCGGTGATCAGCGCCGGGGTCGCCAGCGGCAGCACCACCATGACCATGCTTTGAATACGGGTCGCCCCGTCCATCATGGCGCTTTCTTCCAGTTCGCGCGGAATTTCCCGCAGGCTGGAGGCGATGATCCAGGTCGCGAAGGGCAGGCCAAAGGCGGAATAAAGCAGCACCAGACCGATCAGGCTGTCCTGCAGACCGATCATGTTCATCAGCCGGTAGGTCGGCAACAGCAGGGCGGCCCCCTGGAACATGCGGCTGATGAGCAGCCCGCCCAGGATCAGGTCGCGGCCCGGAAATTTCAGCCGCGCGAAGGCATAGCCGGCCAGGGTTCCGAAGAAGACCACAAGGACCGTCGAGGTGATCGCGATGAAGAAGCTGTTGCCGATCAGGCGCGGCCAGTCCAGCAGTTGCCCCTTCTGGTGCGTCGGCGAGAACAGCGCCTTGTAGGCGTCCAGTGTCGGCGTTTGCGGCCAGAACGAGATCGGAAGCTGGGCCAATTCGGCCTGCGTCTTGAACGACGCAAGGAACAGCCAGAAGATCGGGAACAGGATGTAGATGGCGATCACGACGCCCACAAGGCTGAGCGCGATCCAGTAGAATGTGCGGGGAGACTCGTTCATTCCGAACCCTCCGAGGCCCACGAGCGGCGGTTGATGTAGAGATACAGCGCGACGATCGAGGCCAGCATCACCAGGTTGATGACCGACATGGCCGAGGCCACGCCCCAGTTGAAGAATTCGAAGCTCTGCTGGTAGATGTAGGTCGACATGATCTGGCTGGCATTGGCCGGGCCACCCCCGGTCATGATCCACGGCAGCGCGAATTCAGCGGTGATCCAGATCATCGAGATGACGGTCACGGCGGTCAGCGAAAACGCGATGTTGGGGATGATGACGAAGCGGAACCGCTCCAACGGGCTGGCGCCATCCATGCGCGCGGCTTCGATCTGATCATCGGGAACCGATCGGATGGCGGCGCACAGGATCAGTGCCACCAGCGGCATCTTGCGCCAGATCAGCACCACGACCAGGGCCCACATGACAAGGTTGGGATCGCCCAGGAAGGATATCGTGCCTTCAGTCATCCCTGTCGATTCCAGGGTCTGGCCAATGATGCCGACCTGACCGTGAAGCATCCATTTCCAGGCCATGGCGGTGACCACGTCTGGCAGCACCCAGGGCAGCAGGATCAGTGCCCGCAGGGTGCCGGTCAGCTTGCTGTCCACGGCAAGGAAGGTGCCGACACCCAGGCCGACGAGCACGCACAGGCAGGTGCCGCCCAGGATCCAGATGGCGGTGTTTTTCATCACCAGCCAGAACACCGGATCGGCGGTCAGCGACGTGAAGTTGCTGAAGGTTCCAAAGCCGCGCTCCTGCCCCATGACGATCTTCGTCAGGCTGAGCGTGGCAACGTTGTAGGTGGGCCCGATGACGAACGCCAGAACGGCGATCACCACGGGCAAAATCATGAAATACGCCAAGAGGCGATCATTCTGCATTGTCTTCGGGCCCTTTCTTCTGTCGGCCGAGAGATTATCCGCGGATCAGGTCGATCTGGGTCTGGGCGGCCTTGGTCGCGTCGTCCAACGCCTCTTGCGGCGTCTTCTGGCCGAGCACAGCTTCCTGAATGGCGGTGCCAAGCGCCGATTCAATGGCGGAAACGCCGATGAACCGCGGCATCGGGGCCGCCCCTTCGAAGAGCGTGCCTTCGTTGTAGGCTTTCACCCAGTTCGGCCAGACGGCCTCAAGCTCGGCATTGTCCCAGGCGGCGACGCCGGCGGGGATGCGGGCGATCTCGGGCTGGCCGCCCCAGATTTCCAGCTGCTCGTTCTGCGACCAGAAATCGAGGTACTCGATGGCCGCTTCTGGATTGTCCGAGCGCGCGGAGACCATCAGGATTGCGGTCGGATCCATGATCGCGTTCACCGGCGGGAAGGAGCCGGTGGCCTCATCCGGACGGGGGAAGGGGACGCCGGTCCAGCGCACGTCTTCATTCACACCCCAGGGGGTGTTCAGCCACGACAGGCCGATCCACATGGCCGAGCGGCCCTGTCCGAAAAGCTGCGCGGTGTCGCGGAAGAAGGTCTCGGTCAGCGAGGTGGCTGCCGGGGTCGAGCCATCGGCGATCAGATCGACATAAAGCTGCAGCGCATCCACGATGCCGGGATCGTTCAGGGTGACCTTGCCGGTTTCATCGTCGAATATCCGGCCGCCGTTGGCATAGGCGATGCCTTCGAAGATGTTGATGTCCACGGGTGCGGTGGTTGCCGGGAAGGCAATGCCGGGACGCCCGGGCTTGGTCATCGCCTTGGCGTATTTGCGCAGCTCGTCCCAGGTTGCGGGCGGGCGGTCGAAACCCGCTTCTTCCAGCGCGTCCAGATTGACGGCCAGGAAGCTCGCCATGTCGACATAGGTCGGAAGGCCATAGAGCTTGCCGTCTTCCATGCCGGATTCCAGCACCTCGGGAACGATGCGCTCTTTCCAGCCGTCGATCCTGTCACCGGCAATGTCGTCCAGCGGCTGCACCATGCCGAAGCCGACGAATTCAGGGATGTCCTGCCCGAAGGCCACGATCACATCGGCCAGGCGACGGGTCTGGAACCCAGCAAGGATCTTCTGACGGCGGATCTGGCCGTTGAAGTAAGAGTAGTTCAGCTCGACGTCGGGGTTGGCTTCGGAAAACGCGTCGTTCCGGCCGGCCCACTGTTCAACCTCGTTGGGCGTACCGCCGAATTTCCAGACCGAAAGTTCGCCCGACTGCGCATAGGCGCCGCCGACGGTTGCAAGGGTCACGGCCCCGGCAACGGCCGTCGTGCCAAGGAAGCGGCGACGGTTGATTGCATTGATCATGGTAGATCCTCCCAGGTGATGTGGCGACAGGACTGTCGCCTCCGAATCTCGATGATATACGTGTATCATTCGATATTGACGGAACCTAAGGGCAATGATATTCGTGTGTCAATTGCTAATACGGTCGTTTTCGTTCCCTCGGTGGAAGGGCGGCCAGGGCACCCCCGGGGGTGTTTGAACCGGTGAAAGGGCTGGGGCCGATGGCAGGAGAGACTCGCAAGAAGGTGACGTTGAAAGATGTCTCAAAGGCGTCCGGATTGTCGCTGATCACCGTGTCGCGCGCCCTGCGCCAGCCACAGACCGTGCACGCGGACACCCGCGCCAAGATTCAGAAAACCATCGATGAGCTGGGCTATATTCCAAACCTCGCCGCGCGCTCTCTGGTCTCGCAACGCTCCGACATGATCGGGGTCGTTGTGCCGATTCTCGCCAGCTCGCTGTTTGCCGATTTCGCGGAGGGCGTGTCCAAGGCGCTGGAGCCGCAAGGCCAGCGGGTTCTGCTGGCGGTCAGCAACTGGCAGCCCGAGAAAGAGGAAGAGGCGATTCGCACCTTCATCGCGCGGCAGGCCGATGCGATCATCCTGACCGGTTTTTCCCACACCGATGCCGCGCGGCGGCTGCTGGACCGGTACGACGGGCCGGTGGTGGAGGCGTGGAACACACGCGACAACGTGATCGACAGTGCCGTGGGGTTTGACAACCACGCGGCGGCGGCGGACATGACCCGCTATCTTATCGACAAGGGCTACAGGGACATCGTGATGGTGGGCGGCAGTTCGGTCAACAACGACCAGGCCGCCGACCGGACGCAGGGGGTCATCGATGCGATGACGGCTGCGGGCCGCGAGGTGGGGCCGGAGACCATCGTCGAATTCGACAATCCCGCCACCATCGAAAGCGGCGGCCCGTTGATTCGCAGCCTATTGGCCCGTGACCGCAAGCCCGATGCGGTGTTCTTCCTTGCCGAACTTCCCGCGCAGGGCGCCATGCTGTGGTGCCTGTCGAACGGTGTCCGGGTGCCCCGGGATGTGGCGATTGCCGGGTTCGGGGATCTCAGCCTGTCCGCCTTGCTGCCGGTCCCCATGACGACAGTGCAGATTCGCGGTCGCGAGATCGGCGAGGCCGCCGCGGCGCAGACATTGCAGCGGCTGCAGGGCGCCCCGGCGGATCGCACCGTCAAGGACGTCGGATTTCAGTTACAGATCAGGAGCAGCACATGAAGCTTTCACGCCGGGCCAGTGGTTTCGCGGCCAACGGAGGCCGATCATGGTAAAAGCTGCCATCATCGGCGCTGGTCATTTCGCCTATCGCATGCACATCCCGGTTCTGGCTGCGCGGCCCGAGGTGGTTCTGGACAGTGTCTGCCGTCTGGGCCGGGAAGAGTTAGACCTGATCCGCGACGAATTCGGGTTTGCCTTTGCCACCGAAGATTGGCGCGAGATTCTGGAACGCGACATCGACATTGCCGTGATCGCCTCGCCGCACAACTTCCACTACGCGCAGGCCAAGGCGTTTCTGGAAAAGGGCTGTCACGTCCTTGTCGAAAAGCCCATGTGCCTTGATCCCGCCGAAGCCTGGGATCTGGTCGAAACCGCGCGCCGCGCCGACCGCGAGTTGCTGGTCGCCTATGGCTGGAACTACAAGCCCGGTCTGGATCGGATGCGCGAGATGGTCGGCAAGATCGGCGAGATCGAACATGTGGTCTGTCACATGGCTTCGTTCACGCGGGCGATCTTCTCGGGTGGCGCGCTGGGCCGATGGCAGCATGTAGCGATCCAGCCGGACCGCTCGACGTGGGAATCCCCAGATCAGGGCGGTGGTTACGCTTACGGTCAACTGTCGCACGCGCTGGGCATCCTGTTCTGGCTGACCGACCTGCGCGCCGCCGAGATCCAGGCGATCACCTATGATGCGCCGACCACCATCGATCTGCACGACGCCGCCACCGTGCGCTTTGCCACCGGCGCGACCGGGGTGTTTTCGGGCAGTTGCGGGGTGCCCCAGGGCCATGGGTTCGAGGTTGATCTGCGGATCTACGGCAGCACCGGCTCGGTCCTGCTGGATATCGAAACCCAGCGGCTGACCCTGAAACTGCCCGACGGGGTTTCCGAAACCGCGACGGTGCCGCCCGGCGCCTGGACCTACAGCTGCGAAGGCCCCGCCAACCGGCTGGCCGATATCGCCCTTGGCAAGGGCCGCAACGAAAGCCCCGGCGATGTCGGTGCCCGCGCGGTCGAGGTTCTGCACGCCCTTCTGGGATCGGCCCATTCGGGCGGCGCCCGGCAAACCATCACCACCGCCCCGGCGGCCCCTACGGAGTAACATCAGACATGCAACAGATTGCCATCGTAACCGGCGGCGCGCAGGGCATTGGCCGCGCCGTCGCCGAGAAACTTGCCGCCACGGGCGCCCGCATTGCCATCTGGGACAATGACGCAGACCTGGCCGAAAAAACCGCGCAGGAGATTGGCGGGGGCGCCTTCGCCTGTGCCGTCGATATCTCGAACTGGGACAGCGTGCAGCAGGCCATGGCCGCAACGCAGGCGCAGGGCGGCCCGATTGCCATCCTTGTGAATTCGGCGGGGGTGGCCGGGTCCAACGCGCCGCTGGCTGACTATCCGGTCGAGGAGTTCCGCAGGATCTGCGAGATCAACCTTATCGGTGCGTTCCACGCCAATCGCGCCGTGGTGCCCGCCATGGTGGCCGAAGGCTATGGCCGCATCGTCAACATCGCCTCGGTCGCCGGGAAAGAGGGAAATCCCAATGCCTCGGCCTATTCCGCGTCGAAAGCCGGGGTCATCGGACTGACCAAATCGCTGGGCAAGGAGCTTGCCGATCTGGACATCGCGGTGAACTGCGTCACCCCGGCGGCGGCGCGTACGCGCATTTTCGACCAGATGAAGCAGGAGCATATCGATTATATGCTGTCGAAAATCCCGCGCGGCCGGTTCTTGGAGCTGAACGAGGCCGCGGCCATGATCGTCTGGCTGTGTTCGCCGGAGAACAGCTTTACCACCGGCGCGGTGTTTGATCTGTCCGGCGGGCGCGCGACCTATTGAGCGGCCGTTTCGTGACGGCGGCTGAAACGGCAGGTGTTTCGCAGGAGGCTTCAGACCTCTTGCGGGGCATCGCGCTGATCGACGGGCATCACCACTACTGGCAGATTGGCCGGTTTCCCTATCGCTGGCTGGATCCTTCGGCGCCGGCCGCGCGGTTTGGGGACAAGGCGGGCATCGCGGGTGACTACCTGCCCCCACAGTATCTGGCCGATTTCGCCGGACTTCCGCTGCAGGGCAGCGTGCATGTGCAGGCCAATTGCGGGGCGGATCCCGTCGCGGAAACCCGCTGGCTGCAAGACCTTTCCGACCGCACCGGTTGGCCCACGGCCATCGTTGGGCAGGTTGATCTGGCCGCGCCCGACGCGCGGCAATCCATCGACCGGCACCGGGCGTTTGCGGCCCTGCGCGGCTTGCGCACGCCCGTGGCCTGGGACGCCGCCGGGCGCTGGCGCGTGGCCGACCGCCCCAAGGTGCTGTCGGACGCCGGATTTCGCGCGGCGGCGGCGCATATGGCCGACCATGATCTGTGCCTGGAGATGGTTGTGGTGCCCGAACAGCTTGGCGAGTTGGCGGATTTCGCCGCCGCGCATCCGCGCTTGCGGATCGCCGTCAACCACTTCGCGACGCTTGAGCCGTCGCAGCCTGGCAATACTGATGCCTGGGAGGCCGGAATCGCCGGACTGACGAATTGTCCCAACGTTTCCATCAAGTTGTCCGGGCTGTGGACCGTCGACAAGACATGGGATCCGCAGGTTCTGCAGCCTTTCGTCGATCATCTTCTGGCCTGTCTCGGGTCTCAGCGGGTGCTATATGGCTCGAACATGCCGGTGGAAGGGGTCAACTGCCCGGTGCCCCGGCAATTTGCCAGCCTCGCACGGGTGCTTGGCGGGCGTTCCCGTGCGGAGCTGGAGGATATCTTCGGCCAGACCGCGCGAAGGCTCTATCGGTTGGCTCCCTTCGTAACAGGGCAGACACGTGCCCCCTGAATTCTGCCCGGCGGTGAGGCTGGTGGTCAGAAGGTCCGCCATCCGGAACATTCGTCAGCCCAGACGGAAAACGGCGCATTCATGCCGGTGGCGTCCCGGCGTTCAACAGAGCTTTGTAAAAGGTGACGTTAGCGTTAACCTTTTTCTGACATGTCACCGCAAAGTCCATTTCCGCTGATTCCTTTCGTGACTTCCGGAGGAGTGAATGAGCCGTTTTGAGCGCTTCGTAACCCGCAGGGTGCCGGTTTGGGCCGTCGGCCTTCTGGTGGTGTTTGGCCTGATCGGCACGATCGCTTTTTCCAATATCGCGGTGCACACAGCGCAAGGCGGGCGCAAGGCCGGGGTCGCGGGGGACATGATCTTTGCGGTCTCGAACATCCCGAAATTCCTCAACAGCCTTGTCTCGGCCGAGCGCTACCTGAAAATCTCGAACCGGCGGTTCGAGGGCCGCTCGGGGTTCACCTTTGCCTATCCGCCGGGCATTCGCGTCGATGCCGGGTACCTGCTGCTCAGCCGCTACGATCCGGATCGGGCGCGCGGCGTCATCGAATTGTGGGACCTCAACGCCCAGACAGAATTGCACGTCTGGCTGCCGCCCATCGACGAAATCAACCGACAGGCCACGGATTTCAAGAGCGACACCATGGATCTGGCCCGCGACAAGAACCAGAGCCGTTTTCTGCCGCGCCATCCGGCGATCCTGCCCAACGGCGATATCGTCATCAAGTCGCGCACGCCCCTGTCCCGCGTAGATGCCTGCAACCGCATCGTCTGGATCAACGACGACTACCTGTTTCACCATTCGACCGAGGTCGACACCGATGGCTCGCTCTGGGTGGCCACGGTGCTGAATCCGCCTTCGATCGCCCGTGTGAACAAGGAGGAATTTCTCGACGACGCCATCACCCACGTCAGCGCCGAGGGGGAGGTTCTGATGGTGCGTTCGGTGGCCGATATTCTGCTCAAGCAGGGGATGCACAATTTCGTTTTCGGCCGGGATGAGTATCTGGCCAATCCCATTCACCTCAACGACATCCAGCCGGTGACGGCCGATGGCCCCTACTGGAAGAAGGGCGACCTGTTCCTGAGCCTGCGGAATCCGTCGATGATCGCGCTGTACCGTCCGTCCGAGGATCGCATCGTCTGGTCCAAGTCCGGTCCCTGGAGCCACCAGCACGATGTCGATGTGCTGGACGATCACCGGATTGCGGTGTTCAACAACAACTCTTACGAAGCCTATCCGATCCCGTGGATTCCCGATCATTCCGAGGTGCTGGTCTATGACTTCGACACCCAGACGGTCACCTCGCCGTGGGGGGACGTGCTGGCCGAGATGGCGTTGCGCAGCGCGACCGAGGGATTGCAGCAAATTCGTGCCTCGGGCGAAATCATGATCGAGGAACAGAATGCCGGGCGGCTGTTCGCGCTGGATGCGGACCAGAGCCTGCTGTGGGAATATATCAACCGGGATGAAGAGGGCTATCAGGCCCGTCTGGGGTGGAGCCGCTTTCTGGAACCCGCGGCCGGTGATGCGCTGGTTGCAAAGCTCAACACCCTGACCTGCCAAAGCTAGGCGTGTGGCGTGCGCCGGGGGCGGACAATTCCCTTGCCAATCCGACGTGCTTGGCGGCAGATGCGACCATGACCTCATTTGCCGATGCCGCCCTTGCCGCCACCGCCCGCATGCGGGCCCTGTTTCCGCCCACGCCCCTGTTGCGCAACGACTTTCTGTCGGAAAGATACGGCGCGGACATCTGGTTGAAGCGCGAAGACCTGTCGCCGGTACGCTCCTACAAGATCCGCGGGGCCTTCAACGCCATGCGCAAGGTCCGCGCCGAGACACCCGAGCAGGATCAGTTCGTTTGCGCCAGCGCCGGCAACCATGCGCAGGGCGTGGCCTTTACCTGCAAGCATTTCGGGGTGCGCGGCACGATCTTCATGCCGGTGACCACACCGCAACAGAAGATCCAGAAGACCCGCGCTTTCGGCGGCGACGCCATCAAGGTGCGGCTTACAGGGGATTATTTCGACGACACGCTAGCCTCGGCGCAGGCGTACTGCCGCGAGATCGGCGGCCATTTTCTGGCCCCCTTCGATGATGCCGATGTGATCGAAGGACAGGCCTCGGTCTCGGTCGAGATCCTGGACCAGTTGGGAAAATCACCCGATCTGATGGTGCTGCCGGTGGGCGGGGGTGGTCTTGCCTCGGGGGCGCGACGGTATCTGTCCGAAGTGGCACCGGCGGTGGATCTGCGTCTGGTGGAGCCGCAGGGCGGTGCCAGCCTGAGTGCGGCGCTGGCTGCCGGGGCGCCGGTGAAGCTGGCCAAGGTGGACAATTTCGTCGATGGCGCGGCCGTGGCCCAGATCGGCGCGCTGACCTTCGAGGTATTGAAAGCAACGCCGCCGGAAAAGGTGCTGACGGCGCCCGAGGATCGCATCTGCACCACGCTGGTCGAGATGCTGAACGTCGAGGGCATCGTGCTGGAACCGGCGGGCGCGCTGGCCGTGGACAGCCTGGCCGACATCACGCAGGACATATCCGGAAAGACCGTGGTCTGCGTCACCTCGGGGGGCAATTTCGATTTCGAACGTCTGCCGGAGGTGAAGGAACGGGCCCTGAAATTCTCGGGCATCAAGAAGTACTTCATCCTGCGCCTGCCGCAGCGGCCCGGCGCGCTGAAGGATTTCCTGAACCTTCTGGGGCCGGATGACGATATTGCCCGGTTCGAATACCTGAAGAAGTCGGCGCGCAACTTCGGGTCGGTCCTGATCGGGATCGAAACCCCCGATGCGGGCAATTTCGACGATCTGTTTGCCCGGCTTGATGCGCATGGCTTCGTCTATCAGGACATCACCCGCAACACGACACTGGCCGAATTCCTTATCTGAGCTTCAGGCCGCCGACCGATGCTCGGCCAAAGCCTGCAGGCACTGGTCATATCGCGCCAGGATGCCCGCCAGATCGACCTGATCGGCCTGTCCCTGTCGGGCCAGCAGTTCGCCGGCCTGGCAAGCCTCGGCCAGCGGCGTGAACCCAAGGTTCAGGGCCGCTCCGCGGAGGAAATGCAGATCCGCGCCCAGAGTGGCCGGATCCGGCCCCGCGCGCAGCTTGGTGGCCAACTCCTCGATCTCGGCCATGAACATCTCGACGATCTCGTCCAGCGCCTCTGCGCCGACTTCGTCCCGCAATTCATCCAGTCGCGCCCAATCCATGCGCCAAACTCCCACACCTATTACCCGGCCCGGAGCCTAGCGGAGCCGCCTTAAGAACCCACTGATAAAACCCGTAGAATTGTCGGTTTCACTTTTTGTTAACACTGCGCTGTCACTGGAGGATCATTCGGGGGTTCCGATGACCAGACATGACACCTTGCCTTTCGTGGGCGCCGACACGACCGCCGGGGCGCGGCCCCGGATCCTGATCGTGGACGACAGCCCGGCGCAGCGGATGCTGATGGCGGCGCAATTGCGGCGGTTCGGCTTTGACGTGCTTGAGGCCGATTGTGCCGAACGCGCGCTTGAAGTCTGCCGCAGCCAGGAGATCCGGCTGATCCTCAGCGACTGGGTGATGCCGGGCATGTGCGGCCCGGAACTGTGTCATCGGGTCAAATCCGATCCCGATCTCAGCTATGCCTATTTCATCCTGCTGACGTCAAAAAGCGAACGGGCGGATATTGCCCACGGGCTGGATCGCGGGGCCGACGATTTCCTGACCAAGCCGGTGAACGGCGACGAGTTGCGCGCGCGGCTGAAGGCCGGGATGCGGGTGATCGCCATGCAGCACGAATTGTCCGAGAAGAACCGCCTGATCGGCCAGACATTGTCCGAACTTCAGGGCCTTTACGGCAAGATCGAGGAAGACCTGCTTGAAGCCCAGAAACTGCAGGAAGCGCTGGTGCGCGAGCGGTTTCGCGATTTCGGCACCGGGCAGGTGTCGCTTCTGTTGCGGTCCAGCGGCCATGTGGGCGGCGACCTGGTGGGTTTTTTCCGCGCCAGTGCCAGCCAGGTGGGGCTCTATTCCATAGATGTCTCGGGGCATGGCATCAGCTCTGCTCTGATGACCGCGCGGCTGGCCGGGCACCTGAACACCGCCAGCCCGCGCCAGAATATCGCCCTGTCGCACACCGCCGGGGATTTCTACCGCGTGCTTCCGCCGGATGAAGTCGTGCGGCGGTTCAACGAATTGATGTCCACGGTGATCTCGACGGATCTCTATTTCACCATCGCCTATGCCATCGTCGATCTCGACAGCGGGGTGGTGGATTTCTGCCAGGCCGGCCATCCGCACCCGGTGGTACAGCGCGCCGATGGATCGGTGGAACTGCACGGGCAGGGCGGGTTGCCCGTCGGCCTGATCGACGCGGCGGACTATGCCCCCGTGCGGGTCAAGCTGTGCCCCGGCGACCGGCTGCTGCTGGCCTCGGACGGGATCACTGAATGTCCCGGTCGCAGCGGCGGGCAGTTGGAAGACGCAGGCTTTCAGACCATGCTGGCCGCACGCAAGTCTCTGGCGGGACCGGCATTGCTGGACGGTCTGGTGACCGATCTGGAGGATTTCTCGGGCGTGTCGGAGTTTCCCGACGACGTCTCCGTCGCGATGTTCGAGTTTCGCGGGGCCGAGCCGGGTCGTTAAAGCCCGATCTTTCGGGCATAGCGGCGCAAGGCGGCGCGGTCGCCGGGACTGCCGACCAGTTTTGCAGCGGTATCCACGGGCAGCCAGACGGCGGTGTGACCGGCCTCGGGCGGTGGCGCCACTGCGCGGGCCGGGCGCGCCACGTAGATCAGGCAGATCTTTTCCGCCCAGATGTCGTATTCGGGCATGAAGGTGAACCGCCGGTGCGCGTCGAACCGGGTGGCCCGTCCGATGTGCCAGCCGGTCTCTTCGAACACTTCTCGATACAGGGCGCACAGGGGCTGTTCACCGGGGTCGATGCCGCCACCGGGAAGCTGAAACTCGGGCACCGGCGCCATCTGATGGGTCAATAAAACCTGGTCGCCGCGCGCCAGAATGGCGTAAACGCCGGGCCGCGCCACGTGGCGACGCGAGCCATCCACCGGGTCTCCGTATCTGCGCATCCCTTGGACCTTCGGTTGTCGTGCCTATATGGACGCGGTATGCCCCCCTAATCGGGCGAAGGAAACCCCATGACCCTTGGATCGAAGATTGCCTGGGACGACACCGTCCTGCCATTTCAACTTGACCGCACCGATGTGCGGGGCCGCGTCGCGCGTCTGGACGGGGTGCTGGATGGCATCCTGTCCCAGCACGATTACCCGCCCCAGATCGAAGCCCTTGTGGCCGAGATGGCCCTGCTGACCGCGCTGATTGGCCAGACCATCAAGCTGCGCTGGAAGCTGTCGCTGCAAGTGCGCAGCAGCGGCGCGGCACGGCTGATCGCCACCGACTATTATGCCCCGACCGAGGATGGCGCTCCGGCGCGGATCCGGGCCTATGCCAGCTATGACGCCGACAAGCTGACCGATGACACCGCCTTCGCGCAGGTGGGCAAGGGCTATTTCGCGATCCTGATCGATCAGGGCAAGGGCACCAAACCCTATCAGGGGATCACGCCGCTTGCGGGCACCTCGCTGAAGGGCTGCGCCGAGACCTATTTCGCCCAGTCCGAGCAGTTGCCGACCCGTTTTGCCCTGACATTCGGCGAATCGACCGAAGCCGGTGGCACGCCGCATTGGCGCGCAGGCGGCGTCATGCTGCAGATGATGCCCAAGGGCGCGGCCCCGGCGTCGGGCGAAGGCGGTTCGGGAGATGCCGGGCTGATGCAGGCCGAGGATCTGCTGGACGGCGACGCCGAAGAGAACTGGTCGCGCGCCAACCTGCTGCTGGACACAGTGGACGAGTTGGAGCTGATCGGCCCTTCGGTGCAGCCCACCGAACTCCTGGTGCGGCTCTTCCACGAGGAACAGCCACGCGTCTTTGATGCCCAGTCGGTGGCCTTCGGCTGTACCTGCAGTTCTGATCGGGTGCGCCAAAGCCTGTCGATCTATTCGGCCAAGGACATCGGCCATATGACCACGCCGGAAGGCACGGTGACCGCCGATTGCCAGTTCTGCGGCGCGCATTATGAATTCGACCCCGCGACCCTGGGGTTCGAAGCCACCGCCGCGCCGGATGCCGACAGCGATGCCGGCCAGTGACACCGGGCGCCGCCTTCGGGCGGCGCTGACCCTGCAGACCGGGGCCTCGTCGGATTTCGATCTGAACCCGGATGCGGTTTTGCCCCCGGGCCGCAAGCTGCGCGATGCGGCGGTGCTGGTCGCCGTTCTGGACACCGCCGACGGGCCGCAGATCTATCTGACCAAGCGCGCCTCGCATCTGGCGCATCATCCCGGCCAGATTGCCTTTCCCGGCGGCAAGGTCGATGCCACCGACAGCGGGATCGAAGCCGCGGCCCTGCGCGAAGCACGCGAGGAGATCGGCCTGCCCGCCTCTCATGTGTCCATCCTGGGCCGGCTGCCTTGCCACGAGACCGTCACAAGTTTCCGGGTGACGCCGGTGCTGGCGCAAATCACCCGGCCTTTCGCGTTGCGGCCCGAACCCGGCGAGGTCGACGAGGTCTTCACCGTGCCGCTGCGCCATCTGGCTGATCCGGCCCGCTACCGGGTCGAGGGCCGACGCTGGCGCGGCGCAAGGCGCCATTACTACACCGTGCCCTTCGGGCCGTACTATGTCTGGGGCGCCACGGCGCGCATTCTGCGGGGGCTGGCGGACCGGCTGGCGCAGGTCCCGTGACCCGGATTGACGCCGACTGGCTGGCGGACCCGGCGGCGCGCGCGGTTTGTGCGGCCCTGACCGAGGCCGGGCACAGGATCTATTTCGTCGGCGGATGCGTCCGCAACACGCTGTTGGGCCGCCCGGTCAGCGATCTGGATCTGGCCACCGATGCACGACCCGAACAGACCGAGGCTGCTGCTGCCGCCGCCGGGTTGAAGTCGGTGCCGACCGGCAAGGATCACGGCACCATCACGCTGGTCGCCGGGGGGCAGGGCTTCGAGGTCACCACCTTTCGCCATGACATCGAGACCGATGGCCGTCACGCGGTGGTGCGGTTTTCGGACAAACTGGAAGACGACGCGGCGCGGCGCGATTTCACCATGAATGCCCTATACGCCACGCCCGACGGTCAGATCCTCGATCCCGTGGGCGGGTTGGAGGATCTGCGCGCCGGCCGCCTGCGGTTCATCGGCGACGCCGATCAGCGGATTGCCGAGGATTACCTGCGCATCCTGCGATTCTTCCGCTTCCATGCGTGGTATGCCGACCCCGCAGGCGGCATGGACGCCGAGGCCCTGGCCGCCTGTGCCGCCGGGGCCGAGGGGTTGGACCGGCTGGCGGCAGAGCGGGTGGGGCAGGAAATTCTGAAACTCCTTGCCGCCCCCGATCCCGGCCCCGCCGTGGCGGCGATGGAACAGGCGGGCCTTCTGTCCCGCGTGCTGCCCGGCGCGACGGCCCACGCGCTGCCGGTGCTGATCCACCTGGAAGGCGATCTGCCCGCCGATCCGCTGCGCCGTCTTGCGGTGCTGGGGGGCGAAGATGTCTCGACCCGGTTGCGACTCAGCCGCACGCAGGCCCGCCGGTTGGACCTGTTGCAGCAGGGGCTGGCCGATCCGTGCCCGGTGGCTGAGGCCGCTTATCGTCATGGTCCCGATGCGGCGCGCGACATCGCCTTGCTGCTGGCCGCCAGCCTGGAACAGCCCTTGCCTGCGACGCTGGAGGCCGATCTGGCGCGGGGGGGGGCAGCGCGCTTTCCGATCAAGGCCGCCGACCTGATGCCCCGGCTTCAGGGCAAGGCCCTGGGCACGGCGCTGACCGCGCTGGAAGCACGCTGGATCGCATCGGGGTTCACGCTGGACAAATCCGCCCTGCTGCAATTGCCCGAAGCGGGCTGAGCGGCCTTCCGCCCGGCCCCGGCCGGATTCCACGCGCCCCCCCGGTTTCCCAAGACCCGGTTTCGGGCTAGGTCTGAGGCATTGTCCTTCTCATTGGCAGGCCTGCCCCCCGTGTTCCGCTTTTTCGAAAATCTGGTCGATCCCTATGTGGAGTATGAAGAGGTCGACGCCCCGCCGCGTCGGCTCTGGCCGTTTCTGCGCGCCTATTCCCGCCCGTTCCGGCGGGTGTTCGTCGTGGCGGCTGTGCTGTCCATCGTCGTGGCAGCGGTCGAGGTCGGGCTGATCTACTACATGGGCCGCATCGTCGATCTGTTGTCGGGCGGGGCGCCGGGCGAGGTCTGGCAAGCGCATCGCGTCGAATTGATCGCCATCGCCCTGTTCATCGTGTTCCTGCGCCCGCTGGTGCAGGGTGTGGACGTGATGCTGTTGAACAACGGCATCCTGCCCAGCTATGGCACGCTGTTTCGCTGGCGCGCACATCGGCAGGTACTGCGCCAGTCGGTGGGCTGGTTCGAGAACGATTTCGCCGGCCGCATCGCCAACCGCATCATGCAGGCCCCCCCGGCGGCGGGCGAGGCGGTGTTCCAGGTCTTCGACGCGCTGACCTTCTCGTTGGCCTATCTGATCGGGGCCGCGGTGCTGCTGGCCGAGGCTGATCTGCGGCTGGCGGTGCCGCTGCTGATCTGGTTCGGCTTCTACGTGGTGCTGGTGCGCTGGACGGTGATCCATGTCGGTCCGGCGTCGCAGGCGGCCTCGGACGCGCGGTCGATGACCACCGGGCGGGTGGTGGACAGCTATGCCAATATCCATTCGGTCAAGCTGTTCGCCCATCACGATCGCGAGTTGGAATATGCCAAGGAAGCCATCGAGGAGACCCGGCAGACCTTCATTCGTGAAATGCGGGTGTTCACGATCATGGATGTGGCGCTGACGGCGCTGAACGGGCTGCTGATCATCGGTGTGGTGGGCTGGGCCTTCGCGCTGTGGATGCAGGGTTCGGCCAGTGTTGGCGTGGTGGCGGCAGCGACGGCACTGACCCTGCGCCTGAATGCCATGACCGGCTGGATCATGTGGGCGGTCAGCACGTTCTTTCGGTCGTTGGGCATCGTCGCCGAGGGGCTGGAGACCATCGCCCAGCCGATCACCCTGCTGGATGCCCCTGACGCGCAGCCCCTTCAATTGCGCGCGGGCGAGATCGCCGTGCGCGATCTGCGCCACCATTACGGACGCGGCAGCGGCGGGCTGGACAAGGTCAGCTTCACCCTGAAACCGGGCGAGAAGATCGGTCTGGTGGGCCGGTCCGGGGCCGGGAAATCGACGCTGGTGAAGTTGTTGCTGCGGTTCTACGAGCCTGAAGGCGGGCGCATCGAGATCGACGGGCAGGACATTGCCTGCGTCACACAGGACAGCCTGCGCGCCCGGATCGGCATGGTGCAACAGGACAGCAGCCTGCTGCACCGCTCGGTCCGCGACAACATCCTGTATGGTCGTCCCGACGCCAGCGAGGCCGAGATGATCGCCGCCGCAAGGCGCGCCGAGGCGCATGACTTCATCCTTGGGTTGCAGGACCCGGAAGGCCGGCGCGGCTATGACGCCCATGTGGGCGAGCGCGGTGTGAAACTGTCGGGCGGGCAGCGCCAGCGGATTGCGCTGGCGCGGGTGATTCTGAAGGACGCGCCGATCCTTGTTCTGGACGAGGCCACCAGCGCGCTGGACAGCGAGGTCGAGGCCGCCATCCAAGACACGCTGTACGGCATGATGGAGGGCAAGACGGTGATCGCCATCGCGCATCGCCTGTCCACCATCGCCCGGATGGATCGGATTCTGGTGCTGGACGCCGGCACCATCGCCGAGGAGGGCAGCCACGAGGAACTGCTGGCGCGCGGCGGGTTGTACGCAGGCTTCTGGGCGCGGCAATCGGGCGGGTTTCTGGGCACCGACCCGGACGGAGCGAGTGCGCCGTGAGCCTGACCATCGACATCCTGTCCCGGCGCATGGGGCTGCATCGGCTGGGCGCCCTGATCGATCCTTTCGCGCCATCAGAGGGACCGCCGCCGCGCCAGTTGTGGCCGTTCCTGCGCTGGTGCCTGCGCGGCACCACCCCGCATCTGGCGGTGGCCGCAACCATCGCCGGGCTGGCGGGCGGGCTTGAGGTCCTCAACGCGGTGCTTCTGGGCGTGGTCATCGACACCGCGCTGGATCATGGCGCCGAAGGGCTGTTTGCCACCCATTGGCCGCTGCTGGTCGGCGTGGCCCTGGTGATCCTGCTGGTGCGGCCGCTGATCCTTGGCATTTCCTCGGCGATGCAGACGGTGGTGATTGCGCCCAACGTCAGCACCCTGGCGCTGAGCCGTCTGCACAAGTGGACATTGGGGCAGGCCGTTACCTTCTTCGACAACGATTTTGCCGGCCGGATCTCGCAGAAAGAGATGCAGTGCAGCCGTGCGGTGGCCGATGTGACCGTGGAATGCCTGAACACGGTGGTATTCGCGCTGGCCTCGCTGCTGGCGGCGGCGGTGGTCCTGATCGCGATCGACTGGCGCATCGCCGCCCTGCTGACCCTGTGGATCGCGGGTTACCTGAAGTTCATCTCGTGGTGGCTGCCGAAGATCCGCAGCCGGGCGGCGGGCCGGGCCGGGGCGCGGGCGGCGGCCTCGGGGCTTGTGGTCGACACGATTTCCAACATGCGGACGGTGAAGCTGTTCGCCAATGATCCGCTGGAAGACGGCAAGGCGATGGCGGCGATTGCGGGCTACCGGACCAAGGCGCTGACCTTCGGCTATGCCTCGACGCTGTTCCGCTCGTCGCTGATGGCCATTGCCGGGGTGGTGCCGGTGCTGTTGGTGGGCGGGGTGCTGTATTTCTGGTCCCGTGGCAGTGCCACACCCGGCGATATCGCGGCGGCGGGCACCATCGCGATCCGCATTTCGCAGATGACCGGCTGGGTGAGTTTCACCTTGATGGGGATCTACGCCAACCTGGGCGAGATCGAGGACGGGATGCGCACCCTGTCGCCGCCGCACACGCTGACCGATGCGCCGGGGGCCCCCGATCTGCCTGCCACGGCGGCCGACCTGCGCTTTGACGGGGTCAGCTTTGCCTATGGCCGGGCGCGCGGCGGGGTGTCTGGCATCGATCTGGCGCTGCGTCGGGGCGAAAAGGTCGGGATCGTCGGTGCCTCTGGCGCGGGAAAATCGACGCTGGTGGGCCTGCTGCTGCGCCTGCACGACGTGGAGGAGGGCCGGGTTCTGGTCGGCGGGCAGGACGTGCGCGCGGTTACGCAAGCCAGCCTGCGCCACCAGATCGCCATGGTCACGCAGGAAACCGCGCTGTTCAACCGCTCGGCCCGCGAGAACATCCTTTATGGCCGCCCCGAGGCCAGCGAGGCCGAGATGATCGCGGCGGCGCGCCGGGCCGAGGCGCATGAGTTCATCCTCGGGCTGGAGGATCACACGGGCCGGCGCGGCTATGACGCCCATCTGGGCGAGCGCGGCGTGAAACTGTCGGGCGGGCAACGTCAGCGCATCGCCCTGGCCCGTGCCATCCTGAAGGACGCCCCGATCCTGGTGCTGGACGAGGCGACCTCGGCGCTGGACAGCGAGGTCGAGGCGGCGATCCAGCACGCGCTGGATCAGGTGATGGAGGGCAAGACCGTGCTGGCCATCGCGCATCGCCTGTCAACGCTGGCGCAGATGGACCGGATCGTGGTGCTGGAAGCCGGGCAGATCGTGGAAACCGGGCCTCATGAGGCGCTGTTGGCCCAGAACGGCCTGTATGCGCGCTACTGGCAGCGGCAGTCGGGCGGGTTCATTTGCCCACCCGACGCGGCAGAGTGAGAGGACGGGCAGGGATTTCTTGCCTCCGGCGGGAGTATTTTCGCCAAGAAGAAATCCGTTTCCGTTGCCTCCGGGCTGCGGTAGGGACGCGTCATGGCAGAGTTGACGATCAACCGTTTGGGGCATCTGGGCGACGGGATTGCCGATGAGGGCACCCTTGTCCCCCTGAGCTTGCCGGGCGAGGTGGTTCGGGGCGAGGTGACGGGCGGGCGCATGGAGGCACCGGCCATCGTGACGCCGTCGGCGGAGCGCGTGGCGGCACCGTGCCGGCATTTTCCGGCCTGTGGCGGCTGCGGATTGCAGCATGGCGCGGATGGGTTCGTCGCCGGTTGGAAAGAGGGCGTTGTGCGTGCGGCGCTGACTGCGCGCAAGGTCGCGGCTGAGTTTCGGCCGATCGTAACCTCGCCCGCGCGGTCGCGGCGGCGGGCGGTTCTGTCGGGACGGCGGACCAAGAAGGGCGCTTTGGTCGGATTTCACGCGCGCCGGTCGGACACGGTGATCGAGGTGCCCGAGTGTCTTCTGGTGACGCCCGCGATCCTGGCGGCGCGGGAGACCCTGATCGAGATGACGCGGGCAGGTGGATCGCGCAAGGGCGAGATCGCCTATACCGTCACCGAGACCCGGGGCGGGCTGGATGTGGCCGCGACCGGGGGCAAACCCATGGATCCGGCGCTGAACGCCGATCTGGTGCGGCTGGCCCATGCGGGCCGTCTGGCGCGGCTGAGCTGGAACGGCGAACCGGTGGTGACCCTGACCGCGCCGCAGGTCGCCTTTGACGGGGTCGCGGTGACGCTGCCGCCGGGGGCGTTCTTGCAGGCCACGGTGGCCGGAGAGACCGCCCTGCGCAACGGGGTGACGCAAGCCGTGGGCGCGGCGCGCCAGATTGCCGATCTGTTTGCGGGTTGCGGCACCTTTGCCTTGCCGTTGTCGCGGCGGGCGCAAGTGCATGCGGTGGAGGGCGATGGCGCGATGATTGCCGCGCTGGATGCCGGCTGGCGCGCCGGGCAAGACCTGCACGCGGTGTCGGGCGAGGTGCGCGACCTGTTTCGTCGTCCGCTGATGGCCGGCGATCTGAAGCGATTCGACGCCGTGGTCATCGATCCGCCGCGCGCGGGCGCACAAGCGCAGGTGACGGAACTGGCGGCCTCGACCGTGCCGGTGGTGGCGGCGGTGTCCTGCAACCCGGTCAGCTTTGCCCGCGATGCCGAGATCTTGATCGCGGGGGGCTTTCGTCTGGACTGGGTGCAGGTGGTCGACCAGTTCCGCTGGTCGCCGCATGTGGAACTGGTGGCGCGATTCGTTCGAGATTGATTTGAAGTCGGGACTTGGCGGCCTGCTGTCAGCGCCCATATAGGCCGTGCTGCCCTTGTACTGGATTGGAACTGGAGCTTTGACGTGGGTTTGACCCGGGACACCGTGGGCCAATGGCTGGATCGCCCGGCCGTGCGTAATTTCATCATTGGCGTGATTCTGTTCAACGCCGTCGTGCTGGGGGTCGAAACTTCGGACACGATCATGGCCCATGCGGGCGGGTTGGTGGTCACGCTGGACCGGCTCTGCCTGACCATCTTCGTGATCGAGATCGGCGCCAAGATCTATGCCCGTGGGCTGCGATTCTTCCGCGATGGCTGGAGTCTGTTCGACTTTCTCATCGTCGGCGTGGCCCTGATCCCCGCTGCGCAGGGGCTGTCCGTGCTGCGGGCCTTGCGGATCCTGCGCCTGTTGCGGGTCATCTCGGTGGCGCCGGCGCTGCGCCGGGTGGTCGAGGGTTTCGTCAACGCGCTGCCCGGGATGGGCTCGGTCTTCCTGCTGATGGGGATGATCTTCTACATCTCCAGCGTCATGGCCACCAAGCTGTTCGCCCAGGCCTTTCCCGACTGGTTCGGCACGCTGGGCCTGTCGGCCTATTCCCTGTTCCAGATCATGACCCTGGAAAGCTGGTCGATGGGCATCGTGCGCCCGGTGATGGAGGTCTACCCCCACGCCTGGCTGTTCTTCGTGCCCTTCATCATGATCACCACCTTCGCCGTGGTGAACCTGCTGGTCGGTCTGATCGTGAACTCGATGCAGGACGCCCATTCGGCGGAGGAAATCGAACAAACCGAAAACTACCGCGACGAAGTGCTGGAACGGCTGAAACGAATCGAAGCCGATCTGGGCGAGATGCACCATCGTGACGGTTGAGTCTTCCTTCGCGGCCCGCGTCGCCCTATGTTGGTGGTGCGTAAGAAAACAACAGTCGAGCAGGCTATACACATGCGCATATTATTGACCGTACTTCTGCTTTTCGGTGTGCTCAGCACATCGGCCTGCAGTTCCTCGAAGTTCAAATCCTATGACGGGCCCGAGGTGACGCAGCTGTTCATCTCGAAGGAGAATCGCAAGCTGTACTTGCTGAACGGCAAGGACGTTCTGGCGGATTACGACATCAAGCTGGGATTCGCGCCTGAAGGCCACAAGCAGATGCGTGGAGACGGGCGGACGCCGGAAGGGTTCTACCTGATCAACCGCCGCAACCCCAACAGCACCTATCACCTGTCGCTGGGCATCTCGTATCCGAACCGCCGCGATATCGAGGCGGCCAAATCGGTGGGGCTGGATCCTGGCGGGGATATCTTCATCCACGGAGCCAACAGCAAGGGCCCAAATGGCGGCGACTGGACCGCCGGGTGCATTGCCGTAGACGACAACGAGATCGAAGAGATCTACGCGATGGTGAAGGACGGCACGCCGATCTATATCGCGCCCTGATGCGGGGCGTGGCAGATGTGACGGCATGACAACGGAAAATCCGGATATCGCGCCCCTTGGGGCGCGATTTTTGGTTCAGAACCCGGCGCTTGGGGCTATGGCACCGCCGGCGCTGCCCAGCGTGATGCACCACCAGATCAACCCGGAACTGTCCTGTTTCCAGCCAAAGCCCATGTCGGTGGCCGCCGGATCAAGGATCTCGTCGCCCCAGGCGCCATCATCGACCCAGGCGGCGAGGGTTTCCAGCTCGGTCTCGTAGGACTGGGAATAGATCTCGGCCACCAGCGCACCGTTGTAGCCCGAGCGCGCCACGCGGTTGTAGGGGTTCGAACGATCCGATCCATAGGACCAGGCCCGGCCCTGCCGCGACATGTCGTTGGCATGGGTCTCGGCGGCCGAGGTCAGCTGGGCGTTCAGACGCAGGGGCGGGGCCCCCCTGCCGGCGCGCAGCGCATTGACCGAATCAAGCATTCGGTACTGAACTTCCGCCTTGTCGCCGGAACGCAACACATAGACCCCGGACTTGTTTACGCTGGGGCCTGCGTCACAGGCGGCCAGGGCCAGCATTACCAGAAAGGCACGGCGCTTCATCTTGATCCTCCGTCAGGTCCCGAATCCCTACCGCGCATCCAGAAGCAACACAAACAGTCTGACGAATTTACGGCGAGTTGATTTGAGGATGTTTCGCCCCAACACTATAGAAGACGCAAGAGATCCCTTGAGAGTTGGAACCAGATGTCACAATCGAGCCATAAAGACGTGAAACGGCGCCAGCTGTTGATGATGACAGCAGGCTTTGTCGCCACACCAGCGATTCTGCGCGCGCAGGACGGTAGCCTGCCACTTGATGAGGAGGACGCGCCAGTCAGACGCAACGTGTCCGGATTCCGGGCCCAGACATGGCAGCCCTACTTCGACAGCCTGAGAAACGGGGCGATCCTGGTGGATACCAAATCGCGCACCCTGCACTACTGGTCTGATGACGAGACCATTTTCCGGGTGTACCCCACGTCGGTGCCCCTGTCGGAGGAACTGACGCGGCGGGGCCGCACCAGCGTGACCCAGAAGGTCGAAGGCCCCGGCTGGGCGCCCACACCGTCGATGAAAAAGCGCAATCCGGAATGGCCGGACTATGTGCCGCCGGGGCCGGACAACCCCCTTGGCACCCATGCGCTGTACCTGTCGTGGAAGTATTATCGCATCCATGGCACCCATGACACGCGCAAGATCGGGCGTCAGTCGTCGAACGGCTGCATCGGGCTTTACAACGAAGATATCGCCGAGCTTTTCGGGATGGCGAACGTCGGTACACAGGTTCTGCTTATCTGAGGCGGAATTGCATCACCTCGTTGATTGTGCGTAACTTCTGTTGCGTTGGTCGGAAATCCACGGCTATAGGATTCACACGAGGTACAGTTTTCCGTCGTCCGTAGTCCTCAATCATTTCAGCGGGCGGCAACTACTGGAGGTCAACATGAAGAAACTTGCACTTGCTGCCGCACTCGCAGTCACCGCTTCCACCGCAGCTTACGCTGGCGGCCTGGATGAGCCGGTCGTCGAGCCGGTCATCATCGAAGAAGATACGTCGGGTTCGGGCGGCGCATGGGTTATCCCCGTGGTTCTGCTGGCCCTGATCGGTGCCGCAGCTGCTTCCTAATCTTTAGGAACACGAATGCAAAAGGGCGGCCCTCACGGGCCGCCCTTTACATTTTCCGGGGACGGTTTCGGTCCGCGCGGATCAGATCCAGCCTTCCAGGTTGCGCGCAATGACGCCGGTCAGCGCGTCGATATGGGCATCGTCATCGTTCAGGCAGGGAATGTAGGTAAACGACTCGCCTCCCGCCTCTTCAAAGCTCTCGCGGATCTCTTCGTTGATTTCCTCAAGGGTTTCGATGCAATCGGCCGAGAAGGCCGGGGCAATCACCGCCATGCGCTTCTTGCCGGTCTTTGCCAGTCTTGCGACCTCTTCCACCGTATAGGGCTTGAGCCATTCCTCGGGACCGAAGCGCGACTGGAATGTGGTGGTGATGGCGTCATCCTCCCAGCCCAGCCGCTCCTTCAGCAGGCGCGTCGTCTTCTGGCACTGGCAGTGATAGGGATCGCCTTCCATCAGGTAGCGGTGCGGCAGCCCGTGGTACGAGCACACCAGCACATCCGGGCGCTGCTCCATCTGCCCGTAGGCGCGTTCGACCGACTGCGCCAGCGCGTCGATATAGACCGGATCGTCGAAATAGGGCGGTACCGTGCGGGTCGCCGGCTGCCACTTCTCTTTCATCAGGGCGCGGAAGAACTGGTCGTTGGCCGTGGCCGTCGTGGCGCCCGCGTATTGCGGGTACAGCGGGAAGAACAGGATCTTGTCGCAGCCCTTGGCCACCATCTCACGAACTTTTGAAGGCGTGGACGGATTGCCGTAGCGCATGCAGAAATCGACTTCGACGGCGTCACCATACCGCGCTTTCAAGGCGTCGGTGATCTTGGCGGTCTGGGCCTTGGTGATGGTCATCAACGGGCTTTCACCGGCCTCGTGGTTCCAGATCGATTCGTAGGCCTCGCCGGATGTGCGGGGCCGCTTCGACAGGATCACCAGTTGCAGCAAGGGTTGCCAGAACCACGGGCTGTAGTCGATGACCCGGCGATCCGAGAGGAATTCATTCAAGTAGCGGCGCATCGACCAATAGTCGGTGCCATCGGGCGTGCCCAGATTGGCCAGCAGGATGCCCAGCTTACGGGCGCGGACCGGCGGGTGATCGCCCGGCAGGTGCGGATTGGAACCGTCGGTGGTCTGGTCTTTCATGTGTCTTGGCTTCCCGGTGGCTGTTGCGCCCAGCATAGGTGGCGTCGGTCTGTGTTCAAGCGGTGCATAGGGGAGGTAGAGGCACCGCCGGGGTCGTCAATCCGACCCGTCGCCGGGCAGCTTGACCTCATCGGTGTTCAGGGCGTCGGCCAGGCGTGCAGCGGCGCTGCCGGGGCGCAGGGGCTTGGGCTGGTCTTCGGCGGGGGCCCAGCCGGTCAGGGCGATGATCTCGGCGGTGGCCGCGATGCGCCCGTCGGGGCGGGCGAAGGTCAGGGCATAAAGTTCGATCGCCCGCATGATCACCGCACGGGGGGTGAAGCTGCGCGCGCGGCCTGTCAGCGCGTTGGTTTCGCCCATGGCGCGCAGATCCCACATCAGGCCCAGCGGCGAGGGGTACAGCACGTCACGCCGCCAGCTGTCGGCCACCGGCAGCGCGAATCCCGCCCGTTGCAGCAGCGCGCCCAGATCGCGGATCTCGCCCATGGGGGCCACGCGGGGGGACATGCCGCCGCGCAGTTCCGCTTCGGCGCTGCCAAGGCACTGGCGCAACTCCTGCAGGCTTTGGCCGCCGTAGGCCATGCCCAGGAACAGCCCGTCGGGACACAGCGCGCGGCGGGACTGGATCAATTGGCCCACCGGATCATTGGCCCAGTGCAGGGCCAGCGCATGGATCACCAGGTCATGGGCACCGGGTTCCAGATCCAGCGTGTCGGTATCCTCGACCACCCGCGCATCGGGAAAGGCGCGTTGCCAGAACTCGGGAAAGCCGGTGACGATCGCGGGCCGGGTAAACGTCCTGTTAACCTCGGCGAGCCTCTCCTGAACCTCGTCCAGCACGTCTTCGTGCAGGAACAGCGCCGGGGCCCTGCGGGCCCGCGCGCGGGCCCGATGCTTGCGCAGGGCGGTACGGTCGGTAAGCGGAGGGCGTTGATCGGATGGCATCCTCGGGATCCTTGCAAGGCGGGGCGCGGCTGCGCGCCGTGGTTCGGGCCGGGTTGGCGACAGTCTTCCCGCCGCAATGCCTGCTTTGCGGGGCGCTTGTCCAGACCGAAGGCGGCTTGTGCGGCCCCTGTTGGCGCGACACGCCGTTCTGTCACGGGCTGCGCTGCGATCTGTGCGGGGTTCCGTTGCCGGGGGAAGATCCTGGTTTTTCCATCGCCTGCGACGATTGCCGGGGGCTGGACCGGCCCTGGGTGCAGGGCCGCAGCGTGATGATCTACGACCACGGCGCGCGGCGGCTGGTGCTGGCGCTGAAACATGGCGATCGGCTGGATCTGGCGCCGGCGCTGGCGGGCTGGATGGCGGTGCAGGCCCAGGCGCTGTTGCGCGCGGATACTCTGATCGTGCCGGTGCCGGCGCATCGCTGGCGGCTGTTCCGGCGGCGCTATAACCAGGCGGCGGTGCTGGCCACGGCCCTGGCGGCCCGGCTTGACCGCCCGGTGCTGCCCGACCTGCTGTGCCGTCCGCGCGCCACCCAGCCGCAGGACCGCAAGAGCGTCGGCGACAGATATGCCGCCATGGCCGGGGCCTTTGCCCTGTCGGACCGGCATGGGGCGCGGATTGACGGGGCCGAGGTGCTGCTGGTGGACGACGTGATGACCTCGGGCGCAACGCTGGATGCCTGTGCGCGGGTCTGTCTGGCGGAAGGCGCGGCCAACGTCCGCGTGATCGCACTGGCGCGCGCGGTCCGGGATGCCTAAATCAGGGGCACCACAAAGGATGACCGACCATGCAGACGATCGAGATCTATACCAGCCCCACCTGCGGCTTCTGCCACGCCGCCAAGCGGTTGCTGTCCTCCAAGGGCGTGAGCTTTACCGAGTACGACGTGGCCCGCACGCCGGGGCTGCGCCAGAAGATGATGCAGCGCGCCAATGGCCGCCACACGGTGCCGCAGATCTTCGTGGGCAAGACCCATGTGGGCGGCTGCGATGATCTCTATGCGCTGGACCGGTCCGGCAAGCTTGATCGCCTGTTGAAGGGCTGAGACGATGCGCGCAGCCCTTGTCCAGATGACCAGTTCCGACCAGCCGCTGGACAACCTGTCCACGGCGCGCGGCTTCGTGCGGCAGGCGGCGGCCGAGGGGGCGGGCTTCGTGCTGACCCCCGAGGTGACCAACTGCATGTCCGCCAGCCGCCGCCACATGACCGATGTGCTGCGCCCCGAGGCCGAGGATCCGGTGCTGGCCGGGCTGCGCGAGGCGGCGGTGGAGGCGGGTGTCTGGCTGCTGATCGGCTCGCTGGCACTGAAACGCCCCGGGGATGCGGACGGACGCTTTGCCAACCGCAGCTTCCTGATCGCGCCGGACGGGGCGATTGCCGCGCGCTATGACAAGATCCACATGTTCGATGTGCAATTGTCCGAAACCGAGACCTACCGCGAATCCGATGGGTTTGCGCCGGGGGATCGCGCGGTGCTGGCGCAGACGCCCTTTGGCACCATCGGCATGGCGATCTGCTATGACCTGCGATTCGCGCCGCTGTTCCGGGCGCTTGCGCAAGGCGGGGCACAGGTGCTGACCGTGCCCGCGGCTTTTGCGGTGCCCACCGGGCGGGCGCATTGGGAAAGCCTGCTGCGGGCGCGGGCCATCGAGACCGGCAGCTTCGTGCTGGCCCCCGCACAGGTGGGGCGGCACGCCCATGTTGCCGGTACGCAGCGCGAAACCTGGGGCCATGCGCTGGCCATCGATCCCTGGGGGCGTGTCCTTGGCGATGGCGGCGATGTTCCGGGGCTGACCTTTGCCGATCTGGACCTGGCAGAGGTGGACACAGCGCGGGCGAAGGTGCCGGCGTTGCGCCATGATCGGGCGTTTACCGGTCCCTGACGGGACCGGGATTTCAAGCCTCCGGCGGGAGTATTTTCGCCAAAAAGAATGAGCGCCGTCTCGGAAATGGTGCGGCCGAGGCGAAAAGGCGCTAGTAGCGCCTTTTGCCGCCAAACGGGGAGCGTTTCAGGCGCGAAACTGTGGAGCGCTGCCCTTGATCGTCAGCCCGGTTTGCGGCTGGCGGTGACGTAGTTGACCGACAGGTCCTTGTCCGAGATTGACCAGCTCCATCCCAGCGGATTGAAGACGAAGCCCTTGCGGTCGATCGGGTCGAGGCCCGCGCCGCGGATCAGGTCGAACAATTCGTCCGGGGTGAGGAACTTCTTCCAGTCATGGGTGCCTTTCGGCAGCCAGCGCATGACGTATTCGGCACCGATGATGCCCATCACGAAGCTTTTGGGATTGCGGTTCAGGGTCGAGGCGACCATCAGACCGCCGGGTTTCAACAGCGCGGCGCAGGCGGCCATGTAGTCGGGCGGGCTGGCCACATGTTCGACCACTTCCATGTTCAAGACCACGTCGAATTGCTCGCCCGCCGCAGCCAGCGATTCGGCCGTGCAGTGGCGATAGTCGATCTCGAGCCCCGATTGCTGCGCGTGTAGGCGGGCCACCGGGATGTTGCGTTCCGCCGCATCCGCACCCACCACGGTGGCGCCCAGCCGCGCCATGGGTTCGGACAGCAGCCCGCCGCCACAGCCGATGTCGAGGATTCGCAGCCCCGCGAAGGGGGTGGCGCCGGACAGGTCGCGGTCGAATTCCACGGCGATCTGGCGGGTGATGTAGTCCAGCCGGCAGGGGTTGAGCATGTGCAGCGGTTTGAACTTGCCGTCCGGATCCCACCACTCGGCGGCCATGGCTTCGAATTTGGCGATCTCGGCGGGGTCGACGGTGCTGGTGGAGTCGGTCACGGGGTCGGTCCTTTTCTTGCGCAGCCCATATGGTCGGGGCCTCTGGCGCGTTATATAGTCCGGTCATGGAGCAATTCGCAGGTCAGAAGAAGGCGACACAATTTCTTTATCCGCCGGTGGACCCGTTCGACCAGCGGATGATGGACGTGGGCGATGGCCACAGCCTCTATGTGGAGCAATGCGGCAACCCCGAGGGGATGCCGGTTGTCGTGGTGCACGGCGGCCCCGGTGGCGGTTGCAGCCCGGCCATGCGCCGCTATTTCGACCCTGAAGTGTATCGCATCGTGCTGTTCGACCAGCGCGGCTGCGGGCGGTCCACCCCGCATGCCAGCGTCGAGGCCAATACCACCTGGCATCTGGTCGCCGACATGGAGGTGATCCGCAAGGCGCTGGAGATCCCGCGCTGGGTGGTCTTCGGCGGCAGCTGGGGGGCGACGCTGTCGCTGCTCTATGCCCAGTCGCACGCCCGCCACACCGCCTATCTGGTGCTGCGCGGCGTGTTCCTTATGACCAAGCCGGAACTGGACTGGTTCTATGGCGGTGGTGCCGGGTTGTTCTGGCCCGACCTGTGGCAGCGGTTCGTGCAACTGGTGCCAGAGGACGAGCGTGACGACCTGATCGCGGCCTACCACCGGCGGCTGTTTTCCGGGGACCGCATCGTCGAGACCCGGTTTGCCCGTGCCTGGGCGGCGTGGGAAAACGCGCTGGCCTCGATCCAGAGCAACGGCATCACCGGGGAAAGCCCGGCGGAATATGCCCGTGCTTTTGCGCGGCTGGAAAACCACTACTTCGTGAATGGCGGCTTTCTGGAAGGCCCCAACCATATCCTCGACCGGATGTCGCTTCTGGCGGACACGCCCGGCACCATCGTGCAGGGGCGCTATGACATGATCTGTCCGCCGGCCTCGGCGTGGAAACTGTCGCAGGTCTGGCCGCGGGCGGAATTGAAGATGATCGGGCAGGCGGGTCACGCGCTGTCGGAGCCGGGGATCAGTGCTGCCTTGGTGCAGATCATGAACCGGCTGCCGCGCCACCGCCGCGCCCTTGGGCTTTAGGGAGGAACGCACCATGGCCGAGGACGGACCGAAAATCGAGGAACGCGAGAACGGGCCGCTGATGGCGCGGGGCATCTCGAAAATGGTCGGGCCGGACGGGGCCGAGATCGCGGGGAAACCGGTGATGGCCCTGTGCCGCTGCGGCCACAGCAAGAACAAGCCCTTCTGCGACGGCTCGCACAAGGACGCCGGGTTCCGGGATCGCGGTGGCAAGCCCGAGGGACCGGACCGGGTGTTTTCCTATGCCGGGCAGGAGGTGACCGTCACCTTCAATCCGCGCCTGTGCAGCCATGCCGCCGAATGCGGGCGCATCGCCCAGAACATCTTCAATCCGGCCCAGAAGCCCTGGGTGCAGCCTGACAACGGCAGCCGCGCCGAGGTCGAGGCCGTGGTGGCCGCCTGCCCGTCCGGGGCGCTGAAGCTGGCCGAGGGGCAGGACAAGGGGCCGGATCTGTTCGCCGACCGGGCCGAGATCACTGTGCAGCGCAACGGCCCCTATTGGGTGCAGGGCGTGACGGCGCCGCAACCGCCACAGGGCGCGGGCATGTCGGATCGCAAGTATGTGCTGTGCCGTTGCGGGCTGTCCGGGGCCAAGCCCTATTGCGACGGCACGCATCGCGACCAAGGCTGGAAAAGCGGCGACTGAGGCTCAGCCGGCGGGCTGCCACAACTCGACCCGGTTGCCTTCCGGGTCGGTCAGATGGGCGAAGCGGCCCACCGCCTCCATCTCGGGGGTTTGCGGCCAGGGCGTGACTTCGATCCCGGCGGCGCGCAGATCGGCGATGGCCGCGTCCAGATCCGGCACCCGGAAATTCAGCATGAACTGCTGTTCCTTGCGCCCGAAATACTCGGTGTCTTCGGCAAAGGGGGCGAAAACCGTGGGGCCCGCGGCCTGCATCCAGACCGTGTCGTCGGGGCCTTGCGGCACCGGATTTATACCGAAATGGGTGTCGTACCAGGCGGCCAGTGCCTGGGGGTCGCGGGCGCGGAAAAACACGCCGCCGATGCCGGTGATGGTTGCCATGGTTGTCTCCGATCCATTGATGGACCCAGCCTAGCACGGCGGGCGGCAACCGTATCGGGGGTTTTCCCTTGCGAAGTCGTCCTTGGCTGCGTATATGCCCCTCAACAGCGGCGCGTCGGGACCTGTCCCAATGTTCCACCGGGAAAGATCGACGGGCCGCGTGCCCGTTTTTTTGTATCCATCGAACCCAGGCAGACAGACTTTGATGACCGATCTCATCGCCAAGGCCGCCATCGATCAGCGCATGGCCGCGATCATCACCCCGGTGATCGAGGACATGGGCTATGAACTGGTGCGCGTGCGCCTTATGGGCGGCAAGACCAACACCCTGCAGATCATGGCCGACAAGCCGGATGGCGGGATCGAGGTTGACGATTGCGCCCGCATTTCAACCGCCGTGTCCGCGGTGCTGGATGTCGAGGATCCGCTTGAGGAAGCCTATACGCTGGAGGTCTCCAGCCCCGGCATCGACCGCCCGCTGACCCGGCTGAAGGATTTCGAGGCCTGGGCGGGCTATGAGGCCAAGCTGGAAACCACCGAGTTGATCGACGGCCGCCGCCGCTTCAAGGGCCTGCTGGCCGGTGTCGAGGACGGCGAGGTTCTGGTCGAGATCGCCGATCAGGGCGAACCGGTGACCATCGGGCTTGAGTTCGATTGGCTGAGCGACGCCAAACTGGTGCTGACCGACGCGCTGATCGCCGAGATGCTGCGCGCCCGCAAGGCTTCGGGCGCCATCGACGAAAGCCAGTTCGACGAGATCCAGACCGAAGACATGGGCGACACCGACGAGACGGACGCCCCGCAAACCGCCCCCCAGAAGGAGGACTAGGACATGGCGATTACCAGCGCCAACCAGCTTGAGCTTCTGCAAACCGCCGAGGCGGTTGCCCGTGAGAAGATGATCGACCCCGGTCTGGTGGTCGAGGCGATGGAGGAATCCCTCGCCCGTGCCGCCAAGTCGCGCTACGGCGCGGAAATGGACATTCGCGTGTCCATCGACCGCAAGACCGGCGTGGCGACCTTCACCCGCGTGCGCACGGTTGTGGAAGACGAAGAGCTTGAGAATTATCAGGCCGAGCTGACCGTCGAACAGGCCAAGCAGTACAAGGAAGATCCGCAGGTCGGCGACGAGCTGGTCGAAGAGGTGCCGCCGGTGGAGCTGGGCCGGATCGCCGCGCAGTCCGCCAAGCAGGTGATTCTGCAGAAGGTGCGCGAAGCCGAACGGGATCGCCAGTACGAGGAATTCAAGGATCGCGCCGGCACCATCATCAATGGTCTGGTCAAGCGCGAGGAATACGGCAACATCATCGTCGACATCGGTCGCGGCGAAGCCGTGCTGCGCCGCAACGAGAAGATCGGCCGCGAAAGCTATCGTCCGAACGACCGCATCCGCGTCTTCATCAAGGATGTGCGCCGCGAGCCGCGCGGCCCGCAGATCTTCCTGAGCCGCATCGCGCCGGAATTCATGGCCGAACTGTTCAAGATGGAAGTGCCGGAAATCTACGACGGCATCATCGAGATCAAGGCCGTGGCCCGTGACCCCGGATCGCGCGCGAAGATCGCCGTGATTTCCTATGACAACTCGATCGACCCGGTCGGCGCTTGCGTGGGCATGCGCGGCAGCCGCGTACAGGCCGTGGTGAACGAGCTTCAGGGCGAGAAGATCGACATCATCCCGTGGAACGAGGATCAGCCGACCTTCCTGGTGAACGCGCTGCAGCCCGCCGAAGTGTCGAAGGTGGTTCTGGATGACGAAGCCGAGCGGATCGAGGTCGTGGTGCCGGACGAGCAGCTGAGCCTTGCCATCGGCCGGCGCGGTCAGAATGTGCGTCTGGCCAGCCAGCTGACCGGTCTGGACATCGACATCATGACCGAAAGCCAGGAAAGCGAACGGCGCCAGCAGGAATTCGCGGTGCGCACCAAGCTGTTCATGGAGGCGCTGGACGTGGACGAGTTCTTCGCCCAGCTTCTGGTCTCGGAAGGCTTCTCCACGTTGGAGGAAGTGGCCTATGTCGAGATCGACGAGCTTCTGGTCATCGACGGGGTGGACGATTCCACTGCCGAGGAACTGCAGGCCCGGGCCCGTGACTTTCTTGAGGCGCAGGCGCAGGCCGCGCTGGCCAAGGCGCGCGAGCTTGGGGTCGAGGATTCGCTGGTCGATTTCGACGGGCTGACCCCGCAGATGCTGGCCGCTCTGGCCGCCGATGGCGTCAAGACGCTGGAAGACTTCGCCACCTGTGCGGACTGGGAACTGGCCGGCGGCTGGACAACGGTCGACGGGCAGCGGGTAAAGGATGACGGGCTTCTGGAAGCCTTCGACGTCAGCCTTGAAGAAGCGCAGAATCTTGTGATGACCGCGCGGATTCAGCTGGGCTGGGTGGATCCAGATGATCTGCTTCCCGAGGATGAGGCCGAGAGCGGCGAGGAGCTTGAGTCGGCAGAGGCCGAGGAAGACCAGGCCTGAGCCGCGACAACGGAGGATCTGGCATGTCCCGTGGTGGATGCAGTAAAACGCGCGACGAGCCCGAGCGGCGCTGCATCGTCACCGGTGAACGGGGCGACAAGGCCGGATTGATCCGGTTCGTGCTGGGTCCGGAAGACCGGATCTATCCCGACCTGGCGGGCAAACTGCCCGGCCGGGGGATCTGGGTGACTGCGGATCACGAGGTTCTGGACAAGGCCGTCAAGAAAAAGGCCTTTGCCCGCGCCGCGCGACAGGCGGTGAATGTGCCCAGGGATCTGGTCGAACAGGTCGAAGCGGGGCTGACACAGCGCCTGGTCGGCACCCTGTCGCTGGCCCGCAAGGCCGGGCTGGCAGTGGCCGGATACGAGAAGACCAAGTCTTTCCTGGTTTCAGGGCAGGCCATTGCGTTGCTTCAGGCAAGCGATGGCTCGGTCCGCGGGAAGACCAAACTGCGGCCCCCCGAAGGGCCGAACGGATTGATCGAGGTGCTGACTGCAGCCGAATTGGGGCTGGCCTTCGGTCGTGAAAGTGTAATACACGGTGCGCTTGCCGCTGGTGGACTCACGACACGTGTTGTAGAGGAAGCCGCACGACTGCAGGGAATGCGCAGGAAACACGGCGGGGACCGCCCCGCCCGGAAGGATACGACGACCACATGAGCGATAGTGACGGCAAGAAAACACTCGGCGTGCGCGGCGGCCCCCGGTCGGGGCAGGTGAAGCAGAGCTTCAGCCACGGCCGCACCAAGAATGTCGTGGTGGAGACCAAGCGCAAACGCGTGGTCGTGCCGAAGCCCGGTTCCGGCAAGTCCGGTTCCGCAGCTGGTGGCGACCCCTCGCGGCGCCCGGCGGGCATCTCTGATGCAGAGATGGAACGCCGGCTGAAGGCGCTTCAGGCAGCCAAGGCCCGCGAAAGCGAAGACGCCAAGATACGCGCGGACGAAGAAAAGCGTCGCGCCGATGATCGGGCCCGTCGCCGGGCCGAGATCGAGGCCAAGGAACGCGAAGAACGCGAACGCGAGGAACGTGCAGCGGCGAAGGCCGCAGCCGAGGAAGAAGAGCGTCAGCGCAAGGCCGCAGAAGATGCAGCCCGCAAGGAAGCTGAAGCCAAGTCCAAGGCGGCGCCGGCCGGCGGCGGACGTCAGGATCCCGCAAGGGAGCCCGATGCTGCGTCTGCACGTCCCGCGCCGACCAAATCCGGTGTGCCGACCCCGCGCAAGCAGGATCGCGACCAGGATCGCGACAGCCGCAAGAACCGCGGTGGCGATGGCCGCCGCTCGGGCAAGCTGACCCTGAACAAGGCGCTGTCGCACGGTGAAGGCGGGCGTCATCGCTCGCTGGCGTCGATGAAGCGCAAGCAGGAGCGTGCCCGTCAGAAAGCCATGGGCGGCAACGAGCCCCGTGAAAAGGTCATTCGTGACGTGCAACTGCCCGAGGCCATCGTGGTTTCGGAACTGGCCAACCGTATGGCCGAGCGTGTGGCCGATGTGGTCAAGGCGCTGATGCAGAACGGCATGATGGTCACGCAGAACCAGTCGATCGACGCCGATACCGCCGAACTCATCATCGAGGAATTCGGCCACCGCGTACAGCGCGTGTCGGATGCCGACGTGGAAGACGTGATTCACTCGATCGAAGACAATTCGGAAGATCTGGAAGCGCGCCCGCCGGTCATCACCGTGATGGGCCACGTCGACCACGGCAAGACCTCGCTGCTGGACGCGATCCGCAATGCCAAGGTGGTCTCCGGCGAAGCCGGCGGCATCACCCAGCATATCGGTGCCTACCAGGTTCGTACCGATGGCGGCGACCTGCTGACCTTCCTCGACACCCCCGGCCACGCGGCCTTCACCTCGATGCGGGCCCGTGGCGCGCAGGTGACGGACATCGTGGTGCTGGTGGTGGCAGCGGACGATGCAGTGATGCCGCAGACCGTCGAAGCCATCAACCACGCCAAGGCGGCCAAGGTGCCGATGATCGTGGCGATCAACAAGTGCGACAAGCCCGATGCGAACCCCGACAAGGTGCGCACCGATCTGCTGCAGCACGAGGTGATCGTCGAGGGTCTGTCCGGCGACGTGCAGGACGTGGAAGTCTCGGCCATCACCGGCAAGGGGCTGGATCAACTGCTGGAAGCCATTGCCCTGCAGGCCGAGGTTCTGGAACTGAACGCCAACCCGAAGCGTGCCGCTTCCGGTGCGGTGATCGAAGCGCAGCTTGACGTCGGTCGCGGTCCGGTGGCCACCGTTCTGGTTCAGAACGGCACCCTGCGCCAGGGCGATATCTTCGTCGTGGGCGAACAGTACGGCAAGGTCCGGGCGCTGATCAACGACAAGGGCGACCGCGTCGAGGAAGCCGGCCCGTCGGTTCCGGTCGAGGTTCTGGGCCTGAACGGCACCCCCGAAGCCGGGGACGTGCTGAACGTGGTCGATACCGAGGCGCAGGCCCGTGAAATCGCCGAGTTCCGTGAACAGCAGGCCAAGGATCGCCGTGCGGCGGCCGGGGCGGCCACCACGCTGGAACAGATGCTGGCCAAGGCCAAGGCCGACGAGGATGTGGTCGAACTGCCGATCGTGGTGAAAGCCGACGTGCAGGGCTCGTCCGAGGCCATCGTTCAGGCGATGGAGAAGATCGGCAACGACGAGGTGCGCGTGCGGGTTCTGCACTCGGGCGTCGGCGCCATCACGGAAAGCGATATCGGTCTGGCGGAAGCCTCCGGTGCGCCGGTGATCGGCTTCAACGTGCGGGCCAATGCTTCGGCGCGCAGCACCGCGAACCAGAAGGGCGTCGAGATCCGCTACTACTCGGTGATCTACGACCTGGTGGATGACGTGAAGGCAGCGGCCTCGGGCCTGCTGTCGGCCGAGATCCGCGAACGCTTCATCGGCTACGCCGAGATCAAGGAAGTGTTCAAGGTGTCGGGCGTCGGCAAGGTTGCGGGCTGTCTGGTCACCGAAGGGGTGGCACGCCGCTCTGCCGGTGTGCGACTGCTGCGCGACAACGTGGTCATCCACGAAGGCACGCTCAAGACGCTCAAGCGTTTCAAGGACGAGGTTGCCGAAGTGCAATCGGGTCAGGAATGCGGCATGGCCTTCGAGAATTACGAAGACGTGCGGGCCGGAGATGTCATCGAGATCTTCGAACGCGAAGAAGTCGAAAGAACGCTCGACTGATCAAGATCGTGAAAGGGTGGCTTCGGCCGCCCTTTTCGTTACGTAAAGAAAGGCCGCGAACCCTTCGGTTCGCGGCCTACGTCTTGTCAGTTCCCGCGGCAGGAGTTGGGAAACACGATTAAGCCGCTTGAGACCTGACTGGCGTTCCTTCGAAAATCCGTTGCCCGACCTGTACTGCGATCTTGCCGTTGGAAAGCGCCTGAACAAACGTACCCTGAACCGAAACACACGTTCCTATCATGATCGTTTTCAGCATTGTTTTATCCCCAAAGCAGTGCCTGATATGTCAGATATAGTTAAAAAAACTTCATAAATCACTAACAAATACATCACAATATTGAAATGCAAGCCTGAGAACTGGGCGGTTGGGAAACAAAGTTAATACAAACGGGGTGTTAACTATTGTTAATGCAAAGGAACTCTAGCGGATTTTTGCCGAATTCACAGCCAATCCCGAATGATCGGAATCAATGGCACATCCGCAGCGGGCATTGGGAAGTCGCGCAACTGTGTCGGTCGGACCCATTTCAGGGCCTGACCTTCCTTCGAATGCGGCGTCCCTTCCCATTTCCGGCAGATGAAGACCGGCATCAGCAGATGGAAGCTTTCATACCCGTGTGAGGCGAATGTCAGCGGCGCCAGGCAACTGGACCAGGTGTCGATGCCCAACTCCTCGTGCAACTCGCGGATCAGCGCGGCTTCGGGGGTTTCGCCGGCTTCGACCTTGCCGCCGGGAAATTCCCACAGGCCGGCCATGGATTTTCCTTCCGGGCGCTGCGCAAGCAGCACCCGGCCGTCGGGATCCACCAGAACCACCGCCGAGACCAGAACCGTTTTCACGACCGGTAGTCCGCGTTGATCTGGATGTAGGCGTGGGTCAGGTCGCAGGTCCAGACCGTGGCCTGCCCGTCGCCCAGCCCCATGTCGACCCCGATGACAAGCTCCGGGTTCTTCATGTAGGCGGCCCCGTCTTCTTCTCGATAACTGGACGCCACCCAACCTTTCTCGGCCACAAGGATGTCGCCGAAACGGATCGACAATAGGTCGCGGTCGGCGGTCACCCCGGCCTTGCCCACGGCCATGACGACGCGGCCCCAGTTCGGATCCTCGCCGGCCACTGCGGTTTTCACCAGCGGCGAATTGGCGATGGCGCGCCCGACAATGGCCGCGTCGCTGTCGCTGGCTGCCCCCGTGACCCGGATCTCGATGAACTTGGTGGCGCCTTCGCCGTCGCGCACGACCTGCTGCGCCAGATCCGTCATGACCGCAAGCAGCCCGCTCCGGAAGCTGTCGTAGGCTGCGGTGTCGGGTGTCAGCACGGGCCCGCGCTGGCCTGTGGCAGCCAGCAGAAGCGTGTCCGAGGTCGAGGTGTCGCTGTCCACCGTGATGCAGTTGAAGCTGCGGTCCGTCAGGTCCCGCAGCATGGCCTGCAGGTCGGCCTGGGAAATGCGGGCGTCGGTGAAGATATAGACCAGCATCGTCGCCATGTCGGGCGCGACCATGCCCGACCCCTTGGCGATCCCGGCGATGGTGACCTGCTCTCCGCCCAGGTCCAGCGTGACGCCAGCGCCCTTAGCAAAGGTGTCGGTGGTGCGGATGGCGTCGGCGGCAGCGCGGAAGTTGCCCGGCTGCAGGCCGTCTTTCATCTGCGCCAGGACGGCGGTGATGCGATCATGGGGCAGGGGGTCGCCGATCACCCCGGTCGAGGAGGAAAACACCCGCGTGGCGGGCACCCCCAGGGTGGCGCCCACGGCTTCGGTGATGGCGGCCACGGATCGGCGCCCGTTGTCGCCGGTAAAGGCGTTGGCGTTGCCCGCGTTCACCACAATGGCCGCGCCGTCCTTTTCGTGCTCGGTCAGGCGCAGCTTGTCTTCGCAATCCAGCACCGAGGCCGACCGTGTGGCCGACCGCGTGGTCACCCCGGCCATGGCGGTTCCGGGAGCCAGATAGGCCAGCATCACGTCATCGCGCCCCTTGTAGCGCACGCCGGCCGCTGCCGCGGCCAGTTGCACACCGGCGACCGGGGGCAGGTCGGGAAACCCGCCCTTTGGCGCCAGCGGCGAGACCGCTGGCAAACCGGGCTTGGCGGCGGCCTCCAGGGCCTCCACCTGCGCCTTCAGGCGCGCGACTTCCTCGCGCAGGCGCTGCTCTTCAGGGGTCGGATTCGACATGTTACTCGTCCAGCAGGGAAGGATCGTTCAGGAAGCCCGCGTCGATGTCGGTCACGGCCTTGCTGTCGACGGTTGCGGCTTCGCGCAGGGTTTCGATTTCGGCGTCGATGGCGGCGCGCTGGATTTCGGTGGCGATGTCGCCCTGCACTTCTTCCAGGGTCGGCGCTTCGATGGCGCGGACACCGTTCAGACGGATCACGTGCCAGCCGAACTGGGTTTCCACCGGTGCCGAGATCTGCTCGGCTTCCAGTGCCAGAACCGCGTCTTCGAACGGCTTGACCATGGCGCCTTCGGCAAACCAGCCCAGGTCTCCGCCATTGGGGCCCGAGGGGCCGGTGGAATGCTCGGCGGCCAGCGTGGCGAAATCGGCGCCATCGTTGAGTTGCGCGATCAGGGCCAGGGCCTCTTCCTCGGTTTCCACAAGGATATGCGCGGCGCTGTATTCATTGCCCGCTTCCTGCCCGAGGTATTTCGCGTCATAGGCAGCCTGAATGGCTTCGGGGGTCACGGCGGCATCGACCAGTTCGCGCATGGCGCTGTTGGCCAGCAGGGCGCGTTCCTCGTTCTCAAGGGCCAGTTTGGCCACCGGGCCCAGTTCGCCGGCCTTGTTGCCCAGCAGAACCTGGCTGATCGCCTGTTGCAGAAGGCCGTCGTACAGGGCCTCGGGCGGCAGGTTCTGGTATTGCTGCGGCAGCTGCGCACGCATCAGCAAAAGGTGCCCGGCGGTGATGTCTTTTCCATCCACGGTGGCCAGGACCGTTCCGGCGGTCACGGCGTCCTGGGCATGGGCACCTTGCAGGCTTGCGACGACGGCGAGGGGGGCAAGCCAGCGAGCGGTTTTCAACAGCATGGGTCATCCTTAGGTTCGGGCCGCTTGGGCCGCGTTGACACTGGGTATACCGCCCCTTACATCGCAGATGATCAGCAAGGCGGGTCGCCCGACCGTCGTTGTAGGATGTGGCGCCAAGGGGAGCAACCCGGGTGTCTGCCGGATCGGGACGGGCGAGGGAAGCGGAGAACTCATGGTGCTGGGCATTGGAACACTCGCGAAGAAAGTCTTTGGCACGCCCAACGACCGATTGGTGAAATCGGTGCGTCCGATCGTGACCAAGATCAACGATCTGGCGTCGGAATACGAGGCACTGGACGACGCGGGCATCAAGGCCAAGACCGTCGAGTTGCAGGAACGGGCCCGCGCTGGTGAGGATCTGGACAAACTGCTGCCAGAAGCCTTCGCCAACTGCCGGGAGGCCGCGCATCGCGCCCTTGGCCTGCGCGCCTTCGATGTGCAGCTTGTCGGCGGGATCTTCCTGCATCGCGGCAATATCGCCGAAATGAAGACCGGCGAGGGCAAAACCCTTGTCGCCACCTTCCCGGCCTATCTGAACGCGCTCAGCGGCAAAGGCGTGCATATCGTCACCGTGAACGACTATCTGGCTCGGCGCGACGCCGAGTGGATGGGCAAGGTCTATGCGGCGCTTGGCATGACCTGCGGGGTTGTCTACCCGCAGCAGCCCGAGGCCGAGAAGCAGGCCGCCTATGCCGCCGATGTCACCTATGCCACCAACAACGAGCTGGGCTTCGACTATCTGCGCGACAACATGAAGGCCGAGCTGGCGCAGATGAGCCAGCGCGAGCACAATTTCGCCATCGTCGACGAGGTGGACAGCATCCTGATCGACGAGGCGCGGACGCCGCTGATCATCTCGGGTCCGGCACAGGATCGGTCGGACCTTTACAAGGCCGTGGACGAGTTGATTCCCGAGATTACCGACGCGCATTACACGCTGGACGAAAAGTCCCGCAACGTCACCTTCTCGGAAGAGGGCAACGATTTTCTGGAACAGCGCATGTCCTCGCTGGGCCTGCTGCCGCCCGACCAGACCCTGTACGATCCGGAATCCACGACGCTGGTGCACCATGTGAACCAGGCGCTGAAGGCGCACAAGCTGTTCCACAAGGACAAGGACTATATCGTCCGCGACAGCCAGATCGTGCTGATCGACGAATTCACCGGCCGGATGATGGCCGGGCGGCGCCTGTCGGATGGTCTGCATCAGGCCATCGAGGCCAAGGAAGGCTGCGCGATTCAGCCCGAAAACGTGACGCTGGCCTCGGTCACCTTCCAGAACTATTTCCGGCTGTATGACAAGCTGGCCGGCATGACCGGTACTGCGGCCACCGAAGCCGACGAATTCATGGAAATCTACAAGCTGGGCGTGGTCGAGATTCCCACCAACCGCCCGATCAGCCGGATCGACGAAGACGATCAGGTCTATCGCACCGGCCGCGAGAAATACGAAGCCATCGTCAAGGCGATCCGCGAAGCCAACGAAAAGGGCCAGCCGGTTCTGGTGGGCACCACCTCGATCGAGAAGTCCGAAGTGCTGTCATCGCTTCTGACCGAGGCCAAGATCCCGCACAACGTGCTGAACGCGCGCCAGCACGAGAAAGAAGCCCAGATCGTGGGCGATGCCGGCAAGCTGGGGGCGGTCACCATCGCCACCAACATGGCCGGTCGTGGCACCGACATCAAACTGGGTGGCAACGTCGAGATGAAGGTGCTGGAGGCCATCGCCGCCGATCCCGACACCCACCCCGACGAGATCCGCGCCCAGATCGAATCTGCCCATGCCGCCGACGAAGACGCCGTCAAGAACGCGGGCGGTCTGTACGTTCTGGCCACCGAACGTCACGAAAGCCGCCGGATCGACAACCAGTTGCGCGGCCGGTCGGGCCGTCAGGGGGATCCGGGGCGTTCGTCCTTCTATCTCAGCCTCGAAGACGACCTGATGCGGATCTTCGGCTCGGAACGTCTGGACAAGATGCTCAGCCGTCTGGGCATGGAGGAAGGCGAGGCCATCGTGCACCCGTGGGTGAACAAGTCGCTGGAACGGGCGCAGGCGAAGGTCGAAGGGCGCAACTTCGACATCCGCAAGCAGCTTCTGAAGTTCGACGACGTGATGAACGATCAGCGGAAGGCCATCTTCGGCCAGCGCCGCGAGATCATGGAAGCCGCCGACGTCAACGATGTCACCCAGGACATGCGTCATCAGGTGGTGGATGATCTGGTCGACACCTTCATTCCGCCCAAGTCCTATGCCGACCAGTGGGACGGGCAGGGGCTGTATGCCGAGGTTCTGGACAAGCTGGGCCAAGATCTGCCGGTCATTGCCTGGACCGAGGAAGAGGGCGTGGACGCCGAAGAGATCCGCGAACGTCTGTACAAGGCCGGTGACGAATTCATGGCCAAGAAAGCCGTGGATTTTGGCCCCGAGAACATGCGCAACATCGAAAAGCAGTTGCTGCTGCAGACCATCGACGGCAAGTGGCGCGATCACCTGCTGAAGCTGGAGCATCTGCGCTCGGTCATCGGATTCCGGGGGTATGCGCAGCGCGACCCGCTGAACGAATACAAGAACGAGAGCTTCCAGTTGTTCGAGGGGCTGTTGAACGGCCTGCGCGAGGAAGTGACCCAGAAGCTGGCCCAGATCCGTCCGCTGACCGAAGAAGAACGTCAGGCGATGATGGAACAACTGGCGCAGCAGCAGGCCGCTGCACAGGGCCGCATGGCCCCGGCCCCGGCCGCTGCGCCCGACATGGCCGAAGCCGTGCCCGCAGGCGATGCGGCCGAAGGGTTTGACGAAAACGACCCGTCCACCTGGGGCAATCCGGGCCGCAACGAGCCTTGCCCCTGCGGGTCGGGCAAGAAGTTCAAGCATTGCCATGGGCGTCTTGCCTGATCGGCGGACACCCTCTTCAGGTCAGGCCCTTCGGGGCCTGATGCTGTTTCTGGGCCTTGTGGCCGGTCCGGCCATGGTGCGGGCTGACGACTGCGCCGGAACGCTTGCCGTGTCGGAAGCGGCGCCGGGCCAGATCACGCTCGCGCTGCAACTGCCCTGCGATCCCTATGCCGCCGTGGCCCTGTCTTATGGGCCGATCCGTTTCGTCGAAGAAACCGGCATTGATGGTCAGCTTGCCCTCACCCTGCCGCATCTTGCGGGGATCACCCGGCTGTCCGTGACCGCAGCCGACCGCGCCCTTGCCGCCGAAGTGCCCGAAAGCGCTGCCGCCGTGGCATTCATCGCACTGGATTGGGCACAGCCCGTCGAAGCCCTGGGCTTGTCCTCGGGCGTTGTCACGGCACAACCTCTGGGCTTTCCCGGCGGCCTGCCGCAAGCGCGGGTGCTGCCCGTGACCTCTGGGCCGGTGCACGTTGACCTGCCGGTGACCGAAGCGACCTGCGGCACGGAGCTTTCCTTGCGCCTGCACCGCACCAACAGCCCCGCAGCGCCGCTGTCGCTCAGCCTGCCGCCATGCGACCGCAGCGGCGAGACCCTGCGCCTGACGCTGGATCCCGCAGGCTAAAGCGCGTCACGGAAGGCGTTGAACACCTGAACATAGGTGGCGCGTTTGAACGGCACGATGTTGTCGATGATGTCGCCCGGCTGCATCCATTTCCAGTCACTGAACTCGGGATGTTCGGTGTCGATGCAGATGTCGGTATCGGCGCCCTGATACCGCATCAGGAACCACAATTGCTTCTGCCCGCGAAACCGGCCCTTCCAGATTTTGCCCACAAGCTCTTGCGGCAGATCATAGGAAATCCAGTCGTCGGTCTGGGCTTCGATGGTGACCGATGTGGGCGCGATCCCGGTTTCTTCCTGCAATTCGCGCAGGGCGGCCTCGCGCGGATCCTCGTCTTCGTCAATCCCGCCTTGCGGCAGTTGCCAGGCATTGGCGGTGTCGATGCGTTGCGCCGCGAAGACATGGCCGGCGCGATTGGCCAGCACGATGCCCACGCAGGGGCGATAGGGCAGGGCAGAGATTTCGTCGGGCGTCATGGCAGCTTCCGATGCAACTGGGATGCCGTGGGTGTCGCCCACCCTCGGCAACTGTGCAAGAGCCCAGTTGCGCGCAGGCCCCGGTCAGCCCTGCGGCGGGCGCAGCGTGTCGCCAAAAGTGATGTCGGGGGTCAGGGTGATCCGTTCGCCTTCGGGCCCGTCTCCATCCAGGGCGTGGGCCGCGATGATCTCCGCCGACTTGCGTCCGATCTCCAGCCGGCAGGCATCCATCGTGGCCAGTTGCATGGGCAGGCCCTTCAGCAGGTTGACCCCGTTGAACCCGGCCAGACCCAGCTTGCCGGGAATGTCATAGCCCTTTTCCATGCAGTAGAACAATCCGCCGGCACCGATCATGTCATTGGAATAATACAGGAAATCGATGTCAGGCGTGCGATTGAGAATGGTCTCGGTCATCTCGCGCCCTTTCACCAGCGCCGAGCCGCCGGCGTAGAATTCCTGATCCGCAATCTCCAGTCCGGCCTTGGCCAGCGCAAGGGTAAAGCCCTCGAACCGCTTCCGCGCCCGGTGATCCAGCGGCATCTTGGTGCCCAGAAAGCCGACACGCTTATAGCCCGCAGCGACAATCGCCTCGCCCATGGTGCGCCCCGCCGCCCGGTGCGAGATGCCGACCATGGCATCGACCGGTTCGCCATCGGTATCCATGATTTCGACCACCGGAATCCCTGCGGCAGACAGCATGGCCCGCGCCGCGTCGGTATGCTCCAGCCCGGCAAGGATCACGCCAGAGGGCCGCCATGACAGCATTTCGTACAGAACCGCCTCTTCGCGCTCGGGCTTGTAGTGGGTCAGCCCAACCACCGGTTGCAGCGGCGTGTCGTCCAGGATCTCCGAGATGCCCATCATGACTTCGGGAAAGACCATGTTCGACATGGACGGAATGATGACCGCCACCAGGTTCACCCGCTGCGAGGCCAGCGCGCCCGCGATCTTGTTGGGCACATAGCCCAGCGTCTTGGCCGCATCGAGCACCTTCTGACGGGTCTTGTCGGACACGTCACCGCGATTGCGCAGCACCCGGCTGACAGTCATCTCGCTGACCCCGGAAGCCTCTGAAACATCCCTCAGCGTCAATGGTCGCCGTGTCTGTGCCGTCATGCCCGTGCCTTTCGCTTGCGTTGCCCGAGTCTAGCGCTAACTTCGACCGCGCCGCAATCGGCTAAGATTGTTGCGCGCGCGTTTTTCGCAGGCCTGCGGGTTGCGAAGCCGCTGGCTTCCGGCGAAAAGAAGCCCGTGGCCCCGTGGCTCAACTGGATAGAGCAGCCCCCTCCTAAGGGGCAGGTTGCAGGTTCGAATCCTGCCGGGGTCACCATGCTTTGCGCGTTGCGTCTTGTGATCAACTGGACGTGTTGCGGGGTGACACCTGTTCAATTGCGCCACCATGCCAGATGCGATCCGGAAACGCCTCTCAGCCCTCGGGCGTATACCAGATCGGCGAAGTGTAGGCGCGCTCGATCACTTTCATGGTGGCATCGGCGGGGAAATCCGCCTGTGTGAAATAAGCCGCGTCATAGGCCGTCCAGCGCGGGGTCGGGATTTCCAGCACGCGGGCGTAGTAGAACGCTCTAAGGGACGGGTCGAAATCGGGATCTGTCCAGGCCGTGATCAGTTCCGATGCCCCGATCGTGTTGGTCCAGGTGGCGTGCGCCACATCCACAGTGTCCCCCACCAACGGCAGATTGCCCTCTGCGTCCGGCGCGCGGTTCCCAGACCAAGCAACATTGTAGATCTTCTCTTGCATTGCGCCCGCAGCGTCGACCCAGCCCTTGATGATCTGGATGCGGTCGAGGTTGCCTGACAGCGGATCCTTCAAGGCGCCGACCAGGAACGATGGCGCGCCAGCGCCCTGGCTGGCCGGGGGAAGATCGCCGCCCATTGGCACGCCCTTGCCATAGCCGACCGCCCCGGGATTGCGCCCAAGCGCGTCTGCCTCGACAAAGTCCCAACCGCCGAAGAACCGCACGAGCATCCGCGGGCCGGTTGTGCCGTAGACTTCCTTTCGCTTCATCGCGTCCCAGATCGAGGTTCGTGAGTTTTCGGGCGCCCAGACCGCCATCAGGCCCGATGCGCCAAGCTGCCAGTCCTTGACCGTGCGGCCATCAAAGTCGAAGGCGTTGCCGTCCGAGCGTTCCGGCCCCGGCTCGCTGGCCGGGAACTTGCCGAAAAAGTTGTTCTCTTCCGCCGAGGAAATGCCGGTGTGATCGTCGGTCGAGCCGACCATCCCGAACTTGAACGGGTTGGTGCCGAACTTCTCTTCCAGCGTCAGCCCGCGTTTCAGCGCCTCGCGGGCATACTCGAAGTCGATCATGCCGGGCTCTTTCGGCACCACGTTCAGGTTGCCCTTGTCCCAGATCTCGAAATTCGCGAACTCGTCGGTCGGCGCCAGCGACGGATGCTGTTCCGACGTGCCCTTGCTTTGCGACACCTCGTACAGCGGTTCCCACCGCGCCCGCGCCTCGACCCAACCTTCGTCGATCGGCTGTCCGTCCGGGGTTTCAAGCGCGAACATCAATCCGTTCGACAGGTTGCCGTTGTGTGGCACCGCCAACACCTTGCCGCCGGTTGTGTCCTCATACGCCGCCATCCAGTCCCAAAGCTTGTTGGGAATGTCGCTGTCGTAGGTGGTCATCGGCCGGACCATGTCGGCCTTGTTCTTGCCGTCGCGGTACACGACGTTGCGGTGCAGGTTGTTGCCGCCCCCGTAATTCGAGGTCCACTCGTAGCCGATAAGCGCAGTGAAGGTGCCCGGATCGTTATGGCCCTCCACGATCTCGGTCATCTTGTGCCACATGTCGAACTGAACGTCGTTGTCGGTGACGGCTGCCGGCAACCTTCCCTCGCCTTGCAACGTGATCATTTCCATGACCACGGCGGTGGCAGCTTCGCCCCCGGCGTTCATGCCCTCGTTCCACTGCTTCAGAGTGGGATCGGTCAGCAGGTTCGGATCTCCGGCAAGAACGTTGCTCATCACGCCGAGCGAATCCGAATGATCGGCGACCATCATGAAATCATACGGACTGGACAACCGCACCTTCTGCCCGGTGTTCGAGGTGATCTCTTCGCCCTTGGCGTAGCGAAGCGCATCGTCCGGACCGATCCGGGTGCCCCCGGCCAACGCGTCCGGAGACCAACTGGTGTGCAAGTGGATCTCGCCCCAGAGCGGCCGGGAGGGGTAATTGCGCCCGGCGTAGGGCGAATAGTGCTTCTGGTTGAAGAACCGTTCGATCCGGGCGGGGTCGATCGTGCCCGCGTCCGTGGTGACCTGCGCGCCCGCGGGAAGCGCCAGAAGTGTCAGCGTGGCGGCAAGGGAAGTGCGTGTGAACATTGTCATGCTCCAAGAGTATATGGAAATAGACGTCTCCCGAAAACACTAGCACGGCACCAATAGGCAGCCATTCATTTGTTGCGGTCCGCTGTTCGCGGGTGTCATCGTCACGGGAATGACGCTACTCAATGTTTCAGAGCATGGGCGACTTCTGGTGCGCATGGCGCTTGTCATCGGCACGGTCCTGACAAGCCCGACACCGGACCGTCGCACGCCCAAGACCTGACCCGACCACCGGAGGACCCCGTGACCCAGATCCATTGCATTGCCCCCATCGGCGACATCTGCGGCGAGGCCGCGACCTTTTCGGCGGCCGAGAATTGCCTCTACTGGACCGATATCAACCGGTTCGTGGTGCGCCGGATGGATGTGGCAACGCTGGCCGTCACCTCGCATCTGTTCGACGAACCGGCGGTGGCGCTGTCGCTGACCGACCGGCCCGGACGGTTGCTGGTGGCCCTTGGGTCGCGGCTGATCTACCTCGACCCGGCCAGCGATGCGCGCACCGATCTGGGGGTCGCCTTGCCCGACGCCCCGCAGGCGCGCTTCAATGATGGCCGCAGCGATCCGCTGGGCAATTTCTGGATCGGCTCCATGGGCAACAACGTCGGTCTGAACGGCGAAGGGCTGGACGTGGCCGAGGGGCTGGGCCGTCTGTTCCGCTATCGCGCGGGCGGTCCGCTGGAAGAGGTCGAATCCGGCATCGGCATTTCCAACACCCTGTGCTGGGCCCCTGATGGCAAGACCTTCTATTTCGGCGATACCCTGAAGAACGAGATCCGCACCTATCCCTATGATCCCGCCACCGGGGACATCGGCGTGGGCCGGTCGCACTTCACGGGCTTTGATCGCGGGTTGCCCGATGGATCGGCCATCGATGCCGAAGGCTACCTTTGGAACTGCCGCTACTTCGGCGGTTGCATCGTGCGGGTGGCCCCCGATGGATCTGTCGACCGGGTGATCGACATGCCGGTGAAGAACATCACCACCTGCTGTTTCGGCGGACCGGACCTTTCGACCCTGTACGTCACCACTGCCAGCGCCGACAAGGATCCCGCCGACCGTCTGGCCGGCAGCCTTTTCGCCATCGACACGGATACGCGCGGGCTGCCCGAGAACCGCTTCAGGACCGGCGCCTAGGCACGCGATGGGTGGCGCAGTTTGCCGCACGGGGGCCAGCAATGACGCCGCGCGGGCAATTCCCTGACCGGTGAAAACTGCCGGAAGGCGACGCGCGAATGACTGCGCGCCTTTCGCGTCAAGGCCAGCCCAAATCGCCCAAACCGGTCCGGAGAGGCGGCCCCCCGCGCCGCGCTGCCGATTTCTGCGGCACGACAGAGACACCCCGCGCTGAAACCTTTCGCCGGGTCACTGTCACAAAACTTCACTTTACAGACCGGATTCCAGCTTACAGACTACATCTAGTAAGCATGAGGTCGTTAACCTCTGCTTCTTGAGCAGGCACCATGTCTCTGGGCGCCGCCCGGGGGCTCCAACTAGTGAGGCCGGGCATGTCACTTTCCGAACATCAGATCGCAGAGATCCACCCGATCGACATTGTCGAGACGCTGGCAGAACACCACGATTGGGAGTTCGACCGCGTTGGCGAGGATCAGATTGCCATGGCCGTCGAAGGCCAGTGGCGCACTTATTCGATCACCCTGGCCTGGTCGGGTTACGACGAAACCCTGCGCATGATCGTCAGCTACGAGATGGAGCCGCCGAAAGAGCGGTTGCCCGAGCTTTACGAAACCTTGAACCGTGCCAATGACAGTTGCTGGACCGGAGCGTTCTCCTACTGGGACGAGCAGGGGCTGATGGTCTATCGCTACGGGCTGGTTCTGGCCGGGGGGATGGGGGTGCATCCCGATCAGGTCAACACGCTGATTGGCACCGCCGTAGCCGCTGCCGAGCGGTTCTACCCGGCCTTCCAACTGGTTGCCTGGGGCAACACCGCCCCGGAACAGGCGCTTCAGGTTGCGATTGCAGAGGCCTACGGACGGGCCTAGGATTTTCCCCCGCGGGACAGGCCCGCATCGGGGGTAGGACATGATGAACTCAATCTCGGGCCGTGGCCTGGTGATGCTGGGCTGCGGCAAGATGGGATCGGCGCTGTTGCAGGGCTGGCTCGACAACGGGCTGGATCCGGCCGAGGTCTGGGTACGCGATCCGCATCCCGCACCTGTGTTGGGCGACATGGGGGTGACCCATGTGAACGATGCGCTGCCGGCCAATCCGGCGGTGGTGATCGTGGCGGTCAAGCCGCAGTTGATGAATGACGCCCTGCCGGACCTGGCCGGTCTGGGCAACGGCGACACCATGTTCCTGTCGGTGGCCGCCGGGGTGCCCATTTCATCCTATGAACAGGCGCTTGGCCCCACAACGCCGATCGTGCGGGCGATGCCGAACACCCCGGCGGCGATCGGTCAGGGTATAACCGCGATCATTGGAAATGGCGTGGTGACCCCGGCACAACTGGATCTTGCGGAAACGCTGCTCAGCGCCGTGGGGCAGGTGGTGCGGCTGGAGGCCGAGGCGCAACTGGATGCCGTCACCGGCGTGTCGGGCAGCGGCCCGGCCTATGTCTTTCACATGATCGAGGCGCTGGCAGCAGCGGGCGAGGCCGAGGGGCTGCCGCGCGATCTGTCCGTGCAACTGGCCACCGCCACCGTGGCCGGGGCCGGGGCGCTGGCCATGGCCTCGGACGACAGCGCGGCCACCCTGCGTGAGAACGTCACCAGCCCGAATGGCACCACGGCGGCGGGTCTGGCGGTACTGATGTCCGAAACCGACGGACTGCCGCCGCTGATCCGCGCCACGGTGGCGGCGGCGGCCAACCGCTCGCGGGAGTTGGGCAAGTGACGGCCAGTTTCGACGATTTTCTGAAGATCGACATCCGCGCGGGTCGGGTGGTCAAGGCCGAGGCCTTCCCCGAGGCCCGCAAGCCCGCCTACAAGCTGTGGGTCGATTATGGACCCGAGATCGGGGTCAAGAAAAGCTCGGCCCAGATCACGAAAAACTATGCGCTGGAAGAGCTTGAGGGCCGCATGGTCATGGGCGTGGTGAACTTCGCACCGCGCCAGATCGGTCCGTTCATGTCCGAGGCGCTGGTCGTGGGGGTGCCGGATGCCAGCGGCGAGGTGGTGCTGCTGGCCCCGGATACCGACGTGCCGCCGGGCGCCCGGCTTTACTGAGCCGCGCCCTCCATCGCCTTGCGCCAATGGCGACGGCACAGCGAGACATAGGTTTCATTGCCGCCGATCTGCACCTGCGCGCCGTCGCGCAGCGGACGGCCATCGGGGCCGTGGCGCACCACCATCGTGGCCTTCTTGCCGCAATGGCAGATGGTGCGCACCTCGCGCATTTCATCGGCCAGCGCCAGCAGTGCGGCCGAGCCGGGAAACAGCTTGCCGCGGAAATCCACCCGCAGGCCGTAGCACATGATCGGCACGTTCAGATCGTCCACGGCCCGTGCCAGTTGCCAGACTTGCGCTTCGGTCAGGAACTGTGCCTCGTCGACAAAGACACAGGCACAGGGGCCTTCGGACAGGCGGGCCGCGATCATGTCGAACAGGTCGGTGTCTTCGGCAAAGGTCTGGGCCGGTTCGGAAATTCCGATGCGCGAGGCGATCTGCCCCATGCCTGCGCGCCGGTCCAGCCGGGCGGTCAGGCGAAAGGTGTCCATCCCGCGCTCGCGATAGTTGTAGTCCGCTTGCAGCAGCGCCGTGGATTTCCCGGCGTTCATGGTCGAGTAGTGGAAGTAGAGCTTGGCCATGGGGGATTGGTATGCGCGGTGTCGGGCAGAGGCAAGGGCCCGGCCTTGTGGCACGGGCCCCCGAAACCTGAACACTCGATAACAACCGCCGGCCGGTGTCCTTGGAATAGGCCGGGGAGGTTGTCGGAACCTTAACGGTCCGGCATCAGGTCCGTGGCATTTGACTCAAATCATCCGGGCTAGCCGGCGGTGGCAACCCGGAATCGCAGCGTCTCGCCCTTGCCGCTATCGCGCTGGATGGTCACCAGGTTGCCGTCGATCCGCCAAAGCTGGCAATCTTCGGCACTGGGGGCGGGGGCGGTGATGGTGCGGCACCATTGGCCGTCGCGGAACTCCCAAACCCCTGAAATCTCGGTGCCTTTGGTGGATCCCGACAGGGTGCCGTTGCGATGGATCGTCACCGTGGTGTCGGCGTTGGCGACGGTCTTGCCCGCCACGGTGGCCCGGAAGGCATCCGCCGTGGTGATCGGCCCGTGGCTCACCGGCAGCGCGGTGGTGACACAGGCCCCGAGAGCCAGAAGCGGCAGCAGAACGCGGCGCATCAGATTAACGGAACCAGCGGCACGCCGCCACAGGCGGAGAGCGTGGTGCAAAGGGAAAGAAGCAGGATCAGGCGCATGGTGTCCCTTTCAAAGGTCGCAAGTTGGGGCGAGCCTAGCCGGGTGGCGCCGCGCGCGCAACGCGGCGATTTTCGCGGGCTGGAAAACGTCTGGAAAAGGTATGGCCGGTGTATGGCTGCGCGCGGTGGTGTCGGAGGCCGTTAACTCCTGGGTGAGATCCTGTGCGAAACCGAAGGAGACCCCAAGATGAGCGAGCCCCGCCAGACCCGGAAGAAACGCATGCACCTGGCGCTGTACGCGGACGCGCTGAAGCAGCTGGAATTCGACAGCCTGGACGTGGTGCGCCTGAAAGAGCGGGTGCCGTATCAGTGGCACGCCATCCACGACGACCCGGATGTGTTCAGCCAGAAGTTGGTGAAGACCACCTTCCGGGTGAGTTCGGATGTGCTGAAATACTTCAAGGTGATGGGGCCGGGGCATGGGGCGCGGATGAACCGGGTGCTGACCGCCTATGTCCACGGACGGCTGGCGCAGATCGTCGAGGGGCCGGACATCACCGATTTCGTCCTGCGCCCCGAACAGGTCGCCCGCGAGATCGGCCGGAACCGCCCGGAGTGGGGCGAGAGCGTGTTCTGGGATCGGGTGGAGGAGGAGTGAGGGGGTTCTGATTTTGAGGCCCTTGCGCCATCGGGCGTTGGACCTGTCAACGGCGGGTGGCCTTGGCGTGCCTTCGACCCCCAAACCAGACGCTGGTGCGAAACGCTTGAATGGCCGGGATGCGGACATTTCTGCAGCTAGCCTCATTGCAAACAATGACCTCTCCCAACCCAAAGCGGAAATGGCATCCTGTCCGCGTTGCGCCATGATCGCCGGACAGGAGGGGGGCGAGCTTTCGCCGCATCTGCACGAGGCTCGTGTCAGATAGGAATAAGCGGCCATCAACAGCCCATGTCACGAGACCCTCGATGCCGAAAAGGCCATTTAGGTCAGCTTGTCGTGCCTCAGTCGTACTGATTGCGCTTGCAAGGCGCGAGGGTGAAATCCTAAATTCTGATTGAGGGTAAGATGTCGTGGGGGAAGAACGGTCCGCTTGCGGCAATGGCGATCGGTTGTACGGTGTTTTGGTCAAGTTGGTTTACATCATACCTTTAACAACAGTCTGCGAACTTTGAGGATTTTGACTTGGTAATATTAGAGTGGACTAAACCCGGAATATGGATTGAGGGTTTAGACAAAGATGCCGCATGGCGCATTGAGGGGCAAATACGATGTCTGGAAGACGCAATCTTGGAGGCAAATATAATACTCAACGTGTTCGATCAAGCTCAAGCGTCTAGGGTCTGGACTCATTGAGTTTCAAAGCCAGTAGATGACGATGGCCGCGAGGGCGATTGCCGAGAGGAAGACTCTGGGGCAGCGGTCATAGCGGGTTGCGACCCGCCGCCAGTCTTTCAGT
>NZ_JACNMU010000013.1 GCF_014901205.1 Meridianimarinicoccus sp. MJW13
GTGGATGGGGCGGTGGTGACCGGCAACACGCTGGTGCCCTATTGGGACGGCAGCGTGCTGAACCTGGACGCGGCGGAAATGGCGGCGATGAATGTCACCGAAAGCGGCAACACCCTGCTCTCGCTGGACCCGGCGGCGCCGGATTACTGGAAGATCCTGCACGATCAGCTGCTGGCCACGCTGCCCGGCCAGCCGGGGCCGCCCGACACCGGCGTGCCCGGCGATGCGGTGGTGCTGGCGGGCACGACCGACAACGACGTGCTGACCGACCGGGCCACCGACCAGGGCCAGGTCACCCATATCCAGGGGCTGGAGGGCAACGACAAGATCACCGACACCGGCGGCGATGACTGGCTGGAAGGCGGCCTGGGCGCCGACCGGTTCATCTTCGACAATCGCAAGAGCGGCGATGCGGCCTCGGCCGATGTGGTGATGGACCTGGATTTCGCTGCCGGCGACAGCCTGCGCTTCCTGACCAGCCTGGCGGGCAGCTTCACCGACACCCTGGATCCGTCCAACACCCTGAACGTCAACAGCAACGGCACCAGCGTGACGCTGAACAGCCTGGCCGACCTGGTCGAACTGGCCGCCGGCACCAGTGTCGCCATCGCCGCCAATGCCGATGACAGCGGCGTGGTGCTGACGGTGCAGGATGCGGCGGCGCATGAGGTCGAACTGCTGGGCATCCTGATGAGCGACCTGGGCCTGGCCTGAGCGATCGGGCGCGGCGCGCGGCCCCCCCCTCTGGCCTGCGCCCGTCCCATCCCGCGTTCATTTTTTACCGCGGGATGGGTCACAAGACGCCCTATACGTGTATAAGGGGGAGAGGATTTTTTAACCGTATGCGTGTGCCGGTGGTATTCGAGCCGGCGGTGGGGCCTGTTTCCGATGCGGTTTTTTGAAGGGGTGCAATGCCATGGCGACTTTCGTGGTGACCGATACCGTTGAGCTGGACGCGGCATTTCAGGCCGCGGCCGACGGGGATCGGATCGAACTGGCGGGCGGAGATTACGCGATTTCGGTCAACCTGACGGGGCGGGATTTCGCCACCGGCCTGACCATCGCTTCAGCCGATCCCAACGATCGCGCGGTGCTGACCGACTCGCTGCTGATCGAGAATTGCAGCGGCATCACCTTCGAGGGCATCGACCTGCAAGCGGCGACCCTGGCGCCGAACTACAGCTGGAGCCGGGTGCAACTGCGCAACAGCAGCGACATCACCCTGCGCGACATGACGATCGAGGGCCATATTCCCGACACGATCGAGGGCACCGATCCCGACAGCGTCGCGGCAACGCGGGATATCCCCCTGACCGGCTATGGCTATGAATTCGGCGTGCTGGCGCGGAATGTGGACGGGCTGGTCATGGAAGGCGTCGAACTGGCCGACCTGCGCGTCGGGCTGCGCCTGAACGGCGCCACGAATGTGACCATCGACGATCTGGACCTGCATCACACCCGCGAGGGGGTGAATTTCAACGATGTCACCAACATGGTGATCGAGAACAGCTATTTCCACGATCTGAACCCCTGGTACGATCCCGATGGCAAATTTGGCGATCATCCGGACATGATCCAGTACTGGGGGGTGAACTCTGCCTCCGGCGTGCATGGCATCACCATCCGGGACAATTTCTTCTACCAGCCGGAAGGGGCGCGGGCGCAATCGATCTTCGGCCATCTCAACAAGGCCGATCCCGGGGTGACGGCCACGGATTTCCTGATCACCGGCAACACCATCATCAATGCCTCGGCCAATGCCATCAAGATCTCGGATGTCGTGAACATGGAGATCTCGAACAACATCCTGCTGCCCAATGCCGAGGATCTGACCTACAGCGATTACCCGCGGATCTCGCTGCTGGACGTGGACAACGTGCAGATCACCGGCAACACCCTGCTGCCGCGCAACAACGGCAAGATCCTGAACCTGAACGCCACCGAGATGGCGGCGATGAATGTCACCGAAAGCGGCAACACCCTGTTGTCGCCGACCTCGACGGACGTGGATTACTGGAAACACACCTATGACCAGGTGATCACGACCCTGCCCTATATCTACACCGATCCCGGCCCCGGCACCGGCACCGGCGGTGGCGGCGGGACCGATCCCAACGATCCCAACGGCGGCGGCGGCGGTCTTGTGGATGTGATCCTGATCACCGGCACCGCGGCGAAAGACAACCTGACGGACCGGGCCTACAGCCATGACGCGGTGAACCATTTCCAGGGCCTGGCCGGGAAGGACAAGCTGACCGACACCGGCGGCGACGATATCCTGGAAGGCGGCCTTGGGGCGGATACCTTCATCTTCGACAACCGCAAGAACGGCGACGAGGTGTCCCACGATCTGGTGATGGATCTGAATTTCAGTGATGGCGACCGGTTGCGGATCATGAACAACCAGCCCGGCAGTTACAGCGATGACCTGGATCCGTCCAACAACATGATCGTGTCGCCGAACGGCTCCAGCGTCACCCTGCGCAGCCTTGCCGACCTGGTGGAACTGCAGGCCGGGGCCACGGTCGATATCGCCGCCAATGCGACCGACACCGGGGTGGTGCTGACGATCCATGACGATGTGGACAAATACATCGAACTGCAGGGCATCCTGATGAGCGACCTGGGCCTGGGCTGAGCTCAGGCTTCCGGTTCAGGCGCCGCGCAGCGCCTGTCCCAGCATCCAGCCCGCCCGCGCCGCGCGCAGGCGCAGCAGCGTGGCCGCGCCGCGGCGGCGTTCCAGCGGGCTGGCCAGCTTGTCCGAGCCCAGCACTTTCGGCAGATGCGCCAGCCCTGAGATCAGCACGACCCCGGCCCGCAGCGCCCATTTCACCCGCGCCGCGGGGCTGGTGCCGTTCAGGTGGAACCCCTCCAGCGTGGTGCGTTTCCATTTCTTGGCCAGCGCCGCCCAGTCCTGCCGCGTCGGATGGCTGACCGCCAGTTCGTCGGCATAGACCAGATCGTGCCCCCTGGCGGTGGCGCGGAAGCACCAGTCCATGTCTTCCGACAGCCCGACGATCAGCGGGCCGACATCGTCGAACACGGCGCGCGAGGTCAGCAGGTTGGCGGTGACGGAAAACCCCTTGTCCTGCACATAGCTGCGCTGGTGGAAGGCAAAGACCGTCTCGAAGGCCTCGGCGCCCGAGCGGGGGGGCGGGGTTTCATCGAAGGTATCCACCCGCCCGCCGGTCAGCCCGGCCTTGCCCGCCAGCCGCAGGGCGGTGTCCAGCCAGTCGGGGGCGGGCACGCAATCGCTGTCCAGAAAGGCGATCAGCGGTGCCGTGGTCTCGGCCACCCCGCGGTTGCGCGCCGCCGCCGCGCCCTTGGTGGGTTCGGTCACAAAGCGCACGCCCGGATGGGCGGCCTGCAGCGGGCCCAGGTCGCAGGGGCTGGCGTTGTCGGCGACCACCGCTTCGACGTCCCGGTGCGCGGCCAGCTGCGGGGCCAGCGCCGACAGGCAGCGGCCCAGACGTTCGGGATCGTTGTAATGGGGGATGATGACGGCCAGCCGTGGCGGGGCGGGGTCGGTTTGTGGAGCGGGGGCGGTTTCAGGGGCGGGGTCGGTTTCAGGAGTGGGGGGAACAACTTCGGACACTGGGAACACCTCGGGATCGGAACCTGCCGCCCTTGTGCCAAATTGCGCGGGTCGCGCCTAGGGTCATGGTGATGCGGCGGCGGCAGCGGGGCAGTGGGGTCCCTTTGCCCCGCGCGCCACCCTGCACGCCGGGTGGGGACAAATACGACTGTTCTAGGCTCCTATGCCAGGCTGGTATTGCCCCGCGGGGTTTCGTAACCTTGACACATGACGCTCACTCAAGCAGCTGAATTGGCCACAATAATTGGTGTGGTGGTAGCAGGGATTGGCCTAATCTATGCGGCAATCCAAATTCGGAAGAATGCGCGAATTTCCGAAGGTCAGTTTCTTCTCGAACTCACCAAGATGTTCAAGGAGCATGATGCGGTTCATATCAAGCTTCGACCGGCGGGTGATTGGCAGAAGGGTGATCAAGACCCTAGTACGCTGGACGACTGGGCAGCCGTTGATGCCTACATGGGGCTTCTTGAGCGGTGTGAAGTGCTGATGAGGCAGAAGTCACTCAACCCAGAGGTATTTGCGAGCATGTTTGCGTACAGGGTCGATAACCTGTTGGCACAAGAAGCAATCGTTGGGGGAAAGCTGGTTGGCGACGAGTGCACTCATTGGGCCGACTTCATCAAGCTTGCCAAGCGACTGAGAGACATGGATGCGTTGCATCAGGACCTGCCCAAGGGAATAAGATAGGCGCTTTCTGGATCTGCCCGGTGATCGAACGCCCCGGTGCAACCTACCGATCTGGAGCAGAAAAACTCCCCGTATCCGCATCGCCTGCCACACAGCGCGCCCCAGACACGTTTCCGGATGCGCATGGGGGCGCCGTGTCAGAGGCCCTCCGCCCCCCACGGCCTGATCTGCGCAAACATCTTGTTGGGATGTGACGGCGCGGGCCGGGGCGGGCGGTGCCATGATTCACATCAACGACTTTTTCGACATATTATGTAAACATCTGAATACGTGTCTGGCCTGAATGCCACACGATCTGATCAGGGGGGACAGCAATGCAAATTACCGCAGGAAATGAACACAGCACCGGGCGCGCGCCATTGGGTCGGCTGTGCAGATGCGCCGGTGCCCTTGCCCTGGCCTCGGTCCTTCTGGCGGGTCTGCCCGTGCCGGGTGCGGCGGCGACGCTGAAGGTGTCGCTCAGCATTCCGCAGTTGAAAGTCACGGCAGACATGGATGGCCCGGGGGACAATACCGCGGAGGCCTATGCCTCTGGCAGTATCGGGTATGGGGGAGGCTTCCGTACGGGTACCTACAAGGCCAAGGAGAACAGAACCGTTTCCCCGGACTGGTCCATCGTGCGCGCCATCGATCCCAGGCTCTATACCCAGAATTACGGGTATTCCGTGCCTATCAGCATCCATCTTCGCGACAAGGACATCCGGCGGGATGACCGGATCGATATCAACCCCGCTCGCCGGGTGAGCGGTCTGGTCTTTTTCTTCGATCTTCAGACCCAGGCCATGTCGATCAGCAGCCCGAAAACCGGGAATGCCGGCGAAAACGCCACCATCTATTTCGACATGTTCTCGCAGCCGCTGGTGTATGACTTCAACGTGGACAGCCGTGCGGCCCCGCAGGGGAATGGCTGGCTCTATACCTATGATTTCCAGAACCTGTCCTCCAGCCATTACGACATCACCAATGTGGTGCTGAAAGGGCTGGGAAACATCTCGCTGACTCTGGCGCCCGGGGCCTCCATCCAGGTGAGCCGCTGGTCAAGGCACGAACCGGGCCGGGCGCTTGCCACCGGTCTGTATTCGGATCTGGATCAGACGGTGCGGACCCAATACGTGGAGGCGCCCGTTCCCCTGCCGGCCTCGCTGGTGCTGCTGGCGGGATCGCTTGCCGCGCTGGCCTTTCAGGGCCGGGTCCGGCGCAAGGTCTGCGGTCCGGCCTAGGGTCCGGCCCGCGGCACGGCCGCCGCCTCTCGTCTTTCGCGCGGCGGTCTTGGGGGCATTGGCACCAGCGGCCAATGCCCTTTTCACTGCATCAATCCGTCCTCTGGCCGCCAAGGGTTACTCTGCTGTTAGGTGCAACCTGGGCTTGTCCTGTGTTTTGCAGGTCCGCGTGATATGTTAGATGGTGCAGGCGGGGACGGCGCGCTCCGCGAGATATGGGCGAGTAGCATGCGTGATTTTCCCCTGGGCGTGGTGATCGTCGCCTTCAATTCCGGTGGCGAGGCGGTGGATTGCGCCGAAAGCCTGCTGGCGGCGGCAACGGCTGCGGGGGTGCGGCTGCGCGTGGCGCTGGTGGACAATGCCTCGGGCGATGACACCGTGGCGCGGCTGCGCGGCTGGGCTTCGGGCGAAACCCCCTATGCCGCCCCCGTCAACCTGCCCTTCGATCTGACCCCTGTCGCCAAGCCGCTGGCGCTGCGCGAAGGGGGTGCCGACCTGGCCGCCGATCCCGAGGCCCGGCTGACCCTGTTGCACAATACTGCCAACCGCGGCTTTGCCGGCGGCGTGAACGTCGGGCTGGCCTATCTGGCGCAGTTTTCCGATATCGAGCATTTCTGGGTGCTCAACCCCGACAGCGTGGTGCCGCCCGAGGCCCTGACGGCGCTGGTCGACACCCTGCCGAATGCCGGGGATTACGCGCTGATGGGCGGGCGGGTGACCTATCTGGATCCCTCCGACATGATCCAGATCGACGGCGGCAAGGTGAACATGGCCACCGGCGTGACCGCCAACATCCACCTGGGCCTGTCGCACAACGACACCCCGCCGCCAGCCTCGGCAGAGCTGGATTTCATCATGGGCGCCAGCATGATCGCCTCGCGCGCCTTCTATGAAGAGGTCGGCCCGATGCGCGAGGAGTATTTCCTGTATTACGAAGAGGTCGACTGGGCCATGCGCCGGGGCGACCGGCCGCTGCTGTTCTGCGAGGGTCTGCGGATCTATCACCACGCCGGCAGCTCGATCGGGTCGCCGACGCTCAGCCGTCTGGCCTCGCCGTTTTCGCTGTATTTCAAGCATCGCGGCCGGATGATGTTCCTGCGCCGCTTCGCCCCCAGGCGCAGCCTGCTGACGGGCTATGCCTATACGCTGGCCTATGCCGCGCGGCTGCTGCTGCGCCACCGCGCCCCCGAAGAGGCGCACGCGGTGCTGGCCGCCGCCTTCGGGCTGACCCCGCCGGCCTCGGTACGCGCCCGGCTGAGCGGGCCGGCCGCCGAGATCGCCTTTGCCGCGCCAAAGCGCACCGCCCTTCTGTAAACCTGTCCGGGGGCCGCCCCCCGAAACCGATCCAAGAGAGGTCCCATGTCGACCCTGACCTGTTTCAAGAGCTATGACGTCCGCGGCCAGCTGGGCGTGAACCTGGATGCCGGCATCTGCCACCGCATCGGGCGCGCCTTCGCGCAGGTGATGCAGCCCGGCCTGGTGGTCACCGGCCGCGACATCCGCGAAAGCTCGGCCGAGTTGCAGGCGGCGCTGATCGCCGGGCTGCGCGACGGCGGGGCGGATGTGATCGACATCGGGCTGTGCGGCACCGAGGAGGTCTATTTCGCCACCACCCATTACGAGGCCGGCGGCGGGCTGATGGTGACGGCTTCGCACAACCCCATCGATTACAACGGCATCAAGATGGTGCGCGAAGGCTCGCGCCCGGTGTCGGGCGACAACGGGCTGAACGACATCCGCGACCTGGCCTACAGCCAGGATTTCGCGCCGGTCGCCGCGACAGGCAGCCTGCGCCTGGAAGACCCGCGCGCCGCTTTCGTTGACCGGGTGCTGTCCTTCATCGACCCGGGCAGCCTGACGCCGCTGAAGATCCTGGTCAATGCCGGCAATGGCGTCGCCGGGCCAGCCTTCGATGCCATCGCAGGCAAGCTGGAGGCGCTCGGCGCGCCGCTGAGCTTCGTGCGCATGCACCACGATCCCGACGGCACCTTCCCGAACGGCATCCCCAACCCGCTGCTGCCGGAAAACCAGCCGGTGACGGCGCAGGCGGTCCGCGACCATGGCGCCGATTTCGGGGTGGCCTGGGACGGCGATTTCGACCGCTGCTTCCTGTTCGACGAAACCGGGGCCTTCATCGACGGCGAATATATCGTTGGCCTGCTGGCGGCGGCCTTTCTGGCCACGGAACCCGGCGCCAGCATCGTGCATGACCCGCGCGTGATGTGGAACACGCTGGACGTGGTCGGGCAGGGCGGCGGCACGGCGGTGGTGTCGCGCACCGGGCACGCGCTGATCAAGGCGCGGATGCGCGAGGTCGACGCGGTCTATGGCGGCGAGATGTCGGCGCATCACTACTTCCGCAACTTCATGTATTGCGACAGCGGCATGATCCCCTGGCTGAAGGTGGCCGAGCACATGGCGATGACCGGCCAGAGCCTGTCGTCGCTGGTGGCGCAGATGCGCGCCGATTTCCCCTCGTCGGGCGAGATCAACTTCCGGCTGGACGATCCCGACGCCGCGCTGGCCGCCATCGAGGCGCGCTTCGGCCCCCTCGCCACCGATACCGACCGGCTGGACGGGCTGAGCCTGAGCTTTCCCGACTGGCGGATGAACCTGCGCAAGTCCAACACCGAACCGGTGCTGCGCCTGAACGTGGAAACCCGCGGCGACCGCGCCCTGCTGGACGCCCGCGTCGATGAGTTGCGCAGCCTGATCACCTCGGCCTAAGGTTCCGCCGCCCGCCTTCGGAATGTCGCGGCGGCGGGCGCGGACAGCAAAAGGAGCCCCGCCCATGAAACTGGCAATGATCGGAACCGGCTATGTGGGGCTTGTGTCGGGGGTCTGTTTTTCCGACTTCGGCCATGCGGTCACCTGTGTCGACAAGCAGGCCGCCAAGATCACCGCGCTGGATGCAGGCCAGGTGCCGATCTATGAACCGGGGCTGGACGATCTTCTGGCGCGCAACGTGGCCGCCGGGCGGCTGTCGTTCACGCTGGATCTGGCCGCCGCGCTGAAGGGGGCCGATGCGGTCTTCATCGGCGTCGGCACCCCGACCCGGCGCGGCGATGGCCATGCGGATCTGACCTATGTCTATGCCGCCGCCCGCGAGATCGCCCATGCCATGGACGGCTACACGGTGGTGGTGACCAAATCGACGGTGCCGGTGGGCACCAACCGCGAGGTCGCCCGGATCATCGCCGAAGAGGTGCCCGGCGCGCAGTTCGACGTGGTCTCGAACCCCGAGTTCCTGCGCGAAGGTGCCGCGATCGAGGATTTCATGCGCCCCGACCGCATCGTCGTCGGCGTCGAATCCGACCGCGCCCAGGAGGTCATGGCCGAGATCTATCGCCCGCTGTCCCTGCGCGAGGCACCCATCGTCTGGACCGGTCTGGAAAGCGCCGAGATGATCAAATACGCGGCCAATGCCTTTCTGGCCACGAAGATCACCTTCATCAACGAGATCGCCGCCCTGTGCGAAAAGACCGGCGCCGACGTGCAGGCGGTGGCCAAGGGCATGGGCATGGACGGGCGCATCGGCAACAAGTTCCTGCATGCGGGGCCGGGCTATGGCGGCTCGTGCTTTCCCAAGGACACCAGCGCGCTGGCCCGCATCGGCCAGGAATATGCCGCCCCGCAGCGCATCGTGGAAACCGTGATCGCGGTGAACGAGGCCACCAAGCGGGCGATGGTCGACAAGGTGCTGGACCTGTGCGGCGACAGCGTGGCGGGCCAGAAGGTGGCGGTGCTGGGGGTGACCTTCAAGCCCAACACCGACGACATGCGCGACGCGCCCGCGCTGACCATCGTGCCGGCGCTGATCGGGCGCGGCGCCAGGGTGCATGTGGTCGATCCGCAGGGCCAGCGCGAGGGCGCGGGGCTGTTGCCCGGCGTGGTCTGGGACGATGATCCCTATGAGGCCGCCCGCGATGCCGCGGCGGTGGTGCTGCTGACCGAATGGAACGAGTTCCGGGGTCTGGACCTGGCGCGTCTGGCACAGGTCATGGCGACCCCGCGACTGGCCGACCTGCGCAATGTCTTCAGCCCCGAGGCGGCGCGCGAGGCGGGCTTTGCCTATGTTTCGGTGGGCCGTCCCTCGGCATGAGGGCCGGGGCGGGGGCAGGACTGGTCGCGCTGGCGCTGGCCGCCGGGCTGGCGGCCCTGCTGTGGCCGCGCGCGCCCGAGGAGCCTGCCGACCGGGCGCTGGTGCCCTGGGAGGATCCGGCGCGCCCGGCCCGCATCCTGGCTTTCGGCACCAGCCTGACCGCCCGCGGGTCCTGGCCCGAGGATCTGGCCGACACCCTGACCGCCTGCCTGGGCCATCCGGTGCAGATGACCCGCGTGGCGCAAAGCGGCATGGGCTCGGCCTGGGCGCTGGAACAGCTCGACCGGGTGGTCGCGGCGCGCCCCGACCTGGTGCTGCTGGAGTTTTCCATCAATGACGCGGATCTGCTGGACGGGGTGTCGCGACGCACCAGCCGGGCCCGGCATGCGGCTCTGCTGGCGGCGCTGACCCGCGATCTGCCGGACACGCGGGTTCTGCTGATGACCATGAGCCCGGTGACCGGCGTGGTGCGCCATCTGCAGCGGCCGTGGCTTGGGGCCTATTACGGGATCTACCGCGATCTGGCCGACGAACAGGGGGTCGGTCTGGCCGATCTTTTCCCGCGCTGGCGGGCCGCTCCGGCGGATCTGCGCGACCTGCCCGACGGGCTGCACCCCGCGCCCGGGAAGACGGCACAGCTGGCGGTGCCGGTGCTGGCACAGATGATCGGAGCCGCCGCCGGGCAGCCCGCCTGCGGGGCGGGGGCCGGAACAGGGGCGGGGGGCTGAGCCCCCGCCGCCGGGATCAGACGAATTCGAAGTCCGAAAGGCTGAGCGCGCTGGCGTTGAAGTCCTGCAGCACGATGGTCTGGCCGTTGGACAGGGTCAGCTCGGCATCGCTGCCGTTCTGCGTCAGGCCCAGCCCGGCCAGGGTGGTGGGGGCCACGCCTTCCAGCCGGATCGTGTTGTTGCCCAGCCCGAAATCCCGGATCGTATCCACGTCACCTGCCTGGGCCAGCGTGTCCTGGAAGACGAAGACATCCGAGCCGCGGCCGCCGATCAGCGTGTCATCGCCCAGGCCGCCGTCCAGCAGATCGTTGTCGCGGCCGCCGCTGATGTAGTCGTTGCCGTCGCCGCCATAGAGATCCTGCGCCCCGTAGGAGAACAGCAGCCGATCGTTGCCGCCGCCGCCATGGACCGTGGCCGTGACATTGTCGGTGACGCGCAGCAGGTCGTCGGTGCTGCCCAGCACGGTGTCGGTGGAGCTGGGGGCGCCGGGCAGGGTCACCGCCAGGCTGTTGGTCAGCACGAAATCATTGGCGGTCATATCGGCCACGTTCAGGCCCTGCACGATGATGAAATGCTTGCTGGAGGCGATGATCTTCACCCCGGCGGAATCGCTGCGCAGGTCGAGGTCGCTGAAGCTGGCAAAGCCGAAGCCCGACAGGTCGATGACGTCCTCGCCCTGGGTGAAATCGGTGATGATGTCCTTCTTGGTGCTGGTGGCATGCAGTTCGTCATCGGAGGTGAAGAGGAAGCGGTCATTGCCGCGCCCGCCGGTCAGCGTGTCCTTGCCGGCGCCGCCGAACAGCACGTCATCGCCGTTGCGGCCTTCCAGCCTGTCGGTGCCGGCGCCGCCCACCAGGATGTCATCCCCCGAGCCCGCGAAGATATCGTTGCGGCCGCCGCCGGCGATGATGATCGCCGCCGCCGCGCCGCTGCTTTTCAGCTTCTCGGTGGCATTGGACAGGTAGACCACCTCGGCGCCGCCCAGGCCGCCGCCGTTGCCGCCCGATCCCCCGGTGCCGCCCGTGCCGCCCGTGCCGCCGGTGCCGCCGCCGGTACCGCCAGTCCCCCCGCCGGTGCCGCCGCCCGTGCTGCCGGTCAGGGTCAGCAGGGTGTTGCCGTTCGAGGTGGCCACGTCGAAACTGTCGGTGGCGGCCAGACCGGTGAAGGTCAGGCTGGCCTCGGCGGTGCCATCGCCATCCAGATCGACGCTGAGAAGGCCGCTGGTGGCGTCATAGCTGATCTGGCTGGCGCCCAGGGCGGTGCCTTCGATCACCACGGTGTCGTCGCTGTCGAAGCCCTTCACGGTGTCCCCGTCCAGCCCGACAAGACTGTCGGTGACGGTGTTGGCGCCATTGCCCAGGTCCAGGGTGTCCGCCCCCAGCCCGCCGGTCAGGAAGTCGTCGCCGCCCCGGCCGCGCAGCACGTTGCCGATCTGGTTGCCGATCAGCAGGTCATTGCCCGAGCCGCCGGTGGCGTTCTCGATCAGCGACCGGGTATCGCCCTGGTGCAGCAGGGACATGTAGACATGGCGCGCCGCATAGATCGGGGCGGAGCCGCCCACCAGCTGCGCGCGCTGGCTCAGCCCGCCCACGTCCAGGTCCAGGCCGCGCCCGGGGTTCAGGTCGATCTCCAGGTCGGTGGTATAGTTGGACAGGTCGATCAGGTCGGTGCCATTGCCATCCCACAGGGTGCGGAAGATGCGGTTGGCACCGGGGGTGCCCTGGGACACGCCGTCGATCAGCATCTCGCCGGTGGCGGGGTCGAAGGTATAGACGGTGCTGCCCGACAGGGTGGCGTAATTGGCGCCGTAGAGTTCCTGCACCGCCAGCAGATCCAGCATCATCAGCGATTGCGGATAGCCCCAGCTTTCCACCGTATAGCTGCTGCGCGGCCCGCCCAGGTACGACCGGTAGGACATGACCGTGTATTCCAGCCCGTCATAGGCGGCATCCATGTTGGTCGGATTGTCGTGGGGATGCTTCAGCCCGACGGAATGGCCGATCTCGTGCAGCGACACCAGGTATTCGTAGCTGCCGATATAGGGGACCGCGGTGGGCGAGATCATCTTGTCGAAATAGGTCTGGTCGAGACCGAACCAGATGTCGCCATTGGCGTCATAGGTGCCGGGGCTGTAGGCCCAGGCGGTGTCCGGCACGCTCGATCCGCCGATCCGGATCACCGCGTTCGCGGCGTTGCCGGTCTCGGTCATGTTCAGGCCCGAGACCGCGTTCCAGGCCGAGAAGGCATCGCGCAGCACATCCTTGCCGGCCTCGCTGAAGCTGAGGAAATCGCCCGGCTCCATGTAGGCGGAGTAGGAACTGGGGTAATCGGCGGCACTGTCGGCAAACCCATAGGAAAAACTGGCCATACTCCAAGGCCCGGCGGGGCTGAGCAGCGCCTGGATCTCGCTCCCGCTCGGGGGCGTGTCGGGTTCGGTCGACAGCGTCGCGGTCCCGTTGACCGAATTGGCCGCCGTCACAAGGCCGGAGCCCTCTGGCTTGGGAGCACTGCACACACCTTCACAGACCGGATCAAGGCACACGTCACACATCTAACTTCTCCAAAACACTTAACAACGCGATGACTGGCTCGCGTCGCACGCCACATTTTGCTTCGTTGGGAAGGGTTGACGACAGGACTGCCGCGCCCGGGATGACTTCGAAGATTAAGACGCAATTACCATGAATCGGCGCTGCAAGAAAACGCAAACAGACTCCACGCAGACGGGAACTGCCGCCGTTTGATACCGCATGAAGGGAGAATCGGCGTGAAATTGCCTAAAAAAGCGCTATTCTCTGCGAGTCTCTTCCTTTTCGGGAAAGGTGATTAAAATACACGCTTAGGTTGAGAAATCCTCTCGCCAGCCGTGAGTCGCCTCCCGTACAGAGGATGTGTCGCGCTTAACAAGCCCGGCCCTGTGGGCTATGACTTTGTGCAGTGCTGACAGTTCGGTAGAGGCAGTGTGATGATTCATCCAGTAATTCTGTGCGGCGGGTCCGGGACCCGTCTTTGGCCCCTGTCCCGGAAGGCCTATCCCAAGCAATTCACGCCGCTTTTCGGCCGCGAAAGCCTGTTCCAGGCCTGCCTGCGCCGCTATCTGGGCGACGGTTTCGGCGCCCCGGTGGTGCTGAGCCATGCCGATTTCCGTTTCCTGGCCGCCGAGCAGATCTCGGCGGTGGGTCTTGAAAAGGCCGCCATCCTGCTGGAGCCCGAGGCGCGCAACACCGCGCCCGCGATTCTGTCGGCGGCACTGTATCTGGCCGGCCAGGACAAGGGCGATGACCTGATGCTGGTGGCGCCGTCGGACCATGTGATCCGCGATGTGCCGGCCTTCCTGAAGGCGGTCGAAGCCGGGACGGCGGCGGCGGAAAAGGGCGATCTGGTGGCCTTCGGCATCCGTCCCGACCGCGCCGAGACCGGCTATGGCTATCTTGAGGTGGGCAGCACCGACACCGCCACGCCCAGGGCGATGCCGGTCACCCGCTTCATCGAGAAACCCGATGCCGACCGCGCCGAGACGATGTTCGCCGAGGGCCGCTTCCTGTGGAACGCCGGCATCTTCCTGTTCAAGGTCGACACGCTGATCGCCGCCTTCGAGGACCTGGCCCCCGAAATGATGGCCCCCTGCCGCACGGCGGTGGAAAAGGCGCGCCCGGACCTGGGCTTCCTGCGGCTGGACGAAGACGCTTTCGCCAGCGTGCCGGAAGACAGCATCGACTATGCGATCATGGAAAAGGCCGCCGCCGTGGCCACGGTGCCGGTGGAATGCGGCTGGTCCGACCTGGGCGCCTGGGACGCGGTCTGGCGCGAGATGGGCCCGGACGCCGCCGGCGTGGCCACCTCGGGCGCGGTGACCCAGATCGACTGTGCCGACACGCTGCTGCGCTCCGAGAGCGACGGGCCGCGGGTGGTGGGGGTGAACCTCAGGGATATCGCCGTGATCGCCATGCGCGACGCGGTGCTGGTGGCCGACATGGCCGACCTGCAGGCGGTGAAGACCGCGGTGCAGACCCTGAAGGCCGAAGGCGCCGACGAGGCCGAGATCCTGCCGCGCACCTACCGCCCCTGGGGCTGGTACGAGACCCTGGCCCTGGGCGACCGTTTCCAGGTCAAGCAGATCATGGTGCCGCCGGGCAAGAAGCTGTCGCTGCAAAGCCATGTGCACCGATCCGAACACTGGGTGGTGGTGCAGGGCACGGCCACGGTCACCATCGATGACGAGGTCAAGCTGGTCACCGAGAACCAGTCGGTCTACATCCCGCTGGGGGCCGTGCATCGGCTGGAAAACCCCGGCAAGGTGGATCTGCACCTGATCGAGGTCCAGACCGGGTCCTATACCGGCGAAGACGATATCATCCGCTACGAAGATATTTATAATCGCGCGTGACACTCGGGGGGAACCGGCGCGGATGCTGACCGCGCCCCCCCTGCCGGACCAGAAAAGGAGGCGCCGTGTCTGACGCCGCGCTGTCACGCTCCCGCCCGACCGGACGGCCGGCCATGGCGGAGCCACCCAAGGATTTTCCCCCCGAACAGATGGTGCCGGGGAAGATCCCGCCTGTGCCGAAACTGGCGCTGGTGGCGATGATCGCGATGATCTCGCCGATCTGGCTCGACGTGGCCGGGGTGCTGCTGGCGCCGACCCGGCTGCTGTTCGTGACCTGTCTGCCGGTCCTGCTGGTGATGCTGTTCATGGGCAAGTTCGGCAAGGTGGTCCTGACCGACTATCTGATGCTGTTCTATTCCTTCTGGATGTACCTGTCGATCGCGCTGTTCAACACCGATGTGGTGCTGGTCTTCGGCACCCTGCAGATGTCGCTGGTGCTGGGCGGCTACCTGATCGGGCGGGCCTCGATCCGCACCCTGGGCGACTGGCAGGCGATGGCGCGGCTGTTCGGGATCATCGTGGTCTGCATGGCGCCGCTGGCGGTGCACGAAGCCATCACCGCGGCCTTCCTGATCCCCGATTTCATCGCCTCGCTGCCGGGGTTTTCCAGCGTCACGGATGTGACCGACAAGGGCTATCCGCGCCGGTTCGGGCTGGACCGGGCGCAGGTGGTCTTCGGTCACCCGATCCATTTCGGCCTGTATTGCGCCATGCCGATCAGCCTGTTCTTCATCGGGCTGCGCAACAAGATTTCCTTCGTCACGCGCGGCACGGCGGTGGCGCTGATGCTGGCGGCCTGTTTCACCTCGGTGTCCTCGGGGCCGCTGCTGTCGGCGATCTTCCAGACCGGGCTGATCGGCTATTTCATGATGCTGGACGGCCATCCCAAGCAATGGCCGATCCTGCTGTGGGGGCTGGCCATCATCTATGCGATCATCGAGATCGGGTCGGACACCTTCGGGCTTTACGCGGTCGCGGTGCGGCTGGCCTTCAACTCCAACACCGCCTCGATCCGCCGGACCCTGTGGGAATACGGCACCGCGCAGGTGGCCGACCATCCGATCCTGGGCATCGGCCACAACTGGTGGAACCACCCGGTCTGGATGTCGGGCAGCATCGACAACTACTGGCTGCAACTGGCGATCCTTTATGGCATCCCCGCCAGTTTCGCCATGATCGCGGTCTATTTCTCGATCATGATCCGCGCCGGGCGCGGCAAGTTCATCCCCGGTTCCGACGCCTATAACGCCCGCGTGGCGGTGACCTTCCTGCTGGTCACCATGTTCCTGATCCTGGCCACGGTGACCATCTGGAACGAGGTGCTGGGCATGGTGATGTTCCTGCTGGGATCCTCGGTGTTCCTGTTGCAGCCGCTGGCCGGCGAGGCGCCACAAGCCGCGGCCGATCCGCGGGCCGCCCGCAGCCGCGGCGGTGGCCGGCCGGTGGCCGCCGATCCGGCGCCCCCGCCCCGAGGCGGGGCCGGGACCGGGCCGGGATCCTCGGCCCCCGTCTATACCCGTTTTCCCAAGGGAAGTGTTCCCGCAGGCGGTGTCCGTCCTGCCCGGCCCGGCTCTGTCCGCGCCGCGCAGCCGGTCCGCAAGCGTCTTAACGAGGATTAAGTGTTGTGCGTCCGCCCCATCTGAAAAACCGGTCCGCCCTGCTGGACTGTATCCGCGCCGTGGCGATCATCATGGTCATCGGCTTCCACGTGGCGCTGGAATACCCCCGCGCCGATCTGGACGCGGCGGCCCTGTTCCTGCGCCGCTACGGGCTGCTGGGGGTGGCGATCTTCTTCCCGCTCAGCGGCTACCTGATTTCCAGCTTCCTGCTGACCCGCGATTATCCCGGCTTCCTGAAGACCTTCTTCCTGCGCCGTTTCTTCCGCATCGTGCCGCTGTATTTCGTGGCGGTGACGGTGTTTGCCCTGGCGATGATCGTGACGCAGACCGACCTGCACCTGCTGGACCGGATGTGGGTGCCCTACAGCTTCCTGACCGCCTGGATCATCTTCTTCCAGGGCGAGGCCACGGTGCCCTACACGATCACCTGGTCGCTGTCGGTCGAGGAATTCGCCTATATCGTCTTCGGGCTGGTGACCTGGTTCAGCCGCCGCAGCATGCCCGCCTTCCTGATCGCGGTGAGCATCCTGCCGATCCTGCTGCGCTGGTACCTGTACTGGGAAAGCGCCAACGGCAACCACACCCCGGCGATCCATTATTTCCCGCTGGCCCGGATCGATGCCATCGCCACCGGCGGGGTGCTGGCCTGGCTGATGGTGCGCAAGACGCCGCTGAAATACCTGCTGCTGGGGTTCGGCGGGCTGACGCTGCTGTCCTGGGTGCTGGTGCAGCAGACCCCGGTGCTGAACCGCACCTTCCTGTATTCGCTCACCACCTTCGGCACCTGCTTCTGCATCGCGCTGTTCGATGGCGGGCGCTGGCGGATGTATTCCAACGCGGTGACCGAGGTGATCGCCAACATCGGCTTCTATTCCTACTTCACCTACCTGTTTCACTACTTCAACGTCTACGCGCTGTTCGCGGTGGTGCACAAATTGTTCGCGACCCCGCCGTCGTTCTGGATCATGACCCTGGCGGCGCTGGTCCTCACCCATGTGCAGGCGATGATCTCGTACAAGATCTTCGAAGGGCCGATGATGCGCTTCGGGCGCAAGCTGGAAGGGCGCAAGGAGACCGGCGGCAAGAAGGCAGCGGGCATGGTGCCGGTGCCCATGGCCACCGGCGCGGATGTCTCCAAGCCGCCCGAGACCTGAGCCACGCCAAAACCCTGCGGTGTGGAAAATGGCGGATCTGAGGCCATACCCAAAATGGTGCTGCGGAATGGCGAAAGCCCGGTTTTGGGACGGCGGCCATAAACGTGTCAAAATCAAACCGGATCCCGGCAAGGGTTGTGCCGCAACTGTCTCATGTCCCTCCTATTGTTTTAACCCGAGAAGAGCATTTGCCTCTGCAGTAGACATTGGTTCTTCCCATTCGACATAGCGCCGGAGGTTTTCGCGTAAAACCTGAAGCTCATCGCTTCGGCAACCGAATATTTGCAGAATACGTGCGCCATCTCGTACCCAACCACGCGTCAAGCCACCAACTTCTCCTTCAAATGCGCGGCGAACCATCGGAGCGTGCGACTGCGGATGATATATGGAAAATGCATTGGGATCGGTTGTGGCTGTCGAAGGATCATTACGGTCGGATTGACTGGTCCGCGAAAAAGTCGTTTTGACATCGCCGGGAATCAGGCACGATACATTCGCATCGACCTGGTTTGAGTAGGCCCTCATAATGCCGTGATAGGCATGGGCTGCGACCGTCCGATCACCCGCCGTGCGGTCTTCCGGTCGCGTGCCCAGGCCGCCAAAGTTTCCCTTGTAGTAGATGCCCCAGAATGGATCGATACCGCCGGGCAACGACGCCAGATTTCGATAGACCTCCGCTTCCATGGTGGCCCCGTCTGAGGAAACGAGCGCCGCAAACTGTTCTTCTGTCAGTTCGTCATCGCCAAGCCAATACCGGGTCCTGCCGTTGTCTTCCCAGATGATGCGCGCCACGATGTGCGGTCTTCTGCAGGGTGGAAGAAGATCGGGTCGCTGGCTTGCAATGTCTAGGATGTTCTGCGCGGCCGTTCCCGTCGGTTCGCTGCCCGCGATGTCCCGAATTTCCGCGCCCAGCAGTATCGTCTCGACAATCAGGCTTGCGCAACTGCCACCATGGGTCTGCACCCAGGTGCGCAGCCTCTCGGTCCGAACCTGCCTGGATTTGTCGAAAAATGTGTTGGGCAGTTTGCCTGCCATGGCGCCCCAGTCGGCCTGCGGCTCAATTGGATCGGGTCGCGGACCGCCGGTCAGTTCATTGAAGGCAAGAAGATCGATCGGATTACCGGAATGGAAATAGAGCTCCTCATCAGACCCTTCGCGGACAAGACGCGTCACCATCGTGCTTTGCTCGCAGACGGGTGGCATATCCGGATGATTGGCAATTATTTCTTTAAGAACAAAGGCGGCGGTCAATCCGGAGTCTTCCGGGTGTTTCGTGGCCCACATTTCTTCATTGTAGGTCACGGTTTCGACGAAAACCTCTGTGCAATCTTCGCCGTAGACGCGGAGGAAAGACGGGCGCATTTGCGACTTGCGCTTTCCGTCGACTCGGGTTGTTTTTTTGAAATCCCCAATGAATGTGCCCCACTCAGGCTTGGCATCCTGTGCAAACGTTGCGGTAGAGAGCAATAAACTGGCAAATACAGCAACAAACGAGCGCATCGCACCACCTCCAAATCCAAGCGTCCATAAAAGACTATCGGGCACTAGAATTTCTGCATCCGTCAACCCCGATGGTCGCGAGGTCCCGGTTGAACGGCTGTCTGCAGGGTCCAGAACCGCTGTCGGGCAAATCAAAGGCTAGCGGGGGATTTCCCCGGCGGGTTCAGGTGGGACAGACGCCTCGAATGTCGTTCGCGCAGGATGCCGCCCCGCGCCGCAACGGCCCCCTCAGCCCAGCGGCTGGACGTATTCGATGATGACGCCGCGGGTCGAGACCGGGTGCACGAAGTTGCACAGGAAGTTGCCCGCGCCCTGCACCGGTTCATCTTCCAGCATCCGCACGTCCTTTTCGGCCAGTGCGGCCTGCACGGCGCGGATGTCGGGGGTTTCGAAGGCATAGTGATGCAAGCCCCCGGCGCCCCGGTTGAACTTCATCAGCGGCCCGCCGGTGGGCACCACCAACTCCACCGCCGCCGTGCCTTCGGGGGCCTTCAGGAAGATGCACCAGCATTCGAAGGCGTCGACGTAGCCGCGGTAGTCTTCTTCGTGGTTGAACAGCGCCATGAAGGCCTCGGCGGCCTCCATGTCGGGCTGGATGATGCCCACGTGATGCAGTTTCGGGGCGGCGGGCAGGATGGGCAGATCGGTCATGGGGGCTCCGGCAGGGTCGGTCGGGAAGGTCGGGTCGGGAAAGGTCAGTCCCCGGACAGGCTGCGGGCGATCCGGTCGGCCAGCCAGGGGGTCAGGCGGGCGATGCCCAGGCTGGAGCCATGGGCGGCATCCACGTAATTCTCCGGATCCGTCGCCAGGAAGCGCGCCGCCCAGTAGTCGCCGAATTGCTGCACCCATTCGGCCTCATGGGCGTCGCCGTAGCCGTCATAGAAGGGCAGGAACAGGAAGGCGGTCTCGAACCCATGGGTTTCGGCCAGTCTGTCGAGGTCGCGCAGGTAGGCGCGCGAGACGCCGAATTCCAGCGCGTCGGGGATCGCCGGCACCGGCCAGGTGATTTCTTCGCGTCGCTGGGCGCTGTCGGCGGCGATGGCCAGGGCGTGATCCAGGGCGCTGGTCTGGCGCGCCTCGGCGTCGACACTCCAGCCCGGATCGTTGAAGCCGCGGTGATCGGGGGCGGGGCCGAGATAGCCCGCCGGATCGAAATCCTTCGCATAGCCGAAGGCCTCGGGCAGCAGGCTGGCCAGCCCCAGTTCCATCTGCCGGTAGGGCAGGGCCGCCAGGTTCACCGGCAGGGTGCGGTTGACCAGCCAGGGGCTGGACAGAAGCTCGCCCGGCCGGGCCAGGTCGCCGAAGGTCTGGTGGCCGTCGCGCGGGAAGACCTCGACCAGTTCCCAGATCACCAGCTTGATCTCGGGGTGATGTTTCAGCGCCTCGCGCAGCACCGTCAGCCGCCAGTCGAAGCCCGAGGCCGGGATCGAGACATTGGCCACATGGGCGCTGACGCCGCGCTCGGCCAGGGCGGCTTCCAGCTGCTCCACATTGGCGCCGCGCGCGGTCCGCGACGAGCCGATGACCAGCACGTCGATCGGGGTGTCGTCATAGGCCAGCCGTTCATAGACCCAGCCCAGCCGGTCGAAGATCGTGCCCTTGAAGGACTGGTAGCGGATGTAGGGATCATGCGGCAGCGCCAGGGTCAGGGCGAAGGCGCCCAGGAACACCGCCGCCACCAACCCCAGGAAGCGGCCCAGCCCCAGCGGCCGGCTGAGCCAGCCGGGCTTGTCCGTCACCGGCGTCTCGACGCTTCTGTCGCCGGCTTGCCGGGCGTTGGCGGCGGGGGGGCCGAAACTGTTCGGGCCGGAGGATGTCTCTGCCATGCGTCCTTGCCCCGTCAGAAGTTGAAATAGATGAATTCGGTCTCGCCGCGGCTGACGAAGGCCACGGCAAGAAACAGGACCAGCCCGGTATAGCACGCCCAGAGCGGTGTCGGACGCCATTGCAGCGCGATCTTCGGCAGCGCCACGCCGCGCCATTTGGCCCAGCCCAGGATCGGCTCGTAGCGGTTCATGATCTGCTGGGTGTTGGGGAAGAAGGCGATCAGTGCGGCGGCCACCAGGATGAAGGTCAAAGGCTCGGTCAGCAGCTCGCCAAAGCTGGCGGGCAGGATCGACGGCAGCATCAGCAGGTCGCCCAGCTGCACCATGCCGGCCCAGATCGCCGCCGCCGCTGCCACGCTGTCGGCGCGGAACACCACGTTGGCCGCGGCCACGCAGACCAGCGTCAGCGCGTGGTAAAACACCATGTCCCAGGGACCGGGCTTGATCTTCTTGCGGCGCTTGCGCCGGTAGGTGCGCCAGAATTCATTCACCGTCAGGTAGATGCCATGCATCAGCCCGAAGACCACGAAGGTCCAGTTGGCGCCGTGCCAGAAGCCGATGACCACGAACAGCAGGATCGTCGGCATCGCCGTGGTCAGGGCGAACATCTGCCATTTGCCATAGCCGCGTTCGGCGCCGAACCGGGTCAGCGGCACCACCAGCGGCTGGTGCATGTAGGCGACGATGAACTGCTGCAGGGTCATGTGCCAGCGCCGCCAGTATTCGATGATCGAGGCCGCGCGCAGCGGCGAATGGAAGTTCGGCGGCAGCTTGACCCCGAACATCCGCGCCAGCCCCAGCGCCATGTCGGAATAGCCCGAGAAGTCGAAATACAGCTGCAGCGTATAGCAGGCCGCGGCGCGCCAGGCCGCCAGCAGCCCGATCGGATCGCCCGCGGCGGCGGCGTCATAGATCGGGGTGGCAAAGGCCGCGGCGCTGTCGGCCAGCACGGTTTTCTTGAACATCCCCAGCGCGAAGATCGCCAGCCCGACGGTGAAATTCGCGGTGGCGAAGCGGCCCAGGCGGCGCCCGAAGAACTGCGGCATCATCTCCTTGTAGTGGACGATGGGGCCGGCGATGAGCTGCGGGAAGAAGATCACGAAGGTGGCATAGCGCCAGACCCCGGTGGGGCGCACCTCGCCCCTTGCCACGTCGATCAGGAAGGCGATCTGCTGCAGCGTGTAGAACGAGATCGCCAGCGGCAACAGGATCCGGTCAAGCACGAAATCGGTGCCCGCCGCGCCGTTCAGGTTGTCGATGAAGAAATTGGCGTATTTGTAATAGAACAGGATGGCGAGGTTGAAACACACCCCCAGCCCCATCACCCGCGCGTTGCCGCGCCCGGCCTCGCGGCGCCGGTCCAGCCAGCTGCCGAAGATATAGTTGCCGCCCATCGAGGCCAGCAGCAGCAGCACATAGGGCGGGTTCCACACCGCATAGAACAGCAGCGAGGCCATCACCAGGAACAGGAAGATCCAGCGCTGCCTGCCGGTGGCGATCAGCAGGTAATAGCCCGCCAGCGCCGCTGGCAGGAACAGGAAGACAAACTGGAGCGAGTTGAACAGCACCGCGGATCTCCCGGCTCAGGACATCATGCGGACACGGGCGTCTGCACCGCCAGGGTCATGGGCAGGTCGGGGGCGTCATAGCCGGCCACCTCCAGCACCCAGCGGGTGCCGCCGTCGCCGATCGGGCCCAGTTTCTCGAAGCCCAGCTTGCCATAATGATCTTCCACCATGCCGTTCTTGGGCGAGGGCAGGTAATCGCCGTAAAGCTTGCCGATGCCGGCGGCGCGGGCCGCCTCGACCACGGTGGCCAGCGTCGCTTCCTCGACCCGGCGCTTGAGCACCCGGCAGGACATCAGCCAGGTGTCGAAGACCCAGGCGTCCGGTTCGGCATCCTTGCGCAGGATCACCACCGAGATCATGCCGTTGTCGCCGAACTTGTCGGTCAGGCGCACCTGCAGGGTGTGGCAGGCGGGATCGTCCTGCATCGCCGCCACTTCGGCCTCGGTATAGCGCCGGGTGGTCAGGTTGAATTGGTTGGACTTGTTGATCAGCTGGGCGGTGCGGGTGCGGCCCACCGCGTCGAACGGCGCGATGGTGCAGGCCATGTCCAGCGAGCGCAGGTAGTCGTCGTAATTGCCGATGGTTTCCATCGCCACGGCGCGCTGCGCGTTGGCGCGGTATTGCTCGGCCCGCTGGGCATCATCCGCCGACAGGCCAACGGTTTCGAAATAGCCGCCCTGGGCCAGCATCGCCGGGTAGAGGCTGGGATCGTCGCCGACCTCGGGCACGCCGACCATCGGCAGTTCCATCCGCACGCGGGCGCGTTCGGCGGGGTTGTCATCCAGGAAGACCAGCGCGTCGGTGCCGATGTTCAGCACCTTGGCGATATGCTGGATGTTGGAGGCCTTGTCGGTCCAGTTGGCCACGAAGACCGCGATGTCGTCCAGTTTCAGGGCCATGTCGGGGTGCTGCTCGAAGGGCAGCTTGCCGTTGGCTTCCTCGTTCTTGGAACAGACCGCCAGCACCACGCCGCGTTCCTTCAGCGACAGGGCGTAATTCTGGATTGCCAGGAAAGCTTCGCCCTGGGCCGAGCCCTGGCCGATCTCGATGCCTTCCAGCCCGTCGTCGCCGATGATGCCGCCCCAGCAGGTGTTGTCCAGGTCCAGCACCAGGCATTTCGAGGCCTTGCCGCGCAGGGCGCGCAGCACCTGGGCGAATTTTTCCGCATACAGTGGCACGTAATCCAGCGCGAAGGGCACCTTGGCGCGATGCCACAGCCCGGCGTCGTGCCAATTGGCCCGGCCCACCAGAGCCGAAAGCGCCTCGGCATCGAACAGCACCGCGGCATGGCTGTCGCACAGATCGACCATGGCGTCATTGACGGCGGCGATCTGGGCCGCCAGCGCGCCCTTGGCGCGGCGGTCGTATTGCCCGGCCCAGGGATCGGCGGGCAGCGGCAGGGTCTGCAGGATCACCGTCTTGATGCCCGCCCCCTGCAGCCCTTCGACCAGCGCCGTCAGGGTGGCGGTGGCCGAGGCCACGGCGGCCGCGCCGCTGGCCGCATCGATGAACGACCGGGTCAGGCCCAGGCTTTGCGGGGTTTCGGCGATCAGCGCCATCTCGGCCCCGAAGCCGCGCAGGGGGCTGCCCGGATCCATGACCTCGGCCATGGCCTGGCCGTAGGCGGGCACATAGGTTTCGACCTGCAGCCCGTGGCGCAGGGCCGAGGCGCGGATCGCAGGGGCGATGTAATCGGTGGTGGCCTGGGCCAGCAGCGCCAGCTTCAGCGGGCTCAATGCCGGCCCGTCGATGCGACCGGCCAGCTTGCCCACCGCCTTGTCGAGGCTGGTCAGCTTGTTGAGATCCAGATCCTGGGCGGCCAGCGCCACCAGGTCCTGGGCGGGCACCGGGCCAGGGGCCGCGATCAGCGCCTTCAGCGTGGCGCGGAAATCAGCGGTAGCCGGAACCAGCCAGGGAAGCTTTCCGGAGGACAGGTCGAACATTGTGCATACTCCACGCGCACCGAAACTACGTCACCGCGGGCCGTCAGCCGGCCTTGGTCTGAATCAGGGTGATGATGTCACCAAACTTCTTAAGGCCTTCGATCTCGGCATTGGAAAACTTGATGCCGTACTTCCGCTCGATGGCGATGATCAGGCGGACATGGCTCAGGCTGTCCCATTCCTCGACATCATTGGCGGTGGTCTCATCGGTCAGCTCGACGTCATCGGCATCCATGACATCCTCGAAGATGTCGACGAGTTCTTCCTTGATCGACGCGGTATCCATACTTCTGCACTCACCTGCTGCGTGTCTTGCCCGGCGCGAGGCGCGCGCGGACGGAAAGCGGCCGCGGCCATGACGCAACCGGAGCGGGCGCACACGAGGTGTTCCCGCCGGTTGTGCGGCCGCAGCTTTGGGGGTCGGGCCCCTTCAACTCAAGGGGCTTTGATGTCGCGGCGGTCGCCGGGACGGTGCCCGGTCACTCGGCCGACGGCGGGGTGTCGGACGCCTGCTCGGCCGCGGCCTTGCGCTTGCGCATCAGGCGTTTGACCGGATACCAGACGAAGCCCACGATGGCAAAAAACACCGCGGCCACCAGGGCCAGGGCTGCACCGATGGCCGAAACGCCGGCGCCCGGGCCGATATAGGCATGGGCCAGGGTCGGCAGCAGCATGACGGCCAGCGCCAGGGGTACCGTGAGATCCCGTTTCATCGTATTACCTTTCCAATTCTCAACTCAGACCAGTTCATTCGCCTGTATAAAGCATCCCGAACAACGATGCACGCGCAGCGTGGCTCTTTTGCGCCGCGTTGGCGCCGGGCACGGCGCTCAGGTCATGCAGGCTGTCATATTGCAGATAGACCTCGCCGGTGGCCACGTCGACCTCGTACCCGCGGCCTTCGCCGGAATAGCTGACCAGGGCGCGGCGGCGGTCGGGTGACAGGCTCAGGTGGCTGCCGCGATCCGAGAACAGCTGTTCGGCGGCCTGCGGCGTGCCGGGCTGCGGAAAGATCCGCCGTTCCTGCCCGGTGACCAGGTCCACCTCCAGCAGGCGCGAGACCCGGCCAACCTCGGCGTCGCCGCCCCAGTTGTCGAACATCACCATCTTCGATCCGGTCAGGTGATGCACCGAATGCTGCTGCACGAAGCTGCCGCGCACCACGTCGGTGATGGTGTCGGTGGCCGGGTCCAGCACTGCGACGGCGCTGAGGTTGCGCAGCGAGATCACAAGGTTGCCCGGCTGCAGGGCGCCGCCCGGCGCGGTATAGTCCAGCACGTCCACATAGTTGATGTGCAGCGGGTCGCAGGCATTGGTGGTTTCCGCCAGCATCGCCGACCAGGGCGAGGCCAGCAGGGCCGCCGACACATCGATGCGACGCTCGACGCTGCCATCGGCGCGCAGGATCTGCACCCCGTCGACCTGTGGCCGGCCGGTGTCGCATTTCAGTTTCTCGCGCGAGCCGCGCGGCCCCACCGGCACCACCCAGTCGCCGGTCGCGATGTCCAGGTCGGGCACCAGGGCGCGGCCATCGGGCAGCAGCGTCGCCCAGTGATGCGAGAAGTCGAAGCGGAACCACACCGGATGCCCGTCACGGTCCACCCGCGCCGCGCCGGCGGCAAAGGGGAACATGTTGCCGGTGGACTGGAAGCTGATCAGCAGGTCGCCGTTGTCATAGCGCTGCAGCCCCAGCGGGCGGAAGATCAGCGCCGGATCGCCGGGCACACCCTGGTGACCGAAGCTGCCGTCGGTCATGTCGGCGGCGAAGATCTCGTCGGGGCGGAAGGGGGTGGCATGGACCACCGCGCCGCTGCGGTCGATTTCCACCGCCAGGCAGCCGTGCTCGGGGCACAGTTCCAGGTATTCGTTCAGCCCGCCGTTGATCAGCAGCCCGCCTTGCGGCTCGGTCGCGCGGGGACCGGGGGTGAAGCGGCTGGAGACCGCGTCCTCCAGCGCCACCCGTTCCCGCGAATGGGCGTGGAACTGGCCCAGGTAGGGCGGCGCGCTGATGCCGCGATAGGTGTACAGGATCGTCTTGGCGCCATCGGCAATGGTGCGATAGGGGGGGACCTGGTACTCGCCCACGAATACCCCGGCCCCGAAGACCAGCAGCACCAGCGACACGACCGGCATCAGGATCGGCAGGATTTTCGACATACTCGGCTCAACTCCACGCACGGCCCGTGTCGGGCCGGTAACTGGGCCGGAGGCCTCCGGCCCCCGGGGTCTTACGGTCACGGCTGCAGATAGTACATGCCAAACAGTTTCGCCCGCGTTGCCGCGGATTTCTGCGCCTCGGTGGCCTGCTCCAGGCCGCTGAGGTCATGCAGGCTGGTCCAGGTCATCACCGGCGCGCCGCTGGCCAGATCGACCTCGACCCCCACCGAATCCTCGGTGAAGCTGACCAGCGCCCGGTCGGTCTCGGGCGAGATGCTCAGATGGCCGGCGCGGAAGGAGAACAGCGGCCGCCCGGTCTGCAGGGCGTCGGGGTCGGGAAAGATCTGCCGCTCGGGCCCGCCGGCCAGGTCGATCTCCAGCAGACGCGAGCCGTGGCCGTTGCCGGCGCCGCCCCAGTTGTCGAAGACCAGCGCCTTCGAGCCGCGCAGCTGCTGCACCGCGTGCTGCTGCATGAAGCTGCCGCGCACCACGTCCAGAACCGCGCCGGTGTCGGGATCCATGATCGCGACCATGCTGAGATTGCGCAGCGAGACCACCAGGTTGCCCGGCTCCAGTACGCCGCCCGGCGCGGTATAATCCAGCACATCCACATAGTTGATGTGCAGCGGATCGCAGGGCACCGGGGTCTGGGACATCAGGGGCGCCCAGCGGCTTTCGCGCAGGGCCTTGTCGACATCGATGCGCTGCAGCACCGCGCCATCGCCATCCAGGATATGAATGCCGTCCACCTGCGGGCGGCCGGTTTCGCAATACTGGTCATAGATGCGGCCGCGGGTGCCGATCCCGACCTCCCAGTCGCCCTCTTCCAGCACCAGGTCGGGAATGATGATGCGCCCGTCGGGCATCACGTTCACCCAATGGTGGGAATAGTCGAAGCGGTACCACAGCGGATGACCGTCGCGGTCGATGCGCGCCAGCCCGCCCGAGAAGGGAAACATGTTGCCGGTGGTCTGGAAGCTGACCAGGTAATCGCCGTTGGCATAGGGTTTCAGGCCGATCGGGCGCTTGATCAGCCGCGGATCCGGCGGCACGCCTTCGCGGTAGAAGCTGCCGTCGGTGATATCGGCGGCGAAGATCTCGTCGGGGCGATAGGGGATTGCATGGGTGACCGTGCCGGCGCGGTCAACCTCCACCGCCAGGCAGCCATCCTCGGGGCAATGCTCCAGGAACTCGTTCAGCCCGCCGGTGATCAGCAGGGTCTCGGGCAGCCCGGCGGCTGCGGGATCGATCGCCTCGAAGCGGTTTGCAGCGGCCTCGGCGGGGGGCACATCGGGAGCCGGGCCCACGAACTGGCCCAGGTAGGGCGGCGCGTTGAGCCCCTTGTAGGTGTACAGCAGGGTCTTGGCGCCGCTGGCGATGGTCGGATAGGGCGGCAGCTTGAACTCGTTCACGGCGATGCCGGCCCCGAAGGCGACGATCACCGCGCCGATGAGGAACGTCAGAAACGGAAGGATTTTGGACATTACAGGGTGGTTCCGGTCAGGCTCTGGTACAGGGCACGGGCATGATCCACGCGATCCGCGGGCAGATCGTGGGCAATGGGGCGGTCGGGCAGCGGGGTGAACTCTCCGGCCACCTCGGCCAGGTGCGCGCCGGGCTCAAGGCCCAGCTGGCCGCACAGGCGGGTCATCTCGCCCAGCCCGTCGTTGCGCTGCGCCTCGTGGCTGACGAAGAGGATGCCGTCGTCGAGGCCTTGCAGATGCTCGAAGGCGGCGATCCAGTAGCCCAGCCAGTAATCCAGATCCTCGGGCGTGGTGCCCGCGGTGCGGGCGGCCAGCGTCGGAAACTGGATCGGGCGGTGCAATTGCCCGAACTCGTAATGGCCGATGTCGCCCATGTAGCGTTTGACGAAGGGATCCTCGGCGTGCTGGGTCAGGAAATTCCTGTGCTGACGCCACAGCGAGGCCGCATGGGTGACCGGATCGCGCACCGGCACCACGATGTCGGCATCGGGAAAGATCGCCCGCAGCAGCGGGATCCGCGCCACATTGCCGTTGTTCTTGGAAATATAGCGCCCGTCCGCCGCATTGGGGCCGCAGCGCAGGGCGATGATCTTGCACAGATGCTTGCGCAGGAACTCCTCGGCCTCGGCGTTGCGGTCGGTGCCGGTCCACAGGGTGATGCCGTTGTCGGTGTAGTGATCGGGCCAGAAGGCTTTCCAGATCACTTCTTCAAAGGCCTCGGGGCTGTCATAGCCGACCTGGATGCCGTCGCCATGGGCGCGCTCGGCCAGGGTGCTGTCCTTGCGGAAGCCTTTCGACAGGCGGTTCCACAGCATCGGCGCCATCAGGAAGGGCATGTCGCGGTACAGATGCGTGGCCAGGCCGGGCACATGCGACAGGGCGGTCAGCAGGATGGTGGTGCCGGCCCGCGGCAGCGAGGTGATGAAGATCGGGCGGGTGCCGGTGATGCCCTTGAGATCCTTGGCAAACATGCTGTCTTCCATGTCGGCCATGGACATCTGCAACATGCGACTGGAAAAGGCGACCTTGTGAACCCGCTGGTCCAGCTTGGAATAGGCGCTCATTTCTTCGCGACCCGCAGTCCGATGATCACGGCCACGGTGACGATCACGCTGGTGATCAGGATCACGTCCAGCCGCAGCATGAAGGCCAGGGTTTCATCGGCGGGCTTGAGGCCGATCATGTCGGCGGCCTGGATCGGCACCCAGGCGGCGACCAGGGTCAGGGCCCCGCGGATCAGCAGATCGAGGAAATTCTTCATCAGCGACAGCGCGGCTTTCTGCACCGCCGCTTCCTTGGCGTCTTCATCAAGGCTCTTGTCGCCCATCACGGCCGCCGTCGCGCGCGAGGTGGCGATGGCCGTGCGCGCCCGTGGCACAAGGTTCAGAACCTGGAAGGCCGCGATGAAACACAGGACCGAAAGCCCGACAATGATCACCGTCATGTGGAGAGGCTCCACAGAAGATTGCCCCGGAAAAACGCCATTCGTCCCGCCTTTCGTAACATCACTCTGTCGGCGTTCCGCCTGACCGAATCCTCAGGGGGGGACCGCCTTGCGGATCACACAAACACAAAGCGCAAGATGGCACACTTCGGCTGCGCTTTCTGGAAGGCGCTTTGTCGCGGCCCGGTTGACCGGACCGCGCGGAAATTCCCTCAGCCGCCCTTGCGCCAGGGATGCCCGACAAGGGCGCTGTCGGGGCCGGTGATCTCGGCGCTTGGCGGGGTGGCGGGCTCATTGGCATCCACGCTGGCCAGCCCTTTCCAGACCCGCAGGTATTCGACCTCGCCCAGGAACTGGTAGCCGCCATTGCCGTTGCGGTTCAGGAAGGTCAGGAAGCGGCCCGGCACCAGCTGGCCGGTGTTGGCCGGCAGCGCCACCTGGGTTTCCACCCCGTCCTTCCACAGGGTCAGGGTCTGCCCCGGCAGATCGATGGCCAGCAGCAGCGTGACCCAGACGTTCTCGGGGATCGAGAGGCCGGGCTGATGGCTGGTCAGAAGTGCCGCGCCGCTGCTGTCGTCCAGGTTGATCCGCAGCGCACTGTTCGAGGCCAGCCGGGTGACCTCCATGCCGCCGCCGGACTGGGCGAAGATGCCGCCATTGCCGGCGCCGGGGGCAAAGCGCAGCCTTGCTGCCATGGTCAGCAGGCCCGGATTGGCGCCCAGGTTGCCCGGATCGTTGAAATAGGGGCCCGCGCCGGTGGTGGTGAAGGTCGCGGGTGCGGGCAGGGTGTTGGCGATCTCGGTGGCCAGGGGCAGCGGCTCCAGCGCCACGCCCTCGACACCCGCGAGCCCCAGGTCCACCATCGGCAGGTTCATCCAGTCGCCGTCGAACTTGTCCTCGGGCCATTTCAGCACGCCCGAGGCGCCGCCGCGGCCGAATTGCACCGAATCGGCGAAGGTGAACAGGCCGCCGCCATTGGGCGCGATCCGCACCCGCCCCCCCGCCAGCGTGGCGTTTTCCGCCGGAATGCCGTTGATCTCGAAGCCCAGCACCTCGGTGCGATGCGGGTATGTGGTGGGCATCGCCGGCAGGCCGCGCGCCGCGCGGGTGGTGGTGACCGGCGGCGTGGCGCCGCTGGCGTCCTCGAACCACAACTCGACCCAGGCGCCCGAGGGCTCCCAATAGGCGCGGTTGAAACGCGGCACCTCGATCGGTGCCAGCCCCAGCCCGTGCAGCGCGGTCACCGCCACGTGGCGGGCGCGGGCGGGAAGCCCGTCGTCGGTCATCGCCGCGGGGTGCGAGGCGTCATCCCAATGGGTGCCGGTGTCCGACGGCGTGTTGTCGGTGGCGCTGACCGCGCGATAGCCGTTCTGGTAGAGCAGGATCTCGGGCCCCTTGCCGCGCGGTGCCAGGATCGGGGCCAGGGCCGCGTCGTCCAGCATGTTGCGGATCGACAGGCGGGTGTCCTGCTTGTTGGCGATCGGATCGGGGCTGCCATCGGCGCGGGTCACCGCGTCGCGCATGTCCTGGCCGACTTCGAACCGGTGCGGACCGAACATCAGCAGCGGCGTGCGCGCGGCATCGAAGATCCCGCGTCCGCCGGCGGCCGACAGGTCCCACAGGACATGATCAAAGGTGCGCGCCTGATGCGCGGTGCCCAGCGTGTAATCGGCGCCGGCCGCAGTGATGCCGGCGTAGAAGGGATAGAAGCGCTGGCGGAACATGTCGGCGGCGGCGCTGTCGGCGGCGGTCCAGGTGTCCAGCACCAGCCCCAGGTCCGACCCGTCGGCGCGGGCCTGCGCCACGATCGCCGCGAAATCCACCCAGTCGCGGGAGAAATCGCTGTCATTGGCCAGGTTGCCCCGGCTGGTGCCGGAATGGGCCAGGTCGAGGATCAGGAACTTCTCGCCCGGCGCGTTGCGGATCAGCACATCGGCCAGCGCCGCGACCGAGGCGGTGACCGGATTGGCGGCGGTGACCGGTTCGATGGTGATCGGCCAGGGCTTGGTGCCGCCCTCCTGCTGGCGGATCACCTGCACGGCGCTGTCGTCGGTCACGGCCAGCGGCGCGGTCTGGCTGAAATTGTCGGCAAACATCCGGGCATCTTCCGACTGGCCGATCAGCCCGACGATATGGCCCACGCCGAAGCGGCTGGTGGTGCTGGCCTTGGCGCTTGCATGGCCCTCGACCCAGACCCGCGGGCGCAGCCAATGGGCGCTGCGCGCGGCACCGGGATAGGCGCCGGTCCAGCTGCCGCCCGATGCGGTGGCCACGGGTTGGGCGGGATAGAGCACCGCGCCGGTGTCGGCGCGCAGGATCTCGGCCATGATGCGGGCGCCGTCGGGGGCATCGGTGCTGCCCGACAGCGGGATGTCGGCACTGTTGCCGCCGCGCGCCGCCCCGCTGTCGAACAGCGTCTGATCGCGCGAGAACTCGGCGATACTGGCGGTGGCGGCGGGTCCGGGCGAGGGGGCGGACGACATGGGGCTGGGCAGACCGATGGCAAGCGCGACCTGGATCATCATGGCAAGCAGGCTCCTTCTGTGGCAGCGCCGGGATCGGGCGGTCAGAGCGGAAAGGATGGCGGCCATGGGCAGGGGTCCTGATGCAAGGGGTTTCCCTTACTGGCAGCCCCCGCGCGCCGGGATCAAGGCGGATCCTCTCCCGGTTTCACGGCCCATCCGTCCCGCCCCGGCCTCCGGGAACGGCAAATGAAGGCTCAGGCTAGCTTGAGGGGCGGGGGCGTTGCGCCAGAGGCGCACCGAGCGTTCCTGCGCCAGAGGCGCACGCAGCGTACTCGCCAGAGGCGCACCGAGCGTTCCTGCGCCGGAGGCGCACGCAGCGTACTCGCCGGAGGCGCACCGAGCGTGTGGGCATCGCCCCCCCGCACGCGGCCGCCCGGCCCCGGCCCTGCGGCCTCTTGCGTCATCTCGTCCCTGCTGTCTCTGCCCGCCGGCTTCGTATACTGCGCGCGTACCAGTGAGTAAGGATTCCAGTTCATGCCCATCTTCAAGGCCGGCGAGAAGCTCGTGCTCTATGCCCATGTCCCCAAATGCGGGGGGTCGGCCGTGTCGTGGTACCTGACCGAACGCTTCGGACAGGTCGCCTTCCATGACAGCCGTCACACGCGGCATGATCCGCGCAGCCTGTGGTCGCGCACCTCGCCGCAGCACATCGACCACACCAGCCTGTCGCGGCTGTTTCCCGACGGGTTCTTCGACGCGATGTTCACCATCGTGCGGCACCCGGTGGCGCGGCTGGTCAGCGCCTATCATTTCCAGCTTGAGGTCGAGCAGAGCATCTCGACCCAGGTCAGCTTCTCGGACTGGCTGGAGGATCTGACCGACCGCCGCGCCGAGGATCCCTTCGTGCACGACAACCACGTCCGCCCGATGACCGAGATCGTCCCCGAGGGCGCCCAGGTCTTTCACATGGAACACGGGCTGGACGCGCTGGTGCCCTGGTTCGACGCGCTCACCGGCACCGCGGCCGCGCCGCGCGCCCTGCCCAAGATCAACGAGCGGGGCAATTACGCCAAGGTGGCGGTGGAACGGGCCAAGCCCACGGATTGGGACCTGGAACGGATCGCCGAGATCTATGCCGGGGATTTCAGCCGCTTCGGCTATGAGATCGGATCGAAGGCGCCCAAAAACCCGGCCCCGGTGCTGACCGCCGCCCAGATCGCCGAACGCGATGCGGCGCTGAAGGCGTTCAACAGCCCGATGGCCAAGTTCACCCGCAAGATCACCCGGCGTATCGGACGCTAAGACGTCCGTCAGGGAATATCGGACGCTAAGACGTCCGTCATGAAGAGGGGACGCTAAGACGTCCGTCATGAGGGGCGGACGCTAGCTGCCCGTCGGGACACCCAGCCGCCGGTCAGCCGCCATAAGCGGTCATCCGGCGATCCCGCAGGTAGCGCCAGAGCGGCCGCAGCGTGGCCAGCAGCGCCCCGCCGGTCAGCGCCAGCAGCCCGGCCTCGACCAGCGGCGGCAGAGTCCAGGGCAGCAGCGGGCTGGCCAGCGCCAGCGCCGCGGCAAACAGCGCCAGCGCGATCAGGCAGGGGGCCTGCGGCGCCACCGCCATGCCGGCCCAGCGATGCGCCAGAACCAGCGCCACGATGAAGCCCAGGGCCTCGCCCAGAACCGCCACGCCCAGAACCGCCGGCAGGCCGGCGCCCTGGATCAGCAGCGCCCAGGCCACGGCGATGGCCAGCACCCGCGGCAGGTTCGACACCACGCCGTTCAGGGTGCGGGCGCGGGCCAGCGCCACCTGGCTCAGCCCCGAGCGCACCGCCCGCAGCAGCTCGACCACCGCCATCAGCAGCAGGAAATCCAGCACCGGGGCGTATTTCTCGCCCAGGGCCAGCAGCACCAGCGGCGGCCCGGCCAGCGCGATGCCCAAAGCCAGCACCGCCATCGCCAGCGCCGAGGCCTGCACCATCACCACCGCCATGCGGTTGAACTCGCCGTCATCGGCCTTGGCCGCCGACAGTTGCGGCAGCAGGAACTGGTGCACGGCGCGGGTCACCGCCCCCATCGGGGTCTGCACCAGCGACAGGGTCATGGAGAAGATCGCCAGCGTCGCCATGCCCAGCTCGCGCCCGACCACCAGCCGCTCGCCCTGGTAGATGATGAACAGCATCACCCCGTTGGCCAGCAGCGGCCAGCCGAAGCGCACCCCGCGCATCAGGATGTCGCGCCGGAAGGCCAGCGCATAGCGGCGCTCTTTCACCAGGTGGGTGAGCAGCAGGTACAGCAGCCATTGCGCCAGGATCGCCCCCAGCATCACCCGGTAGTCGCCGTACATCATGTACAGCGGCCAGATCGCCAGCACCGAGATCAGCGGCGGCAGCAGCTGGGTGGCGATGAACGGCCCATAGGCCATGCGCCGCTGCAGGCGGAAGACATCGAAATGCGCCAGCCCGTTCAGCACCGGCACCACCGCCAGCAGCTGGTAGGCCCAGGTGATCTGCGGCTGGCCCAGGAAGCGCGCCATCGGCGCCGCCAGCGCGAACAGCAGCGCCCCCGAGACGAAGCCGCGCAACAGCTGGAACCCCTGCAACGAGGCCTGGAAATCCGGATCGTCGCCGTCGTTGTCCTGGATGATCATCTGGTTCAGGCCCAGGTTCGACAGCAGCTGCATGATCGTGACCGAGATCATGAAGGTGGCCGCGATCCCGTAATCGGCCACGCTGATCAGCCGCGCGATCAGGATCGTGCGCAGGAACAGGATGACCGAGGTCATCACGTTGCCTGACAACAGCAGCACGATCTTCTTCACCATTACTCGACACCTGCGCCACTTCTACCGGACCGGGTATGACGGCAGCCGGGGGGGAATGGCAAATGATTCCCCCTTTGCAATCTTGTCACAGCGGCAATGACAGCCGATTTGTCGCTTTGCCCGGCACCGGGGCGCCTGTTAAACGCGCCCCCAACGCGTACCAGTTGAAAGTTCAATCCCATGACAGCGTCGTTGCATTCGCCCATTACCGAACTCTATGTCTCCGCCGAAAGCGCCCAGAAACTGAAGGTCGAGGCCGGCGAGATGCCGTCCTGGGATCTGACCGCCCGCCAGATCTGCGATCTGGAACTGCTGATGAACGGCGGCTTCAACCCGCTCAAGGGCTTCCTGGGCGAGGCAGACTACAACGGCGTCGTGGAAAACATGCGTCTGGCCGACGGCAGCCTCTGGCCGATGCCGATCACCCTGGATGTCAGCGAGAAATTCGCCGAAGGGATCGAACCCGGCCAGGACATCGCCCTGCGCGACCCCGAGGGCGTGATCCTGGCGATCCTGAACGTCTCCGACAAATACACCCCGAACAAGGCCCGCGAGGCCGAGAAGGTCTTCGGCGCCGATGACAGCGCCCACCCGGCGGTGAACTACCTGCACAATACCGCCGGCCCGGTCTACCTGGGCGGTCCGATCACCGGCCTGCAGGCGCCGATCCACTATGACTTCCGCGCCCGCCGCGACACGCCGAACGAATTGCGCGCCTATTTCCGCAAGATGGGCTGGCGCAAGATCGTCGCCTTCCAGACCCGCAACCCGCTGCACCGCGCGCACCAGGAACTGACCTTCCGCGCCGCCAAGGAAAGCCAGGCCAACCTGCTGATCCACCCGGTGGTGGGCATGACCAAACCCGGCGACGTGGACCATTTCACCCGCGTGCGCTGCTACGAGGCGGTGCTGGACAAATACCCGGCGGCCACCACCCACATGTCGCTGCTGCCGCTGGCCATGCGCATGGCCGGCCCGCGCGAGGCGGTCTGGCACGGTCTGATCCGCAAGAACCACGGCCTGACCCATTTCATCGTCGGTCGCGACCACGCCGGCCCCGGCAAGAACTCCGCCGGCGAGGATTTCTACGGCCCCTATGACGCCCAGGAAATGTTCCGGGAATACCAGGACGAGATGGGCATCGAGATGGTGCCGTTCAAACACATGGTCTATGTGCAGGACCGCGCCCAGTACGAGCCCGCCGACGAGATCGCCGACAAGGACAACGTCACCATCCTGAACATCAGCGGCACCGAATTGCGCCGCCGCCTGTCCGAAGGCCTGGAGATCCCCGAGTGGTTCTCCTTCCCCGAAGTGGTGGCCGAGCTGCGCAAGACCAAGCCGCCGCGCGCCAAGCAGGGCTTCACCGTGTTCTTCACCGGCTTCTCGGGCTCGGGCAAATCCACCATCGCCAACGCGCTGATGGTCAAGCTGATGGAAATGGGCGGCCGCCCGACCACGCTTCTGGACGGCGACCTGGTGCGCAAGAACCTGTCGTCCGAGCTGGGCTTCAGCAAGGAACACCGCGACCTGAACATCCGCCGCATCGGCTATGTCGCCTCCGAGATCACCAAGAACGGCGGCATCGCCATCTGTGCCCCGATCGCGCCCTACGCCACCACCCGCCGCGCCGTGCGCGAGGAGATCGAACAGTTCGGCGCCTATGTGGAAGTGCATGTCGCCACCTCGATCGAGGAATGCGAACGCCGCGACCGCAAGGGGCTCTACAAGCTGGCCCGTGAAGGCAAGATCAAGGAGTTCACCGGCATCTCGGATCCCTACGACGTGCCCGAGAACCCCGAACTGCGCCTCGACACCGAAGGCACCGACGTGGATTTCTGCGCCCAGCAGGTGCTGCTGAAGCTGGAAAGCATGGGGCTGATCGGCTCGGAGTCGTAAGACGGCCACAGGTCTGAAAGACAAGGAAACCCCCCGCCGAGGCCATCGGCGGGGGGGGTTCGTGGGCGGTTCCGGCGGAGGCTGGCTGGGCCCGCGCCACGGAGTCTGGACCGGCGGCACCCGGCTCAGGGATTGGCGACGTGTCGCAACCGGACATGACCGTTGCGCAAAGGGGGTCCTGTCAGCTCGTGCCCGCGCCGCCCTTGTCATGTTCCGGTTCGGAAACCCGATCCCGGACCGGCTCGCTGCGCGCCAGAACCTTGTGATAAAGATCCATGACATCCTGGGGAATTTCACCCATAGCGACCCCGTCCTTTTTCCGAGGATTGGGCGCATGCGCGCTCTTGAAGGCCGTCATGCAGTCCTCATGAAAATCGACGCCGGCGAAATTGAGGAGCTGCCGTGTCGTCGCCTCCGGTTCCTGTTGGAGCCTGTCGAAGGGGATGACCAGATCAACGCGCGTGTCCGCATGGGACAACAGGGTGTAGTTCCGCCGGAGAGTCGCAATTCCGTCATCGAAAGACCACCCCCAGCGGATGATGCTGGACTTCAGCACGTCGGCTGGTTCGCGCATCACCGTGAAGAATTTTCCCTCGGGGAATAGCAACCGATTTACCGACCAGTACCACGTGCCGAAGCCCTCGAAGTCAGGTCCGAAGGAAGACACAATTGACGGGATCAGTATGGGCTTTTGAAACCAGTTGGGCTTCGGCGACGCATAGATGTCCAGCAGGACCTTGTAGACGCAATCGCGCAACATCCTGATCTGATCGATTCTGGTTCCGCGGCCCTGAAATGGGAAGTGACTTCTCAATATGGCGAAATGTTGAGTAGACCAGATTGGCGGTCTCCCCGAGACTTTGAAAACCCGGATGTCGGCGGAAAATATTGGTGACAAGAGTGGTTCCGGACCGACCGAGGCCAACGAGGCATATGGGGGCGGTTAAATTTGTCCTGTTTGGCAAAGTATACCTTTCGCAGCCCTTTTTTTAACCTGCTAGCATGACTGCTTGGGGCAGGCGAGGATATTTTCATGACTCACAAGGCTGTAGGTTGTGGAGGGCTGCAAGGCTCCGGAAAAACTGCATAAACCGATAAATACCGCCAGAGCCCGCCGGGAATCCGGCGGTTCCTTGCCATATCTGTTCCGGCAATCAACTCGGGGTGCCTGCGGTTTTATGTCCAAGGGGCGCGGTCGCGCCGTGTCGGCGATGAAAGTGGCTTCAACTGCGGGGCAAGGCTTGCGATAAGTCTGGCAGTAGACGTCTGCTCAAATGAGGAAGATCATGAAGGTAATTATTCTTGGCGGCGACGGGTTTTGCGGCTGGCCCAACGCACTGCATCTGTCGAAGCAGGGCCATGACGTCGTCATCGTCGACAACCTGAGCCGCCGCGCGATCGACCTTGAACTTGAAGTCGACAGCCTGACCCCTATCCGCCCCATCGGCGAACGCCTCCGCGTCTGGAAGGAACTGACCGGCAAGGAGATCAAGTTTGTCAATTGCACGGTCGGGAAGAACTACCATCGCCTGCTGACGCTGCTGCAGGAGGAAAAGCCCGACGCGGTTGTCCATTTCGCCGAACAGCGCGCCGCGCCCTATTCGATGAAGTCCAGCTATCACAAGCGGTATACGGTCTCGAACAACATCAACGCGACCAATGACGTTCTGGCCGCCATCGTCGAATCCGGCCTGGACATCCACCTGATCCACCTGGGCACCATGGGGGTCTATGGCTACGGCACCGCCGGCATGCAGATCCCGGAAGGCTACCTGAAGGTCAAGGTGGATACGCCGATCGGCGAGACCGAGCAGGAAATCCTCTACCCGACCAACCCCGGCTCGATCTATCACATGACCAAAAGCCAGGATCAGCTGCTGTTCGCCTTCTACAACAAGAACGACGCAGTCAAGGTCACCGACCTGCACCAGGGCATCGTCTGGGGCACCCAGACCGAAGAAACCAAGATGGACGAGCGCCTGATCAACCGCTTCGACTATGACGGCGACTATGGCACGGTGCTGAACCGCTTCATCATGCAGGCCGCGGTGAACTATCCGATGACGGTGCATGGCACGGGCGGCCAGACCCGCGCCTTCATCCATATTCAGGACACCTGCCGCTGCATCGAACTGGCCCTGAACAACCCGCCGCAATCGGGCGAGCGCGTGAACATCCTCAACCAGATGACCGAGACCCACCGGGTGCGGGATCTGGCGCAGATGATCCACGACATGATGGGCGCCGAGATTGCCTATCTCGACAACCCGCGCAACGAGGCGGCAGAAAACGATCTGCATGTGGCCAACGACCGTTTCCTGGGCCTGGGGCTCGAACCCAAGAAGCTCGAAGCCGGGCTGATGGAAGAGGTCAAGGAGATCGCCGCGAAATACGCCGATCGCTGCGACACCAGCAAGATCCCCTGCGTCTCCACCTGGCGCTAGGGCTGGCAACACCTTGCGCCGGCAGGCCCCCGGGGCCTGCCGGCGTCTTGCCTTGAACGTGCAGGACCACGAGTACGGTTTTCAAGGCGGGGATCTGCCAAAGAACGGGGGTGAACCAATGCGGTATCCTGATCCTTTCGAGGCGATCTGGGAGAAGGTGAAGCCCTTCACCATGACCTCAAGGAACCGTGGGTTCGCGCTGTATGAGGCGGTCAATCACGTCATCGACAACCGCATTCCGGGGGCCTTCGTGGAATGTGGCGTCTGGCGCGGCGGCTCGTCGATGATCATCGCGCTGACCCTGCTCGAGCGCGGGGTGACCAACCGCGCCATTCGCCTGTTCGACACTTTCGAAGGCATGACGGAGCCCTCCGACGAGGATCGCGATCCCTCAGGCCGCGCCGCCGCCGACATTCTGAAAACCGAAGCCCCCGACGGATTGACCCACGCCGCCTGCGATCTTGCGACGGTCCGCGCGAACATGATCTCCACGGGCTACCCCCGGAACCGGTTTGCCTATGTGAAAGGCGATGTCCGCAAGACACTCCCATGCGAAGGATTGGGCAAGATCGCCCTGCTGCGGCTGGACACCGATTTCTTCGACAGCACCCAGGCCGAGCTGATCCATCTGTATCCCAAGGTCAGCCCGCATGGTGTTGTCATCGTGGATGACTACGGACACTGGCAAGGCGCGCGCAAGGCCGTCGATGCCTTTCTGGAAAAGGAAAAGGCGGCCGGGCGCCCGCATTTCCTGACGCCGCTGGACTATACCGGACGGCTGTTCGTGAAGCCCCAGCCCCAAACCGCCCCACCCGCCCCGTCCGCGTCGGATCTCGACCGCCGTGACTATATCTCGAAGGGGCTTCGGGACCCCGGTCTTGTCGGCCGGTTCAGCTATCTGGAAAAAACCGACCCGATGCCCGTCAAATGGCCGTACCTGCGCCGCCACGTGGCGCAGGTCTGGCGCACCGACGCGCGGGCGTCCAAGCCGAATATCGGCGTGCTGTCGGTCGATGAAGGGGCGGTCCTGTACAATGCGGCGCTGCCCTTCAAGGGCCGGCGCGGGCTGGAGATCGGCTGCCACATGGGATTTTCAACTGCTCATCTGCTGGCCGCGGGTCTGGATCTGGATGTCATCGATCCGGCCCTGGGGGATGCCGCACATCTCGTGGCCGTGCACGACAACCTGGACCGGGCCGTGCCCGGGACCGCACCGCGCCTGCACGCCGGTTTTTCACCTGGCATCGTGAAACTGGTCCACGCCGCCAAACCCCGCACGAAATGGCGCTTTGCCTTCATCGATGGCCTGCACGACGGCACCGCTCCGCTGGCGGATGCCCGCGCCGTGGAACCCTTCATGGCCGACACCGCGGCCGTCATGTTCCACGATCTGGTCTGCCCTGACGTGGCGCAGGCCCTGCACCATTATGCCGATGCAGGCTGGCAGACCAGAATCTATGAAACCATGCAGGTCATGGGGATCGCATGGCGCGGGAATTATACCGCCCCCGCGCATGTCCCGGATGCAGGGACAAGCACCGCGGGCATCGACCACCTGGCGCGCTGGCACCCGGCAGGATGACGCGCAGGACAGGGCAGGGGCCGGAACACGCAGATCACATGGGGGCGGCCACCTGGTTCCGGTTCAGGATGCTGCCCAGAGATCTTGCAGTGAACTGCGCAAGTCATGCTGCGGGGCCCATCCTAGGGCGGCGTTGATTTCGCGGGTGTCCAGCACGACGCGCGCCACATCCGTGGGTCTGGACGGCAGATGCTGCACGGCAATGCTGCGCCCGCTGATCTCCTGCACCAGGTCCAGTATTTCGCGGACCGATGTGCCCGTGCCCGACCCCACGTTCCAGATCTTGCCGTGGCTCTTGTCGGGCTGGTCGATCACCGCCTCGATCGCGGCCGACAGATCGCGGACATCGAAATAGTCGCGCACAGCCACGCCCTGCCCGATCATCGGGAACACGCTTCCCTGACGGGCGGCGCGCATCAGGGCGCCCACCACGCCCTGGCTGACGCTGACCTGCCAGCGGCCGATCGGGTTGGACGGGCGCAGGATGGTCACCTTCAACCCTTCGGTCCGTGCCATGAAGTCAATCGCGGCTTCGGTCATCTTCTTGCCCAGCCCGTAGGGGGAAATCGGGTTGAGCTCGGTATTCTCGGAAATCATCTCCGAGGTCGTCTCGCCATAGACCGCCCCCCCGGAGGACAGGTAGATCACATTGGCCTGCGAATGATGGGCGACAGCGGCCATGACCCGCATGGCGGGTTCGACCGTGTCATGGGCCTCGCGCCACGAACTGTCCAGGTTCGACCCCGGGGTGCTGGTCGAGGCGAGGTAGACGACCGTCTCGACCCCGAACAGGGCAGATTTGGGGTCCGCCATAAACTGCTCCAGCCGCAGGGCGCTGGCCCCGGGCACATTGGCGTCAAGAAACCCCGTATCGGGTGCGCGCGAGACAACCCGCAGGGGGATGCCGCGTGCATGAAGAGACACGCAAAGGTTTTTTCCGACGAACCCGGTGCCGCCCAGAACCAAGATCATGAGATGCCCTATCTGGCTGAATACATGGGATGCGCGTAGTCCAGAAGCGGGTGCCTGCGGGTCAGCGACTTGTTGGCCGAAGCCTTGACCGTTTGCGAATTCTCCTGCCGCCGTTTGAACAGGACCGTTCGCGGAACCACCTTGTGGATGTATCCGGCTTCAACCGTTTCGCAGTTCCACAGCCAGTCCTCATAGGCATAGCCGCCCGCGATATCGCGGTCGCAGAACGGAATCTCGCGGTAAATCTGGGTCGGGCACACGCACAATGCATCCCAGTAGTTGGCGACACGCAACAGATCGAGCCGGAACTCGGGGCTTTCCTGATCCACATGGGTGAAGATCGTCGCCTGCTTCTCGAAGAAGTAATTGAACTGCGGGTGCGCGATGCGGTTTTCCGGCCCGTCCTTGAGAAAGGTCAGCGCGTCGACCAACCAGGTCTCGGACCACAGGTCATCGGCGTCCAGGAACGCACAATAGGTGCCCCTGGCCTTGGCGACCGCGCCGTTGCGAACCTTGCCCTGATCGGCCACATCATAGGTGTCGATCGCCTCCGCGTCCTTCTTGTAGGCGTTGAACAGCTTTTCGGTCAGCGGATCGGGACGGTCCAGACACAGCAACGCCTCGACGCTGAAGCCGGCCGCGCGGGCCGCTTCGATCGCTGCCCAGAAAGAACGGAGCGAAGGCACCGCCAGGCGGCCTTCGCGGTGGCCCGTAATGATGCATGTCAGATCACAGGTCATAGGTGGTCACCATCTTGCTGATGCGGTTGATATACCGTTCCGGGGCGAATTTGTCGGCCAGCCTGGCCTGCAGGGCCTGCGCCCGCGCGGTGGCCACCTTGGGGTTTGCCGCCATTTCGGCCAATGCGGCGCTGAAACCCTCCACGTCTTCAAAATCCTCGACCAGCCAGCCCGTCTGGTCGTCCAGAAGTTCCGCGATGCCGCCCACATCGGGAGCAACAATGGGCAATCCGGCCGCGGCCATGTCCAGCAGGATCGTGGGCAGCCCGTCCCATTGCGAGGTGTACAGGAACCCGCTGTACCGGGTGTTCAGGACATCCTGCAGATCCGTATATGTGCCTTTGGGGATAATATTGTCGGGCGGATTATAGTCGCTCAGGCTCTTGTTGCCCAAAACCGTCTTGCCATACACGTCGAAGGTCATGTCCGGGTTCGCGCGCGCGATCGCAACCAGGATATCAAGCCGCTTTTGCGGATCGAACCGGCCCGCCCAGAGGAAATGCCCCCCGCCGGAGCGGCGCGTCTCCCGGGTGGCGGTCGCTGTCTCTCCGGTCATCGGCGTATAGAGCGGCACCACCTGTGCATGGTCCGACGATTGGTCAAAGCCAAACCGGTCCGCCACGTCATTCGCCAGATTCATGGTATCCGTCAGGATCAGGTGGTGATGGTCCGCCGTGTCGCGCAACCATTGGATGGGATAGCCGACGCGGTCGCCCTTGGTGTTCTCGTCCCATGTGAACAGATAGGTCACCACGCGGAATTCATGGTGCAACTGCCGACCGTACAGGCGCATGGCCTCCCAGACCAGCCGGCTGTTGACGTTGACGATCGTGCGGCACCCCACCCCGCGCATCACGTCGATCAGCGCCCGGATCTTTTCCTCGGCGCTCAGGGGGCCGATCTCCTTGGACAAATCGAAGATATCCAGCTTTTCCGAGAACCAGCCGATGTATTCGTTTTCCGAACCGTCCGTGGTGACAACCAGAATGTCAGAGGCCTCGCAGGCATGTGTCAGGGCATCGGCAAAAATGGATGCCACGCGGCTGGCACCCGACATGCGTACATGCGGCACAGCGACGATGTATCTGTAGGTCTTGCCTGCCAGCTTGCGTCGCAATGCCTGCGCGACATTCGTTGTATGCTCCGCAGCCTTCAGCGGCGATGTGATCTGCCGCGGCGTGTTGGGCATCGCAACCATTGGCTCCAGTTGCTTGGCCCTGGCAACAAGCTGGCTCATCGTTTCATCGTTCTCGAACAGTTCAAGAACATTGGCATCTGCGACCGTTGCCGACCTGCGCCAGCGTTCGCGAGATCCATGCTTGAGAAAATGGACATAGGGATTGACCCGCTGGCGCCGGATATCCGCGTTGTTCCGCAGGTAATAGGACACCGAAAAATCCGGACTGGGATCCCGCAGTTCCAGCCAGCCCTGCGTCATGAAGTGAAGCAAGGGGTCCATCGACCGTTCCATCACCTCGGGGTTCTGGGCGATGTAGAACTCTGCATCGAAGTGTTCCTGCACGAGACGCAGGCTTTCCCTGTCTGGCATCGCGGAGGCAATGATGACCGGCCGCGGCCCGTCTTCCCCGTCCAGGTATTTGTCGGCCCAGTAAAGAACCTGGTTCTCGCGCAGGGCCCGAAGATCTTCCCTGATCTCGCTCGCGGCGCGGCTCTGATGCGTCAGGAAATGAAGGAACGGGTTTGTGTCCGGCCCCACCAACTCGGGGTGGCGGGCGGTGTATTCATCCGGATTGAACCAGCCGTTCGGGCGCCGCTTCTCGCGCCAGCCGTAGGCCATGTAGTGCTCCAATGGATCGACACCCGAGGCGCGTACATCGTGATATTTTGACAGGTAGTAGGCAGCATCAAACCCCTTCCGGATCTTTGCCTCGAGGGTCTCTTCCGATGCCTGTTCCACCTCATCTTTCATCACGACAGGCGTTTGTTTTGAAAAGATGCTCGTCATTCTAACCTTCCCCTCATGATTTGATATTCATGGCTTCTACCTGCACTTTTGCCAAGTGAAACCGCGACACAGACGGTGTGCATTTGGAAGCATCACCCCCGTGTTTTCGGGCTCACCCACGGGCCGCGCTGTTTGCCGACCACACCGGCCCCGCTGCAAGAGCCGGCGGTCGTCTCCCTGCGCAAGATACGTCGATTCCTTCTGAGCGTGGCTTGCCCGGTTTTTCCTTGAGGGTCTCGACCCGCGACGCCGGCGGCCGCCACCGGTGGTGATTTCATACTCAGACACAAGCCCTTGCTCAGGGCCGTCCCCGGGCCTCCAGGGTTGCGCCCGGATGGCCGGTCGAAAGGGGGGGGGCAGTTCACCGATGACGCAGCGATGACGGTGCGTCGGCAGAATGTTCCCATCCCGATCGCATTGTCGGGACGCACCGCAAAACAGGAGGACTCGAAATGTTCAAGGTTTGTATCATCTGTGCTTTGTCCGTTGGAATCGCCGCACCGGCGCTTGCGAACGAGCAGCTTGCCCGTGCTGCCGATGTGGCACCAGGCGAGTACACCACCATCGAAATGATCGAACTCGCTCAAGTGGGCGGGCATGAATGGCAGCAACGCATGGATGTGATCCAGAAGCAGCGCGCCGCTTTCGATGCCGAGGTTCGGGCCTCGATGACCCGAATCAGCACACGCTCGCCCGATGCCTCAGTGACAACGCGCTGAGTTCATTGGCACCCCTGCAGGCTTTGGGGGCGACGCACCCCGAAGCCTGTCAGTTTGTGTCAGCGCGCAAGCCATGGCTTCCAGCACATCCCATACGCGGCAGCACGTTGCGCCCGGGCATCAACAGAACGCCCCTTCGATTGGGCAGGCGGCAACCGGGCTATTTCGGCGACGACCGCTCCGAAGTCCACAACGGGAATTTGCCGCCCATGTGCCAATTGTGCCAATCCTGAAAAGTTGGTCATTCAAAAATACAGACAAGTGCACCGACAATGTTCGATCATTTTCAAGATCACCCGAAGCCGGACCGTTAATGGCCCACGCTTCGTTTGAATTGCATTCGGTGGTATCCTTTTTCGGCGAATTACCGCTGACAAAGGTCAATACGATGCCTTCAAACGGCGTGGTAGCACCCAGAGAACCTCATGTTCCGCAAGGTAACCCCTGCGCGGAGGCCTTCCTTTGCGGTCCGATGAAGGTGGTTTTGGGCAATGGGGAAGACATCACGCCCGGCGGCGCGCTCCGGCAAGCCATCCTTGCGATCCTGCTGGTCGCACCCTCGCAAACGCGGGCGCGGCGCACGCTGCAGGACATGTTCTGGGGGTCCGATGAACCCGAAAAATCGTCAGGCCGGTTTCGGACCGCCCTGAACCTGCTGAAACGAGACCTGGCGCTGCTTGGCAAGGACTGCATTCGCGCCGACCGGCACAGTGTCTCTCTTGCCCCGGGGCGCATTGCGGTTGCCAACGACTCCTTCGGGCCGTCGTTCCTCGAGGGGATGGATCTGAGGCGTCTCACAGACTGCGAAGGGTTCGAGGACTGGCTCCGCCAGATGCGGGCCGGCGGGGATGAAAGATACACAGGCGACGGCGAAGGGCACGAGCTTGCACGCACCCCCGAGCCCACGCGCCAGCACACGGCGCTTGGGCTGCTGGCCCCGCATCATGCCGGGCTGGTCGAGGATGACCTGAACCGGATCGAAAGCTTTCTCGATGCGATTGCCCGCTTTGTCAGCTTGATGACGGATATCGAAATCCATGACCTGCGGGATTGCGCGGATTTCACCTTCCCCCTTCCCATCGACACCGGTCTTGGCGCGACGCATCTTCTGCAACCCGTGGTCGAGAGGCGCGGCCAGACCCTTGCGCTGCACCTGCGCCTGTATGAGGCCACGGATCGCCGGGTGGTCTGGATGTCCGAACCGATCGATTTGCGGGCGGACCATCGCAACGCCGTGGTCTGTTCCCTGTCCGAAATGCTGTTGCAGCAAATGGTGGCCTGTCCGGCAAGGGGCGATCCGCGTGACCTGTTTCCCTGGACCGCCCTTACGGGCCTGTTTTCCCTGGATGATGACCTGATTTCCCGCACCGAAGCGAAGGTTTGGACCCTGGCGGACAATGGCCACCGTCCTGTCTTCGAATGCCTGAGGGTGTTTACACAGATCTTCAAGGAGAACGAAGGTCTGGCCCGCGCCGACGCAACCAGCGCCGAGGAAATCTGCGAAACCCTGTCGGCCATTCCCGACACCCACCCGCTGCTTCCCCTTGCGCTCAGCCTGTCGGGATACTCGGCCCATATGCTGGTCGGCGACAATGACCTGGCCGAGATGTTGGTGACGCGGTCCCGCAACCTTGCTCCGAACCTGGCACTGAACCTGGATCATCTGGCGGTGATCCGGCTGATGCGCGGCGATCTGGCCGGCGCCGAGCGGGCGCTGGACCGGTGTTTGCGCTGCGGGGCAGCCAGCCCCTGGCGGTATACCTACAACGTGTCCGGGGCGATGATTGCCATCGCGCGGGGCGACGTTCGCCAGGCGCTGCTGTTTTCCAACCGGGCGTTGATGCTCAAGCCGCGATTCATCGGGGCGTTGCGTTATGCCATGCTCGGCTTCGCCCTGTCGGAACAGGCGCGTGAGGCTGACCGGATGAAGGCCCGCATCCAAAGGCTGCGTCCGGGGTATGATTTCAACGGCTGGACACTTGGCCTGATGGGCCGGTCTCAGCCGCACTTCAGCAAGACGTTGGCGAAAGGGTTGAAGACGACACATTTGATTTGAAAGGAGAAAACCAATGATTGACCAATCCGTACTTGATGATGGCGGGGGCGGCGAGCCCGCGCCAACCTACGCAGACTACGTCAAGGTTCTGACCGACTGGCGTTTCAGGGTTTCCGAGGACAGGATTGAGCTTTTGGCCTCGGGGCCGATCATTCCGCAACAGGATCTCGATACATTCGAAGAATTGTGGGAGGAACTCTTTGACGGGCATGCCCCGACCCTGGTCTCGGTCGAGGTCACGCAAGAGCTGATCAATGCCGTGGATACCCTTCTCGCTCCAAGGCTGGGCGTGGCGGTCGCCGGGATTGGCGGCGGCAAGCTTCACAAAAGCCTGCACAAAGGATTGCACAAGAGCCTGCACAAGGGGCTCCACAAGAGTCTGCACAAGGCGGTGCTGGGGGGGGCGGCCTCTTACTCTGCCAGCAGTATGGCCTGGCCGGAAATCGAAGTGCCGTGGCGCGAAATCAAGCGGCTGTTCGACCGGAAGGACAAGTATGCCTGGCACAAGCACCGGCTTCCGGATCATCGCCCCGGGCACGTCTTGGACGGCGCCCCGCCCGAGATCGACCAATTCGCGGCCGAGCTTGCTGTCCTGCACCTGATGCAAGACGACCTTCGGCGCCCGGACAGCGCCTGGCGCCGCGAGCGCATCCAGATCGAGGCGGGCAACGACCTGACGGCCTATATGCTGCCGCTGGGCGCGGATGCCGCGTCGCCGGCCGGCCACACCGCCGTGATGTTCCAGATCATACTCTGGCTCGGCAGCCTGATCGGACAGATCTACAAGGCGCGGTACAACACCCCGCGCCCGAACGTTCTGGACCCAACGCTCGAACCCTACATCCCGGTGCCGGTCTATTCGTCCTTTCCGTCAAACCATGCCTTCCAGTCCTTCCTGATTGCCGAAGTGTTCTCGCGCATGGTTCCGGAACACCCCGGCGCGTCATCCCTGTTCCACGCGGCATGGGAGGTCGCGATCAACCGCGAATACGCAGGGCTGCACTATCGCTCGGACACGCTTGCCGGGATGGAGCTTGCCCGGCTGAGCGCGCCGGCGATCGAGGAGGTTCTGAAGGATCACCGGCGCGGTGTGCGCGCCGAGTGGCTTGGCGAAAGCACGGAGGGTGGACAATGACCGGCGAGAACGAACACACACAGCCCGCCAGCCCCAAACATCTCGACCCGCTGGAGCGGACAGGGCGGCGCCCAAGGTTTCATGCGTTGTGGCACTTGAAAACACTGGGCGTGGCCGAGGAAATCGAAGCCTTCGAAAGCGCGGCCTGGGAAAAAGTCTATGACAGCCAGCAGCGCCATGCTCCTGCCGATCCGGTGCGCGTTGCGATCATCGACACGTTGCCGGCGTTCACGCATCCAAATCTGACCCATGCAATCGATATTGCCTGTGGCATGGATTTCACGACCGACAGCGCGGGAAAAGACCTGCCAGCTTTGCCTGACTCCGGCAGTGCCTTTGGGGCTCATGGCACGTCGGTGGCAGGTCTGATCGCCGCGCGGCCTGGAATGAACGTTATCTTGCGGGTGCCGGGCTACATCGATCCCGACGCCCCCTTGCCACCCGCATCCACCACGCGGCCCATCGCGCTGCCCTTCGCCGGGATCAATCCGTTTGCCACGATCGTGCCCATCGTGGTGTCTGCCGCCCCCGATCCCGAGATGATCCTTGCGGCATTGCACTATGCCGGATCGGCGCAGGCTGCTGTGGACATCGTCGTCATTGCCGATTCCTGGGATCGCGCCGGGACGGCCTATGACGCTGGATCCAATACGAAAGCGGGGAAAATCCCGACCGGCTATGGATCGCAAGTGCCCAAGTCCGCGGCGGACAGCAAATCTCCGGGACAGGACAATCGCTGGACCCCCGTTGAAGAAGCGCTGCGCAAGCTGTGCACGGAAACCTTCGTGTTTTGCGCGGCTGGCAACGAGCCGCGATCCCGCCTGGTTTATCCTGCGTCGCTCAGCACGCCCAAGGTCGGGCCCTGGGCCGTGGGGGCCTGCGACAAGACCGGCCATGACCTGACCTATACACCCAAGTCCGGGGCCGTACGCCGGAATGGCCACCGGCTGATCACGACGCTGAGTTCCGAGCATCCCCGCCTGGACCAGATTGTCCAGAAACTTGATCCCTGGGCCAAGAACGACTCGGAAATGGACCTGCCGGACTGGCTGTTCGACCAGAATTTCCAGCCGACGGACATCGTGTCCACCGACGTGCCCGGCCCGGCGGGCTACAACCCGTCGCCCTACGATCACGTTCCCAGCCAGCCAGGTGACGAGCATCTCGAGGTCGCGTCGCTCTATTGCCGGTTCTCGGGAACATCGGCGGCCACGGCGCTTGCGGCGGGGCTGGTCTCGCTGGCCATCGCCTTGCAACGGGCCGGGGAACAGGGTGACGCGACACCCAATCACGCGTCGCAGCCCTACAAGGGGCCGCCGCCGGAAAAGCCCGAGCTTTTCACCCTCGAACAAGCCAGGGAGTTGGCCCGGCTCAGGCCTCCGGCACACAGCGAACCGAAGGAGAATTGAAAGGCTGGCGCCCGCACCAGGGGCGCCACCCGAAGCACCGATGACGGTGCAATGACGGTGTGTCGGCAGACTGTAGGTGTCTCGCAAACAACGGCGGGACACCTGCCAACAGCCCAACACAAAGGAACCCGTCATGACCAGAAAAACCATTGCCGCTGCCGCCCTGCTGACCGCCGCCCTTGCCAACCCCGCCCTTGCTCTGGAACGTTGGGTGCGCATCCACAATTCCGGAAACGCGTCCATCTGGTCGGTACAGATGACCCATGTCGACGATGGCGGTTGGGGCCGTGATCTGCTGGAAAACTACGTGATTCCCGTGGGGTCCACGGCCACGCTCGAGCCGGATCGGCATCAGGGGTACTGCAAGTTCGATGTGAGGATCATCTACAACGGCGGTCGAGAGGTGGAACTGAGGGGCGTCAACCTGTGCACCGCCCGCGACATCACCGCAAGCGACAACGGCTATACGAATGTTTCGTATTGACCTTGCTGCGGGACGGCGATCCCGTCGTCCCGCGATGCGGATCGGCATGCAAAATTGGGTCTGACTCACTCTCGGTGCCGCATGGTGTTTCCTCAGTTCATGGCGCTGCGACCAGGAAGACCTTGAGCAGGTCGATGTTTGCGCGGCCACACATCTGCCGTTTCAGTGTTTTCAATTGATTGATCTGACCCTTGGTCTGCCCGTTTGGCCACGGCTCCCGCAGCGTGTCATTGCAGCCCGCCCTCCATGGAAAGATTTTTACAAGCCGATTTGGTTCATTGGACAGCATTATGTTTGAAAAGACCGACAAACGCGCGTTACCCCTGCAACTTACTTCCCTGTCCCATCACCCCCGATAAGCTGCCATTATCGCGCCCCGCCCCACCCCCCCTTCCGGGATTGTCGTGGCGCTTGGGGCGCGCTGCGCTAGACTGAAGCCCTATTGCGGAGGTTTTCTCATGTCCCGTTTGATCCCCCCTGCCCTGCGTGCCGCCCTGGGCGCGCTTCTGACCGTGGCGACCATGCTGCCGGCGGCTGCGACCGGTCCGGTGCAAACTTCGGAAAATGCAGGATATTCCCCTCCTGCCGCGGCGGTCCCGCTTAAGGCTTTCTTCACCCGCACCCCCGAGGTTGCCCTGCCATGGGGGCACCGCGCCGCTCCGTCCTGTGACGGGCCGGCGGTCAAGGGGTGTCTGAACGTGTCCAACTCCACGATCCTCAAGGTCGACAGCGTCGAAGCGCTGAACGCGGCCCTGGCCAAGGCCTCGGGCGGGGAAACCTTCCTGCTGGCGCCGGGCGATTACGGCCGCCTGAACCTGACCGGCAAGGCCGCCACCAATCTGACCTTCAAGGCCGAAAGCCCGGGCAGCGCCAGCTTCAGCGGCGGCATGCTGCGGGGCGTGCAAGGCGTGACCTTCGAGGATGTGACCTTCGACTACACCTTCCAGGCCGGCGACACGCTGAAAACCGAAATGCTGTCGGTCCGCAACAGCAGCGACATCATCTTCCGCCGGGTGCTGCTGACCGGGGACATGGCCTCGGGCACCGGCAAGGCCAATTTCGACGATCACTTCACCGGTTTCGGCCTGCGCGCCCGCGACAGCCAGAACATCGTGATCGAGGACAGCGAGGTCACCGGCTTCTGGAAGGGCATCTACCTGGCGCGGGTGGATGGGGCGCAACTGCTGCGCACCGAGTTGCACGAGATCCGCTCGGATGCGCTCAACCTGATCGACACCCGCGACGTGCTGGTGGAAGACAACCAGTTCCACTCGATCCGCCGGTCGATGCAGTCGGGCGACCACGCCGACATGATCCAGGTCTGGAGCGGTCAGGACGATCCCGCCCGCAAGCCCGGCAACATGGTCATCCGCAACAATTATTTCGACATCGCCGACGGCGACCGCAGCCAGATGATCTATATGGACAACAGCCGCGCGTCGAACCGCGATGCGGATCCGGCGATCTTCTACAGCAACATCCTGATCGAGAACAACGTGATCATCTCGGGCACGGTGTCGGGGATCAAGCTGGGCGCGGTGGATGCGGCGGTGATCCGCAACAACATCCTGGTCTACAGCGAAGCCCCCGATGCCGACACCGCCAAGGGCGCCGGCGACCCGCGCATCCGGGTGGCGCCGCATTCCACCAACGTGGTGATCTCGGACAACATCACCTACGACGTGAAGGGCTATTCCGGGCAGGCCGACTGGTCGGTCTCGGGCAACGTGAAGGCGCAAAGCGCGCGGCCGGGGGCGCCGGGCTATGTCGGGGGGATCCTCAGCCCGATCTCCCATGACCCGGCCGAGGGCACCCCGGTGGATGCCACGCTGCTGGCCTTTGACAGCGGCACCGGCCTGCTCAGCATGCTGGAAGACGGCACCATGCAGGCGCTGCTGCTGCCCGCGGCGGCGCTCACCCCGATGGGCGGTGGCGGCACCGGGCTGGACCTGGGCACCGCGGTGGTCGAAACCCCGGCCTCGGCGGTGGCACCGCTGGGCGGCGGCACCGGCTTCCGGCTTGACGCCGGCCTGCGGCTGGAGACGGGGCAGGACCGGGGCGTGGTGTTCCTGCTCAAGGGGGTGTTGATGGTCTCGGTCACCGATCAGGGCGGCCTGGAGGCGGTTCTCACCACCGCCACGGGCGACAGCGCGCGGGTGCAGACCCCCGGCCCCCTGGGCGACGGCGGCTGGCACGACGTCTCGCTGACCTATGACGGCGCCGCCGGGGGGGGCGGGCTGACCCTGACGCTGGACGGGGTGCTGCAGGACACCGTCGCGCTGGAGGGCGCCCTGCCCGAGATGCCCCGCAAGGGGCTGATGCTGGGCTCGCCCTGGCACGCGGATGCCCAGGGCGGGCTGCGCCACCTGTCGCTGACCGGTCTGGTGGAACATTCCGATCCGATCCTCAGCCCGGCCCCGGTGCCGCCGGTGTTCCCGCCCGAGATCGACAGCGCCACGCTGCTGGCGCAGGCGGTGATGGCCGAGGGCTTCGACTTCCTGGAGGATCCGGCGCTGGCGGCCAACCTGATGGGCGATGCCCGGCTGACCGGCACCGAGGGCGACGGCCAGTTGAGCCTCGGCACCGGCGGCGCCCTGCACCTGCCCGGCCTGCCCGGCGACCTGCACAGCCAACATCTGGCCGCCGAGATCCTGTTCCAGGTGGACCTGGACGTCACCGAGCGCAGCACCCTGCTGTCCAGCCACCGGCGCTTCGAGGCGGAACTGGTGGGCGACCGGCTGAAACTCACCGCCAGCACCGCCGAGGGCGGCACCGCCTCGGTCACCAGCGGGCGCCTGACCGACCTGCAGGCCGACGGCCCGCACCGCCTGACGCTGGAGCTTGACGCCCGCGCCGACCTGCTGACGGCGCATCTGGACGGGCAGCTTGTGCTGGCCGAGACCGGCATCGACTTCGACCTCGCCGCCAGCACCGCGCGGGAACGCGGCTGGCACATGGGCAACCGCTGGAGCGATGCGGCGCAGGCGGTGGAGATCGACCAGCTGATCCTCGCCGATCTGGACGCCCTGCCGCCCGAGACGGGCGACCTGCTGCTGGGCTGACCGGCGGGGGTGTTTCGCGCGCGAAACACGCGCCGGGGTCACAGGCCTTCGACGATCACCACGCACCCTGTCGAACCGCTCTGCCGCAGGGCTTTCAGGGGGCATGGTCTTCGCGGGTGAGCAGCTTCCGCGCCGCCGCCATGTCGGGGAATTCGAACAGGACAATCCGGGTCAGGGTCCAGTCCCCTTCCAGAACCTCATGCGCGCCGCCCCGGACCAGGTATTTCCGCCGAAGGATTCAACCAGGGGGCTTCACCTGTTCCATGAACGCGCCGTAGGGGCCGGGTTCGTGGACGTCGACATCATGGATCGGATAGGCGCTCATCGGGGGGGATCCTTCCGTGGCAGGACAAAAGGCCAGACCGCCCCCCGCCAGACCACAACGCCGCAGGCCCGTCACCCACCGCCGTGTTCGCCGGGCCGGCCAGGGCGACCTCGACCGGCAGCCCGCCGGGGGGGGGCGCGAAATGACTTGACGAAGCCGGGGCGCCCCCCCCTTGATGACCGACGTCTTGCCGGAACCCCGGTTGCCGTCGTCCTTTCCCCTTTGGTGAGCGCGATTGTGCCCCACCCCCTGAAAGGGCCCCATTATGTCTTTCAAGTCGATCCTGGCCGGAACGGTCCTGGCCGCGTCCTCTGTCACGGGCGCATCCGCGGCACCGGTCAACACCGCGACGGGGCTGGCCGCGCCGGTCACGACCATAACCTTCTCGGAAGTTCCGGGGATTGCCCAGGGCGCGGTCGTGACCGATCAGTTCGCCGCCCTTGGCGCCACCTTCGGCAGTCTGTCTGCGACGGCAGGCCTTTACTTCGGCGCCAGCGGCAACCCCGGCGCGGAACTGCGGAACTTTTTCCCCGACACCTACAACCCGTTTTCGATCACCTTCTCCGGCACGGTCACCGAGGCCGCCTTCAACATGGTGACCAACGGCTATACCGACAAGTTCACGGCGCTGTTGAACGGCGGGGTTGTCGAAAGTTTCACCGCCCCGACGGGGGGCTGGAAATACTATGGGTTCACCGGGATTCTGTTCGACGAGATCCAGGTTGAAATCGGCTTCGGATCGACCGCAACGAACAAGCACATGCGGCTGGACAATCTTCAGATCGGCGCGGTGAGCGCGGTGCCGCTGCCTGCGGGCGGCCTGCTGCTCCTGTCGGGTCTGGGCGGCATCCTCGCCGTCAAGCGCCGCAGGAAGGCCCGCGCCGCGCGGCGCGACAGGGCCTAGACCCGCCGGGGGGCATCCACCCCGAAGGATGCGGGGGGTACCGGATCAGGATCCCGCACCGGCATGCAAAAGCGGGCGCATCGTTTCCGATACGCCCGCTCAAATCCGTCAGCCTTGCCCCCTGAGGGGCACAGCCTTACACCAGCGCGAGGTTGGCGGCGCTTTCGCGACCGTCGCGGCCAGCTTCGATATCGAAGGTGACTTTCTGGTTGTCGTTCAGACCGGTCAGGCCGGCGCGCTCAACTGCAGAGATGTGCACGAAGATATCGCGGCCACCATCATCAGGGGCGATAAATCCGAAACCTTTTGTGGAATTGAACCATTTCACGGTGCCATTGGCCATCGTAATTCTCCTTGTTTCCTGCCCGCGACATGCGGCAGGGCGGCTATGTCAGTGCTAGATCGCGACACTGAGCCGTAAGGAGCAGATTCATCGATAGAGATAACGTAACCCGGCCCTCGTAAAGCCTCACGCCACAGCAAGCAAGCTTTATTTCCCCCGGTCTCTGTCCGCCATGTGTCCGGGACGACCGATATCCGGCCCCGAGAGCACGGCTTGCGGTACCGCATTCACCCCCCTTGGGCCGACCGGTCCGGCGCTCCAGACAAGGTCACCGCCTTACAAACCAAGATCCCTGCGCGCAGCAAGGGCCAGCTTGGCGATCAATGCGTCGCTGATCGGCTTGCCGGGGGAAAAGGTGACGCCCATTTTCGTGGGTTTGAGCCCCTCGGCGGCAATGTCGTCGGCATGGGCCGCAATGGCGCCATGGGACACGTAAAGTCCGCATTGCTTGCTGAAGGCCGCATAGCCCGCGATGACGGATTTCCCGAAGCCGAAACCGGGCATGTTGTAGGCGATGATCTCTTCGGCGTCGGGAAGTGTCCTGGCAAGCTGCGCCCGCACTTGACCCAGAAGGGGCCGCAGTGGGTCCGGGGCCGCGGCTATGTAGGCGTCATGGTCGATTGGTGTTGTCATGCCCGAATATCATCGACGCGGCGCCTGCGCGCAAGTGGCAGGGGGATCGGCCCCTGCCCCGCCCGCCTCAGACCTTGTAGTAGTCCCGGTACCAGTCGACGAAGCGCTGCATCCCGTCGCGCATGTCGGTCTTCGGCGCATAGCCGGTCAGCCGCTTCAGCAGGCTGGCCTCGGCCCAGGTCGCCGGCACATCGCCGGGCTGCATCTCCATGAAGTTGCAATTGGCCTTCTGTCCCAGCGCGTCTTCCAGCGCGCCGATGAAATCCATCAGCCGGACCTGTTCGGAATTGCCGATGTTGACCACCCGCCAGGGCGCCACCGGGCTCAGGCTGTCGCCCGGCGCGATATCCTCGGGGGCGGCCGGGCGCACCGGTTTCGCGTCGATCAGCAATTCGATGCCGCGCACCAGGTCTTCCACATAGGTGAAGTCGCGCCACATCTCGCCGTTGTTGTAGACGTCGATGGGATCGCCGTTCAGGATCGACCTGGTGAACTTGAAATAGGCCATGTCGGGCCGGCCCCAGGGGCCATAGACGGTGAAGAACCGGAACAGGGTGATCGGCAGCCCGTGGATATGCGCCCAGGCATGGGCCATGGCCTCATCGGCCTTCTTGGTGGCCGCATAGAAGGACATCTGGGTGTCGACCTTGTCGGTCTCGGCATAGGGCATCTTCGTGTTGGCGCCATAGACCGAGCTGGTCGAGGCCATCAGCAGGTGATCGACCTTGTGTTCCAGCGCCAGCGCCATGACGTTGAAGCTGCCGGTGATGTTGGTCTCCAGGTAGGCGCGCGGGTTCTCGATGGAATAGCGCACCCCGGCCTGGGCGGCGAGATGGACGATCACCTCGGGCTGCGCCTGCGCGCCTGCCCGTTCCAGCGCGCCCATGTCCTCCAGCCGCCCGATGATCGGGGTGAAGCCGGGGTGCCGGGCCAGCCGGGCATGGCGGGCCTCCTTGAGGGCGACGTCGTAATAGTCGCTCAGGGCGTCATAGCCGGTGACCTGCCAGCCGGCGGCCAGCAGCCGCTCGCACAGGTGGTAACCGATGAAACCGGCCGAACCGGTGATCAGGGCGCGTCGTGTCATGTTGTGTATCCTGCTCTCTGGTGCCATCGCCAGGCATCGCCGATCATCTGCTCGGGCGTCGAATGCACCGGCTCCCACCCCAGTTCCGCCCGCGCCAGCCGCGAGCCGCAGACCAGGCTGGCCGGATCGCCCGGGCGACGCGGGGCGATGTCATGGGGGACCGTCTCGCCGGTGACCGCTTCCGCCGCCTCGATGATCTCGCGCACGGTCATGCCGCGCCCGGTGCCCAGGCACAGCAGCGGCACGCGGGTGTCGCGGTCAAGATAGTCGATGGCCGCCACATGGGCGTTCACCAGGTCCAGCACATGCACATAGTCGCGCACGCAGGTGCCGTCGCGGGTCGGGTAATCCTCGCCAAAGACCTTCAGCGCGCCGCGGCTGCCGCGGATGGCCTGGATCACCAGCGGAATGAGATGGGTCTCGGGCTGGTGATGCTCGCCCACTTGTGCTGCCGGATCGGCCCCGGCGACGTTGAAGTACCGGAAGGTCAGGGCGCGCAGCCCGTAGGCCTTCACATAGCCCGCCAGCATCATCTCGACGGCGGCCTTGGTGGCGCCATAGGGCGACATCGGGTTCAGCGGCGAAGTCTCGTCGATCTCCACCCCGTCCAGATCGCCGTTGACCGCACAGGTCGAGGAGAACACCAGTTTGTCGGTGCCGGTGGCGACCATGGCATCGAACAGCGCCTTGGCCGAGCGGAAGTTGTTGTCCCAGTAGCCCGCCGGATCCTGCACCGAGGCGCCGACCTCGATCAGGGCTGCGAAATGCAGAACCGCCTCGGGCTTTACGTCGCGCAGGGCGGCCTCGATGGCGTCACGGTCGCGCAGGTCGCCCGCGATCTTCGGGCCGAATTGCACCGCGTCGTGCCAGCCGGTCTGGAAATTGTCGAAGGTGACGGGCTCATGCCCCGCCGCCACCAGCGCCTTGCAGGCGTGACTGCCAATATACCCGCCGCCGCCGGTCACCAGAATGCGTGCCATATGCCTGCCTCTTCGTCTTGCCTGCCTTCGGGGTAGCGAGGGCCTGCGAGGGGCGCAAGGGGGCGCTGCCCCCTCCGGGCCTGCCGGCCCGTTCACCCCCGGAGTATTTGGACCAAAGAGAGTGAGCGCCGTCTCGGAAACGCTCCGGGGGAGCGTTTCCGGCGCGAACGGGCGGAGCCCCATGATGCCTTTCGGTCGCGAACGGAATGTTTCGCGCGCGAAACATCGGCATGCGGGGTGAATGACCGGCTCATTCTTCTTGGTCCAAATACTCCCGCCGGAGGCTCCCGAAGCGGCCAGGGGCGGTGGTCTCGACAGACCGGGAGCACCCTGAACCAGAGGCGCGTTTCGCAGTCTGATTATTTTGATGCGCGTTTCGCGCTTGGCCTATTTTGATGCGCGTTTCGCGCAATAGGCCACGAAGGCGCGGGCCGGGCTGCGCAGGCGGGGGCGGCCGGTGGTCACCCAGTAGCGGCGCCAGTCGGCTTCCAGCGCGTAGACATCCCAGCCCGGCGCCACGGCGCGGGCCTCGTCCAGCGCCTCGGGCGGCAGCGCCGGGCCGTCGCCGGGGTCGATCACGGCGGCGCGCGGGGTGATGCGCACGAGGTCACCCTCGATCACCTCCAGGCTGTAGTCGGGCAGGGGATCGGCGGCGGCCATGTCGCGGATCATCTTGCGGAACACCCGCAGCGGCGAGGCCGAGCCCGATTTGGCGCAGAGCACCGCCATGGAGATCTGCCAACGCGGCTGCCGCCCGCAATGCTTGCGGGCCAGTTCGTAGACCCGCCGCTCCAGCGGCTTGCGCAGGGTGAAGTAGTCGCGGCTGAGGGTCAGCACCGATTTGCCCAGCACCGCGCGATAGAGCCAGTCCGACAGCGTCACCGAAACCGAGACCATCCGCCCCGAGCGGGTGCGGCGCACGATCTCCCAGCTTTCCAGCAGGCCGAAGCCGGCGGTGGTGGTGACCTCGGCGGTGGGGATGTTGGTGATGATGCGGGTGCCCGACAGCCGTTCGAAGGCATCGCGCAGGCGGCGGTAGCTGTCGCCGGAGGTTTCGCGGTTGGTGGCCAGCAGCAGGTCGTGGGCGGTCAGCTCCAGCGTCCGCGCCGTCGGCCGGCCGGCGTTCAGCGCCGCCACCAGCTGGCTGATGCAGTAGATCAGCACGTCCTTGTCGTGGATCGTGGCCAGCCCTTTCACCGAAGGCGTGATCTGCACCGAGATGCCCTTGTGATCATAGCTCAGCACCCGCCGGTCGGGGCGTGTGGACAGCGAGAACACCGGGTGTTCCATCGTCGCCATGTCATCCTTGGGGATGGCGGCCACGATATCGCACACGAAGAAATCCGCCAGCGCCGGGGCCGGGGGCGGCCCGAAGGCAGAGGGCGGGCCCAGGGCTGCAGCGGCGGGTTTCGGGCCGGGGGCCTTGGAAACGGAAACCGGCCCCCGGGACGGGGGCGGGGCGGGTTTGGACATCGTTTTACTGCTCGTGACGGATTCGTCGTTTTATTTACACTCAGAGTAGAAAGACCCCCGGTGCGGCTCAAGCGGAAGGGAGCGCGGGTTTCGGGGGTCTGGAGTCGGCGGATCGGGGGTTCAGAGTCGGTCTTTCGTGGTTCCGGAGTCGCCAAGGTCTGAAAAAGGGTGGAATCGGCCTTTGATGTCAGCAGCTTGGAGAAATCCACAGGATGCCGTAACAGATATCTAACACATATTCTAACAGACCCGATGGCACCCGCGCCCCTGCGGCGCCTTGGGCACCTGATGGCAAGTGCCTGATTTTTCTTAGAAAACCTAATGGGATGCGCATTTTCCTTTGATATGCCGGGTTTTATGGTAGTCTGGCGAAAACAAAGCATGTCGAGCAGGACATTCCATGAGCAGCACCCCGGCGGATCCGCCGTATTTCAACATCTCACCCGATGCGGCGCTGGCCGATCTGGGCGATCCCGTGGACACCGCCGGCTTTGCCGAGGCCGCCGAAATGGCCTCGCGCGGGCGCGCCGACCTGATGTCACGGGGGCTGAACCCGGATGGCGCGAAACGGCTGCGGCGGTTCTCGACCTGGGAAATCACCAAGTATCTGATCCCGGTGGCCACCCCGCATTTCCGCCGCGTGCTGAAGGCCAATCCGCATCTGCCGCAGGGCGCCTCGGAAACCGAGGGCGGGGCCAAGTGGTTCACCCTGGACGAGGTGCTGCGCCTGCGCGCCCATTTCGCCGCCGAAGGCTCCAAGACCAAGGAATACCTGCCCTACCGGCCCAAGGGGCTGCCGGCCAAGGTGGTGGCGGTGGCCAACTTCAAGGGCGGCGTCGGCAAGACCTCGACGGCGGCGCATCTGGCGATGTCGGCGGCGCTGGACGGCTACCGGGTGCTGGTGCTGGACCTGGACAGCCAGGGGTCGATGACCTCGATCTTCGGCGGCCAGGTGGCGGACGAATGGCAGACGGTCTTCCCGCTGCTGGCGCGCGATTACGCCGAAAGCCTGCAGGCCGAGAACCGCGCCCGCATGGGCCGGGGCGAGGCGCCGCTGCCGCTGGACGATCTGCTGGCCGAGGCGCTGAAGGTTTCGGCCCGCGATCTGGCGCAGAAGACCCATTGGCCCAACATCGACCTGATCGGGGCGCAGCTGAACCTGTACTGGGCCGAGTTCCAGGTGCCGGTCTGGCGCATGGGGCTGAAGGGCTGGAAGCTGTGGGACGCGCTGCTGAACCGGCTGGAGACCGACGGCATGCTGGAGGCCTATGACGTGGTGATCCTCGATACCCCCCCGGCGCTGGGATATCTGACCATCAACGCGCTGGCGGCCTCGGACATCCTGCTGGTGCCGCTGGGGGCGTCGTTTCTGGAGTTCGACAGTACGGGGCGCTTCTTCGACATGCTGCACGCCACCTTCAGTTCCATCGAAGAGGGCGAGAACCTGGCCGCCCGCGCCCTTGGCACGCCCGAGCTGCGCTTCGAATGGGACGCGGTGCGGGCGGTGGTGACGCGCTTCGATGCCGCCCAGCAGATGGAGATGGCCAACCTGATGCAGGCCTATATCACCCCCTACATGTCGCCCTACCGGCAGGATTTCACCGCGCTGGTGGGCCAGGCGGGCGAGCAGGTGAACGGCATCTACGAGGCCGATTACCGCGACTTCAACCGCGAGACCTACATGCGCGGGCGCGAGACCTTCGACGAGACCTATGCCGCCTTCAAGCGGCTGCTGATCGGCGCCTGGAGGCGGGATGAGCTGGCCGGGGCGTCCCAGGCAACGGACGGTGGGGCAGGGATGTCTTCACCTTCCTTGCGCCATCCTGACCCCCGCCCCAGAAGAGGAGCCGCGTAAATGGCCCGCCGTCGCCTGACCCCCGCCCAGCCCGGCTATCTTGCCCCGGCCCAGAGCCGCCCCGCGCCGGCCCCCGCGGCCACGCCGCGCGCCGTGGCCCCCATCGCCCAGGTCTCGGGCCAATCCGCCGAAGCCGCCGCCCTGCGCGAGATCACCGAAAGCCTGCAGGCCGCCCGCGACGAGGGCCGGATGATCGTTGAGGTGCCGCTGGCCGACATTGCCCAGGGCCACCTGGTGCGCGACCGGATCAGCCTGGATGCCGAGGAAATCGCCGCGCTGAAAGCCTCGATCGCCGCCCATGGCCAGCGCACCCCGGCCGAGATCACGCCGCTGCCCGAGCCCGCCGCGGGCGAGGCCACGCCGCCCTATCGCTTCGGCCTGATCTCGGGCTGGCGCCGCCTGCGGGCGCTGAGCGAACTGTACGAAGACACCGGGGAAGAGCGGTTCTCGACCCTGCGCGCCCTGATCCGCCCGCCCGAGGAGGCCGCCGACAGCTATGTCGCCATGGTCGAGGAAAACGAGATCCGGGTCGGGCTGAGCTATTACGAACGCGCCCGCGTGGTGGCCGAGGCCGCCGCGCGCGGGGTGTTTGCGGACCAGTCGGCGGCGCTGCGCAGCCTGTTCGCCACCGCCAGCCGGGCGAAGCGGTCGAAGATCGGCAGCTTCATCGACATTCACGAGGCGCTTGGCGATCTGCTGAACTATCCCGCCGAGATCCCCGAACGGCTGGGGCTGGCGCTGGTCTCGCGCCTGCGGCTGGGCGATCGCAACGCCATCCGCGCCGCCCTGACCCGCGCGCGCCCGGCCAATGCGGCGGCAGAACTGGCGCTGCTGGAGAAACTGGCGCAACCGCCGAAGACGGATGTTTCGCGCGCGAAACACTCCGGCGAGGTGCTGCGCGACGGGCTGCGCTTTGCCTCGGCCCGCAAGGGACAGAAGATCACCCTGACCCTCAGCGGCCCCGGCGTGGACGACGCGCTGCTGGACCGGCTGCGCCAGGCGATCCGGGCGGCGGAGGGCGGCCAGGGCTGACGCCGCCCGGCGGGCGTATTTTCACCAGGAGTGAGCGCCGTCTTGCAATCGATCCAGGGGATCGATTGAGGCGCGAACGGGCGGAGCCCCAGGCCGTCCGGGAACCTGCCAAGGCGCGCCCCAGGGGCTGACGGGCAGGGTCCGCCCGCGAAAAGGATCAGGCCCGCCGCCGCCTGCGGCGCAGCAGGCCGAGGGCGGCAACCCCGGCCCCGAGGGCCGGCAGGCTGGCGGGCAGGGGGATCTCTGTGCCCAGGGTGGGAAGCTGGCGCACGGTCCATTCCTTGGCGGGTGCCCAGAAGTCTCCACGTGTCTCATAGTAGACTTCCGAAATGAAGATTCTGTCCCATTTCGGGTCCATCGAGGAATCCGGGGAATCCTCTTCCGCATAGATGTTCCAGTCGAGCACCTCATAGTTTGGTCCGAAGGTGAAGCTGGCGACGGTTCCATATGCGATTTCTGTGAAGAGATTCACGGAAAAGTTCCACGAAATCACGCCGTCTGTTTCGATGGAGGTGTCGTCGTAGGGGTACTCGTGCCGGAACACCACGGTGGAATTCTTGAAGCGACCACCATAGGCCGCTTCATCCAGAATGATCGTCCCAGAGAACCCCGCGTACGAATAATGATAACTCTCCCACACCCAGTCGTCATCGCCGGGGCAGGGGCCGGCAGGCTGCGGTGTGTAGGTGCATTCTGCGAGTGTGTCGTAGTAAATCGTATCGCCGTAGTAGCTCAACTCCAGCGTCACCGCGCTGGCGGTGGTGGCGGTGAACAGGGCCGCTGTAATGAGCGGCAGGGTGCTTTTCAGATGCATCGGAAGGTCCTTTTTCGAAAGGCCTTCAGGATATTCCGGACCGCCACGGGCGACAAGCGGGGGGCGGGCGGGGGTTAACCTGCCTGGCGGCGTGGCCCGTGGTCCGGGGCGCAGACGGCAGCGGCCCGCCGTGTCGCGGGCGAAACAGCGGGCCGTCATGTCATGGGCCGGGGGCGCCCCCGGCCGCCGGGATGCGGGCCGGGTCAGACCACCTCGATATTGGCGAAGGTGATGTCGTCCACGTAAAGTTCACCACTGCCATTGGTGATGGTGACCGAGGTGATGTCGTGGAAGCTGGCGTCGAAAGTGGTGGTGCCGGTGGTCCCGGCGGCCACCGTATGGGTGGCGCCGTTCGATCCGGTGAAGGTGACGCCGCCCGCGGCAAGCACGATATAGATCGATTCAAGATCGAAACTGCCGCCGTCGCCCCGGTCCAGCTCATAGACATAGTTGCCGTGCAGATCGAATTCCCAGTCCGCATCGCTGCCATCGAAGTTGCCGACATGATGGTGCCCGCTGGTGGGGGAGAGGCTGAAGCCGTCTTCAACATAGACCTGGCTGCTCTGACCCCTGTCGAATTCAATCACATCGGGATCGCTGACATAGGGCGTGGTGCCTTGCAGATCCTCGAAGACGAGATTGTCGATGTTGAAATAGTCGTAATCCGTGTAGGCGGTGCCGTCGTTGTTGATATCGCCGGTGAAATCCCAATCCACCCAGGCCACATCGGTGAAGGCCGCGCCAAAATTCACCGTGCCATGGCTGCCAGAGGTGGGGGAGCCGGTGCCGGTATGGGTGACCGTCTGACTGGCGCCGTTCGATCCGGTGAAGGTCACCGACCAGCCGTCGCCCTCATAGTCCCGGAAATACTCGATATCGAGGGATTTGAGCGAGAAGGTGCCGGTGCCGCCTTCGCCTTCGATCCGGCCCTTGCCCTCGTAATTGGTCGCACTCCCATAGTCATAATCATAGGTTCGTACAAAACCATCCCCGGCGCCTTCGGGTGGGAGATACCAGTCAAGGTGGTCATCGCCGATGCCCCGGACCTGCAGCCCGTCATCGGTGACATGATAGGTGTTCCCCCCTTCGGCATTGGTCCCGTACCAATAATGGCCACCGGTGAAATCCACCACCCCGGACACCCCGTCATCCACCCCGTCGATGGTCACGGTGACGGTGGCGGTGTCGGTGCCGCCGTGGCCGTCGTCAATGGTGTAGGTGAACGTGTCTGTCGCGCTGTCGCCGGCGTTCAGAGTTTCGAACATGCCGTTCGGATCATAGGTGAAGGTGCCATCGCCGTTGTAGCTGACCGTGCCGCCGCCGGCGCTGACCGCGTCATAGGCGGCGACGACCAGCGTGTCTGAGGTGTCGGGATCGCTGTCATTGGCCAGCACATTGGCGGTGATGACGGCGGTATCCTCGTCGGTGGTGGCGGCGTCATCGGTGGCGGTGGGGCTGTCGTTGGTGCCGTTGATGGTGATCGTCACCGTGGCAAAGTCGGTGTCGCCATCGGCATCGGCCACCAGGTAGGTGAAGCTGTCGGTCAGCATTTGGCCCACCCCCAGCGCCTGCACCGCCGGGTTGGTGTTGTCGAGCATGTAGCTGTAGCTGCCGTCGGGGTTCAGGGTCAGATTGCCCAGCGAGGTGCCGATCACCAGCGTGACCGAGCCCAGAAGGTCGGGCACGCTGTCATTGGCCAGCACGTTGCCGGTCAGGGCGGGGCCGTCCTCATCGACGCTGACGGCATCGTCCACCGCGGTGACCGGATCATCCTCGGGGGTGACCTGCACCCCGTCCACGAAGATCTCGAGCGCCTCGACACGGGTCACGCGCAGGGTCTGGTCGCCGAAGCTTTCGAAATAGAAGAATTCCTTGACCGCATCCTGGGTGCCGCCATCGGTCACCACGTCAAGGAAAGCCAGGTAGGCGGCGATTTCCAGCTGCACCGCCGGGTCGTTCCAATGGGCGCTGGTCATCAGCAGGCGGATGGTGTCGAGCCCGATGCCGCCGTCATAGGTGTCGGTGGCGCCAGCGTTCAGGGCGACGTCATAGACCAGGGTGTCATCGCCGCGCCGCCCGCGTACGGTATCGTCGCCCGCGCCGCCGGACAGGGTGTCGTCCTGCCGTGTTCCGTGGATGTCTTCGTCTGCGGGGGTGCCAGCATAGGTTGTGCCAGACATGGTCCGTATCCTTTTCATGCAATAAAATTGTAGAAAATCAATACGTTATGCAAATAGCCAACCAAGACTATGCTAGAATCCCGGGCCGCGTCCTGTCAATAAGTTTACCTATGGTCATGCGGGTCACCTGCCCCCCCCAGGGAAGAACGCCCCCGGAGGGTCCGGGAGCGTTTCTCATTCTTCTTGATGTACATGCTCAGGAGAGAGGGGGCCGCCCCTTTGCCCGTTCAGCGGTCGGCGGCGCGCTGGTAGGCGTCGATCAGCGTGTCGACCTGGTAGTCCCAGCTCAGTTCCGTCTCGACGCGGTTGCGGCCGATGCGGCCCATTTCGGCGGCGCGCGCGGGATCGTCGATCAGCGACAGGATCTTGTCGGCCATGTCGGTGGTGTTGTTGGGTTCGGCGTACAGCGAGGCCTCCTGCGCGCTGTAGCGGCCCTCGGTCACCTCGAACTGCACGATGGGTTTGGAAAACGCCATGTATTCGAGGATCTTGTTCATGGTCGACTTGTCGTTCATCGGGTTCACCCGGTCCGGGTTCACGCAGACATCGGCCGACGACAGCACCTCGAACAGTTCCGCATCGGGGGCGCGGCCGGTGAAGGTCACATGGTCTTGCAGCCCCAGATCGCGGGTCATGGCCTTGAGGTCGTCCAGCGCCGGGCCGCCGCCCACCAGCACGAATTGCACGTCGCGGCCGCGGTCGAAGACGATCTCGCGCGCCGCTTCCAGCAGCAGGTCGATGCCCTCCTGGTCGCCCATCACGCCGACATAGCCGACCATGGCGGCGCGGCCCTTCTTCCAGGCCGGGTTGGGCGGCATCACGTGCAGCCGGTTCAGGTCGGGGCCCGAGCGGACCACGAAGATGTCTTCGGGCTTCTTGCCGCCGCGCTCCATCGCGATCTGGCGGTAGGACTGGTTGGTCGAGATCACCACGCCCGCCGACCAGAAGTTCAGCTTCTCGAACAGCACCATCAGCTTCCAGAAGAAGCCGCGCTTGTTGAACTTGGCTTCATAGAGCTCGGGATTGATGTCGTGATGGTCGAAGATGTACTTCTTGCCCAGCAGCTTGAACGGCCAGGCCACCAGGAAGATCAGGTCCGGCGGGTTGCAGCCCTGCAGCGTGTCGAAGCCGTGCTTGCGCAGGATCTTCCACGCCAGCCGGGTTTCGTGGAACAGGGCGGCGCCGTATTCCAGCAGGTAGCCCGAGGCGCCCTTGGCATCCAGCGGCAGCTTGTGGCGGTAGATATGGACGCCGTCCAGTTCCTCATACGGGGCTTCATAGCCCTTGCCGGTGGGGCAGATCACGCTGACCTGCGCGCCCGCCGCCGTCAGGGTCCGGCATTCGTGCCAGACCCGGCGGTCGAAGGGCAGGGGCAGGTTTTCCACGATGATCAGGACCTTGCGTCCGGCCAAAGGCCTGTCGACCCGGACGGCTTCCATCCGGGGCATTTCGGTAAACTGACCGTCCATCACACACTCCATTCCGTCACTGATCGCCCCCCGGTTCAGGCTGCTCAGGGCAAACGGCCCAGATCGCGCAGGTCCGTTGCCGCGGGCAGATCCAGGTCCTCTACTGTCGCATTGGTCGCGATCACACGCGCATAGGCTGTACCCTCTGCGGTGGGCTTGTCCACCAGCAATGCCTCGATTCGGGGCAGTTTCGAGAAGGCATAGCCCAGATTCGTTCCCATCAGCTTTTCGGAATCGACCCCCGGATCATAGATATCCAGGTCATATCCCGAGGCCAGCAGCTTGCGCGCCAGGTCGACATTGGGGCTTTCGCGCAGATCGTCGGTGCCGGCCTTGAAGGCCAGACCGGCCAGCAGCACCCTGGCGCCCGGCTCCAGCCCTTCGACCGCGTATTCGTACATGCGGTGCTTGTGGGCCTCGTTCGAGCGGATCAGGCTTTCCACCAGCGGCATGTTCGAGCCGCTGTCGACGCCGATATATTGCAGCGCGCGCACGTCCTTGGGCAGGCAGGAGCCGCCGAAGGCGCCGCCCGGACGGGTGTAATAGGGCGAGATGTTCAGCTTGGTGTCGGATTTGAAGATCTCATGCACCGTGGAGGCCTTGATGCCGAGGTTCAGGCAGACCCGGCCGATCTCGTTGGCATAGGCCACTTTCACCGCGTGCCAGGTGTTGTCCACGAACTTGGTGAACTCGGCCTCGCGGTAGCCGACCTGGAAGGTGGGCGCGGTGATATTGGCGTTGAGCTCTTCCATCTGCGGGTTGGGCTGGCCGTCCCGGGTGCCGATGACGATCTTGGGCGGCTCGAAGTAATCCTTCACCGCCGAGCTTTCGCGCAGGAATTCGGGGTTGTAGACCAGTGCCGCCGCCGCGTCGGTCTTCTCGCCCAGCACCGCCATGAAGATCGGGTGGATCAGCTCCTCGACCGAGCCGGGGCGGATGGTCGAGCGATAGGCGACGGTCAGCGGCCGCGCCCGGTTCGGATCCAGCGCCAGGGCGATCTGGTGCGAGACATCGGCGATGTAGCCCATGTTGTGCGAGCCGTCCGACGCCGAGGGGGTGCCGACGCAGACGATGGCCAGGTCGGCGTCATCCAGGTGGCTGCCGATCTCGGTGTCGGCGGTGATCCGGCCCTTGGCCAGACCGTCCTTGAGCATCTCTTCGACGCCCGGTTCCAGGATCGGCGGGATGCCGTCACGGATCGCCTGCACCTTCTTCAGGCTGACATCGATGCCTGTAACCTCGTGCCCTTCGCTGGCGATACAGCAGGCGGCGGTGAACCCCACATAGCCCAGCCCGAAAATGACGACCTTCATGAACACTCGTTCCTTCACGCAAAGATAACCAGATACGGGGCATTGCCTATCAGACTGTGAGCGCTGACGCGACGGGGCAGGCGCAGGACACGCAGCGGTAATATGGCGCGGCCCGGCTCTGGACAGAAAACCGCGCGGCTCGCTACTGTCCGGCGCACCACCCGCCGCCGCGCGCGCGGCCCGAACCGGGTGTGACATGAAAAGAGGTTGAGGATGAGTGATGTACGTACCGCCCCCCAGGGGGACTACAAGAAGGCCCGGCGCACCGGGCTGAACCGGCTGGCCGGGGTGCGGCACCTGATCGTCGAGACCTACCGCTGGTACTATACCCGCGTCTGGGGCATGGACATTCATCCCTCGGCGCAGTTTTCCCTGTCGGCCAAGTTCGACCGCACCTATCCCAAGGGGGTGCACGTGGGGAAGAATTCCTATGTCGCCTTCGAAAGCCGCCTGCTGTGCCATGACCGCACCCGCGGGCTGTACCTGCACACCCGCGTGGGCGAGAACTGCTTCATCGGCGGCCGCAGCCTGATCCTGCCCGGGGTCGAGATCGGCGACAATTGCGTGGTGGGCGCGGGCTCGGTGGTGACCAAATCGGTGCCGCCGCGCTGCGTGGTCGCCGGCAACCCGGCAAAGATCCTGCAGGAAGGCATCGAGGTCGGCGCCTATGGCCGCTTTGCCAGCGCCGATGAGACCGAAAGCAAGCTGGTGGAGCAGGGGCTGGTCTGACCCCCGCGCCTGCCCTTGCGGAACATCGTTCCGGAAAACCCCGTTCTGACGAAAAACCGGGCACCGCCCCCGGTCTGTGTGCGGCGTTGGTAATGCTGCGCGCAACCTTCCCGTGCGTCACCGGCGTATTCCGCCGGAACGAAAGCAAAATTCCGCTCAGAACCCAGGGTTAACCAAGGGGCGGGGTCGCGTCGCGGCGGCGATCCGGGCATATCCACCCCGAGGAAGAATTCTTCACCAAGAGCACATTGCCATCGCCTGCGAAGCCTTTGGATTCGCAGGAGGGAGATGTGTTGTCGCGTAACGAGAGGACAACTGTCATGGCCACACATGTGGTAACCAACGCCGCCCAGCTTCACACCGCCTTTGCCCGCGCCGCCGACGGCGACCGGATCGAACTGGCGGGCGGAAATTATTCCGCCGTCAACCTGCAGGGACGGGATTTCGCCCAGGGGCTGACCATCACCTCGGCCGACCCCAACGACCGCGCGGTGCTGGCCACCTCGCTGGAGGTCCAGAACTGCAGCGGCGTCACCATCGAGGGGCTGGATGTGGATGCCGCCAGCATGGCGCCGAATTTCAGCTGGAACCGGGTGCAGATCCGCTCCAGTTCCGACATCACCCTGCGCGACATGCTGATCGACGGCTATGTGCCCGGCCCCGGCGATGGCGCGGTGGACCCCACGACCGCGGCCGCGACCCGCAACAGCATTCTCGACGGCATGGGCTATGAGAACGGGCTGCTGCTGCGCAACACCCAGGACGTGGTGATCGAGGATGTCGAGATCGCCAACCTGCGCGTGGCCGTGCGCCTGAACGGCACCCAGGACACCACCATCACCGGGATGGAGCTGCGCGATTGCCGTGAAGGGGTGAATTTCAACGATGCCACCGACCTGCTGATCGAGAACAGCTATTTCCATGATCTCAAGCCCTGGTACGACCCGGATGGCACCTCGGGCGATCACCCGGATTTCATCCAGTTCTGGGGCGTGAACTCGACCACCGGGGTGAACGGGATCACCATTCAGGACAACATCTTCTACCAGCCCGAGGGATCGCGCGCGCAGACCATCTTCGGCCATCTGAAGAAGGCACCCGCCGGAGTCACCGCCAGCGATTTCACCATCACCGGCAACACCATCATCAACGGCTCGGCCAATGCCATCAAGCTGGCCCATACCGATGACGTGGATATCTCGGGCAACATCCTGCTGCCCAATTCCGACACGCTGCATTACAGCAATTTCCCGCGGATCTCGTTGAATGGCGTGGACAATGTGCAGATCACCGGCAACACCCTGCTGCCGCGCCACAACGGCGATATCCTGAACCTGGACGCGGGGGCGATGGCGGCCCAGAACGTCACCGAAAGCGGCAATACCCTGCTGTCGCAGAACCCGGCATCGCCGAGTTTCTGGGGCTCGCTTCATGACCAGATCCTCAACACCCTGCCGTCCGGCGGCACCGGCGGTGGCGGGACCGGCGGTGGTACGGGCGGTGGCGGCACCGGCGGTGGTACGGGTGGCGGGACAGGTGGTGGTGGCACCGGCGGCGGGACGGGCGGTGGCGGCGGCGCCGTGACCCCGCCGACCACGACCTATCCCATCGATCCCGATACGATTTACGACACCGCGGTGCGCGTCACCGGCTCCAACCGCAAGGACAAGCTGAGCGACCGCGGTCTGGCGCCGGATGAGATCGGGCATCTGCGCGGGTTGAACGGCAATGACAAGCTGACCGACACCGGCGGCCATGACATCCTGGAGGGCGGCAAGGGCGCCGACCATTTCCTGTTCGATTTCCGCAAGTCCACGGGCGAGGACACCTATGACCTGGTGATGGATCTGACCTTCCGCGACGGCGATGTCCTGCGCCTGATGACCGACCAGGCGGGCACCTTCACCGACGCCCTGGATCCGGGCAACCGGATGCATGTGTCGCCGGGCGGCCACAGCGTGACCCTGGACAGCCTGGCCGATCTGACCGAGCTGCTGCTGGCGCCCGAAGTCAGCGTCACCGCCAATGGCGACGGCTCGGGCGTGGTGCTGGCGCTGCAGGACGATGACACCCATTACATCGAACTGCAGGGCATCCTGATGAGCGACCTGGGCTGACGGCCGCCCGAGATCCGGGGGTCAGGCGTCGCGGCGCCTGATCCCGACCCGCGCCGGGGAATACAACCTGTGCGTGTCATCTCAAATCGTCTATTACTCCTATGCGTGTGCGGGCAGCATCCGGTTCCGGAAGAGAATCGGCTGTGGGGGCGCCGATCTCGTACAACTGGGGGCATTACAGAATGACGACTTTTCAGGTGACGACGGCGGCCGGGCTTGTGGCCGCCTTCCAGGGGGCGGCCGATGGCGACCGCATCGAACTGGCCGCGGGCGATTACGGTGCCGTGGTCCTGAAGAACCGGGCCTTCGCCCAGGACATCACCATCACCTCGGCGGATCCCAACGACCGCGCGGTGCTGACCGAGACGCTGCTGATCCGCGCCGCCAGTGGTATCACCGTCGAAGGCATCGACCTGGAGGCCGCCAGCCTGGCCCCCACCCGCAACACCAGCCGGGTCCAGTTGCGCGACAGCGCCGACATCACCCTGCGCGACATGACCCTGACCGGCCATCTGCCCGACGCCACCGAGGGCACCGATCCCGACAGCGCCGCGGCCACCCGCAACATCCCGCTGACCGGCTATGGCTATGAATTCGGCCTGCTGGTGCGCGACACCGACGGCGTGGTGATCGAGGATCTGGAGATCACCGACGTGCGCACCGCCCTGCGCCTGAACGGGGTGGACGGCATCACCGTCAGCGGGCTGGAGCTGCATCACACCCGCGAGGGCGTGAACCTGAGCGATGTCAGCACCCTAGTGATCGAGGACAGCTATTTCCACGACCTGACGCCCTGGCGCGACCCGGACGGCAACACCGGCGACCACCCGGATTTCATCCAGTACTGGGGCACGAATTCGGCCAGCGGCCTGCAGGGTCTCACCATCCGCGACAACATCTTCTACCAGCCCGAGGGCGCGCGGTCGCAGTCGATCTTCGGCCATCTGGACGGGGCGCCCGCCGGCGTCACCTCCAGCGATTTCACCATCACCGGCAACACCATCATCAACGGCTCGCCCAACGCGATCTCGATCTACGACACCACCAACGTGGTGATCGCCGACAATATCGTGCTGCCCAACGGCGAGGATCTGACCCATACCGAATACCCCAGGATCATCCTGGTGGATGTGGATGGGGCGGTGGTGACCGGCAACACGCTGGTGCCCTATTGGGACGGCAGCGTGCTGAACCTGGACGCGGCGGAAATGGCGGCGATGAATGTCACCGAAAGCGGCAACACCCTGCTCTCG
>NZ_JACNMU010000014.1 GCF_014901205.1 Meridianimarinicoccus sp. MJW13
TAGCTGAACAGCGACCCACTCGTTTCATCCGTCCCGCGCATCTTGACCCCCACAGTTCTGCTGCGGACGAGGAATCATGTTCTCAAATCGTTGTCCAGAAGAGACTATTTCAGCAACCTGCTAGGTTCTGGAGGGCGTATTCGGTTGGGCCACTGAACTTGTACAGCTTCCTGTTCGCGTCAAGTTGCATCGGCACTCACGCCAGTTGAAAAGCCTTCATCCTGAAGCTTCTTGAGCGCACCCATGGCAATCGCGCATTGCTTGTCCGAGGGCATCTTGCTTGGGATCGCAGCGCAGGTTTCCAGAACGCCATTCTCTCGCGGAGACAGAAGCCCACGTTCCCGTGCCCAGTTTCGTGCTTCTGCCCAAAACGCGGCGCCAAGCCTGTGTACTTCGAGTTCAGCCTCGACGCTGGTTTCGACAGCCTTTTCTGCGCGGGCCTCTCTCGCCCGTTCATTGGCGAGGTCCGGTGAAATCAGAACGCGATCGACTTCCTCCGGATAGCTCAACTCACGATCTTCCAGTCCCTTCCAACACGCCTGTTTCTTGGCCCATTCGCTGAAGTTGCGCACGCCCTCCGGCGGGTGAGTGATCACGTCCTGCGCTTCTGCCGCTGCCACCAACAAGGCCGCCTTCAAGTCGGGAGAGACATCCTGGTATCTCCAGACGGCGTCCAGATCGACGACCATCTCCCGTTCCTCTGCATCATGAACGAGCTTAGCAATCGCGTAGGTCACGATGTTGGCACGGTAGCCACCTTCGTACCATTCCGCGCCCGAGACCAATTTTTCGGTGGTCCGGAATATGATGGTCTTTGCTATCATACGCCTGAACCAAAGCTCATCGAACGCCGCGCCTTCAGTGCCCCACCGCTTGCCGATGTGCTTGGCGAATTCCGCGAAGTTCTTCTGCGCGCCGAGGCTCACGATATGCGGTAGGCAGGCCCAAGTGTTCTCGAACTTGGCAAGGTCGGTCTTCGTGAGGAACTGGGAACGCGGAAATTCGGCATCGAACTTCTTGCGCTCAGCAATGGTCCTTCGACCACGTTCGTCGGCATATTGTCCCCTCGCGCGCTCGTAGAACCATTTGGTGTCCCGATACCCGTCCTCTCCCCGCGCAAGGACCTTGCGCGACAACTCTTCCGTCCTGATGTGGAAGGGATGGTTGGCGAAGAAGTCCGCTGCGTTCACCTTGTTCTGGCTATTCGCGTATTCCGAGATTCGTGGGACCACGAGTTCGGATTTTTCGCGCGGCACGATCGTCAGCTTCATTTGGACGTGAACACGTTCCAACTGCTCGGCGAAGGCCTTGCGTGCGGCGTGCAGTGAAGCCGTCGTTTGACCGCCATTGACGATCTGCAGATTGTCAGCCCGCACCAGCTGGAGCCCGATATCGGTCTGTTCCACCTCGATCGCGTCGGCCGTCGCACTGAGGCCGTTGTTGTAGGAAAAGAACATGTGCGGCTCATCGCGGATCGTGTTGCGAATGCCTTGGTTCACCTTGCCGCGCGCCTGAAGAAAGCTTCTCACGTTGGCCTCGAGCAGGCGCGGTCCCCACTTGTCGTAGATGGCCGCCAGCTGCTTTCCGGGAACGACCGCTAGGTAGCTTTCGAGCGCGCTGTCGCTTCCGGAGGCTGCAAGAAGGGGAACGCCCCCGCCGAAATCCCTGTCGAAATCGATGATCAGGTTCGCCCGCGCCTGCCCCTGCTCCATGTATTGCTTCAGGCGCTTCAGGTCCCAAACACTGAGGGTGACAGGTCTGCCATCAAGATCTTTCACGTTTGCCGCATCGGCACGGGCGCGAAAGTCAGCGTTGGTCACGATGATGAGTTTGACCTTCTCGACATCCTTCCAAGTCGTGGCGATGAGATCGGCCACGCCGAACCCGGCACTTGTCTCCTCCAGCTGCTCTCGGAAATCGGTCTTTAGGCTTGAAACAACGAATCTGTATAACCGCTGAAGCAGGCGCTGAATCTGATCCTTGTTCTGAACACGCACATCTTCGGAAAGCTCGAAGTCGCACAACACAAGGCTCAAGACGCCGTCGCCATCTCTTGGGTCGCCGCCGTAACCGTCGATCCGCATGGGGTTGCTGGCGCCGCCGCCCTCGAAGTAAGCCCGGTTAGCTCCGTCCAACTCACCGGCTTCGGTCAGCAGATCGCCCACCTTCTCGAAAAACGCCTCAACCGTCACAAGTCCGAGGACGTCAGCATCGCCTTGGATATCGGCGATGAGTTCATGATGGAATTCTTCGAGATCACTCATTCTCAAGCCCATTCCGGATCACGTCGATCAGATCACCTTCCAGTTTGAACGGCTCGCAGGCATCGAGAGCGATCGAATACCGGACATTCTCCACGCCTGGTGCAAGCGGCGCGGAAATCCGTGGGAAACCCTCTGTAACCTCGTAGTCGGTCCCAGCGCCAAGAAGCCATCGCCTGTCGTCGTAATCGTTCTCGGGATCATATCCTGTCGAATAGAGAGTCTCCTCCCACGCTTCGAAGGCCGAGCCGTCTTCTTCGAACATCTCGGCCGTCATTCGCACGTGATCATGCAGGCTCTGACCTTCCGGCAGGACGGCCGACGCCACGTTGACCACACGCAGGCACAGGCGGCTCCCTTCGACATCAGCAAGTTGGTCTTCCGAAGAAATGGCCACGAACGGCTTTGCCGCCACCCGTCTTGCCTTCACTTCGACACAGCTGCCGATGAGTTCGAAATCCTTGGCGGAACCGGTCGGACCGGTCCACGCCTCGATTGAAGTGTCAGGTCCGAAAGCCGAAACAAGGTCCCTAAGGAAGGCCAACTCGCCGACCAGCCCCCGCTGCTCTTCAACGGATAAACCATTGGTCTTTCCGCCACGCAGAATGTGATACCAGCGCCGCGTGCGTTGAAGCGCTCTCGAGAGCGCTTCGTCTCTATCCGCACCTGCTTCCCCGGCCTCGACCACATCCCGGCAAAGGGTTTCGAATATCTCGACCTGACTTCTTTCCTTGAGACCTAGAACGAATGCCGACCCACCTGAAAGAGGGCGGAAGGAGGCTACAAGGTTCTTCAATTTCGGCAGACGTGGTAGTGGTTGCGGCAAGCTAGGCAGCCTCAACATCAGGCCGGGCATGCCGGCGTCCAGCACAACCCAGAAGAAATCGAAACGGCCCTCTACATCGACCCGCTTTGCTTCGTCCGGGTCGAGTCTTTCCCAAGGATCACGAGGCTTCAAGAGCTGCCTCCTGATCATCGTCTTCATCTTCTTCACCGAAGAGTTCTTTGAATTTTACAGAGTTGACAACGAACTCTTCGCCCTCATCATCGTAGAGAGATTCCGGCAGGCTCATTCCCCAGGCAACTACAGGCTGAGAAGGAATCTTAGCCGCCAATTTGCGAGATTTCTCATCCAGTGTTTCTTCTGACGGACGCTTTGCTTTAACGAAGTGTAATATCAATAGGCCACGCTCTCTAACTTTTCGGTATTCCTTGTCAGGAAAGTTTGCTCTTTCGCCGACTGCCAAGCCTTTCTTTTGGCGATAGTTCTGTTCCACTTCTGCTGCACGTGTTGGATCAACGCCAGCCTTTTCAATACCGCGCGATGCAACTCTCATGGCCTTGCCGCTAAATGACATGAAATCGTGAGCAAGGTCATTTAGGTCAATCGAACGGTTTGCCGGGACAATCGGAGTCCCGAGAATATCCGTCGTACCATCGCCATCGAGACTTGGGATAAGGACGTCCCATAGTCTCAGTTGGTCTGCTCGTCTTGGACGGATGTAGCTTCGAACGATTCTTGGGTCCGTTGTTACGCTTCTCTCCTCATTGCGCCAGCCCGCCAAGAACTCATCTATTGCGCTGACTGGCACGTCCCTAATCAGCTTCCCCCAAGGAGTAGTTTTGTCTGGAAACGCCCCAGAAACAACATGCTCAACAAGTCTCTTCGCTACTTCAATATTTGCGATTATGTCCTTCTCGAGGACACTGACTTTTGCAGTTTCAACAAACCTGTTAGACAGCCCGATACGCATGGTAACTTTCTGGCCGGAACCCATTTTATTGCGCGCAGTCACGAGCAGCGAAGCCGGATGGCTCCGTACGGCCAAGCCAAACATGCGTGGCGTTGCCTTGGCCTTTTCCATTGTTTTCAACTCGTCATGAAGTTCCTCAGCAGCGTTTGCGATGAACGCGTACCAGTCGATTGCTTCCTTAGGCATCCAAATGCGGCAAAGGTCCTCATAGCCGCCCCGGTAGCCGAACCATCGCCCCATCTGCATGAGCGTATCGTACATCATTGTGTTGCGCAGGAACCAAGTGACCGTCAGGCCCTCCAGCGTCAGCCCACGCGACAACGAGAACCCACCAACAGCGACGACAGTCTGGCCCCTTTCTCCTGAGTTCGAATAGTCCAAGTCATTGGCCCGGCTGTTTACCTCCACGATCTTGGCAGAGGCGATTGCATCAAGGAGTTCGGACTGGATGGAGGGCCAATCGAATTCAGAGTCGGAGTATTCGTCCTGCCAGACGCCATGGAGTGCGGCAATCTCCGGATCATTCAATGCGGCCGCGCCCCGACTCGCATTTATGCGAACTGAATTCTGGATCCGCTCGAGCGTTTCGTGAAGGCGATTTCGCAGGCGGCCCTGAACAGCGGTAAAACGGCTCGCGTTTACAAGCATCGAGCAATGGGCCGCCTTCTGCCCGCGCAAGTTCCTGATGGTCCTCGCGAGCAGAAAGGTGCGCAATGCCCGCGTGAGCGACGACGGCAGCGCATCGAGCTCATGATCGATCTTGTGCTTGATGGGCAGAATGTCCTCGTTGTCGGTGATGTAACGAAGCCAAGTTGGATCGCCTTCCTCCGGCAGTCCATCCACGAAGATCTTGGTCGGGCCGAAGTAGTTGGTGGGCGCGTCAAGGCCTATGATGAAATCCCTCGGAAAGAGGTCTTCATTGTACATCTCGTCGTCCTGATCTGGGTCGATGAAGATGTTGGCGAATGGCGTCGCCGTGTACCCGACGTAACAACTCCGGTGGAACATATTCAGCAGGTCGCGAATCTGCCCATTGATCGTCGTGACAAGCTTCTTGCCATACTTCGTATTGATCGATGCGTTGTCAGCTTCGTCATCAATCAGGAGCATCGGCTGGTCGATCATCTCCTGATCGCCACGCGCGCTGTTGTCCTTCAACCAGTCGAGTAGGTTGGCAAGCGTGCGGTGGTTCTTCTTGATCACCAGGACGACAGGCACCTTGTAGGAGTCGATCTCGCTCGTGTTGGTGGAAGCTGTGGCCTTGTTGAAATCCCGCAGCGTGTTGGTAAGGCTGACTGGCGTCTTGTTCGGGTCGAAATGGCCGACGCCCACGATGTGTTTTGCCCCGCTCTTCTTCGTTTCTTGGGACTTTCCGGTATCGCGGCCGATGAACCCCTCGTCGATCCGGGCCTGAGTCTGGTTTCGAAGGTTGTTGTGAATACCCGCAATGACGATGATCAGCCTGTACCCTGCATCTGCAGCCTTGCAGATCAGGCCGGTATAGTTGGCGGTCTTTCCGCTTTGAACGTGGCCAACCACCATGCCGCGCCGATCCCACGGTACATGCTTCTCGGGGTTGCCCAGCCGACCGAGGATCTTGTCCGTGACCGCGTCCGTTGAAATCACGACATCCTTCGGAAGGCCATTTTGCAGGAGCAACTTCTGGTAGCGGTTCCAATAGAAAGGTTCGATCGACGGCTTTGCGTCATCCAGCCAGGGTTCGAAATCCTCGCTGTCGACCACCGCACCAAGCCCAGCCTTGATCCCCTGCTTGTGCTCGATCTCGCGCGCAATTAGCTCGATCTCCTCTTCACTGAGGCCCGGCGGAATCAAAGCAGCGACGCCTCGGATCATATTGCGAAGCTCGTCTTCCGTCTTCCGCGCTTGATTGAACAGGCCGCTTTCGACCATGTTCTTCACTGTCTCAATTGTTTCATTCATGAAATCCGTGTCCTCAAGAAACCTTCCAGAATCGGCGCGGCGGCTTCCCACCGCACACGCAAGAACGGGTTGCTCTGCAGCGTGTCCGACAAAGCGTCGGACGGCACACCGTTCTCCATCAGGGTCACCGCGAGGGAGTAGACCAGCTCTTCGAGGTCGTTTGCTGATGTCTCGTCAGCCGTGACCGCTTCTGCATTCCCCACAAGTTCAGCGTGCAGCGTCTCGATCGGTAGACCTGAACCGACAATGCGCAGGCAGCGCTCGAAACCCTCTCGCAGGTCTTCCGGCAACTGATCGGCGTAGGTTCGGAAGACAGGGTGCTCGAGGTTGGGGCGAAAGACGATCTGACCATCCTTCTGCACCCGATTCCAGATCGGGAAGCGGGTTTCATCGACCAGTTTCTGGCCCCGGCTGCGATAGGTGCGCTTGGACGTTCCGACAAACCGCTCGACGACCTTTTTGAGGCGCTCACGCACCACCGGCGGAAGCTGTGCCGAGGCTTTCTTGACGTCGATCTTCCACTCCGCATCCATCGTGTTCGGGATATCAACTGCGATACGGCAGAGTTTCGTGAGTTCGGTCTGGCGTGCAAGACCCAGCCATCCGCCCGCGATGATGAGACGTTTCTCGCGATAGACGTAGAGGCCCTGGGACTTCAGATGGCCCTCCGGCCCGCCAATTTCTTCCCACTCTTCCCGGCTCATCCGCTTGTGATGGGGCAGCGTGTGGCACCTTATCAGAACGTCACCCTGACGCAGGCGAAGCACTTCTTCCGGGTCCTTCTGCGTTGCGGCGTGTGTCGTTGCCATGGGGTCGATGGGCTTCAGCGGGCGACCGTTCAGCGACAGTTTCAGACGCGGCTTTGAGCCCTCCAGAAAGCGATGAAACACCAATCGCAGATGATGTTCTGCGCGAGACAACTCCGAGTTCATATGTTCCGCCCGCCTCGCACGATCATGTGTATAACCGCCGCTCAAGCGATCGAGTTTCTCCCAGATGACAACCGTTCCGGTCTCCGGAAGGAGGTCATGGCCCGTCACGAGTTCGGGGTTGTCGATGAGTTCGAGGCTCCAGTCGTTCCGTTTCGCGACGCGATCCAAGTCCCAGCGGGCACAAGAGGTTCGACCAACTTGCCGCGTCAGAACCGTCAGACTTCGACACTGCGAGAAGCTGGCACTTTTCAGGCCGAGACCGAACCGACCGAGGTCTTCGGCCTCGCGTTCATCGGTCGGATTCTTCGAACCGAGACGCATGGCTTCGACCAGTTCGGTCTCCGTCATGCCTGAACCGTCATCGGCCAACGCGATCCACGGCTCGTCCGCGACGGTGTCGGCGATCAGTTCTACTGTTTGCGCGCAGGCAGTAATGGCGTTGTCGATGATGTCGGCGAGAGCTGTCTCGAGGCTGTAGCCAAAGTCGCGATGACCTTCGATGAGCGACGCCGCATATGGCGTCGCATCGACTTCTCTCGTTTCAAGTTCGCCACGCGTTACTGTCCCCATAGGTTGAATCAACGCATGATTTCCAGCATTTGCAAGGCCTTGTTGAACGTCTCATAGCTGGTGAGAGACGGATCGGCATTTCCCGCCGAATTGCACCCGGCTTGCAGCGCAGATGCAGGCCGGGTGCAGCATCTCGGCAGACAAGAAGCACACTGTTTGCAGGGAAGACTGTTGTCCGGCGCTCGCCCTCGGATCATTTCCGGTCGGTCCACCGCCAATTGAAATCGCGAAATTGTGCTCATCTCTGACCAGAAATAGAGCAGCAGAATCGCTCATGAAATGCTCTGTCTCGCGCTGTACAACTGCTGGAAGTGTGGCGTCGTATAGCGGATGGTAGCGTGCCGCATCGCACTTATGGGGAGATCGATCAGAACGGTCCGGGGTGAGGAACGGAAAAGGGCAAGATAAAAGCGTCTGCCACGAATGCCGCAAGTCACTAACGTGACTGACGTTTTCGCGTGCATGCTGAACGGTCGTGTGCAGGTTTTAGGAAATTTTGTAGTCTTTTCAGACCACTGGTGTGCACAGTGCGGATATCTGCACTTCTGGGCTTGTTCGTTCGAACTCCGACAGCGCTGAGCAGGGGAAGTCCGCATCTCGCGCCCAACAATGGGAGCGCGAGATAAAAGAGGTGCCGCACGGCCACCTCAAATTGCTGTTGTTCAGAAAGAATATCCGCCGCAGTCACACGGGCATGGAAGCATCAATAGAACCAACCCACTGACCTGAAGTTATTTTCAGCGCGGCACGACGCCGAATCCACGAGAAAACGCGACTACGCCAGCACACCCGGCACAGCGCCCCGAAACGCCACACCCGCCGCCCGCCTGTCTTTCCTCGCCACAAGCCTACCCCGCCTGTTCTCGGCTTCGTTCCTCTCTCCCTTTCCGGCATCCTCCGGGCACACGAAACTCAGACCGATCGCCCCATGCCCAAGCGCCCCGCCATCCTGCCACCGACGCTCGCGCCCCGCGGTCTCTCGCGGACTGAGGCGGCGGCCTATATCGGGGTCTCGCCCACGCTGTTCGATCACCTGGTCCGCGACCGGCGCATGCCGCCGCCCAAGCGGATCAATGCCCGCACCGTCTGGGATCGGAAAAAACTTGACCGGGCCTTCGAGCTGATCCCTGATGGGGATCACTCCGACCACAATCCCTGGGACGACTGACGGCTGATGAAAGGCAGCGCGTGCCATGCCCACATTCAGGATGAGAGACGGCTCGGGCAGCATCCGCCTGAAGCACGTCATCGAGGACACCGACCGGCACGGGAACGTGCGCGTCTACCTGCGGCGGCCCGGGCACCTGAAGGTGCGGCTGAGGAGCCAGCCGGGAACGGAGGACTTCCTCGCCGAATACCGCGCCGCCATGATGGGCGCGACGCCCCGCGCGCCGACCGGACCGCTCGAGCGGCGCGGATCGAAGGGCAGCTTCAAGTGGCTCTGCGAGGCGTACTACGTCTCGGCCGAGTACCAGCGCCTGAGTGGCCGCACCAAGTATGTCCGGCGCGGCATCCTCGACCGGATCTGCGAGAAGAACGGGTCGAAGCCCTACGCGATGATGGAACCCCGCCACGTCCGCCGCATGCGTGACGAGATGGCCGACAGGCCCGAGGCCGCCAACGGCTTCGTCAAGGCGCTGCGGCAGGTCTATGCCTTCGCGGTCGAATACGAGCTGGCGCAGCGCAACCCGGCCCGCGACGTGCCCTACCTCAAGGCCAGGGGCGACGGTTTCCATTCCTGGACGATGGAGGAGGTCCGGCGGTTCGAGGACCATCACCCGATCGGCAGCAAGCCGCGGCTGGCGCTGGCGCTCATGCTCTATACCGGGCAGCGGCGGTCGGACATCGTCCGGCTCGGGCCGCAGCACATCAAGGACGGCTGGATCACCCTGACCCAGGCCAAGAACCGTGACCGCAAGCCCGTCACCCTCTCCATCCCGGTCCTGCCCGAGTTGAAGGCGGTGCTCGACGCGACGCCCACCGGCAACCTCGCCTTCCTCGTCACGGCCTTCGGCAAGCCCTTCACCTCGAACGGCTTCGGCAACTGGTTCCGCAAGCAATGCGACACGGCCGGGCTGAAGCACTGCTCTGCCCACGGTCTGCGCAAGGCCGGCGCGGCGCTGGCAGCCGAGAACGGGGCGACCGAGCGGCAGTTGATGGCGATCTTTGGCTGGACGACCATGAAGGAAGCCTCGCGCTACACCCGCGCCGCGCGCCAGAAGGTGCTGGCGGCGTCCGGGATGAAGCTGTTGTCGCGGGATGGGGGCGCGCCGGGAAGGGGGGAAGCGCGGGGTGGCGAAACGTGATACACCGCATTCCTCGCCAAGTCTGAAACGACCAAGAAGAACACAATGGAGGCAGTCATGACAAAGACCGAGAAACTGAAGCTGGATGAAGGCGAAACCTCGACGCTCCCTCCCGAGGCGTTCGCCGAGTTCCAGCGAGCGACGGATGCCCCAGGGGCGCGGATTTCCAGCCTCGCTCGAGCGGCGGAAAAGGCACAGCGGCTGCTCAAAGGTGCAGACTGATCCTCGCCCCGCAGCCCGTTCTTGCAAAATTAGTTCTTCAAGGCTATATAGCTTCAAGGTAGTATTTGCCCGATGCCGTGGACCGTATCCTTTGTCGAGGAATTTGAGCCGGAATTCGATGCCCTGCCACAAGAGGTGCAGGACGCGATCCTCGCCCGGGCGCTTTTGCTCGAGCGGGAAGGCCCCATGCTCGGGCGACCCCATGCGGACACCCTGACCGGGTCGAAGCATGCCAACATGAAGGAGCTGCGCTGCAATGCCGCCGATGGTGTCTGGCGCATCGCCTTCGCATTCGACCCCGACCGACAGGCGATCGTGCTCGTCGGCGGGGACAAGTCGGGTGGCAGCGAGAAGCGCTTCTACAAGTCGCTGATCGCCCGGGCGGACGACCGGTTCGACCGCCACCTGGAGAGACGGAAAGGATGACGACGATGGCCCGGAGCCTGAAGGACAAGCTGGCGACCCTCGACCCCGCCCGCCGCGTAACGATCGAGGCCGAGGCGGATCGGCTGCACGCCGAGTACCTGACGCTGCAGGAGCTGCGGAAGGCCAAGAAATTGACCCAGGTTCAGCTGGCGGAAACCCTAGGCGTGCAGCAGGCCACCGTCGCGAAGTACGAACGCCAGAGCGACCTTTTGCTCTCGACGCTGACAAGCTACGTCCGAGCGATGGGCGGGGAGCTCAAGCTGATGGTCGAGTTCCCAGGTACGGCGCCTCTGGCACTGGAAGGGCTGGGCGAGACTGAAGAACCACGTCGCAAACGCTCAGTGTAGGCACAACGATGTATTTCTCTCACGGCGGTAGATGAAGCGGAACTGCTCTGACTGCGACTAGGGTCAGGACCCATTGATTTCCGTTTGCTGGCGTGATTCACGGCTCAAAAACGAGCGGTGAACATGTCTGATCTTTTCTGGCTGACTGACGTGCAAATGGCGCGTCTTGAGCCTTTCT
>NZ_JACNMU010000015.1:2500-6530 GCF_014901205.1 Meridianimarinicoccus sp. MJW13
ACTGGTGAAGCCTAGAGAATTTGCCTGACATTGCCTTTGGCAATGAGCATCCCTTCGGGATGACGCTCCACCCACCGCGATGCGGCTCGGGTGCTTCGGATACTCAAGATAGATTGACACTTCGGCCATCGCAGATGGCGACGGCCAAGGGCCGGCACGGAGTGGGCGCCACTGCAAGGTGGCATGAATCAGTCCCGATTAGATCGGAGAGCACAGCTTGTGTTCTCCCGTCCAATCGGACGTTTGACATCGTTTAGAGAGATACAACATCAGAATTACTGATCCTCCGAGTGTGGAGGATCCGCAGCGGATCTTCGGATTTGTTGCAAGGTAATTTTGTTCCAAGTCAAGTACACTAACCCGGTTCAAGATCGCACGGTCTTGAACCAAATGTTCCCTGTTGCGAACCAGCGCAGGGAGCGGGAAAAAGTATGACTTTTGATCTCAAGCCCATGGAAGTCAAAAGGCCATGGGCAAGAAGAGTGGCGCACCTCTTTGCCGAGCTGTGCGTCCGCAGTTTTGACCTTCTGTTCTATTGTTTTTGTTATGCGCGGGCATCACGCCCTCACGTAGCAATGCGGTAGGGCGTTAAAGAATGTCTTGCTTCTTCTGGATCAAATCAAGCGCGAGAAGGGCGTTTGGTGGATGCCTTGGCAGTAAGAGGCGATGAAGGACGTGATACTCTGCGATAAGTCCTGGGGAGCTGAGAATAAGCTTTGATCCAGGAATTTCCGAATGGGGCAACCCACCTGAATGTTTGTTATTTTAGATTTACTCCACGCGATGATCTTGCGGTGGCCGAACCAGCTTGCTGGTGAGACTCACCAAGGGTGAGCACGGAGTGATCGAATAATAATGAGCATAAACAGGTACTAAAGATCTGAATACATAGGGTTTTTAGAGCAAACCCGGGGAACTGAAACATCTAAGTACCCGGAGGAAAGGAAATCAACAGATACTCCCCTAGTAGCGGCGAGCGAACGGGGACCAGCCGAGCCTGAGACGTGAGTAGAACCAGTTGGAAAGCTGGGCGATATGGGTGACAGCCCCGTATACGAAGCGTTGATGGACGTATTAAGTAGGGCGGGACACGTGAAATCCTGTCTGAACATGGGGGGACCACCCTCTAAGGCTAAGTACTCCTTACTGACCGATAGCGAACCAGTACCGTGAGGGAAAGGTGAAAAGCACCCCGACGAGGGGAGTGAAACAGTTTCTGAAACCGGACGCCTACAATCAGTCGGAGGGACCTCGAGTCCTGACGGCGTACCTTTTGTATAATGGGTCATCGACTTGGTCTATCTAGCAAGCTTAAGCCGTTAGGTGTAGGCGCAGCGAAAGCGAGTCTTAATAGGGCGATGAGTTAGATGGATCAGACCCGAAACCGAGTGATCTAGGCATGTCCAGGATGAAGGTTGGGTAACACCAACTGGAGGTCCGAACCCACACCTGTTGAAAAAGGTCGGGATGAGGTGTGCCTAGGGGTGAAAGGCCAATCAAACTCGGAGATAGCTGGTTCTCCGCGAAATCTATTTAGGTAGAGCGTCATCCGAATACCCCGGGGGGTAGAGCACTGGATGGGTAATGGGGCCCCACAGGCTTACTGATCCTAACCAAACTCCGAATACCCGGGAGTACTAGATGGCAGACACACTGCGGGTGCTAACGCCCGTAGTGGAGAGGGAAACAACCCTGACCTACAGCTAAGGCCCCCAATTCATGGCTAAGTGGGAAAGCAGGTGGGACGACCAAAACAACCAGGAGGTTGGCTTAGAAGCAGCCATCCTTTAAAGATAGCGTAACAGCTCACTGGTCTAATCAAGTTGTCCTGCGGCGAAGATGTAACGGGGCTCAAGCCATGAGCCGAAGCTTAGGATGCCGCAAGGCATGGTAGCGGAGCGTAGTGTGACATACACTTTATCTGTTTTATCGCCCGTTGTGCGAGCCTGGAGGCAACTCCGCGCTCAAGCAGCGAAGCGGTAGCGCAGATAACAGTGTTTACTGTGAAGCCGGCCTGTAAGGGATCCGGTGGAGTGATCACTAGCGAGAATGATGACATGAGTAGCGACAAACAGGGTGAGAGACCCTGTCGCCGAAAGTCCAAGGGTTCCTGCTTAAAGCTAATCTGAGCAGGGTAAGCCGGCCCCTAAGGCGAGGCAGAAATGCGTAGCCGATGGGAACCAGGTTAATATTCCTGGGCCAGGAGGATGTGACGGATCTCGAAGATTGTTTCCCCTTATCGGATTGGGGAGGCCGTTTAGAGGTTCCTGGAAATAGCCCTCCATGAGACCGTACCCTAAACCGACACAGGTGGACTGGTAGAGAATACCAAGGCGCTTGAGAGAACCACATTTAAGGAACTCGGCAAAATACCTCCGTAAGTTCGCGAGAAGGAGGCCCGTTCAGGAGGCAACTCTTGGGCGGGGGCACAAACTAGGGGGTGGCGACTGTTTACTAAAAACACAGGGCTCTGCGAAGTCGCAAGACGACGTATAGGGTCTGACGCCTGCCCGGTGCTGGAAGGTTAAAAGGAGGAGTGAGAGCTCCGAATTGAAGCCCCAGTAAACGGCGGCCGTAACTATAACGGTCCTAAGGTAGCGAAATTCCTTGTCGGGTAAGTTCCGACCTGCACGAATGGCGTAACGACTTCCCCGCTGTCTCAAATGTGGACTCAGCGAAATTGAATTGCCTGTCAAGATGCAGGCTTCCCGCGGTTAGACGGAAAGACCCCGTGCACCTTTACTACAGCTTCACATTGGCATTAGGCCGAGCATGTGCAGGATAGGTGGTAGGCTTTGAAACCAGGACGCCAGTCCTGGCGGAGCCTCCCTTGAGATACCACCCTTGCTCTGCTTGATGTCTAACCGCGGTCCGTTATCCGGATCCGGGACCCTGTGTGGCGGGTAGTTTGACTGGGGCGGTCGCCTCCTAAAGCGTAACGGAGGCGCGCGAAGGTTGGCTCAGAGCGGTCGGAAATCGCTCGTTGAGTGCAATGGCAGAAGCCAGCCTGACTGCGAGACTGACAAGTCGAGCAGAGTCGAAAGACGGCCATAGTGATCCGGTGGTCCCGAGTGGAAGGGCCATCGCTCAACGGATAAAAGGTACGCCGGGGATAACAGGCTGATGGTGCCCAAGAGTCCATATCGACGGCACCGTTTGGCACCTCGATGTCGGCTCATCTCATCCTGGGGCTGGAGCAGGTCCCAAGGGTACGGCTGTTCGCCGTTTAAAGAGGTACGTGAGCTGGGTTTAGAACGTCGTGAGACAGTTCGGTCCCTATCTGCCGTGGGTGTAGGATACTTGAGAGGAGTTGCCCCTAGTACGAGAGGACCGGGGTGAACGTTCCACTGGTGGACCAGTTATCATGCCAATGGTAGTGCTGGGTAGCTATGAACGGACAGGATAACCGCTGAAGGCATCTAAGCGGGAAGCCCCCCTCAAAACAAGGTATCCCTGAGGACCGTGGTAGACCACCACGTCGATAGGCCGGAGATGTAAGCGCAGCAATGTGCTCAGTTGACCGGTACTAATGGTCCGATAGGCTTGATTTGATCCAGTAGAAGCAAGACGCTTCAAAAACATCAAAAGTCGTACACCAAACGTGTGCCTGACTTGGAAAAAAATACCCCGCCATAAACGGGGTCGCACAGCTTTCTCGGTTTGGTGATCATAGCACAAGTGAAACACCCGGTCCCATCCCGAACCCGGCCGTTAAGCACTGCAGCGCCAATGGTACTGCGTCTCAAGACGTGGGAGAGTAGGTCATCGCCAAACCTAGTAAGCTGTGCAAAAAAACAAAACCGTATCTCTCAAAACGATCCCTCTCAAAATGGGCAACAATAAATGCCCAAGCGTCGCGGGGTGGAGCAGCCCGGTAGCTCGTCAGGCTCATAACCTGAAGGCCGCAGGTTCAAATCCTGCCCCCGCAACCAAAAATTTAACAGAATATCAAAGACTTGAAGTCGGCTCCAGCCGATCAAGTTTTTGATGTCGCGTTTTACATCAACGCCACATCAACGTTGGACGAGTC
>NZ_JACNMU010000016.1 GCF_014901205.1 Meridianimarinicoccus sp. MJW13
GACTGAAAGACTGGCGGCGGGTCGCAACCCGCTATGACCGCTGCCCCAGAGTCTTCCTCTCGGCAATCGCCCTCGCGGCCATCGTCATCTACTGGCTTTGAAACTCAATGAGTCCAGACCCTAAGAGCTTCCATTAGCGTCCATTGTTCGCCAAGCCAGTTGAGTGCGTGTTCGTAACCATCATCAGCTTTGTCGAACCTGTTTATCGGCAAAGAAGTAAGATGCTTGTCCATCTCAGCCGGATAACCTGAGACAACCGCAACGGGCATTCCCTTCTTTAGGATTAGATCGGTAGCCAGCGTATTGCCTGCTTCGGGCGAGGTTTGTTTGCCAACTTGACCTGTTGGTAATCGCAAGTCGACTATCGCGCAATCGACCCTCATATCGTAAATCGCCTCGGCTGCGCCGGCGATTGAATTGACTGGAATTGCTTTGAAGCAGCGTCCGTTAGCTGTGTTGGCGCTGTTCCAGTCCTCTAGCGCTTCTTGCATGAGCGTAATCATGCGATCTTCGTCTTCAACGACGAGAATAGTCTTCTTGTTCAATGCTCTGGCCCCGCTGGGAATACGATTTCAAACAGTGCTCCGCCTTCATGCTCTGGGTGAAACTTGAGCTTCCCGCCAGATCGTGCCAACGCCTCACGTGCGATATTCAATCCAAGGCCTGTACCACCATCTTTCAGCGTAAACCCAACTTCAAAAATGCGGTCCATGAACTCCGAACGAACGCCCGGCCCGTTGTCCTCAATGAAGACGTGTCCTCCATCCTCAGAACGCGCAAGCGTTATGTGAACTCTTGGGTCCTCGACGACCGTTGCTTCCAGCCAGTGGATCGAGTTGCCCACAATGTTTACAACTGCCGTGGTCAAATCCTCGGAGTGGCCAAGGAACTCCATACCTTTCGCCAAAGAATCTATCTCCAGAGAAACTTCGTGGTCTTCGAATATCGCAAGTGCATCTTTGATTGTTTGCACAGGAAAGAAGAGAGACGCTTCACGTCGCTTTCCTCCAGCAAGTGGCCGAAGTATTCGAAACAGCTCGGACAGTTTGTCACCAGATGCTTTCAATTGAGGTATCCGCTGCGAAAAGTATTCCCGCGCTTTGCTCTTCCCGCTGTCATCGCCTGACAGGAAAGTCTTTAGCATGACGCTCATCCGGTCGGCGCTCTTCTTGATAAAGGTCGCCTCGGGCGAACCTTCATGAAGAACTTCGGCCAAAATTGCTCCTAGTGACGATTGCGCTTCGAGCACGCGTTGCCGCTCACGCATTGCCTCAATTCGCAATGACAGACGCTGCGACTCTTTGTCGATGATGCGCTCTGCTTCTTCCCTTGCCTTGGGCTCCAGCAGATTGAGCAGCTTTCTGACGCGTTTCAACTCGGAGAGCTCCTTGAGCTCATCAAAGGAGGTAGACCGGGATCGAGAAATGCCGGCCTTCTCACGAAAATCGAAACGCTTTGGCTCGACCACTTCCGCCAACAATCGCTTCACTAATTTCGCAAGGTTTTGAAATGCAGAGTTGTCCTCGAATCCCTCGCGGCTACTACGCTCAAAAAGGTGCGAGTTCAGCTCTCCTTCGATCTTAAGGTATCCCGCTACCTGGTTGTGACCAATGCGGAGCGAAGGATCTTGGACCCGGCGGGTGTCAAGCGCCAGCCAATCGTTTTCAGGATCTCCATACGGTCGGACCCTGAAGCCTTCCCGGTATATCGCGACCCCCGAGATTCTGTCGAGCAACCTGCGCGCTTCCACCGCTGTCATGTCTCCGAGGCCAGCAGCCCTCATGTTACTCTTCAGGGCATCGGCTTCCCGGTCGAAGAGGTATAGTTGGACGTCTACGGTTCCCGGGCTCTCGTGATTTTTTATTCCCGCTCCCGGAAGACTAACGGTCTCAGAACCTCGGCCCGCCCGATGGATGGTGAAGAAGCCCTCAAAGGCCCCATCTGGAGAGAGCGTTCCACTCAGTTCGTAGTCACAAGCCGATAGCAAAGGAAAGGGACGCACTCGTCGACCAGAACCCCCATAGCCTCCCGAGGGTTCTTCTGCATCCGCACCACCAAATATCTCCTCAGGCTCAAAGCCAGATGACTCGCCATCACACTCGGAAAGGTCGAGGAAAACAGAGAAGTCTGCGCTTTCGTCACTCGAAGCTGAAAATGGCGAAAGCAGTCGCCTAAGTTCACCATAGAGCTTGGCTATTCTTTCCCTGCTCCAGTCCTCATGAAGCTCGATGATCTCAATAGTGGTCCCGGTTGGCCCACCGATTTCTTGAACCAAGTAGTCAATCGCGATGTCGGATAAATAAACATCATCGTTGAAGATACTCCAATCGAGCTCCGGAATTAATACAGCAATGCTCTCATCACCTTCCTGAACGGTCGATGTGAGCGCCATTTTGCTACCAAGCTTCGCAGCAGCAAAGCGACCGATTCCCTTAGATCCCATCATCTTGCGTTTTTTGGATGGCGACCTACGGTCAATCACTTTGGAAGCAGTCGCCGGTTCCATCCACTTTAGCTGAATATCATCTAGCGACATCCCGTGCCCATCGTCGGAAATAGATATCCGACCCTGACCGGCTACAAGAGGTGGGGTAAACTTGATCTCTACGAAATTTGCATCTGCGTCATACGCATTTTTGACGAGTTCAATAACTGCGGCCTCTGGGCCGCTTATCAGTTGGTCGCCAATAGTCCGAATTATTCGGGCTTTGGGCCTAAATCGTAATTTCTTTTCTTCCAACTCGCGCATTAACTCTCCATTTCCAGCATATTCTTCGAATTCATGCAGGGTCAATCGTCCCTTTCTTGGCCCAAAGACATGGCACCTTAGCAAATAGAGACAACGTCTGCTTTCGACGCGACATTGGTCTTTTGGGATATCGTCACAGCTACCTCCTGAACCTTCCCACTGAGTTTTCGTGAGAAGCTTCCTATAGTCACTGAAGCAGGCTCTGTCTCATGTCGCAAGCTTCTAGCGACGTGGCAGCTCGCTGCGAATGGTTTCATAGACGCGCGCAAGTTTCGTTGGCAGACGGCTTTGCCCGCACAGTTCCCGTCGGACCGCATGGATGGCCGGCGTACCGTCATTTCAGTTGGCGCCTGTTTCCATGGGCCTGCCTTGGTCCAACCAAGCTGACACTCGGTCCGTTGTTGCAGCGATGGCGTTTGGTGCAAGCTCGCACTCCCAGACGACAAGGACACGCCAACCTACCGACTGCAGCTGATCGATGTTCCGCCGATCTCGCGCAGTGTTCTCGGCGAACTTGCTCTGCCAGAAGTCCTCACGCGTCGCGGGGGTGGTTGCCTTCGGGCATCTCGGGTGACGGTGCCAGAAGCAGCCGTGGACGAAGACAGCAGCCCGATACTTGGGAAACACGAGGTCGGGCCGACCCGGAAGTCCCTTTTGATGCAGTCGATACCGGAATCCGCGCGCATGCAGGGCGCGCCGTAGCAACAGCTCCGGTTTCGTATCCTTGCCACGGATGTTGCGCATCATCCGTGATCGGGTCTCGGCGTCGACGATGTCCACCATCTCATCTCCTTGCCATGTCTGCGAAAACCTGGGAAGAGGAGAGGCAGGAGAATTGATGTGTCGAAGCCCGTTCAAATCGTTGATCTATTTTCCGGCCCGGGAGGCCTCGGAGAGGGATTCTCATCTTGCATGAGGGACGATGGGACGCGTGCCTATGAAATTTCCGTCTCGATCGAAAAGGATCGCTCAGCGCACAAGACCCTGAGACTCCGCGCATTCCTGCGCCAATTCGATGAATTCCCACAGGAATACTATTCATGGATCGCCGGAAAGCACGAATGCCCAGATTGGAGAGAGCTGTATCCTCGGCAATGGAAATCTGCCGAAAACGAGGCCCTTTGTGCAGAGCTTGGGAAACCCGAAACAGCGACAATGCTCTCGGAGAGAATTTCTGCAACAAAACGGTTGGCCGGTGATCGCACTCTTCTGATCGGCGGCCCTCCCTGCCAAGCCTACTCCCTTGCCGGCCGATCTAGAAACGCCGGAATCAAGGACTACAGACCGAAGAATGACGACCGGCACTTCCTCTACCGCGAGTATTGTCGAGTTCTGAGAGAGATGAGCCCCGCGGTGTTCGTGATGGAGAACGTCAAGGGCATGCTGTCCTCATCCGTCGAAGGCTTGGCCATCTTCGAGCAGGTCATATCTGATCTCGAACATGCTGGCCCGGGTTACAAGCTCATCGCCTTGTCGGCCAACATCCAGCCGGGCGATCATACGGAACCCAAGGATTTCGTCATTCGCGCGGAAGCTTATGGCGTACCGCAGGCGCGGCACAGGGTTATCATCGTCGGCATCAGGTCGGATATCGCCGGAGACTTCGTTCCGAAACTTCGCCAGCAAAACGCCTTGGTTCCAGTAAGGGACATGTTGACAGGCCTGCCGAGGCTGCGAAGCGGGTTGAGCAGACGCGATGACGAGCACTCTTGGTACGACGCGGTGGTCGACGCGATGGTGTCTGTCGGCAAGATCGTCCGGGATTATCCGGGCGATAACTTTGGTAGCTTTCTGAACGAGCTGGATCGGGTCGAGGAACAACTTCTAGCGACTTCGCAGTTGGGTCGCGCGAGCAAAGCAAGAAAACCTCTTTCGAGGAAGCTGCAGCCGGGACTCGCTGCGTTTCTGGACGACCCGAAGATCATCGGCGTCTCGGGTCACGAAACCCGAGGCCATATGCCATCCGATCTTGCGCGCTACCTCTACGCCGCGTGTTTCGCGAAGGCCGAGGGGCTTAGCCCGCGCGCCCACCAGTTTCCGGACATCCTGGCACCAAACCACAAGAACTGGAAAACGGGCAAGTTCAATGACAGGTTCCGCGTTCAGATCGGCAATGCCCCGGCTTCAACGGTAACGAGCCACATCTCGAAGGACGGGCACTACTTCATTCACCCGGACCCGACGCAGTGCCGTAGTCTGACGGTGCGCGAGGCCGCACGGCTACAGACGTTCCCTGACAACTATCACTTCATGGGCAATCGCACCGAACAGTTCGTGCAGGTTGGCAATGCAGTGCCTCCATTTCTTGCGAAACAGATTGCGGACGCTCTTCTACCAATATTCGAGACAATCTGAACTTTGCCTTTTTTGGCCCGCGCCTCATTTAGGGAGGCGGCTTATCTGATTTTCAAACGGTAGGTGGATGAGGAGCGTGCAACGGCCCTAGTCGACACATGAGAATAATGCTCCGCGACCAAAGCCTCAAGCCGAGCGCGAAAGCTGTCAGGCATTCGTTCTCCGATTAGGATTTCGCGCAAGGCGGTCTTGGGGAACCTATGAAATATTGGCTCTGTATCATTTCCCGAGGCGCGAACCAGAAGCCTCCTTTCTGCTTCGTATTCCCACTCCAATGGTTTGGTCGCAAACACCCTCTGTAAAATCTCTGTTTTGCTCAGGTAAGCATCCCCCGCCACCTTTCGGTAGTCTTCCACAAAGGGGTCTCTCTCACCAATATGCTTGGAACGATCTTCGGCTTCTTCAATCGACATAAGATGAAAGTCCATCTGATCATTCGCGATTGCATAGATGAATGCATCTGCAGTTGGCGGGTTCTTTTGGTAGGCAACATTCACGGCGAACGTGCTTCTGGGGCTCGCCTCCAAAAGCTCGTCATCATCAAAAACCAAGCATAGCCCGCGCAGCCCATCGGCGTAGTGCGACCACATCAGAAGATTGTCTGGCTCAGAGCCAAAGCAAGCGATCCTCGTGATATCCCGCCAATGTAGAAAAGAGGGCTGTTCGTCTAGGGTCTGGACTCATTGAGTTTCAAAGCCAGTAGATGACGATGGCCGCGAGGGCGATTGCCGAGAGGAAGACTCTGGGGCAGCGGTCATAGCGGGTTGCGACCCGCCGCCAGTCTTTC
>NZ_JACNMU010000017.1 GCF_014901205.1 Meridianimarinicoccus sp. MJW13
TGTTGCCGGACTCTTTTTAATGGTGATGATGATTTGGGGGCGCGCATTTTTGTGTGGTCCTGTTTTCAGCGACTGATCGGGAGGATGATCGATGAAATTTGTGACTGCAGCGGCGACAGCCATGGGTCTTGTGCTGGCGGCGGGGTCTGCGATGGCGGCCTGCGATGATGGCGAGATTGTCATCAAGTTCAGCCATGTGACCAACACCGACAAGCATCCCAAGGGGATTGCCGCCTCGTTGCTGCAAGAGCGCGTGAACGACGAGATGAACGGGACCGCCTGCATGGAGGTCTATCCGAACTCGACGCTTTACAACGATGACCAGGTTCTCGAGGCGATGCTGCAGGGCGACGTGCAGATGGCCGCGCCCTCGCTGTCGAAATTCGAGAAGTTCACCAAGAAGTTCCGCATCTTCGACCTGCCGTTCATGTTCAAGAACATGGAGGCTGTCGAGGCGTTCCAGTCGTCGGACACCGGCCAGGACATGCTGAGTTCGATGCAGCGCCGCGGCCTTCAGGGGCTGGGCTTCTGGCACAATGGTCTCAAGCAGTTCTCGGCCAACAAGCCGCTGATCCTGCCCACCGATGCGGCCGGTCTGAAGTTCCGGGTGCAGCCGTCGGACGTGCTGGTGGCACAGATGGAAGCGCTGGACGCCAGCCCGCAGCCGATGGCCTTTTCCGAGGTTTACGGCGCCCTGCAGACCGGCGTTGTGGATGGCCAGGAGAACACCTGGTCGAACATCTACGGCCAGAAGTTCTTTGAAGTTCAGGACGGCATCACCGAAACCAACCACGGCCTGCTGGACTATATGGTCGTGACCTCGGTCGACTGGTGGGACGGGCTGCCCGAAGACGTGCGCACCCAGCTGCAGACCATCGTCGAGGAAGTCACCGCGACCCGCAACGCGGCCATCGCGCAGGTGGATGCCGACAACCGCCAGGCGGTTCTGGACGCCGGCGGCGTGATCCGCGAACTGACGCCCGAGCAGCGTGCGGCCTGGGTCGAGGCGATGAAGCCGGTGTGGATCCAGTTCGAAGGCGACGTGGGGGCCGATGCGATCGACGCGGCCCAGCAGATCAACGCCTCGATGTAATCGCGATCACCAGACAGACAGGCCGTCCGGCGCGACCGGGCGGCCTTTTCCTGAGGGGAGGGAGCAGCCGATGAGCGCGCATTCCAGACATCAACCGCAGACCGCGTTGGGGCGGGTCGTCGCCCGCACCGAAGAAGTCGTCATCGCCGCCATTCTGGGCATCATGGTGCTGCTGACCTTCATCAACGTGGTGCTGCGCTATGTATTCAACGAAAGCCTGATCTGGGGCCTTGAGGTGGTGCTGGTGCTGTTCGCCTGGCTGGTGCTGTTCGGCATCTCGCATGCGTTCCGGATCACCGCCCACCTGGGCGTGGACGCGGTGATCAACCTGCTGACGGCGCCGAAACAGCGCGTCCTGGCGATCATCGCGGCGCTGTGCTGCTGCCTGTACGCGATCCTGCTGATGAAGGGGGCCTGGGATTACTACGCGCCCTTCGCCGGGATGGACGCGACCACCGGGCGCTGGTTCCCGACCGGTCTGGCCGATAGCCGCGACCAGGCCTGGTACGAGACCGACCAGATCCCGATGGTGGACTGGCTGCGCTGGCTGGAGCCGATCTTCAACGAAGGCGAAGCCTACGAGAAGCTGCCGCGGATGGTGCCCTATCTGATCCTGCCCGTGGGCTGCCTGCTGCTGCTGGTGCGGGTGGTCGAAGTGACCATCGGCATCATCAAAGGCACCCATGAGAGCCTGATCGTGAGCCACGAGGTCGAGGACCAGGTCGACGACCTCAGCGCCACCCACCACGACACGCCCTTCGGCAAGGACACCTGACCCATGGAAATCGTACTTCTGTTCTTGATGGTCATCGGCCTGCTGCTGATCGGCGTGCCGATCGCGGTGGGGCTGGGCCTCAGCTCGATCATCTTCCTGCTGCTCAATTCCGACAGCTCGCTGGCCTCGGTGGCGCAATCGCTCTACCAGGCGATGGCCGGGCACTACACGCTGCTGGCGATCCCGTTCTTCATCCTGGCCTCAAGCTTCATGTCCACCGGCGGGGTGGCGCGGCGGATCATCCGCTTTGCCATCGCCTGCGTCGGCCACCTGCCGGGCGGGCTGGCGATCGCCGGGGTGTTTGCCTGCATGATCTTCGCCGCACTCTCGGGATCGTCCCCGGCGACGGTTGTGGCGATCGGTTCCATCGTCATCGCGGCGATGCAGAAGGTGGGCTATTCCAAGGACTTCGCCGCCGGTGTCATCTGTAACGCCGGCACCCTGGGCATCCTGATCCCGCCGTCCATCGTGATGGTGGTCTATGCCTCGGCCACGGATGTCTCGGTCGGGCGGATGTTCCTGGCCGGGGTCATTCCGGGCCTGATGGCGGGGCTGATGCTGATGATCACCATCTATGTCATCGCCAAGGTCAAGAACCTGCCCAAGGGCGACTGGCTGGGCTGGAGCGAGGTCGGCGACTCCTTCCGCGACGCCTTCTGGGGGCTGATGCTGATCGCCATCATCATGATCGGCATCTACGGCATTCCCGGCCTGACCGGCGCCATCTTCACCCCCACCGAAGCGGCCGCCGTGGCCTCGGTCTATGCCTTCCTGGTGGCCTGTTTCGTCTATCGCGACATGGGTCCGCTGGCCACCAAGGACGGGGCGCGCAACATCTCGCTGCTGCGCAAGCCGCAGGCGCTGATCACGGCGTTCTTCCACCGCGACACGATCAACACGCTCTATGATGCGGGCAAGCTGACCATCACGCTGATGTTCATCATCGCCAACGCGCTGATCCTGAAGCACGTGCTGACCGACGAACAGGTGCCCCAGCACATCGCCGAGGCGATGCTGGGCGCGGGCCTGGGCCCGATCACCTTCCTGATCGTGGTCAACGTGATCCTGCTGATCGGCGGCCAGTTCATGGAGCCCTCGGGCCTGCTGGTCATCGTCGCGCCGCTGGTCTTCCCGATCGCCATCCAGCTGGGCATCGATCCGATCCACCTGGGCATCATCATGGTGGTCAACATGGAGATCGGCATGATCACCCCGCCGGTGGGCCTGAACCTCTTCGTGACCTCCGGCGTCGCCGGAATGCCGATGATGGCCGTCGTCCGAGCCGCCCTGCCGTTCCTGGCCGTGCTCTTCGTCTTCCTCATCATGGTCACCTACATCCCGGCCCTCTCGACCTTCCTCCCAACAGCGCTCATGGGACCGGAAATCATCACGAATTAGG
>NZ_JACNMU010000018.1 GCF_014901205.1 Meridianimarinicoccus sp. MJW13
CCGCGTTTGGACACGAACACCTGTTTCGCCTTCCAGCATTCCAGCACCGGCATCCCGGCGATGGGGCTGTTGGGGTCGTCTTGTGCGGCCGGGTTCACGATGTCGTTCGAGCCGATCACGATCGCCACGTCGGTCTTGGGGAAATCTTCATTGATTTCGTCCATTTCCATAACGATGTCGTAGGGCACCCGCGCCTCGGCCAGCAGAACGTTCATGTGACCAGGGAGGCGTCCGGCAACCGGATGGATCGCAAACCGCACAGTCTTGCCCTTGGCGCGCAGGCGCTTGGTCAGCTCGCTCACCGATTGCTGGGCCTGGGCCACCGCCATCCCGTAGCCGGGGATGATGATGATCTCGTCGGCATCGTCCAAAGCCGCGGCGACGCTGTCGGCATCGGTGGCGATCATCTCGCCCTCGACCGCCATCTGCGGCCCCGAGGTGCCGCCAAAGCCGCCCAGGATCACCGACACGAAGGCCCGGTTCATCGCCTTGCACATGATGTAGCTCAGGATCGCCCCCGAAGAGCCCACCAGCGCGCCGGTCACGATCAGCAGATCGTTGCCCAGCGTGAAACCGATGGCGGCCGCGGCCCACCCCGAGTAGCTGTTCAGCATCGACACCACCACCGGCATGTCGGCGCCGCCGATGCCCATGATCAGATGGTAGCCGATGAAGCCCGCGATCAGCGTCACCAGCACCATGGTCCAGATGCCCGCGCCGGCGATATACATGATCCCCAGCAGAACGCACAGCGCCAGCGACGCCGCGTTCAGCATATGCCCGCCGGGCAGCTGTTTGGGCTTGCCGTCGACCTTGCCCGCCAGCTTGCCGAAGGCCACGACCGACCCGGTGAAGGTCACCGCCCCGATGAAGATGCCAAGGAACACCTCGGTCTTCAGGATGCCGATCTCGACGCTGGTCTTCTTGGCCAGGGTGGCCGCGAAGCCCGCCAGCGCGCTCAGGTCGCCGCCGGCCTCCTTCAGCGCGGTCACCGCGCCCAGTTCCAGGTCGGCGTTGAGCCCGATGAAGACCGCCGCAAGACCGACGAAACTGTGCAGCGCCGCCACCAGTTGCGGCATCTCGGTCATCTCGACCCGCTTGGCCACGATGGTGCCGGCGATGGCGCCAAGCGCCACCATCAGGATCACGATGAAATAGTTGCCCATGCCCGGCCCGAAGATCGTCGCGACCACGGCAAAGGCCATGCCCACGATCCCGTACCAGATCGCGCGCTTGGCGCTCTCCTGGCCCGAGAGCCCCCCGAGGCTCAGGATGAACAGAACGGCGGCAGCGATATAGGCCGCCGAAACAAGTCCGATACTCATGTCACTGAACTCCTCAGGATTTCTGGAACATTGCCAGCATCCGGCGTGTCACCAGGAAGCCGCCGACGATGTTGATCGTGGCAATCAGGATCGAGATCGACGCCAGCAGAACCACCAGCCAGTTGCCGGACCCGACCTGCAGAAGGGCGCCCAGGATCACGATGCCCGAGATTGCATTGGTCACCGCCATCAAGGGCGTGTGCAGGCTGTGGCTGACGTTCCAGATCACCTGGAAGCCCACGAAACAGGCCAGAACGAAGACGATGAAATGCGCCATGAAACTGGCCGGGGCAAAGGCGCCCACGATCAGCATCAAGGCCGCGCCCACCCCCAGCAGGGTCACCTGCTGTTTGGTGGCGGCCTTGAAGGCGGCCACTTCCCGGGCCTTCTTCTCTTCCGGCGTCAGTTCCTTGGGCTTTTCCTTGGGCTTCTGCGCCGCGATTGCCGCGATCTTCGGCGGCGGCGGCGGGAAAGTGATCTCGCCCGCGTGGGTCACCGTGGCGCCGCGGATCACGTCATCTTCCATGTTGACCACCGGCTGACCGTCCTTGCCGGGCGTCAGATCGGTCATCATGTGGCGGATGTTGGTGGCATAAAGCGTCGAGCTTTGCGCCGCCATCCGGCTGGGGAAATCGGTGTAGCCGACCACGGTCACGCCATTGTCGGTCACGATCTTCTCGTCCGGAACCGTCAGGTCGCAGTTGCCGCCACGCTCGGCCGCCAGATCAACGATCACCGAGCCCGGCTTCATCAGCCCGACCATGTCCTCGGTCCACAGCTTCGGCGCCGGCCGGTTCGGGATCAGCGCCGTGGTGATGACGATGTCCACCTCCGGGGCCAGCTCGCGGAACTTGGCCAGCTGCGCCTCGCGGAACTCGGGGCTCGAGGGCGCCGCATAGCCGCCCGTCGCCGCGCCGTCGGTCTGTTCCTCGTCGAACTCGAGGTAGACGAACTCCGCCCCCATCGATTCGATCTGCTCGGCCACCTCGGGCCGCACGTCGAAGGCCAGGGTGATCGCGCCCAGCGAGGTCGAGGCCCCGATCGCCGCCAGCCCGGCCACGCCGGCCCCCACCACCAGAACCTTCGCGGGGGGCACCTTGCCCGCCGCCGTCACCTGGCCGGTGAAGAAGCGGCCGAAGTTGGCGCCCGCCTCGATCACCGCGCGGTAGCCCGCGATATTGGCCATCGAGCTCAGCGCGTCCATCTTCTGGGCCCGGCTGATCCGCGGCACCATGTCCATGGCGATCACCGTGGCGCCGCGATCCTTCGCGCGCGCCATCAGCGCCTCGTTCGCCGCCGGCCAGAAGAACGAGATCAGGATCTGCCCCTCGCGCAGCAGATCCACCTCGGATTCTTCCGGAGGCCGCACCTTGGCCACGATGTCGGCGCCCGCATACAGCGCCGCCGCATCCGCCACGACCTCGACCCCGGCCGCGGCATAGGCCGCATCCGAAATCCCCGCCGCAGCCCCGGCCCCGGACTCAACCAGACACGCATAGCCCAGCTTGCCCAACTGACCCGCAGACTGCGGCGTCAAGGCAACCCGACACTCGCCAGGATATAACTCCTTGGGTACTCC
>NZ_JACNMU010000019.1 GCF_014901205.1 Meridianimarinicoccus sp. MJW13
CTGAACAGCGACCCACTCGTTTCATCCGTCCCGCGCATCTTGACCCCCACAGTTCTGCTGCGGACGAGGAATCATGTTCTCAAATCGTTGTCCAGAAGAGACTATTTCAGCAACCTGCTAGGTGGGGCAGGGTGCCCCATGCATGCCGTCCCGCCACAAATTCCCGATCCGGCAACCCTATCCTTGGAGAGGCGGGTTGGCAGGGGTTTTGAAGGTGCGACAGGTATGCTTGTGCGGTTGTGATTGTCGATCATGTGCGGAGATCAGCAAACTCTTGCTGTTTGTGCGAGGGCCTTGAAAGGTTGCGTGCTGCTGTCAGCGACGCCAAAGCGAACCCCGATCTGGCGAAGGCGAGGAAACTGCGCACGCCGTGGCAATGGGTAAAGGGGTCCACCGCCGAGAAAGAAGCCCTGAGAGCTCTTCGCAAGTAAGGTAGACAAGTTTGAGCATCGACCTCGGGGCCTTGTAGCAGTCGTCAAGCACGTTGAAGGCGAGCTAAATTCTCAATAGTCTACTAGGTGAGCAATGAGCAGAATAGTGGACAAAAAGAATGCCCGCGAGCCCCGAGGCAACAGGTGGTGTCGGCTACACCTTTGAAGATTCAGTAGTGGCGTCATATTTAACCAGCCTCCTAGTTGAGGGTGGTGCGCAGGGAATCTCTGAAGCGATTACTGACGGCGTCTTTCTCCAGCGCGCGGCGCTTGGTGAGCCACTAGACGATATAATCGTGGAAGCGTCGGATCGATACGGCCAACCTTCCAAATTGGCTCTGCAAGTGAAGCAAAGCCCAACGCTGAGTTCTGCTGAAACTAACACCGATTTTCGAGACGTCATTTCGGCTAGCTGGAGAGAATTCAAGAAAGACGGCTTCAGGAAAGGTCGGGACCGTGTTGGCTTAGCAGCTGCTAATATCGCGCAGTCCACACTCCGGGCGGCCCGCTCTACGCTTGAATGGGCTCGTACGTCCAAGTCGGCAGACGATTTTTTTAGGCGGCTCGAAACCGAGAATTTCGCAAGCGACGCACAAAGAAGGTTCGTGAGCGATGTCCGAGCTGTGCTCCCAGCAGAGGCGCAAGATGAGGAAAATTCGTGGCAGTTTCTAAGGCATTTTGTCATCCTCGTCTTTGACACGCTTTCAGAAGGAGCGTCAGGTTCATTCGAGGCGATTGAACGACTGCGGAATGCGCTACCAACTGGAGAGCGTCATCGTGCCGAAGAGCTTTGGGTACGACTTTCCCAGATTTCACGACAAGCGTCGGGCGCAGCGGGCAGCTTTTCAAGGGCAACTCTGGTTGAGCAGCTTTCGGGAGTGTTTGATCTTTCTTGTCTTCCAAGCATGCGCAGCGATCTGGTTAAGGTAGCAGAAGAAACAAGACACGCTCTTCAAGGTATCCGAATGGATATCTCTGGGCTGATTATCCCGCGGAACAGTGTTCTCGCTAAGATTAACGACGTTGATGATGGCAAGCGATTTATCCAATTGGCGGGCGAGGCCGGTTCGGGAAAGTCGGCGGTGTTACGTGCGCTGGCCGAAGAGCACACCCGGCATGGTTTCGCCCTTGTTCTGACCGATAAGCGTCTCGTCGGCCCCGGCTGGCCCTCACTCGCCACGCACCTGCGCCTAGAAACGGAGCGGCTCGCTGATCTGCTTTTTGAGCTAGCCACGCAAGGAAAGCCAACTCTCTTCATCGACGGGATAGATCGCTTAGGCAACGAGGCTCGTCAGACAATTTCAGACATCGTGACTACTCTTCTTGACGACCCGAGGCTTGCGGACTGGCGCGTCGTGGCATCTACCCGGTCGTCACACCTCGAAGACTTGAGGATATGGCTTCCTCCTCAACTCATTGAGGAGGGCCAAGCACATATCGTCGAGATCGATGGGTTTGATGATATTGAGGCTGGCATCCTTGCCGAGCGGTTTCCAGCGATGAACGAAGTTCTGTTCGCCGAGGGTCAAGAGAAGGAATTTGCAAGGCGCCCTTTCTTTGCTCAGGTGTTGGCACAGCGTTCAGTGAGCACTGATGGAGCACCGGGCAAGTTTTCCGAGATTTCGCTAGGGTCAGGACCCATTGATTTCCGTTTGCTGGCGTGATTCACGGCTCAAAAACGAGCGGTGAACATGTCTGATCTTTTCTGGCTGACTGACGTGCAAATGGCGCGTCTTGAGCCTTTCTTC
>NZ_JACNMU010000002.1 GCF_014901205.1 Meridianimarinicoccus sp. MJW13
TCCGAGCCGCCCTGCCGTTCCTGGCCGTGCTCTTCGTCTTCCTCATCATGGTCACCTACATCCCGGCCCTCTCGACCTTCCTCCCAACAGCGCTCATGGGACCGGAAATCATCACGAATTAGGCCGCAGAAGCCTGATGTGGACGATGTTTCGAAAGCCCCGCCAATGGCGGGGCTTTCTACATGGGCGCAGCACTGTTGATTTTCAGGGTTCCAGTGATATAGTTGTATGATACAACTATATATGTCGGGGGGAACACCATGGATCAGGATGCACTTGTCACCGGCATTCGTGCCGCCTCGCGCGATCTGGTGCGGCACTGGGGATTTCTGGGACGCTCGGTCGCCGGGTCCGATCTGTCGGGATCGGCGGCCCATGCGCTGATCGAGATCGGGCGCACCGATGGGTTGTCGGCGCGCGATCTCTCGGCACGCCTGCAACTGGAGAAATCCACCGTCAGCCGGTTGGTAAAATCGCTGATGCAACGTGGCGAAGTCACGGAAACCGCCTCGCGCCACGATGCGCGCTCCAAACACCTCCATCTGACCGAAAAGGGCCGGCAGACGCTGGCCGGCATCGACCGCGTGGCCAAAGCCCAGGTGGCCGGCGCCTTGTCCCGCCTGCCGTCAGATCGCCAGATCCAGGTTCTGGAGGGCCTGTCGACCTACGCGGGTGCCTTGGGGCAGGCGGCGCCATTGCCTGCCCCGCCGAGGCCCGAGATTGAAATCCATGAAGGATATGTCGACGGGTTGCTGGGACGCGTGGCGCAAATCTGCGCGCAGCGCATCCAGAAGGACTATCCCTTCGGCCGCGCCTTCGAATGCCGGATCGCGCGGGACATGTCGGACTTCCTGCCGCGCGCCGACCGGCCCGAAAACGGCATCTGGTATGGCCGGGCCGCAGATCAGATCGTCGGCAGCATAAGCATTGACGGAGAAAGCCTGGGCGAAGGTCGCGCGCATCTGCGCTGGTTCGCGGTGACCGAGGCGGCCAGCGGTGCCGGCCTTGGGCGGCGTCTGCTCGACAGGGCTTTGGCGCATTGCGATGCCCAGGGCTTCCCGGAAACCCACCTGTGGACCCTGAAGGGGCTGGATGCGGCGCGCCGCCTCTACGAACACCGTGGCTTTACCCTGGCCGAAGAGTTCCCGGGCGACCAATGGGGCGCCACGGTGACCGAACAGAAATTCATCCGCCCCCGTCCGGTCTGATCCGCCAACACGCAGCGTCTGCCCAATCTTCTTGGCAAAAATACTCCGGGGAGAACGAGGGGCTGGCCCCTCGCTCCGACATCGCACCCACCGCGCAACACCCGCACTCCAGACCAACGAAAAACGCCCCGCAACAGGGGCGGGGCGTTCACATCCAGAAAGCAGCCGCTTAAAGGCTGTCTTCGATCCAGCTTTTCAGGGCCGCCTTGGGGGCCGCGCCGGTCTTGTTGGAAACCACTTCGCCATTCTTGTAGAGGAACAGCGCCGGGATCCCGCGGATGTGCAGCGCTTGTGCGGTCTGCATGTTCTCGTCGACGTTGACCTTGACGATCTTCACCTTGCCATCCAGCTCGACCGACAGCTCTTCCAGCGCCGGGCCGATCTGCTTGCAGGGGCCGCACCATTCGGCCCAGAAGTCGACGACGACGGGCAGGTCGGCCTGTTTGACCTCGGTGTCAAAGGTGGCGTCGGTTACTGCTTGTGTTGCCATGGGGTCCTCCTTGGCGCACTGAAACTCCTGAAGGCGGAACCTAGGTATCCGGCCCGCCAGCGTCAAGCCGTGGTGGCGCCGCAAGCCCCTGCCGCAAGGCGTCCCGAACCAGCGTATCCGGCAAGGGCATCAGGCGGGCGCCACGGGTCCACAGGATCGCGGTACGGATCTCGCGTCCGGGGTAAATCTGTTGCAAAGCATGGGCATAGGCGCCCATCTGCCGCAACAGCCCTTCGGGAACCGCCTGCGGCGTGTCGGGTACCTGCGGGTTGGATTTGAAATCAATCGCCAGAACGTGATCTTCGGCCACAATCAACCGATCCACCAGCCCATACAGCGGTGGACCGCCGGGCAGGGCGGCGGTCAGCGGCACCTCGGCCAGATGATGGAGCGCGAACAGTTCTGCCAGGGCCGGGGCGGTCAGCACATCTGTGGCTTCGGCCAGCAATGCGGCCCGGTCTTCACCCGCGATCTCGCCCAGCAGGTGATCGGCCATGGCGGGCCAGGACGCGGGCGCATGGCCGGGCAGATGTTCCAGCAGCTTGTGCAGGGCGTTTCCGCGTGCCTTTGCGGCTTCCTCATCCAGGTTCTGGTCGCCGGGCAGCGCCTTGGTGCCGCCCAGATCCGACGGGCTGCGGGTCTTTACGCGATCTTCCACCGGGATCACGGGCAGGGTGGCCCAGCCGGGAAGCCCCATACGCGCCTCGGGGATTGTAACGGGGGTGATCAGCGGTCCCTCGGTCCAGGTGCCCTGTTCCAGCCGCAGACCGGGGCCGGTGGGAAACGCGCACGACTGCGCCCCCAGCTCAGTTAGACCGTCCTGCACCTGTTCGTGCCAGGTCAGGGCGTTCGAATTGGTGCCATTCTCGGCGGCACAAACCCAAAGCCAGGTTTCGGCGCGGGTCATGGCGACATACAGAAGGCGCTGCCGCTCGGCCTCCAGCCGGGCGCGCCAGGCATCGCGGGCCTGTGCCAGCGCTTCGGGCATGTCGCCCGAGGCCGGCAGCCACGCCGGCCAGCCGTCCGCATGGGGCAGCACCTCGCCGGGCGTCGGCGCCTTGCGCTTGCCACAATCTGGAAGGATGACCAGCGGTGCCTCAAGCCCCTTGGCGCCATGCACGGTCATCACCCGCAGCCGCCCGCCCGCGCTTTCGGCCTGCCGCTTGATTTCCACGTCGTCGGCGCGCATCCATTCCAGAAATCCGGTCAGGCTAGGCACATCAGCCTGTTCATAGGCCAGTGCCTCGGCCAGCAGGGCATCGATCGACTCCTCGCAATCCGGGCCCAGTCGCGCCACCAGACGCTCGCGGCCGCCGTGGCGCGTCAGGATGCGTTCCAGCAGGTCATAGGGGCGCAGGAAATCAGCCTGTTTGCGCAGGTCGCGCAGCATTTCATGGGTCGGGCTGCCGGTACGCTCGGTGCGCAAGGCGGCCCAAAGCGTGCCGCGCCGCGGTTGTGCAAGCCGATAAAGATCGTCTTCGGACCAGCGCAGCAGCGGCGAACGCAGCGCGCAGGCCAGCGCCAGATCATCCTCGGGCAGGGCGAGGAAGGCCAGCAGCGCCAGCAGGTCGCGCACCGGCAGTTCGCGGGTGATGGTCAGCCGATCGGCCCCGGCAATTTCAAGCCCCTTGTCCTTGCAGGCGCGCAGGATCTCGCGAAACAGGGCGTTGCGCCGCTGCACCAGGATCATCACGTCGCCCTCGGTCAGCGGGCGGCGCTGACCGTTGGTCAGGGGGATGGTCTCGCCCGCGTCGATCAGGCGGCGCAATTCGGTGGCGATCTTGTCAGCCAGCCGCGCGTCCTGATGGGTTTCGGACCGCTTGTCCACCGGATCGTACCACTCGGCATCGTCCTGAGCTTCCGGCGCGGGTTCCAGTGGCCAGACATCGACCCGGCCGGGCAGGGCGTCGAAAAATGCCGCATGGCTGGGCGGGCCGCCGACGCCGTCGCCCCGTTCGCCCGCGAACCCGGCATCCACCGCCGACAGGATTGCGCCCGCCGAGCGGAACGAATGCTGCAACTGTTGGTCGCGCAGACCGTCACCCTGACCAGTCAGGGCAGCAGCGAACTTGTCGCGCATCCGGTCGAATTCCGCCGGATCGGCGCCCTGAAACGAATAGATCGACTGTTTCTTGTCGCCGACCACAAAGATCGTCCGGGTCACGTCATCGCGCGCCCCGGCGCCTGCGGTCAGCTCGCGCGCCAGCAGTTCGATCACCTCCCATTGCACCGGGTTGGTGTCCTGCGCCTCGTCCACAAGGATATGGTCGATGCCGCCATCCAGCTTGTAAAGCACCCAGTCCGCCACCGCCGGATCGCGCAGCAGATCGCGGGCGTGCAATAGCAGGTCATCGAAATCCAGCCAGCCACGGGCCGATTTGCGGGCCTCCATCGCCGGCAGGAAGACCCCGGCAAAACCATGTAGCGCGGCGGACTTGCGGGCAGCGGCCAGGGCAAGGCGGCGGGGGCGGGCCTCGGCAACGCGCGCCATCAGGTCGTTGAGCGCCTCCATCACCCCGTCACCCAGAACTTTTTGCGAGGGTTTGGTGGGGAAAGACCCGATCTTGGGGCCAAAGGGCACCTTGGCCCCCGCTTTGGTCAGCAGGACATCCTCCAGCGCCGACAGCCCGGCCAGCGTGTCGGGCGCGGTCGTGAACGGGCGCAGCTTGTCGGCGGCCTTGCCATCGTTGCCGCCCTTGGCCTCCAGCACCCGAACCAGCGTGGCCAGCAGGTCGGCCTCGGCACCGTCGAACACCTCGGCCAGCAGCGCGTCCTCGCTGAAATCCGGGGGCAGATCCAGCGCGGTCAGGCAGGCGGACAGATCCATCGGCGCGGCGAAACCCTCGCGGTGCGACAGCACCTGCCGGGCGAGACCGGGCAGATCGTCGTCGGTCAGATAGGCGGCCACGGCGTCAATGGCCCTGGCACCGGGGCCCTCGGCCAGCCCGTCCAGAACATCCGTAAACAGCGCCTCGGCCGAGCGGTCGTCAAGTTCGACAAACCCCGGCGGCACCCCGGCTTCCAGCGGGAACTGCCGCAGCAGGGCCGCGCAAAAGGCGTGGATTGTCTGGATCTTCAGCCCGCCGGGGGTTTCGATGGCCCGCGCGAACAGCCGCCGGGCGGCGTCCAGCCGTTCAATGTCCAGCGCGCCGGTGACGCCCTTGCGGGTCAGTTCGGCGCGCAGGGTGGCGTCGTCCAGCATCGCCCAATCCCCCAACTGGCCGAACAGGCGGTTCTGCATCTCGCTCGCGGCGGCCTTGGTATAGGTCAGGCACAGGATGTTCTGCGGCGGCACCTGGTCCAGCAACAGCCGCGCCACCCGGTCGGTCAGCACCCGCGTCTTGCCCGACCCGGCATTGGCCCCCAGCCAGGTCGAGGCCATGGGATCGGCGGCCGCGATCTGGCGGCGGGTGGCGTCGTCCAGCGGGGCTACCATCCCACGTCCTCCGGTTCGGGCATGTCCGAGAATTCCCATTCGCCCCGGCGCGACAGATGCGCGTAGTCGCTTTCATAGGTGATGGTCTTGGGCGCGGGCTGGGCGGTGTATCCCTGTGTGGGATCGTCATAGGCCGCGATCAGTTGCGCCAGTTCCGTCAGAACCTGCGCGGTGGGCAGATCGTCCAGCGGGGCAGGCGATTCATCCAGCTTGGCATTGAGACCAAGGTAGACGGCCCGTGACACCGGGGTCGGCGGCAGATCCTCGAACCCCGCGGTTTCGGCAATCGCCACTTCCAGCAGCAACTGTTTGGCAAAGGCTTTCTGCACCTTGTCGGTGGGCGGCGCGCCGGTCTTGTAGTCATAGATCCGCAGCGTGCCATCCGCGACGCGGTCGATGCGGTCGGCCTGCGCGGTCAGGGTGAAGCGCGCCTCGGGCAGCTCCAGCCGCCCCTTGCATTCGCCGGGGATCGGGTCGGCGTCGGCTTGCCGTGCGGCCTCGGCGGTAAGGAAGCGGTCGGCGATGCGGGCCAGCCGCCCGCGCCACAGCCGCCGCGCCGTAGGCCAGGGAAGCTCGGCCAGCGCGCGGTCGGCGGCGGTCATCATCGCATCGCGCCGGGTTGCCGGGGGCAGGGACTTCAGGTGCGGCACCACCTCCTCCATCACCTTGTGCAAGACGATGCCGCGATCGCGCATGTCGGCGGTGGCGCGCAGCGGGTCCAGTCGCCGCAGGCCCAGAATTCGGCGGGCATAGACCGCGTAAGGATCACGGATCAGGGTTTCGACCATGGTCACCGGCAGTTCGCGCGGGCGGTGATCCAGCGGCGGGCGCGGCGCCGGGCGTGGGGCGGCAGGCACCGGGGCGGCGGGCCGGTCCAATGCGGCGGCCATGGCCACCCAGACCGCACCCCGGGCGCGCATCGCGGACAGGGCCTCGGCCCCGTTTTGATCGGGTAGACCCGCCATCAGATTGGTCAGCCGGTTCAGCCAGCGCGAGGGTACGGTTTCGGCCTCGCCATCGCGGCGGGCGCGGCTGAGGATCGCCTCGGGCGCGGCGATAGCTTGCTGGAAATCATGTGCCGACAGGCCGATGCGGCGTTCGGGCAGCAGCAGTCCCGCCTGCGCCCGCATCCGGCGGTTCAGCCATGGATCGGGGTCGGGAAGCTCGGGCCAACTGCCATCGTTCAACCCGGCCAGCACCACAAGGTCAGCGCCCTGCACGCGGGCCTCCAGCGTACCCCAGATCATCACGCGCGGATCGGGCCGGGTGGCGCTGCGCACCTCGCCGCCCAGCAAGGCATTGACCAGAATGTGAAACTCGCCGGCATCCATCGTGCCCCCGGCTTCGGCTTCCTGCGCCAGTTCGGTCAGCACCCGGCGGGCTTCCTCGCCCGCGTTCTCGTCCCAGACCGGGGCCGGGACATCATCAGGCGCGCCGGGACCAAGGCTGAGGCGGGTCACGAGGGTTTCAAGCCAAACGGTGTGATCGGCCAGCGGCATGGTCCCGCGGCTGTCATGGCCAAGGCAGGTGTCACAGATCCAGCCGACCCACAGCGCCACGTCCTCGGCCTCCCGCACGCGTCGCGCGCCATAGGTTTCGGCCCAGGCGGTCAGGGTTTCGGCGTCGGGAAAGGCATGCCCCTTGCGGCGCAAGTGCAGTTCCAGCTCCCGCGTCCACAGCAGGTGCTGGCCCCGGTCGGCGGCGTCATGCACCAACGGGTGTTTCAGCAGCACCAGCAGGGCCTCGGCGGTCAGCTTCTGTCCGGCCAGCCCGGTGACATGACGGATCAACCGGCCGGGTGCTGTTTGCCGCAGCGGCGCACCGGCGCTGTCGTCTGGCTCGATCCCCCAGCGGGCCAATGCCGCCGTCACCCGCCGCGTCAGCATCCGGTCGGGCGTGATCAGCGCCGCGATGCGCCCGTCCTCGACCGCCTTGCGCAGGCACAGGGCCAGCGCATTGGCTTCGCCGCGCGGATCGGGGGCCTCGATCAGCGTCAGCCCCTCGGTCGCACCCCGCAGATCCCCCAGATCGGGCCCGTCGCGACGCCAGCCATCGGTGACCGGAGCCGGACGCAGCGCCAGCGACACCAGCCGGTTGCGCGATTCCGAAGGCGCGGGACAGTCGGCCCAGTCGGGGATCGTGGCCGGGTCATGACCGAAGGCCTCGGCCAGCGCGGCAAAGCGGTATTGCGGGTGGTCCTGCTGCGCCACCGGGTCGGTCAGGCTGCGCCACAGGTCGGGCGGCATATGTGGATCGACCCCCGGCAGCACCACCGCGCCTTGGGGCAGATCGACCACCGCCTGCATCAGCCGCGCCGTGGTGCCGCGCGATCCGGTCGAGCCTGCGATGAGGACCGGCTCCAAGGGCGGGGTGCGCTGCCAGTCCCGGATCAACCCATCAACGATCAGCCGCTGCCGGGCCTCCTTGTCAATCCCGCCCGCGGCATCGGGCGTCAGGAACTGCCCGGCCAGTGCGATGAACTTCTGGCTGCGCGCCCAATGGCCGGACTGGTCGGTGACATCCAGCGATTCGATGGCGGACAGGGGCACGCCTTCGCTTTGCATCTCGTCCAGCAGCGCGGTCAGGCTGGTGGCCAGATCGAAGGCCGCACTGTCCGGGGCAAGGTCAGGTTCGATCTCCAGCAGGCGGGCGACCAGCTGGCGCAACTCCAGCCGTCGCCGCAGGGGCGGGATCGCGGGCGGCAAATCAGTGCTGGCCGTCTGCCCAAGCTCGGCAACCAACCTGATGCGGGGCAACAGACAGGGCGGGCCTTCGGTAAACAGGGCGGTGATCCGCCGCTCCATCCGCCGGGTGTTCACATACAGCGTCACACGGGCCAGCGCCTCGGGCGGTGCCCCGGCATAGCGGGCGCGCAGACCAGCGACCAGTGCGGCCGGAAAATCCACGCCCGGCGGCACGCGATACAGACCGGGGGCAACGCGACGGGTCATGGCAAAACCTGCGGTGGCGCGGCCAGCATTGCCTCGGCCAGCGGAATGGCCTGGGGATAACCCACGTCGCACCAGCCGCCGCGATGCACCACGCCGAACAGGCGGCCCTCGGCGCCATAGCGGTTCCACAGCAGGTTCAGCGAAAACACCCGGTCGGGAATGTCGGACAGGCCTGCGGGGTCGAGGATCTGCACCCCGGAATAGACGTACTCGGCGCCACGCGTCAGTTGGCCATCGGGCGCGCGGCTGAAATCCCCCACGCCCTTGTGGCCGGTTGCGCGCGCCGCCGGAACAAGGCACAGCAGCGCCGACATGCGGCTCGGCTCCCAGGCCGCGCGCAGGGTCTCCAGCGGGTTCGGCCCGGTCCAGACCGCATCGGTGTTCATCGTGAACACCGGCCCCAAACCCAGATGCGGCAGCGCGTTGCGCAGCCCGCCGCCGGTGTCCAGGATCTCCGGCATTTCCGGCAGAACGGTTACGCCGCGCCCGTCCAGATGCGCCGCGATCATCTCGGTCTTGTAGTGAGCGTTCACCACGGTGCGCGCCACGCCTGCCACTTCGGTCAGCGCCAGCGCATGATCCAGCAAGGACCGGCCCGCGACCTCGATCAGCGGTTTGGGACGGGTGTCGGTCAGGGGCGCCATGCGGGTGCCGAACCCCGCGGCAAACAGCATCACGGCGTCGGGACGGTTCCGCATCGGGCTCTCAACTGGGTCAGGAATTCAGGGGTCGGGGCGGGCAGGGCCGCCGTGGCCGCGCGCAGATCCTGCAGGGCGGGGTGGGCCAAATCGCCTTGCAGATGGTCCCAGACGCGCGGGATCAGGTCGACATAGCGCGCCTTGCCCACATGCAGGCACAGGCGGGCAAAAATGCCAAGGATGCGCAGGTTGCGCTGTGCCCCCAGCACCGCCAGCGCGGTGGCCAGCGCATCAGGCGGCGTGCCTGTGGCGGCAGCAAACCGCGCCTCCAGCCGGGCGCGAAGCGCTGGGGCCAGATCGCGGCGGGCGTCTTCCAGCAGCGACACCAGATCATAGGCGGGCAGACCGGCAAAGGCGTCCTGAAAGTCCAGCAGCCCGACCCGTGCGGGGCCTGTACGGTCCGGCAGCCAGACCAGGTTCTCGGCATGGAAATCGCGATGCACCAGCACTGGGGTGTCCCAGCCCTCAAGCGCGGCCAGAACCGGGTCCAGCGCCGCGGCAAACCCGGCGGCCAGTTCGGGTTGCGGGGTGCCAAGACCGACGTACCAATCTGCGGCAGGCGCGGTCATCTCCGCCAGTGTCGACGGGCCATAGCGCGGCACATCATCCGGCACCGGGCAGGTCTGAAGGGCCACCAGAAGATCGACGGCGGCCTCGTACAAGGAGGTCTCACGCGCAGGATCGGCAAGGATATCCTGCGCGAACATGGTCGCGCCCAAGTCTTCCAGTAAAAGCAAACCGTCCTGTGGCTGACCGGCCAGAATCCGCGGGGCGCTCAACCCGTGGCGCACCAGATGTCCCGCAAGGGCGGCGAAACGAACCGTGCTGTCGTCCGGCTGCGGCGGTGCAATCATCAGCACGGCAGACTGGCCGTCGGGCTTGCACAACCGTTCATAGCGGCGGCTGGAGGCGTCCCCGGCCAGCGCCTGCCGCGCGGCCAGGTGCCACTCGGCCGCCCGCAGAAAGTCCGTCACACGGTCAGTCATCTGCAAACCCGCCTGTTTTCAGTATCTGCGCCAGCCGCGCAGGCCAGGCCGGGCCCCCCGATGACAGGGTCACCACCCGCCGATCACCCTCTTGCGGCGCGAAGGTCAGCAACAAGGCACTGGACGGCAGGTCTTCTCCCATCCGGTCGGGCCATTCGATCAGGCACAGCGCGGTCTCGAAAGCCTCTTCAAGCCCCAGTTCGAACAATTCGTCCGGGGTCGAAAGGCGGTAGAGATCGCTGTGCCAGATCTCCAGATCTCCGGCCTGATAGGTCTGGACAAGCGTGAAGGTCGGCGAGGGAATATCCTCGTCCTTGCCGACGGCATTCAACCGGTGCCGGATCAGGGTGCGGGCGAAAAAGCTCTTCCCGGCGCCGATGGGACCGGCCAATGCCAGCGTGTCCCCGGCGCCCAGCTCGGGCGCCAGCGCGCGGGCCAGGCGGGCGGTAGCCTCCTCGTCGGGCAGGGACAGCGTCAAGGGCAGGGGTGCGATCATGGCCGGACTATGCTGCGCCGCGCATGGGGCGGCAAGTCGGTTGAAACCAGTATCGGGCCGCAAGAGCGATCTTTGGCAAACGAGCGACCCCCACAGACCACGGGCAAGGGCGCGGCATGGCAATTTCTTCTTGGAAAAAATACTCAAATGGGCGCAACCGCATCCACCGGGATCCCGCGTGCCAATTGTCACGATGCGAAAGCCAAGGGCGGTTTTTCAACCGGACACCCGCAGCGCGACACGCGCGGGTGTCCGGCCCCGGATCAATCCGCGCGGGTGCTCAGCGCGGCCAGTCCATTCAGAACGTCGATGGCATAGGCCAGCTGATAGTCCTGCTTGCGCAGGTCGGCTGCGGCCTTGGCGCGGGCCTCGTCCTCTTCCAACTGGCGCATCTCGTCATCGCTGATCGAGTCGTTGCCAAGCGAGCCGCGCAGGTCGGCTTCGCTGCGGGTGTGCGCATCGTCCTCGGTCTGGTCGTCCAATTCATCCGTGCGCGGCGGCTGTTCCACGATGATGTCGGGCGACACGCCAAGCGCCTGGATCGACCGGCCCGACGGGGTGTAGTAGCGCGCGGTGGTCAGGCGCATGGCACCGTCGCCGCGCAGCGGCATGACCGTCTGGACCGATCCCTTGCCGAAGCTCTTGGTGCCGACGACGATGGCGCGGCGATGATCCTGCAACGCACCGGCGACGATCTCGGACGCCGAGGCCGAACCGCCGTTGATCAGCACCACAAGGGGCTTGCCTTCGGCCAGATCGCCTTCGGTGGCGTTGTAGCGTTCGCTGTCCTGGATGTCGCGGCCGCGGGTCGAGACGATCTCGCCCGCATCGAGGAAGGCGTCGGACACGCGGATCGCCTGGGTCAGCAGGCCGCCGGGATTGTTGCGCAGGTCCAGCACGATGCCCGAGACATTGTCGATCCCGCCCAGTTCCGCGACCGAGTTCTGCAGGCCTTCCTGCAGGTTCGGGAAGGTCTGGTCGTTGAAGGTGGTGATCCGCAGCACCACCGTGTCGCCCTCGGTGCGGGCGCGGACGGCGGTCAGTTTGATGGTGTCGCGGGTGATCGACACGTCAAAGGCCTCGTCCAGCCCTTCGCGCACCACGGTGATGATGATCTCGGAGCCGACCGGCCCGCGCATCAGTTCCACCGCCTCGTCAAGGTTCAGCCCCAGCACGCTTTCGCCATCCACATGGGTGATGAAATCGCCGGCTTCGATGCCCGCCTCGTCGGCGGGGGTGTCGTCGATGGGCGAGACCACCTTGACAAAGCCGTTTTCCTGCGTGACCTCGATGCCCAGCCCGCCAAACTGGCCGCGGGTCTGCACGCGCATGTCATCGGCATCCTCGGGCGACAGATAGGAGGAATGGGGATCGAGCGAGGTGAGCATGCCGTTGATCGCCGCTTCGATCAGATCGGTTTCATCCACTTCTTCCACATATTGCGCGCGGATCCGTTCAAAGATGTCGCCGAACAGGTCGAGTTGTTCATAGACCGTGCGCGCTTCACTTTGTTCCTGTGCCAGAAGCGGGCCGGCCACCTGCGTGGTCAGAACGGCCCCGGCCAGGGTGCCTCCGATCGCGGCCATCACGAAAGATCTCATCTGTGGGCGGTCCTTTCCTGTCCGGCTCCCTGCGGGAACCCTTTCGGATCATATAATGCCTATTCCAAAAGGGGGCGCCAGTTCCAACCGCGCCCCGGGTCACAATTCCGTGGATTTCCGCCTCACGCGCGGCGGATCAGGCTGCGGCCGGTCATTTCCTCGGGCTGCGGCAGGCCCATCAGCTCCAGCAGGGTGGGGGCCAGATCGGCCAGGCGGCCGTTTTCCAGCCGCGCGCCGACCGGGCCGCCGACCAGGGCCACCGGCACCGGGTTGATGGTATGGGCGGTGTGCGGGCCGCCGGTTTCGGGATCCACCATGGTTTCGCAGTTGCCGTGATCGGCGGTCACGATCATCGCGCCACCGGCCTTGTCCAGCGCCGCGGTGACGGCGGCCAGGCCCCGGTCCACGGCCTCGCAAGCCTTTTTGGCGGCATCCAGATCGCCGGTGTGGCCGACCATGTCGGGATTGGCGTAATTGGTGACGATCAGATCATAGCCCGCTTCGATCGCCTCGACGAATTTCGCGGTGACTTCGGCGGCCGACATTTCCGGGGCAAGATCATAGGTGGCGACCTTGGGCGAGGGCGGCATGGCGCGCTCTTCGCCCACTTCCGGGCTTTCCTTGCCGCCGTTGAGGAAGAAGGTCACATGGGGATACTTCTCGGTCTCGGCCAGGCGGAACTGGGTGCGGCCATGCTTTGCGACCCAGGCGCCCAGCGTGTTGATGATCGAGCGTTTGGGAAACACCGTGGTGAACCACGCGTTGTGATCGTCGGAATATTCCACCATGCCCAGCAACGCGGCCCAGTCGGGGCGGGTGCCGATATCGAAGTCGGTGAAATCGGGTTGGGCGATGGCGCGCAGGATTTCGCGCGCACGGTCGGCGCGGAAGTTCAGGCAAAAGAAGCCGTCACCGTCGCGGGCACCGGCGAAATCGCCGATCACCGTGGCCGGGATGAACTCGTCATTGGCGCCCGCGTCATAGGACTGGGTGACGGCGGTGACCGCATCCGGGGCGGCCTTGCCCCTGGCGTGCACCATGGCGTCATAAGCAGTGGCGATACGTTCCCACCGGTTGTCGCGATCCATGGCGTAGTAGCGGCCGATGACCGTGGCGATGGTGGCCCCGTCGGGCAGCGCGTCAGAAAGCTGTGCCATGTACCCGGCGGCGGATTTCGGCGGTACGTCGCGGCCATCGGTGATGGCATGCAGCGCCACTGGCACCCCCAGATCGGTGAGGGCTCGGCAGGCCGCGACCACATGATCGATGTGGCCATGCACGCCACCGTCCGAGATCACGCCCATCAGATGCGCGGTGCCGCCGCTGGCCTTCAGGGTTTCGGCAAAGGTGACCAGGGAGGGGGTCCTGGCGAAAGAGCCATCCTCGACCGCGAGATCGATCTGGCCCAGGTCCATGGCGACAACCCGGCCCGCGCCGATGTTGGTGTGGCCGACCTCGGAATTGCCCATCTGGCCGCTGGGCAGGCCGACATCGGGGCCGTGGGTAATGAGCTGTGCGGTGGGACAACTGGCCATGATCCGGTCGAAGGTGGGCGTATCGGCGAGGGCTGGGGCGTTGGCGGTGCGGTCAGGATTTGCGCCCCAACCATCGAGAATGCACAGGACAACGGGTTTCGGGGTGGGCATGGGGGCACTCCTTCGATCGGCACGCGTTGGCGTTCATATAGCGGTCAGGCGCGCATAGTGCGAGGGGCAAGGGGAGGCTCCCGCCGCCTGGACGACCTGACGATCGCAAGGCGTTGGGCCGGCCTGGCGCGGGCTTTGCCCCCGCCTGCGGGCGCGCGGAACGGGTGAACAGGGTTTTGGTTGGCGGCTGTGCGGTTCGTGCTGGGAGGCCGTTTGCGGGCAGGTCTGCCGCAAACAGGCCATCGCAAGGGTGGGGGCGAGTCGCGCCCGCCTCAAGGCCGCTCGTGCCTCGGGCCTTGACCCGGCCCCGACTCACTGGCCCCGACCCACTGGCCCGGTCAATCGGCGGTATCGGCGCGGCCCAGGTGTTTTTCGCCGCGCGCCTTGGCGAGCGCGATCTGCTTCTGGCGTTCGCGGAAGCGGGCCTTGTCAGAGTCGGACGTTTCCGAAAGGCACTGGTGGCAGGAGACGCCCTCTTCGAACTCGGGGCGGTCGCGATCTTCGGGCAGGATCGGGCGGCGACAGGCATGGCACAACTGGTGTGGGCCTTCTTTCAGGCCGTGGCCGACACTGACCCGCCCGTCAAAGACAAAGCAGTCACCGTGCCAGAGGCTGTCTTCGGCGGGCACCTCTTCAAGGTATTTCAGGATGCCGCCCTTGAGGTGATAGACGTCGTCCACCCCTTCCCCCAGCAGGTAATTGGTGGATTTCTCGCAGCGGATGCCGCCGGTGCAGAACATGGCGATGCGTTTGTTGTGGAACCGATCCTTGTTGGCCTCCCACCAGGCTGGAAACTCGCGAAAGCTGGTGGTTTCGGGATCGACGGCGTTTTCGAAAGTGCCGATGGCGACTTCATAGTCGTTGCGGGTGTCGATGACCGCCACGTCCGGGGCCGAGATCAGCGCGTTCCAGTCCCGTGGGTCCACGTAGTGGCCGGTGCCGGCCAGTGGGTCGACCTGCGGCTGGCCCATGGTCACGATCTCGCGCTTCAGGCGCACCTTCATGCGGCCGAAGGGTTGGTCGCTGGCGGTGCTTTCCTTCCAGTCCAGGTCGGCGCAGCCGGGCAGGGCGCGGATATGGGCCAGCACGGCGTCGATTCCGGCGCGCGGCCCGGCAATGGTGCCATTGATCCCCTCGGGCGCGATGAGAAGGGAGCCGGTGACGGCCTTCTCGGTGCAGAGGGCCCGCAGTGGATCGCACAGCGCAGAGGCATCCTTGAAGGGGGTGAAGTGGTAAAGCGCGGCAATTGTGTACATCGGGGCGTTCCGGCATCGGGGTTTGCCCGGAAATAGCCTTGACCCCATCCGAAATGCAAATGATCCTTGGCGCGGCAAACAACAAGGAAGCCTTGATGCGACAACCCCTTCTTATTCTCCCGGTTCTTGGCGGTCTGGCCGCGCTGTCCGGGTGTAGTGCGACCGAAACCGCGGCTGTCATCGAAGACCCCGGTGCGTTCACCTGCCGCGAAACGGCCGCAGCGCGGAACAACGTCAGCTTCGATGAAACCAGCGCCGACCTGATCAACGTCGATATCTCAGAGCGAAAGCACTATGTCGTTTCAGTCAAGGGCAAGCAGATCAAGTGCTCGGTTGACGACGAAGGCTCGTTGTACGAGTTCACGACGATGTAAACCGCTGGCGGCGCCTTCGACGTCGCCAATCTTGCGAAGATGGAAACACCTGCCATGCGCCCCAGCACCGACGCCCTGATCGTGATCGACGTGCAAAATGATTTCTGCGAGGGCGGCGCACTTGCCGTGTCCGGCGGGTCAGAGGTCGTGGCGCCGATCAATGCGCTGATGGCCGAGTTTCCGGTGGTGGTGCTGTCGCAGGACTGGCACCCGGCGGATCATGCGTCTTTCGCCAGCCAGCACCCGGGCCGCGCGCCGTTCCAGATGATCGACATGCCCTATGGGCCGCAGGTGCTGTGGCCGGATCATTGCGTGCAGGGGCGCAGCGGCGCGGCGTTTCACCCGGATCTGGATGCCGACCGGGCGCAGATGATCGTGCGCAAAGGATTTCGACGCGGGATCGACAGCTATTCGGCATTTTTCGAGAATGATCACACCACGCCGACCGGGCTGGACGGGTATTTGCGGGCGCGCGGGGCGTCGCGGCTGACCTTCGTCGGGCTGGCGCTGGATTTCTGCGTGCAGTTTTCAGCGGTGGATGCGGCGAAAGCCGGGTTCAGGGCCGAAGTGCGGCAGGACCTGTGCCGGGCCATCGATCTGGACGGCTCGCTTGCCGGCGCCCGTGCTGCGATGGCTGCTGCCGGGGTCGCGCTGATCTGACGTCAAGGGACGCCCCTTGCGCTATCCCCTCAGGATTGCTCTAGTATTTCAAGAGACAGGAGGGTCGGTCCATGGTGGATATCGCCACGCGCGTCTACAATCACAAATGGAAGATCGACCCGATCATCCGTTCGTTGATCGACACCGATTTCTACAAGCTGCTGATGTGCCAGTCGGTATTTCGCAACAAGCCTGATACCCATGTGGAATTCAGCCTGATCAATCGCAGCCGGAATATCCGGCTGGCGGATGTGATCGACGAAGGCGAATTGCGCGAACAGCTGGATCACATCCGCAGCCTGTCGCTGAGCCGCGGCGAAAGCACCTGGCTGCGCGGCAACATGTTCTATGGCAAGCGCCAGATGTTCCGCCCCGATTTCATGGAGTGGTTCGAGAATTTCCGCCTGCCGCCCTATCACCTGGAAAAGCGCGACGGGCAGTACGAGCTGACCTTCGAAGGCCGTTGGCCCGAAGTCATGCTGTGGGAAATCCCGGCGCTTTCCGTGCTGATGGAATTGCGCGGACGGGCGGTTCTGAATGCCATGGATCGCTTCGAATTGCAGGTGCTCTATGCGCGGGCCATGACAAAGCTGTGGGAAAAGGTGGAACAGTTGCGGCCCGAGCCGGATCTGCGGATTGCCGATTTCGGGACCCGGCGCCGGCATTCCTTTCTTTGGCAGGATTGGTGCGTGCGGGCCATGCGGGAAGGGCTGGGAGACCGCTTTGTCGGCACTTCGAACTGCCTGATCGCCATGCGCCGCGAACTGGAGGCGATCGGCACGAATGCCCATGAACTGCCCATGGTTTACAGCGCCTTGGCCGATACGGACGAGGAATTGCGGCAAGCCCCCTATCGGGTTCTGGCGGATTGGCACGAAGAACACGAAGGCAATCTTCGGATCATCCTGCCAGATACCTATGGCACCGAGGGATTCCTGAAAGAGGCGCCCGACTGGCTGGCGGGCTGGACCGGGATCCGCATTGACAGCGGCGATCCGGCGGGCGGTGCGGAAACGGCCATCGACTGGTGGAAGGAACGCGGCGAGGATCCGCGACAGAAGCTGGTGATCTTCTCGGATGGTCTGGACGTGGACAAGATGCTGGAACTTCAGGCCCGGTTTCGCGGGCGGGTCCGGGTGTCCTTTGGCTGGGGCACCCTGCTGACCAACGACTTCCGCGGCCTGGTGGCCGACGACGCGCTGGCGCCGTTCTCGCTGGTGTGCAAGGCGGTCAGTGCGGATGGCCGCCCAACAGTGAAGTTGAGCGACAATCCCAACAAGGCAATGGGACCGGCGGAGGAGGTAGCGCGCTATAAACGCGTGTTCAACGTCGGTCTACAGAAGCCGCGCGCGGTCGTGGTCTGACCGCGATCAGGCGATCAGAAGATCATCAGCCGAAGCGCCGCCGTCGATGGCATCCTTGAACCACTGCGGCTGGCGGCCACGGCCACTCCACGTCAGGTCCGGGTTTTCCGGGTGACGGTATTTTGCCGGACGGCTGACGCCCGATTTCTTGGCGTGATCCACGACTTCGTTGAGGGAAAATCCGAATTCCCGCACCGTGGCTTCAGCCGCAGCGAATGCTTCCTTGCGGCGACGTTCTTCGAACGTCTCAATCGCCCGTCCCACCTTGGTGTGCAGCGATTTCAGTTCTGCCAGAGAAAGTTCGCTCAGATCGATATCCATGTGTCAGCCTTCTGTTTTCAGGATCACTTCAATTACAGGAGTGAATTGGAGTTTGGCAAGGTACTAGTTAGATACATTGGTGTTGTTTTCCACAATACAATGAATCCCGCGTTTAATCGGAATTTTCAAATGGATCGGGAAGAGCCTTGATCTAAAGGCTTGAAAGCAATGCACTTGCGGCCAGAATGCGGGCGGCTGGTTGGGTCTGATCAATCGGGTTGTCGCATCCGCCGCGTTGAAAAATATCAACATTGTGGCCGATAGCGCCGCACAGAATCGACACCTTGTCGCGATCCTTCAGCAGAATTCCGCCACTTTCATAGGATTGGCATAAGACCTCGAATACCGGGCCCAGGCGATCCGGATCGTTTTCAAGGGCCAGTATCTGACTCAGATCCCGGATCGGATCACCCGTTCCGGCGGCATCCATATCCGTCAGATAGAGCGTGTCATGCGAGTCCAGCGTTTCGGACAGGTTCAGATTGCCAAGGCGAACGTTTGTGTCATCACTGGCATTTTGTAACTCGCCGGCGATGCGGCACAGCAATTGTGCGACTTCGGTTTGGCCGAGATCTTCGAAATAGGCGATGGCCGCATCTGGATTGTATTGGCGATCGGGGTCCGGTTTTGCCGGGAATGGCAAGGGCGCGATGGATTCGGCGGTCAGGTGGAAATCCGCCAGCAATGCCGCCAGCTTTCCATAGGTTTTTAGCGCGGCATCGGGATCCTCGGGGATCTGCACCGGTTGGCCCTGAATGGCCTGTTCCATCACGGCCACCGATGGGGTCTGTTTCAAATGGACGACAAGGTCGCCGTTGCGGGTGCGCTGCGGCCACGGGCAGGCAAATCCGGTGTCGGCCAGCGCCTCTTGCCAGCGGGCCCGGGCGGCGACCCGTTCGGCCTGCGCCTTGGGATAGAATTTCAGCCGGGCGGACAGCCGGGGTGTCAGTCGGATTTCGAATACGCGCCCAGATCCGGGGGAAGTCACCAGCGGCGCTTGTGCCTCGACCTGCCAGGCGGTGGCCACATCCTGGGCGAATGCGGCGTCATACATGGCGCATCCCCGGACAATCCAAGCGCACTGTGCGCCTATTCATCGGGCGCCACCTTTCCACGCAGGGATTTCACCTGCCCGCGCTGGGTCTTGGCTTCCAGCCGCCGCCGGATAGAGCCTTTGGTGGGTTTTGTCGGACGCCGCCGTTTGGGCGCGACCAGCGCCTTGCGCACCAGATCGGCCAGCCGTTCGCGGGCAATCTCGCGATTGCGGGCCTGGCTGCGGGTGTCCTCGACCCGCAGAATCAGCGCGCCATCGTCGGTCCAGCGGCGTCCGGCCAGGCGGCGCAACCGGGTCTTGACCGGGGCGGCAAGATGCGGGCTTCGGGCGGCTTCGAACCGCAGTTCGACGGCGGTGGACACCTTGTTCACATTCTGCCCCCCCGGACCCGAGGCGCGGGTGAAGTTCTCGGTGAACTCCCAGTCTTGCAGGGTGATGTCGGGTGAAATCTCAATCATGACCTGTGGACCGTTACGAAAAGGGCCGCCCTTGGGCGACCCTTCGAGACTGAAAGGAGGGGGTGAAATGGATCTTCATCCCCGGCCGGTGGGTGTTACGCCTTACGACACTTTGTCGGGCTTGCCCCCGAAACCGGAATTCACACCTCTCTCCAATACCTCTCTTGACACTGGATCACCTCCTTCCGCTTGTTTCCGTTGAGGGAAAGCGTGCCACGAACCGCGAAAATGTCAAAGCAAAATCTCGCGGTGCGTCGGGGAAGGTGAACCGGACGGCTCAGGCCGGGTGCGCGGACAGGCGGGCCACGATGGCACGAAACGGCACCAGCGCAAGCAGCGCCAGGGACAGTTTCACCATCCAGTCGGCCACGGCCAGAGACACCCACAGCGGCACCATCGGGCCCACACCCAGCAGCGGCAGGGCTTCATTGGCCCAAGACACATCATTTCCGGGTTCCAGGAACACCAGGCTGGCGGAAAAGGCGATGGTGAAGAACAAAGCGGTATCCAGGCTGGATCCCAGAAGCGACGAAGCCAGCGGTGCACGCCACCATTTGCCGCCGCGCAGGCGGTCGAAGATGGCCACGTCCAGCAGTTGCGCGGTCAGGAAGGCGGTGCCCGAGGCCAGTGCGATGCGCAGGGTGACCAGCGGTCCGAACTCGCCGTGGATCTGCGTGCCGATCAGCGAACAGGCGATGCCGACAACGAACCCGGCCAGAACCACCTTGCGGGCCGGGCCGGGACCATAGACGCGATTCATCACGTCGGTCACAAGGAAGGCCAGCGGATAGGTAAAGGCGCCCCATGTCAGCCATTGGCCGAACAGGAACTGCACCAGAATGTTGGAGGCAACGACGATGGCCGCCATGGCGGCAATGCCGGGAAGCACGCGAGGAGTCATCTATCTGATCCGTTTTTGCAAGGTAGCGGAGACTTGGCTCGCCAAGGCGAACGGGGCCATCTAGCCGCAATTGGTGCGACAATCAAGACCGTCTCGCCACCGCGCCGGCAGCCGGTACTCGACGATCTCGGTGCGCTGCACGGATCGAAAGTTGTCGTCCGACACCATGGTCAGGCGAATGTCGCCGGCCCGATCTTCCCAGACCGCCAGGCCTTCCAGATTGTCATGGGTGCCGAAAAACGTCTCCAGCAGAAGCTGTTCGTCGGCCAGGCCGTCCGCTGTGAAAGCAAAGCTGCGAATGCGGCTGGCAAATCCCAGGATCGGGACATAGTGCCGTTCCAGCAGATACAGACGCCCGTCCGGGCCCAGATCGGCACCCACGGGCAGGAATTTGCCGTCGCGGCGCAGGGTGTAGGGCACGGTCCAGCGCTTGTTCTCGAAGCGGAAGACAGGAAAGGGCCGCTCCCACTCCCCAGACCGCTCGGGGATGGCGATGGGGCGGTTGCGCGGGTCCAGCGCCAGCGCTTCGAAGCCCGAGTTTTCCTGCAAGACCTCCAGCCAGTCGCCGGGGGGCAGGTCGCGCGTCACACCGGTGTCGGCATCCAGAATGCCCACCGTGTGCTTGGCTTCCGACGAATAATACAGAACCCCGCCCGGCACCTGCGCCAGCCCTTCGGTATCGGCGCCCTGGCTGATCCGCGTGCGTCCCTTGGTGTCGGTCAGGTCGATAGCCGGTGTGACGCTCGCGCCCGACAGCTTGCCGCCCTCGCGCTGCAACACGCCGCGAAACATCACCGCGCGGTCCGACAGGCTGATGAAGGCGTTGCCGTCCTGATCCAGTTCCAGCGCCGAAAGACCGCCGAATCGCGGCTCGCTCGGCATGCTGAGCACCAGTTCCCCGACCGGGATCAGCACCCCTTGCGGCACCGGCGCCACGGCGGGCAGCAGGGCGGCGGCGGCCAGCGCGGGCAGCCACCGGGGCGGGAAACTTCGGCGCGTTCGGGTCATGCAGGGTCCAGGGTCACAGGGTTGCTTGCGGCCCTGTCTGACCCTTCAGGCGTGCCGAGACAAGTGCGGCGCCCTCAATTCGCGGCAAGGATCCAACGGCACTGTTTGGGAAGGTCGGCGAGGGTGAAGTCGCGCACGTTCTTTTTCTTCGGCGCGGGTTTGGCCGGTTTTGTGCCGGGCTTCTTGGTCGGGGACAGTGCCTCGGTCACCCACCAGTTCAGCGTGTCGTCGCAGCCGCTGCCGCCCTTGGACAGCTCTTTCACCGTGGGTTTCTGGGTCACACAGCCCTTGTTGCCCTTGGGACATTTCAGGCGCACATGGAAATGAAAGTCATGGCCCCAGTAGGGCCGGATCTTCTGCAACCACTTCTTGTCACTGCGCGAGGAAGCCAGGCACAGCTGGATTTTCACCGGCGGGGTTACGAAAATGCGGTCCACCGCCGGATCGCGCGCGGCGGCTTCCAGAATGGCGGCGTGTTGCGGGGTGTAGTTGCCGTTCACGCGGCGCTGATCCTTGGACCGTACCGAGATCGAGCTGAGCTTTTCGCGCTGGTTGCGGCTGAGGTTCAGCGATTTGGCCGGCAGCATCCAGATGTCGATGTCCAGCCCGATCTGGTGGCTTTGGTGGCCCGAGATCATGGGCCCGCCGCGCGGCTGGCTGATATCCCCGATATACAAGCCCTTCCAGCCCGGCTGTTTGGCGGCCTGCGCGCTGAGCCGCTCGATGAACTCGATGGCTTCGGGGTGGCCCCAGTTGCGGTTACGCGACAGGCGCATCGCCTGCCAGGTGGGGCCGGTTTCGGGAAGCTGCTCCAGCCCGGCGGCGCATCCCTTGGCATAGCTGCCGATACTGTGCGGCTTGTGCGGAGAGGCCGTCTTGGCCGTTCCGAACATGGCATTCGCTTTCTGCTGGGCGCTGGCGGGACTGGCCAGCGCCAGAAGCGGGATCAGGAAGGCGGTCAATAGGGCCTTGCGGATGACTGTCATGGGTCACTGCTCTCCGTCGCTTTTGACCCAGCCTAACACGATCAGCCCCCCGATAAAGAGGGCTAGCAAAGGTGTGATCCCCAGTTGCTGGCTGCCGGTAAGGTCCGTGGTGACCGCCACCAGGATCGGCGCGGCAAAGGAAGTCGCCTTGCCGGCCAGCGCATACAGCCCGAATTCGCGCGTGGCGTGGCCCTTTTCGGCCTGAAACACCATCATCGTCCGCGACGAGGCCTGAAGCGCGCCGCCCGCCGCCCCGATCACCACGCCGACGCCATAAAAGGCGATGTCGGGCAGGCGGCTGCTGGACTCGACCGCCATGCCGAAGACCGAGGCGCGCGAAATGAAGATCGCGGCCAGCGTCGCGCCGATCAGGCACAGGATCGACACCACGATCACCGGCATCGGGCCGAAGCGTTCGTCGCACATGCCGCCGATCCAGGCGACCACGGTGGCCGAGACCACCGCCAGGATACCGAAAACGCCCACGTCGATCACCGACCAGTTCAGCACCCCGGCCGCATAGACCCCACCGAAGAAATACAGCCCGTTCAGCGCATCGCGGTACAGCATCGAGGCGATCAGGTAGTTGCGCAGGCTGGCCCGGTGGCGCAACCCCCGCAGCGTTGCTTTCAGGTCGGGCCATGCGGCGCGTGACGCTTCCAGCACCGTTGCGATGGGCGGCGGCTTGGGGGCGTGCACCCAGGCGAAAAAGGGGATCATGAAGACCATGAACCACAGCGCGGTGAAGGGGCCGACCGCGCGGGTGCCTTCGCGTTTCGTGGCATCCAGGCCGAAGGGCGGGTCCAGCCCGATCAGGGTTTTCCCGGTGCTGGCATTGTCCGCCAGGAACACCAGCATGAAAATCAGCGCCAGAAGCCCGCCCAGATAGCCGAAGGCCCAGCCGTTGCCCGACACCCTGCCGATCTTTCCCTTGGGCGCAAGATCGGGCAGCATCGCGTTGGTGAAGATGGTGGCGAACTCCATCCCCAACAGGCCCAGCCCGAAAAAGGCCAATGTCATCCACAGGTTGAAACTGTCGGGGGCGGCGGCCCAAAGGCTCCACGCGCCGATCACGTAGCAGGCTGAAAACACCCAGATGAACAGCATCCGCGTGCCGGGCCCGGTGCGATCCGCGATAGAGCCCAGCAGCGGGGCCAGCAGGGCAATCACCACCCCGGCCGCGCCCACGCCGTACCCCCAGGCGGATTGCGCGGCGGTGCCGTCGCCCACCAGTTCGGTCACATAGGGGCCGAAAATGAAGGTCAGCAACAGGGTGTTATACGGCTGACTGGCCCAATCGAAAAAATACCAGCCCCAGATACGGCGGCTGTTCATCTGAAACTGCATTTCGGTTACCCCTGCACGCCGCGACTATGCCGTGCGGGCGCGGGGGTCGCAATGGTCAGGCGGCGCGCGCCTGCAAATGCGCGGGCGTGTCCTGCATCGGCGGCCAGGGGCGCAGGGCGTCGGCCTCGGCCCAGGCGCGCACCCAGTCGGGCAGCTGCGGCTCTGGCAGCGGGCGATCGAAGGCGGCCAGCACCCGGTCGGTGCGCACCAGCCCGTTCCGATCCGTGACCGCCATGCGGATCAGCACATGCGAGGTACACTCGGTGCCCTTCCACATGGCGTGTTCGAGATAGAGGAATTTCTCGTCCCAGCCGACGCAGCGCGACGTCATGCGCAGCCGGTCGAAAACCCGCACGCGTTTGCGATAGCGGACCGAGGATCCGGCCACGGTCATCATCCAGCCTTCGCGGCGGAGGGTGCCGACAAACCCGGTGCGGCCCGCCAGCACCAAGCGGCCCAGATCGAACAGGGTCAGCACGCGGCCGTTGTTCATCTCTAGCCACATGTCCAGATCCCAGGGCCAGCAGATGTGATGCGAGACGTGGGTGTCGAGGATGTCCAGCGGCGGTGCCTTTCTGAACTTCCAGAATTCTTTCGACATGCGCAGGAATGGATACATGGTGGGCCTCCTGCCCCGGATGTGAGCAGGGGCGCGGCTGACGTCAACGGAAACGTCGCGGCACGAGGGCTGCGGCTTGTCCTTTGTGGCCTGATTGCCTACTTCCCATGCAGGCCCGTACAAAGGAAGTTTCCATGACGTCGATACTGCAAATCCTGCTGCTCATCCTGGATGTGGCCTGGTTCATCATGATTGCCCATATCATCATGAGCTGGCTGATCAGCTTTCAGGTTCTTAATCTGGGGCAGGATCTGGTGCGACAGATCTGGTACGGGCTGAACCGCCTGCTGGAGCCGATCTATGGCCCGATCCGCCGCATCCTGCCCGACATGGGCACGCTGGACCTGGCGCCGCTGGTGGCGCTGCTGGGGATTTACATTATCCGCATCGTCCTGATGAACAACGCCGCCCTGTTCTACTGATTTCCCGGCCTCTGCCGTCTTGCACCACAAGGGGTGGTGTGGGATTGTGGCGGCAACCACAATCAAAGCGGTCGAGGCATGGCAGACGAGGCAGGCGAGCAGCTTGACGCGCTTTTGGCGCGGGTGTTCGGATTCAACGCATTTCGACCGGGTCAGCGCGAGATTGTCGAGGCGGTGATCGCCGGGCGCGACACGCTGGCGATCATGCCCACGGGCGGCGGCAAATCCCTGTGTTTCCAGCTTCCGGCTCTGTGCCGGGACGGGGTGACGGTGGTGATCTCGCCGCTGATTGCCTTGATGCGCGACCAGGTCCGTTCGCTGCGCGAGGCGGGCGTGGTGGCCGGGGCGCTGACCTCGGGCAACACCGACGAAGAAACCGAAGAGGTATTTCAGGCGCTGGACGACGGTTCGCTGAAACTGTTGTATCTGGCCCCTGAACGGCTGGCGGCCAGTGGCACCCAGACCATGCTGCGCCGGATCGGCGTATCGATGATCGCCGTGGACGAGGCGCATTGCGTCAGCCAATGGGGCCATGACTTTCGCCCCGACTACCTGCGGATCGGCGAATTGCGCGCCGAACTGGGGGTTCCGGTCGCGGCCTTCACCGCCACCGCCGATGCCGAAACCCGCGCCGAGATCGTCACCCGCCTGTTCGGCGGCGGCACCCCGGACAGCTTCCTGCGCGGCTTCGACCGCCCGAACATTCACCTGGCCTTTGCGCCGAAGGACAGCCCGCGCCGCCAGATCATGGAGTTCGCCGCCGCTCGCCGGGGCCAGTCGGGCATTGTCTATTGCGGCACGCGGGCCAAGACCGAAAGCCTTGCCCGGGCGTTGGAGGTCGATGGCCATCTGGCCTGCGCCTATCATGGCGGCATGGCGGCCGAGGATCGCCGGTTGGTCGAAACCCGGTTCCAGCGCGACGACGGGTTGATCGTCGTGGCCACCGTCGCCTTCGGCATGGGCATCGACAAGCCCGATATCCGCTGGGTTGCCCACGCCGATCTGCCCAAGTCCATCGAGGCGTATTATCAGGAGATCGGCCGCGCCGGGCGCGATGGCGCGCCGGCGGAAACCCTGACCCTTTTCGGCGCCGACGACATCCGCTTTCGCCGCACCCAGATCGACGAAAGCCCCGCGCCCGCCGACCGCCGCACCGCCGATCATGGCCGCCTGAACGCGCTGCTGGGGTTGGCCGAGGCGCACGCGTGCCGCCGCAAGACCCTGCTGGGGTATTTCGGAGAGGAGTCCACCGCCTGCGGGAATTGCGACCTTTGCGACCGTCCGCCCGAGCTGATCGACGGTACCGATGCGGTGCGCAAGGCGCTGTCGGCGGCGCTGCGAACCGACGAACGCTTCGGGGCGGGGCATCTGATCGATATCCTGACCGGCACGGCGACCGACAAGGTGCGCGAGCGTGGCCACGACGGGCTGCCGACCTTCGGGGTGGGCAAGGAGTTTTCGAAACCCCAGTGGCAGGCGCTGTTCCGGCAGATGATGGGGCTGGACCTGATGCGCCCGGACCCCGAACGCTATGGCGCGCTGCGTATGACCGAGGCCGCGCGCCCGGTCCTGAAGGGCGAGCAACTGGTGACCCTGCGCAAGGATGCCATGGCCCGCACGGCCGAGCGGCGCCCGGCGGTCAAGGCGCTGGTGTCCGAGGCCGATGCGCCGCTGCTGTCGGCGCTGAAGGCCAAGCGGCGGGCGCTGGCCGAGGCCGCCAATGTCCCGGCCTATGTGATCTTCCCCGACCGCACCCTGATCGAAATGGCCGAAACCCGCCCGCGCAGTCTGGATGACATGGCGCGGGTCAACGGGGTCGGCGCGAAGAAGCTGGAACGCTATGGCGCGCTGTTCCTTGAGGTGATCGCGGGCGAAGCCCCGGCCGAGCAGCACCCGGCGCGGCGCAAGCTGGCGGGCCGCGACTCCGGCCCGCTGTTCGATCTGTTGCAGGAAGCACAGGCGGCCCTGTTGCGGGGGCCGATGGGTACCGAAAAACCGCTCAGTTGTTCGGCGGGAGAGTTGGCCAAGGTTGCCGCAGCGCGACCTTCGGATGAGGATCGCCTGGCGGCGCTGATCGGCCCGGCCAAGACCGAACGCTTCGGCCCGGCTTTTCTGACCCTGCTGCACGCCGCTGAATGACGGAAGATGCGCGGCGGGCCGGAACGGTCTGGGCGCCGAAGGAAAGGAATGCCGATGCTGGTTGTGGTCTCTCCCGCGAAGCGTCTGGACTGGGCGGCGGTCGATGCGCCCGTCGCCACTGCGCCCGATTTTCAGGGTGACGCGATCTATCTGGCCGGGGTGGCCGGGAAGCTGTCGAAGCCGCAGCTTGAAAAACTGATGTCGATCAGCCCCAAGCTGGCCGCAATAAACCACGACCGGTTTCGTGCGTTTCAGGCTGCGCCCGAGGCTGACGTCACCCGGCCTGCGATGCACGCCTTTGCCGGGGACACCTACCAGGGGTTGGACGCGGCCAGTCTTGATGCGGATGCGCAGCTTTATGGGCAGGATCATCTGCGGATCCTGTCGGGGCTTTACGGCGTGCTGCGCCCCTTTGACGGCATCCAGCCCTATCGCCTGGAAATGGGCTCACGCCTGAAAACCCGCGCGGGCGGGACGCTCTATGCCTATTGGGGCGACCGGATCGCAAGGGCGCTGGCGGCGCAAGCCGCGGCGACGGGCAGCCGGGTCTTGGTGAATTGCGCCAGTGTCGAATATTTCTCGGCAGTGGATCTGGCGGCGCTGGGTCTGCCGGTGGTCACGCCGGTGTTCATGGAGGAGCGCGGCGGCGCCCCCAAGATCGTCAGCTTTTACGCCAAGAAGGCGCGCGGGGCGATGGCGCGCTTCATTGTGGAAAACCGGTTGCGCGACGCGGATGCCTTGCGTGATTTCACCACCGGCGGCTATGCCTATGATGCCGGGCGCAGTACCCCCGACAAGCCGGTGTTCCTGCGCGACGAGGCCGCGGCGCTGGCCGCCTAGCCTGCTGTCACCGACAGGCCGACCGGCGCAAGCTCTTCGATCTTGCCGCAGATGGCGGCCTTGCGCAGCGGTTTGGTCAGGTAGTGGTCGATGCCCGCCGCCAGGATCTCATCGGCATCGCCGGCCATGGCGTGGGCAGTCAGGGCACAGATCGGGGTGCGGGGCGCGCCGGTGTCCGCCTCGATCTCGCGGATCTTGCGCGTCGCCTCCTTGCCATCCATCTCGGGCATCGAGATGTCCATGAAGATCATATGCGGGTGGAAGTCCTGAAAGGCGGTGACAGCTTCATGCCCGTTGTTTGCAAACTGCAGGTCGATGGCCAGATCCTGCACCATCTTGCGGAACACCAGCTGGTTGGTGCGATTGTCCTCGGCCGCCAGAACCCGCAGGCGGTCCGCCTGCGCGGGCGGTTCGGGCGCAGGCGGTTCCGGCAAGGGTGTCTCGGCAGGCAGGGTCACCCCAAGGTCGCCGATCTTCTGGAACAGGTCGCGACGCAACAGCGGCTTTTGCAGGATCGCGGTGACGCCTTGCATCCTTGGATCGCTGTCCAACTGCCCGGGTTCCGAGCACAGCAGCAGAATCGGTCCGCGTTCGCCCCGGTCGCGCAGCGCCTGCGCCAGCGCCAGCCCATCGGTGCCCGGCGGCTTGTGATCGCTGATGATCAGGTCGAAACTGTTGGGCGGATCGGCCAGGGCGTCCTCGGCCGAGCGTCGGGCGGTGACCCGCAAGCCCATCATCGACAGCTGGCGGTCCAGGATCATGCGGTTGATGTCCTGCGCGTCGATCACCAGCGCGGTGCGCAGATCGGTGCTGTGCAGCGGCGCGGGGGTGTCGGTGCCTTCGTCCAGCGGCAGGGTGATGCGAAAGCCGAAGCAGGAACCTTCGCCCTCGACCGAATCGACCCAGATCTCGCCGCCCATCAGCGCCACCAGTTTCTGGGTGATGGCCAGTCCCAGCCCGGTGCCCTCGAACTTGCGATTGCGCTCGTCCTCCACCTGGTTGAATTCGCCGAAGATGTGATCGACCTTGTCGTCAGGAATGCCGATGCCGGTGTCCTCGACCGTGATGTGCAGCCGCTGCTGGTCCGCGCCGTCGTCAGACCCGATGCCGGTGACGCGGATCATGACGTGACCTTCGGTGGTGAATTTCACCGCGTTGCCCAGAAGGTTGGTCAGGATCTGCCTGATGCGCCCCGGATCGCCCACATAGCGGGTCGGCAGGAACATGTCGAAATCGAGCATCAGCTCGATCCCCTTTCCTTGCACCGAAGGCTTCAGCAGCAGCAGCACCTCGGTGATCGTGCGTTCCAGGTCGAAGGGTTCGGGCTGCAGCGTCAGCTTCTCGGCCTCGATCTTGGAATAGTCCAGCACGTCGTTGATGATCACCAGCAGGGTCTCGCCCGAGCCGCGGATGGTTTCGGCGAACAGGCGCTGTTCCTCGGTCAGATCGGTGTCGCACAGCAGGTCGGCCATGCCGATGACGCCGTTCATCGGGGTGCGGATCTCGTGACTCATGTTGGCGAGGAAGGCGGATTTCGCGCGGCTGGCGGATTCGGCGCGGGTGCGTTCCTCTTTCAGCTTTTCCTCGTAGCGGATGGTTTCGGTGATGTTCAGGGCCAGGCTGACCATGTCGCCGTCGCGAGCACGCCGGTCCAGGAACTTGACATAGCGTTCGTCCCACAGTTTGACCGTCAGCGGCTCGATCCGGTCCTGCTGCCAACGGCCCGCCATCCGGGCCTGCCAGGCCGAGGGGTCCTCAAAACCGATGTCGACCAGCCCCTCTTCGACCACGACCTCAAGAATGTCCTGATAGGTGGCGCCGGGGCGGATGCATTCCAGCCCGTCGAACATGGCCATATAGGCGCGGTTGGCGATCACCAGCTGGTTGCGCGCGTTGAACACGGCAAAACCGTCCTGGATGGTTTCCAGGGCTTCCCAAAGCCGCCGTTCGGCCTTGTCCGCCTGCTTGTTGGCCTTCTGAAGATCGGCGCGAACCTGGGTGTTTTCACCCTTCAGTTCCTCGGCCTCTGTGCGATAGGTCTGCGCCTCGGCGCTTTTGACAACCACCTCGTCCGACAGTTTGCGGGCATGTTCCGAAAGCTGGCGATTGGCCGAGAACAATTCCTTGCTCTTGTGCTCCAGCAGCCGTTCGGCGGCCAGACGCGCACGCCGTTCCTGCGCCAGAAGCGCGGATAAGTCCGGGCCGCCTTGTTCCGTCATGCTTCACTCGTTCCATCAACCAGCGATGATCGTGGAGCAGGAAGGTGAACAGAGCCTGAACACGGCCCGGACTCAGAGGGTTTTAGAGGCGTTCGAAGGCGATCGCGATGCCCTGTCCGCCGCCGATGCACATGGTGCACAGCGCGCGTTTGCCGCCGGTCCGCTCAAGTTCGTACAGCGCCTTGACGATCAGGATGGCCCCGGTGGCGCCGACCGGGTGACCCAGGGCAATGGCGCCGCCATTGGGGTTCACCTTGGCCGGATCGAAGCCCAGACCCTTGGTCACGGCCAGAGCCTGAGCCGCGAAGGCCTCGTTGCTTTCGATCACGTCGAAGTCGTCGGCGGTCAGGCCGGTTTTCTCCAGCAGTTTCTGCACGGCAGGCACCGGGCCGATGCCCATGACCTCGGGACGCACGCCCGCATGGGCATAGCCCAGGATCTTGGCTTTCGGTTTCAGGCCGGCGGCTTCGGCGGCATCGGCACGGGCCAGAACGATGGCGGCAGCCCCGTCGTTGATACCCGAAGCGTTGCCGGCGGTGACCGATCCGTCCTTCTTGAACACGGCGCGCAGGCCGCCCAGTTTTTCAAGCGTGGTGCCCTTGGGATGCTCGTCGGTGGCGAAGTCGACCATGTCGCGCTTCACCTTGACCTGCACCGGCACGATCTGGCTTTCGAAACGGCCCTCGGCAATGGCCTTGGCGGCGCGCTCCTGGCTTTCCAGCGCGAAGGCGTCCTGCTCTTCGCGGGTGATCTGGTTCTCGGCAGCCACGTTTTCGGCGGTGACGCCCATGTGACCGGTGCCGAAGGGGCAGGTCAGGGTGCCGACCATCATGTCGACGGCGGTGGTGTCACCCATCTTCTGACCCCAGCGTGCTGCGGGCAGAACATACGGGCCGCGCGACATGTTCTCGGCGCCACCGGCCAGGCCGAAGTCGGCATCGCCAAGCGCCAGCGACTGGATCACCGAAATGGCGGCCTGCATGCCCGAGCCGCACAGGCGGTTCACGTTCAGGGCCGGGGTTTCTTGCGGAATGCCCGCTTCCATCGCGGTGACGCGTGACAGGTACATGTCCCGCGGTTCGGCGTTGATGACGTGGCCCATGACAACATGGCCGATCTTCTCGGGTGCAACGCCAGAGCGTTCGATTGCGGCCTTGGCCGCGGTAGCGCCGAGCGTGGTGGCCGGAGTGTTGGCCAGGCTGCCGCCGAAAGTGCCGATGGCGGTACGTGCGCCATCCAGAATTACGATATCGGACATCAGGAATTCCCCCTTGGGTCCATTGGTGAAAATACCTCGATCAAGGTGATCTCGGGTGGCACGCCGAAGCGGAACGGGAAGCCGGAATAACCCAGGCCTGCTGACACGATCAGGTGCCGCTCCTCTTCGACAATATGACCGATCGCGTAACGATCGCCATATCGGGATGGTGTTGCGGGGCGTCGCCCGAACACCGTGAACTGGCCGCCATGAGTATGCCCGCTGATCTGCAGCATGGGCCGGGGGTCACCCGCTGCAAAGTAATCGGGCTCATGGGCCAGCAGGATCGAGGGCGCGCCTTGAGGGACTTTTGAAAAGGCGGCCTCGGCATCCGCATATCCCATCCGCCGCTTGCCCCGACCGCGTTGCGTGTCGAGGGAAACAAGCCAGAAAGGACATCCGGAATGGGCAAGCTCGACCGCATCGTTGCGGACAAGCGGCATGTCGTTGTCGGCGAAAGCCTGGATGATGCTGTTGACCTGGCCCTTGCTGGCGCGATCTTGCGGGCAGTCTTCGCGGTCATGGTTGCCCATGATCGCATGGACACCCAGCGGCGCGGTCAGCGGCTTGAACAGCGGCACGATTTTATCGGCAACCAGGTGGTCGCACATCATCTTGCGGTCGGGCAGCAGGTCGCCTGCCAGCACGATCAGGTCGGCGTCCAGCGTGTTGGTGTAGTCCACGATCTGCGCGATCCGCTCGGGCGATACCCAGGGGCGGCAGACGTGCGGATCGGCCAGCACCGCGATGCGCAGGGCCGGGGCTTTCCAGTCGGGCAAGGCCAGCCTGTGCAGGGTCAGACCCGGCAAACCCCACAATCCGACGCGGCCCTTGGCAGGCCGGGCGGGCGGCGCCGGGGCCCAGGGGGCCCGTGCCAGCGATGTGGACAGTTTGCACATGCGAAACACGGACCATGTCCAGAGGCCTGCCACAAGCCGCGAGTTGCCGCAGAGGCACATGTGACGCACATCTCTACGGGCGGTGTCCCGGCCGGGTTCGGGGCATGAAAAAAGCGCCCCGGCGGTGGTGCCGGGGCGCTTGCGATCAGGTCGCGGGGGCCTTGGATCAGGCCGAAGTGAAGTGCAGCGGGCGGACCTGCTGGAACATGCCGGTGGCGGTCAGCTTGTCCAGGACTTCCACGGGCGGCTGATCGTCAAGATACAGCAGCGCGATGGCATCGCCGCCGGCCTCGGTCCGGCCCAGGGTGAAGTTGGCGATGTTGACGTTGTTCTCGCCCAGCGTCTTGCCCAGCGTGCCGATGATCCCGGCCACATCGTTGTTGGTGGTGTAAAGCATGTGCTCGCCCACTTCGGCGTCGATGTTGATGCCCTTGATCTGGATGAAGCGCGGCTTGCCGTCGCTGAACACGGTGCCGGCGATGGTGCGGGTCTTTTCCTCGGTCTCGATGGTCAGCTTGATATAGGCATCGAAGACGCCCGACTTCTTCTGCATGGTGCGCGAGATCTGGATGCCGCGCTCTTCGGCGATGACGGGCGCGGAGACCATGTTCACATCGGGGTTGGTGGCTTTCATGAAACCGGCGATCGCGGCGCAGTTCAGCGCGTCGAGGTTCATTTCCGCAACGCGGCCGTCATACAGGATGTTGATTGCCTTGACCGGTTCGTCCGAGATCTGGCCGACGAAAGCGCCCAGATCCTCGGCCAGCTTGACCCAGGGGCCCATGATCGCAGCTTCCTCGGCGGTGACCGACGGCATGTTCAGCGCGTTCTGCACGGCACCGGTCAGCAGGTAGTCGGCCATCTGCTCGGCCACCTGCAGGGCGACATTTTCCTGCGCCTCGGTGGTGGCCGCGCCCAGGTGCGGGGTGCAGACCACATTGGGCAGGTTGAAGAGCGGGTTGTCGGTTGCCGGTTCCACCGAGAACACGTCGAAGGCCGCCCCGGCCACATGGCCCGACTTCAGGGCTTCGGCGAGAGCTTCCTCGTCTACCAGACCGCCGCGGGCACAGTTGATGATGCGCACGCCCTTCTTGGTCTTGGCGATGGCTTCGCGCGACAGGATGTTGGCGGTCTTTTCGGTTTTCGGCACGTGCAGGGTGATGAAATCGGCACGGGCCAGCAGCTCATCAAGGTCGACCTTGGTGACGCCCAGTTTCTTGGCGCGTTCGTCGCCCAGGAAGGGATCATAGGCGATGACCTTCATCTTCAGGCCGACGGCGCGGTCGCAGACGATGCCGCCGATGTTGCCGGCGCCGATCACACCCAGGGTCTTGCCGGTCAGCTCGACGCCCATGAACTTGGACTTTTCCCATTTGCCGGCATGGGTCGAGGCGCTGGCCTCGGGGATCTGGCGAGCCACAGCGAACATCATCGCGATGGCATGTTCGGCGGTGGTGATCATGTTGCCGAAGGGCGTGTTCATCACGATCACGCCTTTCTTCGAAGCGACCGGGATGTCGACATTGTCGACGCCGATGCCGGCGCGGCCCACGACCTTGAGGTTGGTGGCGGCTGCGAGAACCTTCTCGGTGACCTTGGTGGCCGAGCGGATGGCGAGGCCGTCATACTGGCCGATGACGTCGAGCAGACGCTCCTTGTCCTTGCCGAGGCCGGGTTCGAAGTCGACCTCGATGCCGCGGTCACGGAAGATCTGGACGGCGGTTTCGCTGAGCTTGTCGGAGACGAGAACTTTGGGTGCCATGGGGCGGTCCTTCATGAATTTTCGGTGGCTGGAAACCGTCTGGCGCGCGTCTGGCCGGTGTATGGCAGGCGAAACCGTCGGGGATGGCCGCGGGATCAGGGGGAGAGGGCGGGACCGGGGGCGCTGCCCCCGGACCCCCGGAGTATTTCAACCAAGAAGAAGATCAGGCGGCTTCGGAGAGCGCCGCGAGTTCTGCTTCATAGGCCCATTCGATCCAGGGCATCAGGGCGGCCACATCGGCGGTTTCCACCGTGCCGCCGCACCAGATGCGCAGGCCCGCCGGGGCATCGCGATAGGCGCCCAGATCGAGGCCCGCGTTTTCCGCTTCAAGCCGCTTGGTCACCGCCTTGGCGAAGGCCGCGGTGTCGGCGATGGCCGGATTGGTGAACTTCAGGCAGACGCTGGTGGTCGAGCGGGTGGCCGGGTCGGTGGCCAGGAAGTCGATCCAGTCGCGGGTGGAAACGAAATCGTCGATGGCGGCGAAATTGGCCTCGGCGCGGGCGATCAGGCCCTTCAGCCCGCCCACGGATTTCGCCCAGTTCAGGGCCACAAGGTAGTCTTCGACGCAGAGCATCGAGGGGGTGTTGATGGTGGCGCCGGTAAAGATGCCGTCGATCAGCTTGCCGCCCTTGGTCAGGCGGAAGATCTTGGGCAGCGGCCAGGCGGGGGTGTAGCTTTCGAGCCGGTCCACCGCGCGCGGGCTGAGGATCAGCATGCCGTGGGCCGCTTCGCCGCCCACCACCTTCTGCCAGGAGAACGTGGTGACGTCGAGCTTGTCCCAGGGCAGGTCCATCGCGAAACAAGCCGAGGTGGCATCGCAGAGGGTCAGGCCGTCACGGTCCGCGGGGATCACGTCGCCCGAAGGCAGGCGCACGCCCGAGGTGGTGCCGTTCCAGGTGAAGACCACGTCCTGATCATAGTCCAGCGCGGCCATGTCCACGATTTCGCCGTAGTCGGCAAGATGGGTAGTGGCCTCGATCTTGAGTTGCTTGACCACATCGGTGACCCAGCCCGCGCCGAAGCTTTCCCAGGCCACCATCTGCACCGGGCGTTCGCCCAGCAGCGACCACATGGCCATTTCCATGGCGCCGGTGTCGGAGGCGGGCACGATGCCGATCTTGTAGTCGGCGGGGATGCCGAGGATCTCGCGGGTGGTTTCGATCGCCTCTTTCAGCTTCGCCTTGCCGATGGCGGCACGGTGCGAGCGGCCCAGCGGGGCATCTTTCAGGGCGTCGAGGGTAAAGTCAGGATTCTTCGCGCAGGGGCCCGAAGAAAAACGCGGATTGGCCGGGCGCGTTGCCGGAGTCGGTTTGACCATTGCTGGTATCCTTGCAGATATCTGCCCCTCGTTGGGGAGGGGTGTCCCACCGCCGCGTATAGAAGAGGCGGGATCGGTCTTGCAAGCGCGATTTAGGTCCTGCGGCGGTTTCGACGCCTTGGCCGTGCGGGACGGGTTCCCTGCCCTTAGGTAAGGTGGCGGTTCCGTGATAGGGTAGACCCCTGTCAAACGGGGGAAAACAGGAGATGTTGAAGCAATTTTTAGGAGTTCTGGGGGTGATTTTGCCGGTGTCGGGGGTGATGGCAGAGACGGCGGTGGAGCGCGGTGCCTATCTTGTCGAGGGGCCGGCGGCCTGCGGCAACTGTCACACCGCGCCGATGCCGGGGGCACCGGCCTATGGAGGCGCGGCGATTCCCGAGCATGGGTTCGTGGCGCAGGCACCGAACATCACCCCGGCCGGCCGGATCGCGAATTGGAGCGATGCGGAACTGGGCCGCGCGATCCGCGAGGGCATCCGGCCCGACGGATCGGTGATCGGGCCGCCGATGCCCATCGGCCTCTACCGAGGCATTGGCGATTCGGATCTGGCCGCCATCGTGGCCTATGTCCGCACGCTGGCGCCGGTCGAAACACCGTTCGTTGCCACTGAATACCCTTTCGATTTGCCGCCCGCCTATGGGCCGCCGATCGACAGCGTCGCGGACAGGGTACCGGGGGTGTCGGTGGAGTACGGTGCCTATCTGGCGGGGCCGGTGGCCCATTGTATCGAATGCCATTCGTTGAAGGACGGCCGTCCGGATATCGCGGGCAACCTTGGCGGCGGTGGCCATGCCTGGGAAGGGCCCTGGGGGCGCGCGGTGGCGGCCAATCTGACCAGCCATGCGGATGGCCTGGCCAATTACAGCGATGCCGAGATCAAGGCGATGATCGCGCAGGGGGTGAAGCCCGACGGGACGCCGATGAAGCCGCCCATGGGCTATCCCTTTTACGCGCGGATGAGCGAAGCCGATCTGGATGCCATCGTGATGTACCTTCGGACCCTGCCGCCGCTGCCTGACGCGCAGTAGCGCCTTACAGCGGTTGCAGCGGCACGGCCTCCAGCGTCTGTTTCAGCAGGCGGGCGCTGTTGGCCAGGGCGGACTGTTCGCTTGCGTTCAGGTCGGGCACCAGTTCGGCCTCGACCCCGTCACGGCCCAGAACGCGGGGCAGGGACAGGGGCACATCGCGGACGCCGACGATCTGCGCGGTCATGGTGGACACGGAATGCACCGAGCGTTCGTTGCCGTTGATCGCGGCCACCAGCCGGGCCAGTGCCGCGCCGATGCCGTGATAGGTCGCGCCCTTGCCTTCGATGATGGCATAGGCGGCGCGACGGACGCCGGTGTCAATCTCGGTGCGGATGTTCTCGGTCAGAGGGCGGCCGGTCTGGGTGGCGGCAGCATCCAGCGTCAGGGCGCCGACGCGGGCCGAGGACCAGGCCAGAACCTCGCTGTCGCCATGTTCGCCCAGCACATAGGCATGGACCGAGCGCGGCGCCACATTCAGGGCGCGGGCCAGAAGATCGCGGAAGCGGGCGCTGTCGAGCATGGTGCCGGAGCCGATGATGCGGGCGGGCGGCAGGCCGGTCAGGCGCGCGGTGATGCCGGTCATCACGTCCACCGGGTTGGTGGCCACCAGCAGGATCGCCTGCGGTGCGACGGTCATGGTTTCGGACAGAACGGCGCGAAACACGGCGGCATTGCGGCCGAGCAGATCCAGACGTGTTTCGCCGGGTTTCTGCGACACGCCGGCGGCGATGATGATGACAGAGGCGCCGGCCAGATCGGCGTAGGTCCCGGACCGCACCTGCGTGGCTGCGGCAAAGGGCATGGCGTGGGCGATGTCGTCGGCCTGCGCACGCGCAAGGCCTGCGTTCCGATCGACCAGGACAATTTCGGACACATGGCCCATCAGGGCCACGGCATAGGCTGTGGTGGATCCCACCATTCCCGCGCCGACAATTCCCAATTTCATGGCAGGTCCCCTGTTCCGGCGCCGTTAGCGCAATCAAGACAGGGGTACGACAGCCGCAGGCGCTGTGTCAGGCGGCGCAAGGTCACGGGCCGACGCGCGGCCCGCGCGGTTCAGCGACGAACGATGCTGACGGGCGAGTAGAAGGTGCTGGTGAGGCGTTCGCCCCAGATCTTGACCAGAGCTTCGTAGGTGATGCGCGGGATCGGCATGGAGACCTCCAGTTTGCGACTGATATGTTAGATAATTAAATTAAAATGTTTGCGCACGCAATAGTACTAAAGTTTCATGCTCAATTTTCTCGCGGATGTGTCGGCCGTGCACTGGTGCCGGCAGGGGCGGGGCAAAGGCCGTCAATTCACCACAGTTCTGCGAATTGGGCCGCCCGGCCTCTGGCCTGCTGCGGCCGCGCGTGATCTATGGCGCGGCAAGCCAAGGATGGAGCCGTTTCGATGCAAGTTGTCACCCTTCTGACCTCTCCCGCTGCACCGGCGCTGGATCGCGCCACGGTCGAGGCGCTGCGCGATGCCTGGGGCGGCGGCGAGGCGCGCTGGCTGGCGGAAGGCGAGGCGGCGGAGTTCACGGTATCGGTCTTGCCCGAGAATTTCTGGCAGGTCTGGGAAGATCTTCAGACACGCGGCATCGACATGCTGGGCCAGCCCCTGGCGGGGCGCGAGAAGAAGATGCTGCTGGCGGATATGGACAGCACCATGATCGATCAGGAATGCATCGACGAACTGGCCGATCTGGCCGGGGTCGGCGACCGGGTCAGCGAGATCACCGCGCGGGCGATGAATGGCGAGCTGGATTTCGACGGCGCGCTGACCGAGCGGCTGGGTCTGCTGACCGGGCTGGACGCGGCCATTGTCGACCGGGTCTATGCGGATCGCATCACTCTGGCCGCGGGCGGCAAGGCACTGGTGGCGACGATGAAGGCGCGCGGGGCTTATGCGGCGCTGGTGTCGGGCGGGTTTACGGCGTTTACGGAAAAGGTCGCCGCCGATCTGGGTTTTGACGAGCATCGCGCCAATGTACTGGGCATGGCCGGGGGCAAGCTGACCGGCGTACCGGTGCAGCCGATCCTGGGGCGCGAGGCCAAGATCACCGCGCTGGAGGAAATCACCGCCCGTCTGGGCCTGTCGGAAGCGCAGGTTTTGGCCGTGGGCGACGGGGCAAACGACCTGGGAATGCTGGGCCGTGCCGGTGCCGGGGTGGCGCTGCATGCGAAGCCCTCGGTCGCCGCGCAATGCGACCTGCGGGTCAACCATGGCGATCTGACGGCGCTGCTCTATATGCAGGGCGTGGCCCGGTCGGAATTTGTCGGCTGAGACTGGCTCACATCCCCGCGATTGCCCTTTCGGGTCCGTGGGCTTTTCGATAAGCTGGCGACCGAGGATACGGAGCCCTGAGGCCGGGAAAACTGGCGAGGAGGGTGCCGTGCGAAGCAGAGTGCTGGAGGCGAAGGGTGATGAACGCAGCGATCCGGTCAGGTCTGGCGGCGGTCCTGTGTATGGCCGCGAGCATGGCCATGGCGCAGAACGAAGCCACGCGCGTGGCGGCGAAGTCGGACTGGAGCATTTTTGCCGAGGAAGATCCCAAGCAGTGCTGGGTTGTCTCGGCCCCCAAGGAAACGGTGAACACGCGTGACGGGCGTGTCGTGGCGGTGCGCCGCGGCGACATCTACATGTTCGTGTCGTTCTGGCCGGGCAGCGAGAAGCTGGGCGAGGTGTCCTTCCAGGGCGGCTATCCTTTCGCGCCGGGGTCAACCGTGGCCATGCAGGTGGGTGATTCGAAATTCGAACTGTTCACAGATGGCGAAATGGCCTGGGCGGCGACGCCCGAGGATGATCGCCGCATCGCCACCGCCTTGAAGCGCGGCGTGGAAGCGGTGATCACCGGACGGTCGTCGCGCGGCACCACCACCAAGGACACCTTCTCGTTGATCGGCTTTACCGCCGCTTACGACGACGCGATGACCCGCTGCGGCGGCTGATCCCGTATCCCGGCCCTTGACACTGTCGCCCCCGCACACAGGTTCGGGGGCTTTGGCCTGTGGATACTTTTCAAAGCTGCTGTGAGGCGCTATGTAGCGGTCTGCCCTGTCCGAAAGATCCGCCATGACCGCCACCGCGCCCATCACGCAAGACGTTCTGACCCTGCCGCGCAAGCTGCGGGAAGACGGCAAGATGAACCTTGTCGGCCTGACCCGCCCGGCCCTGCAAGAGGCGCTGGTTGCCGCCGGCACGCCCGAGCGTCAGGGCAAGATGCGGATGAACCAGGTCTGGCAATGGATCTATCAGAAGGGTGTGCGCGACTTCGACCTGATGACCAATCTGGCGAAACCCTATCGTACGCTGCTGGCCGAGAACTTCGTGGTCGAGGTGCCCGAGATCGTCAGCAAGCAGGTGTCGGACGACGGCACCCGGAAATATCTTGTCCGCATCGCCGGGGGCCATGAGGTCGAGACCGTCTATATCCCCGAGGAAGATCGCGGCACCCTGTGCGTCTCCAGCCAGGTCGGCTGCACCCTGACCTGTTCGTTCTGCCACACCGGCACGCAAAAGCTGGTGCGCAACCTGACACCCGGCGAAATCGTCGGCCAGATCCTGCTGGCCCGCGACGATCTGGGCGAATGGCCGGAACCGGGACGCAATCCCAAGGATGAAACCCGGCTGCTGTCGAACATCGTGCTGATGGGCATGGGTGAGCCGCTGTACAACTTCGAAGCCGTGCGCGACGCGATGAAGATCGCCATGGATCCCGAAGGCATCAGCCTGAGCCGCCGCCGCATCACCCTGTCCACCAGCGGCGTGGTGCCCGAGATCGCCCGCACCGCCGAGGAAATCGGCTGCATGCTGGCGATCAGCTTCCATGCCACCACCGACGAGGTGCGCGACCGGCTGGTGCCGATCAACAAGAAGTGGAACATCGCCGAGCTTCTGGACAGCCTGCGCGCCTATCCCAAGCTCAGCAATTCCGAGCGGATCACCTTTGAATACGTGATGCTGCAAGGGGTGAACGACAGCGACGAGGATGCCCGCCGTCTGATCAAGCTGATCGAGGGCATCCCGGCCAAGATCAACCTGATCCCGTTCAACGAATGGCCCGGTGCGCCCTACAAGCGGTCGTCGAACAACCGCATCCGGGCCTTTGCCGACATCATCTACAAGGCCGGGTACGCCAGCCCGATCCGCACCCCGCGCGGCGAGGATATCATGGCCGCCTGCGGGCAACTCAAATCCGCCTCGGAACGTGCCCGCAACGCCCGCCGCGCCGAAAAGCCTGCCGCCGAATAGCGCGCGGCACGCCCCTGACCTGCTGCCTGACCGGCGCCGCGCGACCTTCGCGCTGGCGCCGGTGTGCGTTTTGGGGGGCAGATTCGGGCAAACTGACCCAGTGGCAGGTTTGGCGCTGGCTTTTTCGGCAAAATTGGTAAACTAATATTACCAGTACGACGGAGTCACGGAATCCCCGCAGGGGCGGTGGATCCGGCACCGGAAGAGGAGCGCCGAATGGGTCTGAACCAATGCCATAATTTTCATGACTTCCGAAAGCTGGCCAAGCGCCGGCTGCCGGGGCCGATCTTCAACTACATCGACGGCGGGGCCGACGACGAGGTGACGCTGCGCCAGAACACCAGCAGCATCGAAACCTGCGATCTGGTGCCCAACGTGCTGCGCGGGGTCGGCGATGTGGATCTGTCGGTGACGGTGATGGGGCAGAAGCTGGCGATGCCCTTCTATTGCTCGCCCACCGCGCTGCAACGCCTGTTTCACCACGAGGGCGAGCGCGCCGTGGCGGCGGCAGCGGCGAAGTACGGCACCATGTTCGGGGTCTCGTCGCTGGGCACGGTCAGTCTTGAAGAGCTGCGCAAGAAGCACGACACCCCGCAGGTCTATCAGTTCTATTTCCACAAGGATCGCGGGCTGAACAAGGTGATGATGGATCGCGCCAAGGCGGCCGGGGTCGAGGTGATGATGCTGACCGTGGACAGCATCACCGGCGGCAACCGCGAGCGGGACCTGCGCACCGGGTTCTCGATTCCGTTCAAGCTGACCCTGAACGGCATGTATGAATTCGCGCGCAAGCCCATGTGGGGCATCAACTATGTCACCCACGAAAGCTTCAAGCTGCCGCAACTGGACGACCATGTGGACATGAGCGGCGGCGCCAAGTCGATCGGCAGCTACTTCACCGACATGCTGGACCCGTCGATGACCTGGGATGACGTGGCCGAAATGGTGCGCGACTGGGACGGGCAGTTCTGCCTGAAGGGCATCATGTCGGTCGCCGATGCCCGCCGCGCGGTCGAGATCGGCTGCACCGGCATCATCCTGTCGAACCACGGCGGGCGGCAGCTGGACGGCTCGCGCACGCCGTTCGACCAGCTTTCGGAAATCGTGGATGCGGTGGGCGACGAGATCGACGTGATCATGGACAGTGGCATCCAGCGCGGCACCCATGTGCTGAAGGCGCTGTCTCTGGGGGCAAAGGCCGTCGGCGGCGGCCGGTTCTACCTGTATCCACTGGCCGCCGCAGGGCAGCCGGGGGTCGAACGTGCCCTGGGTCTGATGAAGGCGGAACTGGAGCGGGGGATGCGGCTGATGGGCTGCACCTCGGTCTCGGAGTTGAGTCGCGACAACCTGCGGTTCCGGTGATCACGGCCCTTCGGGCCGGATCCTGACCCTTGCCGGACTCACCACATGTGGGTCCGGCGCTGGTGCCTCAGACCCGCAGCATCGATCCGAAGATCGTGTCGGAATGCTCTTCCAGGTAGATCCGCAACCACGGCGTGAAACGCGCCGGGCGCCGGGCGACCTCGGCCATCAGGTCGTAAAGGCCGATCCATTCCACCTGCATCACCTCGTGCGGATTGGGCGTGACCTTCAGGCTTTTCGAGGCGGTGGCCATGAAGATGTCGACCACCTCGTGTTCGATCATGCCGTTGCCCACCTGCGCGCGATATTCCACGCGGTCGCGCTTGGCCGGATAGATGCCGGTGATGCCCAGCTCTTCCTTCAGGCGGCGCACAGCGCAATCGGCCGGGCTTTCGCCCCAGTCGGGATGGGTGCAGCAGGTGTTCGCCCACAGTCCCGGTGTGTGATATTTTGACATTGCCCGGCGCTGGATCAGGATATTTTGCCCATCGACGATGAACACCGACACGGCCTTGTGCCGGAGTCCGCGCTTGTGCACCTCCAGCTTCTCGACCGGCGTCAGGGTGCCGTCTACCCAGGCGGGAATCATGTCTGTCATCGGTCTGGGTCAGATGCGATCGGGCTGAGAGGTCTGGCGAGGGCTGTTGCCCAGATGTAAGCGCGTTGTCGCGCATCATGCACGAAGGCATCATGACACAGGGGCGGCACGACGCGGGGCATGGTGCCAAGGTCGTGTTGAAAGCTGGCGCGATCCGCGCAATTTCAACGGTGAGATCACCGGACGCCGGTGCTGACGCCATTGAAAGGAGACCGCCCCATGACGACCCCCCTTCTCGCTGCCGCCCTTGCGACCCTGTGCGTCACGCCCCTGCTGGCCCAGGGCGACGTCGCCGCGGGCGAAAAGGCATTCCGTAAATGTGTCGCCTGCCACGTGGTGGTGAACGACGCGGGCGAGACTCTTGCGGGCAAAAGGGCCAGCACCGGCCCGAACCTGTATGGTGTGACCGGACGCGCGGCCAGCACGGTCGAGGGCTTCAAGTATTCAGGACCGGCCCTGCAACTGGGCGAAGCCGGGGTGATCTGGGATGAGGCCAGCTTCACCGCCTTCGTGCAGGATCCCACCGCCTATCTGCGTGCTACGCTGGACGATGGGTCGGTACGGTCGAAGATGACCCTCAAGGTGCGCAAGGAACAGGAAGCCGCCGACCTTTTCGCCTATCTGTCCAGCCTGTCGGACTGACCTGGTGCGCGCCAATCCCCTTCTTCTTGGCGGAAATACTCAAACGGCGCCGCGCAGCGGCGCCCGGCCCAACGCCTTGCGGCCGCCAGGTCGAAAGGGGGCGGGAGCATTCCCGGCGGCGGCCCTGATTCCGGTCACGGGCGCCGCCGCCGCCCCGGCGTTCGTGACCTGAAATCAGGCGGCCGCCGGACCACCCAGCCGATGAACTTCGCAAGCCGGGAATGGCTGCGCAGGGCCTCGATGGTGTTGTAGTTGCGCGCCAGTTCGGCCTCTGTCAGGGTCGCGTGAATTTCAGAATGACAGATCTGGTGCAACAGAACCGTCGGCCCGCCCTTGCCGCCTTTCAGCTTCGGGATCAGGTGGTGACGGCTTTGCAGCACCCCTTTCGGGATCGGGCGGCCGCACAGCGGGCACAGCGGATCGGTCGGATCGGTCATGGGGCAAGGATGGCGCATCATGGCCGCAGGACAAGAGCAGGTTGAGGCATTGATCATCGGCGCCGGTCCGGCCGGGCTGATGGCCGCCGAGATGCTGGCGCAGGCGGGTCACCGCGTGGTGCTGGTCGAGGCCAAGCCGTCGATCGCGCGCAAGCTGCTGATGGCGGGCAAGTCCGGGCTGAACCTGACCAAGGCCGAGGATCCGGCGCAGTTCCGGGTGGCCTATGGCACAGCGGCCGACTGGTTGGCGCCGATGCTGGAGGGCTTCGGTCCCGACGCGGTGCAGGACTGGGCACGCGGGCTGGGTCAGCCGGTGTTCACCGGTTCCACCGGCCGGGTGTTTCCCAAGGCAATGAAAGCCTCGCCATTGGTGCGGGCCTGGGCCGCAAGGCTGGGCGCGCTGGGGGTCGAGAGGCGCACGCGCTGGCGCTGGACTGGCTGGGATGGTGCGGCGGTGTTGTTCGACACGCCCGAAAGGCCGCGCCGGGTACTGGCCGATGCCACGGTTCTGGCGCTGGGCGGGGCAAGCTGGGCGCGGCTGGGCTCGGACGGGGCCTGGGCCGCGATCCTTGAAGGCGCGGGCATCGCGCTGACCCCGTTTGCCCCGGCCAATGCCGGGATCCGCATCGATTGGTCGCCGCACATGGCCCGCCACTTCGGCGCCCCGGTAAAGGGTGCGGCCCTGCGCGCCGGGACGGTGCTGTCGCGCGGCGAATTCGTGATCTCGGCACGCGGGCTGGAAGGCGGCGGGGTCTATCCGCTCAGCCAGCAGATCCGGGCAGGGGCCGCGCTGCACGCTGATCTTCTGCCCGATCGCGAAGCCGCATGGATCACCGCACGGCTGGCCCGCCCGCGCGGCAAGGCCACGGTGGCCGCCCATCTGCGCAAGAGCCTGAAGCTGGACCCGGCACGGCTGGCCCTGTTGCAGGAGTTCGGCCGCCCGCTGCCCGACACACCCGAGGGGTTGGCGCACTGCATCAAGGCCTTGCCCATCGCCCACGCCGGACTGCGCCCGCTGGACGAGGCGATTTCCACCGCCGGGGGGGTGCCGCGTGCGGCGCTGGATGACGGGCTGATGCTGACGGCCCGGCCCGGCACCTTCTGTGCCGGGGAAATGCTGGATTGGGAAGCGCCCACGGGGGGCTATTTGCTGACCGGTTGTCTGGCCACGGGGCGTCACGCAGGGCGCGCTGCCGGGGCGTGGCTGTCAGGCGGGACGCTGGACGCAGGCGTCGAGATCAGCCCGCGTCTGAGTTGAGCGCCGCCTGCCCGCGCGCCACCGCCGCCCTATAGGCCGGTCGGGCCTGCATCCGGGCCAGATAGTCGTTCAATTCCGGCAGGTTCAGGTCAAATTTCGCCACATTGGCCCAGCTCATGCAGTGGGCTGCAAGGATGTCGGGGACGGTCAGAACTTCGCCCATCAGGTAGGGGCCGTCGCCGATGCGCCGGGCCAGCGCCTTGGCCGAGCTTCGCATCTCCCACCGCAGGCTGTCCTTGATGGCGGGCATCCGGTGTTCCTCGGGCAGGATGAAACTGTGCCGCGCGGCGGTCCACAGGGCCGCATCGAACTGATCCAGCAGGAAATGCATCAGCCCATCCTGGCGCGCGCGCTCCATCGAGCCTGCGGGATAGGTCAACACCTCGTGCCGGTCGGCCAGAAAGTTCAGGATCGCGGTGCTGTCGGTCAGCGCCTCGCCCTCGACCAGCAGGATCGGCACCTTGCCCAGATCGTTGTGGGCAACCACCCGGTCCGATTGCGGCGGTGCCGGGATCAGGTCATAGTCCAGCCCGGCTTCCTCCAGCATCCAGATCACGCGGAAGGTGCGGGTGCGCGGCAGTCCGATCACGGTGTACATGGTTCAACGTCTCCCCAGATATGTCAGGCGGAACAGGGCGCGTTCCATCAATGCGGCCTGCGGCGCGTTGGCCCCGGCCGCGCGCAGCGCCAGATCGGTCTCGACCAGCACCGCCAGCGCCTCTTCCAGCCGCGCGGCCCCCCAGTGCTGGGCCTGCCGTTGCATGGCGTTGCGGCGCGGGCCGAACAGCGGCGGGCGCAACCGGGCGACGCCTTCGGACACGCCACCGGGATGGGCGGCGATCATGTGCAGGGTGCGGAAATGCATCAGCGCGCCGATGCACAGGGTTACCGGCGCGACGCCCTGATCCTTCAGCCGCCGCAGGGTGCTGGCCAGCGCATCGGCGCGTCCGCCCGCCACCACCGCCAGAAGCTGATCGACCTCGGCCTCGGTGGACAGGGGGGCGATGGCGGCAATGTCCTCGCCGCTGACCGGCGCGGGATCGTTCAGCTTGTACAGCGCCAGCTTTTCCACGTTCTGTGCGAAATCGCCGGGGTCGAGGGTTTCGGCCAGCGCCACCAGATCGTCCATCGCCGCGCGCGGCAGATCCCGCAGTCCGGCCTGCGCCAGCGCGGCCTCGATCTCGGCACGGCTGGGCGGATCGGCATAGACCGCCGCCGCATAGACCGCTTTGTGCGTCTCGAACAGCTTGCGCAGGGCCGAGGACTTTTTCAGATTGCCGGCGGTCAGGATGATCTGCGCATCGCCGGGCTGCCAGGCCTCCAGCGCGGATTTCACGGCCCCGGCCAGGCTTTCAGGGGCCATGTCCACGAAGACCACGCGCGGGCCAGGAAAGAACCCCGCCGCACGGGTCGCATCCCCCAGCGCCGCCGGATCGCCACGCAGATCGCCGGGGGCCAGCCGCGTCAGCCGCATTTCGGCCTCGCCTTCCGGCCCTACAAGCGCGGCGATGACCTGCTGGCGTTTCAGCGCCACGCGCATGGCGTCGGGACCATAGATCAGCAGCCCCGCCTTCTTCGGGTCCGGTCGGGCGAAATACCCGGTCGCATCCCGCGCCGATAGCTTCACCGCGACAACTCCGGCCCGGAAATCAGGCGTGACATGATCTTGTCGGCCAGAATCACCGTCAGGCGGTCATAGCCATCGCGCTCGGCCGCCTGTGTCGAGACCGAGATGCCCGACGAGTTGTAGCTGGAAAACCCGTCCACCCGTCCCGACATCGCAACGCCGCCGGTCGAAGTGTCGACCAGCTGATAGGTCGCAACGCCGATCAGGTTGAACTGGTTGGTGCTTTGCGCGGTGGTGATCGCCACCCGTTCGGAGCGCGTGCGCAGGGTATAGCTCAGCCGGTAGCGCGGCGATTGCGGCGGCCCCAGCCGATCCTGCAACGCCTGCCCCAGAGAAAACTCCACATTGCCGTTCTGGAAAGCTACATCGACGTTGCCCGACAGGGCCGCGCCCTGTCCGCCGGGCGCGTATACCGGCGTGAATTCACAGGCCGAGGTCACAAGGACCGCCGCCAGCGCGGCCAGCGCGCCGCGCCTTGTCGGGCCGGGGCTGGTCTCAGACCACCACATTGACGATGCGCCCCGGCACCACGATCAGCTTTTTCGGCGCGCTGCCGGCCAAGGCCTTCTGCACCGCCTCATGGGCCAGAACCAGGGCCTCGATCTCGGCCTTGGGCATGTCCTTGGCGACCGAGATTTCGGCCTTGCGCTTGCCGTTGATCTGGATCGGCAGAGTGACATTGGCTTCGACCAGCAGCGCCGGATCGGCCTTGGGCCAGGTGGCCTGCGCGACCAGTCCTTCGCCCTGCAGCAGCGACCAGATTTCCTCGGCCAAATGCGGGGTCATCGGCGACATCAGTTGCGCCATCACCCGCAGGGCGCGGACCCGGTCGGCATTGGGCGCCTTCGATTTGTGCAGCGTGTTGGTGAACCCATAAAGCTTGGCCACCGAGGTGTTGAAGGCAAAGCCCTCGATCCCCTCGGTCACGTCGCGGATGGCGCGGGCGGTGGCGCGGGCCAGATCGTCGTCGCCGATCTCTCCGCCGGCCTCGGCATGGGCGGCCAGCTCGCTGGTCATGCGCCAGACCCGCGACAGATGCTTGAAGGCGCTTTCAGCCCCGGCCGAGGTCCATTCCACGTCGCGCTCTGGCGGGCTGTCCGACAGCATGAACCAGCGCGCGGTATCGGCGCCGAAGCGCGTGACGATGGCCACCGGATCGACGACATTCTTCTTGGATTTCGACATCTTGGCCGAGGGAATCACCTCCACCTCGGTGCCGTTTTCCAGCTTGCCATCGGTCACCTCGGACGGCAGGTGATACACCGGGCGGCCCCGGTCGTCGCGGGTCTGATAGATCTCATGGGTGACCATGCCTTGCGTGAACAGCGCGTTGAACGGTTCCTTCGCGCTTTCGGGCAGGTAGCCACAGATCACCATGGCGCGGGCAAAGAACCGCGAATAGAGCAGATGCAGAATCGCGTGCTCGATGCCGCCGATATACTGGTCGACGTTCATCCAGTAGTCCGCCTCGGCCCGGTCGGTGGGCGTCGCCGCCCCCGGCGAGGTGAACCGTGCGTAGTACCACGAGCTGTCGACGAAGGTGTCCATCGTGTCGGTTTCGCGCTTGGCGGCAGCCCCGCACGCGGGGCAGGGCACATCGCGCCAGGTCGGATGCCGGTCCAGCGGGTTGCCGGGGCGGTCGAACTCCACGTCCTCGGGCAGGCGGACGGGCAGGTTTTCCTTCTTCTCGGGCACCACGCCGCAGGCCTCGCAATGCACAACGGGGATCGGACAGCCCCAGTAACGCTGACGCGACAACCCCCAGTCGCGCAGCCTGAACTGGGTCACGCCCGCGCCCCAACCGGCGGATTCCGCCGCCGCGATGGCCGCCGCGACGCCCTCTTCACCGGTGGTGGGCGTGCCGGCGAACCCCATGACATAGCGCACCGCGTCGGTTTTCGCGGGCACGAAGGCCTCTTCTTCTTGGTCCAAATACTCAGGCCCGGCTTCCGCAGGCGCGTCGGCAGGCACGAAGACCGATTTGATCGGCAGGCCGTATTTGCGCGAGAACTCGAAATCGCGCTGGTCGTGGGCCGGACAGGCGAAGATCGCGCCGGTGCCATAGTCCATCAGGATGAAATTGGCGATCCAGACCGGCAATTCCCACGACGGATCAAGGGGGTGGCGCGCTTTCAGCCCGGTGTCGAATCCCTTCTTCTCGGCGGTTTCCAGATCCGCCTCCGAGGTGCCCATGCGACGGCATTCGGCGCAGAATTCGGCGATCTCGGGGTTTTCGGCTTCCAGCGCACGGGCCAGCGGGTGGTCCGGCGAGATGCCGACAAAGCTGGCACCCATCAGCGTGTCGGGCCGGGTGGTGTAGACCTCGATCTTCTCCTGGCCGCCCGCCGGGGCGGTTAGGTCGAAGGCAAAGCGCAGGCCCTGGCTCTTGCCGATCCAGTTGGCCTGCATGGAGCGCACCTTCTCGGGCCAGTCGGTCAGCCCGTCCAGGGCGGTCAGCAGCTCTTCGGAATGCTCGGAAATGCGGAAGAACCACTGGGTCAGTTCCTTGCGTTCGACCAGCGCGCCCGAGCGCCAGCCGCGCCCGTTCTCGACCTGCTCGTTGGCCAGAACGGTCATGTCCACCGGATCCCAGTTCACCACCGCGTTCTTGCGATAGACCAGACCCTTGTCGAGAAAGTCGATGAACAGTGCCTGTTGCTGGCCGTAATAGTCCGGGTCGCAGGTGGCGAATTCGCGGGACCAGTCCAGCGACAGCCCGAGACTGGCGAACTGCTGCTTCATGTTGGCGATATTGGCATAGGTCCATTCGCCGGGATGGATATTGCGCTCGATCGCGGCGTTTTCCGCCGGCAGGCCGAAGGCGTCCCAGCCCATCGGATGCATGACCGAGAATCCCTGCGCCGCCTTGTAGCGCGCCACCACGTCGCCCATGGCGTAGTTGCGCACATGGCCCATGTGCAGGTTGCCGGACGGATAGGGGAACATCTCAAGCACGTAATACTTGGGACGGTCCGGGTCGGGCCGGGCCCGGAACACCTCGGCCTCGTCCCAGGCCTGCTGCCATTTTGCTTCGATGGTGGCGGCGTCGTATCGCGACATGGCGGTTCTTTCTGAATCTTGGTCTTGAGCACACCGGCCGGACACTGCGGCCCCCGAATCGGCGTTACAGGTTCTGGTCGCGGATGCGCAGCATGCGGGCGTGAGTCAGAATCGCATCTTCCACCGCGCGCACGGTTTCCGGCGATGCGGGGCCCGACCGGGTCGACAGCGCCAGGTTCAGCGACCGGGCATCCAGTGCGGGATCCTGCACATAGACGGTGGCGCGATAGGCGCGGCTGCCGCCGGGCGGCGTGCCATAGCCCATCACGATGACACCGGAAAACGGATCGGAGGCTTCGACCGGCATGAAGTCCAGCACCTCCAGCGCGGCGGTCCACAGGTACCGGTTCACTTCCAGCGTGACATTGGGATCGTCAACATTCTGGAACAGGTCCCACAGGGTCGATTCGGGCACCGGATCATCCCCGGCCAGCGGCACCTCGGTCACCTGCTGCCCGGTCGGGCCACAGGACGCCAGCCCGGCACAGATCAATACCGTGCACAGAAAGGGGCGACTGGTTTTAAAGGTCATGCGCGTCGTTCCTGATCCTGATGTCCTGCAATCCCTAGCCGACCCCCTTGCCGCGGACAAGCCAAAGGCCGCTGCATCCGCCTGCAGAGACGCCGCGGCCCCGGCTTCACTGTGGCAAAGCTGCACCAATTCAGGATCATGATTTGCGGTTGCTTTCGGTGCTTCTTGTTTTGGGCGCCGGAAAGCGAGAGATAGGGTCCAGCTCAAACGGGTGCTCCCGATTTGAGGACCACCTTTATCTACGAGGGAACCGATGAAAAAGATTCTTCTTGCCTCGACCGCACTGGTCGTAACCGCGGGTATCGCAGCCGCAGACGTCAAAGTTTCGGGCGACGGCCGTATGGGTGTTGTCTACTACGATGACAACTTCGCACGTGTCGACAGCTACGGCGAAGAGCAGAACTGGCAGTTCAACAGCCGGATCCGCATCAAGTTCGCAGCTTCGGGTGAAACCGATGGCGGCATGACCTTCGGCGGCTCGATCCGTGCCGACAACGCACTGGGTGGCCGTTTCGGTACCTCGGGCGACGTCTTCATCTCGTCCGACACCTTCGGCACCCTGGCAATGGGTGACGTGGACGGCGCAGCCGAGACCGTTGTTGGCGACCTGGACATGATCTCGCTGCAGGGTCTGTTTGACCAGAACGAAATGCTGTACCTGTTCGGCGCCAACGATCCGTCGGCTCTGTACACCTACGCATGGGAAGGCCTGACCCTGGGTCTGTCGCTGTCGGACGACCAGGAATACGCACTGGGCGCCGGCTGGGACGGTGGCATGTGGGGCGTTGGCCTCGGCTACGAATACCTGCCTGAAGGCGGCAACGTTCAGATCAGCATCGACGATCAGGACATCACCATCTTCCGCGGCGTGAACGAAGACACCGAGCAGCTGATCGGTCAGGCCTACGTGACCTTCGCGAACATCACGCTGAAAGGTGCCTACGGCGAGATCAAGCAGGGCAGCCAGAACGCAGACCAGTATGGTGTGTCGGCCATCGGCGACTTCGGTCAGTTCTCGGTCGCAGCCTACTACCGCGTCCTTGAAGGTCTGAAGGGTGCACAAATTGTTGGCGGCGGCACCATCCAGAAAGACAAGCTGGAAAACTACGGCATCGGTGCTGCTTACGACCTGGGCGGCGGCGCATCGCTGGTTGGCGGTATCGCCAGCGTCTTCGGCGGCGACACCACCGGTGACTTCGGTCTGAAGTTCGCGTTCTAATCTGAACACCGAACTTGTTTTGGGAGAGCGGGCCTTCGGGTCCGCTCTTTCCTTTTGTGCGCCTGCATGTTTGAACATCCCCGAAATGTTCAGGAAGCCATGAGACGCCCATGCCTCTTGCCGAGATTACCGACCGCATCCACAAGGCCGAAGCCGCTGCCGGCCGGCCGCAAGGCAGCACCACGCTGATTGCCATTTCCAAGGTTCAGCCGCTGGACCGGGTGACCGCGGTGCTGGGCGAAGGCCATCGCGTCTTCGGCGAAAACCGCGTGCAGGAAGCCACCGGACGCTGGACCCCGCTTCTGGACCAGTACGACGGGCTGGATCTGCACCTGGTCGGGCCGCTGCAATCAAACAAGCTGCGCCCGGCGGTCGAACTGTTCGGTACCATCCATTCGCTGGACCGCGAGAAACTGGCGCGCAAACTGGCCGATCTGGCGCAGGAACGCGGGCAGTGCCCGAAGCTGTTCGTGCAGGTCAACACCGGGGCCGAGCCGCAGAAGGCCGGGGTTCTGCCCGAGGCGCTGGACGCCTTCATCGGGGCCTGCCGCGCCATGGATCTGACGCTGGACGGGTTGATGTGCATCCCGCCGGTGGACGAGGAACCCGCCCTGCATTTCGCGTTGCTGCGCAAGATGGCCGAACGCAACGGGCTGAGCGGCCTTTCGATGGGCATGAGTGCCGATTTCGAACAGGCCATCGCCCTTGGCGCCACCCATGTGCGCGTCGGCTCTGCCCTGTTCGGCGACCGCGTTCCGGCCGCCTGACCGGCGCCCCGGTCAGGCCGGGGGCAGATCCTGCAGGCTGGGCGCGATGTGCGACAGTTCCGGGCTGAGCGGAAACAGGCAGGCCTGAAGCGCGTGATAGATGTCGGGCTTGCCCTTGAACTGGGTCGCGTCGGGCTTGCCTTGTGCATCCACCTCTGGATACCAGCCGCCCCGCGCTGCATCGATGAAATGTGACGCGGCAAACTGCCAAAGCTGGCGGTAGCGGGCTTCGTCTTGCGGGTTGCGCTCCAGCTTCAGCAGCGCGGCATAGGCGCCGATGGCCTCGGTCACCGGCCACCAGTAGCGATCGGTGATCCGCGGGCTGCCGTCATGGTTCAGGGTATAGTAGAGTCCGCCCTTTTCGGCATCCCAGGCATCTTCGAAGGCCGTATCGATCAGTTTGCGCGCGGTCTGCGGGACGCGGTCGTCCTGCCGTCCGGTCAGATCCCAGTATTGCAGCAGCAGTCGTCCCATTTCAAAGGAATGCCCCGGTGTGGTGCCCGCCGGGCGGAACATGGCATCGCCGGTAAATTCCAGATCCACGGACCAGTCGCTTTTATAGTGTTCGGGGATTCGCCAGCCATGCGCGGGCGCCCTGTTGAACAGGAAGAACTCGAAAATGCGGCCGGCCCGATCCAGATAGATCTGGCGGCCGGTGGCTTCATAGGCCGCCATCAGCCCCTCGGCCCCGTGCATGTTGGCATTCATGCCGCGATAGTCTGAAAACGGTGTCCAGTCGCGGTTGTATTCATCGCACAGCCGCCCCGGCGTCTCTTCCCAGAAATGGCGGTCCAGAACCTCGCTCACATCGGCGATCAGGCGGTCGGCATCCGGGTGCCCCACCATCCGGGCGCTGGATCCGGCCAGAAGCACGAAAACATGGCCATAGGCAAGCTTGCGCGGGTCGGCCATGGCCTGGTCCTTGATGCCCCAGACATAGCCGCCATGCCGGGTGTCGCGATGGCCGCTCCACAGCGCATCCATCCCCCGGTCGATGATCGCATCGCAATCCTCGCGTCCCAGCAGTTTGCCCAGGGCAAAGGAATGCACCAGCCGCGTGGTCGAATGCAGCGGCTGTATGGCGTCGGTCAGCGGGTTGCCGTCGTAGTCGAGCGACCGGAACCCCGGCTCCGGCCCCAGCACCCCCTTGAAGAAGTCGAACATCGCATCGGCCTGCGCCCGCAGCCAGCGGCGATGTTCGGGCGTGTCGATCCAGAACAGGTCGGGGTCGGCGGGGCCTGCGGGGGCAAGGTCGGTCATCGGGCGCACTTTCTGGCAATGCTGCGGGCGCGGGGGCACCCGTGCTGGGGGCATGTCACGGATTCGCGGCGAGGATACCCAAGCCTTCGCGGATTGAAACCGCAATCCGACGCGGCGGTCCAGCGACCCAAACCGCGCCGCCGCCCTCGACGGCTCGCGCATAGCGCGAACAAGCCGCGCGAATCCGCCCCAACGACCCCCGGAAAGGCCCGAGCCCTGTTGCACGACTCTGCCCGGCAAGGCACGCTGTTGTTAACCTCTTGTCGCCAGCACAGGATCGGAACCATGAGACTTCAGACCCCGGTTGCCGAGATGGTTGCCACCGCACGCGCCCGGATCACCGAAATCGAGACGCCGGATCTGATCGCGCGTCTGGGCGATCCGAACCTGATTGTCGTGGATATCCGCGATGTGCGCGAACGCCAGCGGTCGGGCTATATTCCCGGAAGTTACCACGCGCCGCGCGGCATGGTCGAATTCTGGGTCGATCCCGACAGCCCGTATTTCAAGACAATCTTCGGCCAGCAGGACAAGACCTTTGTCTTCCACTGCGCCTCGGGCTGGCGGTCGGCGTTGACGGTGGCCACCCTGCAGGACATGGGATTTGACGCGGCGCACCTGCGCGAAGGCTTCTCAACATGGGAAAAGCACGGCGGACCGGTGGAGTTTCCCGCGTCGCGCAAGGTTGAACCGGACTGACACCGCCATGACCCCGCGACTGGATCACATCGTGCTGGGCTGCGCCCGGCTGGATCAGGGCGCCGACGCCCTGCAGGGCAGGCTGGGGGTGACTCTGCCCGAAGGGGGCCAGCATCCGGCGATGAGCACCCACAACCGGCTGACCCGGCTGGGGTCCGAGGCCTATTTCGAACTGATCGCGGTCGATCCCGCCGCCCCCGATCCGGGCCGTGTGCGCTGGTTCTCGCTGGATGATCCGGCCACGCAGGCGCGGTTGGCGGCGCGTCCCCGCGCGTTGTGCTGGGTTGTGGCAGTTGATGATCTGGACGCCGTGGTGGCCCGCAGCCCGGTCGATCTGGGCGAGGTGTTGAGCCTTGCGCGTGGCGATCTGACGTGGCGGTTGACCGTGCCGCGCGATGGCCATCTGCCCGAAGCGGGGCTTCTGCCGGCCTTCATCGAATGGCCCGGCGGGCAAGGCCCGGCAAGCCGCCTGCCGGATCAGGGGTTGCACCTGACCGCCATCCACCTGCGCCATCCCGCGCCCGAGACATTCGGCCAGACGCTGGAGGCGCTTGGCCTGTTGCCGCTGGTGCGGTTGCACACCGGGCCGCGCGCCCTGTCCTTCGACATCGAAGGCCCCGCAGGCCCTGTCACGCTGGACTGACCCCGTGTGCTAGTTGGTGCAGCTGGGCAGGCTGTCGAAGAAATCCGGCCCCACATGCACGGCGGTGGTGATGATCGAGTTGTAATCCCCGCTCAGCACGTTCGAGATTTCGCGCACCAGTTCGCCCTCGGCGGTCAGCTCGATCACCCGGCCTTCCATCGGGGCCGAAACCAGCCAGTTGCCGTTGGGCAGACGTTCCTGCTGGCCCATGATGTAGCTGTCGAATTCGAAGCCCGAGCCCGCGAACTTGTCGCGCACAACGCCGGTGGTCATGTCCATCTCAAGAATGGTCGAGCGCATGCGATGGGTGTTGTTCGAATAGACGGTGATGGTGCCATCGGGATGGAAATCCGCGTCGTGCTGATGCTCCCACGGGCCGGCCTTGTGCCATTTCAGCTTGCCGGTCTGGCGATCGACGACGCCGACAAGGTCGATGGCGCGGTGTGACATGATCAGATCACCGGCCTCGAACTGGGGGAAGGCATCAGCCCAGGCCGCGGGCAGAACCTCTACATCGTTGGGATGGATGATGTCGGGGATCTCGTCGGTCTTCGCGTCCATGTTCCAGCGGAAATGCTCGGGGATACGGAAGGCCATCAGGGCGTCGGGGTCGGGCAGCAGCACGTCCTGCACGAGGTCGATGGATTCCAGCGTCTCGCCGGTGTCGGCATCCACCCGCACCATCTGCTGGTCATGGCCGCCATCCCAGTATTTCGACGTCCACGTCCAGAAGCCGCCCAGATCGGGATCTTCGGTCAGCGAATGGTGGTACACCACGTCCGTCCGCCGCCAGATTGGCTCTCCGCAAGCATCGAATCGCGCCATCCCGAAGCCATCATCGAAGTTGGCCAGGATCGAGCCGTCGGGCAGGGGCCGCACCGCGTGCACGAATTCCATCTCGGTGCCGCCGTCGATCACCTTGGAATGGTCGATCTTCCACGAATGCAGCACCGCACCGTTTTCGTCGATCAGGTCGGTGACATAGCCCGGCTCGGGGCTGGCGATGCGGTTGATCAGCAGATAGCCCGGCGCGATCTTGTCGGCCTGATGCACCACATAGCGGTCATCGGGCATCCGGGGCGGGCGGCGCAGATAGGTGCCATCGGGCACCACGTATCCCGTCGCGCGCCAGGACTTCACCGCCTGTTTGGTGTCGTTCAGCATTTTCCAGGGGGCCCAGTCCTTGTGGGTCGTCCACATGCCCCCAAGGAAGGCCAGTACACCAACGAGAAACAGGGCAGAGAGAAGAGAAACAAATCGGGACATCAGACCAGCCACACCGTGGAAATTTCCCGCAGGGTGAAGGATTGGGGCGCGAAGTCAACCACGCGCGAGGCGCCTCCCTGACGCAGGGGGCGTTTTGGGGTCAGCGATCCTCGGCCAGACGCCGACCTGGGCTGATCCACCCGCCCTTGATCTGGCCGCGAATTTGCCTGCATTCTTGGCCCGAAACAGGGGGAGCGCAGCGTGGATTTCACATTCAGCACCACAGGCACCATTCGCCAGCAGCGGGGCGGGGCCGCGCAACTGGGCCGCCTGCTGGCCGACACCCCGGCCACCGCCGGGCTGCGCCGCCTTCTGCTTGTCACCGATCCCGGCATCATGCGGCTGGATCTTGCCGGTCCGGCGCTGGCCGATCTGGCAGCCTGCGGCATCGCCGTCACCCTGTTTGACGGTGTCGAACCCGATCCCAAGGCCCAGACCGTGCGGGCCGCGGCGGATCTGGCCCGTGACTGTGGCGCGCAGGGGGTGATCGGCTTTGGCGGCGGTTCGTCGATGGATGTGGCCAAGGTCGTGGCGTTGCTGGCCCGGTCGGATCAACCGTTGGAGGAGATCTACGGCGTCGGCATGGCGCATGGCCGGCGTCTGCCGCTGGTGCTGGTGCCCACCACCGCCGGCACCGGGTCCGAGGTCACGCCGATCTCGATCCTGACCACCGGCACGCAAGAGAAAAAGGGCGTGGTTTCGCCCCTGCTGCTGCCCGATCTCGCGCTGCTGGATGCCATGCTGACCCTTGGCCTGCCGCCGGCGATCACCGCCGCCACCGGCGTGGATGCCATGGTGCACGCGATCGAGGCCTATACCTCGGCCAGCCCCAACAACAACCCGATCTCGCGCCAGTTGGCGGTGCAGGCGCTGACGCTTCTGGGGGCGAACATTCGGACCGCTGTAAAGCAAGGCGCGGACATCGATGCGCGGGAAAACATGGCGTTGGGGTCCATGCTGGCGGGGCAGGCCTTTGCCAATGCGCCGGTGGCGGCGGTGCATGCGCTGGCTTATCCGGTGGGCAGCCTGTTCCATGTGCCGCACGGGCTGTCCAATGCCCTGGTGCTGCCGCATGTGATGCGCTTCAATGCGCCCGCCTGCGGTCCGGCCTATGCCGAACTGGCGCCGCATCTGTTTCCCGACATGGACATGGCCCGCGACAGCCAGGCCATTACCGCCGATCTGATCGCGCGGCTGGCGACGCTGAACACCGATCTGGGCCTGCAACCGGGTCTGCGCAGCGTCGGCATCGGCGTGGATGATATCGACCGGCTGGCCGGTGACGCCATGAACCAGACGCGGCTGCTGGTGAACAACCCGCGCCCGCTGACGTTGGAGGATGCGCGGGCGATTTATCGCGCCGCCCTGTAAACACGGGATTGCCGACCCCGGCAGTTTCGCTCAGACATGCACTGACGTTCGGGCCAAGACGGCAGATCGCCGGGCCCACAGACCTGAAGGACATCTCGATGACTCGATCCGCTCTCTCTGACCGCCTGTCCAACCCCGCCCTTTTGATCGAAGCCGGTTTCCTCGCTGGCGAATGGGTCGCCGAAAGCCAGCAGGGCAATCGCTTCGATGTGACGAACCCCTCGACCGGGGAAGTTCTGGCCTCGCTGCCCGATTTCGGCGTGACCGAAACCCGTGCCGCCATCGATGCGGCCTACACGGCGCAAAAGGACTGGGCCGCGCGCACCGGCAAGGAACGCGCCGCCGTGCTGCGCAAATGGTACGATCTGATGGTGGCCAATGCCGATGATCTGGGCGCGATCCTGACCGCCGAGATGGGCAAGCCGCTGGCCGAGGCCAAGGGCGAGATCCTGTATGGCGCCAGCTTCATGGAATGGTTCGGCGAAGAGGCCAAGCGCATCTACGGCGACCTGATCCCCGGCCACCAGCGCGACAAGCGCATCATGGTGATGAAGCAGCCCGTCGGCGTGGTGGCCTCGATTACCCCGTGGAACTTCCCCAACGCCATGATCGCCCGCAAGGTGGCCCCGGCGCTGGCGGTGGGCTGTGCCATGGTGTCGAAGCCCGCTGGCGAAACCCCGCTGTCGGCGCTGGCCATGGCCAAGCTGGCCGAAGAGGCGGGCGTGCCGGCGGGGGTCTTCAGCGTGGTGACCTCGAAAAGCTCCTCGGCCATTGGCAAGGAATTCTGTTCCAATCCCAAGGTGCGCAAGCTGACCTTCACCGGCTCGACCGAAGTGGGCCGGATCCTGATGGGCCAATCCGCCGAGCAGATCCAGAAAACCTCGATGGAACTGGGCGGCAACGCGCCCTTCATCGTCTTTGACGACGCCGATCTGGATGCGGCGGTGGAAGGGGCGATGATCTCGAAATACCGCAACAACGGCCAGACCTGTGTCTGCGCCAACCGGATCTACGTGCAATCGGGGGTCTATGACGCCTTTGCCGAGAAACTGGTGGCCGCAGTAGAAAAGATGAAGATCGGCGACGGCTTCGAGGACGGCGTGACCACCGGCCCGCTGATCGACAAGGGCGCGGTCGAGAAGGTCGAAGACCATATCGCCGACGCGGTGGGCAAGGGCGCCAAAGTGGTCACCGGCGGCAAGCCGCACGCACTGGGCGGCACCTTCTTCCAGCCGACGGTTCTGACCGGCGTCACCGATCAGATGAAGGTCGCCAGCGAGGAAACCTTCGGCCCCGTCGCACCGCTGTTCAGCTTCGACACGGTGGATGACGTGATTGCCCAGGCCAATGACACGATCTTCGGTCTGGCCGCCTATTTCTACGCCCGCGATCTGGGCCGGGTCTACAAGGTGGTCGAGGCGCTGGAATACGGGATCGTCGGGGTGAACACCGGCATCATCTCGACCGAGGTGGCCCCCTTTGGCGGCGTCAAGCAGTCGGGGCAGGGCCGCGAAGGCTCGAAATACGGCTGTGAGGACTACCTCGAGATGAAGTACGTCTGCCTGAGCGTCTGAGCCGCGCATCGCGCAGATGTGACACCGCGGGCGGTAGAAACCGCCCGCACCGGCCCGTGCCCGTGTTCCCTTGCCTGCCGTGTTGGCCTAGGCAGGCAGGGCCCCCGTGACGGAGACCGCCTTGGACACAGCCCGCAGCCTTTGGACCACCGCCCCCGGCCAGATGGCCCTGCGCACCGAGGATCTGCCCGCGCTGTCGGACGGGCAGGTGCGGCTGCGCGCCCTGTGTTCGGGCGTCAGCCGGGGCACCGAGGCGTTGGTGCTGGCCGGAGATGTGCCCGAGACCCTGCACGCCACCATGCGCTGCCCCGGTCAGGCGGGGGATTTCCCCTTCCCTGTGAAATATGGCTACGCGCTGGTGGGCGAGGTCGAGGATGGCCCGTTCGACCGCCTGGGCCAGACCGTGTTCACCCTGCATCCGCATCAGGATCACGCAGTGGTGCCCGCGTCCATGGCGGTGCCGCTGCCCGAGGGTCTGCCGCCCCTGCGCGCGGTGCTGACCGCCAATATGGAAACCGCGCTGAACCTGTGCTGGGACAGCGGCGCGGCGCCCGGCGATCGGGTGCTGGTGGTGGGGGCCGGGGTGGTCGGCCTGCTGGTGGCCGGCCTGATCCGCGACATTCCGGGCACCAGCGTCGTGTTGTGCGACATCAATCCCGCCCGCCGCACGGTGGCCGAGGCGTTGGGGCTGCCCTTCGCGCTGCCCGAGGCCGTGCCGCAGGATATCGACATTGCCATCAACCTGTCGGCCAGCGGTTCCGGGCTGCAAACCGCGCTGGATGCCGCCGGGCAGGAAGCCACGGTCGTCGAGGGCAGTTGGTACGGCAGCCGCGCCACAAGCCTGCATCTGGGCGGCGGGTTTCACCCCCGGCGCCTGACCCTGAAATCCAGTCAGGTTGGCCATCTGCCGCCCGGCCGCGCCCCGCGCTGGTCCTTCACCCGGCGTCTGCAAACCGCCATGGCGTTGCTGCGCGACCGGCCCGCGCTGGACCTGCTGGTGCGTCAGACCCTGCCGTTTGCGCAAGCGCCCGAGCGGTTGCCGCCCTTGCTGGCACCGGGCGCTGACGCCCTGTGCCCCGTCCTGATCTATCCCGAAACTGGAGCCTGACATGTTCGCGCTGGAAGTCCGAGACCACATCATGATCGCCCATTCCCTGCCCGGCGAGGCCTTCGGCCCGGCGCAGGGAATGCATGGCGCCACCTTCGTCATCGACGTCACCTTCTTTCGGGCCGAACTGACCGAGAATGACATTGTGGTCGATATCGGTCTGGCCGCCGAGGCGCTGAAACGTGCCATCGCGCCGCTGAACTACAAGAACCTCGACGAATTGGATGTTTTTGACGGCCGCCGCTCCACCACCGAGGTTCTGGCCCATCACATTTTCACCGTCCTGAAGGGCGAGATTGCCGCTGGCGGGCTGGGCGAGGACGCCCGCGACATCACCCGGATGCGGGTCACGCTGAACGAAAGCCACGTCGCGCGCGCCTGGTACGAGGCGGATCTCGACCTGTGAGCGGTTTCGATCCGGTCTGGCTGGCATTGCGCGAACCCGCCGACCGGGCGTCGCGCGATGCCGGGTTGATCGAACAGGCGGCGGCGGGGCTGCGCGGGCAGGACGCGCCGCAGATCTGTGACATCGGTGCGGGCACCGGGGCAGCCAAGCGCGCTTTTTCTCCGGTGTTTCCTTCCGGCTGCCGCTGGACCTTCGTGGACAATGATGCCGAGGTTCTGGCCGCTGCCCGGCAAGCCTGCGGGCCGGAGGTTGCGCTGCGGCAGGTCGACCTGAGCCTGGAGCCCGCCCCCTGGCCCGAGGGTTGCGCCCTTGTCACCGCCACGGCGTTCTTCGATCTGGCCGGGGCGGCCTGGGTGGACCGCTTTGCCGCAGCATTGGCACGCGACCGGCTGCCGCTTCTGGCCTGCCTGACCTATGATGGGGTGATGCGGTTTGACCCTGCGCATCCGCTGGATACGGCGATCACATCCGCCTTCAACCGCCACCAGCAGACCGACAAGGGGCTGGGCGGCGCGGCGCTGGGACCGAACGCGACGCGCTTTCTGGTGTCGGCGTTGCAGGCGCATGGCTACCGCTGCCGGACCGCGCTGACGCCATGGCGGCTGACCCCTGCGCACCAGGCTGGGCTGATTGACACGCTGGTCACGGGCATTGCCGGGGCCGCGGTCCAGATTGGCGACATCTCCGCCGCACAGGCCGAGGTCTGGAGTGCGGATCGCAAGGCCCGACTGTCAGAGATGCAGGTTGGCCATCTGGACCTTTACGCGGTGCCGCCCGCGTCCTGATCCGGCGGCACCAGATCGCAGGCCACAAGGATATCGCCATCGGGAAAGACATGGGTCTTGCAGTCCGGGCGCAGGGCATCTGACAACTTGGCGATGGGCGGCAACACCACGCCGGGCTGGCCCGAGCCGAGGATCAACTGCCCATAGAGCAAATGCAGGCTGGTGATCTGGCCATCGGCCAGAAAGCGACCCAGCGTGTCCGCGCCGCCCTCGACCAGCAGCCGGATCAACCCGCGCTGCGCCAGTTCCGTCACCAGACGGTCCGGCGGAATATTGCCACCGGGCACCGCGATCCGCTCTACATGTGCGGGCAGGTCGGGGGCGCCGCCAAAGACCAGCGACCTGGTGCCATCGTCGGCCCAGACCCGCGCGCGGGGCGACACCCGCCCGTTGGGGTCGATCACCACCCGCGCGGGGTGGCGTCCGTGGCACAGGCGCACCGTCAGTTGCGGATCATCCGCAAGCGCCGTGCCCGAGCCCACGATCACCGCATCCACCAAGGCCCGCAGACGATGCAGATGTGCCAAGGCATCGCGCCCGTTGATATATTTCGAATCGCCCGTCTGGGTGGCGATCCGCCCATCCAGCGACAGCCCAAGCTGCGCGACCACACAGGCGCGGTCCCGCCGGCGCGCCTCGATCAGGGTCGCGAAGGCGTTCCAGAATGCGGGGGTGTCCGCGCGAAGATCGGGATAATCGGTGCCCTCGATCAGGTCATGCCAAGTCTTGTCCAACATGCGCCGACCCTAACAAGCGCGGGCAGGGAAGGTCATGAAAATCATTCGTGAACAGACTGTAAGAAACCCAGGCCGGCGCGTCAGGGCAGGGGGCCGGTCTTGTGCAGCGTCACCTTCAGGCCGCCGAAGGCTACCGAAGGGCCCGAGGGCAAGAACGGCAACTCGGTGGCCCGCGCCAGCCCGCCGTCCGAGGTCACAAGCCCCACCCGCCAGCCAGAAAACCGCGCCGCCAGCGTCTTCCCAAGGCTGCCGTAGAGGCCGAACAGCAACTTGCGGTTGCCGATGCGCGCGCCGTAGGGCGGGTTGACGATGACCAGACCGGGCGGGCCTTCAGGCGGGGCGATGTCGCTGATCGGTTTCATGTCGAACTGCACCAGATCGGTGACCCCGGCGCGGGCGGCGTTCGCGATGCTGGAGCGGATGGCACCGGCGTCACGATCGCTGCCGAAACTGCGCGCGTCGGTGGCCCGCGTCTGCTGGGCGTCGCGCAGCGCCTGCCAGCGTGCGGCGTCGAAACTGGCCAGATCTTCGAAGGCAAAGCTGCGGCTGCGCCCCGGTGCCAGCCCGCAGGCGATTTCCGCCGCCTCGATCACGAAGGTGCCCGAGCCGCACATCGGGTCCAGAACCGTCTCGTGCCCGTCGTAGCCGCAATCGCGCAGGAACAGCGCCGCCATGGTTTCGCGCATGGGGGCCTTGCCCACGGCCTCCTTGTGGCCGCGCTTGTGCAAGGCCTCGCCCGTGGTATCGACGCTGAGGGTGACCAGATCATCCTCGATTCGGGCCTTCACCGTGATCGCGGCCTCGGCAGAGATTTGGGCGCCCAGTTCTTCGGCGATGGCGCGTTCGATCCGCTGCGTGGCTGCCTTGGCGTGATAGATGCGCGAGCGTTTGCAGGTGGCCTCGACCCGCACGGGCAGATCGGGGCGCAGCACCTCGGCCCAGGGAAACTTGCGCGCGCGCTTGTCCAGTTGCGCCAGATGCAGGGCGCGGAAACTTCCGATCCGGGCCAGAACCCGGCCCGCACCGCGCAACTCCAGATTGGCGCGCCAGACCTCGGGCCAGCCGCCCTGTATGGTCACGCCACCGGGCACCGCATGGGGGCGGTCGAACCCGCGTTCGCGGGCCTCGTCGCACAGCAGCGCCTCAAGCCCCGGTGGGGCCATCAGGAAGATCTCGAAATTGGGCTCTTGGGTCATGGGCTTCGCATACCCCGGAACACGGGCGGCTGCGAGGGGCTTGTCAGACCACGCCGAAGCGCGCACCGACCTTGCTGTGTGGCGATCCGTGGCCCGCAATCGTGCATGTGCGCCGCTTCGGTGCGCGCTTTCACGCGGTGCCGGGCGGTCTGTAGACGCGCTGCGGGGTCTGACCTCAGGTGGCTTTCGGGGTCGAAATCACCGAAAGCACGCGCACCGGCACGCGGATCAACTCTTCGGGGCCGTGCGGCGCATCGGCGTCGAAGAAGAAACTGTCGCCCGGTTGCAGATCATAGATGTCATTGCCGTGGCGATAGCGGATCTCGCCTTCCAGCACGTAGATCAGTTCAACCCCGTCATGCTGAAACCCGGTGTGGATGTCGGAATTGTCGGTCAGCGTGATGAGATACGGCTCGACCGAGATGCCGGTGTCGCTGGGGCCAAGATCGCCCAACAGGCTGTAGCGATAGCTGTCCGGGGCGCCGGTGCGGGTGATCTCGGCGGCATCGCTTGGCCGGACATGTACCGCCTTGCGGCGGCGTTCATAGCGCTTGAAGAAGGTGGTGATCGGCACGTTCAAAGCCGTGGCCAGCGATTGCAGGGTCGTCAGCGACGGAGAAATATTGCCGTTCTCGATCTTCGACAGCATCCCCATCGACAGGCCGGTCTTGCGCGACAGGTCGGCAACGGTCATGTCCAACTGGTGACGATGGGCGCGAACCTCGCGGCCGATGGCCGATTCCAGGTCCTTTTCGGGGCGCGCGCGCGTGCCGTCCTTGTCCGGCTTTGAATCGGCTTGGGGCATTGGCTCTCCTGCAACTGGTCAACACACGGCTTTCACCACAGTGAAGCCTAGCCCCGCCGGGGGCCGGGGGCCAGACGGGCGTTACTCGCCCTATGGTAGAAGTGATAAAATCGGCACCCTCTGGGCGGATTTTCGCGCATCGGGCAGATCGTGGTGTGGATTTTCCGGATTTTCGCGCGGTCCGCGGGCGGCCATCCCAAGGTGACGCTGGGGTAAGGCGAAGCGGGACAGCGTGGCGGTACGCCGACTCGGTCTGCTCTGGTGGCCGGCGCATTTTTCGACGGGGTGTCGACGGGTGCAGGCGGGCGCGTACGGATGGCGGGGCTGGGTCTGATGTTGCAGGTGCCGTTGGTTTCCTGAAGGGAAATGAGATGCGGACGCGGCATCCACCGGTCCGGTGTCTTGGCCAGGGCCTCTCAGGCGTCGCGGCGCGCCACGATGTACACCGGGTGATAGGTCACGGGCAGGGCGCCCAACCGGGCAAAGCGGTCGCGATAGCGGGCCTCGAAGCGGGACAGGCGTCCCTTGCTCCAGATCTGGCCGGCCCCGGCATTGACGCCGGTGCTGCGCAGGTGGCGCAACACGGCCGCCGCATCGGGAAAGGCAAGGCGCAGATGCCGCTCTTGCACATGCAGCAGGGTCATCCCCTTGGGCAGAAGCACGGCCCATTCACTTGGGGCCACATAGCCGGGCGCCGCGGCGGTGGAGCCAAGCGCCTGCAATTCGCAAAACTGGTCAGGGCCGAAACCGCTGAGTGCCAGCAGACCGCCGGGGGCCAGATGGCGGCACAGACGCGTCACCTCGCGCGCCGGATCGTCGAACCATTGCACGGTCGAGGCCGAGGCGATCAGGTCCAGCCGTCCAGGCAAGTCGATGGACTGGATCGGGCCGGGCAGGAAGGTTGCGCGACCGGGATGGGCGTTCAGGCGCGGGGCCAGAAGATCGGCGGTTTCGGGCAGCAGGTCGTTGGCCCAGAAGTCGCCGGGGGTCAGGTCGTCCAGCAGGTGCCGGGTCAGAAAGCCGGTGCCGCAGCCGAATTCCAGCACGCGGTCCGGGCGCGGGGCGGCATGGGCGCGGATCAGCGCGGCCAGATGCGCGGCAATGCGGGCCTGTGCGCGGGCATCGCGGCCATAGGTCGGCAGGCCCCGGCGAAAGGCGCGGGCAACGCGGGCGATCTCGGCGCTCATGGCACGTCGTCCCAGCTTTGCCACTGGCCAAAGGGGGCGTGCGGGGCATCGATCTGCTGGATACGCCCTGCCTGCCCGGCCCAGGCGCGGGCCATGTTGGCCGGGGGAAAAATGCGGTCGCGGGTCGGCAGGATGATGGCATCGAAATGAGTCACTGGCGCCGCGCCGCGACTGGCAACGGCGGCAAGCTCGTCCTGCCGCGCTGGGATGTCGAGCGGCACGGGGGCCACCCGCTGCCCGAAGCACCGCCTTTGGAAGCTGGCGAAACTGGCCTCGGTCAGCGCCGCGCGGGTCTGGTCGACCACCGCAGGGGGGATGCCAAACCGGTCATCCACCGGCAACATTGTCCCCGCGATGGCGGTCTTGCGGGTGAACGGATCTGCGCGCCCGTCCTGCCAGTGGCCATAGGCCGCCACGCCAAAGGACCACGCCAGCAGGCGCCGCCGGGCATAGGCAGAAATGTCGGGCAGATCGAGGCTCAGGTCGCGGTAGTCATCCACGAACAGCACGTCCTGAGGCCCGGCCAGATGCGACAGGCAGTCGGCGCCGACGGCCCAGCCGCCAAACACCACGATCACCTCGGAACCGCCGTTCCGTTTCAGCCAGCGCGCCTGCATGGGGGCTCACAGGACCTTGGCCAGATGCAGCATGGCGGCGGTGATCTGGCGCAACTCATCGGGCGCGGTCACGAAGGGCGGCATGGTGTAGATCTTCTTGCCGAAGGGGCGCAGGAAGACGCCCATCTCCTTGCAATGCCCATGGGCGATGTCGGCGCTGACCGCATGGTCCATCTCGATCACGCCGATGGCGCCCAGCACGCGCACGTCGGCCACGCCGGGCAGGGCGCGGGCGGGGGCCAGTTCGGCCTGAAGCTGCGCCTCGATGGCCGCGACCTGTCCCTGCCAGTCGCCCCGTTGCAGCAACGACAGGCTGGCCCCGGCGGCGGCGCAGGCCAGCGGGTTGGCCATGAAGGTCGGCCCATGCATGAACAGCCCCGGATCGCCGCCGCCGATGCCCTCGGCGATCTTGTCGTTGGTCATGGTGGTGGCAAAGGACATGGTGCCGCCGGTGATCGCCTTGCCCAGACACAGGATGTCGGGCTGAACGCCCGTGTGATCGGTGGCGAACATCTTGCCGGTGCGGCCAAAGCCGGTGGCGATTTCGTCAAAGATCAGCACGATGTCATGGGCGTCGCACAGGGCGCGGGCGCGGTTCAGGTATTCGGGGTGATAGAAGTACATCCCCCCCGTGCCCTGCACCACCGGCTCAAGGATCAGCGCGGCGATACGGTCCTGGTTCCCGGCCAGCAGCGCCTCAAGCGCGCCCAGCCCGTTGCGCGCCGGATCGTCGGACCAGTCCGCGTCGATGGCGATCGGCGGGCGGTCGACGAAATGCTGGATCGACAGCGCGCCAGTGAACAGGTGGTGCATCCCGGTGACCGGGTCGCAGACGCTCATCGCTTTCCAGGTATCGCCGTGATAGCCCTGCCGGATCGTCGCGAACTCGCAGCGATCCGGGCGGCCCAGCGAGACCTGGTATTGCACCGCCATCTTCAGCGCCACCTCGACCGAGACCGAGCCGCTGTCGCAATAGAAGATCCGCTGCATCGTGTCGGGGGCAAGGTCCAGCAGGCGCTGGCCCAGCTCGATCGCCGGATCATGGGTCAGCCCGCCGAACATCACATGCGGCAGCCGGTCCAACTGGTCATGGACGGCCTTGGTGATGACCGGGTGCCGGTGGCCGTGAATGGTGCTCCACCAGCTCGACATGGCGTCGATGACGCGGGAGCCGTCGTCAAGGGTCAGCCAGACGCCCTCGGCCTCTTTCACCACGAAGGTCGGGCCGGGTCTGGTGACATTGGTATAGGGATGCCACAGATGATGCTGGTCGAACTCAAGCGGGGTCATGCGGTCATGGCCTTGCGGATGCGATCCGTGTCGATGGCGGCGAATTCTTCGCGCAGGGTTTCGGGGGTCAGCGGGTCCAGCAGGCCCAGCCGTCCCAGGTGGGCCACCTGCCCGAAGTCGCAGATCGTCTGCTCCACCTCGGGTTCCGCCGCGCCGATGAAAGCGATGCCGATCACCGGCACATCGCGCGTGCGCAAGGTGGCCAGCGACAGCAGCGAATGGTTGATCGTGCCTAGGGCGGTGCGGGCGCACAGGATGACCGGCGCGCGCCAGCGGGCGATGACATCCAGATAGGTCGCGCGGCGGTTCAGCGGCACCAGCAGCCCGCCCGCGCCTTCGACCACCAGCGGGCCGGAGGTGTCGGGCAGGGTCAGGGTGGTGTCGTCGATCTCGACCCCTGCGGCCTCGGCCGACAGATGCGGCGAGGCGGGCAGTTTCAGCCGCCACGCTTCGGGCAGGATCGGGCGACCGGACAGGCGGGCGACGATCTGGCTGTCGGTTTCGTCTTCCAGACCTGATTGCACCGGCTTCCAGTAGGTCGCGCCAAGGGCGGCGGTCAGCCCCGCCGAGAAAACGGTCTTGCCGATGCCGGTGTCGGTGCCGGTGACAATGACCGGGGTCATGCGGGCACCTCGTCCAGCACATGCGCCAGATCGTGGAACAGGGAGGCCAGAATTTCGGCATCGACGTTCAGGGTGATCGACAGCCGCAGCCGCGCTGTGCCGCGCGGCACGGTGGGCGGGCGGATGGCACGGATGTCGTGGCCGCGCGCCTGAAGCGCCTTTGCAGCGGCCAGCGCCCGTTTGTCGTCGCCCAGGATCACCGGCAGGATCTGGCTGTGCAGCCCGGTCAGCCCGCAGTGATCTTTGGCCAGCCGGTGGGCTTCGGCCACTTGCGCGCGGGCGCGGGCGGGCAGATCCGGGTTGCGGTCAAGCTCGGCCAGCGCCGCACGCACCAGCGCGGCATTCAACGGCGAGGGCGCGGTGGCATAGATGAAGCTGCGGGCCTTGTTCACCAGCGTGTCGATCAGCACGCCGTCGCCGCAGATCAGCGCGCCGGATACGCCCAGCCCTTTGCCGCAAGTGTGCAGGCTCAGCAGGTTGGAGCGGTCGGCAAAACCGTGTGACAGCCCGCGTCCACCGGGGCCCCAAAGGCCGGTGGCATGGGCCTCGTCCACCACCAGGACCGCGCCCTGCCGGTCGGCCAGGGCCATCAGCCCGGCCACTGGGGCAAAGTCGCCATCCATGGAATAGACGCTTTCGACCGCGATCCAGACCTGCCCGTCGCCGCCTGCTGCGCGCCAGTCGGCAATGGCGGCCTCGGCGGCGGGAACATCATTGTGCGGGAAGCTGCGGGTCTCGGCGCGGCCCAGCCGCATCCCGTCATGGGCCGAGGCGTGGATCAGCGCGTCATGCAGCACCAGATCGCCCTGCAGGGGCAGGGTCGAGAATATCGCCGTGTTGGCCTGAAATCCGCCCCCCATGAAAAGCGCGCGTTCGGCCCCGAAGAAAGCCGCCGCCTCGGCCTCCAGCGCCTCGTGCTCGGGCGCATTGCCGCGCAGCAGGCGCGAGCCCCCCGCGCCCACCGGCACGCCCCGGTCCAGCGCTGCATGGGCCGCCGCCCGCATAAGGTCGGACTCGGAGAGCCCGAGATAGTCGTTTGAGGCAAAGTCATGCCCGGCACGCGGCGCCAGAACACGGCGCCGCCCACGGGTGGACAGGGACGCCAGCGCCTGCGCGTGGCGCGGAAATCCGGTCATCGCGATCCGTCGCAGCCCGGCGCCATGGCTTCGATCCCCAGTCGGTCGAACAATTGCCCGTCCTTGTCTTCTTCCGGGTTGTCGGCGGTCAGCAGGGTGTCGCCCACAAAAATCGAGTTCGCCCCGGCGAAGAAGCACATGGCCTGCATTTCGTCGCTCATCTCGGTGCGGCCGGCGGACAGGCGCACATGGGACTTGGGCATCAGGATGCGGGCCAGCGCGATGGTGCGCACGAATTCAATGGGATCAATCTTTTCCACATCCGCCAGCGGCGTGTCGGCAATCGGGATCAGCTGGTTGATCGGCACGCTGTCGGGGTGTTCTTGCAGATTGGCCAGCGCCAGCAGCATGTCGACGCGGTCCATCTGTTGCTCGCCCATGCCGACGATGCCACCGGCGCAGACCTTGATGCCGGCTTCGCGCACGCGGTTCAGCGTGTCGATGCGGTCGGCAAAGGTGCGGGTGGTGATGATCTCGGAGTAATAGCGCTCGGAGGTGTCGATGTTGTGGTTGTAGTAATCCAGACCGGCGTCTTTCAGGCGCAGCACCTGGTCATCTTCCAGCATGCCCAGCGTCATGCAGGTTTCCATGCCCATCGCCTTGACGCCCTCGACCATGGCGGCCAGCGCCTCCATGTCGCGATCCTTGGGCGACCGCCAGGCCGCGCCCATGCAATACCGTGTCGCGCCGCCGTCCTTGGCCTTCTTGGCCTCGGCCAGAACGCGCTCGACCTCGATCAGTTTGCTGGCGGACAGTTGCGCCCCGTTGCGTGCCGACTGGCTGCAATAGGCGCAATCCTCGGCGCAACCGCCGGTCTTGATGCTCAGCAGCTTGGAGCGCTGGACCTGATTGGGGTCGAAATTGGCGCGGTGCACGCTGGCGGCCTGAAACAGCAGGTCGTTGAAAGGCTGATTGTACAGGGACTCGGCTTCTTCCCGGGTCCAGTCGTGGCGCAGCGTCGTCGAATCCAGCATGGTGATTTCCCCTTAGAGCGACCGCAACCTAGTGGCTTTTACCAGAAGTGCAACGGTTATGGCACCGCGCGGGGGGTCGCGGCGTTTGGCGGCTGTCTAGCAGTCCTGTCCCAGGGGTGGGATCGGGCCGATTGTCTCAGCCCAGCGTGTGCGCGACCTCGTACATCACCGGCTCGAAGCTGCGGCACAGGGTGTTGATCTGGCGGTTGCGCTCGCGCATCTCGGGGGTGCGCAGCATGGCCTGAAAGTCCTCGCGCCGTTGCCATTGCGAATAATTGGCGATCCGGGTTTGCGCGTCGTTCACATGCAGGCCGGCGGCAACGAATCCGGGCTGCTTCGAGATGAAATGGTCATAGGCGTCGCGCAGCGCGTCCATCAGGTCCTGACAGGTGCCGGGGGTGACCTCGAAGGTGGTGATGACGGTCTGATGGCTGGCCGTTGTGGTGATCTGCATGATGGCTCCTCCTCTTGGCTTCAGCCTAGCGCAGGGCGGCGCGGCGCGGACAGGGAAAATTGCGCAGGCTGTGAATTAAGTCCCTGTTAACCCTGCGCGCTTCAGCCTGAGCTCTCGGGAGAGGCTTGTCATGCGAACCATTGCCCTTGCGGTCCTGCTGTGCGGGCTGCCCTGTGTCGCCGCGCTGGCCGGGGCCTGGCCGCGCGAGCCGGGCACCGGCTTTGCCTCGCTGGGATACGAGATCACCACCCTGCAAGACGAGCTGTCCGGCGAGGTTGCGCCGCAGTTTGACGGCTACGCCACGCTGTACGCCGAATACGGGCTGACGCCGCGGATGACCATCGGGTTGGACCTGGGCGGCGATGAAACCGTGCTGACCCCCGAATTGCAGCGCAGCTATCACCAGCAGACCGGCAGCGGCCAGTTGCCGCCGCCCGAACGGACGGCGATCCCGCAGGTGCGCACATGGTCCGGCGTGGCCTTCCTGCGCTATGCGCTGTCGCCGCTGGATGCCACGCACCACTTTGCGGCGCAACTGGGTGTCGGGCAACGCCGCTATGCCACGCTGGGCCGCTATCTGGGTCAGATAGAGACCGAGACAGAAGCAATTCTACGCCCTGCCCTCGCCTATGGCCGGGGGTTCAGCCTTGGCGAGTATTCCGGCTGGCTGGCGGTCGATGCCTCGGTCGAGTTTCGGGAGCAATCCTCGGGCACGGCGCAAAAGCTGGATGCCACCATTGGCGTCAAGGGCGCGGGCCGGCTGACCTATATGCTGCAGCTTCAGGGTGGCGACTTTCCGCAGGCCGACCCCTACCTGAAGGTTCTGCCGGCGGTGGTTGTGGACCTGCCCGCCGGTCTGGCGCTGGAAAGTGCCCTGATCTGGGGGGTGCGTGGCGATAACAGTGCGGGGGTGCGGATGGCCCTGTGGTGGACCTTCTGACCCCCGCGCCGGACCCCTAGGATCCGCCGGTAACGGTGAGCCCCAGCATCTGCCAGGCCTGCATCCCGCCCCGGTAATAGAAGATCCGGTCGGCCGGGAAGCCCGCGCCGACCATCTGCCGGATCGCCGCCGGGGACTGTCCGCACCAGCTGCCGTTGCAGAACAGGGCGACCGGCTTGGCATTCTCGCAATCCCAGCCGTCGAAATCGATCTCGCAGCCCAATTCGCCCAGGTGATCGACGATCTGGGTGTAGGGGATGTTGATGGTGCCGGGGATGGTGCCGCGCCGGTACCAGTCGGCGACGCGGCTGTCGACGACCACGGCCTCGGGATCCTGCAACATGTCCAGCAATTCCAACTCGCCAATGGTGGTGACGCCCTCGGCGGGCGTCATCGGCTGGATGCAGAACGGCGGGCAGGCGCGCGAGGTGCGGGCGAATTCGCCTTCGATCTGCGCCTCGGTGTCCTGGTTGCGTTGAATGATCGTGGATGTGCCGGGCACTTCGACCTGGCCAATGGCGCTGGTGATCCCGACCTCCAGATCGGCGGCGTGCAGCGGGGTGGTGGCCAGGCACAGGGCGAGAGCGGTAAAGAATCGTGTCATGAAAGTCCTCCTGATATTCAAGAAGCACGATGAATGCATGCTGGGCAAGGGCGCAGACTGTCCCTTGTCAAACGCGCTCTTGCCAAACACTGACGTGCGGCCATGATCGGCGGTATGTCCAAACCCTCTCCGATCCGGCCCACCGATGATGAGGCGCGCGCGCTGGCCCGGCGCCTGCTGGCCGACATGCGGTTCGCCGCGCTGGGGGTGCTGCATCCCGACACCGGCCTGCCCGAGGTCACGCGGGTGGCGCTGATTGCCGGGCCGGATGGCGCGCCGTTGTCGCTGGTGTCTGACTTGTCGGCCCATACCCGTGCCCTGCGGGCCAACCCGTCGGCCTCGCTTCTGGTGGGTGAACCGGGGGGGCGTGGCGATCCGCTGACCCATCCGCGCATGACCCTGGCCTGCACGGCCCGCTTCATTGGCCATGGCGACCCACAGCACGCCGATCTGCGCGCGCATTACCTGCGGGTTCAGCCCAAGGCCAGGCTGTATGTGGATTTCGCGGATTTCTCGTTTGTGCGGTTCAGCGTCCGTGGCGCGGCCCTGAACGGCGGATTCGGCAAGGCGTTTCATCTGAGCCCGCAGGATCTGGAGCTTTAAAGGCCGACGCCCCCGGACAGGATCTGCACGCCGTTGATCCGCCATGCGCCCTGAAGCTGGACCATGCGATAGGCCAGAAAGTGCAATTGGCCGGCGCCATCGCGGATCATCACACGCTGGATGGCCTCGGCGCCCATCTCGGTGTGGTCCAGAAAGGTCACGTCCGCCGGACGCCAGACCATCGGGTAACCATCGCGCACCATCTGGCCAAAATTATCGGGGGTGCCGAACATGCGCCTGATCGCCGGGGCGGCATGGTCGAAGGCGCGGGCCATGTCATCGGCCTGAAAGGCGGCGATCTGGTCGCCGATGACCGTTTCGATGTCCTGCGCCGGCTGCGCCATCACCGGCGTTGCCATCAGGAGTGCCAAAAGACTTGCCGTGCGCATGTTGGATCCCTCCGCGCCTTTCCCCAATGGTAAGGCACGGAGGGGATCAGTCAATCGGTGGCCAGCTCTCCGGCCAGCGCGCGGTCGATCAGGGCGACGGTTTCCGGCACTCCGTACAGCGCGATGAAGCCGCCAAAACGCGGGCCCTGGCTGGCCCCCAGAAGCACTTCGTAGATGGCCGAGAACCAGGCGCGCAGGGGATCGAACCCATGCGCCTTGCCGACGGCGAAGACCTCGGACTGCAGGGCTTCGGCCTCGACGTCGCCCTTCCAGTCGCGCAGGCGGTCGGCCAGATCCTGCAGCGCCGCGCGCTCCTGATCGGTAGGCGCGCGATAGGTTTTCGCGGGCTTCACGAAGTTCTCGTAGTAACGCACGGCAAAGCCGGCTGCCTCATCCAGCCCCGGATGGGTCTCGGGCGTGGCATCTGGTGCGTATTTGCCGATGAAGCCCCACAGGGTGTCCTTGTCATGGGCCGAGGCTGCCGAGGCGAGGTTCAGCAGCATCGAGAAGGTCACCACCATGTCCGACGCCGGCACATCATGGCCGTGGATGTGGTACACCGGGTTGTTCAGCTGCGCCTTCAGATCCTGGTCCGGATAGGCGCGCAACTGCTGGTGATACTCGTCCACGGCCTTGGGGATCACGTCGAAATACAGCCGCTTGGCGGTTTTCGGCTTGAGGTACATGAAGTACTGCAGGCTTTCGGGCGCGGCGTAGCTCAGCCAGTCTTCCATCGACAGGCCGTTGCCCTTGGATTTCGAGATCTTCTGCCCGTTCTCGTCGTTGAACAACTCGTAGGACAGCGTCACCGGCGGCGTCTTGCCAAGTGCCTTGCAGATCTTGGTGGACTGGGTGACGGAATCGATCAGATCCTTGCCCGACATTTCATAGTCGACGCCAAGGGCGGCCCACCGCAGCGCCCAGTCGGGCTTCCACTGCATTTTCACATGGCCGCCAGTGACCGGGATCTCGACCTTCTCGCCGTCGGGTTCCTGATAGACGATGGTGCCCTTGGCAACATTGCGTTCCAGCGTCGGCACCTGCAGGACGTGGCCGGTCTTGGGGCTGATCGGCAGAAAGCAGGAATAGGTCGCGCGGCGGTCGGGGCCGAGGGTCGGCAGCATGATGTCCTGAATCTTCTCGAAACGTTCCAGCGCGACCAGCAGCATCTCGTCGAGCTTGCCCGAGGTGTAGTACTCGGTCGCCGAGGCGAATTCATAGTCGAAGCCAAAGCTGTCGAGGAAGTCGCACAGGCGCGCGTTGTTGTGCTGGGCAAAGCCGTCATGGGTGCCGAACGGATCGCGCACGCGGGTCAACGGCAGGTTCAGATCCTCGGCCAGCAACTCCTGGTTCGGAACATTGCCCGGCACCTTGCGCAACCCGTCCATGTCGTCCGAGAAACAGATCAGCCGGGTCGGGATGTCGCTGATTTCCTGAAACGCGCGGCGCACCATGGTGGTGCGCGCCACTTCACCGAAGGTGCCGATATGCGGCAGGCCCGACGGGCCATAGCCGGTCTGGAACAGCACATAGCCTTTCTCGGGCGGCGCGTTTTCATAGCGCTTGAGAACACGGCGGGCTTCTTCGAAGGGCCAGGCCTTCGAGGCCAGGGCTTCGTCGCGGAGGGAGGTCATGTGCGGATATCCTGACAGATTTTTCGCAGGGCTTAGTGACAAGACCGCGTCAGGTCAACATATGCCGCACGGGGCACAGCGGGGGTTGCCGGGGATCAATGACGAAATACATGGCGTCATGGCGCCTGCCAAGGTAACACAAGCGCCAGAACCACGTACAAGGACATTCGCCGTGTCGCAATCCGAACCGTCTCTCACACCGCAAGACAGCCTCGTCGCCCTGATGATCGCCGTGTCGCTGTCGGATGCCAACATCCGCACCTCGGAACTGGTGAAGATCCAGTCGATGATCAATCACCTGCCGGTGTTCTCGGATTTCGGCGACGAACGGCTGCACAGCCTCGGCCAGCTGGTGTTCGAACTGTTCGAAGCCGAGGAGGGGCTGGATGCGCTGTTCGGCCTGATCCGCGAGGCCCTGCCCGAGCGGCTGAACGAAACCGCCTATGCGCTGGCCTGCGACGTGGCCGCAGCCGATGGGCACCTGAACGAGTCCGAACTTCGCCTGCTGGAAGAGATTCGGTATGAGCTGAACATCGACCGTCTGCACGCCGCCGCCATCGAACGCGGTGCCCGCGCCCGTCACATGGTGATCTGAGGTCCGCGCCCCGGACCCGATCCCCTAGGCCAGCGGCACCCCAGACCACAGACGCACAAGATTGTACTGCATCCGGCGGGAGCGCCGGGTCCAGCTTTGGCTGCCGGCGGGGTTTTCGCGATCGTCCGGTGCGATGGCCGCGCGCCGTGCCATGTCGGCGGTCAGGATGGCAAAGATCATCCCCGGCCCGGCCCGGGGCGCGATATGGCCCGCAAGCGCGCTGACGAAATTCAGGGTTCCGGTCTTGGCCGACAGGCTGAGCGGCGTGGCGGTGCCATCGTCCTGCCGCAACGCGATGTTCTTCAGGCTGGATTTCAGCGCGCCTTCGCGGCCCTGCAACAAGAGCGCGGAACACAGATCGCGGGTCGTGGTGCGCGAACCGTCGCCCAGACCGGAATGATCCACGAACTGGCTTTGGGTCATTCCCAGGTGGGCCTTGGCCCAATTGGTCATGGCGGCGCCGGAACTGGGCAGATCGGACAGTGGCGCGCCGTTCAGGTGGGCGCTGGCTTCCAGACCCAGAACCTCGGCAGTCAGGTTGGTGGAATACTTCAGCATGCCGCGCGCGATGTCGTACAGCGGCGCGCTGATCCGGCTGGCCAATGTCTGGCCTTCGGGCAGAAGCGTGATCCGCTTGGCGGCGGGCAGAACCAGCCCTTCGGCCCGCAGCAGGGTGCGAAACACATCCCCGGCATAAAGGCCGCTGTCGCGCACGGGCAGCCAACGGGCGCCGCCGGTGCCAAGGGCCGGGCGGGCCACTGACCAATGCTCGTAACCGGTGTCCGCATCGGTGCGATGGGCGTAGACCGGCAGGCTGCGCGCGGCCAGTTGCACGCGGGCATGACCGGTGCGCGGGCGCAGCGTGCCGACGCGGGCATCCATGGTCACCTGGTAATCCGCGCCTTGCTGGCGCCATTCGAAATGCACGCGGTTGTAGTTCAGGTTCAGCCCCGACACCGAGGGGTTATAGCCCAGGTGATCGGGCTGATCCGGGGCGATCTCGGGGATCAGGGGCAGGGCCGCGGACCAGATCAGCAAGCGGCCCTTGACCTCGTGAAGCCCGATGGCCTTGAGGTCGGCGGCCAATTGCGCCAGCCCCACGGTGTCGAGACCGGGGTCGCCGCCGCCGGCCAGAACCAGATCGCCGTGCAGCACCCCGTCGCGCATCGGGCCGGTGCCCAGCACACGGGTGGCAAAGCGATAGCCCGGTCCCAACGTGTCATAGGCATAGGCCGCCGTCACCGCCTTGGTGACGCTGGCCGGTGGCAGCAGCAGATCGGGCTGGATCACCACCAGCGGCTGGCCGGTCTGGGCATCGGCCATGACGCAGGCCACCTCGCCGCTCAGCCCGACATCGGCAATCAGGGCGCGGGTCAGGGCTGCAAGATCGCGCGGCGGTGGTGCCGAGGGGCGCGGCGTCGGGATCGGCGAGACCGGCACATTGGCCAGCGCGCCCTGCGCAGCCAGCCCGGCGATGCCGGTCAGCACGGCCCGGCGTTTCAGAAGGATGTTGCGGCTCATCTTACCCAGTCTCCCCGCGCGCGGATGTCGGTTGAGGACAAATCTATCTGCGGGCCGCGCAGATAGCACCATGCGGGGGGAATCGCCCCGCCCAGAAGCCGCGCCTCGGCGCGGCGCAAGCGGTCGTTCCGCATCAGCCGGGCCGCCCGCGAGGTGCGCGCCCACAGCGGATTGCCGGGTCGCGCAATCACTCCAACCGGCACCTGCGCGAAGATCGACGGCCAACGTTCCCAGCGATGGATCTGGGCCAGGTTGTCCGCGCCCATCAGCCATGTGAACCGCACGCCGGGATAAAGCCGGATCAGGGCTTCCAGCGTGGCGGCGGTGTGGCGGGTGCCCAGCTTCGCCTCGGCATCGGTGATGGTGACGCGTGGATGCTGCATCACCTCCCGCGCGGCCTTCAGGCGGCGGGCCAGCGGGGCGGGGCCTTCGGATTTCAACGGGTTGCCGGGCGAGACCAGCCACCAGACGCGATCCAGCCCGAAGCTGCGCAGCGCGGTCCGCGTCAGATGCGCATGGCCCTCGTGTGCCGGGTCGAAGGATCCGCCCAGAAGCCCGATCCTTTGCCCGGCCCTTGCCGCTGGAAAGCCTGCCTTCATGCCTGCGCCATGTCGCTGTTACCGTCTGGGGCCGCCCCGGCGTGCAGGGCCATGCCGAAGCTACATCATGCGCGGGCGCGAACTGCAAGCCGGGGCCGCTCTGTCGGGGCGGCGGAGATTCCATTGGACAGCCCCGATCCCCAAACGCCATGGTGAGGCCCAACGACCAACTGGGAGGATTGGACATGCGATATTTGAAATCTGTTTCCGTGCTGACACTGGCGGTGGTCCTGGCCACGCCGGCCCTGGCACAGCAGGCTGCCGATGCGATCACCACCGAAGGCACCAGCGAAGCCAAGGTCGCGGGCTGGGAAGCGGCGGGCCTGTCGCCTGCCGCGATGGAGGCCCTGCGCATCAAGGCCGAGGGCAGGCCCACGCAAGCCGCCGACTGGATGGTGGCCGCCGCCAACCCGCTGGCGGTGCAGGCCGGGGCCGCAGTGCTGGAAGAGGGCGGCACCGCTGCCGACGCCATGGTCGCGGTCCAGTCGGTACTGGGGCTGGTCGAGCCGCAAAGCTCGGGCCTTGGCGGCGGCGCGTTCCTGGTCTGGTACGACGCAGAGAGCGGCGAGGTGACGACGCTGGATGGCCGTGAAACCGCGCCTCTGGCCGCGACGCCGACCCTGTTTCAGACCATGGACGGCGAAACCATGGGCTTCTGGGATGCGGTCGTGGGCGGCCTGTCCGTCGGCACCCCCGGCACGCCCGCGCTGATGGCCGAGGCGCATCGCAAATGGGGCAGTGCCAACTGGGGCCGACTGTTCGACGATGCCATCGCGCTGGCCGAAGGCGGCTTCCCGGTGTCGCCCCGTCTGGCCACCCTGATCGTGGATGATGCCGAGAAACTGGGTCGGTTCCCGGCCACAGCCGAGTATTTCATGCCCGGTGGCACGCCGTTGGCGGAAGGCACCATCCTGAAGAACCCGGCCTATGCGGACACCCTGATGACCATCGCCGACAAGGGCGTCGGGGCTTTCTACACCGGCGAGATCGCCGAAGGCATCACCGCCGCCGTGCGCGGTGCCGAGGGCAATCCGGGGCTGCTGAGCATGGTCGATCTGGCGCTGTATCAGGTCAAGGAACGCCCGGCGGTCTGTGTCGACTATCGCGGCGCGGATGTTTGCGGCATGGGGCCGCCGTCATCGGGGGCACTGACCGTGGGCCAGATCCTCGGGATGCTGAACACCTACGACCTGGCCAGCCTGGGGTTCGAGGATCCGCAGGCCTGGCGTCTGATCGGTGATGCCTCGCGGCTCGCCTTCGCGGACCGGGGCCGCTATATGGCCGACAGCGACTATGTGCCGGTGCCGGTCGAAGGGCTGGTGGATCCGGCCTATCTGGCCGACCGTGCCGCCCTGCTGAACCGTGACACCGCGCTGGAAGAGGTCGCCCCCGGCACGCCGGAGTTCGACCATGCGCTGAACTGGGCCGACAACCAGGATATCTCGCTGCCCTCGACCTCGCATATCTCGATCGTCGACAGCTACGGCAACGCGCTGTCCATGACCACCACGATTGAAAACGGCTTCGGTTCGCGCGTGATGACGTCGGGCGGGTTCCTGCTGAACAACGAGCTGACCGACTTCAGCTTCTCCAGCCAGTCGGACGGTGTGGCCATCGCCAATGCGATTGCACCGGGCAAGCGGCCGCGCAGTTCGATGGCGCCGACGATTGTCCTGCAGGACGGGGAACCGATCCTTGTGGTCGGATCGCCGGGCGGATCGCGGATCATCGGCTATGTGGCACAGACCATCATCGCCATGGCCGACTGGGGGCTGGACCCGCAACAGGCGGTGTCCATGCCGCATCTGGTCAACCGGTTCGGCACCTATGATCTGGAAGCCGGCACCGAGGTCGCCAACAGCGCCGAGCCGCTGCAGGAACTGGGCTATGAGACCAATGTCCGTGACCTGACCTCGGGGCTGCATGCCATCGCAATCCGCGACGACGGGATCTGGGGCGGCGCCGATCCGCGCCGCGAAGGCATCGCCCTGGGCGAATAACCTGCCGCCGCATTAAGGACCCATCCCTCGCCGCTGTGGCGGCGGGGGATCCCGGCGCACAGGCGGCGGGCCGCGCCTCCGCGCTAACCACGACATCCCGAACATCTTTGGCAGGCCCGGCAGGGTCGTTACGCTGGCTTCATATGCAGGTCAAAAGCGTCCAAAGGGGGGAACGGCATGTCCCGATCACGCCGTCTTGTCGTCGCGATGGCATTTGGCGTGCTGTGCACCGCCGGCATGACCATCGCGGCGGTGCTGGCGCTCTAGCCGCATGACCGGCCACTTGCGCCAGCCGCCCGCTGTGCAATCGGCCTCAGCTTTCCGACGAACGTGCCCACAGGTTGATGTCTTCCTCGGACGACAGGTGGTCGATGGCCTTCAGTTCCTCTTGCGAGAAGTCGAGGTTGGCGACGGCGCCCACGCAATCCACCACCTGTTCGGGCCGCGATGCGCCGATCAGTGCCGTGGTGATCCCGCCGTTCCGCAGCACCCAGGCCAGCGCCATTTGCGCCAGCGTCTGACCGCGCGCCTCGGCCAGCTCGTTCAGCGCCCGCACCGAGGCCAGCGCGCTGTCGGTCAGCATCGTCGGGGCCAGTGATTTGCCCTGCGCCGCCCGGCTGCTTTCGGGCACTCCGTTGAGGTATTTCGACGTCAGGATGCCCTGCGCCAGCGGCGTGAAGGCGATGGAACCGACTCCCAGTTCTGCCAGTGTGTCCTTCAGCCCGTCGCGTTCGACCCAGCGGTTCAGCATGTTGTAGGACGGCTGGTGGATCAGGCAGGGGGTGCCCAGATCTTCCAGGATCGCCACGGCTTCGCGGGTGCGTTGCGCATTGTAGGAGGAGATCCCGACATAGAGCGCGCGGCCCGACCGCACGATGTAGTCCAGCGCGCCCATGGTTTCTTCCAGTGGCGTGTCCGGGTCGAAGCGATGTGAATAGAAGATGTCCACATAGTCCTGCCCCAGCCGTTTCAGCGACTGATCGCAGGAGGATATCATGGTCTTGCGGCTGCCGAATTGCCCGTAGGGACCGGGCCACATGGGGTAGCCGGCTTTCGAGCTGACGATCAGTTCATCCCGGTACCCGGCGAAATCGGTGCGCAGGATCTCTCCGAAGGCCTCTTCGGCACTGCCTGCCGGGGGGCCATAGTTGTTGGCCAGATCGAAATGGGTGATGCCATGGTCAAAGGCGGTCCGGCAGATGTCGCGCTTCAACTGGTGCGGCCGGTCGTGGCCGAAATTGTGCCACAGCCCCAGCGAGATCGCGGGCAGTTGCAACCCGGAGCGGCCACAGTGGCGATAGACCATCGAGTCGTACCGGGTGGCGGCGGGAAAATATGTCATCGGGTCACCTTGCTGTTGCCGCGGATGTTATCGCGAACAAGAGCCGCCCCGAGCGCCGAAGTCAAACCGGTTGCTAGAGGCCGCTTTCCAGCAGATGCACGTCCAGAACCTCGATCCGCTGGCGTCCGGTGGTCAGAACCCCGGCCTTGGACAGCCGGGACAGGGCGCGGCTGACGGCTTCGCGGTTGGCGCCAATGCAATTGGCAATGGTCAGATGACTGGGCGCGGGATCCAGCACCGCGCCGTTGTGCAGGCTTCCTTGCTGGATCAGACAGCGCACAAGGAAATGCCGCAGCCGGGTTTCCACGTCGTGAAAGGCAAACTCGAACAGCCGATCCGACAGGTCGCGCATCCGTCCGGCCAGCGCGATCGTCACATCGCGCATCGCCACCGGATGGGCGCGCAGCCAGCGGTCGAATTCCTCGGTCGGGATGCGGCCCAGATCGCAACTGGTCTCACACCGCACCGACCGCACGCGCGAACCGCCGTCAAGCACCGAAAGCTCGCCGAACACATCACCCTGTTCCAGCCGATCCAGGATGATCTCGCGGCCTTGCCGTGACGCGATATGGGCGGTGAGTTTCCCCTTGAACACGAAGTACAGGTAATCGGGGCGTTCGCCGCGGTGTGTCAACACGGTGCCGGCTTTGGCGGTGATCCGGGTCAGCCGTGCCACGAAGGCACGTGCGTCTTGGGGCGCCAGGTTTTTGAGCAACGAGAATTCGACAAACACTGTAAGGTCCTGAAACAATTAAGGGTTGTGACCTTTGTCACACTCAAGAATTCACCCCGCATATATCGCCTAGGCCAATCCGACGGACCAAGCTACTCCCTATAAATAGTGAGGTGCCGCAGGGCAGGGCGGGCGCCTGCAAGGGGTATCCGGATCTGACATGTCAGAATTCCCTTGCGATACAGGGTTTCCGGATTTGTGCCGCAACGGCAGGTGACGCAGCGGCGATGTTCCCGTCGGGAAAGGCGAAAACGGCCGACTGTGGCGATTTTTTCGGTTGGCCGTTGCATTGTCCAAGCCCTCGCCACTAAAACGGCGCGATCTTCAGCAAGTCAGGGCGGGGCAATGGCAGCTTATCAGTACGTGTACCACATGGACGGCGTTTCCAAGACCTATCCGGGTGGCAAGAAGTGTTTCGAGAACATTCGCCTGAGCTTTCTGCCCGGCGTCAAGATCGGCGTGGTCGGGGTCAATGGCTCGGGCAAGTCGACGCTGATGCGGATCATGGCCGGGCTCGACAAGGATTTCTCGGGTGAGGCCTGGGCCGCCGAAGGCGCCAAGGTCGGCTACCTGCCGCAGGAGCCGGAACTGGACCGAAGCCTGAACGTGCGCGAGAACGTCATGCTGGGCGTCGCCGAGAAGAAGGCGATCCTGGATCGCTACAACGATCTGGCGATGAACTATTCCGACGAAACCGCCGACGAAATGGCCAAGCTGCAGGACGAGATCGACGCCCAGAACCTGTGGGATCTGGACGCGCAGATCGACATCTCGATGGAGGCGCTGCGCTGCCCCCCGGACGAGGCCGATGTAACCACCCTGTCGGGCGGCGAAAAGCGTCGGGTTGCCCTGTGCAAGCTGCTGCTGGAAGCCCCCGACATGCTGCTGCTTGACGAGCCGACCAACCACCTGGACGCGGAAACCATCGCCTGGCTGCAACAGCACCTGATCGACTACAAGGGCACCATCCTGATCGTCACACACGACCGCTATTTCCTGGATGACATCACCGGCTGGATCCTGGAACTGGATCGCGGCCGCGGCATTCCCTACGAGGGCAATTATTCCGCCTGGCTGGAACAGAAGGCCAAGCGCCTGAGCCAGGAGGCGCGCGAAGACAAGTCGCGCCAGAAGACGCTGGAGCGCGAACTGGAATGGATGCGGCAGGGCACCAAGGCCCGGCAGGCCAAGCAGAAGGCGCGGATCAACGCCTATAACGATCTGGCCAGCCAGTCCGAACGCGAGAAGATCGGCCGCGCCCAGATCGTCATTCCCAACGGCCCGCGCCTTGGCGGCAAGGTGATCGAGGTCGAGAACCTGACCAAGGCCTATGGCGACAAGCTGTTGATCGAGGATCTGTCCTTTGCCCTGCCGCCGGGCGGCATCGTCGGGGTCATCGGTCCCAACGGCGCCGGCAAATCGACCCTGTTCAGGATGCTGACCGGCGAGGAACAGCCCGACAGCGGCACCATCAGCTATGGCGACACGGTGGACCTGTCCTATGTCGACCAGTCGCGCGACGATCTGGACGACAAGGCGACGGTCTGGCACGCGATTTCCGACGGGCTGGACGTGGTCAAGCTGGGCGATGCCGAAATGAACTCGCGCGCCTATTGCTCGGCCTTCAACTTCAAGGGCGGCGACCAGCAGAAAACCCTGAACCTGCTGTCGGGCGGGGAGCGCAACCGCGTCCACATGGCCCGTCTGCTGAAAGCGGGCGGCAACGTGCTGCTGCTGGACGAGCCGACCAACGACCTGGACGTGGAAACCCTGCGGGCGCTGGAAGACGCGCTGGTGGATTTCGCCGGCTGCGCCGTGGTGATCTCGCACGACCGTTTCTTCCTGGACCGCATCTGCACCCACATCCTGGCCTTCGAGGGCGAGGCGCATGTGGAGTGGTTCGAGGGCAACTTCGAGGACTACGAAGAAGACAAGAAACGCCGCCTGGGACCGGACGCGCTGGAGCCGAAGCGGGTGAAATACAAGAAGTTCACGCGGTGACCGCGATCATGCGGAGCGGGCCCCTTTTCTGCCCGCTCCCCGCGTCAACGACGAAAACGGCCAGTCTTCCGGCAAAGTGACCAGCCCATGTTTTACCGGGTTGTACCAGCAATAGCTCATATGGCTGGAATAGTCGGCTTCGTTGCGAATGTGATGCTCCCAGAACCTCGGCTGCCAAAGCCCGACCTCTCCTTTTCGGCGTAGGGCGGGGTTCACCCCGCCGTTTTGCCATCCAACCGGGAGCGGCGGGGTAAACCCCGCCCTACGCATGCTCATGGAAAACCGCGCCTTGATCGCGCCCCACCGCGTCGAGAAATCGGCGTCGCCATCTGGGAGTGTCCAGATCGCGTGCAAGTGATCCGGTAGCACGACCCAGGCATCGCTGCGGAACGGACGCTCTCTTCGGGTGGTCTGAACCGCGCGTCGCAAGTGGTCGATGTGCAGGATCAACAGGTCGCTCCCGCGATTTGCGAGATTGACGGTAAAGAAAATCGTTGCACCGGGCGCATTTGGGCGAAGGTATCGCGGCATGTTCAAAGTCTGCGCGGCTCTGCCTTACTTAAGTGTGAAGGATCCATCGGCTGAAGGCGCAGCAGCCCGGCGGTGGCAGCGCCCGCGACTGTTGCTCTGGATGTAGTGACATATTCAACCGGGCAGACCGCGACCCACGCGCGCCCGAATCCCTTGATTTTTGTGCGGCAACCTGTCATACGGTTCGCGCTACGCTATCCAATCTCGACCCCTGTCTTCCTACACGGCTGATCAGTTCTTCGATTCGGACAGACCACGCCAAGCCATCGCACGACGCGGATGGCATCTAAGTTAGGAGACCACGGATATGGCCAATGGCACCGTGAAATGGTTCAACACCACCAAAGGTTACGGCTTCATCGCACCCGAGAGCGGCGGACGTGACGTGTTCGTTCACATCTCTGCAGTCGAGCGTTCGGGTCTGACCGGCCTCGCCGACAACCAGAAAGTGACCTTCGACCTGGAATCGGGTCGTGATGGCCGCGAAAGCGCCGTCAACCTCGCACTGGCCTAAGGCCTGCGCAGGCGGGGATTTCCCTGCCAACAGTTGAACAGACAAGGGGTCGGCGACGGAAACGTTGCCGATCTTTTTTTGTGCCCGCGACGGGCAATCTGGGGCGGCGTGGACACCTCTGGCCCGATGGCAAAACAGCCCGATTGCCCGACCGGATCCCCACCGTGACGCCACCCCCGCGATCACGTTTAGGTAATAGACTGTTAAAACACGTGAATCCGATTGTTAGGGAGTCTGTGGCAAAGTTGTCCACAGGCACCGGCGCTTTCCGACCCAATGTGCAAACTGCCCCGGCACATGGTGTGCCTTTCTGACGGGTCCGGCCGGTGCTCTGTGAAAGGAGCAACTGATGACCAGTGCGACCCCCGATCCCAAGCCTCAGCCCACCCCTGCGCATCCCCCCTCCGAGCGGCCCGAAAGTCCGGTCACCTTCAAGGACTGGGCCGATATCTGACGCGCACGCCGTGCGGTTCAGTCTTCCGGCGGCACTTCGCGCGGGCGTTTCTCGTCGTTGATCGCGACGAAGGTAAAGGTGGCTTCCGTGACCTTCTCGCGCGCGCCGTGACGGCCGCGCAGCACCCAGGCTTCCAGCCCGATGGCCAGCGAGGTTCGGCCAACCCGCGTGATCTCGGCGTAGATGCACAGCACGTCGCCGACGCCGACCGGGCGGATGAACTTCATCGCGTCGATGGCCACCGTGGCGACCCGCCCCTTGGCGCGTTGTCCGGCAACGATGCCGGCCGCGATGTCCATCTGGCTGAGAACCCAGCCGCCGAAGATGTCACCGTTCACGTTTACATCCGCCGGCATCGCCAGCGTCCGCAGGGTCAGGGCTCCGCTGGGGCCATCCTGTTCGGTGCTCATGTCATCTCCTCCGTTTCGGATCGCGCCCCCGGTATGGGTTGCCAAGTGACGGGCAAACTGCAGACTATGACGCAGATGGTATCGCCACTGTGAAGCAGTTTCGGGGCAAGTTGAATGCGCAAATCACCCGCCGGACCGCAAGACAGCAAGACCCCCGTGCCGCATGCCACGACCACCGGCATGACCGGGCAGGGGTTTTACGATGCAAACTCGGCGCCCCAGTGGCGGGCGATCGAAGCGGTCCTGCCATGGATCGATGAGGCTGTGGTAGACATGCCGGTGCCGTCCGGGGTCACGACGCTTGCCGATTTCGGCTGTTCCGAAGGGCGCAATTCCATTGCCGTGATGCAACGGGCGGTGTCGGCCTGCCGCGCCAGGACAGGCGGGCCGATCCAGACCCTGCATTCCGACCTGCCCACGAATGATTTCTCAAAGCTTTTCCTGGGGTTGCGCCCCGATGGCCGGTCGGTATTCGGCGACGATGCGGTGTTTTCCGCAGCGGTCGGCGGGTCGATGTTCGATCAGCTTCTGCCGCCGCAGTCGGTCGGTCTGGCGACCACTTTCAATGCCATCGGGTTTCTTTCCGCAAAGCCCGTTTCGGCCCTGCTGGGATATCTCTTGCCGAATGGGCCAAGCCGGCAAAGCGGCAATGGGTATGTCACAGAGGCGGACCAGGAGGTTTTCGCCCGCCAAGCCAAGGACGATGTCGCGGCGTTTCTGAAGGCCCGCGCGGCGGAACTTGTGCCAGGTGGCAAGCTTCTGGTGCAGGTCTTCGGCTGTACCGACGACGCCCGGACCTGCGACGGGATCTACGATGTCCTGAACGACGCGGTGCTGGATCATGTGGCCAGTGGCGCGATCACGCAACAGACCTATGAGGCCTACTATCAGCCGGTCTATTTCCGGCAGTTGCAGGAGCTGCTCGCGCCGGTGCAGGACAAGGCCTTTGGTGTTTCGGATCTGTACAGGCTGGACCGCGCGGAAGCCTATGAAGTGTCAGTGCCGTTCAACGATGCCTTCGCGCAGACCGGGGATCTTGAGGTCTATGCACGCGACTATGTTAATTTCTTCCGGGCCTTTACCGAGGCAGTTCTGGTGCAAGCCTTGCCACCGACCGACGGGCGCGCCGCCCTGGTTGACCGGATCTACGACAGGGCGCGGGAACGGCTGGTTGCCAACAAGGATCAGTATCCCTTCCGCTATGCCGCGATAGCGATGCTTTTGACCCGGACAGCGTGACGGCGGCGGCAGGCACAGCGGCCACCGTCTGGAATGGCATTGCCTTGCCCCTAGCCCCAAAGCGCGGGATCGGGGGGATGCACGCCGCGTTCGTCGTAGGCCAGCGGATACATCCGATCCTCGCCCAGCAGCAGCGGCCCGTCCAGATCGGTGATCAGCGCGCCTTGTGCCACCAGCGTGGCGGGGGCCATCGCCAGTGAAGAACCGACCATGCAGCCGACCATGACGCGGTAGCCCTCGGCTTGTGCCGCATCGCGCAGGGCCAGCGCCTCGGTCAGCCCGCCGGTCTTGTCCAGCTTGATGTTCACCACGTCGTATTTGCCCTTCAGTCCGGGCAATGACGCGCGGTCATGGCAGCTTTCGTCGGCGCAGACCGGCACGGGCCGATCCATCCCCAGAAGGGCGTCATCCGCCCCGGCGGGCAGGGGCTGTTCCACCAGATCGACCCCCAGCCGCACCAGATGCGGGGCCAGATCGGCGTAAACCTCGGCGGACCAGCCTTCATTGGCATCGACGATGATCCGCGACTTCGGCGCGCCCGCGCGCACCGCTTCAAGGCGGGGCATGTCGTCGGGCGTGCCCAGCTTGATTTTCAGCAGCGGGCGATGCTTGTGCCGCGCGGCCGAGGCTTTCATCTCGGCCGGGGTGTCCAGCGACAGGGTGAAGGCGGTGATCTCGGGCCCCGGTTCCGGCAGGCCCGCCAGTTGCCAGACCCGCTGGCCGCTGCGCTTGGCTTCCAGATCCCACAGGGCGCAATCCACGGCATTGCGTGCTGCTCCCGCGGGCAGCAGGGATTGCAGCTCGGCGCGGGTAAACGCTGCTGGCAACCCCTTGATCTGCGCCTTCACCGAGCCCCGGCTTTCACCGTAGCGGGCATAGGGCACGCATTCCCCGTGCCCCGCGTGGTCGCCGTCGCGCAGGGTGACGGTGATGACCTCGGCCTCGGTCCGCGAGCCGCGCGAGATGGTGAAGACCTCGGCCAGTTGAAACGTGTCGTAGTGAACCGAGATGTCCATCAGATCCCTTCCAGGGCGTCGACCAATCGTGCCGCACCTTGCCGGAACGGGTCCACCGTGGGCAAGCCCATCCGCGCCTCGACCTCGGCCATATGCGCCAGTGCGTCGGCTTCGGACAGATGCTGCGTGTTGATCGAGATGCCGACCACCTTGCAGGCCGGGTTCGCCACACGCGCCAGCGCCAGCGCGGTGTCGCGCAGGGTTTCCAGCGACGGCGCGGTATAGTCGGGCAGGCCGCGCATGTGGGGCCGGGTGGGCTCGTCGCACAGGATCAGCGCGTCGGGTTGGCCGCCGTGGATCAGCGCCATGGTCACCCCGGAATAGGAGACGTGGAACAGGCTGCCCTGTCCTTCGATCAGATCCCAGTGGTCGGGATCGTTGTCAGGCGTCAGGTGCTCGATGGATCCTGCCATGAAGTCGGCCACCACCGCATCCAGCGGAACGCCGCCGCCGGTGATCAGGATGCCGGTCTGGCCGGTGGCGCGGAAACTGGCGTTCATGTTGCGCTGGCGCATGTCGGCTTCCATCGCCAAAGCCGTGTACATCTTGCCGACCGAGCAATCGGTGCCGACAGCCAGACAGCGCTTGCCGCTGCGCTTGACGCCGTTGGCAATGGGATAGTCGATCCCGGGCACCCGCACGTCATGCAGGGCGGTGCCGTGGGTCTGGGCGGCGCGCACCAGATCGGGATAATTGTTCAGCAGGGTGTGCAGCCCGCTGGCCAGATCGAAGCCGGCCGCGATGGCCTCCAGCAGGAAGGTCCGCCAGCTTTCACCGATGATGCCGCCACGGTTGGCGACGCCGATGACCACGGTTTCAACCCCCTTGGCGCGGGCTTCTTCAAGGGTCAGGTCGGGCAGGCCCAGATCAGCCTTGCAGCCCGGCAGGCGGTACTGGCCGATGGCGAACTCGGGACGCCAGTCCTTGATGCCCTGCGCAACCTTCGCGGCCAGACCGTCGGGCGCGTCGCCCAGAAACAGCAGATACGGCGTCTTGATCATTGTGTGCTCCCATTCAGCAATTGGTTCTGCCTAGCCGATGCGGGCGCGGTGTTTTTCCGATTTTTGCAGGGGCAGCAGAGATTGAGTTCGGAAAATATCCGCAAATACTGGAAATAATCGGTAATTATCCCGATGATTAGAAAATGTGCGGTTTGAAATCCGAAAGAACCGGGTAAGAGATTCGCAAAATGCTGCACCCGCAAATCAAGGATTGAAGAAGGTTACGCAATATCCTAACAAGCTGACAACATCGTCCGCAATTTCCTTGCCAAGAGGTCCGCTCATGAGTTTCCGTCTTCAGCCCCAGCCCGTCGCGCGTCCCAACCGGTGCCAGTTGTTCGGTCCGGCGTCGAATCCCAAGCTGTTCGCCAAGATGGCGGCCAGTGCGGCGGATGTGATCAACATCGATCTTGAGGATTCGGTAGCGCCTTCTGACAAGGACATGGCCCGCGCGCAGGCGATCGAGGCGATCGGTGCCGTGGACTGGAACACCAAGACCCTGAGCGTTCGGATCAACGGGCTGGACACGCCGTACTGGTACCGCGACGTGGTCGACCTGCTGGAACAGGCCGATGAGCGGCTTGACCAGATCATGATCCCCAAGGTCGGCTGTGCCGAGGATATCTATGCCGTGGACGCGCTGGTCACCGCCATCGAAGCCGCCAAGGGCCGCAAGAAGAAGATCAACTTCGAGGTTATCATCGAAAGTGCCGCTGGCATCGCGCATGTGGAAGCCATCGCCGCCGCCTCGCCCCGCCTTGTGGCGATGAGCCTGGGTGCGGCCGATTTCGCGGCCTCGATGGGGATGCAGACCACCGGTATCGGCGGCACGCAGGAAAACTATTACATGCTGCGCGAGGGCGTGAAGCATTGGTCCGACCCGTGGCACTGGGCCCAGACCGCCATCGTCGCCGCCTGCCGCACCCATGGCCTGTTGCCGGTCGACGGCCCGTTCGGTGATTTCTCGGATGACGAGGGCTATCGCGCGCAGGCGCTGCGGTCGGCGACGCTGGGCATGGTGGGCAAATGGGCCATCCATCCCAAGCAGATCGCGCTGGCGAACGAGGTTTTCACCCCGTCCGAGGCCGCCGTCACCGAAGCGCGCGAGATCCTTGCCGCGATGGAACAGGCCAAGGCCAACGGCGAAGGCGCCACGGTCTACAAGGGCCGTCTGGTGGACATCGCCTCGATCAAGCAGGCCGAGGTCATCGTCCGCCAGTCGGAAATGATTGCCGCAGCCTGATCCGGCCCCTGCGGGTGGCGCGCCGGCGCCGCCCGGTCAGCTCAGCCGCCCGGTGCGGAACCCCAGCGCGTCGGCCAGAACCTCGTCGACCAGTAGCGTGTTGATCATGTGCTTGGCCACCTTGCCGGGCGTGTTCTTGCCCGAATGCGAGTTCAGGAAATAGACGTGCCCGCGCTTCTTGTCGTATTTCCGCGCCACCGCCGAGCAATCGAGGCTGAACACCCAGTCGGCCACCCGTGACATGGCGCGCGGTCCGGCGGTGCCCAGCCTGCGGGGCAGGGCGTTGGGCTGGTGATTGACCAGGGCGCTGGCTTTCAGGGCCAGATCGCTGTCGGCGTAATAGATCACCACGTTGCGCGAGGCCTGGGCGAGGATTTCGCCTTCCTGCCCGAACTCCAGATCCTGACAGGGGATATCGGCGGCCGCCAGGAAGGTGTGCTGGAAGACTTCCGGCACGGCGCCCACCAGAAATGCCTCTTTCCAGAACAGCAGGGTTTCGCGCAGGACGCGGTTGCCCATGGAATGGGCGCAGACGCTGAATTTCTTTTCGAACTCGGCCGGGTCGCCGGACATGGCGATCAGCTTGGCCAGAACCCGCGCGAAGGCGCCGCCGCTGAGCTGCGCCGAATGGCGGTCATCGACATAGTCGTTCAGGATCAGCAGGGCGCTGTCGTCATCGGTGGGCCAGAGGAACGGCAGCACCAGCACCTTGTCCTTCTCCTTGCGGTCGCAGAACTCCTGCAACTGCGCGGCCCGGTTCAGCGCCGCCTTGGGGCTGGTGTTGAAGCCGTGGATGAAGAACAGGATATGTTCGGCCTTGGCATCCTTCAGGGCCTGAAACAGGGCCGCCGAGCCGATTTCGATGGTGGCGCCGCTGGCTTCGCGCCGGCAGAAGAACGTGGCGTTGCAGACGGCATTGTTGGCCGGGCTGAACGTGCAGTTTCGCCCCAGCGTGGTTTTCAATCCCTCGTCCGGCACCCGGTTTGTCACGAACAGCATATCGGCCTCCCCCGTTGATCTTGGGGAAGGCTAACCCTTGGTCAACCGTCTGGCTACTAAGGATATCTAGTCCTGCGGGTAAAGACCTTCATAGATCGGGCCAAGGGTGCTGGTTTCGAACAGCGACGACACCGAAGTGCCGCTCCAGATGTTCAGGATCGCCTGGGCGAAGATCGGTGCTGTGGTCACGATGCGGATGTTCGGCGCGGCCTTGACCTCGGCTGTCGGTTCGATCGTGTCGGTGATGACAAGACTCTTCATGACCGAATTGGTGATCCGTTCGACCGCCGGGCCGGACAGCACGCCATGGGTGATGTAGGAATGTACCTCGGTGGCGCCTGCATCCATCAGCACGCTCGCGGCCTTGCACAGGGTGCCGGCGGTGTCGCACAGGTCATCCACGATGATGCACTTCTTGCCGCTGACATCGCCGATCACTGTCATCTCGGCCACTTCGCCGGGCTTTTCGCGGCGTTTGTCCACGATCGACAGCGGGCATCCGATCCGCTGCGCCAATTCACGGGCGCGGGCCACGCCGCCCACGTCGGGCGACACGATCATCACGTTGTCCAGCCCGCCGTCGAACTGGTGCTTGATGTCCAGCGCGAAGACCGGCGAGGCATATAGGTTGTCCACCGGCACATCGAAGAAGCCCTGGATCTGCGCGGCGTGCAGATCCATCGTCAGAACCCGCTCGATCCCGGCCTCTTCCAGAAGGTTCGCCACCAGTTTGGCCGAAATCGGGGTGCGCGCCTTGGTGCGGCGGTCCTGCCGGGCGTATCCGAAATAGGGAATCACCGCCGTGATCCGCCCCGCCGACGACCGCTTCAGCGCGTCGGCCATGATCATCAGTTCCATCAGGTTGTCGTTCGCCGGGTTTGATGTCGGCTGGATGATGAACATATCCTCGCCGCGGACGTTCTCGTAGACCTCGACGAAGATCTCCTGATCGTTGAACCGTTCGACACGGGTGTTGATCAGGTTGATGTTCATCCCCCGGTGCATGGAGATCCGCCGGGCGATGGCCGTGGCGAGCGATTTGTTGGCATTGCCCGAAATGAGCTTCGGCTCCACGAGAGAGGGCATGGCAGCGTCCTTGAGCGGGGAGGGTTACGGGTTCGCCGGTCGCTTAGCACCAGAACGGCCCGAAACCAACACTTCTGTCGCGTTTTCATGAACCGGGCACCAGATTTACGCTGCAATGCAGCAACACCCGGGCCTCTGCGGCGAAACACCCCGTCCCGAGTCAGTGACAGGGCGCCGCCTAGGCGCCTATAAGCCGCGCAAAACCCCGAAAAGATGGATTTGATGACATGACGATCAAGGTCTTCGGCCATATGGCCCCCGATACCGACTCCACCGGCGCCCCGCTGATCTGGGCCTGGTACCTGTCCGAAATCAAGGGCACCCCCGCCGAAGCCAAGCTGCTGGGTGAGCCCAACACCGAAGCCGCCTTCGTGCTGGAGCGCTGGAGCCTGGACAAGCCCGAGATCATCGCCGACGTGGCGGCGGGCGATCAGGTGGTTATCGTCGACACCAACAACCCCGCCGAACTGCCCGCCGGGATCGGCGGCGCCGACATTCTGGAAATCATCGACCATCACAAGCTGGTCGGCGGTCTGGAAACCAGTGGCCCGATCAACATCACCGTGCGCCCCGTAGCCTGCACCGTGACCATCATGCATGACCTGATGGGTGATGACGCCGCCAAGATGCCGGAAAACATCAAGGGCGCGATGCTGTCGTGCATCCTGTCCGACACGCTGGAATTCCGCTCGCCGACCACCACCGATGCCGACAAGGCACTGGCGCAATCGCTGGCCACCGATCTGGGCATCGACATCTCGGCCTATTCGGCGGAAATGTTTGCTGCCAAGTCCGACGTCTCGGCCTTCTCGGACGCCGAGCTGATCCGCATGGACAGCAAGAAATACGAAGTCGGCGGCACCAACTTCCGCGTTTCGGTTCTGGAAACCACCGCGCCCGAGATCCCGCTGGGCCGCAAGGCCAGCCTGATCGCGTCGATGCCCGAAGTGGCCAAGGAAGACGGCGTGGACGAGGTTCTGCTGTTTGTCGTGGACATCATCAAGGAAGAAGCCACCCTGCTGGTGCCCAACGACACCGTGAAAGCCGTGGCCGAGAAAAGCTTCGGCGCCACCGTTTCGGGTGACAGCGTGGTCCTGCCCGGCATCATGAGCCGCAAGAAGCAGATCATCCCGAACCTGGCCCTGTAAGCCACCTTCGGAAAACGGGATCGGGCGCCTGCGGGCGCCCTTTTTCATCGACCGGGCCGCGCACAGCCCGGACTGGTCAGACCCGCCCGGACATGACACAAGACCGGCGTACCGTTCCGTTGCCCGCGTCTGTCAGGAGACCCCATGACTGAAATCATCCGCACGCTTGCCGAGGTTCAAGACCGTTACGATGCTGTCCTCTGCGATCTCTGGGGCTGCCTGCACAACGGGGTCGAGGTGTTTCCCGAGGCGGTCGCCGCGTTGCAGGGCTTCCGGGCCAAGGGCGGCAGGGTCATCCTTCTGACCAACGCTCCCCGTCCCAAGCCGCTGGTCGTGGAACAGCTCGACGGGTTGGGCACGCCGCGCGACTGCTGGGATGACGTGATCACCTCGGGCGACAGCGCCCAGGCGGCCATGATGCGCGGGATCATCGGCAAGAAGGTCTACCACATGGGCCCCGAACGGGACCTGACCTTCTTTACCGAGTTGCCCGAAGATCTGGAGTCCACCGTGGAACTGGTGCCGCTGGACGAGGCCGAGGGTATCGCCTGCACCGGGCTGGTGGATGATGCCACCGAAACCCCGGAAGACTACCGCGCGCAGCTTCTGCTGGCCAAGACCAAGGGGCTGAAACTGCTGTGCGCCAACCCCGACGTGGTGGTCGACAAGGGCCATACCCGCATTTTCTGCGCCGGGGCGTTGGCCGAGCTTTACACCGAAATGGGCGGCCAAAGCCTGTATTTCGGCAAGCCGCATCCGCCGATCTACGATCTGGCGCGACGGCGGCTGGCACTTCTGGATCGCATCCCCGACGACCGCGTTCTGGTCATCGGCGATGGGCCGAACACCGATGTGGCCGGGGGCATGGCCGAGGATTTCGACGTGCTGTTCGTGACCGGCGGTCTGGCCGCCGAGCAGACCGGCACCAACGGCCAGCCTGACCCTGAGCGTCTTTCCGCGTATCTGAACGAGATTCGGACCTCGCCCGCCTATGCCATCGGGCTGCTGCGGTGACGCGACGCGTTGCTGGCAGCGGGCAGGGGTCTAAGCCAGACTGACGATCGAAATGGAGGATCTCTCATGCGCGACGACGAAATCGGTACAATCTACATCGAGGATCTGGAAGTGGGCATGTCCCGCAGCCTGACAAAGGTCATCGGCGATGCCGAAGTCTGTTCCTTCGCCGAGGTCAGCGAAGACCGCAACCCGATCCACCTGGACGAGGCCACGGGGCAGGCGTCGATGTTCGGTGGCCGCATTGCGCACGGGATGCTGGTGGGCAGCCTGTTCTCGGCCCTGCTGGGAGAGCGCATTCCCGGCCACGGCACCATCTACATGGGCCAAAACCTGAAATTCCGCGCCCCGGTCATGCTGGGCGCCGAGGTGACCGCCACCGTCACCGTGCGCGAGATCAACCGCGAGAAACGGCGCGTGACCTTCGATTGCCTGGCCGAAGTCGGCGGCAAGACCGTAGTCCAGGGCGAGGCGCTGGTTCTGGCGCCGTCGCGCGGCTGATCCACGGACACCCGGATGCGCCTTCACCGCTCTTACTCTGGACTGGGCGATGCCGACCGCGGGGCCAGTGCCGCGATCGGCAATTTCGATGGTGTGCATCTGGGCCACCGGGCGGTGATGGAACTGGCCCGGCAGGCCGGTGACAAGATCGGCGCGCCGTTGGGCGTGCTGACCTTCGAACCCCACCCGCGCGAGTTCTTCGCCCCCGACGCCCCGCCCTTCCGCCTGATGACCGCTGCCGCCAAGGCCCACCGGTTGCAGAAGATCGGCGTGCGGCACCTGTATCAAATCAGCTTTGATGAAACGCTGGCGTCACTGTCGGCGCGAGAGTTCGCCCAGCAGGTCGTGGCTGACGGGCTGGGGCTGCGCCACGTTGTGGTGGGGGCTGATTTCCGCTTTGGCAAGGGCCGGTCCGGAACCGCCGAGGACCTGGTGGCGCTGGGGCGCGACTTCGGGTTCGGCGTCACCGTGGCCGAGTTGATGCAGTTCGAAGCCGCCGGGGTGCCGGTGTCCTCGACCGCGATCCGCACGGCCCTGTCCGAAGGCCGCCCCCGCGATGCCAAGGCGATGCTGGGCCATTGGCACCGCATCGACGGCCCGGTGCTGCACGGCGCAAAGCGTGGCCGCAACCTGGGCTATCCCACCGCGAACATGTCCATCGACGGGCTGCACCCGCCGAAATTTGGCGTCTACGCGGTGCAGGTCGAGGTTCTGGACGGTGCCCATGCGGGCAGCTACGGCGGCGTTGCCTCGATGGGGGTGCGCCCCATGTTCGGCGAAAACCGCGCCAATCTGGAAACCCATCTGTTCGATTTCGCCGGCGATCTTTATGGCGCCGAACTGTCGGTGGCGCTGGTCGACTATCTGCGGCCCGAGCGGAAGTTCGACGGGATCGAAGCCCTGGTCGCGCAGATGGATGCCGACAGCGCCCGTGCCCGCGGCATCCTGGCCACCTGGGGATGACAGTTTTTCTTTCTGGGCAGCAAGGCTAGGGTCGCGCGATGTCTGACGATCCGATTCGCCGCACCGGCCTGCGCCCCCGTTTCTGGGAGCGGTTCAAGCTGTCCCAGCTGACCCCGCACGAGTGGGAAGCCCTGTGCGACGGTTGCGGCAAGTGTTGCCTGAACAAGCTGGAAGATCCCGACACCGGTGAAGTCGCCTTCACCCGCGTGGCCTGCCGGTTGCTCGACGATCAGACCTGCCGCTGCGCCCAATACGACATTCGCCGGCAATTCGTGCCCGAATGCGTGTTCCTGACCCCGCAGACGCTGGCCAAGAACGCCTACTGGATGCCCGCGACCTGCGCCTATCGCCTGTTGCAGCAGGGCGATCAACTGCCCGACTGGCATCCGCTGGTGTCCGGGCGCGCCGAGTCGGTGCACGAGGCCGGCCAGTCGGTGCGGGGCTGGACGGTGCCGGAATTCGAAGTCGATGAAGACGATTGGGAAGACCACATTATCGAGGATCTTTGATGTATTTCGCATCCGACAATGCCGGCCCCGCCCATCCCGCGGTGCTGGAGGCCCTGAGCCGCGCCAATGAAGGCTATATACCCGGCTATGGTGCCGATCCGCTGACCGCACAGGTGGTGGCGAAAATCCGCGATGTCTTCGAAGCCCCCGACGCCGCCGTCTATCTTGTGGGCACCGGCACCGCCGCGAATGCCCTGGCCTTGTCGGTCTTGGGTCAGCCCTGGCAGACGGTATTCTGCGCCGAAGCCGCCCATGTGGATGAAGACGAATGCGGCGCGCCCGAGTTTTTTACCGGCGGCGCCAAGCTGACATGGGTCGATGCCCCGCAGGGCAAGATCCGGCCCGACGCGCTGGCATCGGCGCTGGACAAGGCGGGCAAACGGGGGGTGCACGGGGTGCAGCCCGGACCGCTGACCCTGACGCAGGCCACCGAATCCGGCACCGTCTACACCCTAGCCGAACTGGCTGAGCTGACCGCGATGGCCCGCACCCGCAGCCTGCCGGTGCATCTGGACGGCGCGCGCTTTGCCAATGCGCTGGAGCATCTGGGCTGCACCCCGGCCGAGATGACCTGGAAGGCGGGCATCCATGCGGTCAGCTTCGGCGGCACCAAGAACGGCCTTCTGGGGGTCGAGGCGGTGATCTTCTTTGATCCCGCCCACGCCTGGGAGTTCGAGCTTCGCCGCAAGCGCGGCGCGCATCTGTTTTCCAAGCATCGCTATCTGGCCGCGCAGATGCAGGCCTATCTTGAGGGCGATCTGTGGCGCGACCTGGCGCGGAGGGCGAATGGCTCGGCCCGCGATCTGGCGGACCGGCTGCACCATGTGCCGGGGGTCGAGATCTGTTTCCCGGTGGAAACCAACGCCGTGTTCGCCCGCTGGCCACGCGCCTGGCACCGCTACCTTTTAAACGCCGGGGCGCAGTACTATCTGTGGGACGGCACGCTGGACGGCGGCCCCGAAGAGGCGCTGCTGATGGCGCGGCTGGTGTGTGACTGGTCGCTGCCGCCCGAGGCCGTGACCGCCTTCGTCGCGCAATTTCCGACCTGACCGGAGGCTGGCGCGAAACTTTCTTCCGATTGCCTTGACTCGGGATTGCACGCTCTCTATCTCCGTCTCGTTATCACTCGCCACTACTGAGTGATAATACAGAAACTAACTGAGCAAGGAGCCTCAGAGATGGCATTCAAACCGCTTCATGACCGCGTTCTGGTGCGTCGCGTCGAATCCGATGATAAGACTGCAGGCGGCCTGATCATTCCCGAAAGCGCCAAAGAAAAGCCGGCCGAAGCCGTTGTTGTCGCGTGTGGCGAAGGCGCCCGCAAGGACAGCGGAGAGCTGATCCCGATGGCTGTCAGCGAAGGCGACAAGGTTCTGTTCGGCAAATGGTCGGGCACCGAAGTCACCATCGACGGCGAAGAGCTGTTGATCATGAAGGAAAGCGACATCCTGGGCATCATCGCCTAAGCGGATCGCTTCCGGGCCGCCGGGCCCGACCTTCCCAACCTATTCCATCAAGGAGCAAGACACATGGCTGCAAAAGACGTTAAGTTTAGCGCTGACGCCCGTTCCCGCATGCTGAAGGGCGTCAACGTCCTGGCCGACGCCGTGAAAGTGACCCTGGGCCCGAAAGGCCGCAACGTGGTCCTGGACAAGTCGTTCGGCGCGCCGCGCATCACCAAGGACGGTGTTTCGGTCGCCAAGGAAATCGAACTGGAAGACAAGTTCGAGAACATGGGCGCCCAGATGGTTCGCGAAGTTGCATCGCGCACCAATGACGAAGCCGGCGACGGCACCACCACCGCCACCGTTCTGGCCCAGGCCATCGTCAAGGAAGGCCTGAAGCAGGTTGCGGCTGGCCTGAACCCGATGGACCTGAAGCGCGGAATCGACCTGGCCACCTCGAAGGTCGTCGAGCAGATCAAGGCCGCGTCGCGCGTCGTCAAGGACAGCGATGAGGTTGCCCAGGTCGGCACCATCTCGGCCAACGGCGAGCCCGAAATCGGCCGCCAGATCGCCGATGCGATGCAGAAGGTCGGCAACGAGGGTGTCATCACCGTCGAAGAGAACAAGGGCCTGGAAACCGAAACTGATGTCGTCGAAGGCATGCAGTTCGACCGTGGCTACCTGTCGCCCTACTTCGTCACCAACCCGGACAAGATGATCGCCGAGCTGGAAGACTGCATGATCCTGCTGCACGAGAAGAAACTCTCGTCGCTGCAGCCGATGGTGCCGCTGCTGGAATCCGTGATCCAGTCGCAGAAGCCGCTGCTGATCATTGCCGAGGACGTGGAAGGCGAAGCGTTGGCCACCCTCGTGGTCAACAAGCTGCGCGGCGGTCTGAAGATCGCAGCCGTCAAGGCACCGGGCTTCGGCGATCGCCGCAAGGCCATGCTGCAGGACATCGCGATCCTGACCGGCGGCCAGGTGATCTCGGAAGATCTGGGCATGAAGCTGGAAAGCGTCACCATGGACATGCTTGGCACCGCCAAGAAGATCCAGATCACCAAGGACGAGACCACCATCGTCGATGGCAATGGCGAGAAAGCCGAGATCGAAGCACGGGTCAGCCAGATCCGTCAGCAGATCGAGGAAACCACCAGCGACTACGACCGCGAGAAGCTGCAAGAGCGCGTGGCCAAACTGGCTGGCGGTGTTGCCGTGATCCGCGTTGGTGGCATGACCGAAGTGGAAGTGAAAGAGCGCAAGGATCGCGTCGATGACGCCCTGAACGCAACCCGTGCTGCCGTGCAGGAAGGTGTTGTCGTGGGCGGCGGTGTCGCGCTGGTTCAGGCTGGCAAGGCTCTGATCGACCTCAAGGGTGCCAACAGCGACCAGAACGCCGGTATCTCGATCGTTCGCAAGGCCATCGAAGCGCCGCTGCGCCAGATTGCCGAGAACGCCGGTGTTGACGGTGCCGTGGTTGCCGGGAAAGTCCGCGAAAGCGACGACCCGACCTTCGGCTTCAACGCGCAGACCGAAGAATATGGCGACATGTTCGCGTTCGGCGTGATTGACCCGGCCAAGGTCGTGCGGACCGCTCTGGAAGACGCAGCCTCGATCGCTGGTCTGCTGATCACCACCGAGGCCATGGTTGCCGACATCCCCGCCAAAGAAGGCGCGGCCGGTGGCGGCATGCCCGACATGGGCGGCATGGGCGGCATGATGTAAGATCTGCCCATCGCAGTGATAAGGAAGGGGGTCGCCACGTGCGGCCCCCTTTTTCGTGCGGGGCGCATCATCCTGCCCGAGGGGAGCCATCGGATGCCATCATCGACACCAGACCGCCATGTCCCGTAAGGACCTCCGCCGCGCCATTGCGCTGACCCTGCCGCCGGATGTGTGGCGCGCGGTGCGCGCCCATCGCCGCCCCGGATCGACCCGGCGGCTGATGGATACGGTTCGGGTGCTGGTCGAGGCCGGTCTGCGCCACCCGCCCGAGGTGCCCGCGCTTCCTGCCCTGCCGCAAGCGCCCTGCCGCGCCTTGCAACTGCCGCGACCGGCGCGCGCGCGGGTCGCCACGCTGGCCCGCGACTGGGGCATGTCCCCGGCGCAGGTGGTCTGCATCCTGATCCGACAGGCATTGGCGGCGGAAAACCGAACACAGCCCTTGTCACGGGACTGACATCGGCCTCATGTGAGAAGCAACAGACCTATTGTTGCGGAGGCATTCGATGCTCAAACCCCTTCTTGTTTCTTCCCTTGCCCTTCTGATCGCCGCCCCGGCCCTGGCGCAGGACAGCCAGAGCTTCAGCCTGGGCGGCGACACCTATACCGCCGGTCGGGTGGTCAGCCAGACAGCCCCGGTTGCGGCCGATCTTTTCGCGGCCGGAGAGCGGATCACGATCACCGGGCCGGTGGGCGGCAGTCTGCATTCCGCCGGACGCAGCCTGCGTCTGGATGCTCCGGTCGAGGGTGCGGCCTACGGGATGGGCTATGTCATCGATCTGGCCGCCCCGGTGGGCGGGTCGGCCAGCCTGACGGCGGCCGAGATCACCGTGTCGGGCAGGATTGGCGGCAACCTGCGGGCCATGGCCTCGGAGATGGTGCTGAGCGGGGATATCGGCGGGGCCGTTCTGATTGCGGCGGCGGATCTGCAACTGGATGGCGCCATCGCGGGCGATGCGGTGCTGACCGTCGATTCGGTCTCTTTCGGCAGCGGCGCACGCGTCGATGGCACGCTGACGCTCTATGCCGACGATCCTGACGAAATCACCGTGCCGTCTTCGGTCGCCAGCCCCGACCGGGTCAGCATCCGCGACATCGAGGATCATCCCGATATCGAAGCCCCCATGGACATGCGCGAGATGGCCGGCGAGGGCTTTGGCGCCATGCTGCGCAGCTTCCTGATCGGCGTGGTGATCGTGGCGCTGGCCGCGGCACTGGCTGTCGTGGTAGCACCTGACCGCGTGGCGGCGGTGCGGATGCGGGCACTGGCCGCACCTGGGCGGTCGATCCTGGCCGGGTTCGTCGCCATGTCGGCCCTGATCGGCGCGGTGCTGGTGCTGGCCATGACCCTTGTCGGGCTGCTTCTGGTGCCGGTGGCCATCGCCCTGACCGTGGTTCTGATCGCCGCCGGATACGTGGCGGGCAGCTATGTTCTGGGCGTGGGCCTGTGGCAACTGGCGGGCCGCGAGATCCCCGGCGGGGTTGCCGAAAAGGCCGGGCTGGCAGCCCTTGGCGCTCTGATTGCCGGGCTTGTGGCGCTGATCCCGGTGCTGGGCTGGCTCAGCTGGTTCGCGCTGGTTTTCCTTGGGCTGGGCGCGATGATGGCACCGCTCTTTGCCCGGCTCAGCCGGTTGGGGGCCGCCCGCTGATGGGTCGGACCCTGCGGGTGTTGTCAAAGCCGCGCCCGTGGGGTTCTATCGGGATCACAGAAGATTGGACTGTCCCCCGATGATCAAGATCCGCCCGGCCACCGAGGCCGACCACACCAACATTTCGGTGCTTGTCGTGAACGTGTTTCGGCAGCGCAACGAGGCGCAGCTTATCCAGGGCTTGCGCGATGGCGGGAATGTGGCGTTTGAAATGGTGGCCGAGGACGAGGGCGGGCTGGTGGCGCATATCTGCCTGTCGCACCTGTCGTCCCCCGAGGGCTGGCTGGCGCTGGCGCCGCTCAGCGTGCGGACCGAGGCGCAGGGCGGTGGCATCGGGTCTGAACTGGTCCGCTATGCCGCCGATGCCGCCCGACAAGCCCGTTTCAAGGCGATCGTGGTGGTGGGCGACCCGGATTTCTACGCCAAGTTCGGCTTCGTGTTCGATGGACCGGCAGAACTGACGACGCCCTATCCCGCGCAATACACCGGCCTGTATCCCATCGCTCCGCAAACCGCCGGGGCCGAGGCGGTGCTGATCTATCCCGACCCGTTCGCGCAGGTCTGATGGGCCGTCTTGCAGGGCTGGTGGCCCTGACCATGCTGGCCTTTGCGGCCAATTCGGTGCTGAACCGCATGGCCCTGACCGAGGCCGGGATGGGACCGGCCAGTTTCGCCGCCATCCGCACCGGCGCCGGGGCGGCCATGCTGGGGTTTCTGGTGCTGGTCAACGGCGGCTGGTCCCGTCTGCGCCCACGGTTCAGCGCCGCCAATGCGCTGGCGCTGACTGCCTACATGCTGGGATTTTCCTTTGCCTATGTCACGCTGGACACCGGGTTCGGCGCATTGATCCTGTTCGGCGGTGTTCAGATCACCATGTTCGCGGGCAGCGTTCTGGGCGGCGACCGCATTGCCGCGCAGCGCTGGCTGGGGGCGGGCGTGGCCTTTGCGGGGTTGGTCTGGCTGCTCTGGCCCGGCGGGGCGGCGCCGCCGTCGTTGATGGGGGCTGCGCTGATGGTCGTAGCGGCTGTGGGCTGGGGCATCTATTCGCTGCGCGGACGCGGGGCGCGCGATCCGCTGGCCAGCACGGCGGCGAGCTTCCTTCTGGCTGCCTTGCCCGCGGGGCTGGTGGTGCTGCTGCTGCCCGATGCGGTGACCGCACCGGGGGTGGCGCTGGCCGTGGTGTCGGGGGCCGTGACCTCGGGTCTGGGCTATGCCCTGTGGTACACGGTTCTGCCCCGGCTGACGGCTTCGGCGGCGGGGGTGGTGCAACTGACGGTGCCGGTGATCGCCATGGCCGGGGGCGCGCTGTTGCTGGCCGAGCCGGTGACGCTGCGGCTGCTGGCGGCCTCGGTGCTGGTGCTGGGCGGCGTCGGACTGGCGATCACCGCACCATCGGCTCCAGCGCGCCGGGGCTGATCTCGGGCCGGGGCGGGCCGAAGGCCAGCTCGGGCAGGATGTCGGGCTTGAAGCGCAGGCGCGACAGGTCATCGGGCGTCGCCAGGCACCGCTGCGTCACCACGCCCGCCGGATCGGTCCAGGGCGCCAGCGGGTCGCCCGACAGGATGCGGGCGCGGAAGAACAACTCCACCTGGTGAAATCCCGTCGCGGCGTTGTGGAATTCCGAGACATGACAGATCCCGTCGGGTTCGACGACCAGCCCGGTTTCCTCATGGACCTCGCGCCGCAGGGTCTCGGTCAGTGATTGCCCGGTCTCGACACCGCCGCCGGGCAGGCACCACAGGTCGCTTTGCCCATCGGGGAAGGCATTGACCAGCAAGACGGCGCCGCGATGCAGAAGGATCGCGCGAGTGGCAAGGCGGGGCGGTGACATGCGCCTTGCCTAGCGGTTCGGGATCCTGTGGGAAAGGGCTTGATCCGCCGCCGCCGCCGGGGCAGGGGAGGGCCATGACAGGGATCGTGTTGAATTTCACCGGGGCCGAGGTGCTGTGGGGCGGGCAATTGCAGGCCTGTGATTTCGGGGTCAGTGCCGGGAAAATCGTTTCACCATCGGGGATTGCGCGGTGTGTGGACCTGCGCGGCTGGCGCGTGCTGCCGGGGATCGTGGACCTTCATGGCGACGGGTTCGAACGCCATGTGGCCGCCCGCCGGGGCGGCGTGCCGGACATGGGCGACGGGCTGGTGGCCTTCGAGGCCGAACTGGCCGCCAACGGGATCACCACCGCCGTGATGGCGCAGTTCTACAGCTGGGAGGGCGGGTTGCGGTCGCCGCAGGCGGCGGAACGGCTGGTGGCCGCGTGGCAGGCCGAGGCCCCGGCGCTGGCCACCGACCTGCGCCTGCAGCTGCGGCTGGAAACGCATTTCCTTGAGGCCTTCGCGGCCGCCGAAGCGCTGATCGACCGGGTCGGGATCCCCTATGTGGGGCTGAATGATCACCTGCCGCATGACCGTCTGGTCGCGGGTCGCACGCCGCCCCGCCTGACCGGCACCGCGCTAAAAAGCGGGCGGTCGCCTCAGGCGCATCTGGCGCTGATGCAGCGGCTGCATCGCCAGGCTGATGCGGTGCCTGCCGCGCTGGACAGCCTGTGTAAACGCCTGTCAGAAACGGGAATTGCCCTGTCCAGCCATGACGACGCCACGGCAGAGGCGCGGCGCAGTCACCGGGCGCGCGGGGTGCGGATCGCCGAGTTTCCCGAGACCGTCGCGGCCGCGTCCGAGGCCCGATCCGGGGGCGATGGCATCGTGCTGGGCGCCCCCAACGTGGTGCGCGGGGCCAGCCATGCGGGCAAGGCCAGCGCGCGGGACCTGATTGCGCAGGGGCTGTGCGATGCGCTGGCTTCGGACTATCACTATCCGGCGCTGCGCAAGGCGGTCTGGGCGCTGGAAGCGCTTGGCATCCTGCCCTTTGCAGCGGCGTGGAACCTGGTCTCGGAAGGACCGGCGCGGATGCTGGGGCTGGAAGATCGCGGCGTGATCGCGCCCGGAAAGCGGGCCGACCTGGTGATTGTCGATCCGGCCACCGGGCGGGTCGGTGCGACCCTTGCGGCGGGGCGGCTGACTTATCTGACCGGGCCGCTGGCCGCGCGGTTTCTGGTCGGTTGAGGCTGAAAACCGGGGCTGGAACGCGTCTGGAAAAGGTATGGCAGGCGTATGGCTGCGCCTGCCAGCCGTCTCAGCCTGTCACCACGCGGTTCACATGGCCCATCTTGCGACCGGGCCGGGCCTCGGCCTTGCCATAGAGATGCAGGGCGGCGGTGGGGTCGGTGGCGATCTCGGGCCAGCGGTCGGCCTCGTCGCAGATCAGGTTTTCCATCACCACGTCGGCATGGCGCGACCCGTCGCCCAGCGGCCAGCCCGCCACGGCGCGGATGTGCTGTTCGAACTGGTCGACCACGCAGCCGTTCTGGGTCCAGTGGCCGGAGTTGTGGACGCGCGGCGCGATCTCGTTGACCACCAGCCCGGCGGGGGTCACGAACAGCTCCACCCCCATGACGCCGACGTAGTCGAGCGCGTTCAGGATGCGGCCCGCCAACAGCACTGCATCGGTGCGCTGGGCGGTGGACAGGCGCGCGGGCACGGTGGTGGTGCGCAGGATGCCGCCTTCGTGCAAGTTTTCGCCCGGATCGAAACAGGCGACGGCGCCGTCAAGGGCGCGGGCGCCGATGACCGAGACCTCATGGGTGAAATCGACGAAGCCTTCCAGAATCGCCGGGGCACCGGCCATGGCGTCCAGCGCGGCGGGGGCCTCAGCAGCCGCCATGATGCGCGCCTGTCCCTTGCCGTCATAGCCGAAGCGGCGGGTCTTCAGGATCGCGGGCGCACCGATGGTCCCAAGGGCGGCCTCAAGATCGGCGGCGCTGTCCACGGCCGCAAAGGGGGCGACAGTCAGGCCGAGATCCTGCAGGAAGGTCTTTTCGGTCATCCGGTCCTGCGACACCGCCAGCGCCTTGCGGGTGGGGCGGATCGGGCGGTGCGCCTCAAGCAGGTCCAGTGCAGAGGTCGGGATGTTTTCGAATTCATAGGTGACCACATCCACCGCTGCGGCGAAGCGTTCCAGCGCGGCCGCATCGTCATAGGCGGCCACCGTGGTGCGGTCGGCCACCTGTTCGGCGGGGCCGCCGGGGGCGGGATCATAAATGTGGGTTTTCAGACCCAGACGGGCCGCAGCAAGGGCCAGCATCCGGCCCAATTGGCCGCCGCCGAGAATGCCGATGGTGGCGCCGGGGCGCAGGGCTTCAGTCATCGACCGGCTCCTCGGGGATCGAGGCCGAGAGCGCGTCGCGCCACGCCTCCAGCCGGTCGGCCAGGTCCGGATCGCTGACCGCCAGGATCGCGGCGGCCATCAGGCCGGCGTTGGCGGCCCCGGCGGCACCGATGGCCATGGTGGCCACGGGGAAACCCTTGGGCATCTGGACGATGGAATAGAGCGAATCAACGCCGCTGAGGGCACGGGTCTGCACCGGCACGCCGATCACCGGCACGCGGGTTTTCGACGCCACCATGCCCGGCAGATGGGCGGCGCCGCCAGCCCCGGCGATGATCGCGCTGAGCCCCCGGTCGGCGGCGGATTTGCCATAGGTCCACAGGCGATCCGGGGTGCGGTGCGCCGAAACGATCTTGGTTTCGAAGGGCACGCCCAGTTCGGTCAGGATCTTTGCCGCTTCTTTCATGGTGGGCCAATCCGATTGGCTGCCCATGATGATGCCGACCTTGGGTTGTGTCATGTGATGTCCCCGCGCGTTCTGACCCCGGTTGCAGGGCCGCGACTATACTGACTGCGGTGCGGGGTGCAATCGCCCTTGCAAGGTCCGGGGCGGGCGGCGTCAGGCGATGATATCGGGCAGCAACTCGTCCTCGATCTTCTGGATCCGGTCTTTCAGTTGCAGTTTCTGCTTTTTCAGGCGGCGCAGGGTCAGGTGATCGCCGCGCGCCGCGCTTTCCAGTGCATGAATGGCCTCGTCGAGGTCGCGATGCTCGCGCCTGAGCACTTCAAGCTTTACCCGCAAGACCTCGTTATGCGTCATCTCGCCGAAAGCGTTCATCTGTTGCCTGTCCTGCGAAATCCCTGGGACCTGAGACATACCCAAGAAACACGGTTGTGAAAAGACGCTGCCCGCCGGTGACTTGCAACGGGCGGAGGCTGCGCCCATATTTGCAACATGCCGCCGCTTGCGGGGCATTCGCACAGTCGCTTATTGCAAGGACGTGTCCATGACAAAACTGACTTTGGGAACGCATCCGTTCCTTTTGGGATTCGAACAGCTGGAACGGCTGGTGGAACATACCGCCAAGACCGGCAACGACGGATACCCGCCCTACAACATCGAACAGACCTCGGAAACTTCGTATCGGATCACCCTGGCCGTGGCCGGGTTCCGCGAGGATGATCTGGCCATCACCGTGGAAAACCGCCAGCTGGTGGTGCGCGGCCGGCAGGCCGACGATTGCAACGAGCGCACTTATCTGCATCGCGGCATAGCGGCGCGCCAGTTCCAGCGCAGTTTCGTGCTGGCCGACGGGGTCGAGGTCGACGGCGCGGCCATGGAAAACGGGCTGCTGCACATCGACCTGAAACGCTCGGCCCCTGAAACCGTCCTGCAACGCATCAAGATCAGCACCGGAGATCCGTCATGAACACGCCGCATCCCCTTGCCATGTCCGATGAGTCCATCGTCTATGTCCGCCCGGTGGCGGTGAAGGATCTGCCCGACGATCTGCGCGCCCAGGTCGGCGATGAGGCCGAGATGTTCGCGGTTCATGCGTCCAACGGCGATCGGCTGGCGCTGGTCGGCAGTCGCAACCTGGCCTTCGTGCTGGCGCGGCAGAACCACATGCAGCCGGTCAACGTCCACTAGGGCCGTTTACGGCGTTCCAATATGAAAAAGACCTACTGGCGCGGTCCCGTGTTGCGCGGGCTGCGCCATTCGCTGTCGCTGTCCACCTTCGAGCCGTCATCCTCGATCTCGCCGATATAGTCCTGGAACGGGGCGATCAGCCTGAGCGGGTTGTCGTCGATGGTCAACGGGATCTCGCGGCCCTGATCCAGTTCTTCGATGGAAGGCAGGTCGCAGCCGTGCAGGCAGAAGGATTCGGACGGCACGATGGAGGCGGCGCGCGCGGTCCCGGCAACGCCCAGGGTCAGGCAAAGCGCCGACAGCAGCGCCCGGCCACGCAAGCGTGCCGGGGTGCAAGCCTTATGAGCGTTGGAAGACCGCATGATGGTTCGGGCCAGCCTCGTTAGTGGCGGGAGGGTCCAACCGACCCTGCCCGCGTGTCCGCGTCAAGCATTCGCCCGGTTCAGCCGTCGGCCTCGGCAAGGAAACGCTCGGCCTCTAGCGCGGCCATGCAGCCCATGCCGGCGCTGGTGACAGCCTGGCGATAGATGTGGTCGGTCAGGTCGCCCGCCGCAAACACGCCGGGGATCGACGTGGCGGTGCTGTCGGGCTGGGTGACCACATAGCCTCCCATATGGGTATCAAGCTGATCCTTGACCAGTTCTGACGCCGGGGCGTGACCGATTGCCACGAAGAAGCCCTTGCAGGGCACCTCGGTGATCTCGCCGGTCTTGACGTGCTTGGCGCGCACCGCTTCGACGCCCAGCGGATCCTCGGTGCCGATAACTTCCTCGACGCCGTGATCCCAGAGGATCTCGACCTTGTCGTTCTTGAACAGCCGGTCCTGCAGGATCTTCTCGGCCCGCAGGCTGTCGCGGCGGTGGATCAGGGTGACCTTCGAGGCGAAGTTGGTCAGGAACAGCGCCTCTTCCACGGCGGTGTTGCCGCCGCCGACCACGACCACGTCCTGCCCGCGATAGAAGAACCCGTCACAGGTGGCGCAGGCCGAGACGCCGAAGCCCTGGAATTTCTGCTCGGACGGCAGGCCCAGCCATTTGGCCTGTGCCCCGGTCGCCAGGATCAGCGCGTCGGCGGTATAGGTGGTGCCGCTGTCGCCCTGCGCGGTGAAGGGGCGCTTGGACAGATCGACCGAAGTGATGATGTCCGCCACGATCTCGGTCCCGGTGTCGCGGGCGTGGGCTTCCATCTTCACCATCAGGTCGGGGCCCATGATGGTGGATTCGCCGGGCCAGTTTTCCACGTCGGTGGTGATCGTCAGCTGACCGCCGGGCTGGATGCCCTGGACCAGCACCGGTTCCAGCATCGCGCGCGACGCATAGACCGCCGCCGTATAGCCCGCAGGCCCGGACCCGATGATAAGAACCCTGCTGTGTTTGGTGTCGGCCATGCCCTGTCTCCGCTTTGCTGCCCGGCAGCATATAGGCGGGGCGGCGGGGCGAAGGAACCCCCAACAAGTCGCAGCTTCGATGGCCGGAATTTTTAAAGTTTCCTGAAATCTGGCCGCAGTCTGGCGAAATATTATTGCGCCTGTATTCCCAAGGCTCTAAGTTCCGGGCAACCAAGGAGTATCCGATGTCCGCTTCGAAACTTGACCCGATCGATCGCAAGATCCTGGCCGAACTGCAAGCGGACGGGCGCATGACCAATGTCGAATTGGCCAAGCGCGTCGGCATCTCGGCCCCGCCCTGTCTGCGCCGGATGCGCACGCTGGAGGAAGCCGGGTTCATCCGAGGCTATCATGCCCAGGTGGATGGCCGCGAACTGGGCTTCGAAGTGCAGGTCTTTGCCATGGTCGGCCTGAAATCGCAGGCCGAATCCGACCTGTCGGCCTTCGAGGAAAAATGCCGGTCATGGCCGCTGGTCCGCGAATGCCACATGCTGAACGGCGAGGTCGATTTCATCCTGAAATGCGTGGCCCCGGACCTGAGCACCTTCCAGTCTTTCCTGACCGGAGAGCTGACCGCCGCCGACAACGTGGCCAGCGTCAAGACCTCGCTGGTGATCCGCGCCGCCAAGGAAGAACCCGGCGTGCCCTTCGAAGTGCTGGAACATCGGTTGAGCCAGTCCGCCTGACCGGTCGGACGCGCGCTGCGCACGACACCTGCGTCTGAAAAAAACGGGGCCCGCCCAACGACGGTTGGACGGGCCGTGCCAAAACACTGGCGTTACTTTTACTCACCAACAGGTCGAACAGACCGAACTGGGACGCGGTACAAACACACTCGTCACGGAACCGAAGTAAAAAGACACTCGCTAACCGACTGTGCCCTCGTATCGCGGGGATGTAACAGTTTCCAGACAGTTTCTGCAATGCGGCGACAAACTTGGGTCAGGAATACCCTAAAGCGTGATCGTTGAGATTAATCTGCCGTAGTCTGCCTGCTTTTCATGCACACTTCGTCTGTACGAGAAGAAGCGGCGCGGGTCGGAATAGGTGCAGTGCCTGATCCATTCGGCCTGAGCCACCCCGGCGCGGCGCAGCCGATGCAATTCATAGGCGGGCAGGTCGAACATATAGCGGTCGCCGTCGCCATTCGCGAAAAACCGCGTGTTGTCCGGGTCTTCCGCGATGAAATCATCCATGAATTCCGGGCCGACCTCATAGGCGTGCTGGCTGATGGTCGGGCCGATCACGGCGATGGTGTTGGTGGGCTGCGCGCCCAGGGTCGCCATCGCGTCCAGCGTCGCCTCGAGAATGCCGGCCAGGGCGCCGCGCCAGCCCGCATGGGCCGCGCCGATCACGCCGGCATCGGGATCGAAGAACAGCACCGGCGCACAATCGGCGGTGAGAATCGACAGCACGCGCCCCGGTTCGCGGGTGACAATGGCGTCGGCGGCCTCGGCCCGGGCGGGCGGATCGCCTTCGGCAATGACCACATTGGCGGAATGGATCTGGTGCACCCGCCACATGGTGCCGGGCTGGGCGTCCATGGCGCGGGCCACGCGGGCGCGGTTGATGTCCACCGCGTCGGCCTGATCGGATGAGCCAAGGCCGCAGTTCAGCCCGTTGAACACGCCGCTGGACGCCCCGCCGCGACGGGTGAAGAACCCGTGTTTTACCGAGGAGAGCGCGTCTGAGGTGAGAATTTCAAGTGTCATGTCGTCAGTCCCGGAAACGTCGCCGTGTGGGACGGCATCATGGCGAGGCATTTGAACAGTGATCCCATTTCCTCGGGGTGGGTCAAGCGCCGATGTGCGGCGATGTGCTGGTCCAGCGGTGCGCCGCGCAGCTTGGCGGCAAGCGATTGCGCGCGGTGCGTGATGCCCAGGCGTTCCAGAAACACGCCCTGCGGGACCATCGGGCTGTGGGTCAGGCCGGGCACGGTTTGCGCGGCACGGGCGAGGGCTTCGAAATCCACATGCGCCGTCAGGTCGGCCTGCCCCGGATCGGTCAGCGGATCGACCGGCTGGTGGGCGTGCAGGGCCTGCAACGTGTCCCCGCGCGAGCGCCAGTCGCCGTAGTCGATCATCAACGCGGCCCCGCCGTGAGTGGCGATGCGCTGTCCAAGGGCGGTGACGATGCCTGGGGCGGCGGGGCAGATCTCGACCAGCTCGCCGGGGCTGGTGTCGGTCAGACGGTGTGCCAATGCGGGCAGCGGGGTGGCCGGGGCCAGCCCGAAGGTCAGCGCACCGTCGCGCAGGCCGATGCGCCGTTCCTGCCAGCCGTCCGCCGTGCGCTGGAATTGCCGGATCGGCAGGGCGTCGAAGAATTCATTGGCCACGGCGAAACAGGGCAGGTCGGGCAGATCTTCGGCCCGGTCCAGCCAGACCGGGTGATGCGGGTGCAGGTTCTGGCCCTGAAGGCCGCGCAGGGTGGCCGAGGTTTCGACCAGATGCAGGCGGGCGGCGTCATGGAACCCCGGCACGGCGCGGGTGGCGCGCAGAAGATCGGCCATCAGGGTGCCGCGCCCCGGCCCCAGTTCGACCAGCGCGAAGGGGGCGGGCGCGCCCTGATCCAGCCAGCATTGCGCCAGCGCAAGGCCGACCAGTTCGCCGAACATCTGGCTGATCTCGGGCGCGGTGATGAAATCGCCCGCCGTGCCGAAGGGATCGCGGGTGGCGTAATAGCCGTGCGCCGGGTTCATCAGCGCCTCGGCCATGAAATCGGCCACGGTGATCGGGCCGTCGGCGGCAATCCGGGCGGTGATTTGTGCCAGCAGCGGGCTCACGCGCGGGCCTGCGCGCGGTTCGCCATCAGCAGGACACCCAGCCCCAGCGCGATCATCGGCAGCGACAGAAGCTGGCCCATGGTCAGCCCCGCCTCGCCCAGCCGCAGCGCATGGCCCAGCGGGTTGCCCGGCGTGATGAATTGTGCGTCCGGCTGGCGGAAGAATTCCACCACGAAGCGGGCCAGCCCGTAGCCCAGGAAGAACACGCCGGTGATCCGGCCGGGGATTTTCAGCGCCCCGCGCGAAAACGCCAGCACCAGCAGCAGCGCGCCCAGCAGCAGCCCTTCCAGCCCGGCTTCGTACAATTGCGAAGGATGGCGGGCGCAGGGGCCGGTCCAGTCCGGCGGGCAGGTCTGGGCCGCCGGGCCGGGGAAGAGCACGCCCCAGGGGGCGGTGGTCGGACGACCCCAAAGTTCGGCGTTGATGAAATTGGCAAGGCGGCCCAGCAGCAACCCCGGCGGGGTGGCCAGCGCCATGGCATCGGCCACGCTGGCCGGGTTCAGACGGTGCCGCCAGCAGAACAGCGCCGCCGCCACCACCACGCCCAGCAACCCGCCGTGGAAGGCCATGCCGCCCTGCCAGATCTTCACGATGTCGACGGGATTGGCGAAGAAATGGGCCGGCTGGTAGAACAGCGCAAAGCCCAGCCGCCCGCCGACCACCACGCCGATGATGACCCAGGTCAGCAGCGCCTCGGCCTGCGCGGCGGTCATCGGGGGGGTGGCGTTTTTCCACAGGTCGGGCCGGGCCAGCGCGCGGCGGATCAGCCACAACCCGGCCAGCAGCCCCACGATATAGGCCAGCGCATACCAGCGCAGGGCGAACTGGAAGCTGCCCAGCGAAATCGAGAACACCTCGGGCGACAGCGGCGGGAAGGGCAGGGCAAATATCATGGCGGCAGATGGCAAGCCGCGCCGGGGGAAGTCAACCTTGCGCTGACGGCAGTCGCGGCCCATATGTGAGTGGACACAGGAACGGAGCCTCAGATGCAGAGCCAGAACCGCATTCTCGACGACATGTCGCAACTTTTCACCAACGCTCTCGGCGTCGCGCAGGGTGCGAAAGATGAGGCGGAGACCGCGCTGAAGGGCATGCTGGATCGCTGGCTGGCCGATCGCGATTTCGTCACGCGCGAGGAATTCGACGCCGTGCGTGCCATGGCCCAGAAGGCGCGCGAGGAAAACGAGGCGCTGAAGGCGCGTCTGGACGCGCTTGAGGCCGACAAGGGCTGAGCACCCGGCCCACGCCGTGATCTTGTAACCCCGCCCCTTGTGGCGGGGTTTTTCGTGGGTGGGTCAGGTCAGGGTGGCGAAACGCTTGGCCAGATCCTGTGCCGCTTCGGCAAAGCCCCAGGGCGCATTGGCGACCCACAGTCCGCTGCCGATCATGCCGTGACCGGGGCGCGCGGGCGGAAAGCGCACCTCGCTGAGCACGGATTTGTCGTCGGACAGGGGTTTCAGCCGGGCCACCAGCGGCCGCTCGGCCCCCGAAGCCAGGATCGGATACCACAACATCAAAACCCCGACCGGCCATTTGCGGCGGATGCGGGACAGCAGGGTCGGGATGGTCTCGAACTCGGTCTTCACCTCGTAGGAGGGATCGACCAGCAGCAGCCCCCGGCGCGGGGTCGGGGGGGTCAGCGATAGGGCCAGTTCCGGCCCGTCCTTCTGCTGCACTTCGGCGGCGGGCAGGGCATAGCGCAGGGCCGACACCTCGCGCGGGTGCAATTCGGCCAGCACCAGACGATCCTCGGGGCGCAGCAGGGTCGATGCGATCAGCGGCGAACCGGGATAGGCCGCCGCCCCGGCGCGCTCCCGCGCGGCGGCAAGACAGCGGGCATAGGGATGATCGGCGGCGAACCAGCGTTCCATCCGTCCGATGCCCGCCGTCGCCTCGCCGGTCTTGACCGCTTCGGGGGCCGAAAGGTCATACAGCGCCCGGCCCGCATGGGTTTCCAGATAGGTCAGCGGCTTGGGCTTGCGGGTCAGATAGTCCAGCGCCAGCGCCAGCAGCGCGTGCTTGTGGACGTCCGCCGCGTTGCCGGCGTGATAGATGTGCTGATACGAAAGCATGCCGCCCCATAGCACCGCCGCCACGCCTGCGCCACATGGCTTGCCGGGGGGGCGGTTTCAGGGCTAGATCGACGCCATGGCGCGCCGACAGATAGACCTGCCCCCGAAACCCGATTTCCGGTTCGAAACCGCAGCCCGCAGGCTGGGCGCCACCCGCATCGCCGGGGTGGACGAGGTCGGGCGCGGGCCGCTGGCCGGTCCGGTCATGGCCGCCGCCGTGGTGCTGGACCCCGACAACATTCCCGACGGGCTGAACGATTCCAAGAAGCTGAGCCTGAAGCGGCGGCTGGCGCTGGAAGAGCTGATCAAGGCCAGTGCCGACTGGTCGGTGGGCGAGGCCACGGTCGAGGAGATCGAGGACATCAACATCCTGCACGCAGCACATCTGGCCATGCGCCGCGCCGTGGCCGGGTTGCGCAATGCCCCCGATCATCTGCTGATCGACGGGGTGATGGTGCCGCGCGGCCTGAACCAGCGGCATCAGGCGGTGGTCAAGGGCGATGCGCGCAGCCTGTCCATCGCCGCGGCGTCGATCATCGCCAAGGTGGCGCGCGACCGGATCATGGGAGACCTGGCGCGGCAGTTTCCGGGTTATGGATGGGAAACCAACGCCGGTTATCCGACCCCGGCCCACAAACGCGCCCTGCTAGATTTGGGGGTGACCCCGCACCATAGACGTTCCTTCGCCCCCGTCCACAAGATGTTGTGTGGGTGAATAGGCTAACCCCCTGATTCAAAAAAAGAAATTGACCTCGAATCGGGTTTGAATCATTTTGTCTGCAAAACGCGGCGTAAAAAACAGGCCGCCACGAGAGGCAGACCATGAGAAAGACTTCGACACAGGCAGCCAAGCTGCCGCTGAACACGATACTTCAGGGCGACTGCATTGCGCAGATGAACGCGCTACCCGAAGGCTCGGTGGACCTGATATTCGCGGATCCGCCGTACAATCTGCAACTCAAGGGCGACCTGCACCGGCCCGACAATTCCAAGGTCGATGCGGTGGATGACGCCTGGGACCAATTTTCCAGCTTCGTGGTCTACGACAAGTTCACCCGCGCATGGCTGAAGGCGGCGCGGCGGGTGCTGAAGCCAGACGGGGCGATCTGGGTGATTGGTTCGTACCACAACATCTTCCGGGTCGGGGCGGCGTTGCAGGACGCGGGATACTGGATCCTGAACGACGTGATCTGGCGCAAGTCGAACCCGATGCCGAATTTCCGAGGCAAGCGGCTGACCAACGCCCATGAGACGATGATCTGGGCCAGCAAGAGCGAGAAGGCGAAATACACCTTCAACTACGAGGCGCTGAAGGCGTTGAACGAGGATGTGCAGATGCGCTCGGACTGGGTGCTGCCGATCTGCACCGGGCACGAGCGTCTGAAGGATGCCAAGGGCGCCAAGGCGCATCCGACGCAAAAGCCCGAGTCGCTGCTGCACCGGGTGCTGATCGGCACCACCAGGCCCGGCGACGTGGTGCTGGATCCGTTCTTTGGCACCGGCACCACCGGCGCCGTGGCCAAGATGCTGGGCCGGAACTTCATCGGGATCGAGCGCGAGGATGCCTATATCGAGGTCGCCAAGGCGCGGCTGGCGCGGGTGCGCAAGCTGGACGAGGCCGATCTGCAGGTGACGCAGCCCAAGCGGTCGCAACCCCGCGTGCCCTTCGGGCAGCTGGTCGAACGTGGCATGCTGCGGCCGGGGGAGAAGCTGTATTCCCCGCGCGGCGACGTGGCCAAGGTGCGCGCCGACGGCACGCTGGCGGCGTCGAACGCGCGCGGCGATCATCACGGGTCTATCCACCAGGTCGGCGCCGCGCTGGAAGGGGCGCCCAGTTGCAATGGCTGGACCTATTGGACCTTCAAGCGCGAGGGAAAACCGGTGCCCATCGACTATCTGCGCCAGCAGATCCGGTCGGAACTGTAATCCGCAACGGTCGGGGCGTGGCGCTCAGTCCGCGTCCCGGATCGGATAGCCGCGCCACTGCTGCACCGGGCGCAGGGTAAAGATCGTCTGCATCGAGGCCACGTTCGGCAGCCGTGACAGGCATTCGCGATGAATGTCGGCATAGTCGTTCATGTCCCGCGCCACCACGCGCAGGATGTAATCCGCATGGCCCGAGGTCAGGTGACATTCCAGGATGTCGTCAAAGCGGGTGACGGCGGTCTCGAAGGCCTCCAGCACCTCGCGGGCCTGGGAACTGAGCGTGATCTCGACGAAGACCTGCAGCTTCAGCCCCAGCGCGGTGCGGTCGATCTGGGCGACATAGCCCCGGATCAGGCCGTTTTCCTCCAGCAGCTTGATCCGCCGGTGGCAGGCCGAAGTCGACAGGCCGATCTCGCGTGCCAGTTCGGCGATGGGGCGTTGGGAATCCTTTTGCAAGGCGCGTAAGATTCGGCGATCAAAGATGTCCATGAAATTTTTTCCTGTTCAATGGCTGTTTTCGTGCACTCAATCCACATCATTTTTCAGAATCACCTGAATCAATCGGAAAAATTCCTTCCAATTTGGTTCAATATCCTTCCCAATCGGACCGTGGGAGGACATGCGATGATCGTAGGCACGCCGAAAGAAATCAAGAATCATGAATATCGCGTCGGGATGACGCCGGAAAGTGCTGCCGAGATGGTCGCGCACGGACACAGCGTGCTGGTGGAAACCGGGGCGGGTTTGGGCATTGATGCCAAGGATGACGACTATGCGGCCGCAGGCGCGCAGGTGGTGGACAGCGCCGAAGAGGTGTTCGCCCGCGCCGAGATGATCGTGAAGGTCAAGGAGCCGCAAGCGTCCGAGCGCGCCATGCTGCGCGAGAACCAGATCCTTTATACCTATTTGCATCTTGCCCCGGATCCCGAACAGACCCGTGATCTGGTGAATTCCGGGGCCGTCTGCGTCGCCTATGAGACCGTCACCGACGCGCACGGCGGGCTGCCCCTGTTGAAGCCCATGAGCCAGGTGGCGGGGCGGATGTCGATCCAGGCCGGCGCGCATAACCTGGAAAAGGCGCAAGGCGGGCGCGGCGTGCTGCTGGGCGGGGTGCCGGGTGTTGCGCCGGGCAAGGTCTGTGTCATCGGCGGCGGTGTCGTCGGCTTCAACGCGGCGCAAATGGCCGTGGGGCTGGGCGCCGATGTGACCATCCTGGATCGCAACCCCGAGGCGCTGGAGCGGCTGGGCATGTTCTTCGAAGCGCGCGCCAAGACCCGGTTTTCCAACAAGGCCAATCTTGAGGAATGCGTGGCCGAGGCCGATCTGGTCATCGGCGCGGTTCTGGTCCCCGGGGCGGCGGCGCCAAAGCTGGTGCGGCGCGACCATCTGGTGACCATGAAGCGCGGCGCGGTGGTGGTGGACGTCGCCATCGATCAGGGCGGCTGTTTCGAAACCTCGCGGGCGACCACCCATGCCGATCCGACCTATGTGGTGGAGGATGTGGTGCACTACTGCGTGGCCAACATGCCCGGCGGCGTGGCGCGCACGTCGACCTACGCGCTCAACAACGTGACCCTGCCGCATGCCTTGCGTATTGCCGACAAGGGCTGGCGCGCGGCGCTGGCGGCGGATCCGCATCTGGCCAACGGGCTGAACGTCTGGAACGGGCAGATCACCAACAAGGCGGTGGCCGACGATCTGGGCTATGAGGCCGTGCCGCTGGCCACCGCGCTGGCGGCCTGAGCCACCGCGCCGTTGTGTCGGGGCCGTCCGGGCGATCGGGCGGCCCTTTTCTGTCGGGGCTTAACCGGCGGCACCGCCACGGGCGAGGCTTTCGAGGATCGGGCAGTCTGGCCGGTCGTCTCCGGCGCAGCAGTGCACGAGATTGGCCAGCGTGGCGCGCATGTCGCGCAGGTCGGAGATCTTGCGGTCAATCTCTTCCAGATGGGTCTGGGCGATCCGGCGCACATCGGCGCTGGCCCGGTCGGTGTCCTGCCACAGCGCCAGCAGGGCACGGCATTCCTCGATGGTGAACCCCAGCGCGCGGGCGCGGGCCAGAAAGGTCAGGATGTTGATCTCGCGCGGGCCGAAGTCGCGGTAGCCGTTGGCGGTGCGCGGTGGCACCAGCAGGCCGATATCCTCGTAGTACCGGATGGTCTTGCTGGGCAGGCCCGAGGCCCGTGCCGCGTCGCCGATGTTCATGCGGTGTGCTCCTTCGGGGCGGTTCCGGCCCGGCGCAGGCGCAGGGCGTTGGTCACCACAAACACGCTGGAGGCCGCCATGGCCCCTGCCGCCAGTGCCGGTGACAGCAACATGCCGTTGATCGGATACAGCAGCCCCGCCGCCACCGGGATCAGCAGCACGTTGTAGCCAAAGGCCCAGGCCAGGTTCTGCCGAATGTTGCGCAGGGTGCGGTGGCTAAGGTCCAGCGCCGTGGCGACGGTGCCGGGGCGGCCGGCCGTCAGCACCACATCGGCGGTTTCCACGGCGATGTCGGTGCCGGTGCCGATGGCCAGCCCCACATCCGCCGCCGCCAGCGCCGGGGCGTCGTTGATGCCGTCGCCGACAAAGGCCACCGGGCCGCGCGCCCGCAAGCGGTCGATGGCGGCGGTCTTGTCCTCGGGCAGAAGTTCGGCCAGCACCTCGTCCAGGCCGATCTCGGCACCGATGGCCTGCGCGGCGGCGCGGCTGTCGCCGGACAGCATCACCACATGCAGCCCCTGTGCGTGCAGCCGTTGCACCGCCTCGGCTGCATCCGCTTTCACCGGGTCGGAAACGGCCATGACCGCTGCGGCTTTGCCATCGACAGCAAGATACAGAACGCTGCGGCCTTCATTGGCCCATGCGGTCGCGGTGGCGGTCAGCGGCGCAAGATCGACGTCCTCGCGGGCCATCATCCGGGGATTGCCAAGCGCCACGCGCTGGCCGTCGCAAATGGCCGCGATTCCATGGCCGGGGATTACTTCGGCCTCGGTCACCGGGGCCGGGGTCAGGCCCTTGGCCTCGGCGGCGGTCAGGATGGCATGGGCCAGCGGATGTTCGGACAGGGCCTCGACACTGGCGGCCAGACGCAGCGCGGTGTCGGGATCCATGCCGGGGGCTTCCAGCCCGGTCAGTTGCGGGCGGCCTTCGGTCAGCGTGCCGGTCTTGTCGAAGGCCACCACGCGTACCGATTGCAGCTTTTGCAGGGCGTCGCCCTTGCGGAACAGGATGCCCAGTTCCGCCGCGCGCCCGGTGCCCACCATGATCGAGGTTGGCGTTGCCAGCCCCATGGCGCATGGGCAGGCGATGACCAGCACCGAGATCCCGGCAATCAGCGCATAGGAAATCGCAGGCGATGGCCCGAAGATCAGCCAGCCCAGCGTGGTCAGCAGCGCCAGCCCGATCACCACCGGCACGAACCACAGGGTGACGCGGTTCACCAGGCTCTGGATCGGCAGGCGCGTGCCCTGGGCATCTTCGACCATGCGGATGATGCGGGCCAACGTGGTGTCGGCGCCGACGCCGGTGGCTTCCATGCGCAAGGGGGTGCTGCCGTTGACGGTGCCGCCGGTCAGCGAGGCACCGGGGGTTTTCTCGACCGGAACCGGCTCGCCGGTGATCATGCTTTCGTCCACATGCGAGGTGCCGGTCAGCACCGTGCCGTCGGCGGGGATGCGCGCGCCCGGCGCGATGCGCAGCACATCGCCGACGTGCAGGGCCGACAGGGGCCGTTCGACCACCGTGTCGCCGTCTTCCACCTGTGCCGTGTCGGGGGTGAGGCCCACCAGTTTGCGCACCGCATCGCCGGTGCGGCCCTTGGCGCGGGCTTCCAGCCAGCGGCCCAGCAGGATCAGCGAAACGATGACGCCGGCGGATTCGAAATAGACATGGCGCGCCTCGGGCGGCAGCAGGCCGGGGGCGAAGGTGGCGATGGTCGAATAGCCCCACGCCGCGAGCGTCCCCAGCGCCACCAGCGCGTTCATGTCCGGCGCGCCCTTGGCCAGCGCGGGCAGGCCACGGGTGAAAAAGCTGCGCCCCGGTCCCGCCAGCACCAGCGAGATCAGCAGGAATTGCGCGATCCACAGCGGTTGGGTGCCGATGGTGCCGGCCAGCCAATGGTGCAGCGCCGGGATCGCGTGGCCGCCCATTTCCACCAGCAGCACCGGCAAGGTCAGCGCGCCCGCGATCAGGGTGTCGCGCAGCAGGGCGGTGGCTTCGGCCTGTTCGGCGGCGGCCTGGGCGGCGCGGTTGCGATCGGCGCCGGGCAGATGGGCGTCGAACCCGGCCTCGGCCACCGCCGCGATCAGGGCGGCATCGCCCTGTTCTCCGGCCAGGGTCATTACATCGGCGCTGCCGCTGGCAAGGTTCACCCGCGCTTCGGTCACGCCGGGCACCGACAGCAGGATGTTCTCGACCCGTCCGACGCAGGAACCGCAGTGCATCCCCGAGACCTCCAGCCGCAACTGGCGTGGCCGTGCGGGATACCCGGCGGTGTCCAGAGCTGCCAGAAGGTCGGCCGCCGCGTCCACGCGGTCGCTGTCGACCTGCGCGGTGCGGGTGGCGAAATTGATCTCGGCCCGGTCAATGCCGTCCACCGCCGCCATGGCAGTTTCGGCCCGACGCACGCAGCCGGCACAGGACAGGCCGGTGACAGGGAAAGTGAATGTGGTGGTCGACATCGGAAACTCCGGTCAGGATGGTCCCACCCCAGATAGGCCTTCCAGTCGCTGGAAGGTCAAGCCCTGCGTGCCGGATTGCGTAACGCATCCGGTTGCCGTGCCCGGCGCGCGATCCTAGGCTGCTGCAAACCGACCACTCAGGACCGCGAAATGATCGATCTGTATACCTGGAGCACCCCCAACGGGCGCAAGATCTCTATCCTTCTGGAAGAACTGGGCGCCCCCTACGCGGTGCACACCGTCAATATCGAGACCGGCGAACAGCATGACCCGGCGTTCCTGCAGGTCAGCCCCAACAACAAGATCCCCGCGATCCATGATCGTGACACCGGGCTGTCGTTGATGGAATCGGGGGCCATCATGGTCTACCTCGCCGAAAAGCACGGCCAGTTCCTGCCCGCAGATCCGCTGGCGCGGGCGCGGGTGATGCAATGGCTGATGTGGCAGATGGGCGGTTTTGGCCCGATGCTGGGGCAGGCGCATCACTTTCTGTACCCGACACGCGGCAAGTCCGAATACGCCGAAGAGCGTTATTCCAAGGAAGCCAGGCGGCTGTACGGCGTGCTGGATCGGCAGCTGGCGCTGGGCGATTGGGTTGCGGGCGATTATTCCATCGCCGACATGGCCATCTTTCCCTGGGCCGCGCGCCATCCCCGGCAAGAGATCGACCTGGCCGAATTTCCCAACGTTGCGCGCTGGTACCGGGTGATGCAGGATCGCGCGCCGGTGCAGCGCGGCTATATCGTGCCCGATGCCAGCCAGGCGCTGCCCCGGATCTGACCCTGCGCACCTGATGCACGGCGACCACGACCGGGCCGGAGGGATGCGCTGACACTCGACAATTCGCGCTGGTGGTGAAAGAGAAGTCACATGAAGCTGCGCATATTTGGCAAATCCAGCGAGTCGGACGGCAAGCCGTTCTTCACCGCGCAGGATCGCGAGAACATCGCGTGGTTCTGGAACTCGTACCTGAAGAAGCGGACGGTCTGGCTGTTCCTCGTGCTGGGCCTGATCCTGGTGCAGGGGCTGGTCTATCAGCAATTCCTGCGCCTGACGGAAAGCGGTCTGCGGGTCATCTTTGACCAGGGCGCGGCGCGCGATCTGTACAAGGTCTGCGCGCTGGTCTTTGCATTGTTCTTCGTGCGAGGGATCACCTCCTACGTGGTGCCGCGCACCTCGACCTGGCTGGCCTCGGGCGCGGTGATGGAATTGCGCCGCGACCTGATTGAGAAACTGCTGGTGCTGGACCTGTCGTATTTCGAACGCTCCAGCCCCGCCGATATCATCCTGCGGGTGGTGACACAGGCGCAGACCCTGTCGCGCTTCGTGGGGCAGGTGACGATCAACGCGGTGCGCGATGCGGTGATGGTGATCATCGTTTCGAGCTACCTGATCTACAAGGCGCCAGTGCTGTTCATGACCGCGCTGATCATCGCGCCGGTGATCCTGTTCACGCTGCAGTTCGTATCCCGCCGGATCAAGCATGTGCAGCGCACGGCGGAATCGGCGCTTGCCGCCTATATGAACACGCTGGAAGAGACCGTGAACGGGATGCGCACGGTCAAGATCTCGAACCAGGAAGAGTTCGAAGAGGCCCGCCTTCAGGCCACCAACGAGAAGATCCGCGATCTGCAGGTCAGGGTGCAGGCGGCGCAGGCGATCGTGCTGCCGGCCATCGATTTCGCCTCGGCCTTCGCCTATGCCATGGTCATCGGTCTGGGCGGCTACATGGCCATCAGCCCGAATCATGACATCGACGGCGCCGCGATCATCACCTTCATGCTGGGGCTGGTCATGGTCTTCGACCCGCTGCGGGCGCTGGCCAAGTTCTTTACCCAGTTGCAGCAGCAACTGGTGCAACTGGATTCGGTCCATTCGATCATGCGGCAAAAGCCCAGCATCGTGGACGTGCCCAATGCCACCGACGACTTTGACGCCGCCGCAGACATCCGGCTTGAGAAGGTGACCTTCGGCTATACCGCCGACCAGCCGCTGTTCAAGGATCTGGACCTGACTTTCGACGGTGGCAAGCGCACCGCCATTGTCGGCGCCACCGGGTCGGGCAAGACCACGGTGCTCAGCCTGCTGGGACGGCTCTATGACATTCAGGACGGCGCGGTGATGATCGGCGATCACAACGTGCGCGATATCCGCATCTCGACCCTGCGCAAGTCGTTCTCGGTGGTGGCGCAGGACATCGTGATCTTCAACGCCTCGATCTGGGAAAACATCAAATACGTGCGGCCACAGTCCACCGACGAAGAAATCTGGGCCGCCGCCGAAGCCGCCGAGATCGCCAAGTTGATCCGCGATCGGGGCGACACGCCGCTGGGCCCCAAGGGGGCGCAACTGTCGGGCGGTCAGAAACAGCGGATCGCCATCGCGCGCGCCTTCCTGCGCTCGGCGCCGATCCTGCTGCTGGACGAGGCCACCTCGGCGCTGGACCAGCGCACCGAAGAACGGATCAAGGGTGCGCTGAACCGCCTGTCCCAAGGCAAGACCACGATCATCGTGGCGCATCGGCTGTCGTCGGTCATCGACGCCGACAAGATCTATGTTCTGGATCAGGGCCGGGTCGTCGAGACCGGCACCCACGCCGAGCTTCTGGCCCTGGGCGGGCTATACGCCGGCATGTACACGACCCAGAAGGAAGGCTACCGCTAACGGTTCGAAACCGGGCGCGTTTGCTGCATTCGCGACGCTTTTGCCGGGATATCCGGCAAAGCGTGGCAACATGTCGTCGCCCCTGCGGCATCTGACGAATTGATTTGCCGGGCCGCGTGATTTAATCGGCTGGTAGCCATTCATGGGCCACCACACGGTTCCCTTGCCGGAACCGTCTGCACGGCCAAAGCTGCGGCCGGTTGCGGCCCCGGCGGATCACCATCGCACCAGAACGAAAAAGGGCAACTCTCATGGCGGACACCACGACCCCGGATATTGTGTATACCATTGTAGACGAAGCGCCGGAGCTGGCCAGTGCCTCGTTCCTGCCGATCATCCGGTCGTTCACCAGCGCCGCCGGCGTGTCGGTGGGGACCAAGGATATTTCGGTCGCGGGCCGCATTCTGGCCACCTTCCCCGAGCGCCTGACCGAGGCGCAGCGCATTTCGGACGATCTGGCCGAACTGGGCCAGCTGGTGAAGACGCCGGACGCCAATGTCATCAAGCTGCCCAACATCTCGGCCTCGATGCCGCAGCTGAACGCCGCCATCGCCGAGCTTCAGGCCAAGGGCTATGACATCCCGTCCTACCCGAACGACCCCGCCACCGACGAAGAGCACGACATCAAGGCGCGCTACGACGCCATCAAGGGGTCGGCCGTGAACCCGGTGCTGCGCGAAGGCAACTCGGACCGCCGGTCTGCCCGCGCGGTGAAGAACTTCGCCCAGAAGAACCCGCATTCGATGGGGAAATGGTCGCCGGACAGCAAGACCAAGGTCTCGTCGATGCCGGGCAACGACTTCTATGCCAACGAGAAATCGGCCACCATCACCGCTGACCAGGCGGGCGATGCCCGGATCGAATTCGTGGCCAAGGACGGCGCGGTGACGGTTCTGAAGGACGGCTGGACGCTGGACGAAGGCACGGTCGCCGATGCGACCTTCCTGTCGGTCAAGGCGTTGGCGGATTTCCTGGGCGCCGCGATCGAGGACACCAAGGCCGACGGCACGATGTTCTCGCTGCACATGAAGGCCACGATGATGAAGGTCTCGGACCCGATCATCTTCGGTCATGCGGTCAAGGCGTGGCTGGCGCCGATCTTTGCCAAATACGGCAGCGCGCTTGAAGCCGCCGGGGTCAACCCGAACTCGGGCATGGGCGACGTGCTGGCCCGCATCGCCACCCTGCCGAACGCCGCCGAGATCCAGGCCGAGATCGACGCCCTGACCGCCGAACGCCCCGCCATGTACATGGTGGACAGCGACAAGGTCATCACCAACCTGCATGTACCGTCGGATGTCATCATCGACGCCTCGATGCCGGCGGTGATCCGCGCTGGCGGCAAGGGCTGGGATGCGGCGGGCAACAAGGGCGACACCAACTGCGTCATTCCCGACCGCTGCTATTCCACGGTCTATGACGAGAGCATCAAGTTCTTCAAAGAGAACGGCGCGCTGGACGTCACCAAGGCCGGTTCCGTGGCCAACGTCGGCCTGATGGCCCAGAAGGCCGAGGAATACGGCTCGCACCCGACCACCTTCGAGGCACCCGCCGATGGCACCATCCGCATCGTTCTGGCCAATGGCGAGACCCTGCACAGCCACGACGTGGAGGCCGGCGACATCTGGCGCTCCTGCACCGTCAAGAAGGCCCCGATCGAGAATTGGATCCAGCTGGCGTTGGACCGTCAGCGTCTGACCGGTTCGGAAGCGATCTTCTGGCTGGACGCGAACCGCGCCCATGACGCCGAGCTGATCAAATACGTGACCCCGGCGCTGGAAGCCGCCGGTGTGGCGGACAAGTTCGTGATCCTGGCCCCGCGCGAGGCCACCCGGCAGTCGCTGGAAACCATCACCGCGGGAAAGGACAGCATCGCCATCACCGGCAACGTGCTGCGGGACTACCTGACCGACCTGTTCCCGATCCTCGAACTGGGCACCTCGGCCAAGATGCTGTCCATCGTCAAGCTGATGAACGGCGGCGGGTTGTTCGAAACCGGCGCTGGCGGATCGGCCCCCAAGCACGTGCAGCAGCTGATGGAAGAAAACCACCTGCGCTGGGATTCCATGGGCGAATTCTGCGCCCTGGGCGAAAGCCTGAACTTCCTGGCTGACAGCAAGGGCAACGCCAAGGCCGGTGTTCTGGGCAAGGCGGCCGAAGCCGCCACGCAGGGCATCCTTGACGACAACCGTTCGCCCTCGCGCAAGGTCGGAGAGCCGGACAACCGCGACAGCCACTATTGGTTCGCCCGCTACTGGGCCGAAGCCCTGGCCGCGCAGGACGAGGACGCCGACCTGGCCGCGCATTTCGCCCCCATCGCGAAAGAGCTGGCCGAGAAGGAAGCGACCATCGTCGCCGAGCTGGCGGCAGCGCAGGGTGCCCCGGCGGATCTGGGCGGCTACTACAAGACCGACCCGGTCAAGACGGCAGCCGTGATGCGCCCCAGCGCCACGCTGAACGCCATCTTCGGCTAAACGCCGGCAGGTGAAAAAGAATTGGGCCGCTGCAAGAGATTGCAGCGGCCCTTTTACGTGTTCGGTGCCAAGGCGCGCCGGGGAGGCGTTCCCGCAGTCTGCGGCTCAGAAATCCAGGTTGGCGACGCTCAACGCGTTGGCCTGGATGAACTCGCGGCGCGGTTCGACCACGTCACCCATCAGTTTGGTGAAGATGTCGTCGGCCTCGGCCACATCGTCGATCTTGACCTGCAACAGGGTGCGATATTCCGGGTCCAGCGTGGTTTCCCACAGCTGGCTGGGGTTCATCTCGCCCAAACCCTTGTAGCGTTGCAGGGTGAGACCCTTTTCGCCTTCGACCAGGATCGCCTTCAGCAGGTCCAGCGGGCCGTAGATCTCGGTGGTCTTGTCGCGGCGGTGCAGGGTGGCGGGCTGGCCATAGACCTCTTGCAGGGCCTCGGTAAGGCCGCCCAGACGGCGCGCCTCGCCCGAGCGCAGGACATGGCCGTCCAGGGTGCGCACCTCGTCGACGCCGCGCACGGCACGCACAAGGCGCAAGCCGCGATCCTGCGTCGGCCGTCCGACCCAGCCGCGTTCGTATTCCAGCGAAACCAGATCCAGCCGCTGCGCCACCGTGTTTGCGGTGGCCTGGATATCGGCATCCACCGCGCCGGGCAGAAAGGCGCCGGCGATGGCCGCCTGTTCGAGAATGTGCAGCGGATAGAGCGTCGGGAAGGCGCTCAGAACCCGGCGGGTCTTGCGGGCCTCTTCCACCACGCGCAGCAGATCCTGCCCGACGATTTCCTCGCCCGTGCCAAGCCGCAGCATGGCGCCGTCGATGCCCATCTCGATCAGGTAGTTGTCCAGTTCCGCCTGATCCTTCAGGTAGCGTTCGGACTTCCCGCGCGACACCTTGAACAGCGGCGGTTGCGCGATGTAGAGGTATCCGCCCTCGATGATCTGGGGCATCTGCCGGAAGAAGAAGGTCAGCAGCAGGGTGCGGATGTGCGCGCCGTCGACATCCGCGTCGGTCATGATGATGATCTTGTGATAGCGCAGCTTTTCAATGTCGAATTCATCGCGCCCGATGCCGGTGCCAAGCGCGGTGATCAGCGTGCCGATCTCCTGGCTGGACAGCATCCGGTCGAAGCGCGCGCGTTCGACGTTCAGGATCTTGCCGCGCAGGGGCAGCACCGCCTGGTTGGCCCGCGCCCGGCCCTGTTTGGCCGAACCGCCGGCCGAGTCGCCCTCGACCAGGAACAATTCGCGGGCGTGCGGTTCGCGCGCCTGGCAGTCGGCCAGCTTGCCGGGCAGCGAGGCGATGTCCAGTGACGATTTCTTCCGGGTCAGTTCCCGCGCCCGGCGGGCGGCTTCGCGGGCCAGCGCGGCCTCGATGATCTTGGTGGCGATGGTCTTGGCCACCACCGGGTTTTCGTCGAACCATTCGCCCAGCTTCTCGTTCACCAGGCTTTCCACGGCCGGACGCACTTCCGAGCTGACCAGCTTGTCCTTGGTCTGGCTTGAGAATTTTGGATCTGGCACCTTCACCGACAACACGCAGGTCAGCCCCTCGCGGGCATCGTCGCCGGTGAAGTTGATCTTCTCGCGCTTGGCGATACCGCTGGAGTTGGCATAGAGGTTCAGGGTCCGCGTCAGCGCCCCCCGGAAGCCCGCCAGATGGGTGCCGCCATCGCGCTGCGGAATGTTGTTGGTAAACGGCAGCACCATCTCGTTGTAGCTGTCGTTCCACCACATGGCGACTTCGACGCTGATGCCGTCCTTTTCGCCGGTGATAAAGATCGGTTCCTCCATCAGCGGGGTCTTGGAGCGATCCAGGTAGCGGACGAATTCCTTCACGCCACCGTCATAGTGCATTTCCGCCACCTGCGGCTCGGCGGGGCGTTCGTCGCGCAATTCGATGCGCACCCCCGAGTTCAGGAAGGCCAGTTCGCGCAGGCGGTTTTCCAGGGTCTTGAAGCTGTAGTCCAGGTTCGAGAACGTGTTGGTCGAGGCCATGAAGCGGACCTCGGTGCCGGTGCGGTCGCCGGCCTCGCCCACCACCTTCAGATGCACGACGGTTTCGCCGTGTTCGAACCGGGCAAAGTGTTCCTTGCCCTCGCGCCAGACGCGCAGTTCCAACCAGTCGGACAGGGCGTTCACCACCGACACGCCGACGCCGTGCAACCCGCCCGACACCTTGTAGGAGTTCTGGTCGAATTTCCCGCCCGCGTGCAGCTGGGTCATGATGACCTCGGCCGCCGAGACGCCTTCTTCCTCGTGGATGCCGACGGGGATGCCACGGCCGTTGTCGCTGACCGAGACGCTGCTGTCGGCGTGGATCGTGACGGTCACGCGGTCGGCATGTTTGGCCAGCGCCTCGTCAATGCCGTTGTCCACGACCTCATAGACCATGTGGTGCAGGCCCGAGCCATCGTCGGTGTCGCCGATATACATCCCCGGACGTTTGCGGACAGCTTCCAGGCCTTTGAGAACCTTGATGGAATCCGCGCCGTATTCTTCAGGGGATTGTTTGGTTTCGACCATGCGTCCTGCCCTTTAATTCGTTGTCATCTTATAGGCGGACGGGCCGGGATTGTCACGGGCAAGGCCGCATATTTACGCGCTATGTAAAGGGGATGAGACAGCCGACGGCGATCATCAGGCCGCCGGCGACAAGGTTGGTCCGGCGCAGCGCCCCGGGCGAGGTCAGCACCCGCCGGATCCGGTCGATGAAGGCCGCGAGGATCAGGTTGCCGATCAGCGGAATCGCCATCGACAGGCCCACGATGGCGGCGATGTCGGCACCGGTCAGCCGGGTCAGATCGAAGAAGCCCGGCAGGATGCCCATGTAGAACAGGATCGCCTTGGGGTTGCCGAGGATGACCGCCAGCCCGGCCAGAAACCCGGCCCACATGCCGGGGCGGGTCAGGCGGCTGTCGGTTGACAGGTCGCGATCGGCGTGGCGGATCAGGTTGACCCCCATGATCCAGAACACCGCCACCCCGACAAACCGCAGCACGGTCATGAAGCCTGCGAATTCCTGTGCGATCCAGCTGACCCCCAGAATGGCCAGAAACGGCCACAACGCGTCGCCCACAACCACGCCTAGGGCAAGCGGCCAGGCGGCCGGGAACCCGCCGGACAGGGCGCGCGCGGACAGGGCCAGCCAGACAGGACCGGGGGTCAGGAACAGGGCCAGTAGGGCGGCGGCATACAGCGCCAGATCGGAGAGGGATGCGGTCATCGGGACGGGATAATCGGGCCGGTCCCGCCGTTCAAGAGCGGCCGGAGTGTCAACCGGGCGAACCCGGATCGACCCGGCTGGTGCCCGCGTCTTCGGACACCGCCAGATGCTGGCCCCGCCCCCCCAGCGCGTCGAACAGATGGGCGTCGGTGCCGGTCATCCAGGCCTGCGCGCCCAGGGCGCAGATCTCGTCGTACAGCGCGGCGCGGCGGGTCTCGTCCAGATGCGCCGCGATCTCGTCCAGCAGCAGCACCGGGGCGGTGCCGTCGCGGTCGCGCAGCGCGCGGGCATTGGCCAGCACCAGCGAGATCAGCAGCGCCTTCTGTTCCCCGGTCGAACATTGCGCCGCAGTGACGCCCTTGGCGCTGTAGACGGCCTCCAGATCGACCCGGTGCGGGCCAGTCAGGCTGCGCCCGGCGCGCAGATCGGCCGCCCGGCTGCGCGCCATGGCGGCGGTCAGCGCATCCTCTGTGTCGCCCGGATCGGCGTCCTCGGGCCAGTGCAGCGCCAGATCCGAAGTCGGAAAGGCCGTTTCGGCACCGTTCTGCGCCGCCGCGATCTGTCCCAGGGCCGCTTGCCGGTTCTGGATCATCCGCGCCCCGGCCTCGGCCATCTGCGCCTCAAGCGCGTCGTACCAGCGGGCGTCCTGCACCTGATCCTTCAGCAGACGGTTGCGGTCGCGCATGGATTTTTCATAGGCCAGCGCCGCGCGGGCATGATCGGGAAAGAAGCTGAGCGTCATGCGATCCAGGAACCGGCGTCGGCCTTCGGCCCCCTCCAGCCACAGACGGTCCATGCTGGGCACCAGCCAGAGCATGGGGACCAGCCGCCCCAATTCGGTCTGGGCGGCGGGTTTGCCGTCGATGCGGGTGCTGCGCGGTTGCCCGGCCTCGGCGCGGATGTCGATCTCGTGCTTCTGCGCGCCCAGATCGATCAGCGCGCCGACGCGCCAGCCCAGTTGCTCGGGGCGGCGCACCAGGTCGGCCGCCGTGGCCCGGCGCAACCCGCGCCCCGGTGACAGCAGGGAAATGGCTTCCAGAAGGTTGGTCTTGCCCGCGCCGTTGGGACCGAACATGGCCACGGGCCGCGCGTCTACCTGAACCGAGGCGCGCAGGTGCGACCGGAAATGCGACAGGGTCAGATGGGTGACGGCACGGGTCATGCGGGCGGTGTCGCGGGCCCGGTGTCAGGCCGCGGCCAGCGGGTCAGACCCGCATCGGCATCACGACATAGACCGCCGAGTCGTCGCTGCCTTCGCGCATCAGGGTCGGATCGCCCGCCGAATTGAACAGGAACACGGCGTTTTCGCGATCCACCTGGCTGGCAATCTCCAGCAGGTACTTGGCGTTGAAGCCGATCTCAAGCGGCTCGTCGCCATAGGACACCGCCAGTTCCTCTTCGGCGGCACCGCTGTCGGGGGCGTTGACCGACAGGGTCAGCCGATCCTCGTCCAGCGCCAGTTTGACGGCGCGCGAGCGTTCCGACGACACGGTGGCCACGCGATCCACGGCGCGCGCGAAATCCGAGGCGTCGACTTCCAGCTTGCGGGTGTTGCCGACCGGAATGACGCGGGTGTAGTCGGGGAAAGTGCCGTCGATGACCTTTGACGTCAGGGTGATGTCGGGGGTGGCAAAGCGCACCTTGGTTTCCGACACCGACACCGCGATCTCGGCGTCATCGTCCTCCAGCAGCTTGCGCAATTCGCCCACGGTCTTGCGCGGCACGATCACGCCCGGCATGTCGTCGGCTTTCGGCGGCAGCGGCGCATCGATGCGGGCCAGACGGTGACCGTCGGTGGCCACGCAGCGCAGGGTGGGCTGGCCGCCCGCATCGGCGACATGCATGTAGACGCCGTTCAGATAGTACCGCGTTTCTTCGGTCGAGATGGCAAATTTCGATTTGTCGAACAGGCGCTTAAGGGTGCCGGCGGTGGCGGTGAAATTGGCCGCGTATTCGGCGGTGGCCATCACCGGGAAATCTTCCTTCGGCAGCGTGGCCAGGGTGAACTGGGCGCGCCCGGCTTCGACCTTCAGGGTGTTGCTGGTGCTGTCGGCGGTCAGTTCGACCAAGGCGCCATCGGGCAGCTTGCGCACGATCTCGTGGAAGGTGACCGCGGACACCGTGGTGGCGCCGGCTTGGTGTACCTGCGCCGGGGCAGTGTCCAGAACCTCGATGTCCAGGTCGGTGGCGCGGAACCGCACGGCCGCGCCTTCGGCTTCGATCAGGACGTTCGAGAGGATCGGGATGGTGTTGCGCCGTTCGACAACGGATTGCGCCTGGGACACCGCTTTCAGCAACGTGCCGCGTTCGATACTCAGTTTCATGCCACGGTCCTCAGCTCACAAGGGAGTGTGACGCTAGCGGATTTCTGACATGGTACAAGCCGTTTTCTGCGATTTTTTACGGGTTTTCCGCGCGCTGGCAGCCTCAGGCTTCCAAAGCGCGGCGCAGCAACTCCAGATCATCGGCAACCTGACTGTCTTTCAGGCGCAATTCCTCGATCCGCTTGACGCCGTGCATGATCGTGGTGTGATCGCGGCCGCCGAACTTGCGCCCGATCTCGGGCAGCGAGCGCGAGGTCAGGGACTTGGACAGATACATGGCGATCTGGCGCGGGCGGGCGATGGTGCGCACGCGGGTCGGGCCGATCAGCTCGCTGAGGCGGATGTTGTAGTGTTCCGACACCCGGCGCTGGATCTCCTCGACGGTGACCTTGCGTTCCGAGACGCGCAGCACGTCTGACAGGCAATCCTGCGTCATTTCCATGGTGACTTCGCGGCCGCAAAGGTTGGCCAGCGCGCAAAGCCGGATCAGCGCGCCTTCCAGCACCCGCACGTTGGTCGAGATGCGATGCGCGAGGAACTCCAGCACGCCCGAGCCGATCACCAGACCGGGATACTGCTGGGCATAGACTTCGACCTTCTGCTGAAGGATGCCGAGGCGCAGTTCGTAATCGGTGGGGTGCAGGTCCACAACCAGACCGCATTGCAGGCGCGACTTGATGCGCTCCTCCATCTCGGTCATCTCGCCCGGTGCGCGGTCGCCCGAGATGATGATCTGCTTGCGCTGATCCACCAGGGCATTGAACGTATGGAAGAATTCGTCCTGGGTGCTGTCCTTGCCGGCGATGAACTGCACGTCATCGACCATCAGCACATCGACCGAGCGGAACAGTTGCTTGAAGTTCATCATCTCGCGTTCGCGCAGCGCCTGCACGAAACGGTACATGAACTGCTCGGCGGACAGATAGACGATCTGAAGCTCGGGCTTGTTCTTCTGCAATTCCCAGGCGATCGCGTGCATCAGGTGGGTCTTGCCCAGCCCGACGCCGCCATAAAGGAACAGCGGGTTGAAATTCACCGGGCCGCCTTCGGCCACGCGGCGGGCGGCAGCATGGGCCAGTTCGTTGGGCGGGCCGACGACGAAGCGGTCAAAGGTATAGCGGGCATCCAGCTTGCCGCCGGGCTCCTCGATCCGGGGGGCAGGGGCGGAGGCCTGGACCTGGGGCGTTGCCAGCGCGGGTGCGGCGGCCACGGCGGCCACCTCGGCGGTGGCCATGGCCGGTGCATCGGCGGTGGCTGCAGCCGCGATCGGACTGCCGGCCAGACGCACGTCGAATTCGATGCGGCGCACCTTGGCCCCGGCAGAGTGCAGATGCGCCAGGATCTTGTCGGCGTAATTCCGGTTTACCCAGGTGCCGATGAAATTGGTGGGAACGTGAAAATGGGCAACGCCATCCTCGAAAGTGTTGAACTCGATCGGGCTGATCCATGTCTTGTAGTTGTGATCGCCCACTGACTGCCGAAGAGCGAGTTGAACCTCGCCCCATATTTCGTTTGTCATTCTTTTCAGCCCATTCGTTCCTGACCGCGTGCCTGGCGCGGATGCCCCTGTCCTGCATTCACACATCCCGACAAACCTGTCCCGTCCGGTCGAAACCGGTTTGTCGCCACGCGACACGGCCCGCTTGCCCCGAGCCGGGGATCCGCACTGCTTCAGAACCCCCGAAAACCGGAAGTTGCCGCACAGAGCGGTCTGCCAAATAATGGACACGCTTCGATTGAACGGATGCCCTTATCCGTTCAAAGCTGGCCCCTCCTCCGGTGAAAACACCGGACACAGCCAGAGCTTACGCCACCTCAAACCGGTCGGAACCGGCCAATCATCCGTTACCCCCGCAAGGATCAACTTCCATTTCGTGGTGCGTATCTCATGTCCCCCAAAGACGATGTGAATCGCAGGATGACACTAGCAATCGGGCCTCGTCCGGCGCAACAGAACTTACATATTGACATGTCGATTGCCGAAATCGAATCCAGATTTTCGAAAAATAGAAGCAAAAACAATAGGGTGGAGGCGTGCGATTCTGGACACACGGTAGACAAGAAAAAAGGAGGCCCAAGCGGACCTCCCTCGACACGGTTTCCCGTTAAGGTGGTGTTAACCGATCGCTTTGACGCGGGCCGACAGGCGCGACATCTTGCGCGATACGGTGTTCTTGTGGAACACACCTTTGGTCACGCCGCGCATCAGCTCGGGCTGAGCTTCGCGCAGAGCGGTGGACGCTGCATCCTTGTCCCCCGATGCAATGGCTTCTTCGACATTGCGCAGGAAGGTGCGGATACGCGACCGGCGCGCCTTGTTGACGGCGTAGCGACGCTCGTTCTGGCGGGCGCGCTTTTTGGATTGGGGCGTATTAGCCATAGTCGTTCTTCCCAGTTTTGGGGTGAAATCCGATGAAGCCAGCCGTCTAGACGCGACTCGCCGGCAAGTCAACCGCCTTGCACCGTTTTCCCGCTACTTGTCGCGGAACTGCGGGTCGCGCTTCTGGGCGAAAGCCTCCATGCCTTCGGTCTGGTCAGCGCTGGCGAACATCATGTGGAAGGTACGCCGTTCGAACAGAAGCCCGTCGGACAGCGACATTTCCTGGCTCTGGTTCACGGTTTCCTTGACGGCCATCACGGTGATCCGCGACTTTTCGGCAATTTTCAGGGCGGCGGTGCGCGCCTCGTCCAGCAGGGACTTGCCCGGCACCACGCGGCTGACCAGACCCGACCGTTCGGCCTCTTCGGCCTTCATGAAGCGGCCGGTCAGATGCATGTCCATGGACTTCGCCTTGCCCACGGCGCGGGTCAGGCGTTGGGTGCCGCCCAGGGCGGCGTTCACGCCAAGGTTGATCTCGGGCTGGCCGAATTTCGCCGATTCTGCCGCGATGATGAAATCGCACATCATGGCCAGTTCGCAACCGCCACCCAGGGCATAGCCCGCGACTGCGGCGATGATCGGCTTGCGGCAATCCTGGAATTGCCGGGTCAGCGGCCCGAAGTGATCGGTGATATAGACATCGACGAAGGACTTTTCCGCCAGTTCGGTGATGTCTGCCCCGGCCGCAAAGGCCTTTTCGTTGCCGGTGATGATCGTGCAGCGAACCTTGTCGTTCCCCTCGATCATGCTCAACGCGTCGCACAGCTCGCCCATGAGTTGGATGTTCAAGGCGTTCATCGCCTCGGGGCGGTTGAGCGTGATCAGCGCGACGTGGTCTTCAATCTCGAGGATCAGCGTCTCGTAGGCCATGGGTACCTGCCATAACAGTTTCAGCAGTCCCACGCCTTAGCAGGCGATTTGCGGCGGTTTCAAGCTATCTTTGGCAGGCCGGGCAATAGAAGCTGGATCGTCCCGATTGCACGATCCGCCGAATGGTGCCGCCACAACCGGGTTGCAGACAGGGGGCGCCTTCGCGGCCATAGGCTTGAAAACTGTGCTGAAAATAGCCCAGCTCGCCGTCCGGTTGCCGGTGGTCTTTCAGGGTCGAGCCTCCGGCGGCGATGGCCTCGTGCAGAACTGTCCGAATGATGGGCACCAGCGCGGCGGTGCGCGCGGCGGCAATCTTGCCGGCCTTGCGGGTCGGGGCGATTCCGGCGCGATGCAGCGCCTCGCAGACATAGATGTTGCCCAGCCCGGCCACGATCCGCTGATCCAGCAGCGCCGATTTGACCGGCGCGGCGCGGCCCTTGAAGGCGGCCACCAGATGCGCCTCGTGAAAGCCGTTGCCCAGCGGTTCGGGGCCCAGTCCGGCCAGCAGGCGATGCTGTTCGACCATTTCGGTGGGCGCCAGATCCATCGCGCCGAATCGCCGGGGATCGTTGAAAACCACCTGTGCCCCCTGATCGAAGGACAGCACCACGTGATCGTGCTTCTGTGGTGCGGGGTGGGTGTGATGAAAGCCGCCCGGTTGCGACACCGCGGTCTCTGGGGCCGAAATCAGCACCCGGCCCGACATGCCCAGGTGCCAGATCAGGGTCTCGCCACCCGAAAGATCACACAGGATGTATTTTGACCGCCGCCGCAGGGCCAGCACCCTTTGCCCGGTCAGCCGTGCCGCCATGTCGGGCGGAAACGGCCAGCGCAGATCGGGTCGGCGCACCAGGGCCGTGGTGATGACCCGCCCGGTCATGACGGGTTCCAGGCCGCGGCGCACGGTCTCGACCTCGGGTAATTCGGGCATCACGGACTCCTGCGGCTGAATGCACGGGGTGGACGCGTTGTATCGGCGCGCCAGCGCCCTATAAGAAGGCTTGGACCCGACAACGGCAAGAGCGATGACCCAGGACAAGAGCAGCACGACGCATTTCGGAAACCGTGAAGTTCCCGAAGAAGACAAGGCCGGACTGGTGCAGGGGGTCTTTACCTCGGTCGCCTCGCGCTATGATGTCATGAACGACGTGATGTCGGTGGGCGTGCATCGCCTGTGGAAAGACGCGATGATGGATTGGCTGGCCCCGCGCGACGGCCAGCGCCTGCTGGACGTGGCCGGCGGTACCGGCGACATCGCCTTTCGTTTCCTGAAGCGCGCCCCCGAGGCACAGGTCACGGTGCTGGACCTGACAGCGTCGATGCTGGAAGCCGGGCGTCAGCGCGCCGAGGCCGAGGCCCTGTCGGATCGGCTTGACTGGATCGTCGGCGACGCCATGGCCCTGCCTTTCGCCGACAACACCTTCGACCGCTACACGATCAGTTTCGGCATCCGTAACGTCACCCGCGTGCAGGACGCCCTGAACGAGGCCTTCCGCGTGCTGCGTCCCGGTGGCCGCCTGATGGTGCTGGAATTCAGCCAACTGCCGAACCCGGCGATGCAATGGGCCTATGATCGCTATTCCTACAACGTGATCCCGCAGATGGGGCAGGTCATCGCCCAGGATCGCGACAGCTATCAGTACCTGGTGGAATCGATCCGAAAGTTTCCCGATCAGGAAACCTTTGCCGGGATGATCCGCACCGCCGGGTTCGATCAGGTGAAATTCCGCAATCTGTCGATGGGCATCGCGGCCCTGCATTCGGGCTGGAAACTGTAAGTGCGCGGTCCCCACAACATCTGGCGCCTGATCCGCACCGGCGCCACGTTCGAACGGACCGGCGCCATGAGCGTGGTTCTGGATGCCTTCCGGGCACCGGCCAGCCTGCGCATGGCGGCGCGGGTGCTGGGCTGGCCCTTTGCGCCGCTGGGATTGAAGGGCGACATGTCGATGCCGCCGGCCACGCGGGCGCTGACCGCGCTGGGTCCGGCCTACATCAAGTTCGGGCAGGTGCTGTCGACGCGTCCCGATGTGGTGGGCGATGATCTGGCCCGGCAACTGTCGGTGCTGCAGGACAAGCTGCCCCCGTTCTCGGTGGAGGAGGCCAAGGCCGAGGTCGCGCGCGAGCTTGAGATCGATGTCGATGAGGTGTTTTCCGAGTTCAGCGCGCCGGTGGCCGCGGCCTCGATCGCGCAGGTCCACATGGCGCGGCTGGCCTCGACCGGCGAGAAGGTCGCCGTCAAGGTCCTGCGTCCAGGCATCGAAAAGGCATTCCGCAAGGACATCGACGCCTTCTACCTGACCGCCAGCCTGATCGAGACGCTGTCTCCGGCCTCGCGGCGTTTGCGGCCCAACGATGTCATCACCCATTTCGAAGGGGTGGTGATGGGCGAGCTTGACCTGCGGCTGGAAGCCTCGGCAGCGGCGGAATTCGCCGCGACCACCGCCAATGACGAAGGTTTCGTGGTGCCCAAGGTGCATTGGGGGCTGTCCGGGCGCCGGGTGATGACGATGGATTGGGCCGAAGGCGTCGCCGCCAGCGATCTGGATGCCATCAATGCGGCCGGTCACGACAAGGCGGATCTGGCGGCGCGGATCCTGCAGGGATTCCTGAAACAGGCGCTGCGCGACGGCTATTTTCACGCCGACATGCATCAGGGCAACCTGAAGATTTCCGCCGAAAGCGAGATCATCGCGCTGGATTTCGGGATCATGGGGCGGATCGACGAATACACGCGCCGGGTCTATGCCGAGATCCTCTACGGGTTCATCCGCAAGGATTACCACCGGGTGGCCGAGGTGCATTTCGAAGCCGGCTATGTGCCCGCGGACCGCGATATCGACGAATTCGCCCGCGCCCTGCGCGCAGTGGGCGAGCCGATTTTCGGCATGGATGCCACGCGAATCTCGATGGCGCGGCTTCTGAATTATCTGTTTGAAGTGACAGAGAAATTCGGCATGGAAACCCGAACCGAGCTGATCCTTCTTCAACGCACCATGGTGGTGGTCGAAGGCGTGGCCCGTTCTCTGGACCCGCATATCAACATCTGGGACGTGGCCCATCCGGTGGTCGAGGATTACATCAAGAAAAGCATCGGCCCGCGCGCGGCGATGCGCGATCTGGTGCGCACCGGGCAGGTTCTGGCACGGTTCGGACCCCGGTTGCCGGGGCTGGTCGAGAAGCTGTTGGTGGAACAGATGCATCCGCCGCAGGTGCCGGCAACGGTGCCGCTGCGGACGAAACTCAACTGGGCGGCCCTGGGCGCGGGCGGCATGGCACTGGTGGCGGTTGTGGTGGCCTCTCTGGGGTAAGGCTGGGTGCGGCAGGCGCCCTGTGATGCCGCAGTGCCGGTGTCGGGGCGTCGATCAAGACCGCAGTCGCCCGTGTTGCGTTCGACCCCCATGCCTGACGGTGCTTTGACCCTCTAGAGCAGGCGTGCAAGCTGCGCCTGCTCGACCTCCAGCGCCTCCAGATAGTCGACGTCCCCCCGCTGCGCGCGCCACAGGCAATGGCCGATCATTTGCACATGCAGGGCCGGTGCCAGATCGCGATACCGTTGCGCTGTTTCGGTCGATCCGTAACCCGACAACACCGCGCGCGGTTCCAACGGGGATGCACCGCCGCCGTAAATCCGATGCATGGCCGGAGACAGGGCGAGGAAGAGGTCAAGACAGGGATCGCCCCGCCCGATGCATTGCCAGTCGATCAAGCGCGGGCCGCTGCGGGTCGACAGGAGGTTGGCGCGCACCGGATCGCCGTGAAGCAGCACGTTGCCGTGGGTTGGGACGCGCAGCGCGGCTTCGATCCGCGCCAGCCGTTGTTCGGACCATCCCGCGTCCTGCAGATACCCAAGCCCCAAGTGCACCAGAGAGGCTGCAAACACCGGACGCCTTGCCCGCACCACGTTCGGACGCAACCGCGTGTCGTGCAGTGCGCGCAAGACACTGCCGACGTCCCCGGACCGCAGGTCTGTTTCGGTCTCGGGAACATAGGGGTAGAGCAAACAGCTGGCCTGCCCCCAGGCGATCAGGGTCCGGGGCGTCACCGAAAATCGTGGTCCGAGGGCCGTCATCGCCCGCGCTTCCAGAACCGGATCCACCGGAAACAGCGGGCTGGAACACGTAGGATGGGTCAGTTTGCAGACCAGCCCATGCGGGGCGCCGCTGCGGGCGCTGCCCGTGGCCGAGATCAGGAAGACCCGGCTGACGCGCCCTCCGTGCAGGGTCTGCCACCGGGCGTTGCGCGGCACATATCCGGCACGCACCAGCGATTGGCGCAAGGACAACGGAATGCGCCCGATGATCGAGTTTGCGTGCAGCACCCGCCGTGGCCTCACCCCCTTGGCGCCCGACTGGGCGCGTGTTTCGCGATGCCTTACGGCGTTCGTGCAGGGGAAACAACAGATGGCCCTATTTCTGGCGGAGCGCCGCGACGCTGCCCACGGCCACCGCACCTCCGTGGTCCAACACGATCTCGGGTCCGTTCAGCCCGTTCCGCACTTCCTGCACCGTGGAAAAGCTGGTCACCGGCAGGGTCTGGGGTGTTCCATCGGCATTCGTCGCCGCCACATGCAGCCGGTAATGGCCGTTCAGCAGCGCATTGCCGCCCGGAGAGATCCCATCCCAGGAATAGGGCGGCGTCTGGTTCAGAACGGAGCGGCGATGGATTTCCTGGCCCGTTGCGGAGGACACCACAAGTTCAGCCGATTTCAGGCCGGGCGGGCTGTCGAAGTGAACCTCGACCGGCGTGCCATCGAAGTGCACCGGGGCGTCGGTGCGGGCGCTCATCCCGACCCAACCCGCGTAGTTTTCGATCCCCGACAGGCCACCGCCCGACAGGCCGCGCAGCAGTTCGTTGGTCTGCACCTGCTGTTCGACCCCGGAGAAAGTGGCCAGTTGCACCGCATAGTCTGTCGAATCCATCGGGTTGAGAGGATCCTGATTCTGGATCTGTGCCGTGAGCATCGTCAGGAAGGTGTCGAAATCCGAACTGATGATCGCGGTCTGGCCACTGTTTCCGGCGGTGGCGGGAGAGGGGGACGTGGGGGAGGGAATGGACGAGATCATAGGGGCCTCACAGTCTCAGGTTCAGGCGCAGGTCGGTGAAATCGCCTGACGATTGCAGGGTCGCCAAAGCCGGGATTTCGGGATCTTCCGGCGCGGGGATCACCCCGGTCGAGGCGGCGTCTTCCAGCGGATCAGAGGAGGACTGTCGGGAGGATCGCCCGAAGGAGAAATTCACGTCGGCGAAGCCTGCGGCACTCAGATCTTCGTGCAATTGATCGATATGCCGGCGCAACAGGTCGAGCGTTTCAGAGCGTTCCGACTGGATGTTGACCTGCAACCCGGTGTCGCTGGCCTGCAAGACAAGGCGAACGCGCCCGAGCTCTTCGGGCGACAGCGCGATATCAATGCTGCCATCCGATGTCATCCGGATGGCATCGACAATCTGCGACAGGACGGGCGCGGACGGCGCGCGTGGCGCGTTGTGCGTCAGGGTCAGGCCAGTTGTCGATTGCGCCCCCCTCGTTTCCAAAGAGCTTGGTCCTGCCCCCTCTGCCAAGAAGATCGACTCGACCGTGTCCGATTGCGCTTGTGTCTGCAGGGCCGGTTTCGAAGGGCCGTTCAAGGGGTTTGCGGGCAGGCCAGGTGAACCTTGCGCAGGCGTTGGGCCTGTTTCGACCGAACGTATCGGATCCTGATTGCTGGTCTGTGCCGAAGGCACCAGGGAATCGGCCCGCGCTGGTGACGCCTTGCCTTTCCCAAGCGGCGAAGGCCCGGGACTGGCGGCCAACCGGGTGCCGTCCAGCGGACCGGAAGAAAAACCTGGCGTGCCTGGCGTTGATTGAGAGAGGCTGGCACCTTGCAGACTTGCCGGGACGTCTGCCCTGACAGGGTCAGAACGGCGGATATCCAAAGGATGCAATGCGGGCGCGGACGTCATCTCGATCGCCTGTGCGTCTTGCGGGCTGCCCCCCGATGTCCAGAACGGTGTTCCAGTCGTGGGCGGAGAGGTTGGAGCCGAAAACGCAACGGCGGTGAGTTCCTCCTGCGGTGTCACCGTAGGTGCTGCGGCATCTTCCTCGGTGTCCGCAGTCGGTTCCCCGCCAGGCGCGGCTTGATCCTGCGACACCACCTTGTCGAACACCGCCTGCGCATCGGACGCTGGGATCATGAAATCGGAAAAACCGATCCTCCCCGGCGACGACTCCGCAAGTATATCCGGCTTTGTTCCGGGCGACTCGGACAGTTTTCGTGAAACAGCCGCTGGGCTGGATTCCGCGATCATGGGCATCTGTGCACTCCGTTTCCGGCAGATTGCAGCGGCAGGGCTTACCACTTCTTTACCGCGATCGGGAAACTCTGGCGGCAATCCGTACAATTGGAGATTTCAGCATGATGCCCCTGCCAACCATGATGGCTGCCCCCCCTTCCGACCGCACGACGCAACAGCACGCTGCGCTGCACAAGGCCGCGCAACAGCTTGAGGCCCAATTCCTTGCAGAGATGCTGAAATCCACCAGCGTCGTGGCGGGTGAAAGCGCCTTTGGCGGCGGCACTGGTGAGGAGCAATTCCAGTCCTTCCTGCATCAGGCTCAGGCCGATCGGATGGTCGAAGGTGGTGGAATTGGACTGGCCGAATCGATTTTCGCGGCGCTCACGCGGAGGGTGGCAGGATGACCCAATCCAGTGTTGCAGAACTTTTCGCCCTGCTTGACGCTGAATTCGCCGCGGTCCGGCAGGGGAAATTCACACAACTTGATGAAATTTTGTCCCAAAAACCGATCTTGCTGGACGCCGTCGCGGCCAACCCGCTGTCCACCCAGGACCAGATCCGCTTGCAACAAAGGGCTGTGCGCAACCAGGCGGCGCTGAAGGCAGCGGGCGAGGGGATTCGCAGCGTCCTGACGCGCCTCGCGGATTTGCGCAGGCTGCAGGGTGGCGCCGATTTCTATGCCGCAGACGGCCGCCGCAAGACCGTGGCGCCGCATATTCGCGGCACCCGTGCTTGAAGTGCAAACCAGTTTCCTCAATTTTTAGGCTTTCAAGTCAGCCGTTTAGGGAAGTCTTAGGCCCTGGCGACCTAGTGTCTGCTTGCGCTCCGGACGGGGCGGCGCGGGGGCAGATACATCCGCATCAGTCAGAACGACGGCCATGGCCGCACAGCCGTGCGGTTGGGACAAACGGGCGCAAAAGCGCCGTAGTAGAGGATTGAAAACCATGTCCAGCATTCTGACCAACACCAGCGCCATGATCGCGCTGCAAACCCTCAAGGGCGTCAACTCGGGCCTTGAAAAGACGCAAGGGGAAATTTCCACCGGCAAGTCGGTGGCAACCGCCAAGGACAATTCCGCAATCTGGGCAATCTCGAAAGTGATGGAATCGGATGTGACCGGCTTCAAGGCAATCTCCGACAGCCTCGCCCTGGGCGAATCCACCGTGGCGGTGGCGCAGCAGGCAGCGGAAACCATCACCGACCTGCTCGGCAAGATGAAGGAAAAGATCGTTGCCGCGACCGGTGACAACGTCGACCGGACCAAGCTGAACGCCGATGTGACCGCGCTGAAAGAGCAGATCGCTTCGGTTGTCGGGGCGGCCCAGTTCAACGGTCTGAACCTTGTGGACGGGTCCACCGCCAGCACCGATGTGCTGTCCTCGCTGGATCGTGACGCATCGGGCAACGTGACGCCCTCCTACATCACGGTGGCCGCTCAGGATCTGTCGACCACCGGCTATGTGGCAGCGAACGTCTTCACCGTGGCCAACGGCTATGCCTCGACTGCGGGCGATGCGGCGTCCATGTCGCTGGATGTCGGCGGCGGCAGCGACAACGATCAGCTGACCATCTCGGCCGCAGGACTTGCCGCGGGCGACACACTGTCAGTGCGCGTGGGTACCGAAACCGCATCCTACACGGTGACGGCGGCCGACCTGGCCGCAACCTCGTCGGCGGATGTAATCGCCACCGCGATGAAGGCCGAGATCGAAGCCCTGGGCAACGCCAATCTGACGGTGGACTACGACACCTCCAACCCTGGAGAGTTGGACTTCACCAACACCGGCACCGGGACCATCTCGATCTCGGCCAGCTTTACCAATGCCGGTTCGGGATCGCTGGCGGCCCTGCAGTCGCTGGATGTGACCAGCCTGGCCAACGCCCAGACCGCACTTGGTTCCATTGAAACGCTGACCGACACGGCGATCGACGCGGCCGCCGCTTTCGGGTCCGACGCAGGACAGATCGAGATCCAGGCCGACTTTGTCTCCAAGCTGACCGATTCCCTGAAGGCCGGGATCGGATCGATGGTGGATGCCGATATGGAAGAGGCTTCGGCCCGCCTGCAAGCGCTTCAGGTTCAACAGCAACTGGGGATCCAGGCGCTGTCGATCGCCAACCAGGCGCCGCAGAACGTCCTGTCGCTCTTCCGCTGATCTCAAACCCGGTTCGGTGGCGCTGACGGGGTGCCACCGACATTTCCGCGCGGCTGAATGCCGGCTCGAGATTCCATGTCATCGGAAGGATTTGACGTGAACGCATTGAACATGGCCCGAACGGCCTACAACCCGGTCACCACCCCACTTCGCACACCTCGCAGCACGGAATACGAAGCCTTCGCGCGCGTGACACGCAAGCTTCGCATGGCGCGTGACGGCAATGACACGACCCTTCCCATGTTGGCCGGTGCCCTTCATGAGAACCGCAGGATGTGGAATTTCTTTGCCGCCAGCGTTGCCGATGCAGCCAACGAATTGCCCAACCACCTGCGCGCCCAGATTTTCTACCTGGCCGAATACACGACCGAGCATTCCCGGCGCGTGCTCAAGGGGCAGGCCGATATCGACGCCCTGATTGACATCAACACGGCCATGATGCGCGGCCTTCGGCAGGACGAGGGCACAACATGACCGGCCTTGTCCTGAAGCTCGGTCCGCGTGAACGGATACTGATCAATGGCGCCGTCATCGAGAACGGAGATCGGCGCAGTCGGCTCAATATCATCACGCCCCATGCCAATATCCTCCGGCTGAAAGACGCCATTCATCCTCATGAGGTCAACACACCGGTGCGCAGGGTGTGCTATGTGGCCCAATTGGTTCTGTCTGGGGATGCAGAGGAAACGGAGGCGACCCGCCAATTGCGAACCGGGATTTCCCAATTGCTTGCCGTGCTTCGGGACCGTGACAGCCAGAAGAACCTGCAACAGGCGCTGGCATCTGTCGAGAACGGGAATTTCTATCGGGCTCTGAAGCTGTTGCGTGGAGTCCTGCCACGAGAGGCGCAACTGCTGCAAATGCAGTCCGCGCCGTGACGTTCCAGCCCATTGTCCCCCAGGGCGGCCTGGGCGGTTGGCGGTTCCTGCAGCGCACCATGGATCGTCAGCAGGCGCTGCAACAGTCAGATCCTGCCCTGCAACGGGCCGAGTCACGTTTTCGGTCCCGCATCTCCGACGTCCAAACTGCCGCGGAACTGGTTCAGGATCGCGACCTGCGCTCCGTCGCCTTGCAGGCTTTCGGGCTGGGGGATGACGTGGACAACGTCTTTTTCATCCAAAAGGTGCTGGAGGGCGGCACGCTGTCGCGCGACAGCCTTGCGAATCGTCTGAGTGATCCGCGTTACGCCGCGTTGTCCGACGCCTTCGGCTTCGGCAACCTGGGGCGTCCGAGAACCCAGATCCCGGGGTTTGCAGATGAAATCCTGGACGCGTTTCGCCAGCAAGGGTTCGAAGAAGCCGTGGGCGAAAAGAGTGCAGACCTCAGGCTGGCCCTCGGCCTGGAGCGGGAGTTGGACGCTGTCCTGGACCGCGCACAGGGCAATGATGCCCGCTGGTTTTCCTTGATGGGATCTCCGCCGTTGCGGCGCGTGTTCGAGACCGCGCTGAACCTGCCATCCAGTCTGGGCCGGATGGATGTCGACCGACAGTTGGATCTGTTCAAGAGCCGGGCAGAGGATATTTTCGGAACGTCGGCCTTGCGCGACTTTGCAGATTCCGATCGGCTGGATGCCTTGCGAACACGTTTCCTGCTGGTCGGAGAGGCCAGCGGCGCAACAGCCATTTCATCCCCCGCCTTGAGCATACTCTCCAATGCGACCGGACAAGCCTCCGCGGCGCAGATATTGCAAGTGCTCGGCTCGGTTTGAGCAATGGCCTCAGGCGGACGACAGAATTTTCTCCAGGTCCCTGAAATCGTCAACGGTCGCCTGACCGCAACCGCGACCAACAAATTCGTCCAGGCTGGGCCACAAACGTATTGCCCGATCAATTTCCCGGTCATGGCCACTTTCGTAGAGACCGGAGCGGATCATCAACTCGGAGTCGTTGTACTGGCTCAGGGCCTGTCGAGCTTCCGCCATGAGCGCGTTTTCCGCAATCGTTGCACACTCCGGCAAGGATCGGGACACGGATCGCAGCACATTGACCGCGGGGAAACGCCCGCGTTCGGCGATACCGCGATCCAGAACCACGTGACCATCCAGAACCCCGCGCAGGGTGTCTGCAATCAGCCCGTCCATGTTGGATCCGGCCACCAGGACGCTCATGATCGCGGTGATATCCCCGGCATCACCGGCCCCGGGCCCAGCCCGCTCGGCCAGTTGCGTAATTTCCTGAACGACCGACGGCGGGAACCCGTCCAGACCGGGAGCTGCGCCTCGCGACAGGGCGATGTCACGATGCGCCTCGGCCAGACGCGTAACCGAGTCAATCAACAACAGGACATGGCGGCCCTGATCCCGGAAAAACTCGGCCGTGGTCATGGCTGCATGCGCGCACCTCTGGCGCGCCGAAGCCGGTTGGTCCGCCGTCGCCGCAAAGACCACTGCCCGTTGTAACCCTTCGTCTCCCAGCGCGTGATCCACGAAGTGATTGACCTCGCGTCCCCGTTCCCCGATCAGCGCGACGACGACGAGATCGGCCTCGACCCGTCGCGCCAGATCCGCAAGAAGCGTCGATTTCCCAACGCCGGACCCGGCAAACAAGCCGATACGCTGACCCCGCGCCAGCGGCAGGAACGTGTTGAACACCGCATGGCCGGTTTCCAGCCGCGGCCCGAATCCCCGGCGGCTGGTGGCGACTGGCGGCGCGGCGCGAATGGTGCGTTCCCGTGTGCCTTGCCGCACAGGTTTCTGGTCCAGGGCGTGACCGAAAGGGTCAAGAACCCGGCCGATCCAACTGTCGTCAGGCGCAAAGACGTCCCGACCCAGGTGCAGCACCCGATCACCCTCGGCAATCCCCTTGGTCAGACCTCGCGGCACCACATCCAGCAGCCCATCGGCCATCGCTTCGACATCGCCCAACAAACGCAGCCCGCCCCCGCCGGCAACCTCGACAACATCGCCTTGCGCCGCCACCCGCCGCAGCCCCGACACCCGCAGCCGCGCGGGCGAAACCTCGCACACGACGCCGACATCATGCGTGGTCATCAGCCGATCAATCGAGTCGTTCAGGGCATCCAACATGGTAACGGTCATTTTAGTTCTCTTTTTGTTCCACAACCCTTTCTAAACGAATCGCAGTTAATCCAAGGTTGAAGCTGATCGAGGGAGAAGCCCCGATGTTCAATGGTTTAGACATGTTTAACCTTGCGTCCAACAAGGCCTCGCATGCGGGAATGCAGCAGGCCATGATTGCCCGGAACGTGGCGAATGCGGACACGCCCGGCTACAAGGCCGTGGCGCTGGAAGCCTTCTCGCTTGACGGCAAGCCTTCGCCTGCCCGGCTGGTCATGGCGCAAAGCCGCCCAGGGCATCAGGCCGCGCCGGCGGATTTCAATCGTACCGATTTCAGCACCGTTGCAAGGGATGGGGCCGCTGCACCCAATGGCAACACGGTTTCGCTGGAAACCGAGATGCTGGAAGCCGCGCGCGTGAAGCAGGATCACGATCTGGCGCTGGCGGCCTATCGCGGCGGGATGACGCTCTTGCGGTCTGTTCTCGGACGGGCGGGGTAGGCGATCATGGGAGATTTTCTGGACAGCTTCTCGATTGCGGCCAGTGGCATGCGGGCGCAAGCCAAGCGGTTGCGCCATGTGGCGGAAAACATCGCCAACGCGGATACGCCCGGCTATCGCCGCAAGTCCATCCCGTTTCACGCCGCCGTTCCCGGCACCCGCGGCGAAGTCGAAACCGGCCGGGTGCGTCTGGATCCAGCCGAGCTGTCCCTGATCCACGACCCGACCCACCCCATGGCCGATGCGACGGGCCACTACCAGGGCTCCAACGTGAACTCGATCCTCGAAATTGCGGATTCGCGCGAAGCGCAGCGCAGCTACGAGGCCAACCTCAAGATGTTTGACCAGACGCGGAAAATGTCGGGCGCCTTGCTTGATCTTCTGCGCAGATAAGGAGGACCAGAATGGTTCCGATTTCAACATTCGCCACAGAGGGTTACGCCAAGGCGCGCCCGGCCACACAACCCGATGCGCTCCAGGGCTCGGGCGAGGCACTGGCCGCCCAGGCCATCGGGGATTTTGCCGATCAGATGGCCCAGGCCGAAACCGCCGCGCAGCAAACCCTGACCGGCAGTGCCGATGCGCAGACCCTTGTGGAAGCGCTCGCCCAAACCCAGCTTGCTGTCGAAACCGCTGTGGCGGTGCGCGACAAGGTGGTGGCGGCCTACCAGGAAATCCTGCGGATGCCGATCTGACATGACCGAGGGTCTTTTCTACGACACGCTGCGGCAGGGGCTGCTGGTGGCGGTGATCATCTCGTTGCCCGTTCTCACGGTGGCGCTGCTGGCCGGGGTCGCGGTGGGGCTGTTCCAGGCCCTGACCTCGATCCAGGAAATGACCCTGACCTTCGTGCCCAAGCTTCTCGCCATCGTGCTCGTGTTCTGGGTGAGCATGAGTTTCATGACCGAGACGCTTCAGGACTTCTTTCGCACCACCCTGATCCCTCTCATTGCCGGAGCCTGACATGGACCATGCAGCCTATGCCACACTGACCCGCCAGACCGGGTTGCGGAGCGAGTTGCACACGCTTGCCCACAATGTGGCCAATGTGTCGACTGTGGGATTTCAGCGCGAGGCCCTGATCTTTTCGGAATACGTGGAACGGGTTGGGGAAGCCGGCGAGGGGCTGTCGATGGCCGCCGCACGTGCCCGGTTGACCGACCGCAGCCAGGGCCAGTTGGTCCAGACCGGTGGGCAATTCGACCTGGCGATCGAAGGCGAAGGCTATTTCCTTGTCGACACCCCCGATGGCCAACAGCTGACCCGCAGTGGCAGCTTCGCGCCGAACGCTGATGGCGAGTTGGTGGCTCCGGACGGTGCGCGGCTTCTGGATTCCGGGCGCGCGGCAGTGTTCATCCCGGATGGGGTGAATGGCGTGCATATCGCATCCGATGGCAGCCTCAGCGTCGACGGCACCCCGCTGGGCGAGATCGGGCTGTTCGTGCCGAATGATCCGGTGAAGATGAACCGCGCTGCCGGGTCCCGGTTCTCGGTCGATGGCGAGATCAACGAACTGCCCGAACCACGGATGGCGCAGGGTTTTCTGGAACAATCCAACGTCGATCCGGTGCTGGAAATCTCGCGTCTGATCGAGGTTCAGCGGGCCTATGAAACCGGCCGCAACTTTCTGAACGCCGAAGATGACCGCATCCGCAACGTCATCCGTACCTTGTCGAGTTAAGGAGTCCCCCCAATGCGCGCCCTGAAAATCGCCGCCACAGGCATGTCCGCCCAGCAGATGCGGGTCGAGGTGATCTCGAACAACCTCGCGAACATGAGCACCACGGCCTACAACACGCGCCGGGCCGAGTTTTCGGATCTGCACTATCAACAGATGCAGCGTCCCGGGGCGATCAGTGCCTCGGACGGCACGGTCCTGCCCACCGGGATCCAGCTTGGCCTTGGCGTGACCCCGACGGCGGTCTCGGTGCATCTGGAACAGGGGGCTCTGACGCAGACCAACGGTGACCTGGACATCGCCATCGAGGGCAGCGGGTATCTGGAAATCACCCTGCCGGATGGCGGCGCGGCCTACACGCGCGACGGCGGGTTGCGGCGTTCCGCCGAGGGGCAGATCGTGACGGCGGATGGTTATGCGGTGGTGCCCGACATCACGATCCCCGATGACGCCCGCTCGATCTCGATCAACGCGGATGGCGAGGTCTACGCCTATTTCACCGATCAGGTGGATGCACAGCTTCTGGGGCAGTTCACGCTGGCGGGTTTCACCAATCCGCGCGGGTTGGAGGCTCTGGGCGGCAACCTGTTCCAGGAAACCGAGGCCTCCGGCCCCCCGACCGTGGGCGATCCCGGCACCGACGGGTTGGGCACCCTGCGTCAGGGCTATCTGGAGAATTCCACGGTCGACGCCGTGCGCGAGGTCACCGAACTGATCGAGGCGCAGCGCGCTTACGAGCTTAACGCAAAGGTCATCACCGCGTCCGATCAGATGATGTCCACAACCTCGCAGATCCGGTGATCGGGGTGCGCGCGCTTTTGCCCTTTGTCTTGCTGATCATCGCCGGCCCTGCCGTCGCCGACACGCTGGTGGCGGCGCGCACCCTGCGCGGCCAGACCGTGATCGAAGAGATGGATCTGGCCTACGGACCGGACCAGCCCGGCGCCCTGCGCGATGCGTCTCAGGCGGTGGGGATGGAGACGCGGGTCAACATCTACGAAGGGCGGCCGATCCGGGCGTCAGACCTGCAACCGGCGGCGGTGGTGGCGCGCAACCAGATCGTGCCCCTGAACTACATCTATTCCGGCATTGCCATCGCCACCGAGGCGCGCGCGCTGGAACGCGGCGGTGTCGGCGCCCGTATCCGCGTCATGAACCTTGAATCCCGCAACACCGTGACCGGAACTGTCATGCCTGATGGCAGCGTCACCGTGGCGCCCCGCGGCAACTAGGGAAGGAAATCCCCATGCGCAGCATCGCACTCTTGATGATCCTCGGAAGCCTGGGCGCCTGCGCGCGTCTGGATCACGTCGGCAAACGCCCCGACTTCAGCCCCACCGACACCGGGCGCGAGCATCTGGCCATGTCGGTCCAGGGCCTGCCCCGCACCCTGGAAAAGCAGCGGGCCGTGGACCAGGCGTCGCTGTGGAGCGGGGCGCGCAATTCGCTTCTGGGCGATCTGCGCGCCAGCGAGCAGGGCGATATCCTGACCGTTGTGATCGAGTTCGACGAGAAGGCCGAGATTTCCAATTCGACCTCCCGGTCCCGATCGGCGGGCGAGTCCATGAAGGTGCCGCAGTTCCTGGGCCTGCCGCAACGGATCGACAAGAACCTGCCCGAAGGCGCCAGCATGGCCGATGCGGTGTCGGTGAAATCGGGCAGCGAATCGGACGGCGACGGGTCGGTGCGCCGCAAGGAAAAGCTTGAGTTAAAGGTGGCCGCAACGATCACGGATGTCCTGCCCAACGGCGTGTTGCGCATCCAGGGCTCGCAGGAGGTTCGGGTGAACTATGAGCTGCGCGAGCTTCTGGTATCGGGCTATGTGCGGCCCGAGGATATTTCGCGCAACAACCAGATCACCTACGACAAGATCGCCTCGGCGCGAATCTCCTACGGCGGTCGCGGCCAGATCATGGATGTGCAGCAGCCACGCTATGGCCAGCAGATCGCCGACATCATCCTGCCGTTCTAGGGGGCGTCATGCGCAAACTCATCCCCGTGATCCTGGCCGTGGCCGCGCTCGGTGGCGGTCTGGCCACCGGCTATTTCGCCAGGGCCTACCTGTCACCCAGCGAAACCGAGGCGGCGGAGGCCTGCCCTGAGGGGACAGCCGATTGCACGGACGCCGGGGCAAAGGATGAACCCGTCGCGCTGCCCACGGAATACGTGAAGTTCGCCAACCAGTTCATCGTCCCGCTCATCCAGAAGGACGGGATCTCGGCGATGGTTGTCCTGTCGCTGAGTGTCGAGGTCTCGGAGGGCTCCAAGGAGACCATCTATAACCGGGAGCCGAAGCTGCGTGACGCCTTTCTGCGCGTGCTGTTCGATCATGCCAATGCCGGCGGGTTCGAAGGCAACTTCCTGAGCAGCGCAGGGCTGGACGGACTGCGCATGGCGCTGCGCGAGATCGGCCAGAAGACCGCCGGCCCCATCGTTCATGACGTTCTGATCATCGATCTGGTCAAGCAGAAGGTCTGAGGTCAGGTCTTTCGATCCTTCAGTTCCCGTGCAATCTCGAAGCGCGCGTTGGCGCGGTTGGACGCGGGCATCTGGTCCGAGATTTCGGCGCGCAGGTTGGCAAGTTCCGAATTCCGCGCCAGTATCTGGGCATCGCGCCACAGTCGAGCCCGCTCCCACCCCCCCGAGAACACAAATTCATCCAGTTTCAAGGGTTCGGGGCAGGATGTTCTCAGGGCTGCGATCTCGGCTTCCAACTGCCGGCGCCTGGCCGTCAACCGGGCCAGCTTGGTCTCTTCGTGCAATTTGCGCAGCCGCGCGAGTGTCACCAGTTGATCCATCTTGGGATCGGTCATTTCGCCTTGCTCCGCAGTTTGCGCATCCGGTCGGCAAAGCGGATGGCCGCAGCCACGGCCTTGTAGTGATCCGGTGCGATTTCCTGCCCGATCTCGGTCGTGGCATGCAGCGCGCGCGCGGTCGGGGGATCGCGGTGCAGGGGCACGCTGGCGCCGCGGGCGGCTTCCCGGATCCGGGCGGCAACCTCGTCCACGCCCTTGGCCACACAGACCGGCGCACCGCGGTTTGATCGATCCCATTTCAGCGCCACGGCGAAATGCTGTGGATTGACGATCACAACATCGGCCTTGGGCACCTCGGCCATCATCCGGTTGGTGGCAATGTCATAGCCTTTCTGGCGCCGCTGCTGCTTCATCTGCGGGTCGCCTTCGGTCTGCTTGGCCTCGTCGGTCATTTCCTTGTGCGACATGCGATGCTTGCGCAGGTGTTCCGCCCGCTGCCACAGGTAGTCCACTCCCCCGATGGCCACCGTCACCACCAGCACCACAGCCAGGAACTCCAGCGCCATTCGGGCCATTTCGACGGTGACGGCAGACGGGCCGAGGTAGAGCGTGGTGACCATCGTCTCCAGTCGCGAGGACAGGTAGAGGCCCAGCAGGGCGGAGATCACCAGCAATTTCGTGAAGCTCTTGGCAAATTCGAACAGCCCGCTGCGGCCGAACTTGTTCTTCATCGACGCCAGCGGCGAGATCCGGTTAAGCTTGGGGGCCAGTTTCGACGGCGTGACCAGGAAACTGCGCAGCGCAAAGGTGGTGGTCAAGACCAGCGCGGCGGGCAGCAGGAACACCGGCGCCACGGCCAGCCCGAAGCGGGCCATCATGCCGCCCGCAAGGGACTGGCCGCCATCGGACAGCATCTGTTCCGACAGGCTGTCGGCGCGATCCAGCAGGACCATCAGCACGGTACCGCCTTGCGTCACCATCCATGGCCCAAGAAGGGTCAACGCCAGCAATGATCCCCCGTAAGACGCCGCGGTCAGCAGATCGGCGGAACGCGGGATCTCGCCCTTCTTGCGGGCATCTTCCAGCTTCTTCGGGGACGGGTCATAGGGTTTGTCGCCGGGGGACTCCTGATCGCTCACGGCAGCACCTCGAAGGGGGCTGCGAGGCGCAAGTTGAGCAGGCGGAGCCAGACGTCCAGCATCCGGGGCGCCGTCAGCAGAAGCAGCCCCAGGCCACCGGCGGTGATGGCCGGCGCGCCGACAAAGGCAACCATCAGCTGCGGCATGGCACGGTTGATGACCCCCAGAGCGAGGTTGTAGACCAGCGAGGCGATCAGGAAGGGCGCGGCAAAGGAAAATGCCGTGCCGAACAGATCCACCACCCGCGTCACCGCAAAGCGCGACAGGTCTGCGGCCAGGGGCAGCGTTCCGGCGGGCAGGGTGTCATAGGAGCGCACAAGCGCCTCGGTGATCCGCAGATGCAGGCCCGCCGTGGCGGCCAGCGCCAGGCCGCCAAGGGTCAGCAAGCGGGCGATGGCCGGTTGCGGGTCGATGGCTTCCCCGCCCAGAAGTTGCGACAGAGAGGTGGCCTGCGCAGCCATGGTTCCGGCCACGTGCAGCGCCCAGACCAGCGCCCGGATCGAGAACCCCAGCGTCAGTCCGGACAGGGTTTCGGTCAGCGTCAGATGTATCAGGCCCGGCAGGCCGACGGCGGGCAGGGACAGGTCGGGGCTGACGATCGGAACGACAATGACCGTGAAAGCGCCCGCCGTGGCCAGCCGCAGGCGCATCGGAACCGTCTGCTCTCCGAAGGCCGGAAGGAACATCATCGCGGCCCCGACTCGCAGGAACACCGCCCAGCCGCTCCACAGCCAGGGGCCGCCGAGGCCGGCCATGGCCTGCAGGATGTCGTTCATGCCGGCACGACGCCCAGGATGGCGGGCCGCGCGTCGACCCCCAGTTCTTCGAACGACAGCACGGGCAGGCGCAGGCCGCGGGCCGCAACCACGGTTTTCAGGAACCGCCGTCGCCGGGTCGACGTCACCAGCGCGGGCAGCGTGGCCTCTCCGCTGCTGCGGGCGTAACGGTCGGCAATGGCCATCGACAGGCGGTTAAACTCCTCGGCGGGCAGGGCCACTTCGGGCAACGGACGGTCGGTTTCGATCTGGTAGCGCTGAAAGGCGTCTTCCCATTCCGGCGCCAGTTGCAGAACCGGCAACGTGCCATCGTCGCGGCGATACTCGGCCACCAGCTGGAACCCCAGCCGCTGGCGCACATGTTCGCAAACCGCCTCGGGCATGCCATGCAGGGGGCGGGCTTCGGTGATGGCATCAAGGATCAGCGGCAGGTTTCGGATCGACACGCGTTCCTCCAGCAGCAGCCGCAGCACCGCCAGCAGCAGTTCCTGCGGAACCTTGTCGGGGATCAGCTCGTCCAGCAGGCGGCGGTTGGCCTCGGCCCGTTCCGGGTCGCTGAGCCGGGTCATCTCGTCCAGCAGGCGGCGCAGCGCCTTCTGGGTCATCAGCTGTGCCAGATTGGCCTTGATGACCTCCAGTAGGTGGGTGGCCAGCACCTCGGGCGCCGAGACCACCGTGGCGCCTTCGATCGCCATGCGATCCTGGTCGGCGGGGTCGATCCAGCGGGCCGGGGCGCCATAGACCGGCTCTTTCACGTCGCGTCCGGGGATGTCGGGCGGATCGCCATCGGGAAGCAGGGCCAGAACCCGGTCGCTGGCCAGACGGTCGCGTACCCGTTCCACGCCCTGAATGCGAATGGCATAGGTGCCCACAGGCAAGGCGCTGCTGTCGGTCAGGCGAATCTCGGGCAACAGCAGGCCGAAGGTTTCGGCCACATGCATCCGCATCGAAGTGATCCGCGCCTCCAGCCCGGTGGCAGGGTCCAGGATCATCGGCACCAGGTCCGGGGCAAATTCCACGTGGATATCATCAAGATCCAGCAGGTCGCCAATGGAGGTCCTGGGCGCGGTTTCCGCCGCCGAGGCCAACTCCTGCGCGGAGGCGCGCTGGGCGGCGCGCTGATCCTCTTTCCAGGCGTAGTAGGCGGCAGCACCCAGTCCGAGGGCGCCCAGAAGGAACGGGATCAGCGGCAGGCCCGGCACCAGCGCGAACAGGGCCATCAGCAAGCCCACGGTTCCCAGTGCTGCCGGATAGCGGCCCAGTTGAGTAAAAATGGCCAGATCGGTGGTGCCGGTGGTGCCACCGCGCGCCAGCAGCAGGGCCGAGGCGATGGAGATGATGACCGCCGGGATTTGCGTCACAAGCCCGTCGCCCACCGTCAGGATGGCATAGGTCTTGGCGGCCTCGCTGAAGGCCATGCCGTGGATCACCGTGCCCATGACCAGCCCCATCACCATGTTCAGTAGGGTGATGAGCAGCCCGGCGACCGCATCGCCCTTGACGAATTTCGACGCCCCGTCGAGCGAACCGAAGAAGGTCGTTTCGGCCTGTTCGCGGGCGCGGCGTTCCTTGGCTTCCTCATGGGTGATCGAGCCTGCGGCGATATCGCTGTCGATGGCCAGTTGCTTGCCCGGCATCCCGTCCAGCGCGAAGCGCGCGCCAACCTCGGCCATGCGGGCGGCACCCTTGGTGATGACCATGAAGTTGACGATCAGCAGCACGCAGAAGACCACGACGCCCAGGAACACGCTGCCGCCCATGATGAAACTGGCAAAGCCGTTGATGACCCCGCCGGCAGCATGGGTGCCGGAATGGCCCTGGCCGATGATCAGCTTGGTCGAGGACACGTTCAGCGACAGCCGAAGCATCAGCGACGCCAGCAGGATCGTCGGGAAGGCCGAGAAATCCAGTGGCTTTTCAATGAACAGGGTCACGGTGAAAATCAGGATTGCCAGCGAGAACGACCCCGCAAGCCCGATGTCCAGCACCCAGGCGGGCATCGGCAAGATCATCATCACGATGATCGCCATCAGGGCCAGGGCCATCAGGATCGTGGGCTGAAACAGGGTATGGGCGTCGATCTTCGGCATCAGCGGCTCCACAATGCGCGGACATCGTGATCGGCGAACAACCCGCCCCGCACCACCGCCACGTCGGGCACCAGCGAGCCCATGGTCGCGGACGGCGCGCCTGCCTGCAGCAGGGGAAAGCGGTTGACGCGGGCAATCATGGCGTCGCTGGCGGGCAGGGGTGCCTGGTGGTCCAACGGACCAAGACGCGCCAGATGCCGGGTGAAGATCTTGCGGTAGCGGTCGGCGTGGACCTTGGTGCGGGAATGATAGTGTCCGGCCGCCACGGTCCAATCGCCGCTTTCGGCAAACAGCGCGGCCAGGAACTGCGCGGCGTAAAGCGCATTGCGATCCGGTTCAAGCATCTCGGCCAGAGAGGCGAAGGCATCGCCGTGCCAGCGATAGTTCACCTGAAAACAGCCGACATCGAAGCTGGTCTGCCCGCTGCGCAGGCTGCGTTCGGCGCGGGCTAGCGCGGCCGCGGGCGTGTCAAAGAAAAATCCCTCGCCCGCGATGTTCAGCGTCCAGGGCCAGGGCCCGAAGCCGCTGGCCTGCTTGCGCCCGGTTTCGGTCAGGGAAATCGCCAGCAGCACCTGAACCGGCACCCCTGTCGTGCGCGCGGCCTTGTGCGCGGCGCGTTCGCACAGATCCGGGGGTGGCGCATCGGCGCGGCGTGCGACCGCCGCACCCGCCGCACCGATGAACATCACCACAAGGATCAAACTGGTAAACCTGCGTTTCACGCCACACTCCGCCGCAATTCATGCCGACCCACAAGCATGTGACAGCCGAGGCTTGAGAATTCGTTAGTCCGCCCGTCTGGCCCTCTGGATTCGGTGTGGAATTCACGACCCGGCGATCCTGCAAACGGGAAAAAGCTTCGTGGGATCCCCCGGCGGGCGTATAGTTTCCCCAAAGTCATGCGAAGGCCGACGAACAGGCCAAAGGGGGGGGACGATGTCGAACATTGCTGGCAAAGCCTATGCAATGAACGTGGTGACGCCGAGCAAACCGCGGGTCACCTGGCTCAACCGGTTGATCTTCATGGTGGCGCGCGGTGTGCCCAAGGTGTTGAGCGGGCTTCTGGGCCTGTCGCTGATCCATTTTGCGCGCTGGATCGTCATCAAGCGTGATCAATGGCCGGATCTGGGGCAGGGCAAGCAGGATATTCAGAACGACTATGTGCTGTTCTGTTCGAACTTCAACGGCACCTGGGACCAGTACATCGATGCCTTTTCAGACGGGATTCCCAACGGCCTGAACCTGTTCTGGTATTCGGCCACCAAGTATCCGCAGTCGATCCCGGTGACCTCGTTCAAGAATTACATCACCTACAATCAGGTCTTCAATGACTACTACTACAACGCGACGCCCGGCTCGGCGCAGCGCGATGTGAAATGCGCCATGCGGGTCTATCAGGCCATCGAGGACCTGGCCGACGCCCATGCCCGGCAAACGCCCGAGGAATTCGCCAAGACCTATACGGCGCAGCTTTTGAAAGTGCAGGGATGCCTGGGCGATCCCGGTCTGGGGCCCGTGGCCTCGATCGACACCGAACGTGCGGACACCAACCGCGCCCCTTTTGTTCACAAACTGTCGAACCTGTTCGACAGCCAGCGCACGTAAGGAGGGGTCCGATGCCGACATTCGACACTGGCCACCTGTTCCTGACTTTTCTGTCGCCGATCAAGCAAGGCTCCACCAGCGATCCCACGGGCGCCATCGTCTCCCATGAACAGCTTGTCCGGGCGACGCTGGGGCTGTTGCCCACGGCGCTGCAATCGCCGGCCACGCAGAAAATCGGGGAAAACAGCCCCTTCGCGCGCAACCGCATGACCCATCTGTGCCGGATGTTCGTGCTGGAAGACGCGGTCTTCAACGGGCGCAATCCCGTAGACGCGATTTGCGAGTCCCTGCAGGGCAAGGATCCGATCAACCCGCAGCGGGTGGATCGCCTGAACTGCGCCTACCTGGTGTTCTGCGCCGATGTCGACGCGGTGATGGACGAGGGCGAATCCCTGCCTGAGGTGCTGGATACGGCCCTGCAGGCACGGGCGCGCGATGCCTATCTGCGCAAGCTCTGGACCACGATGGAGCCGGAACTGCGCCTGATCTATGGCAATTGCACCGGCTTTGACGGGGTGGATTCGGGGGCCAGCTTTGCCGCCTACATGGCCAAGTGCCAGATCGAAACCACCATGCCGTTCAACGACTACTGGATCTCGCAGCCCGAGCTCAGCAACCTGCCGACCAAGCCGATGCTTGTCGCGGCGGCGATCCCGGCGGCGATTACCCTTCTGGGGCTGATCGGCGGCATTTTCGGCATGGACAAGATGTTCCTGCTGGGTTGGCTGACCGGGTGGAGCGCCTGGGGCAGCTTCTTCTGGGGCGGGCTTGTGACTGCGGCTGTGGTCTATGGGCTGTATCGCTATGTCCTGGCCAACGGGCAGAAGCCCATGCCACCGGCCAAATACGGCGATCTGCCATCGGTGCTGAAGTCGCTGTATCTGCAACAGCATTTCGCGAATTTCGTCATCGACCAGCAAGGCCGCGATGCCGATACGCTGCACGCCGATTTCGGCGACTTCCTGAAACAGCATCGCCCCGGCAACAAGATGGCGCCCAGTCAGGCGCCCGGCGTGATCTCCATCGACGCCGCCGGCGGCGTGATAGAAGGATAGGGGGCCAAGATGACTCGCATTCTGAATCTGGACGACATCCAGGGCAACGTCACCCGCGCCTACGGGCGCTTTTCCTTCCCCTTTGCACGCTATTTCTTCCTGCACATCGAAACCCCCGAAGCGGGCCGCAAGTTCGTCGATGCGGCGCGCCGTCGGGTCACCACCGCGACGCGCTGGACCGAGGGCACCAAGCCGCCGGTCACCTTCAACATCGGGTTCACCTTCACCGGGCTCTACATGATGGGGCTGCCGACGCGCACCCTTCAGGGCATGCCCGAGGCGTTCATCGACGGCATGAAGGCCCGCGCCTTCATCCTGGGCGACCGGGACGTGACCAAGACCGAGGAGGACGCGGGCAACTGGTGCGCCAAATGGGATCCGATCTGGCGCGACAACCGGATGCGGGGCGTCGGCGGCAAGAACGACGTTCACATCTGGATCTCGATGAACGCGCAACTGGCCGAACCGGGGACCGACACACCAGCGCCTGAGCTGGAGGAACAGACCGACTGGCTGCGCGAGCTGTGCGCCGAACTGGACCACAAGGTCTGGATCATGAAAACCAACGGTCAGAACGGCGGCGAGGAATACCAGGCCGCCTCGGCAGTGTTCGACACGCTGGGCGACAAGAAGATCCCCACCCCGAAAGAGCATTTCGGGATCACCGACGGCATCGGCGATCCGGTCTTCGAGGGCCAGTACCCGGAGGACAAGGAAAAGGTCGCCGTCATCGGGCGCGGCAAATGGATGAACGAAAAGGACGGCTGGCAACCACTGGCCACCGGCGAATTCATCCTCGGCCATCCCGACGAAAGCCAGGAACTGCCGCCCACGGCCCAGCCCCCCAACTTCATGCACAACGGCACCTACATGGTGTATCGCAAGCTGCACGAGAACGTTTCGACCTTCGCCGAGGTGGTGGGCGAAGAGGCCAAGACCTATGCCGCGACCATGGGCGTGGACGAAGAGGAAGCCCGCGAAACCCTGATCGCCAAGATGGTCGGGCGCTGGTCCGACGGGGTGCCGCTGGCGCGCGTGCCGACCTATGACGGATGGCGAGCCTTCCGCAAGGAAAAGGGGTTCGACGATCCCGACCCGCTGAAGGCGCTTGGCGCCATGCGGGCCTATCTGTCGTCCACGGAAGTGTCGAACTTCCGCTATGCCGACGACCTGGAAGGGTTCAAATGTCCCAACGGGGCGCACCTGCGGCGGGTGAACACGCGCGATTACCTTGATCCGCTGAACACGCCGGGCAGCAAGAACCCCAAGGCCACCACCCAGCTCAACAAGCGCCGGCGCATCCTGCGGCGGGGTCTGCCCTATGGGCCGGACCATCCCGGCGGGATGACCGACGAGACCGAGCAGGGCGTGGCTTTCATGGCGCTTGGCGCGTCTATCTTCCGGCAGTTCGAATTCGTGCAGCAGCAGTGGATTCAATACGGGCTGGACTTCAACCAGGGCAACAACACCTGTCCGCTGCTGGGTAGCCACGAGATCCACAAGCGGCACAGCATCCCGTCGGATCCCGCCAGCGGCAAGCCGCCCTATTACATGAGCAAGCTCAAGACCTTCGTGGAAACGCGGGGGGGCGACTATTTCTTCATCCCGTCGCTGACGGCGCTGCACATGATGGCGCTTGGCATCGTCGATCCGACCTGAGGACCGTTCCATGCTGACACGGATTGCAAACCTGGTGACCGCGCCGTTGCGGGTGGTCACCGAATGGGGGCAGGGGCTGGCGGCGCTGGTCGGTCTGGCCGGGGCCGGGGTGACGGCGGCGCGCGCGCCGGGCGGCTTCAAGGCCAATGCCGGGGCGGTGTTTGCCGCGCCGGCCATGCAGCGCAGGGTCTTCGATGCATTGCGCGCCTTCCTGCCCAACATCGGGCTCAGCCGGGTGCTGGTGAAATCCTATGACAACAACGGCACGGTGGTGGTGACCCGGCGCGCCGATGTGCTGGACGTGCTCTATCGCGATGCAGATTTCGAGGTGGTCTACGGCCCCCGGATGCGCAAGCTGACCGATGGCGACAACTTCTTTCTGGGGATGCAGCCGGGTTGGGACTACACCCGCGACACCTCGGCCATGCGGCTGGCCGCGCGGCACACCGATGTGGCCGCGATCGTTCTGCCCCGTGCCACCGAATTGGCAGCGGGCATCGTGGCCGATAGCGAGGGTCGGCTCGATCTGCCCCCGGCGCTGACGCTGCAGGTGCCCTGGGACATGACCGACCGCTATTTCGGCACCGGCGGGCCGGACAATGCCACCATGCAGGGCTGGACCACAACGCTGTTCTGGTACCTGTTCGGCGATCTGGGGGCCGATCCGGCGCTGGATGCGCGCGCCATGACGGCGGCGGCCGAGTTGCGCGCCTGGCTGGACGGGGCGATCGCCGCCCGCAAGGCCAGTCCGACCGAAGGGGACGACATCCTCAACCGCTGCCTGGCCCTGCAATCGGCGGAAACGCCGGGGATGAGCGATCTGGGCATCCGCAACAACCTTCTGGGCCTGCTGATCGGCGCGATCCCGACCATTTCCAAGGCCAGTTGCCTGGCGCTGGATGAGCTTCTGAACCGCCCCGAGGCCCTGGCCGAGGCGCAGGCCGCCGCCCGTGCGGGCGATGACGCCAAACTGGCCGCCTGCATCTGGGAGGCGCTGCGCTTCAACCCGCACAACCCGGTGATCTACCGCCGCGCCACCCGCGACTGCGAGATCGCCTCGGGTACCTTCCGGCGGCTGAAGGTGAAGAAAGGGCAGATGGTCTTTGCCGCCAGCCTGTCGGCCATGTTCGACCGCGCGGCCATCGACCGGCCCGGTGCGTTCCGCACCGACCGGCGGTTCGAGGATTACATCATCTGGGGCACCGGGATGCATACCTGTTTCGGCGCCGCTATCAATGAAGCGGTGATCCCGGCGATCCTGAAGCCTGTACTGGCGCAAAAGAACCTGCGCCGGGCCGAGGGCGCGGCCGGGCAGATCGACTCCGGCGACACGCCTTTCCCGCAGCATTTCACCGTCGCCTTCGACCCCGCATAAGGACCGTCTGATGACCAAACCGCCGTTCATGGTCACCCTTCTGCCCAGTGTCGACGTGGATCTGGGGCGCTGGCTGATGCAGCTTTGGGGGGTGGCCTATACCGAGCGGCCCCACGCCCCGGTGTTCCACATCCTCGCGCTCAAGTCCCATGGGGTCGGCAAGGATGACTACCCGCTGCTGATCGACGGTGACACGAAAACCCCCACCATCGAGAAACTGGTGGCGGCCTTCGATGACAAGGCCTCCTCAGGCAACCGTCTGGTGCCCGATCCGCAGGCCGAGCCCGAACTGCATGCCGAGGTCATGGATCTGCAACACCGGATGCGCTACGACATGGGCGAGGGCACCGTGCATTGGGCCTATTTCCACTTCCTGCAACACAAGAAACTGGTCTGGCCCAGCCTGACGACCGGCGTGCCGTGGTTTGAAACGGCCTTCATGTCGCTGGGCGGCTACAGCGTCATCAAGGCCGCGATGTTCAAGGGGCTGGGGCTGGGTCCGGAAGATGCCGAAAAGGCCCTGACCCGCATCCAGGCGGCGTGGGACGAGATCGACGCGCGGCTGGCCGATGGGCGCAAGTACCTGTGCGGCGACCGCCTGACGCTGGCCGATCTGGCCTTTGCCACTTCAGGTGCGCCGATGATCGTGGCGCGCGGCTACGGCGGTCACCTGCCCGAGATGGCAGCGCTGCCCCCCGAGATGCGCGCGGTGATGGAGCCGCTGCGCGACCGGCCCGCGGGCCAGTTCATCCAGCGGATCTATGACGAGGCGCGCTTGGCCTGAGCCGCCGCACGGGCCGCCTTGACGCGGCGGATCTCGACCGTGGCACGGCCGATCATATGCGCGGCGATGGGGGCAGTCAGCATCAGGAACAGGATGGTGGCCACGGCCTTTGTGGTGACGCTGGCAATTTCGAAATGCAGCGCCGCAGCGGCCAGGGTCAGCGCACTGCCCAGCGTGCCCGCCTTGGTCGAGGCATGCATCCGGTTCAGCACATCGGGCAATTTCAGCACCCCAAGCCCCGCGATGAAGGCAAAGGCGCCTCCGGTCAGGACGAGGATGCCGGCGATGATCTCGGTCATGACAGGTTCCTCGGGGCAGGGTCTTTCTTGGTCTGTGCCGGCTTGACGGCTTCGGCCTCCATCTGCTCGGCAGGGGGCAGGACGGGCTGTGTCGACTGCCGCAGCATCGACCGTTCGGCAAAACGGGCCAGTGCCACGGTGGCCAGAAATCCGATCAGCGCCAGCACTAGCGCCACGTCCAGAAAGGCCGAGGCTTCCGAGCGGATCGCGAAGAGCGCGCAGAAGGCCACGATCGACACGGTCATCATGTCCAGCGCGACCACCCGATCCGAGAACGACGGTCCCTTGAACAGCCGGATGAAGCCCAGCACCAGCGAGATCATCACCAGCGTGAACCCGGCCTCGGTGCACCAATAGAAGAAGTTTTCCGGGGTCATTCCTCGAATACCCTCCGTACCATGTGTTCCATGCCAGACTTCAGGTCGGCGATGACCTGCTCGGGATCGTCGCCGAACATGGCGTGGACATAAAGCGTCTTGCGGTCAGGCGAGACATCCAGGCTGAGCGTGCCCGGCGTCAGCGAGATCAGGTTGGTCACCAGCAGAATCTCCAGATCGGATTTCACGTCCAGCGGCATCTCGATGATCTTGGGGTTCGATCGATCCCGCAGGGTCAGCACGTCCCACGCAACGCGGATGCTGGACACCAGCAGATCATAGACGAAAAACAGCGCCAGCTGCACGATCCGGATCATCCGCACGAAATACTGCTTGGGCGCATTGTACAGCGGCTGGGTAATCCACAGGGCCGCGAAACCGATCAGATAGCCGGTGATCAGCGCATTGAAGGTAAAGGCAGCCGACAGGGCGCACCAGACAAAGGCCAGAAGGACGTTGATCGCGAACAGGTTCATTGCGCAGTCTCCCCCAGAACAGCCGCCAGATAGGCGGTTGGGTCCAGCAGTTGCGCGGCGGCTTGCTCGGCCAGCGTGATGAAGGGTTGCGGGAAAAAGCCCAGGATCAGGCTGAGCCCGCACAGCAACACGATCGGGGTCAACATCCCGACCTTGTCGGGGCCCAGATCATCCAGCACCGGCTCGCGGTCATCCGGGTGGGCCTTCCAGAAGGCCTCGGCCCAGATCGTGGTCATCGAATAGATCGTCAGCAACCCGACCGCCAGCGCCACACCTGCAACCACCCAAGCCTGCACATCCAGCGTGGCCTTGACCAGAAGAACCTTGGCCCAGAAGCCCGAGAACGGCGGGAAGCCGGCCAGCGAAAACGCCGGGATCAGGAACAGCACGGCCAGCAGCGGCGCCGATTTATAAAGCCCGCCGGTGAAGCGCAGGTCGGACCCGCCCGAAAGACGCTCCATCACCCCCGCGACGAGGAACAGCAGCACCTTCACGATGATGTTGTGCATCAGGTAGAAGATGGCACCGGCCAGTGCCAGTGGCGTGCCGATGGCCAGACCCAGCAGCAGAAAACCGATCGAGCTGATGATCTGATAGGACAGGATGCGCCGCACCTCGGTCTGGGCCAGCGCGCCCAGCACCCCGGTGATCATGGTCAGCACCGCCACCCAGATCAGGACGTCCTGAAAGAAGCTGTCCTCGCTATCGAAGATCAGCGTGAAAATGCGCATCAGCGAATAGACACCGACCTTGGTCAGCAGCCCGGCGAAGATGGCCGAAACCACGAACGTCGGCGTGTGATAGGACGCCGGCAGCCAGGAAAACAGCGGGAAGGCCGCCGCCTTCATGGAAAAGGCGATCAGGAAGAACACCGAGATTACGGTCAGAACCCCCTGCCGGTCGCTGGCCGCCACCGCGCCGCGCAGGTCGGCCATGTTCAGGGTGCCGGTGACGCCGTACAGCAGGCCGATGCCCGACAGGAACAGCACCGTGGAAACGAGGTTCAGGGTGACGTATTTTACCGCCCCGTCGATCTGCCGCCGTTCACCGCCCAGGATCAGCAGCCCGAATGACGCGATCAGCATGACTTCGAACCAGACGTACAGGTTGAACAGGTCGCCGGTCAGGAAGGCGCCGGTCACGCCGCCCAGCAGGATCTGAAGGATGGTGTGAAAGCCCAGCCTTTCCAGCGTCTGGTCGATTTCGGCGGTGGCATAGAGGCTGACGGCCAGTCCCGAGATCGCGGTCAGCAGCACCATGATCGCCGACAGCCGGTCGGCCACCAGCGTGATGCCGAAGGGGGCGGCCCATTCGCCCATCTGCCCGGCGACCACATCATCGCTGAGCACCTGTTTCATCAGCGCCACGGCCGCAAGGACGGCCAGGGCGGACCCGCCCACGGCGATCCAGCGGCCCAGGTCGCGTTCACGGTAAAGAAAGCTGAAAACCGCCGTCAAGAAGGGGATCATCAGCGGAAAGACGAGGATCCAGATCATGCGTCCTGCTCTTCTTCGCGGGGTTCTGCCACGCGCATGTCATCGGTTTTCAGGGTGCCAAGGTCGGTATAGGCCCGCAGCGTCAGCACCAGCGAAAAGGCAAACAGGCCAAAGCCGATCACCACCGCCGTCAGCACCAGCGCCTGCGGCAGCGCGTTGGCCACCCCCGGCAGCGGGGCCTTGGCGCCCTGGGGCACCAGTGGCGGGCGGCCGCTGGTCAATTGGCCCGAGGTGAAGATCAGCAGGTTGGCGGCGTTCGATATCAGGGTCAGCCCGAACAGAAACCGCAGCAGGTCGCGTTGCAGCATCAGATAGACGGCGGCGGCAACCAGCACGCCGACGGTCAGGGACAGGAGCGTTTCCACGTCAGATCTCCTCTTCCAGGGCAAAGACCAGGGTCAGGATCGCGCCCAGCACCACAAGATAGACGCCGATGTCGAAGGCGATGATGTTCGAGATCGGGAAGCCCTTGCTGTCGGGCGTGGCGCCCAGGAACAGCCATTTTCCGGTATAGGCGGCATTGCCGAACAGCCCTGGTATCAGGCCGGAAATGGCCGCGACACCCAGACCGACGGCGGCAATCTGTTCGGGCGCGGCGCGCAACGCCCGCCGGGCCTCGGAGGTGCCGTTGGCAATGGCATAGAGCACAAAGCCCGACGCCCCGATCAGCCCGCCGATGAAACCGCCGCCGGGTTCGTTATGGCCGCGCAGCAGCATGTAGACCGAAAAGACCAGCAGAAGCGACACGATGATTCGCGTCCCCGTGGTGAGGATGATGGACTTCATGAGCGTCCCCCCTTTCCGCGCTGTCGCAGCAGGGCAAGGGCCGCCAGCGCCGCGACGGCAACCACCGAAACCTCGCCGAAGGTATCAAAGGCACGGAAGTCCACGAGGATCACGTTGACGATGTTGCGGCCATAGGCATCCGGGTAACTGGCGATTTCGAAGAAATCCGACAGGCGGCGATCGATGGGTTCCGAGACCACCCCCAGCAGGGTCAGCGTCACCAGCGAGCCGACCGAAACCGCGATGATCCCGTGGCCGATGCGCTCGCGCTTGCCGGTGCGGCGCGGCAGCACCGGCAGGCGCAGGGCTGCGACCGAGAACAGCACCACCACGAGCATCTCGACCAGAAGCTGGGTGATCGCCACATCCGGCGCCGAGAACAGGATGAAGATCAGCGCGACGCCGATGCCGACCACGCCCAGCCCGGCGATGGCGGAAATGCGCGAGTTGGTGATGATGGTCAGGGCCGTGCCCGCGAAAGTCAGCAGGAAGACCACCAGATGCTTGAATTCCGGTGTCGGGATGGCGATCGGGCCGGTGCTCATTCGCGTATGGATCATGGCGCTGGCCAGTCCCAGTGCGATGACGATGAACACGGTTGTCAGATAGCGGTTCAGGATGCCGGACTGGATCAACCCGCCCTGCCAGCGGGCAAATCGGCCCAGCCGCGCCAGGAACCCGTCCCAAAGCCCGTCAAAGGTGAACAGGCGGTCGCCGGCGGCCTCCAGCGCGTCGCGCAGACGGGTGTGGAGCAGGTACAGCAGGATGCCGATGGCAAAGGTGATCAGGCTGAGAATCAGCGCCGCGTTGACCCCGGCCCAGAGGTGCAGATGCTTGGCCTTGGCCGGGTCGCCCAGCAGGGCGGCCACCAGTGGTGTGGTGACATTGACCTCAAGCATGTGCGGGACAAGGCCGAAAAGCAGCCCCAGAACGCTCAGCAGTACCGGGCCGACCAGCATCGGCCAGGGCGCTTCGGTGATCGGACGGCCCGGATCGGGCATCTTGTCAGCGGATCCCCAGAACGGGCGCAGCGCCACGATGCCACCCGCGGCAAACATCAATGCCGAGGCGGCCAGGGTGGCTCCGATCAGAATCGGGCCGACAGAGGGGCTTTCCAGCCCGCCCTTGTAGAGCAATTCCTTGCCGATGAAGCCGATGAACGGCGGCACACCCGCCATGGACAGTGCTGCCAGACCGGCGGCCACGGTGGTCACCGGCATCTGCCGCATCAACCCGCCCAGCCGCCGCGCGTCGCGGGTGCCGGTGGCATGATCGACGCATCCGATCACCAGAAACAGCGCCGCCTTGTACAGCGAATGCACAACAAGGAAGGTGGCCACGGCGGTGATCGCGTAGGCGTTGGGCGAGGCCAGGAACATCACCAGCGTGCCAAGCGCCATCAGCGTTGTATAGGCCAGCGTCTGTTTCAGGTCGGTCTGCTTGATCGCCATGATCGAGGCAAAGACGGCGGTCACCGCCCCGAAGATCGTCAGCGACCAGAGCCAGGCATCGGTGCCCGACAGGGTGGGATGCATCCGTGCCAGCAGATAGACGCCGCCTTTGACCATGGTGGCCGAGTGCAGATAGGCGCTGACCGGCGTCGGGGCCGCCATCGCATTGGGCAGCCAGAAGTGAAACGGCACCTGTGCCGACTTGGTGAAGGCGCCCAGCAGGATCAGCACCAGGATGGCGCCATACATGGAATTGTCGCGCAGGATGTCGCCCATGCCGCGCAGTTCCGACAGTTCCATCGTGCCGGCAATTCCGGCGATGATCAGGAAGCCTGCCAGCATCGCCAGCCCGCCGAACCCGGTGACGAACAGGGCCTGCAAGGCCGAGCGCCGCGAGTTTTCTGAGGTGTGGGAAAAGCCGATCAGCAGGTAGGAGGTGATCGTGGTCAACTCCCAGAACACGAACAATCCCAGCATGTTGTCGCTTAGGACAAGGCCCAGCATCGCCAGCATGAAGCTGACAAGATACAGTGAGAACCGCCCGTGCTGGGGATGCCCCTTGAGGTAGCTGCCCGAAAACAGCATCACCATGACACCGATGCCCGAGATCAGCAGCGCGAAGGTCAGGCTCAGCCCGTCAACGAAGAAACTCAGGTCGACACTCAGCGAGGGGATCCAGCTGAAGCTGTACCGCAAGGTGCCGCCGCCGGCGATGGTGGGCAGGGCTTGCAGAAAGGTCAGAAACAGCCCGGCTGCGATGACCGGCGGAACGTATCCGGCAGCGGTCCAACCTTGGCTGGGATTGGGGTCATGTTCAGCCACGGTCGGCTCCTGTCGGGGTCGGGCGTGTCGCCAAGGGGCATATGCGGGGTCGATACTGACCCGAATATAGAGTCACTTTTCAAAATGACAAAGGCCCCGCGGCACATGTCGCGCCGCGGGGCCCTTTTTTGGGATCGCTAAGGCAAGAACCTTAGTTGTTCGTGGTGGTGCTGCTGTCGCTCGAACCGTTGTTCACAACGACGGCACCCAGAACGATCATGCCGGCAGCAATGCCTGCACCAACTTCCGGGGTGATCTGGCCACCGAAGTCCTGAGCCTGGGCCGAGGTCGAAACGAGCAGGGCGGCCGTGATGGCCAGTGCAATCTTTTTCATGGTCAACTCCAATCTTTGATGACTTGGCTGTAGATTACTACACGTGAGCAAAGCGTAAAGGGGATTCTTCGCGGTGCAGAAAATGTCATGCATCTGCGCTGTCACTGTCACCTTGTTGCCGCATTCTACACCGGACGTGACGGGATGTGCGAAAATATTTGCACGTCCCGTCGAATTCGCCTTGCGGGCGTGCGTCCAATTTCCTGTGTGACGCCCCCGGTTTGCCGGGTTAAAAGGCGGCGAACGGAATGGTGTATGGAGTGAGCGGTGAACGTCGAAGAGACCAGATTGCCAGGCGTGCTGATCGTGACGCCCAAGCGTTTCGGGGACGACCGGGGCTTTTTCTCGGAAGTCTATAACAAGACGGCCTATTTCGCGGCGGGGATCGCGGTGGAATTCGTGCAGGACAACCACTCGCTGTCCCGCGACGTGGGGGTTGTGCGCGGTTTGCACTTTCAGGCGCCGCCCGCGGCGCAGGACAAGCTGGTGCGCGTCGGTGCGGGCCGGGTGCTGGACGTGGCTGTCGATATCCGCAAAGGCTCGCCCACCTATGGCGATTGGATCTCCGTGGAACTTTCCGCCGAAGCCGGCAACCAGTTGTTCATCCCCAAGGGTTTTCTGCACGGTTTCGCCACGCTGGAGCCGAACTCCGAGCTTCTGTACAAATGTTCGGACTTCTACGCGCCGGACTGCGATGGGGCAGTGCGATTCGATGATCCGGATCTTGCCATCGACTGGGGCGTGGACAGCGAAAAGGCGACCCTGTCGGCCAAGGATGCCGCCGCGCCGCTGATGAAGGACTTCGACAGTCCGTTTGTATATGAGGGCTGATGCCATGAAAATTCTCGTCACCGGCGGCGCCGGTTTCATCGGGTCCGCCGTTGTGCGGCTGGCCGTGTCGCGCGGACACACGGTGGTGAACCTTGACGCGCTGACCTATGCCGCCTGTCTCGACAATGTCGCCATGGTGGCCGACAGCCCGCTGTATGCTTTTGAACACGCCGACATTCGCGATGCCGAGGCGCTGAAGCGGATTTTTTCCGAACACAAGCCCGACGCAGTGATGCACCTGGCCGCCGAAAGCCATGTGGATCGCTCCATCGACGGACCGGGGGCGTTCATCGACACCAATGTCATGGGCACCTACCAGATGCTGAACGCGGCCCGCGATTACTGGCTGGCGCAGGGCAAGCCCGAAGGGTTCCGCTTTCACCACATCTCGACGGATGAGGTCTATGGCTCGCTGCCCGCCGACCCTTCGGTGCAGTTCACCGAGGACACGCCTTATGATCCGCGCTCGCCCTATTCGGCGTCCAAGGCCTCGTCTGATCATCTTGTGCGTGCCTGGGGCGAGACCTATGGCCTGCCCTTCGTTCTGACCAATTGTTCCAACAACTACGGCCCGTTCCACTTCCCCGAGAAGCTGATCCCGGTGGTCATCCTGAACGCGCTGGCTGGCAGGCCGCTGCCGATCTACGGCGATGGCTCGAACGTGCGCGACTGGTTGTTCGTGGAAGATCACGCCGATGCACTGCTGACAGTGCTGGAGAAGGGCGAGAACGCCCGCACCTACAACATCGGTGGCGAGAACGAACGCTCGAACCTCGAACTGGTCAGAACGCTGTGTGCGATCCTCGATGAAAAGCGGCCCAAGGCGGACGGCTCCTATGCCGATCAGATCACCTTCGTGACCGATCGCCCCGGCCATGACGCGCGTTACGCCATTGATCCGACCCGGATCCGCACCGAACTGGGCTGGCGCCCCTCGGTGACGGTCGAGGAGGGGCTGGCGCAAACCGTGCAATGGTACCTCGACAACGAGGCCTGGTGGAGGGCCCTGCAAACCCGCGAAGGTGTGGGCGAACGACTGGGCAAGACCGCATGAAGATCCTTGTATTCGGACGCAACGGACAGGTCGCGCGGGAGCTTCAGCGCCGCGCCGGCGGCGTGGAACTGGAGGTCTACGGCTCGGACGAGGCCGATTTTCGGGACACCGCCGCTTGTGTCGCCCGGGTCACGGCCACGGACGCCGATGCGGTGATCAACGCGGCGGCCTATACGGCGGTGGACAAGGCCGAGGAAGAAGAGCCGCTGGCCACCTTGATCAACGGCGACACGCCGGCCGCGCTGGCCAAGGTCTGTGCCGAACGCGGGCTGCCCTTCGTCCAAATCTCCACCGACTATGTCTTTGATGGATCAGGAGAATACCCATGGTCCGTGGATTCGCCCTCGGGTCCGCTGGGGGCCTATGGCCGCTCCAAGCTGGCGGGGGAAATGGGTGTGCGACAGGCCGGCGGGAACTATGTCATCCTGCGCACGTCGTGGGTTGTCTCGGCGCATGGCCGCAACTTCGTCAAGACCATGCTGAAGCTGGGGGCCGAGCGGGACCGGCTGACCATTGTCGCCGATCAGGTTGGCGGGCCTACGTCGGCAGCGGATATCGCCGATGCCTGCCTTGAGATCGCCCGGCAGTTGAAGGCTGATCCCGAGAAATACGGCACCTATCATTTCAGCGGCGGCCCGGATGTCAGCTGGGCCGATTTCGCGCGCGAGATCTTCCGACAGGCGGATCTGAACTGCGAGGTCGCGGACATTCCTTCCTCAGACTTCCCCACGCCGGCGAAAAGGCCCTTCAACTCCCGCATGGACAACAGCCTGACCGAAAGCATTTTCGGCATTTCCCGCCCTGACTGGCGGGTGTCGCTGGCGGCGATTCTGTCCGACATTCAGGCTGGGGATGGTGCGTGACCGGCGCGCCGGGGGCGGACCATCCCGCCCCGGTGCAATGTGACGCAGCGCGGCGGCTAAAGGTTGCCAATTATCCTGCCGCCGGTACAGCGGCACTGTAACAAGGGTTCGGGCCGGGCCATTGCGTCCGCTCAACATGTATTTTCTGGTCGAAGGACAGTCTCACATGACATCGCGCAAGGGCATCATTCTGGCCGGTGGGTCCGGCACGCGGCTTTATCCGATCACGCGCGGCGTGTCGAAACAGCTTCTGCCGATCTATGACAAGCCGATGATCTATTTTCCCATCTCGGTGCTGATGCTGGCCGGCATCCGCGAGATCGCGATGATCACCACCCCGCACGACCAGGAGCAGTTCCAGCGCACGCTGGGCGACGGCAGCCAGTGGGGCGTTTCGCTGGAATATATCGTACAGCCCTCGCCTGACGGGCTGGCGCAGGCCTATCTGCTGGCCGAAGATTTCCTTGATGGTGCGCCCTCGGCGATGGTTCTGGGCGACAACATCTTCTTCGGCCACGGTCTGCCCGAGCTTCTGGCCTCGGCCGGTGCGCAGGACAGCGGTGGCACGGTCTTCGGGTATCGGGTGGCCGACCCCGAGCGCTATGGCGTGGTCGGCTTCGACGCGGATGGCAAGGCTGAAACCATCGTCGAGAAGCCCGAGGTGCCGCCCAGCAACTATGCCGTCACGGGGCTGTATTTCCTGGATGGCAGCGCGCCAGAGCGGGCGCGGCAGGTGCAGCCGTCGCCGCGCGGCGAGCTGGAAATCACCTCGCTGCTGGAACTGTATCTGGCGGATGGTACCCTGCGGGTCGAAAAGATGGGCCGGGGCTATGCCTGGCTGGACACCGGCACCCACGGCAGCCTGCTGGACGCGGGCAATTTCGTGCGCACCCTGACCAAGCGGCAGGGGATGCAGGTTGGTTGCCTGGAAGAAATCGCCTGGTCGCAGGGCTGGATCAGCACCGAAACCCTGTTGGAAGCGGCCGAGCTTTACCGCAAGAATGACTATGGCAAGTACCTGAAGGCGCTGGCCGGCAGCGGCAGCCTCTGAACCGGGAGGCGCGGCAGGGGCGCGGCGCGGTCGCAGGAAAGGACATGGCACGCCCATGATGTTCGATCTTCGAACGCCCCGCGTGATCTCTGCGCTTGTCCTGCGCGAGATGAGCACCACCTACGGGCGCTCGGCGGCAGGTTATCTGTGGGCATTTGCAGAACCGATTGCCGGGATCGCGATCCTGACCGCTGCGTTCAGTTTCATGCTGCGAGATCCCCCACTGGGGAACAGCTTTGCCCTGTTTTATGCGACGGGAATGCTGCCCTTCCTGATGTACATGACGGTGTCGGGGAAGGTGTCGCAGGCCATCCAGTTTTCGCGCCCGCTGCTCAGCTACCCGCGGTTGACCTTTCTGGACGCTGTCTTTGCACGCTTCCTGTTGAACGCGATCACGCAATTGGTCGTCGTATTCACCGTGATGGGGGGGCTATTGCTGATGCAGGACACGCGCCCTGTCATCGACTTTGGCGCGATTTTCCTGTCCTTCGCCATGGCACTGTCTTTCGCCTTTGGGGTCGGGGCTTTGAACTGCCTGCTGTTCGCGTTTTTGCCGTCGTGGCAGATGATCTGGGCGGTGATGAACCGGCCTGCCTTCCTGATTTCGGGGATATTTTTCACTTATGACAGCATGCCCGCGCTGTTGCAGAAATTTCTATGGTTCAATCCGTTGATCCATGTCATCGGGCAGATGCGGATCGGCGTGTACCCAACCTATGCCGGGGCCTATGTGACGCCATGGTACGTCTTTCTCTGCGCGGCCATTCCGGCGGTTGCAGGCATCTTCTTCCTGCGCCGCTATCACAAGAAGATCCTTAACGAGCTATGATTTTGTGCAGGGGTGTTCTGCAGTGCGGCGTTGCGGATGGGTTGGTTGCCAGCCTATGAAGCCTAACACGGATGGAATGAAGGATCGGCCATGACAGCAGGTGAGGGACAGCCGAAACAGCAAGGCCCCGCGCAGGATGCCCCGGCCGGGCAGGCGCAGCCTGCAGAGGCCGGCGCGCCGTCGTCCCGAAATCCCGCGCAAAAGGCGCAAGCAGGTTCAGGACCTGCGGGCAACCAGCCTGCGCAAGGGCAGGGTGGCGGCCAACCCGCGCCTCAGGGGAAGGGTGGCGAGAAACCCGCAGGGGCCGGCTTGGCAGCACAACCCGCGCAGCAACAACCGGCACCTCAGGCGCAAGGGGCCGACGGACCCCAGGGTGGTCAGAAACCGGCCGCCCAGAAGCAACCGGCGCGCCCTGCGCAGGCCCAGCCGGGCGCAGGTGGCGGCCAGAAGAAACCCGCCGCTGGTCCGGGTGCGCAAGGCCAGGCCAAGCCCAAACCCCCGGCAGTTCAGCAGAACAAGCCGCTGGTGAAGCAGGCGCCGACCCCGGCCAAGATCCCGCAGCAACCCCAGCCAACGCCGCAGCCGCGCGTGCCCACGGCGCGTGCCAAGCGACGCCACTGGATGCTGATGTTCAGCTTCATCCTGTTTGTGGTTCTGCCCTCGGCACTGGCCTTCGCCTATCTCTATGTGCAGGCGGCCGATCGCTTTGCCTCGCACGCGGCGTTTTCGGTGCACAAGGAAGACAGCACAAGCTCGTTCGAGATGATGAGCGGCCTGTCGGCGCTGGGGGTGTCGAGCGGAACCACCCCGGACGCGGATATCCTGTACCAGTTCATCCAGTCGCAGAAGATGGTCGAAGCCGTGGACGCGCAGGTCGACTTGCGCAACGCCTTTGGCCGCCACTACAAGGCCGATCCGGTGTTTTCCATCGCTCCGGATGCCAACCTTGAAGACATGGTGGAGTACTGGGAGCGTATCGTCGCGCTGGTGTTCGACGCGGACATCGGGCTGATCTCGATGGAGGTGACCGCCTTTACCCCGACCGAGGCGCAGCGCATCGCCGAGATCATCCTTCAGGAAAGCTCGACCCTGATCCAGCGTCTCAGCAAGATCGCGCGGGATGACACCATCCGGTTGGCGCAGGAAGAGTTGGACATCGCCTCGGCACGCCTGAAGGACGTGCGCCTGCAAATGGCCGAATTCCGTGACATCGAACAGATCGTCGATCCGACGGCGGATATTGCCGGGCAGATGGGGGTCATCTCGGCGCTGCAGCAAAGCCTTGCCGAAGCCATGATCCGCCGCGACCTTCTGATCGGCACCACCCGTGCAGGTGATCCGCGCATCATCCAGGCCGAGCGCGAGATCGAAGCCATTCGCCGCCGGATCGAGGATGAGCGCACCAAGGTCGGCAGCCGCGAGGAGGAAAGCGCCGACGATCTGGCCCGCGTGGTCGGCGACTATGAAAGCCTTGTGGTGGATCGCGAGTTTGCCGAACAATCCTATATTGCGGCGCTGGCGGCCTATGACAGTGCGGTGGCCGAAGCCCGGCGCAAAAGCCGGTACCTGGCCGTGCATATCGAACCGACGCTGGCCGAAACCGCGATCTACCCCCGGCGCCTGACCCTTGGTCTGCTGTTCAGCGGCTTCACCTTCATGGTCTGGATGCTGGTGGTCCTGACGCTTTATTCCATCCGGGATCGCCGCTAGGCGCGGCACCATGATCGAGTTTCGCAACCTCACCAAATCCTACCGCACCGATGCAGGCCGCAAGGTGGTGCTGGACAATTGCACCATCACCTTTCCCTCGGGCAAGGTCATCGGCCTGCTGGGCCGCAACGGCGCGGGCAAATCCACGCTGCTGCGGCTGATTGCAGGCACGCAGGACGTGGATTCGGGCGAGATCATCCGCCACGGCACCGTGTCCTATCCCATCGGCTTTGCGGGCTCGTTCCACCCCGATCTGACCGGCGCCCAGAACGCGCGCTTCGTGGCGCGGATCTATGGCGCGGACACCGATGCGCTGGCGGATTACGTGATGGATTTCACCGAGCTGGGCGAGTTCTATCATATGCCCCTGCGCACGTATTCCTCGGGGATGCGGGCGCGGCTGGCCTTCGGGATCTCGATGGGCCTGCCATTTGACACCTATCTGATCGACGAGGTGACCTCGGTCGGGGATCAGGCGTTTCGCGACAAGGCCGAGCGGGTCTTCAAATCGAAGATTTCCAGCGCCGGGGCGATCATGGTCAGCCACGGGATGGGCCAGATCCGCAGCATGTGCGACGAGGCCGCCGTGCTGGATCGGGGCAAGATGACCTATTTCGACAATGTGAACGACGCCATCGCGTTCCACGAACGCAACATGCGGGAACAGCAGCGGTGACGCGGCCGCGTGTGCTTGTCCTGGGCGCTGGCGGACGGGTCGGCACTCTGCTGCGCGCTGCCTGGGATCGGCGCGGGGCAGAACTGGTGGTGCAATCGCGGCGTAACCTGGGGCCAGGCACGCTTGCACTGGCGCCCGAGGTGGCCGGTGCGGCGGCTCTTGCCACGGCCCTGACGGCGCAGCGCCCGGATCTGGTGGTCTGCCTGTGGGGCGCTGTTCCGGGCGCGCAAGAGGCGGATTTCACGCGCAATACCCGTCTGGCGGAGCTGGCTTTTCGTGCGTCCGCCCAAGCCGGAATCGCCCGCTTCGTGGCGCTGTCTACCGGGGCTGTCTACGGGCCCAAAGACAGCCACGCCTTTTGCGAAGACGACACCCTGGCGGGAACCTCGCCCTACGCCCGGTCGAAAATCGCGATGGAGCGGCGCTTGCGCGATCTGGCCACGGCCGACGCCCCGGCGCTGACCACCTTGCGGCTGGCCAACCTGTTCGGGGCCGATCAACTGGCCGTGGCTATGCGCAACGCCCGTACCGAGACACCGCTGAAGCTGGATCAATTCCCCGATGGCACCGGCCCACGACGCAGTTATGCCTCCGGCAGGCTGCTTGCTGCCCTGTTTCAAGCGCTTGCCGACGCAGACCCGACACGCTTGCCGCCGGTTCTGAATGTGGCGGACAGTGCGGCAGGGGTGGACATGGCGGCGGTTCTGGACGCGATGCAGGCCGCGGGGCATCCGGTGGCGTGGCAATGGACGCCAGCGCCGCCAACGGCCCTGCATGCGCATCTTCTGGACACGCGCACCCTGTTTCAGACCTTTCCCGCGCTGCAACAGGTCCGCTGTCACGATGCGGGCGCACTGGTGCGGCAGACGCCGTTTGCTGCCGAGACAACCCGATGACCCCCGCCAAACGCCTGATGGACCTGACGATCGCGCTGATCTTCGGCGTCCTGTTCCTGCCACTGGGGCTTGGCATTGCCGTTGTGATCCTGCTGCGTGATGGCCGTCCGATCCTGTACCGGTCCGAGCGGATGAAGACCGCCACGCAGGGCTTCACCTTGCTGAAATTCCGCACCATGCGCCTTGATCCGGCAGACGCAGGCGTGACCGGGGGTGACAAGTCCGACCGGATCACCCGCACCGGACGCTGGTTGCGGGCGCATCGGCTGGACGAGCTGCCGCAGCTTTGGAACGTGCTGAGGGGCGACATCAGCCTGGTCGGCCCGCGCCCGCCCCTGCGCCTGTATGTCGAGGCGGAACCGGCGCTGTATTCGGCGGTGTTGCGCAGCCGTCCCGGCCTGACCGGTCTGGCGACCCTAGTCTATCACCGCCACGAATCGCGGATTCTGGCGCGCTGCCAGACGCCGGAAGAGACGCACGAGACCTACCTGCGCCGCTGCGTTCCGGCCAAGGCGCGGCTTGATCTGATCTACTGCGACAACCGCAACGTGTGTCTTGATCTGGTTCTGCTGTGGCGGACCCTGCGGGCCATCCTCTGAGCGCTTTCGCACTTGCGGCAGTTCTGCCACGAAAGCGGGCATTCGTGGCGAGTCTTTGCCGGTTGCATGCTCTTTGGGCGCGAAACTCTTGCGACGGAAGGGCCGCGTCTGCTACCCCTGAAAGGACTGAAAGCGTTTTTTTAGAAGTTATTACACGTATCTCGTGACACAGATAGGACCAGGTTTGGCGCCCATGAAAAAGGCACTCGCAAAGGCGTTGGGACCTCTCAGCCGGCTTGCGCAGGTGCAGAAAATCCGGATCATGTTGGCAGTGGATGCCTTGCTCATTCCACTGTCTCTCTATGTGACGGTCGCGGTCTTCGAGAACACGTTTCTGATCTCGTCCCAGGCCCTGCACGATTGGGAGATCGTCCCGATCCTCGTGGTGATCGGGGTTCTGTGTTCCTACACGCTGGGCCTGCCCCGCATTCAGTTGAACGACTATGAAACCGCCGGGCTGCCGCGCGGCGCGGTCCTGTCGGCGATCCTTGCGGTGTCGGCCTTCGGATTGAACGAACTGGCCGATGGCTCGATCCCTCCGGGGGCTTTCCTTGGCTTCGGCGTCGTGATGTTCATGGGCCTGCTGATGTCGCGCGTGACCATGCGCGCCATGCTGATCGCGGTCCTGACCTCGCAGACGCCACGCATGTCGATCCTGATCTACGGGGCCGGACGCACGGGCATGCAGTTGGCCGCGGCCCTGCGCCACGATCACCGGGTGCAGCCCGTGGCCTTCATCGACGACAATCCTGCGCTGCGGCACATGTCGGTGATGGGGCTGCCGGTGCTGTCGCCGGCCAATCTGGAAGAGACCATCCGCAAGAAAAAGATCGAGCGGGTGATCCTGGCCATGCCCTCGCTGACGTCGCCGCGCAAGCTGCGCATGTTCCGGCGCCTGTCGCCGCTTGGGGTCGAGGTTCAGGCGCTGCCGTCGTTCGCACAACTGGTCGGGGCCGAGGCGCTGGTGGAAAAGCTGACCCCGGTGAATCCCGAGGATTTCCTGGAGCGGACGCAATTCGATGGCGCGCTGGAAACCGCCGAGCACGCCTATGCGGGCAAATCGGTGCTGGTGACCGGTGCCGGCGGCTCGATCGGATCGGAACTGTGCCGCCACGTACTGGCCTGCAAGCCCGCGCATCTGGTGCTGCTCGATCACTCGGAACTGGCACTGTACAACATCAGCGCCGAGATCGAGGCCGCACCGGGCAACACAAAAATCCATGCGGTCCTGGGCAGCGTCGACAATCCCGGTCTGTGCCGCAAGGTTTTGCACGCCCATGACGTGGACGTGGTGTTGCATGCCGCGGCCTACAAGCACGTTCCCATCGTCGAACAGAATCCGTTCGTGGGTCTGCAGAACAATGTCTTCGGAACCAAGGTTCTGGCCGATGCAGCACGGGCCAAGGGCGTAGAACGCTTCCTTCTGGTGTCGACGGACAAGGCGGTGCGTCCGCGCAACGTGATGGGCGCCTCGAAGCGGTTGGCCGAACTGGTGATCCAGGACATGGCCGCCCGTAGCACGACAACCCTGTTCTCGATGGTGCGTTTCGGCAATGTGCTGGGCTCGTCGGGGTCGGTCATTCCATTGTTCGAGCAGCAGATCGCCAATGGCGGGCCCGTGACCCTGACCGATCGGTCTGTCACCCGGTACTTCATGACCATTCCCGAGGCCACCCGCCTTGTGCTGATTTCCTGCGCACTGGCGCGTGGCGGCGATGTGTTCGTGCTGGACATGGGCAAACCGGTGGAAATCCGGAAGCTGGCGCAGCAGATGATCACCTCTGCCGGATACACGGTGCGGGACGAAACCAATCCCGACGGCGATATCGAGATCTGCGTCACCGGCCTGCGACCCGGTGAGAAGTTGCATGAGGAACTGCTTATCGGCGATGAAAGGGTCACCACGGCGCACCCGAAGATCATGCGAGCCCTTGAGCAGGGGCTGTCCGAGATCGAGGTCGCCACGGCCCTGCGCGAACTGCGGGCCGCAATCGAGGCAAATGACGGTGATGCCGTGAGCGCGACCCTGTCCCGTTGGGTTGAAGGCGCACAGCACCCGATACGAGTAACGACAGGCGCTTGAGTTTGAACACATCGGTCTTTCCGCGCGGCGTCCGGCCCCTCTGCACGCTTGCCGCCGTCTGTGCTGCAACTGGCTGGGGAGCGGCGGCGGATATCGCCAAGCCCACGGTCACAAGGACCGAATTGGGGTTCTACGGTCTGCCCAGCGTGATCGACATGCCGACGGCGGACATGATGCCCGATGGCGAATTTGCCTTCACGGCGTCGACATTCGCCGGACAGACCCGCAGCACGCTGGCCTTCCAGATCGCTCCACGGCTGATGGGCAGCTTTCGCTACAGCAGCATTCGCAACTGGAACTCCGACGGGTTCGATATCTACTATGATCGCAGCTTCGATCTGCGGTTGCAGCTTCTGACCGAAACCGCGCGCCGCCCGTCGATCACGATCGGGCTTCAGGACTTTATCGGCACCGGGGTGTATTCGGGCGAGTTCATCGCGGCCAGCAAGTCCTTCGGCGACAGTCTGACCGTCAGCGGTGGCCTGGGATGGGGACGGCTGGGCAGCTACAACCCGATTGGCTCTACCGGGACGCGACCGGTAACGACGCCGGATGAGGTTGGCACCGGCGGTACCGTCAATTCGGACGTCTGGTTTCGCGGCGACGTGGCGCTGTTCGGGGGCGTCGTCTGGCGCCCGACACCGAAATGGACCTTTCATGCCGAGTATTCGTCGGATGCCTATGTTCAGGAAACCGAACAGCGCGACATCTTCGACCGGAAATCGCCGCTCAACTTCGGGGCGGAATATGCCATTTCCCGCGATTTCAAGGTCGGTGGCTATTTCATGTATGGCTCCGAGATCGGGGTGCAGCTTCAGGTCAACCTGAACCCCGCCCGCCCGCCGGTTGTCGGCGGGCAGGAGCCTGCGGGGTCGCCGGTCTATCAGCGGCCCTCGCGCGCTCAAGCGCCGGAGCTTTACACCACGGCCTGGGTCGGTTCGGAGCCCACCCGCATCACGATCCGCGATGCCCTGGCCGATGCCCTTCTGGCCGAAGGGATGGAGATGGAGGCGCTGCACCTGGACGCCACCGAAGCCACGCTTTACCTGCGCAACAAGGGCTACCGCTCCGGTGCGCAGGCGATCGGGCGCAGCCTGCGCCTGATGTCGACCGTCATGCCGCCCTCGGTTGATACATTCACCATCGTGCCGATGGTGACGGGGCTGGAACTGCCTTCGGTTACCTATGCGCGCAGCGCGGTGGAGCAGAACGTCATTCAGGCCGATGGGGCCGAGCAGATGCTGGCAATCGCGGCGTTCGGCACAGCGCCCGATGAACCCGCCGCAGAGGACTATGCGCCCTTCGTCTATCCCCGGTTCACCTGGTCGCTGGGGCCGTATGTCAGCACGTCGCTGTTTGATCCGGCCAACCCGTTCCGGATGGATGTCGGGGTTCAGTTGACCGGCGCGTGGCAGCCCGCACCGGGATGGCTGTTTGCGGGGACCGTGCAGAAAAAACTGATCGGCAACCTGGATCAGAACAGCGAAACCTCGGCGTCGACGCTGCCGCACGTGCGCAGCGACTTCACGCTTTACAACAAGTACGGCGATCCGGCGATGCGGGATCTGTACGGCGCCTATTACTTTCAGGGCAGTTCGGAAGTCTACGGCCGCCTGACCGCCGGTTATCTTGAGCGCATGTATGCCGGTGTCTCGGGCGAGGTGCTTTGGGCCCCGTTTGACAAACGCTATGCCCTCGGCGCCGAGTTGAACTATGTCAAGCAGCGCGACTATGACGGCGGCTTCGGGATGCTGGACTATGAAGTCGCGACCGGCTTCGTTACGGGCTATTGGCAGTTCACCGATGACTTCTTTGCCCGGCTTGACGTGGGCCGCTATCTGGCCGGCGATGTCGGCGCGACCCTTGGGCTGGAACGAACATTCGCCAACGGCTGGAAGATCGGCGCCTTTGCCACCAAGACCGACGTGTCGGCCGAGGACTTTGGCGAAGGATCCTTCGACAAGGGCATCGTCATGGAAATACCCATCGACTGGTTCCTGGGGCGTCCCACGCGGGTGACAGAGCGTATAGTCATCCGGCCGTTGACCCGCGACGGCGGTGCACGCGTGGATGTGCCGGGGCAGCTCTATCAGGCCGTGAACGACAGCCGGAAGTACAAGTTGGAAGAGCAATGGGGACAGTTCTGGAGATGACGATGTGCACTCGCCTGTCCCTCGCCCTGCGGTTCTGTGCGGTTGGTCTGGTCTTCGGACTGGCCGGTTGCAGTTCCGAACCCACCGGCCAGGCGCCCGACCAGCTTTTGGCTCAGGTTACCGAATCGTTGTTTTCATCCGGCAACCGGGAGGCGTCCGAGGTGCGCGACATCTCGGAACTGACCCGCGCGGCAATCGCCGATGTCACCATTCCCCTGATCCTGTTCGAACTGCCGGATCAGGGTGTCGCGACCACGTTGAAGGTCTGGTACCAGGATGGGGCCTTCATCTATTGGCGGTCGGCGGATGGCGGCTCTCTGATCCTCGACGACGGCGTGATTTTCGCGACGCGAGGCATCGGCTGGGATCTGATGGCGGCCGAGACACGCCAGACCGCAGCACTGGTTCGTCAGGGCCGCGGGGCCGAGTATTCGCGCAGCTATCGCCACCTTGACGGGTTGAACCAGATGATTGTGCGCGACATGACCTGTCGCTTTCAAAGGGCGGGATCCGAAACCATCGTGGTGCTGGAGCGACGTCACGCGGTGACCCGCTTTGAAGAAAGCTGTCAGGACGGTACCCTGGCCTTCACCAATCTCTACTGGGCGGGATCCGACGGATTCCTGTGGAAGTCGCGCCAGTGGATCGGGGAAAAGCTGGGCAGCGCCACAATCCAGCGTCTGATCCGCTAGGCCAGGTACCGCGGCATCACATGTAGCCGCGGACAAGTGCGGCCGAAACCAGCGTCCAACCATCCGCCACAACAAAGAACGCCAGTTTGAATGGCAGGGACACGATGGCGGGTGGCACCATCATCATGCCCATCGACATGAGGATGGCGGCGACCACAAGGTCGATGATGAGGAACGGCAGGAAGATCATGAAGCCGACCTCGAAAGCGCGCGTCATCTCGCTGAGCAGGAACGAAGGCACCAGCAGGGACAGCGGAGAGGTCGGGCTTGGCGCAAGCGTGTCCTCGGCCCGCAATTCCGCCAGGTGTTGATAGGTTTCCGGATCCACGCGCGCGGTCATGAAGATGCGAAACGGTTCCAGGGTTCTCAGGAATGCGTCCTCGAACGGCAGGGTTCCCTGTACCGCGGGGCCAAGCCCAACGCGCCAGGCTTCGGAAAACACCGGCTCCATCACGAAATAGGTCAGGAACAGCGCCAGCGAGACAATGAGCATGTTCGGTGGCGATTGTTGCAGGCCGATGGCGTGACGCAGGATCGACAGAACCGTCGCGATGAACGGGAAACAGGTCACGACGATCAAGAGCGCCGGCGCCACGCCAATCGCGGCGATCAGAAGGAACAGGAGAACACCCTGACCCGAGACCGTGCCGTTGCCGATCAGATCCATGGGCAGATCCTGCCCTGCAGCCGTCCCGGCCCAGAACAGGCAAAGGGCGCCAAGCAGCCCGGCGCCAAGTTTACGACACTGCGCCATCACGGATCACCTCGGTCAGGCGCACCACCAACTGTCCAGCAGGACCGTCTTCGGCGGCTTCCAGCACCCCTCGGGCGATGATCCGGTCGCCGATGAACAGTTCCACCGGATCGTCGATCTTGCGGTCGAGTTCCAGAACCGACTCCGGCCCGAACGCCAGCAACTCCTGAATGGAGGGGTGGGCGCGGCCCACGGACACCCGGATCTCGATAGGCACATCTTCGAAAGGATTCGAGGTCGGGGAGGTTCGCCCCTCTGAAACAGCAGGATTGATGCCGGTCGTCATCGGTTATTCCTTTCTGTGAGAGGCAAAAAAGCTCTCGATGCGTGTTTCGATTTCGCCAAGCATCCGCGACACATCGGTCAGGCGGGAGGCGCCGTGCAACGTGGTGATGACTTGCCCTTCAGCGAGGCTTGCGTCCGTGGTGATCTGGACCGCCTCGGCCAGGTCCGGGGGAAGAAGCGCGGAAACCTCGGCGCGGGTGCTTTCGCAGGCCTGAATCTCCAGTTGGGCATCGCCGGTTTCCGAAAGGTTGGCCCGGATCAGATCCAGGACGATTTCCGGAAAATGTGCTTGTGCGACTTCGGGGAGTGTTTTCCGGGCAAGCCCGCACAAGAGCGGCTCGATTTCCCGCAAGAGATCCTGACACGCGGACTCATAGGTCGTTGTCGATGCCTTGATCGCATCCTGAACGGTGCTGCAGAAAGAGAGTTTGTCTGCATCCAGTGCTTTGCGCGCATCATCCCAGCCGGATTTGTAGCCATTTTCAAACGCCTCCAATTTGAGGCCTTCTGTCGTGGCCGCGTCCCCCTCGAACACGTCAGGCCCGGACCCCGGCGCAGAGAAGTCGCGCAAATGGATGCTGTTCCTGGGTGAAGCAACCATCAAACGGGGCTCTCTTCGAGCCAACTGCGCAGAACCTCGACCGTGTCGGACTGCCGCTGATCCACAAGTTCAACAAGGGTGTTGTTTGCAGGCTGTTGCGTCGTCCCGGAGGTCTTGGATGGTCCGTCAGGATCGGAAGCATCCGCAACGGGCAGTGATTTCATGCGCGCCTGGGGGCTCGGGACATCCGTTGCTGTCATTGGATAGGAAGCGCGTTCAGGTGTATCCGGTGCAATAACCTGGCCAGGTTCATGGGGCAGCACCGAGAGCGCGGTTCCAGATGTCGCCTCTTCACGCCTGCTGGACGCAAAAGGCCGAACCACGAAGATCCCGATGACCACGGCGGCGATGGCAAACAACAGGGTCTTCAGCAGTTGCGAGATGTCCAGCGACGATAAGGACAACAGGGAGGCCGCGGGAGCCTCGCCCTCGGCTGCCGGAGGTGAGAACGGAAGCGCCTTGACGGTGACGCGGTCGCCCCGCTCCTGATTGATGCCGACTGCCGAGGTCACCAACTCGCCGATTTGCAACAGTTCCTCTTCGATCTGGGCGGGATCGCCTTCAACCGAAGCAAGGTTCACCAGAACGGCGACCGAGATACGCTGAACCGATCCGGGCGGCTTGCTGGTTTCTCGGGTAACCTGAGAGACCTCGTAGTTGGTTGTTTCGCGGCTGGACGTGGATTCGGTGCGGGTCTGCCGATCCTGCCCCGCGGCGTCGCCGTCCGGCAGGTTGCTGGCAACCCCCACCGAGGCACCGTCAGACGACGATTCGCTTCGGCTGGAATCCTCGGAATCCACACTGATGGCGACACGCGAATCCGGCGTGATCAGGCGTTCTACCACCGTTTCTTCGTTCTTGACCGTGTCGACAGCCACTTCGACGATGGCGTTGCCACGGCCGACGCGTGCATCGACGAGGCGCTCGACCTTCTTGCGGAAGGCTTCGGACAGTTCAACCTCCAGCGACGAGTAGTCCCTTTCGCTGCTGAACTCCGTCCCGTTCCGCGCGTCGATGATCGCCACGGCATCCCGGTCAAGGCCCTGGACAGATGATGACACCAGGGATCTTACCGCCTCTGCCATCTGCGGCGATAGGGATCCGGTGACCGGGGTCAGGGAGACCGACGCAGACACGGCCAGGTTGCTGGAAAACCCCTGTGACGTGGGTGTCGAAAGATGCACGCGCGCGCCCTTGATCAGCGGGCTGGCGGTGATTGTTCGTGCCAGTTCCCCTTCGATCGCGCGCCAGTACGTGGCGTCGAACATCCGGGAGGTGGTGCCGAACCCTGGCAGGGTCTCGAGCAGCTCGAAGCCGACGCCACCGGTGCTCGCGACGCCATCCAGGGCCAGGCTCATGCGCAGGGCGTCACGCTCTGTGGCCCGCACATAGATGGAATCACCCTGAATGGTGTAATCCACATTGCGCTGAGCAAGCGTGTCCAGGATCTGACCGGCCAATTGCGGCTCAAGCCGCGAGTACAGAAGTGCCATGGACGGCGCGAACGGGCGGACCAGCGCCAACATGATGGCGAACGACAGGACCGAAAAGGCAATTGCGGCACTGAGACCCTTGTGCCGCATGATGCGAGAAAGAACGGATTCCAGAATATTTTTCATAGCACCCAAACGCTGCCGGATTGTGACCGCCTCTGATATGGCATCCGCGTTTTAACAACTGGTTAGCTGTGTTGGCTTTACAGATGAGTTCGCGGCGAGTCGAAGAAGGCAGAATTGTCGCGAGGCATTCATCGAGAAGGAGCATGGTGTTGTCGAAAAGAACTGTCGCCCTGTTGCTTGGCTGTTTCTCTCTCGGGGCAGTGGCCGGATATGCGGTTCTGGAGCCGCGCCTGGATGCAATCCTTGCGGACAGTCCAAATAGAGTCGGCGCGTACACTGAAACGGAAGTTGAGATGGGCACATTTCCGTTGCCGCCAATACTGGTTCCGGTTTCCTCCACTGGACCTGAAAGGCAACTTCGCTTGGAATTGGCAATCGCGGGATTGCCGGAAAGCATGAAAGAAATCGAATCAAGATCGTCATTCTTTACGGACGTTGTCTCGCAGTATGTGCGGTCGGTGGAGGTGTCTCAGATTGATGATCCAGGCGAAATAGCAGAGCTTCGCGCACAACTTCTTCGTCGACTGCAAACCGTCTCAAGCCCCGAGCTTGTTCGGGAAATATACCTGACGAAATTCATGATTGGATGAGGGAATGGGGATGATTGCCGACTCGCTTCTGATCGCTGCGGCCCTTTCGGCCGCAATATACTGCATTGTCCTGTCACGAAAGCTCAACAGGTTTTCAAACCATTCGGATGGGATTGGCTTGGAAATAAAGGCACTTTCCGACCAAGTTCAAGCTCTGAACGAAACTCTGGAGAAAACCCTGCAAAGCGTAGATTCTTCCTCCGAGTCTTTGGCGCGAAACCTTGAAAAAGGGGAGGCTGCCAAGAAGAGCTTGGAACTCCTTCTCGCCTCACTCCATGATTTACCCGGTGACAATCCGGACAAAGAACGGGCCGAGCCGGTTTTTGCGCGACGCGCGCCGGACGCAACGTCTCGTGCGGAACGAGGGTGAAAAATATGGCGAAACCATCGTGGCCAACCAGAAAACTCTCGTTCGGGAAAGTGATTGCGTTTCTTTTCATTGCCTCATGTCTAATCAGAATCATGGAAAGTGACTTCCTGGTAAAGGCAAGCGACTTGGTTGGTGAAGTGAAAAACTCTGACCCGTATCCCGGTGCTAGGGAGGCGATTGATCCTGCGATTGAAGATCTTATTGCAGATCTTTCGACACGAGAGAAACGTCTGGACGAGCAAGCGAGACAACTGGATATCCGCAGCCGGCAAGTGTCCGAGATGGAGCAGGAACTGGCCGTTGCGATATCCAGGCTTCAGGAGTCCGAAGAGAAGCTATCGCAGACGATTGAAGTTGCACGGGACGCATCCAGTGGCGACATCGAAAGACTTGTGGGCATCTATACGAACATGAAGCCCAAGGATGCAGCGGTGATTTTCGAACAGATGCCACCAGGCTTTTCGGCCGGGTTCCTCACGCAGATGGATCCAAGTGTGGCCGCCGGAATTGTCTCCAACATGTCGCCCAATTCTGCATTTGCCGTGTCTGTCCATGTCGCGGGTCGGAACATGGATGTACCGTCCAACTAATCAATTTTGGTACGTCAATAAGATGGAAGTTCAACTGTGCTTGGTCTGGCTGGAATTGCATTAATCTTTGTTACCGTCTTCGGAGGCTACCTTGCCTCTGGGGGCAAGATGGCAATCATTCTCAAGTCCCTTCCATATGAGTTCATCATCATTGGAGGCGCTGCCATCGGTTCCTTTGTCATTGGGAGCGACAAGGGCGGAATTTCACATGCGGCAAAAGACATCTCCAAGGTTTTCAAGGGCCCAACGTGGCGTTCTGCGGACTACAAGGATCTTCTGTGCCTGTTGTACGAATTGATCGATGTGGCACGAAAAGACGTGGTGGCATTGGAGGGTCATCTGGACGATCCGCAAGATTCTGAAATCTTCGCCCGCTATCCAAAGATTCTTGCCGACGCCGACGCGATTGACCTGATTTGTGACACCCTTCGGTCTGGGTTGATGAACTTTGACGATGCAAACCAGGTCGACGAGGTTCTGGAACGGCGGTTGGAAGCGCGCGTGAAGGATGCCCTACACTCGTCGCACGCCTTGCAGTCGATGGCCGATGGTCTCCCGGCACTTGGAATTGTGGCGGCCGTTCTGGGTGTGATCAAGACGATGGGGTCCATTGATCAACCCCCTGAAATTCTTGGAGGATTGATTGGCGGTGCCCTCGTCGGTACTTTCCTTGGCGTTTTCCTGGCCTATGGCCTGGTGGGACCCTTTGCGATCCGGATCCGGGACGTGGTGCTGAACGATTCAAACTACTACAAAGTCATCCGCGAAGTTCTTGTAGCCAATTTGCGCCAGCATTCCGCGAATGTGTGTCTGGAAATTGGTCGGCAGAATATCCCCGGCCATTTGCGTCCAAACTTCCCGGAAGTGGATGAGGCCATTCGTGATCTGAAGCGGGCCGCGAGATGAAGATAGCTAGAGCGCTGCTTTGGGCCTGCTTCGCGCTGTTTCCAACGATTCTGGACGCGCAAGTGACCATCAGGTCGGGAGAGCATGCCGGGTTTACCCGATTGGTATTCTACTTCGACCAGGATGTAGATTGGACGCTTGGGAAGGTGTCCGGTGGCTATGGCCTCGCAACGCAGGGCACGCGGCAGAGCTATGACTTTGCAGGCGTCTTTGACCGGATTCCCCGGACAAGGGTCTCTTCCCTTGCTCAAAACCAGACGCACCTGCAAATCTCGGTCGCCTGCATCTGTCATGCACGGGCATTTGAAGTGTCTCCTAGGGTACTTGTTGTTGACGTGGTTGACGGGCCTGCGGAAAATTCGTCACCGTTTGAGCGGCGCTTGACATCTGTCCTGCCCGATTATCCGCTGCCCCCGGAGCCGATCGAAACGGGATTCCCGCCATCGGTTCAGCCACCAGAGGCCTTGCCGGATTTTGGTGAGTCCGGTCTTCCGCGCGACCAGGGCCAGGCACGAATGTTGGACCCGGAGATATCAACGGCCTTGGCGCGGGCCGTTTTCGATGGCGTTTTGGAGCCTGCTGCACCGCAAAGGGTGGCCCGCCCGTCCCAACTTGGGTCCTCTCCACAAGTTCTTGCGCAAACCGCGACCGATCTGCTGAGGCCGCAACAGCAAGAACCGGCTTCAATCCAATGCCCGGATGCGGCGCATCTGAATTTCATCCAGATCGCGGGCGTCGGGAGCCTCGAGGAAGCTGTCGAGAAACTGCACAGCCGCCCGGATGAAGACGGGTCTCTCGGCACTGTCGATGGGGTGGCGGTGGCCGCGCGATACCTGTTTCTGGGATTCGGGGCCGAAGCCCGTGCGGAGCTGGAGAAGCTGGGTGCAGACACGACCGCGACGAGGCTTCTGAAGGAAATCTCCTTCCAATTGGATGCACCGGGGCGCGTGTCTTCCGAACTGCTGGGCGGGATGACGAACTGTCCCGGGTCGGCGGCCTTGTGGGGCGTCCTTGGCCTTGGAGCGATCAAGACGCCCGCATCGGTGAAGGTAAATACCCAAGCCGTCTTCCATACGGTTTCGGGCTTGCCGCCGCACTTGCGTACACATCTCGCACCCGCCGTGTCCCGCCAATTGAGGATGTTGGGGCACGATGAAACCGCGACCGCTGTCCGGTCGACGGTAGCGCGCACATTGGCGGGGGCCGAAGGTGACATGCTCGTTGAGCAGGCAAGGGCTGCCCCGGAACACCCGGACAGGGCCGCGTTGAAGGATCTGACGCGGTCCAGAGACCTGGTGGGTCTGGAGGCCCAATCCATCCTGCTCGAGAAGGTCGCGCCTGGAAACGACGCATTCCCGGCCGAATGGCAACGGGAAGTGGAAGCACAGATTCTGTCGGCAAAGGGATCGCGCGAGGCCGGCCAACTCCTCGCGAGCTATGTACAGGCCATGTCGGGCGTCGGTGAATTCGAGCCTGCCTTGAAGTTCCTGTCGGATCTGGCGGAGTCGCGCTTCGCACAGGATCTGGGCGTACCCCTGGCCTACGATGACCTCATGGGGGCGTTGGCGGCCGAGGATCAGGAAGCCGAATTCGTCTATCTTTCAGCAGCCTACTTTCCCGACAAGAGGCTGCCCATCAGCCCGGAAAATGGCGGGGCATTCGTTGACAGACTGTCGTCCCTTGGGTTCTCGACCTTGGCCAACCGATACAGATCCCTTCCCGTGCTCAAGGGGTGGACGCGAACCGAGCCCGGCGTGGTTTCCGAACCGGTTCCCCTTGCCGACGATCTGATCGCCCGCCGCTATGGACCGGTTCCGGACACGACCCCGATCCCCCAAACCGATCCGGTCGCGCCTCTGTCCGGGCAGCAACCGGTGCTGCCAGACCAGACAACCAGCCAGCCGGCGCAGACACGATCCACCGCGCTTGCAGCCGGCGGAGAGCCGGCGGAAACCGGGCCCCCGACGCTGGCCGCCCAAAGGGATCTTCTGGCCCAAAGCGCCGGGCTCAGAGAAAGGGCCGAGGCCCTGTTGACAGGCTCCGGCCCCGCCGCCCGGGAATCTTCCCCCTAGTCATTCTGGCCGATCACGACTAGACCGCGCCGCACGTGTGTCAGAAGTGGAGTAGTGATCTTGGACCGTTCAAGCGGCCTCAGGGCAGAATGGCTTGGTAACATTCGCGCAGACTTGCTGGCAGGTCTGGTCGTGGCTCTGGCACTCATTCCCGAAGCCATCGCATTTTCGATCATCGCCGGCGTCGACCCGAAAGTCGGGCTGTATGCGTCGTTCTCGATCGCGGTCATCACCGCCATTGTCGGGGGACGACCGGGCATGATTTCGGCAGCCACGGCGGCCACGGCGGTCCTGATGGTGACGCTGGTGCGCGATCACGGGCTGGAATACCTGCTGGCCGCGACCGTGCTGGCCGGATTGCTGCAGATCGGCGCCGGGATGCTGAAGCTGGGCTCGGTGATGCGCTTCGTCTCGCGATCCGTGATGACAGGCTTTGTCAACGCGCTCGCCATCCTGATCTTCCTGGCGCAGGTCCCCGAACTGACGGGCGTCACCTGGGTCACCTATGTCATGGTCGCGGCCGGTCTGGCGATCATCTATCTGTTCCCGCGCATCACGCGTGCGGTGCCCTCGCCGCTGGTCACGATTGTCGTCCTGACGCTGGCCTCGCTGGCGCTGGGGCTGGATGTGCGCACCGTCGGCGACATGGGCGCATTGCCCGACACCCTGCCGGTGTTCCTGATCCCCGACATCCCGCTGAACTTTGAAACCCTGCAGATCATCTTCCCTGTGTCCGCCGCTATTGCCGTGGTAGGCCTGCTGGAAAGCCTGATGACAGCGTCGCTTGTGGATGATCTGACCGACACGAAAAGCGACAAGAACCGCGAGTGCATCGGACAGGGCGTGGCCAACACCGCCACCGGGTTCATCGGCGGCATGGCAGGCTGCGCCATGATCGGCCAGTCGATGATCAACGTGAAATCCGGCGGTCGGGGCCGCCTGTCGTGCTTTGCCGCCGGTGTGTTCCTGCTGATCCTGATCGTGGGGCTGGGCGACCTGGTGCGCCAGATCCCGATGCCGGCGCTGGTGGCGATCATGATCATGGTGTCCATCGGGACCTTCTCGTGGTCCTCGATCAAGTCGCTGCGCGATCATCCGCGCAGCTCCTCCATCGTGATGCTGGCCACGGTCGTGACCACGGTCTTTACCCACAACCTGGCCATCGGCGTTCTGACTGGCGTGCTGCTGTCGGGGATCTTCTTTGCCGGCAAGATCGCGCAGATTTTCCGGGTCAGATCGGTCTTGTCCGAAGACGGGACCGAGCGCACCTACACGGTCGAGGGGCAGGTGTTCTTCGCCTCGGCGGATGCCTTCACCAACTCGTTCGACTTCGGAGAAGCGCTGGAACGCGTGGTCATCGACGTCACTGGCGCGCACATCTGGGACATCTCGTCGGTTGCGGCGCTGGACATGGTCGTGCTCAAGTTCCGTCGTGAAGGGGCCGATGTGGACCTGCGCGGCATGAATCGGGCCAGCGAGACCATCGTCGATCAGCTGTCGGTGTTCGACAAGCCCGGCGCGATGGACAAGCTGTTGGAGCATTGAGGGACAAGATGGGCGAAATCATCGCGTTGGTGGACGGATCCACCTATTCCGAAAGCGTCTGCGACCATGCCGGATGGGCGGCCTCGCGACTGGGCGTGCCGGTCTCGGTGGCGCATATCCTGGGCCATCGGCAAGGCGTCAAGGCGGACCTCAGCGGCAATATCGGGCTGGGAGCCCGCACCGCGTTGCTGGAGGAGCTGGCCGAACTGGATCAGGCCAAGGCCAAGCTGGCGCAGCGCCGCGGCCGGGCCATTCTGGAAGACGCCAAGGCGCGGATCGAAGCGTTGGGCGTCGAAGACGTGCACACGCGCCTGCGCAACGGCGATCTGGTGGAAACCCTGCACGATCTGGAAGCCAACGCCGCCCTCGTCATGATCGGCAAGCGCGGCGAAGCTGCGGATTTCGCCAAGCTGCACCTCGGCTCGAACCTGGAGCGGGTGGTGCGCGCCTCGGACAAGCCGGTGATGGTATGCTCGCGGGCGTTCCAGCCGATCAACCGGGTGCTGATCGCCTTCGACGGCGATCCGGCCACCATGAGGGCCGTCGATCACATCGCCGAGAATGCGCTGTTTGCCGGGCTGTCCCTGCATCTTCTGACCGTCGCCAATGCCTCGACCGAGATGCGCCGCAAGCATGAGGGCGCGGTGGCGCTGCTGCGCGGCAAGGGCTTCGACGTGACCTCGGAAATCCTGCAGGGTGACACCATCCAGGTGATTTCCGACAAGGTTTCCAACGGCGAGGCCGACCTTCTGGTCATGGGCGCCTACAGCCATTCGCGGATGCGGGCACTGATCATCGGCTCGACCACGACCGAGATGATCCGCTCCTGCCAGATCCCGCTCTTGTTGTTCCGCTAAGCTCAGAAAGGGCGCGCCATGACCTATGTGTATCTCAAGGACGGCGACCCGGAAATCGACTCGATGCTGGCCTCGGTCTGCGAGATCGGTGGCGGCACCCGGCAGTTCAGCGATCTGAGCATCCGCCTGCGCGGCTATCCCGAGACCCGCCAGCGGGCCGAGGAAGCGGTGGCGACCGCCAAGCGTCCGCCGCGCAGCCCCCGGCACCGCAACGCCAAGATCTGGATCTACTCGGTTCAGTACAACCGGTTCCGCCATCATTTCGAAAGCCATGAAGGGTCGGTGGCGGTCGCCTGGAACGGCATCACCGGCACCCGGCGTGCCTTCATGGCTGCCGCCCGCGATGCCGGCCGCCCGACCATCTATCTGGAGCGCGCGCCGCTGCCCGGCCGGGTGACAGTGGACCCGGTGGGCATCAACCAGTTGAACAGCCTGCCGCGCGACGCCGGCTTCTACCGCGACTGGGCGGGCGACGATCCGGACCGGGCCGGACCCGGCTGGCTGGCCCTGCGCGAGAAGCTGCAGGCGCGCGCCTCGGCCCGTGCGGATGTCGGTCAGGGCAGCGGCGACACCGGGCTGGCGGGGCAGAAGTTCATCTTCTGCCCGTTGCAGGTGCCTGACGATACCCAGATCCGCCAGTTCAGCGGCTGGGTCCGCGACCTCGAACATTTCATCGAATTGCTGACCGAGGCCGCCGCCGATCTGCCCGAGGGCTGGCACCTGCGGTTCAAGGAGCATCCCAGTTCCAAGATCCCGCTGGGCGCGGCGCTGGAACGCGCGAAAGCCGCCCAACCCGATCGCGTGGTCATCGACAACCAGACCGACACCTTCTTTCAGGTGGACCGGTCGCAGGCGGTCATCACGCTGAATTCCTCGGTGGGGTTGCAGGCCTTGTATTTCGAAAAGCCGGTGATCGTGCTGGGCGAAGCCTTCTTCCGCATTCCCGGTATCGTGACCCCGGTGGACAATGCTGCGGCCCTGGGCCGGGTGTTCGCCAAGGCCGGATCCCTGGATTACGACGCCGGTCTGCGCAACGCCTTCATGAACTATCTGGGCCAAGTCTATTATCCCGAGGTAGAGACCGGCCCGGATGGCCATCCCAAGTTCAAGCCCGACCTGGTGCTGCCGAAGCTTCCGGTCACAGTCTGACACAGCGTCTCTCAAGCCCCCTTTCCCATGGGACACAAAGCCTGTAACAGACGCGCGTTATGCAAGAAGGAGTAACCCGAAATGGGGTATAACGTCGTCGTCGCGGGCGCCACGGGCAATGTGGGCCGCGAAATGCTCAACATCCTCGCGGAACGTGGGTTCCCGGTGGACAAGATCGCAGCTCTTGCCTCGCGCAAGTCGCTGGGCACGGAAGTGAGCTTTGGCGACAAAACCCTCACGACCGAGGATCTGGACACCTTCGATTTCACCGGCTGGGACATCGCCCTGTTTGCCATCGGCTCGGACGCGACCAAGAAGTATGCGCCCAAGGCCGCGGCGACGGGCTGCGTGGTGATCGACAACAGTTCGCTCTATCGCTACGACCCGAAGGTGCCGCTGGTGGTGCCGGAAGTGAACCCCGAGGCGGTTCTGGGCTACAAGGCCAAGAACATCATCGCCAACCCGAACTGCTCGACCGCACAGATGGTGGTGGCCCTGAAGCCGCTGCACGACCGCGCGCGGATCAAGCGGGTGGTGGTCAGCACCTACCAGTCGGTTTCCGGCTCGGGCAAGGATGCCATCGACGAGTTGTGGGATCAGACCAAGGGCATGTATGTGCCCGGCCAGGAAGTCGCGCCGTCGGTCTATCCCAAGCAGATTGCCTTCAACGTGATCCCGCACATCGACGTGTTCCTGGAGGACGGGACCACCAAGGAAGAATGGAAGATGGTCGCCGAGACCAAGAAGATCATCGATCCGGCGATCAAGGTCACCGCGACCTGTGTCCGGGTTCCGGTCTTCGTGGGCCATTCGGAATCGATCAATATCGAGTTCGAAGATCATCTGGACGAGGCCGAGGCCCGCGATATCCTGCGCGAAGCGCCGGGGATCATGGTGATCGACAAGCGCGAGGCCGGGGGCTACATCACGCCGGTTGAATGCGTCGGCGACTACGCCACCTTCATCAGCCGCATCCGTCAGGACAGCACCATCGACAATGGTCTGAACCTGTGGTGCGTCAGCGACAACCTGCGCAAGGGCGCTGCCCTGAACGCCGTGCAGATCGCCGAAACGCTGGGTGCGCGCGTCCTGAAAAAGGGCTGACACCAGTATTGGTCCTGGCGCGCGGGCGCGCCGGGGCCGTTCCCATGCGGCGCGGCCTCAGTCCGGGCTGCCGGTCTCGACCAGCCGTTTCAGGCGGCTCAGACCCTGATCCAGTTCGTCCGCGACCCAGTCATCCACCACCAGTCCCATCCAGCGCGACACCGGGTTGAACCCGGCATCGGTGGAAAACGACCAGGTGACACGGGTGCCGGTCCCGTCCGGGTCCAGCAGGAACGACGCGGTCGCAAGCTCCCAGTCTCCGAATTCCATCGATCGCGCCACCCATCGGTTGTCGGTGATCGAGGTGATGACCTGCACGCCGTCACCAAGGGTCGGATTGTCCGAGATCCAGCTCATCCGCGCGCCGATCCCGGCCTCCGGCCCTTCAAAGATCACCTGGGCATCGGGATTGCGCGCGATCCAGGGCGACCATTCCGCCGTGGCCGTGTGCGAATCCAGATGCGGGAATACGCGTTCGGGCGGCGCGTCGATGGTGATGGACCGGCTGACCGAGATCTGATGCGGCAAGGCGAAGGCGGCCAGCGCCAGAATGGCCACCAGGGCGGCCAGTCCGGCGAGCGCGCGGATCATCCAAGTCATCACCGGCCTCCTCGGGTCGGGTCGGATCAGCGCCGGCATCCTGCCGGAAGTGTCCGACCGGGCGCGGAACAACCCGCGCCCGATGGGTCTACAAGCTGATGAACTGGTGCGAGTCCGGGTCCAGCATCTGCAAGTCGCCGTTGGCAATATTCACCCACATGCCGTGCAGCGCCAGTTGATCGGCCTCCACGGCCTCGCGCACGAAGGGGAAGGTCATCAGGTTCTCCAGCGAGATCACCACGGCCTGCTTTTCCAGGGCTGTGGATTGCTCGTCCCTGTCGGCGATGTCCTTCACGCGCTCGTATCCGGGGCGCAGGATGTCGAGCCACCGGCCGACAAAGCTGTTTGGGTCGTCCAGTTCCGGCGCGTTGCCGCTGCACATCTCAAGGCATCCCGCCGCGCCGCCGCACAGGGAATGCCCCATGATCAGCAGGTTGGTGATCTTCAGGTTGCGCACCGCGTATTCCAGCGCCGCCGAGGTGCCGTGATGATCGGTGTCGGGCGCATAAGGCGGCACAAGGTTGGCGATGTTGCGATGCATGAAGAATTCGCCCGGCCCGGCGCCGAAGACCGATGTCACGTGCACCCGGCTGTCACAGCAGGAAATCACCATGCAGCGCGGCCGTTGACCTTCCTCTGCCAAACGGCGGTACCAAATCTTGTTTTCTGCGTGGTCGGTGGCTTTCCAGCCTCTGTACCGTTGCAGCAAGTAGCCCGGGAGGGGCCGGAGGGTCAGCGGGTGCGTGAGCGCGGTGTTCTTTTCCATAAGTCTCGAAACTAGTGCGGAGTGAATTCAATTTCGAGGTACTTCGGGCTGGAAAAGCAAGGTTTTTTTGGCAGGAACAGGGGTATGTGGAAATTCACCGGTGGGGGCCGGAATTGGGTGGGGTATCGTGCGGGTACATTTGCGTTTTTTCGAGTCCGAGGATCTGGATCCCGAAACTCTGGTGGCGTGTTTCAGCCAGGCGCGAGGCTGTTCGCGCGATCGTGCGGCGGTGGATCTGGTCGAATCGCTGGCGTCTCGCATGGCGGGCCTTGCGCGGGCGTTGGCCGATACGGACCTGATGGCGCTGGAGGATCATGCCAAACGGCTGCAGGCCACGGCCTCGGCGGCGGGGCTGACCCGGTTGCAGCGCGCGGCGCGGGCGGTGGCCCATTGCGCGGCGGTGAAGGATCATGTGGCGCTGGCGGCCACCGTGGCCCGCTGCCGCCGTCTGGGCGAGGCGACGATCACCCTTCTGTGGACCGCCGGCCAGGAGGTCGAGTGATCCGGCTTGCAGGCGCGTCCGAACGGCGTAGGGTGCTGGGATCGGATCACAGGACAGGCCGCCCATGGAACTCGCATTTGCCCAAGACGCCGACGCGGCGCGCCCCCTTCACCTTGTCGGCAGCGATGATCTGGAACGCTGGCTGGGCGATCAGCCAGAGACCACCCGCACCTGGCTGACCGCTGTGGGCTTCACGGCCGAACTGGGGCAGGTGGTGGCCGTGCCCGGTGCCGATGGCAGTTGTAGCAGCGCGGTCTTTGGCTTGGGGACGGCGCAGGCGCGGGCGCGCGGGCGGTTCTGGCTGGGCCGGGCGCCGGCTGCGCTGCCGGCAGGCGACTGGGCGCTTGTGGGCGATCTGGCCCCCGAAGACGCCGCCGAGGCGGCTCTGGCCTGGTTGCTGGCGGGCTATCGCTTCACGCGTTATTCGGGCACCCCGGCGATCACGCCGCGCCTTGTGGTGCCCAAAGGCGTCGATGGCGACCGCATTCAGGCCATCGCGGCGGGCGAGGCGCTGACCCGCGACCTGATCAACACGCCCGCGTCGGACATGGGGCCGGCGGAACTGGAACAGGCTGCCTTCGATGTGGCAGCCGAATTTGGCGCGGCAATGTCGGTCACCACGGGCGACGATCTGCTGGAGGCCAATTTCCCGATGATCCACGCGGTCGGCCGTGCCTCGCCGCGCGCGCCGCGCCTGATCGACATGCGCTGGGGCAGCGACGGCCCCCGGCTGACGCTGGTCGGCAAGGGGGTCTGTTTCGACACCGGCGGTCTGAACCTGAAGTCCGGCGCCTCGATGGGCCTGATGAAGAAGGACATGGGCGGCGCCGCGGCGGTGCTGGGGCTGGCCCGGATGATCATGGCCCTGGATCTGCCGGTGCAGTTGCGGGTGCTGATCCCGGCGGTGGAAAACGCTGTCAGCGGCGCGTCGTTCCGGCCGCAGGACATCCTGACCTCGCGCAAGGGTCTGACGGTCGAGATCAACAACACCGATGCCGAGGGCCGGCTGGTTCTTGCCGATGCGCTGGCGCTGGCGGACGAGGAAAAACCGGATCTTCTGATCTCGATGGCGACGCTGACGGGCGCGGCGCGGGTGGCTGTCGGCCCCGATATCGCGCCCTTCTTCACCCGCGACGATGCCGCAGCGACAACCCTTGCGTCCGGCGCAGCGCAGGTCCGCGATCCGGTCTGGCGGTTGCCCCTGCATGACCCTTACGAGCCAATGATTGAACCGGGTGTGGCCGATCTGGACAACGCCCCCAAGGGCGGGTTTGCCGGGGCCACCACCGCCGCGCTGTTCCTGCACCGCTTTGTCGAAGACGCGCTGCGCTACGTGCATTTCGACATCTACGGCTGGCAGCCTGTGGCCGCGCCCTCGCGGCCCAAAGGCGGGGTCGGGCAGGGCACACGGGCCGTGCTGGCGGCGCTGCCAAGCCTGCTTGACCTTCCCGCGTGAAGGCGTAGGCAGGCGGTCACAACAAGGATGCCGTCATGACCCAGCCCGCCCGCCCCGCGCTCAAGACCTTTCAGGTGGCGGTGCCCGTCGCCGATCTTCTGGATCGTCCCGGCGGCACCCGCAGCCGTCAGCTTCTGTATGGCGAGGCGGTGCAGCCGCTGGCCGAGGCCGACGGGCATATCCTGGTGCGGCGGGTGGCCGATGGCTATCGCGGCGCCATGCGGCCCGAGGATCTGAGCCAGCCGGTGGAGCCGACCCATCAGGTCATCACCCTGGCCACCCATCTGTATGCCGCACCGGATTTCAAGGCGCCCGATGTGGCCAGCCTGTCCTTTGGCGCGCGGCTGACCCTGACCGGCACCGAGGGCAGCTTCGGACAGACCCACGAGGGGCTGTATGTGCCGATGGTGCATGTGGCCAAGGCGCATCTGCGGTTTTCCGACCCCGCGTCCATTGCCGAGCTGTTTCTGGGCACGCCGTACCTCTGGGGCGGCAATTCGCGCCTGGGGCTGGATTGCTCGGGGCTGGTGCAGGTGGCCTGCCTGGCCTGTGGCCTGTCCTGCCCCGGTGACAGTGGCGAACAGGCGCGGACCGCCGGGCAGGCCGTGGCCGATGCCGAGCCGCTGCAACGCAACGATCTGCTGTTCTGGAAGGGCCATGTGGCGCTGGCGGTCAGCGATGATCGCCTGATTCACGCCAACGCGCATCACATGTCGGTGGTCTATGAATCCGCCGAAGAAGCCGTGCGCCGGATCGCGGGGCAGGGCGATGGCCCGGTGACCTCGCGGCGACGGCTGGTGCCCGCCAACTGAGTCGCGGCGCGCGGCTCAGACCGGGCGGATCAGTTTGCGTTCCAGCACCCGCAGAACCGTTTTCAGGTCGTGCCCGCGCTTCAGGATCTGCCCGTCCATGCCGATCACCGCGTACATCCCCTGCCGGTTGCGCAGTTTAGGATGTTTCTCGATTCTATAAAGCGGGGTTTCGGCGGTGCGCCGGAAGACCGAGAACACCGCGTGGTCGCGCAGGCAGGAAATGCCATAGTCGCGCCATTCTCCGGCGGCGACCATGCGCCCGTAAAGTCCAAGGATCACGCCCAGTTCCGCGCGCTGGAAGGCCACCTGTTCGACCGGGGCGCGTGGGCCCGGAAACGGGGTCGGGGGAATCACGGTCATGCGTCAACTCTGGGGCCGAGGCCGGGTGAAATCAAGCGCGGCCATGCTTAACCTTCCAGCTTTCCATGTCTTTTGCCGCTTTTTGGGGCGAAGTTGGCTTGAATTTCCGGCACTAAATTCTGCGGGTGCGAGCGTTTGACGGTATAGTCAGACCCATGGCGCAGAAGCTGCCATTCTCCGGCACCGCCGGTTCATTGCCCCCATAGCGCGGCGGTGCCGGGGGCCTTGGCTCAGCCAAAGGCCCCCTGGCAGAACCAGCCCCCCGAGCGGGTGCTGCCATGGGCATAGAACAGCCACAGCCGCGCCCCGTCTTCCGTCACCACATCCCAGTAATCGCGCACGCCGCTGCGCCAGGCCGGATCGTCCAGCCACCATTCCGGCGCGATGCGTTCGGGGCCGCGGGTGTGCACCGGGGTCAGGCTGCGGCGGCGCCAGCGGAAGGGGCCGGTCAGGCGCGGCGTGTCGGGGGCGCTCACCGGTTCGGGCCGCCAGATCATCACCGGGCGCGGGGTCGGCGCGCGGGGCCAGTCGCCCGCAGGGTCCGACCATGCGGCGGCCAGCACCGTGGCGGTCTTTTCCGGGATATGGCTGTCGGCGGGATGCAGGCGGGTGATCGCCTCCATGCCGACGCGGGCGCCCAGCCGGCCGATCAGATCGTCCAGTACCGGGCCGGCATCGCGGCGGGTGGTGGCGGCGCGGGCGGCGTCCAGATGGCCCTTGTGCTGGCGGGCATGCACCGCTTCGGTGCGCGGCGCGCTCAGCCGCAGCCGGTCGATCCCCGGCCCGGCGTCGATCCGGTCCAGCTTCAGCGCCAGCAACGGGCGGATGCGGTCGGGATCGGCCGAGGGGCGGGCGAGGCCGACCTCGATCTCCTGCATCTCGCGGTCGCAGCGTTCGGCCTGAAGCCGCACCAGCCGCGCGCCCAGTCCTGCCGTCCGCAGCTTGGCGCACAAGGGCGGCAGCAGCCGGTCGATCCCGGCCAGCAGGTCGTCCTCAAGCCCGATGGGGTCGGGCAGGCTGAGCCGCAGGGCAAAGCGCGGGGCGGGCTTGGCGGGCGAGACCGGCTCGGGCTCCACCCCCATGGCCTGATCCAGCCGCCGCACCAATTGCCGCCCGAACCGCCGCGCCAGCCCGGCGCGCGGCTGGCCCGCCAGATCGCCGATGCGGCGCAAGCCCAGTCGGGCCAGGGCGGCGGTGTCCTCGGCACTCAGGCGCAGGGCGGCCACCGGCAGCGGGTCCAGCGCGGCACGGGTGCGTCCGGGCGGTGCGATGCGTCCGGCGGGGGTGTCCGGAGCGGGCAGGCCGGGCGGCGCCCCGCCGCGTTCCCAATGCCGCCGCTTGGCCGCGCGCGAGCGGGTGGCGCGGGCTTCCTGGTCGATGGCATCGCCCGAGCGGACCGGGTCCGCCGCCTGCCCGGCAAAACGCGCCAGCGCCCAGGCCGCACCCACGGTGTCGGCCAGCCCGGCGCGCACGGTCAGCCCCAGATCGGCGCAATCGGCTTCCACCTGCCGCATCAACGCCGCCTCGCCGCCGAACAGATGGGCGCAGCCGGTCAGGTCGATCAGCAGGGCGGCGGGCGGCTCTTCGGCGACCCAGGGTGAAAACCGCCCGGCCCAGCGGCGCAGCGCCGCCAGCAGCGCGGCATCGGCACGGGCATTCTCGGACCGGGTCAGCAGGTCGGGAAACATCGCCAGCGCATCGCGCAATGGCTGGCCCGCGCGCAGCCCTGCGGCCTCGGCCGCGACCGAGAGGCTGGACAGCACCTGTGCGCCGCCGCGATCGGCAACGACGGCCAGGGGCCGTTCCAGAACGTCACGATCCTGACGCAGCAGCCGTTCGGCCCCCAGGCGTGGGAACCACAAAGAGAGAACACGACGATTCGGCATTATTGTGGCAGCAATAATGTTCCTGTTATGTTCTTACTATGAACAAAGTGCGGCCAGAGTCGAGTCCGCGCTGCTGTTGCAGGCCGACACCGCGGGCAGAGGCTGGCGAAGAGGGGCTTAGCCGCAGAAAATGCGGCTGACGGTGCCCTTGGGAGATTCCGTAAAGGTCAGGCGGCTGGCGTCAAAATCGCGCGGTACGAAGCTGTCGGCGGCCAGAACCCGCACTTGCAGGGGGGTATTCACGCTGTCGACCACTTCGATCGGCTCGCCCTTCAACTCGTCGAACAGGGTGGCATCGCAGACCTGTGACGCCGGGATCGCGCCCTGCGCGCTGTCATAGCTGGGTTCGCAAGCGGCCAGAGCCAGCAGGGACAGACCGGGGAAGAGAATCGAAATGGTGACGCGCATGGCAAGCCTCGTTTTGACCCGCAACCTGCCGTCCCGGAACATCCTGCGCAAGCCATGGGGCAGGAGATCGTTGTAAAGCTGTGTCTTTTGGAACATTCTTCTGCGCAAACACAGCAGGGAGTTTCACATGCGTACACGCGCCGCTGTCGCCGTCGAGGCCGGAAAGCCGCTTGAGGTCATGGACGTGAACCTTGAGGGTCCGAAGGCCGGGGAAGTCCTGGTCGAGATCAAGGCCACCGGCATATGCCACACCGATGAATTCACCCTGTCGGGCGCCGACCCCGAGGGGCTGTTCCCGGCGATTCTGGGCCATGAAGGCGCGGGCGTGGTGCTGGAGGTCGGCCCCGGTGTCACCTCGCTGGTCCCCGGCGATCATGTGATTCCGCTGTACACGCCCGAATGCCGCGAGTGCGACTATTGCCTGAACCCCAAGACCAACCTGTGCCAGTCGATCCGCGCGACGCAGGGCCAGGGACTGATGCCCGATGGCACCTCGCGGTTCTCGATGCTCGATGGCACGCCGATCCTGCACTACATGGGCTGTTCGACCTTCGCCAACCACACGGTGCTGCCCGAGATCGCGCTGGCCAAGGTGCGCAAGGACGCGCCCTTCGACAAGATCTGCTACATCGGCTGCGGCGTGACCACCGGCATCGGCGCGGTGATCAACACCGCCAAGGTCGAGATCGGCAGCCGCGCCATCGTCTTCGGGCTGGGCGGCATCGGGCTGAACGTCCTTCAGGGGCTGCGGCTGGCCGGCGCCGACCAGATCGTCGGTGTTGACCTGAACGACGACAAAATCCCCATGGCCAGGCAGTTCGGCATGACCGATTTCGTCAATCCCGGCAAGGTCGAGGGCGATCTGGTCGCCCATCTGGTCGAGCTGACCGGCGGCGGCGCCGATTACACCTTCGATGCCACCGGCAATGTCGGCGTGATGCGCACGGCGCTGGAATCGGCACACAAGGGCTGGGGCGAAAGCGTCATCATCGGTGTGGCGCCTGCCGGGGCCGAGATTTCCACCCGTCCGTTCCAACTGGTCACCGGGCGGGTCTGGCGCGGCACCGCCTTCGGCGGGGCGCGGGGCCGCACCGATGTGCCCAGGATCGTCGACTGGTACATGCAGGGCAAGATCGAGATCGACCCGATGATCACCCACACCATGGGGTTGGAGGACATCAACAAGGGGTTTGACCTGATGCACGCGGGCGAGTCGATCCGTTCGGTCGTGGTCTACTGATCCCGGCACGGGCCGCCGGAGCGGCACGGTGACCGGTGACAGCACGACACCCGGCAGGCCATCCGGCGCGGCGCGGCTGAAGGATTGGCTGCGCGCGCTCTATACCGGATCGACGGCCCGGGCGCACAGGTTCCGCTATGGGCTGCTGATCTTCGATCTGGTGACCATCGCCTTCGTGATCGCCACCTCGTTCAGCCATCATGGGCCGGTGGTGGAATCCATCGACGCCGTGTTCGGGGTGGTGATCCTGGCCGACTTCCTGGCGCGGCTGTTCATCAACACCCGGCGGCTGCGGTTCATGCTGCGGCCGATGACCTGGGTGGACATCGTCTCGATCGTGTCGTTCCTGGCGCCGCTTGCGGGCGAGGGGCTGGGCTTCCTGCGGGTGTTGCGCACCTTGCGGCTGCTGCGCACCTATCAGTTGCTGGGGCGTCTGCGGATGGATTTTCCGCTGTTTCGCAAACATGAAGAGGTCATCGTCGCGGCAATCAACCTTGTGGTGTTCATGTTCGTCATGACCGGGCTGGTCTATGCCACGCAGTTCCAGACCAACCCGCAGATCGGCAACTACGCCGATGCGCTGTATTTCACCGTCACCGCGCTGACCACCACCGGGTTCGGCGACATCACCCTGCAGGGAACGGTCGGGCGGCTGATCTCGGTGGTGGTGATGATCTTCGGGGTGACGCTGTTCCTGCGGCTGGCGCAGGTGCTGTTCCGGCCCAGCAAGGTGCGCGAGCCCTGCAAGACCTGCGGGCTGGTGCTGCACGATTCCGACGCGGTGCATTGCAAGCATTGCGGTGCGGTGATCCATATCGAGACAGAGGGGCAGGAATGAGCCTGAAAATGCGCCCGGCGACCCCCGCCGATGCCGAAGCCCTGTGGACGATCCTGAAGCCGGCCTTTCGGGCAGGCGACACCTATACGGTGGCGGCGGATATCCCGCGCGCCAAGGCGCTTGCCTTCTGGACCGCGCCGGAAAAGAGCGTATACGTGGCCGAACTGCCGTCCGGCGTGGTGGGCACCTTCTATGTGAAGGCCAACCAGGGCGGCGGCGGCGCGCATGTGTGCAACGCGGGATTCGTGGTGCATCCGCAGGCGCGCGGACAGGGGGTGGCCGGGGCGATGCTGGCGCACTCGCAAACCGTTGCGCGGGAGATGGGCTTTCGCGCCATGCAATTCAATTTCGTGGTCACGACCAATGCCGGGGCCATCGCGATCTGGGCGCGGGACGGGTTTGAAACCGTCGGCCGCTTGCCCGGCGCTTTCCGTCACCCGGTCCACGGCTATGTGGACGCGCTGGTGATGTACAAACAATTGGTGGAAACCTGATGCCTGAGACTGGAACCAAACTGCTGGCCGTGCTGATCGATGCCGACAACGTGCCGGCCAGCTATGCCGAGGCGATCTTCGAAGAGATCGCCAGCTTCGGCGAATCCTCGATCCGGCGGATCTATGGAGATTTTTCGCGCGACGGGCTGAAAGGCTGGCAAAAGAAGCTGGCGCATCTGGCGATCGTGCCGATCCAGTCCCCGGCCAACACGCGGGGCAAGAACAGCTCGGATATCGCGCTGGTGATCGATGCCATGGACATCCTGCACACCGGCCGGTTCGACGGCTTTGTGCTGGTGTCCTCGGACAGCGACTTCACCCGACTGGCCAGCCGCATCCGCGAACAGGGGATCGACGTCTACGGCATGGGCGAGCAGAAGACCCCCGAAGCCTTCCGCCGCGCCTGCAAACGCTTCATCTACGTGGAAAACCTGACCTCGGGCGAGGCCGAACCGGCAGCGCCGGGGATCGCGACGCCGGCGCCCAGGAAGCTCAAGCCGATGGATGCGCGGGCGCTGATCTATCGCGCCATGGAGGCCATCGACCAGGATGACGACTGGTATTCGCTGGGCCAGGTCGGCCAGCACATCACCGCCGCCAATCCGGATTTCGACCCGCGCAACTATGGCAAGAAGAAGCTGAGCGATCTTCTGGCCGATCTGAAGATGTTCGAGATGCGCCGGGGCGCGGGCAACCAGTTCGAGGTGCGCTGCCTGGATTGAGCCGCGGGACGCCTCCGGCGGGAGTATTTTTGCCAAGAAGAAGGGCTGCGGTCAGAGGCGCGGGGCGTAGCGGGCCAGGAAGGTGTCCACCGCGCCGTCGACGATCCGCGTGACCTCCTGGGGCTGGATGTTGTCGGTCAGGTTGAACACCCGGCGGTAGAACAGATCGGCGCGGCAGAGTTCGACGAATTGATCGGCAGCGAGGCGGCAATCGTCGATCCGAAGCGCGCCGCGAGCGGTGGCCGCCTGCAAGTAGTCGGTCAGATGCTGGCGCGCGACCTCGGGACCGCTTTGATAGAAGGTGCGGCCCAGTTCCGGGAATCGCTCGGCCTCGGCCACGCAGATGCGGAACACCTTGAGACCGAAGTCCGACAGGGTGAAATCGGTGATCCGGCGCGCCATGTCGGTCAGAGTCTCGCGGGGATCACTGCCATGCGTGGCCAGGGACATGGCGGCTTCGGCCTGGCGCAGGCATTCCATCCGCGCCACTTCCAGAAACAGCAGCCGCTTGTCGCGAAAATAGCTGTAGAGCGTGGCTTTCGATACGCCTGCGGCGCGGGCGATGCTGTCAACGCTGGCGCCCTCGAATCCCTCCCGCAGGAAGACCTCGCGGGCACCGGCCACGACCTGATCGAATTTCCGGCCCCGTTTGATCGGGGCGTCATGCTTGTTCAAGATCTGTGCACTCCCACGCTGGGGATCAGTCTAAACCGAACGGTTCAAACGCCGCAACCAGAGTGCTGGTCAGCGTTGAAGCCGCATGCTACCGAATTTCCATGTTGGCTGTTTTTCTTCAGACACTTCCGTTCTTTGCCCTGATCGGGTTGGGCTATGCGGCGGCACGCGGTGGCATGTTCGGGCCGGAGGCGACCTCGGCGCTGACCAGGTTCGTTTTCTATTTTGCCCTGTCGGCGATGCTGTTCCGGTTTTCGGCGGACCTGGATCTTTGGGCGGTGCTGGATTGGGACATCGTGACCGGCTATCTGCTGGCCTGCCTGGCGGTGTACCTGCTGGCCACCATTGTGGCGTTGATGCGGCGGCGCGGGATGCAGGAGGCGGCGGTCGAGGCGCAGGTCGCGGTCATCGGCAACACCGGGTTCCTGGGAATTCCGATGCTGGTGATGCTTCTGGGCGAGGCCGCCATTGGCCCGCTGCTTCTGATCCTGTCGGTCGATCTGATCGTGTTTTCCTCGTTGATCGTCATCCTGATCACCCTTGCCCGCGACGGACGAATGCGGCCGTCGGCGCTGCGCTCGGTGGGGCTGGGGCTGGTGCGCAACCCCATGATCGTGTCGATCTGTGCCGGTCTGGCGTGGTCGGCCTCGGGCTGGACGCTGCCGGCCCCTGCCATGTCCTTCGTGGTGATCCTTGGGGCGGCGGCGACGCCGGGGGCGCTGTTTGCCATCGGGGCCTCGCTGGCGGACAAGTCGGCGGAACGGGTCGAGGTCGCGATCTGGCTGTCGTTCTGCAAACTGGCGCTGCATCCGGCGGCGGTGGCTTTCACCCTGCTGGTGCTGATCCCGGTGGAGCCTTTCGCCGCCACCGTTGTGATTGCCGCTGCGGCGCTGCCGGTGGCAGGCAATGTCTACATGCTGGCGCAGCACTATGGGGTGGCGCCGCAGCGGGTGTCGGCTTCGATCCTGATCTCGACGCTGGTCAGCGTGGTGACCGTGCCCATGGTGATCGCCTGGCTGACCGGCGGCTGAGGCTTGCCCGACGCGCCCCGGCGCGGTAGCCGTTGAGGCACACAAGCACAAGGATCACCGCCGATGAAAACCGTATCCGAAAACCGCGCCTTTGACGGCGTTCAAGGGGTCTATGCCCATCCTTCGGTGACCTGCGGCTGCGAGATGACCTTCGCGCTGTACCTGCCGCCGGAAGCCGCGCACAGCAAGGTGCCGCTGTTGTGGTACCTGTCGGGGCTGACCTGCACCCATGAAAACGCCATGACCAAGGCCGGCATGCAGAAATACGCGGCCGAACTGGGCATGGCGGTGTGTTTTCCCGACACCTCGCCGCGGGGCTCCGATGTGGCCGATGACACGGGCTTCGACATGGGGCAGGGGGCCGGGTTCTATGTCGATGCCACCCAGGCACCCTGGGATCCGCATTTCCGCATGTGGTCCTATGTGACCGGCGAATTGCCCCGGCTGATCGAAGATCATTTCCCCGTCGAGATGGATCGCCAGGCCATCACCGGTCATTCCATGGGCGGGCATGGGGCGCTGACAGTGGCGATGCGGCACCCGGGGCGCTTTGCTTCGGTGTCGGCCTTTGCGCCGATTGCCAATCCCATGGTTTCGGACTGGGGCCGCAAGCAGTTCACCGCCTATCTCGGCGAGGACGAGGCCAGTTGGAAGGCGTATGATTCCAGCCTGCTGATGCGCGAACATGGGTTCGACGGGCCGGTGCTGATCGACCAGGGCACCGACGACCAGTTTCTGGACCTGCTGCACCCCGAGACGCTGGCCGAGGCCATGGCCGCGCGGCGGCAGGACGGGGTGTTCCGTTTCCAGAAGGGCTATGATCACAGCTATTTCTTCATGTCGAGCTTCATGGAGGCGCATATGGCCTTCCATGCGGATGCGCTGGATCTGTGACTCTTTTCATCGACGCCGATGCCTGCCCGGTGAAGGCCGAGGCCGAACGGGTGGCCACGCGCCACCGGGTCGAGATGGTACTGGTCTGCAACGGCGGGCTGCGCCCCTCGGCCAATCCACTGGTGCGCCATGTCTTCGTCGACGACGGCCCGGACAAGGCCGACATGTGGATTGCCGAGAATTGCGGCGCCGGCGACGTGGTGGTGACCTCGGATCTGCCTTTGGCGGACAAATGCCTGAAGGCCGGGGCGCAGGTCCTGCAACACGATGGCGCGGCGCTGAGCCTGGCCAATATCGGCGCACGGCTGGCGACGCGGGACCTGATGGCGGACCTGCGCGCCTCGGACCCGTTCCTGCAGGGCAGCGGGCGCGGGTTTTCGAAAGCCGATCGGTCGCGGTTCCTTCAGGCGCTGGACGGGGCCTTGGCGGCGGCCAAGAAAGGGTGAAATCATGAGTATCGACGCGGTGATCTTCGACATCGGCAATGTGCTGATCGAATGGCAGCCCGAGACCTATTACGACCGGGTCGTGGGCGAGGAGCGGCGCAAGGCCATGTTCGCCGCCGTCGATCTGCACGGCATGAACGACGAGGTCGATCGCGGCGGCGATTTCCGCGCCACCATCTATGATACCGCCGAACAGTATCCCGCATTCCGGGACGAAATCCGCATGTGGCACGACAACTGGCTGGATCTGGCGCAGCCGCGCATCGAAGGCTCCATCGCCTTGCTGCGCGACTTGCGGGCGGCGGGGGTGCCGGTGTTTGCGCTGACCAATTTCGGGATCGGGTCGTTTGAACTGGCGCGCACGCGGTATGAGTTTCTGGATGAATTCGACCGGCGCTATATCTCGGGACACATGGGGATCATCAAGCCCGACGCCGGGATCTATGCGCAGGTCGAGGCCGATTGCGGCATCGCCCCCGAGCGGTTGCTGTTCACCGACGACCGGATCGACAACATCCGCGCCGCGCAGGCGCGCGGCTGGCAGACGCATCTGTTTGACGGTGTCGCGGGCTGGCACGCGGCCTTGCGGGCACATGGATTGCCGGTGTCCGGCGGCTGACGGCTTTTGGGTCAGGCGGCGCGGGGGACCGCCTGCCAGGGCCGCTCGCGGATCGGCAGGTGGATGATGGCGCTGAACGCGCCGACCCCGACGCCGACCCACCAGACGACCTCGTAGCCGCCGGTCAGGTCATAGAGTTTGCCGCCCAGCCAGACCCCCATGAACGATCCCAACTGGTGTGAGAAGAAGATCACGCCGTACAGCGTGCCCATGTAGCGCAGGCCGTAGATATGGGCGACCAGCCCCGAGGTCAGCGGCACCGTGGCCAGCCACAGCGCCCCCATCAGCCCTGAAAAGATCAGCACCGACGCCGGGGTGATTGGGGTCAGGATGAACCAGGCCGCGATCACCGTGCGCCCGGCATAAATCCAGGCCAGCAGGTATTTCTTGGAATAGCGCTTGCCGGCCCAGCCCGCCGCCAGCGTGCCCGCGATATTGGCCAGCCCGATCATCGAGATCGACACCGCCCCCAGTGCCGAGGTGGTCGTAATTCCCATGCCCGCCAGCAACCCGCCGGGGTCGATCGGCCCGCACAATTCGGTCACGAATGCCGGGAAATGGGCGGTGATGAAGGACAGCTGATAGCCGCAGGAGAAAAAGCCGAGAAAGATCAGCGTATAGGTCGGATCGCGAAATGCCCGGTTCAGGATCGTGCCCATCGATTCTTCCAGCTCCGTCCGGCTGACGGTGGGCGCTTTCATCATCGGCAGCACCGCCAGCGAAGCCAGCACCACCACTGCGAAGACCAGGAACACCTCTTGCCATGACAGAAAGCTCAGCAGCCATTGCGCCACCGGCGGCCCGAAGACCTGCCCGGCCGAGCCTGCCGCGGTGGCGATGGCCAGCGACATCGAGCGGTTTTCATCCGAACTGGCCCGGCCGACCACAGCGAGGATGACCCCAAACCCGGTGCCGGCGATGCCGAAGCCCACCAGGATCTCCAGCATCTGATGCGCCTCGGGTGTCACCGCGAAGGACGACAGCACCAGCCCGGCGGCATAGACCAGCGCGCCCAGGATGATCGCCTTGCGGTCGGTCATCTTTTCGGCCAGCGCGCCGAAGATCGGTTGGCCAAAGCCCCAGGCCAGGTTCTGGATCGCGATGGCCAGCGAAAACTCGGCACGCGGCCAGTTGAATTCGGTCGCGATCGGGATCTGGAACACGCCAAAGGCCGAGCGGATCGAGAAGCTGATCATCAGGATCAGGCAGCCGGCGACAAGGACGGGGGTGATCAGGCGAGGCTGGGACATCGGCGGCTCCTTCCCGCCGACATTTGCCGCGCGCGCGGGCGCTGGTCAAATCAAAGCTTGTGATGGGGTCGATCAGCGGCGGGCCCGGTGCCTGCTCAGCCGCGCAGGCGCAGTACCAGATCGCGGTCGTCGCGGCGCAGGCGCAGATCCCAGCCGCTGGCCCGCTGCGACAACAGCCGCGCCAGCTGTTCGGGATCGGTCACCGGGGTGCCGTTGACGCCGGTGATGATGTCGCCGGGGCGCAGGCCGCTGCGTTGGGCCGGGCCGCGTGCCGCGACCACCACGGCGCCGCGCGCCTCAAGCCCAAGGTTGAGGTCCTCCAGCAGCCGGGGGGTCAGTTCGGCCACCGTCAGACCGTTGAACGGGGTGCGCGCGGTGATGGTCTGGGGTGGGGAGGTCGGCGTGTCGGGCGCGATCTCCAGCACCACGTCGACTTGCAGGTCCTGACCCTTGCGATGCAGCTGTGCGGTCACCGCGCGCCCCGGCCCCCGGGTGGCCAGCCGATAGTCCAGTTCCACCGGCGCATCGGTGGGCAGCCCGTCCAGCGCCATCAGGATATCGCCGGGCCGCAGGCCGGCGCGGGCAAAGGCGCTTTGGTCGTGCAACCGGGTGACCAGCAGCCCGCGCGGCACCGGCTGGTCCAGGGCTTCGGCCAGGGCTGCGTCCACCGGCTGTAACTCCATCCCCGCCCAGGGCCGCGCGAAACGGGTCGCCCCGTCCTGCGCCTGGGTCACGTATTGCCGCACAAGGTTGGCGGGGATGGCGAATCCGATGCCGTTCGAGCCGCCCGAGCGGGTCAGGATCGCCGTGTTGATGCCGATCAGCCGCCCGGCCATGTCCACCAGCGCGCCGCCCGAGTTGCCGGGGTTGATCGGCGCATCGGTCTGCAGGAAATAACTGTCGCGCAGCCCCGGCACGCCGCCCGACCGTGCCAACCCCGAGACGATGCCGCTGGACACGGTCTGGCCGACGCCGAAGGGGTTGCCGATGGCCAGCACCAGATCGCCGACCTCGGCCGCGTCGGAATCGCCGAAGGTCAGGGCGGGCAGATCGGCGGCCTCCTGCAGCCGGATGATGGCCACATCCGATTCGGGGTCCGACAGCAGGATCTCGCCGTCGAACTCGCGCCGATCCGACAGCACGACGCGGATCTCGGAGGCGTCGCCGACGACGTGATGATTCGACACCACCAGCCCGTCGGGCGAGACGATGACGCCCGATCCCAGCGAGTTCTGCACCCGCGGCACGCTGCGGCTGTAGGGTGTGAAGAACTGCGAGAAGAATGGATCGTCGGCAAAGGGGCTGACCCGCTGCGCCACCACGCGCTTGGCATAGATGTTGACCACCGCCGGGGCCGCCGCCTTGACCACCGGCGCGAATGACAACTGCATCTGCGCCTGCGAGCCCGGAACTTCCGTGTCGGCATGGGTGGGCGGGGCCAGCGGGACGGCCAGAACAAGGCTCAGGGCAAGGGCGGTCAGCAAGGGGCGCATGGGCAACGGCTCTCGTCTTGGGTGCCCTTCAGATAGGAAAAACCGCCCCCGAGGTGCAAGGGGCAACCGGGAAGCAAGGGCGCACCCGCGCCGCGCCGCAGGCGCGGCGCCCGGCCCAACCCCTGGCAGGCCGTCCGGCCGAAGGGGGCGGGAGGGCTCCCTTTCCGGTTCCGCCGGACCTGCGCGCATCGGGACGGTTTTCTTTGATCGCAACAGCCGCTAGGCCAGTGCCATGACCGAGCTGCGCTACATCTATTCGACCCGTGCCGACGAGGGCACCATCCGTCCCGATCCGGCCCAGGAGGCCGTGCTGCCCGAGTTCGAGCGCATCCGTACCGCCTTGCAGGCCCCGCCGCCCAAACGCGGGCTTTTCGGGCTGGGCGGTGCCAAGCCCGAAAAGATCAAGGGGCTGTACCTGTGGGGCGGGGTGGGGCGTGGCAAATCCTTCCTGATGGACCTGTTCGTTACCCATGTGCCCGTGCCCAAGCGCCGGGTACATTTTCACGCCTTCATGCAGGAAATGCACGCCGGCATGGCCGAAGCCCGCAAGCGCGGGGTCGAGGATGCGCTGGCACCGGTGGCCGACAAGGTCGCCGCCGAGGTGCGCCTGCTGGCCTTCGACGAGATGCAGATCACCGACATCACCGACGCGATGCTGGTGGGCCGCCTGTTCGAACGGCTCTTTGCCGCTGGCGTGGTGATCGTGACCACCTCGAACCGGCATCCGGACGAGCTTTACAAGAACGGGCTGAACCGGCAGTTGTTCCTGCCGTTCATCGAGGAAATCAAGAAGCATCTGGTGATCTGGGAACTGGCCAGTCCCACCGACTATCGCCAGGACCGGCTGTCGGGCGAACAAGTCTATTTCCATCCCGCCAACGACTCCGCCCGCGCAGCCATCGACAGGATCTGGCAGGACATGACCGGCGCGCCCATCGAACGCATCCGGGCCGCCCGAACCGAGGCCGCCGCCGCCGGGCTGGCGCGCGGCACCCATGCGGCCGAGTCCGCCGGGCTGGTGCTGACCGTCAAGGGGCGGCAGGTGCTGCTGCCGCGCTTCCGCAACGGGGTGGCGCGGGCCAGCTTCTGGGATCTTTGCGGCGCCATGCTTGGCCCGGCGGATTACCTTGCGGTGGCCGATGCGGTGCGGGTTCTGATCCTGGAAGACGTGCCACGGCTTGATTCCTCGAAGTTCAACGAGGCCAAGCGTTTCGTCACCCTGATCGACGCGCTCTACGAGGCCGGCGTCAAGCTGGTCATGAGCGCCGCGGAAGAGCCAGAGCGTCTGTATCTGGACGGCGCCGGGTCGTTCGAATTCGAACGCACGGCCAGCCGATTGCGCGAAATGCAGTCCGCGGACTGGGGTCAATCGACAACACACTGAATATAAACGCTTGTCAGAAACTCTTTGTTCAGCAAAGGTACAACCTGAGAGTGTATTTCGGTGTTTGTTAACGAGTAACCGGGTGCCCCCTGCCCATGTTCGCCGGCATCCGGCGAACTGGCAGGGGTGTGCGCCCGCAATCCCGCTGCGCGCAAATTTCCCTTCCGGACCTGGCCGCCCCCAAGCCTGTCTTCACCACGCGTGAACGGCGGCCTACCACCTTGTCATCGGCGGCGCGGACGGCTAGCAGGCTGGAGAGCAGACCACAGGGGCCATCGATGGACGATCTTCGGGACAAGTATCTTTCCGCCATTGCCGACGCGGCGGACGAATCCGCGCTGGAATCGCTGCGGGTTCAGGCTGTGGGCAAGAAGGGCGAGATCAATCTGAAGATGCGCGAGCTGGGCAAGATGACCGCCGAAGAACGGCAGGTCGCGGGCCCGAAGCTGAACGCGCTGAAGGATGAGATCAACTCGGCCCTGGCCGCGCGCAAGGCCGCGCTGGCCGATGTCGCGCTGGACGCGCGCCTGCGCGACGAATGGCTCGACGTGACCCTGCCCGGACGCGCCGCCGGGCGGCCCATGGGCAGCGTGCATCCGATCAGCCAGGTGACCGAGGAAATCAGCGCCATCTTCGCCGATCTGGGATTCGCCGTGGCCGAAGGGCCGCAGATCGAAAGCGACTGGTACAATTTCGACGCGCTCAACATCCCGCCGCACCATCCCGCGCGGCAGGAGTTCGACACGTTCTACATGCATCGCGACGGTGGCGACAATCGCCCGCCGCATGTGCTGCGCACCCATACCTCGCCGGTGCAGATCCGCGCGATGGAGAAAACCGGCGCGCCGATCCGGGTGATCGCGCCGGGCCGGGTCTATCGGTCGGACTATGACCAGACCCACACGCCGATGTTTCACCAGATCGAAGGTCTGGCCATCGACAAGGACATCTCGATGGCGCACCTGAAGTGGGTGCTGGAGGAGTTCTTCGCCGCCTTCTTCGAGATCGACGGCATCAAGACCCGGTTCCGGGCCAGCCATTTCCCCTTTACCGAACCCTCGGCCGAGGTCGACATCCAGTGCTCCTGGGTCGATGGCCAGTTGCGCATCGGCGAAGGCGACGGCTGGATGGAGGTTCTGGGTTCGGGCATGGTGCATCCGCATGTGCTGAAATCCGCGGGCGTGGATCCCGACCAGTGGCAGGGCTTTGCCTTCGGCTTGGGGATCGACCGGCTGGCGATGCTGAAATACGGCATCCCCGATCTGCGCGCCTTCTTCGACAGTGATCTGCGCTGGCTGCGCCATTACGGGTTCAGCGCGCTGGACCGGCCGACCCTGCACGGAGGTCTCAGCCAGTGATACACGACGGCCTTGATCTGGAACGTCGCATCTTGCAGCGCATTCTGGATTGGCACGCCGAGACGGACCTCCCCGACACGGCGTTGTCGCTGTTCTGGTCCGAAGCGCCGGGTTTCTTCGACATGGCGCCCGCACCCGGCGAAGATGCCGACCATTGCTGGCACAGGTTGCAGGACACCCTGCGCGAGATGCAGAAAAAGCGGCTGATCGCCGGCACCGTGACGGTGATGGAGGTCCGCGACCTGCAGGTCGGGCCACGCGGCGTGCTGGTGCTGAAGGAACTGGAATTCGACGCGCTGAACGATCGCAAGCGGTTGCTGGAGGCCGAGCAGGACCAGTTGCGCACCGCCCAGAAAGCCGCCCATGACGAACGCGACGCGGTGTTCCGGGGCAAGCAAGAGCTGGTTCAGGCCCAGAAATCCCTGTCCGAAGTGCAGGATCGGCTGCGCGACCTGCGCGACGATCTGGATGCGGGCCGCGCAGCACTGCGGGCCGAGCAGGATGCCCTGGCCGTCGAACGCGACAAGGTCTCCCGCGCTTTGGACGAGGAACGGGCACATTTCGAGCGCTTGCTGGCCGAACGTCAGGCCGAAGCCGCCGCCGAGCAGCGCGCCGCCAGCCTCTGGCGCACCGCTGGCCTGCTGTCGCTGGTGGCCGGTGGGCTGGCCGCCCTTTTCGCCGTCAGCCAATCGGGCCTGATCTGACCGGGGCTCCCCTCCCTTGACCCGCGCCGCCGCACCCCGTCGTTTCCGCCGGGCGGGCAGGGGCGCAGCCTCCAACTCTTCCCGCCTGCGCTTCACATCCGCCCCTGCCTGCGGTAAGCGCAACGCGAACGACCGCACGGAGCTTTCGCCATGAAATTCACCCTCTCCTGGCTCAAGGAGCATCTCGACACCACGGCCACTGTGGACGAGATCGCCGAAACCCTGACCGATCTGGGGCTCGAGGTCGAAGAAGTCGTCAATCCCGCCGACCGGCTGGGCGCCTTCACGCTGGCCAAGGTGGTGAAGGCCGAGAAGCATCCCGACGCCGACAAGCTGCGGGTCTGTCAGGTCGCCACCGACAGCGGCGAGACCCAGATCGTCTGCGGTGCGCCCAATGCCCGCGAAGGCATCACCGTGGTGCTGGCGCGTCCCGGCACCTATATTCCCGGCCTCGACATGACCATCCAGGTCGGCAAGATCCGCGGCGTCGAAAGCCATGGCATGATGTGTTCCGAGCGCGAGATGGAGCTTTCGGACGAGCACAACGGCATCATCGAACTGCCCTCGGGCGAGATCGGCGAGCGTTTCATCGACTGGCTGGCGGCCAACGATCCCGCCAAGGTCGACCCTGTAGTCGAGATCGCCATTACCCCCAACCGCTCCGATGCGCTTGGCGTGCGCGGCATCGCCCGCGATCTGGCGGCGCGCGGGCTGGGCACCCTGAAACCGGCCAAGGATGTCACGGTCGAGGGCACTTTCGACAGCCCCATCGGCGTGACCATTGATGCAGGCACGCTGGATGAGGCGCCGTTGTTCCAGGGGCGGCTGATCCGGGGGGTCAGGAACGGTCCCAGCCCGGCGTGGCTGCAGGCGCGGCTCAAGGCCATCGGGCTGCGCCCGATCTCGGCGCTGGTGGATGTGACCAACTTCTTCACCTACGACCAGAACCGGCCCCTGCACGTCTTCGACGCCGACAAGGTCAGCGGCAACCTGCGGGTGCATCACGCCGAAGGCGGCGAGACCCTGACCGCGCTGGACGAGAAAGACTACACGCTGGAGCCGGGTATGGTGGTGATTTCCGACGACAGCGGCGTCGAGAGCATCGCGGGCATCATGGGTGGCTTGCCGACCGGCTGCACCGAGGAGACCGTGAATGTCTTTCTCGAAGCCGCCGTCTGGGAGCCGATCCAGATCGCCCGCACGGGACGCGCCCTGAAAATCAACTCCGACGCGCGCTATCGCAACGAACGCGGCATCGATCCGGCCTTCAACGGGCAGGCCATCGAACAGGCCACCGCGATGATCCTTGAACTCTGCGGTGGCGAGGCGTCCAAAGTCGTGACCGCCGGCGCGGTTCCGGATGTGGCACGCGCCTACAAGCTGGACACCGACCGGGTGCAATCTCTGGTGGGCATGACGATCCCGGCCGAGACCCAGCGCGCGACGCTGGAGGCCCTTGGCTTCGTGATGGACGGCGACATGGCGCAGGTGCCCAGCTGGCGCCCGGATGTGCAAGGCGAAGCCGATCTGGTCGAGGAGGTCGCGCGCGTGGCCTCGCTGACCCGTCTGGAAGGCAAGCCCCTGACCCGGCCCACGCCGCGCATTGCCCGCCCGATCCTGACGCCGATGCAGAAGCGCGAAAGCACGGCGCGCCGGGCGGCGGCGGCCCGCGGCTACAACGAATGCGTGACCTACAGCTTCATCGATCAGGTCTCGGCCGAATTGTTCGGCGGCGGCAGCGATGCCACCATGCTGGCCAACCCAATCTCTTCCGAGATGAGCCACATGCGCCCCTCGCTGCTGCCCGGCCTGCTGCAGGCGGCAGCACGCAACCAGGCGCGCGGGTTTCTGGATCTGGCGCTGTTCGAGGCCGGTCCGGTGTTCCACGGTGGAGAGCCGGACGAGCAGGAAGTGCAGATCACCGGCCTGCTGGTCGGCCAGACCGCCGCGCGTCAGGTCGGCACCGAACGCCGTCCGGTGGATGTGTTTGACGCCAAGGCCGATGCCGAGGCGATCCTTGCGGCCATCGGCGCGCCTGCCAAGGCGCAGATCCTGCGCGGCATGAACGGCTGGTGGCATCCGGGGCGGTCGGGCAAGATCTGCCTTGGGCCGAAGAAGGTTCTGGCAGGCTTTGGCGAATTGCACCCGCGCACCCTGGAAGCCATGGATGTGAAGGGCCCCGCCGTGGCCTTTGCCATCCACCTGGCCGCCGTGCCCTTCCCCAAGGCCAAGGGCGCGACCCGCCCGGCGCTGGTGCTGAACGATCTGCAAGCGGTGGAGCGCGACTTTGCCTTCGTCGTCGATGACGGGGTCGAGGCGCTGACGCTGGTCAATGCCGCTGCCGGGGCCGACAAGGCGCTGATCGAAAGCGTCCACGTGTTTGACGAATTCCGGGGCGAGAAGGCGCAGGCGCAGATGGGCGAAGGCAAGAAATCCCTTGCCATCTCGGTGCGGCTGCAACCCACCGACAAGACGCTCAAGGACAAGGACATCGAAGCCGTGGCCGACAAGATCATCGCAAAGGTGTCCAAGGCCACGGGCGGCACCCTGCGCGGCTAGGGCCGGTGGTCAGCCGCAGGGCAGGTCCGGGGCATCCTGCACCGGACCGCGCCTGACCGCCCCTCGATGGGGCGGTCAGGCGCTGCCCCCCCGCCGGCTATTTCAGCGTGATCAGCGTCACGCCGCCGATCACCATGGCCGCGCCCAGCAGCTTGGACAGGCTCAGCGGCGATTGCGCCATGCCGAACAGCCCAAGCTGGCCAAAGACCATCCCGGCCAGAACCTGGCCCGACACCAGCAGCACAAAGAACACCCCCAGCCCCAGCCGTGGGATCAGGTAGGACGATCCCAGGATCATCCCCGCGCTCATGATTCCGGCGCTCAGCAGCCACAGCGGAACGGTGCCGATCTTCTGGAAATCCGCCGCACGGCTGCCGGTCGCCAGTGCGATGGCGACCGAACTGACAAAAGCGATGGCGAAGAAGGGCACATTGGCCAATGATCCCGAGCCCAGGATCTGAGCCGACCGCGCGATCATCGGGAAATAGATCGACACGATGGCCCCAAGAACCAGGGCCAGCGTAATGGTTGCAATTGTCATGTTGGTCTCCTTTTCACAGCGCCAGCATGAGACAGGACACGCAGGTCACCAAGGGAAACCCGTGTTTCAGGCAATCTCCAGATGCCGGGCCAGCAGGTCAAAGACCAGCCGAATGCGGCGGCTGGTGTGGATCTCGCGATGGGTGGTCAGCCAGACCGGAAACTTCAGCGGCTCCACCTGCGGCAGCAGCCGAACCATTCCCGACGCCTGCCCGACGGCATCCGACATCATCAGGATGCCCAGCCCCCGCCGCACGCATTCCCAGGCCACCAGCCCGTTTTGCGAGTTCAGCTTGAAGTTCTCGCGCGCCACCGGATAGCCGAGGCCCTGCAGATGATCGCGCATCATGGCGGGATCGCCGAAACTGATGAAATCATGCCCAGCCAGATCCTCGACCCGCTGCGGCCGCCCACGGGTGCGCAGATAGTCGGGCGCGGCGTAAAGGCTGGCCGAGGCCTCGCCCAGCAGCCGCGCGACCAGATCGGGCTGGCTCGGGCGCACATGGCGGATGGCGACATCGGCCTCGCGGCGCATCAGGTCGCGAATGTCATTGACCGCGATGACATCGATTTCCAGCATCGGGGCCTGCCGGCGCAATTCGCCAAGGATCGGCACCAGATGGTAGGCCGAGAAGATATCCGACGCGGTGATCCGCACCAGCCCGTCAATGGATTGCGCCTGCCCCGAGGCTGCCAGCGCCACGCGTGTCGCGGCCTCGCCCATGGCGCGCACCGGCTCCAGCAGGTCGGCCCCGGCGCGGGTCAGCGTCAGCGATTTTCCCACCCGTTCGAACAGCAACACGCCCAGTTCTTCCTCCAGCGCGGCCACCTGTCGGCCCAGCGTCGGCTGCGTCAACCCCAGCTTGCGCGCGGCGGCTGACAGCGAGCCTTCCTCAGCCGTGGCCAGAAAAGCGCGCGCGCGGGTCCAGTCAAAGTTCGCGAGGGGATCTTTCATGCAAATCTGTATAACGTATCCACGAATTTCGGCAATTCTTCCGGGGTTTTCGTATGAGTATGCTGCGTGCAGACATTGCATGAGGGTTCACATGAAAGACGCTACACAATTCTGGGACGGAGTCGCGCCCGGCTACGCCAAGTCCCGGATCCGGGACATGGATGCTTACACCTACACGCTGGACCGCACCCGATCCTATCTGCGCGACAGTGACCGGGTGCTGGAACTGGGCTGCGGCACCGGCTCTACCGCGTTGCAACTGGCCGATGGGGTCGGCAGCTATCTGGCCACGGATCTGTCCGGCGCGATGATCGGCATCGGGCGCGACAAGGCCACCGTGCAGGGCGCGGACAACCTGGCGTTTCGCCAGTGCGACGCGCTGGCCGCAGGGGTCGAGGGGCCGTTCGATGCGGTTCTGGGGCTCAACCTTTTGCACCTGGTGCCGGATGCGCGCGCGGTTATGGCCCGTGCCCATGAGCTGCTGGCCCCCGGCGGGCTGCTGATCACCAAGACGCCCTGCCTGACCGACCGCAACACGCCGCTGAAAATCCGCGCCATGCTGCTGGCCCTGCCGATCGCGCAACTGCTGGGCAAGGCCCCTGCGGTCAACTTTCTGAAGATCGCCGAACTGGAAGAGGCGACCACTGCGGCAGGGTTCGACATCATCGAGACCGGCAACTATCCGGCCCGGCCCCCCAGCCGCTATATCGTCGCGCGCAAGCGCTAGGCCGGCGGGCGCGCCGGAAACCGCCCCAGGCGGGGCTTGGCGCGCCGCGCCCCCCGGTTTAGGGAAAGGCGCAGCAAAGGGAGAATGGCATGGCATTGAAAGTTTACCTCTCGGGAGAGATCCACACTGACTGGCGCGAACAGATCGTCGAGGGATCCTCGGATCTGGACGTGCAGTTCGACAGCCCGGTCACCGATCACGACGCCAGCGACGATTGCGGCGTGGCGATCCTGGGCGGCGAGGACAGCAAGTTCTGGCATGACCACAAGGGCGCCAAGGTGAACGCCATCCGCACCCGCAAAGGCATTGCCGATGCCGATGTGGTGGTCGTGCGCTTTGGCGAGAAATACAAGCAGTGGAACGCGGCCTTCGACGCGGGCTATGCCGCCGCGCTTGGAAAGTCGCTGATCGTGCTGCATGGGGCCGATCACCAGCACCCGCTGAAAGAGGTCGATGCCGCCGCACTGGCCGTGGCCGAGACGCCGCAGCAGGTGGTGCAGATCCTGCGCTACGTGCTGACCGGGTACCTGCCGGGCTGACCCCGGCGGCGCGCGGCCCGGTCCCGGATCAGGGGCAGGGCTGCGCGGCGAAGGCGGCGTGGCTTTCGGGGTATTTCATCGCCGACATCATCCACGCGACCTGGGTGTCGTCATAGGCGTTCACATATTGCCAGGCGATCTGCCCGTCGGGCGTCAGTTCCAGCGCCCGTCCGGCATCGGTTTCGGCCATCAGCACGTTGCCATTGTCCAGCATCTGGTGCTTGCCCCGGAACGGGGTGTAGAAATCCTCGCCGCCCTCGGTCGGCCAGAGGGTTGCCGTGGCCCGCGTGACCGGGTCGATCTGCAGGATGCGGCTGCCGCCCAGCAGGGTGGTCCAGCCGGTATCGGCGCGTGGCTCGGCCAGGGGGCGGTTGTCGAACAGGGTGATGGTGCCATCGGGCTGGAAGTCCGGATCATGGGCGCCGCTCATCGGTCCGGTCATCCACCATTTCAGATCCATCGTCTGGCCGTCGAGGATCCAGATCTGGTTCTTGTTGCGCGCGTTGATCATCAGGTCGCCGGCCTCGAACAGCGGGAAGGCATCGGCCATCTCGGGGCGCAGAACTTCGACGTCATTGACGTGCAGCACATCCGTGGGCGTGTTGCGCAGCGCCGACACAATCCCCTGATATCCCGCGCGGACCAGCGGATCCTTCAGATCCAGATCTTCGCGCAGGGCGCCGTCGTCGGGAGAAAAGCCACGCACCCGGTCAAAGCGCAGGGGCGTATCGGCAAGGCGGGGTTCCACCTCCATCTCGCCGCTGGCCGGGGTCCAGATGGTACCGTCGGGGGCAATGTCGATGGCATGATGCGGGCGCAGCGCGTTCTGCCATACGATCTCGCCACACCGGGAAATGCGCATCAGGCCCTGGCCATCCAGATTGGCCAGGATGTCGCCGTTCTCGTACAGATGCGCGCCGTGGATCAGGGTGTGGAACTTGTGGGCCTTTTCGTCGAAATCGACCTCGAACAGGTCGATGGGCCATTGGTACAACTGCGCGCCATCGGCCGCGTAAAGCCGGGCGGTGAAATCGCCGTCGAACAGGCTGACCAGAAAGGTCACGCCGGGCTGGACCTGATCGGGCAGGGGCACGCTGATGCCGGGTGGTTGGTCCCGCAGGGGGGCCAGGTGCTGCACCGGGGCGACGCCGACCATGGCCTTGCCTTCGGCGTATAGCGTGCGGGCGGTCTGGATTGCCTGCTGGATCTGCGGATAGGGCGGCAGTTTCCAGACCCCCAGAAGGGCGCCCAGAAAGACCCCCAACACCAGACCCGACGCGATGGGGATGAAAAACTCGAAAAAACTGCGAAGTCGCGACATGACTGCCCTGCCCCTGAATGCCGGTGAAACCTTAGCGCGCGGGCGCGGCAGTGCCACCGGAAAAAGCCGGTAATCCGGATGCGCGTATTATCGCAGGTCGGGCCTGTGCGTTGAGGGCGAGCGCCCGGGCCCGGAAGGGGCAAGCCCCTTCGCGGTGCCCGGCCGCGGCCCGGCACGGGCCGGGCGGTGCAGCTTCAGGCGTTGGGATCTGCGGGCACGGCCCAGCCGCGTTGCACGGCGGGGCGCGCGTTGAAACGGTCGAGGTAGGCCGTGACGTTTCCAAAGTCGGACATGCCGACCAGTTCGCCCGCCTTGTAGAATCGGTCGAGCGCTTCCAGCCACGGCGCGATGGCAATGTCGGCGATGGAATAGTCGCCAGCGATCCAGTCACGATCCGCAAGCTGGGTGTCGAGCACGTTCAGAAGGCGTTTGGCCTCGGCGACGTAACGCTCGCGCGGGCGGGGGTCTTCGATCTCGGATCCTGCGTAGCGGTGGAAATAGCCCAACTGCCCGAACATCGGCCCGACGCCACCCATCTGGAACATCAGCCATTTCAGGACGTCGTATTTCTGCGACGCGGTCTGGCCCAGCAGTTTGCCCGACTTCTCGGCCAGGTAGATCAGGATGGCACCGCTTTCGAACAGGGCGATCGGCGTGCCATCGGGCCCATTGGGGTCCAGGATCGCCGGGATCTTGTTGTTCGGGTTGAGCGACAGGAACTCGGGGCTTTTCACATCCTCGGGCGCCAGCGTGACGCGGTGCGCCTCGTAGGCGATGCCCAGTTCCTCCAGCGCGATGGAGACCTTCACCCCGTTGGGCGTGCCCAGGGAATACAGCTGCAGGACCGTCGGATCGCTGGCGGGCCAGCGTTGGGTGATCAGAAACTGGGAGAGATCGGAAAACGTGCTGTGAACGGTCATGACAGATCCTTCTTCTTGTTGCCGATAACCTATGCGCAGGGGACACGAATGTAAGGTGCAGGGGTGCAGAGCATCTGTGCAGATCCGAAGGGCCGGCCCGGGATTTCGATTGAGTATTTCAGCCAAAGAGAAAGATCGCGACCGGCACCGGGGCCACGGCGAGGGCAACGGTCAGGACAAAGCCATGCAACGAGAACAGGCGGCAGAACCCGGCGATCAGGCTGATGCCGCCGCCGCCGCCGATGACGAAGTTGCCCGGCAGGTTCAGCGCCACGGCAAGGATCACGAACCGGCACGACAGCAGCCGGGGCCGCGAGGAGCGCGTCAGGATGGCAAGGCGGGCTTCGGTGTCCAGCGGTTGCAACCGGCGCAGCAGGTCGGCCATGCGGGTCAGCCGGAGGCGCGACAGCAGCGCGATGACGCGGGTTTCCGGCAGGCAGCGGCCGATCAGGAAGGCTAGTGTCAGCGCCAGCACCGTGCACAGGTAGATCAGCGGTGCAATCCCGGCACCGAGGGCCATCATCAGCCCCAGCCCGATCTCGACCCCCGGAACGAAGGGGATCATCAACAGCACCACATAGGCCAGCATCGCCCCCCAGACCAGACCGTGGCGCAGCGGGTGCGCGCCCTCGGCCAATGCGCCCGGAAGATGCGCAAGCACCCAGTCGCTGGTATGCCGGGCGGCCAGGATCAGCGCCAGCAGCAGGACCAGACGCATAAGCAGTCCGGCCCAGGAAAAGGGGCGTCCGGGGTTTGGCATGGGAACGGTCCAAAGGGTGCCGAATGGCAGCAAGACCCCGGAACCTTGCCGCAGATGGGGGGAAAACACCAGCACGGCAGCACGGGAGGCCCTGAAAACAACAAACCCCCGGGCGGAAGCCACGGGGGTCGTCATGGCGACAATGCCGCCGGTTCGCTGTCGAAAGACTTAAAGAAGACCTTCGCGCTGCGCCTTTTTACGGGCGAGTTTGCGGGCACGGCGGATGGCCTCGGCCTTCTCGCGTGCTTTCTTCTCGGACGGTTTCTCGAAATGCTGCTTGAGCTTCATTTCGCGGAACACGCCTTCGCGCTGAAGTTTCTTCTTCAGGGCGCGGAGGGCCTGATCGACATTGTTGTCGCGAACGCTGACCTGCATAGTGGTGTCACCACCTTCCTAGTTTAAAGTTGCATGAATCGCAGGAAGTGGCCGTATAGCAAAGGCCACCTATGTTGTCTAGCAGCGTCAGAGACATCCGAGGACCCCATGACCCAACCCACGCAGACCCCGCGCGAGGTAAAAGATACCCTTCTGGCGGCGATCGAACCGCATGTGCCCTTCGACGGCTGGACCGAGTCCGCCTTCGTGGCGGCGGTGCGGGAATCGGGCATCGCACCGGCGGTGGCACGCGGCATCTGCCCGCGAGGGGCGGTAGATCTGGCGGTGCATTACCACAAGATGGGCGACGAGGAGATGCTGCGGCGGATCCGGGCCGCCGACATGGGCGAAATGAAGTTCCGCGAGAAGGTCGCCGCCGCCGTGCGCTTCCGGCTGGAGGCAGTGACGGATCGCGAGATGGTGCGGCGGGGCGCAACCCTGTTTGCCCTGCCCAATTACGCGGCCGACGGCGCCAGGGCGGTCTGGGACACAGTAGATGCGATCTGGACCGCGCTGGGGGATTCGTCCGACGACATCAACTGGTACACCAAGCGCGCCACCCTCAGCGCGGTATATTCCTCGACTGTTCTGTATTGGCTGGGCGATGACAGCCCGGAATATGCCCGCACCTGGGCTTTTCTGGATCGCCGCATCGAAGGCGTAATGCAGTTCGAGAAGTTCAAGGCGCAGGTCAACAAGAACCCGTTGCTGAAACCGCTTTTCGCCGGGCCGAACTGGGCGCTAAGCTGGGTCAAGGCACCGACACGGGTGCCGAACACGGACTTGCCCGGAAGCTGGTCCGAACCCAGGAATTGAGCGCCCCGGTCTGCACGGGGCGGAAAGGAAAACCGACCCATGCCCCTGCCTGACGCAATGCGCGCCGTGGAGATTTCCCAGCCCGGCGGCCCCGAAGTGCTGCGCACGGTGACGCGGCCGATGCCCGAACCGGGTCCGTCGGACATTCTGATCCGTGTGTCCTGGGCCGGGGTGAACCGCCCCGATGCCCTGCAACGTGCCGGCGCCTATGCCCCGCCGCCCGGTGCCTCGGATTTGCCGGGGCTGGAAGCGGCGGGGGAGGTCGTGGCGGTGGGCGCCGAGGTGACCCGCTGGCAGGTGGGCGATCACGTCTGCGCCCTGTTGCCCGGCGGTGGCTATGCCGAATACGTGGCGACACCCGCCGATCACGCGCTGCCGGTGCCTGCCGGTCTGACGCTGGATCAGGCCGCCTGCCTGCCCGAGACCTTCTTCACCGTCTGGTCAAACGTCTTCATGCGGGCCGGTCTGCGCGCGGGCGAGACCCTGCTGGTACACGGCGGGTCCTCGGGCATTGGCACCACGGCGATCCAACTGGCCACGGCCTTTGGCGCGCGGGTGTTCACCACCGCCGGCACGCCCGAGAAATGCCGCATCTGCGAGCGGCTGGGGGCCGAGCGCGCGATCAACTATCGCGAGGAAGACTTCGTAGAGGTGCTGAAGGCCGACGGCGGCGCGCATGTGATCCTCGACATGGTGGGCGGCTCATATATTCCGCGCAACATCCGGGCCCTGCGGACCGAGGGGCGGCTGGTACAGATCGCCTTTCTGGAAGGCCCCAAGGCGGAGTTGAACTTCGCGCAGGTGATGAAGCGGCGGCTGGTCATCACCGGCTCGACCCTGCGGCCGCAAAGCGATGCGGCCAAGGCCGAGATCGCGCGGCAGCTTGAGGAGAAGGTCTGGCCGCTGCTGGGCAGCGGCGACCTGGGGCCGGTCATGGACAGCGAGTTCGCACTGGACGACGCTGCCGATGCGCATGCGCGGATGGAAAGCAGCGCCCATATCGGAAAGATCGTCCTGAAGGTCGCAGGCTGACGCTTCAGGCCGCGGCGGCATCCTTCAGCTTGCGACGCACAAGATCGATGTGCACCCGCAGGGTATAGGCGTTTTCGCGGTACTTCGACGGCACCTGCACCGATTTGGCTTCCTGTTCGATGGAATCCAGCTGGGCATACAGTTCTTCACGGCGCGCTTCGGTCATGGCGCCCTCGGCCTCCTGATCGATGGCCACCAACTGGTTGTAGCGGCGGTAGATGCGGGCGCGCATCTGCCATTCGTACAGGCTGGGCACCATGCGCATCAGGGGCACCAGCAGCACCAGCAGCGGCACCAGAAGCAGGGTGACGCGGGTGATCTGGGCCGCGACCCAATAGGGCATGTGCCGGTCCAGATAGCTGGGGCCTTTCTGCAGCAGGGTTTCGGCCTGCGAGTTCATCGGCAGGATGGTGCCCTCGGCCATGGGGAATTCCAGTTCGGAGCTGAGCAGCACCGGGCCGGAATGGATTTCCTGTGCGGCGCGCACCAGCCGGTCCACCAGCGCCGGGTGCATGTCGCCCTGCGCCACCAGCGTGGCCATCATGGCGGTCAGGGCGATGCGCTCTTCCGGGATTTCCTTTGCATAGTCCAGGGCCGAGGGCGGGATGTCGGCGGGCCGGACGTAGCCGACCCTGCGGGTCAGGGCCTCGGTATCGCGCAGCGAACTGATGTTGATGCGCGGATCGGTCAGAAGCGGCGCCAGATAGGGGGCGTCGATGGGCGCCACGAAGATCGCCACATCCACATCGCCTGCCAGCAGGGCCTCGGCGGCATCGCGCCCGCCGACCGGGTGCAGATCCTCGTAGTGGATCTTCAGCCCCAGTGTCTGCGCGGTGCTGTCGATGGCGGCGCGGGTGCCGCTGCCGGGCTCGCCCGCCGCAACCCGCAGGTCGGGCCAGTTGTTGGGATCGGCGGCGTCGATGAAATCGCTGCGATAGAAGATCAGGAAGGGTTCCAGGAACACCGCGGCAAGCGAGGCAAGCCCGGTGGCCTTGGTGATCGGCACGCCGCCCTGGATCAGTGCCACATCGGCCTCGCCCCGGGCCAGCAGGCGTGAATTTTCCATCGACCCGGCGGTGTCGAGAATATCAAGGGTGATGCCATCGCGCCCAAGGATCGTGCGGTATTGCTCGGCGTAGGTATAGTAGCCGCCGCCGGGCCGCCCCGCCGCCATTGTCAGATGATCCGGCGGCACAAGTTCGCGAAGACCCGACAGGGCGATGAAGGCGGCGATCAGCCCGCCGATCAGGGTCAGCGGCAGCAATAGAGGGCCAAGATTGGACAGGATGCGGCGCATGTCATTCTCCGGTCGGGGGGCGTTCCCTGCCCCTGTTTACCCCTAAACGCAGCTGAGCCAAAGAAAACCCCCGGATCGGAGGTCTGGAAAAAAACCATAGCTATATGGGGGCATGTCGTGGCTTAGTTGTGGTTAACTATGCGTTAACTATGGGGAGGGGCCCGTATGTCAGAGACTCCGAAAGCCCGGATATTGTCGGACCTGTTCGCCGGGGCCGGGATGGGCCTGCTTCTGGGCACGGTCATGGGGCTGACCACCACTCCGGTTGTTTCGGTGGTGGTGGGCGCCCTGGCGGCTCTTCTGGGCGTGTTCATGGGGCTGGATGGGTCGGGCGACGACAGCGGCCGCACGCCGCGTGTCAACGGTGTCCGCATCGGTGCCTTGGGCGCGGCGGCAGTGATCGGATTCGGGCTGGGGCTGTACGTGCGCATCAACAATCCGCTGGCGGAATCGCCCGTCGATCAGATGGCCCGCTGGGCCGAGGCGCTGCCCGAGGATCCGACGTTGGCCAAGCAGATGATGCTGTACGAACGGACCGGCATTTCGCCCGAGGCCTTCACCTATGGCGACACAACCCCGGCCGGGCCGGTGGTGGCGGTGATGAATGAAGAGGCGGTGAAGGCCAAATCGGCGATCCTGTTCTCGTCGCTCAGCAAGTACGACGCCTGTTCCAAGCTGGACCCGGAAGAATACGGCACCCCGGCGGATGTCTTGGCGCTTTATGCGCGCTCGACCGCCCCGGCGATGCTGAAGCGGATCAAGGCCGAAATCGAGGCACTGGACCCCGAGATGCAGCCCGCCGCCGTGATCACCGCGCATCTGGTGCTCTGCGCCGTTCAGGATGCCGAAGATGAAGAGGAGGATGGGCCATGATCTGGATGTTGCGAACCGCCGCCCTGGCCCTGACGCTTGTGGCGATGATGGTGCCCCCGGCGCTGGCCGACAGCCGGCAGTCGGTGGTGCGGGTCAAATGCCTGCTGGCAAACGGCGGCGAGATGAAGGCCACGGGCTTCATCTGGCCCAAGAAGGGCCAGATGGTCACCGCGCTGCATGCGGTGGCGGGCTGTCAGGAAATCGAAGTCTACAGCCAGAAGGCCAAGCGCAGCACCGTCGCCACCCAGGCCCTGACCGTCGATCTTGAGGCCGATCTGGCGCTGCTGCAACTGGCAGACGATCTGGGACTTGAGCCGGTTCCTCACGTCGACCGCGAACCCGACCTGTCGCGGCCCTTCATGACCTGGGGCTATCCGCTGGTGCAGAAGAAGGTGATCGGCCACAAGATCGAATTCGGTCTGGGGCTGGACAGCAACATCACCACCATCGGGCAGGCCTTCGAGGGTGACGAGATCAAGGAGCTGTTCAAGCACCAGTCCTATCCCGGCAAGGCGACCCAGATCCTGCGGGTGACCAGCACCATCCAGCCCGGCCATTCCGGCGCCCCGATCTTCGACGAGCGGGGCCATGTGGTGGCCATTGCCGACGGCGGGCTGCTGGGCGGCTTCCGGGGCATCAACTGGTCAATCCCGGCGCATATCTACCTGATCAACCTTCCCTATTCCCAGGACCCGATCCCGCAGGAAGCGTCGGATTGGGCTGGCCTGTTCAGCGCGACCCAACCCGGCAAGGCCAAGCCCTCGTCGGGCGAGGCGGTGTTCGGCGAAGATCCCGTTGCACCCCAGCACGGCGGTGAAGGTCTGGATCCCGCGCCGGCGGCCGAGCCCGAGTACCTGGGCGATCCCCAGTTCTTCCTGGGCGACGGCAGCGGGCCCTACCTGCTGCGGCAGGTGACGCTGCGCGAGGCGCTGGACTACATGTTCTTCGTGCAGCAGGACAGTTTCTACGCGACCGAGATTCAGAACCTGATGTGGGATGACGCGCTGCTGGAGGACGTCTGGTTCAACGTCTATCAGGATCCCACCACCGGCGGCACGCTGGCCTTCCCGTCGTGGGTGACCATCGACTGGCTGCCGGACGGCAATTACATCTGGGCCTACAGCAACGACTACCTGTACCAGATGACCGCCTATTTCCGGCAGGAAGAGACCTTTGAAAACGCGATGAGCCATATCTATGGCCATTCCCAGTGGATCGACGGCTTCGCGCAATGGTCCGAAAACTGGCCCAGCCAGATGACCGATCCGATGATCGACTATGAATGGGAGCACGCGGATTACAGCCGGTCCCACGTCGGGTTTGAAGCCGAAATGAACCGTCAGGCCTTCTTCATGGAGACCAGCACGGTGCGCGGCAGCGCCTTCCTTGGGGCCTCGTCACGCGCCCCCTATCCCGACGCCGGCCCGGCACAGCACGAACAGTTCAACGCCTTGGTGATGGAGGCCGGGATGGTCTACCTGACCAGCCTTGTCGATCTGCAGGACTGGGCGTGGGACTATGATCGCAGGTATCTGGAACGGCAGGGCATCGGCGAGGGCACGGTTGTCGGCTTTGGCAACGACAGCGACCTGACCCTGGTGCGCCAGATGAGCCTGCGGCAGGCGCTGGAGTACATCCGCTACCTGAACGAACATGATCCCTTCATCGGCGAGATCGAGAACATGCTCTGGGACGAGTCGCTGAAGGACGAGATCTGGTTCAACGTCTATGAAGACGGGCTGACCGGGGCCACCGTCGCCGTGCCGTCCTGGATGGCGATGGAATGGAACAACGACACCGGGATGCTGTTTGCCTATAACGACACCGACACGCTGGAAATGGCGGTGGCGGTGCTGCCTGGCGACAGTTTCGACGGCGCATTGGAACAGTTGTCACATCACGTCACGGACCTGCACGACTGGGCCGAGTGGTACGAGGCCAGCCCGCGGGACTTCCAGTGGGACTACTTCACGCCGGATGATCAATACGCGGTTTATACCGGCTTCTACTATGGCCAGGACAATGCCACCGGCCGTGACGGGGACATGCTGATGCATCTGGCGGTGCTGAATGACGTCTTCCTGGGAACAACCGTATTCATGACACCGCTGGGCGAAGAACCGGCCGAGGAAGTGGTGCTTGAGGCCATGATGATGGAGATATCGGCCCGCTACCTGTCGGCTTTCGCCTCGTTCTGAGTCCGCGAGTGGGTTAGCGCAAGGAACACGTCTTCCAGATCGGGCTCCTCGGTGGCCACGTCGCGCAGGGTGATGCCGGCGTCGCGCACCCGGTCCAGAATTGCACCGGGCGAGGTTTCTGAGCGCGAATAGGCAAAGGCCAGCGTGCCGCCGGGCCGCTGTGTGGCGGTGACGCCGGCGATCTCGGGCAACGGTCCCTGCGGGGCGGTTTCCGGGGTGATGACAAGGGTCTTGGCATCCAGCCGGGCCAGCAGGTTGGCGGTGCTGTCCTGCACGATCTTCTCGCCGTGATTGACGATGGCGATCTCGTCACACATCTCTTGCGCTTCTTCCAGGTAGTGGGTGGTCAGGATGATGGTCATGCCGTCGTCGTTCAACTTGCGCACGTTGCGCCACAGCATCTGCCGCAACTCGATATCGACCCCGGCGGTGGGTTCGTCCAGTACCAGCACATGCGGATGATGCACCAGCGCCTTGCCCAGCAGCAACCGCCGCCGCATCCCGCCCGACAGCGACCGGGCATAGGCATCGGCCTTGTCCGACAGGCCGACCATGGCCAGGATCTCGTCGGTGCGCCGCTGCGACCGGGGAATGCCGTACAGCCCTGCCTGCACCTCCATCGCACCGCGCGGCGAGAAGAACGGATCGAGGTTCAGCTCCTGCGGCATGACGCCGATGGCAGCGCGCGACTGGCGCGGGTTCACATCCTGATCGAAGCCCCAGATCGACACTTGCCCTGCGGTCTTGTTGACCAGCCCGGCAAGAATGTTGATGAGGGTCGATTTGCCCGCCCCGTTCGGCCCCAGAAGCCCGAAGATGGACCCTTGCGGAATGGTCAGGTCGATGCCCTTCAGCGCCTCTTTCGCCGGGGAATTGCCCTGCGCGGCATAGGTTTTGGTCAGGCCGGTGATCTCGATGGCGTTGCGGGACATGAGAGGCTCCTGCTGGGGGCGATCCTGCGCAGATAGCCCTCCGATGGCCGAACCTCAACCCGCGGGCTGACCGTTGCCGCGTGCGGGGTGCCCTGAATTGCCGCAAGCCGCCGCGAAGGCTTGCCGCGCGGGCGTCTTTCGGTATCTTGGCGCGGCACGACGCCAGCCCTTGACGGGCAGCACAAAGCGAGGACCCGCATCATGAGCATCCAGCCCCCCGAAACCGAAGTGGTCGACACCTTCCGTGTGGCCTGCGACGGCGGCGAAGGCGCGCTTGGCCACCCGCGGGTCTGGCTGTCGATCCCGAGGGATCGCGGTTGGGTCGAATGCCCCTATTGCGACAAGAAGATCATTCACAAGGACGCCGCCGAGGCCAACTGAGCGGCGCGGGTGGCGGGGCCTATTGCGCCCGCACCATGCATCCGGCCCCTTGCGACCGCAGACGCGCGCACAGCGCCTGCGCGGCCTGGCGCGTGGTCAGGCCGACCTGGGCTGCGTGGAACGGGCGCGTGGATCCGGGCAGGCGATGTTTGGCCACGGCCATCCGGGTTCCGGCAAACAGCGACTCGTTGGCGTGGTAGACCACGTTGCCGCGCCGCCGCGCCATGTCCTTGCGCGGATGGGCGGCGAAGATCACCAGCCAGGGTGCCGCATCGGGGGCGATGATCTGTGACGGCGGCGCCTTCTGCGTGGCCAGCGCAAGACAGGCGTCGTGAAAGCTGGGCCCGAAGGGGGCGGCAAACCGGGGCATCCGGGTCGGGCGTGCCGGGGGCGGCGGGGCGTCGGGCGCGATCCAGATCTCGACCGGCTGGCCGGTGATCGTCACCACATAGGCGCGGGTTTCGCCGGGCAGACCGGACTCCCCGGCCAGATAGCGCCGCAGCCGGTTCTCGCCACCATTGTAAGCCGCCGCTGCCAGCCCGAGGTTGCCGAACCGCTGCTCCAGATCCTTCAAATAGGCGGCAGAGGCCTCGACCGCCGGGGCCGGATCGAAAGGATCCTCCAGATCACGCAGATCGGCGGTGGAGGGGATGAACTGGGCGATACCCTGTGCGCCCGCTGGACTGATGGCGCGGGAACTGAACCGGCTTTCCTGCCACAGCAGACGCGCCAGGAAATGCGCATCCAGTTGCTCCTGCGCCGCCGCAGCCTCGATCACCCGGCACAGGTCGGGGGCATAGCTGGGCAGCCGGATGCACAGGCGGCCGTCCGCGGTGCAGGACGCCTCCATTCGCTGCACGGGCCTTGGGCGCGGCGGCGGCAATGACAGATCGGGCCGTTCCGCCGGGCGAGCGGTCATCGGCAAGGCGGTGATCTGGCGGCGCGGCACGGCGGGCGTGGCCTCGGGCACATCGGGGCGCGGCAAGGGGGGGGTGACCTGTTCGGGATCGGTCGCTGGCGCGGCCTCGGTGTCCGGTTGGGACGCGGTCTCATCGGCCGCTTTGGTGGCAGGATCCGGCTCTGACGCTGTCTGGGGCGCTGTGACCGGGGCGGGGGTGGCCTTGGTTGCCGGCGCATCCCCGGTCTCGGGGCGCGCCAGCGGGCGGGCCGAAACCACCGACTCCTCGGCCGTTGCGGCGGGACGCGGCAGCGGTTGCGCCCATGCGCCGGTCGCCGCCAGCCACCCGGCAATCGCCAGCGGCCAAAGGTGCCCGCACCGGCGTGCCGGGTCGCGATTCTGCGGAAAACGCCTTGCCATTCGCGTGCCTGTGCCCGTTGCGTCCCCTGCACCCTATCGGGGGTCCGGGGGCGGGTCGACTCTCGGTGCAACAATCGAAATTCGGGTCGCCAGCGGCGCGCCGCTCCTATAGGTCAGGGGACACGGCATTCACATGGCAGACAGGGGCACGGCGCGGCATGTTCGGAAAAGGTCACCATCTTCACCTGATCGACGGATCGGCCTTCATCTTCCGCGCCTATCACGCGCTGCCCCCCCTGACGCGCAAATCCGACGGGCTGCCCATCGGCGCGGTCTCGGGCTTCTGCAACATGCTGTTCCGTTACATCGAGGGCAATACCGGCCCGGACGCACCCACCCATGCCGCGGTGATCTTCGACCATTCCGGCAAGAGCTTCCGCAACGAGATCTACGACCTTTACAAGGCCAACCGCCCGCCTGCGCCCGAGGATCTGGTGCCGCAGTTCCCGCTGACGCGCGAGGCCACCCGCGCCTTCAACATCGCCTGCCACGAGATCGAGGGATTTGAAGCCGACGACATCATCGCCACGCTGGCCTGCCGCGCCCGCGATGCCGGGGGCCGCGTTACCATCCTGAGTTCCGACAAGGATCTGATGCAGCTTGTGGGCGGCGGGGTCGAGATGCTGGACGCCATGAAGAACGCCCGCATCGATGTCGAGGGCGTCGAGGCCAAGTTCGGTGTCGGCCCGGACCGCGTGGTCGATGTGCAGGCGCTGGCCGGTGACAGTGTCGACAACGTGCCCGGCGCGCCGGGCATCGGCATCAAGACCGCCGCGCAGTTGATCAACGACTTCGGCGATCTGGAAACGCTGCTGGCGCGGGCCGATGAGATCAAGCAGCCCAAGCGCCGCCAGACCCTGATCGAGAAGGCCGACCAGATCCGCATGTCCAAGCGGCTGGTGCAGTTGGATTGCGACATGGAGCTGGACTTCGGTCTTGAGGATCTTGAGGTCCATGAACCCGATCCCGAGGCCCTGCTGAGCTTCCTCGCGACCATGGAATTCCGCACACTGACCAAGCGCATCGCGACGCAACTGGGCGTCGATGAGCCCGAGATCGCGGTGCCGGTCGACAGTCCCGCCGCCGCCGTAGCCGAAGAAATCCCCTTCGATGCTGCCAACTATGAAACCGTCCGCGACGCGGCGGCGCTGCAACGCTGGATCGACCTGATCTACGACCGTGGCTGGGTGGCGGTGGATACCGAAACCACCTCGTTGAACGAAATGCGCGCTGAATTGGTGGGCATCTCGCTGGCGGTGGTGGCCGGATCGGCCTGCTACATTCCGATCACCCACAAGGCCAGCGCCGAGGATGGTCTGTTCGGCTCGGACGATCTGGCCGAGGGGCAGATGCCGATGGAGGAGGTGCTGGCGATGCTGACGCCGGTGCTGGAGGATCCCGCGATCCTGAAAATCGGCCAGAACATGAAGTACGACGCCAAGATCTTTGCCAACATGGGCGTCGCCGTGGGCCCGGTCGATGACACGATGCTGCTGTCCTACGCCCAGCACGGCGGGTTGCACGGGCATGGCATGGATTACCTGTCCGACCGCTATCTGAATCACAAGCCGATCCCGATCAAGCCGCTGCTGGGGTCGGGAAAATCCGCCATCACCTTCGACCGCGTGCCCATCGACAAGGCCACGCCCTATGCCGCCGAAGATGCCGATATCACCCTGCGTCTGTGGCACCACCTGAAGCCGGGGCTGCACCGGTCCCGCGTCACCACCGTCTATGAAACGCTGGAACGCCCGCTGATCCCGGTGCTGGCGCAGATGGAGCGCGCCGGCATCAAGGTCGATCGCGATACGCTCAGCCGCATGTCGAACGCCTTTGCCCAGAAAATGGCGGGGCTGGAGGCCGAGATCCACGACTTGGCCGGCGAAACCTTCAACGTCGGCTCGCCCAAACAGTTGGGCGAGATCCTGTTCGACAAGATGTCCCTGCCCGGTGGCAAGAAGGGCAAGACCGGGGCCTATTCCACCGGGGCCGACATTCTGGAAGATCTCGCGACCGAGCACGAATTGCCGCGCCGGGTGCTGGACTGGCGCCAGTTGTCCAAGCTGAAATCGACCTACACCGACGCGCTGCAGGAACACATCAACCCCGACACCGGGCGGGTGCACACCTCGTACATGATCGCCGGGGCGGCGACCGGGCGGCTGGCCTCAACCGATCCGAACCTGCAGAACATCCCGATCCGCAGCGAAGAGGGCCGCCGCATTCGCGAAGCTTTCGTTGCCCCCGAGGGCCGCACGCTGGTCAGCCTCGACTATTCCCAGATCGAACTGCGCATCCTGGCCCATGTGGCCGATATCGACAGCCTGAAGCAGGCGTTCCGCGACGGGCTCGACATCCATGCGCTGACCGCGTCGGAAATGTTCAACGTGCCGCTGGAAGAGATGACCCCGGACGTGCGCCGTCAAGCCAAGGCCATCAACTTCGGGGTGATCTATGGCATCTCGGGCTTCGGCCTGGCCCGCAACCTGCGCATTCCGCGCGCCGAGGCGCAGGGCTTCATCGACCGTTATTTCGAACGTTTCCCCGGCATCCGCGCCTATATGGACGACACCGTCGCCTTCGCCAAAGAGCACGGCCATGTGGAAACCCTGTTCGGCCGCCGCATCCACACCCCCGAGATCGCCGCCAAGGGCCCCAAGGCCGGCTTTGCCAAGCGCGCCGCCATCAACGCGCCCATCCAGGGCACGGCGGCGGATGTGATCCGCCGCGCCATGGTGCGGATGCCCGACGCCATCGACGGCATTCCGGCCCAGATGCTGCTGCAGGTCCACGATGAATTGATCTTCGAGGTGGATCAGGGTGCCGAAGAGGTGCTGATCGACCGGGTGCGCGAGATCATGGAAGATGCCGCCATGCCTGCCGTCAAGCTGGATGTGCCACTGGTTGTGGACGCCGGTCAGGGCAAGAATTGGGCCGAGGCGCACTAGGGGGGCGGTGGCCTGTCCCGTGGCGCGTCGAACCTGCCACGGGCGTCAGGTCGTTGTCAGGCGGTTCACGATCCTGCGGGCGAACGGGGCCACCACAAGCACGGTCGGAAAGGCAATTGCCCAACTGGAAATCCAGCTGGACATCCAGAACCCGGCAAACCCCGTGACCAGCCCCAGCGCCTGCAGTGTGGCGACGCCAGAAACAAGGCAGGACATCAGGCCGCTCAGGATAAAGCCAAACAGGATCGGGGCGTAGCGTTGGGGAATCATGGCAATCTCTGGTTTTCGCGGGAAATGGCACAGGGAACTGGCTCAGGCAATCTGTGCAGACGCGCGGCAGCCCTGCATGTCTGCACATCGGGTCAGTCCAGATCGACCTCGGCCGCCGGGATGATCGCGAAGAACACACCGCCCGACCATACGCCCAGCCAGTCCGCCCCCTCATGGGGCGCGACCTCGGCCAGATCCACCAAACGATAAAAGCTCTTGCGGTCGATCAGTGCCTCCAGCCCGGCGCGGACCATGACGTAGGGAGAGGGCTCTCCGGTCTGCGGATCGCGGACCACCCGGATGGGATGATCGGCCCCGGCGCTGACCACGTCGTCCACATGGGTCACAAAGGTCAGGACCTGCGCGCGGCCCGCGCCTTCGGCTGTGAAATCCACCGCCACAAAGGGCGCGTCCTCGACCCGGATGCCGACTTTTTCCACCGGGGTGACCAGGAAGTACTTGCCGCCTTCCAGTTTCAGGATCGACGAGAACAGCTTGACCAGCGGCCGCCGTCCGATGGGCGTGCCCATGTAGAACCAGGTGCCGTCGCGGCGGATCTCCATATCCAGATCGCCGCAGAACGGCGGGTTCCACAGATGCACCGGAGGAGGCCCCTTGCCGGTCGCCGCCTGCGCGGCCTTCACGATGCTGTCTGCATCGGGTGTCACGATGTTTTGTGCGCACATGGTTTTTTGCCATTTGAGTTGCCAGCGATATGTGGCTTGAATGAAGTATAAGCCTAGCAAGGAGTTTGTCATGACCGAAGCTTCCGATCTGGTGGCCGAAATCGAAGCCCTGGGCGAGAAGCTGGCGGATGCCAAATCCTCGATCACCCAGCGGTTCATCGGGCAGGAGCGGGTCGTCGACCTGACCCTTGCCGCCCTTCTCAGCGGCGGTCACGGTTTGCTGATCGGCCTGCCGGGGCTGGGCAAGACCCGGCTGATCGAAACGCTTTCGACGGTCATGGGCATGGATTCGGCTCGAATCCAGTTCACCCCGGACCTGATGCCGGCGGATATTCTTGGCTCGGAAGTGCTGGAAACCGCTGCCGACGGCACCCGCGCCTTCCGGTTCCTCGAAGGGCCGGTGTTCTGCCAGCTTCTGATGGCCGACGAGATCAACCGTGCCAGCCCGCGCACCCAGTCGGCGCTGTTGCAGGCGATGCAGGAGAAATCCGTGACCATCGCCGGGCAGCCCCATGCCCTGCCGCCGCCCTTCCACGTTCTGGCGACCCAGAACCCGATCGAGCAGGAGGGCACCTATCCGCTGCCCGAAGCCCAGCTTGACCGCTTTCTGGTGCAGATCGACGTCAACAATCCCGACCGCGATACCGAGCGCGAAATCCTGCTGGCCACCACCGGGCTTGAGGATGCGCAAAGTCATCAGGTGTTCACCGGTGCTGACCTGATTGCGGCCCAGACCGTGCTGCGGCGGATGCCCGTGGGCGAGGCGGTGGTGGAAACCATCCTGGATCTGGTGCGGGCCTGCCGCCCCGACGATCCCGACGCTCCGGCGGCGGTGCGCGAAAGCGTCAGCTGGGGCCCCGGTCCGCGCGCCGCGCAGGCGCTGATGCTGACGGTGCGCGCGCAGGCGCTGCTGGAAGGGCGGCTTGTGCCCACCGCCGACGATGTCGCCCGCATGGCGCGCCCGGTGCTGATCCACCGGATGCAGCTGACCTTCGCCGCCCGCGCGCGGGGCGAGGGGCTGGCGCCGCTGATCGATCAGGTGGCCGCCGCTGTCACCCGGACCGAGGCGGCTGCGTGACCTCTGACCCCGCGTCTTCCACGGCCCGCTCGGGCCTGCGCCGCGATGGCGAAGCGCTGGCCGCGCCGCTGCCGCCGCTGCTGGCGGATGCGGAACACCTGGCCTCGACCATGCTTCTGGGCGATCACGGCCGCCGCCGCCCCGGCATGGGTGAAGAATTCTGGCAGTACCGTCCCGCCATGGCCAATGACGAGGCGCGGCTGATCGACTGGCGCCGCTCGGCCCGGTCGGACATGCTGTACGTCCGCGAAAAGGAATGGCAGGCGGCGCAATCGGTGGTGCTTTGGGTCGATGGTTCGCAGTCCATGGGGTTCACCTCGGGGAAGTATCCGCCCAAGGGCGACCGCGCCCGCATGCTGGCCATGGCCATTGCCATCCTGCTGCTGCGCGGCGGCGAGCGTGTCGGTCTGACCGGGCAGGCGGTACCGCCCCGGCGCGGCGACATCCAGCTTCTGCGCATCGCCGACGGCCTGTTGGGCGCAGACGATGCGGGGGCAGATTTCGGCGCGCCGGACGTGCGTGGCATCCTGCCCAAGTCGCGGGCGCTGTTCATCTCGGATTTCATGGGGCCGCTGGTCGAGGTCGAAGCCGCGCTGACCGAAGCCGCCGACCTGGGCGTGCGTGGCGCGCTGCTGCAGGTGTTGGATCCGGCGGAAGAGGCCTTTCCCTACGATGGCCGCACGGTCTTCGAAAGCATGGGTGGGGGCCTGCGCCATGAAACGCTGGAAGCGGGCGGATTGCGCGACCGCTATCTGGACCGGCTGGCCGACCGCAAGGCACGGCTGAGCGAATTGGCCCGCATCACCGGCTGGCAGATGCTGACCCATCACACCGGCGACAGCGCGCAGTCGGCGCTTCTGTGGCTTTACGGCGCGCTGGAACGGCGGCGCTGATGCTGGTTCTGGGGCCCATCGCCTTTGCCGCGCCCTGGGTGCTGACCGCGTTGGCGGTGCTGCCGGTGTTGTGGCTGATCCTGCGCGCGGTGCCGCCCGCGCCGCGCCGGCGGCGGTTTCCCGGCGTCATGCTGCTGCTGGGCCTGCGTGACGACGAAACCCAAAGCGACCGCACCCCGTGGTGGCTGCTGCTGTTGCGGATGCTGGCGGTGGCGGCGGTGATCCTGGCCTTTGCCGGTCCGATCCTGAACCCGCGCACGGCGGCAGAGCCGGGACGCGGACCGCTGCTGATCCTGCTCGACGGCACCTGGGCCGATGCCCGTGACTGGGCCGCCCGGATCGACCGGGTCGAGGCGGCTTTGGGCGAGGCCAGCCGCACCGCGCGCCCGGTCTCTATCGCCGTGACCACCGATTTGCCGGCGGGGGGGGCCGAGTTTCAGGCCGCCGACGCCTGGCGGTCCCGGCTGGCCAGCCTTGCGCCCGCGCCTTGGGCCGCCGATCCGGACACACTGGCCGGCTGGACGCGGGCGCAGCCGGACGGTTTCGACACGCTGTGGCTGTCGGACGGGCTGGCGCGCGAAGGGCGCGACGACGCCCTGGCCGCCTTGCAGGACAAGGGCCGCGTGCGGATCTTCGAAAGCCCGCGCGCGGTGCTGGCCCTGCGGCCGCCCGTCTATCTCGACGGTCTGATCGAGATCACCGCCCTGCGTGCGCGCGAAAGTGGCGCGTTACAAGTTCCGGTGGCGGCCATGGGTCTGGATCCCACCGGGGCCGAGCGGATGCTGGCCCAGACCGAAGCCAGCTTTGCCCCCGGCGCCCGCCAGGCCGAGCTGTCGCTGTCGCTGCCGGCGGAACTGCGCAACCGCATCACCCGTTTCGAGATCACCGGAGGCCGCTCGGCCGGGGCGGTCAGCCTGACCGACGATGCCCTGCGCCGCCGCGAGATCGCCCTGATCGCGGGCCGCGAAGATCGCGAGGGCCTGCAACTTCTGTCGCCGCTGCATTACCTTGAGCAGGCGCTGGAGCCCAATGCCGACCTAATCGACGGAGACATTGCTGACATCCTGCAGGCCAACCCGGATGTGATCGTGCTGGCCGATGTGGCGCGTCTGACCGGGGCCGAGACCGAGGACATCGCCGATTGGATCGACCGGGGCGGCCTGCTGCTGCGTTTTGCCGGGCCACGGCTGGCGGCGGCGGATCTGACCGATGACGCCGCGGCGGTCCTTCTGCCCGTGCGGCTGCGCGCCGGTGGGCGCACCGTGGGCGGCGCCATGAGCTGGGGCGAGCCCAAGGCGCTGCGCCCCTTCCCCGAAACCAGCCCTTTCTATGGGCTGGACATCCCCGCCGAGGTCACGGTGACCTCGCAGGTGCTGGCCCAGCCCGATCCAGACTTGCCCGAACGGGTCATCGCGGCACTGGCCGACGGCACCCCGCTGGTCACCCGCCAGCGCCTTGGCGCCGGGCAGATCGTGTTGTTCCACGTCACCGCCAACGCCGAATGGTCGACGCTGCCGCTGTCGGGCCTGTTCGTGCAGATGCTGGAACGACTGTCGGTGGCCGCGCGGGTGGGCACCGAAACCGCCGAGGATCTGGCCGGCACCACATGGCAGGCGGTGGAGCATCTGGATGCTTTCGGCGTGCTGGCCCCGGCGGGCATGTCCGAAGGCCTCGACGGTTCAACCCTGCTGGCATCTTCGGTGGGACCGGCGCTGCCGCCGGGGCTCTATGCCTCGGAGGATCAACGGCGGGCGGTCAATGTGATCGGTGCCGAGACCGAGCTTGCCCCGATGGTTTGGCCCGCCGGGGTGCCGGTGGAAGGGCTGGAAGTGGCGCGCGAAACCCGGCTGGCGGGGCCGCTTCTGGTTCTGGCGCTGGGTCTGATGGTGGCCGATGTGGTGGCCTCGCTGTTGCTGTCGGGGCTGCTGGGCCTGCGCCGGACCGGAACCGCGATGGTGCTGCTGGCGGGGCTGCTTCTGTCTGGGCCGGGTCCTTTGCACGCGCAGGACGCCGATCTGCTGCCGGTGGACGAAGCCGCTGCGATTCAGGCGATCAGCGAGGTCGTGCTGGCCCATGTCATCACCGGCAACCCGGCGGTGGACGACACCGCCCGCGCCGGTCTGCACGGGTTGTCCCGAACCCTGTTCGCCCGCACCTCGGTCGAACCGGGGCCGCCGGTGGCGGTGGATCTGGAGACCGACGAGTTGGCTTTCTTTCCGGTGCTCTACTGGCCGGTGACACCGGATCAGCCGCGCCCCTCGTCCGAGGCCTATGCCCGGCTGAACCGCTATTTGCGCGGCGGCGGGATGATCCTGTTCGACACCCGCGATGCCGATCTGGCGGCCATGGGCAGCGAGACGGCAAACACCCGCAAGCTGCAGGATCTGGCCCGCCCGCTGGACATCCCACCGCTGGAACCGGTGCCCGAGGATCACGTGCTGACCCGCACCTTCTATCTGTTGCAGGATTTTCCCGGCAGACACGCCCGCGGCCCGCTGTGGGTCGAAGCGGCCCCCCCCGATGCCGAGCGGGTCGAAGGCATGCCGTTCCGCAATCTCAACGACGGGGTGACCCCGGTGGTGATCGGCAGCAACGACTGGGCGGCGGCCTGGGCGATGGACGGTCAGGGTCGCCCGATGTTCCCGGTCGGGCGCGGTTATGCCGGAGAGCGGCAGCGCGAGATGGCCTATCGCTTTGGCATCAACCTTGTGATGCATGTGCTGACCGGCAACTACAAATCCGACCAGGTGCATGTGCCCGCGCTGCTGGATCGGTTGGGGCAATAGATGACACGCGAGATCCTCTATGACCCGCTGATCGCGCCCGTCTTGCTGGGGGTTCTGGCCTTGGTTCTGGCGGTGGCCATTGGCGTGGCCTTCTGGCGCGGGCTGACCGGCTGGGCGCTGCGCGGCGCCGCCGGGCTGCTGGTGCTGGCGGCGCTGGCCAACCCATCGGTCCAGATCGAGAACCGCGCCGCCCTGTCGGACATCGTGATCCTCGTGATCGACGAAAGCGCCAGCCAGCGCATCGGCGTGCGCCCCGCGCAGACCGAGGCCGCGCTGGCCCGTGTCGAGGCCGAAGTGGCGCAACTGCCCAACACCGAATTGCGCATCCTGCGGTTGGGCGACGGGCCGGGCAACGAGGGCAGCCTGCTGATGACCGCCCTGTCCGAGGCGCTTGCCGACGAGCCCCGCGCCCGCGTCGCCGGGATGCTGCTGCTGTCGGACGGCCAGTTGCACGATCTGCCGCGCGCTCCCGACCTGCCCGCCCCGTTGCATCTGCTGTTGACTGGCGAGGCGCAGGATTGGGATCGGCGGCTGGTGGTCACCAATGCGCCCTCCTTCGGTATCATGGGGGAACCTGTGTCGCTGACCCTGCGACTGGAAGACCAGGGCGCGGTGCCGCCCGAATTGCAGGGCAGCGCCGAATTGGACATCAGCATTGACGGTGCCGAGGCGCGGCGGGTGACCGTGCCCGTGGGCCGTGACATCACCGTGCCGGTGGATCTGCCGCACGGCGGCTTAAACGTGATCCGCTTTGCCACGGCCCCTGCCGCGGGTGAGTTGACCGACCGCAACAACGCCGCCGTGGTGCGCATCAACGGGGTGCGCGACCGGCTGCGGGTGCTGCTGGTGTCGGGCGAACCGCACGCGGGCGAGCGGACCTGGCGCAACCTGCTGAAATCCGACAGCTCGGTCGATCTGGTGCATTTCACCATCCTGCGCCCGCCAGAAAAGCAGGACGGGGTGCCGGTCACGGAACTGTCACTGATCGCCTTTCCCACGCGCGAGCTGTTTCTTGAGAAAATCGACGAATTCGACCTGATCATCTTCGACCGCTACAAGCGGCGGGGCATCCTGCCGGCGCTCTACCTGGACAACATCCGCAACTACGTCGAACAGGGCGGTGCGGTGCTGGTCGCGGCAGGGCCGGATTTCGCCTCGGCGGCCAGCCTGTTCCACTCGCCGCTGGCCGAGGTGCTGCCGGCGGAACCCACCGCACAGGTGCTGGAGCAGGGATTTCATCCCACGATCACCGATCTGGGCCGCAAGCATCCGGTGACCGAGGCGCTGGACGCCGGCACCGTGCCCGGCGATCCGCCGCCCTGGGGCCGCTGGTTCCGGCTGATCGACGTAACCCCCTATCCCGACGCCGAGGTCGTGATGACCGGGGCCGAGGGCCGTCCGCTGCTGCTGCTGGACCGTGTGGGTGAGGGCCGCGTGGCGCTGCTGGCCTCGGATCAGGCCTGGCTGTGGAGCCGGGGCTTCGAAGGCGGCGGGCCGCAACTGGAACTGCTGCGGCGGCTGGCGCATTGGATGATGAAGGAACCCGAGCTTGAGGAAGAAGCGCTGGTGGCCGACGGGCAGGATGGCACACTGACCATTACCCGGCGCACGCTGGGCGAGGCGCCCAGTGCCTTCGAGGTGACCCGGCCCGATGGCACCACCCTGACGCTGGAGCCGGAGCAGGTGGCACCGGGCCGGTTCGAGGCGCGGCTGGACGGGGCAGGCATCGGCCTGTACCGGGTCAACGACGGGGAGCGCGATGCGGTGGCGGCCCTTGGTCCCTCGGCCCCGCGCGAGTTTGAACAGACCATTGCCAGCGGCGATCTGCTGGATCCGCTGGTTGCCGGGACAGGCGGCGGGGTGCGCCGGATCGAGGCCGGGGTGCCGGACTTGCGCGCCGTGCGTCCGGGCCGGCCCGCCGCCGGGCGCGGCTGGCTGGGCATCACCCCGCGCGAGGCCTATCGCACCACCGACATCTCGGTGCGCCCCTTCCTGCCGGGCTGGGCGTGGCTGGGACTGGTTGCCGCTTTCCTGATCGGCGCGTGGCTGTGGGAAGGCCGTCGCCGGGTCAGCGCGGCAGGGTCAACGTAAACTCGGCAGGCCCCCAGCCATCGGTCTGGCAACGGGCGCGGATCCGCACGTCGGACAGGTCCGCCGGGATCGCGACGCCGGTCAGGCTGCGCGTGAACGGCTGTTCCTGCACATGCGGGTGCAGCAACTCGCGATACCCCAGTACCTGTCCGTCGGGGGTCACAACCTCCCACCCATCGGCATAGTGGTCCCATCCGGTATCGGGATGGCGAAGCGTCACGTCGATGCGCCAGGTCTGGCCGGTTGCGGTGGCGCGGGCTTCCACGACCTGGGGAAGATCGGCCAGGGCTGGGGCGGCGGCGAAGAAGACGGGCAAAAACAGGGCAAATCGGGTCATGGGCGCAGTCTGGCACAGGTTGGCCGCCCGCACCCCTCACAGTTCAGTCATCGACGCCCTGCAACAACACGTCCCGTGTCTGAGAACCGAATTCGCGGCGCAGGATCACCGCCACCGTCAGCAGCGTGGTCAGGATCAGGGGCAGGGCGCCCACCAGCCAGGCCAGCGCGCCCATCGCGAAATAGATCGACCGCAGCCCGCGATTGAACGCCCTGGCCGCCGAGATGTTCAACTCGGCCGCCTGCTGGCACCGATGCGGACCGACGGGATCGTCGACCTCGTTGGGGATCGTGCCCAGCATCACCGCGCAATAACCGAAGATGCGGTTGGCCCAGACGAATTTCAGGAAGGCGTTGACCACCAGCAGCAGGATCAGGATCAGCTTCATTTCAAGCACCACCTTCGAACTTTCGGCCAGCGACAGTTCCGAGGCCAGCGTCGTCAGCTGCTCGATATTGCCGACCAGCGCAAGCCCGCCGCCCAGGGCGATCATCGCGGTCGAAGCGAAAAAGGCCGTGCCTTGCCGCAGGCTGCCGACGATCATCGAATCGAACACGCGCGGCTCACGGGTGATGACATGGCTCATCCAGATCCGCCGGTAGCGCGCCATCAGCACGGAGACCGACGGAAAATTGCGCGGCGGATGCTCGATGTACAGCCCGACCCCCTGCCATGCCAGCAGCAGCAACAGCAGCGCGACCGCGTCAAGCCAGCTGAGCAGGCCCAGTTGGGCGGGGATCATGATGCGATCCAAGGCAAACCTCCGGTTTGGCGGACTGGCCGCGACTGCTCCTGCCATACAGACTGAGGGTCGAAGCGCGCAACCACAACCGCGCCTGCGGTTCGGGCGCGGCGGGAAATTCGTGACAGATGTCCGGGTGAAATGCGAAATCTTAAGCATGATTTCCGGGCATGGCCCGAAAATTGCCGACCATACTGGGCGAGTCGTCACATTCCACTCAAGACAGCCTGTTCCAGACATGGCATAGTTCCCTGCATGATCCGTACCTGCGCAAATATCCTGTTCGGCCTTGCGCTGATGGCCGTCTCGGTCCCGGTTTCGGCCAATGAAACCGGCAGCAGCCGGGTGATGCTGAGCGTGCAGGAGCAGAAAAACTGGCAGGCCATCGGGCGGCTGAACGTCACCGGCATCGGCTATTGCACCGCAACGGCGATCGGGCCGGACCTGATCCTGACGGCAGCCCATTGCGTTGTGGACAAGCGCACCGGCAATTCCGTGCGTCCCGACCGGGTCCATTTCCTGGCCGGGTTCCGGGCGGGCACCTTTGCGGCCCACGGCCAAGGGCGCGAGATCGTGCTGATGCAGGGGTACAACCGTTCCATGCGGACGGTGGATCGCGACATTGCCTTCATCCGGCTGGCCGCACCGCTGCCGGCCACGATCACCCCGATCTCTACCGGACGCGGCGTGCAACCGGAGTTGAGCCTGCACACGCTGTCCTACGGGCTGGACCGTGCCCAGATCCCCTCGATCGAGCGGGATTGCCGGTTGCAGAGCCGCATCGGGGCAGTGATCTATACCAGTTGCGATGGGGTTCCGGGAGTGTCGGGCGCGCCGGTCATTCAAATGGTCGATGGCAAGCCCGTGGTCGTTGCGGTGGCCTCGGCGGTGATGGCCCGTCAAAAGGCCCCGATGCTTCACGGGACGGTTCTGGCCGTGGACGCAGCCGAACATCGGCTGGAGATCCTGTTCCGCCAGTTCGAAGGCACCGATGTGTCGATGCCCGATCCGGTGCGCGACGGGTCTTGAACCCCATCTGACAGTTCCTAAATCTTGGGTATCGGGTCGCCAGTCGGGGCCCGTATCTGACCGCGGCCGTCCTTTGGAGGCCGCACAACATCGTTGTCGCTCAATGGAGGATGACCCATGCGCAATTTTGACCTTGCACCGCTTTACCGTGCCACCGTCGGTTTCGACCAGGTGGCGGACCTGATGGATCGGGTTCTGACGTCGGATGTCAGCCAGCCCAGCTATCCGCCCTACAACATCGAAAAGACCGCCGATGACGCCTGGCGCATCTCGATCGCAGTGGCCGGCTTCACCGAGGATGAGCTTTCGGTGGAACTGCGGGAAAACGCGCTTCTGGTTTCGGCCAAGAAGGCCCCGGAAGACACCCAGCGCACCTATCTGCATCGCGGCATCGCCACCCGCGCGTTCGAGCGCCGGTTCCATCTTGCCGATCATGTGCGCGTGACCGCCGCCTCGCATCAGGACGGCATGTTGCACATCGACCTGGTGCGCGAAGTGCCCGAGGCCCTGAAACCGCGCCGGATCGAGATCACCAATGGTGTTCGGGACGCGGCAGGCGAGGCCCGCCCGGTCAACTAAGAACCGGCGCCACACCATCATTCGGACACTGGCCCGCGCTTCGGCGCGGGCCTTTTCGCGTTCGGCGGGCCTGATTGCCGCAGCCTCACGATTTGCTCGCCCATGGCCATGACTGTTCGCTAATCTGAGCGTGGTACAGGAGTTTCACCATGCTGGGCATTATCGTTTCTCTATTCCTATTGATGTATTTGGCCTATCGCGGGATCAGCGTGCTGATCCTGGCGCCGGTCCTGTCGCTGTTGGCGGCGGGTCTGTCAGGCGGCGCGCCGATCCTGGCCACCTATACGCAGGTCTTCATGGAGGCGCTTGGCGGCTATGTCATCAAGTTCTTCCCGCTGTTCCTGCTGGGCGCGATCTTCGGCAAGCTGATGGAGGTTTCGGGCAGCGCCCGCGTCATCGCAGAGTGGATCGTCGAGAAAGTCGGGCAGAAACAGGCGGCCCTGGCCGTGGTTCTGGCCTGCGGGGTGCTGACCTACGGTGGCGTCTCGCTGTTCGTCGTGGCCTTCGCGGTCTATCCCATCGCCGCGGCGTTGTTCGCGCGGGCGGATTACCCCAAGAAATTCATCCCGGCCACCATCGCGCTTGGCTCGTTCACCTTCACCATGACGGCGCTGCCCGGCACCCCGGCGATCCAGAACGCCATCCCGGCACCCTATTTCGGCACTGATGCCTTCGCCGCCCCGATCCTGGGGCTGCTGGCCGCGGCCATCATGTTCACGGGCGGCGTTGCCTGGCTGAACATGCGCATCGGCCGCGCCCGCGCCGCCGGGCTGGGCTATGGCGAGGAGGACCAGTATTCCGCCATCGCCGCCTTGCCGCCCACGGTCGAGGACAACGATCCGCCCTTCTGGGCCGCGATCCTGCCGATCTTCGTGGTCATCGTCCTGAACCTGATCCTGTCGCGCTTCGTCTATCCGGCGATGGACTTCTCCTATCTGGCCGAGGACATCTACGGCGGCATCTCGATCGACGATGTGCGCGGGCTTTGGGCGATCATCACCGCGCTGACGGCTTCGGTCCTCGTGCTGATCGCGCTCAACTGGCAACGGTTTTCCGGGACGCTGAATGCCACGATAACGCAAGGCGTCAACGGCTCGTTCCTGCCGATCTTCAACACCGCGTCCGAGGTTGGCTATGGCACCGTCATCGCCTCGCTGCCGGCCTTCGCCTTGATCAAGAACGGGGTCACCGGGATCATGCCGGATGTGCCGCTGGTGTCGCTGGCCATCGCGGTGAATGCGCTGGCGGGGATCACCGGTTCGGCTTCGGGCGGCATGAGCATCGCGCTGGAGGCACTGGGATCGACCTATCTGGAACTGGCCGAACTGGCCAATGTCAGCCCGGAACTGCTGCACCGGGTCGCGGCCCTGTCCTCGGGCGGCTTCGACTGCCTGCCGCACAACGGCGCCGTCATCACCCTGTTGGCGATCACCAGCCTGACGCACAAGAAAAGCTATGTGGATATCTTCGTCGTCGCCGTGGCGGTGCCGGTGGTCGCGCTGATCACCGTGATCATACTGGGCAGCATGTTCGGGTCGGTCTAGGGGTGACGCCCCAGCCGCCTATTTGGGGGCTGGTACAGCCAGACAGTTGCCCTGCATGTTCCGCAGGACCAGCATCTTGTCGCGGACCGCATTGGGATCGTAGCGCGGGCTGCCAAACCGCGCCCGCCCCGGTTGACCGCCCTTCGCCACGGGGACAGTCTGGCGCGATTGCAGCGGAAGAGGTTTCCCGATGGACATGCGCACCGCCTATGAGATCACCGCCTACATCCCGCAGGCGGATGCGGTGATCGAGGGCTGGACCGAGGATGCGGCCGATCATCGGGCGGTCGAGGCGTCGATCGGGCGGGCCATGCTGAATCTGCCCTACGGCGATCATCCGCGGGCACGGTATGATCTGTTCCTGCCTGCCGGGCGGCCCGAGGGGCTGGTTGTCTTTGTCCACGGCGGCTATTGGCGGCGCTTTGATCGCAGCGATTTCTCGCACTTCTCGCGCGGGGCTGTGGCGCGCGGCTGGGCGGTGGCGATGCCCTCTTATCCGCTGGTGCCCGAGGTGCGTATTTCCGGCATCACGCGGCATGTGGCACAGGCCATCACCACGGCGGCGGCGCGGGTTCCGGCGGGGCCGGTGATCCTGGCGGGTCATTCTGCGGGCGGGCATTTGGTGGCCCGCATGGCCGAGGCGAACGGCCCCTTGCCGGCGGATGTGCAGGCGCGGGTGCAGCGTGTGGTGCCGATCTCGCCGCTGGGCGATCTGCGCCCCTTGCTGCAAACGCCGCTGAACGCTGACCTGCATCTGGATGCGCTTGAGGCCGAGGCCGAAAGCCCGATCCTGCGCCAGCCCGCGCCCGGTCTGGCGGTGACGGTCTGGGCCGCCGAACATGAACGCCCGGTGTTCCTGCAACAGGCAGAGGATCTGGCCCGTGCCTGGGGGGCCAGGCACCGGATCGCGCCGGGCTGCCATCATCTGGACGTGATCCACGGGCTGTCAGACCCTGACAGCCGGCTGACCGAAAGCCTGTTTACGGGGTAAAGCTGGCCAGCCCGACAAGATCCATGCTTTCCAGCATCGGCATCATCACCTCGGTGCTGGCGCCTTCGACCTGGATCAGGAAGCGGTTGGCCACCAGAGTCATCAACTGGCCGTCGGTTTCCAGCACCTTGACGCTGCCCATCCGGTGCAGCTTGCCGCCCGAGGCGGTGGCCAGCATCGGGTTGGCCAGCATCGGTGCCATCGCCATCATCATCGGACTGTCGGCCAACAGGCTGATCGAGAAGCTCTGGTCGCCATTGCTGTAGGTCGCCTCGGCGCCGGTGCCGCCGCCGGTGAAGGCCAATGCGCCGCTCATCTCGGTGCTGATCTCGCGGGTCCAGCCATCGGGAGCCTCGGGCAGAAAGGCCGCCAGCCCGTCGGTGCGCATGGCTTGCAGCAGGCTTTGCGCATAGGCCAGTTCCTCGATCGTGGCAGTGATATTGCCGCCGTCATAGGCGGCACGGGCAGCATCCAGCGTATCGGTCACGTCATCGGCCAGTGCGGGCGTGGCGGTCAGCAGCAGGCAAAGCGCGGTGCGGGTGGGGAAGCGGATCATGGGCTCTCGACCTTGTAGACATCATTCGGGGACAGGGTGGCGCGATCAGTCCGTCAGATCAACCAGCGATCGCCAGCAGGGCAGGATATCCCCCGGTTCCGGGCGGGCATGGCAGACCCCGCGGGCGATGGCGCGGGCCATGCAGGTGGCCGCCGCGTGTCCCAGATCCAGAAGGACTGTCAGATCGTCGTCGGGCAGGGGGTGCGTGCCCGACGCGGCCGCAAAGACCAGATCGCCATCCAGCAGCGTGTGCGAGGGGAACAGGGCCCGTGCCAGCCCGTCATGGGCGCAGGTGGCCAGGCGGGTGGCCTGTGCCTGCGTCAGATCCGCGTCGGTGGCGACAATGGCGATGGTGGTGCTGGTGCCGGGCTGCGTGTCCTTGCGCGGGGCCGGGTCCGGGGCCGGATGCGGGCAGATGCCTGCGCCGCCGAATTCCTCGCCGACCTCAAAGGGCGCGGCCCAGAACTGCCGGTGCGGATGCACATTCGCCGCCCCCAGCGCGTTGACCGCCACCAGGGCGCCCACCGTGAAGGGGCCGACCCGGACCGAGGCCGAACCCAGACCGCCTTTCAGCGTCGCGGTGGTGGCGCCGCATCCCGCGCCCACCGACCCGAGCGCGAAATCCGGGACTGCTGCGGCCAGCGCCTGTTGGCCCAGATCGGGATAGGGAGAGGTCGTCCACCCCTTGTCGCCACCGTTCAGCAGGTCGAACAGGATAGCGCCGGGCACGATCGGCACCCGTTGGCCGCCGACCTGGAACCCACGGCCCGCGCCCCGAAGGGCCTGGCGGACGCCATCGACCGCGCCCAGCCCGAAGGCGGACCCGCCGGACAGCACCAGCGCATCCACCTGCTGCACCAGCTTGTCGGGGGCCAGAAGGTCGGTCTCGGTGGTGCCGGGCGCACCGCCCATCACATGCACGGCGGCGGTGAAAGGGGCGTCGGCGGTCAGCACGGTGGTGCCGGACTTCAGGCGTTGATCCTGGGCATTGCCGACACGGAACCCGGCAACATCGGTGATCAGATTGCGGGGGCCGGTGGGCATGGGGTCTCTCCTGAATTGCCCTGGCAGGCTCGGGCCTGCGGCGGTGCGGGTCAACCCCGCCCTGCGACCTTCCGCGAAGCGGCAGGGTTTGTGGGCCGGCCCGCTCTGGCCTATGGTGGCCTGAACCGCAGGGTGGCTTGTTTGCGCGGCCTTGCGATCCCAAATACTGTTCTCAAGTCAACGAGAGTGACCATGGTCTACGTGAAATGGATATTCTGGGGCCTCATGGTCCTGTTGCTGGGCGGGTTCCTGCACTACACGCTGCCCCGCCATGACACCCTGCGCATCGTCGAGACCGAAGTGCGGCGGGTCGAGGTGGGCGAAGGGTCGCTGTTCTGGGGCTCGTCCGAACCGGGCGCGATGACGGCGGGCAACCGGGATGTGAAATTCATCTCGGGCGTGCGGGAAAGCGGCCGCACCAAGGTGTTCCGCAACGAGGACACGGGCTGGGGCTGGCCGCCCTACATGAAGTTCAATTCCGCCGACCTGCAGGCGCGGGCCGCGGATCTGACCTCGAGCCAGGATGCGCCGCGCTGGATCTTGGTGAAATCCTATGGCTGGCGCAACCAGCTGCTGTCGGTCTTTCCCAACGTGCTGAGCCTCAAGGAAGTCTCCGGTCCCGATCACCGGGTGATCCCGGTGTTCAACATCCTTGTGCTGACCGGGCTTGCGGCGCTGGTGCTGGTGATCCGGGCGTTTGTGAAGCGGTTCTGGGCCAACCGGGTGGATCCGGTGGTCGAAGATGTGGCCAGCGCCTTCGACGCCGCCGACGATCATGTGGATGCGGCGGGCCGCCGGTTCCGCGGACGGCGCGAGAAGTTCCGGGAATGGTGGGTGGAAACCTTCGGCGGCTGAGGCCGGGGAGGCTCCCGCCCCCTGCGGCCCTTGCGGGCCACAGGCGTTGGGCCGCGCGCCGCTGCGCGGCGGATTGAGTATTTTTTTCAAAAAGAATCCGGGGCCGCGGGACGGGCCTGCCGGCTAGCGATTCAGAAGGCTGCCCAGCAGGCCGCGCACCATGCGCCGGCCCCGGCGGGTGGACAATTGCTGCACCATGGTTTTCGCGAAGGCCTCGCCCAGGTTCGAGGCCATCGAGCCGTTTTCACTTTTACCGGGTGAGTTCTTCCCGGTGTAGCGCGTGGCGCGGCCCGGTGAGGGTCGGGCGGCTTGCGACGGGCGGTTGAAAGTTTCGAAAGTGGCCTTCAGGTCATCCTGAGAGGCGCTTTGGGTGGTTTTGGCCGCCGCCCGTTCGGCAAGGATTTCATGGGCGGAACGCCGGTCGACGGCGGTGTCATAGCGTTGTCCCAGCGGGGAGCCCGTGATCAGCGCCCGGCGCTCGTCCTCGCTCAGCGGTCCCATCTGGCTGGCGGGCGGCCGGATCAGGACGCGGTCGACCATGCCAGGGATGGCCTTGTCTTCCAGCAGGGACACCACCGCCTCGCCGGTGCCGACCTGCTGGATCGCTGTCGCGGTGTCGAAGGCCGGGTTGGGCCGAAAGGTCTCGGCGGCGGTTTTCAGCGCCTTGGCATCGCGCGGAGTGAAGGCGCGCAGGGCGTGCTGGATGCGGTTGCCCAGCTGCGACAGCACGTCCTCGGGGATGTCGTCGGGCAGTTGGCTGACGAAATAGACCCCCACGCCCTTGGAGCGCACCAGCCGCACCACCTGTTCGATCCGTTGCAGCAGGCTTTTCGGAGCGGTGTCGAACAGCAGATGCGCCTCGTCGAAGAAAAAGACCAGCTTCGGCTTGTCGGGGTTGCCGACCTCGGGAAGCTCTTCAAAGAGTTCCGACAGCAGCCAGAGCAGGAACATGGAATACAGGCGCGGCGTGGTGATCAGCTTGTCGGCCATCAGGATGTTGACCTGGCCGCGCCCCTGGGCGTCGGTGGTCATCAGGTCCGACAGTTGCAGTGCCGGTTCGCCCAGAAACCCGCGCACACCCTGGTTTTCCAGCACCAGCAGCGCCCGTTGCACCGCCCCCAGAGAGGCACGGGCCACATGGCCATAGTCGTGTTGCACCGCCTCGGTGTTGTCACCGATCCAGTTCAGGACCGCCCGCAGATCGTCAAGATCCAGCAGCGCCAGCCCCTGATCGTCGCAGATGCGGAAGGCGATGTTCAGAACTCCTTCCTGCACATCGGTCAGGTCCAGCATCCGGGCCAGAAGCACTGGACCAAGTTCGCTAACCGTGGTGCGCACGGGATGGCCGGACTGGCCGAAGATGTCCCAGAACACGACAGGGCAGGCGGCGGGGGCATAGTCGGCCAGCCCGATCTGCGTTGCACGTGCGGCGATGCGATCGCTGGGCGCGCCCGGCTTGCCAAGGCCGCTGACGTCGCCTTTCACATCCGCCATGAACACCGGGACGCCGGCGGCGGAAAACCCTTCGGCGAGGATCTGCATGGTCACGGTCTTGCCGGTGCCGGTTGCACCCGCGATCAGCCCGTGACGGTTGGCCAGATCCAGTTTCAGCACCTGCGGTTCGCGATAGTCCGTGCCGCCCCCGCCGATGAAAATGCCCGACATGTCCTGCTCCCTCTGTTGCCCCGATCATGTCGGCGCGGGCGCGGTGCGGCAAGGGCATCGCGCGGCGTATTTGCGCAACCGGCCGGAAATTCCGCGGTGTCGGGGGGGGGGGCAACGAAAAACCGCGGCCACAGGGGCCGCGGTTTCCGCAGGTCAGCCGTGAGGGGACGTCAGCCCGGGCTCATGCCGCGCAGCCGTTCCGACCGGCGGCGCAGAACCTCCAGCGTGGCCAGCAGCGCGATGGAAATCCCCACAAGCAGCGTCGCCACCGCAAGGATGGTCGGGCTGATCTGTTCGCGCAGGCCGATGAACATCTGCCATGGCAGGGTCTTCTGCCCGGCCGAGCCCACGAAGAGCACCACCACCACCTCGTCGAATGAGGTGATGAAGGCAAACAGCCCGCCCGAGATCACGCCGGGAAGGATCAGCGGCATCTGCACCCGGAAGAAGGTGGTCACCGGGTCGGCGCCCATGTTGGCCGCCGCCCGCGTCAGCGAGTTGTCGAAGCCCACCAGCGTGGCGGTCACCGTGATGATGACGAAGGGAATGCCAAGCGCTGCATGGGCCAGAACCACGCCCAGGTAGGTGCCTTGCAGGCCGATGCGCGAATAGAAGAAATACATCCCCGCCGCCGAGATGATCAGCGGCACGATCATTGGCGAGATCAGGATCGCCATGATGGCCCGGCGTCCGGGCACATGCGGCTGGCTGAGGCCGATGGCGGCCAGCGTTCCGAAACTGACCGACAGCAGGGTCGCCACCGGGGCAATGGTCAGCGAGTTCCACAACGCCGATTGCCAGTCCGAATTGGTGAAGAAGTCCTGATAGTGCTTCAGCGAATAGCCTTCGGGCTTCAGGGCCAGCATCTCGGGGGTGAAGGTGAAGAAATCCTCGGCGTTGAAGCTGAGCGGCATCACCACGATGATCGGCGTGATCAGGAAGCCGAAGATCACCCCGCAGATTACCCGGAAGGTAAAGTGCCACAACACCTGTCCAGGGGTCAGATAGGGGGCCAGGTTTGCGCGATAGCGGCCATCGGCCAGCCAGAAGGTCAGGTTGCCGAAGAGCCAGCCCGCCAGGGCGCTGATGATCCCGCCGATAGTGCCGCCGACCATCAGGCCGATGATGGCGAAGATCACCACCAGTCCCAGCCGCACCGACCGGCGCGGCAGTTTCAGATGCATCAGCGCAAAGGCCATGCCGGCCATCAGGATGGCGCCCAGCACCAGGCCCAGCAGGCCCGAGCCCTGCGCCGTGCCCACGAGCAGCCCTGCCAGGGCACCGAAGGCGCCGACGATGGGGCCGACGAAACTGAAGGGCTGCGGTTTCAGGTCAATGATGGTTGCCATGGATCAGCCCCCCAGTTTCACGTTGTCGATGCCGACGATGCGATCATAGGCCCAGTACAGGATCAGGACCGCGGCCAGAAGGATCGCGCCAAGTGCGGCCGCCAGACCCCAGTTCAGCGAGCTGGAGATATGATAGGCGATCCGGTTCGAGATGAATGTCCCGGTGGTACCGCCGACGATCTCGGGCGTGATGTAATAGCCGATGGCGAGGATGAAGACGAGGATAGAACCCGCCCCGATTCCCGGCACCGACTGCGGGAAATAGACCCGCCAGAACGCCGTCCAGTTGGTTGCGCCCAGTGATTTCGCGGCGCGCAGGTAGCTGGGGTTGATGGTCTGCATCACCGAGTAGAGCGGCAGGATCATGAAGGGCAGCAGGATGTGGGTCATCGCCACGATGGTGCCGAACTGGTTGTTGATCATGATCAGCCGGTTGGCGTCATCGACCAAACCCAGCCAGACCAGCACGTCGTTGATCACGCCTTGCTGTTGCAGCATGACCTTCCAGGCCGAGGTGCGCACCAGCAGCGAGGTCCAGAACGGCAGCAGCACCAGGATCATCAGCAGGTTCGCGGTGCGCATCCGCAAGTTGGCCAGCAGCCACGCCACCGGATAGCCCAGAAGGATGCAGCTGACGGTGATGACCATCGACATGAACAGGGTGCGTTTGAACAGCATGATGTAGATCTGCTGGTTCTCGGGCTGGTCGGTGATCCCGTCCGGACCCAACTGTTTGTCTACTGCGTTCAGGAAATAGCCCGGCGTGTAGCGCGGGGCATAGACGCGGATGGTCTGCCAGACGCCAACGTCACCCCAATCCTCGTCCGCTTCCAGGAATTGCGCCTTCCGGCTGGCACTTTCGAAGGTGGCGACGGCCGCCTTTGCCTCTTTCAGCAGATCGGCCTGCGGGCCGGAATAGGCCGCGATGCCGGCCTCGGACGCGGCTGTCAGATCATTGTAAAGCGCGGTGTAGACCAGCGTCCAGGGTTCGTCGTCCAGCGCTGTTTCTTCTTCTTCCGTGCGCATGAAATCGGCGAACTGGCCGAAGGCCTCGGCGGTCTGGGGCAGCAGGTCGCCAATGCCGGGGGCCGGTTCAAACGCCGGGGGGGCCTTGGTAAACGCTTGTCCGGCCTTCTTGGCCGCGTCCTGCTCGGCCAGCCAGCCGGTGGCGGCCTGCGCATAGGCGGGGCTGGCCATCAGGGCGACCCAGGTGGTTTCCTCGCCCCAGGCGTCGTTCAGATCCTCGAACTGGTCGACGTAAAGATCGCCCATCTTTTCCACGGCCCGACCGCTCTTGCGGAACAGCGACGACATACCGACGTTTTCATAGTTCAGCCGGCTGCCGACACGGGTGTGGATCTTCTGTTCCTGGGCGACAAACATATCCTTGTAGAGCGCGTCGAACACCTGCTCATCGGGAACCTCGCCGCTTTCGGGATCCCAGTCTTTCAGGGCGGCCACCGTGCGCGGCAGCGTGTCGGACACGATCTGGTTTTCTACCGATCGGAACAGCATGTCCGCGATGGGCGCGATGAAGGTCACGAGCACGAAGATCAGAAGCGGAGCGATCAGCGCCAGCGCCCGCATTTTCTGAACGCGAAGGGCGCGGTTCAGGCTCTTTTTAAGTGGCGTTCCGTCCGCGGAGAGAACACGGCCAGTCTCGGTTGCGTCGCTCATGCATATCCCTCGACAATTGTGAAATCTGTTTCAGCGCAACTCTGCCGGATGGCGGCTGCGTCCTGGTATTCCGGGCTGCGATAGCAGGCGCGCGCGGTGGCCAGATCGGGAAAGGCGACGACCACATGGCGGGGGCGCGCCTCGCCTTCGGTCACATCGCTTTCGCCGCCGCGCACCAGGTACACGCCGCCGAAGGCCTCGATCACGGGCTGGGCCTTGCGCACATAATCCGGATACGGGGCCGGGTCGGTGACCTTGATATGGACGATCCAATACCCTTTGGGCATGGGTGGTCTCCTTTCCGGCTGGGTAAGACGGGGCCAGAAGGCCCCGTCCGAGGCTTGTATCGGCGGTTACTTCGCCAGCCAGGCCTGGAAGCGGGCTTCCACGTCGTCCTGGTTGTCGGCCCACCATTCGATGTTGTTCACCAGGAAATTCTTCTGGTTGGCAGGGTTGGTCGGCATATGCGGCGCCATCTCGATGCCCAGTTCGGCATGGGTCGACACCAGCGGCTGCGACGAAGCGCGGGCCGGACCGTAAGAGATATAGGCTGCCTGATCGGCCAGACGCTGGGTGTCGGTCGCGTACTTCACGAAGTCCAGGACACGGGCCAGACGGTCGTCCGGCAGATCCGCAGGGATGACCCAGCCGTCGAAATCAAAGACCTGCCAGTCCCACAGCATCGCGACCGGCTGGCTCTGTTCCTCGATCACGCTGAACAGGCGGCCGTTGTAGGCGGAACCTATGACGATTTCGCCATCCGCCAGAAGCTGCGGCGTGTCGGCGCCCGACGACCACCAGATCGTTTCGTCCTTGATGGTGTCCAGTTTCGCCAGCGACTGCTCGAGCCCCTCGGGGGTTTCCAGAACGTCATAGAGGTCTTCCTGGGCCACGCCGTCGCACAGAAGCGCCCACTCCAGGTTCTTCTTGGGGCGTTTTTCAAGCGCGCGCTTTCCGGGGAAATTCTCCAGATCGAACACGTCGCAGAGGCTGGTCGGGGTTCTTCCGTCCCATTCCTCGACATCGGTCCGGTACCCGAAGGTGGTCGAGAACACGATCTGCGGGATGAAGCAGTCGTTGATCAGGGTCGGGCCGAAGTCGTCTTCGACATCGGAGCCGTCGTCGCCTTGGGCCAGCACGTCGTCAAAGTCGATCTCCATGGCCAGGCCTTCGTCGCACAGACGCTGGCTGTCGGGGCCCTCCACGTCCACGAGATCCCAGGTCACGTTGCCGGCTTCGTTCATGGCGCGCAGCTTCGACACGGCTTCGTTCGAGCTTTCGTCCCAGGTCACCGAAACGCCTTCATTGGCAGCCATGTAAGGCTCGGTATAGGCCTTCTGCTGGCTGGTCTGATAGGCGCCGCCCCAGGATACCAGCGTCATGTCCGAAGCCATGTGGTCATTGGCAAAGGCGCTGCCTGCTGCGACCAGTGCACTGCCGGTCAGAAGCGTTGTTAGCAGTTTCATATAGTACTCCCCTTGGATTTGTTTTCTTTGGTTTGTTGACCGCGAGGATGGACCCGCGGCGGTTGTGCTCAGGCGTCCAGCGCCCGGCAGTCTTCCGGCAGCCACCCGATCTCGATGGTTTCGCCGGGGGTGAGCCGGACGGTATCGGGGGCGTTGCGGGTCTTGACGATGAAATCGTCATTGCCCGCCACCCGAAGTCGTGTGCGGAAGATATCGCCCATGTAGATGAACTCCAGCACTTCTGCCTTCAGCAGGTGGGCGTCGGGGTTCAGGCGTTCCTTTCTGGTTTCCACCCGCTCGGGGCGGATCGAAACACGGGTGCGTTCGCCGGGCTTGGAAACATTGACCGGCATGCAGTCGATCAACTCGCCATCGTCCAGCTCCACCAGCGCGATCTTGTCGTTGATCTCCTTGACGGTGCCTTCCAGCGTGTTGTTCTCGCCGATGAATTGCGCGACGAAGCTGTTGTCGGGATGCTCATACAGGTCGTCGGGCGGCGCAAGCTGCTGGATGCGGCCATCGTTGAACACCGCGACCCGGTCCGACATGGTCAGCGCCTCGGTCTGGTCGTGGGTCACATAGACCACCGTGATGCCCAGATTGTCGGCAATGCGCTTGATCTCGAACTGCATGTGTTCGCGCAGCTGCTTGTCCAGCGCGCCCAGCGGTTCATCCATCAAAACCAGTTCGGGTTCGAACACCAGCGCGCGGGCCAGCGCGACGCGCTGCTGCTGGCCGCCCGAAAGCTGTGCCGGCCGACGTCCGCCGAAGGCCCCCATCTGCACCATGTCCAGCGCGCGTTTGACCTTGGCCTCGCGGTCGGACTTGCCCAGCTTGCGCACTTCCAACGGGAAGGACAGGTTTTCCGCAATGGTCATATGCGGGAACAGCGCATAGTTCTGGAACACCATGCCGATGCCGCGCTTGTGCGGCGGGATGTTGTTGATGGGTTTGCCGTCCAGCAGGATCTCGCCATGGGTGGCGGTTTCAAACCCGGCCAGCATCATCAGGCAGGTGGTCTTTCCGGACCCTGACGGGCCCAGCATGGTCAGAAATTCGCCCTTGGGCATCGACAGATTGAGATCCTTCACCACAAGGGTCTCGCCGTCATAACTTTTCTGCACACGTTGAAATTCGACGAAGGCGTCGTTTGTCTGGTCTAGTGCCAAGAACTCGGCTCCCTGTTTTTGTCCGTTCGTGTCGTGCCGACCGGTATCCCCAAATCAAAACGCGTCCCGGTCCAAGTTACAACCAAAGAACCGGATGCGTTGGGAAAAAGCTGTTCAGGAAGAGGCATGAGCGCTTTCCCGGCGTTCTGAAAACGCCGTGAGCCTTGCATGACACCGGCGCGGTTTCGCGATTCGAATCATCATGCGGCGATCGTATCGGATGCCGCTGAGGTAAAGGGCAGCGGGGCCTTCTGGCCGCTATGGCTGCTGAAGAAACGGGGGTGGTCGGAAAGGTCGGGCAAGGCGTATTGTCCAGGTCAAACCCCGATCTGCGACGGGAATGGATATCCCGGCGTGCAGGACTGAACTGCAAGGCGCGCGGCCCTGATCAGCGACGCCATCGCTGACGACGGAAACTTAAGCGTGCGGGTGTCCTTGCGTCAACCCCCCCCGTGCTGTCAGATTTCCAGCAGCCTCAACCGCGCCGCCCCGGCCTGCATTTCGCCCTGCGCGCGGTCAAAGCGCAGATGGGCCAGCGCCTCGCCCTCCGACTGGGTGAACAGGCGGCCCACCGGTTTGCCGTCCGCGGTAATCTCGCTGCCCACAGGGGCGGTGCCGTCGATGGCCACGCGGGCCAGACCCTTGCGCAGTTCGGTCTTGTGTTTCATCCGGGCGGTGACTTCCTGGCCCACATAGCAGCCCTTCTTGAAATCCACCCCGTGCAGGTGTTCGAATCCGGCTTCCAGGATATAGGTCTCGTCGGGGATCAGCTCGATCCCGCTTTCGGGGATGGCATGGGCCACACGCAGCCGGTCCCAGGCTGCCGGGGCGATGCCATCCGTCGGCGTTGCCCGATAGGCCCGCCACCCCAGCGCCGGGTGGCGCGGGTCGGACCAGCCATCCTCGGGGGCCGTGCCAAGCCCCTGCGCGACGACCAGCGGTGACGGCGTGATCTCCACCGCCGCGCGCAGCTTGTACATGCTCAGGCGCTTCAGCAGGCCTGGTGCCAGCCCGGCGGCCACATCCAGCAAGATGGCCCCGCCCTGCCGCGCCAGGAAGAAATCGGCCAGGTATTTGCCCTGCGGGCTCAGCAGCGCGGCATAGATCAGGCCCTGTGCCAGCCCGGACAGATCATTGGTCACCAGCCCTTGCAGGAATGGCTCTGCATCCTGGCCGGTCACCTCAAGGATTTGACGGTCTGTGATGGTCATCGGCTTTCCCCTGTCCTGCGCCCCCGTCATATAGGGGAACGGCAAACAGAAGAAAGAGCCTGCGATGCGCGCACCGATCTCGGTGGTGATCCCGACCCTGAACGCGGCAGACCAACTGCCCGACACGCTGCGCCACCTGATGCCCGGCCTGGGTGAAGGCTTGATCCGCGAGCTTGTGATCACCGACGGTGGCTCGACCGATGCCACGCAACGGCTGGCGGCGGAAGCGGGCACCATCTGGCTGGATGGTCCGGCGGGGCGCGGGGGGCAGTTGCGGCGCGGGGTTGCGGCGGCCAGCGGCGACTGGCTGTTGGTGCTGCATGCCGACACACATCTGGGCGACGGCTGGACACAAGCTGTCGTCGCGCATCTGGAATCCTGCCCAGACAAGGCCGGGTATTTCCAGCTCGGCTTCCGGGCGCGCGGGCTGGCCCCGCGCCTGGTGGCCGGGGCGGCAAACCTGCGCGCGCGCCTGTGCGACATGCCGTTTGGCGATCAGGGTCTGCTGATCTCCCGCGCGCTCTACCAAAGGGTCGGCGGCTACCCGGATATTCCCCTGATGGAAGATGTGGCACTGGCCCGTGCCCTGAAAGGCCACTTGCGCCCGCTGCCCGCCGTCGCCCTGACCGGGGCAGAGCGCTATCGCGAGAACGGCTGGATCGGCCAATCGGTCCGAAACCTCTGGCGCCGCGCCCGGTTTCGCCACGGCGCCGATCCGGCGGACCTGGCGCGCGGCTACGATCCGGGCCGGAACAACCCGTAGATGAGCGAGACAGTTGCGGCTCCGCCGGGGCGCGCTTGAACTGCGCGTCGCACCATTTTCAAGACGGCGCTCATTCTTCTTGGCACAAATACTCCCGCCGGAGGCACGAAATCCCGGCACCCGCAGGGGGCCGGCCCTAGCCGTCCTCCCCGCGCGAGGCTTTCCAGCTGGCGGTCAGGGCCTTGTGGTCATAGCGGGTGCGCAACCAGTCCTCCAACCCGATGGGGGTCTGGGCGGCCTCGGCTTCATAGACGTCGAAGACGTGATCCAGAATGCCGGTGTCGGTGCTGGACAGATGCAGGTATTTCCAGTGCAGCTGCCGCCGCGCCTCGGCCACGGGCCGCCCGTCGATCACCGCCAGATACAGCGCCGAGGCAAACCCGGCGCGGTCCGAGCCGGACTTGCAATGCATCACGAAGGGCCGTTCGACCGTGCGGAACAACTCCAGCAGCGCCAGGATATCCTTGCGCGGCGCCAGCTTGCGGGCGCTCAGGGTGATGTTGTGCAGGGTCAGGCCCAGCTTGGCACAGGCTTCCTGCTCGAACAGGAAGGGGCTCTGCCGGTTCCGGCCGCGCAGGTTGATGACACTGACGATGCCGCGCTTCTTGTAGATGCGCAGCCGCTTCGGCGACGGTTGGTTCGAACGCCAGACTCCCGGCGCGATTTCCTCAAGGTTCCACCACACAGTGCGCAGAAAGGCATGGTCCAGAAGCTGGAAATGCCACCACGCGTGCCGCCGTGCCTTGGGGGTCGAGATATCCCGGCCATAGCGGTCGCGCAGGGCGCGTTCGACCTTCTGGAACTTCGACTTCAGGCTGTTTGTCATCTTGTCTCTCAACTCGCCACTCGGGGACTCTTGCATGCGCGGCCCGGTCCGGGTCCGCGGCTGTGGCTGCGGGCAAATTGACCTTGGGGATGCGCCCGCTTACCTGTTTTCAGACGCGTTTGAAAGGTTTTCCAATGTCTCTGTCGCAGGGTCGTTCCTATCTGGCCATCCCCGGGCCGTCCGTCTTGCCCGACCGCGTGCTGCAGGCCATGCAGCGCCCCGCACCCAACATCTATACCGGAGAACTGGTCGGACTGGTCGACAGCCTGCTGCCCGATCTGAAGGCCGTGGCGCGCACCGAAGGGAAGGTGGCGATCTACATCTGCAACGGGCATGGGCTGTGGGATGCCACGCTGGCCAATCTGGTAACGCCGGGCGATCGGCTGCTGGTGTTGAGCACCGGACGGTTTGCCGTCGGCTGGGGCGATGCGGCCCGCGCCATGGGGGCCGAGGTCGACGTCATGGACTTCGGGTTGCGCGGGGCGATGGATCCCGAGCGGGTCGAGGCCGCGTTGCGGGCCGACACCGGACACCGGATCAAGTCGGTGCTGGTGGCGCATGTGGACACCGCCACCTCGGTGCGCAACGACATTGCCGCCCTGCGCCGGGCCATGGACGCGGCGGGCCATCCGGCATTGCTGTTGGTGGATTGCATTGCCAGCCTTGGCTGCGATCCCTTCGAGATGGATGCCTGGGGTGTCGATGTGATGATCGCCGCCAGCCAGAAGGGGCTGATGACGCCGCCGGGGCTGGGATTTGTCTTTTTCAACGACCGCGCCGACCTTGTGCGCAAGGGGCTGGACCGCGTGCCGCGCTACTGGGACTGGACCCCGCGCACCGAGGCCGCGCTGTTCTACCAGTTGTTCTGCGGCACCGCCCCGACCCATCACCTGTTTGCCCTGCGCGAGGCGCTGACCATGCTGGTGCACGAAGAAGGGCTCACCCACGCGCTGGCGCGTCATGCCACGCTGGCCCGCTGCGTCTGGGCCGCGGCCGAGGCGTGGCAGGCCGGGGGCGGGCCGATGCTGAACATTGCCGAACGCGGCGCGCGCAGCCATGCGGTGACGGCGCTGACCACGGTCGCGGTCGCGGATGGCACGCGTCTGCGCGACTGGATGGAACAGCAGGCGGGGGTGACGCTGGGCATCGGGTTGGGCATGGTGGCGCCGGGCAACCCGGAGTGGCACCGGTACTTCCGAATCGGGCATATGGGGCATGTGAATGCGCATATGGTTCTGGGGGTGCTGGCCAGCCTTCAGGCCGGTCTGGTGGCGCTGGACATTCCGCATGGAACCGGCGCGCTGGACGCTGCCGCGCGGGTCTGTGCCGGGGCAAGCGGTTAAGATCACTTCAGAAACTTGCGTCGGGCTTCCTGCGCGATGGCGTGTTTCAATTGCAGGTCCGCGACCTTTGACATCGCTGTCTTGCGATCTTCGGGGGCCGCGTTGGCCAGTTCGGTCAGGGCCTGATCAAGGGCCTGCTTGAGGCGGATTTCCTCGGGCAAGGCGCCGGCTTCGGCCATCAGGCGATGGCCCACTGCGGTGCCGGCGTCGATCAGCGCGTCGCCGGGACGATAGGGCAGGGGCTTGCCCGCGCCGGACAGGTCAGAGAACTGGCCTTCGGCCTCGGCGCGGCGAATGCGGCTTTCGGTGAGGGTGGCGAGCGAGCGGATCATGCCCCCAAGATGGGTCTGATCCGCCTGTTTTTCAAGAGCCTTAGCCCAGTTCGGCCAGACGCGTCAGCGCCGCTTTCACACGGGTTTCCTCGTCTTCCTTGACGGCCAGCAACTCGCGGGTTTCGACGATCACCTCTTCGGGGGCGCTTTCGACGAACTTGGGATTGTTCAGTCGACCACGCAGGCCACCCAGATCCTTGGCCAGCTTGCCGAGGGTCTTTTCGAGCCGGGCCTGTTCCTCGTCCACGTCGATGACATCGGCCACCGGCAGCGCGAAGGTGCCGCCTTCCACGGCGACGGTCACACATCCCTTGGGCAAGTCACTGACGGTGCTGATCTTTTCGATCCGCGCCAGTTTCTGGATCAGGGCGGCGTTGCGCGACAGGGCCTGGCCCCCGGTTGGGTCCAGTTCCAGTTGCAGCAATTCCAGCTTCAGACCGGCGGGCACATGCATCTGGGCCCGGACCGAGCGGATTTCGTCGATCAGGGAGATCACCCAGTTCATCTCGCGATCTGCGGATTTGTCCAGCAATTCCGAGGTCTTGTAGGTCGGCCAGTCCGAAACCACCAACAGATCGTCGCGCTTGGCCGTCAGGCCCCAAAGCTCTTCGGTGATGAAGGGCATGATGGGATGCAGCAGGATCATGCACTGGTCCAGAACCCAGCCCATGGTGGCGCGGGTTTCGGCCACCACGGCAGGATCGTCCGAGGCCAGCAGCGGCTTGGCGAATTCGACGTACCAGTCGCAGACCTTGCCCCAGACAAAGCCGTACAGCGCATGCGCCGCGTCGTTGAACCGGTAGCTGTCCAGCGCCGCATCGACGGTTTCCAGCGTGCGGGCGGTTTCGCCGATGATCCAGATATTGGCGGTCTGGATGGCGTCTGGTGCGTGTATGGCGGGCGTATGGCTGCCGTCGGCGCCGTAGACCTCGTTCATCTCGGCGTAGCGCACGGCATTCCACAGCTTGGTGCCGAAGTTGCGATAGCCGGCGATGCGATCCTTCGACAGTTTCAGCACCCCACCCAGCGAGGCCATGGCGGTATTGGTGAAGCGCAGCGCATCGGCGCCGTATTCATCGACGATGTCCAGCGGGTCGATGACGTTGCCGGTGGTCTTGGACATCTTCTTGCCCTTCTCGTCCCGCACCAGCCCGTGCAGATAGACGGTGTGGAAGGGTTCGGTGTCCATCACCGCGAGGCTCATCATCATCATCCGGGCGACCCAGAAGAACAGGATGTCCTGCCCGGTGATCAGCACCGAGGTCGGGAAATACCGCGCCAGTTCCGGCGTCTTCTGCGGCCAGCCCAAAGTGCCAAAGGGCCACAGACCGGACGAGAACCAGGTGTCGAGCACATCCGGGTCGCGCCAGACCGGGTAGACCAGATGGGTCGGGTCGTCGCTGACATTGTATTCGGCCAGGCTTTCGGCCAGCAGATGCACGGCTGCCTGATAGTCCTTAACCTCGACGATGCGGGCCACATGCAGCGGCGTCGGCAGGTTGGCAAGATCGCGGCGGAACTTTTCTGACACGGCCTCCAGATCGGCAGCGCAATGGTGCGTGGGGGCGGCGTGGTTGTAGCTGCCCTCGCGCAGCAGGCGGAACAGTTCGACGTCGTCGAGATCGCCCTCCTCGGGGCCAAGCTCGCTGGGTTCGGGCCAGATGTTCAGGCCGTACCAGACCGGGATCTGGTGGCCCCACCAAAGCTGGCGCGAGATGCACCACGGCTCGATGTTCTCAAGCCAGTTGTAATAGGTCTTCTCGCCGCTTTCGGGCATGATGACCGTGCGGCCTTCGCGCACCGAATCCAGCGCCGGGCCGACGATCTTGTCGGCATCCACGAACCACTGGTCGGTGAGCATCGGCTCGATCACCACCTTCGAGCGGTCGCCATAGGGCTGCATGATCGGCTTGGCTTCCACCAGCGGCACCTGCGTGACCTCTTCGGCTTCGGCGCCTTTCTTTTTCTTCGGCGTGCCCAGGCGCGGATCGTCCGAGGTGGTCATCACGGCCAGACCTTCGGCGGTGATGTCGGCCACCACCCGTTCGCGTGCCTCGAACCGGTCCAGCCCGCGGTATTCCTCGGGGACGAGGTTCATGGCGGCGATGGAGGCCTCGGTGAACTCGGCCTCGCCGTTGGCGATACGCTGGGCTTCGGCGGCTTCCTCGGCATAGGGGCGGCCATCGGCACGCAGGTGTCCCCTGGTGTCCATCAGGTTGTACATCGGGATGCCGCCGCGTTTGGCAACCTGATAGTCGTTGAAGTCATGCGCCCCGGTGATCTTCACTGCGCCCGAGCCGAAGGTCGGATCGGGGTAGTCGTCGGTGATGATCGGGATCAGGCGGCGGTGGTCTTTCGGGCCGACCGGGATCTCGCACAGCTTGCCAATGATCGGCGCATAGCGGGCGTCCGAGGGATGCACCGCGACCGCGCCATCGCCCAGCATGGTTTCGGGCCGGGTGGTGGCGATGGAAATATAGTCGCGGGTCTCGCGCAGGGTGACGGTGCCGTCCTCGTCCTTCTCGACGTATTCATAGGTTTCACCGCCCGCCAGCGGGTACTTGAAGTGCCACATGTGGCCCGGCGTCTCGACGTTCTCGACCTCAAGATCCGAGATCGCGGTTTCGAAATGCGGGTCCCAGTTGACCAGCCGCTTGCCGCGATAGATCAGGCCCTTTTCGTACATGTCCACGAAGACCTTGATGACGGCATCGTGGAAATCGGGCGAGTTTTCGTGCCCGACACGCGGATCGCCCGGCGCACCGGCCATGGTGAAGGCGTTGCGGTCCCAGTCGCAGGAACAGCCCAGACGCTGCAGCTGCTCGATGATGGTGCCGCCGGATTCGGCCTTCCATTCCCAGACCTTGGCGATGAAATCCTCGCGCGACAGATCGGTGCGGCGCAGGTTGCTTTCCGCCTTCAGCTTCTTTTCGACCTGAAGCTGGGTGGCAATGCCGGCGTGATCCTGTCCGGGCTGCCACAGGGTGTCGAAGCCGCGCATCCGGTGCCAGCGCACAAGGATATCTTGCAACGTGTTGTTGAACGCGTGGCCGACATGCAGCGCACCGGTCACATTGGGTGGCGGGATCATGACGCAGAAGCTGTCATCGCGTGAGCGGTTGGCCCCGGCCCGGAATGCGCCGGTGTCTTGCCACGCCTGGCTGATCCGCGCTTCGGCCTCGGCCGCGTTGAAGGTCTTTTCCATTGCCATGCGTCTGGTCCCCGAGTTCAAGCGTTGCGCGTCGGCATAGCGAATGCGCGGGCCAAGGCCAAGGGGGCGGTGGCATTGGCTGTGTGCACCGTGTGTTGCATCGGGGCTGTGTGCAGCGCCTGTTACAGCCCCTGCACAATTTGTGAGGGAAAATGATGGGCCGGGGCATCGCTTGTTAAGCGGTTGCGACCTATCTTTGATTTGGAATGCCAACGGATGGAGGGTCAGCGTGACAGGGCGCGCATCACGGTACATCACCACACAACGGCGGGCGGGGGATGCTCCGCGCACGCATGTGGTAATTCTGGATGGCACGCTGAGTTCGCTGGACGCCGGCCGCAGCACCAATGCCGGGCGCATCTTCAAGCTGCTGATGGACCTGCCCGCCGCCGACCGGCCTTCGGTCTATTACGAGGAAGGCATCCAGTGGCGGCAATGGCGGTCCTGCACAGATGTGATGACCGGGCGCGGCATCAACCGGCAGATCCGCCGCGCCTATGGGTTCCTCGCCTCGCGCTATCAGCCCGGTGACCGGATCTTCCTGTTCGGCTATTCGCGCGGTGCCTTCGCCGTGCGCTCTTTGGCCGGGGTCATCGACCGGGTCGGGCTGCTGAAACCGCATCGCGCCACCGAGCGGATGATCCGGCAGTTGTACCGCCATTATGAAACCGATCCCCATGGCCGCCACGCCCGCCTGTTCGCCGAGAAATTCTGCCGTCCAGGGGTGGAGATCGAGATGGTGGGCGTCTTCGACACGGTCAAGGCGTTGGGCTGGCGGTTCCCGATACTGGCCGAACTGACCGACAAGGCGCATGACTTCCATTCGACGCATCTGGGCCACACGATCCGCCACGGCTTTCACGCGCTGGCCCTGCACGAGACCCGCGAGGCCTTCGAGCCGCAGCTGTGGACATGTCCCAAAGGCTGGACCGGCCATGTAGAGCAGGTCTGGTTCCGGGGCACCCATGGCGATATCGGTGGGCAGTTGTCGGGGTTCGATGCAGCGCGGCCGCTGGCCAATATTCCGCTGGTCTGGATGCTGGAAAAGGCCGAGGCCTGCGGGCTGACGCTGCCCACGGACTGGCGTGCGCGCTATCCGATGGATCCGCAAGCGCCCAGTTGCGGCTGGCGCGGCTGGTCGCGGATATTTCCGCTGCGCAAGCGCCGGGTGGTCGGGCGCGACCCGTCCGAAAGCCTGCATCCCACCGCGCGCAACACCCGCAAGGTGCCCGGCGCCGAGGATTTGCCGCTGGCACAGGCAGGATAACCCGAAGACCACCGGGGGTCGGACCAAGTTTCCGTTGCGGCACCGGTCGGAGGCGCGCAAGCTGACTCCGGAAATCGGAGGGTATTGCAATGGAAATGCTGGAAGTCGGGCTGGCGTTTACGGTCGCCATGATCCTGTTTTCATCCGTGGTCTCGGCCCTGGTTGAAACCATTCTGCGCAGCCTGGCGTTGCGGCGGCGCTATGTCGCCAACAGCGTGCGGAGCATGTTGCAGGATCTGATTGCGCGGCATGCGGGCGAGACCTTCCTCGCAGCCGCCCCGGCCAAGGCCAATCCAGAGGAACAGGCGCAGGCCACGGACGCCTGGATCGAGGATCTGACAGACGATCTGACCTGCAACCGGTCCAAGTGGGATCCGAAGGTCAACAACCAGATCAAGGGCAAGGACTACAAGCGGGTCGAGAACCTGTCCCTGACCGGGCTGGCGACGCGGCTGGTGGAAAACCCGCTGGGCGAGGCCATCAAGGCCGGGGCGCCGGGCGACATTGCCAGACAAAGGGACCAATGGAACATCGTGCTGCGCTGCTATGCCCGGCACAAGGCGCTGACTTCTGAACGTCACCGGATCGTCGCCAATCGCACGGCGGTTCTGGTGGCGATCGTCTTTGCCTTTGTGTTCAACGTGCACGCCGGGCGTCTGGTCGCGCATTTCAGCACCAGCGTGGATGTGCGCGAGAAACTCATCGCCAACCCTGAGCAGATCATAGAGGACGCGAATGATGCCGTGGAGGCGCTGAATGCACTGGGCGCGGAGGCGTCACCAGAGGAAAAAGAAGTCGTGGAAGCGTTTCAGGTGGCCGCCGGAAGCCTGGAACCGCTGACTGCCGACGGCACCCTGCCGATCGGGGTCAAATACTATCCCTATTGCGATGTGTTCGCCAAGGAAGGGGAGCCCCGGATCTGCCCGCCGGACAACAACGGCCTGGTGCTGTGGATCGTGAACGTGCTTCTGGCCGGGATCCTGATCGGCCTGGGCGGGCCGTTCTGGTATCGCGTGTTCGACGGGCTTTCAAACCTGACCAAGATCCTGAGCAGTTGGAAAGGAACCTCCAAGAACCGCGAAACCCTGCAACCCCCGACCCAGGCGGAAAGCAATCGCGCCGGAAATGAGGTCAGTGCGGTTGTGGAAGAGATCCTGCAGGTCACCAATGGCGAAGCCTACACGTTGCCGCCGGATTGGAGGGCCGCGCCGTCTTCGAAACCAGCATCGGACAGGGCCACGACCTGAACGCAATTGGGCCACCTGTGGCGGGTCCGGACGCTCCGAACCTGCCGCAGGTGGCCCATGCATTCTGGCTGGTCTCAGGCGACTTTTTCCAGCGAGCTTTCCTGCGTCACGCCCAGGGCATGGCAGATGTCGCGGGTCAGATGCGGCTTGTTCAGGGTGTAGAAGTGCAGGTCTTCGACCCCTTCCTCCAGCAGATCGCTGCACAGTTCTGTGCACAGTGCGGTGGCCAGAAGCTCTTCACGGTCATCGCGCTTGGCGGCGGCAAAGGCCGCGTCCAGTTCCGCGGGCACATGGGTGCCGCAGCGCTGGGCAAACTTGCGCACTCCGTTCCAGTTTTCGATGGGCAGGACGCCGGGGATGATCGGGGCGTTGATGCCCGCAGCCGCGCAGCGGTCGCGGAAGCGCAGGAAGGTTTCGGCCTCGAAGAAGAACTGGGTGATGGCGGAATGGGCGCCGGCGTCGATCTTGCGCTTCAGCCAGTCCACATCGGCCTGAGCATCGGAAGCCTCGGGGTGCGGATCGGGATAGGCGCCGACGCGCAGCTTGAACTTGCCGGTGTCGGCCAGCGCCGAGATCAGCTCGCACGAATTGGCAAACCCGTCCGGGTGCGGCACGAAGGCATCGGATCCCTGGGGCGGGTCGCCGCGCAGGGCGACGATCTCGGTCACGCCGGCCTGGGCATAAGCCTCGGCAATCTCAAGGGTTTCGGCGCGGGTGGCATCGACGCAGGTCAGATGTGCTGCGACGTTCAGGCCGTAATGCTTGTGGATCGTCGCCACCGCTTCATGGGTCAGCTTGCGGGTGGTTCCGCCGGCGCCATAGGTGACCGAGACGAAATTCGGGGTCAGCGGGGCCAATGTCTGGACCGTATCCCACAGGCGGAACGCGGCATCCAGCGACTTCGGCGGGAAGAATTCGAAAGAGATTCGCGGCTGTGTCATCACATGTCCTTTACGTTTGATCGTGACATGCCATGGATTTGGTGGTGAAACAAATTCATAATCCTCAACAAGGTTATGAAGGATCTGCATAATGTATCTGGAGCTGAAGCATCTGCGCGCCGTGCGGGCCATCCACGAGGCCGGCGGGCTGGCGCGGGCCGCCGATACGCTGAACATGACGCAATCGGCCCTGTCGCATCAGATCAAGGCCATGGAAACGCTGGCCGGGGTCGAGTTGTTCGTGCGTCGGGCCAAGCCGATGCGGCTGTCGCCGTCGGGGCAGAAGCTGCTGCGGCTGGCCGAGCGCGTGCTGCCCGAGATCGAGGCCGTCGAGGAGGAACTGCGCGGCGACGAGGCCGGGCGCAGCGGGCGGCTGCATATCGCCATCGAATGCCACGCCTGTTTCGACTGGCTGCTGCCGGTGCTGGAAAGTTTCCGACGCGCCTGGCCCGATATCGACGTGGATATCCGCCCCGGCCTGTCGTTCAACGCGCTGCCGGCGCTGCAGAAGGCCGAGGTCGATCTGGTGGTATCTTCGGACCCCGAGGATCTGGACGGCATCACCTTCGCGCCGCTGTTCGACTATGATCCGGTGTTCATCTGCGCGGCCCAGCATCCGCTGGCCGAAAAGCCCTGGGTCGAGGCCGGGGATTTTCGTGGCGAGACGCTGATCACCTATCCAGTGGATGCCGCGCGGCTGGATGTGTTTACCCAGTTGCTGACCCCGGCGGGAGTGACCCCGCGCGCGGTGCGTCAGGTAGAGCTGACGGCGGTGATCCTGATGCTGGTGGCGTCGAATCGCGGGGTGGCGGTGCTGCCCGACTGGGTGGTGCGGGCGGTGCGGGCCCATCCCGATTACGCCATTCGTCCCCTGACCGCGACCGGCGTCACGCGCCGCCTGTATGCGGCCACCCGGACCGAGGATCTGGCCCGCCCCTATATGGCGCATGTGCTGCGGCTGGCGCGCAGCGAGCCGGTGAAACTGCTGCGGGTGTGAGGGCCGAACAGTTTTTCACCGCCGTTGACTGGACGCTGTTGGGCACGGCGACTATACGCGGCGTTTGAAGCAACGGAGCGCGATCATGCAGGGCAGTGCCAACCTCAATGTGATGATCAAGGCGGCCCGCAAGGCAGGGCGGTCGCTGGTCAAGGATTTCCGCGAGGTCGAGAACCTTCAGGTCTCGATGAAAGGCGCCGGTGACTTCGTGTCGAAGGCCGATATCGCCGCGGAAGAGATCCTGAAGGAAGAACTGCTGGGCGCGCGGCCGACCTATGGCTGGCTGGGCGAGGAAGGCGGCGGTCAGGACGGCGAAGATCCGACCCGGCGCTGGATCGTCGATCCGCTGGACGGCACCACCAACTTCCTGCACGGGATGCCCCATTGGGCGGTCTCGGTGGCGCTGGAACACAAGGGCCAGATCGTGGCGGGCGTGGTCTTCGATCCGGCCAAGGACGAGATGTTCTATGCCGAGAAAGGCAAGGGCGCCTGGCTGAACCAGAGCCAGCGTCTGCGCGTCTCGGGCCGCAGCCGGATGATCGAGGCGGTGTTCGCCACCGGCCTGCCCTTCGGCGGCCGCGACACGCTGCCGGCGTCGCTGCAGGATCTGGCGCGGGTGCTGCCGGTCTGTGCCGGGGTGCGCCGTTGGGGCGCTGCGGCACTGGACCTGGCCTATGTGGCGGCGGGCCGCTACGACGGCTATTGGGAGCGCGGGCTGAACGCCTGGGACATCGCGGCGGGCCTGCTGATCGTGCGCGAAGCCGGCGGCTTCGTCGAGCCGATCCGCGAGGGCCAGAGCCTGCTGGACTCCGGCAGCCTGATCGCCGTCAACGATCCGCTCAGCCAGCCCTTCATCAAGGCCATTCGGGGCACCTGAGCCGGCCCTAGCCTTTGCGCCGCCGCACCGGCGGCACGCGCGTCGCCTTGGGTGGCGCGCGGCGGCGGGGCACTTTCGGCACCGAACTGCGGGCAAAGCGATAGGTTGCCTCGGGGTTGTCGGGATGGCCGTGGGTGCGCGCCCAGAACGCCGGGCCGCCCGACCGGATCCAGGCCGGAACCATCAGCACGATGCCCAGTACAAAGCCGCCCGCATGGGCCCAATAGGCCACCCCGCCCACATCCGAGGGCGTGCCCAACCCGTTGAACACCTGCAAGCCGAACCACAGCCCCAGCATGGCCCAGGCCGGCACCGGGATGATCCGCACCAGCACGATCAGGAACACGAAAATGTCGATGCGGGCGCGCGGGAACATCAGCAGGTAACCGCCCATCAGCCCGGCGATGGCGCCCGAGGCGCCCACCACCGGCACCGTCGATCCCGGATCGGCCAGCACCTGCATCAGCCCCGCACCCAGCCCGCAGGCCAGGTAGAACAGGCCGAACCGCAGGTGGCCCAGCCGATCCTCAAGATTGTCGCCGAAAATGTGCAGAAACAGCATGTTGCCCAGCAGATGCATCCAGCCGCCGTGCAGGAACATCGAGGTGAGCAGCGTGCCATAGCCCAACCCGGCCTGGATCTGCGCCGGGATGATGCCATAGGTCAGGAAGAACCCGGTCAGGCGGCGCGGGTCCGAGAACATCGGCACATAGGCCAGGAAGATCACCACGTTCAGCGCCAGCAGCCCGTAGGTGACATAGGCCGTGCGCGTGGCCGGGTTGTGATCGCGGATGGGGATCATGTCTTTTGACGTGCGCCGTGCCGCCGCAGAAATCAAGCCGCCTTGGCCGCGCACCGCGCAGCGCCGCACCCCGCCGCCCGGTCTTTACACCGCTGCCCGCGCCGCTTACCTCAAACGGGCTGATCTGGCCCGCGTGGTGGAATGGTAGACACAGGGGACTTAAAATCCCTAGGCAATGCGCCGTGCCGGTTCGAGTCCGGCCGCGGGTACCAGTGACAGCAGCAGCCTTAACAATTGATCGCCAGGATGGGTCACGCCTGTGTCTGCCATCGGCTGGGCTGCTTTGGGAGGGCTGGCAGCGCCTGTTCAATTGACAGCGTGCCCTGACGGGGAGAGCATCGGGGTCAGAGGTGCGGCGGGATCAACGGCGCGCGGTCACGGCAACGTGCCCCGCGCCGCGCCGGGCAAAACCGAGCTTTGGGAAGGAAACAGACGATGATGTCACTTGGAAGCAAGGTAATGGCCCTGTTGCCCCTGGTTGCCGCCACGGCGATTGCATCTCCGGTACTGGCGCAGACCGATCCGCTGCCGTCCTGGGCCGAGAGCACGTCGAAGGCGGCCATCGTGGATTTCGTCGCGCGGGTGACCGGTGAAGGCTCTCCCGACCTGGTGCCGGAAGCCGAGCGTATCGCGGTCTTCGACAATGACGGCACGCTTTGGGCCGAACAGCCGAACTATGTGCAACTTGCCTTTGCCCTGGATCGCATCCGCGCATTGGCGCCCGAACATCCCGAGTGGGCCTCCACCGAACCCTATGCCTCGGTCCTCAAGGGCGATGATGCGGCCGCACTGGCTGGGGGCGAAAAGGCGCTGATGCAGATCATCGCCGACAGCCATTCCGGCATGACCACCGAGGAATTCGCCAAGGTCGTGCACGACTGGATCACCACCACGCCGAACCCGGTCACCGGCCGGTTGAACACCCAGATGATCTATCAGCCGATGCTGGAGTTGCTGGACTATCTGCGCGCCAACGGTTTCGAAACCTACATCGTGTCCGGCGGCGGCGTCGAATTCATCCGGGTGTTTGCCGACGCGACCTATGGCGTGCCGCCCGAGAACACCGTCGGCACGGTCGGCAAGCTGAAATACGACGTGATCGATGGCCAGCCGGTGCTTCTGAAAGAGCCGGGTATTGCTTTCGTGGACGACGGGCCGGGCAAGCCGGTGGCGATTTCAACCCACATCGGCCGCCGTCCGATCGCGGCGTTCGGCAATTCCGACGGCGATCTTCAGATGTTGGAATACACCTGCCTGCAACAGACTCCGCGCCTGTGCGCCTTCGTGCATCACACCGATGCCGAGCGGGAATGGGCCTATGACCGCGATTCGCATATCGGCAAGCTGAACAAGGGGCTGGATGCCGCCGCGACTTTCAACTGGACCCTGATCGACATGGCGCAGGACTGGACGACGGTGTTCCCGCAATAGGCGCTTGGGCGGGCAGGGACGCAGGTGTCTGCGCCCGTCACAACACCACAAACGGCCTGTTGCCGAGCGCTTCGAAACTTCATGCAGGGGGGATTTTGGTGGAGCCTAGGGGAGTCGAACCCCTGACCTCTTGCATGCCATGCAAGCGCTCTCCCAACTGAGCTAAGGCCCCAAGCGTATGGCCAACCGGCCATGGCGCGTCTTTTATGAAAGCCTGCGGGGGGCTGCAAGCGAAAAAGCCACCCCCATCTCAGCTTTCGTCGTCGTCTTTCGCGACGTCAGCAATATCGTCCAGCGAGACGTCATCGCTGTCGTCATCGTCTTCCAGAACATCATCGCCCAGATCGACATCGGTGTCGTCATCGTCTTCCAGCACGACTTCCTCGACCTCGGCGGCTTTCTCGGGCTTGGCTTTCTCGGCGATCAGGGGACGCGACTTGCCGGTGTCGATCTGCACGACATCGCCGGTGTAGGGGCTGACCGGCGGGGTGCGGTTCAGGTCATAGAAGCGTTTGCCGGTGGTCGGGCAGAGCCGTTTGGTTCCCCATTCTTCCTTGGGCATGGTCTTGCGTCCTTTTGTTCGTCATGATGGCGGCACGGGTGCCAAGGGCGCGCGCCGCGTAAAGCCAATAGTGGGCTGTGCCATAGGGGCAAAGTCATGTCAAAGGCTTTCGCGGCGGGGCGGTCCGGGGCGCGGAACCGGGGCAACAGGCGGGTATCGGGCGCATGGGCGAACGGGTGATGCTGGAGGGGGATCCTCCGATCGAAATTCTGGTGCGCCGGTCGGATCGGGCGCGGCGGCTGACGCTTCGGGTGTCGCGGCTGGACGGGCGGGTGACGCTGTCGCTGCCGCAGCGGGTGCCTGCGGGGGCTGCCGAGCGCTTCCTTGCCCAGAAGGCCGACTGGGTGCGCCAGAATGTGGCGCGCGGGCCGGTGGCGCATGGGCTGGCGATGGGCGACACGATCCCGGTCGAAGGCATCGGCCGCCGGATCGTCGAAGGCCGTCCCGGCCTGCACCCCGGCGTGGTACAGGTGCGCGGCGCGCGCCCGGTGGGCGCGCAGGTGGCCGGTCTGCTGAAGGAGCTGGCGCGGGACCGCCTGGCCGAGGCCTGTGACCGCTATGCGGCGGCCGTGGGGCGGCCCTATGCCCGGCTGACCCTGCGCGACACCCGCAGCCGCTGGGGCTCCTGCACCAGCGCCGGCAACCTGATGTTTTCCTGGCGGCTGGCGATGGCGCCGCCGCAAGTGCTGGACTATGTTGCCGCCCATGAGGTCGCGCATCTGGTGCACATGAATCATTCCAAGACATTCTGGCGGCAGGTCGGGGCGCTGTGCCCGGACTATGACCGCCACCGCGCCTGGTTGCGTGGACCCGGGCGGGAGCTGCACGCCGTGCAGTTCATGGCATGACCCGCGAGATGGACATGCTGCGCGCCGCCAGTGCCGCCTCGCGGGCAGCGCAGCCCGAAAGCAACACGGCGCTGCACGACCGGCTGTACCGTACCTTGCGCACCCGCATCATGCATGGCGCGCTGGTGCCCGGCGAGGCGCTGACCCTGCGCGGGCTGGGAGCGGAGTTCGGCGTGTCGATGACGCCCGCCCGCGAGGCGGTGCGGCGGCTGGTGGCCGAAGGGGCGCTGACCCTGTCGCCTTCGGGCCGGGTCTCGACGCCCGAGTTGAGCAACGAACGCATCGAGGAACTGGCCTCGATCCGGGCGCTGCTGGAGCCGGAGCTGAGCTCGCGCGCCCTGCCACGGGCGCATCCGGCGCTGATCGACCGGCTGGAGATGATCAACGACCAGGTGGCGCAGGCCATCGCGCAGCGCAGCGCGCAGGGCTATATCCGGACCAACCTGGATTTTCACCGCACCCTGTACCTGCGGGCGCAAGCACCGGCGATGCTGGCGATGCTGGAAACCGTCTGGCTGCAACTGGGGCCAACGATGGCCAAGCTCTATGGCCGGTTGAACCGGACCGAGCCGCCGCGCGGGCATCGGCTGATCGTTGCGGCGCTGCGGGCGGGGGATGAGCCGGGGCTGCGGCTGGCACTGCGCAGTGACGTGACCCAGGGGTTGCGGATGCTGTTGAGCTGAGGAGGGCGAGGGGGCGCTGCCCCCTCTGCGCCTGCGGCGCATTCACCCCCGGAGTATTTGTGCCAAGAAGAATGAGCGCCGTCTTGCAAACGATCCGGGGGATCGTTTGAGGCGCGAATGGGCGGAGCCCCAAGCCGTCTTGGAAACGGTGAGGCGGAAACGAAAACGCGCCAGTGGCGCATTTTTCCGCCGAACGGGGATCGTTTGAGGCGCGAATGGGCGGAGCCCCTGCCGCCGCGCAAATGATCCCAAGGCTCGAATCAAGCAGCGGCCGGGCAGGCCAGCAACGGGCCCGCCCGGCCAAATCTCAGTTCCGGAGGCTGCGTTGCGTCCGGGGGACTCAGGCGGTGCGGCGGCCGATCGAGAACAGGCGGAAAATGTTCCAGCAGTTCAGGCGCGGACGGGCGGCGCGGGGTTCGGTGGGTTTCGGGTCGAAGTTCATCAGGTTCGGATGCATTGGATCACTCTGTCATCAGGGACTGGCCACAGGGGCCTTGGATGACCGGGAGCTACGACGGGTCCAGCTATTGTGCAACTGCAGAAAGATGCAATGCCGCCATGCAGAAACTGCCATGTTCACGGCAGGCATGAAAAAGGGCGCGGGGAAGGCCGCGCCCTGTCTGGTCTTGGGGTCCGAGCGTCCGGTCAGGCGTGGATGGCACCGTCGCCGCAGGCCAGCGCCGCTTCGCGGACGGCTTCCGAATAGGTCGGATGGGCATGGCAGGTCAGCGCCAGATCCTGCGCCGAGGCGCCGAATTCCATGGCCACGCAGACCTCGTGCACCAGATCGCCGGCACCGGGGCCGATGATGTGCACGCCGAGGATACGGTCGGTTTCCTTGTCGGCCAGCAGTTTCACGAAGCCGTCGCCCTGATGCACGGCCTTGGCACGGGCGTTGCCCATGAAGGAGAACTTGCCGACCTTGTAGGCGCGGCCCTCGTCCTTGAGCTGGATCTCGGTCTTGCCGACGGTGGCGACCTCGGGCGTGGTGTAGATCACGCCGGGGATCACGTCGTAGTTGACGTGGCCATGCTTGCCGGCCAGTACCTCGGCCACGGCCATGCCTTCATCTTCGGCCTTATGCGCCAGCATCGGACCGGCAATCACGTCGCCGATGGCGTAAAGGCCGGGGACATTGGTGGCCCAATGGGCATTGGTGACAATCTGGCCCTGCTTGCTGAGTTCGACGCCCAGCGTGTCGAGACCCAGCCCTTCGGTGAAGGGTTTGCGCCCCGTGGCGACCAGCACCGTGTCGGCGTCGATGGTGTGTTCGCTGTCATCCTTGCGCAGCTTGTAGGTGACCTTGGCCTTGGTCTTCAGCGTGTCGACCTTCTGCACCGCCGCGCCAAGGACGAAGTTCAGCCCCTGCTTGGACAGGATCTTCTGGAAGGCGCGCTGCACGTCCGCATCCATGCCCGGCGTGATGTGGTCGAGGAATTCCACCACGGTGACTTCCGTACCCAGGCGGGCATAGACCGAGCCCATTTCCAGCCCGATGACACCGGCGCCGACCACGACCATCTTCTTGGGGATCTTCGGCAGGTCGAGCGCGCCGGTGGAAGTCACCACGATCTTCTCGTCGATGGTCACCTCGGCACCGGGGATCGAGGCCGCTTCGGAGCCGGAGGCGATGACGATGTTCTTGGCGTTGTGCACCTCGTCGCCGACCTTGACCTTGCCGGCCTCGGGAATCGAGCCCCAGCCCTTGAGCCAGTCGATCTTGTTCTTCTTGAACAGAAACTCGATACCGCCGGTGTTCTGGCCGACCACAGTGGCCTTGTAGCCTTTCATCTGCTCCCAATCGACCGAGGGGGCTTTGCCCTTCAGGCCCATGTCGGCGAAATTGTGTTCGGCTTCGTGCAGGGAGTGGGTGGCGTGCAGCAGCGCCTTGGAGGGGATGCAGCCGACGTTCAGGCAGGTGCCGCCCAGGGTCTCGCGGCCTTCCACGACAGCGGTTTTCAGGCCCAGCTGGGCGCAGCGGATGGCGCAGACATAGCCGCCGGGGCCGGCGCCGATTACGATGACGTCATAGTCAGCCATGGGGAGACTCCTTCAGGTCGGTCTTGCGGGCAGGGCGCAACGCGCGCCCGCGTGTTCTGTGAGTGTCAGGTGGCAAACGGCCCGCCCGATCAGGGGGCGGGCCAGCCGCGTTCAAACGGCTTCCAGCAATTTCATCTGCACATGTGCGACGCCGCCGCGTTCCAGGTGCATGGCCAGATCGTCGGACTTCAGGAAGGCCTTGGCCTTGTCGCGGTCGGACACCGCGAACAGCACCAGCGCGTGGTTGGGCTGTTCGGGATCCTTCCAGACGTGCAGGGTGGTCAGCCCGGCGGCATGCTGGGCCTTCCGGTCTTCCTGGAACACCGCGTGCCAGGCGTCGAAGTCGGCCACATCGGCCTGCCAGAGAAGGTGGATCGCCATCTTACAGGTCCATCAGCAGGCGGCGCGGATCCTCAAGGGCTTCCTTGACCCGCACCAGGAAGGTCACGGCGCCCTTGCCGTCCACGATGCGGTGATCATAGGACAGCGCCAGGTACATCATCGGGCGGATCACGATCTCGCCGTTCACCACCATCGGACGATCCTGGATCTTGTGCATGCCAAGGATGCCCGACTGCGGCGGGTTCAGGATCGGCGAGGACATCAGCGAGCCATAGACGCCGCCGTTCGAGATGGTGAAGGTGCCGCCCTGCATTTCCGCCATCGACAGCTTGCCGTCCCGGGCGCGCTTGCCCTTCTCGGCAATGGCCTTTTCGATCTCGGCAAAGGACATCTGGTCGGCGTCGCGGATGACCGGAACCACAAGGCCGGTCGGCGTGCCTGCGGCGATGCCCATGTGCACGAAGTTCTTGTAGACGATGTCAGTGCCATCGATCTCGGCGTTGACTTCGGGCACTTCCTTCAGGGCGTGGCAGCAGGCCTTGGTGAAGAAGGACATGAAGCCCAGGCGGGCACCGTGTTTCTTCTCGAACAGATCCTTGTATTCCTTGCGCAGCGCCATGGTCGCCGACATGTCCACCTCGTTGTAGGTGGTCAGCATGGCGGCGGTGTTCTGGCTGTCCTTCAGGCGCTTGGCGATGGTCTGGCGCAGGCGGGTCATCTTGACCCGTTCCTCTCGGGCCGCATCATCGGCCGGAACCGGCGCGCGCGGGGCAGCGGCGGTGGCGGCAGGCGCTGCCGGGGCGGCCATCGCGGCCAGAACGTCACCCTTCATCACGCGGCCATCGCGGCCCGAGCCCGAAACCGACGCGGGATCAATGCCCTTTTCGGCCATCAGCTTGTTGGCCGAAGGCGCGTTTTCCACGTCCTTGCCACCCGAGGCGGCGGGCGCTGCAGCCGGGGCCGCTGCGGGGGCGGCAGCAGAGGCACCGGCGCCGCCCAGAACCGCCAGCTTGGCGGTGGCGTCCACGGTGGTGCCCTCGGGCGCCAGGATCTCGGTCAGCACGCCGGCGGCGGGGGCCGGAACCTCGACCGACACCTTGTCGGTTTCCAACTCGCACAGCATCTCGTCCTGCGCGACGCTGTCGCCCACCTTTTTGAACCAGGTGGAAACGGTGGCCTCGGTGACGGATTCGCCCAGGGTGGGCACCATCACATCGACACTGTCGCCGCCGCCGTCGGCCGGGGCCGCTGCGGGGGCGCTCGCCGCTTTCGGGGCGGGCGCTGCCGCGGCGCCTTCCGCCGCGATCGAGGCCAGCAGGGCATCGACGCCAACGGTGGTGCCTTCGGGTGCCACGATCTCGGCCAGGGTGCCGGCAGCCGGCGAGGGAACCTCGACGGTCACCTTGTCGGTTTCCAGTTCGCACAACATCTCGTCAACAGCGACGGTATCGCCGGGCTGCTTGAACCAGGTTGCCACGGTGGCCTCGGTGACGCTTTCGCCAAGGGTGGGGACACGGACTTCGGTGGACATGGGTTATTTCCCTTCGATCGTCAGCGCTTCGTTCACGAGCGCGGCTTGCTGTGCTTTGTGTTGGCTGGCCAGACCCGTTGCCGGGGAGGCGGAGGCGGCGCGTCCGACATAGGACGGGCGCGAGTTCTTGGCCTTGATGCGGCGCAAGACCCATTCGATATTCGGTTCGATGAAGGTCCATGCGCCCTGGTTCTTGGGCTCTTCCTGGCACCAGACCATCTCGGCCCCCTTGAAGCGCTCCAGCTCCTTGACCAGCGACAGCGCCGGGAAGGGATAGAACTGCTCGATCCGCAGGATATAGACATCGTCCAGACCTCGCGCGTCGCGTTCTTCCAGCAGATCGAAATAGACCTTGCCCGAGCACATGACAACGCGCTTGATCTTCTTGTCCGCCACCAGCTTGGTGGGCGAACTGCCCAGTTCGGCATCGTCCCACAGCACGCGGTGGAAGGACGAGCCTTCGAGGAAGTCCTCGCGGCGCGACACCGCCAGCTTGTGACGCAGCAGCGATTTCGGCGTCATCAGCACCAGCGGCTTGCGGAAGCTGCGGTGGATCTGGCGGCGCAGGATGTGGAAATAGTTGGCCGGCGTGGTGCAGTTGGCCACGATCCAGTTGTCTTCCGCCGACATCTGCAGGAACCGCTCAAGACGGGCTGAGCTGTGTTCCGGTCCCTGGCCTTCGAACCCATGCGGCAGCAGGCAGACAAGACCCGACATCCGCAGCCATTTGCGCTCTCCCGAGCTGATGAACTGATCGAACATGATCTGGGCGCCATTGGCGAAATCGCCGAACTGGGCTTCCCACAGGGTCAGCGCGTTGGGTTCGGCCAGCGAATAGCCGTATTCGAAGCCCAGCACCGCGTATTCCGACAGCGCCGAGTCGATGACCTCGTAGCGGGCCTGACCTTCGCGGATGTTGTTGAGCGGATAGTAGCGCTCTTCGGTTTCCTGATCGATGAAGGCCGAGTGGCGCTGCGAGAAGGTGCCGCGCGTACAGTCCTGACCGGACAGGCGCACCGGGTAGCCCTCGGTTGCCAGCGAGCCGAAGGCCAGCGCCTCGCCCGTGGCCCAGTCGAAGCCTTCGCCGCTTTCGAACATCTTGCGCTTGGCGTCCAGAAGGCGGTCAACGGTCTTGTGGACCTTGAAGTCGTCCGGCTTGCGGGTCAGGGCGGTGCCGACCTCGTCAAAGACCTCGTCCTTGATCCAGGTCTGACCGCGATCGTATTCTTCCTGACGCGGGTCCAGATGCGACCAGCGCCCGTCCAGCCAGTCGGCCTTGTTGGGCTTGTACTCGGTGCCGGCGTCGAACTCTTCGTTCATCTTGGCCTGGAAGGCGGCCTTCATGTCCTCGATCTCGCCCTCGGGGATCAGCCCGTCGGCGACCAGACGCTCGGTATACAGCTGAAGCGTGGTCTTGTGCTTCTTGATGGTCTTGTACATCGCCGGGTTGGTGAACATCGGCTCGTCGCCTTCGTTGTGCCCGAAGCGACGGTAGCAGAAGATGTCCAGAACCACGTCCTTGTGGAACTTCTGGCGGAACTCGGTCGCGACCTTGGCGGCGTGGACCACGGCCTCCGGATCGTCGCCGTTGACGTGGAAGATCGGGGCTTCGACCACCAGCGCGTTGTCGGTCGGATAGGGCGACGAGCGCGAGAAATGCGGCGCAGTGGTAAAGCCGATCTGGTTGTTGACCACGATGTGCATGGTGCCGCCGGTCTTGTGGCCGCGCAGGCCCGACAGGGCGAAACATTCGGCCACGACGCCCTGGCCCGCGAAGGCCGCGTCGCCGTGCAGCAGCACCGGCAGAACCGCCGTCCGCTCGGTGTCGCCCAGCTGATCCTGCTTGGCGCGGGCCTTGCCCAGAACCACCGGGTTCACGGCTTCAAGGTGCGAAGGGTTGGCGGTCAGCGACAGGTGGACCGTGTTGCCGTCGAACTCGCGGTCCGACGAGGCGCCGAGGTGATATTTCACGTCGCCGGAGCCATCCACGTCCTCGGGCTTGAAGCTGCCGCCCTGGAATTCGTTGAAGATGGCGCGGTAGGGCTTGCTCATCACGCTGGCCAGGATGTTCAGACGGCCACGGTGCGGCATGCCGATCACGATGTCCCGCAGGCCAAGCGCACCACCGCGCTTCACGATCTGTTCCATCGCCGGGATCAGGCTTTCGCCGCCGTCGAGACCGAACCGCTTGGTGCCCATGTACTTGACATGCAGGAATTTCTCGAAGCCCTCGGCCTCGACCAGCTTGTTCAGGATGGCGCGGCGGCCTTCGCGGGTGAAGGCGATTTCCTTGCCATAGCCTTCGATGCGTTCCTTCAGCCAGCCGGCCTGCTCGGGGTCCGAGATGTGCATGTACTGCAGCGCGAAGGTACCGCAATAGGTGCGCTTCACGATCTCGACGATCTGGCGCATGGTGGCCATTTCCAGCCCCAGCACCTTGTCGATGAAGATCGGGCGATCCATGTCGGCCTCGGTGAACCCGTACGAACGCGGGTCAAGTTCCGGGTGCGGGGTCTGGTCGTGCATCCCCAGCGGGTCCAGGTCTGCCACCAGGTGACCCCGGATCCGGTAGGCGCGGATGATCATCAGGGCGCGGATCGAATCCAGCACCGCGCGCTTGATGGTGTCGTCGCTGACCTCGACGCCCAGTTCCTGCGCCTTGGCCTTGATCTTGTCGCCCGCAGCTTTCTGTTCCTTGACCGGATCGGACCATTGCCCGTCCAGCGCGGCGGTCAGTTCGTCATTGGGCACCGGCGGCCAGTCGGCGCGGGCCCAGGACGGACCGGAAGCCTCGGCCCGCACGTCGCTTTCGGCATCCCCGAGCGCGCGGAAGAATTCAGCCCAGGCCGCGTCGACGCTGGCCGGATCGGTCGCGTAACGGGCGTAGAGTTGTTCCACATATTCGGCGTTGTGTCCCTGCAGGAAGGATGACGCATGAAAGAGGTCGTTGGGGGATTGATCGGTCATTTGATTGCCTCTTGCGGGTTAGGACCGGATTAGGGGCTGCCCAAAACGGGCGGGCAGGCGCGCCGGGGGAAGCGCGGGAAAATTCAGGGGCGCGGTCGATGACCACGCGTCGGGCACAGACCCGATCATGCCAGTTGCCCCGGACCGATCAACAGCCAATCCGGCCGGAAGGCCCGGCAGGTGGCGTGAAACGGAAGGAAACACTGCGATCATGGTGGCCTAAACATGTCGGGCGAGGGCCCGAAGTCCGGTTGCAGGGCGAGGGCGCGGCGGGACCGCACCCTCGGGTATCATTCGGGCGCCACGGGGGCGCGAAGCGGGCTCAGCCCAGTTCGATGGCCTTCAGCACGGCTTCGCCCAGACCGGCGGGGCTGTCCGCCACGACGATGCCAGCGGCTTGCATGGCTTCGATCTTGTCCTCGGCGCCGCCCTTGCCACCGGCAACGATCGCACCGGCATGGCCCATGCGGCGGCCCGGAGGCGCGGTGCGGCCGGCGATGAAGCCCGCGGTCGGTTTCCAGCGGCCCTTTTTCTTCTCGTCCGCCAGGAACTGCGCGGCTTCTTCTTCCGCCGAGCCACCGATTTCACCGATCATGATGATCGAGGTGGTTTCCGGGTCGGCCAGGAACATTTCCAGCACGTCGATATGCTCGGTGCCCTTGATCGGGTCGCCGCCGATGCCCACGGCCGTGGACTGGCCCAGACCGGCGTCGGAGGTCTGCTTGACCGCCTCGTAGGTCAGGGTGCCCGAGCGCGAGACCACGCCGACCGAGCCACGCTTGTGGATGTGGCCGGGCATGATGCCGATCTTGCAGGCGTCCGGGGTGATGACACCGGGGCAGTTCGGGCCGATCAGGCGCGACTTGGAGGTTTCCAGCGCTTTCTTGACCTTCATCATGTCCAGCACCGGGATGCCTTCGGTGATGCAGATGATCAGTTCCATCTCGGCGTCGATGGCTTCCAGGATCGAATCCGCAGCAAAGGGCGGCGGCACGTAGATCACCGAAGCATTGGCCGCGGTCACGTCCTTGGCTTCATGCACGGAGTTGAACACCGGCAGGTCAAGGTGGGTCGATCCGCCTTTGCCCGGCGTCACGCCGCCCACCATCTTGGTGCCATAGGCGATGGCCTGTTCGGAGTGGAAGGTCCCCTGCGAGCCGGTGAAGCCCTGGCAGATGACCTTGGTGTTTTCGTCGACAAGAACAGCCATTTTCTTAACCCTTCACCGCTTTCACGATTTTCTCGGCGCCATCGGACAGGTTGTCTGCCGCGATCACGTTCAGGCCGGAGGTGTTGATGATCTCCTTGCCTTTTTCCACGTTGGTCCCTTCCAGTCGGACAACCAGCGGCACCTGAAGACCGACTTCCTTGACCGCGCTGACCACGCCTTCCGCGATCACGTCGCAGCGCATGATGCCGCCGAAGATGTTCACCAGGATGCCTTTGACGTTCGGGTCGCTGGTGATGATCTTGAAGGCTTCGGTCACTTTCTCGGTGGTGGCGCCGCCGCCGACATCAAGGAAGTTGGCGGGCTCGGCGCCGTACAGCTTGATGATGTCCATGGTGGCCATCGCCAGGCCGGCACCGTTGACCATGCAGCCGATCTCGCCGTCCAGGGCGATGTAGTTCAGGTCGAACTTGGAAGCGGCCAGTTCCTTGGGGTCTTCTTCGGTCTCGTCGCGCAGGGCGGCGATATCGGCGTGGCGGTAGACCGCGTTGCCGTCAAAGCCGACCTTGGCGTCCAGAACCTTGAGGTTGCCCTCGTCGGTGACGATCAGCGGGTTGATCTCCAGCATCTCCATGTCCTTCTCGACGAAGGCCTTGTAGAGAATGCCCATCAGCGCCACGCACTGCTTCACCTGCGGGCCTTTCAGACCCAGCGAGAAGGCGATGCGGCGGCCGTGGAACGGCTGGTAGCCGGTGGCGGGATCGACCGAGAACGACAGGATCTTCTCGGGGGTGGCTGCGGCCACTTCCTCGATGTCCATGCCGCCTTCGGTGGAGCACACGAAGGAAATGCGCGAGGTCTGGCGATCGACCAGCAGCGCCAGGTACATCTCGGTCTCGATGCCCGAGCCGTCTTCGATGTAGATGCGGTTGACTTGCTTGCCCGCCGGGCCGGTCTGATGGGTCACAAGGGTGCGGCCCAGCATCTTCTTGGCTTCCTCGGCGGCTTCTTCCACCGATTTGGCCAGGCGCACGCCGCCCTTTTCGCCGGCGTCAGCTTCCTTGAACGAGCCCTTGCCGCGTCCGCCGGCATGGATCTGGGCTTTCACGACCCACAGCGGGCCGTCCATCTCGCTGGCAGCAGTCTTGGCATCTTCGGCCTTGAGAACGACGCGGCCGTCAGACACCGGAGCGCCGTAGTCGCGGAGGAGGGCTTTCGCCTGGTATTCATGAATGTTCATGAAACTGTCCCGTCTTGGTTCATGTGATGCGCCTGACTAACCACAGGTCATTCACAGTCGGAAACACCATTTGGTCGCACTGACGGGGTTTTAGCGGGTTTTCCGGCGTTTGTGATCACAGCCAAAAAATTAGTGATCACAAATCAATTCCCGATGCGCGGGATGATAGCGGAAACACGCATTTTCTGGCGAATCACCCAGGGGGCGTGCGGCTGCCCGGGGTTGGGGGTACGGGCCGCGTGGGTGGTTTCAGCCGCGCCTGATCCGGAACAGGTTGCCCAGCCTGCCACCCAGATCATAGGGACGGGGCACATAGCCGGTGGCGTCCGGGTTCAGGGTCCGGTCCTCGGCCAGCAGGTTTTTCACATGGCGCATGAAGGCGCGGCCATACAGCTGTTCGGGCGTGATCGGCTTGCCGTTCTTGAACCGCATGAAGCGGCTGGCGTGCAGCACGCGGGGCGCGGTCAGGCGGGAGCTTCCGTGCTGCCACAAAGCCCGGTCGCGGGAGTTGTATTCCGGCGGCAGGGTCGCGACGCGCAGGCTGCTGTCATAGATCAATTCACGCAGGACCGGTTGGTCCTTGGGCGCGCCCGCCTCCAGCGCGGCAATGCACTCCATCAGCATTTCGGTGACTTCAGGGCTGCGCCGGATGCCCAGAAGCCCGCCGTTGAACTGCGGAAAGGCATTCGGGATCGGCTTGCGCCAGGTCTTGCGCGCGAACTTCTGGTTGCGGTTCTGCACATGGGCCAGCGCCACGTCGAACCGTTCCAGAACGTCGAAGATGTCCGAGATATCGCCGACAACCACGATGTCCACATCAAGATAGACCGTGCGTTCGAACCGCGAACGCAGCAGCGCCTCGAACTTCGGCCGGAACCAGCTTTTGCCCAGGGCGTGCACCATGTCATAGGCGCTCTCGTCCACGGGACTGTCGGTATAGATGTCGATGGGGATGCCAGGAGAGGCTGCGCGCAGTGAGCGCGCAGCCCGGTCCGCGACCTTGGCAAACCGATCGCCCGAGGCTCCGAAAACGAAGCCGCAAGGGGCCGTGGCAGGTGTGCCGGTCGCGGTGGTCATGGCTTAGACCAGGGTATCGTCGATGCCCTTGCAGGCAGCCATCAGACCTTTGACGGCATCAACCGACTTGTCGAACATGACCTGTTCGTCCTTGCCAAGCTTGATGTCGATGACCTTTTCGATGCCACCGGCGCCGATCACGGTGGGCACGCCCACATACATGTCCTTCAGGCCGAATTCGCCGTTGCACTGAGCGGCACAGGGCAGGACGCGCTTCTGGTCCTTCAGGTAGCTTTCCGCCATTTCGATGGCCGAGGTGGCCGGTGCGTAGAAGGCCGATCCGGTCTTCAGCAGGCCAACGATTTCGGCGCCGCCGTCACGGGTGCGCTGCACGATGGCGTCCAGCTTTTCCTGCGTGGTCCAGCCCATGTCCACCAGGTCGGGCAGCGGGATGCCGGCGACGGTGGAATAGCGGGTCAGCGGCACCATTGTGTCGCCGTGGCCGCCCAGAACGAAGGCGGTGACGTCTTTCATCGAAACGTCGAATTCCACCGACAGGAAGTGGCGGAAACGTGCGCTGTCCAGAACGCCGGCCATGCCGCAGACCTTGTTCGCGGGCAGGCCCGAGAACTGCTGCAGGGCCCAGACCATGGCGTCCAGCGGGTTGGTGATGCAGATCACGAAGGCGTCGGGGGCGTTGTCGCGGATGCCTTCGCCGACCGATTTCATGACCTTCAGGTTGATGCCCAGCAGGTCATCGCGGCTCATGCCCGGCTTGCGCGGCACACCGGCGGTGACGATGCAGACGTCTGCGCCGGCAATATCGGCATAATCGGTGGTGCCGGTCATCGTGGCATCGAAGCCTTCGGAAGGACCGGATTCTGCAATGTCCAGGGCCTTGCCCTGCGGGATGCCGTCCGTGATGTCGAACAGAACGACGTCGCCCAGTTCTTTCAGAGCTGCGAGATGGGCAAGGGTGCCGCCAATTTGCCCCGCACCGATCAGGGCGATTTTGGGTCTGGCCATGAGTCTTGATCTCCGATCCTATGGATTGTGCGGGGTGCGTAGTCCTATTGCGACGTTGGTGCAAGTATCGCAGACGCGGCGAACCGCAGCAGTTAGCGCTCGCGTCCGGCAATAATTCCAAATAATCCGGGGGCAGTGACACACATCCGTTCGGTGGACCCATGCAATTCGACCTGTTCTTTCTTACGGTGGCCTCGGTCGGGGTGTTGGTGGCCGCGGTGTCGAAGACCGGGTTCGGCGGCGGAGCCTCTTTCGCGGCAACGCCGATCCTGGCGTTGGTGCTGGAACCGGGACTGGCGCTCAGTGTGATGCTGCCGCTTCTGATGCTGATGGATGTGACCGGGCTGAAAGCCTATTGGGGCAAGTGGAGCCTGCGCGAATTCCGCATCCTGATTGCCGGGGCGATGCCGGGCATCTTCCTGGCCGCCGCCGTCTATGGCTTTGCCGACCCGGATGTGTTCCGCTTTCTGATCGGGACCATCGCGCTGTTGTTCGTCGGATTCCAGCTGGCGGTGGCGCTGGGCTGGGTCAAGGCGCGGACCGAGCCGCTGCCGCCGCGGATCGGTCTGCTCAGCGGGCTGGGCGCCGGCTTCACCAGTTTCGTGGCTCATGCCGGCGGGCCGCCGACGCTGATGTACCTGTTGTCGCAGGGGCTGCCCAAGGTGATGTTCCAGGCCACCACCGTGGCGATGTTCTCGGTGGTCAACGCGGTCAAGGCGGCGGTCTATACCGGGCTGGGCATGTTCACGCTGGAAGGCATGACCATCGTGGTGTGGCTGGCGCCAGTGGCGGTTCTGGGCGCTGTTCTGGGGGTGTTCGCCAACCGTGTGATGCCTGACCGGCTGTTCTTCGGCATCACCTATGTTCTGCTGACCATCGCCGGGTCAAAGCTGATTTGGGATGCACTCACGTAGTGGCTAAGTAAAAATCCTTCGGAAAACACGGTCCTTGCGCATTTTTGTTGCGCACCCCCTTTGCAGTTGCGGCATAAATATGGCATGGCGCAGAAAACGAATGAGGGAATCATGGATAATCTCGCGCGCCCCTACCGGTCCGTCCTTTACATCCCCGGCTCGAACGAGCGGGCACTGGAAAAGGCCAAGACACTGCCGGTGGATGCCATCATTTTCGATCTGGAAGACGCGGTCGCCATCGACGCCAAGGACAGCGCCCGCGACACGCTGGCCGCGGCCCTGAGCGCGGGTGGATATGGTCAACGTTATCAGATCGTTCGCCTGAACGGCATGGACACGGACTGGGGCCCGAAGGATCTTGAGGTGATTGCCGCCGTCGGCCCGCAGGCGGTGCTGCTGCCCAAGGTCGGCTCGGCCGCCGAGATCGCGGCAGTGGCGGCCAGGCTGGACGCCATTCCGGCCTGCGCCGAGACCCGCATCTGGGCGATGATGGAGACCCCGCAGGGCATCCTGAACGCCGCCGATATTGCTGCGGCGCCGCGTATGGGCGGCTTCGTTATGGGCACCAACGATCTGGCCAAGGAGCTGATGACCCGCTTCCGCGCGGATCGCGAACCGCTGCTGACCTCGCTGCAACTGTGCCTGCTGGCAGCGCGTGCCGCTGGCATTGCCATCGTCGATGGTGTCTACAATGCCTTCAAGGACGAAGACGGGCTGAAGGTCGAATGCGATCAGGGCCGCGATATGGGGTTTGACGGCAAGACCCTCATCCACCCGGCGCAAGTGGCCGTCGCCAACGCTGCCTTCGCCCCGTCCGAGGCCGAGATCGACCTGTCGAAACGGCAGATCGAAGCCTTCGAGGCCGCCGAGGCCGAAGGGAAAGGTGTTGCCGTCGTCGATGGCAAGATCGTTGAAAACCTACATATCGTCACCGCCCGCCAGGTACTGGCGAAGGCGTCGGCGGTTGCAGCTCTGGAGGGCTGATCATGTTCCTTCTTATCCTGGGTCTGGCGCTGTGGATCGGCGCCCATGTGTTCAAACGGGTCGCGCCCGATCGTCGGGCTGGCCTGGGGGAGAAGGGCAAAGGTATGGTGGCGCTGGCCATCGGCGCCGGTCTGGTGCTGATGATCCTTGGCTATCGCGGCGCGGATTACATCGAAGTCTGGTCGCCGCCGACCTTTCTGACCCATGTCAACAATTTGCTGATGCTGATCTCGGTCTACTTTTTCGGCATCGGCTCGTCCAAGGGCCGGCTGGCGCAGATCGTCCGGCATCCGATGCTGACGGGCGTCAAGACCTGGGCGTTTGCGCATCTGCTGGTGAATGGCGATCTGGCCTCGATCCTGCTGTTCGGCGGGATTCTGGGCTGGGCGGTGGTGCAGGTCGTGCTGATCAACAAGGCCGAGCCGGAGTGGACCCCGCCCGCCGAGATCAGGCCGCGCGGCGACCTAGTCAACATCGGCATCTCGCTGGTGATCTATGCGGTGCTGGCCTGGGCGCACACTCTGTTTGGTCTTTCTGTTTTCGGGTGATCCATGAAAATCTATCGGTTCCTCAGCGAGGATGACACGAGCGCCTTCTGCCACAAGGTGACGGCGGCGCTGAACAAGGGATGGATGCTGCACGGCGATCCGACCTATGCCTTCGACGCGGCGCGTGGCGTGATGCGCTGCGGGCAGGCGGTCGTCAAGGATGCGCCGGGCGACTACACCCCCGACATCAAGCTGGGAGCGCAGTGATGGGCAAGACCAATCCGGGCCGGTTTTTCGAAGACTACCGCGTCGGCGAGGTAATCGCCCACGCGGTGCCGCGCACCGTGGCCGAGGGCGAGCGGGCGCTGTACCATGCGCTGTATCCGGCGCGGCATGCACTGTATTCCTCGGACATGTTCGCGCAGGATTGCGGGCTGGAAAGCGCACCGCTGGATGATCTGGCGGCTTTCCATGTGGTGTTCGGCAAGACTGTCCCCGACATTTCCCTGAATGCCGTGGCCAACCTTGGCTACGCCGAGGGCCGCTGGCTGGCGCCGGTCTGGCCCGGCGACACGCTGAATTCAGTGTCCGAGGTCATCGGGCTGAAGCAGAACTCCAACGGCAAATCGGGCGTGGTCTATGTGCGCACCACCGGCCTGAACCAGAATGGCGAGCCGGTGCTGGAATACGTGCGCTGGGTGATGGTGCGCAAACGCGACCCGGACGCCCCGGCGCCGGAAACCGTGATCCCCGCGTTGCGCACCGTGGTGGACCCGGCCGATCTGGTGATCCCCGAGGGGCTGGATTTCACCGGCTACAACTTCGCGCTGGCCGGAGAACCGCACCGCTGGGGCGACTACGAGATCGGCGAGAAGATCGACCACGTGGATGGCGTGACGCTGGAAGAGGCCGAGCACATGCTGGCCACGCGTTTGTGGCAGAACACGGCCAAGGTGCATTTCGACGCCACCTTCCGCCCCGATGGCCAGCGCCTGATCTATGGCGGGCACATCATCTCGCTGGCGCGCGCGCTGTCGTTCAACGGGCTGGCCAACGCGCAGATGATCGTCGGCCTGAACGGCGGCGCCCATGCCAACCCGGCGTTCTCGGGCCTGACCGTCAAGGCGTGGTCCGAAGTGCTGGACAAGGCCGAAACTTCCGCCCCCGGCGTCGGTGCCCTGCGCCTGCGTCTTGTGGCCACCAAGGACGGGGCCGAGCCCTTCGCGCTGAAGGGCGATGACGGCAAATACAAGCCCGAGGTCCTTCTGGATCTGGACTATTGGGCGCTGATTCCCATCTGAGGAGTCGCGCCCCGGAACGTGATCACAAAATTTTTCCTGTGATCACGTTTGCTGTCCGTTACCGCTAATTGCGCCAAAACACCGCGCCATTTGCGTGGCTTGCCGCGCTGACAGCTAGTGAAAAGCTGCTATCACCTATGCAGCAAGTGTATTCGATCCCGTGAAAGGATGACCTATGGCTGATGTGAACCGCGGATCCCGTCCGCTCTCGCCGCATCTGCAGATCTACCGTATGCCGCTGGCGGCCATTACTTCGATCCTGAACCGGATCACGGGCGTGGGTCTGCTGCTGGGCGCGCTCCTGTCCGTCTGGTGGCTGGTTGGTGCAGCGTCCGGGCCGGAGCATTTCGCCTTCGTCGACGGGATCGTCACAAGCTTCATCGGCGACCTGATCATGTTCTGCTCGGTCTGGGCGCTGTGGTATCACGCGCTGGCCGGACTTCGTCACCTTGTCTGGGACGCCGGCTATTGCCTTGAGGTCGAGATGGCCGACAAGCTGGCCTATGGCATCATCGGCGGCTCTGTCCTGCTGACCCTCATCACCGCGATCGCCGTCTGAGGAGACCGGAAAATGGCATATCTTACCGACCGCAAGCGCGCCGTGGGCATGGGCTCGGCCAAGACCGGCACCGAGAATTTCTGGCGGATGACCGTCAGCTCCTATGGCCTGCTGATCCTGACCCCGCTGTTCCTGTGCACCTTCGGGTCGCAACTGGGCCAACCCTATGAAGAGGTCCTGGCCCATTTCGCCCGCCCCTATCCGGCGGTGATCACCGCGCTGATGCTGGTGGCGGGCTTTCTGCACTTCATCCGCGGCATGCGGATGGTGATCGAGGACTACTCCCACGGCATGACGCGGGAATGGCTGATCATCGCCGTCACCTGCCTTTCCTATTTCGCCATGGGCATGGGCGTCTTCGCGCTTGTGCGGCTGGCCCTCTGATCTGACGGAGCTGACACCAAATGGCTGCTTATGAATACGAATCCCACGACTATGACGTGGTTGTCGTCGGCGCCGGTGGCGCGGGCCTGCGGGCCACGCTGGGCATGGCCGAACAGGGGCTGCGCACGGCCTGTGTGACCAAGGTCTTCCCGACCCGGTCGCACACCGTGGCGGCACAGGGGGGCATCGCTGCCTCGCTGTCCAACATGGGCCCCGACAACTGGCAGTGGCACATGTACGACACCGTGAAAGGGTCGGACTGGCTGGGCGATACGGACGCCATGGAATATCTGGCCCGCGAGGCGCCCAAGGCGGTGTACGAGCTGGAACACTACGGTGTGCCGTTTTCGCGGACCGAAGAAGGCAAGATCTACCAGCGCCCCTTCGGCGGTCACACCACCGAATTCGGCGAAGGCCCCCCCGTGCAGCGCACCTGCGCCGCGGCGGACCGGACCGGCCATGCCATCCTGCACACGCTTTATGGCCAGTCGCTGAAGAACAACGCCGAGTTCTACATCGAGTATTTCGCCATCGACCTGCTGATGAGCGACGACGGTGTCTGCCAGGGCGTGCTGTGCTGGAAGCTGGACGACGGCACCTTCCACGTGTTCAACGCCAAGATGGTGGTTCTGGCCACCGGTGGCTATGGCCGCGCCTATTTCTCGGCCACTTCGGCCCATACCTGCACCGGCGACGGTGGCGGCATGGTGGCCCGCGCCGGCCTGCCGCTGCAGGACATGGAGTTCGTGCAGTTCCACCCGACCGGCATTTATGGCTCGGGCTGCCTGATCACCGAAGGGGCGCGCGGCGAAGGCGGCTACCTGACCAACTCGGAAGGGGAGCGGTTCATGGAACGCTACGCCCCGACCTACAAGGACCTGGCCCCGCGCGACTATGTTTCCCGGTCGATGACCATGGAGATCCGCGAAGGCCGTGGCGTGGGTGCCGAGGGTGACCATATCCACCTGCACCTGAACCACCTGCCGCCCGAAACCCTGGCCGAACGCCTGCCCGGGATCTCGGAAAGCGCCAAGATCTTCGCCGGTGTCGATGTGAACAAGGAACCGATCCCGGTTCTGCCCACCGTGCATTACAACATGGGCGGTATCCCGACGAACTATTGGGGCGAGGTTCTGAACCCCACCGCCGACAACCCCACTGCCGTGGTGCCGGGCCTGATGGCCGTCGGTGAAGCGGGCTGTGCCTCGGTGCACGGGGCGAACCGCCTGGGCTCGAACTCGCTGATCGACCTGGTGGTCTTTGGCCGCGCTGCCGCGATCCGCGCCGGTGATGTGGTCGACCGCGAGGCCGCGATCCCGACCGCGCCTGCGGACAAGATCCAGAAGAGCTTCGACCGGTTCGACGGTCTGCGGTACGCGCAGGGCACCATCGGCACCGCCGAGTTGCGCCTGGAAATGCAAAAGACCATGCAGGCCGACGCCGCCGTGTTCCGCACCTCGGAAACCCTGAAGGAAGGCGTCGAGAAGATGACAGCCATCGCCGCGAAGCTGGATGACCTGAAGGTCACCGACACCTCGCTGGTGTGGAACTCGGATCTGATGGAAACGCTGGAACTGACCAACCTGATGCCGAACGCGCTGGCCACCATCACCGGGGCCGAGGCGCGTCAGGAAAGCCGTGGCGCCCATGCGCACGAGGATTTTCCGACCCGCGATGACGACAACTGGCGGGTGCACACCGTGGCGCGTGTCGACGGCATTGCCGTGGACCTGAGCTATCGCCCGGTCGTCACTGACCCGCTGTCCACCGAAGCTGAAGGCGGCATCAGCCTGGCCAAAATCGCGCCCAAGGCGCGGACGTTCTAAGGAGGCGACGATGGTACAATTTACCCTGCCCAAGAACTCCAAGATCACCACGGGCAAGACCTGGCCGAAGCCCCAGGGCGCGACCAACGTGCGCAAGTTCCAGATCTATCGCTGGAACCCGGACGACGGTCAGAACCCGCGCGTGGACACCTATTTCCTGGACATGGACACCTGCGGTCCGATGGTTCTGGATGCGCTGATCAAGATCAAGAACGAGATCGATCCGACGCTGACCTTCCGCCGGTCCTGCCGGGAAGGCATCTGCGGCTCCTGCGCGATGAACATCGACGGGACCAACACGCTGGCCTGCATCTATGGCATGGACGAGATCAAGGGCGACGTGAAGATCTACCCGCTGCCGCACATGCCGGTGGTCAAGGATCTGATCCCCGACCTGACCCATTTCTACGCCCAGCACGCCAGCATCATGCCGTGGCTGGAAACCAAGACCAACCGCCCGGCGAAAGAGTGGAAGCAATCCATCGAGGATCGCAAGAAGCTGGACGGTCTGTATGAATGCGTGATGTGCGCCTCCTGCTCGACCTCCTGCCCGAGCTATTGGTGGAACGGCGATCGCTACCTCGGCCCGGCCGCGCTGCTGCACGCCTACCGCTGGATCATCGACAGCCGCGACGAAGCCACGGGCGAGCGTCTGGACGAGCTGGAGGATCCCTTCAAGCTGTATCGCTGCCACACCATCATGAACTGTTCCAAGACCTGCCCCAAGGGGCTGAACCCGGCCAAGGCCATCGCCTCGATCAAGAAGATGATGGTCGAACGCCAGGTCTGAGGGAACGGTTCGACACGGTATTCGGGGGACGCGGCTTGTGGCCGTGTCCCCCGATTTCATTGCAACAAGGGGAACCGCCCGTGATGATGCGTCTGGGACTGATCCTGATGATCCTGGCGGCGGCCTGCTGGGTCGCCTTCGGACTGATCGGCAGCGAGGTCGACGAGAACGGCGTCCTGCAAGAACCCTTCTTCCTGCTGGGCGGTGGCTGGTTGTTGATGCTGGCCGGTGCCGGTCTGGTGCTGTTCGCACTGGTCACTCGGTTTTTCCGGAGAGGCTGAGCCATGCCCCTTCTTCTTGTCGTCGCGGTGATCGTGCTGGTCTGGATGATCCTGACCTACAAGGCGCGCCAGCGCCTGAAAGACTGCCGCTGGCGGGAAAACCACACCAAGGATACCCCCGAGGGGCGCTATTTCATCTGCATGAACTGCGGCGCGGAAACCTTTGCTGCCAACAACCTGCCGCCGCCCGTGTGCCTGCGCAAGGCACGGCGTACCCCGCGCCCCTAGATCCGACCGACATGCGTGGCACGCATGACGCCCTTGCCGACTTGGGCGATGACGTGCACGTCAGGCAGGCCTATCTTCATCGGCAGGGAGGATGTCTTGTTCTGGAGTTTCCAATGAACAATGTATCCGTGTTTCCGAAAACGCCGGCCGACAAGGCCTTGGCCATTCTGGAAGAATCGTGGTCCTACTACATGCCGGCCCCGGTCCGGACCAACGAAGAACTGCTGCGGCGCGACGCCCGTACGTTCGAGGGCTACTACGAAGCCGCCTGACCCTGCGCGGATTGCACTTGCAGCCGGAACCGATCCGGGGCGTTCTGGGGGAAACTTCCCTCTGGTGTCGCCCCGAAAGATTCCGCCCATGCCCCAACCGCCACAGGATGCCGAGGCCCGGCGCGCCGTCGCCCCGGTGATCTGCTATCCCAACCAGACCTTGCCCCGCCCCGCCTTCCGACCCGATGCTGCGCAGCGGGCGCAGTTGCACCCGGTCAGCAGCGTTACGGTGCCCGCGCGTGAGGCCGCCTGTTTTCACGTCCGCGCCGGACAGATCTTCCGCATCACCTGCACCGACGGGCCACAGGTTGGCGATCTGAACCTGTGGAATGCCCATGACCTGCACGAGCGCTTCTATTCCGGCAAGACCCGCGCCCTGCACGGCAGCCATGTCAGCAACGGCGACCGGCTCTGGTCCGGCTTTCCGACGCTGCGCCCGATGGCCACGATCACCCATGATTCGCTGGATTGGTACGGCATCGACGCCTACGGCGGTGCGGTCCACGACGTGATTGGCACCCGCTGCGATCCCTACACGCACATGCTGCTGTCGCAGGCCCCGTATCATCACTGTTGCCATTCCAACCTGACCCGCGCGCTGGCCGCCGAAACCGGCCTGTCGCTGGCCGAGGCCGAGGCGCATGTGCACGACGTTCTGAACGTCTTCATGTGCACCGGGTTCACCCGCGACACCGGCCAGTATTTCATGAAGGCAAGCCCGGTGCGGCCCGGTGATCATCTGGAGTTCTTCGCCGAGATCGATCTTCTGGGCGCGCTGTCGGCCTGTCCGGGCGGCGATTGCGGGGCGGAGCATTCCAGCGATACGGCCGCCTGTCACCCTCTGCGCGTCGATGTCTATGATCTGCCCGGGGGGGCGCTGGAGGGCTGGGCCGAACCGCCGCTCAATCCCTATGACCGCAGCCACGGCACGGAAAGCGGCGGCTGACCGGTTTCAGCCTCTGTCGTCCGAAGGGCTCAGGCGAAGGCGGCCTCCAGCGCGATCTCGACCATATCGCCAAAGCTGGATTGCCGGTCGGCGGCGCTCAGCGCTTCGTCGCGCAGCAGATGGTCCGAGATCGTCACCACCGCCAGCGCCCGCACCCCGAAGCGTGCGGCGAGGTTGTACAGTTCGGCCGCTTCCATCTCGACGGCAAGGATGCCGTGGCGGGTCATGATCTCGTTCAGATCGGGGCGTTCGTCATAGAACACATCCGATGAATAGATCCCGCCCACATGGGTGGCCGCCCCGCGCGCGGCGGCGGCCTCTTCCGCGGCTTTCAGCAGGCCATAGTCAGCACATGGGGCAAAGTTGATGTCCTTGAAGAACCCGCGCGAGGGCGTCGACAGGGTGGTTGCGGTCATCGCCAGCACCACGTCGCGCAGGTTTACATGGGTCTGCATCGCCCCGGCCGAGCCGATGCGGATCAGGGTCTTTGCGCCATAGGTCGAGATCAGCTCGTTGGCATAGATCGACAGCGACGGCATCCCCATGCCCGAGCCGTGGATCGTCACCCGGTTGCCGCGCCATGTGCCGGTGAAGCCCAGCATGCCGCGCACCTCGTTGATGCAGACCGGGTCGTCAAGAAAGGTCTCGGCGGCCCATTTCGCGCGCAGCGGGTCGCCGGGCAACAGGACGGTTTCTGCGATATCGCCGGGGGCGGCGCCAATATGAACGGTCATCGGGGGCTCCGTGGTTCGGGAAAGAGGGGCAGGGTCAGTTCTGGTCAATTGGTGAGAAGAAGCGGCCTTCAGTGGCGTCCCAGACCATCGCCTCGACGCAGGCGTTGACGTTGGTGCCGCCGCAGGCGCTGCCGTGGATCTGGATCAGCACCGTGCGCAGCGGGCCCAGGTCGGTGACGTCCCAGCCCTTGGACAGGCGCGAGGTGACCACCCCGTCGACCAGAAGGTTCAGCCCGCAGCCGCCGGTGCCGCAATACAACGAGGCGGCCGAGGAGCACCGCAGGTGAAATTCATCCAGTACCCAGTCGTCTTCGCCATTGCCGGTCAGGTCGACACGCTGGATGGCGTCGGCCTCCAGTTCCAGCGTGCCGCTCTCGAATCCCTCGCAGTCGGTGACGCGTTCCGACAGCACGGCGCGCAGCGGGTCGGGCAATTCGGTTTCGGCCCGCGCAGCGGCGGCAGACAGGCAAAGGGAAAGGATCAGGGAAAGGCGGATCATGGCAGGCTCGCATCCAGAAGTGTTTGCGGCAGCTTACCGAATTCCCGGCGCGCCAAAAGCGAAAACCCCGCCCAGAGGGCGGGGTCTTGCCGTGGCCGGGTGCCGGATCTACTCCGCCGCGACGGCGGCCGGGTCGGCCAGTTCCACGATATCGACCATGATGCGGTTCAGTTCGAAGTCCTTGGGGGTATAGACCTTGGCCACCCCCATCGCCAGCAGGCGCTTGGCGTCGTCGTCGGGAATGATGCCGCCGACCAGAACCGGAATGTGGGTCAGCCCTTCGGCCTTCACCTTTTCCATGAAGCTTTCGACCAACGGGATATGGCTGCCCGACAGGATCGACAGGCCGATCACATGGGGATCTTCGCGCTTGGCGGCGGCGATCAATTCGTCCGGTGTCAGGCGGATGCCCTCATAGTCGATTTCCATTCCGCAATCACGGGCGCGGAAGGCGATCTGCTCGGCGCCGTTGGAATGGCCGTCCAGTCCGGGCTTGCCCATCAGGAACTTCAGGCGGCGGCCCAGCTTGTCAGAGATCGCATCGACCGAGGCGCGGATATCGTCCAGCCCTTCGGTCTTGTTGGACACGGACCGCGACACGCCGGTGGGGCCGCGATACTGGCCAAAGACCTGGCGCATGGTTTCGGCCCATTCGCCGGTGGTGACGCCGGCCTTGGCGGCGGTGATCGAGGGTTCCATGATGTTGGTGCCATCCCTGGCCGCTGCGCGCAGGGCGGCCAGCGCGGATTTGACGGCATTGGCATCGCGCGAGGCGCGCCAGTCGTTCAGGCGACCGATCTGTTCGGCTTCGACCGCCGGATCGACGGTCATGATGCCGCCGTCCGCATCCATCAGCGGCGAGGGTTCGCCCTGCGTCCACTTGTTGACGCCCACGACGATGGTGTCGCCCTTTTCGATGCCGCCCAGCCGTTCGGCATTGGCGGTGACCAGTTGCGACTTCATGTATTCGATGGCCGAAACCGCGCCGCCCATGGCGTCGATATTGGCCAGCTCGGCCCGCGCGCCCTGCTTCAGCTCTTCGACCTTGTTCTCGACCGCCGGGTTGTGATCGAACAGGTCGGCGTATTCCAGCAGGTCGGTCTCATAGGCCATGATCTGCTGCATGCGCAGCGACCATTGCTGGTCGAAGGGGCGGGGCAGGCCAAGCGCCTCGTTCCACGCGGGAAGCTGCACGGCGCGGGCGCGGGCCTTTTTCGACAGGGTGACGGCCAGCATCTCGATCAGGATGCGGTAGACGTTGTTTTCGGGCTGCTGTTCGGTCAGCCCCAGCGAGTTCACCTGCACGCCATAGCGGAAGCGGCGGAACTTGGCATCGCCGACGTGGTAGCGGTGGGCGCAAAGCTCGTCCCACAGATCGACGAAGGCGCGCATCTTGCACATCTCGGTGACGAAGCGGATGCCGGCGTTCACGAAGAAGGAAATCCGCCCCACGACCTGCGGAAAATCCTCGGCTGGCACCTTGTCCTTGACGTCATCCAGCACCGCGCAGGCGGTGGCCAGCGCAAAGGCCAGTTCCTGCTCGGGCGTGGCCCCGGCCTCTTGCAGGTGATAGGAACACACGTTCATCGGGTTCCACTTGGGCACATTGGTATAGCAATAGGCGGCCACATCGGTGATCAGCCGCAACGACGGCTTGGGCGGGCAGATATAGGTGCCCCGGCTGAGATATTCCTTGATGATGTCATTCTGCACCGTGCCTTGCAGCTTGGTGATGTCGGCGCCCTGTTCCTCGGCCACCGCGATATACAGCGCCAGCAGCCAGGGCGCCGTGGCGTTGATGGTCATCGAGGTGTTCATCTGTTCCAGCGGGATATTGTCGAACAGGGCGCGCATGTCGCCCAGATGCGACACCGGCACGCCGACCTTGCCAACCTCGCCGCGCGCCAGTTCGTGATCGCTGTCATAGCCGGTCTGGGTCGGCAGGTCGAAGGCCACCGACAGCCCGGTCTGCCCCTTGGCAAGGTTGTTGCGGTAAAGCGCGTTCGACGCCTTGGCCGTGGAATGCCCCGCGTAGGTGCGGAAGAGCCAGGGGCGATCTTTTTTCACTTCACTCATATCTCGTCTCGCGTCTTGGGGTCGGTAATTTATGTGCGTCCGCGACTGCATATCTGGAATTTTATGACCTTGTCAATTCGCTGCGTTGCGGCGGTACACGTTACCTATACGGGGAAAAATCGCTCGGTTCACGGGATTTGGCGCCGCAGTGGTGCTGCAACTGCCAAAAGGTCGAAGTTTTTGGCCAATCGCTTGCCTGCTATATGTTTTAGCTCCTCGCGACGCAGGCATGATGAGACATAATCTTTCATTTTTCGCGCGAACGGTGTTGCGAAGTTGCGCAAAGGGCAGTATCCCGACCAGACACCGCCCATTGATTCTGCGATGCGGCAATTATGTGGACCAGCTTGGAGGCTTTGATGGCTCTCGATACACATTCGGCGATTGCGGAATATGACGCCCCGCAGAAGGACCTGTACGAAATCGGCGAGATGCCCCCGATGGGATATGTGCCCAAGCAGATGTACGCTTGGGCCATCCGTCGCGAGCGTCACGGCGAGCCGGACAAGTCCTTCCAGGTCGAGGTCGTCGATGTTCCGGTCTTGGACAGCCACGAGGTTCTGGTGCTCGTGATGGCCGCCGGCGTGAACTACAACGGCATCTGGGCCGGACTGGGCGTTCCGATCAGCCCCTTCGACAGCCATGGTGAAGACTACCACATCGCCGGTTCCGATGCCTCGGGCATCGTCTGGGCCGTGGGCGACAAGGTAAAGAGCTGGAAAGTGGGCGACGAGGTCGTGATCCACTGCAACCAGGACGATGGCGATGACGAGGAATGCAACGGCGGCGACCCGATGTATTCGCCCAGCCAGCGGATCTGGGGTTATGAAACGCCGGACGGATCCTTTGCCCAGTTCACCAACGTGCAGGCCCAGCAGCTGCTGCCGCGCCCGCGTCACCTGACCTGGGAAGAAAGCGCCTGCTACACGCTGACGCTGGCCACCGCTTACCGGATGCTGTTCGGCCATCACCCGCACGAATTGAAGCCGGGCCAGAACGTTCTGGTCTGGGGCGCCTCGGGCGGTCTGGGCTCTTTCGCGATCCAGCTGGCCAATGCCGCCGGGGCCAACGCCATCGGCGTGATCTCGGACGAGGACAAGCGCGAGTTTGTCATGAGCCTGGGTGCCAAGGGCGTTTTGAACCGCAAGGACTTTGACTGCTGGGGTCAACTGCCCACGGTGAACACGCCGGAATACAACACCTGGTTCAAGGAAGCCCGCAAGTTCGGCAAGGCGATCTGGGACATCACCGGCAAGGGCAACAACGTCGACATGGTGTTCGAACACCCGGGCGAAGCGACTTTCCCGGTCTCCACCTTCGTGGTGAAGAAGGGCGGCATGGTCGTGATCTGCGCCGGCACCTCGGGCTTCAACTGTACCTTCGACGTGCGTTACATGTGGATGCACCAGAAGCGCCTTCAGGGCTCGCACTTCGCGCATCTCAAGCAGGCGGCGGCCGCCAACAAGCTGATGATCGAGCGGCGCATCGATCCCTGCATGTCCGAGGTTTTCCCCTGGGAAGAGATCCCCGACGCCCACATCATGATGCTGCGCAACCAGCACAAGCCGGGCAACATGGCCGTTCTGGTGCAGGCCCCGAAAACCGGGCTGCGCACTTTCGAGGACACTCTGGAAGCCGGCAAGAGCTGAGCACGCCCCCCAAATCCTGATGACATTCGCACCGCCCCGGTTTCCGGGGCGGTTTGCGTTTCCACTGAAGCGGTTTACGGAATATCAACAGGTTAAACTCGCCAACCTCCCTATTTCTGGGGGGCACAAAGCGGTGAGTGTGTCACGATTTTCAGGCGTGTTACGGTGTTGTTAATGAATTCTTCAAGTCTTGGGGACGGATCCATGGATGCAGATTGGATGATCGATGTTCTGGCAGACCTGAAGAAGTTTGCGCGCCACAACCAGTTTTTGGAGTTGGCGGAGCAACTTGATGATACCATGATGGTGGCCGCTACGGAAATTCGGCGTAACAAGGTCAGGGACGTATGTCGGGCACGGGGTCATGAAGGAAAAGCTGGAGACGCTCATTAGCAGCCTGGAAGAGGCAACGACACGGGGAGATCTGCAGGATGTCGTTGTCAGGCTTCGCGATCTCTACGATGTGGATCACGTTGTTTACCATTCGGTCAACCGGGCTGGAGAACAATACGCAGCACTCACCTATGACGCCTCATGGGTGGATCGCTATATCGAGCGGGACTATGCGCGCATCGATCCGGTGGTGCAGGGCTGCTATCAGCGGTTCAACCCGGTGGATTGGAAACAGCTGGACTGGACCGGCGCCAAGGCACGGAACTTCATGGGCGAGGCTGCTGACGCCGGGATCGGAAACCAGGGGCTTTCGGTGCCGATCCGCGGACCAAACGGACAGTTCGCCCTGTTTACGGCCTCCAGCAATGCAAGCGACAGGACCTGGGCGAATTACAGCCGGTCCAATGTATCGGATCTGATTCTCGTGGCCCATTTCATCAATCAGAAAGCCCTTGAGATCGACAACGGCACCGATGTTCAGAAATCGGCCAGCCTGTCGCCCCGCGAGATCGACACGCTCAGCCTACTTGCAGTGGGCTACTCCCGCGCACAAGCCGCCGAAAGCCTGTGTATCTCGGAACACACGCTGCGGGTCTATATCGAATCCGCGCGGTTCAAACTGGGAGCGCAGAACACGACCCACGCCGTCGCCCGCGCCATCGCCCGCGGCCTGATTGTCGTCTGAACGAAGTTTTAACATTTCGTTAACGCACCGTACGGTGCGATTAACTCTGGTTAACCAGCGGTTGAACACCCTGAGCCCGTCAACACAGCGGACTGGGGATAAACATGCTGAGATACTTGTTTTCGAACGAACTGAACCATCACCCGAAGCTGCGCGATTCCATGTTTCAGGATCGCGCCGATCAGTTCCACACGCGTTTGGGCTGGGATGTATCCATCGACGATCATGGCGAGGAGCGTGACGAATACGACGCGATAAACCCGCTCTACGTGATCTGGGAAGAGCCTGACGGCAGCCATGGCGGCTCGATGCGGTTCCTGCCCACGTCGGGGCCGAACATGCTCGACGATCACTTTCGCAACCTTCTGGACGGGGCCCGGATCCGCAATTCGCAGATCTGGGAGTGCACCCGCTTCTGCCTTGCGCGCAACGCTGCTCCTCAGGTGTCGGCAGCGCTGATGCTGGGCGGCTGCGAGGTCGGCCTGGGCTTCGATCTGACCTTCTCGATCGGGGTGTTCGATGCCCGCATGGTGCGCATCTATCGCCGCCTGGGCTGGTCGCCGCTGGTGGTGGGCACGCAAGGCGAGGGCCGCGAGGCGATCAGCGCGGGCTTGTGGAGTTTCTCGGAAAGCCGCGCGGAAACCCTGTGTGACAAGGCCGGTATCCCGCGGGCCCAGTCGCGCCTGTGGTTCCACCTGTCGCGGCATCAGGCGCGGATCGAACTGGCGCACACCGCCTGAGTGCTGGTGCCCGTCGCGGTCCCGGACTAGGGTCCGGACATGAATGCCGTGACCGATATTGTCCTGTCCGAAGATCAGGATGCCGCTTTTGCGCGGGTGACCGAAGTCCTTGCCGCCGCCGGGATTGACCTGGCAGGCGGGGGGCTTGGCCCCCCGGCGTCCAAGGGCGATCAGACGCTGGCCGTTCTGGGCAAGGCGGGTTCGGGCAAGACCGTGCTTCTGGCAAAGCTCTACCACGCCATGGAGGCCGCGGGCGTCGAGATCGTCTCGGGCGATTACGAGGGCCGGCGCCGCAAGGAGCGGCGCACCCTTGCCATTCTGGCGCCCACCAACAAGGCGGCCTCGGTCCTGCGCAACCGGGGCGTTCCGGCGACGACGATCCACCGGGTGCTCTACACGCCGGTCTATGATCCCGAATACGAGAAAATCGCCGAATGGCTGGCAGGGCGCGGCCCGCGGCCGGAAACCGAGGTTCTGGACGACACCGCGCTGGACCGCGCCAAGGCGTTTTACGACCTGCACAAGTCGGTGCCGGGGGCGCTGGCTTCGGCCGGATTGCGCGGATCGGACTTCATCACTGGCTGGAAACGCCGCGAAGAGCCGCTGGACATCGGATTCGTCGATGAAAGTTCGATGCTGGACGCGCGACAATTTGACGACCTGAAAGAAATTTTTCCAACTTTGGTGCTGTTTGGCGACCCTGCGCAGCTGGCGCCGGTGGGACAATCGGGCGAAATGGTCTTCGACAAGCTGCCGGAACCGCGCCAACTGGTGCTGAGTCGCATTCACCGACAGGAACGGGACAACCCGATTCTCGATCTTGCCCACGCGTTGAGTGATCCGGACGTGGGATTTGAACAGTTCGAGAGGATGATAGACGATGCCGCCCGCCGCGACGATCGCGTTGTGGTTGCGGGAAGGGTCGAGGCCGATCTGATGGCGCGCTCGCCGGTGCTGGTCTGGCGCAACGCCACCCGCGTGCGGCTGATCCAGGCGTTCCGCAAGGCGCATGACGCGCCCGACGACAGCCTGTTGCCCGGCGAACCGCTGATCTGCGACGGGCTGGAACTGCCCCTGAAGCATCGCAAGAAGCGGCTGGACCTTGAGGCACGGGGACTGATCAAGGGCGCGCAGGTGATCTACCTGGGGCAGGGGCGCCGTCCGGGGTTTTCCCGGTTGCATGTGCTGGGCGCGCCCGAGCCGCAGGTCTCGGCGGCTTCGATCATCAAGATCGAACATCCCGATGAGGAAGAACCCTTCATCCCCTTCGCGGCCCGCATGGGGGCGGCCTTCCTGCACGGCGCGGCGGTAACCATCCACAAGGCGCAGGGCTCGCAATGGTCCGAGGTTCAGGTCTTCGGACCCGACATCTATGCCGCCTATCGCGCGGGGCGAACCGAGGCGGGGCTGCCGCTGTGGAAGCGGTTGGCCTATGTGGCGATCACCCGCGCCGAGACGCGGCTGCACTGGGTAATGCGGTATCGGCTGGGCAAGCCCACGGTGCCGCTGGGTACCGATGATCTGACGGTGCCGCCAGCGCCCGACCTGATCCGCGAGATCGACCCGACCCTATCGCTGGAACATCCGGAAGGCGGCTGAGGCCAGCCAACCCGCCGCGATGGCGATGACCAGCGACATGATCCCGTAGGCCAGTGGCCGTTCATGCGCGAGGTTGTACAGCCAGCGTTCCATCCCGACCTTGTGCACCTCGATCGTGGTGTCATAGCGATCTACGACCGCGCCGTCGCGGACAAGGAAGATCCGCATGGAATAAATGCCTTCGACAAGGTTTGCGGGCAGGTCGAGCGAGGTGCGGAACAGCGTCTCCTGATCCAGCGCCACGCCGGTTTCATGCTGCTGATACAGGTCGGCCTCGCTGCGAATGCGCACCAGCGCATCGGTGAACACGTCCAGTTCGGGCGCGGCATGGGCCGGGCCAACCGTGGTCATCACGTAGTCGACCGAGATGATGTGATGCTGGTCGTCGTCCATGTTCAGGATCTGATCCAGCGGCCGGGTGCTGGCCACCGCGTAGAAGCTGGGCGCGTGCAGCAGGTGGACCGAGTCGGTGTTGACCCAGATGCCCATGCGCCGTTCCTTGCGGCGGATATCCAGCGGGCCGGGTGGGCCGGACACGGTGATGATGACATCCAGATCGGAATCCTGCGGCAGCGGTTCCTCGCGCTTCACGGCGCCGAAGATCAACAGCGACGAGCCGTCGAAGGTGGCGGTGATGGCAACTTCGTCCTGGCTGAGGCCTAGAACCACCTTTTCGGCGCCGGCGGGCAGTGCCCACAGCAGCGTGGCGATGATCAGCAGGCGCAGCATCAGTGCCCGCCCTCGGTGCCGATGGAATACAGTTCGGACGGCTCGATCAGCAGGTCGAGACCCAGTTTGAAGCACACGAGCAGCACCATGCCCGCCAGCAGGATGCGCAGTTGTTCAGCCTTCATCCGGGTGCCGATGCGGGTGCCGATCTGGGCGCCGATGACACCGCCGACCAGCAGCAGGACCGCCAGAACCACGTCCACGGTATAGTTGGTGGTGGCGTGCAGAAGGGTCGAGAAGCCGGTGACGAAAATGATCTGGAACAGCGAGGTGCCAACCACCACCTTGGTGGGCATTCCCAGCAGATAGATCATCGCGGGCACCATGATGAAACCGCCGCCGACACCCATGATCGCCGACAGCACTCCGACGAACAGGCCGACCAGAAGCGGCGGGATGACCGAGATATACAGGCCCGAGGTGCGGAACTTGATCTTCAGCGGCAGTGCCTGCACCCAGGCCGCGCGCCGCCGTCTGGGGGCCGGGGCGCCGACCCGGCGCGCCTTGCGGATCGAGTTCAGGCTTTCGACGAACATCAGCCCGCCGATCACGCCCAGAAACACCACGTAGCAGAGCTTCACCAGAAGATCGACCTGGCCCATTTCCTTGAGCAGGGCAAAGACCTTCACCCCCAGTGCCGCGCCGATCAGGCCGCCGGTCAGCAGCACGACGCCCATCCTCAGGTCCACCGTCTTGCGCCTGAAATGCGCCAGCACACCCGAGAAGGAGGAGGCAACGATCTGGTTCGCCTCGGTCGCCACGGCCACCGCGGGGGGGATGCCGATGAAGAACAGCAATGGTGTCATCAGAAAGCCGCCGCCGACCCCGAACATGCCCGACAGCACGCCCACCAGTCCGCCCAGCCCAAGCAGCAGGAACGCGTTGACCGAAACTTCGGCGATGGGAAGATAGATTTGCATGGCGCGACAATAGTGACCCTTGCGACGGGGTCCAGTCCTTCGGGCTTCCTGCAGCGCGGCTACTCTGCAGTTTCTGGAAAAAAGCCGCCCGCACGACGCAAGATTGCGCGCCGTGCGGGTGGGTCAGCGTTCCTTGACGTAGGGCTCGCCACCTGCGCGGGGCGGGATGGCCTTGCCGACGAACCCCGCCAGAATCACCACCGTCAGGATATAGGGCAGGGCCTGCATCAGCTGCGTGGGCATGGTGACGCCCGCCAGTTCGAAGGTCTGGAAGCGGTTGCCCAGGGCCTCCAGAAGACCGAACAACAGGCAGGCGCCAAGCGCCGACCAGGGCCGCCACTTGGCAAAGATCAGGGCAGCCAGGGCGATGAAGCCGCGACCTGCACTCATGTCCTTGACGAAGCCCGCCGACAGGCCGGTGGCCAGATAGGTTCCCGCCAGCCCGCACAGCATCCCGCAGATCAGCACCGCCGAATAGCGCAGCCCGACGACCGAAACACCCGCCGTATCCACAGCGCCGGGATTCTCGCCCACGGCGCGCAGGCGCAGGCCAAACCTTGTGCGGAACAGCACGTACCAGCTGCCGAGCACGGACAAGAGGCCGACGTAGACCAGGATCGAATGCCCTGAAAGCACTTCGGAATAGAGCGGGCCAAGGATCGGCACCGACTCAATGGTGCTGGCCAGCGGCAGGTCGATGTTCTGGAACCGGGCATCGCCCTGCAGCGGCGGGGTGCGCCCGCCCAGCTTGAACCAGTTCTGCCCGATCAGCACGGTCAGCCCGACGGCCAGAAAGTTGATCGCCACGCCCGAGATCAGCTGGTTTCCCCGGAAGGTGATCGAGGCGACCCCGTGCAGGGCTGCCAGCAACAGCGAGGCGGTACAGCCGGCCGCCAGACCGACCCAGGCCGAGCCCGACACCGCCGCTGCCGCCGCCGAGAAGAAGGCCGCTGCCAGCATCTTGCCCTCAAGCCCGATGTCGAAAATGCCCGCGCGTTCGGAAAACAGCCCCGCAAGGCAGGCAAACAGCAGCGGCGTGGCCAGACGCAGGCTGGAGTCCAGTAGCTGAAGAATCGTGTTCAGATCCATCATGCCGCTCCTTTTCCAAAGCCCGAGAACAGCCGCGCCACGGGGGCCCGCACCATGTTGTCTAGCGCGCCGGTAAACAGGATCACCAGCGCCTGGATCACCACGATCATCTCGCGGCTGATGGCCGGGATCTCGAATTCCAGTTCCGCGCCGCCCTGGTAAAGCGCGCCGAACAGAACCGCGGCGATCAGCACGCCCACCGGGTGCGAACGCCCCATGAGCGCAACGGCAATCCCGACGAACCCGGCGCCCTGAACGCTGTCTATGATCAGGCGTTCCGCCTCTCCCTGCACGGCGTTGACCCCCATCAGACCGGCCAACCCGCCGGAAATCAGCATGGCGATCACGGTGATTTTCACCGGCTGGATTCCGGCATAGACCGCGGCCGGTTCGGACTGGCCAAAGGCGCGGATCTCGTATCCCAGCCGGGTCCGCCAGATCAGGAACCAGACCCCGACGCAGCAGGCCAGTGCCACGAAGAAGGCCACGTTCAGCGGGGCCGAGCGGGTGAACCCCAGCCACGCCCCGAAATCATAGGCCGTTGGCAGCCGCGCCCCTTCGATGAAGCGCGGGGTTTCGGGGGCCATCGAGCCGGGCACCTTCAACACGTTGTTCAGAAGGTAGACCAGCAAGGCCGAGGCAATGAAGTTGAACATGATCGTGGTGATCACGATGTGACTGCCGCGCTTGGCCTGCAGATAGGCCGGGATTGCCGCCCAGGCGGCCCCGAACAGCGCGCCACCAACCACTGCCGCGGGCAGCGCCAGCGTCCAATGCGGCCAGGGCAGTGCCAGGCAGACCAGCGCCACGCCCAGACCGCCCAGCATGGCCTGCCCTTCGCCGCCGATGTTGAACAGCCGGGCATGGAAGGCCACGGCCACCGCCAGCCCGGTGAAGATGAAGTTGGTCGCGTAGTACAGCGTATAGCCCCAGCCATAAGCCGAGCCGACCGCGCCCTTGATCATGATCTTCATCGCCTGCACCGGGTTTTCGCCGATATAGGCAATGACCAGCGCCGAGACGGCCAGCGCAAGCAACAGGTTGATGGCGGGGATCAGGGCCACATCGGCCCACTTCGGCATCTTGTTCATCTCAACCCGCCTTTCCGTCCATACCGGCCATCAACATGCCCAGTTCGGTCTCGTCGGTGTCGCCCGGCAGGCGCTCGCCCATGATGCGGCCGTCGAACATCACCGCGATCCTGTCCGACAGGGACAGGATCTCTTCCAGTTCGACCGAGACCAGCAGGATTGCCTTGCCCTCGTCTCGCAACTGGATCAGGCGCTGGTGAATGAACTCGATGGCGCCGATGTCCACGCCGCGGGTCGGCTGGCCCACCAGCAGCAGGTCGGGGTTCTGCTCCATCTCACGGGCCAGCACCAGTTTCTGCTGGTTGCCGCCGGAAAAGCTCTTTGCGGCCAGCCAGTTGTGCGGCGGGCGCACGTCGAAGCGCTCCATCTTGCCATCGGTGTCGGCGCGCAGGGCGGCGTTGTCCATGATGCCGCTGTGGCTGTATTCGGGGCGATGCTGATAGCCAAAGCCGGTGTTCTCCCACGCCGCGAAATCCAGGATCAGCCCCAGCTTGTGACGATCCTCCGGCACATGGGTGATGCCTGCGGCGCGGCGGGCGCGGCCGTCGCTGTCCGGGCCCGACAGGCTCAGCGGTTTGCCGTTCAGCGTGATTGTTCCCTTGGCGTCCGCAATGCCACCCAGCACCTGCAACAGTTCCGACTGGCCGTTGCCGGCCACCCCGGCAATGCCAAGGATTTCTCCCGCCCGCACGTTCAGGGACACGCCCTTCAGGCGCTCGACCCCCTTTTCGTCGGTGACCCGCAAGTCGGAAACATCCAGCACCGTGGCGCCGGGATTTGCCGGGGTCTTGTCGACGCGCAGCAGCACCTTTCGGCCCACCATCAGCTCGGCCAGTTCGGTGGGCGAGGTTTCGGCGGTCTTGACCGTGGCCGTCATTTCGCCGCGCCGCATGACGCTGACGGTGTCGGTGATCTCCATGATCTCGCGCAGCTTGTGGGTGATCAGGATGATGGTCTTGCCCTCGTCACGCAGCCCGTGAAGGATGCGGAACAGGTGGTCGGCCTCGGACGGCGTCAGCACGCCGGTGGGCTCGTCCAGAATCAGGATGTCGGCCTTGCGATACAGGGCCTTCAGGATCTCGACGCGCTGCTGGTGACCGACGCTCAGGTTTTCGATCAGGGCATCGGGGTCCACGTCCAGCGCGTATTCGCGCGACAGGTTCGTCAGTAGCGTGCGGGCCTTGGCCAGTGAGGGGCGCAGGAAAGCGCCTTCTTCGGCCCCCAGCACCACGTTTTCCAGAACGGTGAAGTTCTCGACCAGCTTGAAGTGCTGGAAGACCATCCCGATGCCGGCGCGAATGGCGGCCTGGCTGTCGGGGATCTCGGTTTTCTGTCCGCCGATGAAGATCTCGCCGGCGTCGGCCTTGTAGAAGCCGTAGAGGATCGACATCAGGGTCGATTTTCCAGCGCCGTTCTCGCCGATGATCCCGTGAATCGTGCCGCGTTCGACACGGATCGCGATGTCCTTGTTGGCCTGGACCGGACCGAAGGCTTTCGAGATGCCGCGCAGCTCGATGGCGGGGGCAGCGGAAGGGGCGGCCATGTCAGGCCGCCCCCCGGTCTGTGTTTGCGAGGTCATCTGCGCTCAGAAGGCCGGGCAGGAGCTGTCGGTGGTGTAGTCGTGCACCACGATGTCGCCCGAGATGATGCGGCCCTGGGTTTCTTCCAGCGTTGCCATCATCGATTCGGTGATGAGGGGTTCGTTGTTGTCATCCAGTGCCCAGCCGACGCCACCGTTGTTCAGGCCCATGACCTTGATGCCGGGGGTGAATTCGCCCTTCTCGAAGGTATCGAAAGCCTCGTAGACGGCGTTGTCCACGCGCTTGACCATCGAGGTCAGCACCTTGCCCGGATGCAGGTGGTTCTGGTTGCTGTCCACGCCGATGGACAGGATGCCTTCATCGGCAGCGGTTTGCAGAACACCGATGCCGGTGCCACCGGCGGCGGCATAGACCACGTCAGACCCCTGGCTGATCTGGGCGCGGGTCAGTTCGCCGCCCTTCACCGGGTCGTTCCACGCGGTGGGGGTGGTGCCGGTCATGTTGACGATGACCTTGGCGTCGGGCTTCACCGCCTTCACACCCTGTGCATAGCCACAGGCGAATTTCGAGATCAGCGGCACGTCCATCCCGCCAACGAAGCTGACGACATTGGATTCCGAGGCCATAGCGGCCAGAACGCCGACCAGATAGCTGCCTTCGTGCTCTTTGAAGACCACCGACTGCACGTTCGGCTGATCGACGACCATGTCGACGATGGTGAACATGGTTTCGGGATAGTCCGGCGCGACCTTTTCAAGGGTCGAGGCATTGGCGAAGCCCAGAACCACGACCGGGTTGGCGCCGCTTTCGGCCATGCGGCGCATGGATTGCTCGCGCTGCGCTTCGGATTGCAGTTCGGTTTCCTTGTAGGCGCCACCGGAGTCTTTCAGCCACCGCTGCGCCCCGTTATAGGCGCTTTCGTTGAAGGATTTGTCGAACTTGCCACCCAGATCGATGATCAGCCCCGGCTCCGCCAGCGCGGCGGTCATGCTCAGGGTCAGGGCGGTGCCCGCTCCGAAAAGCGTTTTCATGAAGGTCATTGCAGTCTCCCAACTATTGGACTTCTGCCGCGCAAAACGGCACGCCGCGCCTTGTTGCGGCGCGGTCTTGCCAGAAGTAGGCCGCAGCAGCGGAGAGGGGTCAACAGGTTTCTGCGGTTTGCCAAGCGGTTGCTGCCCAAAACGCCGGGGCAGGGCGGGGGCAGACACGGCGATCGCCTATACGATGGTCCGGGTCATCACCACCGCGTCGATCTTCGAACCATCGGGGGCAGTGTAGTACCGGGGTCGCAGCCCCACGCGGGCAAGGCCGCACCCGTCGTACAGGGCGAGCGCGGCGGCATTGTCCGCCGCGACCTCGAGAAACGCCTGTGTCGCGCCGCGCTCACGGGCCGTATCGATGAAGCGCGCCATCAGCGCCCGTCCGATCCCCGCGCGTCGGCAGGCCGGGTTGACGGCAAGGGTCAGAAGTTCGGCCTCATCCGCGATCACGCGGCCCAGGGCGAAGCCTGACGGGTGCGGTTCCAGAAACACCGCAGGCTGGGCCAGCAACCCGGCAAACTCGACCGCCCGCCAAGGGCGGGGCGTGGTGAAACATGCCGCGTGCAGATCCGCCAGCGTGTCTGGCGTCATGAGAGGATTTTCGGGGGCGGATCGCTGGCCGGGGCCGCGTCGGCTGCCCGCAGGTACAGGGGCGACGGGCGCGGGCTGTCGGCAGGTGCGCGGGCGGCGATGGTTGCGATGGCCACCGCCAACAGGTGCGGCGGGGGGGTGATGGGCCTGTTCAGGCTTTCGGCTTGCACCGCAAGATCGACGCCCAGCAACGAAGCGTCTGCGGGAAGCGCCAGCGTGGCCAGATCTGCGGCGGTGTGCAGGGCGGGGGGGTGAGGGCCGTCCGGCAGAAACGTCTGCACATAGGCGCTGCCGCGCGGGGCCGCGACCAGCGAGACCGCCGGGCGGGGGGCGTCCAGCACCTGCGCCTCAAGACGGCTGACCCCGATGGCTGGTATGCCCAGCGACAAGGCCAGGCCGCGCGCCGCCGAGACCGCGATGCGGATGCCGGTGAAATTGCCGGGACCGACGCCGACGCCAAGACGTGTCAGGTCGGCCCATGTCAGCCCGGTTTGGGCCAACCCGTCCTCAAGCAGGGGAAAAAGCTGTTCGGCCTGGCCGCGCGCGCCGTGCCAATCCCCCTGCCAAAGCACCTCGCCGCCCCGAAGCAGGGCGGCGGCGCAGAACGGACCTGAGGTGTCGAAGGCCAGGATCGGCCCGCTGTCGCGCATCGGTTCAGACGGCGACGGGGCGCACTTCCACCACTTCGGGGATATAGTGGCGCAGCAGGTTCTCGATGCCCATCTTCAGCGTCAGCGTGGACGAGGGGCACCCGGCGCAGGCGCCCTGCATATGCAGGTAGACGATGCCGCGATCAAAACCGTGGAAGGTGATGTCGCCGCCATCCTGCGCTACGGCGGGCCGCACGCGGGTGTCCAGCAATTCCTTGATCTGGCCGACGATTTCCGAATCCGGACCGTCATGCGCGGCATGGCCGGCGTTCTCGGCAGCGCCGTCCAGCGTCGCGTCACCGGACTGGAAATGCTCCATCACCGCGCCCAGCACGGCGGGCTTCAGGTGATCCCATTCGACGCCGTCTTTCTTGGTGACGGTGACGAAATCGGCGCCCAGGAAGACCGCGGTGACGCCCTCGACCGCGAAGATGCGGCGCGCCAGCGGGGATTTCGCGGCGCTGTCGGCCTCGGGGAAGTCGGCTGTGCCGCTTTCCAGAACCGCCATGCCGGGCAGGAACTTCAGGGTCGCGGGATTCGGGGTGGATTCGGTTTGAATGAACATGGCAAAGCCTCCGTTGCGCCTGATATGCGGCTAGAGCCGCGCGAAGTCAATGTTTGGAATGATTCCAAACTGGCGTCAGGTCACGCTTTCCAGTTGTTCCTTGGACATGTTGCCCGGCACCACGGTGAAGGGAATGGGCACCTGTGCCGCGGATTTGGTCATATGCGAGATCAGCGGACCGGGGCCGCTTTTCTCGGTACCCGCGCCCAGCACCAGAACCCCGATTTCGGGATTGTCGTGGATCTGAGCCAGCACTTCCTTGAACAGGTCGCCTTCGCGGATTACCAGGGTCGGATCGACGCCCTGCTTGTCGCGCATCCATTTGGCAAACACCTCGAAATGCGCAGTGATCCGTTCGCGGGCTTCTTCCCGCATGATGTCGCCCACGCCGACCCAATGGTTGAACTCGTCCGGCGGGATCACCGACAGGATCTCGACCCCGCCGCCGGTCTTGGCAGCACGCATGGCGGCAAAGCGCATGGCATTAAGACATTCCTGGCTGTCGTCGAGCACGACGAGAAAGGTACGCATGATGGATCCCCTGCTATCGGCGCCATGATGCCGCCTTTGTGCGCCAAGGCAAGGGAGGGCCGGGATATTTTCCGCTCAATTGGCCAGCAGATCGTCCAGATCGAGACGCCGGGTGTACATGGCAAGCTGGCCATCGGCATCGCGTGGCCATTCGGCGCGCGGCCGGTCCCAGTAAAGCTCGATCCCGTTACCGTCGGGATCGCTGAGATAGATCGCTTCGCTGACGCCATGATCCGAGGCCCCGTCCAGCGGCACACCGGCATCCACCATGCGCCGCACCACGCGGGCCAGTTCGACGCGGGTGGGGTACAGGAACGCCACATGAAACAGGCCGGTGTGCCGGACCGGCGCCGGGGTGCCACCTTCGCTGTGCCATGTGTTCAGCGCGATATGGTGATGATAGCTGCCCCATGACAGGAAGGCGACCGTGCGCCCGTCGGTGGCCTGCACCTCCAGCCCCAGAAGATCGGCATAGAAACGCACGGCGCGCTCAAGATCCGCCACTTTCAGATGGACGTGGCCGATGCGCGGCGTGGGAAGCGGGGCAGAGGTCATGGCGGTCTCCTGACACTTCAGACAGCCTAGGCCGGGCGCGGGGACCGTGTATATAGCGCGTCCTGCACGCCCCTCTGTGCGGGGACGCGCAGGATATCGGGGTCAGGTCAGCAGGCCGACGATCTCGTAGGCGCGTTTCAGGATCGGCTGGGCGATCTCGTCGGCCCGTTCCGCGCCATCGGCCAGAATGCGGTCGATCTCGGCGGGATCCTGCATCAGCCGGGACATTTCTCCGGTGATCGGCGACAGCTTGGCAACCGCCAGTTCGGCCAGCGCCGGCTTGAATTCGGAAAATGTCTTGCCGCCATGGTCGGCCATCACCGCATCGACGGGGATATCGGCCAGACCGGCGTAGATGTTGACCAGGTTGCGCGCCTCGGGCCGCTCGGCCAGGCCCTCGGCGCTTTCGGGCAGGGGCTCGGGGTCGGTCTTGGCCTTGCGGATCTTCTTGGCGATGGTGTCGGCATCGTCGGTGAGGTTGATGCGGCTCATGTCCGAGGGATCGGATTTCGACATTTTCTTAGAGCCGTCGCGCAGGCTCATCACCCGCGTGGCCGCGCCTTCGATCACCGGTTCGGTGATCGGGAAGAAATCGACGCCATAGTCGTTGTTGAACTTCATGGCGATGTCGCGGGTCAGCTCAAGGTGCTGCTTCTGATCCTCGCCCACGGGCACCTGTGTGGCATGATAGACCAGAATATCGGCAGCCATCAGGTTGGGATAGGCGAACAGCCCGGTCGAGGCCGCCTCGCGGTTCTTGCCCGCCTTGTCCTTGAACTGGGTCATCCGGTTCAACCAGCCCATGCGCGCCACGCAGTTGAACAGCCATGCCATCTGGGCATGGGCAGGCACGCGCGCCTGATTGAACAGGATCGACTTTTTCGGGTCCAGACCGCTGGCCAGGTATCCTGCCGCCAGTTCCCGCGTCGCGCGGGTCAGATCGGCCGGGTCCTGCCAGACCGTGATCGCGTGCAGATCGACGATGCAATACAGGGTCTGGATGCCGCTGTCCTGCATGTCGACAAAGCGTTTCACCGCGCCCAGGTAATTGCCCAGTTGCAGGTGGTTGGTCGGCTGGATTCCCGAAAAGACCCGCGGGGTGAAGGCGGCGTTCGGGGCTTCGGCCGGGGTGGACTGCGTTTGGACCGCATCCGTCATGGGGGTTCTCCGTCTGGATTTCCGTGCACGGCTCGCTTATCTGCGGGGCCGGATGCCGTCAATCAAGGAACACCCATGGAACCCGCCCGCCCCGTCAATCCCTTGCCCGCAGCGGTGATCGCGCTGGCCGCCGTCGTGTTCGGCGTCGAAGTGCTGTTCACCCTGGCCGAGCGGGGTCTGCTGGGCGGCCCCGGCGGCATTGGTCTGCGCACCCGCGCGGTCGAGAATTACGCCTTCTTCGGTCAGGCGCTGGACTGGATGGTGGTCAATCTGAAGTTCCCGCCGGACCTGATGGTGCGGTTCGTCACCTATCCGCTGCTGCATCTCAGCTTTACCCACGCGATGTTCGTCTGCGTCTTTCTGCTGGCCATGGGCAAGATGGTGGGCGAGGCTTTGGGCAACGTGGCAGTCTTTGCCATCTTCTTCGGCGCGTCGATCGGCGGGGCGCTGGCTTATGGTCTGCTGCTGAACGAGGATTTCCCGCTGGTGGGCGGTTATCCCGGCGTCTACGGGCTGATCGGCGGCTACACCTTCCTGATGTGGGTCCAGGCGAAGTTCCTGCGCCAGAACCAGTTGCAGGCGTTCCGGCTGATCGGCCTGCTGATGGCGATCCAGCTTCTGTTCGGGCTGCTGTTCGGCGGCCAGAAGGATTGGGTGGCCGATGTGGCGGGGTTTGCCAGCGGCTTCGGCCTGTCCTTCCTGCTGGTGCCGGGTGGCTGGGCCAAGCTGCGCGCGGCGTTGCGGCGGCGCTGAGGCTCAGCGACCGCGCCGGAAGGCCGACTTCAACTCGCGCAGGGTCAGCGCGCCCAGCAGGTGGGCGGCGGCGAAATAGCTGACGATCCCGGCCCCGATCAGCAGGGCCAGCGCGCCATAGCGCAGGCCCGCGGTGTGCAATGCGCCCTGCAACCCCTGCGCCAGCGCCCAAAGCACGGCCCCCATCAGAATCGAGGCCAGCAATTGCCGGGGCACGGCGCGGCGGAAGCGGTCGTCAAAGCGGGCGACCTCGCCCATTGTGCTGGTGCCGCGCCACAGGAAGACCACCATGGCCCAGCCCGCCAGCGTGGTGCCAAGGGCAGCGGCGGGCCAGCCGATCACCGGCGACAGGCCAATGGCGCAGCCGGCATTGACCAGCATCGCCCAGACCGCGAAGCGGAACGGGCTGCGGGTGTCCGAGCGGGCGAAATACAGCGGTTGCAGCACCTTTTGCAACACGAAGGCGGGCAGGCCCAACCCGTAGATCGCGGCGGCCAGCGCGGTGCCCTGGCTGTCAGCGGCAGTGAACTTGCCGCGTTCGAACAGGACCGAGACCATCGGTTCGGCAATCACCAGCAGGGCGACCGCCGCAGGCAGGGTGAGGGCCAGCGAAATCTCTCCGGCACGACTGAGCGCGGCGCGGCCCCCGGCGGCGTCATCGGCGGCCAGACGGCGCGACAGGTCGGGCAGCAGGACGATGCCCACGGCAATGCCCACGACGCCCAGCGGCAATTGGTACAGCCGGTCGGCGGTGTACATCCAGTCCATCGCCTTGTCGAAATAGCTGGCCACCTGCCGCCCGATCAGCAGGTTGATCTGCACCACCCCCGAGGCCAGCGCCGCCGGTGCCGCGACAATCGCCAGTTGCCGGATCTCTGGGGTGAAGCGCGGCATCGCGGGCCGCATGGTGAAGCCGGCCTTGCGCGCCGCGCTCCAGACCAGCGCGAATTGCGCCACGCCAGCAACGGGTACTGCCCAGATCAGCGCGCGGGCAACCTCGCCGCCCAGCCAGAGCGCCAGGCTCATGAAGGCGATGAAAATCACGTTCAGCAGCACCGGGGCGGCAGCGGCGGCCACGAAGCGGCCCGAGGCGTTCAGCACCCCCGACAGCATCGCCGCCAGCGCGATGAAGAAGATATAGGGAAAGGCGATGCGTCCGAAGCCGACCGCCAGATCGAATTGCTCCTGCCCGGCGAAACCGGACGCCATGGCATAGACCAGCCCCGGCATGGCCAGTTGCGCGATCAACGTCAGGACCAGCACTACGCTGGCCAGCGCCGCAAAGGCCTCCTGCGCGAAATCGGCCGGGCGGTCGCCGGTTTCCAGCCGCCGCGAGAACATCGGCACGAAGGCCATGTTGAAGGCGCCCTCGGCAAAGAAGCGGCGGAACATGTTGGGCAGCGAGAACGCCACGATGAAGGCCTGATAGGCCGGGCCAGTGCCCAGAAGCGCCACGATCATCGCGTCGCGGACAAAGCCCAGCACCCGGCTGGCCATGGTCCAGCCGCCGACGGTCAGCAGTCCGCTCAGCAGCCTGATGGGCTTCATTGCGCGGCGGCCTTGCTGGCACCCTGTTCGATGGCGTGCAGCAGCTTTTTTTCAAGGTTTTCCAGCTTGGTCTGGCCCATCAACTTCAGCCCGAACATGTCCTTGACGTAGAAGCTGTCCACCGCCTGCGTGCCATAAGTCGCGATCTGCGCCGAAGACAGGTAGATATTGTTGTTGGCCAGCGTCCGGGCGATGTCATACAGCAGTCCCGGCCGGTCGCGGGTGTCGACTTCGATGATGGTGTAGATGTCCGAGCCTTCGTTGTCGAAAGAGACCGAGGTCGGATGCCGGAAGGCCTTTTCCCGTTTCTTGATCTTGTCGCGCTTGACCATGGCCTCGCCCGCCACGATCTCGCCGCCCAGGGTCTTGTGGATCATCGATTTCAGCCGGCCCAGCCGGTCGACTTCATAGGGATGGCCGTCGGCATCCTGGATCCAGAAGGCAGCGGTGGCATAGCCGTCCTTGGTGGTGAAGGTGCGCGCGTCCACCACGTTGGCCCCCACCAGCGCCAGAGAACCTGCCAGCCGGGCAAAGATGCCGGGATGGTCGGCCATGACGAAACAGACGCGGGTGGCGTCGCGGTCCACGTCCTCGTGCAGGTCGATGCGCACCTCGTCATCCGTCAGCCCGTCCAGCAGATTGGCCATGACCACCTGCGTTTCGGTCTGCAGACCCTGCCAGTACGGACCGTAGTGGCGGCTGGTCTCGCGCCGCAGCCTGGCCTTGTCCCAATCGGCCAGTGCCTCGCGCAGCGCCTTCTTGGCATCGCTTTCGCGGGACACGCGATTGACGTCCTCCAACCCGGTCGACAGTGCCTCGGTGGTCTGGCGGTAGAGGTTGCGCAGCAGCATGGCCTTCCAGTTGTTCCAGACCCCCGGACCGACCCCGCGAATGTCGCAGGAGGTCAGCACCAGCAGCAGGTCAAGCCGCTTCTGGGTCTTCACCGCCTTGGCAAAGTCGCGCACCGTGCGCGGATCGGACAGGTCCCGCTTTTGTGCCATGTCGGACATCAGCAGGTGATGGCGGACCAGCCACTCCACGGTTTCGCAGTCCTTGGGCTTCAGCCCCAGACGCGGCGCCACGCGGCGGGCCACGCGCGCGCCCAGCAGCGAATGATCCTCGGGCCGGCCCTTGCCGATGTCGTGCAGCAACAGGGCCAGATACAGAACCCGGCGGTTGATGCCGTCCTCGACGATCCGGGTCGAGATCGGAAGCTCGTCCTTCAACTCGCCCTTTTCGACCTGGCACAGGTTCTCGATGCAGATGATGGTGTGCTCGTCGACGGTATAGTGGTGATACATGTTGAACTGCATCATCCCGACCACCGTCTGAAACTCGGGGATGAAGGCGCCCAGCAGGCCGGATTCCTTCATCCGCCGCAAGGCGCGGCCCGGATTGTTGCGTTTCAGCAGGCAGCTCAGGAAGATCTTGGATGCCAGCGGGTCGCGGCGCACGGTGTCGTCGATCAGATCCAGGTTGGCTGAAACCGCGCGCACGGCGTCCGGGTGCAGCTTGTAGCCAGTACGCAGCGCCTCGTCGAACAGCCGCAACAGGTTCACCGGATCGCTCAGGAATTCCTTCTCGTCCTGAATGTTGATCCGCCCGTGCACGATCTTGTAGCCCTGCTTGACCCGCTTGCGGCGCTGGAACAGGCCGGCAAGGGTGGGCATCCGCCGGATGTGGTCGGCCTCCATCGCGGTCAGCAGCACGCGGGTCAGGTCGCCGACGCGGGTGGCGTGGCGAAAATAGTCCTGCATGAAGATCTCGACGCCCCGGCGCCCGGCGCGATCCTTGTAGCCCAAGCGGTCGGCGACCTCGACCTGCAGGTCGAACGTCAGTTGATCCATAGCCCGCCCGGTGATCAGGTGCAGCTGGTTGCGCACCGCCCAGAGAAAATTCTCGGCGCGCTGGAAATAGCCGAACTCCTCGCGGGTGAAGAGGCCAAGATTGACCAGTTCGGCCGGGCGGTCGACGCCGTGGACGTATTTGGCGATCCAGAACAGCGCCTGAAGATCGCGCAGGCCGCCCTTGGCTTCCTTGACGTTGGGTTCCACCACGTAGCGATGGCCGCCCTGTTTCGAGTGCCGGGCTTCGCGCTCGGACATCTTGGATTCGATGAAATCGCCGGCGGTGTTCGAAAACAGCTCCTTGCGGAGTCGCTTTTTCAACTCTTGTGCCAGTGGCTGGTGCCCGGCCAGATAGCGGCTTTCCAGCAGGGCAGTGCGGATGGTGTGATCATCCTTGCCCAGACGCAGGCATTCATTGACGGTGCGGCTGGCGTGGCCGACCTTCAGGCGCAGGTCCCACAGCATGTAGAGCATCGATTCGATGACACTCTCGGCCCAGGGGGTCAGCTTCCAGGGGGTCAGGAACAGCAGGTCGACGTCGGAAAAGGGCGCCATCTCGGCGCGGCCATAGCCGCCCACGGCAACCAGTGCGAGGCCTTCCCAGGTGTCCGCAGAGGTGGCCGGATGCAGCACGTTGGTGGCCAGCAGGAAGGTGCTGCACACCACGCAGTCGGTCAGATAGGCATAGGCGCGCACGGCCGGACCCGCGTCCAGCGGTCGCTTGGCGATGGCCTCGGCTATGACGGCGCGGCCGTGCTTCATTTGCGCCGACAGAAGGCCCACGGTGGCGTTGCGCAAGGTTTTCGCGTCCGCCGAATCCTCGGCAAGCTGATGCAGCGCCGCCGCCACCGCCTGCCGGTCGAAGATGTTCTCGGGCGGGGCGATCAGGTTCAGGCTGTCGGGCGCGGCCGGAACGCAAAAGCGGTCGGCCGTGCTGTCAGGTGTTGTGTCGGACAAAAGTCAGTCTGCTTAAAAACCGGCGGCGCCAAAGGACTTCGGCGCCGGGTCAAGGATGCGCACGGCCTTGTTCTGGATGGTGGCCACGGACAGCGCGCGCTGGTTGCTGCCGTTTTGCAGGAAGCGGAACACGCCGCTGGCCCCGGCAAAGCCGCGCGACTGGGTGAAGCTGGAGGGGCTGAGCCCGTTGTTCGACCCGGCCAGCGCGCCAACGGCGGCGATGCCGTCATATCCCAGACCGGCGATGCTGTGCGGTGCCGCGCCAAAGGCCGTGGAATAGCGGCTGGAGAACTGGTTGAGGGCCTGCGTGTCCGGCAGTGCGAACCAGCCGCCCTGAACGCCCGGCAGCGCCAGTGCCGAGGCCGGCACGTCCCAGCGGGTCAGGCCGATGTACTGGATGCTTTCCGGCGTCAGCCCCTGTTCCGGCAGAAGCTGGGTGATGATCGGCAGGGCGGTGTCGGTGTTCGAGGTCAGGAACAGGGCACTGGCACCGCTGGCCTGGGTCTGGGCCACGATGCGGGGTGCCGCGGCGACCACGCCTTCCTGCGACATGGCAAAGCTCTCGCTGCCAGCGATGCGGATACCATAATCCTGCGCGGCGCGCACGATGGCATCGCGGCCGATCTGTTCGGCGGTGGTCTGGCCGTTGACCACCATCACGCTGTCGATGCCCTGTTTCTTGGCATACCCCATCATGCGGCGGGCCGTGTTGTCGAAGGTGGCACCCAGCACGAAGACATTGCCGCCCGCGATATCGCCATTGTTGGAGAAGCTCAGCACGGCGGTGTTGGTGCCGGCCACCGCGACGCCGACAGCGGCGGCGGCTTCGGCAAACAGCGGGCCGACGATCACGTCGGCGCCTTCGGCAACCGCATTGCGGGCCATGTTGGCGGCCTGGTTGGCATTGCCGGCGGTGTCATAGACCCGAAGGTCGATTTCGGTGCCTTCCAGGTCCGCCACCGCCAGCTTGGCGGCATTGACCAGCGACTGGGCCAGGAAGGCGACATTGCCGTCCGCCGATCCGCTGGGCACCAGAAGCGCGACCTGCGCCTTGCCGCCACGCCCTCCCGAGGTGATCGCCGTCGGATCACAGGCGGCCAGCGCCACCAGTGCGACGCCCATGGTGATGAATTTCGAAAGCTTGCGGATGATGCCGCCACCGGTCTTGGTCATGGAAACCCTCTTCCAAACTGGCCGGGGCAGACCTTGCAGGGGCCCCCGCGCTCCTCTACGCCTTTCCTACGCATCAATGAACTCGGGGCCAACCTTGAATTATCGCGTCACGCCGCTGCAGCCGGGGCTTTACCTGGTCGCGACCCCGATCGGGACCGCACGCGATATTACCCTGCGGGCGCTGGATATCCTGGCCTCGGCAGAGATTCTGGTGGCCGAGGACACCCGCAGCCTGAAGAAACTGCTGGCCATCCACGGCGTGCCGCTGGGCGATCGTCCGGTCTGGTCCTACCACGATCACAGCGGTGCCGGGACGCGGGCCAAGCTGGTCGAGGCGGTGAAACAGGGGCGCAGCGTGGCCTATGCGTCCGAGGCGGGCACGCCGATGGTCTCGGATCCCGGCTTTGACCTGGCGCGCGAGATGATCGCCGCGGATCTTCCGCTGACCGGCGCGCCGGGGCCGTCGGCGGCCATCGCGGCGCTGCTGTTGTCGGGGCTGCCCACCGACCGCTTTCTGTTTCTTGGCTTTCTGCCGCCGAAATCCACGGCCCGGAAAAAGGCGCTGGCCGAGGTGTCGCAGGTGCCGTGCAGCCTTGTGATCTACGAATCGCCCAAACGGGTTCACGCGTTGTTAAACGATCTGCGCGATGTCTTGGGAAGCAGCCGTCCTGCCGCCCTGTGCCGCGAACTGACCAAGCGCTTTGAAGAAGTTGTACGGGCACCGCTGGATGACCTGGCCGCAGAACTGATCGACCGCACCATCAAGGGCGAATGCGTGGTCATTGTCGGCCCACCGGGGGCCGCAGAGTGGACGGAGGACGATATGCGCAAGGCGTTGGCGGAAGCCCTGAAAACCCAATCCGTGCGCGATGCTGCGGCGTTCGTCGCCGCGCAATATGGCCTGCCTCGAAAAGCAGCCTACCAGATGGCCCTGAGCATGGACAAAGAGTCATGAGCGGGGCGCTGGCGGTTCATGCCGGACTGGCGGCCGAGGAGAGTGTCGCTGATTGCTATCGCAACAACGGATACCTGATGCGGGATCGCCGCTGGAAACGCCGGGGCGGCGAGATCGATCTGGTGATGAGCGATGGCAAGACAGTGGTTTTCATCGAAGTGAAAAAGGCCCGCAGTTTCGCGCAAGCCGCCGAATCGCTGCGGCCCGCCCAGATGCGCCGGTTGACTCGCACGGCGCAGACCTACCTTGGGCAACTCCCCGGTGGTCAGGACACGGATTGTCGTTTCGACGTGGCGTTGGTCGACGACGTCGGCCGGGTCGAAATCCTTCCCAACGCGTTTATCTAGGCCTAGCCATTGCAGCCCCGCTGACGATGCGGCATGCAGTCCCCAGACACACCAACAGGGGGTTGCCGCATGAAAATCGCCTTCCAGATGGATCCGATCCAATCGGTAGACATCAACGCCGACAGCAGTTTCCGCCTTGCGGAAGAGGCGCAGGCGCGGGGCCACGAGTTGTTCTTCTACCTGCCCGACACGCTGACCTATGCCGATGGTGGTATTCGCGTGCGCGGAAACCCTTTCACCGTGCAACGCGTTCAAGGTGACCATGCGCAGCTTGGGCCGGAAGAAACACGCGCGCTGAGCGATTTCGACGTGGTCTGGCTGCGCCAGGATCCGCCCTTCGACATGGGCTATATCACCACGACGCATCTGCTGGATCGCGTGCATCCGGAAACGCTGGTGGTGAATGATCCATTCTGGGTGCGCAACTATCCCGAAAAATTACTGGTGCTGCAGTTCCCCGACCTTATCCCCGCCACGACGATCACCCGCGATCTGGCCGAGTTGCGTGCCTTCAAGGCGCAGCATGGCGACATCATCGTGAAACCCTTGTTCGGAAACGGTGGCGCCGGGGTGTTCCGCTTGCGCCCGGATGACGGCAACCTTGCCTCGCTGCACGAGACATTCACCGGTCTCAACAACGAGCCACTGATCGCGCAGGAGTACCTTCCGGCGGTGAAGCAGGGTGACAAACGGGTGATCCTGGTCGATGGCGAGCCGATCGGAGCCATCAATCGCGTTCCCCAGAAGGGCGAGACCCGGTCCAACATGCACGTGGGCGGGCGGGCTGAGCCCGCGACCCTGACCGACCGGGACCGTGAAATCTGTGCCGCCATCGGGCCGGTGTTGCGCGACAATGGCCAGATTTTTGTTGGCATTGACGTGATCGGCGACAAGCTGACCGAGATCAACCTGACCTCGCCCACCGGCTTGCAAGAGCTGGAGCGGTTCAATGGCATCAACGCCGCCGCCGGGATCTGGGCGGCCATTGAGGCGCGGCGGGGCTGAACCCCGTCACCCCGGCTGCCAGTTCGCAGCGGGGTGCTTCAGCGCCGCTGGGTGTCCAACCTGTAGCTGATCGCCTCGGCAATATGGGCGCGCCCGACGTCGGTTTCGCCTGCCAGGTCGGCGATGGTGCGGGCCACGCGCAGCACCCGGTGATAGCCGCGTGCCGTCAGGCCCAGCCGGTCGGCGGCGGCGGCCATCAGCTCGCGCCCGGCCTTGTCAGGACGGGCGATGTCCTCCAGCAACACGCCTTCCGCGTCGGCATTGACCCGAACATCCGCAACTTCCGCATAACGCTCGGCCTGCACCTGCCGGGCCGCGGCCACGCGGGCGGCGATTTCGGCGCTGGGCGTGCCATCGCGCGGCAGGTCGAGGTCCTGGAACGAGACCGGCGGCACATCCACGCGCAGGTCGAACCGATCCATCAGCGGGCCCGAGATGCGCCCGAGGTAGTCGTCGCCGCAGGCCGGTGCGCGCGCGCAAGCCCGGCCCGGATCGCTCAGATAGCCGCAGCGGCAGGGATTGGCCGCTGCCACCAGCAGGAATCGGGCGGGATACCGCACATGAGCGTTGGCGCGCGACACCACCACGTCGCCGGTCTCGATCGGCTGGCGCAGGGTTTCCAGCACCGCGCGCGGGAATTCAGGCAGTTCATCCAAAAATAGAACGCCGTTGTGTGCCAGCGAGATCTCGCCCGGTTTGGCCCCCTTGCCGCCGCCGACGATGGAAGCCACCGAGGCCGTGTGATGCGGGCGTCGGTACGGGCGCACGCGTGATATTCCGCCTTCGTCCAGCAAGCCGGCCAGCGAGTGAATCATCGAGGTTTCAAGGGCTTCGGCTGCCGACAGGGGGGGCAGCAGCCCCGGCAACCGTGCAGCCAGCATGGATTTTCCGGATCCCGGCGTGCCGGTCATCAGCAGGTGGTGGCGTCCGGCAGCGGCAATCTCCAGCGCCCGTTTTGCCCGTTCCTGACCCTTGACGTCGCGCAGGTCAGCCACGTCGGCCTCGGCGCTCACCTCGCCGGGGCGGGCATCCTGCAACGGGGATTGTCCAGTAAAGTGGCGAACGACCTCACCCAGGGATCCGGCGGCCAGAACACGGGCGTCCCCGACCCAGGCCGCCTCGGCCCCGCAGGCACGCGGACACAGCAGGGCGCGATCGCCTTCCGCCGCAGCCAGCGCCGCCGGAAGCGCGCCGATCACCGGATGCAGCGTGCCGTCCAGCGACATTTCGCCCAGGGCCACGGTCTCGGCCACCTCCTCGGGCGGCAGAATGTCCAGCGCCGCCAGCAGGGCCAGCGCAATCGGCAGGTCGAAATGCGCGCCTTCCTTGGGCAGATCGGCGGGCGACAGGTTGATCGTCACCCGCTTCGAGGGCAGCGCGATGGACATGGCCGACAGCGCCATGCGGATGCGGTCGCGCGCCTCGCTCACCGCCTTGTTGGGCAGGCCGACGATGGAGAACGCGGGCAGGCCGGGCACGACGGCGCATTGCACCTCGACCAGCCGGGCGTCGATCCCTTCGAAGGCCACCGTGAAGGCCCGTGCCACCATGATCCCCTCCTGTGGGTGTTCATGGTTAAGGGAGCGCAGGAAGCCTTTAGGTTTGGTTAAGGTCCGCCGGTGTCGGCCAGGGCCGTTGCGGGAACGGGCGATCATAGGTGGCCTGATGCGGCCCCTGAGCCAGCCCCATCGCGCGCCAGGCCTGGAATGCCGGGTCGGCCAGATGCGCCGCTGTGTAGGCCGCGCTGACCGGGCCCACCTTCAGCCCGTACCCGGCGATGCGCCCGGCGACCGGGGCAAAGAAGGCGTCGGCGATGGAGTAGGGTCCACACAGCCACGGACCGTCGGCCGCGAACCTGTCGCGGGCGCGGCCCCAGATGTCTTCCAGCCGGTCCAGATCGGCCTGCACCTCGGCCTGAAGCGGCGTGTTTTCATAGGCGGTGCGCAGGTTCATCGGGCATTTGTCGCGCAGCACCATGAAGCCCGCGTGCATTTCGGCGGTCAATCCGCGCGCGTGGGCGCGGGCGGAGGGAGCCTGCGGCCACAGACCGGCGTCGGGAAAGCGGCTGGCCAGTTCCTCGGCAATGGCAAGGCTTTCGCAAACCACTGTGCCATCGTCCAGCTTCAGGGCCGGCACGGTGCGGGCCGGCGCGAAATCCGCCAGCATCTTCGGGAAATCAGGGGTGTAGAGATCGGCGAAGGTCAGCGAAACCGGCAGGTCAAAGCGCTGAATCAACAGGCCGATCCGCATGGACCAACTGGAATGGGCGGGGTCTGCAAGGGCGAGGATATGGGTCATGGCCCCACCCTAGACGCGCCGGTCAATCCAGAAAAACGATCATTCTTGAAGTGCCCCATCACGGCCTGTGATTGATCGGATGTGCCGACCAGCGCTGCCCGTCAAAGCTCAGCCGGGTGACCGACAGGTTGTTGATGTATTGCCCCATCACCTGCTTGGCGCTGACACCCTGCGCGCGCTGCACCTGGGTCAGGATGGCGCCGAAATGGGCCACCGCGATGACCTCGCCCAGGCCGTGCAACTGTGCCACGCCCCGGTTCACCCGATCGGCGAGCGCATTCCAGCTTTCGCCGCCGGGCGGGGAGATCTCGCCGGGCTGATCCCAGAACCGGAAGATGTGATCGGGGGCCTCGGATTCGATCTCTTCGAAGCTGCGATGCTCCCACGCGCCGAAATGGATCTCGCGCAACTCGGGCAGGGCGCTCAGGCGCGGACGGTCCCCGGCGATGGCCTCGGCGGTCTGGCGCGCCCGCAGCAGGTCCGAGGACACCACCGGCACGTCGGGCAGATAGGCGCGCAGGCGGGCCAGCACCGGCGCATCCGACAGGTCGGCGGGCAGGTCGGTCCAGCCGATCATGGTCTTGGCGTGGGTCGGCCCGTGGCGCACCCACCAGATGGTCAGCGGCTCACCCATGCGGCAACCGGCCCTTCAAGACCAACGGCAGGCCCGACATCACCGCGACCACCAGATCGGCCTCGGCGGCGACCTGCTGGTTCAGACGCCCCTGAACCTCGCGGAAGGCGCGGGCCATGGCATTTTCGGGCACGATGCCCTGTCCGACCTCATTGGTGACACAGACCACCTGGCTTGGCGCGCGGGCCAGGGCCTGTGCCAGCGCGGTGCATTCGGCGGCCAGATCCGCCTCGGCCAGCATCCGGTTGGTCAGCCACATGGTCAGACAATCGACCAGCAACACCTCTTCCGGCTGGGCCTGCGCCAGCGCCCCGGCCAGATCGTCGGGCGCATCCACCTGTCGCCAGTCCGGGCCGCGCTGCGCCCGGTGCCGCGCGATCTTGGCCCGCATCTCGTCATCCCAGGCCTGCGCGGTGGCGACATAGACGCGGGGGCGGCCAAAGCCCGACACCAGCCCTTCGGCGAAACGGGATTTCCCCGAGGCCGCTCCGCCGGTCACAAGCGCAAGCCGGGGCACTGCATTTTTTGTCATTTGTTGTGATCCAGTTTCCGCAGGTGTCCGTAACCCTTTCGACAACCACGCTGAACAGCAGCACCGACCGGGAGTGGAAATCATATGGCACTGGACGGATACGCGGATCAATCCATGACGCGCCGCGCAATGAAGGCTGAATTGTTGGACGCCGAGACCGAGCTGGCCCTGGCCTATGCCTGGCGCGACCAACGCGACGAGCAGGCCCTGCATCGCCTGATCACAGCCTACATGCGGCTGGCGATCTCGATGGCGTCGAAATTCAAGCGCTACGGCGCGCCGATGAACGACCTGATCCAAGAGGCCGGGCTGGGCCTGATGAAGGCCGCCGACAAGTTCGACCCGGATCGCGGCGTGCGATTTTCGACCTATGCGGTTTGGTGGATCAAGGCCTCCATCCAGGACTACGTGATGCGCAACTGGTCGATGGTGCGGACCGGCTCGACCAGCAGCCAGAAATCGTTGTTTTTCAACATGCGCCGGGTGCAGGCGCGGCTGGAGCGCGAGGCCATGACCCGCGGCGAGGAGCTTGACAAGCACCAGTTGCGGCAGATGATCGCCTCGGAGGTGGGGGTGCCCCTGCACGACGTGGAAATGATGGAAGGCCGCCTGTCAGGGTCGGATTTCTCCCTCAACGCCACGCAAAGCGCCGAGGATGAAGGCCGTGAATGGATTGACACGCTGGAAGACGACGGCCTTCAGGCCGAGCATATTGTCGAGCATTCGCGCGATACTTCCCGCCTGCGGGAGTGGCTGCTGGAGGCCATGGGCGCGCTCAACGAGCGCGAGCGGTTCATCGTCCGTGAACGCAAGCTGCGCGACACGCCCCGCACCCTGGAAAGCCTGGGCAACGAACTGGGCCTGTCGAAAGAACGGGTCCGCCAGCTGGAAGCCGCCGCTTTTGGCAAGATGCGCAGGAACCTTGAGGCGCAGTCCGGCGAGGTTCATCGCTTCCTGGTCTAGCCTTCTGGCCCTGGCAGGCGCGGCGGCGGCGTTCGAAGGCGCGCCCCCGCCGATCGAGCGGATCGATCTGCCCGATGCGCAGATCGTGCTGCTGGGCGAGGTGCATGACAATGGGGTCCATCACGAACGGCAGGCTGCTGTTCTGAGGGGCATGGACCCTGCCGCCGTGGTGTTCGAGATGCTGACCCCCGTTCAGGCCGGCATCCTTGCCGACAGCACTCTGTCAGGCAAGGCCCTGGCCGAAGCGCTGGATTGGGCCGGCTCCGGCTGGCCCGACTTTTCCTTTTATGAACCGGTGATCGAGGCGGCCCGCGCCACGCGCATCTTTGGCATGGCCGTGCCCCGCGCCGATCTTGGCGCAGTGTTCGATGTTGGGGCCGCGACGGCCTTCGGACCCGATGCCGCGCGCTTCGGGCTGGATCAGCCGTTGCCCGAGGACGAACAGGCCACCCGTGAAGAGGCGCAATTCGCGGCCCATTGCGATGCCCTCCCTTGCGAGATGCTGCCGGGCATGGTCGATGCCCAGCGGTTCCGCGATGCCGCCTTTGCCCGGTCGATCCTGCAGGCGCTGGAGGAAACCGGCGGCCCGGTGGCGGTGATTGCCGGCAACGGCCATGTGCGCAAGGACTGGGGTATTCCGGTCTACCTGTCCCACGCCGCGCCCGAGGTCACCGTGCTGTCAGTGGGGCAGATCGAAGATCAGGACACGCCGCCCGTCGACGCGCCCTATGATCTGTGGATCCTGTCGGCCCCGGCGGAACGCGACGATCCCTGCGCTGTCTTTGCGAAGTAGCAAGGCCAAAACCCCGGTTGCTCCGCCCGCGGCCCCGGCCTAGGGTCCGGGCAAGTCATGGAGCGGGACCAGATGCTGGCAGGCAAGCGCATTCTTCTGATCATCGGGGGCGGCATCGCTGCCTATAAATCGCTGGAGTTGATCCGCCGCTATCAGGACGCCGGCGCCAGCGTGACGCCGGTTCTGACCCGTGCGGGCGAGGAATTCGTCACCCCGCTGTCGGTCTCTGCGCTGGCCGGATCGAAGGTCTATCGCGATCTGTTCGACCTGACGGACGAGGCCGAGATGGGCCATATCCAACTGTCCCGCGCCGCCGATCTGGTGGTCGTGGCCCCGGCCACCGCCGATCTGATGGCCAAGATGGCCACCGGGCAGGCGAACGATCTGGCCACCACGCTGCTGCTGGCCACCGACACGCCGGTGCTGATCGCGCCCGCGATGAACGTGCGCATGTGGGATCATCCCGCCACCCGGCGCAATCTGGCGGTGCTGAAAGGCGATGGGGTGCGCGTGGTCGGCCCCAACGACGGGGCGATGGCCTGCGGCGAATTCGGCTTTGGCCGGATGGCCGAACCGGCCGAGATTCTGGCCGCCACACAGGCCCATTTCGCCGATGGACCGCTGACGGGCAAGCGCATCGTCGTGACCTCGGGTCCGACGCATGAACCCATTGATCCGGTGCGCTATATCGCCAACCGCTCGTCCGGCGCACAGGGCACGGCCCTGGCGGCGGCGCTGGCCGCACAGGGGGCCGAGGTGATTTTCGTGACGGGCCCGGCCAGCGTGCCACCGCCCGAAGGTGTGCAGGTCGTCGCCGTGGAAACCGCGCTCCAGATGCAAGAGGCCGTCAGCGCGGCCTTGCCGGCGGATGCCGCCGTCTTTGCCGCCGCCGTGGCCGATTGGCGCATGGCCGGTGCGGGCGACCGCAAGCTGAAAAAGGATGGCACCGGCGCACCGCCGCCGCTGGATCTGGTGGAAAATCCCGACATTCTGGCCGGGGTTTCCAAAGGGCCGGACCGCCCCGGACTGGTGGTCGGCTTTGCCGCCGAAACCCACGACGTGATTGCCCATGCGACGGCCAAGCGCCTCCGCAAGGGCTGCGACTGGATTGTCGCCAACGATGTCTCGCCGGGCACCGGCATCATGGGCGGCACCGAAAACGCTGTGACCCTGATCACCGAGGCCGGGGCCGAGGACTGGCCGCGCATGGGCAAGGCCGAGGTTTCGGCCCGGCTGGCCCAACGCATCGCCGAGGCCCTGACATGACCCGCATTCCCGTGACCTTGGCCTGGACCGACGAGGCCGACCGCACCCTGCCGCTGCCCTCCTATGAAACCTCGCAGGCCGCCGGTGCCGATCTGCGCGCCAATTTCGCTCCCAGCCTGCGCAAAAGCGGCATGACGGTCTATCCCGGCGCGCGCGGGCTGGTGCCCACCGGACTGCGGATGGCGATCCCTGAAGGCTACGAAGTGCAGATCCGCCCCCGCTCGGGGCTGGCGCTGAAACACGGGATCACCCTGCCCAATGCGCCCGGCACCATCGACGCCGACTATCGCGGCCCGCTGGGGGTGATCCTGATGAACATGGGCGAACAGCCCTTCGTGATCTCGCATGGCGACCGCATTGCCCAGATGATCCTGGCCCCGGTGCTGCAAGCGGGCTTCGTTCTGGCCGAAACGCTGGACGATACCGCGCGCGGCGCCGGGGGGTTCGGCTCGACCGGTACCGGCTGATGGCGCTGTTTCTGGCGGCGGCAGCGGGGTTTTGGGGGCTGGGCTGGATGCTCAGGATGCCCCTTCAGGCGCGGGCCCTGATGATCGGGCTTCTCTATCTGGCGGTGATCGCCGCGTTGCTGGTGCTGCCCGAGGGCGCGCCGCTGCGGCAGACGCTGGGAGGCTCGGCGGGCAACTGGCTGGTGCTGGGCGCACTGGGGGGGCTGGCCTATGGCTATGCCGTGGTGCTGAAACGCCTGCGCGCCCGCGTGCGCCCCGAGAACAAGGCTGACACGGCGCAGGCCGCGCCGGACCAGACCGCGCCGCTGACCGATGCCGAACTGGACCGCTATGCCCGCCACATCGTGCTGCGCGAATTGGGCGGCATGGGCCAGCGCCGTCTGAAAGCCGCCCAAGTGCTGGTGATCGGCGCGGGTGGTCTGGGGGCGCCGGTGCTGGAATATCTGGGCGCGGCGGGGGTCGGCACCCTCGGGGTGATCGACGACGATGTGGTCGATGCGTCCAACCTGCAACGGCAAGTGATCCATTCCGAGGCAACGCTGGGGATGCCCAAGGTGTTCTCGGCCCAGACCCGCCTGCGCGACCTGAACCCGCATGTGATCCTGCGCCCTTATCACCGCCGCCTGACCGAAGACATCGCCCATGACCTGATCGACGGTTACGATCTGGTGCTGGACGGCTGCGACGACTTCGCCACCCGCGCGCTGGTCAACCGCACCTGCGTGGCCCTTGGCAAACCGCTGATCTCGGGTGCCATCACCCAGTGGGAAGGCCAGTTGGCCCTGTTCGACCCGGCCACGGGCGGGCCGTGCTATGCCTGCATCTTCCCGCAGGAACCGGCGGCGGGACTTGCGCCCTCCTGCGCCGAGGGCGGGGTCATCGGCCCCTTGCCCGGCGTCATCGGCACCATGATGGCGGTGGAGGCGATCAAGCGGATCTGCGAGATCGGTGCGCCGCTGAACGATGCCCTTCTGATTTACGACGGACTGTGGGGCGAAACCCGCCGCATCGCCCTGACCCGGAACCCCGACTGCCCGGTTTGCGGTGCGGTCCCTTCGACGGAGTCTTCATGACCAACCCGCTGCTTGCCACTTGGGACACGCCCTTCGACCTGCCGCCCTATGACGCCATCCGGGACGAGGATTTCTCGCCGGCGGTCGCGGCCGCACTGGACGACGGCCGCGCCGCGATCAAGGCCATCACCGATCAGGCCGAAGCCCCGACCTTCGCCAACACCATCGAGGCACTGGAACGCGCCGACGAAACCCTGGGCCGGGTGCTGGGCGCCTTCTATGCCGTGGCCGGGGCCGATGCGACGCCCGCCCGCGAAGACCTGATGCGGGAATTTTCGCCCAAGCTGGCCGCCTATGGCAGCGAGATCACCATGAACGCCGATCTGTTTGCCCGGATCGAGACCCTGTGGCAGGCGCGTGACACGCTGGACCTGACCGAAGAACAGGCCCGTGTTCTGATGCTGACCCGGCGCGGGTTCGTGCGGGCAGGGGCGCAGTTGGAAGGGGCCGCGCGCAGCCGTCTGGGCGAGATCAAGGAACGGCTGGCCAGCCTTGGCACGCAGTTCACCCAGAACCTGCTGGCGGATGAGCGCGCCTGGTCGATGCCGCTGGCCGAGGCCGATCTGGAAGGTCTGCCCGACTTCGTGAAGGCCACCGCCCGCGCCGCCGGGGCCGAGCGTGGCCAAGACGGGCCGGTGGTGACGCTGTCGCGCTCGCTGATCGTGCCATTCCTGCAATTCTCGCCCCGCCGTGACCTGCGCCAGAAGGCGTTTGCCGCCTGGGTGGCGCGCGGGGCAAACGGCGGCAAGACCGACAACCGCGCCGTCGCCGCCGAGATCCTGAAGCTGCGCGAAGAACGCGCGGCCCTTTTGGGCTATGACAGTTTCGCCGCCTACAAGCTGGAAACCGAGATGGCCGAAACCCCAGACGCCGTGCGCAATCTGCTGATGGCGGTGTGGGAGCCTGCCCGCGCCATGGCCGAGGCCGATGCCGAGGTACTGACCGCGATGATGCGCGCCGATGGCATCAACGGCGATCTGGAACCCTGGGACTGGCGGTACTACGCCGAAAAGCGCCGCAAGGCCGAACATGATCTGGACGAGGCCGAGTTGAAGCCCTTCCTGCAGTTGGACCGGATGATCGAAGCCGCGTTTTCCTGTGCGCACCGGCTGTTCGGGATCGAAGCCCGGCCGGTCGATGTGCCGCTTTACCATCCCGACTGCCGCGCGTGGGAGATCACCCGCAACGGCGAGCATCTGGCGCTGTTCATCGGGGATTATTTCGCGCGCGCGTCGAAACGCTCGGGCGCATGGTGCTCGGCCATGCGCAGCCAGCAGAAACTGGCCGGGAACATCCGCCCCGTGGTCATCAACGTGTGCAATTTCGCCAAGCCCGAGGCCGGCCAGCCGGCGCTGCTGTCCTATGACGACGCCCGCACCCTGTTTCACGAATTCGGCCATGCGCTGCACCAGATGCTGTCGGACGTGACCTATGAAAGCATCTCTGGCACCTCGGTAGCACGGGATTTCGTGGAACTGCCCAGCCAGCTTTATGAACACTGGCTGGAAGTGCCCGAGGTCCTGGCCGAATTCGCCACCCATGCAGACACCGGCGCCCCGATGCCCGCCGACATGCTGGACCGCCTGTTGAAGGCCAAGAACTTCGATCAGGGCTTTGCCACGGTGGAATATGTCGCCTCGGCGCTGGTCGATCTGGCGTTTCACGAGGGCACCGCACCAGAGGATGTCATGGCGCGGCAGGCCGAGGTGCTGGCCGACATCGGGCTGCCCCACGCCATCACCATGCGCCACGCCAGCCCGCATTTCGCCCATGTCTTTTCCGGCGACGGATATTCCTCGGGCTACTACAGCTACATGTGGTCCGAGGTCATGGATGCCGATGCTTTCGAGGCCTTCGAGGACGTGGGCGATGCCTTCGATCCGGCCACCGCGCAGGCGCTGCACGACCATGTGCTGTCCAAGGGTGGCAGCGTCGATGCCAAGGCGCTCTATACCCGGTTCCGGGGGCGTTTGCCGGGGGTCGAGGCCTTGCTGAAAGGCCGGGGCCTGACAGCGGCCTGACCGACCAGCGCGGGGCTTCAGTCTTCGGGGGCGCCGCGCACGTCGTTCACGTCCAGTCCCCACAGGGCATTGGCCGCGACCCAGCCGCGATAGCCGTCGGCGCGAATCTCGCACCAGTCGTTCTCGCAGTCGCCCAGCCGGGCGATGACGCCTTTCTCGGCGCGGGCCTTGACCTTGGCGTTGGTCGACGGTTGGCTGCGCAGAAGAACCTCGTCGGCATCCACGATCACCGTTCGGGTGCCCGACAGCAGGGCATAATGGATCCAGCCGCCGACCCCGTCGCGATCCACCACCCGCCGCCAGTGGCCGTATTCGCCGGTGACGATCACCGGCATTCCCTGATGACGGAACACCCAGTCGATTCTGTGGGTGGTCGAGGGGCCGCGGCGGATGTTGGCCTCGTTGGTCTTGATCGAGACGAACCGCGGAATCGGCAGGTTCGTGACCGGTCCCAGGCTTTCGGCCCCGGTGCCGCTGGCCATTGCCATCACCATCATCGCTGAAATCGCCGCCATGGCCTTGCGCCACGCGGTCTGCCGCCAGTGCTTGCTCATGTTGTCCTGCCCGTTATCCGGCGTGTTTTTGTCGCTATCCGATCCCGGCGCTTGTGCGCCGGTTCCCTATAAGTCACTTTGCCAGCCAACACGACGGATTAGAAGACGAGGAGTTCCAGTATGCCCGCAAAGCGCGTGAGTGTTGTGGTGACACGACGGTTGCCGGAACCGGTGGAGAACCGGCTGAGGGATCTGTTTGACGTGCGTTTGCGCGACGAGGATACCCAGATGAGCCGCGCCGAACTGGTGGCAGCCATGCAGAGCTGCGAGGTGCTGGTGGCCACCGTCACCGACCAGATCGACGCTGCAATGATGGCGCAGGCCGGACCCGGTCTGAAGCTGATCGCGTCGTATGGCGCGGGCGTGGATCACATCGACGTGGCCTCGGCGCGCAGCCGCGCCATTCTGGTGACCAACACCCCCGGTGTCGTGACCGAGGATACTGCCGACATGGCGATGGCGCTGATGCTGTCGGTCACCCGCCGCATCCCCGAAGGGCTGGCCATGGTGCAAAGCAAAAGCTGGACCGGCTGGGCGCCGACCGCCTTGCTGGGCGGCCGCATCGGCGGGCGTCGGCTGGGCATTCTGGGCATGGGCCGCATTGGCCAGGCCCTGGCGCGCCGGGCGCAGGCCTTCGGCATGCAGGTGCATTATCACAACCGTCGCCGCGTCGCCGAAAGCATCGAGTCCGAGTTGGGCGCGACCTATTGGGAAGATCTGGACGAGATGGTCAAGCGCGTCGATGTGCTGTCGATCAACTGCCCCTCGACGCCCGACACCTTCCACCTGATCAACGCTCGCCGGTTGCAGCTGATGAAGCCCTCGGCGGTGATCGTGAACACCTCGCGCGGCGATGTGGTGGACGAAAACGCGCTGGCGCGCGAATTGCGGGCGGGCAATCTGGCCGGGGCCGGTCTGGATGTCTACGAGCATGGCGTCGAAATCAACGACGTGCTGCGCGAACTGCCCAACGTGGTGCTGCTGCCGCATATGTCCTCGGCCACCGTAGAAGGCCGCATCGAGATGGGCGAGAAGGTCATCATCAACATCAAGACCTTTGCCGATGGTCACCGGCCGCCGGATCAGGTCGTGCCGGGGGTGATGTAGCCCCTTGATGCGTGCCACGCCGGCCTCCCCCCTGTCGCGCGTCCTGCACCATTGGCGGCTGGCGGCGGCCGCGGTGTTGCTGGCGCTGGTGGTCACCGGCCCGCCGGGGCTGCGTGCCGCGCAGGAGTTCAATACCCGCGTTCTGACCAGCGCCGGAGCCACCTATGCGGCCTTGCGCACCATCAACGCGGTGCTGTCCACGGCCAAGCAGACCTCGGTCGGGGTGGAATTCGTCGGCGCCGTCGAAGGCAAGCCGGCGATGATCCTCGATCCGCTGGATGAAACCGTGGCGCGGGTGTCGGATGCGGTGTTCCTGTTGGCAGGGCTCTCAGCCCTTCTGGCGGTGGCCTTCGCGCCGCTGGGAACGGTCGGGCTGGCCCTGGCCACCGTCGGGCTGGCGGCGCAATGGGGGCTGCGCGATGCGCCGCGCCCGGTCCAGACGCCGCGCCTGCGCGGGCTTGAGCGGGGGTTCGCAACGGTTACCCGCTTTGGCCTCGTGATCGGGCTGGTTCTGCCGCTGAGCTATGCGGCGGGCGGCTGGCTTGGCGATTTGACAACCCATGATCGGCTGGAGACCGCCGTGGCCCAGCTTCAGGGGGAAGAAGCCACCCTGACCCGCGGGCTGGAGGCGCTGGCTGAAACCCCGGTCCCCGAAAATCCCGGCGACCCCGCGCCGGGGCTGATGACCCGTGTGCTGAACGGGATGAAGAGTTCGGTCACCGGGGCCTGGTCCGACCTGTCGGCGCATCTGCCCGACATGGACCAGGTCGAAGAACGCGGCACGGCGATTTTCGATGCCTCGCTTGAGATCGTGGCGATCTACACCCTGAGGCTGGTGGTGTTTCCGCTCTTGACGCTGCTCTTTCTGGCAGGTGTGATTCGAAGCCTCATGCGCGGCTAGGAGACCCCCGATGACCCTTCCAGACTTTCCGGATGTGCGGATCCTTGTGACCGGCGGCACCATCGACAAGGTGCATGACCCAAGGATCGAGGCCATCGTCTTTGCCAGGGACGGCGCCACCCAGATCCCCGATATCCTGGCCATGGGCCGCTGCCATCACCCGGTGATCCAGAAGGTGCTGCTGAAGGACAGTCTGGAGTTTGACGATGCCGACCGTACCGCCATATCCGACGCGGTGCTGGCTGCCCCCGAAATCGCGCTGGTCATCACCCATGGCACCGGCACGATGGGGGAAACCGCGCGCTGGCTGGCAGACCGGGTTCAGGGCAAGACCGTGGTGCTGACCGGCGCCATGCGGCCGCATTCGCTCAGCGCCTCGGATGGGTCGTTCAACCTCGGCGGTGCGGTGGTCGCGGCGCAGACCTTGCCTGCGGGGATCTACGGGGTGATGAACGGGCGGGTGCTGCCCGCGGAATACCTGGACAAGAATGTCGAGGCCGGGCGCTTCGACATCTGAGCGTCACGTCAGCCCGAACAGATTGCCCCCAGCCGCAACCACGCGCTGTCGCTGAGAAGGGGCTTTTCGGGGGGCGTTGTCAGCGGCGGGATCGTCAGCCCGCTGCGCGCGGCAATCGCGGCAGGATCGACCTGCACCGCCCGGAACTTCTCGGCCAGTTGCGCCTCGGGCACCGACACCGGGGGTGTCACCAGATAGGTCTGGGCCGCAGCCTGAAGAACTGCGTCGCCGATTTCGCCCTGCGTCAGCAGGCGCAGGGTGGCAAAAGGGCCGGCCTGGTCCAGCACCGCCAGAAGCGGATCGACGTGGCGGGCGCGCGCCGCTTCCAGCACGATGGCCCCGGCGGCCAGATCGGGGGTCCGCTCGTCCTCGATCACATCCTTGCGTAGCAGGATCATCGCGCCGGGCAGATGCGCCGACAGGGCCGGGCCGCTGGGCACGACAACCACGTTCCACGATTCGGGGCCAAGGGTGCGCCGCTTCAACTGGTTCAGAACGCGGGTGCCGGTGGCATCGGTGCAGGCCGCGCCGGTGAAGGGTACCAGGTTTTTCAGCAGCCGTTGGCCGATTTCCTGGCGCACGGTGTCGGGCAGGACCTGCGCGGTGTGCCGCACCAGCGCGCCGGGCAGCCAGAACACCGCCAGTACGGCGACCGCCAGCAGGCTGAGCCCAAGGATCATTCGCCGCAGCCGCCCGCGCTGGGGCTTGGTGCGCGCCACCGCCTGTTGCACGGTGCGGATCGCCTCGATCATCGTGTCGTCGTCGATCTCAAGTTCTTCCTCGGCATCGCCGCCGGGGGTGTAGATCGCGGGGACCGTGCCGGGATTGCTGCGCTCGACCGCTGGCAGCGACCAATGCGCCAGCGCGGTGTCGGTGGCATCCTTGATGATGAGGGTGGCGTCGCCCAATGACACGAAGACATTGCGGCGCTGCTCGGACAGGGTTTCACGCCAAAGCCCGGGACATTCCAGCTTCTCGAATTTGTCCAACGCCGTCATCGGACGGGCCTGCCTGCCTGAGTTCTGCCTGACGCCAGACTAGGGGAGGGGGCGGGGCGATACAATCGCTCAAAATCGCAGCACCTTGACCTTGGCCCCGGCGCGCGGCCAATGAAGGTATGACCCGCCCCTTTGCCGCCCCTCGCCCGCTTGCTGCCGCCGCCATGATCCTGACGGCCATGGCGACCATGGGGTTGATCGACAACTACGTGCGGGTGATCGCCGAGACCACCGGGCTGTGGCAGTTCCACGTCGTCCGGTCCTCCATGTGCCTTGGCCTTCTGGCGATCTATGCCCGGCTGACCGGCACGCGGTTGCAGCCCCGGCATTGGGGCGTGGTGGTGGCACGCAGTGCGATCTTGTCGGTGGCGCTGGTCACCTATTTCGGGGCGCTGGTGCTGTTGCCGATTTCCGAGGTCATCGCCGGGCTGTTCACCGCGCCGATCTGGGTCTTGCTGTTGTCGGCGCTGTTCTTCGACAAATCCCTTGGCCGGGTGCGGATCGTCGCGGTGATTGCCGGGTTCATCGGGGTGATGCTGGTGCTGCGCCCCGACACCGGCACCCTGACTTGGCTGACGGCGCTGCCGCTGATCTCGGGCGTGCTCTATGCGCTGGCCCAGATCGCCACGCGCGAATGGTGCGCCGAGGAAACCGCGCTGACCCTGCTGTTTGGCTTCTTCGCCGCCCTTGGCCTGTGGGGGCTGGTCGGTCTGGCCGGGCTGAACCTGTTTCCCCAACCGGTGCCCGCCGGGCCCGAGGGCTTCCCCTGGCGGCTGTGGGGCCAGATGTCGGTGGCGGCGTGGGGCTGGACCGTGGCGCAGGCGCTGGGGTCGATCTTCGCGGTGGGGCTGATCATCCGCGCCTACCAGATCGCCGAGGCGTCCTTCGTGGCGGTCTTCGAATACGCGCTGCTGATCTTCGCGGTGTTCTGGGGCTATGTCCTGCTGGGGCAGACGGTGGACGGCTGGGCGCTGACCGGCATTGCGGTGATTGTCGGCTCGGGAGCGGTCATGGTCCTTGGGACCCGCGGCGCGGCCACAACAGAGATCCCAGCACCTGCAACGCCAGAAGCAACACCAGGGCCACAAGCGCGCTGAGCCCGGCGGCCTCGAAGCGGATCAGCGCCTGTCCCGGTGAGGCCGCCGACGCCAGCAGCACCGCCAGCGTCAGGGCTGCCGCCGAGAAAACCCGCGCCGAAACGGTATAGCGCAGGCCAAGCATCAGACAGGCGGCGGCCACCAGCATGCGCGGCAGGGTGGCGGCATCCATCGGGTGCAGAAACTGCCAGGCCGAGGCCAGCGCGGCGCCGATGGCGGCACCGCAGACGTATTGCAGGCTGCGGCGCAAGCTCATCTCGGGCGGGGCCATCGCCCGCATCACGAACATCTGCAGGGTCCACATGGCCAGCGTTGCGCCCATGTTGCCCACCAGGGCATGGGTCAGCAACAGGCCGGTACAAAGAAACACCGCATGGGCAATCCCGCCCCGCACGTCATTGGCGGGCAGGGCTGCCCGTCCGTGCAGTTTCAGGGCCACGGCCAGAAGGGCGCCGAACAGCAGGCTGGCCAGGAACACCGCGGCGGCCAGCCCCAGCGGTGTGCCATCCCGCAGGATCGCCCCCGACAGCATCACGGCCCCGAACAGGGACATGGTCAGGCTGCGCCCGCCCGTGGTGGCGGTTTCGACCCCGGCGGCAAGGGCCAGGACCAGAACCACGGGCAACAGGTTCCAGGCGCCGGGGGCCATGAGATCGAGGGCCATGAGGGCCACCAGCACCATCGCCCCGGCCAGGCTTCTGCGGGAACTGCCCACAAGGCTGCCCACGGTCCCCAGAATGGTCCCGCCGACAGCCGCCATGACCGCTTCCGGTGCCAGCGCCTGGGTCAACAGGATCGGCACCAGCATCCCCGCCGCGATTCCCAGGACCAGGGTCCAGCCCAATGTGGGGGGTGCGGCAGGGTGTGACGGGCTCATGGCAGTCCTCAGGCGGCGGCGAGGGCCTTTCCATCGCCATAACGGCCATAGAAGGTCTCGCCGCTGTCGGCCAGATCGCGCAGCAGCGCAGGCGCGCGGAAGCGGGCGCCGTGGGCGGCTTCCAGCCGGTCGCAGATCTCGACCGCCTTGGCCGCGCCGAGGATGTCCAGCCAGCTGATCGGGCCGCCCGACCACGGCGCGAAGCCCCAGCCGAGGATCCCCGCCACATCGCCTTCGCGGATGTCCATCAGCACGCCCTCCTCGAAGGCGCGCACCGCTTCCAGCGCCTGCATCATCAGCAGACGGTGCTGGACCTCGGTCAGTTCGGGCTGGGTGTCGGCGCGCGGGTATTTCGCGGCCAGCCCGTCCCACAGGCCGGTGCGCTTGCCGGCATCGTCATAGGCGTAGAAGCCCGCGTTGGCCTTGCGACCCAGACGGCCCTCGCTCTCCAGCCAGAACACGACCTCGTCCACATCGCCGTCCGGATAGGCGTCGCCCATGGCGGCACGGGTGGCGCGGGCGATCTTGGCGCCCAGGTCGATGGAAACCTCGTCGGTCAGTTGCAGCGGGCCCAGCGGCATCCCCACCAGCTTGGCGGCGTTTTCGACCAGCGCCGGAGCGACCCCTTCGCGGACCATGCGGATGCCCTCGTTGGTGTAGGGCAGGATGCAGCGGTTGGCGTAGAAATAGCGCGCGTCGTTGACGACAATCGGCGTCTTGCGGATCTGGCGCACGAAATCCAGCGCCTTGGCGACGGCCCGGTCGCCGGTCTGCGCCCCCTTGATGATCTCGACCAGCAGCATCTTGTCGACGGGCGAGAAGAAGTGGATGCCGATGAACTGTTCTGCCGACCGGCTGGCCTTGGCCAGTTCGGTGATCGGCAGGGTCGAGGTGTTGGTGGCGAAGATCGCGTCGGCGGGCAGATGCGCCTCGGCCCTGGCGGTGGTTTCGGCCTTGACCTTGGGATCTTCGAACACCGCCTCGACCACCAGATCACAGCCCGCCAGCGCGGCGAAATCGGTGGTTGCGGTGATCTGGCCCAGCACCTGCGCCTTTTTCTCTTCGGTCACCTTGCGGCGCTTGATGCCCTTGTCCAGCAGTCCCTCGGAATAGGCCTTGCCGCGATCCGCGGACTCCTGCGACTGGTCGATCAGCACCACCTCGATCCCGGCCTGCGCCGAGACATAGGCAATGCCCGCGCCCATCATGCCCGCGCCGATGACGCCCAGCTTCTTCACGGTCTGGTCCGGCGCTTCGGGCCGGTTGGCGCCCTTCTCCAGCGCCTCCTTGTTGATGAAGAGCGAGCGGATCATCGCGGTGGAGGAAGGGTTCAGCAGGACACTGGTGAACCAGCGCGATTCGATCTTGATGGCGGTGTCGAAGGGCACCAGCGCGCCTTCGTAAACCGCCGACAACAGCGCCTTGGCCGCCGGGTAGACGCCCTTGGTCTTGCCGTTGACCATGGCCGATGCGCCGACGAAGGTCATGAAGCCCGCCGGGTGATAAGGCGCGCCGCCGGGCATCTTCCAGCCCTTCTGGTCCCAGGGCTTCACAATGTCCTTGTCGCTGGCCGACAGCACCCAGTTGCGGGCTTCGTCCAACAGGTCGGCCGCCGGGACCACGTCGTCGATCAGGCCGGCCGATTTGGCGCGTTTGGGATCTGACAGCCTGCCCTCCAGCAGGAAGGGCGCCGCCGCCATCGCGCCCAGCTTGCGCGACAGCCGTGTGGTGCCGCCCGCGCCGGGGAAGATGCCGACCATGATCTCGGGCAGGCCGATCTTGGCCTTGGGATTGTCGGCCACGATGATCCGGTGACAGGCCAGCGGGATCTCGTAACCCAGACCCAGCCCGGTGCCGGGCAGGGCCGCGATGATGGGCTTGCCGCCCTTCAGGGTCTTGGGGTCCATGCCTGCACGTTCGATCTTGCGCAGCATGGCGTGGATGCGGGTCAGCCCGTCCATCAGCCCCTGCGCCGGGTTGTCTCCGGCCGAGGCTTTCATCTGCGCGATGATGTTCAGATCCATGCCGGCGGCAAAACTGTCCTTGCCCGAGGTCAGGATCACGCCCTTGACGGCGTCGTCGGCCAGGGCCTGGTCGATGAAGCCTTCCAGCGCCGCCAGGCCGTCAAGGCTCATGACGTTCATGGATTTTCCGGGCACGTCCCAGGTGATGGTGGCGACGCCGTCGGCGTCCACGTCATAGGTGAAATCGGTCATCTGAGGTCTCCTCCGGGAGCATTTTTCTGTGGCTGCAACAACTTGTTGCGGTGTTGATATTCCAGGGTCCGGGCAGGGCAGCGCGCCGTCATCGCTCCGGCTCCAGGATGGTGCCGTCACGGCGGGTCAGGGTCTCGACCCCGTTTTCCCGCGTGCGGATCTTGTCGAGCATGGTGTAGTGAACCCGTTCACTGGCGGCGCGCGTGCCGATGATCAGATAGGTCGCCGGAGACCCCGAGCGGTTTGCCAGGGTGTGCCCCACCGGGTTTCCGGCCGGAAAGGCCGCGGCATCGCCGGGAAGCAACGGGGTTTCGCCCGTGCCTTCGCACAGCGTCACCTCGCCGGACAGGACGTACAGGAACTCGTCCTCGTTCTCGTGCCAGTGCGGATCGCTGCTGCGGCTGCCCGGGTCCAGCGTTTCCATCGCCACGCCGAACTGCGACAGCCCGCCCGGATCTCCCAGGGTCAACCAGCTCATCGGGTTCCAGTGCGGCGGGGCCTGCTCGCGGGGCAGGGCGCTCAGATCAAGTTTCGGCATCATCCTTCCCTCGTGTCGGCGTAGGGGGAGCCATCCTTGCGGGTGAATGTGGCGGCGCCCTCGGCCATCGTCACCTTCAGGTCGATGTCGGAATAGGTCGCCACCTCGTGCGGGGCCTTGCTGCCCACCACCAGGAACCGGCCCTCGGCCTCGGAATTGTTGACGAAGCAATGACCATTGGCATCACCCGCCGGAAACGCCGCGCAGTCGCCCGGCGCCATGGCGGTTTCGCCGTCATCGTCGATCAGGGTCAGGTCGCCCTCCAGCACCATGACGAACTCATCCTCGTTCAGATGCCAGTGGCGCAACGACGATCGCGCGCCGGGCTTCAGGATCACCAGGTTGACGCCGAACTGGGTCAGCCCCCCGGCCTGGCCCAGCCGCAAGGACTTGCGCCCGGCCATCTGCGCAGCATAGGGCGCGGGATAGATGGACCCGGTCTTCAGCGGGACGGTGGCAGGATCGATCTTCGGCACGGGAAACTCCTTTTGGATCAGGCGTCGGACACGGGCGGCTTGGGAATGCTGCGCGTGTCGGGGGCCGGGGCGTTGGGATCGACCTTGATATGGCTGAACGGATAGCGGGCGTTGACGACACCGCTGATCAGTTGATCCGATAACCAGACCCCATCGCGCCGGACCAGCATCATCCACGAGGAAAAGCCGGGCACCAGCCGCGTGCCATTGCGCAGCATTTCGCTGTCATAGGTGGCGGTGATCAGGTTGGGCGTGATCTGTTGCACCTCGCGGGCCGTGCGGATCAGATGCGTGGCGCGGTGACCGCGGATCATCTTCACCCAGGCGTCGAAACCGGCGCGCAAGTCGTCGCGGCTGGTCAATACCGTGCGGCTTGCCTGCGTGGTCAGCACGAAAGGCAGGTCGATCGCCGCCGCGAAGCCGTCGAAATCATCCTGGAAGAACGTGTCGGACACACGGTCCAGCCAAGTCTGGACGATTTCGGTGGGGGTCGCAGCGGCGCCGTCCATGGCTCAGACCCGTTCGATCACGGTGGCGGCACCCATGCCCGAGGCGATGCACAGCGTGGCAAGCCCCAGTTCCTTGTCCTGCCGCTCCAGCTCGTCCAGCAGGGTGCCGATGATGATAGCCCCGGTGGCGCCCAGCGGATGACCCATCGCGATGGAACCGCCGTTGACGTTCACCTTTTCCGGATCCGCCTCGAAGGCTTGCAGGAAGCGCAGCACCACCGAGGCGAAGGCCTCGTTGACCTCGAACAGGTCGATGTCGCCGATGTTCAACCCGGTCTCGCGCAGAATCTTCTCGGTCACCGGCACCGGGCCGGTCAGCATGATGGTGGGATCGGTGCCGATCTTGGCCGTGGCCCGGATGCGGGCACGGGGCTTCAGACCATGGGCTTCGCCGAAGGCTTTGTTGCCGATCAGAACCGCCGCGGCCCCGTCCACGATGCCCGAGCTGTTGCCGGCGTGGTGAATGTGCGCGATCCGCTCCAGATGCGGGTACTTCATCAGCGCGATCTGGTCGAATCCGGGCATGACTTCGCCCATGTCCTTGAAGGCCGGTTTCAGGCCGCCCAGGCTCTGCATGTCGGTGCCGGGGCGCATGTATTCGTCATGGTCGAGGATGGTCAGCCCGTTGATGTCGGTCACCGGCACCACCGAGCGCGCAAAGCGGCCCTCGTCCCAGGCCACCTTGGCGCGGCGTTGGGATTCCACCGCCAGCGCGTCGGCGTCATCGCGCGAAAACCCGTATTCGGTGGCGATGATATCGGCCGAGATGCCCTGCGGCACGAAGTAGGTGTTCATGGCAATCGACGGATCGACGGCAATCGCCGCCCCGTCAGAGCCCATGGCGACCCGGCCCATCATCTCGACCCCGCCGGCAACATAAGCGCGGCCAGCGCCGCCCTTGACCTGGTTGGCAGCCAGGTTCACGGCCTCCATGCCGCTGGCACAGAAGCGGTTGATCGACAGGCCCGGCACGCTCTCGGCAAAATCCGAGGCCAGCACGGCGGTGCGCGCAAGGCAGCCGCCCTGTTCGCCCACCTGGGTGACATTGCCCCAGATCACATCCTCGATGTCGGTGGTGTCCAGGCCCGAGCGCGCTTTCACCGCGTTCAGGATCTGCGCAGACAGCCGCGCCGAGGTAACTTCGTGCAGGCTGCCGTCCTTGCGGCCTTTGCCGCGCGGAGTGCGGACAGCGTCGTAGATATAGGCATCGGTCATCAGGCCGGTCCTTTCCGGTTCTCGGGCCGCGCAGGCGGCATCAGGTCATAGGGGTGTTTCCAGCCGGGCAGGGCGGCAATGCGGTCCAGCCAGGCGTCGATATGCGGGTGATCCTTGCGGATGAAGCCGTAAGGTTCAGGGTAGAACAGGTAGCCGCAGCAACAGAGATCGGCGATGGTCACACCGTCGCCCACCACCCAGTCCCGGGTGGAAAGATGCTGGTCGAGAACCTGCAAGGCCGACAGCAGGCGCGCCTGGTTGAAGGCAATCACATCGCCCATCTCCGCACGCTTTGCTTCCGGCAGATAGTTGCAGAGAAACCGGGTCATGCCCGCCTGGCTCGACATCTTGTGATTGTCCCAGAACTGCCAGCGCAGAACCTCGAAACGATCTTCGTCCCGCCCGCCCAGCGCGCCGCTGCGCGCGACGACAAGCTGCTGGATCGCGCCGGATTGCGACAACCGAAAGGTGCCGTCGACCAGAACCGGCGCTTCACCCATCGGGTTCACCCCTTCGCGATAGGTTGCCGAACGCGTGGCCCCGTTGAAGAAGTCCACGAGGACGGGCTCCCAATCAAGGCCCGAAAGCTGCAGGGCCAGCGCCGCCTTGTAGGCGTTGCCGCTCTCCCCGAAACAATGCAACTGAAGTGTCATGCAAGTTCTCCCTTACCCTATCTGGGCGCAGGACGGCGCCTGGTGCAAGGCTTGTGCCCCGGAACGCTGCGTCGCGACTCTGGCCGGTCGGGAATGAGTATTTTTGCCAAGAAGAAAACAGGATTTACCCACTTGTAACCCTGCGTCGCACAAGCTTTCCCGGCGGTACAGGCGGGAGCGCCGATGACCGCCCAAAGAGAAACCCCTCTGCCTTCGTTGACCTCGGCGAGGTGATCGATGCCTCGTGTCAGTGCAGGTAGAGGGGTGACTTTTGTTGCGGCTTGAGAACACCATGCGTGCCCTGTTTCTTTTTGGCGCAAATACTCCGGGGGTGAATGGACCGCAGGTCCAGAGGGGGCAGCGCCCCCCTCCCTCCCGCGCGCTTCTAGAAGTGTGCTTCGTCCAGATCCATCACGGGCGCCGCCCCGGACTGGATCCGCGCCAGATGCGTTGCCGTCATCGGAAGTTGCCGGGCCATGTAGTAGCGACCTGTGGTGATCTTGGCCTTCAGGAAGTCGCTGTCGCCTTCGCCGGCGTCCAGTTGCGTCTGGGCGGCCTTCGCCATCCGTGCCCACATCAGCCCTAGGCAGACATGCCCGAACAGATGCATGAAGTCATAGGAGCCGGCGAGCGCGTTGTTGGGGTTCTTCATCCCTTGCGCCATGAAGTACATCCCCGCGTCCTGCAGGTGCTTCGAGGCGGCTTTCAGCGGGTCGAGGAAATCGGCTTTCAGTGCCTCGTCGCCCTCGTTCTCTTTCAGGAAGGTTTTCACCATCTCGAAAAAGGCCATCACCGGTTTGCCGCCTTTCGCAGCCAGCTTTCGGCCGACCAGGTCAAGCGCCTGCACGCCGTTGGCGCCTTCGTAGATCATGGTGATCCGGGCATCGCGGGCGAATTGGGACATGCCCCATTCCTCGATATAGCCGTGGCCGCCATAAACCTGCTGTGCGGCCGAGGACATCTCGAATCCCTTGTCGGTCAGGAAGCCCTTCAGCACCGGGGTCAGCAGCGAGATCATGTCTTCGGCAGCATCGTCATCGGTGCGGTGCGAGCGGTCGATCAACTGCGCGCCCCACAGGGTGAAGGCGCGGGCCCCTTCGACAAAGCTCTTCTGATCCATCAGGTTGCGGCGGATGTCGGGATGCACGATCAAAGGGTCGGCCGGGCCATCGGGGTTCTGGGCGCCGGTCACGGCGCGGCCTTGCAGCCGGTCCTTGGCGTAGAAAACCGCGTTCTGATAGGCGGCCTCGGCCACCGCGTAGCCTTGCAGGCCAACACCGAGTCGCGCCTCGTTCATCATGGTGAACATGGCGCGCATGCCCTTGTGCGCTTCCCCCAGAAGATAGCCCGTCGCCGCGTCATAGTTCATGACGCAGGTGGCATTTCCGTGGATGCCCATCTTCTCTTCGATCTTGCCGACCGAAACGCCGTTGCGGTCGCCCAGCGAGCCGTCCTCGTTCACCAGCACCTTCGGCACGATGAACAGCGATACGCCCTTGATACCCTCGGGCCCGCCGGGGATCTTGGCCAGCACCAGGTGGATGATGTTCTCGGCCAGATCGTGATCGCCTGCCGAGATGAAGATCTTCTGGCCGGTGATCTGATAGGTGCCATCGTCCTGCGGCACGGCCTTGGTCCGCATCAGGCCCAGATCGGTGCCGCAATGCGGCTCGGTCAGGTTCATGGTGCCGGTCCACTCGCAGGATACCATCTTGGGCAGGTAGGTGGCCTTCTGCGCGTCCGAACCATGGGTATGGATCGCCGAATAGGCACCGTGGGTCAGGCCCTGGTACATGTTGAAGGCCATGTTGGCCGAGACGAACATCTCGCCCACCGCCGTGGCCAGTACGTAGGGCATGCCCTGGCCGCCGTATTCGGGATCGCAATCCAGCGCGGTCCAGCCGCCCTCTTTCATCACCTTGAAGGCCTCGTCAAAGCCCTTGGGTGTCGAGACCACGCCGTTCTCGAACCGGCATCCTTCCCGATCCCCGGACAGGTTCAGCGGCGCCAGAACCTGTTCCGAGATCTTGCCGGCTTCTTCCAGCACGGCTGACGTGAAATCGGCTTCCAGTTCGTCATAGCCGGGTATGCCGCTGTCGGCGGCGTTCAGCACGTTCTGCAGGACGAACTGCAGATCCTTGATCGGGGCGGTGTAGGTGGGCATGGCTCTCTCCCTTGGGTGTTGGGGTGGGGCCATACGCTGGTGGTGTGGCCCCCCTGTCTATTCTGCCGCCTTGCCGGCGGCGTCGTATTCCGCGATCTGCGCCCGGCCGGTGACCAGTTGTTCGCGCAGATCGGCGATGGCATCTTCCAGCGCGCGTTGCTGGGCGAGCATCTCTTCGAGATGTTTCTGCCCGATCTCCACGGCATGGCGCAGTTGGGTCTGGCGCGTGTCATCCACGTCGTACAGATCCAGCAGCTGGCGGATTTCTTCCAGGCTGAACCCGAAACGCTTGCCGCGCAGGATCAGCTTCAGGCGCGCCCGGTCGCGGCGTGTGAAAAGCCGCTTATGACCCTGACGGATCGGGGCCAGCAGCTCCTTGGATTCGTAGAAGCGGAGCGTACGGGGCGTGACATCAAAGGCATCGCACATTTCCCGAATGGTCATTGTTTCGTTCATCGTTCAACTCGTCCTAGGTCGTTGAGGTCTTCTGACACCACCGACCTAAGGCCGCTGACGCCAATCTAGTAGACAGGGTGACGTGCACGTAAACGAAACGTCGCGTCATCCCAAGAGAGAGCGTTACGTTATTTGATGTTTGCGCTGCAAAGGACAAGTCGTAGACGCTGGAAGAGGTCAGGAAAGGCATTTTCTTGCCCAACTGAAGGAAAATTTCGGCTGAAACGCCAACCCTCAGGGATATCTGGAGGATATTTGTTGCGGGAAGCCCGGTTCGGGGCTCTTTCGGCGGGGTAAAGATTTCGCGAAATTAGTTAACCGGGCGTCAGTTTTCGGCGCATCAACGGTATGAACCCGCGCAGATGCAGCTTGGACGTGCGGATTTTTCGGGAATGATCCTGCGTCAGATCCCGGGGTGTGTGCCCGCAATAGCGGGCAACAGGGGCGGTCAATAACCTGTATATTGGGTATATCTTTAAGGCCTATTGCGTCATCGGCCGCCGATGATCCGCGCGCCTACAGGCTGTTGGCGACCTTGTCGCGCAACTCCTCGAGTTCGGAAATCGAGGCATCCAGCTGCCGGCGCTGTTCGGCCAGTACGTCCAACTGGCGGGAAGCCAGGTCGACCCAGGCTTCCATTTGCACGTGGGTGCCCTTCTCTTCGTAGATCATCAGCCACTGCCGGATTTCTTCAAGGCTGAAACCAAATCGGCGGCCCCGTTTGATCAGCACCATCCGGGCGACTTCGCGCGGCGTGTAGAACCGGGACCGGCCTTCCTTATCGGGCTGCAACAGCTCGATGTATTCATAGTAGCGCAGCGTTCGCGGCGTCACATCGAATTTCTCGCACATTTCCTTGAACGACAGCCTTTGCTGGTCGGTCATGGCGCCCTCCTGCCCGTCTGAGTCCTGCACTTGAAGGAACCGTATATCGCCGGGAAGGTCAACGCATCTGGCCCGTTGCGTCATGCGCAGGGGTGGACGCGACCGAGGGGCGGGACTAGAGCTTGGCAGGACGCAGCGACGGGTACGGCGATGAGTGACAGCAGTCTTGAAAATGCGCGGGCCCTGATTGCGGCCTTGCCCTACGCCCACGCGCTGGGGCTGGTGCTGACCGATTTCGGCGAAGGCTGGGCCGAGATGGAGATGCCGTATTCCGCCGATCTGGCGGGCGATCCGGCCACCGGGGTCATGCATGGCGGCACCGTGTCGGCCTTGCTGGACACCACCTGTGGCGCGGCGGTGATGAGCCATCCCGACACCGGGCCGACAACCGCGACGCTGGATCTGCGCATCGACTACATGCGGCCTGCGGTGCCGGGGCAGACCATTCGGGCGCGGGCCGATTGCGTGCGGGTGACCCGCTCTATCGCGTTTGTGCGCGCAACCACCCGGGATGAGCGTGACGATCCCATCGCCATGGCCACCGGCGCCTTCACGTCCTGAGCCGAGGAACCCCAGATGCCCGTTGATTTCCCGCGCCCCGAACCGGTCCAGATCGTCAAGCAACGCCGTGATGCGACGCTGAATGCATTGGTCGGGCGGGTGCCCTACATCCGCACCCTGGGCATCGTGTTCGAGCGTCGGGGCGACGAATTGACCGCGATTCTGCCGTTCAGTGAAAAGCTGATTGGCAACCCGATGCTGCCGGCCCTGCATGGCGGGGTCACCGCCGGATTTCTGGAAGTCGCCGCCGTGATCGAACTGACCTGGTCGATCATCTGGGACGATGTCGAAGCGGGCCGGGTCACACCCGAGGATCTGGCCGATCCAGAGGCGATCCGGATGCCCAAGACCGTGGATTTCACCATCGACTACCTGCGGTCCGGCCTGCCGCGCGATTCCTACGCGCGGGCGCGGGTCAACCGGATGGGGCGGCGCTATGCCAGTGTCCATGTGGAGGGCTGGCAGGACAATCGTGACCGCCTGTTCGCGCAGGCGACCGGGCATTTCGTGATGCAGGCGCCGCGCCGGAAGGGCTGAGATGACCCGAACGCCGGTCGAAATGGCCCCGCCGACCCATCGCCGGGTGCTGCGGATCGCCCTGCCCATCGTGCTGTCGAACGCCACGGTGCCGATCCTGGGATTGGTCGATACCGGCGTGGTCGGCCAGATGGGGGCGGCGGCCCCGATCGGCGCGGTGGGCATCGGCGCGGTCATCCTGACATCGATCTACTGGGTCTTCGGCTTTCTGCGCATGGGCACCGCCGGGTTGACCGCGCAGGCGCTGGGGGCGGACGACCGCGAGGAGGTCGTGGCGATCCTGTCGCGCGCCCTGTTGGTGGCGGCGCTTGGCGGCATCGGGCTGATCGCGCTGCAAGGACCGATGATGGCCGGCGCCTTTGCCCTGTCGCCGGCCTCGGCCGAGGTTGAAGACATGGCGCGTGGCTATATCGGCATCCGGGTCTGGTCGGCCCCGGCGGCGATAGCGCTGTATGGCGTTACCGGCTGGCTGATCGCGCAGGAACGCACCCGCGCGGTGCTGCTGCTGCAACTGTGGATGAACGGCTTGAACATGGGGCTGGACGTGCTGTTCGTTCTGTCCTTCGGCTGGGGCGTGAACGGCGTGGCCGTGGCCACTTTCATCGCGGAATGGAGCGGGCTGGCCCTGGGCCTCTGGATCTGCCGCGGGGCGCTGCTGGCCCCGGCGGCGCGGGCCTGGACGGCGGTGTTCGACCGGGCGCGGATGCTGCGCATGGCGACGCTGAACCGCGATATCCTGATCCGGTCGCTGTTGCTGGAAGCGATCTTCGTGTCGTTCCTGTTCTTCGCCGCCGATCTGGGCGACGCCACGCTGGCCGCCAACCAGGTGCTGCTGCAGTTCCTGCACATCACGGCCTACGCGCTGGACGGGTTCGCCTTTTCCGCCGAAGCGCTGGTGGGGCAGGCTATGGGCGCGCGGCAACGCCAGGTCCTGCGCCGCAGCGCGGTGTTGACCAGTTTCTGGGGCGGCATCGCGGGGCTGCTGCTGACCGTCGGTTTCGCCGTGGCGGGCGGTACGATCGTCGATCTGATGACCACTGCCGAGGATGTCCGGGTGCAAGCACGTGAATTTCTGCCGTGGATGATGGTGGTGCCCGTCTTCGGCGCGGCAGCCTGGATGCTGGACGGCATCTTCGTGGGGGCCACCAGATCGAAGGACATGCGCAACATGATGGTGGTTTCCGTGCTGGCTTACGGCGCGGCCTTGGCGGTGCTGATGCCGGCCTTTGGCAATCACGGGCTGTGGGCGGCGCTGATGGTCAGTTTCGTGGTGCGCGGGGTGACGCTGGGCCTGCGCTATCCGGCGCTGGAAGCGGAGGCCGCCTGAGATGCGCAGTTTCGTGGCCCTTGCCGTGCCGGGGTTCCAGTCGGATGCCCTGGAAAAGGTGCAACACATGCTGCCGTCCGGCCGCAAGGTGCCGCCCGAGAATTTCCATGTGACGCTGGCCTTCATGGACGATCAGCCGGTCGAAGTTCTGGACGACCTGCATCTGGAACTGGAACAGGTCCGGCAGGACGGTGTGGCGGTGGAAATCGCGGGGTTGAACACCCAGGGCGGCCCGGCGATTGCCTTTGCCGAGGTCACGCTGACCGACCCGTTGGTCGCATTGCAGGGGCAGGTGGCGCGCGCGGCGCGACGGGCAGGCATCACGCTGGAACGGCGGCGGTTTCGCCCGCATGTGACGCTGGCCCGTTACCGCAAGGAGATGCGCCCCGAGGATCTGGACAAGCTGGGCCGCGCCCTGCAGACCCACGCGCAGTTGCGCCTGCCAGCCTTTGAACCGCGCGCCTTCGGCCTGTATCGCTCGACCCTGACCTCCTCAGGGGCGGTCTATGACCTGATGGCCGAATATCCGCTGGCGCGCCTGCCGTTCTAGGCGTTCACAGCCAATCGTCGCGCCCGCTGCCCACGGCCTCGGCCACGGTGGCGAAACCGTCGCGTTCCAGCAGCGCGTCCAGCCCTTCGGCGACGCGGGTGGCCAGCGACAGCCCTTCGTAGACCAGCGCCGAATAGATCTGCACCGCCGACGCACCGGCGCGGATCTTTTCATAGGCCTGCTCGGGCGAGCCGATGCCGCCGACGCCGATCAGCGGCAGCTTGCCTTGGGTCAATTGCGACAGGCGGGCCAGAACGCGGGTGGATGTCTCGAACAGCGGCGCACCGGACAGGCCGCCTGCCTCCAGCCGGTCATGGCTTTGCAACGATGGCCGGGCCAGCGTGGTGTTGGTGGCGACGATCCCGTCGATGGCGCTGTCGTTGGCGACCTCGGCAATGTCGGCAATCTCGGCGTCGGTCAGGTCGGGCGCGATCTTCAGGAACACCGGGATCGGGCGCTTCATCTGGCCGCGCGCATCCATCACCCCGGTCAGCAACGCCCAAAGGGCGGCGCGTCCCTGAAGGTCGCGCAGGTTCTCGGTGTTGGGCGAGGACACGTTGACGGTCACGAAGTCCACATGCGGCCCGCAGGTTTCCAGCACCTTCACATAGTCCTGCGCGCGGTCGTCGCTGTCCTTGTTGGCGCCAAGGTTCAGTCCGACGATCGACGCGCCGGGACGGGTGGCCAGACGTGCGGCGATGGCCGCGGCACCGTCATTGTTGAATCCGAAGCGGTTGATGATGGCGCGGTCGCGCGCCAGCCGGAACAGGCGCGGGCGCGGGTTGCCCGGCTGCGGGCGCGGGGTGGCGCCGCCGACCTCCAGAAAACCGAACCCGCTGCGGGCCAGTGCATCCAGCGCCGTGGCGTTCTTGTCAAACCCGGCGGCCAGACCGACCGGGTTGGGCAGCGACAGCCCCGCCAACGTGGTGGCCAGCCGGGGCGAGGTCACCGGCCCGCTGCCCGGCACCAGCCCGGCATTCAGCGCCGCTATGGCCAGCCCATGCGCAGTTTCGGGGTTCATCTGGTGCAGGGCTTTCAGTCCAAGGCGCTCAAGCAAGCTCATGCGGGCAACTCCGGAAAGTCATGGCCATCGGCGGCCAGTGGCAGCGGGGCGGACCAGGTCACCTCGGCGCGGGCCAGCGCGCGGTACAGATGCGGGAACAGCGCCCCCCCGCGCGACGGTTCCCATTTCAGGTCCGGGCCAAGGGCCTCGGCGTTCACAGCGGCCAGAATCAGCCCTTCGGCACCGGCGAAATGCTTGGCCGCGGTTTCGGCCACCTGCGCGGCGGTCGAGAAATGGATGAAACCATCGGCAAGGTCCACCGGAGCGCCCAAGGTTTGCCCATCGGCGCAAAGTTTGGCCCATTCTTCGGCACGGAATATCTTGAAGATCATCATGGGGTTCATGTGCCGCGCACGGGGCGCCGGGTCAACCGCGCAAGGTGCTTTGTCCCTGAGGCAAAGCGTGCCAAGGTGGCCTTCTGAGATTCACAAGAAACGATACCGGAGGTTCTCATGAAACGCCTGTTTTGCCTGTCGGCGGGTGCCATGCTGGCGGCAGCATCGGCCCAGGCCGACTTCAACCTGACCATATTGCACACCAACGATTTCCACGCCCGTTTCGAGCCGATCAGCAAGTATGACAGCTCGTGCAGCACCGAGGACAATGCCGAGGGCAAGTGCTTTGGCGGCACCGCGCGGCTGGCCACGGCCATTGCGGCGGCGCGTGCGGCGGCAGAAAACTCGATCCTCGTGGATGGCGGCGACCAGTTTCAGGGCACGCTGTTCTACACTTACTACAAGGGTGAAGTCGCCGCCGAGATGATGAACAAGCTCGGCTACGACGCGATGACCGTGGGCAACCACGAATTCGACGACGGCCCCGAGACGCTGGCCGCATTCGTCGAACGGGTGGATTTCCCGGTGCTGATGTCGAACGCCGACTTTTCCGCCGAGGCGTTGCTGTCAGACAAGGTCATGTCCTCGACGGTTCTGGAGGTCGGCGGCGAGAAGATCGGCCTGATCGGTCTCACCCCGGTGGACAACCACGAGATCTCCTCGCCCGGTCCCAACATCACCTTTTCAGACCCGACCGAAGCCGTGCAGGCACAGGTCGACAAGCTGACCGCCGATGGCATCAACAAGATCGTGGTGTTGAGCCATTCGGGCTATGATGTGGATCTGCGGGTGGCCGAAGGCACCACCGGTGTCGATGTGATCGTCGGCGGCCATTCCAATACTTACCTGTCGAACACCTCTGACCGCGCAGAAGGCCCCTATCCCACCATGGTGGGCGAAACTGCCATCGTACAGGCCTATGCCTATGGCAAGTTCCTGGGCGCGCTGGACGTGACCTTCGACGACGCCGGTAACCTGGTGTCCGCTGCGGGCGAGCCGCTGATCATGGATGGCGAAGTGCCCGAGGTCGCGGAATACGTCGACCGGATCGCCATGCTGGCGGTGCCGCTGGATGACATCCGCAACAAGGTCGTGGCCGAGGCCGCAGAACCTATCGACGGGGAACGTTCTGTTTGCAGGACAAGCGAATGCGCCATGGGCAACCTGGTGGCCGACGCGATGCTGGCCCGGGTCAAGGATCAGGGCATTTCGATCGCCTATCAGAACGGCGGCGGCGTGCGGGCCTCGATCGACGGGGGCGAGATCACCATGGGCGAGGTCTATACGGTTCTGCCGTTCCAGAACACGTTGTCGACCTTCTTCGTTACCGGTGCCACCATCAAGGAAGCGCTGGAAAACGGCATGGCGCAGTTCGACGATCCTGAAAAGGATGGCCGGTTCCCGCAGGTCGCGGGCATGACTTTCGTCATCAACGCGGACGCCGCAACCGGAGAGCGCGTGACCGACATCATGGTGATCGAGGACGGCACCCCGACGCCGCTGGATCCGGCCAAGACCTATGGCGTGGTGTCCAACAACTTCGTGCGCAACGGCGGCGATGGCTATTCGATGTTCACGTCGGCCAGCGATGTCTATGACTTCGGGCCGGACCTGGCCGAGGTCATGGCCGAATTCCTGGCCACGAACTCGCCCTACCAGCCTTATACGGACGGTCGCATCAGCTACGCCAAGTAAGGCGTCGGCTCAGCAATCGGGGCTGCCGGTGATCTCGTACCGGCGGTCCCGCACCATCTTCAGAACACCGTTGGCGCCTTGCTGCATCTGATCGCGGCTGGCGCCATCGGGATTCATGGTGGCGCTGTTGGTCGCCATGTCCACGGCCGCGGCGGCCTTCGCGCTCTGGCCGGTCTCCGTATAGATCGCGGCCTGGGTGAACTGGCTGAACAGCTGCGTTTCGCCGCGCGGAGAGGTTGCCTCGCGCTGTGCCTGTGTCAGCGCCGTGTCGAAATTGCAGGCAGAGGCGGCTTCGATCGCCGCGGCATTGCCGGCACCAACCATGGTTGCAAGATTGTCATTGGCGGACGGGGCGCAGGCCGCAAGGCCAAGAGCCACGGCAGCAAGGGCAAGGTTACGCATCTGGGTCTCCGTATTGGGGCTGTTTCGCCCAGACGGCCCGCTGGGGCTGGCAAAGTCAAGAACTGGTCAGCACCGCACGGCGCGGCTAGGCTGCGCTCATGTGTGGACGTTTTGCCCTGACCCTGCCGGTCGAAGCCATGGCGCAGCTGTTCGCGGCCGCGCCGGGCAATGACCTGCCGCAGGGGCCGAATTACAACATCTGCCCGACCAATGATGTCGTCGCGGTTCTGGGCGGCGGCGATGCGGGCGGGCGGCGGCTGGCGGCCCTGCGCTGGGGCTTCCTGCCGCGCTGGTACAAGACCCCCGGCGACGGGCCGTTGCTGATCAATGCCCGCGCCGAGACCATTGCCGAGAAACCCGCCTTCCGCGATGCCTGCCGCCAGCGGCGCTGTCTGATCCCGGCCACCGGATTCTACGAATGGACCAAGGATGCCGACGGCGCGCGGTTGCCGTGGTACATCCATCGCGCCGATGCCGCCCCGGTGGTCTTTGCCGGGGTCTGGCAGGCGTGGGAGCCGAAAGACGGCGGTGCGGGCATGACCACCTGCGCCATTGTCACCTGTGCCGCCAATGACCGGCTGTCGGCCATCCATCACCGGATGCCGGTGGTGCTGGCGCCCGAGGACTGGGGCCTGTGGCTGGGCGAGGCGGGCCGTGGCGCCGCCCCCCTGATGCGCCCGGCGCCCGATGATGTCCTGACCTACCATCGCGTCGACACGGCGGTGAACTCCAACCGGGCGCGCGGCGAAGATCTGATCGCGCCCGTGGCGGTGTGACCGGCGGGGCTTGTGGCCCGCGGCGGAACGCGGGAAGAAAAGGCGCAGCACAGGAGGGGCGCATGGAGACAGCATTCACCGTGGCCATCGATGGCCCGGCGGCCTCGGGCAAGGGCACGATCTCGCGCGCGGTGGCGGCGCATTTCGGCTTTGCCTATCTGGATACCGGGCTGTTGTACCGGGCAACCGGGGCGAAGGTGGCCGAGGGCATGACGCCCGTGGCAGCGGCGCAAAGCCTGTCACCGCAGGATCTGCAGCGGGGCGATCTGCGCTCGGGCGCGGCGGGGATGGCGGCCAGCAAGGTGGCGGCGATCCCCGAGGTGCGCGCGGCGCTGGTGGCCTTTCAGCAAAGCTTTGCCCGGCGGCCCGGCGGCGCGGTTCTGGACGGGCGCGACATCGGCACCGTGATCTGCCCGGCGGCAGAGGTGAAGCTTTATGTCACCGCCTCGGATGAAACGCGGGCGCAGCGCCGGTTTGCCGAACTGTCCCCCTCCGATCCGGATCTGACGTTGGAACAGGTCTTGCAGGATCTGCGCGACCGCGATGCCCGCGACAGCGCCCGCGCCACGGCACCGCTGAAGCCGGCCGATGACGCGATGGTACTGGACACCTCGCACCTGAGCATCGACGAGGCCGTGGCGCAGGCCGTGGCGGCGGTAGAGGTCGGGATGTCCTGACCCAGGGTTAGGGATGCCTGACTTCAACGACATGGCCGGAGTGCGTTAACTATTGCGGGTCAGTTGAAGAAAGGGACCGTGATGGCCGATACATTCATTTTCCGCCCCCTGAACACCGTAGGAAACGATCTCGCCAAGATCCCGGATATTGCCGGTGAAAGCCAATTGGACGTGACCGCCGTCTGGGGCACCAATGGCGTCGCCCGCACGGCCCCCGTGGCAGACCCCGTCGATATCGACGCCGTCTGGGGCAGCGACGGCGCGTCGATCCTTGGCGGGCCGGGTCATGGCTTTGAAGATCCTTCGTTCGGCTAACGGCGCCCGCGACGTCACAAAGCTTGCATTGCAAGGCCAACGCGCCTAAATGGGCGCTGTCAAGCAGGCCGCAAGAGTCGCAGACCATGATCTGAGCAGGGTCGGGGAAACCTCCGGCCCTTGTTTGTTCTGGACTGCGGTGCGGTGGAAGACCAACCCCAAAGACCGGCGGAGACAACCGCTCGGCCAGAAACGAAGATAGAATAGGATCTCAGAGACCGTATGGCTCAGAACACATCGATGGAGGAATTCGAAGCCCTCCTGAACGAAAGCTTCGAAATCGACACCCCCCAGGAAGGGTCGGTTGTCAAAGGTCGTGTCATCGCAATCGAAGCGGGTCAGGCCATCATCGACGTCGGCTACAAGATGGAAGGCCGTGTCGAGCTGAAAGAATTCGCAAACCCTGGCGAAGCTCCGGAAATCGAAGTCGGCGACGAGGTGGAAGTCTACCTGCGCCAGGTCGAGAACGCCCGTGGCGAAGCCGTGCTGTCGCGCGAAATGGCGCGCCGTGAAGCCGCCTGGGATCGCCTTGAAAAGGCCTATGCCGACGAGAACCGCGTCGAAGGCGCGATCTTCGGCCGCGTCAAGGGTGGCTTCACCGTCGATCTTGGCGGTGCCGTGGCCTTCCTGCCCGGTTCGCAGGTTGACGTCCGCCCGGTGCGTGACGCTGGCCCGCTGATGGGTCTGAAGCAGCCGTTCCAGATACTGAAGATGGACCGCCGCCGTGGCAACATCGTTGTGTCGCGCCGTGCCATCCTGGAAGAAAGCCGCGCCGAACAGCGCGCCGAGGTCATCGGCAAGCTGAACGAAGGCGATGCGGTCGACGGCGTGGTCAAGAACATCACCGAATACGGGGCCTTCGTGGACCTGGGCGGTGTCGACGGCCTGCTGCACGTCACCGACATGGCATGGCGCCGTGTGAACCATCCTTCCGAGATCCTGTCGATCGGCGAAACCGTCAAGGTTCAGGTCATCAAGATCAACAAGGAAACCCACCGTATCAGCCTGGGCATGAAGCAGCTGCAGGAAGATCCGTGGGAGTCGGTTCAGGCCAAGTACCCGCTGGAAACCACCCACAAGGGCCGCGTCACCAACATCACCGACTACGGTGCGTTCGTGGAGCTGGAGCCGGGCGTCGAAGGTCTGGTGCACGTTTCCGAAATGTCCTGGACCAAGAAGAACGTCCATCCGGGCAAGATCGTGTCCACCTCGCAAGAGGTTGAGGTCATGGTCCTGGAAATCGATCCGGCCAAGCGCCGCGTGTCGCTGGGTCTGAAACAGACCATGCGCAACCCGTGGGAGCTGTTCGAAGAGAAGTACCCGGTCAACAGCGAAGTCGAAGGCGAAGTCAAGAACATCACCGAATTCGGTCTGTTCATTGGTCTCGACGACGACATCGACGGCATGGTGCACCTGTCGGATCTGACCTGGGAAGGTCGTGGCGAGGACGTGATCGGCAACTATCGCAAGGGCGATGTGGTGCAGGCCGTTGTCACCGAGATCGACACCGACAAAGAGCGTATCTCGCTCTCGATCAAGGCTCTGGGCGGCGATCCGTTTGCCGAGGCCGTGGCCGGCGTCAAGCGTGGCTCGATCATCACCGTCGAAGTGACCGCGATCGAAGATGGTGGCGTCGAAGTGTCCTACGAAGGCACCAAGTCGTTCATCCGTCGTTCGGACCTGTCGCGTGACCGGGCCGAGCAGCGCCCCGAGCGCTTCCAGGTTGGCGACAAGGTCGATGTCCGCGTCACCAACGTCGATCCCAAGACCCGCCGTCTGGGTCTGTCGATCAAGGCGCGCGAGATCGCCGAAGAGAAAGAGGCCGTGCAGCAGTATGGTTCCTCGGACTCGGGTGCATCGCTGGGCGATATCCTTGGTGCGGCGCTGAAGGGCGACGAATAATCCCATTCGGGACTGACGATTTGAAGGCGCGTCCGGGCAACCGGGCGCGCCTTTTCGATTCGCCCTGCGCGGTCGGGCCGGGGGTCCGGGCAGCGGGCCGGGGCCGGGAATCTGCCTGAAACCCGCGACTAGGCCCGGAATGGTGGCCCAGAATCCGCCCGCAAAGTGGGAAAACCGCTTCTCAAACCGGGGGCTCGCCCTGTAGAGTGCACGCAAGCCTCTGAGAAAAAAGAGGGATAGCCAACAGGGGACGCACCATGATCCGCTCGGAACTGATTCAGAAACTCGCGGATGAAAATCCGCATCTGTACCAGCGCGACGTCGAACGCATCGTGAATACCATCTTCGAAGAGATCATCGAGGCGATGGCCCGTGGCGACCGCGTTGAACTGCGCGGATTTGGGGCCTTTTCCGTCAAGAAGCGAGACGCGAGAGTGGGCCGCAACCCCCGCACCGGTGAATCGGTCGAGGTGGAAGAAAAACACGTACCGTTCTTCAAGACCGGAAAACTGCTGCGCGACCGGCTGAACGGGAAATAACGGAGATCCCATGCGGACCATCAAGTATCTGTTCCTGGCCATTGTGGCGGTGCTGCTGATCACCATCGGCTTTGCCAACCGTCAAACGGTGATCCTGACACTGCTGCCCGACGACCTGGTGCCCTTCCTGAAGTTCAACTACGCTGTGTCGCTGCCGCTGTATGTGGTCGTGCTGGGCGCGATCGGTGTCGGGCTGCTGCTGGGCTTCATCTGGGAGTGGATCCGCGAATCCAAGCATCGTTCGGAAGCCGTGCATCAGCGCCGCGAAAAGGCCGTTCTCGCCAAGGAAGTCGAGAAGATGAAGGCTGACCGCAACGAAGGCCAGGACGACGTGCTGGCGCTGTTGGACGACAACAAGGCCGCCTGATCCCATGCCGGATGATATTCGGGTCAAGATCTGCGGGCTGACCCGTGAACAGGATATGGAGGCGGCTGTTTCGGCAGGCGCCTCTTTCGTTGGGCTGGTGTTCTTCCCCAAGTCCCCCCGTCATGTTCAGATCGACACCGCGCGCAAGCTGGCCCTGACGGTGCCGCCGGGGGTGGCCAAGGTGGCGCTGACGGTGAATGCCGAAGACGCGCTGCTGGACGCCATTCTGGACGAGGTGCCGCTGGATATCCTGCAATTGCACGGATCGGAAAGCCCTGAACGGGTGGCAGCCCTGCGGTCGCGCAGCGGTCTGCCGGTGATGAAGGCCGTGGGCGTGGCCGAGGCCGCGGATCTGGCCGCGCTCGACACCTATGGCCGGGTTGCCGACATGCTGCTGGTGGATGCCAAGCCGCCGAAAGGGGCGGCCCTTCCGGGTGGCAACGGGCTGGCCTTCGACTGGCGCCTGCTGACCGGGCGGCGCTGGCCGGTGCCGTGGATGCTGGCAGGCGGGCTGCAGGCCGACAACGTGGCCGAGGCGATCCGCCTGACCGGCGCGCCGATGGTCGATGTCTCCTCGGGCGTCGAATCCGCGCCCGGTCTGAAGGATGCCGCCCGCATCGCCGCCTTCGTGCAGGCCGCGCAGTCGTGACCCTGCGGTTTCGTCCCGCGCGCCGCGAGGACGTACCGGCGGTGGTGGCCCTGTTGCACGATGACATGCTGGGCGAGGGGCGCGAGCATCTGGACGATCTTGCGCCCTATGTTGCCGCCTTTGACGCCATGACGGCCGAGACCGGCAACCAGTTGTTTGTCGGGGAGTTTTCGGGACAGGTCGTGGCCACCTATCAGTTGATCTTCATCTCGGGTCTGTCGCACGCCGGCACCCGCCGGGCCGAGATCGAGGCAGTGCGGGTCGCGGCCCACCTGCGGGGTCAGGGATGGGGTGCGGAGCTGATCGGCGATGCCGAATCCCGGGCACGCGCGGCGGGCTGCGGGGTGATGCAACTGACCACCAACAAGGCCCGCACACGTGCCCACGCCTTTTATCGCAGGCTCGGCTACACCCCCAGCCACGAAGGCTTCAAGAAGGTGCTGGCATGACCGGCCCGACGTCGTAGCATTCCAGCACGACGCCGCTGTCATAGGTCGTGCCCCCGGTTCGGGTCAGCGCCACTGGTGTCGATACCCCGGCAAACAGCGGGATGCCCGCGCCGATCAGCACCGGGGCGCGTTTCACGATCAGCCGGTCGATCAGCCCCGCCGTCAGAAGCTGCCCGGCCAAATGCCCGCCGCCACACAGATAAATCGGCCCGTCGGCCCCGGCCTTCAAGGCGCGCGTTCGCCGTTCCAGGCCGTCGCGCCACATCGTGACCTCGGCCCCGGCAGGCAGCTTCAACGAGCGGCTGACAAGGATGCTGGTCATGTTTGGATAGGGATTGGCCCCCGGCGTCAGTCCGAACCGGTAGCCGAAGGTGTAGGTGTGCGTGCCCATCAGGGCGACGCGATAGCCGGCCAGACGATCCAGATAGGCGGCCACATGGGCGCCTTCGCCGGGGAACATATGGGCACGGCCCTGGGTGTCGGCGATGAAGCCGTCGGCCGAAACGGCCACGTCATAGATGATCGGGTGCATGGGAGGCTCCTGCATTCTGTCTTCTGTCCGCCGCGACTGCGGCTGGTTGGGCGGAAGGGTCAGAGGATCACTGGCAGGGCACTCCTGTTTTTGTTGACCATACTCTAGCAGAGCTTGGCGGCACGCGCTACTTTTCGCGGTGGAAATTGCCGTCCGCCGCGCGTATGCACAGCCGATACGGCGCGTAACCAGCAGGAGCCCCCATGCCCGATGATCTGATCAACAGCTTCATGACCGGCCCGGACGAGAAAGGCCGCTTTGGCGATTTCGGCGGGCGCTTCGTGTCGGAAACCCTGATGCCGCTGATCCTTGAGCTGGAAGCCCAGTACGAGCACGCCAAGACCGACGACAGCTTCTGGGACGAGATGAACGATCTGTGGACCAACTATGTCGGCCGTCCCAGCCCGCTGTATTTCGCGCCGCGCCTGACCGAGCATTGCGGCGGCGCCAAGATCTACCTGAAGCGGGACGAACTGAACCACACCGGCGCCCACAAGATCAACAACGTGCTGGGCCAGATCCTGCTGGCCCGTCGCATGGGCAAGACCCGGATCATCGCCGAAACCGGCGCTGGGCAGCACGGCGTGGCCACCGCCACCGTCTGTGCCAAGTTCGGCCTGAAATGCGTGGTCTACATGGGCGCCCATGATGTGGAACGGCAGATGCCCAACGTCTTCCGCATGAAACTGCTGGGGGCCGAGGTTGTTCCCGTGACCAGCGGCCGTGGCACCCTGAAGGACGCGATGAACGACGCGCTACGCGACTGGGTGACCAACGTCAACGACACCTTCTATTGCATCGGTACCGTGGCTGGCCCGCATCCCTATCCGGCAATGGTGCGCGACTTCCAGGCGATCATCGGCAAGGAAGCCAAGCAGCAGATGCTGGAGGCCGAGGGACGCCTGCCCGACACGGTGATCGCGGCCATCGGTGGCGGCTCGAACGCCATGGGGCTGTTCTTTCCGTTCCTCGACGACAAGGAAGTCAACGTCATCGGCGTCGAAGCGGGCGGCAAGGGCGTGAACCTGAAGATGGAACATTGCGCCTCGCTGACCGGCGGGCGGCCCGGCGTGCTGCATGGCAACCGCACCTATCTGTTGCAGGACGACGACGGGCAGATCCTTGAGGGGCATTCGATCTCGGCGGGTCTCGACTATCCCGGCATCGGTCCCGAACACGCCTGGCTGCACGAGATCGGCCGCGCGCAATATGTTTCGATCACCGATACCGAGGCGCTGGCGGCCTTCCAGGTCTGCTGCCAGACCGAAGGCATCATCCCGGCGCTGGAGCCCAGCCACGCGCTGGCGCATGTGCTGAAAATCGCACCGGAACTTCCCAAGGATCACATCATCTGCATGAACATGTGCGGGCGCGGCGACAAGGACATCTTCACCGTCGCCAAGGCGCTTGGGGTCGATATGAATACCGCCAGCGGCTAGGCGCGGGGCGGGTCCGGCGGACGCCATTGCCCGGCGGCCCCGCGTACGGCGCATCTTGCGGTCCGGTCTTCATCCACGTCGCCGCCCACCCGAGGGACGTCGGCTGCACGCCGGACGCTCAGTGTTCGGCGAGCGCGTGCGCCTCCAGCACCTCAAGCGGCACGACTTCCAGCGCGCGTTCGTGGGTGGCGGTCAGGTTGACCTTGGGGGCGCAGCCTTCGTCATGGGCCTGCAGGAAGCGGCCCGCGCACAGGCACCAGCGGTCACCGGGCTTCAGCCCGACGAAGTCGAATTCGGGGCGCGGGGTGCTCAGGTCGTTGCCGACATACTTCGAAAAGGCGAGGAATTCTGCCGTCATCACCGCACAGACCGTGTGGTTTCCGTGATCGGTGTCACATGTGTCGCAACTGCCATTGCGGAAATATCCGGTCAGCGGCGCGGTTGAACAGCTGTCAAGCGCGGTCCCGAGGACGTTGCGGGAAGGGGAACGTTCCAAGAATGCCTCCGTTTCTAGAATGACGGAAGCCTAGCCAAATGTCCGGCACCGGCAAAGCCTGAAAACATGCACGTGGCGAGGGTATTTCTGGCCTAGCGAAACCGGTCGCGCAGCTTCTGCAAGGGGTTGCGGGTGTCTTCACTGGCCACGGGGGCCTCGGCGGTGGCAGCGGGCTTGTCCGGTGCGGCGCGTGGCTTGGGCTGAGTGGTGGAAGAGCGCGGCGGCGCCACCCGCAGGGCGACCGCGTTCATGAACCGCCCGGTGTCGCCCTCGGCCAGCGACACCGCCCCGTCCGAAATGCCGCGCAACAGGTCGTCCAGCCAGTCCTGATCGACCTTGGCGAAATCCGACAGAACATAGCCCGCGACGCGATCCTTGTGGCCAGGGTGGCCGATGCCCAGCCGCACCCGCCCGTAGGCCTCGCCGATATGGGCATGCAGCGACCGCAGCCCGTTGTGGCCCGCATGGCCACCCCCGGTCTTGACGCGCGCCTTTCCGGGGGCGAGGTCCAGCTCGTCATGAAAGACCACCACATCCGCCGGTTCCAGCTTGTAGAACCGCATCGCCTCGCCCACCGACTGTCCTGATCGGTTCATGAAGGTCTCGGGTTTCAGCAGCAGCACCTTTTCGCGGCCCAGGCGGCCTTCGGACAACTGGCCCTGGAACTTGGCGCGGAAGGGGGCAAACCCGTGATCCTCGGCGATCCGATCCAGCGCCATGAAGCCGATGTTGTGCCGGTTCTGGGCGTATTTCCCGCCCGGATTGCCCAATCCCACGAAAAGCTTCACGGCCTGCTCCTGTCCTGTCCGGCATTGACGATGGCCCCGTTCTGCCGTGAATTGGCGCCAAAGGCCAGCCATCCGGCGCACGGCCATTGCAGGAGACCCCGATGTATCTGACCATGAACCGCTTCAAGGTGAAACCCGGACAGGAAGAGGCCTTCGAACGCGTCTGGAAGAGCCGTGACAGCCATCTGAAGGCGGTGCCGGGGTTCGTGGCCTTCCACCTGCTGAAAGGCCCGCAGACGGCCGACCATGTGCTCTATGCCTCGCACACGGCGTGGGACAGCGAAGCGGCCTTCCGCGACTGGACCCGGTCCGAGGCCTTTCGCAAGGCCCATGCCAACGCGGGCGGCAACGCCGATCTGTACCAGGGCGCGCCGGAACTGGAAGTGTTTGAAACCGTGCAGGCCCTGACCTGAGCCAGCACCCCTGGGACGAAACCGCCCCGCAACCGGTAACGGCACGGGGCGTGTCTGTGTCCGAGCAGGCTGGTCTACAGGCCGCCGCCCAGGATGTGGTCGGACTTGTGGATCTCGTGCCCGGCGCGGCCGACGATCAACGGATCGGGATCCCGTACGATCTTGCGATCCTTGTCCGGGTAGTCCAACGACGCCAGGAAGTGCCGCATGCAGTTCAGGCGGGCGCGTTTCTTGTCGTCGGACTTGATGACGGTCCAGGGCGCATCGGCGGTGTCGGTGTAGAAGAACATCGCCTCTTTCGCCTCGGTGTAGTCGTCCCACTTGTCCAGGCTCGCCTTGTCGATCGGGCTCAGCTTCCAGCGCTTCAGCGGATCGGTCGCGCGGCTTTCGAAGCGGCGGCGCTGTTCGGCGCGGGTGACCGAGAACCAGAACTTGTAAAGCTGAACGCCCGAGCGGGTCAGCATCCGTTCGAATTCCGGGGTCTGGCGCATGAATTCCAGGTACTCGCCCGGCTCGCAGAACCCCATGACCCGTTCCACCCCGGCGCGGTTGTACCACGACCGGTCATACAGAACGATCTCGCCCGAGGTCGGCAGATGCTCGACATAACGCTGATAGTACCACTGGCCGCGCTCGGCATCGGTGGGCTTGTTCAGGGCGACCACGCGCGCCTGGCGCGGGTTGAGATGCTCGGTGAACCGCTTGATGGTGCCGCCCTTGCCGGCGGCATCACGGCCTTCGAACAGCAGCACGAACTTCTGCCCGGTCTCCTGCGCCCACAACTGCACCTTCAGTAGCTCGGCCTGAAGCTTGGCCTTCTGCCGCTCATAGGTGCGGCGGGTCATCTTGCGGTCGTAGGGGTATTCGCTTGAGGAATCGAAATCCGACGCGGGCTTTTCTTCGGCCACTGGGGCCGCGTCCTGGGCCGGTGTGCTTTCGGGGGCCGCTTCAGAGGTTTCCGGTTCCACCACTTGCAGGTTCGTGGGTTTGGTTTCGGTCATGGTCACCTCCGTAATTTCAATTCCCCCCGGACCTAACACCCTGTTCCAAAAACGTCCTTGATCTGTCGCAAAACGTCATCTGAAATATGCCAAAAAAAATGCGCGGCCCCGAAGGGCCGCGCATCAATACCATGTCGAAGGGTCCGAGGATTACTCTTCGGCGGCCTCTTCTTCGACGGGTGCTTCTTCATCCACTTCGTCTTCGTCGTCGCTGCTGCCCAGACCGGCCGGAGCGGCAAGGTTGGCCACAACGAAGTCACGGTCGATGGTCGGCTTGGCGCCGGCCGGCACGTCGATGGACGAGATGGTAATGGTGTCACCGATCACGGTTCCGGTCAGATCGACAACCAGCTTCTCGGGGATGTCGCCCGCGGTCACGATCAGTTCGACTTCCGGACGCACCACGTTCAGCATGCCACCCTTCTTCAGGGCGGGGCTTTCTTCGTGGTTGATGAATTCAACCGGAATGAACAGGTTGATCTTCGAGTTCCGGTGCAGACGCATGAAGTCCACGTGGGTCGGCAGGTCCTTGACGACGTCGCGCTGCACGTTCCGGCAGATCACCCGCACGTCATCGTGGCCGTCGACCTTCATGTTGAACAGGGTCGACAGGAAGCGGCCTTGCTTGAGGCTCTTCAGCAGCACGTTGAAGGGGATGTTGATTGCCAGCGGATCGGATTCGCCGCCATAGACAATGCCAGGTACCTTGCCATCACGGCGTGCTTGACGAGCGGCCCCCTTGCCCGTCCCCGTCCGTACCTCGGCGTAAAGATCTGGGATCTTTCCAGCCATGAGAATTCTCCTAAATTGGTGGGCATCCTCCAAGGGTGTATGCCCGGTGAAGCGGCGCTCTTAGCCGAGATCCCGCGCCTTGGGAACCCCGATTCCGGCAGATCCGGCGGGGTTCACGGCGAAAACCGGGGCCGGCAGGCTATCTCAGGCCGGTTTCATCCAGAAGCCCCTTTGCCTTGGCCTCGGGGTAATAGCCCTTGGCATAAAGCTTGATGGCCCGGTCCGGGTCGCCGTCGGCCACCAGATAGGCTCCGTCCAAGTATTTCAGGGCATATTGCAGGTTGGTGTCGGCATCCAGAAGCCCCTTGTTGGGGCCGCTGTACCCCATCGAGCGCGCGGTGGCCGGCAGCACCTGCAGCAGCCCGTAGTAGGGTCCGTTGCGCGCGGTCGGGCGATGGGTGCTTTCGCGGATCGCAAGGCGATGCACCAACTCCCGCGGGAGGTCATAGTAATCGGCCCAGTGGTTGATGCTGGCGCGCAGTTCCGGGGTCTCGTTCGGATGCAGCGGCACGGCGGCGCGCGTCACCTCGGGGGTCGGGGATGCGCAGGCCGCAAGAAGGCACAATAGGGCACCGGTCAGGGCAGGACGAAGCATGGAAGTAGCCAAAGCTGTTTCAACTGAGGTTCAGATGCGCATTCCCCGATCTTCTGGCAAATCACGTTTTCCGGCAACAGCGGAAAAGCGCGCAACCGGCCTCAGGCCCAGCGGCCCGCGAACCCTTCGGGCACCAGCAGGATATCGCGATCCACATCGGCCAGGGTGCGCCGGCCGCACAGCGCCATGGTGGTGTCCAGTTCCTTGTGGATCAGCTCCAGCGCCTTGGTGACCCCGGCCTCGCCCATGGCCCCCAGTCCATAGACGAAGGCCCGCCCGATCATGCAGCCGCGCGCGCCCAGCGCCCAGGCCTTCAGCACATCCTGCCCGGACCGGATCCCGCTATCGAAATGCACTTCGATCTGGTCGCCCACCGCGTCGACAATGGCGGGCAGGGCGCGGATCGAGCTTAGCGCGCCATCCAGCTGACGCCCGCCATGGTTCGACACCACGATGGCATCGGCACCGACCTCCACGGCTTTCTTGGCATCCTCCACATCCAGGATGCCTTTCAGGATCACCTTGCCACCCCACATGTCGATCAGCTGCCGGACCCGGTCCCAGTCCAGCGCCGCGTCGAAGGCCTCCGCCGTCCAGGCACTCAGCGACGACGGATCCGAGACGCCTTCGGCATGGCCGATGACATTGCCAAAACCCCGGCGCGGTGTCCGCAGCATCTTCAGCCCCCAGCCAACCTTGGTCGCCATGTTGGCCACCGAGGCCGGGGTCAGTTTCGGCGGTGCAGACAGCCCGTTTTTCAGGTCCTTGTGACGCTGGCCATGCACCTGCAGGTCCAGCGTGATGACAATGGCCGAACAGCCGGCGTCATGGGCCCGCCCCATCAGGCGCTGCATGAAATCATCGTCCTTGAGCGTATAGACCTGGAACCAGAACGGTTTGCGGGTGTGCGCGGCCACGTCCTCGATCGAACAGATCGACAGGGTGGACAGGGTAAAGGGCACACCGAAGTTCTCTGCCGCCCGCGCCGCCAGGATCTCGCCATCCGCATGCTGCATGCCGGTCAGCCCAACCGGGGCCAGCGCCACGGGCATCGCCACTTCCTGGCCCAGCATCTCGACAGCGGTAGAGCGGTTGGTCATGTCGATGGCGACACGCTGCCGGAACCGGATCTGGTCGAAATCGGTGGTGTTCTCGCGAAAAGTCTGCTGCGACCAGCTGCCAGTCTCGCAATAGTCGTAGAACATCTTCGGAACCCGGCGCCGGTACAGACGCTTGAGATCCTCGATCTCGGTGATCACGGTCATGGCAGCCCCCTGTGGTGCTCTGAACGGCGCCGGCTCTCACCGTGCTTTCTTCTTGGTCCAAATACTCTCGCCGAAGGCAAGAAAGTCACATTCCCAGGCACCAGCGCATGACGGCCTTCTGGGCGTGCAACCGGTTCTCGGCTTCGTCGAAGATCACCGATTGCGGGCCGTCCATGACCGAACTGGTGACCTCTTCCTCGCGGTGAGCCGGCAGGCAATGCATGAACAATGCCTGTTCCCCGGCAGCGGCCATCAGTGCGTCGTTGACCTGATAGGGGCGCAGCTGGTTGTGGCGACGCTCGCGGGTCGAGGCGGGATCGTGCATCGACACCCAGGTGTCGGCGACCACCAGATCGGCGCCCGCCACAGCCTTGAACGGATCCCGTTCGATGCGGATGTCAGCGCCGGCTGCCCGCGCGCCGGCCACGAATTCGGCTTCCGGGTCCAGCGGCTCCGGTCCGGTGAAGGTCATGTCGAAGCCGAACTGCGCCGCCGCGTGCAGGAACGAAGCGCAGACGTTGTTGCCATCGCCGGCCCAGACCACGCGCTTGCCGGCGATCGGGCCGCGATGCTCCTCGAAGGTCAGGATGTCGGCCATGATCTGGCAGGGATGGGTGCGGTCGGTCAGCCCGTTGATGACTGGCACCGAGGCATGTTCGGCCAGCTCCAGCAGCGTCGATTCCTGGAAGGTGCGCAGCATGATCAGGTCCACATAGCGCGACAGCACGCGGGCGGTGTCGGCAATGGTCTCGCCGTGGCCCAGTTGCATTTCCGAGCCTGACAGCACCAGGGTCTCGCCGCCCAACTGCCGCACGCCGACATCAAAGCTGACACGGGTACGGGTCGAGGGTTTCTCGAACACCAGGGCCACCATCTGACCTTCGAACGGCGTTTCCGGGTCGCGGGTGCCCTTGGGCAGACCGGCGCGGGCGGCCTTCATCGCCGCGGCCTGATCGAGGATCCCGCGCAATTGCGCCGGGTCGGTGGTGTGAATGTCCAGGAAATGGGGCATGGGTCTCGCTCTCGTCGGCTCAGGCCAGGCTTGCGGCGGCGGTGTCCAGCCGGGCCACTGCGGCGTCAATTTCATCGTCGGTAATGGTCAGGGGCGGCAACAAGCGCACCACGTTGTCGGCGGCGGGCACGGTCAGCACCTGCTGGTCGTACCCGGCCTGCACCACATCGGTGTTCGGCGCCTTGCAGACGATGCCCAGCATCAGGCCCGCGCCGCGCACATGGTCGAAGACCGTCGGATGCGCGGCGACCAGCCCTTCCAGCTTCTGCCGCAGCAGGCCGGCCTTGCGGTTCACCTCGGCCAGGAACACCGGATCGGCCACATGGCGCATGACTTCCAGCCCCACGGCGCAGCCCAGCGGGTTGCCGCCATAGGTCGAGCCATGGGTGCCCGCGGTCATGCCGCTGGCCGCAGATTCAGTGGCCAGCAGCGCGCCCAGCGGGAAGCCGCCGCCGATGCCCTTGGCCACCATCATGATGTCCGGCGCGATCCCGGCCCATTCATGGGCGAACAGCTTGCCGGTCCGGCCCATGCCGCATTGCACCTCGTCAAGGATCAGCAGCGCGCCGGTCTCGTCGCACAGGTCGCGCAGCCCCTTCAGGCAGGCGTCGGGCAACGGGCGGATGCCGCCTTCGCCCTGCACCGGCTCTATCAGCACGGCGGCGGTCCGGTCGCTGATCGCGGCGCGCAACGCGTCGTGATCGCCAAACGGCAGATGGGTGAACCCCGGCAGGGTCGGCCCGAAGCCGCGTGTCATCTTTCCGGACCCGGCGGCGGCGATGCCCGCCGATGACCGGCCGTGGAACGAGCCGTCGAAGGCGATGATCTCGGTCCGCTCGGCATCGCCCTTCTCGAACCAGTATTTCCGGGCCATCTTGACGGCCAGTTCGCAGGTCTCGGTGCCGGAATTGGTGAAGAACACGGTGTCGGCGAAGGTCGCCTCGACCAGCGCATCGGCCAGCGCCTGCTGTTGCGGGATCTTGTAGAGGTTCGACACATGCCAAAGCTGGGCGGCCTGATCGCTCAGCGCCTTGACCAGATCGGGATGCGCATGGCCAAGCGCGTTCACGGCGATGCCCGCGCCAAGGTCCAGAAAACGTCGCCCGTCCGCCTCGGTCAACCAGCATCCTTGCCCCGACACGAAGGTCAGGGGCGCACGGTTATAGGTCGGAAGAACAGAGGCGATCATAGGGGATACCCTTGCAAGAAACTCCGTTGGTGCCGCAGGCACAGGAGCAAGTCAACGATTTCAGGTTGGTGAAAGGACGAAAGGCAGCAGCCCCCGCGAAAGGGGCGGGGTCAGAAGGGCGCGCGTCGGCGTCGGAGTGCGGCTTTGGTGTCCATGGCGCGGCTCTTAGCAGTGGTTGTCGCGGAAGGGAAGCCACGGAACGCACGCCGGTTTCCCGCAGCCCGAGGGCGGGCGCGCAAAACCCAGAAAAATTGACCCGCAGTTGTGGGCAAATTGCCTGGGGAGGATGACGCATGAAACGACAAATGCCTGTGCAGGCGATGCTGGGTGGCTTGGCGCGCTCGCGCGGCCATCACGACGCCGCCGCCGGCCGAATGTTAGGTCAGGGTCAACCAGGGGGGGCGGTGCTGAAGCGCGTCCGCAGGATCAGCCCGTTGGCAAGGCCGCGCCGAAATCGACGCGGGTGCTATTTCCGGGGTTTGGCGCGCAGGGTCGGATCGGCCTGCGTCGGATCCTCGGGCCAGGGATGACGCGGATATCGGGCGCGCATGTCCTTGCGCACATCGGCATAAGAGCCGGCCCAGAAGCCGGGCAGATCCATCGTCGTCTGGACCGGACGGCCCGCGGGGGACAATAGGGTCACACGCAGCGGCTGGCCGCCCACCTGTGGATGGCGGGTTTCGCCGAACAGCTCCTGCAGGCGCAGGGCGATCTCGGGGGCGTCGCCGGAATAGTCGATGGCGATCTTGCGGCCCAGCGGCGTGGTATAAGCCGGGGGCGCGATGCGGTTCAGCGCCTGCGCCTGATCGTGGCTCAGCGCGGCCAGCAGCGCAGGCGCCGGGTCGAAACCCTTCAGGTCGCCTTCGCTACGCACCCCGTTCAGGAAGGGCAGAAGCCAGCTGTCCGCGCTGTCCAGCAGCGCCGCTTCGGCAGGGTCGGGCAGATCGGGACGCGCGCTGCGGGCGATGGCAAGGCGGGCGCGCAGCAGGTCGAATTTCGGGGCGGTTTTCAACACCCGCAGGCCGAGGTCGCGCAGCCCCTCTAGTGCCGCTTCGGCAATGGCCTCGGGCGGGGCGTCGCGCCAGACTTGATCGCCAAGAACCAGCGCGCCAAGCCGGTCCTGCACACGGGCCAGCACGCGGCGGTCGCGGCGGGACCAGGCGCAGACATGGGCGGTCTCGATCCGGTCGCCATAGAGCGCACGCAGGGCGCTTTCGGACAGGGTCGCGGCCTGCCGGATTTTCGCCTCGCGCGGGTTGCCGTCCAGGTCGGTGGCAACGATCAGGCGTTGACCAGCCAGCGGATCGCTGTCGGCCAGCATCGCGCCCTTGCCGCCCGACAGCACATAGCGCGGCGCATCGCCGGGGCGGCGCAGGCCGATGCGGTCGGGATAGGCCAGCGCGGCCATCTCTCCGGCCGACAGGGGGGCAACCTTCGGTCCGGCCAGACGGGCCAGCCGTTTCGCTTCGGTCCGCAGGCGCGACAGCGCGCCCGGATGCGCGGGGGCGGCGGGTCGGTCGCCAGCCAGGGCGCGCAGGCGCAGATCCAGATCTGCGCCCGCCCCGCGCAGCGGGTCGCGGTCTTCCAGAAGGGCGGCCAGCGGTGCGGCCTGCGGACCGGCAAGGGTCAGCATATGGCCCAGACGGGGGTGCAGGGGCAGACCGGCAAGGATGCGCCCGTGCGCGGTGATCCCGCCACGCCCGTCCAGCGCGCCCAGATCGCGCAGCAGCGCCTGCGCCTCGGCCAGCGCGGCCTCTGGCGGCGGGGTCAGGAAGGCCAGATCGCCGGGGGCGGCCCCCCATTGCGCCAGTTCCAGCGCCAGACCGGTCAGATCGGCGGCCTCGATCTCGGCCGGCGGATAGGCGGCCAGCGCGCCCTCGGCGCCGCGCGTCCAGAGCCGGTAGCAGGTCCCTTCGGCCACCCGACCGGCGCGGCCCCGGCGCTGTTCGGCCTCGGCGCGGGTGACCTTCTCGGTCACCAGCCGCGACATGCCCGAGGCCGGATCGAAACGCGCCCGCCGCGACAGCCCCGCATCCACCACCACCCGCACATCCTGAATGGTCAGCGAGGTTTCGGCGATGGCGGTGGCCAGCACGATCTTGCGGCCCGAGGCGGCGGGCGCAATGGCCGCCTGCTGATCCTTGTGCGGCAGCGCGCCATAGAGCGGGCGCAGGTGGCAACCGGGCGGCAAGCGCCCTTCCAGCGCCGATTGGGTGCGGCGAATCTCGCCCTCGCCGGGCAGGAAGACCAGCACGCCTCCGTCGGTTTCGGCCAGCGCCTGCAGCACGGTTTCGGCCACGGCTTGTTCCAGCCGGGCTTTGGGCGGCAGCGGGGTGTCGCGCCAGCGGGTTTCCACCGGAAAAGCACGGCCCTCGGCGGTCAGCACCGGGGCGTCGTCCAGCAGGGCGGCGACCGGCGCGGCGTCCAGCGTCGCCGACATTACCAGCAGGCGCAGATCCTCGCGCAGGGCCGCGCGCACTTCACAGGTCAGGGCCAGCCCCAGATCGGCCTGAAGCGAGCGTTCGTGGAATTCGTCGAAGATCACCACGCCGACGCCCGACAGTTCGGGATCGTTCTGCAGGCGGCGGGTCAGGATGCCTTCGGTCACCACCTCGATCCGGGTGGCTTTCGACACCTTGGCCTCGCCCCGGATGCGGTAGCCGACGGTGTCGCCGACCTGTTCGCCCAGCGTCGCGGCCATGCGTTCGGCGCTGGCGCGGGCGGCGATGCGGCGCGGCTCCAGCATCAGGATGCGGCCCTCCACGCCCGCCTGAAGCAGGGCCAGTGGCACCCGCGTGGTCTTGCCGGCCCCCGGCGGTGCCTGCAGCACGGCGCGGCCGTGGGCGGCCAGCACCGCGCAGATCTCGGGCAGCAGCGGGTCGATGGGCAGGGCAGGCGGGGGCTGGGTCACCGGCGGCGGATGCGGGCTTTGCCGAAGCTGGTGGGGAAGGTCAGGCCGGTCACCCGCATGGTGCCGTTGGACATCTGCTCATAGTCCATGGTCAGGGGCCAGTTGACGCGTTCGGCCATGTCCTCGGGGCTGAACCCGGCCACCCGGCTGTAAGTGCCCGAGCAGGTCAGCCCGTTGCGGGTGGGCGCGGCATCGTGCAGCCGGATGCGATGCCGCTTGGCGCCGTCGAAGATCTCGATGTCCAGCTTGCAGGCCAGATGGGCGGGGCGGTCGCGCAGGATGGCATAGGCGGCGGTGGTGGTGTCCACGGTGCCCTTCTGCTGCGCGGCCGGCGCGGCATGTTCCGGTGGTTTCTTGCGCGGCGGGGTGCGGGTGTAGCTGGGCACGCCGCTGCCAGAGAAGCGGACCGTGCGGGTCACGGTATCGCCGTCATCTCGGGTGATTTCGCGGGCGTTTGCCGGACGATAGCTGTTGCCCTGCACCCGCCCCGCGGCATGGGTGTCGACGGAAGCATCGAACAGCGCCTTCAGCATCCCGCTGGGCCGGGCTGCGCCGTTGACTGCATAGCGCCCGCCCTTTTCGGACCCGTCAAAGGCCAGGATCCCGGCGCGAATGCCCGCGAAGCTGACATTGTAGGTGGCCGTTTCGGCCTGTACCGGGCCGGCCAGCCCTGCCAGCATCAGACCGCCAAGAAGAATTCCGCGCATTTGTCACATCCTGTCGCCAGAGCCGCTGGTCTGGACATACCTTCGCCCCCAAGGCAAGACAACGCAAAGACAGTTCAGGAGGATCCGCCGCCATGTCCCAGGCGATGACGACCGCCCCCCAAGACACGCTTGCGCCAGCCATCCTGCGCGGGGAGCGGCGCGCGCTGGCACGGGCCATCACCCTTGTGGAAAGCGGCCGCGACGATCATCGGGCGCAGGCCAACGCCCTGCTGGACGCGGTGCGCGGTGCCGGTCGGCAAGCCTTGCGGATCGGGCTGTCGGGCACGCCGGGCGTCGGCAAATCCACCTTCATCGAGGCCTTCGGCAAGATGCTGACGGCACAGGGCAAGCGCGTTGCGGTGCTGGCGGTGGATCCGTCTTCCGCCCGCTCAGGCGGCTCGATCCTGGGCGACAAGACGCGGATGGAGCGGCTGAGCCGCGATCCGATGGCCTTCATCCGCCCCTCGCCCAGCCAGACCCAACTGGGCGGCGTCGCCCGCCGCACGCGGGAGGCGGTGACGCTGTGCGAAGCGGCCGGGTTCGACGTGGTGCTGATTGAAACCGTGGGCGTCGGCCAGTCCGAAACCATGGTCGCCGAGATGTCCGACCTGTTCGTGCTGCTGATGGCCCCGGCTGGCGGCGACGAGTTGCAGGGCGTCAAGCGCGGCATCATGGAGATCGCCGACCTGATCGTGGTCAACAAGGCCGATGGCGACCTGAAACCGGTGGCGACCCGCACCTGTGCCGATTACGCCGGGGCCTTGCGGCTTCTGCGCAAGCGGCCACAGGACCCGCAGGGCTTTCCCAAGGCGGTCATGGTCTCGGCCACCGAGGAAACCGGTCTGGCGGATACCTGGGCCGAGATGGAAACCCTGACCGCATGGCGCCGCCAACATGGCCATTGGGACGCCCGCCGCGCCACCCAGGCGCGCCACTGGTTCGAGGAAGAAGTGCGGCAGGGGCTGCTGGCGCGACTCACCGGTTCGGCCGAGGCGCGCGCGCGCATGGCGGACCTGGGCAAGGCGGTGGCGGCAGGTGACAAGATGCCGGGGCCAGCCGCCGAAGAGATGCTGCGCTGGCTCGGGTGATGAGCCGGTCCCCGGCCTCGGACAACCTGAAAGGGGCCGGGTTGATGATCGCCGCCATGGCGGGATTCGCGATCGAAGACGTGTTTCTGAAATCCGCCGCGCGCAGCTTCCCGGTGGGGCTGGTGCTGATGCTGTTCGGGGCGGGCGGCACGCTGCTGTTCGCGCTGTTGGCGCGGGTCGCCCGGCAAGGGCTATGGCATCCCGACATGGCCTCGCGCCCAATGATCCTGCGCGCGGCGTCCGAGATGCTGGGTCGGTTGGGCTATACCATGGCCATCGCGCTGATGCCGCTGTCCACGGTGTCGGCGATCCTGCAGGCGACACCGCTGGTGGTGGTCGCCGGGGCGGCGCTGATCTTCCACGAAAAGGTGGGCTGGCGGCGCTGGCTGGCCATTGCCGTGGGGCTGAGCGGGGTGATGCTGATCCTGCGGCCCGGCGGCGAAGGGCTGGGTCCGGTGGCGATTTTCGCGCTGCTCGGCATGGCCGGATTCGCGGGCCGTGATCTGGCCACGCGGGCCTCGCCCCGCAGCCTGTCGAACTGGCAGTTGGGCCTGTGCGGATTCGCGGTGCTGGTGCCCACCGGGGCGCTGTTGCTGGCCACGGGCATCGGTGGACGGCTGGGCGCGGGCAGCGGCGCTGTGGCCCCGGCGCTGGGGTTCATCGCCATTGCCACCGTGGTCGGCGTGGCCGGATATTCGGCCCTGACACAGGCCATGCGGACCGGCGAAGTCTCTGTTGTGACACCGTTTCGCTATACCCGGCTGCTGTTCGGCGTGCTTCTGGGCATGGCGATCTTCGGCGAATCGCCGGGACTGCCGGTCTACCTGGGCAGCGCGTTGATCCTGGGCGCGGGTCTGTATTCCCTGTGGCGCGAAACCCGGCGGCGCCCGCCACCGGTACAAAGCGCTTGACGCCCCAGCGCGCAGGGCCTAAAGCCTCCCAACGCATTTGGGCGCTGCTGGTCGGCGCCCCTTTGTTTTACCCTTGCCGCGTTCGGGACCGCCCGAACCCCGCCGTATAGAGAACACAAAGGAAACCGCCATGTCGCGCCGCTGCGAACTGACTGGAAAAGGCCCGATGTCTGGCAACAATGTCAGCCACGCCAACAACAAGACCAAGCGCCGGTTCCTGCCCAACCTGCAGGACGTGACGCTGATTTCCGACACCCTTGGCCGCTCGTTCAAGCTGCGGATCTCGAATGCCGCGCTGCGTTCGGTGGATCACCGCGGGGGTCTGGACGCCTACCTGGCGAAAGCCAAGGATGCCGAGCTGTCCTCGGATGCGCTGAAGATCAAGAAGGACATCGCAAAGGCCCAGGCCAGCGCCTGATCGCCGGATGTTCTGAGGCAAGGCCCCGCTTCCTGCGGGGCTTTTTGCGTTTGATGCAGCACGCTGTCGCAGACCGCACGCCGTCCCTTGGCGCGGCACGAAGGCGGGGCTAACGCTGGCGGCGATGCTGTCCCTGATCCGCCTTGTCGTCGGCTTGTGCCTGATCGTGCTGGTTGCCCTGACCAGCCTGCAGCTGGGCCTGTCGCGCGGCACCGCCCGCGTCGCCGGTACCGTGGTGCTGTGCACCGGCACCGGTCCGGTCGCGGTGACCGTGGATCGCGACGGACAGCCGGTCAGCCGCCCCCACGTCTGCCCCGATTGCGTGATGTCGGCCATGGCCGGGCTTGCCGCGCCCCTTGTTCTGACCGCGCGGCAGGTTCAGCCCCGGCAACTGGTATTCACGCAGGCGCAGACACGGGCCGAAGCGGCCCCCTTGATCGCGCACCGGGCGCGGGGACCGCCGCGGATCCTCTGATCCCCTTCCCAAGCCCAAAACCGTGATTCGAGGATACCGAAATGACCTCCAGATTTTCCCTTCTGGCCGCGGCGATGACCGCTGGCCTTGCCTTTGCCTCTGCCGCCGCCGCAGACATCATCGTCACCGATGCCTATGCCCGCAGCGCCGGCAAGGCCGCCAAATCCGGCGCCGCCTTCCTGGTGATCGAGAACACCGGTGCCGAGGATGACCGCCTGGTCGCCGCCGCCGCACCGGTGGCGCATCGGGTCGAGTTGCACACCCACAAGGAAGCCGACAACGGCGTCATGCAGATGATCCATGTGGAAGAAGGCTTCCCGGTGCCCGCCGGGGGCAAGCACATGCTGATGCGCGGTGGCGACCACGTCATGTTCATGGGTCTGACCCAGCCGATGGAGCCGGGGGCGACCTTCCCGCTGACCCTGACCTTCGAAAAGGCCGGCGAGATGACGGTGGACGTGGTGGTCGATCTGGATCGCAAGCCCGGCGAAGGCGGCCACGGCATGCATCAGGCCGGTCACGGCGACATGTCCGGCAAGGGCATGAAGGCCGGCAGCGGCAACTGATCCCTGTGGTGGGTGGGGGCCGCACGGCCCCGCACGACCCTAGCGGTCGAATACCAGGTGGAAGGCCACCGGGACCGTCGGTTCGATCGAATCGAGCCCGGCAATCTCCTGCAGCTTCGAGACGCCCTCGTCATAGCCAAGGTCTTCGGCATGCACGATGATCGGCGCTTTCGATGCGACCAGCACCCGATCTTCGCCAACCTGCGTGACATAGGCCGTCGCCTCATAGCTGGCCTCGGTGCCATTGGTGGCCACGGTTACCTCGAAACTGGCCTCGGTTGTATTGCCCGGCGCCAAGCCCGCCATCGCGGCCGGATCCAGGGCGGCCGAAACGGTGGCAATCGGGAAATCCACGACCTTGAAGACGAACTCGCGCATGCGTTCGTTGCGGATGTCGATGAATGTTTCCACGGATTCCAGCGAGATCTCGACGATTGCGGTGCCATCTTCGGCCACCGTTCCCGAGAGGTCGGACAGCAGGTTGGCCTCTGACGTGCTGCCGTTCTTGGTGGACACATAGCTGATCGACGAGGCGGTGGTGTCCAGGGTCCAGGCAAACAGTGGGGCGGCCAGAAGGCTCAGCCCAGCGGCAAGGGAAATGATTCGCATGATGTCTCCTCCAGAAATGCACAGGATGATGTGCCGGCCAGTCTAGGGACAGATCGGTTGCGAGTCACATCTGCGGTTTGACGGTGCCGTGGGGCGCAGACCGGTGCGGGCCTAGACCGGCTGCATGCCGCTGTGGGCGGCCAGGATTTCCTCGACCCATTGTGTCACCACCTCGCTGGCCGGTCCCTGCCGCAACTCGTCGAATTGCGAGGCGGTCTCGGAGGCTTCGAGGTTCAGCTCGACCGTATGCGCCCCGGCCTCGCGGGCGATCTGCACGAAGCCCGCGGCCGGATAGACGCTGCCCGACGTGCCGATCGACACGAAGACGGCGCAGCTTTCCAAGGCGTCGGCAATCTCTTCCATGTGATAGGGGATCTCGCCGAACCAGACCACGTCGGGGCGGGTATGGGGCCGGGTGCAGGCCGGGCAGGGATCGTCGGCCCGTGTGGACGCAGGCGCAGGCCAGCAGTGGCCGCACCCGGCGCATTGCATCCGCATCAACTGCCCGTGCATGTGCACCACCCGGCGCATCCCGGCCTGTTCCAGCAGCGGATCGATGTTCTGGGTGACACAATAAAGCTCTGGCCCAAGGGCCGCTTCCAGCCGTGCCAAAGCCCGATGCGCGGCATTGGGCTGCGAGGCCAGCGCATTGGCGCGGCGGGCGTTGTAGAAATCATGGACAAGCTGCGGATTGCGGGCAAAGCCCTCGGGGGTGGCTACGTCGTTCAGGTCGTATTGGGTCCACAGCCCCGAGGTGTCCCGAAACGTGCCCAACCCGCTTTCCGCCGACAGTCCGGCGCCACTCAACACAACAATCGCGGGCATCGCCGCCTCCGAGGTCTTTGAAATCGCTGTCCGATGCAATAGCACAGACCCATGACCCGATCACCCGTGCGCCGCGTCCTGTTCGTCTGTCTTGGCAACATCTGCCGTTCTCCCTCGGCCGAGGGGGTGTTGCGGGCGCTGGCCCCGGATCTGGAGATCGACAGCGCCGGCACCGGCAATTGGCATGTGGGCAAGCCGCCCTATGGCCCGGCGATCCGGGCCGCAAAGACCCGCGGCTATGACCTGTCGTCCCTGCGCGCACGGCAGTTTTCCCACCACGATTTCACGGCATTCGACGAGATCCTGGTGATGGATCACAGCAATCTGGCGGATGTGGAGGCGCAGCGTCCATCCGGCGCGACGACGCCGGTTCGCCTGTTTCTGGACTATGCGCCCGATCAGCCGGTGCGCGAGGTGCCCGACCCCTACTACACGCGGGATTTCGACGAAGCCCTGGACCTGATCGAAGTGGCCAGCCGGGGCTTCATCGCGACGCACGACCTGTAGGGCCGTGGCGTTGTTCTAGCTGCAGGAGCGTGCGGCGGTCGAGCCGAACTGCTTGTAGCGTTTCCAGAACTTTTCGTCCCGGCGATTGTCCGACTGGCGGATTTCCTGCGCCTTGTGCGGGTCCTGGAAAAAGCTTGCCGCCAGCTTCTGGTCGCGCCGGCTGAGCATCTGGTCGGCGACCTGCTGAATGCAGGTGCAGACCGAGCCGCGGCCCGAGGCGCGGTCGGATTGTTTGCAGGCCTGTTCGATGCGCCCGGCTTCTGCCAGCGGGGCGGTCAGAACCGTAAGCGCGGTCGCAATTGCGAAGAGCGGGATGGTGCGATGGGGTGCCATGATCTGCCTCTGATGTCACTCTGCGGTGATTAATGCGCGAAGCCTGCCAAATTTTTGGTAAAGACGCAACGAAACTGACGTGTGGGGCAGATCACGAAATCTGTCAGATCGGCACGAGATGGTTGTCCCAGGTCCAGTTTTCCGCGCCCGCGAGATCGAACATCCGGCCGTTCCGGCGCAGGGTCAGGCCACCGGTGCGGGTGATGGCCAGCCCGTCCCCCATCTGTGCCACGCCGCTGGCTTGGGGCAGGGTGTCGCCGCCTGAAGGGGCCGCATCGGCCCCCCGGAAATACACGATGTGATCGCCCTTTGGCCCGGTCACGGCAAATTCCGACCCATCGCCCGCAACCGCGACCGAGCCGCCATACTGGCGCAGTTTCGCGGTGTCGGGATGGGGGTGAAAGCGCAACGATTCGCCCCGACGGTGCGAGGCTGCCAGCGGCACCGGCTGGCGCGGATCGCCCTGCCATTGCAGGGCCATCACCACGCGGCCCGCGCGATCCACGTCGATGTGACGGATGGAATTCTGGTGCAGCTCGGCTGGCGGGGCGACCTGTTCGACGATCCCCCCCAGCGGGTCAAGGTAGGTCAGATTGGGCTGCATGGTTGGCAGGTTCAGCTTGGCGCGCTGGAAATCCGGGTGGGTCTGGATACCGCCGTTGGCCACGGCAAAACCGCCATCGGGCAGGCGCCGGATTTCGTGCGGACCGATCCCCCCCCGAGGGAACCTCGTCGACGCGCCTGTAGCCGGCGGTCGCATCCCAGATGCCGATGCGCCCGTCCGGCCCGTCGTAGTCGTTTTCAGTGGTCAGCAGATAGCGCCCGTCAGTGGTAAAAGCCCCGTGGCCATAGAAATGCCGGCCTTCGGGGGCTGACAGACGCGCGGTTTCGCGTCCCGACAGGCAGTCGAGAATCACTGCGAAGCGTCCGGGGCGGCGGGCGAAGGCCACCGCTTGCGCCTGCAGCGGGTGGGTCGCGGCGGCATGGCCCCGCGACGGGATCGGGATCTGGAACAGGACCTCGGCGCTGTCCGACAGGCCGACCAGCCAGGTGGACTTGTCGGGACGCGACGCCGCCGTGACAAAGCGGGCGGTGGTCGCGCTCCACGCCGGGGTGGCAAGGGCGGCGGCAGACAGGGCCAGAAAGCTGCGGCGGCGCATGGGGTCAATCCCCGTCCGCAGCGGAAAAGCCGGTGTCCACGCCCAGCTCCGGGCCGACGGTCCGGGCGAACTCGCTGCGCAGGTAGGCGATCTTGTCCTGCAGGGATTCCACACGGAAGCGTGTGGCCGGGTCCTCCACGGCCTCGCTTATGGTGGTGCCGATGGCATCCAGCCGGTCATGCGCCTGACCGAAGATCTGAAGGATCCACGCCCGGTCGGGGTCGCGGACATCCCCGGCAAAGCCGAACTCGATCAGGTCTTCCAGCCCGCGCAACTGGGCGTGGATGATCTGGTCGGTCAGGCCCGAGCGCCAGGCCTCGGCCCGCGTGGGAAAGCTGTGCTCATAGGTGCCCAGCGGGCGGCCCAGCCGCGCCTCCGCGACGCGGACAAGTCCGAAGTCCACAGCGGTGTAGAGCGTCTTGGTGAATTCCTCGGCCGTTCGGTAAACCGGGTTGTCCGGCCCTGCCGTGCGCGCCAGATCGGCCCATCCGTCGGCACCGAACCACTGCTGGTACACTTCGTGAGACAGCCCCGCCATGTAGCCCGATATCCCGACCACCGCCGGGCAGAGCGGCAGATCGGTGTAGAGCAGCATTTCCAGCGCCGGCAGCCCCTGCGCGGCGGCCGAGGCCCCGGCCACAACCGATGGGTCGGCCTGCTGGTCCGGCGGCAGTTCCAGCAGCGCGCGCAGACCCCGGCCCACGAAGTTCTTCTTGTCGGGCCAGAAGTTCACGGTCAGCGCGGCGCCGGTGTTCTGGATCGGGCCGAACTGGTAGCTGTCCAGCGGTGCCCAGGCCAGCCAAGTGGCCGCGAATTGCGCCTTCAGGGCGTCTTCGCTGACCTCGCCGGTGCAATGGGCGGCGGCCACTTCGGCCAGCCCGGCGGCGGCACTGTCGAAGGCGCCGAATTGCCGTTCCAGCACGTCCAGTGACCGGCGACGCAGCGCCTCGTGGTCGATCTCGCCCCGTTCCGGCGCGCCAGAGGGCAGGCCAGGCTCGGTGTTGTGGCTGCCGTCGGGCAGGGGTCCGGGAGCCGCGCTCTCCGCAGCCAGCGGGGACGCCAGCAGGGCGGCGGTGAACAACAGGGCGGTCAGGCGGATCATCACAGGGACTCCAGAAACAGGATCAGGGCGTCACGGTCTTCGGCGGGCATCATGCGGACGCTCTCGCGGGCGGCTTCGGCCTCGCCGCCATGCCACAGAATCGCCTCAAGGAGCGAGCCTGCGCGGCCATCGTGCAGAAACCGGGTATGGCCTGAAACCGTTGCGGTCAGCCCGATCCCCCACAGCGGCGGGGTGCGCCATTCGCGGCCCGTGGCCTGCCATTCAGGGCGGTTGTCGGCCAGACCCTCGCCCATGTCATGCAGCAGGAAGTCGGAATAGGGCCAGATCAGCTGGAAGCTTTGTTCGGGGCGGTCGGGCAGGCGGTGGGTGACGTATTTCGGTCTGTGGCAGGCGGTGCAGCCGGCCTTGTAGAACAGCGCCTTGCCGCGCAGAACCCGGCGGTCTTCGGGATCGCGGCGGGCGGGCACGGCCAGGTTGCGGCTGTAGAAGGTGACAAGGTCCAGCACCTGGTCCGAGACTTCCAGCCCATCCGGCGCGCCTTGGGTGCCATCGGGTGCGGCGCGGCACAGCGGCTGGGCCTCGGTGCAATCGCCCCAGGCCGCCGGGTGCAGCGAAGTGGACAGCCCGATATCGCCGGAAAACGCATCCGCCGATTGCTCGCGCAGGCTGGGGGAGCCTGCCTTGAGCCCGAACCGGCCCAGCATCCATTGCCCGTGCGCCTTCGACCAGACCGCGTTGGGACGGCCCGAGATGCCGTCTCCGTCGCGATCCTGCGGGTCGGCATGGGCCAGAATGTCGGCCTCGGGGATCGCTTCGATCAGCCCCAGCCCGATCATTTGCGGCGCGATGCGCGGGCTGATCTGGGTGTCGGGATGCAACGGGCCATGGGCGGGGTGGGCCACGGCGTACCGCGGCTGGTGCAGGGTGACCGTGGTGCCATCGCCCAGCGTCACCGGTACATCGGCGTAGCGGATCGCGATGCGGCCCTCGGCGGCCAGCCCGGCAATGGATTTGTCCTGCAGTTGCAGCCCATAAGTGGGTTCGGGCGCGTTCGACACATAGGCCAGTGTTTCGCCCGGCAGGTCCGAGGCCGCATCGGGGATCGACAGGCGCAGCAGCATCGACACGCCGCTTTCCTCTGGCCCGGCCGGCGGATGACCGCGCCCGTCCTTGATATGACAGCGCTGGCAGGCCCGCGCATTGTACAATGGACCCAGCCCGTCAGAGGATTTGGTCGAGGCCGGCGCCGTGACCCAAAGCTTCTTGAACAGCCCGTTGCCCAGCCTGAAATCCATCTCGCGGGCAAAGGCCATGTTGGCCGAGGGGAAGGAAAACGCGTTGCGCGACGGCGCGGCGAATTTGGTGGCCGCCCCGGCGGGGTGGGTCTCGAACTTCTCTGCGGTGTCGAAGGTCTGCGTGGGCGCGGTAACGCGGGCGATGCGGGTGGCATCTTCCGGGGCGCGCGGCGCGTGCGACAGATGCGGCTCTCCCCACGGCCCTGCGGGCGGGGTTTGCGCGGCCAGTGGCGCGGCGGCTGTCACGGCCAGAGCAAGAAGGGCGGTTCGGATCATGGCGGGGGTCGCAGTTTGGGGGCATCAGGTCGGGCAGGACGCCCGGAAAAGCGGACGGGCGGCAGGACCGCCGCCCGTCGCAGTGGGTCTAGCCTTGGTTATTGGAACACGGCGTTGGGCGCATCCAGGCTGTCGGAGCCTTCGATGCCGACACCGTCCAGCCCGATCACATCCACGGCCCGTTCGATGTTGCGGGTCTGGGCGACCAGCGCGTCGATGGCGGTCTGAACCAGCGCGTTGCCCTCGGGGTTGCCCATGCCCAGCAGCTGGTCATAGGCTGTGCCGGCCTCGGCCGAAGCCACCAGCCCGCCCAGAGCCGCGACACTGGCATCCAGATCGCTCAGCAGGTTGGTTGCCAGATCGGCATCGGCGCTGGCCACCACATCTTGCAGCGAGGGGCCTTCGACAATGCTGCCGTCGATGCGGGTGTAGCTGCCGGTATAGACGTTGCGGATGCCCACGCCGTCAAAGAAATGGCTGGCGTGGGTGTTGTCCGAGAAGCAGTCCTGCTCTTCTTCCGGATCGTGCAGCAGCACGCCAAGCTTCATGCGCTCGCCCGCCAGTTCGCCGTAGGACAACGAGCCCATGCCGGTGAAGGCCATGACCATACCCTGCAGCGGGTCGGCGGTCACATCGGCGCGGCCCTGGCCACCTTCGCCCCAGGCGGCGACGATGTCTTCAAGATCCGAAATCAGCAGGTCGGTTGCGGCCTTCAGATAGGCAACCCGGCGGTCACAGTTGCCACCCGTACAGTTGGCCGGATCGAAATCGCTGGCCGGACGCGCGCCTGCGCCGGGTCCGGTGCCGTTCAGGTCCTGCCCCCAGAGCAGGAATTCGATGGCGTGGTAGCCGGTGGCGACATTGGCCTCGATGCCGTCGATCTCGTGCAGGCTTTCCAGCAGCGCCGGGGTGATCTCGGTGGCGTCGACCGTGGTGCCGGAAATCTCGAAGGTCGGGTTGGCGATCACGTTGACCACCGAATAAGGGTTCTCGTCATTGGCGCCCAGCATCGGGTCGATGTAGTCGATCAGCCCTTCGTCCAGCGGCCAGGCGTTCACCTTGCCTTCCCAGTCATCGACCACCGGGTTTCCGAAGCGGAAAACCTCGGTCTGCTGATAGGGCACGCGGGCGGCGATCCAGGCGGCCCTGGCGGCGTCCAGTGTTGCGTCGGACGGCGCGGCGATCAGGGCATCGACGGCGGCGTTCAATTCGCGCGCCCGGATCAGGCTGTCCTCGAAACCGGCATGGGCGATGTCGGCGTAATTGGCGACAACGGCGGCGGGATCGGCGGCATGGGCCGCCGTGGCCAGCGGGGCTGCGGACAGCAGCAAAGCGGCAAGGCGCAGGGTGGGACGGGGCATGGTATCTCCTTAAATCAAGGCCCGCCGGAAAGGGGCGGGCATTGCGCGGACGTTAGCCGATGGTTTTTGTCGGGAAAACCCTTTCCGACAAAAATAATCGGGAAAATTGCGAGAGGGCCGAAACAGCCTGCCACGATGTCCGCCTCCGACATCTGGCCCTTGGTGTGGATCCGCAACGCGTTGTTTTCATGTACCGAAGCAACTTCGTCAGTCAGGGCCGCGCCATCCTTGCGCAGGTTGGCGTTGTCGGGGATGGCGCTGAGTCCACAGGGCAGGCGTTGGGGCTATTGTCGCAGGCGAGGCCACAACCTGCCACGGCTGGAACCATGCAGGTACGCCAAATCGGGCGGCCAGCTTCCTTTGGCAGACCCCGCCGCCTGTGTTCCGGGCGGGCCGGATGTCGCCTTCACCGGCTGTCGTGGCCTTACCCGATTCGGCCTTCGCGGGGCCGTTCCGGGGGAACTCGGTGAAGGACAGGGTGTTGGCGCTCAGGTCGCTTGCGGTGTCAGCCTGCGCCGGCCTCTTTCAGGGCGGTGAGGATGGCGCGGGCGCTGTCGCTGTCCCATTCCGCGTCGCCGCGCAGGCGGGCGATCTCTTGTCCGTCGCGGTTCAGGATCACGGTGATCGGCAGGCCCAGAATGCTCATTTCCCGCGCCACCGCCTGCTTGGGGTCGGTATAGCGGGGCAGGTGGGTGATCCCGTATTCAGAGAAGAAACGGTCGATCCCGGCGGGGTTGTTGCGGCCCGTGGCCAAGGTTACCACGCGAAAGCCATCGTCCCCCATCTCGGCCTGAATGCGGTTCAGCCCCGGCATCTCTTTGCGGCAGGGTGCGCACCATGTGGCCCAGAAGTTCAGCAGTACGATCTCGCCCTCGAAATCGGCCAATGTCAGCGTGCTTCCATCCACGTCCCAAAAGGCCTGTTCCGACGCGGGCTTGGGCGTCTCGTGGAACACCAGCTTCTTCATGTCGCCGTCGCGCAGGGCATTCAGGCTGTCCAGATCGGTTTCGGCCTGCGCCAGAACGGGGGTCAGGGCCAGCAGCGTGGCCAGGATCACGGATTTCATCGCAGTCTCCTGTATTTCGTCCAGATGTGCCGTCTCGCCCCACAAGGTCAAGCGCGGCAGGCCCCAGCACGCGGGGTTGTGAAGCGATTTGCGCCGCCCCGGCGGCTTGCCTATAGAGTCGCGCAGGATTTCACAGCGAGGGTCACCATGGGCGAGCGGTCGAGCAATCAGATGTGGGGCGGGCGGTTCAGCGCCGGGCCCGACGCGATCATGGAGGCGATCAACGCCTCGATCAGCTATGACCAGCGTCTCAGCGATCAGGATATCACCGGGTCCAAGGCCCATGCCGCGATGCTGGCCGCGCAGGGCATCATCACTGGCGAGGATCTGGCCGCGATCACCGACGGTCTGACCCGCGTCAAGGCCGAGATCGACGGCGGCGAATTTGCCTTCTCGGCGGCGCTGGAAGACATCCATATGAACGTCGAGGCGCGGCTGCGCGAATTGATCGGCGCGGCGGCGGGCCGTCTGCACACCGCCCGGTCGCGCAACGATCAGGTGGCGACCGATTTCCGCCTGTGGGTGCGCGACCAATGCGATGCCGCCGTGCAGGGACTGGAGGCGCTGCAAAAGGCGTTGCTGTCGCAGGCCGAGGCCGGGGCCGACTGGGTGATGCCGGGCTTTACCCATCTGCAAACCGCCCAGCCGGTGACCTGGGGCCATCACATGATGGCCTATGTCGAAATGTTCGGCCGTGACAAGTCGCGCTTTGCCGATGCCCGCGCGCGGATGAACGAAAGCCCGCTGGGGGCGGCAGCATTGGCGGGCACCTCTTTCCCCATCGATCGCCATGCCACGGCGGCGGCATTGGGCTTTGACCGGCCCATGGCCAATTCGCTGGATGCGGTCAGCGACCGCGACTTCGCGCTGGAATTCCTGGCCGCCAGTTCGATCTGTGCGATGCATCTGTCGCGCCTGTCGGAAGAGCTGGTGATCTGGTCCTCGGCGCAGTTCCGTTTCGTGACGCTCTCGGACCGGTTCTCGACCGGTTCGTCGATCATGCCGCAGAAGAAGAACCCGGACGCGGCGGAACTGATTCGCGCCAAGATCGGTCGCATCGTCGGGGCCAATGTGGCGTTGCTGACGGTGATGAAGGGGCTGCCGCTGGCCTATTCCAAGGACATGCAGGAAGACAAGGAACAGGTCTTCGATGCCGCCGATACGCTGATGCTGGCGCTGGCGGCGATGACCGGGATGGCCACGGATATGACCGGCAACAAGGATGCGCTGGAGGCCGCGGCGTCCTCGGGATTCTCCACCGCAACCGATCTGGCAGACTGGCTGGTGCGAGAGTTGAACCTGCCGTTCCGCGACGCCCATCACGTCACCGGCGCGCTTGTGGCGATGGCCGAGGGTCGCGGTGTCGATCTGCCCGATCTCACCCTTGAGGACATGCAATCGGTACACGACGGCATCCGGGGGGATATCTTTGACGTGCTGGGTGTGCATAATTCGGTGGCAAGCCGCACCAGCTTTGGCGGCACCGCGCCCAGCCAGGTGCGGACCCAGATTGCCCGTTGGAGAGAGACCCTCACATGACCCTCGCCCGCCTGTACCGACTCTTCGCCGTTCTGATTCTGGCCGCCGGACTGAGTGCCTGTGGCCCCCCGCAGCCCGACCTTGGCGCCTCGGTGGGGCCCGGTGGGGCAGGGGCCCATGCCGGCGTGCAGTCGGGACGGGTCAGTGCCGGGGTCAGCACCTCGGGCACCTATGCGGCTGTCGACGTGGTGCAAACCGACAAGGTTGATGTGACCGTGGGCACCCATGGGGCCGGCGCTTCGGTCCGGGTCGGCAACAGCCCGGTGCGCATCGGTCTGGGAACTGGCGGCCTGAGGCTGGGCATCTGATGATCCGCCTCGCCGCGGCCTTCGGGCTGGCCTTTCTGCTGACCGGTTGCGGTCTGGAAGGCCCGCCGGTCGCCCCGCCGCCCAAGGAAAAACCCGCCACCGGCGTCAAGGTCACCGGCGATGCCCGTGTGGGCGTGGTCAAGCGCTGATCCGGCGCGACTTCCGCCGGGGCTGCCCTATGTGTCGGGAAACCCTGCAAGCGAGGTCCCGATGCACAACCTGCTGTCCTGGCGTGGCCTGTTCCTGATCCTTGCGATCTGGGGCGCCATCCATCCGATGTATTACTTCCTCCGCTTCATGCGGGTCGAAGGCGGCGGACTGGGCGGGTTGATCGACGCCTGGTACGTGAACGACAGCACCACCGGCCTGACCTGGGATCTGACCATTGCGGCCATCGCGCTGACGGTCTGGGTTGTTCGCGACACCCTGCAAACGCGGCGGTGGTCCTGCCTTCTGGCCATCCCGGCGACTTTCTGCATCGGTGTCAGCTGTGGCCTGCCGCTGTTTGCCTTCCTGCGGCTGGGCGGACGCTAGAGCCGCGTTTCCATCGCCATCTTGTGCGGGCAAGTGGCGGCGGCGGGGGCCGATAAGGGCAGCGGTCCCGCCCCGATCTGTTCTGTTGATTACCGGCAACTGTCTGCTAAGAGGCGCGGGTGTGAATTGCCGGGGGCCAGGGTCATGGATCATTTTCTCTATCGCGAGGGCGTACTGCACGCCGAGGATGTACCCGTGGCCGAGATTGCCGCGCAGGTCGGCACGCCGTTCTACTGCTATTCCGCCGCCACGCTGACCCGGCATTTCCGCCTGTTCGACGAGGCCCTGGACGGGCTGGAGCATCTGGTCTGCTTCGCGATGAAATCCAATTCCAACGTGGCGGTGCTGAAGCTGCTGGCCGCCGAGGGCGCCGGGATGGACGTGGTCTCGGGCGGCGAATATGCCCGCGCCAAGGCCGCCGGGGTGCCCGGTGACCGCATCGTGTTTTCCGGCGTTGGCAAGACCCGTGACGAAATGCGCGCGGCGCTGGAAGGCGGCATCCGCCAGTTCAACGTCGAATCCGAACCCGAGATGCGGGCGCTGTCCGAGGTCGCGGCCTCGATGGGTCTGCGCGCCCCGATCGCCATCCGGGTGAACCCGGACGTGGATGCCCGCACCCATGCCAAGATCGCGACCGGAAAGTCCGAGAACAAGTTCGGCATCCCGATTTCCCGCGCCCGCGAGGTTTATGCCGAGGCCGCCGCCCTGCCGGGGATCGAGGTTGTGGGCATTGACGTCCACATCGGCTCGCAACTGGTGGAGCTTGAGCCGTTCGAGCTGGCCTATACCAAGGTGGCCGAACTGACCCGCGCCCTGCGCGCCGACGGCCATGACATCCGCCGTCTGGATCTGGGCGGCGGTCTGGGCATCCCCTACACGCGGTCAAACGAGGCACCGCCGCTGCCGCGCGATTATGGCGATCTGATCAAGCGCACGGTGGGCGATCTGGGCTGCGAGGTCGAGATCGAGCCGGGCCGCCTGATTTCCGGCAATGCCGGCATCATGGTCAGCAAGGTGATCTATGTGAAATCCGGCGAGGGCCGGGATTTCCTGATCCTCGACGGGGCGATGAATGATCTGGTGCGCCCGTCCATGTACGACGCGCACCATGACATCGTGCCGGTGATCGAGCCCGCCGCCGGGGCCGAGCAGCAGCCCTACGACATCGTCGGCCCGGTCTGCGAATCGGGGGATACCTTTGCCCGGCAACGTCCGATGCCGGTGTTGCAACCCGACGATCTGGTCGCCTTCCGCTCGGCCGGGGCCTATGGCGCGGTGATGGCGTCGGAATACAACTCGCGCCCCCTGATCCCCGAGGTTCTGGTGCAGGGCGACAAATGGGCGGTGATCCGGGCGCGCCCCAGTTTCGAGGAAATGATCGGCCGCGATCGGGTGCCCGACTGGCTGGACGCCGACACCTGAGCGCTGCTGCCCGCGAAAAACCGCCCTGACAGGCATTTGTGATCGCCCCGGCCTTTGACCTTTTGCGACGCTGGGTTACCGTTTCAGCGTGAAACGCTGTATCCCAGCGCCGCGGAGGTCGGCATGACTTCTCCCTCCACCCGGATCCTCGATCCGGCCAAGCGTCTGCGCTGGCCGTTGCGGCTGACCCTTCTGGGGCTGGTGGCCGAACGTGGGGTGCGCGCCTTCTGGCCGCTCTGGGCCGTTCTGCTGACGGTCGTCGCGGTGGCCATGCTGGGGGTGCTGGAGCAGGCGCCGGTTGAACTCTACTGGGGTGCCTACCTGGGGGCTTCGCTGGCCGGGGTCTGGAGCCTGTGGTGGGCGCTGCGCCGGTTCCGCTGGCCGTCCTGGGTCGAGGCCGAAGAGCGGCTGGATGCCTCGCTGTCCGGACGCCCGATTGCGGCGCTGCGCGATGCGCAGGCAATCGGTGCCGGGGATGCCGGGTCGGAGCAGGTCTGGGCCGCGCATCGCTCGCGCATGGCGGCCAGGCTGTCCCGCGCCCGCGCCGTGGTGCCCGATCTGCACCTGTCGCGATTTGACCGCTATGGGCTGCGCTACACCGCGCTGACCCTGTTTGCGATAGCGCTTCTGTTCGGCTCGGTCCTGCGGCTCGATCCGGCGCACAACAGCCCGCTGGCGGGCTCGGGCACGGTGATCGCGGGCCCGTCTTGGGAAGGCTGGCTGACCCCGCCCGCCTATACCGGGCGGCCCAGCCTGTATCTGAACGACCTGCCGCCCGGCGCGCTGACCCTGCCTGCGGGCACCCGGATCGACCTGCGGCTCTACGGCAGGCCGGGCGATCTGGCGGTCTCGGAAACCGTCTCGGGCCGCACCGGCGAGCTGGACAGCGCCGCGGCCCCGTCGCAGGCCTTCGAAGTGACGCAAGCGGGCGAGTTGGCCATCCTTGGCGAAGGCGGGGCGGAATGGATCATCACGCTGGCCACCGATGCGCCGCCGCAGGTCGCGCCCGAGGGGCCGCTGGAAGTCAAAGTCGACGGCGAGTTTTCGCAGCCCTTTGCCGCCAGCGATGACTATGGCGTCGAGGCCGGAGAGGTCGAGTTCGCCCTTGATCTGCCGGCGGTGCCGCGCAGCTACGGTCTGGCCGCCGACCCCGACCCGCGCGCGCCGGTGATCGCCGCCCTGCCGATGCCGATCACCGGTGGGCGCGAGGCGTTCTCCGAGATCCTAGTCGAGGATTTCTCGAAACATCCCTGGGCCGGGCTGCCGGTGGTGATGACTTTCCGGGTGACCGATGCCGCCGGCAACACGGGCGCCAGCGATCCCCTGACCCTGACCCTGCCGGCGCGCCGGTTCTTCGAACCGCTGGCGCAGGCGCTGATCGAACAACGCCGCGATCTGCTGTGGGCGCGGGCCAACGCGCCGCGCGTGGCGCAGCTCTTGCGGGCGATTTCGCATCGGCCCGAAGACCTGTTCCAGATCCAGACCGATTATCTGCGGGTCCGCACCATCGCCCGCGCGCTGGAAGCCTCGGCACCCGCCGACATCGACCAGGAGTTGCAGGAGGACATGGCCGAAACCCTGTGGGAACTGGCCCTCAAGATCGAAGAAGGCGATCTATCCGATGCCATGGCGCGACTGCGCCGCGCGCAGGAAAAGCTGGCCGAAGCGATGCGCGACGGCGCCACGGACAGCGAAATCGATCAGTTGATGCAGGAACTGCGCGAAGCGATGCAGGACGTCATGCGCCAACTGGCACAGCAGCAGCGCGACAACGATCAGGAGCGTGAGTTCGCCGAAGGGCAGGAGATTACCGGCCAGCAGCTGGAAGACCTGCTCGACCGCCTGCAACAGCTGATGCAGGAAGGCCGGATGGCCGAGGCGCAGCAGTTGCTCGATCAGATCGCCCGGATGATGCAGAACATGCAGATGGCCCAGGGCCAGCCCGGCGGGCAGGGAAGCCAGGGCCAGCAGGCGCTGAACGGCTTGCGCGAGACCCTGCGCGACCAGCAGAACCTGTCCGACGATTCGTTCCAGGGGCTGCAGGGGCAGCAGCCGGGGCGCGAGCTGGGGCAAGGTCAGGGACAGCCCGGACAAGGCCAGCCCGGCCAGCCGGGGGGCGAAAACGGCGCCCCGCAGGGCACCGAGGGGCTGGCGCAGGATCTGGCCGACCGCCAGCAGGCGCTGCGCGACACCCTGCGCAACCAGCAGCAATCGCTGCCGGGTACCGGCGAAGGCTCGGACGCCGCGCGCGAGGCGCTGGAAGGGGCGGGCCGCGCCATGGATGAGGCCGAAGAGGCCTTGCGCCGCAACGATCTGGCCGGGGCCATGGACAGCCAGTCCGAGGCCATGGACCGCCTGCGCGACGGCATCCGCGATCTGGGCCGTGAACTGGCGCAGGAACAGCCGGGTCAGGGGCAGGGCGGCGAGCAGCTGGGCGAGACCGCCCCCGGCAACCGCCTTGATCCGCTGGGCCGCGAGGCCACTGGCGACGGTCAGTTCGGCACGCGCGAACGGCTGTTGCAGAACGAGGATGTCTATCGCCGCGCCCGCGACCTGCTGGACGAAATCCGCCGCCGGTCGGGCGACCAGTCCCGCCCCGAGGTCGAGTTGGACTACCTGCGCCGTTTGCTGGACCGGTTCTAGAGCGCCGAGCGTGGGGCCAGAAGCTGGCTGAGCGCCTCGATCAGTTGCGCCTGTACCCGGTTGCCATGGGCAATCACCAGATCCGCATAGGGCGTGCCTTGCGGCAGGATGGCCGCCACATGCGGCGCGGCCAGATATGCCCCCACCGCCAGACAGGCCAGCCCGGCGGTCAGCCCGAATCCCAGACGAAAGCCGGTCCGCCGCCGCCGTTGCGCGATCACCGCCAATTCGGTCGAGGAGATCGGCACTGGCAGATCGCGTCCAGGCCTTGCCTGTTCAGCGGTGGCCCCGGCCGCGGTCAGAAGCGGCGGCTGCGGGCTGCGGGTGGCAGCACCGGGATCTTCCACTGCCGCTTCGGTATCGGGCGTCAGCGGCGTCCCAGAGGTCTCTGCGGCCTTCAGGCGGGCCAGACGGGCGCTGGCGCCCGAGGGCGCGGCGGGTTCCGGCGTTGCGGCAGCGGGCGGCAGGACGTCCTCCTTGCCGGCGCGCACCGCCGCCTCGCGCTTGGCTTCTTCGCGCAGCACCGACAACAGGCTTGGGTCCAGTTCCCGCCGGGGCGAGGGCGCGCCGGTTTCCGTGTCCAGCCGGGCTGTCGTGTCGGGGGGCAGGGCGTCTTCGGCGTCTTCGGCGTCTTCTTCGTCACGCGCCTTGTCACGCGGCGCCACAACCGCTGCCGCGCCGGTCAGCGGAAGCTGGTACCAGGCGTGGGCGCAGCGGGCACATTGGACCTCGCGCCCGGCGGCGGGGATGGCCGCGTCGGGTATGTCGTATTTCGCCTGACAGTCAGGACAGATGATCCGCATGTGCTCGCTCAAGCGCCCTTTCGGTTCGGTGCGGCGACTATAGGCTTCCCGCCGCGCCGGCGCAAAGCATCGTGCGGTTGCGCTTGGCAGGGCGGGCAGGCATAGACAGGCGGAATTGACGCGGGAGGGGAACGGCGTGCAGGCGATTCAATGGCTTCGGTCACTGATCTTCAACGGCCAGATGTATCTGATGATGGCGGTTCTGGCGGTGGTCTATACCCCTTGGGCCATTTTCGACCGACGTGGCGCCTTCGCTGGCATCCGGGCCTATTGCCGCTATGTGCGCTGGTCGGCTGGCTGGATGATCGGCCTGAAGTCCGAGATTCGCGGCGAGGTCCCCCGCGACGAGGTGATGATCGCCTCGAAACATCAGAGTTTCTTCGACATCATCATGATCTGCTCGGTCGTGCCGCGGCCCAAGTTCATCATGAAGAAGCAACTGGTGCGGGCGCCGATCCTGGGCTGGTACGCCCTGCGCATCGGCTGCGTGCCGGTAGATCGCGGCAAGCGCGGGCCGGCGATGGAACAGATGGTCCGGGACGTGGCCGCCGGGCGCAGCTTGCCGGGCCAGCTTATCATCTATCCGCAGGGCACCCGCGTCGCACCGCGCGCCACGCTGCCGTACAAGATCGGCACCGGGGTGCTGTACCGCAAGCTGGGCCAGCCCTGCGTGCCCGCGGCCACCAATGTCGGGGTGTTCTGGCCGCGGTCGGGGGTGTTGCGCAAACCCGGTACTGCGGTGGTGGACTTTCTGGATCCGATCCCGCCGGGTCAGGAAATCGGGACCTTCATGACCGCGCTTGAGGAGGTTGTCGAGACCCGCTCGAAGCTTCTGATGGCCGAGGCCGGCCTGAAGTTTGACGCAACGTAATTTTTTTGCATCAGACGGCGTTCCGGCGGATCTATCACGTGGTTTTCACATGACTTGTTAGGGATTCTCGGTCTTAGTGGACGTATGGATTTCTCAGCTGCCAAGATGATTCCATGGAAAACGTGACCAAAGCCCTGATCCTCATCGCCGCTGGCGTTGTGCCCGTCGCCACTCTTGCGCAAGAGCCGGGGGAGTTCGGACTGGGCTTCGGCCTGTCCACCCTGGGCGCCACGCTGGAAGGCACCTATCGCGTCAGCGATCGCTTTGGCCTGCGCGTGCCGGTGGGCTACCTGTCGGTCGACGACAAGGAAACCGACGACGGCATCAAGTATGATTACGAGGCTCAGCTGGGCGGCATTGGCCTGCTGGGGGACTACTACACCGGGATCGGTGGGCTCAGGGTCACCGGCGGCGCCATGTTCAGCGGCTATGACGTGGATGGCACCGGGCGCGGCAGCGGAACCGTGGGCAACAACAGCTACAACAACGTGAACCTGCGCTACAGCGCCGACACCACGAACTCGGTGATGCCGATGATTTCGCTGGGCTACGACGGCCAGGTCAGCCCGCGCTGGACCCTCAGCGCCGATCTTGGGGCGATGTACACCGGGGGTTTTGATGTGTCGCTGACGGACAAGTCGGGGCAGGTGTCGCAAGCCGACCTGAACAAGGAAATCAAGGACGCCGAGGATGATGCCCCCAATGTCCTGCCCTATGTGAAGTTCACCGCGACCTTCCGCTTCTGACCGGCCCGCCGGATCAGCCGGCCAGCCCCTGACGGCCCATGTCCAGGTATTTCTTGCGCCGCGCTTTCACCAGCGCTGCGGCATCCATGCCTTCCATCTCTTCCAGAAGTTCCGAGATTGCACGGCCGACACGGCGGATGGTCTTCTTGGGATCGCGCTGCGCGCCGCCGACGGGTTCGGCGATGATCTGATCGATGACGCCCAGCTGCTGCAGGTCTTGCGCGGTCAGGCGCAGGGCCTCGGCGGCTTCACGCATCTTCTGGGCGTTCTTCCACAGGATCGAGGCGCAGCCTTCGGGCGAGATCACCGAATAGACCGAATGTTCCAGCATCGCGACCTTGTTGGCGGTGGCAAAGGCCACGGCGCCGCCCGAGCCGCCTTCGCCGATGATGACCGAGACCAGCGGCACGCCGATCTGCAGGCATTTTTCGGTTGAACGGGCAATGGCTTCGGACTGGCCGCGCTCTTCGGCACCCTTGCCGGGATAGGCACCGGGGGTATCCACCAGCGTCACCACCGGCAGGCGGAAGCGGTCGGCCAGATCCATCAGTCGCACGGCCTTGCGATAGCCTTCGGGCCGCGCCATGCCGAAATTGTGGTGCAGGCGGGTCTGGGTGTCATGGCCCTTTTCATGGCCGATCACCATCACCGGCTGATCGTTGAACCGCGCCAGCCCGCCCAGGACCGCCTGATCGTCGGCGAAGTTCCGGTCGCCGGCCAGCGGCGTGTATTCCGTGAACAGCTCGCGGATGTAGTCCTTGCAGTTCGGCCGGTCGGGATGCCGCGCCACCTGGCATTTGCGCCAGGGCGTCAGGTCGGAATAGAGCGTTTTCAGAAGGTCGGCGGCTTTCTTGTCCAGCCCCGCGGCCTCGCCCGCCACATCCATCCCTTCATTGGACCGCGCCAGGGCGCGCAACTCTTCGGCTTTGCCTTCGATTTCGGCGAGCGGTTTTTCGAAGTCGAGATAGGTATGCATGGCCACTCCAGGGATCGTCGGGCGGTATATGACCCTGCCGGCGGCGGATTGCAACGGCGGTACGCGGCGACCTTCACGGATCAGGGGTCAGGACCGATGGACGGGGGCCGAGTGGCCCCCGCCGGAACGCAGCCTTATTCGGCGGCGTCCTGGTAGTCTTCCAGCGGTGGGCAGGTGCACACCAGGTGGCGGTCGCCATAGACATTGTCCACCCGGCCCACGGGTGGCCAGTACTTGTCCACCCGGAACGCGCCCGCCGGGAAGCAGGCGGCCTCGCGGGTATAGGGGCGGTCCCATTCGGCCACCAGGTCGGCGGTGGTGTGGGGGGCGTTCTTCAGCGGGTTGTTGTCCCGGTCGATCCGCCCCTCGGCCACATCGGCGATCTCGTCGCGGATCGCCAGCATCGCCGCACAAAAGCGGTCCAGCTCGGCCTTGGTTTCCGATTCGGTGGGCTCGACCATCAGCGTGCCGGACACCGGCCAGCTCATGGTCGGGGCGTGGAAGCCGTGATCGATCAGCCGCTTGGCAATGTCATCGACGGTGATGCCCGCCTCGGCATAGGGGCGGGTGTCGAGGATGCACTCATGCGCCACGCGCCCGTTCTGGCCCTTGAACAGGATGTCGAAGGCGCCCTCCAGCCGCTTGGCGATGTAGTTGGCGTTCAGGATCGCCACCTTGGTCGCCTGCGTCAGCCCCTCGCCGCCCATCATCAGCACATAGGCCCAGGAAATCGGCAGGATCGAGGGCGAGCCATAGGGCGCGGCACTGACCGGGCCTTCACTGCCACCGGTGGCCGGATGGCCGGGCAGATAGGGCGCCAGATGTGCCTTTACGCCGATGGGGCCCATGCCGGGGCCGCCGCCGCCATGCGGGATGCAGAAGGTCTTGTGCAGGTTCAGGTGGCTGACGTCCGAGCCGATCTCGCCGGGTTTCGACAGGCCGACCATGGCGTTCAGGTTGGCGCCGTCCAGATAGACTTGGCCCCCGTACTTGTGGGTGATGTCGCAGACCTCGCGCACCGTGTCCTCGAACACGCCGTGGGTCGAGGGATAGGTGATCATGCAGGCGGCCAGGTTGTCGCCCGCCGCCTCGGCCTTCTTGCGGAAGTCGCCAAGGTCGATATCGCCGTTGGCGGTGCAGGCCACCACAACCACTTTCATGCCGCACATCTGCGCCGAGGCCGGGTTGGTGCCATGGGCATTGACCGGGATCAGGCAGATGTTGCGAAGGCTGTCGCCGCGCGCCCTGTGATAGGCGGCGATGGTCAGAAGTCCCGCGTATTCGCCCTGCGCGCCCGAATTGGGCTGCATCGACATGTCGTCATAGCCGGTGATGGTGCACAACGCTGCGCTGAGTTCCCTGATCAGGGTGGTATAGCCCTTCACCTGATCCACCGGGGCAAAGGGGTGGATCTTGGAAAACTCGGGCCAGCTCACCGGCATCATCTCGGCCGCCGAGTTCAGCTTCATGGTGCAGGAGCCCAGCGGAATCATCGCCCGGTCCAGCGCCAGATCGCGATCCGACAGACGGCGCATATAGCGCATCATCTCGGTCTCGGCCCGGTTCATGTGGAACACCGGATGGGTCATGAACGCGCTTTCACGGATCAGCCCGTCGGGCACCCGGTAGTGCGGGGTCCAGTCGTCATCCTTGCGGTCGATGCCGAAGGCGCGCCAGACGGCCTCGATGGTGGCGGGGCGGGTGCATTCGTCCAGCGAAATGCCGATGCGGTCCTCGCCGATCTTGCGCAGGTTGATGCCCTCGGCCAGTGCCGATTTCAGGATCACCCCCTGCATCGGACCGGTGTTGACGGTGACGGTGTCGAAATAGGCTTCCGGCTCCACCTGGAAGCCGCCTTCTTCCAGCCCGCGCACCATGCGCACGGTCTTGCGATGGATCCGCTGGGCGATGGCCTTCAGCCCCTTGGGCCCGTGGAACACACCGTAGAACGACGCGATAACCGCCAGCAGCGCCTGCGCGGTGCAGACGTTGGATGTCGCCTTCTCGCGCCGGATGTGCTGTTCGCGGGTCTGCAGCGACAGCCGGTAGGCGAGGTCGCCGTGGCTGTCCACCGAGACCCCCACCAGCCGACCGGGCATCGACCGCTTGTAGTTGTCGCGGCAGGCCAGATAGGCCGCGTGCGGACCGCCATAGCCCAGCGGCACCCCGAAACGCTGGGTCGAGCCGACGGCGATGTCGGCCCCCATGGCACCGGGTTCCTTCAGGATGGTCAGCGCCAGCGGATCGGCGGACAGGATGGCCGCTGCCTTGGCTGCGTGCAGGTCCGCGATCACATCGGTGAAGTCGCGCAGGTGGCCATAGGTGCCCGGATACTGGAAGATCGCACCAAAGACGGATCCCGGGTCCAGATCCTCGGGCGCGCCCACGACAATCTCGATCCCCAGCGGCGCGGCGCGGGTCTGCATGACGGCGATACTCTGCGGATGGCAGTTTTCGTCGACGAAGAAGGCCGTGGCCTTCGATTTCGACCCGCGTTGCGCCATGGTCATCGCTTCGGCACAGGCCGTGGCCTCGTCCAGCAGCGAGGCATTGGCGATCTCAAGCCCGGTCAGGTCCGAAATCATGGTCTGGTAGTTCAGCAGCGCCTCAAGGCGGCCCTGGCTGATTTCGGGCTGGTAGGGCGTATACGAGGTGTACCACGCCGGGTTCTCGAACACGTTGCGCTGGATCGCCGGGGGCATGACGGTGTCATGGTAGCCCATGCCGATCAGCGAGGTCAGAACCGTGTTCTGCTTGGCCACCTCGGCCATGTGATACAGAAGCTCGCGCTCCGACTTGGGGCGGCCCAGCTTCAGAGGCTCGGCCTGGCGGATGCTGGCCGGGACGGTTTCGTCGATCAGGTCGTCCAGGGACGCCGCACCGACCACTTTCAGCATCTCGGCCATTTCTTCCGGCGAAGGGCCGATATGGCGCCTGTTGGCAAAGTCATAGGGCAGGTAATCGGTGGGCGTGAAGGGCATGTCGCGGTCCTTATCCGATGAATTTCGCGTAGCCGTCGGCATCCATCATGTCATCCATCTGGGATGCATCCGATGCCTTCATCTTGAAGAACCAGCCGTCGCCTTGCGGGTCTTCGTTCACCAGTTCGGGGTTGGCAACGATGGCGTCGTTGACCTCGACGATGGTGCCGTCGATGGGGGCCATGATGTCCGAGGCGGCCTTGACCGACTCGATCACCACGATCTCGTCATCCTTGGCGACCTCGATATCGGTGTCGGGCATTTCGACGAACACCAGATCGCCCAATTGGGTGGCCGCATGTTCGGTGATGCCGACCACGATCAGACCATCTTCCTCGCGCAGCCATTCATGTTCTTCGGTGAATTTCATCTCGGATCTCCAGTGGGTCAGCGTTTATAGGTGGCAGGGCGGAACGGCATGTCCACCACGGTGGCGGGCAGGCGTTTGCCGCGCACCTCGCCATAGATCGTGCCGCCCGTGTCTGCGTGGGCGGCGGTGACATAGCCCATGGACATGGGCGCCTCGATGGTGGGGCCAAAGGCGCCCGAAGTGATCTGCCCGATGGGTTCGCCGCCGTCGGCCTCGGCAAAAAGCGGCGTGCCGGCGCGCATCGGCGCACGGCCGTCGGGGCGCAGGCCGACAAGCTTGCGGGCGGGACCGCCCGTCAGTTCGGCCAGGATGCGCGCGGCGCCGGGAAATCCGCCTTCGCGGGCACCCCCTGTGCGGCGCACCTTCTGGATGGCCCATGTCAGACCGGCCTCGACCGGGCTGGTGGTGGTGTCCAGATCCGAGCCGTAAAGGCACAGCCCGGCTTCCAGCCGCAGGCTGTCGCGGGCGCCAAGGCCGATGGGCGCCACCGCGTCGTTGTCCAGCAGGGCACGGGCGAAAGCCTCGGCCTGATCGCCGGGCATGGAAATCTCGAACCCGTCCTCGCCGGTGTAGCCCGAGCGCGAGATCCACAGCTCGCCGAAGGCGTTGTCTGTCACGATCACATCCATGAACCGCATGTCGCGCGCGGCGGGCGCAAGAGCGGCCAGCGCCTCCTCGGCTGCGGGGCCTTGCAGGGCGATCAGGCCGCGGTCGGGGATCGGGGTGATTTCGCAGGTGTCCGACAGATGCGCTTGCAGATGCGCCAGATCGGCGTCCTTGCAGGCGGCGTTGACCACAAGGAACAGGTGATCGCCGCGATTGGCGATCATCAGGTCATCCAGAATGCCGCCTTCGTCGTTGGTGAACATGCCATAGCGTTGCCGCCCGTCGGCCAGTCCGGCGATGGCGGCCGGCACCAGCGTTTCCAGCGCCAGCGCGGCATCGGCCACATCGCCCGATTTCGGCGTCAGCAGGATCTGACCCATGTGGCTGACATCGAACAACCCGGCTTCGGCGCGGCAATGCAGGTGTTCCTTCAGCACGCCGGGCTTGTATTGCACCGGCATGTCATAGCCCGCGAAGGCCGTCATCTTGGCCCCCAGCGACAGGTGCATGGCGTGTAGCGGTGTCTGTTTCAAATCGCCCATGTCGGCTCCTCTGGTCGGCGCCGGGCAGGGGACCGGCATCAGGCAGGTGCCATGCACCCGAGATGCCCCCTCTGTCCGATTGCCTGAGATCGTTATCCCTTCGGCGGACGCGTTTTGCGCCTCTCTCCAGAGTCTCTCTGCACGACGGTCCGGTTGCCTGAGAGTTTACCGGGGCGGTTGCTCCTTCGGCACTGGATCAGTCCAGATTCTCCCACCGTGCCTGAATCTGCTAGCCCAGCAAATTCGCTCAGGCAAGAGAAAATGTCTGATTTGCGTGCTGTTACGGCGCTGGTGCCCTTGCCCGTGGCGGTGGTGGCTGGAAGTCCCGCATTCTGGACTGTATGTAGCCCCGAAATCGGCACGCGACGGGCGTGGCGTCCAAGGCACCGGACAGGGGGTTTCATGTCGGGATCGAAGGAACTGGAAACAGAAGCGAACAAGCGCATTCTGGTGCTGGACGGGGCCATGGGGACGATGATTCAGCGGCACAAGCCCGATGAGTCCAGTTACCGGGGAACCCGATTCGCCGACCATCCGCGCGACGTGGGCGGCAACAACGAGTTGCTGAGCCTGACCCAGCCGCAAATGATCCGCGACATTCACGAGGATTTCCTGCGCGCCGGGGCCGATATCCTGACCACCAACACCTTCGGGGCCAACCGGATCAGCCAGGCCGATTATGGCATGGAGGAGCTGTCCTACGAGATGAACCGGGCCTCGGTGGAACTTGCGCGCGAGGCCATCGCCCGCGTCGGTGGCAAGCGGCGCTGGGTCGCGGGCGGCATCGGGCCGACCAACCAGACCGCCTCGATCAGCCCGGATGTGAACGATCCGGGCTATCGCGGGGTGACGTTCGACCAGCTGGCCGCCGCCTATGGCGAGGCCGCGCGGGGGCTGATCGAAGGCGGCTGCGATATCCTTCTGGTGGAAACCATCTTCGACACGCTGAACGCCAAGGCCGCGCTGTTCGCGATCGACAGCCTGCGCGACGAAGGGCTGGAGATTCCGCCCATCATCATCTCGGGCACCATCACCGACCGTTCGGGCCGGACCCTGACCGGGCAGACGCCCGAGGCCTTCTGGGTCTCCATGTCCCACGCCAAACCCTTTGCGGTGGGCCTGAACTGCGCCCTTGGCGCGGCCGAGATGCGCGCCCATGTGCGCACCATCGGCGAGGTCGCGGACACGTTGATCAGTGCCTATCCCAATGCCGGATTGCCCAATGAAATGGGCGGCTATGACGAGACGCCGGAAGAAACCGCCGCGCATCTGGAAGAATGGGCCAACAGTGGGCTTGTGAACCTTGTGGGCGGTTGCTGCGGCACCACGCCCGAACACATCGCGGCGATTGCCAAGGCGGTGGAGGGCAAATCGCCCCGCAAGGTGCCGGCCTCGCGTCAGCGCCTGCGCCTGTCAGGGCTTGAGATGTTCGAAGCGGAGGGCGCGGCATGAGCATCGCACGCTTCATCAACATCGGCGAACGCACCAACGTCACCGGCTCGGCCAAGTTCAAGAAATTGATCATGGCCGATGACTATCCCGCCGCGCTGGACGTGGCGCGGCAACAGGTGGAAAACGGCGCCCAGATCATCGACATCAACATGGACGAGGGATTGCTGGACGCCGAGAAGGCGATGACCACCTTCCTCAACCTGATTGCGGCGGAGCCCGACATTTCCCGCGTGCCGATCATGCTGGACAGCTCGAAATTCGAGGTGATCGAGGCCGGGCTGAAATGCGTGCAGGGACGCTGTGTGGTCAATTCGATCTCGCTGAAGGAAGGCGAAGCGGCGTTTCTGGAACAGGCCCGGATCGTGCGCCGTTATGGTGCGGCCGTGGTGGTCATGGCCTTCGACGAGGGCGGACAGGCCGAAACCGCCCAGCACAAGTTCGAGATCTGCAAACGGTCCTATGACCTGCTGACCCAGAAGGCGGGCTTCGATCCGTGGGACATCATCTTCGATCCCAACATCTTCGCCGTGGCGACCGGGATCGAAGAGCACAACGACTATGCGGTGGCATTCTTCGACGCCACGCGGATGATCAAGGAAGCGATGCCGCTGACCCATGTGTCGGGCGGTCTGTCGAACGTCTCGTTCAGTTTCCGGGGCAACAACGCGGTGCGCGAGGCGATGCATTCGGCCTTCCTGTACCACGCCATCCCGCTGGGGCTGGACATGGCCATCGTCAACGCCGGACAGATCACCGTCTATGACGACATCCCCGAGGAACTGCGCGAGCGGGTCGAGGATGTGCTGCTGAACCGCCGCGATGATGCCACCGACCGCCTGCTGGAGATCGCCGACAAGTACAAGGGCGCCGGAGAGGCGTCGAAGAAGGCCGATCCGAAATGGCGCGAGGCGCCGGTACAGGAGCGTCTGCGCCACGCACTGGTGCATGGCATCACCGATTTCGTCATCGCCGATACCGAAGAATGCCGTCTGGCCGCCGACAAGCCGCTGGACGTGATCGAAGGCCCGTTGATGGACGGGATGAACGTGGTCGGCGACCTGTTCGGCGAAGGCAAGATGTTCCTGCCGCAGGTGGTGAAATCGGCCCGCGTGATGAAGGCCGCCGTGGGCCATCTGATCCCCTATATGGAAGAAGAAAAGAAGCGTTCGGGCGACACGTCGGCCAAGGGCAAGATCCTGATGGCGACGGTGAAGGGCGATGTGCATGACATCGGCAAGAACATCGTCGGCGTCGTCTTGCAGTGCAACAATTACGACGTGGTCGATCTGGGCGTGATGGTGCCCGCCGAGGATATCCTGAACCGCGCGCGGGAAGAAAAGGCCGATATCATCGGGCTGTCGGGGCTGATCACGCCCTCGCTGGACCGGATGGTCGATGTGGCCTCGGAAATGACCCGGCAGGGCATGGATCTGCCGCTGCTGATCGGCGGGGCGACGACCTCGAAGAAGCACACGGCGCTGAAGGTTGCGCCGGAGTATGATCATGGCGTTGTGCATGTGGATGATGCCTCCAAGGCCGTTGGCGTGGTCTCGACCCTGCTCAGCGCCGCCCGCAAGCCCGATTTCCTGGCCCAGATCGCGGCCCAGCAGGAAGCCTTGCGTGTGGGCCGCGCCGATGCCGGGGACCGCGTCGGCACCAATCTGACCGACGCCCGCGCCAATGCCTTCGATGGCGGGTGGAAGACCTATTCGCCGCCCGCGCCGCAAACGCCGGGTCTGTCGGTCATTGACGACATGAGCATCGCGGATATCGAGCCCTACATCGACTGGTCGCCGTTCTTCTGGACCTGGGAAATGCGCGGCAAGTACCCGCAGATCCTTAAGCATCCGCAGATGGGGCCGACGGCGCGGGATCTGTTCGAAAACGCGCAGGCGATGCTGGCCCGGATCAAGGAAGAAGGCTGGTTCACCCCGCGCGGGGTGGTGGGCTTGTGGCCGGCCAACAGCGACGGCGACGACATCATCGTCTGGAGCGACGAGTCCCGCACGGCCGAGGCCACGCGCTTCCCGATGCTGCGCCAACAGGGCGGAAAATCCGCCGGACGGGCCAACATGTGCCTGTCGGATTTCGTCGCACCCATTGGCACGCCGGACTGGGTTGGCGGCTTCGCGGTCAACACCGGCCCCGAGGTTCACGAGATCGCCGAACGCTACAAGGCCGAGGGCAACGACTACGACTCGATCCTGGTGCAATCGCTGGGCGACCGACTGGCCGAGGCCTTTGCCGAGGCGCTGCATGCGCGCGTGCGCCGGGCGCTTTGGGGGTATGCGGCAGACGAAAAACTGTCGAATGACGATTTGATTTCAGAGACCTACCGGGGCATCCGCCCGGCGGCGGGCTATCCGGCCAGCCCCGATCACAGCGAAAAACGGCGCCTGTTCGACATGTTGGGCGCACCGGAGAACGCCGGTCTGGTCCTGACCGAAAGCTGCGCCATGTGGCCGGCCTCGGCGGTGTCGGGCCTGTATTTTGCCCATCCCGACAGCGCCTATTTCGGCATCGGTCGCATTGGCGAGGATCAGGCAGTGGACTATGCCCGGCGCAAGGGCGTTACCCTTGAGGAAATCGAGGGCTGGCTTGCGCCGAATTTGGGGTATAAGCCGAAATCGAAGCCAAGGACGACCGACAGCGCCGCCTGACCTTGCCCCACCCCGGTTCTGGCCGTGCCCAAGGAGAGATGAGATATGAGTGCGAAAAGCTGGCTGTTTACCAGTGAATCCGTGTCCGAAGGGCATCCCGACAAAGTTTGCGACCGCATTTCGGACGCCGTATTGGATGCTTTCCTGACAGCAGACCCGCATTCCCGTGTGGCCTGCGAAACCCTGGCCACCACCGATCATGTGACCATCGCCGGCGAGGTGCGCGGCCCCAATGAAGTGCGCCAGCGCGTCGAGGAAATCGCCCGCGATGCGATCCGCGACATCGGGTATGAGCAGGACGGGTTTTCGTGGAAGACCTGCGCCGTTGAAAACCTGCTGCACGAGCAATCCGCCGACATCGCGCAGGGCGTGGATGAAGGCAGCAAGGGCGAAGAGGGTGCCGGCGATCAGGGCATCATGTTCGGCTATGCCTGCACTGAAACCCCGGAACTGATGCCGGCACCGATCCTGCTGGCCCACCGCATTCTGCGGACCATGGCCGAGGATCGCAAATCCGGCGTGCAGCAGGGCTTTGGCCCCGATGCCAAAAGCCAGGTCACCCTGCGCTATGAAGATGGCAAGCCGGTTGCGGTGGATGCCGTCGTGGTCTCGACCCAGCACGCCGAGGAACTGGGCACCGAAGGCGTGCGCGAACTGGTCCGCCCCTATGTGACCGCCGCCATGCCCGAAGGCTGGCAGGTGTCCGACAAGCGCCTGATCGTGAACCCCACCGGGCGCTTCGTGATCGGCGGCCCCGATGGCGACGCCGGTCTGACCGGGCGCAAGATCATCGTCGACACCTATGGCGGCGCGGCTCCGCATGGCGGCGGCGCGTTCTCGGGCAAGGATCCCACCAAGGTGGACCGCTCGGCGGCCTATGTGGCGCGCTACCTGGCCAAGAACGTCGTCGCGGCGGGTCTGGCCGAGAAATGCCTGATCCAGTTGGCCTATGCCATCGGCGTACCGGAACCCGTGGCGGTCTATGTGGACACGCAAGGCACCGGCCGGGCGGATGAAGACGCGATCTCGAAGACCTTGCAGGAGATGGTGCGCCTGACCCCGCGCGGCATCCGCAACCAGCTGGACCTGCTGAAACCGATCTATGCCCGCACCTCGGCCTACGGCCACTTCGGTCGCGCCCCGGATCCCGATGGCGGGTTTTCCTGGGAAAAGACCGATCTGGCCGACGAACTGGCCCGGATCTACGGCACCGACAAGATCAGCGCCTGACCCAAGACCCGCGCCGTCCCATTGGGGCGGCGCGCGCGGTTTGGCGGGGTGCCCGCCTTGCCGGGTCCGGTGCGGGGTGCTAGCTGCACCTCCAACACACATGAAATGATGAGCTGCGGAGCAAGCACGTGACCGATTACATCGTCAAGGATATTTCGCTGGCCGGATTCGGCCGCAAGGAACTGAACATCGCCGAAACCGAAATGCCGGGGCTGATGTCCCTGCGCGAGGAATACGGCGAGAGCAAACCGCTGAAGGGTGCCCGTATCGTCGGCTCGCTGCACATGACCATCCAGACCGCGGTTCTGATCGAAACACTGGTCGATCTGGGCGCCGATGTCCGCTGGGCTTCGTGCAACATCTTTTCGACGCAGGACCACGCCGCCGCGGCCATCGCCGAGGCCGGTGTGCCGGTCTTTGCCGTCAAGGGCCAGTCGCTGGAAGAGCATTGGGACTACCTGGATCGCTCCTTCATGTTCCCGGACGGTCCGAACCTGATCCTCGACGATGGCGGCGACGCGACGCTGTATGTTCTGCTGGGCGCGCGCGCCGAAGCCGGCGAAGACATCATCCCGGTGCCGACCTCGGAAGAGGAAGAGGCCATCAAGGCGCAGATCGCCAAGCGCATGGCCGCAAGCCCCGGCTGGTTCACCAAGACCCGTGACCAGATCGTTGGTGTTTCGGAAGAAACCACCACCGGCGTGCACCGCCTGTACGAACTGGTCAAGGAAGGCCAGCTTCCGTTCCCGGCAATCAACGTCAACGACAGCGTCACCAAGTCGAAATTCGACAACAAGTACGGCTGCAAGGAATCGCTGGTCGACGGCATCCGCCGCGCCACCGACACCATGATGGCCGGCAAGGTTGCCGTGGTCTGCGGCTATGGCGACGTGGGCAAGGGCTCGGCGGCCTCGCTGCGTGGCGCCGGTGCCCGCGTGAAGGTGACCGAGGTTGACCCGATCTGCGCGCTGCAAGCTGCCATGGACGGGTTCGAAGTGGTGACGCTGGAGGACGAGGTCGCCAGCGCCGATATCTTCATCACCACCACCGGCAACAAGGACATCATCCGCATCGAGCATATGCGCGAGATGAAGGATATGGCCATCGTCGGCAACATCGGCCACTTCGACAACGAGATCCAGGTCGCGGCCCTGAAGAACCACAAGTGGACCAACATCAAGGAACAGGTGGACATGATCGAGATGCCCTCGGGCAACCGCATCATCCTGCTGTCCGAAGGCCGCCTGCTGAACCTCGGCAATGCCACCGGCCACCCGTCCTTCGTGATGTCGGCCAGCTTCACCAATCAGGTGCTGGCGCAGATCGAATTGTGGACGCGGGGCGACGCCTACAAGAACGACGTCTACATCCTGCCCAAGCACCTGGATGAAAAGGTCGCGCGCCTGCATCTCAAGCGGATCGGCGTGAAGCTGACGGAACTGAGCGCCGAACAGGCCGCCTATATCGGCGTGAAGCCGGAAGGCCCGTTCAAGCCCGAGCACTACCGCTACTGAGGCGGCCCGGGCAGCGCGGCCCCGCCCCGCTGCCCGTCACTTGCGAAAAACGAAGAACCCGAACGGGGCCCGGTCCGACAGGCCCAGCGGCGTGCCATAGGTGGTGCTGAGCGCTTCGGCAAACCCGTCGAACGGCGTCAGGAACCCCGGTTCCAGCTTCATCTGGCCGCAAACACGGTGCAGCATGTCCTTGGCCCGCAATCCCAGCGGCATCTCGGCGCCCGGGTTCAGGCAGGTCACTTCGGAAAAGCCCAGCGATCGGCCCAGTTTGGCCATTCGGTCGATCGAGAACTGGAACTTGTCCTCGACCTGCGCCAGCGCATCGCGATCGCCGATCAGGTTGCCATGCTTGATGGCCGACCGGCCTGCCACGGCGGTCAGCACCTGCCGCTCTTTCTTGTCAAAGACATGTCCGCTCATCTCTGCCGCCAGCAGGATGTTCTGCGCCAGCAGCGAGGCAAAGGCATGCACGTCGAGGATCGGTTCCCCGAACACGCAGGCACCGCCGGGTTTTGTCAGCTTGTGACATTGCGCCAGCGTGTCCTCGAACCGCGCGATGTGGTGCAGGATGGAATGGCCGATCACCGCGTCGAACCCGCCGGGGTGAAAGGGCAGGGCGTTGCCGTCGACCAGCGCCAGCGACACGTTCTCGGTCCCGGTGTCCGACAGGCGCCCGATCAGGCGCTTCAGGAACCCCGCCGAGATGTCGGTGGACAGGATGCTTTCGAAATATGGCTCCTGTGCCAGTCCGAGGGTCAGGTTGCCGGACCCGGCCCCGATCTCCAGCACATGCGCGGCGCGCCCGACGCCTGCGCCCTGCAACAGCCGCGCATAGGTGGCGGCGATCTGGTGCGAAGCCTGGCCGACCCCGTGGTCCGCGTCATAGCTGTCCAGATCCAGCAGCGTGTCGCGGCTGCGGTCAGCGCGCAGATCAAGGATGCCGTCCGTGCGGGGAAAAGGGGCCTTGCAGGCGGTGCAGTCGGTGGTTTCCGGCACAACCGGCACCCAGGACTGACAGGCAGGGCATTGAAACTGCGGGGCGGTGTCGGACATGGGGCAACTCGTGGACTGGCAGGGTTGGCGCGACCTTAGGGCCGGGGTCGGCGATTGTCACGCGGCCCTACCGGCACGGTAAAACCAGCCGCAAGGATGCGAGAGGGGTGCACGCCGCGCGTGTTTCTGGCATAGCTCGTCCCATACGCAAGACGCGGAGGATGGTATGAGTTCAGGTCTTTTGGCACTACTGGATGACGTGGTGGCGATTGCCAAGGTGGCGGCGGCCTCGGTGGATGATACCGCCGCGCTGGCGGCCAAGGCCGGGGCGAAATCGGCCGGCGTGGTGATCGACGACGCCGCCGTCACCCCGCGCTACGTGGTGGGTTTCACCGCCGAGCGTGAATTGCCGATCATCTACAAGATCACCCGCGGCTCCCTGCGCAACAAGCTTCTGGTGCTCTTGCCCGGCGCGCTGATCCTCAGCCTGCTGGCGCCATGGGCAATCACGCCGATCCTGATGTTTGGCGGGTTGTTCCTGTGTTTCGAAGGCGCCGAGAAGGTGCTGGAAATGCTGCACCCCCATGCTCACGGCCATGGCGAGGGAGAAGAGGCCGCCCCTGGCACGCCCGAGGGGCTGGAAGATCGGCGCGTCGCCAGTGCCATCAAGACCGATTTCATCCTGTCGGCTGAAATCATGGCCATCACCCTGTCGGCGGTGCCCGAAGCCACCTTCTGGCAGAAGGCGATGGTGCTGGCCCTGGTCGGCACCGGCATCACGCTGGTGGTCTACGGGTCGGTCGCGCTGATCGTGAAGGCCGATGACGTGGGCGTGGCCATGTCCCAGCGCGGGCGGCTGGGTATGACCCGATCTTTGGGGCGCGGGATCGTGCGTGTGATGCCGGGGTTCCTGAAACTGCTGGCGACCATCGGCACGGTGGCGATGCTCTGGGTTGGCGGCGGCATCCTGCTGCATGGCGCCGAAGTGCTTGGGCTGGCCGCGCCTGCGCATTGGGTGCATGACGCCGCACATGCTCTGGGGCATATGGCGGGCGACCTGGAGGGCGTGGTGTCGTGGCTGGTGACGGCGCTGCTGTCGGTGGCGGTCGGCTTCGTTCTGGGCCTGATCCTTGTGCCGATTGTTACAAAGGCGATCGTTCCGCTGGTGCAGGGGCTGCGCGGCAACAGGGGTTGACCCCTGCGGCGTGTTATTCTGTGACAAGCGGGCGGCTTTGCGCTATGCGCCCCGCAAAGCCGTTGCAGGAGACTTCTGATGAGTGAACGCGTGCCCCAGGTGGCCGGAATTGGCAACCCGCTGGTCGATGTGCTGGCCTCCATCGACCCCGAAGGTCCCGCCCGTCACGGGCTGATTGTGGGCGAGATGCATCTGGTCGATGCCGAGACCGCCGCCAAGCTTTACGCCGAGATCGGGCCGGGGGTGCAGCAATCGGGCGGCTCGGTCGCCAACACCATCGCGCATATCGGCGATCTGGGATTGCAGGGCACCTTTCTGGGGCAAGTGGCCGACGATGATCTGGGCGCGGTGTTCCGTCGGGACATGGCTGAACTGGGCATCACGGTGCCGGTGACCTCCCTGACCGATGGCACGGCAACGGGCCATTGCGTGGTGATGGTGACCCCGGATGGCGAACGCACCATGTCCACCCATCTGGGCGCCTGCGAGCGGCTGGTGCCGGGCGTGATGCCCGACGCGCTGCCGCCCGAAACCGAGATCCTGCTGATCGAGGGCTATCATTTCGACGTTCCCGAGGGGGCGGCCAACATCGCGCATGCGGTGGAGCTGGCCCATGGCGTCGGCGCGAAAGTGGCGCTGACACCCTCGGACCCGGCCTGTGTCGAACGTCAGCGCGACGCCATGCTGGCGCTGATCGAAGGCGATTGCGACATCCTTATCGGCAACGAGTTGGAACTGGCGGCATTGTCGTCGGCGCGCGATCCGATGAGCGCCCTGCACTGGGCGCTGGATCATGTCAGCACCGTCGCCCTGACCCGCAGCGAACATGGCGCGCTGGTCAGCGATGGCGGCCCGGTGGTTCAGATCGCAGCGGTGCCGGTGGCCAAGGTCGTGGACAGCACCGGTGCGGGCGATGCCTTTGCCGCCGGCTTCCTGGGCGGGCTGGCCATGGGCGAGGATGTGACCCAGGCGGGGGACCGTGGTGCCGCGCTGGCTGCACGGGTCATCTGCCACATGGGCGCGCGGCAAAGCCGGGTGTCCTGAAACGGCCGCTCTTCTGAACAAGGACCGGGGCGGCGCGGCGTGCCGCCCCTTGTCCGGTCAGTCCTTGCTGGGTTGGACCATCCAGTAAAGGATGATCAGCGTGCCGATGAGGGGCAGCAGGATCAGCAGCATCCACCAGCCGTTGCGGCCGATGTCGTGCAGGCGGCGGACCCCGACCGCGAGATAGGGCAAAAGCAGCGCAAGGCTGGCGATGGCCGAGATTGGCTGGCCAGCTTCGGGCCCGGTGCCGAAGATCACAGAGTCGAGGATACTGCCGCCCAACCCGACAAGGATCACGAACAGGACGAACCACCAGAACTCGGGCCGCGTCGCCCGTCCCGAGAAGGTGGCGTATTTGCTCAGGCAGGTCTGAATGGCGGTCTGGAAGTTCATCAGGTGTCTCCGGTCAGGTTTTCCGGCCGATCCTTGGTTCGGTTCCTTCCCGCAGGCGGCGAATGTTCGCGCTGTGGCGGTAAAAGACCAGGACGGCCAGGGCAATGGTCAGAAGCGTAAGCTCGGATTGTCCCAAGGCAAGGGCCCAGAGCGGAGAAAGTGCTGCCGCCGTCAGCGCCGCCAGCGAGGAATAGCGCAGAACGGCGGCCATCACGGCCCATGTGGCGCAGGCGGCCAGTCCCACCGGAAACGACAGCGCCAACAGCGTGCCCAGGAAAGTGGCCACCCCCTTGCCGCCCTTGAAGCCCAGCCAGATCGGGAAACAATGGCCCAGGAAGGCGGCGAAACCCGCCAGTTGCGCCGCGTCCTCGCCCGCCAGCGCGCGGGCGGTCAGCACCGCGATGGCGCCTTTGCCCGCGTCCAGCACCAGCGTCAGGAAGGCGGCCAGCTTGTTGCCGGTGCGCAGCACGTTGGTGGCGCCGATGTTGCCCGAGCCGATCTGGCGCAGGTCGCCCAGCCCGAAAACGCGCGCCATGACGATGCCGAAGGGCATCGAGCCCAGCAGGTAGGCCAGCAGCGCGGTCACGGCGAGGCCGGCAAGCGGGGTGGTCAGCGCCGGGATCATGTGCCGAACACCCGTGTGCCGCCGACCCATGTGCCGCGCACCCGGCCTTGCAGGCGGGCGCCGTCGAAGGGCGTGTTCTTGGATTTCGAATGCAGCGTGAACCGGTCCAGCACGAAGGGCGTGTCGGGGTTGAACAGCACCAGGTCCGCCGGGGCGCCATCGGCCAGCCGCCCGCCGGGCAGGCCCAGCCGCCGGGCGGGGTTCAGCGCCATGGCGCGAAACAGCCCCGGCAGGTCCATCTGGCCGGCGTGATACAGGCGCAGCGCGGCGGGCAGCAGGGTTTCCAGACCCACGGCGCCGCTGGCGGCTTCCTCGAACGGCAGGCGCTTGGATTCCTCGTCCTGCGGGGTGTGGAAGGAACTGAGCGTGTCGATCAGCCCCTCGCGCACCGCCTCGACCATGGCCATCCGGTCATCCTCGTCGCGCAGGGGCGGCTTGACCTTGAAGAACGTGCGGTAGTTGCCGACGTCCAGCGCGTTCAGCGTCAGGTGATGGATCGAGATCCCGGCGGTGACATCCAGCCCCGCCGCCTTGGCGCGGCGCAGGGCAGGCAATGCGGCGCGGGTGGTGATCTGGTCGGCGTGATAGCGCGCCGCGGTCATCTCGACCAACGCCAGATCGCGTTCCAGCCCCATGCGCTCGGCCATGGGCGACACCGACGGCAGACCGCGCAGGGTGGCGAATTTGCCCGACGATGCGGCTGCCCCGGCGCTGAGCCCCGGCTCTTGCGGATGCGCCACAACCAGCGCGCCCAGACCGGCGGCATAGCTCAGGCAGCGCGAGAACACCTTGGTGTCGGTCATCACCCGGTCGCCATCGGAAAAGGCGACGGCGCCGGCATCCTTCAGAAAACCGATCTCGACCATCTCGCGGCCGTCGCGGTTGCGGGTCAGGGCGGCCATGGGGGCGATGCGTACCGGGCAGGCGTCATAGCCGCGCCGCATGGCGAATTCCAGCGTTTCGGGATTGTCGATCGGGGTCGCGGTGTCGGCGCGGGTGACCATGGTCGTCACCCCGCCCGCGGCAGCGGCCAGACCGGCGGTCTTGAAGCTTTCCTTGTGGCGCTCGCCCGGTTCGCCCACCTTCACGCCCATGTCGACGATGCCTGGGGCCAGGCATTGGCCGTCGCAGTCCAGGACGGTGGCCTCGGGATGATCGGCGGGCGTGGTGGCGGCGGGCAGCACACGGGCGATCACGCCCCGGTCCACCAGAAGCGCGCCGGGTGCTTCGGTTCCGGCCTCGGGATCGATCAGGCGGGCGTTGTAGAAGAGTTGCGTCATAGGGCCTCTCGCTGCAGGCGGCGCATCCGGTCATAGACCGCGCGGCTGTCGGGGAGATGGGTAAATCCGATGCGGCGGCGTTTGCTGCCTTGTGCGGTTTTCACGAAGTCGGTGGCGAACCAGATGTGATCGGGCGGGCCTTCCTCGTGGTCCAGCGGTGTGACCGGGCCGATGGGATAGGCGTCAAGCGTGCGGCGTCCCAGCAGGTTGGTGGCAATGAAGGCGCGCCGGTTGGTCAGGGAATACCAGGTGTGGCGGCGGCGCCAGACCCCCAGCGCGATCTTGCCGCCCGCGCGGCTCAGACCCATCACCAGAAACGGCAGCCCCATCAGCGGAAACACCAGCCCCATGAAAGAGGCATCCGCGCCGATCCCCAGCGCCTTGGCCATCCAGAACAGCGAAAACACCGTCACCGCCAGCCCGAACAGGGTCTCGCGCAGGGTCTGGGCGCGCCAGTCAGGGCGCGGGTCGGGCTGACCCTGCCAAAGCAGCTCTTCCCCGGGTTCCAGGATGTCGTCCCAGCCATTGCCCGTCACGTCAGCCCCCCGCGCCCAGAAGTGCGACGGTCAGCACCAGCAGGCCAGCGGCCAGCAGGGCGGCCAACATCCATTTGCCGGCGGGGGCCTTCTGTGGCGGCTGCGCGGTCGTGGGCGGCGTGACCGCGACCGGGTCCACCTTGGCGCGCGCCAGCGGGCGCGCAGTGGCAGGCGCACGGGTGCTGTCCAACATCAGCAGCGGCGTCAGGACGGGGCCGGGGCGCAGGGTGACGTCGCCGCCGTCGAAGGCGCGGGACTGGGCGATCAACAGGGTGCCGTCAAGGGTGGCCAGCCGGGCGGCTTCGGCATCCAGTTGATCACGGGGCACGTCGTGGCCTTCGACCAGATAGGCGTGCAGGCCAAGATCCCGAATGTCGGACAGCGGCAGAACGGTCAGCCACCACGGATCGACCGAGGCCACGCCAAAGGCCTGTGCGGCCAGATCGGCGGCTTCGGGTGCCTCGGTGGCCAGCGCCGTGCGCAGGGCCGCGCCCTCGGCACTGTCGGTGTCCAGCCGGTACAGGCGCAGCACGCCGCTTTCATGGGGGGCGACGGTGGGGTCCAGATCCATCAGGCAGCCTCCGCTCGCAGGTTGCGGGCCAGCAGGTCCATCGCCGCCATGCGCACCGCGACGCCCATTTCCACCTGTTCCTGAATGACCGAGCGGTTGATGTCGTCGGCCAGCGTGCCGTCGATCTCGACCCCGCGATTCATCGGGCCGGGATGCATGACGATGGCGTCGGGCTTGGCATGGCCCAGCTTTTCGGCATCCAGCCCGTAGCGGTGATAGTATTCGCGCTCGGACGGAACGAAGCCGCCGTCCATGCGTTCCTTCTGAAGCCGCAGCATCATCACCACATCGCAGCCTGCGATGCCCTCGCGCATGTCGTCATAGACCTCGACCCCCAGGTCCTTCATCGGGCCGGGGATCAGCGTGGGCGGGCCCACAAGGCGGACGCGGTTTTCCATCTTGCCCAGCAGCAGGATGTTGGATCGCGCCACGCGGCTGTGGGCGATATCACCGCAGATGGCGATGTTCAGGCGGTGCAGGCGGCCCTTGGCGCGGCGGATGGTCAGCGCGTCCAGCAGCGCCTGGGTGGGGTGTTCGTGGCGTCCGTCGCCGGCGTTCAGCACCGCGCAATTGACCTTCTGGGCCAGCAGGTCCACGGCGCCCGAATGCGGGTGGCGCACCACCAGAAGGTCGGGATGCATGGCGTTCAGGGTCATCGCCGTGTCGATCAGGGTTTCGCCCTTCTTGATCGAACTGGCCTGCATCGCCATGTTCATCACGTCCGCGCCCAGCCGCTTGCCCGCCAGTTCGAAACTGGACTGCGTGCGCGTCGAGTTTTCGAAGAACATGTTGATCTGGGTCAGACCGGCCAGCACGTCGGAACGTTTCTGCGCCCGCCGGTTCAGGTCCACATAGCTGTCGGCCAGATCCAGAAGCGTCGTGATCTCGGTCGGGTGAAGCGGTTCAATGCCCAAGAGGTGCCGTCCGCGGTAGGTCATGCGCGCCCCGATCTGTCTGCGTGTCGCCGGGGTTATACGGGGGCGCGCCAAAGGCGGCAAGCGGCGCGGGCGCAATTGCGCGGGCCTTCGCGCGGCGATAGGGTCGCGGCCATGTATCACGGATCCGAAGCCGAAGCACTCAAGGCGCTGCTGGACTGGCAGGCCGAAATGGGTGCCGATCTTCCCATCGGGGAGGCGCCGGTGAACCGCTATGCCGATCCGGTGGCGCAGACGCCGCCCGCGCAGGCGGTTCCGGCGGCAGCGGTGGCCGCACCGATGGCCGCCCCGCAGGTCGACCCCGTGGCCGAAGCGCAGGCGATGGCCGAGGCCGCAAACGATCTGCCCGCCCTGCGCGCGGCGATGGAGGCCTTTGCCCATTGCGACCTGAAGCTGGGCGCGACGCAACTGGTGTTTTCCGACGGTGTGCCCGGCGCGCGGGTGATGATCGTCGGCGAAGCGCCGGGCCGCGAGGAAGACCAGCAGGGTAAGCCCTTCGTGGGCCGCGCCGGGCAGCTTCTGGACCGGATGCTGGCCGCCATCGGGCTGGATCGGCGGGCCGAGGAACCGGACCGCGCGGTCTATATCTCGAACATCCTGCCATGGCGGCCGCCGCAGAATCGCACGCCGACACCCGAGGAAATCGCCATGCTGGGCCCGTTCATCCGCCGCCATGTGGATCTGGCCGCGCCCGAGGTTCTGGTGCTGATGGGCAATGTCGCCTGCCAGGGCATGCTGGGCAAGAAAGGCATCAACCGCCTGCGCGGCACCTGGGGCGAGGCCACCGGCCGTCCGGCCCTGCCGATGTTCCACCCGGCCTACCTGTTGCGCAACCCGGCCGCCAAGCGCGAGGCTTGGGCCGATCTGCTAGCGTTGCGCGGGCGCCTGAACGGCTGAGGTCCGCCCGCGCCGCTGTGCCACAAGCACGCCGCCAAAGACGCAGGCCAGCCCGGCGATCTGCAGCGGGGTCACCGTCTCGCCCAGGATCAGTGCGCCCAGGATCATCGCGAAAACCGGGATCAGTTGCAGAAATACTCCCACCCGCGCCGGGCCCAGCACGCTGACCCCCCGGTTCCAGGAATACAGCGCCAGGATCGACGCCCCGATGGCGACGTAGGCCAGACCGAAGATCACCTCTCCTGACAGGGGGATCTGGTGAATCGGCGTGGGCGCGAAGGGGACAAGCATCAGCATCAGCAGGCTGCCCAGGGTCGCGAACAACCCCAGCGCCGACAGGGGCTTCAGCGGGATCTTGAAGCGCTGGTAGGCGACCGTATAGGCCGCCCAGGCCGTGGCCGCCCCCAGCAGGAACGCCGGACCGCGGATGCCGCTGACGCCCCCGACATCCCGACCGCTGAGCACCAGAAGCGCGCCCAGAAAGGCCAGCGCGCTGCCTGCGATCTGGCCGCCGGTCAGGGCGGTGCCATCCCAGAATCGCGCCAACAGCAGGATCAGGATCGGCGCCAGCCCGGTGATGATCCCGGCCTCGGCCACGGTGGCGGTCTGCAAGCCCGCATAAAGAAGCGTGTTGAAACCGGTGATGGCCAAGGCCGACAGCGCCAGGATCTGCAACGGCTGCGCGCGCAGGGCCGCGGCAATCGCGCGCCGGTCGCGCAGCACCAGTGGCAACAGGATCAGCGCCGCCAGCAGCCAGCGCAGGAAGTTCAGGTTGATCGGGTCGATCACCTCGCGCAGCGCCCGCGCGGTGATGAAATTCCCGGCCCACAGAAGCTGGGCCAGCGTGGCAAAAGCGGCGGCGACAAGCAGGGGGCGATTGGACATGGAGGCTCCGGGCAATGGCGCGGCGACCATGCCAGTGCGCACGGTGCGGGACCAGTGGAAAACACGCAGGCTTGCTGGACCTTGCGCCATGCCCCTGCTTAGGTGCGGCCAACGCAAGGAGACATCTCATGGCACGCATCGACGACAGCAAAGACTTCATCCCGGTCCGCATCGCGGTCCTGACCGTGTCCGACAGCCGGGCGATGGAAGACGACCGCTCGGGACAGGTGCTGGTGGACCGAATCGCAGCGGCTGGCCACCGGCTGGCCGACCGCAAGATCCTGCGAGACGAGCGTGCCGAGATCGCCGATCAGTTGCGCGCCTGGTGCGCCGACCCCGAAATCGACGTGGTGATTTCCACGGGCGGCACCGGTCTGACCGGCCGCGATGTGACGGTCGAGGCGCACCGCGATGTCTATGAAAAGGAAATCGAGGCGTTCGGCACGGTTTTCACCCTGCTGTCGATGGAAAAGATCGGCACATCGGCGGTGCAAAGCCGCGCCACCGGTGGTGTGGCGCAGGGCACCTATCTGTTTGCGTTGCCCGGCTCTCCGGGGGCATGCAAGGATGCCTGGGATGGAATTTTAAGCAACCAACTCGATTATCGGCACATGCCGTGCAATTTCGTGGAAATTTTTCCGCGTCTGGACGAACATTTGCGACGGAAGTAGCCGCGTGATCCGTTCAAGACACTGAAACTTGGATGCGCGGCCCGCGCGGACTAGATTTGACAGGGGTTCGGGAAAGCCGGACCCGATGTGAAGAGGACGTCACCTGATGCTGTTCCTGCGGCGCGCCCTGACCGGCGTTTTGCTCTTTGCACTGACCTTCGGGGCGCTCGGCTGGGCCGGGACCTCGGTCTATCGGGCTGTGCAGGCGATGTTGGCCGAAGAGGACCGTCAGCGCCCCGCGCGTGAGGTCGTGCTGGCGGTGAACGTGGTGACCGTGACGCCCGAGCGCGTGGTGCCGGTGATGGATGTGTTCGGTGAAATCCGCTCGCATCGCATTCTCGAGGTGCGCGCCACCAGCACCGGCAAGCTGGTCGAACTGTCGCCCGATTTCCGCGATGGCGGCGAAGTGACCGAGGGCGATCAACTGGCCCTGATCGATCCGGCCAAGGCCAAGGCCGACCTGGCGCTGGCCCGCGCCGACCTGGCCGAGGCCGAGGCCGATCTGCGCGATTCCCGCCGCGCGTTGGAACTGGCGCAGGATGAACTGGGCGTGGCCATCGAACAGGCCGATCTGCGGGCGCAGGCGCTGTCGCGGCAGAACGATCTGTCGGATCGCGGGGTCGGCAGTGTCTCTGCCGTGGAAACCGCCGCCCTGGCCGCTGCGCAGGCCCGGCAATCGGTGGTGTCGCGGCGGCAGGCCGTGGCTACGGCGGAAACCCGCATCGAACAGGCGGCGGCCAAGCGTGACCGCTCCCGCATCGCCATGGAGGAAGCCCAGCGGCTGCTGGACGAAAAAAGCATCCGCGCCAAGTTCACCGGTACCTTGTCGGATGTCACGGTGGTCGAGGGCGGGCTGGTCTCGGCCAATGAGCGCATGGCACGGCTGGTCGATCCTTCCGCCCTTGAGGTGGCCTTTCGCCTGTCCACCGCCCAATACGCCCGTCTTCTGGATGACAGCGGCGGCCTGCGCCGCGCCCCGATCGAGGTGCGGATGGATGTGGCCGGTCTGAACCTGCGTGCCGAGGGCGCCATCGAGCGGGTCAGCGCCGAGGTCGGCGAGGGTCAGTCCGGGCGCGAGGTCTTTGCCCGGCTCAGCACGTCCGTGGGCTTTCGCCCCGGCGATATCGTCACCGTGCAGATCCGCGAGGCGCCCATCGGTGGTGTCGCCCGTCTGCCGGCCCGCGCCCTTGGCAGCGACGGCGCGGTGCTGGTGGTGGGCGACGATGACCGGCTGCAGGCGCATCAGGTGGAACTGATCCGGCGGCAAGGCGACACGGTTCTGGTCCGTGCGCCCGATCTAGTCGGAGCCGAGGTGGTGGCGCAACGCATCCCGTCGCTGGGCACCGGTCTGAAGGTCCGGCCGATCCGTCCCGAAGGCACCGAAGCGCCCGAGCCCGAACCAATGGTCACCCTGACCCCCGAACATCGCGCCCGCCTGATCGCCGCGGTGCAGGGCAACAACCGGATGCCGGCCGAGGCGCGCGACCGGGTACTGTCGATCCTTGCGCAGGACGAGGTGCCCGCCCGCGTTGTCGAACGCATCGAAGAGCGGATGGGAGGCTAGGCCATGCACCTGCCCCAACTGCCCTCCGGTGACGCGATGCGCGGCGGCATCATCGCCTATTTCACCCGCCACGGCACCGCCGCCAACCTGCTGCTGGTGATCCTTGTAGTGCTGGGGCTGGCCGCCGCCCCCCAGATGCGCGCCCAGTTCTTTCCCGACGTGGTTCTGGAAGAAATCAACATCCGTGTCGATTGGGACGGGGCCGGACCCGAGGACGTGGACCGCGCCATCATCGGCCCGCTGCTGCCGGCGGTGCGCGACGTGGATGGCGCCGTGGAGACCACCGCCAATTCCCGCGAAGGCCGCGCCACCCTGTCGATGGAGTTCGAACCCGGCTGGGACATGGCGCAGGCGCAGGCGGATGTGGAAACCGCCGTCGCCTCGGTCATCGACCTGCCCGACGATTCCGATCCGCCCGAGGTCACCCGGCGGGCGTGGCGCGACCGGGTGACGGATGTGGTGATCACCGGCCCCGTCGGGGTCGAGCAACTGGCGCGGTTCGCCGACGACCTGACCCTGCGCCTGTTCGAGGCCGGGGTGACCCGCACCACCCTGCGCGGCGTCGCCGCGCCCGAGATCGTGGTCATCGTCGAAACCCGCGACCTGATCCGGCATGACACCTCGCTGGCCGAGATCGCCGCCGCAATCGGCGCCGAGGCCGCCGCCGAACCCGCCGGCGACGTCGATGCCGCCAATGCCCGTCTGCGCAGCGGCACCGAGCGGCGCAGCGCCGATGAAATTGCCACCATCGCCCTGCGCTCCGAACCCGATGGCACCACGCTGACCATCGGCGATATCGCCCGCCTTGAAACCGGCGGCGTGGATCGCGAACAGGCCTACTACGTGGGCGTCAATCCGGCGATATCGCTGCGCGTCGACCGTTCAGCCCAGGGCGACGCCATCAAGCTGCAGAACACCGTCGAGGAGGTGGCGCGCGAGATGGAGCTGGACCTGCCCGCCGGCGTCCACATCGACCTGATCCGCACCCGGTCCGAGGCCATCACCGGGCGTCTGAACATCCTGTTCACCAACGGGCTGACCGGGCTGGCGCTGGTGGTGGGGCTGCTGTTCCTGTTCCTCAACGCCCGCACCGCGCTGTGGGTGGCCGCCGGGATCCCGGTGGCGATGCTGACGGCGGTGGCGATCATGTACGCGGGCGGGGTGTCGCTGAACATGATCTCGCTGTTCGGGCTGATCATCACCCTCGGGATCGTGGTGGACGATGCCATCGTCGTGGGCGAGCACGCCGATTTTCGCGCCCGGCGGCTGGGCGAAAGCCCCGAGGACGCCGCCATCAACGCCGCCCGCCGCATGGCGCTGCCGGTGTTTTCGGCCACCATCACCACGATCATCGCCTTCTGGGCCCTGACTACCATCGGCGGCCGGTTCGGAGAGTTGATCCGCGACATTCCGATCACCGTGGTGGCGGTGCTGGCGGCCTCGCTGGTGGAATGCTTCCTGATCCTGCCGCACCACATGCGCCACGCGCTGATGCACACCGCGCAGGACCATTGGTACGACTGGCCCAGCCGAAAGTTCAATGAAGGCTTCCGCTGGCTGCGCGAGCATCTGTTCCGCCCGCTGATCGGGCTGGTCATCACCGCCCGCTACCCGGTGATTGCCGGGGTGCTGCTGATCCTGTCCACGCAGGTGGTGCTGTTCCTGGACGGCAAGGTGACCTGGCGGTTCTTCAATGCGCCGGAACAGGGTTCGGTCACCGGCAATTTCGCCATGGCCGAAGGCGCCACCCGCGAAGACACCTTTGCCCAGATGGTCGAGATGCAGCGCGCCGCCGAAGTGGTGGCCGAGCGTCTGGAAGCCGAACATGGCGCCAACCCGCTGGCCTATGTGCTGGCGCAACTGGGCGGCACCACCGGGCGCGGCATCGCCTCGGCCGAGAACAAGGACAACGATCTGCTGGGATCGCTGGCCATCGACCTGATCGACGCCGACCTGCGCCCCTATTCCGCCTTCGCCTTCGTCGCTGCCCTGCAGGAAGAAACCCGCCGCCTGCCGCAGACCGAGGAAATCAGCTTTCGCGGCTGGCGTTCCGGCCCCGGCGGCGATGCGCTGGACGTGCGCTTGTACGGCTCTGATCCGCGCCGCCTGAAGGAGGCCGCAGAAGCGCTGAAGCGCGAGGTGGTGATCTATCCCGAGGTCTCGGCGGTGCAGGACAGCATGTCGTGGGACAAGGACGAGATCATCCTCGACCTGACCCCGCAGGCCCGCGTTCTGGGCTTCACGATCGACGATGTCGGCCGGGTCCTGCGCCAGCGCCTGAACGGGATCGAGGCCGCGCGCTTCCCCGATGGCATCCGCACCGCCACGATCCGGGTCGAGGTCGCCGAGGAAGAACAGACCGCCGACTACCTGCAAAGCCTGCTGCTGCGCGCGCCGTCGGGGCAATACGTGCCGCTGGCCGACCTGGTCACCGTGCGGCAAGAGCCGGGGTTCTCGACCATCACCCGCAAGAACGGGGTGCAGACCATCACCGTCAGCGGCGACATCTCGGACGATGATGCCGCCCGCGCCGAGGAAATCCTCGAGACCCTGCGCGCCGAGATCCTGCCCAGGATCGAGGCCGAGTATCAGGTCAGCTGGCGCCTGTCGGGGCTGGCCGAACAGGAAAACGAATTCCTCTCCGATGCCTCGGTCGGTTTCACTCTGTGCCTGCTGGGGATCTATCTGACGCTGGCCTGGATCTTTGCCAGCTGGGCGCGGCCGCTGGTCATCATGGCGATCATTCCCTTCGGCCTGGTCGGCACGATCTGGGGCCACTACACCTGGGATGTGCCGCTGTCGATGTTCTCGGTGGTCGGGCTGATCGGCATGACCGGGATCATCATCAACGATTCCATCGTGCTGATCACCACCGTGGACGACTACGGCAAGACGCGCGGCCTGCGTCCGGCCATCGTCGATGCGGTCTGCGATCGTCTGCGCCCGGTGCTGCTGACCACACTGACCACGGTGCTGGGGCTGGCGCCGCTGCTGTACGAACGTTCGGTGCAGGCGCTGTTCCTGAAGCCCACGGTGATCACGCTGGTCTACGGGCTGGGCTTCGGCGTGGTGATGGTGCTGTTCGTGGTGCCGGCGCTGCTGGCGGCGGGGCAGGACTTCTCGCAAAGCCTGCGGGCCGGGCGGCGCGCGCTGCGGGCCGGGCGACGGGGCGGGGTGGCCGCCTGGGCCTCGGCGGGTCTGGCCGCGGCTCTGGCGGGTTGGTTTGCGGTGACGCTGGGCGCGCAGATCGTGACCGGGACCATGCTGCTGCCGCTGGGACCGCTGCCCCAGACCGGCGCCATCGGCCTGGCCTTCGCGATCTTCGCCGCGGGCGCTGTTCTGGTGACGGTGCTGGTCTACGTGATCGCCGCGACCTTGCAGATGCGGCGCCGGGCGGCCTGACCGCTCAGGAAGCGGAGCAGCCCTTCATCTCGACCGCGCGCGTCTGGCCCAGGACGGTCACCCGCAGGTCCGACCGGCTGAAGGCAAAGGGCTGGGCCTCGGGCGGCACCAGCTCGGCGGTGGCCACAAGAATGTGACCCTCCCGTGAACTCACGGGCGCCGAAATCCACAGGTCCTGCCGTCCGGTTTCAAACACCACCCGCTCGGTCGTGCCCTGCGGGGGCACGGCGATTCGCGCGGTCAGTTGCAAGCCATCGGCGATGGGATTCACCCGGCAGGACACCGTGCGCGGCCCGTCCACCCGGTCGGGTTGCGCGGCCAGCGCGCCGCGAATGGCGCCCTCGTGGCCCCGGTCGCCCTGGCCGACGGTGCCGCCAAACACCGCGTCCACCGGCACGCAGACATCGCGGCAGACACCGACCGAGGCCAGCCCGTCCAGCCGTACCGGGGCCGAGGCATCGCGCGGAAACAGCTCCACCGGCAAGACGAATTCATCCTTGTAGCCAAGGGTTTCGGCACCGGCGTCCTGGAAAATCTCGGGCCGGGGCCAATAAACCTGCACCGCCTTCAGATTGTCGGACGCGCCCCAGTCGAACTGCGGAGGAATGCCGCTGTCGCCGGGATTGCGCCAATAGGTCTTCCACCCGGCGTCCAGCGTGATCCGCAGCCCGGCCATCACGGTACCGCGCTCGGTCTGCCAGCCATCCAGAACGGTGATCCCGATCAGGTCGCCCATCTCCTGGGCCGCGACAGTCGACGCCCCGGCACAGAGGGCAAGGGCAGAGGTTGCAAGCAGGGTGCGAAGTGATGTCATGAGACCGGCTTGCCATGCCCCGATCCCCGAGAAAAGTCACAATCCGGAGAGTATCTTACCAAGGTGTCGCGCCCCCTTGAAGAAGGGGTGGTGTTTGCCCCATCCTTGAAGGATGACACAGGGTGATGACACAGCGATGGATCTCAGCGGCAAATTGCTGATCGCCATGCCGGGCATGGCCGACCCGCGCTTCCAGAAAAGCGTGATCTTCCTGTGCGCGCATTCGGACGAGGGCGCCATGGGGCTGGTGATCAACCACCCCGCGCGGGAATTGTCCTTCCCGCTGCTGCTCGAGCAACTGTCGATCGACCCCGGCGCGGATCAGGGGCCGATGCCCGTGGTCTACCTGGGCGGGCCGGTGGAGCACGCGCGGGGCTTCGTGCTGCACTCGGCGGACTATCACGGCGCGGCGGGCACCCTGCAGGTCGACGCCCGCTTCGGGATGACCGCGACGCAGGACATTCTCGAAGACATTGCGCGCGGCAGCGGCCCGCACGCCTGCCTGCTGGCGCTGGGGTACTCCGGCTGGGGGCCGGGGCAGATCGAAACCGAATTGCAGGAAAACGCCTGGCTTGTGGGCGAGGCCAACGAGCAGATCGTGTTTTCTGCCGACAGCGACGCCAAATGGACAGCCGCGCTGGCCCTCATGGGCATCGATCCGCTGACCCTGTCCGGTGCCGCCGGGCGCGCCTGAGCCGATACCCCCATTTCTTTTTGGCAAAAATACTCATCCGACCGCGCCACAATTCCCTCCCGCCAAACCCGGCATGACCCGCACCGGTCACGCGCGCGGCGCGGCGGCCCGCGTCAACCGATCATTGATGGCCGTTCCCAGCCCATGGTCGGGGATCGGCGAGACCGCGATGGTGGTGACCTCGGGCGTGTCCAGTTTATGCAGCATGGCAAACAGGTTGGCCGTCGCTTCCACCAGATCGGCGTTGCGCGACAGGTTCAGCACGGCACCCTCCACCGGGCCGAAGCCCAGCAGCGTTTCCCCCGTACGCGGCGCTTGTGCATTCAGGCGCAGGCGGGCGTTCGGGGCATAGTGCGATGTCAGCTGTCCGGGGGCCGAGGGCCGGTCGGGCTGATGGTCTGGCAACCGGGCCAAGGGCGCACCAAGGGCCGCTTCCAAAACCTCGGCGGGCAGGCCGCCGGGTCTGAGCAGCATCGGCGGTCCGGTCACGTCCAGAATGGTGCTTTCCACCCCCACCGCGCAGGCGCCGCCGTCCAGCACGGCATCGATGCGCCCCTCCAGCCCCTGCATCACATGGGCGGCGTGGGTCGGGCTGATCCGGCCCGAGGGGTTGGCCGAAGGCGCGGCCACCGGAATCGCCGCCGCGCGCAGCAATTCCTGCGCAAGGGGCGCGACCGGCACCCGCACGGCCACGGTCTCCAACCCGGCAGTGACCAGCCGCGACAACCCGCTTGCGGGGGTAACCGGCAGCACCAGTGTCAGCGGACCGGGCCAGAAGGCGGCGGCAAGGGCTTCCGCGGCGGGGCCGACCTGGGCGATGGTTCGGACCGCGTCCAGATCCGGCAGATGCACGATCAACGGGTTGAAGGATGGCCGCGCCTTGGCGGCATAGATCCCGGCCACCGCCGCATCGTCGCGCGCATCCGCGCCCAGCCCGTAGACCGTCTCGGTCGGGAAGGCGACGAGGCTGCCCGCACGCAACAGCGCGGCGGCCACGTTGATCCCCTCGGCATCCGGCGCCAGCATCCGGGTCTTGCGGTCAGGCGATTGTGACGCCGCGTCTTGATTGTGTGCCATGATCGCTTGATTAGTCTGGTGCCGGGACGGGCACAACAGGCCCGCTTTGTGCCGTTGCGCCTTTTGAGAGGAAGATGATGCCCTATACCGCCCCCGTGTCGGAGTTCAAGTTCACGCTGGATCACGTGGTGGATCTGGCTCAGGTCGCGGCCACCGACCGGTTTTCCGAGGCCACGGCGGATGTTTGCGAGGCGATCCTGACCGAGGCCGGGCGGCTTTGCGCTGACATCATGGCGCCGCTGAACCGGGCCGGCGACCTGACCCCCGCGCGGCTGGAAAACGGCGTGGTGCGGACCTCTCCGGGCTTTGCCGAAGGCTACAGGGCGATTGCCGAGGGCGGCTGGGTCGGCATCTCGGCCAGCCCCGAACATGGCGGCATGGGGCTGCCCTTTGCCCTGTCGGTGGCGCTGAACGACATGATGTCGGGGGCCTGCCTGTCGCTGCAACTGTGTCCGCTGCTCAGCCAGGGCCAGATCGAGGCGCTGGAAGCCCATGCCAGCGACGACTTGAAGGCGCTCTACCTGCCCAAGCTGATCTCGGGCGAATGGACCGGCACCATGAACCTGACCGAACCGCAGGCCGGGTCGGACGTGGGCGCGCTCAGTTCCAAGGCCGCGGACAACGGCGACGGCACCCATGCGATCACCGGTCAGAAGATCTTCATCTCGTGGGGCGATCACGACGTGGCCGAGAACGTCTGCCATCTGGTGCTGGCGCGGTTGCCCGACGGCAAGCCCGGCACCAAGGGGCTGAGCCTGTTCCTGGTGCCCAAGTTCATCCCCGACGAAGCCGGCAAACCCGGCGTGGCCAACAGCCTGAGCGTGGTCAGCCTTGAACACAAGATGGGCCTGCACGGCTCGCCCACCGCGGTGATGCAGTTCGATGGGGCCACGGGCTGGCTGGTCGGTGCCCCGCACGGCGGCATCGCGGCCATGTTCACCATGATGAACAACGCCCGCCTGAACGTCGGGGCGCAGGGTGTGGGAACCGCCGAAGGCGCCTATCAGCACGCGCTGGCCTATGCGCTGGAACGCAAGCAGGGCCGCACCCCCACCGGGCACCCCACCATCGTCGATCATGCGGATGTGCGGCGGATGCTGACAGCGATGAAGGCCGATATCTTTGCCGCGCGCGCCATCGAACTGGCCTGCGCCGTGGCCATCGACATGGAAACCGCCACAGGCTCGGCCGACTGGTCGGCGCGTGCCGCTTTCCTGACCCCCATCGCCAAGGCCTTCGGGACGGACGTTGGCATCGAGGTGTCCCGCGAAGGCGTGCAGGTGCATGGCGGCATGGGCGTGATCGAGGAAACCGGGGCGGCGCAATTCAGCCGTGACGTGCGCGTCACCGCCATCTACGAGGGCACCAACGGCATCCAGGCCATGGATCTGGTCGGCCGCAAGTTGATGGACGGGGGCGAGGCCGCCTATCGCCTGCTGGAAGAGATCGAAACCCAGGCCGAATCCGCCCGCACCCGCCTTCCGGACCTGGCCGACGCGGTCTGGAATGCCTCGGAAAGCCTGCGCGAAACCACCGAGTGGCTGGTCGGCCAGTCCGACGCCAATCAGCGGTTCGCCGGGGCGGTGGCCTATCTGCGGGCCTTTGCCCGCGTACTGGGCGCGCATTATCATCTGAAGGCGGCGCTGGCCGAGGGCGGCGACGGTCCGCGCACGGCCTTGGCGCGGATCTACATGGGACGGCTGTTGCCGGAATACCTGGGCCTGCTGGAGGAAGTGCGGGTCGGTGCCGATGACCTCTATGCGCTCAGCCTGGAAGATCTGGGCACGTGACCGCGTCGATCCGCCCCGGGATCGTGACACCCTTCCCCGAGGCCCCCGGGCCGGGAGAGGTGATCGCGGTGGCCGAGGGCGTGCTCTGGGCGCGGCTGCCGCTGCCCATGGCGCTGGATCACGTCAATATCTACCTGTTCGAAGACGCGGACGGCTGGACCGCAATTGACACCGGCATTGGCACCAAACGGTCGAAAGCGGCCTGGACGGCGCTGCTGGACGGGCCGCTGGCGGGCAAGCCGGTGGTAAGAGTCATCGTCACCCACCATCATCCCGATCACGTCGGGCTGGCGGGTTGGTTCCAGACAGACCACGGGGCCGAGTTGATCTGCACCCGCACCGCGTGGCTGTTCGCGCGGATGCTGACGCTGGATGAACAGCCCCAGGTGGCCCCCGAAACCGAAGCCTTCTGGCGCAGCGCCGGCATGGCGCCGGATATTCTGGAACAGCGCCTGTCCGAACGTCCCTTCAATTTTGCCGATGTGGTGACGCCCTTGCCGCTGGGCTTCACGCGAATCGCCGAAGGGGATGTGATCCGCTTCGGGGGGCGCGCCTGGGACGTGCGCATCGGCAATGGCCATGCGCCCGAACAGGCCACGCTCTGGAGCCGGGACGATGATCTGGTGCTGGGCGCCGACCAGCTTCTGCCGTCGATCTCGCCCAATATCGGTGTCTACGCGACCGAGCCCGAGGCCGATCCGCTGAGCGATTGGTTCGACAGCTGCCAACGCTTTGCGGACCTTGCCGAGGATCGCCATTTCGTGCTGCCGGGGCACAAGCTGCCCTTCACCGGCCTGCCGCTGCGGATGCGCCAGCTTGAAGACAATCATCATGGTGCGCTGGCGCGGTTGCGTGCCCATCTGGCCACGCCGCAGACCGCCGGGGACTGCTTTTTGCCACTGTTCAAGCGCGAAATCGGCGGTAGCGCCTATGGATTGGCATTGGTCGAGGCGGTGGCGCATCTGAACCACCTGTTGAAACGTGGCGAGCTGCGACGCTGGCGTCGGGACGACGGCGCGTGGCTGTGGCAGGCACTGTGACATTTTGTGCGCGGAATCAGGGGCGTGACACGCCTCTCTGGCTGCGCTAAAGCGGTTCGGGCGTAAAAGGGAGATCACCTATGTCTGATTACAAGCACGGCGAGATGGACATCAGTGTCCAGGAAAAGACCTTCGAGGGCTTCACCAAGACTGTGGCCTACGGGGCCGTGGTCTGCATCTGCATTCTGATCTTCATGGGTCTGGTCAACGGCTGATCCGACCCGGGCGCGCCGAGATGCGGTTATCTTCAGTCTTGTGTCGCGCCCTCGTTCTGATGGCGGGATTGGTTGTTCTTGGTGCCTGCGCGCAGCCGACGCCGCAGGCGGGCCCTGTCGAGATCGCGCAGGCCCGCTATGTGTCCAGCGCGCCGCCGTCGCTGACGCTGGTCACCTCGATCCGCAACGCCGATGACAGCGGCGCCCATTCGGCGCTGATCATCAACGGGCCGGAACGGGTGGTCTTCAACCCCGCTGGAAGCTGGCGGCATCCGCTGGCGCCCGAGCGCGGTGATGTCCATTACGGGTTCACCCCCGGCATGGAAAACTGGTTCTTCAACTATCACGCGCGGATCACCTATCGCATCAAGGCCCAGACCCTTGAGGTGCCGCCCGAAGTCGCCGCGCAGGCGCTGGCGCTGGTGCAGCAGGTGGGTTCGGTCGGGCCGGCGCGCTGTACCTTGTCGATCACAGGCGTGCTGCGGCAACTGCCCGGCTTCGAGGATTTCCCGATGACCTGGCGGCCGCGCAAGGCCGAGCGGTCGTTCGATGCCTATCCCGGTGTTGTTACGCGGCTGTACGTGGATGACAGCCCCGACGACTGGTCGGACCTGGACCTGGAATTCAACGACTAGACCTGTTGCGGGGCGGGGGATCGCCTCCGGCGGGAGTATTTGTCCCAAGAAGAACGGGTCAGGGGATCAGGGCCAGAAGCGCGAAGAGCGTGACCATACCCACCAGCACCGAAGCCACGACGTTGCGCGTATAGAGGCCGACGCCAAGGGTGACCGCGGCGGCGGCCAGGCGGGCCGGATCCAGTGTGCCGCCGGTGGCCTCGGGCCACAGGATCAGCGGCGCCACGAGGCCCGGCATCACCGCCACCGGCGTGTAGCGCAGCAGGCGCAACAGCCAGTTCGGCAGCGGGCGATCGCCCACCAGTCCCAGAAACGAGAAGCGGATCAGGAAGGTGCCGATCCCGAGGCCGACGATCACGGCCCAGACGGTGGCATCGGATTGGGTCATGCGCGACGCTCCATCCAGATCTCGCAGGCCGCCCCGGCGGCCATGGCCAGCACGGCGGCCACGATCAGGCCCAGGCTGTAGGGGATCCAGCTGAAGGCCAGCGCCATGCAGGTGGACGTGAGGGCTGCCACCACATGCGGCAGGGTTTTCAGCGCCGGGGCAATCAGGGCCAGGAAGGTGATGGGCACCGCGAAATCCAGCGGCAGCCCCGGCGGGATCGCGGCGCCCAGGACCGCGCCCAGCAGCGTCGCGGCGTACCAGGGAATGGCGATCATCGTGAAGGCGCCGAGGATATAGGCGACGCGGTCGCTGACGGTCATTGCCGGCGGGCTTTCGAAGCGCGCGATTGACACCGCATAGGTCTGGTCAACCAGACCGTAGCAGATGAGCAGCCGCTGCCACAGTGGCGCCGCACCGAGGTAGGGCACAAGCGAGGCCGAGTACATTGCCATCCGCAGGTTGACGGCCAGCGCGGTCAGCAGCGCGATCAGCGTCGGCGCATCTTCGACCATCAGTTGCACGGCTGTGAACTGCGCAGCGCCGGCGATCACCAGCATGGAGAACCCCATGACCTGCGCCAGATTCAGACCGGCCTCGGTGCCGACCACGCCAAAGAGCAAGGCGAAGGGGATGATGACCAGCAGGAACGGGGCGCCGGCCACCGCACCTTTGCCGAAACTGCCTGCGATGACACCGCCTTGGGATGAATTCGCGCTGGAACCTGTCACGGCGACTCCTTAACGTCCTGTGAACAATCCCGAGCTACGCCAAGCAGGCAGGAGAGGCAATTGTCCGAGCGACCCGAAACACGCGCATTGCTGATCGCTCCAGACCCCAAGGCCCCCGGTTTGACCCGTGCGGTCACCGGCGTGGATCACACTGGCCAGCCCTGCGACCTGTCGGTGGTCGAGGAGCGGCCATTGACCATCTATCTGAACAGCCGCGAGATCGTGACGGCGATGACCATCGGGGATTATCCCGAATATCTGGGCGTCGGGTTCCTGCGCAACCAGGGGATGCTGCGCGACAGCGATGTGATCACCGGCGTCGATTTCGATGCCGAGTTGGAAGTGGTGGTGGTGCGCACCGCCGAACAGACCGACCATGAGGACAAGCTGAAGAAGAAGACCCGAACCTCGGGCTGCGCCGTGGGCACGGTCTTTGGCGACATGATGGAGGGGCTGGAGGGGCTGGAACTGCCGCCTGCGCAGGTGCGGACCTCGGACCTTTATGCGCTGGCACGGCAGATCAACACGCTGCCCAGCCTCTACCTTGAGGCCGGGGCGATCCATGGCTCGGTGCTGTGCAAGGGAGATCAGCCGCTGGTCTACATGGAAGACGTCGGTCGTCACAACGCGGTGGACAAGATCGCGGGCTGGATGGTGACCGAAGGCGCCTCGGGCGCGGACAAGGTGCTGTATACCACCGGGCGGCTGACCTCGGAGATGGTGATCAAGACCGCGCTGATGGGCATTCCGGTGCTCGCCTCGCGCTCGGGCTTCACGGCCTGGGGGGTAGAGATCGCGCGGCAGGTGGGGCTGACCCTGATCGGCCGGATGCGCGGCCAGCGGTTCGTCTGCCTCAGTGGGGCAGAACGGCTGGTCTGGGACGCGGATCCGGAGGCCCAACCGGCCGAGGACCGCCGCCACCGCCGCAAGGGGGCACCGGCATGAGTTTTGGTGTGCTGAACCTTGGCGGCGTGATTCTTTCCGGCGGTCAGGCGCGGCGCATGGGCGGCGGCGACAAGGGCGCGCTGGTGCTGGGGGGGCGCAGCCTGCTGGACCGGGTGATCGACCGCCTGGGGCCGCAGGTGGGGCCGATGATGCTGAACGCCAACGGCGATGCGGCGCGCTTTGCCGAATACGGGTTGCCGGTCCGGGGTGACAGCCTGCCGGGGTATCCGGGCCCGCTGGCGGGGGTTCTGGCCGGTCTCGACTGGGCAGCCGAGGCGGGGCTGACCCATATCATCACCGCCGCCGCCGACACGCCGTTCTTTCCCGCCGACCTTGCGCCGCGTCTGGCGCGCGCCGCCGAACGCGCCGCCACGCCGATTGCGCTGGCTGCCACGCAGGAAGGCGGGCGGATGACCCGGCACCCGACCTTCGGGCTGTGGCCCGTGGCGCTGCGCGCCGATCTGCGGGCCGCGCTTGAGGATGGTTTGCGCAAGGTGGTGCTGTGGACCGACAAGCATGGCGCGGCCTCGACCGCATTCCACGACGACGCCTTCTTCAACATCAACACGCCCGAGGATCTGGCCCGCGCCGAGCGGATGGTGCGCGAGGGCGTGCAATGAGGCTGTTCGGCGTCGCGGGCTGGAAGAACGCGGGCAAGACCGGGCTGATGGAACGGTTGGTGACCGAAATCACCGGGCGGGGGCTCAGCGTCTCGACGGTGAAACACGCCCATCACGCCTTCGACGTGGATCATGCGGGGCGCGACAGCCATCGGCACCGGCAGGCGGGGGCGAGCGAGGTTCTGGTGGCCTCGGGCCATCGCTGGGCGTTGATGCATGAACTGCGCAACCGGGCAGAGCCGCCGTTGGAACTGCTGCTGGACAAGCTGTCGCCGGTCGATCTGGTGCTGATCGAGGGCTACAAGCGCGAGCGGCATCCCAAGATCGAAGCCTGGCGGCAGGCGGCCGGACACGCGCTGATCGCACCCGAGGATCCGACGATCCGCGCCGTGGCCTCGGACATGGTGTTGCCCGATCTGACGGTGCCTCGGTTCGATCTGGACGATACTGGCGCCATTGCGGATTTCATCCTGGCCGAGGTCGGGCTGTGACGCGATTCGACACGGTGCTGGTGGTCGATTGGTCCGGCGGCAAGGATCGCGGGGCCACGCCCAAGGCTGATGCCATCTGGACCTGTGTCGCCCGGAATGGCGATGCCGAGCCGCCGGTCTATCACCGCAATCGTCAGGTGGCCGAAGCCGCCCTGCGGGAGTTTCTTAAGGCCGAACTGCGCGCCGGTCGCCGGGTTCTGGCCGGCTTCGATTTTGCCTTCGGCTATCCGGCGGGATTCGCCGAGGCGCTGACCGGGCGCGCCGATGCGCTGGCCCTGTGGGAGTGGGTCGAGGCGCGGATCACCGACACGCCCGAGAACAACAACCGTTTCGATCTGGCCGCAGAGATCAACGCCCGCTTCCCTGGCGACGGGCCGTTCTGGGGCAATGGCCTGAAGCGCGAGATCGTGGGGCTGCCGCGCGGCACAAGCGGGCTGGACCGCGCCGCCACCGGATTGGCGGAACGTCGTCAGGTCGAAAGACACCTGCCCGGGGCGTTCTCTTGCTGGCAGTTGGCCGGGGCTGGGGCCGTGGGCTCGCAGACCCTGATGGGGCTGCCGGTTCTGGCGCGGCTGCGGCGCGCGCTGGCCGGGCGCATCGCGGTCTGGCCGTTCGAGCCAAGTGTCGAGGCGAGTGTGGTTCTGGCCGAGGTCTACCCCTCGATTCTGGCCGAGGCGGTCTTAGCGCAGATGGCCGAGGATCCTGCCGCCATCAAGGACGCGGTGCAGGTCGAGGTGCTGGCCCGCGCACTGTCCCGGCTGGCCGCAAGCGACGGCCTTGGTCCGCTTTTGTCCGCCGCGCCGACCGGGGCACTGGCGGAAGGCTGGATTCTGGGCGCCGGGGCCGAAGCGCAGTTGCGTCAGGCGGCGCGGGGCGATCAGCCGCTGCGCCCGCCACCGCTGCGCAACGATTGTTTCGCCCTGCCGCAAGGCGTCGTTTGGACACCGGTGGCCGACGCTCTGGACGCCCTGCGCGCCCGGATCCGCCCGGTGACCGGCACTGAACGCCTGCCCTTGTCGCAGGCCCTTGGCCGGGTATTGGCTGAACCCGCCGTCGCCCGGCGCGCCAACCCGCCCGGCGCCAATTCGGCGGTGGATGGCTATGGTTTTGCCGGGGCTTCGATCGGCGCGGGGCCACAGGTTCTGCCGCTGGTGGACGGCCGCGCCGCCGCCGGGGCACCGTTTCATGGCCGCGTCCCCGAGGGCCACGCGATCCGCATCCTGACCGGGGCGCTGCTGCCCGAGGGGGTCGATACCGTGGTGCTGGAGGAAGACTGCGCGCTTGGCGGCGGGCAGGTGGCGTTCGAGGGTCCGGTGAAGCCCGGCGCAAATGCCCGCAAGGCCGGCGAGGATGTGCAGGCCGGGGCCGAGGTTCTGGTCGCAGGCCGCCGGCTTGGCCCGCCGGACCTGGCGCTGCTGGCCGCCACCGGGCTGGCCGAGGTCGCGGTTCACAGGCCGCTGCGGGTGGGCGTGGTATCAACCGGTGACGAGTTGGTGGCGCCGGGGGAAGACATGGATCCCGGCAAGACCTTCGACGCCAACCGTCCGATGTTGCTGGGGCTGATCGCGGACTGGGGGCATACGGCGGTGGACCTGGGGCAGGTCGCCGACACGCGCGATGCCGTGCGCGCGGCGCTGGATGGCGCGGCGGCGCAGGTGGATGCGGTGCTGACCTCGGGCGGGGCTTCGGCAGGAGATGAAGATCACGTCTCGGCCCTGCTGCGCGAAGAGGGGAACTTGCAGACCTGGCGCGTGGCAATGAAACCGGGGCGGCCACTGGCGCTCGCGCTATGGCAGGGGGTGCCGGTGGTCGGCCTGCCGGGCAACCCGGTGGCGGCCTTCGTCTGCAGCCTGGTTTTCGCGCGTCCGATGCTGGCGGCGCTGTCCGGGCAGGGCTGGCCCGTGCCGCAGGGATTCAGCGTTCCGGCCGCATTTTCCAAGCGCAAGAAGGCCGGGCGGCGGGAATATCTGCGCGCGCGGCTGGATGCGAATGGGCGGGCAGAGGTCTTTGCCTCGGAAGGCTCGGGCCGGGTCTCGGGGCTAAGCTGGGCTTGCGGATTGGTGGAACTGGACGAAGACGCCCGCGAGATTTCCCCCGGCGATCCGGTGCGCTTCGTGCCCTATGGCAGCTTTGGGGTGCGGGGCGGGTAGGGGAGCCTTCCCCCGATGACCCATCTCCCCCGGGACCATTGCCCGACAGCTGTGCTCAGCGCGGGCCGAACATGTCGGCGGCCGCGCCCAGCAGCAGGAAGGCGCGGGCGCTGCGGGTGGCAGTGAGGGCGGTAATGGCGGGCTCGTCCAGATCCGGAAGACGGCTGGTGATCAGGTGATCGAAGCGGCGCAGGAAATGGTGGACCGTGTCGCGGTAAACCGTGTTGGTGTGCAACTGTCGGCGGCATTTTTCGGCTTCGGGCGTGTCCTGGAAAAGGGCCAGCCCGATGGCTACATCGTGGCGTGCGCCCTCGGCGAAGGCCTGCCAGGTGGCCGCATCGGGCAGCGCGCCGTCGATGTCATCGACGTAGATGCCATCCTGGGACAGCAGCGTCAGCATGTCCTGCGCGGCCTGAACCACCTGCCGGGACTGCGGATCCTTCAGGGCGCGGGCGAGCGAGCGGAACCCCTCGGCATCATCCTGCGTTTCGGGGAAATGCAGGGCGCGGATCAGGTCGGTCAGGGCCAGCGGTTGCGCCGGCACCGGATCCATCGGCAGCGCCGGTTGCGGATCTGACAGCGGCATGGCCGAAACCGACAGCGGCACGGGATCGGACGTGCGCGGCGGCGGCGTCTTTTCCGGGCGCACCTGCGGTGCGGTCTGCTGTGCTTTCAGGACCTCCAGTTCGGCGCGCGCCTGATGCAGGGCGCGGGCCAGGGCGGTGGCAAGGCAGATCAGCACCAATGGCAGGACAAGGCCAAGGACCGTGCCCAGCAACCCGTCGCCCGCACGCGGCAACACGAGCAGGTAAAGGGCCGCCCAAACAAGCGCCGTGCCGGCACCGATGGCGATGATCGCCGTGGCCCCTGTGCGCCGGGACGACGGGCCCGGGGCGGGACCCGAGTGGGGACGCCCCGTCCGGTCGCTGTCAGCCATAGACAATGGTCAGAATTTCATAGGCCCGATCCCCGCCGGGGGTGCGCACCTCGACGCTGTCGCCCTCTTCCTTGCCGATCAGGGCACGGGCCAGCGGCGACTTGATGTTCAGTCGGCCCTTCTCGATGTCGGCTTCGGGTTCGCCGACGATCTGATAGGTCTTCTCTTCCTCGGTATCCTCGTCCAGCAGCGTCACGCGGGCGCCGAACTTGATGGCGCCGGACAGCTTCGAGGTGTCGATAATGTCGGCACGGCCAAGGATGGATTCGACTTCCTTGATGCGGCCTTCGATGAAGCTCTGCTTTTCGCGGGCGGCATGATATTCGGCGTTTTCCGACAGGTCGCCATGTTCGCGCGCCTCGGCAATGGCCTTGATGACCGCCGGGCGTTCCACCGACTTGAGGGTTTTTAGTTCTTTGTCCAGCGCGGTGTGGCCCGCGCGGGTCAGCGGTATCTTTTCCATGAGTCTCTTTATCCTGCCTGCGTCCCGATACTGCCCGGGACGGACGCGACCAAGCCCAACCTGAACAAATGGCAGACCGGATTGCAAGGGGCGGAATGCGGCGGTGGCACCGGCCTGCCGGGTGCTACCCAAGGTCGCGCGACGGGCGGGCAAAAGGCGCAACGTCGCAATTGACCCTGCGGCCCGACGCAGTCGATAACCCCGGTGAGCCAAAGTCAGGTGTCCGGGTCCCGACGGGATCGAGACCCCGCACAGCAGAGGATTGAGCCTATGATTGAGATCGAACGCGAAGAGATGGAGTATGACGTCGTCATCGTAGGCGCCGGACCGGCAGGTCTGTCGGCCGCGATCCGTCTGAAACAGCTTGATCCCGAACTTCAGGTCGTGGTGCTGGAGAAGGGCTCGGAAGTGGGGGCGCATATCCTGTCGGGCGCGGTTCTGGATCCCTGCGGTCTGAACAAGCTGATCCCCGACTGGAAAGAGAAGGGCGCCCCGATCACCGTGCCGGTGAAACAGGACAACTTCTATATGCTGGGCGAGGCGGGACAGATCCGTGTGCCCAACTTCCCGATGCCGCCGCTGATGAACAATCACGGCAACTACATCGTGTCGATGGCCAATGTCTGCCGCTGGATGGCCGAGCAGGCCGAGGCGCTGGAGGTTGAAATCTTCCCCGGCATGGCCTGTTCCGAACTGGTCTATGGCGACAATGGCGAAGTTGCCGGCGTGGTTGCCGGTGAATTCGGCAAGGACGCCGACGGCACCCCCGGTCCGGCCTATGAGCCGGGCATGGTGCTGAAGGGAAAATACGTCTTCCTGTCCGAAGGCGTGCGCGGATCGCTGTCAAAGCAGGCCATCGCGAAATTCGATCTGGACGCGGATGCCGAGCCCCAGAAATACGGCATCGGCATGAAGGAAATCTGGGAGATCGATCCCGACAAGCATCACGAGGGCACCGTCACCCACACCATGGGCTGGCCGCTGGGCGCGAACGCCGGGGGCGGTTCCTTCATCTATCATCTTGACAACAATCAGGTTTACGTCGGTTTCGTTGTTCACCTGAACTACAAGAACCCGTATTTGTCGCCCTATATGGAATTCCAGCGGTTCAAGCATCACCCGATGGTGGCCGAGCTGCTGAAGGGCGGCAAACGCGTGGCCTATGGGGCGCGGGCTATCTCGGAAGGCGGCTGGCAGTCGCTGCCGAAGCTGGCGTTCCCTGGCGGGGCGCTGCTGGGCTGTTCGGCGGGTATGGTCAACGTGCCGCGCATCAAGGGCAACCACAACGCGATGCTGTCGGGCATGGCTGCTGCCGAAGCCGCCCATGCCGCCCTGGCCGAGGGCCGGTCGGGCGACACGCTGGACGGATACGACGCCGACGTGCGGTCGGGGCCGATCGCCAAGGACCTGAAGAAAGTGCGCAACGTCAAGCCGCTGTGGTCGAAATACGGGCTGACGACATCGCTGATGGTTGGCGGTATGGACATGTGGACCAACACGCTGGGCTTTTCGGTTCTGGGCACGCTGGGCCACGGAAAAACCGATGCGGAAGCCACCGAGCGGTCGATCCGGCACACGCCCATCGACTATCCCAAGCCCGATGGCACGCTCAGCTTCGACCGGCTGACCAATGTCAGCTTCGCGGCGACCAACCACGAGGAAAGCCAGCCCGCGCATCTGAAACTGACCGATCCGGATCTGGCGGTGACGGTCGACTGGAACAAGTATGCAGGTCCGTCGACCCGCTATTGCCCGGCGGGTGTCTATGAATTCGTGCAGGACGAAGGGGCCGCGCAGCCGCGCTTTGTCATCAACTTCCAGAACTGCGTGCACTGCAAGACCTGCGACATCAAGGATCCGGCCCAGAACATCACCTGGACCACGCCGCAGGGGGGCGACGGGCCGAATTACCCGAACATGTGATGGTGTGGCCGGGGCGACAGCCCCGGCCCGCATTGCCAATGGGGCGGGCGCGCACTAGCCTTTCCGGATGAAGACGTCTGACGGAGTACCCCCTTGCGCCTGACACGCCCCCTGTTCGCCCTGGCCCTGGCCGCGCAACTGACCGCCTCGGCGGCGGCTGCCGGGTCTTCCGGCGCCTATCTTGCGGCCCGCCACGCGGGCATCAACAACGACTATGTGGCGGCGGCGGAGTATTTCACCCGCGCCCTGTCCCGTGATCCCAACAATCCGGGGCTGATGGACAACGTGGTGACGGTCAACGTCAACGCCGGCTGGATCGATCGGGCCGTGCCGGTGGCAAGGGTCATGATCGATTCCGAGATGCCCAGCCAGGTGGCCGCCATGGTCGTTCTGGCCGACATGGCGGCGCAGGGCGAGTTTTCCCAGATCGTCGAAAGCTTCGAAAGCGGCCGATCCGTCGGCGCGCTGGTGGACGGTCTGACCGCCGCCTGGGCAATGCTGGGGGCCGGGCAGGTGAGCCTGGCGCTGGAGAAATTCGACGAAGTCGCCAGCCAGCAGGGGCTGAAGTCCTTCGCGCTGTATCACAAGGCGCTCGCGCTGGCCTCGGTCGGGGATTTCGAAGGTGCGGACGATATCTTCTCGGGCCGCGCCGAAGGGCCGTTGCAGGTCTCGCGCCGGGGCGTTCTGGCCCATGTGCAGGTGCTTAGCCAACTGGATCGCAACGAAGGCTCCATCGATCTGATCGAACAGGCATTCGGCGCCAATCCCGCACCGATCTTCGCGCAGCTTCTGGAAGACCTGGCCACCGGCCAGCAAGTGCCCTTCACGCTGGCCACCGATGCCACCCAAGGCATTGGCGAGGTGTTCCATTCCATCGCCTCGGCACTGGTGGGCGAGGCCGCCGATGGCTACACGCTGGTCTATGCCCGGCTGGCGTCGCACCTGAACCCCGGCAACGTCGACTCGCTTCTGCTGATCGCGGCGCTGCTGGAGGATCTTGAGCAATACGATCTGGCCACCCGCGCTTACGACGCCGTTCCGCACGATCATGCGGCCTTCGTCACCGCCGAAATCGGCCGCGCCGACGCGCTGCTGGCCGCTGGCCGTGACGATGCCGCCGTCGAGGTGCTCAAGCAGCTGGCCAAGGCGCATCCGGAGCTGCTGCAAGTGCAGAACAAGCTGGGCGACACCCTGCGCCGTCTGGATCGGTTCGAAGAAGCGCAGCCGGTCTATGATCGCGCCATCGCCCTGATCGAGACCCCCGAGGCCAACAGCTGGCCGGTGTTTTTCTCACGCGGGATCACGCTGGAACGTATCGGACAATGGGAGGCCGCCGAGGTCGATTTCCGCAAGGCGCTGGAATTGCAGCCCGAACAACCGCAGGTCCTGAACTACCTTGGTTACAGCCTGGTCGAGATGCAGACCAACCTTGACGAGGCGCTCGACATGATCGAACGCGCCGTCGCCGGGCGGCCCAACGATGGCTATATCACCGACTCGCTGGGGTGGGTGCTGTACCGGATGGGCCGCTATGACGAAGCAGTCGGCCATATGGAACGCGCCGCCGCGCTGATGCCCACGGATCCGATCATCAACGACCATCTGGGCGATGTCTATTGGTCGGTGGGCCGCCAGATCGAGGCGCAATTCCAGTGGCGCCGGGCCTTGTCCTTCGACCCCGAAGAAGACGAGGCCGACCGCATTCGCCGCAAGCTGGAAGTCGGGCTGGATCAGGTTCTGGAAGACGAGGGAGCCGCCCCCCTTGGCGTTGTCGAAGACGGCTGAGGCTTTTGCGCCGGCCAAGGTCAACCTGACACTGCATGTCACCGGACAGCGGGCCGATGGCTATCACCTGCTTGATTCGCTGGTGGTCTTCGCGGGCGTGGGCGACCGTCTGCGCGGGCAGTTGGCCCCGGAAACGCGGCTGCGTGTGACCGGTCCGCGTGCGGCGGGGGTGCCCACCGATGGCAGCAATCTGGTTCTGAAGGCGGCGCGCCTGTTCCGTCCCGAGGTGCCGGCTTCCCTGACCCTGGAAAAGCACCTTCCCGCCGCTGCCGGGATCGGCGGCGGATCGTCTGACGCGGCGGCCTGCCTGCGCCTGTTGGCCCATCTGGGCACGCGGGCGTTGCCGTCAGAGGCCGATCAGTTGCGCCTTGGAGCCGATGTGCCGGTATGCCTTGCGGGCGATCCCCTGCGGATGGCGGGGATTGGCGAGGCGCTGTCGCCGGTGCTGGAGCTGCCGCCGCTCTGGCTGGTTCTGGTCAATCCCGGTGTTGACGTGCCGACCCCGGCGGTGTTCCGCGCCCTGACAAGCAAGACCAACCCGCCGATGCCGGATATTCCGTCTTTCCGCGATGCAAAGGCGATTCTGGCGTGGCTCGCGGCGCAGCGCAATGATCTTGAGGCCCCGGCCCGCGCACAGGCACCGGTCATCGACACCGTGCTTGCGGCACTGGCCGCGCAGCGCGGGTGCGGACTGGCGCGCATGTCGGGATCGGGGGCCACCTGTTTCGGGCTGTTTGCCATGGCCGCCGCAGCCGACGCCGCCGCCGGGGCGCTGGCCCGCGCGCAGCCGGACTGGTGGGTCACGGCGGCCCCGGTGCTGGGCCGCGCGCCGGATCAGTTGATCCGCGCCACCACATAGTCGGCAAGGTCTTCCAGCATTTCGCGCAGGGCGGTTTGCGGGACCTGCGCCAGCGCGGCCTTCGCGGTCGCGGCCCAGGCCAGCGCATCGTCGCGGGCGGCGGCCATGGCACCATGCTTGTCCAGCAGGGACAGGGCGTGGTCCAGATCGCCGTCGCGCTGGTCGCCCTTCTCGATCACCCGGCGCCAGAAGGCGCGCTCTTCGTCATCGGCCTTGGCCACGGCCTTGATGACCGGTAGCGTCAGCTTGCGCTCGCGGAAGTCGTCGCCGACGTTCTTGCCGATGGTGGCGGTGCTGCCGCCATAGTCGAGCAGGTCATCGACGATCTGGAAGGCCATCCCCAGCGCATCGCCATAGGTGTGCAGGTCGCGCACGATGGCCTCATCCGCCCCGGCAATCACGCCGCCGACCTCGGTCGCGGCGGAAAACAGCGCCGCCGTCTTGCCGCGAATGACCTTCGTGTAGATCTCTTCGGTGGTGGCAAGGTTCTGGGCGGCGGTCAGTTGCAGCACCTCGCCTTCGGCGATGGTGGCCGAGGCGCTGGACAGGATGTCCAGCACCCGCAGCGAACCGGTTTCGACCATCAGCTTGAACGAGCGCGCGAACAGGTAATCGCCCACCAGTACCGAGGACTTGTTGTCCCACAGCAGGTTGGCCGTGGGCCGTCCGCGCCGCTGGTCGCTTTCGTCCACCACGTCATCGTGCAGCAGGGTCGCGGTGTGAATGAACTCCACCGTGGCCGCCAGCAGCAGGTGATCCTCGCCCTGGTAGCCGCACATGCGTGCGGTGGCCAGGGTCAGCATCGGCCGCAGGCGCTTGCCCCCGGCCTCGACAAGATGGGCTGTGATTTCGGGAATGCGGGGCGCGTGTTCGGACACCATTCGGGCCCGGATCAGCGCATTCACCCGCTCCATGTCGTCGGCCAGTTCCGCGCTCAGGCGCTCCATCGGTTTCACAGAGGCGGTATCGAGGCTCATCACGGTTCCGTATGCTGTCTCGACAAGCCGGGTGGCCTGTCATAACTGTCTGATATGAAGGAGCTTCTGCGTACCAACGATCCGACGGTGCTGGCCTTCGCCTCGGCACTCCTTCGAGGTGAGGATATAGACTGCTTTCCCATCGACGTCCACATGAGCGTGCTGGAAGGTTCGGTGGGCATCCTGCCGCGCCGAATCATGGTGCGGGCGGCTGATCACTTCCGCGCCCGTGCAATCCTTGTGGACAATGGCATCGATCCCGAAGGGTAAGACCATGACCGACGATCTGACCCGCGATCTGCTGCTGGGCGGGCGCGTGGTGATCTGGCAGCCCCGAAAGGGCTTTCGGGCCGGAGTGGACGCGGTGCTTCTGGCCGCGGCGGTGCCGGCACGGCCCGGCCAGTCGGTGCTGGAACTGGGCTGCGGTGTCGGAACCGCCAGCCTGTGCCTTGCCACCCGTGTGCCGGATCTGGCGGTGTTCGGTGTGGAGCTTCAGCCCGCCTATGCCGATCTGGCCCGGCGCAATGCCACCGAGACCGGCGTCGATCTGACCGTTGCCACCGCGGATATTGCGGCGCTGCCTGCCGATCTGCGCAACCGCAGCTTCGATCATGTGTTGGCCAATCCGCCGTATTATCAACGCAGTCAGGGGCCGGCTTCTGAAGACGCGGGGCGCGACATCGCGCTGGCTGGCGACACGCCGCTGGCGGCCTGGGTCGAGGCAGCGACGCGTCGGCTGACCCCCGGCGGCTGCCTGACGATGATCCAGCAGGCCGACCGTCTGCCTGACCTTCTGGCAGCGCTGGACCGGCGCCTTGGTGCGGTCGAGGTGCTGCCCCTGGCCCCGCGTGAGGGGCGTCCGGCGCATCTGGTGCTGCTGCGGGCGATCAAGGGCCGGCGTACGCCGTTTTCGCTTCGGGCGCCGCTGGTGCTGCACGCGGGGCCCCGGCATCTGAGCGATGCCGAGGATTACCGCGCCGAGGTGGCCGACGTGTTCCGAAATGTCGCACCTTTGCCCGGGTTTTCCAGCGATTCAAACGGGTGAATTGCGGGCGCAATTCCTAAATCTATACGAGCGGTGTCTGTTTTTCGTGACAGCCGCTGAATTCTGTGGTCGTCTGATCACGTTCAAACATGAAAGGGAGAATTCGATGTCGATGAATGCGCATCTTCAGGAGCTTCGCAGAAAGCACCAGGTCCTCTCCAGTGAAGTGGAGCGCGCCCAACGAAGTCCCAGCATCGACGACCTTCAGGTGGCGGCCCTCAAGAAGCAGAAGCTTCAGATCAAGGAAGAAATCCACCGCCTGTCCGGTCAGGACTAGACAGTCCGTCCCGCCTGGCGGGACATCGGGTTCAAGATTGAAAGCATGCCCCTGGGCATGCTTTTTTCATGGTGTCGCGGGATGGATCGTCCGATGCGCCGTCAGGTTTTCGATCTGCGCCAGTTCCGCCCGCAGCCAGGTCAGAAAGGCCCGGATCGGGGGGCGGTCTTCCGTGCCGGGCACGCAGAGGAACCGAAACCGGGACCGTGTGGCAAACGTGTCCTTCAGTGGCGCCACAAGGTGGCCGTCGCGCAGGGCCGGTGCGGTCAGGGTGACGCGGCCAAGAATGATGCAGGCCCCGGCAATGGCCGCATTGGACGCGTGATCTGCGTGCGAGAACGACGGGCCGGGCGTGGGCGCATCGGTGACGCCCACGGCCTTCAGGTAGGCGGGCCAGTTCATCATCGGCTCCAGTTGCAGCGTGTCCTCCTGCCGTGCCAGAGGGAAACGCAGCAAGTCGGACGGCTGTGTCACTTGCCGGGCCAGATGCGGCGCCATCATCGGCGTGAGCCAGTCTGTCGTCAGATCGGTGCTGTGCATGCCCGGCGGGGCCGCGACCCCGTATCGGATGGCCACATCCACGCCGTCCCGCACGAGATCGGCCAGACGCAGCGTGGCCAGCAGCCGCAGCTCGACCTCGGGATGGGCCTGGGCAAAGTCATACATGCGGGGCGCCAGCCAGGTGGAGGTGAAGGCCGGACCGGCGGTCACTGTCAGCACGTTTTCATCCTGAACCCGCCCGGCGGCGGCCCAGGCGCTGTGAAGGGCGGCGAAGCCATCGGCAACACCGGGCTGCAGGCGCGCGCCGGCCTCGGTGAGGGCAACGGCGCGGGTCAGGCGATGAAACACCGGCTGGCCAAGGTGGCTTTCCAGCGACTTGATCTGAAAACTCAGCGCGGCGGGGGTGACGTTCAACTCGTCTGCCGCGCGGGCAAAACTCAGGTGACGGGCGGCGGCCTCGAAGGCGCGCAGGGCAGTCAGGGGCGGCAGGCGGTCGGACATACAGTTAAGTAAAACTAATCTGTATGCATGAAAAGTCTCGTTTGTGCGGTGGCGTGGAAAAGATCACCTTGAGGGCACCCCCAAAGGAGATTGTCATGGCCATGTTTGAAACCACGCCGACCTGCCAAAGCCGCCTGGCCTTCCGCCGCGCGCATGCCGCCCGTTCCGCAGTCTTCCGCGCGCTGGTTGCTGCACTGTTCGGGCGCGGCTGAGCAAAAAAAGGGGGGCCGACCCGGCCGGGTCAGCCCCAATCTGCCAAAGCCGACTTGGCTCAGGTCATCAACTGGCCGCCGTTGGCCGAGAGGGTCGAACCGGTGATGAAGGCTGCGTCATCCGAAGCCAGGAAGGTCACGCAGCGTGCGATTTCTTCCGGCTCGCCCAGACGTCCCACCGGGATCTGCGGCAGGATCACGCCGTCCATCACCTTCTCGGGGATGGTGCTCATCATGTCGGTGTTGATGTAGCCGGGGCAGATGGCGTTCACGGTGATGTTGGCGCGGGCACCTTCCTGGGCCAGCGCCTTGGTGAAGCCCAGATCGCCGGCTTTCGCCGCGGCATAGTTGACCTGTGCGAACTGGCCCTTCTGGCCGTTCACCGACGAGATGTTGATGATGCGGCCGAACTTGCGCTCGCGCATGCCGGGCCAGACGTTGTGGGTCATGTTGAACACGCCCGTCAGGTTGGTGTTGATGACCTGCGACCACTGCTCGGGCGCCATCTTGTGGAAAGGCGCATCGCGGGTGATGCCGGCGTTGTTCACCAGAATCTCGACCGGGCCGAGATCGGCTTCGATCTGTGCGATGCCGGCCTTGCAGGCCTCATAGTCGGCCACGTCCCACTTGTAGGTCTTGACGCCGGTTTCGGCGGTGAAGGCGGCGGCCTTCTCGTCGTTGCCCGCATAGGTGGCTGCGACCTGATAGCCCGCCGCTTGCAGTGCTTTCGAGATTGCGGCGCCGATGCCGCGCGATCCGCCGGTGACGAGTGCTACTCTTGCCATGGTTGTCCCTCCAGTTTGGCTTAAAATCTTGTAACTCTGTTACGAAGTTGATCTGTCCTGAGCAACATTGTTGCGCTTGGTAAATTGACGCAACCTGCCGGCTGCACGGAGCCTTTTGAAAAAAAGGGTGCCTTGCGGGCACCCTTTTAGTCGTGTGCTTTCGCGGATCAGGGACGCTCCACGCAGAGCGCAACGCCCATGCCGCCGCCGATGCACAGCGTGGCGAGGCCCTTCTTGGCATCGCGGCGCTGCATTTCGAACAGAAGCGTGTTCAGCACCCGCGCGCCCGAAGCGCCGATCGGGTGACCGATGGCAATGGCACCGCCGTTCACGTTCACGATCGACGGATCCCAGCCCATGTCCTTGTTCACGGCGCAGGCCTGCGCGGCGAAGGCTTCGTTGGCTTCGACCAGGTCCAGATCGTCGACCGACCAGCCGGCCTTGTCCAGCGCCTTGCGCGAGGCGTAGATCGGGCCAACACCCATGATGGTCGGGTCCAGGCCGGCAGTGGCGTAGGACGCGATGCGGGCCAGCGGGGTGATCCCGCGCTTTTCGGCTTCGGCGGCGGACATCAGCAGCACGCCGGCGGCACCGTCGTTCAGGCCCGAGGCGTTGGCGGCGGTGACCGATCCGTCCTTGGTAAAGGCCGGACGCAGTTTCTGCATGGCTTCCATGGTGGCGCCGTGGCGGATGTATTCATCCGCGTCCACCACGATCTCGCCCTTGCGGGTCTTCACGGTGAAGGGGATGATTTCATCGACGAACTTGCCGGCCTTCTGGGCGGCTTCGGCCTTGTTCTGCGAGGCCACGGCGAATTCATCCTGCTGTTCGCGGGTGATCTGCCACTGGTTCGCCACGTTCTCGGCGGTCTGGCCCATGTGGTAGCCGTTGAAGGCATCCCACAGGCCGTCCTTGATCATCGTGTCGATGTACTTCATGTCGCCCATCTTCTGACCCGCGCGCAGGGCGGCGGCATGGGGGCTCATGGACATGTTCTCCTGGCCGCCGGCGGCGACGATCGAGGCATCGCCGAGCATGATGTGCTGGGCACCCAGAGCGACGGCGCGCAGACCCGAGCCGCACACCTGGTTGATGCTCCAGGCTGCGCTTTCCTGCGGCAGGCCGGCATTGATATGCGCCTGACGGGCCGGGTTCTGGCCCTGGGCCGCGGTCAGCACCTGACCGAGGATGGTTTCGGATACGTCCGATTTGTCAATTCCGGCGCGGGCGACAAGACCCTCCAGCATGGCGGCGCCAAGGTCGTGCGCGGGGGTATTCGCAAACGATCCGAGGAAGCTTCCAACCGCTGTGCGGCCAGCCGATGCGATTACGACGTCGGTCATGGGTATTCCTTCCGTTGTCTCTCGACAGGCGGCGCATTCCGGTTTCGGGGGGAACCGCCTGACCCGCCTTGGATAGGCGGTGGACCCCGGCGGAGCAACTGACTTTGTGTCTCAGCGTGCCAGCGGGGTTCCGAGAGAACAGGGGACGGAGGGGGCAATCGGCCAACTGGGCCTGGGGCCGGGCCGCCCGAAGGCATAGCCCTGCAGGCAGTCGACGCCACGGGAGGCGAGGTATGCGGCTTGCGCATGGCTTTCGACCGATTCTGCAACGGTCAGCAGGTCGAAGTGCCGGGCCAGTCCCAGCAGCGCGTCGAACAGCACCTGGTTGTCGCGATCACGCTCGACATCGCGGGAATACTGACCGTCGATCTTCAGGATGTCGAAACGCAGGGCGCGCAGGGTGCTGAAACAGGTGCTGCCCGCGCCGAAATCGTCCAGCGCCAGCGACAGGCCCAACCCGCGCAGCCGGTCGAAGATCGCGGGCATGTCCGGCGTGGTCAGGCGGCTGCATTCGGTAACCTCGACGATCAGGCGTTCGGCCAGATCGGGCGCGGCGGCCAGTCCGGTGGTCAGCGCGTGCCACCATTGCGGGGTGCGCAGGGATTGGGGCGTGGCGTTCACCGCCAGTCGCAGGGTCGGGCGGCGACCCAGTTCCGCAAGGCCCAGTTGCAGGGCGCGCACATCCAGTTGGCGGCCCAGAGGGCGGTCTTCCACCGCCGGCATGAAAGCGCCCGCAGCCACAAGCCCGCCGTGCGGACGGCGCAGGCGCAGCAGGCCTTCGTGAAAGGCGACCCTTGCCGTGTCGGCCCCCTGGACCACTGGCTGAAACGCCAGCGTAATCCGGTTGTCTTCAAGGGCCGCGGAAACCTCGGCTTCGATCAGCGACGGGTGCGGACGGGGCGGCGGAGCGGATTGGGTTTGAAACATGGCAGCGTTTTCCTTAGCAGGCCCCCAAGGTCTTGCAGGGATTCGCTTAAATGTTCCTAAAATGTTCCGCATCTTGCCCGGCAAGCAGGCAAATCGCGACCATCTGTGCCGGGATTACACCGGTCCGGAGCCGAACAGGCGGGGGATCTCGATCATCGGGCAGCGATTCTGAACCACGTGAATCCCCTGCGCGCGCGCCTTGGCCGCTGCTGCATCATCCTGCACGCCCAGTTGGGTCCAGATAGTGTGCAGGGCCGGAAGATGGGCCAGCGCCGCCTCGACAACCCCGGCCACATGGGCCGAGTTTCGGAACACGTCGATCATGTCGACCTCTGCGGGCAGATCGGCAATCGTCGCGACCACGGTTTCGCCGAACAACTGCGCGCCAGCCTGGCCCGGATTGACCGGGATCACGCGATATCCGCGTTCGCGCAGGAACTGCGAGACATAGTGACTGGGCCGCGCCGGATTGGGCGAGGCGCCGATGCAGGCAATCACCTTGGTGTCGGTCCAGATCTGGCGCAGCTTGTCGTCGGTAAGGGTCATGGCAGATTCCCGCAGAAAAAAGCGCCCGGGACAAACCGGGCGCTGAAGTCGTGGAACGAGGGACAGTTTGAAAGGGCAAGAGTTCCAGCTTGCCGACGCAATATATGTAGGGTGCAAATCGCGATTTGGAAGAGTTGTTGCGCTCCCGGTGACAAACTTGTGAAGCGGTCAGTCGAAGATGTCGTCCAGAAGATCGAAGGCTTCGCCCATCAGCTTGCGCGACAGCGACTTCTTGCGCTTCTTCTTTTTCGGCTTCGAAGGCTTCATCCGCGTTTTCCCCGCTTTGGCCGGTGCCGGTTGCGTCTTCAGCGCCTTGAGATCGTGCAGCGGCGCCCCGCAAGAGGCGCAGGCCAGCTCATGGCCATCGCGCCCGGTCAGCACCAGCGCGGCGCGGGTGCCGCAATAGCAGCAGGTGGCAATCTTGGTTCCGTGCGGCAAGGGTCAGCTCCGGTGGACGTGCCTTGCAGCATATAGGGCAACGGCGGCCGCGTTGGAGACGTTGAGCGAGCCAAATTCACCCAATGCCGGGATATTGACCAGACTGTCGCAGGTGTCGCGGGTCTTTTCGCGCAGGCCGGGGCCCTCGGCGCCCAGCACCAGCGCTACCGGGCCGGGGGGCAGCGGTTGCAGGGTGTCCTCGATGCTGTGCTCGGCCTCGCCGGCCAGTCCCAGCAGCAGGTAGCCCATGTTGCGCAGCTCCTCCATCGTGGTGGCCAGGTTGCGCACCCGCAGATAGGGCTGCCGTTCCAGCGCCCCCGAAGCGGTCTTGGCCAGCGCGCCGGTTTCCGGCGCCGAATGACGTTGCGGGCCGATGACCGCCCGGGCGCCGAACACCTCGGCCGAGCGCAGGATGGCGCCCACGTTGTGCGGGTCGGTCACCCGGTCCAGCAGAACCACCAGCGCATTGGTGTCCTTGCGCGGTGCACAGCAGTCTGACAACCCGCCCCAGTCCAGCGGCTTGACCTCAAGGGCCGCCCCCTGATGCACCGAGCCGGGATCCAGCGGCACCGGAAAGCGGCGCGGATCGGCGATTTCCGGTTCCATCCCGGACAGGGCGATGGCCTCGGCCAGCTTGTCGGCGGCGTTCTTGGTGACCACCAGCCGCAGCCGGTCGCGGGCCGGGTTCTGCAGGGCATCGCGCACCGCATGCAGCCCGAACAGCCACACGGTTTCCTGCGCCGAGGCCCGGCGAGACTGTTCCTTTTCGATCACCCACTTCGGTTTTTTCACGGGTCCGCTTCCTCGCTGTGGCAAGGGCGGCACCATGCGCGAAACTTGTTCTTCGGGCAAGGCGCGGCGGTGTTATTTTCCGGTTGACGGCTTCTTGGCGGGCGGCTATCCAGCGGCCCACGTCAGACGGTGCAGCGCATCGCAGACGGGCGACGGGCTGCAAGGTGCGGCAGCGGACTGTAACTCCGCCGGGGAGACCCACGCCTGGTTCGATTCCAGGGTCGCCCACCACTTTCCCCCAAGTTTTCGACATTGGTTCCAAGGCGCTCTGGCATTGCGCGTCGAAACGTCGTTGGCCGTGGCCAAGGGGCGACAGGCAGGATGTCCCGCCTGTCGCGATCGGATTGATCAGCGGTAGGGGTAGCCCGCTTTTTCCATGGTTGCGGCGTAGGTCTTGAACGCTTCCACCACGCGCTGCGGACGGCCGCCCTTGTCGGCGACGCTGTCCCAGAACGTTTCGGAATCCGCCACGACCTGGGCCCATTCTTCCGGCGGAAGCGAGGTCAGTTCCATCTTCTCGCCTTCCACGCGCAGCTTGGCCTCGCCGCCCCAGTACCAGGTCGCGCGATAATAGTGCGACTGGTCGATGGTGATCCTGAACAGCTCCTGCAGGTGCGGCGGCACCTTGTCCCAGCTGGCGGTGTTGGCGAAATACGAGCCGAACCACGCGCCGGTGACCGAGTTGGTCAGGGCGTAGTTGCAGATGTCGGCCCAGCCAACCTCATAGGCTTCGGTGAAGCCGCACCAGGCCACGCCGTCCAGCTCGCCGGTTTGCAGGGCGACTTCCACATCGTCCCACGGCACCGTCACCGGGATCAGGCCGTATTGCGACAGGAAACGGCCCGCGGTCGGCACGCCGAAGACGCGCTTGCCGCGCATGTCGGCGAGCGAGCGGATCGGTTCCTTGGTGAAGATGTGCAGCGGATCCCAGGCCCCGGCCGACAGCCAGGTCACATTGTCGACCTCGTCATAGGCCTCTTTCCAGATCTCGTTCAGCCCATAGTAGTTGAACAGCGCCGGCACATCGAGCGAGTAGCGCGTGGCAAAGGGGAAATAGCCGCCGAAGACCGAGATATCGACGGGCGAGGCCATGGTGGCTTCGTCCGACTGCACCGCGTCCAGCGTGCCGTTCTGCAGGGCGCGGAACAGCTCGCCCGTGGGGACCAGCTGGTCGGCGTAGTACAGTTCGATCTCCATCTCGCCGTTGGCGGCGGTGTTGAAGGCCTCGATCTGCGGCTTGATCACATGCGCCCCCAGCGGTGCACCGGAGTAGGTTTGCAGCCGCCACTTGATCGGGCCCTGCTGGGCGATCACCGCCGGGGCGGCCAGGGTCGAGGCCGCGCCGATGGCCGAGCCTGCCAGGAACTTGCGACGGGTGGACAGGATCTTGCTGGACGGGGCCGGTTTGTTGTCTTTTGTCATGGTGACCTCTCTCTCTGTTGGTTCTGGTTTTTTCTTCAGGTGATCAGTTCCGCACAGCTTCGGGCAGCCAAAGCGCGATCTGCGGGAACAGCATTACCAGCACGATGGTGAACGTCATCATCAGGACGAACGGCCAGATCGACCGGTAAATGTCGGGCAGGGTGATGTCCTTTGGCGCCATGGAGCGCATCAGGAACAGGTTATAGCCGAAGGGTGGCGTGATATAGGCGATCTGGCAGGTCATCGTATACAGCACGCCGAACCAGATCAGCTGGTTGTCAAAGCCCAGGTCCAGGGTCTTGACCAGCGGCACGTACAGCGGCGCCACGATGACCAGCATCGCGGTGTCGTCCAGGAACATACCCATCACGATGAACGACAACTGCATCATGATGATGACCTGCCAGGGCGTCAGTTCCCACCGGGTGATGAACAGGCTTTCGATGGCCCGGACCGCGCCGATACCGTCGAACACCGCGCCGAAAGCCAGGGCAGCAAGGATCAGCCACAGGAACATGCAGGACACGCCCAGCGTCTTGCGCGCCGTGTCATGGATCATCCGCAACGAGAACCGCCCCTTGGCAATGGCCGCCAGCGTCGCCGCCGTGGCCCCCACCGCCGAACTTTCCACCAGCGAAGTGATGCCCATGATGAACAGGCCGGTCATGGCAAAGAAGATCAGGAAGGGGATGATGCCGGCGCGCAGCAGTTTCAGCTTTTCGCGCAGGGGCATGTTCAATTCCTCGTCCGATACCACGGGGGCGAGGTCAGGATTGATCCTGGTGCGGATTATCACGTAGATCACGAAGAAGGTGGCCATCAGCAGGCCGGGAAACACGCCTGCCAGCCAAAGCTGCGACACCGGCTGGCGCGCGATCATGCCGAACAGCACCATCACCACCGACGGCGGCACCAGGATGCCCAGCGACGAGCCGCCCTGAACCACGCCGGTGATCAGCACCTTGTCATAGCCGCGTCGCAGCATCTCGGGCAGGGCGATGGTGGCGCCGATGGCCATGCCTGCCACCGACAGCCCGTTCATGGCCGAGATGATGACCATCAGGAAGATCGTGCCGATGGCCAGCCCGCCGCCGACCCGCCCGAACCAGACGTGCAGCATCTTGTACAGGTCTTCGGCGATGCCGGCTTCGGACAGCACATAGCCCATGTAGATGAACAGGGGCAGCGTCAGCATCGGGAACCAGTTGAACAGCTTGAAGGCCGCCGAGAAGGGGATCTCGACCCCGCCGGTGCCGTACAGCATCAACACCATGCCCGCGCCAACGCAGCCGATGGCGCCGAACACCCGCTGGCCGGTCAGAAGCAGCACCATGGTGGTGCCGAACATCGTCAACGCGATGAGTTCAGGACTCATGAAAGAACCTCCCCGCGCAGGGCGGCGATGTGTTTGAAGAACTCGGAAACGGTTTGCAGGATCATCAGGGCAATACAGCCCACCATCAGCGTCTTGATCGGGATCATCGACGGGTTCCACATGGAGAACCGGCGTTCGTCGGTCTGGATGGCGTATTCCAGCGAGGAGATCGACCCGATGAACAGCACCACCAGATAGAACAGCAAGCAGGCAGCGGTGATCGCATCCAGCCGATGCTTGCCGCGCTCGGACAGGCGATCGTACAGCAGGTCCATGCGCACATGGTCGCCTTCCTTCATGGTCTTGGCCCCGCCCATGAAGTAATAGGCCGCCAGCGTGAACTGCGCCGCCTCGATGCCCCAGTGCACCGGTATTTCCAGAACATTGCGGGTGATCGCATCCATCAGCAGGATGCCGATCATGGCGAAGATCAGGTACATCGCCACAATGCCGACATAGTCGGAAATCCGATCAATGATCCTGACGTATAATTGCAGTGCTTTGGGCATGCTGTCCTTCGTTTCTTCCTGTCGTCTGCCTCAGGGGAGCGCCACGCCGGCGGTGCCCAGGGCCTTGAGATGCGTGTCGTCGGGTGGTCCCGCCGCAAGAACGGTCTGAATTTGGGTCAGCCCACAAACGTGAAAGGCGGCCTTGCGGCCAAATTTTGACGGAACGGTCAAGAATGTGACGCTTTGGGCGGAATTGATCATTGCTCGGGCAATTTCGGCCTCGTCCGCATTGGCGTCCGTGACACCGGCCTCGGCATCCACCCCGGTCGGGGTCAGCACCGCGTGATCGGCGCGGAACCGGCCGATCTGCTCCAGCACCATCGCGCCGACGGTCTGGCTGTTGCCTCGGGCATAGGCGCCGCCCAGCAGATAGACCTGGCCCTGGCCGCCCAGGGTCAGCTTGTCGGCGGCGGCCACGGAATTGGTGATGACGGTCAGCCCGCGCAGTTCGGCCAGCACCGAACAGGCCACCAGTGTGGTCGAGCCTGTGTCCAGAAACAGCGTGTCGCCGGGATGCACGATCTGGGTCAGCTTGGCGGCGATGGCCTGTTTGGCCGCGCGTTCTTCGTTCATGCGGGCCTCGAACGAGGCCTCCACGTGCAGCCTTTGCTGGGCTGGCACCGGGCGGGCGCCACCGTGAAACTTGCGCAGACGACCCTGATCCTCCAGCTTGGCCAGATCGCGGCGCACGGTTTCCACCGATACGTCAAAGCGCGCGGCAAGGGCGTCAACCGTGACCTCGCCCTCGCTGGCCACGAAGGCCGCCATCCGATCCTGGCGCTGTGTGCTCTTCATCGCCGACATTCGCGCATCAAACCCCCGTGCCGCCCATTTGCACAAGGCTTGAGCGCCGCTGTCAAATGATTTGTGACCGAACAGTCAAATTTTCTGCCTCGGATTGACTGGTCGGTCATCTGTGGTCAGAAAGGTGGCAGCGTGCGTTCAGGAATCGGAAACCCCTGCCCATGACCCAGCCGGTCCAGACCTATGACATCGCGGTGATCGGTGCCGGGGTCATCGGCTGCGCCATTGCCCGCCGTCTGACGCTGGACGGGGCGCGGGTGGTGGTACTGGAAAAGGCCGCCGACATTCTTGACGGCGCATCAAAGGCCAACAGCGCGATCCTGCACACCGGCTTCGATGCCCCCGAGGGCTCGCTGGAGCTGGCCTGCGTGCAAGAAGGCTACCGCGAGTACGAGGCGCTGCACGCGCAATTCAACCTGCCGCTGGATCGCTGCGGCGCGCTTGTGCTGGCCTGGAGCGCCGAGCAGGAGGCGCGCCTGCCGGCCCTGATGGAGCAGGCCCGCGCCAACGCGGTGAGCGACGTCGTGCCCCTGACCCGAACCGAAACCCTTGCGCTGGAGCCGAACCTGAACCCGGACGTGCGCGCCGCGTTCCGAGTGCCGCGCGAAAGCCTGATCGATCCGTGGTCGGCGCCCCATGCCTATCTGCTGCAAGCCTTGCTGAACGGCGGGACCCTGAAGCGGAATTGCGCCGTCTCTGGCGGTTCTTTTGACGGCGCGATCTGGACGCTGGACACCACGAAGGGGCCGCTGCGGGCACGCCATGTGGTCAATGCCGCGGGCCTTTACGGCGACCGGATCGACGCGGCCCTTCTGGGGCAGACGCAGTTCACCATCCGCCCGCGCAAGGGACAATTCGTGGTCTTCGACAAGATGGCCGCCGGGCTGGCGCGGCACATCCTGCTGCCGGTGCCCACCGCCACCACCAAGGGCATCGTTGTCTGCCGCACGGTCTGGGGCAACCTGCTGGTCGGTCCCACCGCCGAGGAACAGGATGATCGCGAAACCGCCGGTCTTGAGGCCGAGACCCTGCGAATGCTGCACGCCAAGGGGGCCGAGATTTTGCCCGCACTGGCGCAGGAGGAAGTGACCAGCATCTACGCCGGCCTGCGCCCTGCGTGCGAACACAAGGACTACCAGATCCGCGCCCATGCCGGACGCAACATGGTCACGGTCGGGGCGATCCGCTCGACCGGGTTGAGCTCGGCCCTGGGCACGGCGGCGCATGTGGCGCGGCTGTTACAGGGGCAGGGGCATGCGCCCGCACCGCTGTCTGCCCCGCAGGTGCCCCGCATGGCGATGCTGGCCGAAGAGGGTGCGCGTGACTGGCAGGCATCCGGCAACGACGGCATGTTGTGTCATTGCGAGCGGGTAACATGGCGCGAGGTGCGCGCCGCCTTGGATGATCCTTTGGCACCCAAAACGCTGGCCGGTCTGAAGCGTCGCACTCGCGCCACCATGGGCCGTTGTCAGGGCTTTTATTGCGGGCAGGCGGTGCAGGATCTTCTGGCCGAAAGTACCGACGCATGACCGCGCATCCAGAAACCGTTGATGCCCTGATCATCGGGGCCGGTCCGGCAGGCCTGTCGGCGGCGACCGAGTTGCGCCGTCAGGGGGGCGGCCAGGTTGTCGTGCTGGAGCGCGAAGCCACAGCCGGCGGCATCCCCCGCCACTGCCTGCATTCGCCCTATGGTCTGCGCGAGTGGAAACGGCTCATGTTCGGTCCTGCCTATGCCAAGCGGCTGGTGCAGGAGGCAAAAGGCGCGGGTGTCGAGATCCGATGTCAGACCACCGTCACCGCGCTGCATCCCGGTGGCGAGGTCGACGTCAGCGCCCCCGATGGCCCGCGCCGGATCCGGGGGCGAGTGGTTCTGCTGGCCCTTGGTGCCCGCGAAACCCCGCGCGCCGCGCGCCTGATCGGCGGCACCAAGCCCGGCGGTGTGATGAACACCGCCACCCTGCAAAGCTTCGCGGCCTTCTCGAAGCATCGCCCGTTCCACAGGCCTGTCATCCTCGGCACCGAACTGGTCGCTTTCTCGGCGCTGCTGACCTGCCGAACGCTGGGCGCGCGCCCGGTGGCGATGCTGGAGCCTGGTCCGGAAATCACCGCGCGCGGAGTGTTCGCCGCCGCCCCGCGTGCGCTGGGCGTACCGCTGTACCGCAATACCCGGATCACGGCGATCCACGGGCGCGCGCAAGTGGACGGCATCACCGTGGAGAGCAATGGTGTGCAGCGCGACATCGCTTGTGACGGGGTGGTGGTGACCGGCGGGTTCCGACCGGAAAACGCGCTGCTGCGGGCCGCCGGTCTGGCGCTGGACCCCGGCAGCCTCGGGCCGCGCATAGATCAATACGGACGCCTGACAGATCCCGCTTATTTCTCGGCAGGCAATGTGCTGCACCCCATAGAAACCGCTGGTTGGTGCTGGGAGGAGGGCCGCAGGGTGGCGCGTTGCATGGCGGCCGCACTGAACGGCGCGCTTCCGCCCCGAGATACCGCTGAGCCGCTGGCTGTCGATGGGGTGACGCAAGGCGACGCGCTTGCCTACGCCCTGCCGCAGGAGCTTTGTGCCCCGGCACCACAGGTTCCGCCCGCCTTCGACCGCGTGCAGATGCGGCTGCGTCAACCTTTTTCGGGACAGGTGCGGGTCGCGGGCCAGAGCCACTGGATCGCCTCGCGCCCCGAACGCCGCATCACCCTGCCACTGCACCCGACCCCGGAGGCAGAATGACCGTTCTTGCCATCGACCAGAGCACGACCTCGACCTCGGCCTTCCTGTACCGCCCCGATGGCACGTCCGAAAGGGTCTTTGCCCGCGACCACCGGCAACTCTATCCGCAACCGGGATGGGTGGAACATGATGCCGGCGAGATCGTCGGCAACATCCGCGCCGCCCTGCGCGCGGGCAAGGCCGCCGGGGCCACGATCTTTGGGCTGGGCAACCAGGGCGAAAGCTGTCTGGCGTGGGACGCGGACACCAGGGTACCGCTGGGCCCGATCATCGTCTGGCAGGACACCCGCACCACCGACACCTGTGCGGCGCTGAAAGCGGCGGGGCACGCGGCCTTGGTGCGCGATCGCGCCGGGCTGCAGCTGTCGCCCTATTTCTCTGCCGCCAAGCTGGCATGGTGCCTTGCCCATCTGCCCGATGCCCGCGCGCTGCTGGAGGCAGGGCGTCTGCGGCTGGGCACCAGCGACGCCTATTTCCGCGACGTTCTGACCGGACGGTTCGAAACCGATGTGGCCACGGCTTCGCGCACCTCGCTGATGAACCTGCACAGCGGAACGTGGGACGCGGACCTTTGTGCGCTGTTCGGGGTGCCGGAAAGCTGCCTGCCCGCGATCACCGATTGCAACGGCGATCTGGGGCAGGCCGAGGGGCTGGCCTGCCAAAGCGCCATCGTCGATCAGCAGGCGGCCCTGTTCGGCCATGGTGTCGAAAAGGCCGGGGATACCAAGGTCACCTTCGGCACCGGCGCCTTCGCGCTGACCCTTCTGGGTTCAACCCCGCCCGCCGGCAATACCGCTGCCCTGCCGACCGTGGCCTGGCGGGAGGCCGGGCAGATGCTGCACTACGCGCTGGACGGGGGGATTTTCACCGCCTCAAGCGCGCTGAACTGGGCGCGCGACCTGGGTCTGTTTCGCAATTTTTCGGATCTGGCCGCACCCGAAGGCCTGCCGATTCTGGCGCGTGGTCTGGCCTTCGTGCCATCGCTGTCCGGGCTGGGCTGCCCGCATTGGGACGAGGCGGCCAAGGGTGGCTGGCTGGGGCTGACGCTGGACACCCGCCCGCAGGACATGGTGCAGGCGGTGTTCGAAGGGGTTGCCCTGCGCATGGCCGAGATATTGCAGGAGTTCGAACGTCACGGTCCCATCGCCAGCCCCATCGGTGTCGATGGCGGCATGGCCCGCAATAGCGGCTTTTGCCAGTTTCTGGCCGACGTAACGGGGAAGTCCCTGCGTCTGTCGGAATATCCCGAACGCACGGCGCTTGGCGTGGCGCGGCTGGCGGCGCGGGCGTCCGGGGGGGATGTGGCCGTGACCGCGCCTGAGACCATCCTGACGCCGCAGGCCGATCACAGCAGGCTGCTGGCGCAATTCACCACGGCGCGGAAACTGGTGCAAAGCTGGGGGTCCGGGCGCGTCTGACGGGCGCCCGGCGGGATCGGGACCGGATCAGTGGGTCCAGGCGCCGCGACGGTCCGGCACGAAGTTTTCACCATAGCCGCGCGGGCGGATGTTGGGCTTGCGGGTCTTGGGTTCGCTGATCTCGGCGTCGATGCCGCGATCCTGAGCGTACTTCTTGGCGGCTTCCTTGGTGGCAAACCGCAGCCGCACCTGGCTTTGGGTGTCGCTGGAACTGGTCCAGCCCATCAGCGGATCGACCTCGCGCTGCGACGCCGCCGCGAATTCAAGCACCCAGTCGTGGGTCTTGGCGGTTCCCGATGACATTGCCGTCTTGGCAGGACGATAGATGCGTGCGCGCATGTCAGCCTCCGTGTTTTACGGTGCGATACCACGACCGGGGCGTGGGCGGGAAGCGGCAAAGCGGCGCTGTTGACGGGAAAGGGAAGAAAGCCGGTCGCCGCACGCGTAGGTGTCGGAGTAACAGAGAGGCGGCGACCAGCATTCGTCTTCAATCATGGGACACTATCGTGTTCAATTGATTCTCTCAAGAATCAAGCGTGCCTGATGGGAAATATCCTTGTCTGACGGGAAACAGGGGCGTGACCTCCTGACACCCTCCTGTCAGGAAGGGCCGACACGGGCACTGGCACAACCCGGTGCGGGGCCCTAAGTTTCCAAGGTTGCAGCCGTCAGCGAGTCTCGCCATGCCCTATGCCCATTCCGACAAGACGCCCACGGTGGACCGCACCGGCGGCCGCGAAAAGCTGGAAGGCGGGCGGCAGTTCATCCTGCATACCGACTTCTCGCCGGCCGGCGATCAGCCCACGGCCATCGCGGAACTGACCCAAGGCGTGCGCGAGGGGGAGCAGAACCAGGTGCTTCTGGGGGCCACCGGCACCGGCAAGACCTTCACAATGGCCAAGGTGATCGAGGAAACCCAGCGGCCCGCCATCATCCTGGCCCCCAACAAGACCCTGGCGGCGCAATTGTACGGCGAGTTCAAGGGCTTCTTCCCCGACAACGCGGTGGAATACTTCGTCAGCTACTATGACTACTACCAGCCCGAAGCCTATGTTCCGCGCAGCGATACCTACATCGAGAAGGAATCGCAGATCAACGAACAGATTGACCGGATGCGCCACTCGGCCACCCGGGCGCTGCTGGAACGCGATGACGTGATCATCGTGGCCTCGGTGTCGTGCATCTATGGCATCGGCTCGGTCGAGACCTATTCGGCGATGTCGGTCGATCTGCACACGGGCAATGACTACGACCAGCGCAAGGTGATGGCCGATCTGGTGGCCCAGCAGTACCGCCGCAATGACGCAGGCTTCCAGCGCGGCAGTTTCCGGGTGCGCGGTGATGTGGTGGAAATCTGGCCGGCGCACCTTGAGGACCGGGCCTGGCGGCTGTCCTTCTTCGGCGAGGAACTGGAAGCGATCACCGAGTTCGATCCGCTGACCGGCGAAAAGACCGACACGTTCGACAAGATCCGCATCTACGCCAATTCGCACTACGTCACGCCGAAGCCGACGATGAAACAGGCAATCATCGGCATCAAGGCCGAACTGCGCATCAGGCTGGATCAACTGGTCGCCGAGGGCAAGCTGCTGGAAGCCCAGCGGCTGGAGCAGCGCACCAATTTCGATCTGGAGATGCTGGAGGCCACCGGCGTCTGCAACGGGATCGAGAACTATTCGCGCTATCTGACCGGCCGCGCACCGGGAGAGCCGCCGCCCACGTTGTTCGAGTTCATTCCCGACAACGCCATCGTCTTTGCCGACGAAAGCCATGTGTCGGTGCCGCAGATCGGCGGCATGTACAAGGGCGACTACCGCCGCAAGTTCACATTGGCCGAACACGGATTCCGCCTGCCGTCCTGCATGGACAACCGCCCCCTGAAGTTCGAGGAATGGGATGCCATGCGCCCGCAATCGGTCTTCGTCTCGGCCACTCCGGCGGGCTGGGAGCTGGAGCAATCCGGCGGCGTCTTCACCGAACAGGTGATCCGCCCCACCGGCCTCCTGGACCCGCAGGTCGAGATCCGCCCGGTCAAGACCCAGGTCGATGATCTGCTGGACGAGATCCGGCGCGTGGCCGAGCGTGGCCAGCGGGTGCTGGCCACAGTTCTGACCAAGCGCATGGCCGAGGATCTGACCGAATACCTGCACGAACAGGGCATCCGGGTGCGTTACATGCATTCGGACATCGACACCATCGAACGTATCGAGATCCTGCGCGACCTGCGGTTGGGCGCCTTCGACGTGCTGGTGGGCATCAACCTGTTGCGCGAGGGGTTGGACATTCCCGAATGCGGGCTGGTGGCGATTCTGGACGCCGACAAGGAGGGCTTCCTGCGCTCCGAAACCTCGTTGATCCAGACCATCGGGCGGGCCGCGCGCAACGCCGACGGCAAGGTCATCATGTATGCCGACAGGGTCACCGGCTCGATGGAGCGGGCCATCGGCGAGACCGACCGCCGCCGCGCCAAGCAGATCGCCTATAACGAGGAACACGGGATCACCCCCGAGACGGTGAAGAAGAACGTCGAGGATGTTCTGGCCGGGCTCTACAAGGGCGACACCGACATGGCGCGGGTCACCGCCACGGTGGACAAGCCGCTGGTCGGCGCGAACCTGCAGGCCCATCTGGACGGGCTGCGCGACGAGATGCGCAAGGCCGCCGAGAACCTGGAATTCGAGGAAGCTGCCCGCCTGCGCGACGAGATCAAGCGGCTGGAAGCGGTCGATCTGGCCATCGCCGACGATCCGCTGGCCCGGCAAAGCGCCGTCGAGGCCGCCGCCGAAAGCGCGATGAAGCGCAAGGGCCGGTCCACCGCCGGTCGTCCGGGGCAGCGCGGCGGGGTGGTGAAGCGGCGGGGGCGGTAGGGGTACGGGCCGGACAGGCCCCTTCCTTCTGCCGTCGCCCACAAATCCGTTGACCCGGGCAGGATCGGTTCGCTATCAATCCAGCGGTCGGTTCTTACCCGTTTTCCACCGGCCGGGCATTCCCCTGATGAGACGGTCGCCAAGGAATGTACCCGAATGACCGAGATCCTTCTGAAAAATGCCGATACCGTCCTGACGCTGGACGACGACCGCCGCGAGCTTTCGCAGGCCGATCTGCGCCTGCGCGACGGCGTGATCGTCGAGATCGGCAGTGCGCTGACAACGACTGGCGAAACCCACGACCTGCGCGGCTGCGTGGTGACGCCCGGTCTGGTGAACACCCATCATCACCTCTACCAGTCGCTGACCAAGGCCGTGCCGGGGGGGCAGGATGCCCTGTTGTTCGGCTGGCTTCAGACGCTCTATCCGATCTGGGCGCGCTTCGGGCCGGAAGAGATGTTCGTGTCGGCGCAGGTGGGGCTGGCTGAACTGGCGCTGTCGGGCTGTACGCTGACCTCGGATCACCTGTATCTCTATCCCAACGGCGCGCGGCTGGACGACACCATCGCGGCGGCGGGTGAAGTCGGGCTGCGGTTTCATCCGACGCGCGGCGCGATGAGCATCGGCGAAAGCGACGGTGGCCTGCCCCCCGACAGCCTGGTCGAGCGCGAAGCGGCGATCCTTGAGGACTCCATCCGCGTGATCGACGCGTTCCACGATGCCTCGGAGGGCGCGATGGTGCGGGTTGGGCTGGCGCCCTGTTCGCCGTTCTCGGTCAGCCGAGACCTGATGCGCGACGCGGCGGTGCTGGCACGCGACAAGGGCGTGATGTTGCACACCCATCTGGCCGAGAATGACGAGGACATTGCCTATTCGCTGGAGAAATTCGGCTGCCGCCCGGGCCAATACGCCGAGGATCTGGGCTGGACCGGGTCCGACGTCTGGCACGCCCATTGCGTCAAGTTGGACGGGCAAGAGATCGACCTGTTCGCGCGCAGCCGCACCGGCATCGCCCATTGCCCCTGTTCCAACTGCCGGCTGGGCAGCGGCATCGCACCGGTGCGCAAGATGCGCGACGCCGGGGTGAAGGTCGGGCTGGGGGTCGATGGCTCGGCCAGCAATGACACCGGCAACCTGATCCTCGAGGCGCGCCAGTCCATGCTGTTGCAACGGGTGGCCAATGGCGCCGATGCGATGTCGGCCCGCGAGGCGCTGGAGATCGCGACGCGTGGCGGGGCCGAGGTGCTGAACCGGCCCGATTGCGGCCAGATCGCCGTGGGCAAACGCGCCGATATCGCGGTCTGGGATGTCTCGGGCATCGACAGCGCGGGCAGTTGGGATCCGGCGGCACTGTTGCTGGCCGGTCCGACGCGGGTCAAGCATTCCTTCGTGGATGGCCGCCAGATCGTCCGCGACGGTCAGATGGTCACCATCGACCTGCCGAATGTGATCGAACGGCAGAACCGTCTGGCGAAACGCCTGCACGGCTGATTGCCCCGGTCTTCAGGGTGTTGCAACCGTCAGGCGCGGTGGTCCATGCTGCGGAAACGCCCGTCGTGATTTTGTCACGCAATCTTCGCGGGCTAGTTCGACCAGTGTTCCATCGAAACGACGATTGCAGGATTTGGCCATGACTGCGCTAGAACAGATCACCGCCCTTCAGGACCGCATGGGGCAGTCCATCATCGGCCAGAAGGATGTGATCGAACGGCTGGTGATCGGGCTTCTGGCCAATGGCAACCTGTTGATCGAGGGCCTGCCCGGCCTTGCAAAAACCCGCGCGGTCAAGGCGATGGCCACGAACCTGGAGGCCGATTTCTCGCGCATCCAGTTCACGCCGGACCTGCTGCCGTCGGATGTCACTGGCACCGAGGTGTATCATCAGGGACCCGAAGGCAGCCAGTTCCGGTTCGAACAGGGGCCGATCTTCGCCAACATCGTGCTGGCGGACGAGATCAACCGCGCCCCGGCCAAGGTGCAGGCCGCCCTGCTGGAAGCGATGGAAGAGCGGCAGGTGACCGTTTCCGGCACGACCCACAAGATGCCGCCGCTGTTCATCGTGATGGCGACCCAGAACCCGATCGAACAGGAAGGCACCTATCCGCTGCCCGAGGCGCAGATGGACCGTTTCCTGATGCATGTGCAGGTGCTGTATCCGCCGGTCGAGGACGAGGTGGAGGTCATCCGCCTGGTGCGCGGCGAGGAACAGGCTGCATCTTCCGGAGACGCCACCACCCCGCCGGACGCCATCCCGCAGCAGGCGGTGTTCGACGCGCGGGCCGAGATCGGGCGCATCCATGTGTCCGATGCGATGGATCGCTACATGGCCGACCTGGTGCAGGCCAGCCGCACGCCCGCCGCCCTGTCCGAGGATCTGGCGCGCTGGATCGAGATCGGCGCCAGTCCGCGCGGCAGCCTCGCGCTGGACAAATGCGCCCGCGCCCATGCCTGGCTGAAGCAGCGCGACTATGTCGATCCGGCGGATGTGCGCGCCATCGTGCATGACGTCTTCCGCCACCGGATTGCGCTGTCTTTCGAGGCGCAGGGCGAAGGCAAGACCACCGACGATGTGGTCGATGAAATCGTGTCCCTCGTGGCGCTGCCCTGAGGCCGGATCATGCCCGAGGTGCCGCGCAAGACCGACCCGCGTATCCATACGGACCTGCAGCATTTGCGCCGGCTGGCAGGATCGGCGCGCGCGCTGTCGTTTCTGCCGCGCCAACCGGCCCGATCCGCGTTCAACGGCCGCCATGCCTCGCGCCTGCGGGGCCGGGGGCTGAACTTCGAGGAATTGCGCAACTACCAGGTGGGTGACGACCCGCGCACCATCGACTGGAAAGTCACCGCCCGCACCGGCGAGCCGCATGTGCGGGTCTACACCGAAGAGCGCGACCGCCCGGCGCTGTTGCTGGTCGATCAGCGCATGTCGATGTTCTATGGCACGCAACTCAACATGAAATCGGTGACAGCGGCAGAAGCGGCGGCGCTGGCGGCCTACCGGATCCGCGCGCAGGGCGACCGGGTCGGCGGCGTCATCTTCTCGGATGATGCGGTGGCCGAATTGCGGCCGCGGGCGTCGAACCTTGCGCTCAACCGCTTCATCGCGACCCTGTCCGAGGCGAATTGCCGGTTGCGGGCGGATCTGGATGTGCCGGTGTCGATGCCGCTGAACCGTCCGCTGGAGGCGGCGGCGCGCATTGCCACGACGGGCAACCTGATCCTCGTGTTCTCGGATTTTGGCGAGGTGGATGATCAGACCGAACGGCTTGTGCGGCGGCTGGCCCAGCACAACGACGTGATCCTGTTCCCGGTCACCGATCCCACCGGCACCCGGCTGCCCGACGATTTCCGCATCGTTGCCTCGGATGGCCAGTTGCAGGTGGAGCTGGACAGCGCGGACAGCAACATCAGGCACCGGGTGGAAGAGGCCTTCGGCGCGCGGGTCAACCGCGCGATCGGCTGGACCCGCACCTATGGCATCCCGGTGCTGCCGCTGAGCGCGGGGCGCGAAACCCTGCCGCAACTGCTGGATCTCATGGGGCTGCCGGGAGGGCGACGCTGATGGCAGAAACCCCCGACACCGAGGGCAAGAACCTTGTCGAGATGCTCGACATGCTCAAGCCGATCCCCGAACCCGAACCGATCTCGATGATCCCGGCGACACAGGGCTGGATCTGGCTGTCGCTTGCGGTGCTGGCCGCGCTTGTCTGGCTGAGTTGGCGGGCAGCGCGGCACTGGCAGGCCAATGCCTATCGTCGTGCTGCGCTGAACGAGCTGGAGGCTGCGGGCGATGACCCGGCAAAGGTGGCCGACATCCTGCGTCGCGCCGCGCTGGCCGCCTATCCCCGCCGCAAGGTGGTCGGGTTGCTGGGGCAGGACTGGCTGGCGTTCCTGTCCGAAACCTGTCCGGGGACCAGCTTTTCAGGAGATGCGGGCGCAATCCTGCTGCAGGCACCGTGGCGGGACACGCCGCCCGATCCGCGCGTGACCGGTCTGGCCCGGCACTGGGTGAAGGCGCATCGCCGGGAGGCCTCGGCATGAGCTACTCCTTCGCCTTCCCCTGGGCGGTTCTGTTGCTGCCGCTGCCCTGGCTGGTCTGGCGGTTCGCGCCCCGCTATCGCCACCAGACGACCGCGGTTCGGATCCCGTTCTTCCGGCAGATAACCGAGGCGGCGGGGCTGGATCCCAAGCCCGGTGCGTTGGTGCTGCGGCGCGCCCGGATCCAGATGATCACCGCGATCCTGTGCTGGGGGCTGTTGGTGCTCGGCCTCGCCCGCCCCGAACAGTTGGGCCAGAAGATCACCGTGGAAAAGGCAGCGCGCGACATGGTGCTGGCCGTGGACATTTCCGGGTCGATGGATGCCCGCGACATGGAAGGTCCGGACGGCACGCAGGCGCAGCGCCTGCAGGTGGTCAAGGATGTGGTCGGCGACTTCATCGAAGCCCGCGACGGAGATCGTATCGCGCTGATCGTCTTTGGCAGCCGCGCCTTCGTTCAGACGCCCTTCACCGAGGATCTCGTCTCGGTGCGCGAATTGCTTGACGGTACGACCGTGGGCATGGCCGGGCCGGACACGGCCATCGGCGATGCCATCGGCCTGTCGATCCGCACCTTCGAGACCTCGGAGGTTGAACAGCGCCTGCTTGTGCTGCTGTCCGACGGGGCCGATACCTCCAGCCGCATGTCGCCTGTGAACGCCGCCGAGATCGCGCAGCAGCAGGGGGTGCGGATCTTTACCATCGGCGTTGGCAATCCCGAGGGCGCGGGCGAGGACAAGGTCGATCTTCAGGCCCTGGAAGACATCGCGCAGCGTGCCGACGGGGCCTTCTACTATGCCACCGACGGGGCCGGATTGCAGGAGATCTATGCCGAGATCGACCGTCTGAACCCGCGTGTCACGGAAACCGTCAACTTCCAGCCCAAGCGACCCCTGGCCTGGATCGCCTTTGCCCTGGCGGTGGTCATTGCCACGCTGACCCTGCTTTGGCTGCAACTGTCCACATCGCGGAGGGCGGCGTGATGGCGGCGTTTCTCGATGCGCTTGCGGCGCTGCACCTGTTGCGCCCGCTGTGGCTTCTGGCCCTGCTGCCCATCGCCGCGCTGTGGTGGCGCGCCCGACGCGGGACGGCGACAACCACCACCGCCCCCTCGCGCGGGATTGCCCCGCATCTGGCCGAGGCGCTGACGGTGGGCGATACCGGACGACGGCGGGTGCAGCCCATCGACGGGGTCGCGGCCTGTCTGGTGCTGCTGACGCTGGCGGCCGCCGGCCCGACGTGGAGCCGGGTGCCGAACCCGCTGCTGGCCCAGACGGCGCCGATGGTGGTGGCCTTGGAGGTCAGCCGCTCGATGGAGGCGCCGGATCTGCCGCCCAACCGGCTGGACCGGGCCAAGTTCAAGATCCTCGATCTGGTGGAACGCCGCGCCGGGGCCCGCACCGCGCTGATTGCCTATTCCGGCACCGCCCATCGTGTCGCGCCGCTGACCGAGGACCCGAACATCCTGCGGTCGATGCTGGAGTCGCTCACGCCCGAAGTCATGCCCGAAGAAGGCGACAATGCCACCGCCGCGCTGACGCTGGCGGGGGCTGAACTGGCGAAATCCGAAACCCCCGGCGCCATTCTGTTCGTTCTGGACGAGTTGAGCGAGGCCGATGTGAGCGCCTTCCGCGACGCACAGGCCGAGGAAACGCCGATCCTGTTCCTGGTGGCCGCACCAGACGGCAGCCCGCGCGGCGCACTGGATCAACTGGACGGCGCGACGGTCGTGCAACTGACCGCTGATGACACGGACCTGAAGGCCATCGACAGCGCCGCGGCCTCGGCCTATCGCGCCGCCCTGCTGGGGGACGAGCGGTTGGACTGGGACGATCGCGGCTGGATTCTGGCATGGCTGGCGATGCCGCTTCTGCTGCTGTGGTTCCGGCGGGGCTGGACCATGCGGTGGGCGCTGGTTGTCGGGCTGGCCACTGGTCTGACCGCCCCCGGTCCGGCGCAGGCCGATGTGGTGGACTGGTTCTTCACCCCCGACCAGCAGGGGATGCAGGCCTATCGCGCCACACGGTTTTCCGACGCCGCCGCGCTGTTCCAAAATCCGATGTGGCGCGGCCTGTCACTGTTCCGCGCGGGCCAGTATCCGGAAGCCGCCGATCTCTATTCGCGGCTGGACACGCCCGAGGCGGCCTTTGCCGAGGGCATGGCGCGGACCCGCAACCGCGAATACCGGCCCGCCATCGCGGCCTATGAGAAAGCCTTGCAACTGCGCCCTGATTTTCCTCAGGCCGAATGGAACCTCGCGGTGACACGCGCCATTCTGGAGTTTGTCGAGACCGCCCGCGAGGAAAGCGATACGGGCGAGGACTCCGGCATCGGGGCGGACGACGTGGTCTTCGACAACGAGGCCAACCGGGGTGCCGACACCCAGACCGATTTTTCCGAGGAAGACGCCGCGCCGGAGTTCCAGACCACCGAGCAATGGATGCGGTCGGTCGATACAGACATGGGCGATTTCCTGCGAACCCGATTCCTGCAGGAAAACGCGGCGGGAGCGCGCGAATGATCCTTGTGCCGTCATTCCCCCGCCACCGGTCGCAGGGACGCCTGTTGTCCTTGATCGCCGTGGCGCTGGCTCTCGCGTCTCCAACCGCCCTGGTTGCGCAAGATGACACGGTCACCGCCCCGGCACCCGCCGAGGCCGTGCAACCGCAGGTCACTGCAGAGCTGACCCCGGACACTGCCGTCGTGGGACAGCCTCTGGTGCTGCGGATCAAGGTGCTGGTGCCGACATGGTTGCCCGATCCGCCTGCCTACCCGGCGCTGGATGTGCCCAATGTGATCGTGCGCCTGCCCGAGGGGGCTTCGGGGCCGATCAGCGAATCCGTGGGGGGCGAAACGTGGTCCGGCGTCAGCCGCGCCTATCGGCTCTATCCCATGGTGCCCGGCGAGGTCAGCCTGCCGGCCCAGACCATCACGGTGACCTACGCCGACCCGGACACCTCGGCCCCTGTGACGTTCGAGGCCAGCCTCGATCCGGTCCGTTTCACCGCGACCGTACCCGAGGGGGCCGTCGGGCTTGATCCCCTGATCCTTGCCAGCGGCCTGACGCTGGAACAGAACATCGAAGGCGCGGACGGCCCATTGGGCGAAGGCGATGCGGCCAGCCGCAGCGTGACGGCGAAAATCTCCGGCACCTCGGCGCTGTTCATCCCCTCGCTGATCCCGCCCGTCGAGTCCGAGGCGGTGCGGGCCTATCCCAAGGATCCCAGCATCGCGGAGGCCTCTGACCGGGGCGTGTTGTCGGGCAGCCGGACGGAAACCGTCAGCTATGTCGCGCAATACGGGGGCAGTGTCGAGTTGCCGCCAATCTCGATCGACTGGTTCAACACCGAAACCGGAACGGTGGAAACCGCGCAGCTTGAGGGCGTGACCCTGGAAGTGGACGCGCCGGGAGCGCCGGTGGCCGCGCGATTTTCGCCGCGCCAGATCGCCTTGCTGGTGGGCGGGGCGATCCTGCTGCTGCTGGCGGCGCAGGGGATCCGCCTGTACGCGCTGCCGCCGCTGCGCCGCCTTCGGGACAAGAGAAAGGCCGCGTGGGAAGCCAGCGAAGCCTATGCCGCACGGCAGGTCCGTCAGGCCATCGCGCAGAAGGATCTTGCCGCCACCCATCGTGCGCTTGCCACCTGGGCCGACCGATGTCCGGGACACGCCGCGCAGGATCTTGAGAACGCCTTGGCCGGGATCGGGGCGGGCCGCTATCGTGACGCGCCCGACACCGGCGGGGACTGGTTAGCGGTGTCGTCGGCCTTCCAGGCCGACCGCCAGCGACGCCTTGCCGGTGCCAGCCATCGTGTCGAGGCGCTGCCGCCGCTCAATCCGGGCTAGGGGCGGCAGGCCGCAAGCCGACTGTCCCGGCCCGCGCGCCGTCGATATCCGGGTTCCGGAATGCCCGCCCTGACCCGATGCTCCGGGCATGTTAACCTCTGTCAAAGGGCATCAAGGCGGGAGGGGCACCATGCAGATCGTCATTGGCTACGGCAGCGCGCTGCTTTGTGCGCTTGTGGTGATCTTCGGGGACACGTTGATCAAGCTGACTGCGGATCAGGGACAACCGTTGCACGCGCCGGCCGGACTGGCCGGGCTGTCGCTTTATGTCCTGTCGGGGATATTCTGGTTTCTGGCCGTGCAACAGATATCGCTGGGGCAGGCGGGGGTGGCTTTTGCCATGTTCAGCCTGCTGGCGCTTTGCGTCATCGGCGCAGTGGTCTTTGACGAGCCTGTGGCCTGGCGCGAAGTGGCGGGCATCGGCTGTGCGCTGGCCGCCCTGCTGCTGATGGTGCGCGTTGCCTGATTTCTGACCGCGACAGCCGGGCCGTGTGGCGCTAGACTGAAGGTGAAATTTCCAAGGGAGACGTCACATGGAAGCCATTCTCGGCCTTCTCATCCTCATTGCGGATGTTTACGCGATCGTGAAAATCCTCCAGTCCGGTGCCACCGGCCTGCAAAAGATCATCTGGGTGCTGGTGGTCGCGATCCTGCCTGTCATCGGCCTGATCATCTGGTATTTCGCCGGGCCGAAGTAGGGTCCTCAGACCACCAGATCGGCGGGCAGGCGGGACGCGAGTGTGCGGCGGGCGTTGGGCAGGTCGTTGGCCTCGGCCCGCGCCTCGGCGGCATCGGGGGCCAGACCGTGATCGCGCCAGCGCGTGATCAGCCGGGTGCGCAGGACGGCTTCGTCCGGGGCGGTCCAGACCGAAAAGTCCCACAGGTCCGTCAGCGCCCGCCAGGGGTCGGCGTCGAACAGCAGGTAGTTGCCTTCGACCACGGCAATCCGATGCTGCGGTTCCACCTCGATCGCCCCGGCGACCGACAGGTCACGGGACCGGTCAAAGCTGGGCAGGATGACCGAAGGCTCGGTTTTCAGGCGCCCGATGGCGTGGCAGAACCCCGCCGCGTCAAAGGTCTCGGGCGCGCCCTTGCGGGGCAGCAATCCGCGACGTTCCAGCACTCGGTTGTCCAGATGAAACCCGTCCATCGGCACCAGTATGGCCTCTGGCCCCAGATGGTCCACCAACGCCTCGGAGACCGTGGATTTTCCGGATGCGGGCGGGCCGGCGATGGCCACCAGCAACCGTTGCGCCCGGGCGGGCGTCGGCAGTCGGTTGGCAATGGTCTGGGCTAGGTCCCGGGGGGAGGGCGACATGGCATGCGATCTTTCCTGCGGCGCCTCACACGGTGGGCGTCGTTGTCATCCAGGGCCGCGCGGGCGAAGTCAGTCGGCGTCCGACGCGCAGAACATGTCGTAGAGAAGCCCGATCATCCGCTCGGCCCGTTCGTCGCCCAGCGAATAGTAGATGGTCTTGCCATCCCGGCGCGAGCGCACAAGCCCTTCCATCCGCAGGCGCGCCAATTGCTGGCTGACCGCCGCCTGACGTTGGCCCAGGAGCTTTTCAAGCTCGGTCACCGATCTCTCGCCCGAATTGAGATGGCACAGGATCAGCAGCCGGCCTTCATGGGCCAGCGCCTTGAGGAAAGCCGCAGCATGGGCGGAATGGGTCGCCATTTCCGGCGGCAACGGATCCCCGTTGCCAATATCGATTTCGACTGACGCGAGTTTGTTCATAACGCTCACGTGACCTTTCTGTTCCTGCACATACGCCACCACGCCGCCCGATCTGCCCCGTTTACGGTCTTCGCCAGAACGTCCGATCTGGACAGGCAGCCCTGCCGCAGGCATTCCTGACGGCACATTCTTTCGAAACTATGGGTCGCGGGAAAAACCTATCGGTGCAGCGGTATAAAACGCTCGAAGTGAATATAAACACTTCTTGACCACTTGACAATCACTGCGCCCAACGGGCTGGGCAGCGGCTGATCAGGGGATCGCCGCGACCGCATGGGCCAGGATCTCCGGATCGGCATTGCCGCCCGTGGCCACCGCAATCACCGGATCCGCGCCAAGATCTGCACCGCGATGCAGGGCGGCGGCCAATGCCACCGCGCCGCCGGGCTCCACCACGATCTTCAGGTGCCGCAGGGCGACCGCCATCGCGGTCAGGGCCTCGGCATCGCTGACCGTCAGGCCGGGTCCGCACAGACGTTGCAGGATCGGGAAGGTCAGGTCGCCGGGTTGGGGTGTGACGATGGCATCACAGATGCTGGTGCTGCCGGGGGCATTGCCAAGGATTTCACCAGCGGCCAGCGACCGGGTGACATCGTCGAAAGCCGCGGGTTCGACCGGGCGCACGCGCAGGCTGGGGGCCTGCTGTTCCAGCGCCAGCGCGATGCCCGAGGTCAGCCCGCCGCCGCCGCAACACACCAGAACCTGGCCGGTGGTGACGCCCGCCGCGCGCGCCTGTTCGGCCAGTTCCAGCCCGCAGGTGCCCTGTCCGGCGATTACCTCGGGCTCGTCATAAGGGCGCACCAGCCGCAGGTCGCGGGTTGCGGCCAGATGCGCGCCGATCTCTTCGCGGCTTTCGTTCCAGCGGTCGTAAAGCACGACCTCGGCCCCGTAGGCGCGGGTGCCCTCGACCTTGGCGCGCGGAGCATCCGAAGGCATCACGATCACCGCCGGCAGCCCGGCTTCCTGCGCGGCGCGGGCCACACCCTGGGCATGGTTGCCCGAGGAATAGGCGATAATGCCGGAACAGCCGCCTTCGGCAGCGATGGCAGTCACGGCGGATTTTGCGCCCCGATACTTGAACGAGCCAGTGTGTTGCAGGCATTCGGCCTTCACCAGCACCCGGCGACCGGCCAGGTCGTTGAGCTGCGGCGATTCCAGCAGCGGGGTGCGGCGCAGGAACGGGCGGATGCGGGCCTCGGCGGCGGCAATGGCGTCGGGGGTCATGACAACCTGTCGATGAACTGGGACAGGGCGCGCCGGGCTTCGGGTTCATCCAGAAACGGCACATGGCCGCGCCGGGGCACCTCGGCATGGATCATGTCGGGGCGGCGACGGCGCATTTCGGCGGCGGTTTTGGCGGGCAGAATGTCCGAATGCTCGCCCCGGATCAGGGCCAGCGGCAAATCGGCGAAGGCATCGAAGAACGGCCATAGATCTTGCACATCGCCGGTGGCCGATTGCTCGATCACCGCGTCGCGCAGCTTGGCGTCATAGCGGATGCGCAACCCGTCGTCGGTCTGGGTCCAGATCCGTTCGGCGTGCAGCCGCCAGCGGGCGCGCGGCACGCCGGGAAACCGGGCGGCGGTGGTCTTGACCAGCGCGTCGGCGGCCTCGTCATAGGTCTGGAACGTGGGTTCGATGCCGAGATAGCCGAAGATGAAAGCCAGCCCCTCGGGGTCGATCTCGGGGCCGATGTCGTTCAGGCAGACGCCGGTCAGGCGGTCCTTGTGGGTGACGGCCAGCGTCAGCGCGATCAGCCCCCCGCGCGAGGTGCCCAGGATCGCCGCCTTGTCGAGGCCAAGGTGATCCAGCAGGTCCAGCGCGTCCTGCCCTTCGCGGCCAAGATTGTAGTTCAGATAGGTCGGATCATGATCCGACTGGCCGCGCCCGCGGGTGTCCAGCCGGATGATCCGGGCGCGATCCGCGAAGTCGCGCGCGACAAAGTCAAAATCCGCCATGTTGCGGGTCAGCCCGCACAGGCACAACAGGGCCGGGCCGTCGCCCTCGTCCCGATAGGCCAGTTTCAGCCCGTCCGAGGCGGTGAAATATTGCGGTTCGGGATGCAGGTCGGGGCGGGTGAAGCGGCCCGAGGCCAGCAGGTCGGGAATGCGGCTCAGGTCGGGCTCGATGGCGGCGGGCGGCTCAGGGAGCCGATCCAGCGGCTGGCCCATGCGGTTGACCCAGAGGGTCTGGAACCCATAGGCCGTCGCACTGCACACATCCCAGCCGTTCGACGAGACGAACAGCACCTCGTCGGCGCGTGTGCCCAGTTGATCCCGCACAAGGTCATAGACCGCCGCGTCGGGCTTGAAGACGCCGCAGCTTTCCACCGACAGCACCCCGTCCAGCAAGCCTTCAAGGCTGGCGGAGCTCACCGCCCCCTCCAGCATCTCGGGGGAGCCGTTGGACAGGATCGCCGTGGTCAGCCCTTCGGCCTTGAGCCGTTGCAGCAGGTCCGGCACCTCGGGGTAGGCGTCCAATTCCCAATACAGGGCCAGCAGGCGGGCGCGCAGTTCCTCGCCTTGCAGCCCGTTGGCCTCCATCGCCCAGTCCAACCCGTCCTGCGTGACCTCCCAGAATGGGGTGTGATTGCCGGTGACGGCGCGCAGCCAGGAATACTCCAACTGCTTGGCGCGCCAGTCGCGGGCCAGCGCCTGCCAGACCGGGGCCAGTTGCGGGAACTCGGGCGACTGCGCGGCGGTGCGGGCGGCGGCGGTCACGTCGAACAGCGTGCCATAGGCGTCGAAGACGACAGTGGTGATGGGCATAAGATGTCCTTTCGCGGGCGCGGCGCGCTTTATTGCGGGTCGCGGGCGCGGCGCGCTTTATTGCGGGTCCGTTACGGGGGTGCTGTCGGGTGCGGCGTCGGGGGCAGGGGTGGCCTCAGGCGCAGGCTCCGGCGCGGGAAGGGTCTCGCCCTCGATCATCACGCCGTTGCGCCACAGGCCGGTCAGCACCTCGCCCGAGGCGTAGGTCAGCGTGCCCTGTCCCTCGCGCTTGCCGTCCACCAGTGCGCCCTCATAGACATCGCCCGAGGCATAGGTCACGCGGCCCTCGCCGGTGATCGCGCCATCCTGCCAGACCCCGTCATAGATCACGCCATCGGCGCTTTCCCAGCGGCCCGGACCGTGGAACTGATCGTTGCGGAAGGTGCCGGAATAGCGTGAGCCGTCGGGATACGTGACCTCGCCCGCGCCATCGCGCACGCCGGCGTCCCAGCCGCCGGCATAGCGATAGCCGTCGGGGCCGGTCAGGGTTCCCTGGCCCTGCGGCACACCGGCCTGGAAGCTGCCCTCGTAGACCACGCCGCTGGCATAGCGGCTGGCCCCCTGACCGTTGATCTCGCCTGCCCGCCAGTCGCCCTCGTAGACATCGCCATTGGCATAGGTGACGCGGCCCGCGCCGTGCGGCAGGTTGTTGTCGAACGTCCCTTCATAGACCGAGCCATCGGGATAGGTCAGCCGGCCCTGGCCATGATGGGTGCCCGCCACCCATTCGCCTTCGTAACGATAGCCATCGGTGCCGATGAAGGTGCCGGTGCCGTTGCGCTCGTCCGCGACGAAGGCGCCTTCGTAGATGTCGCTGTTGGCATAGGTCATCTTGCCATTGCCCGACCGCTGGCCCTGCACCAGCACGCCTTCGTAGACGTCGCCGTTGACATCGGTGACGCGGCCAAAGCCGTTCATCTGGTCATCGATCCAGGCGCCGTCATAGGTGAACCCGTCGGGCATGGTCAGCAGCCCGCTGCCATTGCGCTTGTCCGACCGCATCTCGCCCTCATAGCGGGCGCCGTCGGGGAAGGTGATGGTGGCGCTGCCGCTGCGCTTTCCCGCCTCCCAACCGCCGTCGTAGACATAGCCGTCGGGGCGGGTCCAGGTGCCGGTGCCGTGGCGCTGGTTGTTCTCGAAGGTGCCGATATAGACCGACCCGTCGGCGTAGGTGGCCGTGGCCTCGCCGCTGAGCGCGCCCTCGACCCATGTGCCGATAATGACCGATCCGTCCAGCAGCGCCACCTGGCCGGTGCCCTGCGGCAGGCCAGAGACGACCTCGCCCTCGTAGATGCTGCCATCGACGAATTTCGTGGTGCCGGTGCCGGTGCGCTCGCCATCGGCCCAGCTGCCGTCGTACTCATAGCCGTTGGGCAGGGTATAGCGGCCCTGTCCATGGGGCTTGCCGTTTTTCATGGTGCCTTCGTAGACGCCGCCGTTGGTATACTGCTGCGTCACCACCGGACCCAGATCCTGCGCCGCAACCGCGCTTGCGACCAGTGCCGCCAGTGCCGTTGCCGCAAATGCCCGTACCGCGCGTTTCCGCCCCATCATGACCTGCCTGCCTTCCCGGTTCTCGTGCTCAAGTGCTAGATCATCGCGCGGAGTGGAGCAACATGCCCGGATCAGGCGCTTCCCCTTACCGCGCCGGCAATTTAAGGAAGGAGCAAGAGCAGGAGACCGCCCATGCCGCAGACCTTTCGCCTGACCCTGGCCCAGATGAACCCCAGCCTTGGCGCGCTGGACGACAACGCCGCCCTTGCGCGGCAGGCGTGGGAGGCCGGCTGCGAGGCGGGGGCCGACATGGTGGCGCTGCCCGAGATGTTCCTGTCGGGCTATCAGACGCAGGACCTGGTGAAGAAACCGGCCTTCGTGGCCGATTGCATGGCCACGCTTGAAACGCTGGCACGCGATCTGACCGGCGGACCGGCGCTGGCCATCGGGGCACCCTGGATGGCCGAGGGCAAGTTGTATAACGGCTATCACGTTCTGAAGGACGGCCACGTTGTGGCGCGGGTGTTCAAGCACGAACTGCCCAATTCGGCCGTGTTCGACGAAATGCGGCTGTATTCCTCGGGCGCGATTTCCGGCCCCTACCGGATCGGACCGCTGCGCATCGGCTCGCCCATCTGCGAGGACGCCTGGCACCCGGATGTGGCCGAGGCCCAGGCCGAAAGCGGCGCCGAGATCCTGCTGGTGCCCAACGGCTCTCCCTATCATCGCGAAAAATATGACGAACGCCTGAACCACATGGTGGCCCGCACCATCGAGACCGGGCTGCCGATCATCTATCTGAACATGGTCGGCGGGCAGGATGACCAGGTCTTCGACGGCGGCAGCTTCGGGCTGAACCCCGGTGGTGTGCTGGCCTTCCAGATGCCGCTGTTCGACACTTCGATCACCCATGTGGATCTGGAAGAAACCCCCGCCGGCTGGCGCATCCTTGAAGGCGACCGCCCGACGCGGCCCGACAGCCTTGCGCAGGACTACCACGCCATGGTCATCGGCCTGCGGGACTATCTGGCCAAAAGCGGCTTTTCCAAGGTGCTGCTGGGGCTTTCGGGCGGCATCGATTCGGCGCTGGTCGCGGCCATCGCCGCCGATGCGCTTGGCCCCGAAAACGTGCGCTGCGTGATGCTGCCGTCGCGCTATACCTCGCAGACCTCGCTTCAGGATGCAGCGGGCGTGGCAACCCAGCTTGGCTGTCGTCTGGATGATCTGCCGATCTCGGGCCCGGTGGATGCCGCGACCGAAGCACTGGCGCCGCTGTTCGCGGGCACCAAGCCCGACCTGACCGAGGAAAACCTGCAATCGCGGATGCGCGGCCTGCTGCTGATGGCCCTGTCCAACAAGTTCGGCGAAATGCTGCTGACCACCGGCAACAAGTCCGAGGTCGCGGTGGGCTATGCCACGATCTATGGCGACATGGCGGGCGGCTACAACCCGATCAAGGATCTCTACAAGACTCGCGTTTTCGCCATGTGCCGCTGGCGCAACGCCAACCACGCGCCGTGGATGCTGGCCCCGGCGGGCGAGGTCATCCCGCCCCGCGTCATCGACAAGCCGCCCTCGGCCGAATTGCGCGACGACCAGCGCGACGACGACAGCCTGCCCCCCTATGAGGTGCTGGACCGTATCCTGGAAATGCTGGTGGACGAGGACGCCTCGGTCGCCGAGGTGGTGGCGGCAGGCTTTGACCGCGACACCGTCAAGCGGGTCGAGCATCTGCTCTACATCAGCGAATACAAGCGCCACCAGGCCGCCCCCGGCGTGCGCCTGTCAAAACGCGCCTTCTGGCTGGATCGCCGCTATCCCATCGTCAACCGGTGGCGCGACAAGGGCTGACGGGGCGCGCCGTGGCGCAATTGCGCATGAAGTTCACCCTTTGTTCACAGTTTCTCGTTGGAGACTCGCTGCCGATCCCCTAGGTTATGCGGATATCGTCGAGGTGGGTCATGGCCGAGCAGAAGAACATCGAGGTGCGCGGCGCGCGCGAGCACAACCTGAAGGGCATCGACGTGGATATTCCGCGCGATCAGCTGGTGGTCATCACCGGGCTTTCGGGGTCGGGAAAATCCTCGCTGGCTTTCGACACGGTCTATGCCGAGGGGCAGCGTCGCTATGTGGAAAGCCTGTCGGCCTATGCCCGGCAGTTCCTCGACATGATGGAAAAGCCCGACGTGGATCACATCTCGGGCCTCAGCCCGGCGATCTCCATCGAACAGAAGACCACTTCGAAGAACCCGCGCTCGACCGTTGGCACGGTGACCGAGATCTACGACTACATGCGGCTGCTGTTCGCGCGTGCCGGCACGCCCTATTCGCCCGCCACCGGCAAGCCGATCGAGGCGCAGCAGGTGCAGGATATGGTCGACCGGATCATGGAGATGGAAGAGGGCACGCGCGGCTTCCTGCTGGCCCCGATCATCCGCGACCGCAAGGGTGAATACCGCAAGGAAATGCTGGAGCTGCGCAAGCAGGGCTTCCAGCGCGTCAAGGTGGATGGCGAGTTCTACGAGTTGGACATGCCGCCGAAGCTGGACAAGAAGTTCCGCCATGACATCGACGTGGTCGTCGACCGGATCGTCGTGCGCGAAGGGCTGGAAACCCGACTGGCCGACAGCCTGCGCACCGCGCTGGATCTGGCCGATGGCATTGCCATTCTGGAAACCGCCCCGAAAGAAGGGGATCCCGAACGGATCACCTTTTCGGAACGTTTCGCCTGCCCGGTGTCGGGCTTCACCATCCCCGAAATCGAACCGCGCCTGTTTTCCTTCAACGCGCCATTCGGGGCCTGCCCGGATTGCGACGGGCTGGGGATGGAGTTGTTCTTCGACGAACGGCTGGTGGTGCCGGACCAGACCCTGCAATTGTATGACGGGGCCCTGGCGCCCTGGCGCAAGGGCAAGTCGCCCTATTTCCTGCAAACCATCGAGGCCATCGCCCGGCACTATGAATTCGACAAGGCGACGCCGTGGAAGGATCTGCCGGCGCATGTGCAGCAGGTGTTCCTGCACGGCTCGGGCGAGGAAGAGATCGAGTTCCGCTATGACGACGGCGGCCGGGTCTATCAGGTGTCCCGCGTGTTCGAAGGGGTCATCCCCAACATGGAGCGCCGCTATCGCGAAACCGACAGCAACTGGGTGCGCGAGGAATTCGAACGCTACCAGAACAACCGCCCCTGCCACACCTGCGAAGGCTACCGCCTGCGGGCCGAGGCGCTGGCGGTCAAGATCGCGGGCAAGCATGTGGGCGAGGTGGTGCAACTGTCGATCCGGCAGGCGCTGGACTGGGTCGAGGACGCACCGAACCACCTGAGCAAGCAGAAGAACGAGATCGCCCGCGCCATCCTGAAGGAAATCCGTGAACGGCTGGGCTTTCTGAACAACGTCGGCCTTGAATACCTGACACTGTCGCGCAATGCCGGCACCCTGTCGGGCGGCGAAAGCCAGCGGATCCGGCTGGCCAGCCAGATCGGTTCGGGCCTGACCGGGGTGCTCTATGTGCTGGATGAACCCTCCATCGGCCTGCACCAGCGCGACAACGACCGCCTGCTGACCACGCTGAAGAACCTGCGCGATCAGGGCAACACGGTGATCGTGGTGGAACATGACGAGGAAGCCATCCGCGAGGCCGACTATGTCTTCGACATCGGTCCCGGCGCCGGGGTGCATGGCGGCGAGGTGGTGGCCCAGGGCACGCCCGCGCAGATCATGGCGACCGAGACCAGCGTCACCGGCGACTACCTGGCCGGACGGCGCGAGATCGCGGTGCCCGCCGTGCGCCGAAAAGGCAACGGCAAGAAGGTCAAGGTGGTCAAGGCCATCGGCAACAACCTGAAAAACGTCACCGCCGAGTTTCCGCTGGGCCGTTTCGTCTGTGTCAGCGGCGTGTCGGGCGGCGGCAAGTCGACCCTGACCATCGAGACCCTGTTCAAGACCGCGTCGATGCGGCTGAACGGGGCCCGTCAAACGCCCGCCCCCTGCGAGACCATCAAGGGGCTGGAGCATCTGGACAAGGTCATCGACATCGACCAGCGGCCGATCGGGCGCACGCCGCGATCGAACCCGGCCACCTATACCGGGGCCTTCACCCCGATCCGCGACTGGTTCGCCGGGCTGCCCGAGGCCAAGACCCGCGGCTACAAGCCGGGCCGGTTCAGCTTCAACGTCAAGGGCGGTCGCTGTGAAGCGTGCCAGGGCGACGGAGTCATCAAGATCGAGATGCACTTCCTGCCGGACGTCTATGTGACCTGCGAAACCTGCCACGGCGCGCGCTACAACCGCGAAACGCTTGAGGTGCAGTTCAAGGGCAAGTCCATCGCCGACGTGCTGGACATGACCGTCGAGGACGCGCAGGCGTTCTTCAAGGCGGTGCCGTCGATCCGGGACAAGATGGATGCGCTGATGCGCGTCGGGCTGGGCTACATCAAAGTCGGCCAGCAGGCGACAACCCTGTCGGGCGGCGAGGCCCAGCGGGTCAAACTGGCCAAGGAACTGTCCAAACGCTCTACCGGGCGGACACTGTATATCCTTGACGAGCCGACCACCGGCCTGCACTTCGAAGACGTGCGCAAGCTGCTGGAAGTGCTGCACGAACTGGTGGAGCAGGGCAACACCGTGGTGGTGATCGAACACAACCTCGACGTCATCAAGACCGCCGACTGGATCATCGACATTGGCCCCGAAGGTGGCGACGGCGGCGGCGAGATCGTCGCCAAGGGCACGCCCGAGAAGATCGCGCAGGAAGCCCGCAGCCACACCGGGCGCTATCTGAAGGGCATGCTGGATCCCAAGCGCCGGCTGGCGGCGGAATAATCAGTCGCGGGCGCCAGCCCCGGCCAGTTCGGTGACCACCTTGGCGCCGGTTTCCAGCGTGCGGTGCACCGGGCATTTGTCGGCGATCTCCAGCAATTTGGCGCGTTGCGCGTCATCCAGATCGCCCTCCAGCCGGATCAGCCGGTGAAAGGTGTCAATGCGCGGGGTCACCCCGGCATTCGCATCCTGCGCGTGCATCTTGTCGTGCGAGACATCCACCGACACGTGGTCCAGATCCCAGCCCTTGCGCCGCGCGTACATGCGGATGGTCATCGAGGTGCAGGCACCCAGCCCGGCAGCCAGGAACCCGTAGGGCGACATGCCCCGGTCGGTGCCGCCATAGGCCAGCGGTTCATCCGCCAGCGCGTGATGCTTGGGGCCGCTCGACACATCCTGCAAGAAGCCGTCCGGGTCGGCCTCGGCCACCCGGATGATTCCCTCGGGCACGCCGGGCGGGGGCGCGGGCGGGCGCAGGTCCAGATAGCGCCCGGCCCAGGCTGCGATGACCTCGGCCGCGTATTCGGCATCCTGTGGTTGCGAGATCAGGTGATCGGCCTCGTCCAGCGTAACGAAGCTTTTGGGATGTCGTGCGGCCTGGAAGATCTGCGCGGCGTTTTCGATGCCCACAACGGCGTCGCGTGGGGCGTGCAGGATCAAAAGCGCCTTGCGCAGATGGCCGATGGCCTCGGTCAGCGAGGCGTGCGAGATGTCTTCGATAAAGCCCTTGCCGATGCGCACGGGGCGGCCGCCCAGCGAAACCTCGGCCACGCCTTCAGCGGTGATCCGATCCAGCGCGCCGCCGAAATTTTCGGTGACATGGCCGGGATCGAAGGGCGCGCCAAGGGTCACCACGGCCCGTGCTGACGGGATCTGTGCGGCGGCCCGCAACACGGCAGCCCCGCCCAGCGAATGGCCGATCAGCAGGTCCGGGGGCAAGCCGCGCGCGTTCAGCGCCCGCGATGCCGCCACCAGATCGGCAACGTTCGAGGAAAACGTGGTGTTCTCGAATTCCCCTTCGCTGTGGCCCAGCCCGGTGAAGTCGAATCGCAGCACCGCGATGCCCATCGCCGACAGGCGGCCGGCGATGCGGCGCGCTGCGGCGATGTCCTTGCCGCAGGTGAAGCAATGGGCAAACAACGCCGTGGCCAGCACCGGCCCATCCGGCAAATCCAGCCGTGCCGCCAGGTGCAAGCCGTCCTGCCCTTCGAAAGTGAAGCGTTCTGTCGCCATGACGACCCCGTCGTTTCAAGAATGTTTCAAAGATGCGGCAGGCTTGGGCCGTGGACAAGGGCGGTGTCCGTGCTGTCACGCAAGGGTGACAGTTCGCGAGGCCGAACGCAGAAATGTTGACATCTGCCCCCGGATGCCCCATTTGCCCATCAAGGCCACTGCCGCGTGAGCAGTAAGCCGCCCCGTGCATCGGGACGACGGCATAGGCCTGACATCGTTTTCTGGTTCCATTTCACGCAGGGGTCAGGGCCCCATTCGGCGCGAAACGCGTGCCGATCCGGGCGTCCACTGCAACCGCCGCTGCATCTGGCAGACGGCACAAGCAGGCGTTGTTGTGCCTGCCGAAAGGACGATCCTTCATGGATTTTGACATGCTGGGCCTTGCGCCCCGCCTTGTGGCCAAGCTGAAAGACCTTGGCATCACCGACCCGACACCCATTCAAACCCAGGCCATCCCGCACGCCATGAACGGCCGCGACGTGATGGGTCTGGCGCAGACCGGCACCGGCAAGACCGCCGCCTTCGGCCTGCCGCTGCTGCATGTGATCTCGGGCATGGGCTCGAAACCCGCGCCCAAAAGCGTGCGCGGCCTGGTTCTGGCGCCCACGCGGGAACTGGCCAAGCAGATCGCCGACAACCTGATGGCCTATTCCGCCGGCGGCCATGTCCGCATTGGTCTGGTGGTGGGGGGCGTGTCCATCAACGCCCAGATCAAGCGGCTTGAGCGCGGCACCGACATTCTGGTCGCCACGCCGGGGCGGCTTCTGGACCTGCTCGACCGCAAGGCCGTGTTCCTGGATCAGACCCGGTTCCTGGTGCTGGACGAGGCCGACCAGATGCTGGACCTGGGCTTCATCCACGCGCTGCGCAAGATCGCGCCTCTGCTGGCACCCGAACGGCAGACCATGTTGTTCTCGGCCACCATGCCCAAGCAGATGGCCGAACTGTCCAATGCCTATCTGACCGACGCCGTGCGCGTGGCCGTCAGCCCGCCGGGCAAGGCCGCCGACAAGGTGGACCAGTCGATCCATTTCGTCGCCAAGGCGGCCAAGACCGATCTGCTGATCGACCTGATGCGCAAGCACAACGAAGATCGCGCGCTGGTCTTCGTGCGCACCAAGCATGGCGCCGACCGTCTGGCCCGGCATCTGGAAAAAGCCGGGTTTGCGACCTCGGCCATTCATGGCAACCGCAGCCAGGGCCAGCGCGACCGCGCCATCACCGCCTTCAAGGCGGGGCAGATCAAGGTTCTGGTCGCCACCGATGTGGCGGCGCGCGGCATTGATATTCCGGATGTGCGCCACGTCTACAATTATGACCTGCCGAATGTGGCCGACAACTATGTCCACCGCATCGGCCGGACGGCCCGTGCAGGTGCCGACGGCTGGGCCGTGGCCTTCTGCGCGCCCGACGAGATGGGCGAATTGCGCGACATCGAGCGGACCATGAAGACCTCGATCCCGGTGGCCGGTGGCACGCCGTGGGAAGATGTCAGCCCGCCCGCCCGTGGCGGCGGCGGCAAGGGCCGTGGCGGCCCGCGTCCGGGGCGCGGCGGCGGCAAGCCGCAAGGCAGCGGCAAACCTGCCGGGGCACGCAGCCGCTCGCGCCGCAAGGGCCCGCGCAAGGCGGCCTGATCCGGATTGCAGACAAAACAAGGGGCGTCCTTCGGGGCGCCCCTTTGCTTTGTGCGGTTCGGCCGGGTCTTTCCGCCACATGCCCGGCCCGCAACGAAAAAGGGCGCCCCGAAGGACGCCCCCAATCTTGCGCATCGCAGAACTCAGCAGCTGTAGTACAGCTTGAATTCGACCGGGTGCGGGGTGTGCTCGTAGGCGTAGACCTCTTCCCACTTGAGATCCATGTAGCCTTCGATCTGGTCCTTGGTGAACACGTCGCCGGCCAGCAGGAAATCGTGATCGGCAGAAAGGCTGTCCAGGGCTTCGCGCAGCGAGGCACAGACGGTCGGGATCCCGGCCAGTTCTTCCGGCGGCAGATCGTACAGGTCCTTGTCCGAGGCTTCGCCCGGATGGATCTTGTTCTTGATGCCGTCGAGGCCCGCCATAAGCAGCGCCGCGAAGCACAGGTAGGGGTTGGCCGCGGGATCGGGGAAGCGGGCTTCCACGCGCTTGGCTTTCGGCGATTCCGCCCACGGAATACGGACACAGCCCGAACGGTTGCGTGCCGAATAGGCGCGCAAGACCGGCGCTTCAAAGCCCGGGATCAGGCGCTTGTAGCTGTTGGTCGACGGGTTGGTGAAGGCGTTCAGGGCCTTGGCGTGCTTCAGGATGCCGCCGATGTAGTACAACGCCTCTTCCGACAGGTCGGCGTATTGGTCGCCTGCGAACAGCGGTTTGCCGTCCTTGAAGATCGACATGTTGACGTGCATGCCGGTGCCGTTGTCGCCGGCGATGGGCTTGGGCATGAAGGTTGCCGACTTGCCATAGGCCTGCGCCACGTTGTGGATGACGTATTTGTACTTCTGCAGCTCGTCCGCCTGATGAACCAGGCTTCCGAAGATCAGGCCCAGTTCGTGCTGGCACGACGCCACTTCGTGGTGGTGCTTGTCGACCTTCATGCCCATGCGTTTCATCGTCGACAGCATTTCGCTGCGGATGTCCTGGGCATCGTCGATCGGGTTCACTGGGAAGTAACCGCCCTTGACGCCCGGACGGTGGCCCATGTTGCCCATCTCGTACTCGGTGTCGCTGTTCCACGACGCGTCCTGCGCGTCCACCTGGTAGGACACCTTGTTGATGTCGACCTGGAAGCGCACGTCGTCGAACAGGAAGAATTCGGCTTCGGGGCCCCAGTAGGACACGTCACCGATGCCACTGGACTTCAGGTAGGCTTCGGCCTTTTCGGCGGTGCCGCGCGGGTCGCGGGAATAGGGTTCGCCGGTGTCGGGTTCCACGACCGAATGGTGAATACACAGCGTTTTTTCTGCATAGAACGGATCCATGTAGACGCTGTCGGTGTCCGCCATCAGTTTCATGTCGGATTCTTCGATCGACTTCCAGCCGGCGATCGACGAGCCGTCGAACATGAAGCCTTCTTCAAGGAAGTCTTCATCCACCTGGTCGGCCATCACGGTGACGTGCTGCAGCTTGCCACGCGGGTCGGTAAAACGGATGTCGACGTACTCGACGCCTTCATCCTTGATCATCTTGAGAACTGCGTCCTTGCTCATGGACCGGATCTCCCCTCTGCTAGTTGAACGTGTGATCCCGTACGGGGCAGCCGTGCGGGGTGTCTTTGATGGAAAGGCTTACAGCGCCGCGTCCCCGTCTTCGCCGGTACGGATGCGGATCGCCTGTTCGATGGTCGATACGAAGATCTTGCCGTCCCCGATCTTGTCGGTCTTGGCGGCGTTCAGAATGGCCTCGATGGCGCCATCCAGCTGGTCGTCCGACAGGACGACCTCGATCTTCACCTTGGGCAGGAAGTCCACGACATATTCAGCGCCACGGTACAGTTCCGTATGGCCTTTTTGACGGCCGAAGCCCTTGACCTCGATGACCGACAGGCCCTGCACCCCGATCTCCTGCAGCGCTTCTTTCACTTCATCAAGTTTGAATGGCTTGATGATGGCTTCGATTTTTTTCATGCCTGAGTCCCCCGCGCCGGAATGTGTTTCGAGCGTGAGAACACTTTAAACGGGGGGCCACAATTGGCTAGGGTCGCCCTGTTTCCCCGCGTTGCGGGATTCCCCGTCGCGATGTCAAAAAATGAGCGGAATGCACAACAAGTGAGCATAATGAAAACTTCGACCGAAGGCGGAAACGACGAAATCCTGACCGCCGCGCAGATGCTGGCGCTGGAAAAACAGGCAATGGCCTCGGGATTGGTCACAGGGCTCGAACTGATGGAGCGCGCCGGCGAAGGCGTCCTGCAGGCCATCGCGCAACACTGGCCCGACCTGACGGCCGCCCCCGGTCGTGCCTGCATCTTGTGCGGTCCGGGCAACAACGGCGGGGACGGCTATGTCATCGCGCGCCTGTTGCTGGGGCAGGGATGGGCCGTGACCGCGACGGCGCTTGGCGCTACCGACAGGCTCCCCCCCGATGCGCAGGCCAACCATGATCGCTGGACGTCTTGCGGCGAGGTCCTGCCGTGGCAGGCCGCGGCTTCGGCCATGGACGGGGTGGATCTGGTGATCGACGCCTTGTTCGGGATCGGATTGACCCGCCCCCTGTCGCCCGAGGTGGCCCAGGTCATGGACCGGGTGCCGCGCACGGCCCGCCGGGTCTCGGTCGATGTGCCCAGCGGGGTGCTGGCCGATGGCCAGACCCTGACCACAGATGCCGCCTTTCCGGCGGAATTGGCCGTAACCTTCCATTGCCGCAAACCGGTGCATCAGGCGCTTGTCGAATCAGGGATGGCCATTGCCGTCGCGGATATCGGGCTTTGACCCGGATGCCGCGTACCGGATTGTCCCCCGCCCTGATTGCGCGCCTGTCGAAACGGGTCGATCATCACAAGTACGATCACGGCCACGCGTTGATCCTGTCTGGCGGGCCGGGCCGGGGCGGCGCGGCACGACTGGCCGCCCGCGCGGCGTTGCGTGTGGGGGCCGGGCTTGTGACGCTGGCTTGCCCGCCCGAGGCGCTGGCCGAGAATGCCGCCCAGCTGACCGCGATCATGCTGCGTCCGCTGGAGGGTTCGGCCGGGTTGGAAGAGGTGCTGGAAGATCCCCGCCTGAACGCCATCTGCATGGGGCCGGGGCTGGGCATTGCCACGGTCAGCCGCAACCATGTGCGCGTGGCTCTGGCCACCCGCCGCCCGGTGGTTCTGGACGCCGATGCACTGACATCCTTTGCCGATGACCCCCGCGCCTTTATTGCGCTGCTGCATCCGAACGCGGTGCTGACCCCGCACATGGGCGAATTCGCACGGGTTTTCCCGGATCTGGCCAGGGCGTTGGAGGCCGACCCCCGCGAATCCCGTCTGGAAGTGCGCCGCGCGGCGGTCACCCAGGCGGCGGCCCGCTGCGGGGCGACGGTGCTGCTGAAAGGCCAGGTGACGCTGATCGCCGATCCCACGGGCCACCTGGCCGAACTGCATCTGACCGGCAAGGCCGCCGCCCCCTGGCTGGCCACCGCCGGTTCGGGCGATGTTCTGGCCGGGCTGGTCACGGGGCTTCTGGCGCGCGGCTTTTCGCCGTTTCAGGCCGCCGAAACCGCCGCCTGGCTGCATGGCGCGGCGGGCCGTCATCTGGGGGCGGGGCTGATTGCCGAGGACCTGCCCGAAGCGCTGCCGGCGATCTTTGCGCAATTGGGGGTCTGACAAGGCGCCCACGCGCACGATTCCCCCTCGCATCCCTTTTCCGCCTTTGTTAGAAGGCCCGGAACTTGCGGGTCGCGCTCTGCGGCCCGTGCGGATTTTCGCGGGTGTGGCGAAATTGGTAGACGCACCAGATTTAGGTTCTGGCGCCGCAAGGCGTGGGGGTTCAAGTCCCTCCACCCGCACCATGAGACGAATGAAGGACAAAGCATCATGCAGGTCACCGAGACCCTGAAGGACGGCCTCAAGCGCGGCTACGAGATCACGCTGACGGCTGCCGAGCTGGACAGTAAGGTCAACGAGAAACTGGCCGAAGCGCAGCCCGAAATCGAAATGAAGGGCTTCCGCAAAGGCAAGGTGCCCATGGCGCTGCTGAAGAAACAGTTCGGCCCGCGGGTTCTGGGCGAAGCGATGCAGGAAAGCATTGATGGCGCCATGTCCTCGCATTTCGAGGAAACCGGCGATCGCCCGGCGCTGCAGCCCGAGGTCAAGATGACCAACGAGGACTGGAAAGAAGGCGACGACGTGATCGTGGCGCTGAACTACGAAGCGCTGCCCGAGATCCCGGAAGCCGACCTCAAGTCGATCTCGCTGGAAAAGCTGGTGGTCAAGGCCGCCGAAGCCGACGTGGAAGAAGCGCTGGCGAACCTGGCCTCCACCGCGCAGGATTTCGAAGATCGTGAAGAAGGCGCTGCGGCCGAGAAGGACGATCAGGTCGTGATCGACTTCCTTGGCAAGGTCGATGGCGAGGCTTTCGAAGGCGGTGCAGCCGAGGACTACCCGCTGGTTCTGGGGTCGAACTCGTTCATTCCGGGCTTCGAGGAGCAGCTGATCGGCGCCGTAGCCGGCACCGACGTGAATGTCGAGGTGGCCTTCCCCGAGGAGTACCAGGCCGAGCACCTGGCCGGCAAAGCCGCCGTGTTCGAATGCAAGATCAAGGCCGTCAAGGCCCCCAAGGCGGCCGAAATCGACGACGAGCTGGCCAAGAAGTTCGGCGCCGAGGATCTGGCCGCCCTGAAGACCCAGATCGGCGAGCGTCTTGAAGCCGAATACGCCGGCGCGGCCCGTGCCGTGATGAAGCGCGCCCTGCTGGACAAGCTGGACGGCGTGGTCAGCTTCGACCTGCCGCCGAGCCTGGTGGAAGCCGAAGCCAAGCAGATCGCGCACCAGCTGTGGCACGACGAAAACCCGGACGTGCAGGGCCACGACCACCCGGAAGTCGAGCCGACCGAAGAGCACACCAAACTGGGGGAGCGTCGCGTCCGTCTTGGCCTGTACCTGGCCGAGCTTGGCCAGAAGAACGAGGTCGAGGTTTCCGACGCCGAGATGACCCAGGCGATCATGAACCAGGCGCGTCAGTACCCGGGTCAGGAACGTCAGTTCTTCGAATTCGTGCAGCAGAATCAGCAGATGCAGCAGCAACTGCGCGCGCCGCTGTTTGAAGACAAGGTCGTCGACTACATCTTCGAATTGGCCGAGGTGACCGAAAAGGAAGTCTCGAAGGATGACCTGCAGGAAGCCGTGAAAGCGCTTGAAGACGAATAATCGTCATCTCTGCTAGCCTGTTTGGGCCGCCCCTCAAGGGGCGGCCTTTTTCATTTTTGGGGTAGGGGCCGTGTCCAATCGGATAGGTAAAAACCGGGCTGCGTTGCATTGGTATAGGGCGATGCATCTGCATTTGCGTGGAGGGCCGGACGCGGGTTAGGACCCCCGCAAACGAAAGATACATTCTGGATACCCTATGCGACTGTCTGCCCTCCTCATGGCCCTGGTCGCGTCGCTCGCAACGGCGGGGCTGGCGCGTGCCGAAATCACCACCCTCAATGCAACCCTTAGCAATGATTACTCCAACGCCCTGTGGATCGACATGGATCAGAACGGCGAGCAGGATATCAAGCTGGAACTGATCCGCCGGGAAAGCCGCAACATGTTCGGCTATCACGAGGTCGATATCTGGGTTCGTGCGACCAGCGCACTGCATGCCGCGGTTGCCGGTGGCGCGCCGCTGGAAGAGGCCGAACTGGTCTCGAACGTCCTGGAATTCGGCCGCAGCGCCTCGCTGATCCGCTTCAGCCGCCAGCAGAACATGGAACGCAGCGGCGGCGACTGGTTCCAGGGGCCCGAGCCGCGACGGGCCTACATGCCGGTGCGGTTGCGGGTGCCGGACGGCATCCGGTTGGGCTGGATCGAGATCGAGATTGATGGCTACGGCAAGGCAACGGTCCTGCGTTACGCGCTTGCGCCTGAGCCAGGCGCGCTGTGCGCCGCTGGCGGGCTTGCCGCGCCTGCGGGCGGGGACACAATCGCCCGGGACTGTGCCGGCGACTGCGGCGGCCATGCAGAGCGGTCAGAGCCGATGCGGCTGGCCATGAACTGACCCAGCCGCCCGAAGTCGGGTTCGACGCCCAGCCACAATCGCCCATGGCGAAACGAAAAAAGCCGCGCTGGAAAGCGCGGCTTTTCTTGTCTTGTCCGATCTGGTGATCAGGCTTTGTCGTCGTCGCCGGACAGGTCCGGTTGCGGCGTGCTGTCGCCGGATTCGTCGTCGTCCACAGCGGCCGAGCCGATGTCGTCGAACAGTTCGGCGATCTCGAATTCGGCGGCAGCTTCTTCTTCTGCGGCCAGATCCTGGATCGATTTGCCCGAGGCCTGAAGTTCGGCTTCTTCCGGCGAACGGGCCACGTTCAGCTGGATGGTCACGTCGACTTCCGGATGCAGGGTCACATGCACGTCGTGCAGGCCCAGTTCCTTGATCGGCTTGGCCAGAATGACCTGCTTGCGATCCACGGTGAAGCCAGCTTCGGTGGCCGCATCTGCGGCGTCACGCGTGCTGACCGACCCGTACAGAGCGCCGGCGTCGGAAGCAGAGCGAATCACGATGAACTGCTGGCCATCCAGCTTTTCACCCATGGCTTCGGCTTCTGCCTTGGTTTCCAGGTTGTGCGCTTCCAGCTGGGCTTTCTGCTCTTCGAAACGGGCTTTGTTCGCCTCGTTCGCGCGCAGGGCCTTGCCCTGGGGCAGCAGGAAGTTGCGGGCATAGCCTTCCTTGACGGAAACGACTTCACCCATCTGGCCCAGTTTGGCCACGCGTTGGAGAAGGATAACGTCCATTGGTCGGTCTCCTTATTTCACGGCGTAGGGCAGCAGGGCGAGGAAGCGGGCGCGTTTGATGGCACGGGCCAGTTCACGCTGCTTCTTGGCCGAGACGGCAGTAATGCGCGACGGTACGATCTTGCCGCGCTCGGAAATGTAGCGTTGCAGCAGGCGGGTGTCCTTGTAGTCGATCTTCGGCGCGTTATCGCCAGAGAACGGGCACACCTTGCGGCGACGGAAAAACGGTTTTGCAGCCATGACTTAGTGTCCTTTCTTTGAACCGATCAACGACGGCGATCGCCGCGGTCACCGCGTTCGTCGCGCTTCTGCATCTGGATGGACGGGCCTTCGGGATGTTCGTCGACCTTGATGGTCAGAACGCGCATCACGTCGTCATGCAGGCGCATCAGGCGTTCCATTTCCTGAATGGCCGGCGACGGAGCGTCGGTTTTCAGGAAGGCATAGTGCCCCTTGCGGTTCTTGTTGATCTTGTAGGCCATGGTCTTCACGCCCCAGTACTCGCTTTCGACGACCTTGCCGCCGTTGTCCGCGAGGACGGTGGAGAAGTGCTCGACCAGGCTTTCAGCCTGGCTGTTCGACAGATCCTGCCGAGAGATGAAGACATGCTCGTAAAGCGGCATATCAGCTCCTATGTCAGGGCGCATTTCATAGGACAGGCTCGCAAGGTTCCGCCCCTGTCCACGAGAGGCTGCGCCGAATAATGGTTTGCGGAACCGCGCCCTTATACAGTTCTTGACCATGGGGACAAGTCCCCGCGCCCCAAATGTCGCCCGGTCGTGCTAGGATGCACGCGGGGTTCGCATCGAGCCGGAGGGGGAAAGATGATCGAACGGGGCACCATCGCCATAAACAGGCTGACCGGCAGCCGATGGGAGGTTCTCGAAGGGGCGGCGGAAACCGGGTCTTGCGGGTTCAGCATCAAGATTACCTGCCAGCCGCGCGCCGCACCCGACGTGTCCGAACACGTCCATCTGGACTGGGACGAGACGTTCGAAATCCTGTCCGGGCACGCCACCTACAGCCTACAGGGCGAAGCCTATACCGCCGTTGCCGGTGACACGCTGGAAATGCCGCCCCGTCAAAGCCATGTGCATCCGTGGAACGACGGCGACGAACCATTGGTCTATATCCAGCGCGCGCGCTTTCCGGCGCCACAGCCGGGTGCTTTCGAAGAAACCTTCGGGGTGATCCTGACCCTGTTCGGCATGGCGGCCAAGCCGGGCCTTCTGAACCGGCGCGGGATGCCGCGCGACCTGCTGGCCTTTGCGGCGATGGGGCGGGCTTTCGGGCGGTATCGCAATTACGATGCCGCGGTGCCGATCCTGTTGCAACGGGCAGCCTCGGCCACGCTCGGGCGTCTGGCCGAGGCGCGGGGCATTCCAGCCATCAATCCGGCTTACATCGACCTGGCGCGCCCCGGCCCCGGCGAATAGGTCCCGCAGGGTCTGTTCATTCCCGAACGGGGCCTGTGAACTGGCGCGGAATTGCCGAAACCGGCATTCGACCCGATGTGTAGCGGGATGAGCACGTTGCTCGTTCCGAAATCACATCAAGGGATCGACCATGAAAACCACCGCCTTCGCCGCCGCTCTTGGCCTTGCCACTGCAACCCTAGCCGCGCCGGTTCTGGCCGATGCCGAGGCCTATGTTCTGGATGCCAGCCACAGCCAGATCCTGTTCAGCTACAACCACCTTGGCTTTTCGACCACCCATGGCCTGTTCTCGGGCTTTGAAGGCGAGATCCAGTTCGATGCGGAAAACCCGGCGGCGTCCTTCGTGTCGGTGTCGATGCCCGTGACCTCGATGTTCACCGGCTGGGAAGAGCGCGATGCGCACCTGATGTCGGGTGATTTCTTCGGGGCTGATGACGACGATCTGGTGACCTTCGTGTCGACCGGGATCGAGGTCACCGGCGAAGCCACCGCGTTGATCACCGGCGATCTGACCCTGAACGGTGTGACCCAGGCGGTCGTTCTGGACACCACCCTGAACCAGGCAGGCGCGCATCCCATGGCCCAGACGCCCTGGCTGGGGTTCGATGCCACGACGGTTCTGAAGCGGTCGGACTTCGGCGTCGACAAGTTCGCGCCTTTCGTGGGCGACGAGGTGGCCGTGCAGATCTCGATCGAGGCGATGAAAGCCGAATAAGCCTTCCTGACAGACGACTTCGGGCCGCCCTTGGGCGGCCCTTTTCGTTTCAGCATCGGCAAGACCGGGGCGCGGGTGAGGCCGCCTTGATGCCGACGACCAGACCCAGACGCGGACGTCTGGCCAGCGCGCCTTGCTGGGACCGGACCACAATCCGGTACAGACGCACGGCCAGCCTGGTCCCGCACCACGCAAGCCGGGTTCGGGACGGCGGCCTTCGCCGCCGTCCCCATTGCGCCTGGGGGTCAGTTGCGCTGTGCTGTCAGGCTGACCGAGACGGTAACCGGGAAACCCAGCGTGGCCTCATCCTTGTAGGTGGCTGTGCCGATGTCGAAGTCGCGGCGGTCCAGCGTCGTCTGGCCTGTCATTTCAGCAGTATCGCCGGTCAGGGTCAGATCGAAGGGCAGGGTGACCGGCACGTCGGCACCTTTCAGGCTGAGCGTGCCCTCGGCCAGATACCTGCCGTCGTCGCCGGCGCGCAGGGTGGCGGTAAACCGTGCGGTGGGGAATTGCGCGGCATCGAAGAACTCGGGCTTCACGGCTTCGGCCGTGACCGAGCCGAGGGTGACCGAGCCGATGGCGATATCGACCGCGACGGTGCCCAGATCCGGACCCGGCGCCTCGGGATCAAACGCGATGCTGGCCGACCAGTCGGAAAAACTGCCTTCCACATCGGCGCCGAATTGCACCACGCTCAGCCCCAAGGTGCCGCCTTGAACGGTCCAGCCGGTGGCGGCGGGCGCAACCGGTGCCGGGGCCAGTGCGATGGCGGGGGACTCGGTCTGCGCCGCGCGGGGCCAGCCCAGGGCGGTGCCGGCGGTCATGGCCACGGCCCAGATCATCAGTGCCATCCAGAACGGGCTGCGGCTGTGTTCGCCGCTGTCCCGCCCGGCCTCGACCCGCCCCGGCAGCATCCGTGCCAGCGTCAGATCGCGGTCGATGACCTGATGTTTCACCGCGCCGACAATGTGCAGCAGCACGGCGATGCCAAGGACTTTGGTGAAGACCAGATGCCAGCCCTCGAATACATGCGCGACGGCATCATCCTTGGGCACGAAGGGCAGCGACTGGCCGAACGGCCACCAGATCGGCGCGAAGCCGGTGGTTGCGGCATGGTGAATCCAGCCCGACAGCGGCACCAGAATCAGCCCGGCATACAGCAGCCAGTGCACAAGCTCGGCCATAAAATGCTCGATCCGGCGGTCAGGATGCAGCGGGTGCGGCTTGGTCTGGGTCAGCGCCCAGAGGATCCGTGCCAGCGCCACGAAGAAGACGGTCACGCCGACAGTCTTGTGCAGGCTGAACAGCACGCCCTTGACCAGCAGGGCTTGCGAGCTGTCGTAGGGCCAGCTGTTGGCGATCATGCCCAGGGGAAAGGCAGTCAGGATCAACAGCGCGGTGAGCCAGTGAAACATCTTGGTCACATTGCCATAGGCGTAGGCGGAATTGCCAAGGGGGGTGGCGTCGGACATGAACGATCTCCGTCAGGTAGCTTTCCGGGGAAGCTAGAGCATTTGTGTGCAGGCCAAAACCGCGCTGTCCGCACAGGACCCCTGCGGGGATGCGCGCGGGTCTGCCGGATTGCGCGCCCTGCATCGCTGGGCTATCCCGACGGGCAACCAGTGTTCACAGAACCGCGACGGAGGAGCCATGAGCCGCGCATTTGTATTCCCCGGACAGGGGGCCCAGGCGATCGGAATGGGACAGGCCCTGGCAGAGGCCTATCCGGCCGCCAAGGCGGTGTTCGACGAGGTCGACGAGGCTCTGGGCGAAAAGCTCTCCGAGTTGATCTGGACCGGCGATATCGAAACCCTGACCCTGACCCAGAACGCACAGCCGGCGCTGATGGCCTGTTCGCTGGCCGCCGTGCGGGCGCTGGAAGCCGAAGGTGTGGCCATTGCCGACGGGGCTTTCGTGGCCGGGCATTCGCTGGGCGAGTATTCGGCGCTGGCCGCCGCCGGGGCACTGAGCGTCACCGACACCGCGCGCCTGCTGCGCATCCGTGGCAAGGCGATGCAGGCTGCCGTACCGGTGGGCCAGGGCGCCATGGCCGCGATCCTGGGGCTGGACCTGGCCGCCGTCACCGAGGTGGCCGAGGCCGCCGCGCAAGGCGAGGTCTGCCAGGCCGCCAATGACAATGATCCCGCGCAGGTCGTGGTCTCGGGCCACAAGGCGGCCGTCGAGCGGGCCACGGTGCTGGCCAAGGAGAAGGGCGCCAAGCGGGCGTTGCTGCTGCCGGTTTCGGCCCCGTTCCACTGCGCCCTGATGCAGCCCGCCGCCGATGTGATGGCCGGGGCTCTGGCCGATGTGACCATCGCTGCCCCCGTGGCGCCGCTGGTGGCCAATGTGACCGCGCAGGCAACCTCGGACCCCGAAGCGATCCGGGCGCAGCTGATCACCCAGGTGACCGGGGCGGTGCGCTGGCGCGAAAGCGTGCAGTTCATGGCCGCCAATGGCGTGACCGAGGTTTGGGAAGTGGGCGCGGGCAAGGCCCTGTCCGGCATGATCCGCCGCATCGAACGGTCCATCGCCTGCACCGCCATTTCGACCCCCGACGACATCAAGGCCACGCTCGCCTGAGCCGAGCAAAAGAAGGAAGTCACATGTTTGATCTGACCGGAAAAACCGCGCTCGTCACCGGCGCCTCGGGCGGCATCGGGGCCGAGATCGCCCGCACCCTGCACGCCGCCGGCGCCACCGTCGGCCTGTCGGGCACCCGTGTTGAGCCGCTGGAGGCGCTGGCCGCGGACCTGGGCGAACGTGCCCATGTTCTGCCCTGCAACCTGAGCGACGCCGAGGCAGTCAACGCCCTGCCGAAACAGGCGGTCGAGGCCATGGGCGGCGTCGATATCCTTGTGAACAACGCCGGCATAACCCGCGACAACCTGTTCATGCGCATGTCCGAAGAGGAATGGGCATCGGTGCTGGAGGTCAATCTCACCTCGGCCTTCCGTCTGAGCAAGGGCGTGCTGCGCGGCATGATGAAGAAACGCTGGGGCCGCATCGTCAACATCAGCTCGGTGGTGGGTGCCACCGGCAATCCCGGTCAGGGCAACTACGCCGCGTCCAAGGCGGGGCTGGTGGGCATGTCGAAATCGCTGGCCTATGAGGTCGCCAGCCGCGGCATCACCGTCAACGCCGTGGCGCCGGGGTTCATCACCACCGCCATGACCGACAAGCTGAACGACGACCAGAAGGGCGCAATCCTGGGCCAGATCCCGGCCGGACGCATGGGCGAGGCCAGCGAAATCGCGGCAGCGGTTCTGTATCTGGCCAGTGCGGAGTCCGGCTACACCACGGGCGCCGTGCTGCATGTCAACGGTGGCATGGCGATGATCTGAGGATGAACGGGGACGGCGAAAGCGTTTGCCTTCCCCATTCCATATGCTATAGGCCTCGCAACTTGCCCGGGGGCAGGGACCCATTTCTGGGAAAAGTTGAAGGCCCAGTGGCCTGAAGTGGCTCTTTGGAGCTGTTGATCAAGAACGGGCAAGACCCCGAAAGACATAGAGGATATGACATGAGCGACATCGCAGATCGCGTGAAGAAGATCGTTGTCGAGCACCTGGGCGTGGAAGAAGGCAAGATCACCGAAGGTGCCTCTTTCATCGATGACCTGGGCGCCGACAGCCTGGACACCGTGGAACTGGTGATGGCTTTCGAAGAAGAGTTCGGCATCGAGATCCCGGACGACGCAGCCGAAACCATCCAGACCTTCGGCGACGCGGTGAAGTTCATCACCGAAGCCTCCTGAGGCACAAGCGCGATCATCGCGAAACGACGGGCGGTCCCACTGGGGCCGCTTTTTTCGTTTGGGGCGGTACTTTCGTTGGGGGCGCTGCCCCCGCGACCTGACGGTCGCTCCCCCGGAGTATTTAGGCCAAAAAGAAACTGTGGGCGTCTTTCCGGGCCGCCGCCGCCCGAAGCGTTGGAGGGGGCGGGATTAGCGGAAGTGCTTGGAGAGCTTCAGGCCCTGGCCCTGGTAGTTCGATTTGATCTCGGCGCCGTAGAGGCGGGCGGGCTGTTCGCTCATCCGTTCATAGACCAGCCGCCCGACCCTTTGCCCGTGTTCCAGCAGGAAGGGCGATTCGTGGCAGCGCACTTCGAGCACGCCGCGCGAGCCTTTGCCACCGGCGCTGGCATGACCGAAGCCCGGATCGAAGAACCCGGCGTAATGCACGCGGAACTCGCCCATCAGCGCCATGTAGGGGGCCATCTCGGCGGCGTAATCCGGCGGGATCGTGACCGCTTCCTGGCTGACGAGGATGTAGAAAGCGCCGGGATCGAGGATCAGACCGTCGCCGTCGCTGTGCAATTCGTCCCAGAAATCCGCGCGGTCATAGGCGCCGATCCGGTCCAGGTCGATGACCCCGGCATGGGGCTTGGCGCGGTAGCCCACAACGCCGTCTTCGCGCGGCCGCAAATCGACGGAGAACCCGAGACCCTGATCGATATGGGCCGGACCGTCCACCAGCGGTTCGGCGGCGTGCAGGGCGGTGAGGGCGGCGTCGTCCAGTTCGGCCTTGCCGGCGCGAAAGCGGATCTGGTTCAGGCGCATGCCGGCGCGCACCAGCACCGAGAAGCTGCGCGGGCAGATCTCGGCATAGAGCGGGCCGGAATAGCCTTCGGCGATGCGGTCGAACTCGCTGCCCTTGTCGGTGATGACGCGGGTCAGAAGGTCGAGCCGTCCGGTGGAGCTTTTGGCATTGGCGACGGCGGTGATGCCAACGGGCAGGGCCAGGGATTCCATCAGTGGCACCAGATAGACGCAGCCCTTTTCCAGCACCGCGCCGGCCTCCAGGTCCATGCGGTGCATTTCGAAGCGGCCCAGCCGGTCGGCAACGCAAGCCTGGCTGCCGGGCAGGAAGGAGGCGCGTACCCGGTAGGCGACACGGCCCAGCCGCAGGTCCAGCGAGGCCGGTTGGTACTGGTCTTCGAGAATCGCGGGATCGCCGGTGATCTCGCCCCGGTCCACCATGGTGCGGAGGGTCTGGATCGGCAGGACGCCCTGGCGGGCGGGGCTCGGGTCGGTCATGGGCGCGGCAGATCTCCTTCAGGCAAAAGGCCCGCACCCGGAACCGGGTACGGGCCTTTTTGATGGTCGGGCCAGCGAGATTCGAACTCACGACCTTCCGTCCCCCAGACGGACGCGCTAACCAGGCTGCGCCATGGCCCGACGTTCGCGCTGTTTATCATTTCTGGGCGGCAGGGCAAGGCGGAAGATCGCAAAAAATGCAGCCCCGAACCCGGCTCACCAAGGCCGGCTTTGCAGGGCCTGCAGGCGCGTGGCGGCGTCGCGCAGTACGGCGCGATGGGCGGCGGGCAGTTGGGCGGGCACAAGGGCGCGCAGGGCGTGGCTGGTGCCCGGCAGATAGGGGACCGGGGACAGGGGCGGAACCTCGAACGGCCGTGCGGTCTGGGGGGGCGTGGCCTCGGGATCGGCCGGGGCGTCTGCAGGCGCCTCGGCCGGGGATGCCGGGCTGCTGGCGAAGGTGCCACTTTGATCCTCGGCCGGGTCGGCGTCTTCGCTGTCGTCGAAGAAGAACCCGATGGGCGGGATATCGTCGTCCTGCGCCCCAGGGCGTGCGTCGGTCGGCGCGGGCTTTTTTGGAAGAAGTTCGGAGGGGGGCGGCGGCGTCCCGGCATCCGGGGCCTCTGCCGTGGGCGGCGGGGCCGCGCTTTCCGGCGTCGCGGCGGTGGGGGTCGCGGCGGTGGTGCCGCTGCCGGCCTTCAGATCCAGCGCCGGGCTGAAGGCCGCGATGGCAACCGTGCCTTCGGTTTGCAGGCGTTCCTGCACCGACTTGATGGTGTGGCCTTCGGTGTGCAGCAGATGCTTGATGCCGCCCAGAAGCCGCATGTCATCGGGGCGATAGTAACGCCGCCCGCCGGCCCGCTTGACCGGTGCAATCTCGGGGAAACGGCTTTCCCAGAACCGCAGGACATGGGCGGGGGTGTCCAGCCACTTGGCCACCTCGCTGATGGTGCGGAAGGCTTCGGCGGATTTGCGCATCGGTGTCGCGGATCAGCGCTTGTTGCCCTGGGCCACGCGTTCCTTCATCAGGTGCGAGGGCCGGAAGGTCAGAACGCGGCGCGGGTGGATCGGCACTTCTTCCCCGGTCTTGGGATTGCGGCCCACGCGGGCGGCCTTGTCGCGCACGTTGAAGGTGCCGAAAGACGATATCTTCACCGACTCGCCATCAACCAGCGCATCGCTGAGATGGTCGAGAACCGATTCCACAAGCTGTGCGGATTCGTTTCGGGACAGGCCGACCTCGCGAAAAACGGCTTCGCTCAGGTCCATGCGGGTCAGGGTCTTGCCAGTCATCACTCGTCTCCAGGTCCGAGAGCAGGATAGAGAGAGGCCCGAAAGCCTGTCAATGCCTTTGGTGTCAATGGCTTGAGTCGCGCGGCTTTTACCAGCGAAAGACCACCGAACCCCATGCCAGGCCGCCGCCGATGGCTTCGACGACCACAAGGTCGCCGGGTTTGATCTGGCCGCGGGCCTTGCCCACGGACAGGGCGAGGGGAATCGACGCCGCCGAAGTGTTGCCGTGGTCCTGCACCGTCACGACCACGCGCTCCATCGGAACCCCCATCTTCTGGGCGGTGGCCTTGATGATGCGCAGGTTGGCCTGATGCGGCACGATCCAGTCCACGTCAGCGCCGGTCATTCCCAGCTTTTCCAGCGCAGTATGGGCAGTGCTGGCCAGTTTCTCGACGGCATGGCGGAACACTTCCTTGCCCTGCATGCGCAGGTGGCCGGTGGTATGGGTCGAGACGCCGCCGTCGACGTAAAGGATATCGCGGTAGCGGCCGTCGGAATTCAGGTCGCTGGCAAGGATGCCGCGGTCGGCATTGCTTCCGTCACCTTCGACGCGTTCCAGAACCAGGGCCCCGGCGCCGTCGCCGAACAGCACGCAGGTGCCGCGGTCGGTCCAGTCCATGATCCGGCTGAAGGTTTCGGCGCCGATCACCAGAACGCGTTCGGCCTGTCCCGACAGGATCAGACCGTTGGCATTGGTCAGGGCGAAGACGAAACCGGCGCAGACTGCCTGTACGTCATAGGCGAACCCGCCGGTCATGCCGATCTTGTCCTGCACCATTGTGGCAGCGGAGGGAAAGGTCAGATCCGCGGTGGAGGTCGCCAGTACGATCGCGTCGATATCATCGGGCCCAAGCCCGGCATCCGCAAGGGCGGCTTCGGCGGCCTTGGCCGCCATGTCCGAAGTGGTTTCGCCTTCGGCTGCGAAATGCCGCCGCTCGATCCCGGATCGCGACCGGATCCATTCATCGGAGGAGTCCAGAGTTGCCGCGAACTCGCTGTTTTCGAATACTTTTTCGGGGAGGTAGTGGCCAACTCCCCGAATTGCGGCGCGTGTTGTCATTTCTGGGTTCCGTATACCTGTCCGGACGTCCCGCCACCTTGGCCCGTGTCGGACAGGGATGCAACCCGTGCCGCGATGCGCTCCGGGAAATCGGCCTGCCCCAGTTCGGCGGCCAGCTTGATCGCAGCGGCGATCCCGGTCGCATCGGCGGACCCGTGGGATTTCACCACAGTGCCGTTCAGGCCCAGGAACACCCCGCCGTTGACCTGGCGCGGATCGATCCGCTTGGCCAGACGCCGCAACGAGGTGATTGCCAGTAGCGCTGCAAACCGCGACAGGATGGTGTGGTTGAAAGCTTCGCGCAGAAGTTCGCGGATCAGCTTGGCGGTGCCCTCGCCGGTTTTCAGGGCGACGTTGCCGGTGAAGCCGTCGGTCACGATGACATCGACGCGATCGGACGGAATGTCGCCGCCTTCGACGTACCCCACGAAATCGAACTGCGCGGTTTCCGAAGCGGCGGCAATCATGTCATGGGCCAGCTTCAGCTCGGCCCGGCCCTTGTGCTCTTCGGTGCCGACGTTCAGCAGGCCGATACGCGGGCGCGGCAGGCCCAGTCCGACGCGGGCATAGGAGGTGCCCATCAGCGCATATTGCAGAAGGTCTTCGGCGTCGGCGCGAATGTCGGCGCCCACGTCCAGCATCACGTTGAACCCGCCGGGATTGCGCGACGGCCAGAGGCAGGCAATGGCGGGACGGTTGATGCCGGGGATCTTGCGCAGGCGCACCATGGACATGGCCATCAGCGCGCCGGTGTTGCCGCAAGATACGCAGACCTGCGCCTCGCCATCCCGCACGGTTTCGATGGCCGACCACATGGAGGTGCCCTTGCCGTTGCGCATGGCATGGCTGGGCTTGGCGTCCATGGTCACGACACCTTCGGCATCACGCACCTTGCAGCGGCCCGACAGGTCACGCCTTTTGGCGACCAGCGGTTCCAGCTTGGATGCGGCCCCATGGACCAGAAAATGGATATCGGGATTGTCGCGGGCCGCACGGCCCATACCGGCAATGATTGCGCCGGGGCCTCGGTCGCCGCCCATGGCGTCGACCGATATCGTAATCGGACCTGATTCGGCACGGACCGAGCCTTGCCGTGTCATCCGTGCCATCATGGTATCCCGGGTAAGGGGCGGCTTATGCCGCGTCGTCGTCCAGCTCGATTTCTTCCACCAGAGCAACGACTTCACGGTCGTTGTAGTGGCCGCAGGACGGGCACACGTGGTGCGGGCGCTTCAACTCGCCACAGTTGGTGCATTCGTTCGGGTTCCCGGCGACAAGGGCGTCGTGAGCGCGACGGTTGTTCCGGCGGGACCGCGTGACTTTGTTCTGCTGGACAGCCATGTCTCAACCTTCGGATAGGGGCGTGGCGGAACTGACCGGTGTCAGTGGCACGCATGGAAATGAAGTCGGTCTTCTAGCGGTTTTCCGGTGCCGCGCAAGCAGTTTTTTCGGAATCCCGTCAACCGCGTGTCAGTTTTCGTCGCCCTTCAGCTTGTCGCGCAGCCCGGCCAGACCGGCAAAGGGCTTGGTATCCTCGTCGGTCAGTGGCTTCACGCCGGGTTCGGCGAAACTCTGCTCGACGATCTCGGCCCCTTCGGCGCGCGGATAGGGCGGCAGGGCCAGCGACAGCGATTCCTCGAACAGCGACAGGAAGTCCAGCGCGGCGGGCAGGGGCTCCAGCGTGTCATCCTCGGGCATCTCGATCTCGGAGTCTTCCTCGATGTCAGGCTCGACGTAGTCTTCCCGGAAGCGGCGTGTCAGCGGCTCATCGATGCGGGTGCGGACCGGGGCCAGCGTGACCACGCAGGCCTGTGTGACCGTTGCGCCGATCTGGCCGTCCAGATCCCAGTCGTGCTGGCCGCTGGGCCGCAGGGTGCAGGTCAGCCGCGCCTTGTCGAGCGCGACCAGTCCCAGACGCCCGGCGGCGGTCTCCATTTCGTCGCGGGTCAGGATCACCGTGAAGTCATGCGCCCGGCGCTGACGCAGCGAATCGAGGCGAATCCGGCGATCTGACGCGGGCTGATCGTTCGAGGTTTCCTGTGTCATGCGGCATCCATTCTTGAACACTGGGGGAGGCTTCGCTAATCCGGGTGCCAGATGACGACTTCTCAGGCAAGGCGCAAGATGATGAACCGGCTTTTCCCACAGATCCGCCGCACCGGCCGATTGGCTGCCGTTGCGGGCGTGCTGCTGGCGGCGGCTTGCCAACCCATCGTGCGCAACCACGGCTATGTTCCTCCCGAGGATCAGCTCTCGGAAGTTTCGGTCGGCCGGGACACCCGCGACAGCGTGGCCGAGAAGATCGGCCTGCCGCTGAACAAGGGCATCGATGGCGACCGGGCGTGGTATTACGTGGCCAGCACCCGCGAGACCTTTGGCGCCCGCGCCCCCAAGGTGGTCGAGCGTGAGGTCGTGGCCATCCTGTTCAACGACAACGGCACCGTGCGCAACATCGTCCGCCTGGACGAGCAGGACGGCCAGGTCGTCACCCTTACCGCGCGCGTCACCAACCCGTCGGTTGCCGATCGCGGCCTGCTGCGCCAGATCTTCGGCAATGTCGGTACGCCCACCGCTGGCGACTTCCTAGAATAGGGTCAGTCGTCCTCGGGCGCAAAGGTCAGGGCCACCCCGTTGATGCAATAGCGCAGGCCGGTGGGCGCCGGCCCGTCCGGGAACACATGCCCCAGATGCGCCTCGCAGCGATTGCAGTGCACTTCGGTGCGGCGCATGAACAAGCGTCGATCCTCCCGCTCGCCGACAATCTCGGGATCGAGCGGTGCGTAGAAGCTGGGCCAGCCGGTGCCGCTGTCGAACTTGGTACTCTGGTCGAACAGGGGGGCGCCACAGCACAGGCAGCGAAATGTGCCGGGATCCTTGGGAAAGTCGTCGTGCGTGTGCGCGCGCTCGGTGCCATGCTTGCGAGTGACCTTGTAGGCCAGTGGCGACAGTTCGGCCTGCCATTCCGCCTCGGTCTTGGTGATCTTGTCCATTGCGGGCCTCCTGTTCGGGGTGTGGGTCCGGGGGCGGCATGGTCATAGGCCGCCGGTGTCTCTTGAAACCTAGGGCAGCAGGTGGACATCGCCAAGACGCAGGCGGGCAACCGGGGCGCCAACCACGCGGTTGTGACCGGGCACGCCGTCTGGCCCTTGATCTTGCGGCACCGCTCCTCTAGCCCGGCGCCATGGCAAACCCTCCCGCGCTCCAGCTCTCCGGCATCTCGCTGACTTTCGGCGGCGATCCGGTCTTCTCCGACCTCGGTCTGGTGGTTCAACCCGGCGACCGAGTGGCCCTTGTGGGCCGCAACGGGTCCGGCAAATCGACCCTGATGAAGGTCATGGCCGGCCTGGTCGAGCCTGACCAGGGCGAGCGCGTGGTCACGCCGGGCATCTCGGTCGGCTACATGGAGCAGGATCCCGACCTGTCGGGCTTCGCCACCCTGGGCGACTACGCCGCCAGCGCGCTGGACCCCGCCGAGGCCTACAAGATCGACATGGTGTCCGAAGGGCTGAAGTTCAGTCCGGAAACCGCCATCGAGGCCGCTTCGGGCGGCGAACGTCGCCGCGCCGCGCTGGCCAAGTTGCTGGCCGAAGATCCCGACCTGATGCTGCTGGACGAACCCACCAACCATCTGGATATCGAGGCCATCGGCTGGCTGGAACAGCGCCTGAAGGACACCCGCGCCGCCTTTGTCCTGATCTCGCACGACCGCGCCTTCCTGACCGCCCTGACGCGGGCCACGCTGTGGATCGACCGGGGCGCGGTGCGGCGGCGCGAGCAGGGGTTTGCCGCGTTCGAGGTCTGGCGCGACAAGACCTGGGAAGAAGAGGACGAGGCGCGCCACAAGCTGGATCGCAAGATCAAGGCCGAAGCCCGCTGGGCGGTCGAGGGTATCTCGGCCCGGCGCAAGCGCAACATGGGCCGGGTGCGGGCGCTGAAGGATCTGCGCGCTGACCGCGCCGCGCAAATCCGCCGCCAGGGGGCCGCCGACCTGCAACTGGCCGCGGGCCAGAAATCGGGCCGCAAGGTGATCGAGGCCAAGGGCATCTCCAAAGGCTTCGGCGACCGCACTATCCTGCGTCCCTTCGATCTGCGCGTGCTGCGCGGTGACCGGGTGGCCTTTGTCGGGCCGAACGGCGTCGGCAAGACCACCCTGCTGAAGATGCTGACCGGAGAGGTCGCGCCCGACAGCGGAACCGTCAGCCTTGGATCAAACCTTGAAATGGCGGTCTTTGATCAGAATCGCGCCCAACTGGATCCTGACCTGAGCCTGTGGGAAACTCTGGCCGGGGATCCGACCATGCGGGTTTCAGGGCGCGCCGATCAGATCATGGTGCGCGGTACCCCGCGCCATGTGGTCGGCTACCTGAAGGATTTCCTGTTTGACGAGCGTCAGGCCCGCGCGCCCGTGCGTTCGCTGTCGGGGGGCGAAAAGGCGCGTCTGCTGCTGTCCAAGATCATGGCGCGCGACAGCAACTTGCTGGTGCTGGACGAACCGACCAACGATCTGGATGTCGAAACGCTGGACCTGCTACAGGATGTGCTGGGCGACTACGACGGCACCGTTCTGCTGGTGTCCCACGACCGGGATTTTCTTGACCGGGTGGCCTCGACCACCATCGCCATGGAGGGCGATGGCCGGGCCGTGGTCTATGCCGGCGGCTGGAGCGACTACCGGGCGCAGCGCGCGGAGAACCCACCGATCGAAGCGCCCAGCCCCAAGGTACCCCCGCGAAAGCCCGCACCGGAGGCCCCGGCCCCCCAGAAGGTTGCGGACAAGGGTCTGAGCTATACCGAGCGGCATCGGCTGGACAAGTTGCCCGCCATAATCGAACGGCTGGAAGCCGAGATCGCCAAGCTGGAAGAGTTCCTGGCGGATCCGAACCTGTTCACCCAGGCGCCGGTGAAGTTCCAGAAAGCGACCGAGGCCCTGGTGGAACGCCAGACCGCCCTGGCCGCCGCCGAAGACGAATGGTTGACGCTGGAGGAAAAAGCCGCCGACGCCTGATCTGACCCGTTGGCGGTTTCAGGGTGTTGCCCCGCGCAGCGTGACGATCAAGCAGCGGGCGTCTCGATGTCGCGCGGGCCGGCATAGGCACGCTCCACCCGCGCCACATGTAACGAATAGGTGGCATACCAGTCGGTGTTTCCCAGCCGCTGCGCCGCCAGATGGCGGGTGTCGGCCTTCCACGCCGCGATGGCGGCTTCATCGGTCCAATAGCTGACGGTGATGCCCAGACCATCGGTGCCGCGCGCGCTGTCCATCCCCAGAAAACCGGGGGCGTTCCGGGCAAGCTCGACCATCCGTTGCGCCATGACTTCATAGGCGGGATCGGGGGTGCGCAGCAGCGAGGTAAACACCACGACATGGTAGGGCAGGGTCTGCGGAGGAACCGGGGCAATCATGGCGACAGGCCTTTGGCATCTTGGTGGATATCGCACATCATCCCGCGCACCTGTCGTCAGGGCAACAGGATCTGCGCAAGGCCGCATCCGGAACGCTGAAACTGGCCAGGGATCTGGCCGCCCGCTCAGTCCGCGGCGCTGCGGCGGGCGATGGGCATTTCGGGCTGATGGGTAATCCTGCGGGTGCCGGACATCAGGTGCTTGCGGGTCAGCCACAGCGAAATCAGGCTGGCGCGGTGATGCAGCACCTCATCGGTCAACGGCAGGGTCGAGCGGCAGTCGGCCCGGAAGCCTTCGACCAGCTGGTTCAACTCGGCCTGATCCTGCAACGTCGACAACCGCAGATGCAGCACCTCCTGCGGTACCGGAAGATCCTTTCGCCCGCCCATGAACAGGGCAGTGCCCTGCGTGCGCCCCAGGGCCTGGCAGGCATGCGAGGTGTTGGCGGGCAGGAAGATCGCGTTGTGCGCGGTATAGCCCCGCACCTCGCCCCCGATGGACAAGCGGCCCTGGCCGCAGGTGAACCACAGCAGCACCGGCACAAGATAGCTGCGCGGCGTGTCGATTTCCCATCGGCCCTGGCGGGCCAGTTGCGAGATCGGAACGGCCTTCAGGGGCCGTTGTGTTGAATCTGAGGACTGGCTGTCGAACATGGACTCTCCCTGTCTGGCGTCAGATTACTTACGGGGGAAAGATTCGTCCAAGCCGGGTTTAGAAATAGTATCCAGAACTTTCGACGAATCAGCGGTGTGTTGCCGCAATCACGCGTCGATTGCACAGGCATCCAGCAATCGCCAGCCCTTCATCCGTCGCCGGAACCATGTGCGCTGCCGCTTTGCGTATTGATGCGAGGAAATCTTGGCGCGGGCCACGGCGTCCGATTCGCTGATCTCGCCGCGCAGGTGGGCGACCAGTTCGGGTGCGCCGATGGCCTTGGCCGAGGGCCGCGCGGGATCCCAGACCGGCAGGATCGCGCGCACCTCGTCCAGCGCCCCCTGCGCCATCATCGCGTCGAACCGCCGGTCGATCCGGGCGTTCAGCCAGTCGGGATCGGCGGCAATCTGCCAGCAGGCGGCGCCATCGGCGGGCAACCGCGGAGGCGGCGTGTCCGCCTGCCAGTCTGCCAGTCCGCGCCCGGTTTGCTGCTGAACCTCCCAGGCGCGTTGCACCCGCATGGGGTTGTTGAGGTCGATTCGCGACCGAGTGTCGGGATCCAGCTCATTCGCCATCGCCGCCAGTCCGGCCTGCGCACGATGCGCCGAAGCGGCCTCGCGAACCTCGGGGCGGGTCGCCGGAATATCCGCCAGCCCTTCGGTCAACGCCATGAAATACAGGCCGGTCCCGCCGATGATGATCGGCGCCGGGTCGCGATCCAGGCAGGGGGCGACCTCGCGCAGCCAGTGCCCGGTGGAATAGGCCGCGTCATAGGCGACATGGCCGTACAGCGCATGTTCGGCGCGGGCCAGTTCGTCGGGCGAGGGCCGCGCGCTCAGCACCTGCCAGCAGTCATAGACCTGCAACGCATCGGCATTGACCACCACCCGGCCCTGGGCTTCGGCCACGGCCAGTGCCAGCGCCGACTTGCCAGAGGCCGTCGGACCGGCCAGAAGGACGGGGCGCGTGGGCGGCAGGGTATCGAGAAGGTCCTGGATCATGTAATCTGTCGCATGGCAAAGCACGGCCCCGGATGCAATCCCCGCTGCTGCTGCCGTTGTGCGAACGCATCAGATGCCGCGACGCAGCGAATGTGTGGACGAACGCAATTGAAAGCGCGGGCAACCTGCTTCATTGTGCGGGCGACGTGGAAGAAGGCAGGGCAGAATTCATGAGTGGCGACGTTTCCGACAGCGGCATCAAGTTCAAGCGGGTGCTCCTCAAGATCTCGGGCGAGGCCCTTATGGGGACACAGGGCTACGGCCTGCATCCGCCGACCGTGGAACGCATCGCGTCCGAAGTGAAGTCGGTCCACGAATTGGGTGTCGAAATCTGCATGGTCATCGGCGGCGGCAACATCTTTCGCGGGCTGTCCGGCTCGGCGCAGGGGATGGAGCGGACCACGGCCGACTACATGGGCATGCTGGCCACCGTGATGAACGCACTGGCCATGCAGGGCGCGCTGGAAAGCATGGGGGTCTATACCCGCGTGGTCAGCGCCATCCCGATGGATCAGGTCTGCGAGCCCTACATCCGCCGCCGCGCCGTGCGCCATCTTGAAAAGAAACGCGTCTGCATCTTCGCCGCCGGCACCGGCAACCCCTATTTCACCACTGACACCGCCGCGACGCTGCGCGCCAATGAAATGGCCTGCGAGGCGATCTTCAAGGGCACCAAGGTGGACGGTGTCTATGACAAGGATCCGGTCAAGCACGCCGACGCGAAACGCTATGACACGGTGACCTACGACGAGGTTCTGCAAAAGCACCTGGGCGTCATGGATGCCTCGGCGATCGCGCTGGCGCGGGACAACAACAAGCCGATCATCGTGTTCTCGCTCGATGAGCAGGGGGGCTTCCGCGGGATTCTCAGCGGTCAAGGCACCTATACAACCGTGCACGGTTAACCTTATAGGCATTTAAACCCGTCAATGGTCCCTGTAGAGTCCGGGTTTTGAAGGCGGTCGGAAGCGCACCGATTGAAAGGAAGAACAAATGGCCGAAGACGAGATTGAAATCGAAATCGATGATCTGACCCGCCGGATGGACGGGGCGATGGCTTCGCTGAAGCAGGAATTCCTGTCGCTGCGCACCGGGCGTGCTTCGGCCAGCATGCTCGATCCGATCATGGTGGAATCCTATGGCGCCATGTCGCCGCTCAACCAGATCGGCACCGTGAACGTTCCCGAGCCGCGGATGATCACCGTCAACATCTGGGACAAGTCGATGGTCCAGAAGGCCGAGAAAGCCATCCGCGACAGCGGTCTGGGCATCAACCCGGTGGTCGATGGCACCATCATCCGCCTGCCGATCCCCGAGCTGAACGAAGAACGTCGCCGTGAGTTGACCCGCGTCGCCGCGCAATATGCCGAACATGCCCGTGTCGCCGTGCGCAACGTGCGCCGCGACGGGATGGATCAGCTGAAGCGCGCCAAGGCCGCCGGGATGAGTGAAGACGACAACAAGGTCTGGTCCGACGAGATCCAGGAACTGACCGACAAATATGTTGCAATGGTGGATTCTGCGCTTGAGGCCAAACAGGCCGAAATCATGCAGGTTTAAGCAGGGCATATCAGGACAGGAGCCCCGCTTGATGCGTCCAGGGCAGACAAACTGATGGCGGCAAAGGACAACCGCCAGATCACACCGGAACACGTGGCCATCATCATGGATGGCAACGGCCGTTGGGCGACTCGTCGTGGCTTGCCGCGTCTGAAGGGGCATCATGCCGGCGCGACCCGCGTCCGCGAAATCGTGCGCGCCTGCCCAGACAACGGCGTGCGCTACCTGACCTTGTTTGCCTTCTCGACCGAAAACTGGCGCCGCTCCACGGCCGAGGTGTCGGGCCTGATGGCGCTGTTCCGCCGCTATCTGGTCAGCGAAGCGCAGGAGCTGATGGAATCCGGCGTCTGCGTGCGGTTCATCGGCGATCGCACACCGTTGAACGGCAAGCTGGTCCAGTTGATGGAACAGGTGGAACGGCAGACGGCGGACAACACCCGGCTGAACCTGACCGTGGCCCTGAATTATGGCGCACGGGACGAGATCACCATGGCGGCCACCCGTCTGGCCCGTGCCGTTGCCGCGGGTGAGGTCTGCGTCGACAGCATCACGCCAGAGCTTTTCGATACCTATCTCTACACCGCTGCGATCCCCGATCCCGACCTGGTGATCCGCACCTCGGGCGAAAGCCGGGTGTCGAATTTCCTGCTGTGGCAGTCGGCCTATGCCGAGTATGAATTCACCCCCACGCTGTGGCCGGATTTCTCGCCCCAGCATTTCGCGGACATCCTGCTGACCTTCGGCGGACGCGAGCGGCGTTTCGGAGCCGTTTTGCCGGGATGACCGGCAACCAACAGCCATCGGCCAAAACCGGCAAGGGACGTTGGGCAGATCTGGGGCCGCGGATCGCATCGTCGGTTGTGCTGGTGTCAGTGGCCATCGCAGCGATCTATCTGGGCGGCATCTGGTTCGTTGGCTTCGTGGCCGTGGCGGTCGCCCTGATCACTTGGGAACTGGCCACCATGACCGGGGTGTCGCGCAGCCTGCTGGTGGCGGTGGCGGCCGGCGTGGCCAGCCTTGTTTTGTCGCTGGTTCCGGATGGCTACGGCGTGCCGCTGCTGATGCTGCCCGCGCTGCTGGGTGTGGGGCAAGCCAGGCGTCAGCCGCTGGCCTTCGCGCTGTTCTCGGTGATGGTCCTGCTGGCGGGCTACGGTCTTGTGGACCTGCGCGAGAACATCTCGTGGAAATGGCTGGTCTGGCTGCTGGGAATCGTGATTGCCACCGATGTGGCGGGCTATTTCGCCGGCAAGACCTTCGGCGGGCCGAAATTCTGGCCGCGCGTCAGCCCCAAGAAAACCTGGTCCGGCACGGTGGCGGGCTGGGTGGCGGCAGGGCTGGTCGGCTTCGTCGCCTTCAAGACCTCGATGGCCGGTTCACAGGTCATCGGAATATCCATCGCGCTGTCGATGGCGTCGCAAATGGGCGACATCGCCGAAAGCGCGCTGAAACGGCAGGTCGGCGTCAAGGACAGTTCGAACCTGTTGCCCGGCCACGGCGGCTTTTTCGACCGGTTCGACGGGGTTCTGGGCGCAGCGGTGCTGTTCCTTCTGGTGGAACAGGTGGTCCCGTTTCCGCCGGGGGGCGGATGAGCCATGCGCCGGATCTCTATTTTCGGGGCGACCGGATCCATCGGATGTAGCACGCTTGACCTGATCCGCCGCCGGCGTTGCGAGTTTCAGGTCGTGGCCCTGACCGGGGGCCAGAACATCGACAAGCTGGCCGCGCAGGCGCGCGAGTTTCAGGTCGAACTGGCGGTGACCGCCGATCCTGCCCGCCACAATGATCTGAAGGCTGCCCTGTCCGGCAGCGGCATCGCCACGGCTGCGGGCCCCGAGGCGCTGATCGAGGCGGCGGACCGTCCGGCGGACTGGATCATGTCGGCCATCGTCGGCGCGGCGGGGCTGGCGCCCGGCCTGCGCGCCCTGCGCCACGGCACCACGCTGGCGCTGGCCAACAAGGAAAGCCTGGTCTGCGCCGGGCCGCTGCTTATGGCCGAGGCCCGCGCCCATGGCGCCCGTATCCTGCCGGTGGACAGTGAGCATTCAGCGGTGTTCCAGGCGCTGGTGGGCGAGGAAATGGAGGCGGTGGAGCGCATCGTCATCACCGCGTCCGGCGGCGCGTTCCGCGACTGGCCGTTGGAGCGGCTGGCGAAGGCCACGGTGGCCGAAGCCTCGAACCATCCCAACTGGGACATGGGCCAGCGCATCACCATCGACAGCGCGTCGATGTTCAACAAGGCGCTGGAGCTGATCGAAACCCATGAATTCTTCGACATCGCGCCCGAGAAGATCGAAACCGTGGTCCATCCCGAAAGCCTGATCCATGCGCTGGTTGGCTTTCGCGACGGCGCGCTGATGGCCCATGTGGGCGCGCCGGACATGCGCCACGCCATCGGCTATGCGCTGAACTGGCCCGAGCGGCGCGATCTGCCAGTGGCGCGGCTGGATCTGGCGCAGGTGGGCGCGTTGACGTTTCGCGCCCCCGACCCGGCCCGCTACCCCGCGCTGCGGCTGGCCCACGCTGTGATGGCGGCGGGCGGTCTGACCGGGGCGGCCTTCAACGGTGCCAAGGAGAGGGCGCTGGACCTGTTCATCGCCGGACGCATCGGATTTCTGGACATGGCGGCAGCGGTTGACGGGGTTTTGACCCGACTTGCGGGCGATCCGGCCCTGTCTGCGGCCCCGACCCTTGATAATGTCCTGCATGTGGACCAAATCGCCAGAGATGAGGTCGCACGCGTGACCGCGGCCTGACCGCTCAAGGCCGCACGTCGGCACACATTTGCAAGAAGGACGATTCCAGCCCTTGGAACTCATCGGATTGATCCCCAGCTTCGGCAGCCTGGCCTATACGATCGCAGCTTTCGTGGTGGCCCTGTCGGTCATCGTGGCGGTGCATGAATACGGCCATTACATCGTCGGACGCTGGAGCGGGATCCATGCCGAGGTGTTCTCGCTGGGCTTCGGCCCCGTCCTGGCCCGCTGGACGGACCGGCGCGGTACCGTCTGGCAGATCGCGGCGCTGCCTCTGGGCGGCTACGTCAAGTTCCTGGGCGACAGCGATGCGGCCTCGGGCAAGGATGCGCGGGCGCTGGAGCAAATGCACCCGGCGGAGCGTCGCCGCACCATGCATGACGCGCCCTTGTGGGCGCGCTCGGCCACGGTGGCGGCAGGGCCGGTGTTCAATTTCGTCCTGTCGATCATCGTCTTTGCCCTGATCGCGATGTTCCAGGGGCAGGCCAAGGCGCCGCTGACCATCGCGGAACTGCGGCCCATGCCCTTTGGCGCCCAGGCCTTGATGCCCGGCGACCAGATCGTCGAGATCCACGGCCGCGACGTGCCCGACTTCAGCGGCTTCGGCACTTTTGTGAACAACCTGCCGGTGGCACCCGAACTGGACTACACGGTGGAACGCGACGGGCGCGAACTGACCTTCCCCGGCCCCTATCCGTATCCGCCGCTGGTCACCTCGGTCACGCCGCAATCGGCGGCGATGGACGCCGGGCTGGAGACCGGCGACGTGATCCTGTCGGTGGGGGATACCCGGATATCCTCGTTCGAGGATCTGCGCAGCGCGGTCCTGATCTCGAACGGCGCTCCGCTGGACCTTGAGGTCTGGCGCGACGGCGACGCCTTCCCGATGACCCTGACCCCGCGCGAAGTGGATGTGCCCAGCGAGGATGGCGGCTTTGAGCAGCGCTATCTGATCGGCGTCACCGGCGGGCTGTTCTTCGTGCCCGAGACCGAGACGCTGGGGCCGATCACGGCGCTTGGCTTCGGTTTCAGCCAAGTTGGCAACATCGTCCAGCAGAGCCTGTCAGGCCTTTACCACATGATCACCGGCGCGATTTCCTCGTGCAACCTGAGCGGCCCCATCGGCATTGCCGAAACCTCGGGTGCGGCGGCCAGCCAGGGCGCGGTAAGCTTCATCTGGTTCATCGCGGTGCTGTCCACGGCGGTAGGGTTGATCAACCTGTTTCCGGTGCCGGTTCTTGATGGCGGGCATCTGGTGTTCCATGCATGGGAGGCGGTTACCGGCTCGGCACCCAGCGACCGCGCCTTGCGGGTGCTGATGGCCGGCGGATTGGCGCTGATCCTGTCGCTGATGATCTTTGCCGTCACAAACGATATTTTCTGCCCCTGAATACCGCGAAACTGTGGCGTGGCTGCGCGATATCCGCGCCATCGGTGCAGTGTGGTTTTGACATCTTGGCGGTCCCGCACTAACCCCTGATGCAAAGAAGCAGAAGGGCGAGGGCAGGCATATGGCAACGGGCGCGCTGCGTAGACAAGTGGTGTGGGTCGCCGTAATGGCGATCACGATGCTCTGCCTGATCGGCAACGGGGCGGTGCTGGCGCAATCTTCGTATGGCGCGATCCGGGTCGAAGGCAATCAGCGGATCGATGATTCGACAGTTCTGACCTATGCCGGGATCGAACAGGGCCAGCGGGTCACCACGGGCCAGATCAACGATGCGAAGCAGCGGATTCTCGGCTCGGGCCTGTTCGAGGCCGTCGAGATCGAGGCCGGGCGCAATACCCTGACCTTCATCGTCACCGAGTTCCCGACCATCAACCAGATCAGCATCGAGGGCAATCGCCGGCTGAACGACGACATCCTGCAGGCCCTGCTGTCGTCGCAACCACGCCGGGTCTACAGCCCGACGATCGCCGCTGCCGATGCCCGGGCCATCACCGACGCCTATTTCCAGGCCGGCCGTTTTGCCGCCACGGTGACCCCCAAGATCATCCCGCGCAGCCAGAACCGCGTCGATCTGGTCTTCGAAGTGACCGAGGGCGCCGTGGTCGAGGTCGAGCGCATCAGCTTTGTCGGCAACCGCAGCTATTCGGACCGCCGTTTGCGTCAGGCGCTGAGCACCAAGCAGGCCGGGCTGTTTCGCCAGCTTGTGCGCCGCGACACCTATATCGACGACCGCATCCAGTTCGACCGCCAGGTGCTGACCGATTTCTACCGGTCGCGCGGCTTCGTCGATTTCCGGGTGCTGTCCGTCACCCCCGAATTCTCGCGCGAGCGGGATGCGTTCTTCCTGACCTTTAACGTCGAGGAAGGCCAGAAGTTCAAGATCGGTACCGTGGATCTGTCTACCGACGTGCCGGGCCTGGATCTGGCGCTGTTCGACCGCGCGATCAAGATCCGCAAGGGCCAGACCTATTCGCCGGCGCGGCTGGACGACACCATCGCCCGGCTGGAGCGTCGCGCGATCGAGGAGGGCATCGATTTCATCCGTGCCGATCCGGTGATCGACCGCGATGATGCCAACCTGACCCTGAACCTGACCTTCAACCTGACCCGCGGCCCGCGCATCTTCGTGGAGCGCATCGACATCGAAGGCAACTCCACCACGCTGGACCGGGTGATCCGCAGCCAGTTCCGCATCGTCGAGGGCGACCCGTTCAACCCGCGCGAGATCCGCGAAAGCGCCGAGCGTATCCGGGCTCTGGGGTTCTTCACCTTGGCGGATGTCAACGCCCGCGAAGGCACCGCGCCGGACCGGGTGATCGTCGATGTGAACGTCGAGGAACAGCCGACCGGGTCGTTGCAACTGGGCGCAAATTTCTCGCTGGAGGACGGCGTCGGGCTGGTATTCGGCCTGAGCGAACGCAACTTCCTGGGGCGCGGCCAGCAGCTTGATTTCAGCATCGCGGGTGGGGTCGACAACGTGGATTCGCAACTGCGCTTTATCGAACCGGCCCTGCTGGGACGCAATGTCACCGGTGTCTTCGACATCTACTATCAGGCGACAGAGCAATACAGCGCCTTCTTCAACACCACCAGTCTTGGGTTCGAGCCGTCGATCAGCTTCCCGATCAGCGACAACGGTCGTCTTGAGCTGAACTATCGCCTGTCCGACGATGATGTTTCGCAGGTCAGCGACGAAAGTTCGATAATCATCCAGAACGAGGCGGGTGCCCTGACCACCAGTGCCCTTGGCTACGCGTATAACTTCAACTCGCGCCGGACCAGCCTGGACCCGAACACCCGCTACGGGTTCGAGTTCCGGCAGAATTTCGCCGGGCTGGGCGGGCAGACCAATTTCGTCGAAACCATCGTTACCGCCGACTATGGCACCAAGGTGTTCAACGAGGATATCGGACTGACCGCCAACTTCATCGGACAGGCGCTGAACTTCTTCGACGGCTCCAGTCGGGTTATTGATCGCTATCGTGGCGGCGGCACGGTGCGGGGCTTCAAGCGGAACGGTCTTGGTCCGCGTGACACCACGGCCATCAACGAGGATGCCCTGGGCGGCAACCTTGCCTTCGGGGTCAGCCTGGAAGCCGACTTCCCGCTGGGCCTGCCCGAAGAATACGGCATCCGCGGCGGCTTCTTCTACGACTTTGGCTCGATCTGGGGGCTGGACATCACCCAGGGAACAAACGGCACGGTGGACGATGCCTTCCATCTGCGCCAGGTGATCGGCGCGACAGTGTTCTGGGAAACGCCGATCGGCCCGCTGCGGTTCGACTTTACCCGCGCGATCGAGAAGGAAGACTATGACGAAGTGCGGAACTTCAACTTCACGGTCTCGACCCGTTTCTGATCTGTGGCGAGGACCTGCGGCCCTTCTGGCCCTGGCGCTGACGGCGGCTTGGCCGGCGGTGGCCCAGCAGGCCGTGGTGACGAATGCTCCGATCGCCAGCCTGCCGGTGGCAACGCTGGATCAGGATGCGATCTTCCTGCGCTCGCTTTTCGGGATTCGGGTGCAGCAGGAGTTGGGGGCCGAGCGCACCACGCTGGAGGCCGAGAATCGCCGGATCGAAGCCGAACTGATCGCCGAAGAACTGGCCCTGACCGAAGAGCGCAGCCTGCTGGATGCCGCGACCTTCGCGCAAAAGGCCGATGCCTTCGATGCGCGGGTTCAGAAGATCCGGCAGGAACAGGATCGCAAGGCGCTGGCGCTGCAGCGGAAGTTCGAACAGGAACGCCAGCGCTTCCTGTCGCTGATCGGCCCGGCCCTGATCGAGGTTCTGCGCGCCGCCGGGGCGTCGGTCCTGCTGGATCGCGATGCGGTGATCTTCGCCGTGGAGGGCGTGGACATTACCGAACGGGCCATCGCCACCATCGACGAACTGGTCGGGTCCGGGTCCGTGGCCGCGGCCGATCCCGAGGCGGACAACGATCCGGCCCCCGACGACCCCGCGACGGCCCCGGATGCTACCCCGACCACGGACCCGGACGCACAATAGCGCCCTGCGCTTGTTTCCGGCCCCGTCAGTTGCTACCCAAACGCAGGCAATGACTGCAAATCGGATGCGAGCATGAGCGACACGATCCCTACCACGGCTGATATCGACCTCATTCAACGGGCGATCCCGCATCGCTACCCCTTCGTTTTCCTGGACAAGGTCAAGGATATCGTCCCGTCGAAAAGCGCCGTGGGCGTCAAATGCGTGTCGATGAACGAACCGCAGTTCCAGGGCCATTTCCCGGGCCTTCCGGTGTTTCCCGGCGTGCTGATCATCGAGGCGCTGGCCCAGACCTCGGCGGTGATGGTCTCGCTCTCGCTGGAACTGGTGGACAGCGGCGCGGTCGTCTACTTCATGGGTGTCGACAAGTGCAAGTTCCGCCGCAAGGTGGTCCCGGGCGACATCCTTGAGCTGCGCGTCGATGCCCTGCGCGGCGGCGGCAAGGTGTGGAAATTCGCCGGGAAGGCGACGGTGGATGGCGAGGTTGCCGCGGAATGCGAATTCACCGCCATGATCGACCGGCGCGGAGCCTGAGCCGGTGAGCATCGCGCCCACGGCCAGTATTCACTCCTCCTCGGTGATCGAACCCGGTGCCATGATTGGCGACCGGGTCGAGATCGGCCCGTTCTGCGTGGTCGGCGCCGAGGTGTCGCTGGCAGCGGACGTGGTTCTGAAAAGCCATGTGGTGGTGACCGGGCGCACCGAGGTCGGCGAGGCCACGATCCTGTTTCCCGGCGCGGTGATCGGCGAGATCCCCCAGGATCTGAAGTTCAAGGGGGAAAGAACCCGGTTGGTGGTGGGCAAGCGCAACCGCATCCGCGAAGGCGCCACCATGAACACCGGCACCGAGGGCGGCGGCGGCATCACCAGCGTCGGCGACGACTGCCTGTTCATGACCGGTGCCCATGTGGGCCACGACGTGCAGGTGGGCAACCGGGTGATCCTGGCCAACCAGGCAGCCCTGGCCGGCCATTGCGTCATTGCCGACGATGTCATCATCGGCGGCCTGTCCGGCATCCATCAGTTCGTCCGCATCGGTCGGGGCGCCATCATCGGCGCGGTGACCATGGTGACCAACGACGTGATGCCCTACGGACTTGTGCAAGGCCCGCGTGGCGAGTTGGACGGGCTGAACCTCGTCGGCCTCAAGCGCAAGGGCGTGAACCGCTCGGACATCACCGCCCTGCGCGCCGCGTTCCAGATGCTGGCGCAGGGTGAGGGCGCTTTCATGGAGCGCGTGACGCGGCTGGGACAGGAAACCACCAGCCCCTATGTGCAGGAAATCGTGGCCTTCTTGCAGTCGGACTCCGACCGCCACTTCCTGACTCCGAAATAACCGATGGCCGGTCCCGTTGGAATGATCGCAGGACGCGGAGTGTTGCCGGTCCACCTGGCCCGCACCCTGCGCGCGCGCGGGCGCGAGGTGATTCTTGCCGAGATGGAAGGATTTCCCGCCGACAATCCCGACGGGCTGGACCTGATCCCGTTCCGGGTGGAAAAGCTGGGCGCGCTGTTCAAGGCGCTGCGCAAGGCCGGGGTGCAGGACCTGGTCTTCGCAGGCGTCGTGGGGCGTCCGCGGATCGATGCGCGCAAGTTCGACCTGAAAACCATGGCTCTGGCCCCGAAATTCGTTTCGGCCATCAAGGGCGGCGATGACGGGTTGCTGCGCACGGTGCTGGGTATCTTCGAAGGCGAGGGGTTCACGATTCGCGCGGCGCATGACCTCGCCCCGGACCTGCTGCCCGAACCCGGCGTCCTGACGGCGGCCCAACCGTCGGACCGCGACCGCAAGGATGCCGCCCGCGCGGCCCGTATCGTGTCGGTGATGGCGGCGGTGGACGTGGGGCAGGGGGCCGTGGTGGCCCAGGGTCAGGCCCTGGCGATCGAAGCCGCGCCCGGAACCGACCGGATGCTGGCCCATGTGGCCCAGATCGCCGACGCCTGCCGCCCCAGCCCCGACGGCGCGCGTGGCGTGTTGTTCAAGGGGCCGAAGCCGGGGCAGGATCGCCGCATCGATCTGCCGGTGATCGGCGTCGATACCGTCGCCCGCGTGGCCGAGGCGGGCCTGGCCGGGATCGTGGTCGAAGCCGAGGGCGTCATGGTTCTGGACCGCGACGAGGTGGTCCGCCGCGCCGATGCCGCGGGCCTGTTCCTGTGGGTGCGCCCGGCCGGAGACAGCAGGTGACGCGACTGTTCGTGATCGCGGGCGAAGCCTCTGGCGACAATCTCGGCGCATCCCTGCTGGCAGGTCTGAAGGAACTGGAGCCCGACATCTCGTTCCAGGGCATTGCTGGCCCGGCCATGCAGGCGCAAGGCATGGACAGCCTGTTTCCGATGCAGGAACTGTCGGTCATGGGGCTGGCCGAGATCCTGCCGAAGTACCGGCATCTGAAACGCCGCATCGCCCAGACCGCCGAAGCCGTGTTGGCGGCCAGACCCGATGCGCTGGTCACCATCGACAGTCCGGACTTCTGTCTGCGGGTGGCCAGGATCGTGCGCGCTGCTGACCCGGGTATCCGCATCGTCCATTATGTTGCACCCTCGGTCTGGGCCTGGCGGCCCAGGCGCGCGCAAAAAATGGCCGCCCATGTGGATCAGGTGCTGGCCCTTCTGCCCTTCGAGCCGCCCTATATGGAGGCCGTGGGCCTGCGTTGCGACTTCGTCGGGCACCCGGTTGTCACCCAGCCACAGGCCGGCCCGGCCGAGGTTGCAGCCCTGCGCCAACGCCTTGGCATTGCTGAATCCGCGCCGCTGGTACTGGCCCTGCCGGGGTCACGAAAGGGCGAGGTCACGCGCCTGATCCCGCGCTTCGGCGCCGCCCTGACATTGCTGAAGGACCGCCATCCCAACCTGCAGGTTCTGCTGCCCGCAGCCCCGCATGTGGCTGATCTGGTTCGGCAATTGACGGCCAACTGGCCACAGCCCCTGCATCTGCTGGACGGCGGGGACGGGCCGGAAAAGCGCGCCGCTTTCGCGGCCGCCGATGTCGCGCTGGCCGCCTCGGGCACGGTCTCTTTGGAATTGGCCGCCGCCGACACGCCCATGGTGATCGGCTACGACATGGCGTGGTTGACCATGAAGATCATGCAGCGCATGGCCCTGATCGACACGGTCACGCTGGTCAACATCATCACCGACAGCCGGGTGGTGCCCGAATTTCTGGGCGAAAACTGCCGGCCCGAACCGATGGCCCGTGCATTGGCCGACGTTATGGCCGATCCGACGGCCCAGCATCAGGCGGCCCGCCAGACCATGCAGGCCCTGGGCCGGGGCGGCGAGGCCCCCGGCCTGCGCGCCGCCCGCGCGGTTCTGGACGGCCTTGGCGCCGCGCGCTAGGGGCGTTGCCGCCCTGGAAGGATCCCGCGCTGCGTGAAAAACCGCCACGGCCTCCCCTGAAACGCAGGCCCGGACCGCTTGCGCAGCGCGCTCTTTCTTCTTGGAAAAATACTCCCGCCGGAGGCGTCCACCGCCCTCCAGACGAGGACCGTCCGATCACGCGCCGCGCCAGATCCAGCCGCCGCCCAGCACTCGTGTGGAGCCGCTGTCATAGAACACGCAAGCCTGTCCCGGACTGACCCCTTCTTCGGGCGTCAGCAGTTCCACCTCGGCGGTGGTGTCCCCGGTGGGCCGCAGGATCGCCTCGCGCGGCGGGCGGGTCGAGCGGATCTTGGTTGAGACATGCCATTCCGCCCGGCTGGTGAAGGGAGCGTCGCCCAGCCAGTTGATCTCGCGCACCGGCACGATGCGGGTGCTCAGCGCCTCTTTCGGGCCGACCACGACGCGGCGGCTGTCGGGATCCAGCCGCACGACATACAGCGGTTCGCTCAGACCGCCGATTCCCAGACCCCGGCGTTGACCGATGGTGTAGTGAATCACCCCCCGGTGCTGGGCCAGCACATTGCCGTCCATGTCGACGATTTCACCGGGATCGGCGGCCCCGGGCCGCAGTTTCTCGATCACGCTGGCGTAGTTGCCATCCGGCACGAAACAGATGTCCTGGCTGTCGGGCTTGTCCGCCACCGCCAGCCCGTATTTCGCCGCCAGCGCCCGTGTCGCATCCTTGGTTGGCAGGTGACCCAGCGGGAACCGCAGGTAGCTGAGCTGTTCCGGCGTGGTCGAGAACAGGAAATAGCTCTGATCCCGCGCCGCATCGACGGCCGCATGCAACTCGGGCCCATGTGGGCCAACCTTGCGCTGGATGTAATGGCCAGTGGCCATGCAATCGGCGTCCAGATCCTTGGCGGTTTCCAGAAGATCCTTGAACTTGACCCGCTCGTTGCAGCGGATGCAAGGCACCGGGGTCGCACCGCCCAGGTAGGCATCGGCGAATTCATCGATCACCGCTTCCTGGAAAATGTTCTCGTAATCAAGAACATAGTGCGGAAACCCCATTTCCTCGGCGACGCGGCGCGCATCGTGGATATCGCGCCCGGCGCAACAGGCACCCTTCTTGGCCAGGGCCGCGCCGTGATCGTAAAGCTGCAGCGTGACGCCCACCACGTCATACCCGTCCTCAGCCAGTTGCGCGGCCACGACAGAGCTGTCCACGCCGCCCGACATGGCCACGACCACGCGGGTCTCGGCCTCGGGTTTGGCAAAGCCAAGGGAATTCAGGGTCTGGGTCATATGTCCGACATCTCGATTTCACGGGAACAGGCGCCAAAATATAGGAAAAGTGTAAGGACAAACAAGAGGGCGATTTCAGAGCCCATTAATATGCCCCGCGCACCATCTCTCACGTGGTTAGTGAGGGAAAAAGTTATGTATCTCAAGAAAGTAGACGGTCCCCGTCTGGTCAAGCTGCCGGACGGATCTACCCTGTCGCGCGCCGATCTGCCGTCGGCCAGAACCCAGCGTTGGGTGGCGAGTCGCAAGGCAACGGTTGTCAAGGCGGTCAAATTCGGCCTTCTTACTCGGGACGAGGCCAAGTCTCGATACCATCTGTCCGACGACGAACTTGAAAGTTGGGCGATGGCCGTGGACCGGTTCGGCGAAGATGCTCTGAAGACCACAAGCTTGCAGAAATACAGACAAGTTTAGGGGTATCCGTCGGCAGGTCGGCGAAAGTAACGCGCAGTTAACGATACTTGGTCACGTTAACCGTATTACGGTAGCTGTTGCGGAGGGCTCAAAATGCGTGTGCTGCTGGTCGAGGATGACCCGACGATCTCGAAAAGCATCGAACTGATGCTGACCCATGCCAATCTGAACGTGTATTCCACGGATTTGGGGGAGGAAGGGGTCGATCTCGCGAAGCTGTACGATTACGACCTGATCCTTCTTGATCTGAACCTGCCGGACATGAACGGGCACGAGGTCTTGCGCCAGTTGCGCATGGCCAAGGTTGAAACGCCGATCCTGATCCTGTCGGGGGCCGACGATACCGAGAACAAGATCAAGGGGTTCGGCTTTGGTGCGGATGACTATCTGACCAAACCGTTCCACCGCGAGGAACTGATTGCCCGCATCCATGCCATCGTGCGCCGGTCCAAGGGGCATTCCCATTCGCTGATCCGGACCGGGAAGATCACGGTCAATCTGGATGCCAAGACCGTTGCGGCGGGCGAAACCCCGGTGCATCTGACCGGCAAGGAATACCAGATGCTGGAGTTGCTTTCGCTGCGCAAGGGCACCACCCTGACCAAGGAGATGTTCCTCAACCATCTTTATGGCGGCATGGACGAGCCCGAGTTGAAGATCATCGACGTGTTTATCTGCAAGCTGCGCAAGAAGCTCAGCCAGGCCACCGGCGGCGACAACTACATCGAAACCGTCTGGGGCCGGGGCTATGTGCTGCGCGACCCCGAAACCGACGCGGCGACGCTTGCGCTTCAGGCGTAGGCCACGGTGACGGAGAGACTGGACCTCGGCTGATGAGGTGCCTATCACCTTGCCTGTAGCGCGGGGGGGCAGCATGGCCGAGATCGACATCGACAAGCTGGATGAGGCAGCCGCCCGCGAAGAACTGGCGCGGCTGGCCGATGAACTGGCCCGCGCCAACGCCGCTTACCATACCCATGACGCGCCCGAGATTTCGGATGCCGACTATGACCGGCTCAAACGGCGCAACGCGGATATTGAAGAGAAGTTTCCGCATCTCAAGCGTACCGACAGCCCTTCCGATCAGGTGGGGGCGCCGGTGGCGGAGGGCTTTGGCAAGACCGCCCATGCCCAGCGGATGCTGTCGCTGGGCAATGCGTTCGAGGACGAGGATGTTGCCGAATTCGTCAAATCCGTGCGCAAGTACCTTGGGCTGGGTGACGAAGCACAGCTGGCGTTGACGGCAGAACCCAAGATCGACGGGCTGTCGTTGTCCCTGCGCTATGAAGACGGGCGGCTGATCCATGCGCTCACGCGCGGCGACGGGACCGTGGGTGAAAACGTGACCGCGAATGCCCGCACGATCGCCGACATTCCCATCGAAATCTCCGGTGCCCCCGAAGTGCTGGAGGTGCGCGGCGAAGTCTACATGAGCCATCAGGATTTCGCGGCCCTGAACCAGCGCCAGGCCGAGGCCGGAGACAAGACCTTCGCCAATCCGCGCAACGCCGCCGCCGGGTCGCTGCGCCAGCTGGATGCCCGCATCACCGCGGCCCGCCCGCTGCGTTTCTTCGCATACGGTTGGGGAGAACTCTCTGCCCCCTTGGCCGAGACCCAGTTCGAGGCGCTGGCGCAACTCCGCTCGCTCGGGTTCCAGATCAACCCGTTGACCCGCGTTTGCACCGACGTTGGCGCACTTCTGGAGCACTACCGACAGATCGAACACCAGCGCGCCGATCTGGGCTATGATATCGACGGGGTGGTCTACAAGGTGGACAGCCTTGCCTATCAGGGCCGGCTTGGCGTGCGCTCGACCACGCCGCGGTGGGCCATTGCCCACAAGTTTCCCGCCGAACTGGCCTGGACCCATCTGGAAAGGATCGAAATCCAGGTCGGCCGCACCGGGGCACTCAGCCCGGTGGCCCGGCTGACACCCGTCACAGTCGGCGGGGTCGTGGTCTCCAACGCCACACTGCACAACGAGGATTACATCGCCGGGCGGGGCGGGGATGGCCTGCCCATCCGCGACGGCAAGGACATTCGCGAAGGCGACTGGGTGCAGGTCTACCGCGCCGGGGACGTGATCCCCAAGGTCGCCGATGTGGATCTGTCGCGCCGCCCCAAGGATGCCGCGCCCTATGTCTTCCCGACCACCTGCCCGCGCTGCGGATCGGACGCGGTGCGCGAGGAGGGCGATGCCGTGCGCCGATGCACCGGCGGCCTGATCTGCCCCGCGCAGGCGGTCGAAAAGCTGAAACACTTCGTCTCCCGCGCGGCTTTCGACATCGAGGGTCTGGGCGCCAAGCAGGTCGAACAGTTTCACGCCGATGGCTGGATCGCCGAACCCGCCGACATATTCGCGCTGCAGGAACGCTATGGCAGCGGCCTGCAACAGGTGAAGAACCGCGAGGGTTGGGGCGAAAAATCGGCCACCAACCTTTTTGCGGCGATCGAGGAGAAACGCGAAATCCCGCTCGATCGCCTGATCTTCTCGCTTGGCATCCGCCACATCGGCGAGGCCGCCGCCAAGCTTCTGGCCCGCCACTTCGGCACCTGGGAGGCGCTGGCAGAAACCGCCGAGGCGGCGGCCGAGAACGCCGAGGCGATGGAGGACTTCCTGTCTATCGACGGCATCGGCGCGGTCATGGCCGACAGCCTGGTCACGACGCTGGGACAAGAGGCCGAGCGCGCCTCGATCAACCGGCTGATCGCACATCTGCGCATCCAGCCCGTGGCGGCACCGCAGACCGAAGGCTCGCCGCTGGCCGGCAAGACGGTGGTCTTCACCGGCAACCTGGAAACCATGACAAGGGCCGAAGCCAAGGCGCGGGCCGAGGCCATGGGCGCCAAGGTATCGGGGTCGGTGTCGAAGAAAACCGATCTGGTGGTCGCGGGACCGGGGGCCGGGTCGAAGGCGAAGAAAGCCGTGGATCTTGGCGTCGAGACCATCGACGAAGACGCCTGGCGCGCACTGATCGACGGCGCATGAGCGGACGGCCCCAAGCCCTGTTTCCGCTCTTTGCGGCGCTGACAACCCTGCCGGGGATCGGCCCAAAAACCGCGCAAGCGCTGGAGCAGGTGCAGATCACCAAACCGCGTGATCTGCTGTTCACCCTGCCCACCAGTGGTGTGGACCGTCGCCCGCGTGCCAGCGCCCAGGGCGTGCCGCAAGGTGCGGTGGTCACGGTCAGCGCCAAGGTGCTGGCGCACTATCCGCCCGCTCGCAAGGGCCGCCCCTATCGCGTGCTGGTCGAGGACGCGCAAACCACGATCACGCTGGTGTGGTTCCGGCCCAATCCGCGCTACCTGCAAGAGTTGCTGCCTGTGGGCGAGGCGCGGACGATCTCGGGCAAGCTGGAATTTTTCGACGGCCAGGCGCAGATCGCCCACCCGGATTATGTCCTGCCCGAGGCGGACGCGGCCAAGCTGCCAGAGTTTGAACCGGTTTACCCGTTGACCGCCGGGATCACCCAGAAAACCATGACCAAGGCCGCGCAAGGGGCGTTGGCGCTGTTGCCCGAGATGTCCGAATGGATCGACGGTCCGCTGCTGTCGTCCCGGAACTGGCCGGACTTCGCGGCAGCCCTGCACGCGGCACATCACCCTAAAAGCGGCGCCGATCTGGCTCCCTCGGCGCCAGCCCGCACCCGTCTGGCCTATGATGAACTCTTCGCGCATCAGTTGACCCTGGCGCTGGCCCGCGCGCACGCCCGCAAGCAGGCTGGACGAGAAAACCGCGCCACCGGCCAGTTGCAGGACAGGGTTCTGGCAAGCCTGCCCTACGCCCCCACCGGGGCCCAGACCCGTGCCATTGCCGAAATTCAGTCGGACATGGCTGCCCCGCACCGGATGAACCGGTTGCTTCAGGGCGATGTGGGCGCGGGCAAGACCCTTGTCGCTCTGATGGCCCTTCTGGCCGCGGTCGAGGCCGGCGGGCAGGGGGTGATGATGGCCCCGACCGAGATCCTTGCCCGTCAGCATGCCGCGGGCCTCGCCCCGCTGGTCGCGGCCGCCGGCGTGCGGATGGAGGTGCTGACCGGCCGCGACACCGGCACTGCCCGGGCCGCGAAACTGGCGGCGCTGGCCGCGGGGGACATCCAGATCCTTTGCGGCACCCATGCGGTGTTCCAATCCGACGTGGGCTTCGCCGATCTGCGCCTGGTGGTGATCGACGAACAACACCGTTTCGGTGTCCGCCAGCGTCTGGAACTCACCCGCAAGGGGTTGCGTCCGGATGTGCTGGTGATGACGGCGACGCCGATCCCCCGCTCGCTGGCGCTGACTCAATACGGCGATATGGATCTGTCGATCCTGAACGAGAAACCACCGGGCCGCACCCCGATCAAGACCGCGCTGATGGCGGCGGAGAAACTGGATTCAGTGGTCGATCACCTGCGCCAGGCCATCGCCGATGGCCGACAGGCCTATTGGGTCTGCCCGCTGGTCGAGGAAAGCGAAACCCATCACGCCACCGCCGCCGAGGAACGCTTCAAGGCGCTGCGCGCGTGCCTGGGTGACGGCAATGTCGGTCTTGTCCACGGCCAGATGCCGCCCGAGCGCAAGGATGCGGCCATGGCGGATTTCATCGCCGGCACCACGCGCGTTCTGGTGGCGACGACCGCGATCGAGGTCGGCGTGGATGTGCCCAACGCCTCGATCATGGTCATCGAAGGGGCCGAGCACTTCGGCCTCGCCCAGTTGCACCAGTTGCGCGGCCGGGTCGGGCGCGGCACCGAGAAATCCACCTGCCTGCTGCTTTACGACACCCCGCTGACCGACAGCGCCCGCCGCCGACTCACCCTGCTGCGTGATAGCGAAGACGGCTTTCGGCTGGCCGAGGAAGATCTTGCCATGCGCGGGGCCGGCGACATGATCGGCGTCGCGCAATCGGGCCTGCCCCGGTTCCGCGTGGCCGATCTGGACAGCCAGTCCGGCCTGATGGAAACCGCCCGCGACGATGCCCGCGCGCTGCTGGCCATTGATTCTACCCTCTCCTCGCCACGTGGCGCCGCCGCGCGTCACCTTCTGTGGCTGCTGGAACAGGATCAGGCGCTGGCGCTTTTGCGCGCGGGCTAACCCTTTCTTCTTGGACCAAATACTCCCGCCGGAGGCATGAAATCTGCCCGGTCCGATCTTCGTGTTCCGTTAAATGTTCCTAAAAAGTTCTTTACACGACTCGGAATGGAACATACCAAGAACATATCAGATGTGACCGGAGGGAACCCCGATGATCCAGGATGTCAGAACCGCGCTGAACCGCTCGTCTCAGACGCTTTGGAAAGATCTCGTCGGTGTTGCCGCTCTCGGTGTGACCTTTGTGTCGCTCCTCCACCTGCCGGCATTGCTTGCCACGTTCTGATCTGCCTGCGAGACCGGAAAATTCCATCCCCAATGGTCCGCCCGGTTCGGTCCTGCCCGTCCGAACCCGGCTCCGGTACCGCCCTTACTTACGCCGCCTCCCAGAGCCCGGGAGTGCGGCGTTTTCTTTTTTGGAACAGTCTGTTGCGGTGAAAAGTGTCAGGCGCTGACGGTCTTGCCGCTGGCTTCGATGGCTTGCAGCGTCGCATCAAGGCTCAGCAGGATCGAGGCATGGCGGTTGGTATAATCCCGCGCGGCCATCAGCACCTCAAGCCCGTCGAAAGGCGCATCCGGGGCCGGGGCGTTCTGCTTCAGCATGGCGGCCAGTTGCGCACGGGCCCTGGCGACCTGTGCGGGCGTTGTGCCCAGAATGCCCGCCCCCACAACCGAAGCCGCAGCCTGCCCCAGGGCGCAGGCCTTCACGTCCTGCGCGAAGCGGCTGATCCGCCCGTCGTCCAGATCCAGATCGACCGTCACCACCGACCCGCACAGCGGCGCGCGCACCCTGGCCGTGCCCATGGGGGCCTCCAGCCGGCCCAGATGCGGAATGTCGGCGGCCAGCGCCAGAATGCGCTTGGAATAGAGATTGATCAGGTCGCTTTCGGCCATCGCGGCTTTTCTCCTCTGGGCGTCCCGGATACATAGCCCCCCAGATCGCCCGCGCAAAGGACCCGTGATGAAATTCGACCCCGCAAGCCTGCGCTTCGATGCGCAGGGCCTGATCCCCGCCATTGCCCAGGACATCGACACGCGCGAAGTTCTGATGATGGCCTGGATGAATGAGGCCAGCATCCGGCGCACCCTTGAGGGCGGGCATGTCACCTATTGGTCGCGCTCGCGGCAGGCGTTCTGGGCCAAGGGCGAAAGTTCGGGCCATGTGCAGACCCTGGTCGAGATGCGCTTCGATTGCGACCGCGATTGCCTGCTGATGCTGGTCCGGCAGGAAGGCCCGGCCTGTCACACCAACCGCCGGACGTGTTTCTACACCGCCGTCCGGGACGGGGCGGAAGTCGAACTGATGGGGCGGCTCGGCTAGAGCCCGACCATCCGCCGGATATCGGCGGGCGTCCGGCCCTCGGCGCGAAACAGCGCAATGGCACGGGCGTCGTCGCGCTTGGCCAGCCGTTTCCCGGCGGCGTCGCGGATCAGACGGTGATGGTGATAGACCGGGCGGGGCAGGCCCAGCAGGTCTTGCAGCACAAGATGAATCGCCGTGGCCTCGGCCAGATCCACGCCGCGCACCACATGGGTGATGCCCTGATCGGCGTCATCCACCACCACCGACAGGTGATAGGAGGTGCCCATGCCGCGCCGTGCCAGCACCACGTCGCCGACCTGGGTTGTCAGATGTTCGGCGGTAAAGCGGGTCGGACCTGCGTCGATGCCGGTCTCGCTAAAGCTCCAGTCCGACGCCCCCAGATACGCCAGTGCCGCGGCCATGTTCAGGCGCAGCACGGCGTCCTGCGGGCGTGGTCCCCGTGGCGGGTGCGCCGGGCGGCAGGTGCCGGGATAGACCGGGCCGTCGGGACCATAGGCGGGTGCGCCTTCCTGCGGGGCCGACAGCGCCTCGACGATGTCACGCCGGGTGCAGGTGCAGGGGTACAGCAGCCCGGCGTTCCACAGGCGGTCCAATGCCAGCGCATAGGCATCCATCCGGTCTGACTGCCGCATCACCGGCTCGGGCCAGTCCAGCTCCAGCCAGCGTAGATCGTCGTAGATCTGCGCCTCCCATTCAGGACGGGCGCGGCTTTGGTCGATGTCCTCGATCCGCAGCAGAAAGGTGCCGCCCACGGTCCGCGCCAGATTATCGGCGACCAGCGCCGAAAACGCATGGCCCAGATGCAGAGGGCCGGTCGGAGAAGGGGCAAAACGCGTGCGCATGGGGCCTGACTACGCCGCCCCGCGCCACTTGGCCAGACGGTCGGAACCCTGTTGCCGCGACCGCCGGTCAGCGGCCTTCGCGCATGATTTTCGCGGTGCCCGACTGGTGGATCAGGAACCACGCCAGGATGATGAACATCGGATGGGTCAGCCCGCCCGAGAAGATCAGCGCCGGAATCCAGATCAGGAAGGTGACGATGGCAACGAAGGGCCGCCCGGCGATCAGGATCGACAGCGGCGGCAGCAGAATGGCAAGGATATAGTTCATCGGACGTCCTGTTGAGTGAAGTTAATCAGCGTTACATTCAAGCTTAGGCACCGCGGTCCCGATCTTCAAGCCAGCCTATGCCGCATCCTGATCCGCCGTTGTCTTGCGCCGTCTGGACCTGACCAGAGCCAGCCCGCCAAAACCGGTCAAAAGCGCAGGCAAGGCGGCGGGAAGCGGGGTTTCCGTGATTTCCTTGGAAGATGTTGTTGGCTTGTACCGGTAGTACACCGTATCGGCCCCGTTTCCTTCGGCATTGTTGACGAGCAAGGTGATCGTCAAAAAGTCGCTTCCCGTGAAGGTTCCCCCCCACAAATTATACAATCGGTTTCTGTCGGTATACGATACGTTCTCGAACGGTGGGACCTTGTTGGTCACCGGAACAAACACGTGCTGTGGGAAGTGGCGTGACTTGCGAAGCTGGATGTGGAAGTCCGATACTTCAGTTTGATCGTAATTGCTCAGCACGATCTTGAAGATGCCCGGTCGCTTCTCCGGCGTTTGATAGGTCATCCATTCCGACCACATGTCCGGGTGGTCGATGTCAATCGTCGTTGTGGCAAGTACCGGCGCGCCGAAGCAAATCATCGCGCCGGTCAGCGCGGCTTTCAGTATTGAAGAATGCACTTTCAGGTCTCCTGGTCAGTGCCGCTGGATAGCACAATACATCCTCTGATTGTATGCCGACCCTGACAACCGCTTTTCAGGAACAGCAATCTGCCTTGCGCGCTAGTCTGTTGTTCCCAGCCACTTTAGCCAAAGCTCTTTTGCCCGATCTGTATAGGCCTTGTAGCGCGCGGGGCGGTTCTTGCGGCCGCCTTTCAGATCAACCGGCGGGAACAGGCCAAAATTCACGTTCATCGGCTGGAAGGTCTTGGCCTCGGCCCCGCCTGAAATATGGGTGATCAGCGCGCCTGTGGCAGTTTCGGGGGGCGGAGTGTCCACGGTTTCCCCCTTGATTTCGGCAGCCGCCAGACGACCCGCCAAAAGGCCCATGGCGGCGCTTTCGACATAGCCCTCGACGCCGGTGATCTGTCCGGCAAAGCGGATGTTCGGCTTGGATTTCAACCGCATCTGCCCGTCCAGCAGCGTCGGAGAGTTGATGAAGGTGTTGCGGTGAATGCCGCCCAGACGGGCAAAGCGCGCCTCTTCCAGTCCGGGGATCATCCGCAGCACCTCGGTCTGGGCGCCGTATTTCATCTTGGTCTGGAAGCCGACGATGTTGAACAGCGTGCCAAGCGCATTGTCGCGGCGCAACTGCACGATGGCATGGGCCTTGATGTCCGGCTGGTGCGGATTGGTCAGGCCCACCGGTTTCATCGGGCCGTGGCGCAGGGTTTCGCGGCCGCGTTCGGCCATCACCTCGATCGGCAGGCAGCCGTCGAAATACTTGGCGGTTTCGCCGTCGTGAAACTCGGTCTTCTCGGCGGCCAGAAGGGCGTCGATGAAAGCTTCATAGGTGTCGCGGTCCATCGGGCAGTTCAGATAGGCGGTGCGCTCGGCCTCGGTCTCGCCCTTGTCATAGCGGCTTTGGAACCACGCCTTGGACATGTCGATGCTGTCGGCGTGGATGATCGGGGCGATGGCGTCGAAAAAGGCCAGCGCATCGGCGCCGGTCTCGGCCTGAATCGCTGCGGCCAGCCCGCCCGAGGTCAGCGGGCCGGTGGCAATGATCCAATGGCCGTCGTCGGGCAGGGCGGTGATCTCGCCATATTCGACCGAGATCAGCGGATGCGCCTTCAGCTTGGCGGTGACCGTTTCGGCAAAGGGCTCGCGATCCACGGCCAGCGCGCCGCCCGCCGGGATCCGGTGCGTATCGGCGGTGGCCATGATCAGCCCGCCCGCCTGACGCATTTCCCAGTGCAGCAGCCCCACGGCGTTCTGTTCGCTGTCGTCCGAGCGGAAGGAGTTCGAGCAGACCATTTCGCCCAGATTGCCGGTCTGATGGGCAAAGGTGCCGACCTTGGGCCGCATTTCGTGAAGGGTGACGGGCACGCCAAGATTGGCGGCCTGCCACGCGGCCTCGGAGCCGGCCATGCCGCCGCCGATGATGTGAAGTGTCTCTGTCATGGCGCCGACATAGGGGGAAAGTGCCGTTTAGCCAAGACTTGCCAGCAGGGCCTTTGACGGTTCCCCGGTCACCGGCAGACCCCGGTTCTGCTGATAGTCCCGGATCGCCTGAATGGAGTTCGGGCCGATCACGCCATCGCTGCCGCCGGTGTCAAAGCCGCGGGCTGTGAGGCCCTCCTGCAGGGCAATGCGATCGTCCTTGGTCAGCCCGTATTCATCGGGTGGAAAGCTGCCGCGCAGGGGGCCGGCGCCGCCGATCCGGTCCGACAGAAGCCCGACGCCAAGCGCGTAGGCGTCCGAGTTGTTGTAGCGTTTGATCACGTTGAAATTGCGGGTGACGACGAATTTCGGTCCGCCGGCCTGCGGCTGGATCGTGCGCCCCGACGGCGTGCCCGGCACCCCGGCCTCGCCGCCCCATTTCAGGCCCTTGGTCCAGCCGTTGCGCGCCAGATAAGCGGCGGTCGAAGCCAGCGCGTCGCTGGGATCGTCAGACCAGATATCGCGGCGGCCATCGCCGGTGTAGTCCACGGCAAAGGCCTGGTACGAGGTCGGGATGAACTGGGTATGTCCCATGGCCCCGGCCCAGCTTCCGGTCATGTTGTTGGCAGCGATATCGCCGTTCTGGATGATCTTCAGCGCCGCGATCAACTGTTTCTCGAAGAAGGCACCGCGCCGCCCGTCATAGGCCAGCGTCGAGGTGGCCGAGATCACCGGCACATCGCCGCGCCGCTCGCCATAATAGCTTTCCAGCCCCCAGATCGCCGTGATGATGGTGGCATCGACGCCATAGGTGCTGGCAATGGCATTCAACGTGCTGCGATGGCGGGCATAGGCCGCGCGGCCTTTCGAGACCCGCTCGTCCGAGACGGCGATGGACAGGTAGTCTTCAAGGCTGCGCTTGAATTCGGTCTGGTTGCGATCCCGTTTGACGACCCCCGGCAAGTAACCCGCGCCCCGGAACCCGGCATCAAGGGTCGCGGTCGTGATCCCCTGCGCCCGTGCCCGACCACGAAACCCCGAAACCCAGGCGTCATAGGCGGCATTGGGGACCGGTTTCAGATCGGCGGAAAGCCCGCTGGAGGCGCGCGATTGCGGGATGGAGGAACTGCATCCGGCAAGGCCGAGAGCAGCCAGCCCAAGGCCAAAGGAACGACGGGATATGTGCATGGGTCTGCTCGGACGATTGTTTGCGTTCCGGCTCACACTAATGCTTCGCGGCGGGCTGGCAATGGCCGTGGGCCGTTTACTTTTCCGCCAGCGGGTGATGGGTCAGAACCAACTCGCGCAGGCGGGTTTCGACCACATGGGTATAGATCTCGGTGGTGGACAGATCGGCGTGGCCCAGCAAGGTCTGGATCGCCCGCAGATCGGCACCGTGTTCCAGCAGATGGGTGGCGAAGGCGTGGCGCAGGGTGTGCGGCGTGACCTTGGTGGGGTCGATGCCCGCTGAAACCGCCAGCGCCTTGAGCATCAGAAAGAAGCTCTGCCGGGTCAGATGCCCGGCGGCGGCGCGGCTGGGAAACAGGTAGGCCGAGGGTTTGGCGCCTTCGGCCACGGCGGCCTCCTCGGTCGCATCGCGCGATTCCAGCCAACGGGTCAGCGCCGCGCGGGCAGGGCGCGACAGCGGCACCAGCCGTTCCTTGTCGCCCTTGCCGCGCACCAGAAGCACTTGCGGGTCGCCCCGGGCAGCGGACACCGGCAGGGTCACCAACTCGCTGACCCGCAGGCCGGTGGCATACAGGATTTCCAGAAGGGCTGTGTTGCGCAATCGGTCGGCGTCGGTGCGGCCCTGCGCGGGGACGGCCTCCAGCATCGCCGAAACCTCGGCCTCGCTCAGCGTCTTCGGCAGGGCGCGGGTCTTGCCCGGCCCCTTGATCTGGATCGCGGGATTGTCGCCGCGCAAGCCTTCCTCGAAGGTGAATCGATACAATTGCCGGATCGCCGCTAGCCTGCGGGCGCGGGTGGCCCGTGACAAGCCCTGATCGGTGCAGAAACCCAGGTAGGCCTCGATGTCGCCGCGTTGTGCGGAGTCAAAATCCAGCCCCCGGCGCGTGCACCAGGTCAGGAAGTCCTTCAGGTCGCGCCCGTAAGCCAGAAGTGTGTTGCGCGCAGCCCCCAGTTCAGCGGCCTGGGCCTCTAGAAACCGGCTGATGAGCGCCTCGCTCATCCCCGCGGGTCCAGCAGCAGGATTTGGGCCGCTGCATGGCGGGCGGTGTTGCCCAGCCCCAGCGCCGTGAGCAGTTGCACGGCCTCGCCCGCGTCGGTGGGATCGCCGCCGTGGCCTTCCGACAGATCGCGCAAGGCCAGCAACAGCGCCTCGCCGGTGCGGTTCTGCGCGACCAGATCGGCATAGCTTGCGGGCAGGGTGTCGGCCTCCAGCCCGGCGGCAAGGGCGGCGGCCAGGGGCACGTCGGCGCGTACTTTCGTGTCCTGTCCGACAACCGCCGCCGCATCCTGCAGGGCCGATGGCAGGGTGTCGGGCGGCACCGGTGGTGCGCTCAACCGGGCGCGACCGTTGGACAGCAGCGCCATCTCGTAGACAAGCGGACCAAGGCTTGCAGGCAGGCGCAGCCGCTCAAGCCGGGGCTGCACGAGGGCGGCCAGAACCGCGTCCAGCGTGACCTGATGCATGGCCTCCCGGACCCTTGGCAGCAGATTGGCGACGTCATTGGCATTGCCGGCGGTCAGTGCCACATCCAGCCGCTGGATCAGGTCAACCCGGTCCCAGACCCCGCCCGAGGCGGCGGCGCGCCGCGCCGTATAGATCGCCAGCAGGTCCTGCACCGGCAGGGCACCAGCGCGGGCCAGACGTTCGGCAGCCTCGATCTGTGCCTTCCAGCCGATGATGTGGCGCAGGTCGGTCTGGGCGAAGGCCAGTGGCAGGTCACGGGTCGGAATGGGCTCGCCTACGGCCTCCAGCAACCGGAAATCCAGCGGTGTGATCGGATCCGGCAGCGGCGGCGACGGTTCGCCCTCGAACAGTTCGGGATCAAGGAAGCGGGCCATCCGGTCGCGCGCCTCGGGCGTGATCCGGTCCAGGGCAAGGGCGGTTTCCAGGGTCAGCGCGGCGGTGGGCCAGCGGCCCGATCGGGCCAGGCAGAAGACCTTGGTTTCGATGTTGGGCACCAGATCGGGCTTGGCCGCCAGCGTGGCGCAGCCGCGATCCTCGGTACCCAGCAGCAGCGAGATGTCGAACCAGCGGCGAAACAGCTCGGGCGTGTCAGGACCGGAGCGCTCCAGCAGCGACTGGGCTGCCACAAGATCGCCCCGGGTCAACAGGGCATCGACACGGGCCAGCAGAAACGCCTCGCCCGAACCGGTGGGCGGGATCGCCTCGGCCAGAACCAGATTGCGGAACAGCGTCTGTAGGGCCGGATGCAGCAGACCGGGCATGGCGCGCATCAGCCGGGTCACGGTGTCGGTATCGGACGCGGCCCAAAGATCCCCCGTCAGCCCGACACTGACCGGCGAGATCAGCCCGGTCGTGCCCAGTTCGGGCGGCTCCAGCGGCGCCACGTCGATGGGGGCGGGATCGTCCAGCGGGGTGGCCGGTGGTTCGTAGCGTTCGGTCGGGGCTTCCAACGTGTCCGACAGCCACGGAATGGCCGACAGGGGCGCATCGTCACCGGCCGCGACCGAGGCGGTCACGCCCAGACAAGCGCCCAGCAGGGCCCCGGCAATGCGTCTATTGCGCATTCAGATCCACGGGGATCCGGGTTTCGGTCTGCGCCGGGCTGAGATCGCCCAGATAGGCGAAACCCACCAGACCGAGCACGGCCAGTAGAAGAAGGACGGAGATGATCTTGACTAGTCGCACGATGCCTTAGCCTCTGTTCTGTCAGCGTTGTGACCGCTTTCGTCACATTCTATATGGGAATTGCCGCAAGATCACGTCATAGAGATGTATTAAATAAGATGAGGGAAAGGGCAGGCCTTTTGGCGCAAGAGCTGAAAAAAACTGTCGTTCTGGTGGGGATGATGGGCGCGGGGAAAACCGCCGTGGGGACAGCCGTGGCCCGCAAGCTGGGGGTGCCGTTCATTGATCAGGACGACGAGATCCAGGCGGCGGCGAATTCCACGATTTCCGAGATTTTTCAGACCTATGGCGAGGCTTTCTTCCGCGAGAAGGAGACCCAGGTGCTGGCGCGACTGCTGTCCGGGCCGCCCTGCATCCTGTCCACCGGCGGTGGTGCCTTCCTGTCCGAGCGCAACCGCGCGTTGATCGAAGCCTCGGGCGTGTCGGTCTGGCTGAATGCCGAGTTGAACCTGCTGTGGGCGCGGGTGCGGTATCGCGACACGCGGCCCCTGCTGCGCACCGAGAATCCCTATGAAACGCTCAAGACGCTGTTCGAGGCACGCACCCCGATCTACGCGCAGGCGGCGATTCATGTCTCGTCGTTTTCCAATTATTCCATTGATGACATGGCCAGCGCGGTGATCGCGGCGCTGGCCGAACATCCCGACATCCTGAAAGTGACCAACCATGCCTGCCGTTGAAACCGTTCATGTGCCGCTGGGCGACCGGGCCTATGATGTGAGGATCGGGCCGGGGCTGCTGGCGGATGCGGGGCGTCACATCGCGCCGCTGCTGAAACGCCCACGGGTGGCCATCGTTACCGACGACAACGTGGCCGCGCGGCATCTGGCGGCGCTGGAAGCGGCGCTGAAGGCTCAAGGCATCGACAGCAGCGCGCTGGTGCTGCCGGCGGGTGAAAGCACCAAGGGCTGGCCGCAGTTCACCCGCACCGTCGAATGGCTGCTGGCGGAAAAGATCGAGCGGCGCGATGTGGTCATCGCCCTGGGCGGCGGCGTGATCGGCGATCTGGTTGGGTTTGCAGCGGCAGTGCTGCGCCGGGGCGTCCGCTTCGTGCAGATCCCCACCAGCCTGCTGGCGCAGGTCGACAGTTCGGTCGGCGGCAAGACCGGGATCAACGCGCCGCAGGGCAAGAACCTGATCGGCGCTTTCCATCAACCCAGCCTGGTGCTGGCCGACAGCGGCGTGCTGGCCACCCTGCCGGATCGCGATTTCCTGGCCGGTTATGGCGAGGTGGTGAAATACGGGTTGCTGGGCGACGCCGATTTTTTCCAGTGGCTGGAAGAACATGGCCCGGCGTTGCGGGCGGGGGACGAGACCGCGCGGATCAAGGCGGTGCGCCGCTCGGTGGAAATGAAGGCCGAGATCGTGGTGGCCGACGAGACCGAGCAGGGCGAGCGCGCGCTGCTGAACCTCGGGCACACCTTTTGCCACGCGCTGGAGGCGGCGACGGGCTATTCCGACCGGTTGCTTCACGGCGAAGGCGTGGCCATCGGCTGTGCGCTGGCGTTTGAACTGTCATCGCGGCTGGGGCTTTGTGCGCAGGAAGATCCCAGCCGCGTGCGGGCGCATCTTCAAGAGATGGGCATGATGCGCGATCTTGCTGATATTCCGGGAGAATTGCCGGGTCCCGAGGCGCTGATTTCGCTGATGGGGCAGGACAAGAAGGTCGTGGATGGCACGTTGCGGTTCATCCTGGCGCGGGGCATCGGCGCGGCCTTCGTGACAGATGATGTTCCGGCAGAGATCCTGCGCACGGTGCTGGACGATGCCTTCGCGCAACGGCCCGCAGCCTGAGGGACGGCTCCCGCCCCGCCTTGCCCCTTGGGGGCGTGTCTGGTTGGGCCGGGCGCCGCTGCGCGGCGCAGTGAGTATTTCTGACAAGAAAAACCGGGGATTAGCCTTCGGGCTGCCAGCGGGATTCTAGCGCCTCGATGGCGGCGATGCGGGCGTCGGTCTTGGGATGGCTGAGCAGCCAGGCGGGCATGGTGGCGCCATGAGCGCCGGTCAGGCCGTCGAGTTTGCGGAACAGGGATTTCTGTGGTGCGGTGCCGATGCCGGCCTTGACCAGCAGGGCAGAGGCATAGGCGTCGGCTTCGAATTCATCGCTGCGCGACAGATGTGCGGCCAGCAGGGTGGCCAGACCGTTGGCGATCCAGACGCCGATGCCCGGCAGGAACCGCGACAGCACCACCGCAAGGGCGCTGCGCAGCGCATTTTGTCCTGAAAAATCAATGAGTCGCTTGCGGGCGTGGCCCAGGGCGACATGGCCCAGCTCGTGGGCGATGACGCTGGTCATCTCGGTGGCTGTGACCTCGCCCGCGCGGTACTTGTTGTAGAACCCGCGGGTGATGAACACCCGTCCGTCGGGGGCCGCAAGCCCGTTCACCGGGTCGATGTTGTAGAGGTTCACCTTGATGCGCGGCAGGTCGAGAGCGGCGGCCAGCTTGTTGAATTCACGCGACAATCCTGGATCCACCAGTTCGGTGGACTTGGCGTCGAGCTCGCGCCGGGTGCGGAAGGCCGAGACCATGTACATGGCCAGGCCGTAGAACACCGCCAGCAGGATCGGGGTCAGTTTCAACATGTTCTAGAGATGGGGGCGCAGGGCGGTTCCGGCAAGCAAAAAAACGGGGCTGGAACGCGTATGGAAAACGTATGGCTGGTGTATGGCTGGCGCACCGCTCAGCTTTCGTAGAATTCCAGCGGCAACCCGTCGGGATCGGGAAAGAAGGTGAAGCGGGCGCCGGTGTAGGGGTCGGTCCGGATCGGCTCGACCGCGATGCCGGCGGCTTTCAGCGGCGCGATCGCCGCGTCGAGGTCGGTGACCGCGAAGGCGAGATGGCGCAACCCCTGTGCCTCGGGGCTGGTGGGGCGCGGCGGCGCATCGGGAAAGGTGAAAAGCTCGATCCCGATGCCCGAGGGATGGCGCAGATCCACTTTCCACGAGTTGCGCGGGGCGCGGAAGTTGCGATCCACAACCTCGAACCCCAGAAGATCGCCGTAAAAGGCAAGGCTGGCGTCGAGATCGGAGGCGATGAGGGCGACGTGGTGCAGGGCTTTCAGGGTCATGACCCCGGCAAAGCAGACCGGGCCGGGGCATGCCAGCAAAAAGCGCACCCACTGCACCATGTCGTATTTTCGGGCCGACCCGGCGCTGTGGGGACATTGCCGGGGCCGGGCTGTCTTACGTTGGGTCAGCAATCATCCATGAGATAATCACCAGAACTCCGCTATAGTCCGGGGACGGATGAGACGTGCCCGGCCGAACCCGCCGGGCGGACAGGAAGGGAGACGGCATGTTCAAACGCATCATGATGCCCATCGACTTGAGGCATCTCGACAGCCAGGCCCGGGCGCTGACCTGCGCCCATGATCTGGCCAAGCTTTACGGCGCCACGGTGATCTACGTCGGTGTCAGCGCCGCCACGCCGACCGAGGTTGCCCATACCCCGGCCGAATACAAGGCCAAGCTGGCGGGCTTTGCCACCGGGCAGGCCGGGCAGGGGATCGCCACCGAATCCCATGCGATCATCGACCATGATCCCGCCGTTGATCTGGACGGGGCGTTGCTGCACGCGGTGAAGGACACCGGTGCCGATCTGGTGGTGATGGCCAGCCACGATCCCGGCATCCTGAATTACATCTGGCCCACCAATGGCGGCAAGATCGCGGGGCACGCACATGTGAGCGTGCTGGTGGTGCGGTGATCACCACGGGCCGGCAACAAGAAATGACAGGGAGGTCTTCATGACCGACGAGACCGAGACCAGTATTCCGGCGCCGGAAGGCGACGCGGAGATCATCGACACCGATTACACCATCGGGCAAGACAATTTCGAAACCCAGGTCGGCCCTTTCGGGGTGGATATCCACAACCCGGTGTTCCTGATTTCCGGGATGAGCATCATTGCCTTTGTCTTCTACGCCCTGGCCCTGCCCGAGCAGGCGGCGGGCTTCTTCGGCTGGTTGCGCCCGGCGCTGACCGCCAATTTCGACTGGTTCTTCATGGGCGCGGCCAACATCTTTGTGCTGTTCTGCCTGTTCCTGATTGTCTCGCCGCTGGGAAAGGTGCGGTTGGGCGGTTCGGATGCGACACCGGACTACAGCTATATCGGCTGGTTCGCGATGCTGTTCGCCGCCGGCATGGGCATCGGGCTGATGTTCTATGGTGTCAGCGAACCGATGAGCCATTTCGGCACTTCGCTGGGCGGTACCACGGTTGAGAACGGCGTGCGCACCGACTGGGCACCGCTGGGCGGGGCTGCGGGCGATGAGGCCGAGTCAATCCGGCTGGGCATGGCTGCCACCATCTATCACTGGGGGCTGCATCCCTGGGCGATCTACGCGGTTGTGGCGCTGGCGCTGGCGCTGTTCAGCTATAACAAGGGGCTGCCGCTGACGATCCGCTCGGCCTTCTATCCGCTGCTGGGTGAACGTGTCTGGGGCTGGTGGGGCCATGTGATCGACACTTTGGCGGTGTTTGCCACGCTGTTCGGGCTGGCGACCTCGCTGGGGTTCGGCGCGACGCAGGCCAATGCCGGTCTGAACGAGTTGTTCGGGGTGCCTGTCAGTTCGACCACCGAGGTCATCCTGATCACCGCGATCACCGCTGTGGCGCTGATTTCGGTGGTGCGCGGGCTGGACGGCGGCGTGAAGGTGCTGTCCGAGATCAACATGGGGCTGGCTTTCCTGTTGCTGCTCTTCGTACTGATCGTGGGGCCGACGGTGGCGATCCTGACCGGATTTGCCGACAGCCTGCTGGCCTATGTGGAATACCTGCCGGCGCTGGCGATGCCGCTGGGCCGCGAGGATGTGAACTTCAGCCAGGGCTGGACCGCCTTCTACTGGGCGTGGTGGGTCAGCTGGTCGCCCTTCGTGGGGATGTTCATTGCCCGCGTCAGCCGGGGCCGCACGGTGCGCGAGTTCATCATCTGCGTGCTGCTGATCCCGTCGCTGGTCTGCGTGCTGTGGATGAGCGTCTTCGGCGGCACCGCGATCCAGCAGGTCGTGCAGGATGGCGTCACCGCCGTCAGCGAGGCGCCGCTGGAGCTGAAGCTGTTCAAGATGCTGGGTGAACTGCCGCTGAGCAGCATCACCTCGTTCATCGGCATCATCCTTGTGGTGGTTTTCTTCGTGACCTCGTCGGACAGCGGATCGCTGGTGATCGACACGATCACGGCGGGCGGCAAGATCGACGCGCCGGTGCCCCAGCGGGTGTTCTGGTGCATCTTCGAAGGGGCTGTGGCCATCGTGCTGCTGATCGGCGGCGGGCTGGCGGCCTTGCAGGCCATGGTGATCTCGACCGGGTTGCCGTTCACGGTCATCCTGCTGCTGATGTGCTGGGCGATCTACAAGGGGCTGAAGTCCGAACGGGGCTAGGCGCCCTACGTCTCTCCCGGTTCCGGCGCTTTGCCGGGGCCGGGCACGCCTATGGGGGCGTCATCCCATGCGAGTCCAGCACCTGCCCGATCCGTGCGGCCAGCATGTTGGCACCCAGATCCGAGACATGGTTGTCGGACGCGAAATAGATCAACTCTCCCTTCGCGGCATAGCAGCGTCCGCTGTCGTCCGAGCAGAACAGGCGTTCGGGATAGACCCGCACCACATTCGGGTCTGTCACCCGGTCAAGCGCCGCATAGCTGCTGGCCGTGCGTTCGTGAAACCGGTCCAGGCTGGTCGACAGGTCCGGCAGGTCTTCGGCGGACCTGGGAAGCGGGCGCAATTCGGTCAGCTTGCGGTGGACATGAAACCCCTGTTCGGGAACCGGGTAGACCAGCACCAGCCCGCGGGCGGTCTTGGCCCAGTCCGACAGGGTCGAAACCACCAGATCGGACCGCCATCCCGCCTCGGCGGCCCGGCGCGCGGTATCGGGCGGTGTATAGCGCACCTCGCGGTCGCCTTCGCCATTGTCGAACAGTTCAAGCTCCAGCATCACCGGAATGCGTGCGCTGAAGACGACGATGGGCTCGTGCATCTCGGCCAGATAGGTCCGGAACTGCGCGGCGCGCTCGGCGCAGCGGGCGTTCGGATCAAGGCCGAAGTATCCGCCATCGATGTGGGAACACCCCGCGAACGTCACCTGCACGAAGGGCATCGACAGGTCGTCGGCCAGCGCCTTCATGCTGTGGGCGAGGGCGCCGGCGTGGCTGTCGCCCACCAGCACCAGTGGCGAGGTTTGGCTGGGGTCGCCGAAGACGCAGCTTTCCTCGACATCCAGATTTGGGAAGTGGGACCCGGTGTGCGAGCGATGGCAGAAGCGGCCGTCCTGGCTGTTGCGCTTGACCTGGACGCTGTCCAGCACATCCATCAGCGCCTGCATCCGGAACGGCGCGCCCTTGGTGGCCAGGGACACGGTGGACAGCGCGATGACGCAGGCCGTACCGGCGGCCAGGATTGTTCCGGACAAGGCCAGGGACCGACCATGGCGCAGCGGGGATTCCACCAGCCGATACGAGGCCAGGGACAGGACATAGACCAGCACCAGCCAGATCGAGAAGTCGATCCAGCCGGGTTGGGTGTTCATGATCCGGCCAAAGGCGAACACCGGATAGTGCCAGATATAGAGCGAGTAGGAGAGCAGCCCGATGTGCACCATGGGCGCCGTAGAGAGAAACCGGCGTGCCCGCGTCTGGTCGGTGCCCGCCAGGATGCTCAGGCTGCCAAGAACGGCCGGTAGGGTGGCCACGCCGGGGTGATAGGGCCCGAAGGCCAAAAACAGGCCCGACAGAAGGATCAGGGCCAGTCCGATGCCGGCCAGCGGCCAGCGCGACAGGAACGGCGCGGGTGCCTTGTCGCGCGCCAGGTACAGCGCCAGAGCCGCGCCGGACGACAACTCCCAGATGCGGGAGGGCAGCAGGTAGAAGGACAGCATCTGGTCGGTGGCCGTGAGCGCGCAGGCCAGGGCAAAGCCCAGAACCGTGACGGCCACGAAAAGCGCCAGGATCCGCCCGGGCATGAACCTGAAGGCCAGGATCAGCGTGATCGGTGCGATCAGGTAATACTGTTCCTCGACGGCCAGCGACCAGGTGTGCAGCAATGGCATCAGCAGGCCGGAATCCGCGCCGTATTGCTGAAGTCCGTTCCACCAGAAGAAATTGGATGCAAACAGCAGCGACCACAGGGCCGAAGCCGAGAATTGCGACAGATCCTCGGGCAACAGATAGGCCCATGCGACCCCGTAGGCTACCAGCATCATGGTCAACAGGGCCGGCAGCAGGCGCCGGGCGCGGCGGATGTAGAACCGCCGAAAACTGATGCGGCCCGTGGTGGCAAGCTCTCGAACAAGGATCGAGGTGATCAGGTATCCCGAGATGACGAAGAAGACATCGACCCCAACGAAGCCGCCCATGGCCAGCTTGTGGCCAAAAAGCTCGGTGCTCAGATGGTACACCAGCACCAGAAGGATCGAGACCGCCCGCAAGCCGTCGATGTCACGGCGATAGCTGGGGACGGCGGTTTTACCGAAATCGGCCATGATTGTACGTCTGTCCTGTGTTGGAACGCCTAGCCCAGCACCCGCATCCCGCGGTCCAGCCCTTCCAGCGTCATCGGCACCATGCGGTTTTCGAAGACCTGCCGGATCAGCCCGATGGACTGGGTATAGCCCCAGTGCTTTTCCGGCACCGGGTTGATCCACAGGTGATCGGGCCATTGCGTGGCGGCGCGGCGCAGCCAGGTTTCGCCCGCTTCCTGGTTCCAGTGTTCATTGGCGCCGCCGGGATACATCACCTCGTAGGGGCTCATCGAGGCGTCGCCCACGAAGATGCATTTGTAGTCCGGCCCATAGGTGTGCAGCACGTCCCAGGTCGGGGTCTGCTCGGTCCAGCGGCGGGAGTTGTCGCGCCAGACACCTTCGTACAGGCAGTTGTGAAAGTAGTAGTGTTCGAGATGCTTGAATTCGGCCTTGGCGGCCGAGAACAGCTCTTCCACCAGCCCGATGTGATCGTCCATCGAACCGCCCACGTCGAGAAACAGCAGCACCTTGACGGCGTTGCGCCGTTCGGGCCGAGTTTTTACATCAAGATAGCCGTGTTCGGCGGTGGCGCGGATGGTGCCGTCGAGGTCCAGCTCGTCATGGGCGCCGTCGCGGGCCCAGCGGCGCAGGCGTTTCAGCGCCACCTTGATGTTGCGGGTGCCCAGTTCGACGGTGTCGTCAAGGTTGCGGAACTCGCGCTTGTCCCAGACCTTCACGGCGCGGCGGTGGCGGCTTTCGTGCTGGCCGATGCGCACCCCTTCGGGATTATAGCCGTAGGCGCCGAAGGGCGAAGTGCCGGCGGTGCCGATCCACTTGCTGCCGCCCTGGTGGCGGCCTTGCTGCTCCTTGAGACGCTCCTTGAGGGTCTCCATCAGCTTTTCGAAGCCGCCCAGGGCCTCGATCTCGGCCTTTTCTTCGGGCGAGAGGGTCTTTTCGGCCAGCTTCTTCAGCCATTCCTCGGGCAGATCGACCTGGCTGACCAGTTCCGACAGGTCGACGTGTTCCAGCCCCTTGAAGGTTTCGGCAAAGGCCAGGTCGAAGCGGTCGAGGTGGCGTTCGTCCTTCACCATGGCGGTGCGGGCGAGGTAGTAAAACCCGTCCACGTCATAGGTCACCAACCCGGCGGCCATGCCGTCGAGAAACGACAGGTATTCGCGCAGGCTGACGGGGATCTTGGCGCTGCGCAGGTTTTCGAAGAAGCGCAGGAACATCCGCTAGACGATCCGGTTCAGAAGGATTGTGACGAACAGGCCCAGCAGCGCGAAGGCGATGCCATAGCCCGCGCCATACTGAAGGATGTCGGCAAGGTTGCCCTTGCGTTTGCGGGCGATGTGGCTGCCCCAGAGTGCGCCGGCGAATGCGGCAATCAAGATGATCATGTTCCCTCCAGTGCGCGCGGCACCAATGCGTCGATTTCAGCGGCCCGCCGCAACACGTCGGCGTCCGAGCGCAGCCCGTAGCGCGCCCAACCATAGCCGTCGCGGCGCGTGGCGCTGGCTTCGCCTGTCCGGCCGAGCGCGTCAAGCGCTGCCGCCTTCACCAGCAGGAAGTCGGCCAGCAACGCCGCGTTCTCGGCCTGTCGGGCGGCCGGGATGTGCTTGTCGGCCAGCCGCAGGACGGTGTCCATCTCGCCGGTGGCCAGCGCGAAGGCCGAAATCTGGATGCCGACATTGGCGCCATGGATCGCGGTGGCGTCGCGCTGCTGGTAGACATAGCCCGCCTGAAAGAAGTCCTCCAGCGCCTGCGGGCCATTGCCACCGGCGGCAAGCCGTCCGCTGGTCAGGAAGGACAGGCCAAGCCTTGTGTCGTCCCAGCCTGCGTCAAGCGCCAGTTCCAGCGCACGGGTGGCGGAGTTGCGGCGCGCACCCATGGAGCGGTCGGGCGTCAGCGCCCCGTCGATGGCGCGCAGCCAGGGCTTGGTCGATGGTGCGTAGGGACGGGTGGCATAGCGGCGCCCGGCGGGGTTGATCCGGTCGAGGACGCCGGGCAGCACGGCAGCCAGTTGGCCCGCTGACATGCCGTTGCGCACCGCCGGATCATAGGTGGCCTTCAGGATCAGCATGTCGAAGCCGGTCAGCACCGAATGCATGTTGTCGTCGTTGAAGATCGAGTCTTCCAGCCGGTAGAGATCGTTGACCGGGCCAAGCGCCTGGGCGGTTTCCTCGTGCAGGCAGTCGCGGATTTCCTGCGGGCTGACATCGGCGGGAATGAAGATCGTGGCGGCGGTGCGTTCGGTCAGCCCGGACCAGTTCAACCCGCTGATGCGGCGGCGGCTGCTGAATTCGGCCCAGGTGATGTGGCGCGGCAGCACGAAACAGGCGGCTGCGGGGACTTCGCTTTGCAGATCGGCGCGGGCGATGGCCTCGATCACGATGGCGGCGGTGTTGGGGGTCTTGACCTGCCGCAGGTCGACGCCGGCCTCGCGGCGGATGCGGGTAACCAGCCGCGACAGTTCGGTGCGGAAGATCGGGGTAACATCGCCGGTCAGGGCAATGGTGACCGGTTCGGAGAAGCGGGTGAAGACCGGCAGGCTCTCGCCGTTTTCCAGCTTCATGGTCAGGTCGATGAAATCGCGCGCCAGTTCGGTGTTCGACCGCCGGGGCGGCTCGGGCCGCGCGGCGCCGAAGGTTTTCATCGGCGGCAGGGCACGGGTTGCGGCGATCATCTCGGGACTGGGCTGGGCCGGTGGGGTGTCGAACGGCTGGGCACAGGCCGACAGCAGCAGGGCCACGGCAAGGGCGGCCAGCAGACGCGCGCGCAGGATCATCGTCAGGCCCGCCTGTAGACCATGAAAGGCGTGGCGGTGCCGATCCGGTCGTAAAGCTGCCGCGCGGGGGTGTTGAAGGTCTGGGTCAGCCAGTAGACATCCGGCGCGCCACGGGCGTCGGCGGCGACATAGACCGCTTTGATCAGCGCCCGGCCAATGCCGGTGCCGCGCTGCGCGGGCACGGTATAGAGGTCTTGCAGGTAGCAGACGTCACGGGCCTTCCAGCCGTGAGCATGGAACAGGAAATGCACCAGCCCCAGCAGTTCGCCATCCTGTTCGGCCACCAGCCCGTGGATCGACGGGTCGGGCGCGGTCAGCCGTGCGAACTGAAGCTCGAACTGTTCGGCGGGCAGGGAGGTTTCATAGTAGTCCAGATAGCCGGTCCAGAGGTCTTGCCACCGGGTGCGATCCTCGGGCCGCACCGGGCGGATGGTCGGGCTCATCTGCGCTGGCTCCGCGCCATGAAGGCGAGACGTTCGAACAGATGCACGTCCTGTTCGTTCTTCAGCAGCGCGCCATGAAGCTTGGGCAGGGCTGACCCGGCATCGGCCTTCAGGTCTGCGGGATCCAGATCTTCGGCCAACAGCAGCTTGAGCCAGTCCAGAACCTCGGAGGTGGAGGGCTTCTTCTTCAGCCCGCCGGTGTCGCGAATTTCATAGAACTGCTCCAGCGCGGCGGTCAGAAGCGCGGGCTTGATGCCGGGATGATGCACCTCGACGATGCGCTTCATGGTCTCGGCATCGGGGAAGCGGATGTAGTGGAAGAAACAGCGGCGCAGGAAGGCGTCGGGCAGTTCCTTTTCGTTGTTCGAGGTGATGATGACGATGGGCCGGTGGGCGGCGCGCACGGTCTGGCCGGTCTCGTAGACAAAGAACTCCATCTTGTCGAGTTCCTGCAGCAGGTCGTTGGGAAACTCGATATCCGCCTTGTCGATCTCGTCGATCAGCAGCACGACCTTGCCCGGTGCCTCGAAGGCCTGCCACAGCTTGCCCTTGCGGATGTAGTTCGCCACGTCGTGCACGCGTTCGTCGCCCAGCTGGCTGTCGCGCAGGCGCGAGACGGCGTCATATTCGTACAGGCCCTGCTGCGCCTTGGTGGTGGATTTGATCGACCATTCCAGCATCGGCAGGTCCAGCGCCTCGGCCACCTGCATGGCCAGTTCGGTCTTGCCGGTGCCTGGTTCGCCCTTGACCAGCAAAGGGCGCTCCAGCGTCACGGCGGCGTTGACCGCGACGGTCAGGTCGTCGGTGGCGACATAGGTGTCGGTGCCTGTGAACTTCATGCTACTCGTCCTGCCCAGAAACATTGTCGGCGCGACCCTAGCACAGCGCGCGGGTGCTGCAAGCGGACGTTAAAGAAGCGTGGAATCAGCGTGACAAGCTGTTGGGGTTCTTGTATTCGGGCGCTGTAGGACCAGACCCGCATGTTTACCAAGGATTTCGGTCATGTATGGCCGCGAGACCCGAGGTCCCTGACGGGAGAAAAAGGGGAGCAGAGATGAAGGCCGAGGTGTTTTTGCCCGATGACTATCGTCCCGCCGAGGACGAGCCCTTCATGAACGATCGACAGCTGGAATATTTCCGACGCAAGCTGACGGCCTGGAAGAACGATATCCTGGTGGAAAGCCGCGATACGATCGAAGGCCTTCAGGACAGTTCACGGAACTTTCCGGATGTGACGGACCGGGCGTCTGAGGAGACCGACCGGGCACTGGAGTTGCGCACGCGCGACCGTCAACGCAAGCTGGTGTCGAAGATCGACGCCGCGCTGCGCCGGATCGACGAGGGCGAATACGGATACTGTGAGGCGACCGGAGAGCCGATTTCGCTGAAGCGTCTGGATGCGCGTCCCATCGCCACCATGACGCTGGAAGCGCAGGAACGTCACGAGCGACGCGAAAAAGTGCATCGCGACGATTGAATTTCGGCGCAAGCTGATTTTTGTCAAGGCACCCGGGTCTCGCCCGGGTGTTTTTCGTTTCCCAAGGGAGGGCGTCTCATGCTGATCGGACAGGACATCACCGTCATCGGCGCTGGCATCGGCGGGCTGACCGCGGCGCTGGCGCTGGCCAAGCGCGGCGCAAGGGTCGAGGTGCTGGAGCAGGCGTCGGAAGTCACCGAGGTGGGCGCGGGTATTCAGGTCAGTCCCAACGGCATGGCGGTTCTGGACGCCCTTGGGGTGGCCGAAGCGCTGATCGCGCGCTCGGTGCGCGGCCAGAAAGTCACCCTGCGGGACGGGCTGACCGGCAAGGCCGTGGTGGAGATGGATCTTGCCGGGCTGAAAGCGCCGCACCCCTGGCTGTTCGTGCATCGGGCCGATCTGGTCGATGTGCTGCACGAAGCCTGCAATGCCATCGGTGTGGATATTCGCCTGAACGCGGGCGTGGACGCCCTGTTGCCGGTGGATGACGGAGTGCGGTTGGATCTGGCCTCGGGCGAGACCCTGACCCGGCCCTTGGTGATTGCCGCCGATGGCGTGCGGTCGAAGGCGCGCGCGGTGGTGGCCGGCGAGGAAGAGCCGGCGTTCACCGGCCAGACCGCTTGGCGCGTGCTGGTGCCGCAACCCGAAGCGGTGGCCCCGGAAGTGCAGGTCTTTCTCGGGCCCGGACGGCACATGGTGGCCTATCCTCTGCGCGATGGCCGGACCATGAACGTGGTGGCGGTGCAGGAGCGCGATCACTGGGTCGGCGAGGGCTGGACCCAGCAGGATTATCCCGAAACCCTGCAAGCGGCCTTTGCCGATTTCGCCCCCGAGGCGCGGGCCCTGCTGGCCGATATCGAGGAGGTCTATCTTTGGGGCCTGTTCAAGCGGCCGGTGGCGCAGGTGTGGTCGCTGGGACGGCTGGCCCTGCTGGGCGATGCCGCCCATGCCACCCTGCCGTTCCTGGCGCAGGGGGCCTGCATGGCCATCGAGGATGCCTGGGTTCTGGCCGATGCGCTGTCCAACGCCGCTTCTCCTGAAACCGGGCTGGCGGCTTATGAAACCCGGCGTATTGATCGTTGCCGCCGGATCGTGGCCGGGGCGGACAGCAACGCCCGCGCCTATCACCTTGGGACGCCGCTGCGGTCCGGGGCGCTGGCCGCGCTGAAACTGGGCGGCAAGCTGGCACCCAAGGCCGCGTTGAACCGGTTCGACTGGTTGCACGGGCACGACGTCACCAAAGACTAGGTCCCCGGTTGCCCCCGTCGCCGGGGGGCTCCCGCCCGTCGTTGCCCCTTTGCGGGGCGCCTCCCGTTGGGCCGGGCGCCGCTGCGCGGCGCAAGGTGAGTATTTTGGCCAAGAAGAATTGTGCGGCGCGGTAGAACAGAGCGCCCGCCGTATTGTGCTCAGGCCGCGAGGTCGATCCAGACCGGCACGTGATCGGAGGGTTTATCGCGGCCGCGGATGGCGCTGTCGATCTGGCAGTCGTTCAGCAGATCTGCGGCTTGCGGCGACAGCAGCAGGTGATCAATACGGATCCCGTCATTCCGGTTCCATGCCCCGGCCTGGTAGTCCCAGAAGCTGTAGTGTTCCGGTCCGGGATGCGGGGGCATATGCGGATGGCAGGCGCGGAAGGCGTCGGTCAGGCCGAGGTTCACGATCCGGCGCCAGGCGGCGCGGCTTTCGGGGCGGAACAGCGCGTCGTCGCGCCAGGCCGCGGGCCGGGCCGCGTCCTCGGCCTGCGGAATGATGTTGTAGTCGCCGCAAATCACCATCGGCTCTTCCCGGGGCAGGAGGGTGGCGAGATGCGCCTCCAGCCGTTGCATCCACGCCAGCTTGTAGTCGAACTTGGGCCCCGGCGCCGGATTGCCGTTGGGCAAGTAAAGACCGCAGATGCGCACCGGCACCTCCCCCATCACCGTGGCTTCGATATAACGGGCCTGTTCGTCGGTATCATCCCCGGGAAGGCCGCGGCTGATGTCTTCCAGCGGCAGCTTCGACAGGATCGCCACGCCGTTGAAGGACTTCTGGCCGTGGGTTTCGACCTGATAGCCGAGATCCTCGAAATGGGGCGCTGGGAAATTGGCATCCACCGACTTGATCTCTTGCAGGACGGCCACGTCGGGTCGTGCTTCCTGCAGCCAATCCGTGAGGGCGCCGATGCGGGCCTTGATGCCATTGATATTGAACGTCGCGATTTTCATGGGGTGTCCTACAGCTGTCCCCACTGGCCTAGGCCAAAGGGCATGCATCGTCCAGACCGGTGCGGCGGTCTCAATCGCCGAAGGCTGGTTGAACCGGTAGGGCATCGGGGTTGTGGAGTGCCTGAACCAGCGGTCGATCTGCCATGGCCATCCGGGCTACCGCAAAAGTCAGGCGGTGCTGTCCGACCAGTTCCCGATCTGTGGGGTCATCCCTATACGGCGTGTTTACAGGTCGTCTCACCCTGCAGGCATTGGCCTGGGCCGCGCTGGGTCGGGATGACGCCGGGTCGCCTCGGTTTTTCCGCAGAAACCTTCATTTTCTTCAAAAAAGGGGTTGCGACTCTGTTTGAGTGGCTCTAGACACCCCTTCACCGACGGGGCGGCGACGCGCTGTTGGGGGGCTGGACGGGGTTGAGAGGCTTCGGAA
>NZ_JACNMU010000020.1 GCF_014901205.1 Meridianimarinicoccus sp. MJW13
TAGCAGGTTGCTGAAATAGTCTCTTCTGGACAACGATTTGAGAACATGATTCCTCGTCCGCAGCAGAACTGTGGGGGTCAAGATGCGCGGGACGGATGAAACGAGTGGGTCGCTGTTCAGCTACGTTGATCTTGAGGAGCGCATTCCCGCCAGACATCCTTTGCGCAAGATCCGGCAAGTGGTCAATGACGCTCTCGCCAGCCTCGACGCCGAGTTTGCCCCGCTCTACGTCGATTTTGGCCGCCCTTCGATAGCACCCGAGCGGCTGATCCGGGCCAGCCTGATCCAGATCCTGTTCTCTGTTCGATCCGAGCGTCAGTTGATGGAACAGATGCAATACAACCTGATGTTTCGCTGGTTCGTCGGCCTTGGTATCGATGATCCGGTTTGGGTCGCAACGGTGTTCACCAAAAACCGAGATCGGCTTCTGACAACGGACATGTCGCGCAAGGTGATGGCGGCGATCCTGGCGCACCGCGAGGTGGCACCGCTGTTATCGGATGAGCATTTCTCGGTTGATGGGACATTGATCAAAGCCTGGGCGTCGATGAAAAGTTTCCAGCCAAAGGCGGAGGTCTCGCCGCCCGACGATGAGGGGCCGGATGATCCGCCGCCGCCCTCCATCGAGCCTGACAATCAACCCACCCAATCCGAACCCGAGACAGAACCGATGCCCCGCTCCAATCACCGTAACCGCAACGCCGAGGTCGACTTCAAGGGCGAGAAGCGTTCGAACGCCACCCACGTTTCGACCACGGATCCGGAGGCGCGGCTCTACAAGAAATCACCCGGCACCGGTGCGGCGTTGTGCTTCATGGGACACGCGCTGATGGAGAACCGGCACGGGCTGATTGTTCAGGGCGACCTTACCCAGGCCGACGGCCATTCCGAACGGCGTGCGGCATTGGATATGGTGCATCACCACTCCCCCGGATCGACCCGGCGGCTGACGCTTGGGGCGGACAAGGGGTATGACGCTGCCCAGTTCGTCTCCGACCTTCGAGAGGCCTGCGTCACTCCGCATGTCGCGCAGAAATCGAGATATTCAGCGATAGACGGGCGCACTACCCGACATCAGGGCTACGACTTGTCGATCAAGCACCGAAAGCGGATTGAGGAAGCCTTCGGCTGGGCCAAGACCGTCGGCGGCATGGCGCAAACCGTCTATCGTGGCGTCGAACGGGTGCGATCCCGCTTCATTCTGACGATGGCCGCCAATAACCTGGCCAGACTGCCCAGATTACTGGGGACATGAGGCGGAAGGAAACTGCATGAGGGCCGAAAATCTCGGACCCTTGTTGACGAACGAACGGCGCATTCACCCTATAGGCAGAACAACGTTCCCGAGCGGCGACTAATTCCGCGGCCTG
>NZ_JACNMU010000003.1 GCF_014901205.1 Meridianimarinicoccus sp. MJW13
CCCCGCCGCAGCCCCGGCCCCGGACTCAACCAGACACGCATAGCCCAGCTTGCCCAACTGACCCGCAGACTGCGGCGTCAAGGCAACCCGACACTCGCCAGGATATAACTCCTTGGGTACTCCAAGTTTCATGGCCATCCCTCAGTGCTTCTTTTTCTTTTTCGGCGGCATCAGGTCGGTGATGGTGCCTTCGAACATTTCGGCCGCAAAGTTCACCGTTTCCGACAGTGTCGGGTGCGGGTGAATGGTGTGGCCCAGGTCGACGGCATCGGCGCCCATCTCGATGGCCAGTGCAGCCTCGGCGATCAGGTCACCGGCGTTGGTGCCGACGATCAGCGCGCCGATCAGGCGGTCATCCTCGGGATCGAACAGCAGCTTGGTCATGCCTTCTGACCGACCGTTGGACAATGCCTTGCCCGACGCCGCCCAGGGGAACACGCCTTTTTCGTACTTGATGCCCTGCGCCTTGGCCTGGGTTTCAGTCATGCCGGCCCAGGCCACCTCGGGATCGGTATAGGCGACCGAGGGGATCACGCGCGCATCGAAATGGCGCGGATCACCGTTGGCGGCTTCGGCCGCGACCTTGCCTTCGTGCACGGCCTTGTGCGCCAGCATCGGCTGGCCCACGACGTCGCCGATGGCGTAGATGTGGGACACATTGGTGCGCTGCTGGCTGTTCACATGGATGAATCCACGATCGTCAACGGCAACACCGGCGGCATCGGCGGCGATCAGCTTGCCATTGGGCTTGCGGCCCACGGCGACCAGCACCTTGTCAAATGTGTCATTGGACACATTGCCCGAGGTATCCTCGAAAGTCACCTTCAGGCCCGCGTCCGAGGCTTCCATCGCCGTGACCTTGGTCTTCAGCAGGATGTTCTCATAGCGTTTGCCGATGCGGGTGTGCAGCGGCTTGACGATGTCCTTGTCGGCGCCCGGAATGATCTGGTCCATCAGTTCCACGACGGTGATCTTCGAGCCAAGCGCATCATAGACACAGGCCATTTCCAGACCGATGATGCCGCCGCCAAGGATCAGCATCCGTTCAGGGATGTCCTTCAGTTCCAGGGCGCCGGTGCTGTCGATCACCCTGGGGTCGTCATGCGGGATGAAGGGCAGCGTGACCGGTTCGGAGCCTGCCGCGATGATGCACTGGTCGAAGCTGACCGTCTTGGTGCCCTCGTCGCCCGTGACCTCGATCATGTTCGGGCCGGTGAACTTGCCGGTGCCGGTGACGACCTGAACCTTGCGGCCTTTCGCCAGACCGCCCAGCCCGCCGGTCAGCTGACCGACAACGCTTTCCTTGAACTTGCGCAGCCCGTCCAGATCGATCTCGGGCTTGGCAAAGCTCACGCCATGGGCGCCCATGTCCTCGGCCTCGGTGATGACCTTGGCCACATGCAGCAGCGCCTTCGACGGGATACACCCGACGTTCAGACACACGCCGCCAAGCTGCGGATCCCGCTCGATCAGGATGACCTTCTTGCCCAGATCCGCCGCGCGGAACGCCGCGGTATAGCCGCCAGGGCCAGAGCCCAAAACCACAACCTCACCATGAAGATCGCCCTGCTGGCCAGCGGCCAGGGGGGCGGGAGCTTCAACAGCCGGGGCTTTTTCCGGCGCGGCCGGTGCCGTGGAAGACGCAGCCGCCGGTGCCGCAGTCGCGCCCCCGGCCCCTTCCAGAACCACGATCAACGTGCCCTGGGAGACCTTGTCGCCCTCGGCCACCTTGATTTCCTTGACCTTGCCAGCCGCCGGGCTGGGCACTTCCATCGTGGCCTTGTCGGATTCCAGCTCCAGCAGCGGATCTTCCGCCGCCACGGTGTCGCCCACCGCAACCAGGATCGACACCACCGGCACATCGGTGAAATCGCCGATGTCGGGCACGGTCACCTCGACCGAACCGCCGCCACCTGCGGCCGGAGCGGCAGCTTCGGCGGCGGGGGCCGGGGTCTCGACGGCCCCGGCGGCCGCCCCTTCGGCTTCCAGCACGATGATCACCGAGCCTTCGGAGACCTTGTCACCTTCGGCGACCTTGATCTCGGTCACCTTGCCCGCTGCTGGGCTGGGCACTTCCATGGTGGCCTTGTCGGATTCCAGCTCGATCAGCGGATCTTCCGCGGCGACGGTGTCGCCCACGGAAACCAGGATCGACACCACGGGGACTTCGGCGAAATCACCGATATCGGGTACTTTGACGTCCATTGATCTCTCTCCCCTTACCACATCAACTTGCGCATATCGCCCAGCAGGGTCTTGAGCGTCACGCAGAAGCGTGCGGCCAGGGCCCCGTCGACGGCGCGGTGGTCATAGGACAGCGACAGCGGCTGCATCAGGCGCGGCACGAATTCCTCGCCGTTCCAGACCGGAGAGATTTTCGACCGGGTCAGGCCGAGGATCGCGACTTCGGGCGCGTTCACGATGGGCGTGAACGAGGTGCCGCCAATGCCGCCCAGCGACGAGATGGTGAAGGTGGCACCCTGCATGTCGGGGCCCTTCAGCTCGCCCTTGCGGGCCTTGGCTGACAGCTCCATCAGGTCTTTCGAGATTTCCACCAGACCCTTGCGATCCGCATCCTTGATCACCGGAACCATCAGACCATTCGGTGTATCTGCTGCAAAACCAATGTTGTAGAAGTCTTTCTTGATCAGCTTGTCGCCATCGGGATGGATCGAGCTGTTGAACTCCCAATGCTCTTTCAGGGCCGAGACCGAGGCCTTGATGACAAAGCTCAGCAGGGTGACGCGATAGCCGTCTTCCTTGGCCATCGTGTCCATCTCCTTCCGGTACTTGTCCAGATCGGTGATGTCGGCTTCGTCGTTGTGGGTGACATGCGGGATGTTCAGCCAGGCGCGGTGCAGCGCGGGACCCGAGATCTTCTTGATCCGGGGCATGTCCACGTTTTCGACCGGACCGAACTTCGAGAAATCCACAACCGGGATCGGCGGGATGCCCATTCCGCCCGAGGCCGGAGCCGCACCGGCAGACGGCGCCGGGGCCGAGGTTTTCTTGAAGAAGCTCGCCACGTCCTCGCGCAGGATACGTCCCTTGCGGCCCGAACCGTTGACCTTGCTCAGATCGACGCCCAGTTGACGCGCGAAGGCACGCACCGACGGCGAGGCATGGGCCTTGGAGAAGCCCGCGTCGGTGACCGCGGGGGCCGCCGCAGCGGGGGCGGCCGCAGGGGCGGCTGCGGGGGCCGCGGCAGGTGCGGCTTCCGCCTTGGGCGCTTCTTTCGGCGCGGCGCCAGCGCCCTCGCCTTCCAGGATCAGGATTAGGCTGCCTTCAGAGACATTGTCGCCTTCCGCGATCTTGATCTCTTTCACCACACCGGCGGCCGAGCTGGGCACTTCCATGGTGGCCTTGTCGGATTCCAGCTCTACCAGCGGATCCTCGACGGCGACGGTATCGCCGACGCTCACCAGGATGCTGACAACCGGCACATCCGAAAAATCGCCGATATCGGGTACTTTAACTTCGATGGTCATCTCATTTGTCTCCTCGTTCCGGGTGCCCGGTGGCGCTTCCCCCGCGCTGTCCGGGTCCGGTCAGTTCGTGTCGTGCCGCGCCGGGGCCGTCCCGGCGCGGAATGAGCCGCGCGCCTGGATCAGACCAGGCGCGGATTGGGCTTGTTGCCGTCGATGTCGTATTTCTTCAGCGCCGCCGTCAGTTCATCCGTCGAAACCTTGCCGGCCTTGTACAGGTCGGTCATGGCTGCCGCCGCGATGTGATTGGCATCCACCTCGAAGAAACGACGCAGGTTCACACGGCTGTCCGAGCGGCCGTAGCCATCGGTGCCCAGCACGCTGAGAGTGCGGCCGTCCGGCACGAACCCGCGGATCTGCTCCACGTAGTTCTTCATGTAGTCGGTGGCAGCCACGATCGGTCCGCGCGACCGTTCCAGCTGATCGGTCACGAAGGCCTTGCGCTGCTCGGCCAGCGGGTTCAGGCGGTTGAAGCGGGCCACGTCCTGACCGTCGCGGGCCAGTTCGTTGAACGAGGTTGCCGACCAGATTTCCGAGGTCACCCCGAAATCTTCTTCCAGCATCTCGGCCGCCTTCATTGCCTGCACCAGAATGGTGCCCGACCCCATCAGCGTCACGTGCTTGTCGCCCGGCTTCTTCACATCCTTGAAGCGGTAGAGCCCCTTGATGATGTCCTGCTCCACACCCATCGGCATGTCCGGATGACTGTAGTTCTCGTTCATCAGGGTCAGGTAGAAGAACACGTCTTCCTGATCCACATACATTCGCTGCAACCCGTGATGGACAATCACCGCCACCTCGTAGCTGAAGGTCGGATCGTAGGTGATGCAGTTCGGGATGGTGCCGGCCAGAATGTGGCTGTGGCCATCCTCGTGCTGCAGGCCCTCGCCGTTCAGCGTGGTGCGTCCCGCGGTGCCGCCCAGCATGAAGCCGCGCGCCCGGCTGTCGCCGGCGGCCCAGGCCAGGTCGCCGATCCGCTGGAACCCGAACATCGAGTAGTAGATGAAGAACGGGATCATCGGCACGCCGTGAACCGAGTAGGACGTGGCCGCCGCGATCCAGTCGGCCATGGCACCAGCCTCGTTGATGCCTTCCTGCAGAACCTGACCGGATTCAGATTCCTTGTAGTACATCATCTGGTCGGCATCTTCGGGGGTATAGTGCTGGCCAAGCGGGTTGTAGATCCCCACCGAGCGGAACAGACCCTCCATACCAAACGTGCGGCTTTCATCCGGCACGATCGGCACCACCTGCTTGCCGATGTTCTTGTCCCGCAGAAGCGTGGTCAGGATACGGACAAAAGCCATGGTGGTCGAGATTTCGCGGTCGCCCGTGCTTTTCAGCTGACCCTCGAATTTCTCCAGCGGCGGGATCGCCAGCTTCGGCGTGTCGCGCCAATGCCGGACCGGGAAGGCCCCGCCCAGAGCCTTGCGGCGATCAGCCAAATAGGCTTTCTGCGCGTTGTTCAGCTGAACGAAGGGCGCTTTCGGCAGATCCTCGTCGCTGACCGGGATCTGGAAGCGATCGCGGAACGCCCGCAGCTGATCCTCGGCCATCTTCTTTTGCTGGTGGGTGGTGTTCTGGCCTTCGCCAGCCGTGCCCATGCCATAGCCCTTGACGGTCTTGACCAGCAGGCAGGTCGGTTGATCCTTGACCTCGGTCGCGCGCTTGAAGGCGGTATAGACCTTCTGCGGATCATGACCGCCACGGCGCAGCGCCCAGATCTGATCGTCGGTCCAGTCTTTCACCAGTTCGGCGGTTTCGGGGTATTTGCCGAAGAAATGCTCGCGGATGTAGGCGCCGTTCTTGGATTTGAACGTCTGGTAGTCGCCGTCAACGGTTTCATCCATCAGCTGACGCAGGCGGCCACTGGTGTCTTTCTCAAGCAGCTCGTCCCAGCCCTTGCCCCACAGAAGCTTGATCACTTCCCAGCCGGAGCCGCGGAAATTGCCTTCCAGTTCCTGAACAATCTTGCCGTTGCCGCGCACCGGACCGTCAAGACGTTGCAGGTTGCAGTTGATGACGAAGATCAGGTTGTCGAGCTTTTCGCGTGCCGCCAGGTGAATGGCGCCCAGGCTTTCCGGCTCGTCCATCTCGCCGTCGCCAAGGAAGCACCAGACCTTGCGGTCGGCCATGTCGATATGGCCGCGGTTGTGCATGTATTTCATGAACCGCGCCTGGTAGATCGCCATGAGCGGGCCCAGGCCCATCGACACGGTCGGGAACTGCCAGTAGTCCGGCATCAGCCAGGGGTGCGGGTAGGAGCTGAGGCCCGAGCCGTCCACTTCCGAGCGGAAGTTCTCCAGCTGCTCTTCGCTGATCCGTCCTTCCATGAAGGACCGCGCATAGATGCCGGGGATCACATGGCCCTGGAAGAACACCAGATCGCCGCCGTGGATGGCCGACTTGGCGCGCCAGAAGTGGTTGAGCCCGACATCATACAGGGCGGCAGACGAGGCGAACGACGCGATGTGGCCGCCGTATTCGCTGCTTTCCTTGTTGCGGCGCACGACGGTCGCCATGGCGTTCCAGCGGTTGATGGTGCGGATGCGCCATTCCATTTCCGAGTCGCCCGGGATTTCTTCCTGGTCGTCGGTGGGAATGGTGTTCTGGTAAGGCGTAGTCGCCGAAAACGGCAGCGTCGCGCCCGCGGCGCGGGCCTGTTGCACGGCGCGATCCAGCAGGAAGTGAGCCCGGTTTGCTCCATCCCGTTCGATCACATCCGAAATGGCTTCTTGCCACTCCTGTGACTCAATCGGATCAATGTCAGTCTGTTTAGTCATAGAACAAGGTCCCCTTTCCTCTCCTATCCATGACCCTTGCACATTCGGCAAAGGCGTCAATGCTTAACCGCTTTTCGACTGCCCCAACGGCAGGAAAGCGGTCGGTGATTTCGTGGCCGGGACATTTCGTTGCGCGGTGGATGCCCTTCGGTTAACCAATTTTGCGCGCAAGAATATTTCCCCTCCCTCAGTTATTGCTGCACGAATTCAACATCTTGCAGGAATTTATGTCAGCACGCATTCCCTACCAGATTCCGCGCCTTTGAAAACCGTCGGCACTTGCATACCTGACCGGCGTGATATGCATATCTTGGCTCGACCTATGCTGTGCCTGCATATCGTCTGTTGCGTGATGTCTTGCCGATGCCCGGATTGAACGTGTTGGTGGGATCACAGGACCGGTAAAACCCGGCCAGATCCGGCTTGGCGGCATAGAGATGCCCGACGTTGTGCTCGGCGGGATACTCGGCACCGCGCTGGTCCAGGATGGCAAGCATGGCGGCCTTCAGCGCCTTGGGATCGGCTCCTTTCCGGACGATGTAATCCTGATGCAGGACGTGACACATGAAGTGGCCGTAGTAGAGCTTGTGCACCAGATCGCGGGTGATCTCTTCCGGCAGGTCCTCCAGCCAGTCGCGATCGTCACGGCGCAAGGCGATGTCCAGTGCCAGGATGTCCTCGACCTCGCTCGCATGGACCGCCTGATAGCGCACCGCCGCGCCCGCTGCCGCGAACCGGTGCAGCCCGGCGATCTTGGCTTCGCGATCGGTGCATTCGAAGAAATCTCCCTCACGGTCGGCAAACAGGGTTTTCAGATAGGCCGCGGCTTCGTCGATCCCGGCATCATGCATCTTCAGGATCAGGTGGTGTTCGAAGCGCTGGCGCCACACCCGCATGCGCTTGGGCAGAATATCGGGCCACACCCGGCTGAGCCCCTGCATCATTCGGTCAGTGGCGCCGCGCAGGAAGGGGATCTTGTTCAGCCGCGCATCCATCGCGCCTTTCATGGCGAAGAACATCGGCAGCCGGTCGGTGCCCAGCTTGTCGATCATCACCACCGTGTCCTTGCCGTAGCGGTCGGAAATGTCGAACACTTCGGCGTGCATGTATTCGGCGCTGACCGGCAGGGTCGAGAATTCCGACAGGATATGACGGCGCAACGCGGTCAGATCGGCGGGATCATTGGTGCCGATATAGAAGGTCTTCTCGGCGTTATTCTTCGGATAGGTGTCCAGCCGCACGGCGAACACCGCCAGCTTGCCGGCGCATCCTGCTGACTCATACAGGCGCCGCTTGTCGGCGTTGAACCGTGCCGGGGTGGCAGCATCCACGTCGCGCACCCGCGCGGCATATTCGGTGTCCGACGCGCGGCGGTTGGTGGGATCCAGCCCATCCTTCTGAAACTCTCCGCGCTCCACCCGCGACAGGATCTCTTCCGGGGTGTCGCCAAGGTCCAGGCCCAGATGGTTGACCAGTTCGATCTGGCCGTCCTCGGTCACTCGCGCAAACAGCGACAGCTCGGTATAGGACGGCCCGCGTTCCACCAGCGCACCGCCTGAATTGTTGCACACCCCGCCGATGACCGACGCGCCGATGCAGGACGAACCGATCACCGAATGCGGTTGCCGCCCCATCGGGGCCAGCAGCTTTTCCAGCGCAAACAGGGTCGAACCCGGAAGCCCCACCACCTGACGCCCGCCGTCCAGCGGGTGCAGCGCATCCATGCGGTTGGTGTTGATCAACACCACGTCGCGGTCATAGGTGCCCTTCGGGGTCGAGCCTTCGGTCAGTCCGGTGTTGGCCGCCTGCATGATGATGATCTTGTCGGCGGCCACACAGGCCTGCAGCACCCGCCATTGTTCGACCAGCGTGCCGGGACGCACCACCGCCAGCACATCGCCCTCGCCCGATCGGAACCCCTTGCGGAACCGCTCGGTCTGTTTCGCTCCGGTCAGCACATGGGCCTTGCCCACGATCGACTTCAGCGCCGTGATCAGATCTGTGTCTGTCATTGGTGCGCCTCCCCGCGCTCAGTAAGCAACTGACTGTCGCCGGGTTGCAAGGGCCGCTTTGCTGAAAACCTGCGCCAGTTTGGCATGGCGACGCGGCAACGGTGGATCAGACAGGTGTGAAATGACATGCGAGGCGTCCTTTCGAGTGGCTTGAGCGGCGTTGAGGTCAGCCCATTTGGTAAATTAAGTTGACCTCTTGATCGTTTTGCGGTGCCTCTAGCATTTTTTCGGCTGGGGTCGGGCATGACACGCTGTCGCAGAACTGCCCTGCGCTGCTTCACTCCGCTGCGTTACCCATTGAAACATGTGCGTTTTATTGGCAGGCTACGCGGATAACCCGCCACGCCCACCTGACCGATGCTGTGATCTGGTGGTACAGTAAATGCACCTCGCCTGATCCGACCAAGGAGACCGCCATGGAGAATGTTCGCGCCCTGCTGACGCCGATCGACCATCATTCGGTTGCCGACAGCGTCGTCGAACAGATCGAGGACATGATCCTGGCAGGTGTGCTGAGCGAAGGCCGCCGCCTGCCGTCGGAACGCGATATGGCCGCAACCCTGGGGGTGTCGCGCCCCAAGCTGCGCGAGGCGCTGAAATTGCTGGAAGCGCGCGGCCTGTTATCCGTCCGCCACGGCGAAGGCTCGTTCATCGCGCCGCTGACCGGCAAGGCGATGTCCGACGCGCTGATCGAGTTGTACGGCCGCCACGGCACCGCTTTCTTCGACTATCTGGAATACCGCCGCGTGCAGGAATCCTTTGCCGCGCGCCTGGCTGCGGATCGGGCGACCAAGACCGACAAGGCGATCATTCATCTATATCTTGAGGCGCTGGCGCAGGATCTGGAACGGGGCGACAGCGATGCATCGCGCGACCACGACGTAAAGTTCCATGCGGCCATCGTGGCGGCCAGCCACAACGCGACGCTGATCCACATGATGAGGTCGATCTACGACCTGTCCAGACAGACGGTGTTCTACAATCGTGCCTATCTGCGTACCATCGACGGCTCGGGGGCATTGCTGCACAAGCAGCACACTGCCATTGCCGAAGCCGTCTGCGCCCATGATCCCGACCGGGCGGCTCAGGCCGCCGAAGCCCATATCGACTTTGTCGCGCAATCCATGCGGATCGGGCTGGATCAGGCGCGCCGCGAGGCCATTGCCGCCAAACGCGCGGCCCTGCTGTCAGAAGATGTGCCGACCCCGCCCGATCAGACGTAGGGAATCACGACGGTGCCTGAACCCGCAGAAACGCATCGCGGAACCCAAGGCTCCGCAGGTCGCGCAGACGCGCCTGCGCCCGATCCTGATCGCCAAGCGGCCCGACGAACAGCACCCGCAACCGGCCCGAGCCGCGCGAAAAATCCTGCCGCAGCACCGAAAACCCCGCTTCCTGCAAGGCCAGCACGATCTCGTCGGCCTTGCGGGTCGAGGTGAAGGCCCCGACCTGCGCATAGCGGCCATCCTGCGGAAAAGTCGGGCTGACCCCGCGCCGGGTCGGTGCCAGTGCGGGCAACGCATCGGATGGCGACAGGTTCGGATCAACCTCGGCCACCGGCGGCGGCGCATCGCACACCGGCTGGCCGTCGGCGCCGATCACTTCGGCCCAAAGGGTCTGACCGGCAAGCTGGGCCCGCCAGAAGTGACAGCCGGCACTGTCGACATACTCGGGACCGGTGAAATCCTCGGGCGGCGCCTCGGCTGGTCCGGCCTGTGCAGCTTGCGCCAGTCCTGCCAGAACAACCGCCATTGCCTGCCCCCGCATCACCCTGCCCCCGATCACTTGGTGCCGAACATGCGGTCGCCCGCGTCGCCCAGACCGGGATAGATATAGCCCTTGTCGGTCAGGCCGGTGTCCACCGCGGCGGTGACAATGGGCACATCCGGATGCGCCTCTTTCATCCGCGCGATGCCTTCGGGGGCGGCCAGCAGACACAGGAAGCGAATGTTGGTGGCCCCGGCCTGTTTCAGCAGGTCGATGGCCGCGGCCGAGGAATTGCCGGTGGCCAGCATCGGGTCGACGGCAATCACCAGCCGATCCTCCAGCGCCTCGGGCACCTTGAAGTAGTATTGCACCGGCTCCAGCGTTTCCTCGTCGCGGTACAGTCCGACAAAGCCGACACGGGCCGAAGGGATCAGTTCCAGCACCCCGTCCAGCAGCCCGTTGCCCGCCCGCAGGATCGAGATCAGCGCCAGTTTCTTGCCGTCCAGAACGGGCGCATCCATTTCCATCAGCGGGGTTTCGATCCGCTCATGGGTCATCGGCATGCCGCGGGTGATCTCATAGGCCAGAAGCTGGCTGATCTCGCGCAACAGCCGGCGGAACGACCCGGTCGATGTTTCCTTGTCCCGCATCAGGCTGAGCTTGTGCTGCACCAGCGGGTGATCGACCAAGGTCAGATGGGGAACATCATGTGGGGTCTCGGTCATCGTCAGTCTCCAGCAGTTTCAGCAGCCGCGCACGGGTTTCGGCATCGCAGAACGCGGCCTGTGCGGCGGTGACATTGATGGCCTGAAAATCCTCGGCCTGCCAGTCGAAAACTTCCGCCAGACGTTCGTATTCGCGGCTCAGGGTGGTGTGGAAGAACGGCGGATCATCGGTCGAGACGGTCACCGCCACCCCGGCGCGGCGCAACTGGTCGATGGGATGGGATGTCCAGTCGGGGAACAGGCCCAGCTTCAGGTTCGAGCCCGGGCAGACCTCCAGCACCGTGCCGCTTTCGGCCAGCCGGTCGATCAGCGCGTGATCCTCGGCGGCGCGCACGCCATGGCCGATGCGCGACACCCGCAAATCTTCCAGCGCGTCGCGCACACTGTCGGGGCCGCCAAATTCGCCGGCGTGTACGGTCAGGCCCAATCCGGCCTCGCGCGCCAGATCGAAACTCCACGCGAAATCTCCGGGCTTGCCCATGCGCTCGTCCCCGCCCATGCCAAAGCCGACGATCCAGTCGCCGGCGGTTTCGGCGGCACAATGGGCGGCCTGTTTCGCCACCTCCGGCCCCATGTGGCGGATCGCGGTGACGATGCCGCGCAGGGTGACGCCGTGGCGCGCTTCGGCCTGCGTCGCGGCCTCCTGCATGGCGGCCAGGTAGTCGCGCCAGGCCGCAACGTCGTGATTGCCGCAAAAGGCCGGGCTGACGAATACCTCGCCGTACATCACCTGTTGCGCGGCCAGATCCTCGGCCACAGCTGTCACCAGCCGGGCATAATCCTGTGGCGTTGTCAGGACCGAGGTTGCGGCCTCGTAGACCTGCAGGAAATGCCCGAAGTCGCGGAAGGCAAAACGGCCCTGCGCGTCAAACACGCCCACCAGCCGTTGATGCTTTTCCTCAGCCAAGCGCCGGATCAGGTCGGGCGGGGCCGCCCCCTCCAGATGCAGGTGCAATTCGATGCGCTTGTCACTCACAGAAAACTCCTTCCCGGTCCTTGTGGCGGGACGCCCAGATGCGCCGCCACGCTGACGCCGACATCGGCGAAGGCCCGAAACCCAAGATCGCCGCGCCCTGCCTGCCCCTTGAGACAGCCCAGGATCGGCACCCGTTCGCGGGTGTGATCGGTGCCGCGCCATGTCGGATCGTTGCCGTGGTCGGCGGTGACCAGCAGCAGGTCGCCCTTGGGCAAGGCCTGCAGCAGGCGACCGATTTCCGCGTCCACCCATTCCAGCGCGCGGGCGTATCCGGACACGTCGCGGCGGTGTCCATACAGGCTGTCAAACTCCACAAGGTTGGTGAAGGTCAGCGATCCGGGTTCGGCCTGTTCCAAGGCGCGGTGCAGGGCGGTCATCAGGTCGGCGTCCGGACCCTTGACCACATCGTCGATCCCCTGCCCCGAAAAGATGTCCTTGATCTTGCCGATGGCATGCACCTTGCGTCCGGCCCTCTGCACCCAGTCGCACAGGGTCGGCGCGGGCGGGGCCACGGCGAAATCGCGGCGATTTGCGGTGCGGGTGAACCCGTCTTCCGGCGTGCCGACGAAGGGCCGTGCGATGACCCGGCCCACCCGCATCTCGTGCAGGATCGGTGCGGCGGCGCGGCACAGGTCCAACAGGCGGTTCAGCCCGAAATGCTCTTCATGGGCGGCGATCTGGAAGACGCTGTCGGCAGAGGTATAGCAGATTGGCCAGCCGGTGCGCAGATGCGCGGCCCCCTCCTCGGCGATGATGACGGTGCCCGAGGCATGGCGGTTGCCCAGAATCCCGTCGGTACCCGCCAGGTCGCAGATGCGGGCGGTCAGATCGGCGGGAAAGCTTGGGTTGGTGTCGGGGAAATAGTGCCAGTCCCAGGGCACCGGCACGCCGGCCAACTCCCAATGGCCCGAGGGCGTGTCCTTGCCTTTCGACACTTCTTCCCCGGCCCCGTAGAACGCATCGGACCGCAGCGCGCCCGTGTCGCCCAGCACCGCGCCGGTCGAGGCCGCCATGACGCGCCCCAGCCCCAGCGATGCCAGAACCGGCAGTTGCAAGGGCCCGCTGCGGCCGTCTTCGGCCCGGCCCTCGGCGCAGGCGCGGGCGATATGGCCCAGCGTGTCGGCACCTGCATCGCCGAAATCGGCGGCATCGGGCGCGCCGCCGCAGCCCACGGAATCGAGCACCACCAGAAAGGCACGTGTCATGCGTTCACCCGTTCATGAATCAAGGGCGGAGTCGCCGTCTTCTCACCCACCTGAATGGCGCGGCGGATGGCGTCCGTGGCATCTTCGGCATCGGCCTCGGTGGCGGCGTGCACAAGGCACAGCGCATCGCGGGGACCAAGCCGCTGGCCCAGCAGCACCACCTCGGTCAGGCCGACGCGCGGGTCGATGGCATCGCCCGCGTGGCGCCGCCCGCCGCCCAGGTTGCGCACCACCTCGCCCAGCGAAACCCCGTCGATGGCACAGACATGGCCCGAGGTGCCTGCCGCAACCGGGCGGATCACCGGGGCGGCGGGCAAGTAACCGTCGGGATCATCCAGCAAGTCGGCGGGCCCGCCCAGGGCGTGCATCATGCGCTCGAACCGCTCGGCCGCCTGCCCGTTCTGCAAGACCTCAAGCGCAGCCTGCGCGGCGGACTCGGGCGTGGCATAGGCACCGGCCAGTTCCAGAAGTTCGCCGATCAGGGCCAGCGACAATTGACACAACCGACTGTCGGGCCGCGGGTCTCGCAGCACTTTCAATACCTCGTGCAACTCGACCGCATTGCCGACCGCCGGGGCCAGCGGCTGGTTCATGTCGGTGATCAGCGCGCGGGTGGCACAGCCCGCGCCATTGGCGGCGCGGGTCAGCGCCTGTGCCAGGTCGCGCGCCTGTTGCGGGGTTTTCATGAAGGCGCCGCTGCCGCCCTTCACGTCAAGGATCAGTGCCCGCGCCCCGGCGGCCAGTTTCTTCGACAGGATGGAGGCGGTGATCAGCGCCTGGCTTTCCACCGTCGCGGTTTCGTCGCGCAGCGCATAGAGCCGCCGGTCTGCCGGCGCGATGGTGTCCGAAGCGCCGACCACGGCGCAGCCGACCTCGGCCACCAGCCGTTGCAGCCGCGCACCCGAGACGGTGGTGTCCACCCCGGCCACCGCTTCCATCTTGTCCAGCGTACCGCCGGTATGGCCCAGACCCCGGCCGGACATGAAAGGCGCATAGGCCCCAAGGGCCGCCACAACCGGCGCCACCACCAGCGAGGTGCTGTCGCCCAGCCCGCCCGTGGAATGCTTGTCCACCACCGGCCCCGGCAGATCCCAGGACAAAACCCGCCCGCTGTCGCGCATGGCGATGGTCAGGGCGACGGTCTCGGCCTCGCTCAACCCGGCCTTGCAGACGCCCATGGCGAAAGCCCCGCCCTGCGAATCGCTGACGCTGCCCTCGGCCAGCCCGACTGCAAAGCCTGCAAGCTCGGCGTCGGTCAGCGGCTGGCCCTCGCGCAGCTTGGCCAGAACATGGCGCGGGTCCATTATTCAGGCCCCGTCCATGTCCGATTGCGTGAAAGCTCCGGGCAGCAATGCGCCGATGGTGGTTTCCTCGACCTGCCCGCCGGTTGTGGCCAGGGTGACCTTCACATCCGCGCCGCCGAACTCTGCCAGTTTCTGACGGCAGCCGCCGCAGGGCGGCACCGGGCGCGGGCTGTCGGCAATCACCGCCACCGCCTGCAACCGTTTGTCCCCGGCGGCGATCATCGCGGCGATGGCCCCGGCCTCGGCACAGGTGCCTTCCGGATAGGCGGCGTTTTCCACGTTGCAGCCGCGATGGACGGTGCCGGCGTCGGACAGGACCGCTGCCCCGACCTTGAAGCCCGAATAGGGGGCATGAGCATTTTCGCGCACGGCGCGGGCTTCGGCGATGAGATCCATCAGATCCTCCGTCTGTTCGGGCCAGATTGCGGCGCGCACCGGCCCATTGCAAGACCTGCCCCGGCGGATCACACGGAAGTTCCAAGAAAGATGCGCGCATCTGTGGACTGGTGTTAACCCTGTCACAGCACTAGGACTTATCTGTCCAAAGACCAGGGGGAAACATGTCCGACGACACCGGTGACAGCCTGCGCAACGAGGCGCTGTATTATCACGAATACCCGAAACCGGGGAAACTGGAGATCCGCGCGACCAAGCCCATGGCCAACGGCCGGGATCTTGCGCGCGCCTATTCGCCCGGTGTGGCCGAAGCCTGTCTGGAAATCGCCAAGGATGCGACGCAGGCCAGCCGCTATACCGCGCGTGGCAACCTTGTTGCTGTCGTGACCAACGGCTCGGCCGTGCTGGGGTTGGGCAACATCGGGGCGCTGGCGTCCAAGCCCGTGATGGAAGGCAAGGCCGTCCTGTTCAAGAAATTCGCCAATATCGACTGTTTCGATATCGAGCTGAACGCCACCGATCCCGAACAACTGGCCGACATCGTCTGCGCGCTGGAACCGACCTTCGGCGCGATCAACCTTGAAGACATCAAGGCGCCCGACTGTTTCATTGTCGAAGAAATCTGCCGCAAGCGCATGAACATTCCGGTGTTCCACGACGACCAGCACGGCACCGCCATTGTCGTGGGGGCTGCGGCCACCAACGCGCTCAAGGTTGCCGGCAAGGGCTTCGAGGACATCAAGGTCGTCTCAACCGGCGGCGGCGCGGCGGGCATCGCCTGCCTGAACATGCTGCTGAAGCTGGGGGTGAAACGCGAGAACGTCTGGCTGTGCGACATCGAGGGGCTGGTCTATGAAGGCCGCGAGGCCGAGATGACGCCGCAGAAGGCCGCTTTCGCCCAGCCCACCGACCAGCGCACGCTGGATCAGGCGATCGAAGGTGCGGACCTGTTTCTGGGCCTGTCCGGTCCCCGCGTCCTGACGCCCGAGATGGTGGCAAAGATGGCCCACCGCCCGATCATCTTCGCGCTGGCCAATCCCACGCCCGAGATCATGCCGGATCTCGCCCGCGAGGTAGCACCTGACGCGATCATCGCCACCGGCCGGTCGGACTTTCCCAACCAGGTCAACAACGTCCTGTGCTTTCCGTTCATCTTCCGAGGCGCGCTGGACGTCGGTGCCAGCGAGATCAACGACCAGATGCAGGTCGCCTGCGTCGAAGGCATCGCCGCGCTGGCCCGCGCCACCACCAGCGCCGAAGCCGCTGCCGCCTATCAGGGCGAACAGCTCAGCTTCGGGGCCGACTACCTGATCCCGAAGCCCTTCGATCCACGGCTGATGGGTGTGGTGGCCAGCGCCGTGGCCAAGGCGGCCATGGAAAGCGGTGTGGCGACCAAGCCGCTGGATGATCTGGCCAGGTACAAGGCGGAACTGGACGGTTCGGTGTTCAAATCGGCGATGATCATGCGCCCGGTGTTCGAGGCCGCGGCCTCGACCGCGCGGCGCATCGTCTTTGCCGAGGGCGAGGACGAACGCGTGCTGCGTGCCGCCCATGCGGTGATCGAGGAAACCACCGAGACCCCGATCCTGATCGGCCGTCCCGATGTCATCGCCACCCGTTGCGAACGCGCCGGCCTGTCAATCCGCCCCGAACGCGACTTCGACGTGGTCAACCCCGAGAACGATCCGCGCTACCGCGCCTATTGGGAAACCTACCTGGAACTGATGGCCCGCAAGGGCGTCACCCCGGACCTGGCGCGCGCCATCATGCGCACCAACACCACCGCCATCGGTGCCATCATGGTCCATCGCGGCGAGGCCGACAGCCTGATCTGCGGCACCTTCGGCCAGTACCTGTGGCATCTGAACTACGTCGACCAGATCCTGGGCACCAAGGAGTTCCACCCCGTCGGCGCCCTGTCGCTGATGATCCAGGAAGACGGGCCGATCTTCGTTGCCGACACCCATGTGCATCCCGAACCGACGCCCGCGCAACTGGCGGAAACGGTTCTGGGCTGCGCCCGGCACATACGCCGTTTCGGCGTGTCGCCCCGGATCGCGCTGTGCTCCTCGTCGGAATTCGGCAGCCTCGACATCTATTCGGGCCGCACCCAGCGGGCCGCGATGGAGATCCTCGACAGCCAGCCACGCGACTTCACCTATGAGGGCGAGATGAACGTCGACACCGCCCTGCGTCCCGAACAGCGTGAGCGGATCTTCCCGCACAGCCGGTTCGAGGGCGCGGCCAACGGGCTGGTCTTTGCGACCTCGGACAGTGCCTCGGCGGTGCGCAACACGCTCAAGACCAAGGCCAGCGGCCTGGAGGTCGGACCGATCCTGATGGGCATGGGCAACCGCGCCCATATCGTGACCCCGTCGATCACCACCCGCGGCCTTTTGAACATGGCGGCCATCGCCGGGACGCCGATGTCGCACTACAGCTGACCCGATCGGACCGGCCGGACACCCCTCGGGTCCGGCCGGTCCGAACATGTTAACGCTTTACTTTAGCGCAAACAGAATAATATCGCTGATTTTCAGAGAGATAAGAGCCATTCACGCGACATTTTCAGATTGAATTTACAACCTCTCGGGCAACTATCTGAAAATCTGTAAATTCCTTTTCGAATTGGCCGTGTTGGCACAACTGTCACCTTGCCGGAAGGGAAACCCTGCATATTGTGTCCGTAACCGAGGAGGACGCATTCATGAAGTATTCGGACGTTTACAAAGGCTGGCAGGAAGACCCCGAAGGGTTCTGGATGACTGCAGCCGAGCAGATCGACTGGGTCGAAAAGCCCACCAAGGCTCTGTTCGACGAGAACGCCCCGATCTACGAATGGTTCTCGGACGCGAAGGTCAACACCTGCTGGAACGCCGTCGACCGCCACGTGGAAGCCGGACATGGCGACCGGATCGCCATTATCCACGACAGCCCCATCACCCATTCCAAGCATGAGATCACCTATGGCGAGTTGCGCGACCGCGTCGCTTCGCTGGCCGGAGCCCTGCGCGCCAAGGGCGTGGAAAAGGGCGATCGCGTGATCATCTACATGCCGATGGTGCCCGAAGCGCTGGAAGCCATGCTGGCCTGTGCCCGCATCGGCGCCATCCACTCGGTCGTGTTCGGCGGGTTTGCCGCCAACGAACTGGCGGTGCGCATCGACGACGCCCAACCCAAATGCATCATCGCCGCCTCCTGCGGGTTGGAGCCGGGCCGCGTGGTCCACTACAAGCCGCTTCTGGACGGCGCCATCGATCTGGCCAAGCACAAGCCGGACTTCACCGTGATCTTCCAGCGCGATCAGGAAGTTGCCAAGCTGATCGACGGCCGCGATTTTGACTGGCACGGCTTCCAGTTCGGCGTCGAGCCCGCAGAATGCGTACCGGTGGAAGGCAACCATCCGGCCTATATCCTCTACACCTCTGGCACCACCGGCCAGCCCAAGGGTGTGATCCGCGCCACCGCCGGGCATCTGGTGGCCCTGCGCTGGACCATGGAAAACATCTACAAGGTCGCGCCGGGCGAAGTGTTCTGGGCCGCATCCGACGTGGGCTGGGTCGTGGGCCACAGCTATATCTGCTACGCACCGCTCATCAACGGCTCCACCACCATCGTCTTCGAGGGCAAGCCCGTGGGCACGCCGGACGCCGGCACCTTCTGGCGGGTGATCGAAGAGCATAAGGTCAAGTCGTTCTTCACCGCGCCGACCGCCCTGCGTGCCGTCAAGCGTGAAGACCCGACCGGCGAATTCGTCAAGAAATACGATACCCGCGGCATGCAGGCCGTGTTCCTGGCCGGCGAACGCGCCGACCCCGACACCATCCTGTGGGCCCAGGCGCAACTGCATGTGCCGGTCATCGACCACTGGTGGCAGACCGAGACCGGCTGGGCCATCGCCGCGAACCCATTGGGGATCGAGGAATTGCCGGTCAAGCTGGGCTCGCCCGCGCTGCCGATGCCGGGCTACCAGATCGAGATCCTGGACGAAGGCGGACACCCGGTGAAGAACGGCGAGTTGGGCGCCATCGCGATCAAGCTGCCGCTGCCGCCGGGCACACTGCCGGGCCTTTGGAATGCCGAAGAGCGGTTCAGGAAAAGCTACCTGCAGCAGTTCCCCGGCTACTATGAGACCGGCGATGCGGGCATGAAGGATGAAGACGGCTATGTCTACATCATGGCGCGCACCGATGACGTCATCAACGTGGCCGGTCACCGCCTGTCCACGGGCGGCATGGAAGAGGTTCTGGCCGCGCATCCGGAGGTGGCCGAATGCGCCGTCATCGGCGTCACCGACCAGTTGAAAGGCCAGATACCGATGGGCTTCCTCTGCCTGAATTCCGGCGTCACCCGGGACCATGGCGAGATCATCAAGGAAGTGGTCAAGCTGGTGCGCGAAAAGATCGGCCCCGTGGCCGCCTTCAAGCTTTGCGTCGTGGTAGATCGCCTGCCCAAAACCCGTTCGGGCAAGATCCTGCGCGGCGTGATGGTCAAGATCGCGGACAGTGAAGAGTTCAAGATGCCCGCCACAATCGATGATCCCGCCATTCTGGACGAGATCAAGGTTGCGCTACAAAGTATTGGTTACGCGAAATAAGTCACGTGGCAATTGTGAAGATCGGGCCGCGCCTTCGGGGGCGGCCCTTTTCGTGTCCGGAAAGCATGGCTCAGGTGAACTGTTCGCGGATCAGCCGTTCTTCCAGCCCGTGACCGGGATCGAACATGATCTTGTGCTCGATCGAAGGATGGCTTTCGATCTCGACCCATTCCACATTCCTGACTGACCGGCCGTCGGCATCTGCCATCACCGGGCGCTTGTCGGCATCCATCACGTCGAATCGCACCTTCGAGGTCTGGTGCAGCAGCGCCCCGCGCCAGCGCCTTGGCCGGAACGCGGCCATGGCGGTCAGGGCCAGCACGTCGGACCCCACTGGCAACACCGGCCCATGCGCCGAGTAGTTGTAGGCGGTGGAGCCCGCGGGCGTACAGACCAGCGCCCCGTCACAGACCAGTTCTTCCAGCCGCACGCGACCATCGATGCTGATCCGCAGCTTGGCGGCTTGCGGTCCGGCACGCAGCAGCGACACCTCGTTGATGGCCAAGGCCGATTGCACCGTGCCATCGGTGCACCCGGCCCGCATCTGCAACGGCTGGATGGTGGTGACCTCGGCCGCATTCAGACGCTCTTTCAGGCGCACGATGGAATATTCGTTCATCAGGAAGCCAACGGTGCCCCGGTTCATGCCGTAGACCGGCACCGAAAGCTCATTGGTGCCGTGCAGGGTCTGCAACATGAAGCCGTCGCCACCAAGGGCCACGATCACATCGGCCTTTTCCGGCTCCACATGACCGTACAGCGCCGAAAGCTCGCGGCGTGCGCTTTGGGCGACCGGCGACTCGCTGGCCAGAAAGGCAATCTTGTTCATCCGGACCGTCCCTGTATGCAGGCGTCCTTCGTTCTTCGCGCGGTCCTTGCGGAAAGGCAAGCGCGGTGGCTGCCAGTGTGCCGCAATCTGCCGGGGCCAAGCCGTTTTGTGGGCTTTCGTTCAGCCCCGTCCTTGCGTACACAGCGGCATCGCCGCAAGGCTGTTCCCACCCGCAGGAGTGATGCCCCATGAACACCCCGCACCGTACCGACGGATTCTTCACGGAAGCCCTGTCCGAACGCGACCCGGAACTCTTTGGTGCCGTCGAGAAAGAGCTTGGCCGCCAGCGTGACGAGATCGAGCTGATCGCCAGCGAGAACATCGTCAGCCGCGCCGTAATGGAAGCGCAAGGCACCGTCCTGACCAACAAATACGCCGAGGGTTATCCCGGCCGCCGCTACTATGGTGGTTGCCAATTCGTGGACATCGCCGAGAACCTCGCGATCGACCGCGCCAGGCAGCTGTTTGACTGCGCCTATGCCAATGTGCAGCCGAACTCGGGGTCACAGGCCAACCAGGGTGTCTTTCAGGCATTGATCCAGCCCGGCGACACCATCCTGGGCATGTCGCTGGACGCGGGCGGTCACCTGACTCACGGCGCACGCCCGAACCAGTCGGGCAAATGGTTCAACGCCGTACAATACGGCGTGCGCAAGCAGGACAACCAGCTGGACTATGACCAGGTGGAAGAACTGGCCAAGGAGCATCAGCCGAAGCTGATCATCGCCGGCGGCTCGGCCATTCCGCGTCAGATCGACTTCAAGCGGATGCGCGAGATCGCCGATATGGTCGGTGCCTACCTGCATGTGGATATGGCCCATTTCGCCGGTCTGGTGGCGGGTGGCCAGCACCCATCGCCCTTCCCGCACGCCCATGTGGCCACCACCACCACGCACAAGACCCTGCGCGGCCCGCGTGGCGGCATGATCCTGACCAATGACGAGACCATCGCCAAGAAGGTCAATTCGGCCATCTTCCCCGGCATTCAGGGTGGCCCGCTGATGCATGTGATCGCCGCCAAGGCCGTGGCCTTCGGCGAGGCGCTGCGCCCGGAGTTCAAGGACTATGCCCGCCAGGTCATCGTCAATGCGCAGGCGCTCAGCGACCAGCTGATCAAGGGCGGACTCGACACCGTGACCCATGGCACCGACACCCATGTGGTGCTGGTGGACCTGCGCCCCAAGGGCGTGAAGGGCAATGCCACCGAGAAGGCTCTGGGCCGCGCCCACATCACCTGCAACAAGAACGGTGTGCCGTTCGATCCCGAGAAACCGACCGTCACCTCGGGCATTCGTCTTGGGTCTCCGGCGGGCACTTCGCGCGGGTTCGGCGAGGCCGAGTTCCGCCAGATCGCCGATTGGATCATCGAGGTGGTCGACGGGCTGGCCGCCAATGGGGAAGACGGCAACGCCGAGGTCGAGGACAAGGTGCGCGCCGAGGTTCAGGCGCTGTGCGACCGCTTCCCGATATATCCGGGCCTGTAACCTGTCCGGGGCCGCCTATTGCGGCCCCAACACCCCGCGCCACGCCAGGACCGTGATCAGCAGCGCGACAAACACCAGCATTCCGAAGGCATAGCCCGCGATCTGGCCCAACAGCCGGTCGCGGCGCTCTTTCTCGGGGTTCAGGTGACGCACATGCGCCCGAAGCCGTGCCTCGGCCTTGGCCACGCGGGCCGGATCGACCATGTGGCACAGCTTGGGATGACCCGAGATCATTTCCATCTGGATCAGGTAGTCCGCCTCGCGGCGCAGCCGTCTGGGCAGCAACCGTCCGGCCCGGCCGACCACCGTCGTCAGGTCATGGCCCGGCACGTCCAGCTTTTCGCCCATGCGGTTGGCCAGCGCCGAAAACTCCTGATCCGTCTGCGTCTTTCTGGCCATACCCTGCACCCTGCCCGTCACCTGCTTGACATCCCCCGGGCCGCGCCCGGATATGGTCTTCGAACCATAGGCGGAGGCTGTCGGTGCTGGCAACTACAAGACATGGGCAGGTGACCGAGGGCCGCCCGCTGCTGATCGTGCACGGGCTGTTCGGGTCGGGCCGCAATTGGGGCGTGATCGCGCGGAACCTGTCGGCGGAGCGTCCGGTGCTGACCGTCGACATGCGCAACCACGGTGCCAGCGACTGGACGAACACCCACAGCTACCCCGAGATGGCGGCCGATCTGGCCGAGGTCATTACTGATCATGGCGGCGAGGCCGATGTGCTGGGCCATTCCATGGGCGGCAAGGCGGCAATGGTGCTGGCCCTGACCGATCCGGGCAAGGTCAATCGCCTGATCGTCGCCGACATCGCTCCGGTCAGCTACAGCCACAGCCAGATGCAATTCCTGCGCGCCATGCGCGATCTGGACCTGACCGGTGTGACCAGCCGCGCGCAGGCCGACCGCAAACTGCGCGACCAGGTGCCCGAACTGGCGATCCGCGCCTTCCTGCTGCAATCGCTGGACGTGGCCGAGGGCCGCTGGCGGCTGAACCTGCCCACGCTGGAACAGGACATGGACAAGATCCTGTCCTTCCCTGCGCTGGAGGCCACTTTCACCCGCCCGACCATGTTCCTGGCAGGCGGTGCCTCGGACTACGTCCAGCCCGAACACCGCGGCGAGATCAAGCGCCTGTTCCCCGGCGCGGTGGTGGTCAAGATCCCGCGCGCGAACCATTGGCTGCACGCCGAGAAACCCCGCGAATTCGAAGCCGCCGTCACCCAGTTCCTGGCCCGTACCGCGGACCGCTAGGGGCGGAAGTGGGCCCGCCATGCCGGTCGGATCAAGCGCCACGGGGACAGGCACCGCAGGACTTGAACTCCCCCAAGCGATGCCGCACAAGCAGTTCAGCGGCCCCTTAGCTCAACTGGATAGAGCAGCGGACTTCTAATCCGCAGGTTGAGGGTTCGAGTCCTTCAGGGGTCGCCAGCACAAACAGCCAATCCCCTGTTTTGGTCCTTTGGGGCTGCATTCCAACGCCCCACACAAGCGTCGCGTCCCCGCAAGGTTCAGGCTTGCGCTGGGACACCGCCGGTTGAACCCCGTCGAAGGTGCCGGGAAACCATCTTCGTGCGCGGGGTGACACGCGGTCTGGGCGTTCCGCCACTCTCCTCTGGCAGAACCCTCCTGCTCCCCCCTGATGCAGCGCCGTGACGATCACGAATTCCGGCATCGCTTGTCGCAGCGCCGGCCCTTCTCCACCCCGGCCATGGAACGAAAAAAGTTGGTCCGCCAATGCCGGGTCTTCATGAGCACAATGACGAAATCCAGTTCGTCGCGATTGTCGGGCTGGTCGCCGGGCGATCCGCGGCAACATGGTTGATCAGGGCATCGCACCGGGCGGCCGCTGTTCCGATGCCGCCAGCTATTCCCAAGGGTTGGCCGTCCTGATGGTCGCCGCAGTTGTCCTGGCCCTTGCGGCACGGCTCTGGGTGGCACGCGGCCAACCTCAGGCCGGAACCACGTCGACCGATCGCAACCACCCGGCGGCAGTGCCTCTGGCCTACGCCGCCCATCTTTCGGCGCTTGGTGCCGTGCGCAATCTTGCCGCAACGCCGTTCACCATAGCGCTGAACATGTTCCTCGCCGGTGTCCGATCCAATGTTCAACGGCCCGCCGCGACCCCCGCGCTGTCGGTCACCTTTGGGGAATTGCGCGACGTGGTTGAGCCGCGCGGTTAGCTCGGCCTTGCAATCCCCTGGGCGGAGCCCGCCATGATTGCCCAAAGGCTGCCCAATGGAGCCACACAACGCTGCGCCAGATCCCGGACCCACGTCAGACCTTTCCAATCCGGGTCCAAACCGTCAGTCTGTCGGGCGAGGGAGCACCACACATGGCGATTATCGGAACCAAGACCCCCTATTCCTATCGGGACGACCCTTCGGTCCCGGATTTTGACGACACCGGACCTGTTGCGGTCATGGACGGGGAATGCGCCCTGTGTTCATGGGGCGCGCGCACTATTGCACGGCTCGATCGCGCCGGGGAATTCCGGATCTGCCCGACCCAGTCGCCAACCGGCGCGGCGCTGGTCCGGCATTTCGGGCTTGAGCCCGAGGATCCCGAGACGTGGCTGTTCCTTGAAAACGGGCAGGCCTGGTCGGGGATGGAGGCGATCATCCGGATCGGGGCGCGTACGGGCGGTGCCGGACGGCTTGCGTCGATGATGCGTGTTCTGCCGCGCGGCGGTCGGGAATGGCTTTATCGCCGGGTTGCACACAACCGCTATCGCTTCGGGCGCAGCGACATGTGCGCCCTGCCTGACCCTGAACTGGCCCGCCGGCTTTTGACCTGATCTACACCGAAGCCTGGGCGCCGCATCCCGTCCCACACTAGGGACGCGCGCCATGCGATTGAGAACGCGCGATTTGTCCCGTTGGCGTCAATCATATTGACTTCGTGACAGGCTCCTGTCTCCTTCAATGATGATGTCAACACATGCAGCTTTGGCGATTTGCGGCACCGTCGGATGGGCGCACCTGGGCTTTCGATGGAGTCTGCAGTCCGGCTGGCCGAAAACATCCTTGCACAGGCGCCGCGCATGACCGTGGCCAAGGACCATGCGACGGATCGAAAGACCGGCGCGTTTTCGGTCGAGATGGGCACGGCGGGCGTCGGCCTTCTTGCCTTTTCCGGAGACTGGACCCTTCAGGCAAAGGCGCCGGGCGCTGCGGCCATTGCCTCGGCCCTCGCCGCCGGCACCGGGATCCGGCGCATCGGGTTCGACACCGATGCACTGGCACAATGGGACAGCACCTTCATCACCGCGATCCTGGGCGTTGTCGCGCAGGGCAAGGCTGCCGGGATCGACGTTGATCTTGGCGGTCTGCCCGCCGGGGCGCAAAGACTTGTCACCCTGGCCACCGCCGTGCCCGAGCGGCAGGGCGCGCGGCGGACCGCGACGCGGGACGGGTTTCTGGTCGGGCTGGGGAAGTGGTGGCTTGCCAGCTACAAATCCATGCAGGACTCGCTGGCCTTCGTCGGCGAGGCGACCATCGCACTTGCACGTTTTTCCGTCGGACGAGCACGGTTTCGGCGCGTCGATCTGATGATCGCGCTGGAAGCCTGCGGGCCGAAGGCCCTGCCCATCGTGACCCTGATCTCGGTTTTGATCGGTCTGATTCTTGCCTTCGTCGGCGCCATCCAGTTGCGCCAGTTCGGGGCGCAGATCTATGTCGCCGATCTGGTCGCCATCGCCATGGCGCGCGAGATGGCCGCGATCATGACCGGCATCATCATGGCCGGCCGCACCGGGGCAGCCTTTGCCGCGCAACTGGGCACCATGCAGGTCAACGAGGAGATCGACGCCTTCCGCACGCTCGGCTTCTCGCCGATGGAGTTCCTTGTCCTGCCGCGCATGCTGGCGTTGATCGTGATGATGCCGCTGCTGTGCATCTACGCGAATATCCTTGGCATTCTGGGCGGCGGCATCGTGGGGATCTGGATGCTGGGCCTGACGCCCACGGCCTATTACGTCCAGACGATCGCCAGCGTCAGCCTGACAGATTTTGGCATCGGCATTTCCAAAAGCGTGATCTTCGGCATCGTTGTTGCCCTGGCAGGCTGCCTCAAGGGTCTGCAGTCGGGCCGCAGCGCGTCGGCCGTGGGTGACGCGGCCACCTCGGCGGTGGTCCTGTCCATCGTGATGATCATCGTGCTCGACGGATTTTTCGCTGTGGTAACAAGCATCATGGGGATCTAGGAAATCGGCATGACAGGCACCACGCACACATCCAGCCCGCATATCGAGGTCAGCAATCTTGATCTGAGCTACGGTGATTTCGTGATTCAGAAAAATCTGACCTTCACCGTCAACCACGGGGATGTGTTCATCATCATGGGCGGGTCCGGCTGCGGCAAAAGCACCGTGCTGAAATGCCTGATCGGCCTCAAGTCTCCGGCACGCGGCATCGTCCGCTTCGACGGCGCCGATTTCTGGTCCACCGCAGCAAGCACGCGTGAGGCCATGATGCGCCGCTTCGGTGTGCTGTATCAAAGCGGCGCCTTGTGGAGTTCGATGACCCTGGCCGAAAACGTTGGCTTGCCATTGGGCGAATACACCGAACTGGGCGCGGCCGAGATCCGCGATCTTGCGGCCATGAAACTGGCCCTTGTGGGATTGGCCGGGTTCGAGGATTTCTACCCGTCCGAGATCAGCGGCGGCATGCAGAAACGCGCGGGCATCGCGCGGGCCATGGCGCTGGACCCGGATGTCCTGTTCCTGGACGAGCCTTCCGCCGGCCTGGACCCGATCAGTTCGAAGCTTCTGGACGACCTGATCGTGGAATTGCGCGACAGCCTGGGAACCACGATGGTGATCGTCACCCATGAATTGGCAAGCATCTTTTCCATCGGCACCAATTCCGTCTTCCTTGACCCGGTTTCCAAGACGATGATCGCCAAGGGCGATCCGCGCGAGTTGCGCGATCACAGCCCGGACCCCAACGTGCGCGAGTTCCTGAACCGGGGCGCGTCCGCAATGACCAAAGGGCCAGACCCGGCGCGCACGGACAGCAGCCGACCGACGGAGGCCGCCCGATGAGCCAGAAAACCAATCCAAAACTTGTCGGCATCTTCGTCCTGGGCGCCTTTGTCGTTGCGATGGGCGGGCTGATCGCCTTCGGCGGCGCCGGGTTCCTGATCACGAAGCAGACCTACGTGATGTTCTTCCAGGGATCGGTCGCGGGACTGCAGGTCGGGGCACCGGTCAATTTCCGGGGCGTGCCCCTTGGCCAGGTAACGGACATCAGCGTCAGCTACTTTCCAAAGGACAAGAACTCGGAATTCGTCATTCCCGTCTATGTCCAGATCGAGCCCGACCGCATCCGGGGGCGCACCCATGAAAACCGGCGCAGCATCCAGGAACTCATTGAATTCGGTCTGCGGGCCGAGCTTGCCCTGCAATCCTTCGTCACCGGCCAGCTTGGCATCGAGCTTGATTTCAAATCGGGATCAAAGGCCACCCTGACCGGGCTTGATCCCGAGCACGAGGAAATCCCGACCCTGCCGTCGGACACCGAAAAACTGAAGGCCAGCATCACCCGTGTCGCGGATATCCTGCAGAAGGTGCCGCTGGAGGAAGTCGCGGAAGATATCCAGAAGGCAGTGAAATCGGCGTCCAGCAGCATCGTTCGGGTCAGCACCGCGATCAACGAAGTCTCGGACAAGATCGGCCCGTTCATCGACGAGATGCACGCGACCATCGTTGATATTCGTGCGACCGCGGCAGAAGCCAAGGCGCGCCTGTCCATGCAGCCCGGCGAAGTGCTCTATACCGCCGAGCAGACCATGACCCACCTGCAGACGCTTATAGATGGGTTGGACGCGCAGATCGCCCCGATGTCGCAAGAGTTGGAAAGCACCCTCGCCGCGCTGGAGAAAACGGCAAGGGATGCCAGCACCCTTATCGCAAGCGTGGAGGGCGAGATCACGCCGATCTCGGACGGGCTGCAACAGGCCCTGGCAACGGCGAACGGCACGCTGGAGGACACCCGCTCTGTCGTGAAATCGCTGGACGCGAAGGCCGATCCTCTGATTGCCGACGCCCGGACCGCCCTGACGACCGCCAACAAGGTTCTGGACGAGGTGCGGGCGCCGATCAATTCGGTCGGCCGTCTGGCGGCAGAGCTTGAAACCGAGGTCGGACCGATCACCGGCGAGGCCATCTCGACGATGGAGGTGGCCCGGTCTGCGCTGCAGGACGGCGTGACGGCCATAGACGATCTGCGCAAGCTGATCGCCGACGTGGATGGCGGGGTACAGCCCATCATCGCCAAGGTCGATGGCATCCTGAACAATGCCGATCTTGCGATGCGCGATGCCCGCAGCGCCCTGTCCGGGGTGCGGTCGCTGGTCGGAGCTGACTCGCCCACGGTGTCGCAACTGGATGTCGCCTTGCGGGAAATTCGCCGTGCCGCCGTATCCTTGCGCGAATTTGCCAATTACCTTGAACGCAATCCAAGCGCGCTTCTGACAGGCCGCCGGTAACCGGAGAGAGTGATGATGCAGCGAATTTTCAAGGTGGTCTCAGCCTTGGCCCTGTGCCTTGCGGTGGCGGCCTGCGACAGCAAGCCGTCGAACTTCTATGTCCTGTCGGCCCCCGGCATCACCACAGGAGCAACCGCGCAAACCACGCGGCGGCGCGGCCTGTCCATCGGCGTCGGACCTGTCACCCTGCCGGAATACCTCGACCGCCCCGAGATCGTCATCCGCGAGAATGCAACCGCGCTGAACGTGGCTGACCTGAACCGCTGGGGCGGCGGTCTGACCGAGAATTTCCAGAGCGTGTTGGGAGAGGTTCTGTCCGAAAGGCTGAACACGGATCGCGTCCTGCTTCATCCGTGGTCGGTGTCCGGCAACGTGACCTACCAGATTCTGGTGCAGGTCAACGCATTCGAGGCGCAGCCGGACAATCAGGTGCTTCTCGATGCCCGCTGGGCGGTGGTCAGCGGCGGCACGCAGGATGTCATCAGGATGGGACGCACCGTCCTGCGCGAACCGATCAGCGGAGCCGAGGGCGGCGCGGGCGGCCCCGACTATGCGCAGATCACCGCCGCGATGAGCCGAAGCGTTGCCCGCCTTGGCCAGGAAATCGCCGCCTCGGGGATCCGGTGACGGCGGAACCGACAGCTCACCCCGCGGCGCCTGAAAGGGATCGCCGCCACCTGGGCTGCACAGCGCCCGACGGTCCTGCGGACAGGTTGCCCTGGGGCCCAAAAGGCGGTCTTCCTGCAGCCGCAGAACCGGTCGCTTGAAATGAAGATCATTTTCAGCAGGAAGGGGTTCGACAGCGGGGCCGGCGGCGTCCCATCGCCGATCATCGCTGGACGGCCCATCAGCCTGCCCATTCCCACCAAACATCGATCCGAAACGACCTATGCAGATCTCGGGCTCTCGGACATTGTTGAGGCCGCGACCAATGGGCGGATCACGGGCGGCAACCTTTGTCATCCCGACCCCATGTTTCAGGTTGGCCGTTGTGCCTTTGGCCAGACCGGCACCGCACAAGCCCATCTGGCCAATAACGCCGTCGGTGCCGGCGATGTTTTCCTGTTCTTCGGTCTGTTCTCACAGCAAGGCAGCCGGGACCGGCATCACAGGCTGTTCGGGTACCTGAGGGTCGACGAGGTGGTCGTACTGGGCGCAAACCCGACCGCGGCAAACCAACCGCCCGGGTTTGCGCGGCAACATCCCCACACCATCGGAGACTGGAAGCCGAACAACACCCTGTATCTCGGGACAGGGCAGGTCACCGATACGGCCAGCGAGGCGCTTCGCCTGACATGGCCGGGATGTGCCGTCAGCCGTTGGCGTGTTCCCGAATGGCTACGCGAGGTTGGCCTGACCTACCACGGGCGGACGGAACGCTGGGACGGGAACGACACACTCAACGTCGCGGCCCGTGGTCAGGAGTTCATTGCGGATATCGGGGAGCGCACGGACGCCCGGCAGTGGTGCGACGGCATCCTCTCGACCCTTGGGAGATCTTCAGGTGAGGGATAGTCCTCGCGTCGTTATCATCCTGCTCAGGCAGCCGCGTCTAGATGATCCCAACGAAATGAGGACGGATCCCTTGTGGGAATTCGGCAGCTTCGGGTGCACCGGTTGCCACCGAAGGAACCTGATGAACCCCAAAAGGCTGAACGAACACAACGGCTCACAGTTTGCCTTTGCCCAGAATGGCCGACTGGGGGTCAAGCTTGTCCATGTCACCCCGCCCATGCGAATGCTGCACCACGGTCTGTTCGGCGAGGCCACCTGGCGACCGGCCGAAATGCCGCTGTGCTACGACAGCGCGCCGACGCTGGTGACAAATTTCGCCGGCTCCGATGTCCCCTCCCTCATCCACATGATCCGAGATGTTCGGCGCGCAAGTCTCGTTGCGCAGTTTTCCAGCAAGTTCCGGTCGCGGCGGCGGCCTTTGCCAGACCGCGTCGGGCAAGAGGTTCTGGAGGTCTACCATCGATTCCGCGCGAACGGGGCCGCAGTGGCGCAGGCCTATGAAGATGCCCTTCCCTTTCCGCCACCTTGCAGTGATCGAGACAGGGAAGCGACCTACCAGCGCCTTCTGGACCGGTCCATCGGACCATAGACGACGCGCGATGTTCAGACATATGTCTTTTTTCGGTCGAGGGGGTTGCATGGCCGGGGGCATGTGAAAAGCGCAGACGCCCGCAATATCGAACGGACGGGTGTATCGACGGGTCGATCCCTTCCCCCGAAAAGACGCCTCAGATCGCCGACAGCCCGGCATTTGTGTTCAGCAGGAACTGCGAGAACATCGGGCTGCTGGCGGCCCCGATACCGCGGGCATTATGGCCGATGTTTCCGGCGTCGATTCGGGGTTCGATCAATCCCCGCTTGTCCTGATTGACCAGATACCGCCGGGTTCTCTCGACCAGTTCGTCCCGCACGTCTGTCGGGAAGGCCCCGTCGATCACCACCGCTTCGAAATCGATGACCGAACAGATCGACAGCGAGGCCTTGGCCAGTTCCTGCGCGGTCTGGCCGATCCACGGCTCCACATAGCGGGTCAGGCCGCTCCAGTCCTGAGGTTGTCGCCACAAGACCGCCGGATCGATCCCGGCCTCGACAAGGCGCGCTTCCAGCAGATGGATCGAGGCGACGTCGATCAGTTGCTGGGCTTCTCCCAGCGGTCCGGTGCTGCGCATGGATCCAAGCGCGCCGGCATTGCCACGGGTTCCCTCGAACACCGTTCCGTTCAGAACCACGCCGCCGCCAACGAACGACCCAATGAAGAAATAGGCATAGTCCCGGTACGCGTGCGTGCGTCCGTAAAGATGTTCCGCCTGGCACGCGGCGGTGCCGTCATTGACGATGAACACCGGCAGATCGCTGAAGGCCGCGACCTCAGCCTTGAAGTCAATGTCCTTCCATGAGCGGAACTTCTCGGCGGCGAGACCCGCAAGGTCATGCCATTTCCATAGCTCGAACGGCGTGCCGATACCGACCCCGCACACCCGATGCCGCAGATTTGCCGGCAGGCGCCCGACAAGGGTTGCCAGCCCGTCTTTCAGAAAGCCGAACACGGCGTCGGGCATGGGATACTGGTAGGTCGTGTGCATCTGTCCGCGCACCGTGCCCGACAGATCCAGAAGCACCAGATCGGCGCTGCGGCGGCCGATCTTCAACCCGATGGAAAACACGCCATCGGGATCCAGTTCCATGGGGATAGAGGGCTTGCCGACCTTGCCGCGCACCGGTTTGCCACGCCGGACCAGACCGTCTGCTTCAAGGTTGCGCAGGATGGTGGACACCGTGGGTTTGGACAGCCCGGTGCGACGCGCCAGTTCGGCAGCGGGAACGGCGCGTTCGAACTGCAAAATGGAAAGGATCAGGCGCTCGTTATAGTCGCGGATGCCGCTTTGATTTACGCCTGCCCGCTTTGCGCTGATGCTGTCTCCGTCCATGGCGCGGACCATATGTGCCTCCCCCTTAAAAGGAAAGATACACACGCACCCTTAGTAAGTAAAGTTTACAAACTAATTGACGAAACCAGTAGAATCAGGTCTTTTAGGGTCGGACCTGCCAGGTTTCACCGCGGTGAGCGCGGAAACGGAAACCCCGGTCCAGAACGAAATTCGCTTCGTGTGGGAGGAAAACATGAAAGCTCTATTGACCACCTCGGCCCTGGGCCTGAGCCTGTGCGCAGGTGCCGCCTTTGCCGATACCAACGCCTGCCTGATCACCAAGACCGACACCAATCCCTTCTTCGTCAAGATGAAGGAAGGCGCCACGGCGGCTGCCGAACAACATGGCATCACCCTGTCGACCTTTGCCGGAAAATACGACGGCGATGTCGAAACCCAGGTGGCCTCGGTCGAGACCTGCATCGCGTCCGGCGCCAAGGGTATCCTGATCACCCCGACCGACAGCCGCGCGCTGGTGCCGGTTATCACCCAAGCCCGCGACGCCGGGATCCTCGTCATCGCGCTGGACACGCAGTTCGAACCGGCCGACGCGGCTGACGCGACCTTTGCCACCGACAACTTCAAGGCCGGGGTTCTGATCGGCCAATGGGCGCGTGCCACGATGGGGGACGACGCGGCCAACGCCAAGATCGCGCTGCTGGATCTGAACGCCTCGGAAGTCTCGGTCGACTACCAGCGCAACAACGGCTTTCTTCAGGGCTTCGGCATCGACATCAAGGATCCCACCGACATCGGTGACGAAGACGATCCGCGCATCGTCGGCAATGACGTGACCGACGGATCGCCCGATGGCGGACGGACCGCGATGGAGAACCTGCTGCAGATCGATCCGGACATCAATCTGGTCTACACCATCAACGAACCCGCCGCCGCCGGTGCCTATGAGGCGCTGAAATCCTTCGGCAAGGAAGAGGGCGTTCTGATCGTTTCGGTCGATGGTGGCTGCCCCGGCGTGAAGGACATTGCCGGCGGTGTGATCGGCGCAACCGCGATGCAGTTCCCGCTGCTGATGGCCTCCAAGGGCGTCGAGGCGATCGCGACCTTTGCCGAAACCGGCGAGAAGCCGCAGAACACCGAAGGACTGGATTTCTACAACACCGGTGTCGAGTTGGTGACCGACAAGCCCGTCGAGGGCCTTCCGTCGATCACCTCGGAAGAAGGTCTGAAGAAGTGCTGGGGCTGATCCCCGGCTGACCATTTTGGCAGGGCGCCTTGGCGCCCTGCCCGTTCTCGTCGTCCCCCCTATTTTTTGACGGAATCTGACGCCGCAGCTATGCTTGACGGCAAGGGAGAGAGTCATGTCTGAACCCACAAATCCTGCCCGCTCAGGCCAGGAATTTGAACAGGACCTGAACCGCAGCGACGCCAGGGTCGCCGAGTTCGAGGTCCAGAATCATACCCTGCTGGACCGTATCCAGCACCTGCTTCACAACAATCCCACGCTGGTTCCGGTGATCGTGCTGGTCCTCAGCCTTGTGGCCTTCGGGTTGATCGCGGGCGGAAAATTCTTCTCGGCCTTCAACCTCAGCCTGATCCTGCAGCAGGTGTCGATCATCGGCATCCTTGCCGCCGCCCAGTCGCTGATCATCATCACCGCCGGCATCGACCTGTCGGTCGCGGCCATCATGGTGTTGATGTCGGTCGTCATGGGCAATCTGGCGGTCTTCGCCGGTGTGCCCTCCGGCTTCGCCATTCTGGTCGGTCTGGCCGGCGGGGTCGGCGCGGGCCTGATGAACGGCTGGCTGATCACCCGCGTCAAGCTTCCGCCCTTCATCACCACGCTCGGCACCTGGTCGATCTTCTATGCGCTTCTGCTGTGGCTCTCGGGCGCGCAGTCGATCCGCGGGCAGGACATCGATACCGAGGCGCCGTTCCTGAAGTTCTTCGGGGCGTCCTTCGACGTCGGCGGCGCACGCATTACGCTCAGCTCGATCCTGATGATCGTGGTCTTCGTCGTGCTGTGGTACATGCTGAACAAGACCGCCTGGGGTCGCCATGTCTATGCCATCGGCGACGACAAGGAGGCCGCCGATCTGTCGGGCATCCGCACCGACCGCACGCTGCTGTCGGTCTATGGGCTGTCGGGCTTCATCTGTGCGCTGGCGGGCTGGGCCTCGATCGGGCGGGTCGGGTCGATCTCGCCGCAATCCTTCTACGAAGGCAACCTGGATTCGATCACCGCCGTCGTGATCGGAGGCATCTCGCTGTTTGGCGGGCGCGGCTCGATCATGGGCGCGCTCTTTGGCGCGCTGATCGTCGGGGTGTTCCGCTCCGGCCTTCGCCTCTCGGGTGTTGATGTGCTGTGGCAGGTCTTCGCCATCGGCTGGCTTATCATCATCGCGGTCGCAATCGACCAATGGATCAGAAGGGTTTCGGCATGACGCAGACAGCAACCCCTGTCGTACAGGCCCGCGGGATCGTGAAGCGCTATGGCCACGTGACCGCAATCGACCACTCGGATTTCGAACTGCGCGCCGGCGAGGTTCTGGCGGTGATCGGCGACAACGGCGCCGGCAAGTCGTCGATCGTCAAGGCGATCTGCGGCGCCACCGTCCCCGATCAGGGCGAGATCCTGATCGAGGGAAAACCGGTCCGGTTCACCTCGCCGATCGAGGCGCGGGACATGGGGATCGAGATCGTCTACCAGAACCTCGCCCTGTCCCCGGCCCTGTCGATTGCCGACAACATGTTCACGGGGCGCGAAATCCGCAAGGAGGGCTGGATGGGCAAGTATCTACGGATGCTGGACAAACCCGCCATGGAGAAGTTCGCGCGTGACAAGCTGACCGAACTGGGGCTGATGACCGTGCAGTCGATCAAGCAGCCGGTCGAAACCCTGTCGGGCGGCCAGCGTCAGGGCGTCGCCGTCGCCCGCGCCGCGGCCTTCGCCACCAAGTTCATCATCATGGACGAACCGACGGCGGCCCTGGGCGTCAAGGAAAGCCGCAAGGTGCTGGAACTGATCCAGGATGTCCGGGCCCGCGGGATCCCGATCATCCTGATCAGCCACAACATGCCGCATGTGTTCGAGGTCGCCGACCGCATCCACATCCACCGGTTGGGCAAGCGGCTTTGTACCATCGACCCCAAGGACTACACCATGTCCGACGCGGTCGCCTTCATGACTGGCGCCAAGGAGCCTCCGGCCCAGGACGCCGCCTGACGGAAGCACGGGCTGTCAATAGCGCCGCCGGACAGGAGTCCGGCGGCGCTTTGAGACCATCTCGCAAGATCGCCACCGTGGCCCAGCATTCGGCAATCTACCGGACCAGAGGCATGTTTCTGAGAACGTGGATGAGACGCTGCCACTTTGGATCCGCGCCCGGTCGCCCCACAACATCGCGCCGGATCTCGATCATCACCGCCGCCTTGGCCGTTGCATCGATCACGCCGCCATAGGGCGTATTCAGACCGACATCATAGCCTGCATCCGCGAAATGCCGTGTCAGGGACCGGACCCAGCCAGCGGGCGTCAGATCCGCTGTGAACCCGATATCTATCTCGGGCCTTGGCCCGTCTGAGTGGCGCTCTATGAGCCAAGGCTCCAGGGGATAGGTGTGCAGGTCAATCAGCGTCGCACCCGCGGCGGCCTCCGACAGACGCGCCCAATGGGGGGCGTAGTAGCGCGCCAACAACTCGGCCCTTCGGGGGGCGGACAGATCCTTGCGAATGCGGTTCTGGCGGTGATCGTGCGTATACAGGGCGCCGCGACCGACCGTGGCCATCTCTTCGCGGCTATCGTCATCGTAGCGTTCCACGTCGACAACGATCCGCGAGACCGGCGCCTCAATGATCTTTGCGTCCGGCCAGGCGTCGTGCGCCATCTGGTCTGTGAACAGGTCCGCCGACGCCAGGGCCTCACGCTCAACCGCGCTTCTTTCAACGAGGAAATCTGACCACGCCTCTTCGGGAATATGCAGGGATGCATGCGGAACGTGGACGGTCAGTTTGGGCAAATCTGTACCTCCGGTTGGTCGCGCTGCGCAAACGGGCATAAAATGCTCGACCCGGTGGGAGAGCAACTGGCGCGGGGGTCGCGCCAGCGCACGCAGGGACGACCGTGCTGGCAACAGGCACAGTTGGCAAGGGCGGTTCGAACACGGTGGTCAGCACACCAGGGGCACACCGGAACGATAGTGCCACGCAGCCGTTTCACCAGCGCAGCCGACATCCCGACGCCCCATGATCCATCTGGCCCGCAGCCCGCTTGGTAGCACCTTGCAAGCGGGTGCAGCCATTTCCAAGCCCCTGCCCCAAGGCCATTGCCAGCGCGATGGTGCGTGCCTACAGTTTCATCACAATACGGGTGTAAAACCTGAAAAATGCTCTTGGGAGGAATGACATGACCAGAACCAACCTGATGCTCTGTGCATCACTGGCGGCCTTTGGATTTGCGGCAAGTGCTGCCAATGCGGACAAGCTGACACTCTACTGCAGTGCCGAGGAAGAGTGGTGCCAGGCGATGGCCCGTGGCTTTGAAGATGCCACCGGAATCGACGTCAACATGACCCGCAAGTCGTCTGGCGAAACCTTCGCGCAGCTGCGTGCCGAGGCCAGCAATCCCAAGGGGGACATCTGGTGGGGCGGCACCGGGGATCCGCATCTTCAGGCGGCGGAAGCAGGACTTTCGCAGGAGTACATCTCGCCGATGCGGGACCAGCTTCACCCCTGGGCGATCGCCCAGGCCGAAAGCGCTGGCAACCGGACGATCGGCATCTATTCCGGGGCCCTGGGCTATGGCTACAACAACGATCTTCTGGCGGCCAACAACCTGCCGGAACCCGCGTGCTGGAAAGATTTGCTGAAGCCTGAATACAAGGGCCATGTGCAGATGGCGAACCCGAACTCCTCGGGCACCGCCTATACGACGCTCGCCTCGATGGTGCAGCTGTTCGGCGAGGACGAGGGCTTCGAGTTCATGAAGGGCCTGCACGCCAACATCAACCAGTACACCAAGTCGGGATCGGCGCCGATCAAGGCCGCTGGCCGTGGCGAGACCACCATCGGCATCGTCTTCATGCATGACGCCGTGGCACAGGCGGTCGCCGGGTTCCCCGTCACCGTGGTGGCGCCTTGCGAGGGCACCGGTTATGAAATCGGGTCGATGTCGATCATCGAAGGCGCGCGCAACCTGGAGGAAGCCCAGAAATTCTATGACTGGGCGCTGACCGCCGAGGCGCAGAACCTCTCCCTTGAGGTCAACTCGTTTCAGGTCATGTCGAACGTGAATGCTCAGGCGTCAGACAAGGCCCCGGACATGTCGAAAATCAATCTGATCGACTATGACTTCGTGAAGTACGGCTCGTCCGACGAACGCAAGCGTCTGCTGCAGAAATGGGACGAGGAGGTCTCGGTCCTACCGCAGTAAACCGGTGCGAGACGCCGCTTCTACCAAGACCACCCATCCTGTCCTGACCTTCTGGGTCCTGGCAGGCTGGGTGGGATTTTGCCTTCTGCCCTGGTACGGGGTCGAAGACGGATTCTTCGGGTTTTCCTGGCTGCTGGAAGGCTACCCGCTGGACGAGGATTTCGCGCCGGCGGCGTTCCTTCTGGCGCAGGGCGAGAAGCTCTGGCTGGCCCCGCTGGCCCTGCCCCTGCTTGCCCCGCTTGCGGTCCTGCGGCTGCGCAAATCGGAACCGGCCTATGCCACCGTGCTGATGCTGTCCGGCGCCGTGGGATTTTCCTATCTGGTGGCGCAAGGGTTCGGCATCGGCATTCGCGGGTTTACCTTCGACTGGCTGACGGCGCTGTTTGGCGACTTCGATGACCGGCAATACGGCATGGGCTACGGCGCATTGCTGGTGGCTTCGGCCTTTCTGTTCCTGCTCACCCAGGGCATTGCGGCGCGCGGCGCGATCAACGGCGATGTCTTCGTGGTCAGCGCCATCGGCGGCGTGATCGTGGTGGTCGCCACCTTTGTCTTCTTCCCCATCGCCAAGATGCTGCTGGCCGCCTTCGTGACCGAAGAGGGCAGCTATTCGATGGCTGTCTTTGCGTCGAAATTCTTCAGCAACCGTCTGTGGGGGCTTGGCTGTTTCCAGGGCGCGCGCTGCGGTGTGGCGTGGAATTCACTGATCCTTGCGATCCTGGTCGGCGTGATCACGACGGCGCTGGGGCTGGTCTTTGCGCTGGTGGTGACCCGTTCGGGGTTCCGCTACAAGCGCGCGTTGCGGGCGTTGACGGTGCTGCCGATCATCACCCCGCCCTTCGTCATCGGTCTGGCGCTGATCCTGTTGTTCGGGCTGTCGGGATCGGTCACCGTGTTCGTGGCCGATGTCTTCGGCATCCAGCCAAGCCGTTGGCTGTATGGCCTGCCCGGCGTTCTGATCGCGCAGGTGCTGGCCTTCACGCCAATAGCCTTCCTGGTGCTGATCGGCGTGGTCGAAGGCGTCTCGCCGTCGATGGAGGAAGCCGCCCAGACCCTGCGGGCGAACAAGTGGCAGGTGTTCGTGACCGTATCGCTGCCGCTGATGCGGCCGGGGTTGGCCAATGCCTTCCTTCTGGGGTTCATCGAAAGCATGGCGGATTTCGGAAATCCGCTGGTGCTGGGCGGCAATTTCAACGTGCTGTCGACCGAGATCTTCTTTGCCATCGTCGGCGCGCAATACGACCAGGGTCGCGCGGCGGTCCTGGCCATGGTGCTGCTGGCCTTCACCTTGTCGGCCTTTTATGCACAGCGGGCCTGGCTTGGGAAGAAGTCCTACACTACCGTCACTGGCAAGGGCGACGCCGGGGTGCATCCGTTGATGCCAAAACGGCTGTCGATCCCGGTGCTGAGCATTGCGGCCCTTTGGGGCGGGTTCACCGTGGTGATCTACGTGATGATCTTCTACGGCAGTCTGGTGGAGCTTTGGGGCGTGAATGACACACTGACGTTCAAGCACTATGTGACCGCCTTCGCGGTCCGGCTGGAAGAAGGCGGCATCCGCTGGATCGGCTCTGCCTGGGACAGTTTCTGGACCACGATCTATATTGCCGCCGCTGCCGCACCACTGACCGCCATCGTCGGGCTGGTGACCGCCTACCTTCTGACCCGCCAGACCTTCGCGGGCAAGAACGCCTTCGAATTCGGCACCATGTTGAGCTTCGCAATCCCCGGCACGGTCATCGGCGTCAGCTATATCCTGGCGTTCAACGTGCCGCCGATCGAGATCACAGGCACCGGGATCATCCTCGTGGTCAGTTTCATCTTCCGCAACATGCCCGTGGGCGTGCGCGCCGGCATCGCGTCGATGTCCCAGCTCGACAAGTCGCTGGATGAATCTTCGCTGACGCTGGGGGCCAACAGTTGGCAGACCTTCCGACGGGTGATCCTGCCGCTGCTCAAGCCTGCCATTCTGGCGGCGCTGGTCTACAGCTTCGTGCGGGCCATGACCGCGATCTCGGCCGTTATTTTCCTGGTCTCGGCGGAATACGACATGGCGACGAGCTATATCATCGGGCGGGTCGAAAACAACGACTACGGGCTTGCGATTGCCTATTCGACAACGCTGATTTTCGTGATGTTGGCCGCCATCGGCCTGCTGCAACTGCTGGTCGGTCGCACGCAGATCGGGCGGCGCACCCAGTTCACCTCGGGGAGTTAGACCATGGTAGAGACGTTGATCCGCAGCAAGGCGGCGCCGGTCTCCTTCGTCGGGGTCTCGAAGGTCTTCGGGCGCGACGTGGTGGCGGTCGACAACATCGATTTAGAGGTCGAGGCGGGCAAACTGGTGACCCTGCTCGGCCCGTCGGGCTGTGGCAAGACCACCACCCTGCGGATGATCGCGGGGCTTGAAATGGCCACCTCGGGCCAGATCCTGATCGGCGACAAGGACGTGACGAAACTGCCCGCGACGGATCGCGATGTCTCGATGGTGTTCCAGTCCTATGCCTTGTTCCCGCATATGACGGTGCTTGAGAACGTCTCCTACGGACTGACCTTTTCCGGCTTTGCCAAGGCCGAAACCCGGCAACGGGCGCTGGCCGGGCTGGACCTGGTCGGCCTGAAGGGGTTCGACGACCGGCTGCCCAGCGAGTTGTCGGGCGGTCAGCAACAGCGGGTGGCCGTGGCCCGCGCGCTGGTTCTGGAACCGCAGGTCCTGCTGTTCGACGAGCCGCTGTCGAACCTCGATGCCAAGCTGCGTCGCCAGGTGCGCGAGGACATCCGCGCGATCCAGCAGGATCTGGGTCTGACCGTTGTCTATGTCACCCATGATCAGGAAGAGGCGCTGGCGGTGTCCGACGAGATCGTGGTGATGCGCAACGCCTCCATCGCGCAGATCGGCACACCGCGCCAGTTGTACGACGCGCCGGTCGACAGCTTCGTTGCGGATTTCATCGGCGAGGCGAACCTGCTGCCGTGCGAGATCACCGCCCTTCACGGAGAGCGCGCCGAGATCGCGGTGGATGGCTACCGGTTCTCCCTGCCCTCGCGCGGGATGCCCGTCGGTCCAGCGACCCTTGCGGTGCGGCCGTCGCGCCTGGTGATTGGTCGGGACGAAGGCTTTGACGCCCGGATCATCAAGTCGACCTATGTGGGCATCCGCATGGAGTACACCCTTGAAGCCAGCTTCGGCACAATGTTCGCGGTACAGGAAAACGTCGATGCCCCGCTTGAGGTCGGATCGGACGTCAAGGTGAGCTTCCAGCCCACCGGGCCGGTCCTTATTCCGAAGGGCTAGGCACCAACGCGGCTTCGTACAGGCGCACAAGGTCGTCGAACACGCGCGGTGCACCGACAATGACGCGCCCGCCATTTGCAATCATCTGGTCGGCGTCCTGAGCCTCGACCTTGCCGCCAGCTTCGGCGACCAGCAATTGACCGGCAAGACAGTCCCAGGCGTTCATATGCGCTTCGGAATATCCCAGCAACCGACCGGCGGCGACATAGGCCAGCGACAGCGCCCCCGAGGCATTGCGGTGGAACAGGCCCCCGGCATTCAGGATCGCGGCCACAAGCCGGGCTGTTGCCTCTGAAGCGATGCGGTTGGAATGGCCGACAGCAACGCTGCCGTCGCGCAGGGTCAGGTCGCGCGGAACCGAGATCGGATGCCCGTTCAAACGCGCGCCCTCGCCGCGCACGGCCACGAATGTTTCGTCGTGACAGGGATCGTGGATGACCCCAATACAGGTCTGGCCGTTCTCGACCCCGGCGATCACCACCACCCAGGCTGGAATGGCGTTGACGAAATTCGTGGTGCCGTCGATGGGATCGATCACCCAGGTGAAGCCCGAGGACCCTTCGGTCGGCGCATGTTCCTCGCCCACGATGGCGTCCTCGGGAAAATGCTCGGCCAGACGGCGACGCACCAGAACCTCGACCTCGCGGTCGGCCGCGCTCACGAAATCCTGGTGGCCTTTCTTCTCGATCTTCAGGGTGTCGATCTGCCGGAAGTAGTCCCGGGCCAATTGCCCGGCTTCGACCGCGATCTGGCGGGTGATTTCCGTGCGTTCGGTTAGGTTCATGATTTTCTCCGGTGCCGTTGCCCAAGGGATGCCAGCCACCCTGCCAGATTCTGTGTGGTTTCACACCGATATGGAACATCGGCCGTCCCTGTTCCGTCAAACCAGCCCGTTTGCCGCCATGAACGTATCAAGCTTGCCTTGTTGCGCCGGGGTCAGGGGCCAGGCCGATGGCGGGCGGGTCGGGCCGCAGTCGAGGCCCTGGGCCAGCAGCGCCGCCTTGACCCCGGTCACATTGGTGCCGTTCAACTCCTCGGCCCGGATATCCTCGAACGCACGCATGTCTTCGATCAGGCGGTTGGCCTGCGGATAGTCGCCCGTGGCCAATGCCGCATGGATCGCGACCGAGCGTTCCGGCCAGACGTTGATCAACCCGCTGGTGAACCCGCGCGCGCCGACGGCATAAAGCGGCGGCGCCCAGACCTCAGCCAGCCCGCCGACCCAGGTGATGCCGGGATCACAGGCGGCGATGGCAGCGGCCAGCTTCAACGGGTTGGGCGTCGCCCATTTCACGCCCTTGACCCCGTCGATATCGCACAGCGCCTTGATGCCATCGGTGCCGATGGCATCGTTGCGCAGGTACAGCATGATCGGCAGACCGCCCGAGGCTTTCGAGACTGCCCTGACATAGTCGACGGTGCCGCGCGGGCTGACGAAGGGATCGGGCGGCTGATGGATCATCAACGCGCTGGCCCCGGCGGCGGCAGAGGCTTCGGCAAGACGGCAGGCATCACGGATGCCGCGCCCGACCCCGGCCAGCACCGGCGCACGGCCTGCAACCATGGCCGAAACCTCCTGCACCATGGTGCAGGCTTCATCGGTGGTCAGGGCGTAGAACTCGCCGGTATTGCCGTTCACCACGGGCATGTGCACGCCCGCCGTCAAGGCGCGGTCAAGGATCGGCACCAGTTTCCCAGGCGCGATCTCCCCCTCGGCATCATAGGGCGTGACCAGAATGCCGGAGATGCCGGCAAGCGCTGTGTCGAGATCATGGGTCATCAGAAGATATCCGGTTCACCGGCGGCGGGGCCGTGTTGGCGTTGCAGGTAGTCGAAATCGCAGCCCGTATCGGCCTGCCCCACGTGCTTGGTGAACATCCAGCCCCAGCCCCGCTGAAAGCGCGGCTCTGGTGGGGTCCAGGCGTTGCGGCGGGCCTCAAGCTCGGCCTCGGGCACCAGCATGTCCAGCGACCGGTTCGGCAGGTCCAGCCGCACCGTATCGCCGGTCCTGAGCAAGGCAAGCGGCCCGCCCACGAAGCTTTCGGGGGCCACATGCAGCACGCAGGCGCCATAGGAGGTGCCCGACATCCGGGCATCCGAAATCCGCAGCATGTCGCGATGGCCCTGCTTGATCAGCGCCTTGGGAATGGGAAGCATGCCCCATTCGGGAAAACCCGGCCCGCCCTGCGGTCCGGCATTGCGCAACACCATCACCGTGTCGGGGGTGATATCGAGATCCTCGTCATCCACCGCCTGTTTCATTTCGGGATAGCTGTCGAAGACCAGTGCCGGGCCTTCATGCACATGGTATTTCGGATCACAGGCCGCGGGCTTGATGACCGCCCCATCCGGGCAGAGATTGCCGCGCAGCACCGCCAGAGAGCCTTCGTGGTAGACCGGGTTCGACAGCGGGCGGATCACGTCGTCGTTGTAGACCTGGGCGGTGGCGATGTTCTCGCCCACGGTCTTGCCGTTGACGGTCATGCAGGTGGTGTCCAGCCGGTCGCCGATCTGCTTCATCATCGCCAGAAGACCCCCCGCATAGAAGAAATCCTCCATCAGGTAGTCCTTGCCCGACGGCCGAATATTGGCCAGCAACGGGGTCTCGCGCCCCAGCGCATCCAGTTCATCCAGCGTCAGATCAACCCCGGCCCGCCGTGCCATGGCAACCAGATGCACGACGGCGTTTGTCGAACAGCCCGTGGCCATGGCCACGATGGCGGCGTTGCGCACCGCGGCCGGTGTCACGATCTGGTCGGGGGTCATATCCTCCCACACCATGTCAACGATCCGGCGGCCGCAGCTTGATGCCATGCGGCTGTGGTTGGCATCGACGGCAGGAATGGACGAGGCCCCGGCCATTGTCAGGCCCAGCGAATCCGCGATGGCGGTCATGGTCGAGGCCGTACCCATGGTCATGCACACACCGTGAGAGCGCGCGATGCCGCCCTGCACGCCGCGCCATTCCTCGTCCGAGATGTTGCCGGCCCGGCGTTCGTCCCAGTATTTCCAGGCATCCGAGCCAGAACCAAGGATCTTGCCCGCGTAATTGCCGCGCAGCATCGGGCCGGCGGGCAGAAAGAGGAAGGGAACCCCGGCCGACAGCGCGCCCATGATCAGCGCGGGCGTGGTCTTGTCGCAGCCACCCATCAGAACCACCGCGTCGAAGGGATGCGAGCGGATGACCTCTTCGGTCTCCATCGCCAGCATGTTGCGATACAGCATCGAGGTCGGCTTGGTGAACTGCTCGTCCACCGACAGGACCGGCATCTCGATCGGGAAACCGCCCGCCTGAAGGACGCCGCGTTTCACTTCCCTGGCACGCTCGGGGAAATGGCCGTGGCACGAGTTGATTTCCGACCAGGTGTTCAGGATGCCGATGATCGGCTTGCCGCGAAACTCTTCTTCCGCATAGCCGAGCTGCATCATCCGCGATCTGTGTCCGAAGCTGCGCAGGTCGTCGGGCCCGAACCAGCGCGCGCTGCGCAGGGTCTCTGGCGTCTTCTTCCGCGAATCCGTCATGTGTCTCTCCCGAGGATATTCCCCTTTTGTATGCGCTTACATAAATTGATGTCAACGCAGACCGCTTCACCCGCAATGGCCAGAAGGTGCGCGCCGTGCAGCTTGACAACGCAGCGCTGGCGATGATCTAAGGCCATGTATGCGCTTTCATCGCAACTGCGAGTCGCGCTTTGCGCTGGAGGAGGCGCAACAGATTGTAATCCAGTGGCCGCGTGCGGCCAAACGGGAGGACCTCATGAAACTGACCCGCAGAACCCTTCTTGCAGCCGCCAGCAGCGCGGCGCTCCTCATCCAGCCGGTGGCCTCGGCCGCGCAGGAACTGCCCCGCAACGTGCGCCTCGTGATCGGCTCCACCTCGACGGGCGGCGACACCTACCAGAACTCGGCCATCGTGGCCGAAGCCCTGGCCGAACAGCTTGGCATCAACATCAAGGTTGACGCGGTCGGCGCCACCGAGGCTTTCAAGGCACTGGGTCGGGACAGCCGCGGCAACACGCTGATGATCTTTCACGACCAGTCCTATCTGGGGAACCTCTACGGGGTGACCGGCTATGCCGACCCGTTCGAAGGCTACACCGTGGGCCAGACCGTCGCGATCAACCCGGGCAACGCCTATCTGGTGGGCTGCGACAGCCCCTATCAGTCGATGGACGACATCCTGACCGCCGCCGCCAATGGCGACCGCGTGCGCGTGGCCATCCAGCCCGGCGGCGTGTCTGAAATCGGCTTCTCGGCCATGAAGAACGCCGCTTCGGTGCGCGCACCGGGATCCGAGGAAAACATCGTGGCCGTCAACACCGGATCGCAATCCGACAAGAACCAGGCGATGTGGGATGATCTGGCCGATGTCATCAACGGCTCGATCCAGGCCAACGAGCAGTTCACCCAACTGCCTGCCGATGACCAGAAGTGCATGCGCTTTGTCTGGATCACCGCGCGCCCGGCGACCCTTGAGCAGGCCCCCGCCGCCGGCATGGGCAACACCACCCGTGACCAGATGCTGCAATACGCCTCGCCCGCGACCAGCGTGACACTGGACGGCACGCAGGATTTCACCTTCGATAAGGAATTCTTCTTCCTGTACAACAAGGACATGGATCCGGCGATCATCGATCAGGTCGATGCCGCGCTGACTGCCATCTACGACAAGGGCGCGATCCAGGATCGTCAGAAGGCATCGTTCTTCATCCCCAACTTCCTGCCTGCGGATGAAGCACGTCAGCACCTGACGGACAAGCGGGAGACCTACGCCAAGGTCATCGAACAAATCTCCGGCGGTTCCTGATCCCACACATCCGGCCCGGGCGCACCCTGTGCCCGGGCCGTTCTGGTTCCTTGAAGGGAGGCATGCATGGGCAACCTGGGTCAGGTCACCATCGACTTTGAACGCTCGCATCTGGTCTTTCCGATCCTGATCGGCAGCATTCTGGCGCTTCTTGGCATTGCCATCCTGATCACCCGGCGCGACCGGATCGCGGCCTCGGGGCCCAATTGGCGCCAGACGTTTGCGGACATGGACAAGTTGCGGTTCTTCGGAACGCTCGTGCTGACCGTGCTCTACTTCTCGCTCATGGTGCCGGTGGGCAACTTCTGGCCGAACACGGGGCTTGGGTTTCTGATCTGCTCGATCCCCTATGTGCTGGCGACGGGACTGTTGTTCATGCATGAGCGCCCCTTGCGGCAGGTGCTGGTCATGCTGGTGATCGCCGTGATCGGCCCGTCTTTCGTCTGGTGGCTGTTCACCGAGATCTTTTTCCTCACCCTACCCTGAGGCCCGCGCCATGGAATTCCTTTCGATCATTTCGCCGCTGTTTCTGTTCCTTGTTGTTGGCGGCACCTTCGTCGGCATCATCTTCGGAGCGATCCCCGGCATGACGGCCACCATGGCCGTCGCCGTGTGCCTTCCGTTGACCTATTCGCTGGGGTTGGAGAATGGATTGGCGCTGCTGCTGGGTCTTTATGTTGGCGGCATCTCGGGCGGGCTGGTACCGGCGATCCTGCTGGGCATTCCCGGCACCCCCTCCTCCATCACCACAACCTTCGACGGCTACCCGATGGCGCAGAAGGGCGAGGGCGAGAAGGCCCTGCGCATCGGCATCTGCGCCTCTTTCGTTGGCGGCATCGTCAGCCTGCTGGCGCTGTACCTGGCCGCCCCCTCGCTTGCGGAATTCGCCATCGAGTTTTCCTACGTCGAAAAGTTCCTGATCATCCTCTTTGCGCTGACCGTCATGGCGGCGCTGTCGACCGATCTGCTGATGGGCATCTTCTCGGGGTTTCTGGGCATCTTCATCTCGCTGATCGGCGTCTATGACATTTCCGACGGCGGCAACGGCAAGCTTCGGCTGGTGCCACCGGGCACGGAGTACTGGCTGGACAGCGGGTTTTCCCTGCTGCCGGTGCTGATCGGCGTCTTCGGGCTGGCCGCGATCCTGGATCAGGCGGAACTGGGCGTGCCCAAGGGACAAAGCCGCGGGGACGTGAAGATCGGCAAGGGCTCGTCCTTCTCGTTCTCGGTCTTCAAGGGACAGACGGTCAACCTGTTGCGCTCCTCTGGCATCGGCACCTTCGTGGGCATCCTGCCCGGCGTGGGCGGTTCGGCGGCCTCGATCCTGGCCTATTCGCAGGCCAAGACCTTCTCGAAGAAATCCGCGAACTTCGGCAAGGGAGAGCCCACGGGCCTGATGGCGTCGGAATCCGGCAACAACGGGCTGACCGGCGGGGCGCTGGTACCGCTTCTGTCGCTGGGCATTCCGGGCGACAGCACCACGGCCCTGCTGATCGGAGCCTTCACGCTGCAGGGCATTCAGGTCGGCCCGCTGTTCATCGGCAACAACCCCGACACCTGGAACGCAATGATCTTCGCGATGCTGGTCGCCAATATCGCCATGTTCGCCATGATGTATTTCGCGATCCGCTATTTCGCACTGGTGGTGACCATTCCAAAACACGTGCTGTTTCCGATCATCCTGATGATGTGCGTCATCGGCGCCTATACGATCAACTATGGCATCATGTTCGATGTCTGGACCCTGCTCATCTTCGGGCTCTTCGGGTGGCTCGCGGTCAAGCTGAGGCTGGAAATCGCACCCTTCATCATCGGCTTCATCCTTGGTCCGTCGGCCGAGATCTATTTCGTCAAGAGCCTTGAAAGCTTCGGCACCCTGTCGATCTTCTTCACCAAAAGCTGGATCGCGATGCTTCTGTGGGTGCTGATCATCGGATCGCTGACCGCGTCGATCTATCTGTCACGGCGTCAGGCGAAGATCGCGGCAACGGGCTGACCCCGTTGCCCTGACGCAGAAAGGACGGAATATTGCGCGCATGGGACAGGATCGGGACACACGCAACGCCAACAAGCGCGTCACCATGGCCGCGGTCGGGCGCATGGCCGGGGTCAGCCAGGTCACCGTGTCCCGCGCCCTGTCGGATCCGTCGAAGGTTTCGCCCGACACCCTGCGCCGCATTCGCGAGGCGATCGAGGTCACGGGCTTCGTGCCCAACGCCATCGCCGGCGCACTGGCGTCCAACAAGTCCCGTCTTGTCACCGCGCTGATCCCGTCGATTACCAATGTGGTCTATTCAACCTTCGTGCGCAGCTTCAGCGAACACATGCGCGGGGCCGGCTACCAGATCCTGCTGTCGGAAACCGGGTTCGCACCGGCCGAGGAAGAGGCCCTTGTCGCCGCACATCTGTCACGGCGGCCAGATGGCATGCTGCTGACGGGGATACATCACAGCGCGCAGGCCCGGCGCCTGCTTCTGGGGGCCGGCATCCCGGTGGTCGAGGTCTGGGATCTGACCAGCTCTCCCATCGATCTGTGCGTCGGGTTCAGCCATACGGATGCGGGCCGCGCCGTTGCCGAATTCGCCCGCAAGAAGGGATACACGCAGGCCGCCACCGTGACCGCCGCCGACGAACGCGCCCACCGGCGCAGGTCGGCCTTTGCCACCCAGTTCGAGGCGCTTGGCGGTCAGCGCGTGGCCCGTGCCGATATAGATGGTGCCGCGCGCATTGGCGAAGGCCGCAAGGCCCTTCGGCACTTGCTGGATGCACAGGGGTTTGCGCGCGGAGTCATCTTCTGCAGTTCCGACCTGCTTGCCCACGGAATCCTTGTCGAAGCGCAGGTCCGCGGGATCCGCATTCCCGACGACATTGCCGTGATCGGGTTCGGAGATCAGGACTACGCGGCCGATGTGCATCCCGCGCTCACAACGGTGCGGGTCGACCGCGATGCCCTTGGCAACCGCGCCGCCGAGCAATTGCTGGCCCGGCTGGACAACAACGATCTGGTCCAGCCGGTGACGGACCTGGGATTTGAAATGATTGAACGCGAGTCCTGCTAGCCAATGCAGACGCCCCGCTCTGGCGCGGTCCGTGTCCAAGGAACTGTGCCGTTCGGGCGGTTGATGACAACCGCCCGTCACAATCCAACCCTCTGGCTTCGATGCGGGCAGCGACGGCAGGAACACCCCCAACCGATGCCCCCGTAAAGCTATCGCCAGATGCGGTCTATTTCACCGGCAAGGTCCGGGTGTAGGCCAGAACATCGACCGCGTGCTGCAAGTCGAACGCCCCCAACGAGATCATTTCGACACCCGGATGACCGTTACGGATCTTGTGCAGGACCTCCCACGGGTTCGCGTTGGCCTCGGTGCCGATATAACCGGGGTCGTCGCTATCGCCCCAGTTCAGCGCACGTCCGTCGAAGCCATGGCAGGCCGCGCATTGCGTCTGGAAAATGGCTGCGCCATGCGCCGTGTCACCCGACACTTCCCCGCTTTCCAGATCGATGACCGCGTTCATGTCGTCCAAACCCCTGGCAAGAAAAGTTGCGATATAGGCGGACTGCGCGGATGGGATCATGTCCTCGGTATAGCCGTGGTCCCGCAAGACCGCTTCCAGGGCAGATGCGTCACCGGAATAGCCAAAGACACCGATGATGCCGGTCTGGTAGGAACCGCTTTTGTATTTGCCGTCTGCACCGCGATAGTCCCACCCGTGGCACGATTTGCAGCGCCAGGTGGTCGCGCCCGTACGACTGTTGGACGCCGGCCAATCGGGATGAGTGCTGTCGGGTTCGTCCAGCCCCTGCGTGACGTACCAATTGTCGTAAAGCCGACCACCCCGAGTGATGATCCAGGCTTCGGTCGGCTGAAGCGGCGCACCGAAGATGAAATCGGCATGATAGCTTTCGTCATGTTCCTGAGCGACCGCGGCCCCCGTCACCAGAAAAGCCACGATCAAAGCCGTCATTCGCTTGGCAGTTTGCATTTTTTCCTCCTGAGAGCCCAGCCATTGGGACTCTCTAGTTTACAGGAATGAAAACGCCGTTGTCGTTGTGGGGCATCATGGACAAGGAAAACTCCTTGCCCCCCGAGCGCGGGATATGTCCGGGATCGGGAGTCGGGTCAGGCCTGCTCGCAATGTGCGGCGCTCTTTGTTGAAATCCATGCGCGTTGGGCCAGGCGGTTGCCTGCCAATCACCGCAAATCGGCGGCTTCCCGGCGAGACCGGAAAACCGGTGTCTTCGTTCAACCCAAGCCGTGCGCAGGCGCCCTACTTTGGAAACAGGAATGTCGCCCCAAGCGTCACGCCCCACCCCTCTGGCCCGCCTGTCGGCGAAATGGCCCAATGACGCGCCGTGGCGGACAGGCTGACCCGCTGACGGCCGAAGGACACCAGTTTGCTGGTCTTGAGATTGACCGGCGTGGTCCACTGCGCGTTGACCCAGTCATAGGTGCTTTCCGTGTTCAGCGCGAAGGTCCAGGCATCCTGCGTGGTGTAGCTCACGAAGGGCTGAAGAAAGGTGTCGCTCTGCGTGGGGTCCGACGCGTCGACGTTCCAGATATGATTGGCCAGAATGCCATAGGTCCACGGCCCGGATTGCTTCAGGGCCACACCCGTCAGGCCGGCGCCCCATTCGTTGCGGCCTGGGCGGTTGTCTGCGGTCGCGACCACATCGAAGGGGATCTGGAAGACCGGTCCGACGCCCCAGGTCAGGCCGCCAGCCGTGGGCTGCTTGGGCGAAAAGAAGAAGCTCTGCACCACATCTGCAAGGCCATCACGGGACGGTCCGGGCGTGATGTCGCTTTGCCAGACGAACGGGATGATCGTTCGTGAAATGACGTTCCAGTTTTCAGAGATGCTGAACGGAATGACAGGCTTGACCACAAGGGCGGTTTGCGAGCCCTTGCCGTCCGCCCCGAGACCCTGGTCATAGATCCCCTCGACCGGAACCGAGACCAGCGAGGCAATCGGATTGGCCAGTTGCTTGGCAAGTTCTTCCTCGGACTGGGCATGAACGCCGGTGGCAATGCAGGACAGAAAGCCTAGGGTGCAGACAAGGCGTGCGGACGTTGGGAACGGCATTTGGGGCATCTCCAAGGAAAAGCGGTCCGGCCTTGAGGGCGGCTGCCCGGGCCGGACCACAATGAACCCCGGCCCCCAATCACAGAGGCCGGGATCTGCGCGGTTTACTCGCCGATGTTCGGATCCATCGCCGGGTCAAACGGCAACTGATCCAGATGCTCGATGTATTCCAACGGATCGAACGGCAGATCCTTCAGAACCAGTTGCGGGTTCTGTTCCTGGGTCAGCGCCTCGGATGCATTCGCGATCCCGGTCCACGGGATGCCGTGCACCTCGGGACGGTCGGGGTAACGCTGCTTCCACAGATCGTGGCGCAGACGCATCCGGTTGAACGGACGCTTCAGGTGGATCAGGTTGGTCAGCATGGGCTGCACCTCGCGCGGGTCGGACGGCAGGAAGTAGAACGCTGCCGGAATGCCGCTGGCGTCACCGACCGGGTCGGGCGATATGAAGTGGCGCTTGTAGTCGCCCTTCACGATCGCACCCAGCTGCGGGCCCGCATAGGTGAAGGTATAATCCCGCCGCCCGTGACTGTCGCCATTCAGCAGCAGCGCGGTCTGGTCCAGCCCGTCGATCACCCGATCCATGGGCACATTGTCGAGCGCGCCCGCCACACTGGCAAAGGTGGTGAAGATGTCGGTGATGTGGATCATGTCGCCGGGCAGAGAGCCGGCCTCGATCATGCCCGGCCAGACGGCAAAGGCCGGAACCCGCACGCCGCCTTCAAGGAAATCACCCTTGCCACCGCGAAAGATGGTTTCAGCAAATCCGGTGCCCGGAGGTGGGTTGTGCGACATCGGTCCATTGTCGGCCATGGCGACGATCAGCGTGTTTTCCGCGATGCCCAGGTCTTCAAGCTTGGCGCGGATCTCGGCGATCATCGGATCAACGGTGCATTGCAGCCCGTTTTGCAGCAGCGCGCGGGCGCGTGTGCATTTCGGGCGCGTCGGCAGGAAGCTGGCCATCATCGGCCAGTTGGCGACATAGAAAGGCTGACCTGCTTCGACGTTGCGCTCCATGAAGGCAAACATCCGATCCATGCCCTCGGCATCGATCATCTCGTAGCTCTCATAGCTGTTGTCGCGCCATTGCAGGGTTTCGCCGCCCTTGGTGCCTTCGGCGACCATCACCCAATCCTTGGTGATGAATGTGTCGTCAAGCTTGTAGATGTCTTCGATCAGCATGTCCTCGAACAGGCCGATGGACGCGTTGCCCTGCTCGGCCTCGCGCGAGTTCAGCGACAGGATCTGATTGTAGCCGGTGAACAGCGCCTCGTCGAAACCCTGGTTATGTGGATAGCTTTGTTCGATATCGCCAAGGTGCCACTTGCCATAGAAGGCGGTCGCGTACCCGGCCTCGGACAGGACCTCGGCCATGGTGACCTCTTCGTCGGCCAGCCCGTGGCTCTCCTGCAGCATGCCGATATTGTACATGCCGCTGCGAACCGCCAAGCGCCCGGTGACAGCCGCGGCGCGGCTTGGCGTACAGCCAACCTCGGTGTACATGCGCGTGAACATCATGCCGTCTTCGGCCAGCGCATTGATGTTGGGCGTCTCAAGCCCACGCACGGCCTGGATGGCCGGGATGCCCAGATCGCCGTACGCCGTGTCATCCCACATGATGTGGATCAGGTTGGGCGGGGTGCCGAATTTTTCTTCCAGTTCGGCAAGCTTGGCCTGAATGTCGGCATCCTCGGTGACCCAACGCTCGCCATTCTGCGCGTGCAGAACGTAGAACTCGGCATCATGGATGATCTCGCCGGCTCCTTGCGAGCTTTGCGCCCACGCGGGGGCCGACAACAGCCCGCCCGCCATCATGGCTGCCGCAGCGAACGTGCCGCCACTCGGCTTTCTTCTATCCGTTGTCATCATTTCTCTCCTGTTGAAGTCAGCGGTGCCATTGTTCTGACGTCTTCATGCACCACCGGGGTCGCGCATCAGGGCGCGACGGATTTCGTCTTTCAGACCTTCAAGACACTCGGTCGCCGCTGGGTCATCGGGGTCCTTGTCCCGAAGCATCCCTGCCACCAGTTCAAGGTCGCGACATATCTCATCGAAGATCGGACGGTTTGCGCGCAGACGCCGGATGTCCTCCCGCCATTCCGGGAAGAACTGTTCTGCGGTGGGTGCCGCGGGATTGTCCGGTTCTCTTTCCACGCTCATCGTGGCAGGTTGTGGCATCCTTGATTTCCGGAACAAGGATTATACCGTATAACCGGGATTAAACCGGCGGTTTAACATCTCGTAACGCACTCATTCCAAAGGCTTTCCAGTTTCATGGCCGACAGCAGAAAGAACCGGGCCGCGGCCAGTGCGCTGCCCGAGCGTGCCATCCGGATGGAACTCGATCGCGTTCTGGCCAGTTCGGCATTTGCCAATGCCGATCGGTTGCGGGCGTTCCTGAGCTATGTGACCGAAGAGAGCCTTGCGGGTCGGGCCCATCTCATTGCCGGCAAGACCATTGCCCAGGATGTCTATGGACGGGCACCGGACGACGGCAGCGACAGCATCGTGCGGGTCGATGCGGGCCGGTTGCGGCGCAGGCTGTCCGAATACTACGAAGACGAAGGTGCCGGGGATCCCACACGGGTCTACATCGACAGCGGAGGCTATGCACCGCGCTTCCAGTCTGTCGAACCGGTGGCGCAGGATCCCGCTTCCAATCCCGTGGCCCCGGTTGCGGCGCATCGACCGCTTGGCGATCTGCCCCGGCTGGTCGTTGCCGTCCTGGCACTGGCTTTGGTGGTTCTGGCCGCGACGCTTGTTTTGCGGGGGCAGACCGCGCCGCCCGTGGTCGGGCCAAAGGATCACGCGGCCCGCAACCAGTTGGAACGCACCGCCTTTGCGCAGAAGTCCACGGCGGCGCTTCAGGCGGCAAACCTGGCCGAACAGGCCAGCGGGCTGCTGTTCCCGATCGCGGATGTCACCCATCAGAAGCTTGCCACGGCCATGTATCGCGATGCCATGCAGATCGACCCGACGTCCTCGGAAGGCTATGCCGGGGCCGCGCACAGCCTTGGAACGCTTGCCCTGCTCGCCCCCGACGCAGAGATGCGCGACGCGTTGTTGACCGAGGCCGAGTCACTGGCCGACACGGCCATCGACCTGAACCCGCGCAACGGCTGGTCCCAGTCGGCCGCGGCCTGGGTTGCCTTTGTAAAGGGCGATTATCCCCGCGCTGTCGATCTGAGCCGGCTTGCGGCCTCGCTGAATGGCGAAGATGGCAAGACACTGGATTTTCACGGGGTCATCCTGGGAATGACCGGAAATTTCGCGGAGTCCGCCGAGGCCTCCGACCCCAGCCGCCCAAGGAACAACAAGGGGCGCCACCCTGCCCATCTGAACATTTACGCGGTCGCGAACTTCCACCTTGGAAACCACGAAACCGCCATCGCATCCATCAACACCGCGATCCAACAGGGCGGCCCGGTCAGTGAACTGACCCTGATGTACAAGGCCGCAGCCAATCAGGCGCTTGGCAACACCAGCGCCGCCATGGCCCTGTTGGAAGAACTGGGGGCAAGCTGGCCTGACTTCCGGCCCGAACGCGCTGTGAAGCGGTTCTATCAGTATCCGGAACATGCAGCGCAGGTTCTGACCCAGTTGCGTGCCGCGGGCTGGTCCGAAGAAAAATAGGCCGATACCAGCTGGTTTGTCCAAAGGGCCTGGTGACGCCGTAGATGGATGCGCCACATGGCCGGCAGGGCCAGACCCGGAACGCGGTGGCTGGACCGGACATCTGCTTTCCAGCCTGAGGCTGCGACACCCCATTTATTACTTGGCCATCCGGCATGTTTACGCCATCGGAACCACCTGAAATCACGGCCCTTCGGCAACCCTGGCTTTCTCGGATATCAGCCGAATGCCCTCGGGGATCCTGTCGAGCGGTATCGAAGAGTAGCCGAGCCTGAAGTACTCTGTTGGCTGGTCATTCCCACTGAAGAACGGCGCGCCGGGTTCGATGACAACGCCGTCGCGGATGAGCTCTTTCGCAATGTCTTCGGTATCCATGCCATCCGGGGTTTTAAGCCAAAGACTTGTTCCCCCGAAACGCGCGGCCCCGGCGATTTCAAGCTGCGTCTTGGCAATCGCATGGACAACCGCTTCACGGCGCTTGGAAAACTCTCTTCTCATGTCGCGGATCAGCAAATCATAGTGGCCCTGGGCCAGGAAGTACGCTGCCGTCCGTTGCAGGTGCCCCGGCGGATGACGAAGCATCATCGAACGCAGTTCCCGGGCTTCGGCGATCACCGGTTCGGGACCGACGAGGTATCCCAACCTGAGGCTTGGAAACAGCGCCTTGGAAAAACTGCCCGCATAAAGCACGCGCTGGTCGCGATCGATGGCCTTCAGGGCTGGGCTGGGCGGTTCAATGAAGCTCATTTCGAATTCGTAGTCGTCTTCAACAACGATGAAATCCCGGGATCGGGCCTGTTCAAGAAGATGCGCGCGGCGCGACCGCGACATCGTGGCCCCGGTGGGCGCATGGTGGCTGGGGGTCACGAAAACGGCCTGGGTCCCGTCGGGAATACCGTCGGGCGGCAGCCCGTGCTCATCGACATCCACTGTTGTGACGTCGGCACCGCACCACCTGAGGGCCTGCAACGTGTCGGGATACCCCGGGTTCTCGCAAACCGCCTTCAAGGGGCCGCGGGTCAGAAGCTCGATCGCCAGCCAGATCGCGTTTTGTGCGCCAACAGTGATCAGGATTTCGCTTGGCTTTGCCGTTATTCCACGGCGCGGCAACATCCGGGTTCGGATGTAGTTGACCAGCAGCGGATCGTCCGTGGCATCGTTGCGGGCCATCAGGTCAAAGTCGCGTCTTCCCAGGGCCTGACGCACACATTCCCGCCACGCTGTATACTTGAAGATGCTGGAATCCATCTCTCCGAATACAAACGGATAGGGCAGAAGACTCCAGTCTCGCGGTTTGACAATGCGACGGCGCCTCACAAGCTGTTCTGAGAGGACGTTCCTCCAAATACCATTGTTTTCAATGTTTTCTATTCTACCTTCCGACTGCACGCGCGGCAGCGCACCGGTGTCGGCGACGATGTATCCACTCCGGCTGCGTGTTTCCAGAAAGCCCTGATCGACCAATTCCTGATAGGCCAAAGTCACGGTCATGCGGGCCACGCCCAGATACTCGGCCAGTTTTCTGGACGATGGCATCAGAGCGCCGGGCATGGCCTGTGACGACAGGATTGACGCAACAACGCGTTCTCGAATCTGGGCCTGCAAGGACCGATTTGAGTCGCGATCAATAAAAAACGCGTCGGCAGCGATGCGAGGTTTGGGCATACGTCACCCTGTGAGACCATCTGGTCTAAGTCAATAATATTTCTGGCCCTAACCGATCGCGGGAAAATTCCGCTATCACGGTTCAGCTTGGGGTGAACAACAAGATTTTTCCGCAGGCAAAGCGCTGATGCGCAACCAACACTTGGAGGAACTCATGACGATCTTTTCACGGTTCAATGCCGTCACGACAGCAGCCGCGACTTCCCTTCTTCTCAGCATGGGTGCAGCCCAAGCCGACAACTTCAAGATCGCCGTTGGCGACGGTGCCGGTGGCACGCAGGAAGCCCTGGGCAAGGCGTTCATCGCCGAGCTCGAGAAAAACACGGATCACACCGCATCCCTGTTTCTGAACGGCCAGTTGGGCGACGAGCAGGCAACTGTGAACGATCTGGCAATCGGAACGCTGGACTTCTCGATCCTGGCCATCAACAACATCACCCCGTTCTCGCCGACCGTGGGCACCCTGACCCTGCCCTACGTGATCCTGAGCCTTGAAGATGCCATCACCGTGACCCAGGGTCCGATCGGCCAAGAGCTGGTGGAAAACACCATCCGCGACGCCGGTGTACGGATCATCGGTTGGGCCTATTCCGGCTTCCGCGTTCTGACCAACTCTTCCCGTCCGGTTGAATCGGTGGCCGACCTTCAGGGTCTCGTGATCCGCGTTCCCCCGAACGAAATCATGATTTCGACCTACAAGGCATGGGGCGTCAACCCGACCCCGATGGCGTGGTCGGAAACCTTCACCGGTCTGCAGCAGAAAGTCGTCGACGGCCAGGACAACCCCTACATCACCGTGTACGCGATGAAGTTCGACGAAGTTCAGAAGTACATCACCAACCTGCGTTACCTGTTCTCGATCGAACCGCTGGTCGTTTCGGAATCGGTGTTCCAGGGTCTGTCCGCTGACGACCAGGCCGCCGTTCTGGCCGCCGGCCAGGCTGCCACCGAGTACTCTGCCCAGTTCCTGCTCGACCAGGAAGAAACCATCAAGGCAGAACTGGTGTCGCGCGGCATGGAAATCTCCGACCCGCAGGACGGCGAAGCCGAGTTCATCGAACTGGCAACAACGGCTGTCTGGCCGCAGTTCTACGACTCCATCGGCGGTGTCGAAAAGCTGAATGCAGTGCTGACCGCGCTTGGCCGCGAAACCGTCGAGTAATCGACAGTCCACAGCCAATGGGAAGCGCACGCTGGGTGCGCTTCCCGACCTGGGAGGGGATACTGCAATGAGTCGTTTCTGGACATTTCTGAACAATTTCGAAAGTTATCTGTGCCGCGCGCTGCTGGTGATGTTCGTGTGCCTGCTGTTCACGCAAATCATTTCGCGCGAGATGTTCGGCTACTCGTTCTCGTGGATCGAGGAATTGTCGGTCTACATGTTCGTCTGGTTCGTCTTCTTCGGCGCGAGCTATGCCGCCAAGATGAGCGCCCACAACCGGGTCACGTTCCAGTTCGGAATGCTGCCGCGAAGCTGGATCAAGTGGATCGAGGGCTTCGCCGATCTCTTCTGGATCTTCTTCAACCTCTACTTCGTCTACCTCGCCTATGATTTCGTCTTCAACAAGATGAACAAGTTCTGGAAATCCCAGACCCTCGGGATCGAGATGAAGTGGATTTACATGGTCCTGCCGCTCGCGTTCACTCTGATGACGATCCGTATCATCCAGGTGAATTACCTGAAGCTTGTCAAAGGCATCGACGTTCGTGACCCGGACAAGATCGATCTTGATGACTTCAAAACCGACGACAACGCGTAAGCGGCTCGAGGGAAATTTCCATGGAAAATGAAATCGTAACAATTCTGTTCGGCTGCTTCCTGCTTTTGCTGGTCCTGGGCGCGCCGATCACCGTGGCACTTGGTGTCTCGTCCCTGCTCTCGTTTCTGTATCTGGGTGAAAACCCGATCAAGTTCGTTCAGATCGCATTCACCTCGGTCGGGTCCTTCCCGCTGATGGCGCTGCCAGCCTTCATCCTGGCCGGAGCGCTCATGGAAGCGGCGGGCATATCCAAACGGCTCATAAATGTCGCGGAAAGCCTTGCAGGTCCGTTCACCGGCGGTATTTCCGCAGCGACCGTCATGGGCTGCCTGTTCTTCGGCGCCATCTCCGGCTCCGGCCCGGCAACAACCGCCGCCGTGGGCATGCTGATGATCCCGGCGATGATCAAGCGCGGCTATGACCGGGGCTATGCCTCTGCCGTGACGGCCTCGGCCGGTGGCCTGGGCATTGTCATTCCTCCGTCGATCCCGATGGTCATCTTCGGCATCGCTGCGCTTGGCATGATGGCCCCGCCTGAAGCGGTCGAGAAATTCGGCACCTTCCAGACCGTGTCCATCTCAAAGCTCTTCATCGCGGGCTTCATCCCGGCCTTTGTCATCGCCGGCAGCCTGCTGACCATGAACTGGATCCTGTGCAAGAAGCATGGCTACACCGGCTCGGCCGAGGGTTGGTCGGCGCGCAACATCCTGTGCGAGCTCTATCGCGGGTTCTGGTCGCTGATGGCACCGGTTGTCATTCTGGGCGGCATCTACTCGGGCTTCTTCACCCCCACCGAAGCCGCCATCGTCGCCATCTTCTACACGCTGTTCGTCGGCAAGTTCATCTACCGCGAACTGGACATGGCTTCGATGAACCGCGCCCTGGAGACAACCACCTGGCTGTCCGGCCGCGTTCTGCTGATCCTGTTCACCGCCACCGTGTTCGGCCGCTTGCTGGTGGAAAACCAGATCCCGGCGATCATTGCGGACGGGATGCTGTCCCTGACCGACAACATCTACGTCATCTGGGCACTCATCATCTTCTTCCTGCTGTTTGTCGGGATGTTCATGGAAACTCTTGCCGCGATCCTGATCCTGGTGCCGGTCATGCTGCCGGTGGCCTACAATATGGGGATTGATCCGATCCACTTCGGTGTCGTGATGATCTGTACCCTGGGTATCGGCTTCCAGACCCCGCCATTGGGTGAGAACCTGTTCATTGCCTCGGGCATCTCGAACATCTCGATCGAGAACATCTCACTCCGGGCCCTGCCCTTCGCGGCGGTGAACACCATCGCAATCTTCATCATCGCGTTCTTCCCGGAGTTGTCTCTCTGGCTGCCGCGCCTGTTTGGCTACTGACCTTAGGGAAAGGATCTACCGATGAAACCGATGATCACGAACATCCTGTTTGCAACCGACCTGTCGCAAAGCTCCACCTATGCGCTGCGCCACGCGGCCAGCCTGGCGCAGGCCACCGGCGCTGAAATCCACGTCCTGCACGTCAGCGAACCGCTGTCGGACGACGCACGGGTGGCAATCGAGATGTTCATCCTGAACGACGACATGCGCAAGAAGGCGACCGAGCGTCGTGGCGAGATGATCCATGAAGTTCTGGCCGAACGTCAGGCACGCTTCTGGGGCGCCCTGACCGGAGAGGATGCGAAGATCCGCGACCAGGTGACCTCGATCGAGATCGTCGAGGGCCAGCCCGCCCGGCAGATCCTGCGCCGTGCGCACGAACTGAACTGCGATCTGATCGTTCTGGGCGCACGCGATCACAGCTTCACCCACACCTTCCTCGGCACGGTGGCAATTTCTGTGCTGCGCCGGTCCGACATTCCGACACTCGTCGTTCCGTTCAAGGACGACGGCTCGGTAGTGAACAAGTAACTCGTACAAGGAGACATGACATGACCACCACGTTGACCGCCCAGGACCTCGCGGACACTTTCGATGCTTTCAACCGTCATGACGTCGATGCAGTCATGACCCATTTCGCGGACGACTGCGTTTTCTACACTGTCGGCGGCGAGCAGGCGTATGGCACCAAGATCGAGGGCGCGAAGGCGATTGCCGACGCATTCTCTGCCGTATGGGCCGGGATGAAAGACGCGCATTGGGATCACCACAGCCACTTCGTGCACGGGGATCGCGCGGTTTCGGAATGGACCTTCTCGGGCACCGATGCCAACGGAATGCGGGTCGAGGCGCAAGGCGCGGATCTCTTCACGCTGCGCGACGGCAAGATCGTCGTCAAGCAGGCGCTGCGCAAAGCACGGCCACCTTTCAAAGCCTAGTTTCCCCACCTCCCCCCCCGATTGACGGAGCATTTCGATGCCTGATTCAAAACGACCCCGTCACTGGCCCAAGGCCAGCTACGACCCCCGCTATGACCCGATCATAGACGCAGGTCCCGGTCACAACCGGGACTACGCACCGACGTACTGGATCGGGACGGCGGGAACCCCGCCGGAAGATGATGGCGCCGTGTCCGGTGACATGGACGTGGATGTCGTGGTTGTCGGGTCCGGTTACACCGGGCTGTCGACGGCCATCCACCTGGCCAAGGAACACGGGATCAAGGCCACGGTTCTTGAAGCCAACACGGTCGCCTGGGGCTGCTCCACGCGCAACGGCGGCCAGGCGCAGATCTCTTCCGGACGCCTCAAGCGCTCCCAGTGGATTCAACGCTGGGGTGTTGATGTCGCCAAGAAAATGCACGCCGAAGTGGGTGAAGCCTTCGAACTGTTCAACGACCTGATCGGGTCGGACGACATCGACTGCGATCCGCAAACGGGTGGGCATTACTACATGGCCCACCGCGAAAAGGTGATGCCAAAGCTCGAAAAAGAAAGCGCATTGCTGAACGAAGTGTTCGGCTATGGCTCTCGCATCATCGGGCGCGAAGAACTGCACGAGAACCACGTGCGTGACCAGGAGGCTTTCGGCGCCATGTGGGAGCCGGACGGCACCTGCATTCACGCCGCCAAGCTGGCGTTCAGCTATGTGCGTCTTGCGCGCAAACTGGGCGCCACGATCCACCCTGCCAGCCCCGTCATGGGTTGGAAGATCAAGGACGGCGTGCACCATCTGACCACGCCCGGCGGCACCGTGCGTGCGCGGGCGGTGGCCCTGGCCACGGCGGGGTACACGCCCCCGGGTCTGAACGAGAAGACCAAGCACCGGCTGATGCCGATCTTGTCGAACTCGATCGTGACCCGTCCGCTGACGGAAGACGAAAAGGCCGAGTGTGGGTTCAAGGTGAAATCCCCGCTGACCGATACGCGCACCTTGCGTCACTACTATCGTTTTCTCCCGGACGACCGGGTTCAGATCGGAAGCCGCAGTGCAATCACCGGACCGGATGCGGAAAATCCCAAGCACCTGGACCTGCTGCAAAAGGGGCTGCACCGCAAGTTCCCGGCGCTGACCGGAATCGAGCTTGATTATTCCTGGTGGGGTTGGGTGGATGTCAGCCACGACATGATGCCGCGTATCTTCCAGCCGGACAAGAAAGAGACGATTTTCTATGCCCTGGGCTACGGCGGCAACGGCGTGATGTATTCCGCCATGGCCGGCAAGCGTCTGGCGCAATTGGTGGCCGGCGAGGGAAAGGAACTCGACCTTCCGATCTTCACCTCACCGCTGCCAAGCCACGGCATCCTGACTCCGTTCCGCCGGTTGGGCCAACGGTTCATGTATCCCTACTACTACCTTCGCGACGAAATTCTCTGACCCCCTTCGAAAAAGGACGACCAACATGAAAATGACTACCGAAGAGGCCTTTGTGAAGGTCCTGCAAATGCACGGCATCGACAATGCGTTCGGCATTATCGGTTCGGCAATGATGCCGATCTCGGACCTGTTCCCGGCGGCGGGCATCAAGTTCTGGGACTGCGCACATGAAACCTCCGGCGGGATGATCGCCGACGGCTACACCCGCGCATCCGGCAAGATGTCGATGGCCATCGCCCAGAACGGCCCCGGCATCACCAACTTCGTGACCCCGGTCAAGACCGCTTACTGGAACCACACCCCGATGCTTCTGGTCACGCCCCAGGCGGCCAACAAGACCATCGGTCAGGGCGGTTTCCAGGAAATCGAGCAGATGAAACTGTTCGAAGACATGGTCTGCTACCAGGAAGAAGTGCGTGACCCGTCGCGCATGGCCGAAGTCCTGAACCGCGTGATCGAAAAAGCATGGCGCGGATCCGCTCCGGCGCAGATCAACATCCCGCGCGACTACTGGACACAGGTGATCGACATCGAACTGCCCCAGATCATCCGTCTGGAGCGTCCGCAGGGCGGCACGCAAGCGGTCGATGCCGCGGCGAAACTGCTGTCCGAAGCTGAATTCCCGGTCATCCTGAACGGCGCCGGCGTGATCCTTGCGGGTGCCATCGAAGCCTCGGCCAAGCTGGCCGAAGCTCTGGATGCCCCGGTGGCCTGCGGCTACCAGCACAACGACGCCTTCCCGGGTTCGCACCCGCTGGCCGTCGGTCCGCTGGGCTACAACGGCTCGAAAGCGGCGATGGAACTGATCCAGAAGGCCGATGTCGTTCTGGCCCTTGGCAACCGTCTGAACCCGTTCAGCACCCTGCCCGGCTATGGCATCAACTACTGGCCGCAGGATGCGAAGATCATCCAGGTCGACATCAACTCGGACCGCATCGGTCTGACCAAGAAGGTCGACGTTGCCATCCAGGGCGATGCCAAGGCCGTGGCCGAGCAACTGCTTGCCAAGCTGAGCGATGGTGCCGGAGACAAGGGCCGCAAGGCGCGTACCGACCTGATCGCGACGACCAAATCGCGTTGGGCGCAGGAACTCTCGTCCATGGACCACGAAGATGACTCCGATGAAGGCGTCACCTGGAACGAGCGTGCCCGCAATCGTCAGCCGGACCGCATGTCGCCCCGCCAGGCATGGCGCGCGATCATGTCGGCAATGCCGAAAGATGCCATCGTGTCCTCGGACATCGGCAACAACTGTGCCATCGGCAACGCCTACCCGTCCTTCGAAAAGGGCCGCAAGTACCTGGCACCGGGTCTCTTTGGTCCCTGCGGATACGGCCTGCCCGCGATCCTGGGCGCAAAGATCGGCTGCCCGGACGTTCCGGTTGTCGGCTTTGCCGGTGACGGTGCTTTCGGGATCTCGATGAACGAGATGACCGCTTGCGGCCGCGGCGACTGGCCTGCGATCACGATGATCATCTTCCGCAACTACCAGTGGGGCGCGGAAAAGCGTAACACCACCCTGTGGTTCGATGACAACTTCGTCGGCACCGAGCTGAACCTCAACGTGAACTACGCCGAGATCGCCAATGGCTGTGGCCTGAAAGGCGTTCAGGCGACTTCCATGGAGCAGCTGACGGACGTTCTGAACACTGCGATCAAGGAGCAGATGAAGGACAATGTCACCACCTTCATCGAAGTTGTCCTGAACCAGGAACTGGGCGAGCCCTTCCGCCGCGATGCGATGAAGAAGCCGGTTTCGGTTGCCGGCATCTCTGCATCGGACATGCAAAAGCAGCAGATCGGCTGATCGCCTGTAACTCGAAGGAGACGCGTTCGCGCGTCTCCTTCACTCGGGGAATTTCCCCCCTGAAAACAAGAATTCCTGTTCCGAAACAACCGCTTGGCGCTCAACGCTCCACAAGCGGCCAAGGAGACTTTGTCAGATGAACACCCAGTTGACTTCCTCTGGCGACTTTTTCGGTCGCTTTCCGGCGTTCTTCTCCAAGAACGGTCCGGGCTTCGCGGTTTCTGTCGTTGTAGCCGCCGCCGCGCAGTTCCTTTCGGATCACTACGGCGCTCCTGCGATGCTGATGGCATTGCTGCTGGGCATCGCGTTTCACTTTCTGGCCGAGGAAGGCCGTTGCGTGCCCGGCATTGCGTTCACATCACGCACGGTTCTGCGCATCGGCGTGGCGCTGCTGGGCGCGCGCATCAGCGTGGAACTGCTGATCGGGCTGGGTCCGAAACTGATCGGTCTGGTTGTCGCCGGGGTGATCCTTACCATTCTCTTCGGCCTGCTCGGCGCGAAATTGCTGGGTCGCGGCTGGCGGTTCGCATTGCTGACCGGTGGCTCGGTGGCGATCTGCGGCGCGTCGGCGGCCATGGCGATCGCGGCGGTTCTGCCCAAGAACGAACATTCCGAACGCAACCTGATCTTCACCGTACTGAGCGTCACGGTCCTGTCGACCATCGCCATGATCGCCTATCCGATCATCACCTCTGCGCTTGACCTGGACGATCTGGCCACCGGTGTCTTCCTGGGCGGCACCATTCACGATGTCGCGCAGGTGGTGGGCGCAGGATTCTCGGTCAGCGACGAGACCGGCGAAACCGCGACCCTGGTCAAACTGATCCGCGTGACCATGCTGGCCCCTGTGGTGCTGGTCTTTGCACTGGTGATCCGTGCCTATGCAGACGATGACAATGCAGGCGACGGCAAGCGGCCCCCGCTCATGCCCTTCTTCGTCCTGATGTTCCTGCTGCTGGCCGCGATCAATTCCTTCGGGCTGATCCCGGGCTTCGTGCAGTCTTTGCTGGCCGACCTGTCGAAATGGGCGTTGCTGGTCTCCATCGCCGCTGTCGGCATGAAGACGTCGCTCAGGACCATCTTCGATGTGGGTGGCCAGGCCATCATCCTGATCGTTGCCGAAACCGTGTTCATCGCCGGATTCATCCTATTCGGCATCACCCATTTCGCCAGCTAAACCCGGAAGGAAAACTGCCATGCGTGTCGTAGATTTCAAAGACGAAGTTGCCGTCACCAAGCGACGTCTCGCAGATCTGCCGGACCGGGTCGTTGAGGGCGATCCGCACCACGAAACACGCATGCGGTACACCAGCCCGGACGGCACCCTGCTTGCAGGCACATGGACCAGCACACCCGGCAAATGGATCGCCTTCGCCGACCGCGACGAGTTTTGCGTTCTGTTGAGCGGGCACATCAAGCTGATCTCGGACGACGGCACCGAACAGGAGTTCCGCAAGGGCGACAGCTTCCTGATCCCCAACGGATTTCGCGGCTACTGGCATGTGCTTGAAACGACGACCAAGCATTTCGTCATCCGGGATTACAGCGCAGACTGACATCGGCCCCCGCCTCCGACCTCTCGCATCCAAAGGAACTTCACGATGAAACCACTGCAAATGATTTTGGCCAATGCCGCGCGTTCGGACCGCAAGATTGTCCTGAGCGAAGGTGAAGATCCGCGCGTCATCGAAGCCGCCATTCAGTCGCGCAAGCAGAAGGTGGCGCGCATTGTGCTGGTCGGTGATCGCGAAACAATCCTCAAGGGGCTCGCCGCAGCGGGTGGGAGCGACCTGGACGGGATCGAGGTGCATGACCCGCGCGACAGTTCGCTGAAATCCGAAATGAGCGCCAAGTTCCACGAGCTGCGCAAGCACAAGGGCGTGACAGAAGCGGATGCAGAAACCGCCATTCTGAACCCGCACATCTATGCGGCGTTGCTGGTCAAGCTCGGCCATGCCGATGGCACGCTGGGCGGTGCCACCACCGCAACCGCCGAGATCGTGCGGTCCGCGATTCAGGTGATCGGCACGGCACCGGATGCCAAGATGGTGTCGAGCTTTTTCCTGATGCTGCTCTGCAAGGACTACCACGAGAAAAAGGGCGCGCTCGTCTTCTCGGACGCCGGTCTGGTCATTGACCCGACGGCAGCAGAGATGGCCGAAATCGCTCACGCGGCGGCTGCGTCGCTGGTGCATCTGACCGGCGAGACGCCCAGAGTGGCGATGCTGTCCTTCTCGACCCGGGGCAGCGCCGGTGGAGAAAAAGTCTCGAAAGTTGTCGAAGCAACCCAAATATTGCGCAAGATGGCACCCGACATGAATGTCGATGGAGAGTTGCAATTCGATGCAGCCTTCGTGCCGAGCGTGGCGTCTGCCAAGGCACCGGATTCCGCGTTGGGCGGAAATGCAAATGTCTTTATCTTCCCCAACCTTGATACGGGCAACATCGCGTACAAGATCGCCCAACGCATCGGTGGGGCCGTGGCCATCGGCCCGATCCTGCAAGGTCTTGCGCAGCCTGCGAATGATCTGTCCAGGGGATGCGACGCAGAAGACATCCTGCACATGATTGCGGTGACTTCCGCCCAGTGCTGACCGGATTTGCCGGGGAGACCCGGAGGGTGGACAGATCATCCTCCGGGCCTCGGCAAATACGTTCCGTGCGACCCAGACACCCGGCAGCCCCTGCGTCACCGCATCGGCTGCGCCACGGCTCTGGAACATGCGGCTGTCGGGTCAGCAATCGGCACGCGGGCAGCGCGTACCTGGCAAATGTGATCGCACGGTTCGAGACAGCTTCGCCCTGGTGACCCGTCCTGAAGTGCCCCTGGAATTGGCGAGGCCTCAAGGAACCGTTCCGCCGCCTTGCGCCGGAGGATGCGCGGCAGACCCAGTTGATGCGGCAGGCTTGGACCGAGAGCAGAAAGGTCGTTGGCCGCCCTTTCTTCCGTCGGCGGTGCACCCGACCGTCAGCATCGTCGATGATCGACTGTATCTGCCCCCAGGAAAAAAACCCGAACGCCCAGGCCAAAGCCAAGGACGGAAAGATCGCGAGGGTGAGGCGGGCGGAGTAGCCCCCGCCCGGCCGGTCACACTGTCTAGCGGGTGAAGCGCCTTAACACGTTGTGCGTGATCTGCTGAGTTGTCCGGTCACCCCATTTCAAACCCAGGAACCAATAGACGGTCCCGGCACAGAAAATCTCGCCCTTGCCCTTGGGCGCCACGACCATCTGGGCCGAGCCATAGCGGTATTTCTTGACCGTGTCCTCGTCGGTCTTGCCTTCGATGACCTCGGCCCACTTCGTCGCAAACCAGTCATCGCCCAACACTTGCGAGACCACGGCACTGCCCGGACCTCCGGCGTCGTACTGGTCGACCATGCTGGGTGTCACGGCCAGGATCTCGGTCCCCTCCAGCGGGGAATGCAATGGGCTGGGTTCCGGCAAGCCCCATTGGATCACATAGTCGACCGAGTCCGTCTCGTATCCCAGAATGCCTTCCTCCATGCCAAATGTGTCGCCATAGATCAGGCCGGTGTCGTCAAAGACCCAGTGCTTGTTTCGATAGACCGTGAACCCGCCGCTGGAGCGGGGCGAGCCACCGTCATAGGTGGCATAGATCCCTTGAATGCCGGTGACGCTGAAGGATTGCGCCGACGGGCGGGCCACATCCATGTGCTCCCAGATCGAGGTCAGAAGATGTCCGTTTTCGGGATCCCCCTTGACCGGATCCTCCTCGTCGGCCCCCAGCTTGTAACACACCTGCTGGCGGCCATCCTGTTCCATGCGGATCTGCCACAACATGTTGGCCCCGAACCGGGCCAGGTTGCCGCCGGCCTCGACAAAGGCGTCCAGCGCATCGCGCTGATCCCAGGACCAGTATTCGTCATGCCCCGCGATCACCAGGCAATCATAGCCGTCAAGAACGCCGGGGATGTTCCCCAGATCGTACTGATCGACATAGTCCATCTCGTAGCCATTCTCTTCGGCCCAGACAGCAAAGGGACGGTTGTCCAGCGCCCACCCGGCCGAGTTCGCGCCCCAGGCATAGCCCATCATAAGCGCGTATCCCCCGGTTGGCTGGCCGGTGTAATGGCGTTCGCGTTTATATCGGTATTGCTCGGGTTTGGTGGACAGATAGGGGAAGTTGGCTGGCGCAACCCAGAACCCGCGTTCATGCGGGCGGTCCAGCGACAGGCGCGGCGACGGGCCGAAACTGTCGTCTCCGTGTATCCCCAGATAGTGGTTGGCACCCCCCCAGGCATTATAGGCGGTGGTGGTGCCACTGGTCAGCATGAAGGCGATCCTGGCCTTCTTGGCACCCCGAACCACGAACCCGGCTTCGCTGATACGCTCCTGCCCGTCCTTGGTCGCGCGCAGTTCGATGACATAGACACCGGATCGCCAGCTCGGATCGACCGGGATCTCGGCCAGAACCGGCCAACCACATCCGGCTTGATAGGCATCCATGGGCGTCGGCATGAACACACCCGCCAGGCCGGTCTGTTCCAGCACGACGTCCTGTCTGGTCCCGTCCCGCCAGACCTTCAGGTCGAATGTGTCCGCTGTGGTGCTGACATGTAGCCCGACTGTCTCACCGGCAGCATAGCTTGGCGCGCTGCAATAGGCATAGATCTCGGGATATGCCGGATCGTTGGCCGACATCTCGAAATACGACAGATCAAACGCACGCCAGCCCTGTGGCAGACGCATCGTCGAGGGTCCGCCAGAAAACGGGGCTGGATCAACAGTTCCGCTGGATTGCGCGGCCTGCGCCGCAAATGGCAGGGCGGCGCCAGCGGCGATACCCGACGCCATCAATATCCGGCGTGCCGGGTTTTCCGGCGCACCTGCAGGTTGCGCTGCCCCCGCAGAATTCTGCTGTTCGTCTTCCATGACAAGTCCTTCAAGGTGATTGGGTGTGCTTTCAGCGCCGGAACCCGCGTGCCCCGCCCACGGCCGCTTTGCGCTTTGGTTCGTGTGACAATCGCCGACATCTGCCGCTGTGGCTGCGCCTTGATCCGCAGACTGGAACAGCCGCAGAACAGAACATTGGTCTGAACAGACAAAGGGGCGGCTTGCGTCATTGATGCTTGTCCATCTGTCCGGCTTTTTCGCGCGGGCCACGGCGGTTGGAGTCTCAGGAACAGAAAAGCAAGTGACGCGGTGGAAAAAGCCGATTTCCGCCACCGGACGAAACGCGCCGGTTTTTTTCATGTCACAGGTTCGCAGGCCTGTGTGAGTCCCCGCCAGCGCCATCCGGCCGCCCCCCCGCCAGATTCCGGACGTCGATCAAGCCGTTCCGGGGCCCGAGACTTTCACCGCAGCCCCCATTGCAGGTGGGGCGCCTGATGGCTGACATGCGGCGGCGCTGTGCCCTTGCCGCGCAACTATACCTGGCGTCGGCGTGTTTCGCGGGGCAACTCTCCAAACCAGTCCTGATAAAAGCGGGACAGACGCCCGACATGTTCGAACCCGTTGTCAAACGCGAGACTGGTGATGGTGCGGCTTTGACCGCGTTCCAGCAGATCCTTGCGAAACCGGTGCAGTCGCAACACGTCGAGATACTGCTTCGGGCTGAGACCGCTCAGGTCCTTGATCGTGCGGTGCAGCGTGCGGGTCGATACGGATAGCGTATCGGCAAGATGCACGATCGGCGCGCCCTGATCCAACTGGACCCCAAGGTCTTCGGACAGGCGCAAGACTCGATGGCGCGGGGTTTCATCGCGGATCGAAGGCCGCAGACGTTCGCCACGGCAATTCGCGTGTTGGAACAGGTCCGCCAGCGCACCGAGTATTTCAGTCCCCAGGTCATGATTGCCTGTGCTGCTCCGAAGGGCCACCGCGCATTGCATCTGCAATCTGGCCAGATGCGCGGGGGGAACATCCCAAAGCCCCCCGGCCAGAGCGGCAAGACCGAACCGGGCCATGGCAGACCTATGCGTCGAGATGTTGACCGCCAGAAATGCCGGCGGAATGAAGTAATCGTGTTCGGTTGCGCCAAACACGAGCACCTGGTCTGCCCCCAGTTCATGGCCTTTCCAGAATGCCGGGCGGTCTCCGGCCAGCAGGAGGCTGACCGATATCGCGTCACCCGGCAACTGAAGGCGCACGCGCATGGGTTTGTCGGCCCATTCCCAGGTAAGCACAACATCGCCAAGCGCCAAGACTCTGCGACCGAAGCCGAGAGGTCCGCTTGCCAGCTGCTGAATTTCGTAGTCCCAGTCGACCCACTCAGAAAACACGTTCTCGATTTCGTCGATGTAGTGAATGTCTGGGACCACGCGCGCATGCCTCCGAAGCGACTTGGATAGACCGGTCGCGCGGGATCGCACCTGAAAATTGATCTGATCGCGCGACTTCTGTCGAAAAGCTTAGCCAACAGACGGCGCGTGGCGCAATACGAACGCGAGATGGTTCACCACAGAGCCGAAGTGAACGCGGCTTGATGCGCCCCGCTGCAAAGCGCGATGCGGGCTTTTCAGATGGCCGACACCGGGGCCATCAGTCCGCAGAGCGGGGCCGGAAGCCGGCGAAAGCCTTGAAGTGCGAGGATATGGCCCCTGCTGTCCGAAATTGGCTTTTTCTGGTCCAACGGCAAATCTACACCGTGCGAATTGCTGCGCTTCGTGGCGCCAACCCGAGGAAAACCCCTGACGCACTCCGCAGAAACCAAGGCTCTGGCAACCGGAAAATGGGCCAACCTCGTCATGTGCGCCTCGGGCATTCTGGCGGCATACCTGTCGCATTCGGACGCCTTGTTGGTCGACGGCCTGTATTCGGGCGTGAACTTCTGTGCCGCGATCATCGCCGCGCGAATTGCAAGCGCGGTCGCGCGTCCGGCCGACCGATTGTACCCGTTTGGATATGATGCGCTGGAAGCCCTGTATGTAACCTTCCGCTCGCTGGTGCTGGCAGGTATCCTTGTGTTTGCGGTTCTGGGCGCGGGTCAGAAGATCCTGACCTACCTGTCCGGGGGCGAGGTTCCAGAGCTGGTCTACGGACCCATCCTGGCCTACAGCGCGGCCATGGTCCTGATCTGTCTGGGTCTGGCAATCCGGTATCACGGCACCTGGGTTGACGGGGGACGCCAAAGTGCGCTTCTGCTGGCCGAACGTCGCGCAGCCCTTGTTGATGGGATCATGAGCGCGGGTGCCGGTGCCGCATTGCTTGGCAGCCCATTGCTCTTGGAAACCCGGTTTGCCGGGGTCGTGCCGGTCGCGGATGCACTGATCGTTCTGGTGCTGACACTGGTGATGCTGCCCCAGCCGCTGATGATGTTCCGTTCCGCCCTGGGCGAGGTTGCCGGGGCCGCCGCCCCCGGAGATGCCGACAAGATCGCCCGCACAAGAGCGGCGCAGCTGCTGGCAGAGCGGCCATTCGATCTGGTGGACGTGGCTGTAACACAGTTGGGCCGATCCTATTTCGCCGTGTTCTACATCAACCCGACCAAGCCGGTCGACGGCGCGGAAATCGACGCGTTGCGCGGGGCTCTGGCGGCGTCGTTCTCCGGGATTGTTGCCCCGGTGAAAATTGAAGTTGTTGTGACCGCATCCTCGCCGTTCGGCCGTGCGGTGGTCACATCACAAGACGCGTAACGTGTCGCGATTTCGCACCCAGAGGCTGCCCATGGTGGCACTGATCGGCACGCTGGCCGCCGGTCCGGCCCTTTCGCAATCCAGCTGGGAACAGTTCAAGGACACCCTCAGCCGCAACGCCGGTATCGACTTTGAATTCACCTATGCGCCGGTGATACAGGCCAGCCCGGATCGGGATTGGGAAAGCACGGCCAATCACGAGTTGGATTTCATCGGCAGCTGGACACCGGCCAACGGGTCGGGTGTGTTGCAATGGTGGGCGCTGAACATCCTGGACTATTCAAGCCTGTCGACGTCGGCGTTTTCCAACACCCTGGGTATCATCTCGGATCCCAATGATGGCGATCTGGGCGGTGATCGCAGCTTTTCGGGGCTGGCGCTGTTGTGGTGGCAGCAGGAACTGGCCGGCGGCGTGCGGCTGAATTTCGGCAAGCTGGGACTGGCCGAGTTGGTTGGCAAGAACCGCTATGCCCATGATGGCCGGTCGGATTTCTTCAACACGGTTGTGACCGGGGATGTGGTTGCGGGCTATAACATTCAGGACAGCGGACTGGGTGTCTTTGCCGAACTACGCCGTCAGGAATGGTACGTTTCTGGTTTCGTTGCGGATGGTTCGGCCGAGGACAACTGGATCGACTTTGACAGTCCGGGCGACGGTGTCTGGCAATACGCGGCCGAGTTGGGCTTGACCCCGAAAATCGCGGGATTGGGACCCGGGAACTAACGGTTCACCGTTTCAGGCATCGACGCCATCGAAACCGGCAACGGAACACGGCAGAACGGCTGGGGATATGGGGTCAGCGCGGATCAGGACATCGGCGCAAACCACGCGGTATTCGCGCGGTTTTCCAGATCCGTCAGTCAGATGACCGAATACCTGCAGGCACTCGCCGCAGGCTATGTCTACAAGGCGCCATTTGGGCGGGTTGATGACCGGATCGGGCTGGCCGCATGGCAGGTCGAGTCCGAGGACGCCTCGTTGCGACGCGAAAAAGGCCTTGAAGCGTATTGGAGTGTCCAGGTTTCCGACACGACCAGCATTACCCCCGACCTTCAGATCATCCTTGATCCGGCAATGGACCGGTCGCGCAGCAGCGTCACGGTTCTGGGCCTGCGGTTGCGGGTGGTTTTCTGAAACGGGTGACTTGGAAAAACAGCGCGTGAGATGGGAAAACACATATGACGGATCGTGATGACAAGACCAAAGACGCACCGGTCGTTGGCCGCCGGGATGTTCTGCGCGGGGCTGGTGCCGTCGGGGCGATGGCCACGGCCGGGTTCGGGGCGAACCAGGCGCGCGCAAACGTCTTGCAGGCCACCGACGCCAACGGCCCCTTTGGCGAGTTCCGCGACCAGTGGTTCAACAACACACACCACTCCTGGTTCGAATTCCCCTCGGCTGACCCGGATGTCCTGCATATCTACGGCTACACGGACGAAACGTCTTATGCTCAAGGGGATGTGGTGGATGTGCATGTCAGCACCTCGGCGGCAACCTACGATCTGACGGTCTATCGCGACGGCGCACAGCGCGACGTCGTGTTTGAACAGACCGGTTTGCCGGGGGTGCATCACACAACGCCGGACGACGCCTATCTGAACGGCCCCCGCTGGCCGGTCAGCATCGAAATACAATCCTCGGCCGACTGGCGCAGCGGCGGATATGTCATCGAACTGAGGGCGGCCGGCACCGACGGGCAGGAAATCGTGCAACACGGTTTCTTCGTGCTGCGCCCGGCCAAGGCCGGGGCGAACAAGATCGCCTTCGTCCTCGCCACCACCACCTGGCAAGCCTATAACGATTGGGGCGGATCCAACTTCTACGAAGGCGTCGCCGGTCCGGACGGCAATGCGTTTTCGCCCATCACCAGCACCCGCCGACCCTGGGCGCGCGGCTTCATCTTTCAACCGCCCGGCCTGCCCCGGATCATTGATACCGCGCCCCGACCCATCGGATCGAAACCGCGCTACCCGACGCTCGACTACGCGTATGCACACGGCTATTGCAAGTATTTCGCCGGCGCGGGCTGGGCGTCGTTCGACAGCCACTTTGCCCGCTGGGCGGATGGTGAAGGCTATGGCCTGGACTACTTTGCGCAAGACGATCTGCACCGCAATCCGGATCTGTTGAAGCCCTACAAGACCGTGGTCATGGTCGGGCATGATGAATATCACACCCAGGAAGAACGCGAAGCACTGGACAGCTTTGTCGAGGCGGGCGGCAATCTTGCCCGCTTCGGTGCCAATGTCATCTGGCAGGCACGCCGTGAGGATGGGCAATTGATCTGCTACAAGGCCCGGGCCGTCGACGAGGACCCCGTACGCAACGACCCTGCGCGCAAACACACGTTGACCACCGCATGGGAGGCCATGGATCTGAACCTGCCGCCTGCCCTGACCTGGGGCGTGAACGGGTTGCGCGGCGTCTACATGAAAATGGGCGGCTTCCAGCCGCGGGCCACGGGGGGATACACCGTCTACCGCCCCAAGCACTGGGCGCTTGAGGGCACCGATCTCTACTATGGTGACGTGTTCGGGCAGGACGCGGCCATTGCCGGGTACGAGGGCGACGGGCTTGCCTATACCTTCCGCTATGGCCAACCCTACCCCACGGGCGAGGATGGCGCATCAAAAGACATCGAGATCATCGCCATGGCTCTGGCCGGTATGGATGAAGAAGACCACGGCAACCCGGAAACCTACCTCTATGCCCGCGACGGCGATCTGTCGTTTTCGGCCAAGGCGATTCTGGGGGCCGACACCGAAGAGAACCGCGCGAAGCTACGCTACGGCTCGGGCATGATTGTCAATATGAGCAAGGGACAGGGAGAGGTTTTCAACGCCGCCACAACAGACTGGATCAGCGGATTGCGTGACCGTGACCCGTTCGTCGAGATCATCACCCGCAACGTGCTGAACAAATTCACGGCGTAACATCCGCGGCGGGCGGCCCCCGCCCGCCCGCCATCGTCACAGCCCGTGTGCCCGCGTTGAATTTGCCATACTGCGAACGGGATTTTTGACATGCACAAAGCTGCCAAACCTTCGACGATCCTTGTCTCTGACGCCCGGGATCTGTTCCAAAGCAACACGATCCGCTTTCACCGTGCGTTGCGCGGCACGGGGACGCTGGCGGAACTGCACATTTTCGAAGGCCAATCGCATGGCAACAATCTTGATCCCGGGACGCCGGGGTCAGCACAGGTCGTCAGAGAGGTCTGTGCGTTCTTTGACGCGCAGTTGTCGCAGGGTGATGGTCGGTGAAACTGGAAAACCTTTCGGAAGCCCCGGCCGTGACCATGCAATCTGACCAGAAACCGCCAAAGGGCAACCGGCTCGAAGGCCTCGATCTCGCCCGCTATGTGGCTTTTGTCGGGATGGTGGTCGTCAACTTCACGATCGTCATGGGCGTCGAGAACGGCACCGGCGTGCTGAACACCCTGACCGTCGCGTTGGAAGGTCGCGCAGCAGCAACCTTTGTCGTTCTGGCCGGCATCGGCCTCGGGCTTGCCGGTTTGAAGGGGTTGGACCAGACGGTCTGGGTGACAATCAAGCGCGCTGTTTTCCTGCTGATCGTCGGCCTGCTGAACATGACGATCTTCGACGCCGACATCCTGCACTACTACGCCTTCTACTTTCTCTTCGGTGTCGGCCTGCTTGCGCTGTCCAGCCGCGCCCTGACGGGGGTAATTCTTGGCCTGAATCTTGTCTTCACGATCATGATCCTGACGCTGGATTACGATGCAGGCTGGAACTGGGACGACCACACCTATTCCGGGTTCTGGACGCCCGCAGGGTTCATTCGCAATCTGGTCTTCAATGGCTGGCATCCGGTCATCCCGTGGCTGGGGTTTGTGCTGTTCGGGATCATTCTCAGCCGACTTGCGCTGGCAGACCGTTCGACACAGACCCGGCTGATCGTCGGAGGAGCCGCTGCACTTGCCGCAGCCGAGGGCATCAGCGCCATTCTGACAACCCAACTTGGGCAGCTTGACCCAGAGCTTGCAGCCCTTGCCACGACCGGACCCGTGCCGCCGATGCCGCTTTATACCGTTGCGGGGCTAGGTGCGGCATGCCTGGTCATCGGCCTGTGCCTGCGGGTTTCGGACCGGCTCCGGACCATGGGCGTGCTGAGGCTGCTGCTGCCCGCCGGACGTCAAACCCTGACGCTCTACATCGCGCATATCCTGATTGGCATGGGCGTTCTGGAAGCACTTGGCAGGCTTGGCGGACAAAAAGTCGGCCAAGCCGTATTTGCCTCGGCCCTGTTCTGCCTCGCTGCGACGATCTACGCCCTGATCTGGGCAAAGTGGTTCAAACGGGGGCCGATCGAAGCCTTGATGCGAAAAGCCGCTGGATAGTCGGTGGTTCATCTGCGGATCGGCAGGGCCGACCGCGTGGGGTGGATCGTGGGCCCGAAACGGTTTCGGTTACCAAAGCATGTCGAGGCGATCCGCCTCCGGCCCGAAATCGCGAACAATACCCAAGACCTTGCGCCGTTCAACCTCGCGACCGACAGCATGCACCGCAGTTGCGATCCGGTGAAACGTCCGGTCGCCGATACCTAAACTGCCGACCGGATCAAGGGCCGAGCAGCGATCTTTCAGCGCAAGACCCAGCCTCCGATCCGGGTCGATCCCGCTGTGGGGACCCGCCGACCGTTCGACACATGACTTGAGGATCCGGCAAGCGCTACGATCTTCGCCACATCCAAAGCCGCCAGAACGCGTGGCTGGTCAGGGACCGCGTGCCGGACATCGGCCGCGCGCCAAGCTCGTACAGCACGCATTCAAAGGGCCATACCAGCGTTGCTCTTGTCTGCCCCAGGACCAGCAACCGGCGCGGTCCGACACCTGCTGGGCCACACGAAGATGGACAGCACCGTGAGAACCACTGCAGGATGCGAGTGTATGGAGGAGGTTTTCTGCTGAACGAGTTCAACCAGAAGCGCGCGCCGCAGGTCGACGGTTTGCGGATGCGTTCAACCTTGATCAAACATGCCTCCCTTCAGGCGGCCTTGCAGCCCTGGGTGCAGATGGAGTGTTTCCAGCTCAGCCGGGGCAAGAGCCTGGGGCGACTGGACAGTATCGACCTCGACAGCAAGAAAGTTGTCCGCGAAACCCAGAACGCCGGTGTTCAGAAGCTGGGTGCCACCCCCGCCAACCTCTGCACGGTGTCTTACAGCTCGTTCGATCCGGCCTTGCGGTTTGCCGATCACGATGCGGGCACCGCCGACACGATATTCTTCATGCCGGAAAAGACCGACTTCGATGTGTATGTCCCGGCCGGCGCCCAGACGACCTATGTCAGCCTGGATCAGGATGAGTTTCTGAGGCAGGCGCGGATCTTGAACCCCTCGGTTTGGGATACGTTGCAAGGGGGTGTGACAGTCCTCCGGTCCGGTCAAAAGGCCTTGCTCAAGGACACCGTCGAGACGTGCTTCATGGTGGCTGGCGGGACCGCTGGATCATGTCCCGCTTTTGACATGAGTGGTTTGCGCCGTCTTCTCCACCAGGCGATCCTTCATATCGCAACGACAACGCAGGCCGCCGCCATAGAGGTGCCCCACGCTGCGCGCGTGCGGGCGCGGCGCATTTGCCGACAGGCGCACGCCTTTGCTGAAGAGCGCTGGAGCCTCCATGATCCGCCCACGATTGTCGAACTCTGCACTGCAGCCGGCGTGTCCGAACGCACATTGCAATATGCATTCAGGACCCATTTCGGACTGTCGCCAATGACCTATCTGCGCCTGCTGCGCCTGAACCGCGTTCGGGACATTCTTGTGGACGCGTCCCCCGGCACGACGAGCGTAACGGCGATCGCCATGGATCACGGGTTTCTGCACCTGGGCCGGTTTGCCCGCGACTACAAGCGTCTCTTTGGCCAGTCCCCCTCCGCAACGCTTGGAAGGTGACCGACCGGGGTACGCAGATCTGCATGGACTGCCGATTGCCCCGGGATTTGCGGAAATCGGATAGTCCTTCCTGATTTCCCTCGATAGCCTGACCGAATACTCAACCTTTGAGAGAGTTCCGCAGGCTCCATTCCGACACCCAACCTGACACTTCGCCAGCAATGGGCGAGCGACTTTGGACACCCCACCCCATGCCGCAAATCGAACCACGCACCCCTCGCCCGATCCTGACCGGCCACGTTCTGGCGGGTCTGCTGGCCGTCATGCTCCTGTTTGCGGCCACCGTTGTGAGAGGACAAGAGATCGACGGCTACCTTGCGGATGTTCGGGCCGAATACGGCCTGCCCGCGCTGGCCGCCGCAGTGGTGCAAGATGGCGCAATCGTTGCGGCCGCAGCGGTTGGCACGCGTATTCTGGGCGGCACGCAGCCCGTGGCAATCACCGATCGGTTCCATATCGGTTCGAACACCAAGTCCATGACCGCGACGCTTGCCGGGATGATGGTGGATGAGGGGAAATTGCGGTGGGACTCAACTGTCGGTGAGGTTCTGGGGGACGATGTTCCGGGCATGAGCGCGAGCCTGGCCGCTGCCAGCCTCGAACAACTCTTGTCCCATTCCAGCGGCATTCCCAGCGACAATGAACAGATCCTCGACCTCTATTTCAGCGCTGACGCGTTCGACTACAACCTGACCGATCTCCGCCATCGCCTGCTGGACCAGTGGAAAACGACCGAGATTGAAAGGCCGCAAGGGTCACCGTTTCAGTATTCAAACCTTGGCTACGTCATTGCCGGGATGATGATCCAGAAAGTCGCTGGAAAGCCATGGGAGCAGTTGATGCACGACCGCATCTTTTCGCCCCTGGACATGCAGACGGCGGGACTTGGCCCGCAGGCAACCTATGGCCTGATCGATGCGCCGGTCGGACACAGAATCGGACCCGACGGGACCGTGATACCGATGCTCTGGGGACCAGCAGCGGATATGCCGCAAGTCATCGCGCCGGCCGGTAACGCCCACATGTCCATCCTAGATTATGCAAAATGGGCTGGCTGGAATGCCGGAAAGGGCACACGTGGCCCGGCGCTGGTGACACCGCAGACGCTGACCCACATCCAGTCGGTCAAGGTCGACACCCCCGTCCGAAAAAACCCGCCGCCGGGCACCCCCGGAACCGGCAGCTACGGGCTGGGCTGGGGGATCGTGACCTTCGACTGGGCGGACGGGCCCTTGCTGACGCACAACGGGTCGAACTCGATGAACCTTGCCCGGATCGTCGTCGATCCGACGCTGGATCTCGCCATCATCGTGGCGACGAATTTCCCTGGCGCCCAAGCCAATGCGGCGACGGGTTCGGTCTTGCAACATCTCTACACGGTATATTCCGCGAAATAGCGCCGATACTCCCGACCTCCGATCAACATGTTGTCCAAATGAGGAACCAAAATCATGTGCCAGGACACTTCAAAAGAGACCATCAGCCGCCGGGGTCTGTTCATGGGCGGGCTTGCGCTCGGCGTCGCGGGCGCCTCGGCCTCGCAGGTCGCCGCCCAGGTGGCCGAGGCACGGCCTGCCACACCCGACGAGGCTCTCAAACGTCTGGTCGAGGGCAACGAGCGCTACGTGGCCAACAAGGCGATCAATACGGACCATTCGGCCGCACGCGCGGCACGGGCGCAGGGCCAACAGCCCTTTGCAGCCGTCGTCTCCTGCGCCGATTCCCGGGTTGTTCCAGAGTTGATTTTTGACCAGGCGCCGGGCGATCTTTTCGTGCTTCGCGTGGCGGGGAATTTCATCAATGACGACGGGTTGGCGAGTCTGGAGTTCGGCGCGGCGGTTCTTGGCATCCAGACCATCGTCGTTCTGGGACACACGGCCTGCGGTGCCGTTGACGCGACGATCAAATCCATCCAGGACAGGACGCTGCCGCCGGGACACTTGCCGCTTCTGGTCAATGCAATCCGCCCTGCGGTCTATGACGTCCTGCCCGACGATCCGGCAGACCTGCTGGCGGCCGCAACAGCAAGAAACGCAACGCTGAACGCCGAAAAGGCGGTCTCGGCAGATCCGATCCTGGCCGATCTCCACGCGTCCGGCAAGATCAGTGCCGTCGGTGGCGTCTACGACATCTCCAGCGGGAAGGTGGACTTTCTCCAGGGGCTCTGAAACCGCGCGATCAGTTTGTGTTTCGGGACAGGGGAACCTGACGCCGCTTTTTCACCAGGTCATCCTGTCTGCGCAGCCTTGCGAAAGTCACTCGGGGCATGACCCGTCGCGTCCTTGAAGGCGCGACGGAAACCGCGTGGATCTGCGTACCCCAAGAGCTTTCCGATCTCCGCCAGGGGCATGTCAGTTTCAGAGAGAAGCGCCCGCGCGCGATCGCTGACAACCCGTGAGCGGACTTGACGAAAGGTCGTACCCTCGGTCCTCAAGGCGCGTTGAAGGGATCTCGGTCCAATGGCAAGCAAACGGGCGATGGTGCGTTCATCCGTCTGGCCGGTTGCGGATGTGATGGTCAGCATCTGAACCACGGCATCTTCCATGGTCTGTGTTGGCGCGATGTTCATCAGCAGTCCCAACTCGCCAAGCGACATTGTTCTTTCGGGCTGCGGTGGGCCGGGGTTCAGCGTCGCGAGTTCTGACAGGCGGATGGCGACGCCGGGCACCAGTGCACCCGAACGGATCTTGGTCCCCGAAAGATCTGCAAGGACCGCGAGTTCGCGGGCATTGGTTTCCGGCACTTCGACCCAATCGGGCGTCCAGTCGGAGCCCAGAAAATGGCGTGCAACGCGCCGGATGACAAACAGCGCGCCTTCGTCAAGATGGTGATGCCCGACCACGGACAGGCCTTTGGAATCGCGTCCGACGACCAGATGCGTTTCGGTCTCTCGCAAGGTGATCTCCGAGCCGGGATGCGTAAACATCAGGGCCCGCCGCCCCCGGTCAAACGCCGATGCCAAATCCGGCGCGCCCAGAACGAAATGCGAAAAGGCGCCATAGGTCGAATAGTCGAAGGCCTGCCCGAGCCGTGCCCCGAGGTGGCGGTCACCGATGGCACGCGCGACCGAGTCGACCAAGACAGCTTCAGACGCATAGGGGATGAACCCGGACACCCCGTCGAGCATCGTGCGATCAAGCCCCGCCGACCGAAGCGCCCTGTCCACAGTCAACCGCCCCGCGAACCGATCAAGAAGATCCACGACGTGAGTGAGTTCTACGAGGTTCACCATATTTCTCTGCATGGGATCGCATTGTCGCAAAATGTCCTGCAATGCAATGGTACCCTGTAGACAGGGTAAACAAGCGACCGGCCCATGTCTGAAACGAGGCCGCAGAGAGGCCCCGCAGATGAGGATCACCACCATTCGCGCGTCGGCTGCTCTATGCGGTCTATGTTTGCCCGTCGGAGCCTTCGGGCAGGACGCCGCCGACCTGGCGCAGGAACTGGCGAACCCGCTCGCGGCTATCATCTCCGTGCCGTTCCAATTGAACCATGACGACAATCTCGGCCTGGCGAACGACGGCAACCGGACGACGTTGAACCTGCAACCGATCGTCCCCTTCGCGCTCGACAACGGTGCCAACATCATCACGCGCACGATCATCCCCTATATCTGGCAGGAAGACGTGATCCCCGGCACCTCGCAGAGCGGCTTTGGCGATGTTCTGGCAAAGGCGTGGTATTCCCGGACCACCAAGACCAACCTGACCTGGGGCATAGGTCCAGTGGTCCGGTTCCCGACCTTTTCCGATGTCTCCAGCGAAACATGGGCTGCGGGTGTCACCGGCATTGCATTGCAGCAGAAGGGCCCGTGGACATACGGCGTGCTGGCCAACCACCTGCGAGATCTGGAAGACGATCCCAAGGTTCCCACCAATGCAACCTTCGTCCAGCCCTTCGTCGCTTACTCGACCGAGGACGCGTGGACCTATTCGCTCCAAAGCGAATCCACCTACGACTGGGAGGCCGACAGCTGGTCGGTGCCCCTGAACGCCTCGGTGTCGAAGCTGGCGATCATCGATGGCAAGCCGGTCAACTTCCAGGCCGGTGTCGGCAACTGGCTGGAGAGCCCGGAAGGCGGGCCAGAGGATTGGCGGTTCCGCCTTCAGGTTCAGTTCGTGCTGCCGAAGGGGTGATGAGAACGACCGCGCCAACCCCGCCAATCGGCGAGGCTGCCTTCCGAACAGGGGGGCTCAAGGCGGGGGTCCGCATTAAGAACGGGCGCGGGGCGCCAGATCAGGATTTTACAAGAAAAGAGGGCCACACGTTGCCCTTTTCCAACGAACGGGAATGGAGGTTCCACATGCAAATCAGACAAACGGCGCTCATGGCGTCACTCGCATTGGCGATGGCGATGGGCTTTGCACTATCCACGCCTGCCATGGCGAACAAACAGGTCCAGAACACAATTGGTGGCGCGGTGGTGGGTGCAGGCGTCGGCTTCCTTGTGGGCGGCAACAATGGCGCGAAAGGCGGCGCTGTTGTCGGCGCGATCGCTGGCGCAAGAAAATAGGAATTGGTTGTCTGACTGCTCACGCGTGAGGGGCACAGACACGGCAAGGAAATCGGAAATGATACGTTGTTTTGAAAAGTCTGCCTTCGCGGCGATTTTCCTCTTCACCTTCGGCGGCATGACACAGGCCGACGAGATAATGGACCAGACCATCGCTGCGGCCCAGCCGTACATGCACCACAGTTGCGGGAGCATTCTTGACTCCTATGGCGATGACGAAGCGAAAGTGGCCGAAATCGTGCGCCTGATGGCGATGATTTCTCTCTACAACCGACAGATCGACGTCCTGGCAGAGGTTATGGACGAACAGGACCGTGCAGGTCTCAAGGACGAATTTGTCGAAGAGTTGGAAGACGCCTGCGATGACGATCCAGGCATGTCGTTGACCGGGGCCGTCGATCTCGCCGTCAGAGAGACCTTCCGGGCGTTCGACTGACCCGAAGCGCCACTTGCAGAAAACTGCCCAACAGGAAGGAAAACAATGATGAAACAGACCTATGGCCGGATTGCGCCGTTGTCACTGGCCCTGACTTGGGCGGTCGTCTTTGGGAGTGGCGCCAACGCGCAATTCCTTGGCGACGATCTTGACGCCTTGGTAGACGCTCGTGAAATCCCGGTGATGATCGGCAATTTCGCCCGCGCCGCGACGGATATCGAACTGGCCAAATACGTTTCCCTCGCCGGCGGGGTGAACCGCTTCTTTCACTTCCGCGATCCGGGAGACGTGGACAACCAACCCACCATCCGCATGAACTTTGACACGCTCTACAGCACGGCGGTCGTCGATATCAGCGACGGCGCGACGCTGTCGCTGCCCGAGGTGGGGGAGCGGTACATGTCCGCGATGATCGTCAATCAGGATCACTATATCAACGATGTGTTTCACGGCGGCGGCAGCTACACGCTCGACACCGAAACCTTCGACACGCCGTATATCATTGTTTTCATGCGCACGCTTGTGGATGCATCCGATCCCGATGACGTGGCGGCGGTGCATGCCATCCAGGATCAGATGACGGTCGAAGCCGCATCGTCGCAGCCCTTCATCCTGCCGGACTATGACGAAGAGGGCTATGAGGCGCTGGTCGCGGGGCTGAACGCGCTGCTGCCGTTCACCGCCGACAGCACTGGTGCTTTTGGTCCCAAGGACGAGGTCGATCCGATCAACCATCTGCTCAGCACGGCGATTGGCTGGGGCGGCTTGCCCGAGCGCGAGGCGTTCTATGATGGCGCAGATCTCGGCTTGCCCGTGGGCGAATACAAGATCGATGTTCCCGCAGATGTGCCGGTGGCGGCGTTCTGGTCGGTCAGCCTGTATAACAAGAACGGCTTTTTCGAGAAGAATGACCGAAACGCCTACAACGTGAATTCGGTCACCGGCGCGCGCAACGATGACGGATCAATGACGATCCACCTTGGCGGCTGCGACGACGATCGCGCGAATTGCCTGCCGCTGATGGAGGGGTGGAATTACATCGTGCGGATGTATCGGCCCGAGCCAGAGGTCATAGATGGCAGCTGGACCTTCCCCGAGGTCGTTCCTGCGAATTGATCACGTGCAGAACGGAATTGGATTTCCCAAAAGGAAAGGGCTACCCCCGATGAAACAGTCAAGGATTGTCGCCCTGCTCGCGTGCTGGGCCATTGCGCCGGCGGCGATGGCGCAGGACCTCTCACCTTATATGGGCGGGCCGGTGGAGCTGGTCGAAGCCCCCAACGGCGCGATCGCCAACAAGAAGATCCTGGACGGGATCGATCAAGTTGGCTGGACCGGGCCAACGATCGACACCCCGGCTGAAGGGATCTGGCATTTTGGCGGCTATGGTCTTGCCCCGATTGCCGTAATCGACACCGACGAAGGGCTGATCGCCTTTGACACCGGCGACAGCAAGCATGACGGTGAATTGCTGCTGGCCGCGATCCGCACAGTCAGCGACAAGCCGGTCAAAGCCATCATCTATGGCCATTCCCACACGGTTCTGGGGGCCGGCGTGTTGGCCGAAGGCAACGATGATGTGATGATCATCGGCCACCCCAACCTGAATGAGGTCTACGAAGAAAACCAGAAAAGCTCTGGCATCCCGGCCTATTTCAACGAAATCGGCCCTTATCTGACAGCGCGGGCGTTGATCCAGTTCAACAGCTACCTGCCGGCGGAAGGGCCGGATGCCTTTGTGGTTCCCCTGACCCTGACGGATACGGACTCCGCCTTCATTCCGGTCAACACCCCGGTCGAAGATGGACAGGAAATGACCGTGCTTGGTGTCAGGATGCAGTTCTTCACCAAGTACGGCTCGGACGACAAGGTGCATACGACGGTCTGGTTGCCAGACCGCAAGATCCTGCTGACCACGATGCTGTGGTCCAGCCCGCCACAGCTGTATTCCGTGCGCGGGGACGTTTTCCGTGATCCGCGTGAATGGATCGCCGGGCTGAAATTCAACCGCGATCTGGGCGCCGAGGTTCTGATTTCCGCAGGCGCGAAGGCCGTTGTTGGCAAGGAAAACGTGGCGCGGATTCTCGAAGGCTATCTGGATGGGGCAGCCTTCGTGCTGGACCAATCCCTGCGTGGCATTCTTGGCGGGCTTGGCCCGGACGAATTGCGCGAATTCGTGCAGTTCCCGGCCTATCTCGATGAGATTCCCAATAACCTGCAGAACTACGGCGAGATTTCGTCCTATTCTCCGGCGATCTTTTATCAGTCGGTCGGCTGGTACGACAATGACGCGGCCAATCTGAAACCCGTGACACCGCGGGCCGAGGCGGAACGGATCGTCCCCCTTATGGGCGGGCGCGACGCGGTTCTGGCCGCAGCGTCGGCTGCCATGGAAGAAAAGGAATTTTCCTGGGCTGCACACCTGGTGAACTATCTCTACCAGCTTGATCCGCAGGACGCCGATGTGCGCCAGTTGAAGGCAGATGCGCTGCGCCAGATGGCTTATGTCAGCACCGGGGGCAATGATCGTGCGCACATGATGTCACAAGCCCTGTCGCTTGAAGGCAAGGTGACGATCCCGCGCCTGATCCCCCCGGCGCCCCAGACCATCTCCAGTTCGCCAACCACCTATGTGGACTATTTCCGCGTTCGAATTGACCCGGTAAAAAGCGGCGAAACCAACAGTTTCGTGCGGTTCGACTTTGACGATGGCACAAGCGCAGGCCTGCACATTCGTCGCGCCGTCGCCGAGTTCATTGCTACGCCGGACGACTACGCACGGCATCCGGACATCACGCTTGCCCTGTCCGGGGAAAGCTGGGCCGGCCTGTATCTCGGTGCGGCAACCCCTGCAGAGTTGATCGCAAGCGGCGAAATAAAGGTGACAGGGGATGCGGATGAAGCCGCCCGCCTGATCGATCTGTTCGACCGTTTCAGACCGGAACAATCCGTGGTCATTCCACCAGCCCTCAAGAGCCACAACCGCTGACGGCCCCATGTGACCAAGTGAAGAACCGCTCGAAGTGATCCGCAAAGTCGCGTGATGCCCGAATTTCTTGGCGGCGGTTGGGTCTTCCCTGCCGCCTGCCCCGTGAATGGACCCTATCGACAAAGGAAAAACGATGAAACTGCTGCTGACCCTCGCGGTGTGCGCCCCGACCTTGGCCATGGCCGAAAGAGTAACTGTTGATAACTTCGTCCGTGCGGAGTCTGACTACAATATCCGGGCCAACATGGACGCCTTCGACTTCGGGCTTGGAGAGTTGAAACACTTGCGCGACCCCATCTCGCCGGACAACCAGCCAACGATCCGCATGAATCAGGATACGCTCTATTCGGGGTTGGTTCTGGACCTGTCCCAGCCAGTTGAGATCACCCTGCCCGAAATCGGAGGGCGCTATCAGTCGATGCATGTGGTCAGCCAGGATCACTTTATGTTCGCCGAGGCCAAGCCCGGGACATACATGTTGACCCAGGAGGGGCTCGGCACTCAATTCGCCCTGGTGTCTTTCCGCACCTTCGTGGACGTCACAGATGCTGACGATCTTGCCAAGGCCCATGCCGCGCAGGATGCGATTGTGCTGAGCGGTGGCGGCAAAGGCCCGTACGAGGCGCCTGACTGGAATCTGGACGACCTTGCAGTGGCGCGCAAAGCGCTGAGCGACATTGCTGCTCTTGGATTTGACACAAGTTTTGCATTTGGAACCAAGGAACAGACGCGCCCGGTAGACCACATTGTCGGTGCCGCCGCAGGATGGGGCGGCCTTCCGCGATCCGCTGCAAGCTACATCGTCGACAGTGTGCGTTCCAATGACGGGGAAGTCCTGCATGCCGTGACGGTCAAAGACGTGCCTGTGAACGCGTTCTGGTCTGTGACGGTCTACAATGCCGACGGTTATCTGGAACCGAACGATCTTGGCGTGAACAGCTACAACAACGTCAGCGCCACTCCGAATGACGATGGATCCTACACGTTGCATTTCGGCGGCTGCGAGGATGGCCGGGTCAACTGCATTCCCATCACGCCCAACTGGAACCACTCCATCCGCCTTTATGAGCCACGCGCGGAGATCCTCGACGGGAGCTGGACCTTCCCGGCCTTCGAACAGGTCGATTGAACTCGGGTTGGCAGGAGCGCGACCTGGAGTGCGCCCCTCGGGGTGGACAGATTGAGTGAGTTGAATTGACCGGACGCGGGCTTTTGAAGGAAGAAAGTCCATGCCACGACGCCATCGCAGCCATGGCACCGGGTTCAAGCGCCATGGGGGGGGTCGCCGAGTATCATGCCGGCGAGACCTTGCAGGCACTGGGCCGCCGTCACGACCTTTCGAGAAACCTGATCCGCATCCGGATCGAAAAGGCGGAGGCAGGTGCATTGGATGAAGACGCGGCCGCTGCCGAGTTGCTCGCAGACGACGAAGGGTGGATCGCAGCCCTTGAGCGGCTCGTCGGGAGGCCGGCGCTCGAGATAGAGTTTCCAAAGGGGGCCAACGCTCCAGACCCTCGCCGAGACGCGTGCCTACATCCGTGACCGTCGGCCCGCCAACCGCTCGATCCAACGGGGATGTGCACTGATGGGCGTGGCGCGATCAAGTTTCTATGCCGAACCCCTCGGCAGGCCCGCAGATGCGGTGATCGTGGCCGAGATCCGCGACATCACCTTTTCAGTAGATAGTATCCCGGTTGACTGGTCCGGGACTTGGGCGCACCGCGGAATTATGTTCTCTAGCATGCCCAATCTCGCATGGGTCATGGGCTATCTGCGGTCGTCCTGGACACTCCGCGCTGACATGATCTCTGAATTTGTCTGCCGTCTGCTCGAGCGCAAGGACGCAAGCGGCAATGTCGTCGTCACCCCGAGACTTCGCGCCTCCGATGCCAACATGCCTGCGCTCCCCTTCATTGACCCATAGAACTTCCACGCAGGATACATTCTACGTAGCGCGGATATTCTGCCCAAGCAGGGCGACCGGACACATTGGACCTTCAGCCAGGACTACTACCGAGAGCGAGACGAGATCCCTTGCGCCGACCTTGAGGACGGCACGCTGATTTATGGGTCAAGCACCGAAACTACCGGCGCGGCGTGACACTCCGCAGATTCTACATTGTTTTCGAGAAGGTGCGGCGGGGTTTGAATGTCGTCTTCTTGCGTCGTCAAACTATGGTTCGTTGCGAATTGAATTGAGGTCTGTTTTTGGGCCGTTCGCGCGTTCAAAAGCAACGCCGCAACTGCAAAGCGCGGTAACCGGCGGACGTCCGGATTGCGCAGTCTCGGACAACCCCAGAAAGGCGGCGAACGGCGGCTAGCTCCGCCCTTCCGTCATTCCCGATCTCCACCCTTATGATGGCGCCGCGAATGACCGGTTGGGCGGGCCGCACCGCGGCACCGCTAAGCCTCCTAAACGGCTGGTTTGCGTCGGAAGCGACTATCGCTTCGCTCTGCACCGTATGGACGGTGTTGTGGAGCATGAATCAACCAAATTGGCCGCCTCCAGACTTTCTCTGCAGGAGCGAAGCGCGCAATCCAGTTGGGCGGAAACAGACATTCAGATTTAGTTGAATCCAGAGTCTTTGCTGCACGACCGCAAGTGGCTACCAGCCCTTCTGCGACTTTCGTACAAAGCGTGGCATTCGACACGAGAGCCGGTTTTCGGGCATTCCCGGCTGGAAGGTTTGACTCCGAATTTGCCGTATTCCAGAATGGCGGGAAAAGTTCAGTTCAGTCGTTTTTGTTGATTGTCACCGAAGTTCGCTTGGGAAAGAAAATCAAATGAAGAATTCAACACTGGCTCTCGGGCTTTCGACCATTTTGGGAGCCGCGCTCCCGTATACCCTGGCAGCACAGGATGCACCGCCCCCGTCGGATGCTCAGGTGCAGTATTCCCCCTATCCGAAAGAGACTTTTCCCAATCAGGTGTTTTACGGCGATACGCATCTGCATACCTCATACTCGGCCGATGCCGGCATGGTCGGTGCGATTGTCGGGCCCGAAGAAGCCTATCGTTTTGCCCTAGGAGAAGAAATCACTTCGAACCATGGATTGCCTGTCAGGCTGGAACGCCCGTTGGACTTTCTGGTTATCGCCGATCATGCGGAAAACCTTGGTCTGGCACCGTTGATTGCGTCCTCGGATCCAACAGTGCTTGCAAACCCCTGGGGCAAGAAGGTCCATGATCTTGTGAAATTGGGGGACAGCCCGTCTGCGTTCAACGAGTGGATGGCAAAAATGCAAGCCCTTGATGACCCCTTTGCCAGTGACACGACCATGGCAAAGACGGCCTGGAACCAGCTGACCGAAGCCGCGGAGAAATTCAACGAACCGGGCCGTTTTTCGGCGATCATCGGCTTTGAATGGACGTCCGCACCAGACGGAAACAACTTGCACAGGAACATCCTGTTTCGCGATGGCAAGGACTTTGCCGATCAGATCGTGCCGATTTCCTACTACGATACGGGCGATCCGGAAGAGCTTTGGGCCTGGATGGAAAACTACGAGGCCCTGACCGGCGGCAAGATGCTGGCCATCCCGCATAATGGCAACCTTTCCAACGGCCTGATGTTTGATGATGTCACGTTGACCACCAAGGAAGCCTTCAGCCCAGATTACGCCGAGCGCCGCGCCAGATGGGAGCCGATCTACGAGGTTACACAACCCAAGGGCACCAGTGAAACCCACCCGGCACTTGCGACGAATGACGAGTTTGCCAACTACGAAATCTGGGACAAAGGCAGCTTTGGGCCCGAGCCTCACACGGCAGACATGTTGCCCAGAGAATACGCCCGCGAGGCGCTGAAACGTGGCCTGGCCTATGAGGCGCAACTTGGCGCGAACCCCTTCAAGTTCGGCCTGATCGGATCGACGGACGCCCATACCGGACTTGCAACGACGACCGAGGACAATTGGTTCGGGAAAGTGGCGTTGCTTGAACCGACTGCCGACCAGATCCGCTTCGAAGAAGTCATCATAGGCCGCGTGCCAGAAGACCGGTCGGAAGACCAGAGAATACGTTCGCGCAGAACCGCCGCCGCCGGTCTTGCGGCCGTGTGGGCGCGCGAAAACACCCGCGAAGACATCTGGGATGCATTCGCTCGCAAGGAAGTGTTCGCGACCACAGGAACGCGGATGCGGGTGCGCCTGTTCGGGGGGTACGGCTTTTCCCCGAACGATCTGAACAAGTCGGATTTTGCCGCCTATGGCTATGCCAATGGTGTTCCGATGGGGGCGGATCTGAACCTGCCGTCGCAAGGGCAGGCTCCGAGTTTTCTTGTTCGTGCGTTGCGAGATGTCGATGGTGCAAACCTTGACCGGGTGCAGATGGTCAAAGGCTGGCTCAATGCCGATGGGACGCTGGCTGAGAAAGTCTACGATATTGCCTGGTCAGGCGATCGCGTTCCCGGCAAAGACGGCAAGGTACCGGCAGTTGGCAACACCGTGGATATCACAGAGGCGACCTACAGCAACAGCATCGGTGCGCCCTTCCTGCAAGCTTTCTGGACCGATCCCGAGTTTGAGCCTGCCCATCGGGCCTTCTATTACGTCCGAGTGCTTGAGATCCCGACGCCGCGCTGGACCACGATTGACCACAAGATCTTTGGTGTGGCGCTGCCAGATGACGTCCCCCCGACAATTCAGGAAAGGGCATACAGTTCACCAATCTGGTATACGCCGGGTGGCTGAACTGCCCTCGAAAACTGGTTTGACCGCTTCTTGAACCACACGATGTCGAGCGAGCAGCCGCCGTTTTCCGACGCAGGTCGAATGTCGGCAGTTCACCCTTCACGCTGGTTCAAGTAGATTCAATGAGTGACGGCATTGTCCCGCGGTGCGGACACTCGCTCGATAAAAATGCTGTAATATGCAGGAATGGCCGGTTTTGTGAAGCCGCACCACAGCGACAAGAGCATGGGCGTATGTCAGATTTCGGCCGTCCTTTCAGAACCAGTTGGACCTGTCTGGCCAGATATCGCGCTTTTCTCGAGGACCGCACTGGAGCCCGAAGAGTGCGAATGTTGATTGTAGAATCAACGACGCTTCGAAGTCCTCTTCCATAGCGCCTTGGTTTAGGCTGCGCGCGCTTTACTCATTTGATCGAGCCGTTCGGCGAAGGCACGTTCATCAATGCCTTCTGACATTGCACGCCTGAAGAAGGCAGCTTGGGTTTCCGGAGCAAGTCCATTTGTTGGCGGGTCACGATCAAGGTTCGTCGGGAACGAGTACCCTTCGGCGGCCGCAGCGATTGCCGCGGACAATTCAGCGGCACCAAGCCTGTCTTCGTGCATGGCTCGAAGTGCATGCGGGTAAACCAGTTTGCACATCTTGTCGCGATCAATCGTCTCCATTGCGCGACCGAATGCCGACGATACTTGCAACAGGTTGGCGAGGCGATGAATGTCACGGCTCGTGTTAGCGCCGGCGGCGTGGAACAGGGCTGGATTGAAGAATACGGCATCGCCCTTCAAAAGCGGTAGCTGTACATGACGCTCTTCGAAAAGCGCCCGGAAGTCGTCCCGACGCCACGCCGCGTAGCCTGGCCGGTAGGCTTGCGAGAACGGGAGCAACTTGGTCGGGCCGCTCTCCAGTGGCATGTCGCAGTGCGCGACGGCCCCCTGAAGTGTGAGGATAGGCGAGACGTCATGGACGTGGGCTGGGTAGGACGCGCTCACTTCGGCGGTTTGAAACCCCAGATGATAATCGCGATGTGCTTGCTGTGCCGCGCCGCCAGGATGCACGAGGTTCACCTGTGCCGTCATCTGGTAGTTCGGCCCCAGCCATGCTTCGCAGATTGTTGCGATGTCGGTATTGGCGAAATAATTCAGAAAGACCTCGGGCGAGGCTTCGCAGAGCTTCTGCAGCGAGTTCCACAAGCGATCGTTTGCACCTGAGGCGGCGAAATGATCTGCGCCACCTCCGGTGCGCTGCTTTTCTTCCGCGATGATGCCTTCGTAAATGGTGGTCGCCGCATCCAGAACGGCTGTATCGCAAAAGGCCCCTTTCAAGACCACAACCCCTGCACCAGTGCGCAGCACTTGCGCCCATTCCGCCATGATCCCTTGGCGGACCCGATCATCCTCAAGAGCCGAACGCAGGTTCGCCATGTCGTAGATCGGGATATTGTGTTTGATTGCAGCCGCCTGCGGAACCTGCTCGCGGCGTGTGGTTTGATTGATGATCGCCGTGAACTTTTTCAGATCGCAGGTATCGGGATCGTAGTAGGCTACGGTGTTCTCGACGATATCTCTCATGGCGGCTCCTCCCTTTTCCTGGACACCATAGAGGCGGAGGCATTGCTTTGGGCGAGAAAAAACACCAAGTGACACACCGCCTTCCCAAAAAGGAAATTATTCGGCAGGTAAATTTGGCCACTGCTACACTCGATCGCGTTTTTGAATGGTCGGGCCCATATGAGCCCACAAACAAAGCTGCGCGTGACCGCCGCAATCGAAGAGTTGAAGGCCCACGAAGCACAGCTCGCCGCGCGCGGCAGACGTTTGTTTTGGATCTGGATTTCCCCCGGTTTGATGGACGGTTATTGGCTTAGACACTCCAGCCCTTCAGCGGCTGTCCTTTTGTAGTTGATCGACGACTTGCAGCCCAAAGCCGAATGCCTGCGCGAGGGGTTGTATCGGTTTTCGATGAACGGGAAGCACGCAACACGCGCCTGGGCCTTGGTCTTGAACTTCCGCCGGTCGAGCAACTCGCATTGGAGCGTGGCGGAGAAGCTCTCGAACACGGCGTTGTCATAGAAATTGCCAACCGACCCCATCGACGGGCGCACGCCCATCATTTTTTTATCGCAGACCAAAGGCCACCGATGTGGACTGCGAGCCCTGGTCGCTATGATGAATGACGGTATCAGGTTTGCGTTGCGCCACCGCCATGTTCATTGCGTCGATGACGAGCTGACCTTTCTGATCATTGCACATGGCTCAACTGATGATGCGGCGACTGAAGGCGTCCAGGACAACTGCAAGATACAGAAAGCCCGGCTGGGTCGGCACGTAGGTGATGTCTGCAACCAGCAATACACTAGGGTCTTCTGCATAGAAGTTCCGATCTACAAGGTCCCTGGCTGGCCGGGCACGTGGGTCACGTTCTGTCGTGACGACGTACTTGCGGCGGCTGACACCTCTCAAGTCCTTGGCGTTCATCATCCGTTCAATGCTCTTGCGACCAACGTGGATGCTTTCTTCAGCCAGTTCAGCGTGGATGCGCGGCGCACCATAGGTTGACTTCGATGCCTCGTGGTTGTTGGCGATCCGATCGGTCAGCGCGTCATCAGCAACCTGCCGGGGGCTGGATGGCCTGCTGTCTTGGGCATGGAAACCGCTGCGGGAACACCCAAAGAGCGCGACATCAACTGGATCGAATACTCGGCTTGGTTCGCGGTCATGCATTTGAATACTTCCGCAATGTCACGTCGTTTTTTCAAGCCAAGTCGCGGCCTTTGACAGTATGTCCCGTTCCTGCCGAAGTTGCCGGACTTCTGTGCGAAGGGCCCGCAATTCATCCAACTCTACACTGGTCAGACGATCATCACTTTCGCCGCCATCAGCACCGGCCCGCTTGACCCAGCCATGAATCGTGGCTGCGCAGGGCCCATGCTCCCGCGCCGGACTCCCAACACTTCGTCCGGCTCGCGCCAGATCCTGTCCAACGATTGGGGAGTACCTCAGACTTATTCAGATCGTTCATCTCGGGTGACGGTGAACGACCCGACCCGTATAACCCCTTTACGCAAAGATAAAATCCGGACGCAGCCGGATGGGGAGAAACGTTTCTCAGGGGCAAGTGTCGGAGGAAACGGGACCCCCCCAAGACATCCGGTCGTTGAAGGCGAGACATCAAGAAAAGCGGAAGTCGCCTTCGGACATTCGGTGCGCCTTGTCTCAAGGATCGCGATGCGGACCGAGTGTGAAATCGCTGCGCGTGCGCCAATATCCGCTTTGTGAAGACCTTGACGTCATTCTGCTGCAATAGGCTTGGCAATTTGCGAGATGCGTTGGAATTTCTTTCGATAGGCCGCGGGTGAAAGGCCGACGCCGCGTTTGAATACCCGGCGGAACGAAGCGGGGTCTTCATAGCCGACTGAACTACCGACATCGTCTATCGAATGCACATCTGTTTCAAGCATCTGCTTGGCTTCTTCGATCCTGAGCGACTGCACGTAATCTAAGGGTGCAAAGCCGGTTGCCGACCGGAACCGTCGAGAAAACGTGCGAGGATTCAGGCCGGATCGCGCAACCATCTGTTCGACAGGCTTGGGGACGGCGTAATTGTCAGCGATCCAAACCTGGCAGTCAGAAATCTGCGCATCCGAGATTTCCATTGGACGGGTCATGACCGAATAAGGCGACTGGCCGTCAGAGTGGCCGCTGATCAGAAAGACCTTCGCGGTTTCGATCGCTTGCCGGTATCCGCAGAACCTGGCGATCAGGTAGATCGCCAAATCATGCCACGCGGTGACCCCGCCAACTGTCACAATGCGGTCTGCTTCGGCCTTCAGACACATGATGGACTCACTGCAAAAAGCGACTTCCGGGAAATGGCGCTGAAACATGTCACGATACGCCCAATGCGCTGTCGCCTCTTTCCCGTCCAACAGCCCCGCTTCCGCAAGAAGCAGCGATCCGGAACAGACCGATGTAAGCATGGCCCCATCCGCGTGCATCTTTCGCAACCAGGCACTTTCCCGGGGGTATCGGTCCTTCGGTACATCGTAGATCGACGTATACATGTCGCAGACGACAACGGCATCCGGTGTCGCCTGATTGTCGACTGACATATGCGGTTCAACCGGGATGTTGCCGATGCAATGAAATGGTTCCCCGTCTGCCGACGCGATCTTGATGTCCAACAACGCGTCACCCGGCGATCCGGGTATCATGTCACAGCGAACTGCGCCTGCGGAATGCAGGATATCAAACAACCCATAGAGAACCGACGCTGATGATTCCGGGGCGGCGAGCAGCACGATCTGGGGCTTTGCAGGTTGGGTCATGACTGCTCCTTGTCCAATTCGGCACGGTATTGGCCAATTTGCCGTGGCCGTGTGTCCAGTATGCCTCGCACCTGGCCTCAATGCCACTCTGCTGGATTTGCGTGTTGGGATAGCGTGACCGCGAGTTTGGAAAAAGGATGCCCACAATGGAAGATTTCACAAACACGCCAGATACGCTCTTGCTGGATTTTCATGGCGAGATGATCGACCCGGAAGATGCCCGATTTGATGCGGCGCGCGGTGTATGGAATGCGATGATAGATCGCCACCCTGCGCTGATCGCTCAATGCAGAACTGTCGGCGATGTGCAAACCGCAGTCAGGCTCGCGGCCGCCCGTGACCTGCCCATTGCCATTCGCGGTGGTGGTCACAATGTTGCGGGTCATGCAGTCTGTGATGGCGGCGTGATGATCGACCTCTCGCTCATGCGCGGCGTGACGGTTGATGCCTCGGCACGGGTGGCGAAGGTGCAGGGCGGCGCGCTTTGGCGCGATGTGGACGCTGCAACGCAGGCTCATGGGCTGGCAACACCAGGTGGGTTGATCTCCGATACTGGTGTCGCCGGATTGACGCTGTCAGGCGGTATCGGGTGGCTGCGTGCCCAGCATGGTTTGGCGATCGACAATCTTGTGGCCGCGGACGTTGTCACTGCTGACGGGACACTGATCCACACAAGTGCAGAGGAAAACCCCGAACTGCTCTGGGCCCTGCAAGGTGGGGGTGGCAATTTCGGTGTCGTGGTCGGGTTCGAATTCGCACTTCATCCCATCGGTCCGGAAGTCATGTTCGCAGCCCCGATCTATGCCGTTGAAGACGGCCCCGAGCCCATTCGGGCCTGGCGTGACTTTCTGGACACGCACGGCGATTTCGTCGGCTCGCTATGTGAGTTTTCCACCGCAGGTGGCGAAGATTTCCCCGAGGAGCATTGGGGCAAGCGGGTCTACACCTTGGCCTGCATTTACAACGGTGATCCGGCCGAGGGCGAGGCGCTTCTCAAGCCGCTCAGCGAGCTTGGAAATATCGTCACCGATTTTTCCGGGCGGATGAACTATTGCGACGTGCAGCAACTGTTTGACACGCTCATGCCTGCCGGAGAGTTTCGCTGCTACTGGAAGGCCCGTTATCTGACGGACCTTTCTGATGAGATGATTGATCTTGCCATGGCCAACGCCTTGGCAGCGCCGTCGGATAATTCGCTGTCATCACTCTGGAATTTTGGCGGAGCAACCGCGAAAGTTACGGCGGACGCCACTGCCTTTGGCGACAGGTCGATGGGATGGATGTATTCACTGGATGGCGTCTGGACCGACCCCGGTGACGATGATGCAAACATCGCCTGGTCACGCGAAGGCTGGTCCAATAGCGAACGCTTTGGCCACCGTGGGCGGGCCTACCTGAATTTTCCGGGACTTGGTGAAGACAACGCGGCACTAACGCGGGCAACTTTCGGTGCGAACTATGAACGGCTTGTCGAGATAAAAACCAGGTACGATCCGCAGAACCGGTTCCGCTTCAATCAGAATATCGCCCCGACGGTTTAGGACCTGCGCATATTCACATCAATGACACGCATCCGCGGAGGTTGGTTTGGCACCGGAAAAAACCGACCCCGCAACTGGGAAACTGTGACAAGCGATATGACAAAAGCACGAGCAACAATATTGGGGTTTGGAGCTGTGCTGATGTGGGCACTGCTGGCGCTTCTCACGGTCAAGACAGTGCCGATTCCACCCTTTCAACTGACCTCCATGTCATTTGCTGTTGGTGGCGTGCTTGGCCTTTGCTGGGTTATCGTCACGGGCGAGGTCAAGTCACTCGGGGGCGTGAGCTGGAAGATCTATGCCTTTGGGACAGCCGGGCTGTTTGGCTATCATTTCTTCTACTTCTCGGCATTGCGGCTCGCTCCGGCCGCAGAAGCGGGGCTGATTGCCTATCTTTGGCCCCTCCTGATCGTCTTGCTGTCGGGCCTTCTACCCGGCGAGCGACTCAAATCAGGGCACATTGTTGGTGGTTTGATTGGTTTTGCGGGGGCCGCAGTCATTGTAACCCAAGGCGCAACACGCTTCGAAGCGAGCGCGGGACTGGGATACGGGTTAGCCCTTTTGTGTGCTGTCACGTGGTCAGGCTATTCTGTCCTGTCTCGCAGGCTGGGTCAGACACCGACATCAAGCGTTGCGGTATTCTGCCTGGCAACATCACTCTTGTCTGGCATCGCCCATATTGGTCTGGAGACGACATTCCGACCGATTGGGATAACCGCCTGGCTTGCCGTTATTGGTTTGGGCGTCGGTCCTGTTGGACTTGCATTTTTCGTATGGGATGTGGGTGTGAAACAGGGCGACATTCAATTGTTAGGCGTCGCATCCTACGCCGCCCCATTGCTTTCGACATTCGTGCTCGTGGTCGCCGGTATCGCCGACATGACGTGGGCGTTGCTTGTGGCAAGTGTGCTTATCACGTTTGGAGCTGTCCTGGCAGCTCGCGCAAGCCGATCAGCCGCATAGCGGATGTCGTCTTATTTCAGACGTTGGGCATAGTCTATGGTTCCTGATGTCATCTCATTGCGATCGGCTTGCCGGTACGGTAATGTCCGGGCCGCCCCGCGATCGTCTTTGGACGATGGTGCTTTACCGACAGATAGATCCAATTCATATCCCGTGCTTCCCTAAAAAGCCCACGGTTTCCTCAACGCATCGCAACCACGCCGGTTCATGCCCCAACAGAATGTGGTTCTTGCTTTCCAAAGGAACGAATTCAGCGCCGGGAATGGCGATGGCAAGTTCACGCCCCTGATCTATGGAAATTCTCTGATCCTCGCGGGCGTGGAAAACAATTGTTGGGGCACGTACTTTCGCAAGACTTTCACGCACATCAATGTGCCCGAAGGCTTCCTGAAAACGAACGGCATTATCAGGTGAGGTTGTCTGGCGTTGGAACTCGTCAAACCATGCCAGATCTTCCGGTTTTGAATCAGGCATGAACGTTTGCGAAAAAATATGCCGGTAGGCAGGATTTGAGGTCCCCCACCCGTGTTGCGTGAGCGTCAAAACCGCTTCACGACGCGCTTGTTCCTCAGCGCTGGCGCCAATGCGCCATCCGGTTGCGTATCCACCAATCAGGATCAGTCCTGAAACCCGTTCGGGATGGCGTACGGCGTATTCGATCGAAACCGCGCATCCCTGCGAGATGCCCAAAAGCGGAAACCGTTCAAGTCCAAGCGCATCAACGACGGTTTCCAGATCACGCACAAAGGCTTCAAAGCTGATGTCATTCACGTTCCAATCTGAAAGGCCGTTACCACGCTCATCATACCGCACAAAGGTTCGCTCGTACGCGCATGCCGCGAATGTGGGACCCCAGATCGGGCTGCCCCAATCAAGCTCAAGGTGGTTTAGCCAATTGGCTGCTTTAACCAGTGGTGGACCGTCACCGACGGTTGCATAGGCAATTCGCGCCCCATCACGGGCCCGACAGAAACCGATCTTCTGCTTGCGCAACATGCGACGAGGCGTTGTCTCAACCGGGCGTTCATGACCAAGCACCTCGTTTGGAAGTTCTTGTATATCGGGCAGAAGCGATCCGATCGACGGTAACCCCGCCTCTCTGGCAGCTCTATGAAAGTCGGCTTCAGACTTGCGTGCTTCGTCAAGCCGACCGGACATCGCCAATGCCCGTATCAGGCTACGCGCAGCTTCTTTTTCAACCGGTGTTTCTTCTTGCCACCGACGGGCCCACATGGCGCGCTCTTCCGGGGAAAGCTCTGGATGCAAGGCCAAACGCCGCAGAACATTAAGCTGCATCAACCGAACATTTTCGCGCTCTGAGACAATCCACTGCTGGAAAACCTCAGAGCCCGCACTGTCCAGACCCTCAAGAAAAGGACGTTCCAATAATTCGGCCATGTTCCGAAGTTCGGAGGGTGGAATAAACGGTGGGTCATCATTCAATCTGACCCAGATGTGTCGCAACTCGACGTGCAGATCGTCCAGGTCCAGCGTAACCCGCTCCCGATCTGCGATAATGCGCCTGACGCCGTCACGATCGACAACTTTGCGGATCTTGCTCAGCGCCCAGCGAAGAGACGCACGCGGATCGTCCGGCAGGTCCCAAAACAACTCGCAAAGACGTTCCCGACGGATCGGTCGTCCATTCGCTGCCAGATATCCGAGTAACGCACGCGTCTTTCGAGACGCCGGTAACGCGATCTCCCCGCTGTCGGCAGCAACCGTCAATTCGCCCAATAAAGACATGCGCAAAAGAGGGATCATTTTTTGAAAACCTTAAATTACAACGAAAATTCTAGTCAATTCCAACGCTCGTTACAACGCTGTTGCACACGGTCAGACGTCAGAAAAGCCTCAGCAGACTTAGACCGGAGACTTAAAAATGACCAAATCGAAAATCCACACCCTGCCCCACCAGACTGACCAGAAATTCGTGACGGACGCCGGCTTTGAAACATCAATGCTGTTCCACAAGGGCTATGATATGCCCCATTTCGCATTCTTCCCGATGCTGCGCAGCGTAGATGGCCGTGCAGCGATGAAGGAGTATATTGCACCTTTCATGGAGACCGCCCGCCAACATGGTGCTGGGTTCATCCTCGACACCAACACGTGGCGGTCCAGCCCCGACTGGCTCGATTTGCTTGGCTATGACAAAGGCGATCACGTCGAGATCAACCGCGAGGCCGTGGCATTTGCCCAGGAGCTTCGCCGGGAATTCGGTGAAGGCGAAAACGTCGTTGTCAATGGTGTGATCGGTCCGCGCGGTGATGGTTATGACCCGTCAACTATCATGACCGCAAGCGACGCCGAGGACTACCATGCTTTTCAGGTTGGTGTATTCGCCGACAATGGCGTGGATATGGTGTCAGCACTCACCATGACCAACACACCGGAAGCGATCGGCATTGCGCGTGCGGCTGGAGAACGCGGCCTGCCCTGTGCAATCAGCTTTACACTGGAAACTGATGGGCATCTGCCCACCGGCGAGACGCTGGGGCATGCCATTGCAGAGGTCGATGCGAGCTGTTTCCACAAGCCCGCCTACTACATGATCAATTGCGCACACCCGGACCATTTCACCGGCATCTTGCAGCAACGTGGAGAGTGGGTGAACCGCATCCAGGGGTTGCGTTGCAATGCGTCGCGCATGTCTCATGCGGAACTCGACTGTTGCGAAGAACTGGATGACGGCAACCCGGGCGAACTTGCACAGCAGTATTCGGAAATCACGCGTTTCTTGCCCAGGCTGAACGTCTTTGGCGGTTGTTGTGGGACCGATCATCGGCACGTCGCAAAGATCTGCGACGCCCTGCATGCCGACTGATGGAGGGAGCAACGCAAAGATCCAACTGCTTCGTGCCTCGCTCAGCCGAACTCATGGAAACTAGACAGCTCGCAACAAGTCCAGGGTGCTCACCAGGACTTTGGACACCCATGCATTGACTCAATTGGGTTTCCCACCGGCGCAACTGACATCCCGATTGCGCGATTGGCGTTTGCCGGAACTCCAGGCTCAAGGCATTGAAATTATGAAGAAAGGAGAAAGAATGTCCCGCATCGCCATCATGGTCTACGCGATTGTGTCCTATGCCGCCTTCCTGGCCGTCTTCCTTTGGCTCGTGGCATTTCTGCTCGATGTCGGCTCGATCCGCACCGCAAATGCCGGCACACCTCTGTCTCAGGCAGTCGCGATCAACATCCTTCTGATCTCGCTTTTTGGCTTTGTGCACAGCGTGATGGCGCGTCCGGCGTTCAAACGGCAATGGACAAAGATCATTCCAGAAGCAGCGGAGCGTGCCACGTATGTGCTGCAATCCTCGGCACTGTTGGCGGTGATCATGCTGTTCTGGCAATCGATTCCGCATGTGATCTGGAGCGCCGATGGCCTTGCCAAAGTCGTGCTGCTGTCCGGTTTCGTCGCCGGGTTGGTGCTGATTACCATCTCGACCTTCGCACTCGACCATTTCGAATTCACCGGACTGCGGCAGGCCTGGAGCAATATGAATGGCACCTCCGTCTCCGCTGCACGATTTCGCACGCCATTGCCCTACAGGATTGTGCGCCACCCATTGCAGCTTGGGATCCTGCTCGCTGTCTTTTCGGTGCCCGAGATGACCGGCGGGGGTCTGCTCTTTGCTGGCGTCATGCTCGCTTACATCCTGATCGGCCTACGGTTCGAAGAACGCGCGCTGCTTCGCGAATTTGGCGATGACTACGCAGCCTACCGCCTCCGCGTGCCGATGCTAGTGCCGCGCTTGCCCACAGCTTCGAAGCACAGAGCAAGACTGCGCGACTGACCAACGTCCCCCCCGGGGGCATCGCTGCGCCAGCCACACGTCAAGGGACCGACCATGGAACTGACATTGAATTCAAGCGTCCGCGCCTTTTCTGATGGCCTTGCGCCACTGGACCGGAAGTATCTGGGCCCATCAACAGCACCGCAGATTCATCAGAGGTATATCCGAACTTCCAGATCTCCCTCTGCGTGACATCGGTCACGAAGAGCTGATCACGCCACGGTACAGTCCCAGCGCCTACCTCTACTAGCCGCCTCTTCCAAGCGGCGTTTCCACAAGTTTCCGGCCCGCGCCTCACGCGGACCGCCACCTAGCGACGTGCCGAAACGGTACAACCGCAAACCCAAACATGACCCGAAAAGAAAGGAATACCCAATGAAACCTCTCCAATTCACCCTGGCCGCGGCACTGGCCTCGACTGCATTCTCGGTGCAAGCGGACGGCATGCTGACATCCTTTGACGTGGCCGAGGACATCAGCCGTTTTACCTTCGCCGAAGCCCCGGTGTTCGACGACGGGATGCCTGCCTACGGCAACCCCTTCATCACCCAGGGTTACGTCTATCCCGCAGGTACGCTGGATGGCGGCGTCGAAGGTACCTTGGCTGACGGCAGCCCGGCCTTTCCCGACAAGGTGATCGGCATCTGGACCTGCGATGGCTACCTGGTGGGCGATGGTATGCGCACTGAAACCGGCACAATCGTCATCACACGCCAGATCATCCAGTTCAATGACGGTGATCTCTTGATCACTCACGGTCCCGAACTGGCAGATGTCGATGTCTCTGTCACGCGTGCTGTCACTGGCGGCACGGGCGATTATGCAGACGCCCCTGCGGAGATCAGACAAGTGATGCTTGGCATGACCGACGGCTACGGTGTGCGTCTGCAGATCGAGCTTGGCCAGCAACAGGATGCGTCTTAGCCGCAGAAAGAAGGGCAAGCCGTCACACCGATAGAACGGTACCTCTGTCCTCAGAGGGAGACCCGCTCACTCGGTCCTAAACACGGCTCCTGGTTTTCCGAAGACATAGCAGTCGGCGCGTCCTTGCCCGCCGACTGCCATCACAAACATCTTTGCGCCGTCCTGAAAATGGACGGTTGCAGCCCATTCCGTGGTATCATCATGAATTCCTTGCACACCTCATCTCGGCACCTCGATAGCGCCGAAAAATTCGCGAGATTTTCTGAATCGCGATCGCTCATTCGCCTCGCTGCTCCGATCGCGGCGATCGCGCTGGTCTCGATGGGTATGAGTGTAACTGATGCGGCTATGGTCGCGCGCATGTTCGGTGCTGACGCTTTGGCAGCCGTGGCCGTGGGCAGCGACCTTTACTCGATCCTCTACTATTTCGGTGTCGGTATTATCAGCGGTCTCGCTCCATTCTACACCGCCGCGGTCGTCCGTGCCGACGCAATTGCACAGCTCCGCTTGCAACGGATCGGCTGGGTCAGTGTCGTGCTTGTCGCTGCACTTCTCATGCCAATCGTGTGGAGCGCCCCGGACTGGCTGCGCCCCATGGGGATCGAACCCGCGCTCCTTGCGCAGGGCCGGGGCTATACTCAGGCGATGGCGGTGACCCTCCTTCCAATGTTGGGCGTGGTGCTTTACCGGACAATGCTGACTGCAGCAGAAAGACCTCGCGTTTTCCTCTGTGTCACGCTTGCCATGCTGCCCCTGAACGCAGCATTCAACTATGTATTGATGAAGGGCGCCGGTCCGATACCCGGGCTGGGCGTTACCGGCGCAGGCGTTTCCTCCCTTCTCGTGGCAACGGCCATTCTAGGTGTGCTGGCGATCATTGGCCGGATCAAGACAACGACGTCGAGCCCCATCCGTTTCAATTGGAGCGAGCTATTTGCGGTGATGCGGGTGGGGCTGCCAATTGGCATCACAGCCGTTGCAGAGGTCGGCGTTTACCTTGGCGCTACAATATATGCTGCCACGCTCGGAGCCACCGATGCGGCTGCGCATGTTCTGGTACTGCGGGTCGCAGGCGTGGCTTATGCAATCCCGATGGCGCTGCTTCAAGCCTCGATGGTGCGCATGGCGCGGGCCGAAACGCTGGCTGATCCCGCACTGCAAAGCGCGGTCATCCGGTCCAGCATTTTGCTGGGCCTGGGGAGTGGATTGCTGGTGTTTGCAGGTTTGGCTGCGGTGGCCAATCCGCTTTCGACGGCGTTCCTCGGGTATCCCTCCGGTGGAGGCCGTCTGACGGGGTTTCAGCGTCGGTGCTAAGTCCGACCTTATGGCCGACCATAAGTTCAGACCCGAGATTGAAGTCCTCTCTGCCGCGGACGCGCCGCGCCGTCGTCACTGGAGCGATGGCGACAAGATCGCGATCGTGAAGGAGAGCTTCCTGGGGCATCGCCAGGTGACAGCCACGGCGCGGCGGCATGGCGTATCTCGCTCTCTGCTGACGATATGGCGGCGCCAGTATCGCGCTGGCGAACTTGGCGCCGAGACACCGCCTTCCTTCATCCCGCTGGCTGTTTCGCCGCCCATGGCACCTGCGACCGTGCCCGCGACCGCACGGGAGGCGCCACGCACCACGCCTGATGTCCAGCTCGAGATCGTGCTGAGGAACGGGCGACGGCTTCTCGTCCCTTCGTCGGTGGAGCCAGAGGTTTTGGCGCGGCTGCTGCCGGCCCTGGAAAGCCGATGATCGCCTTCCCGGCGGGGATGCGCGTATGGATTGCCGGTGGGGTCACCGACATGCGGCGAGGGATGAACACCTTGGCGCTGACGGTGCAGCAGGGTTTGGGACGTGATCCGCATGCGGGCGAGATTTTCTGCTTCCGCGGGCGCAAGGGCGACCTGGTAAAATTGCTTTGGCACGACGGGGTCGGCATGTCGCTTTATACCAAGCGGTTGGAGGCCGGGAAGTTCATCTGGCCGACCAGCGGAAGTGGTGAAGCGGTGCAGATATCCGCAGCCCAGCTCGGCTATCTCCTGGAGGGGATCGACTGGCGCAATCCGCGCTGGACGCAACGCCCTGCAAAGGCGGGATAAATTGGCTTCTCCGGCCTTATTTTTATGGGCTTTCCGATGCCTGCATGGTAGGTCTCGGCCATGTCAGATGCCGCTTCCGAGATCGCCAGATTGCGCGCCGCGCTTGCGGCCTCGGAGGCCCGTGCCGAGGCCGCAGAGAGCGAGCTGGCGCAGACCCGGGCGGTGGTCTCGACCTCGGAAGCGATGATCAAGCATCTCCGGCTCGAGATCGCCAAGCTCCGGCGCGAGCAATATGGCCACAGCTCCGAGCGCCGCGCCCGCCTGATCGACCAGATGGAATTGCAGCTCGAGGAACTCGAGGCCGCAGCCACTGAAGACGAGATCGCCGCCGAGAAGGTAGTGAAGACCACGTCCGTCGCGGGGTTCGAGCGTCGCCGCCCGGCCCGCAAACCCTTCCCGGAGCATCTGCCGCGCGAGCGCGTGGTGATTTCGGCGCCCACGGCCTGTTCCTGCTGTGGCTCGGATCGCATCGTGAAGATGGGCGAGGATATCACCGAGACGCTCGAGGTCATTCCCCGGCAGTGGAAGGTGATCCAGACGGTCCGCGAGAAGTTCACCTGCCGGGCATGCGAGAAGATCAGCCAGCCGCCAGCGCCGTTCCATCCCACACCCCGTGGCTGGGCTGGGCCCAACCTGCTTGCGATGATCCTGTTCGAGAAGTTCGGCCAGCATCAGCCGCTGAACAGGCAAGTCGAGCGCTACGCCAAGGAAGGTGTCGAGGTCAGCCTGTCCACCCTGGCTGACCAGGTCGGCGCCTGCACCGTGGCGCTGGAGCCGATCCATGCGCTGATCAGGGCCCATGTCCTGGCCGCCGAGCGGCTGCACGGCGACGACACAACGGTGCCGCTCTTGGCCCGGGGCGGTACGAAGACCGCGCGGCTCTGGACCTATGTCCGCGACGACCGGCCTTTCGCGGGCGGTGCACCGCCGGCCGCGCTGTTCTACTTCTCGCGCGATCGGGAGATGGCTCACCCGAACCGACATCTCGCCGGGTGGCGGGGCATCCTTCAAGCCGATGCCTATGGCGGTTACAACGACCTCTATCGCGGCGACCGTGATCCCGGTCCGGCCGGAAGCGCGCTCTGCTGGAGCCATGCCCGGCGGAAGTTCTTCGAGCTTGCCGACATCAAGGGCAATGTCCGCAAGGGCAAGTCCGCCCACGATATATCTCCTGTCGCACTGGAGGCGGTGGCGAGGATCGACGCGATCTTCGACATCGAACGCCAGATCAACGGCCTTGATGCCACGTTCCGGCTCGAGGCCAGGCACCGGTTGTCCTGTCCCTTGGTTGAGGCATTGCACGCTTGGCTGCGCGCCGAGCAGGGCACGATGTCGAAGCACAATCCTGTCGCCAAGGCGATCAATTACATGTTCAAGAAAGACCGATGGGAGGCCTTCACGCGCTTCCTCGAGGATGGGCGGGTCTGCTTGACGAACAACGCGGCCGAGAGAGCACTCCGCGGTGTGGCCCTTGGCCGAAAGTCATGGCTCTTCGCCGGCTCCGAGCGCGGCGGTGACCGCGCCGCCTTCATGTATTCGCTGATCGTCACCGCGAAGATGAACGATGTCGATCCTCAGGCCTGGCTCGGCGACGTCCTCGCCCGGCTGCCTGGCACGACAGCCTCCCGGGTGCCGGATCTCCTGCCTTGGAATTGGTCCCCGACACGGCAAGGGATCGCCGCATGACCCTGATCGCCCGCCTCCGGATCATCCTGAACGACGTCGAGCCAATGCCGATGCGCCACATCGAGGTGCCGCTGAAGATCAGGCTCGACCGGCTGCATGAGGTCATCCAAGCGGCCATGGGCTGGACCGACACCCATCTCTACGAGTTCCGGGTGGGGGATGCCGGTTGGGGCATGCCCGACCCGGACGGGTTCTACGACGGCCCCATGGACGCGAAGAAAATGACCTTGGAAAAGCTGCTCGACCAGACCGCCACCAGGACGATCCAGTATGTCTACGACTTCGGTGATGACTGGGACCACAGCATCCGGATCGAGCGGGTGGGCGAGGCCACCCAGGGCGTGACCTATCCGCGGCTTCTGAAGGCCGCAGGGGCCTGTCCACCGGAGGACGTCGGCGGGGGACTGTTGCGTTAGTCGTTGTTTTTTCTAACCATGCGGAGAACACGAGGTAGATCATGTCCAGCCGGCAACCGTTCAAGCGCCACCGTTTCCCCGCGAGCGTCATCCTCTGTGCCGTTCGCATGTATCTACGCTATCCCTTGTCTTACCAGGACACAGCGGATTTGCTGGCTGAACGCGGTGTGAATGTTGATCGCTCGACGGTCTACCGCTGGGTGCAGAAGTTCGGACCACGGCTGGCTGACGAGACTGACAAGCGGCGGCGGTGGATCAGCCTGGACTGGCACGTGGACGAGACCTATGTCCGCGTTGGCGGGAAGTGGCGCTACCTCTGGCGGGCAATTGATCGGCATGGACAGATGATCGATTTCAGACTCACTGCCCGGCGCGATGCGAAAGCTGCGAAAGCCTTTCTGCGCAGGGCGATCGAGAAGGTCAGGCTTCATCGCCCAGTCACGATATGCACAGACAAGGCGCCCACCTACCGAAAGGTGATCCAGGACGAGAACCGACGTTACGATCCCCAGTTCGACAGCATCACCCATATCGACAAGAAGTGGAGAAACAACCGGATTGAAAGTGATCATGCGGCGCTGAAGCGGTTGCTTGGATATCGACAAAGCTTCCGTACGCTGAGATCCGCCAAATCGACACTCCGCGCCATCGAAGCCATCCGGACCATCAAAAACCACCACATCGACAACATGAAACCGGGCGTCCAGGGCGAGATCGCCTTCGTCCACGAAATGTTCGGCCTGGCCGCATAAAATACAGCCATAGAGGCGCTCCGCCAACCTCTACGGATTAACGCAACAGTCCCTTTCTGAACAAGGCAATAAAGTGTGTGCGCCTGCATCGCCCCGTCACGATCTGCACGGACAAGGCGCAGGCCTATCGGCGCGTCATCCGTGAGATCAATCACCGACATGATCCACATGTTGACAGCGTCCGGCACATCGATCGGAAATGGCGATACAACCTGATCGAAAGAGATCACGCCGCCATGAAACGGTTGCTAGGTTACCGCCAGAGCTTTCGTTCCCTACGAACGGATAAGGCGACCCTGAGCGGGATAGAAACCATTGGGACCATCAAACGTGGACACATCTTTTACAAACAACCGGGCGTCAGGGGCGAAATCGCGTTCATCGACAGCTTGTTCAAAACCGCCGCTTGATCCAAAAGGTCTAACAAAGCCGACTTCAGTTTGAAAGGACCAATGCAACAGTCCCTCTCGTTCCACTAGGGACCATCCATTGAGTGTTTTACTCTCCGATAAACCCGGCGCGGTTCAGGCCAGAAGAGAAGACCCTGCTAGGGCGCCCTTTCGACAACATCGTGGGCAGGGACGCCCAAGGGCGTCGACGAGACGAGGAAACTCTGCAGTTCACTCAAGACTGGTATCTCCTCGGCCAGCATGGGTGCAGCTTGTTGGATGGCCGCATAGAGATCGGCGACGAGCTTCTCATCGACGGTTGTTCGCGTGACCAGAGAGGCGACGACAGACAAACTTGGTATTTCTTCTCCAGGTAGTCCGTACATACCGAGATCAATAAAGGACTTTCGGTAAGTGTCGCTACGACCGAGTAGTTCTCGTATACGCGGGCCGTCAAATTCAATAAATCTCACGCCGCACCGCTCCACGGCCTCCGCAACAAGTGCACTGGGGTGACCGACAACCAGGATGGCCGCATCAATTGTGCCTTTGCAAAGTTCTTCGATCGCGTTGGCCGGGAGCAATTCCCGAACCGACCCGAAATCACCAAGCGAGAAGTCCAGCGATTCGAGCAAGTGGTTGACCGTGGCATTGCGACCGGAGGCTGGACGCCCGATATCCACTTTCTTCCCCAACATATCCAACGCGCTGAAAATATCCGAGCCGGGTGCAACGAGAACGGTAATTGTTTCTGAATAGAGCGCTGCGATGACGCGCAGGTCCGTCATTGCAGGTCCATGGGAGAATGGCGCGGTTCCCAAAAAGGCAGCGTTCAGCCAGTCCGACTGAACGATTGCAAACTCCAGGGCGCCTTCCTGGAGAGCAGTCAAGTTGTAGATCGATCCAGGGGACGGTTCTGGACTGCACCGCCGGCGGGAATCGTCCGCCCGGTTGAAGGCTTTGCAGATGGCCTGAGCGACCGGGTAGTAGTTTCCTGAAATATCACCGGAGCCGATGCTGAACAGTTTGACCGGTTCGGCGACAGCGACATGGTGGCAAAAGACAAGAAGTGCGACTAGTGTGCTACGGAGATAGCGTCTCATTGTGCTGATCCCGATCAAGCTGCCTTTGACATGGAAGACCCATTCCACCATGCCTGAGTTTGTATACGACATCCCGACACGCTCCCTTGCCATATGGTTCGTGGTCGGTTCACTTCTGGCGGTCGCAGTTGGCTTGTTCATCATAAAGCCATTGCTCCGACTTTTACTTGGTACGGGGCCGGACTTCAATCCGTCGATCAACTATGTGACATCCGGTTTCAGCCTGTTTTACGGTTTGTTGCTTGGCCTTTTGACAGTCGCGGCCTTTCAAAATTCCGAACGGGTCAAGGAAAGCATCCTGAACGAGGCGACGTCGCTTGGTTCTCTTTACGCCCAGTTGGATGTCTACCCGGAGCCTTTCCGGAGCGATGTGAAATGGCACATCCGCGACTACACGCTGTTCACCATCCACAAGGAATGGTTGGCGCATAAGGAGGGTCGAATTCTAAATGGAGGATACGGCCGCGTCGAAGCTGTCCGACACAAGTTGGCCTTGTTCGAGCCGCAGACGGACGGAGAGACGATTGTTCACGCGGAAGTCATTTCGTCGTTTCAGGATTTTACAGATGCAAGGCAACGTCGGCTCTCTGGCGTTAGAACGGCGATACCGCCGGTGTTGTGGCAAGCGGTGCTTGTCGGTGCTGGTGTGAGCATATTGTTCATGACGATCTTGCGGATTCGCGTTCTTCAACATGTCTTGCTTGGCAGCATCACGGCATTGTTTCTTGGGATTATCCTGTTCGTAATCACAACACTTGATCGGCCACTTCGAGGCGAAGCAGCGCTGCCGCCACAGCCATTTGAAACCTTGTGGACCAGGGCGATGATCTGGGATGAACCGGATGGGGAGCGCTTCTGACATGGCAGATTTTCACGTTCGCAATATTGAAGGAATGCGTCAGATCCGGGTCGATCTGCAGAACGAGACCATACGCGCAGCGCGTGGCGCATTGTCCAACTACTCAGGCTCGATAACATTCACGCCAAGGCTGCCAGCACTACGGGACATCCTTCGAAGCCTTTTTGCACATGAGTCGCGCGTCCGGCCCTATTACACTGGGACAGGCTCTGTCCTGCTGCAACCTTCTCTCGCCGGCTTCCATGTGTTTGAGTTGCAAGGGGACGAGAAGTGGATTTTGGAACCGGGAGAGTACTGGGCCAGTGAGGCCAATGTCGATTTGGGATTGCACCGAGACCCGTTCTTCTCAAGCTTCTGGGCTGGAGATGGCTTCTTTGCGTGGAAGACAACCGTCAGCGGAAAAGGAAAAGTCGCGATCAATGCGCCAGGGCCGGTGGAAGAAGTCTGCGTGAAGGATGGGGAACTCAAAGTCCAGGGACGCCTGGTCTTGGGCAGAACGTCTGGATTGCGATTCAGGTCGGTGCGATCGGCGCGCTTTCCCCGAAACTTCATATCCGGTCAAGAGCGATTGAGATTGTATGAAGGATCCGGGAAGGCTCTTGTGTGTTGGACGCCTTACTGGAACGAGTATCTTCATAGCCAGATGACAGAAGGTGAGAGAATTAGCAGAACACTGTTCGAATAGTTCTGACTTGTGATTCAACACACCTTCAGCGGCTTTTCTGCACAGTAGCGGCAGAGGGTCCAGGATCGGAAAACCGGCCCGAAGGGTCCGTGCTCAACCGTTCGCCACGAAGCCGAAGAGGCAATGATCGCGCCACTGGTCACAGTGACCCGTGGCGACGGTATCCCGTCTGCAGAGCAACCATTGAGCCGGAACCCTGCCCGTTCTCGGCAAACGGGCTTCGCCGTTTCCCGGGCCAGTGACGAACCCCCTTTTGGCGGAAAGCCTCTTCGGGTTGCGCACGTAGGAGTGGCCGTCTGGCCCGCGAAAACCTGGCCCGAGACGACTGCTGCAACAGACCGCGCTGGACTGACTTGTGCGCCGTTTCGGCAGCGCGCCTGTCTATCGGCACGGACGCCCCCGGAGATCGGGGGCGCACGTTTTCTGGGTCCTAGACCACTTCGATATTGGCGAAGGTGATGTCGTCGAGGATGGTGTCGAGACCGGAGTTGCTCATCAAGACGGAAGTGATGCCGTGGAAGCTGTCGTCGAAGGTGATCACCCCACTGGTTCCGGGCGCCACCGTGTGGGTGGCCCCGTTGGAGGCGGTGAAGGTTGCCCCATTGGCCGTCTGGACAAGAAGCAGGGTTTCCAGGTCGAAACTTCCCCCATCGGTGCGGTTCAGATCATATTGTGCGCCACCGTGAGCGCGGAACTCCATGTCGGTATCCCCTGCATCCCAGTCGTTGATATTGAGACTGCCCGCACCAACAACCGCGATATTGAACCCGTCTTCCTGGTAGGCCGAGCCCAGATAGTTGCCGGCGCCGGCTTCAAATTCCATTGTTTCGGGATTCCCGCCGGAAAAGTCGTCGGGCGTGGTGCCCTGCAAGTCCTGGAACACGATGTCATCGACCTGGAAGTAGTCCTTGAACAGGAGGTTGGACCCGTTCGCGTTCACATCACCGTTGAACACCCAGTCCACCCAGTCCACATCGGTGAAGAGCGTGCCGAAATCCACCGTGCCATAGGTGCCGCTGGAGGGGGATCCGGTTCCGGCGACGCTGACCGTATGGGTGGCGTTGTTGGAGCCCGTGAAGGTCACCGACCAGCCATCGCCTTCGTCGTCCTTGAAAGACTCGATCTCAAGGGATTTCAGGGAAAACGTGCCGGTACCACCTTCGCCTTCGATCCGGGCGCTGCCTAGTCTATTGGTGGTTGTCGCATCATTGTCGTCCGTCCGATAATACCCGTCACCGGCCCCTTCGGCCGGCGTAGACCAGCCAGAGCTGCCAAAGCCGGGGAGTATCTGAAGCCCGCCGTCGACGATATAGTAGGAGAAGCCGCCGAGGTCATTGGCCCGGAGGATCGAATATCCGCCTTCGAAGTCCATGACCCCCGAAACCCCGTCGTCTACCCCGTTGATCGTGATGTCTACCGTGGCAAAGTCGGTATCCCCGTCGGCGTCGGCCACCAGATAGGTGAAACTGTCGGTCAGCGTGTCGCCCGCATCCAGCGCCTGCACCGCCGGGTTGGAGTTGTCCAACGCGTAGCTGTAACTGCCGTCACTGTTCAGCACCAGCGCACCCAGCGTGGTGCCGGAAACCAGCGTCACACTGCCCAGCAGATCCGGCACGCTGTCATTGTCCAGAACATTGCCGGTCAACACCGGGCCATCCTCGTCCACTTGCTCGGCATCATCCACGGCGGTGACGGGATCATCCTGGGGCGAGACGGGCACGCCATCGACGAAAATTTCCAGCGCTTCCATGCGGTTCACACGGAGGGTCTGATCGCCGAAACTGTGGAAAGTGAAAAATTCCTTGGCCGCTTCCTGTGTGCCGCCATTCGTCTTCGTGTCGATAAAGGCCAGGTAGGTGGCGATTTCCAGCTGCACCGCGGGATCGTTCCAATGGGCGCTGGTCATCTGGAGGCGCAAGGTGTCGGACCCGAGGCCACCGTCATAGGTGTCGGTGGAGCCCGCGTTGGCGGTCACGTCATAGATCAGCACATCATCGCCGCGACGACCCTGAACCGTGTCGTCTCCCGCGTTTCCTGCAAGCAGGTCGTCCAGACGGGTTCCCTGAATCACTTCATTGGCAGACGTGCCACTGTTGCTAATGCCAGACATTTTTCACATTTCCCCGATTGGTCGTTTCCTCCAACAAATCCGGAGCTTTTGGCACACAATGTTCCCACGGGAATTATACCACCGATAGTATATTCACATCAAGTTTTATGAATTCAACTTGCACGCATGGCAATCAAGCCTTGAGCCCGGACCCGTTTGATCGCGTGTCAACCCCTGGCTGAAGCGAATCCTAGCGAGGTTTGCGGAAATCTGTCACGATACACGTGCGGGCCGAGCCCGCTCGATCTTGATCTCGGCCCCCCAGTTTTTTGGGAGGTGCTGATGGCGAGCCAAGAACAGAATATTAAAGTACTGAAAGATATCAACGCATTTAGACAAGACTGGCATCGCAAAGCACTCAGTCTGAATCGTCCTGGTGTCAGCATCCCCGCCGCATGGTTTTTGGGGCCAAAAGGCGAGAACGGCCAAGTTCTGCGGGACCTGATTACACAAGCCATTGACCATCACATCGAATCGCGCACCGACTTTTCCACTCAATTCGAGCCGAAATACGGCACTCCGGATCCGGGCGTCACCAGCATTCTCGATTTCGAAGGCAGCCTGCTGAAAACCGGCCTGCCCGAATTCAAGTATCGGTTCGAGCAAGTCCTGGGTTATCTTCGCGGCTCGATCCCGATGGCGAGTTATCGAAACCAGTCACACATGTATTGGGATGTTACCATTCCCAGTATCGTTGGCTATATCGCGACCTGCCTTTACAATCAGAACAATTGCACACCCGAAGCCTCTCCCGTCACCACAGTGCTGGAAATGGAAGTCGGGGATGATCTCTGCCGAATGCTGGGCTATCATGTGCCCGACCCGTGGGACGAGAACACCGATCAGACCCGCCCCTGGGGCCACATCACCTGCGATGGCTCGGTTGCCAATATCGAAAGCATGTGGGCCGCGCGAAACGTCAAATACGTCCCTGTCGCCATGGCCGCCGCCTTGCGCGAAGATGCCGATCTTGCCGCTGCGCGAGATGTCACCGTCAAGACGCTGACAGGTGTGCGGGCGCGGCTGGTAGATCTCGACAGTTGGGGGCTTCTGAATCTGCCCATGGATGAAGCGATCGGGCTCGCCACGCGCATTGCCCGCACCGCCGGGATTGAAGCAGATGTTCTCAAGGACGCAATGGCCCGCCATTCGGTGCAGGATCTTGGCCTGCTCGAATTCCATCGCCGATACCTCCCCGACACGCCATCCCCCGCTGTCACGGCGCCTTCGACGGCGCATTACTCGTGGCCCAAGGCCGCGTCGATCGTGGGCCTTGGCCGCGTGGCCATCCGACCAATCAAGGTCGACCTGGATGCGCGTATGGACCCGGTCGAATTGCGCCGCGCCCTGGAGGAATGTCTGCGGGAACGCCGACCCGTGGTGCAGGTGGTGTCGGTCATGGGGACCACTGAAGAAAGCGCCGTCGATCCCTTCGCCGAAATTGTCGCCATCCGCGAGGAATTCCGCGAACGCGGCATGGAATTCAGTCTGCATGTGGATGCCGCATGGGGCGGGTACTTTGCGTCCATGATGCGCGAACCCCGCTCTCTCCAAGTGCGTGACCGGCTGGAAGAAGAAGTGCGCAAGGAACTCGACCCCACTCTGAGAGAGCAGAAGGAAAACGAGCTCGCCAGATACACTGTGCAACTCTGGGGCGTCGATGACCCCGACCGTGACCCCAAAACCATCCCGAATCTGAATTCTGACCTTCTTCGCGATACCTTCCGTTGGAAGCACACCGCCTTCGCCCCAGCAATCAAGATGAATGCTTATGTCACGAGACAATACAGTGCACTCAAACACGCTGACAGCATCACCGTAGACCCGCATAAGGGAGGCTTCATCCTGTATCCCGCCGGTGCGCTTTGCTACCGCAACGGTGCGATGCGACATCAGGTGGCGTTCGCGTCACCAGTGGTCGACCACGGTGATGTCGCCGCCTCGGTCGGCTTCTATGGTATCGAGGGCTCCAAGCCGGGCGCCTCGGCCACGGCTGTCTATCTGTCGCACAGCCTTATCCCGACCGATTGGGACGGCTATGGGCAACTTCTGGGGCAATGCATCTATGCCAGCAAGCGCTTCTATGCCGCGCTGGTCACCATGGCCGGCCCCAAGGATGTTTTCACCGTCACCCCGTTCCAGCGCTTGCCCGCCGAGAGGGTCGGTGCAACAGCCAGCGAAATCCGCGACCAGTTGGATACCATCCGCAATCGTTTCGTACCGCATTTTTCCGATAGGGATCTTGTTGCGGCGCTGTCGACAAGTCCGACCCTGCTGGAGCTCTTCCGCGAGATGGGATCCGACCAGTGCATCGTCGCCTACAGCTTCAACTTCAAGACCGCGGACGGCCTGAACACCTCGATCGACCTGTTGAACGAAATGAACGAGTTCATGTTCCAGAAGATGAGCGTTCAGACCCTCGATGACAAACTACCTTCGGTCGAGATGATCGTGACCGCCTCAACCTTCGATCCGGAAAACTACGGACAGGCCTTCGTGGACCATTACGCCAAGCGCTGCGGACTGGTCCCGGAACCGGGCAAGGGGATCAAGTTTCTTATCTCCACCAATCAGAACCCGTGGATCACCGCCACGGACGACGGCAACTTCGTTCCACGTCTGATGACCTCGCTCGCCGAAATTGCCCGGGGCGCCGCCGACAAGGTCATCAGCCGCCACGGCCTCACCGCTATGCCAACCGGCAAGCCCTAACCCGAGGGAGAAAAATGAGCGAACATGCCATGCATCACCACATGCCTACCGAACCGGCGCTGGAGCCCCAATTTGGCACCAGGATCATCAATCCGCCACACCAGCACGCCTTTGCGCTGATCGGGCAAGACACCGTCTTTGGCGTCCACATGACCCAATACACCCACGAGGTGCACAAGTATCAGATCATTCTCAAACTGAAGCTGCCCGAGGCGACCCTGCAATCCTACCGCCGCGCACGCAAAGCCTATCCGACCGACTTCATCGTCATGTGCAATGATCTCGACGATCTCTTCACAATCCCTTCAATGGCTGCCCAGGAAACAACGCAGTTTACCGCCAGTATTTTTCGCGGATGGCCAACGGAGATCCCGGAGGACCTGGATGACCCGCATTGGTTTCCCTGGGCTTTGGATGGCGTGAACCCGATGGAGGATTGCCTGCAGTTCAAGGTCGAAGTCGAACGCATTGTGCTCTTTCGCCCCTTTGCCCACCACTACCAGACACCGCAGCACGCCACCTACTACCTCTTTGGTGAAGGGGACGAGGCGCATATGACCACGCTGCAAACTGCCCGTCTTGCCAACGGCCCGCTTGGGCCCGACACCTTCGGTCCCGACTATGATCACGTCCTAAGCCTTAAGGAAGCGCCCGACTGGCTTGACAAGACACTGCTCAAGGCCGGCATCGTCATCTCGGTCCCGTCAGTGCAGATCTACGACCCTGCCACCAATACGTTCAGCATCCCGTGCTCCAACCCGTTCGAAGGTAAGGCCAAAGTCGACGTGCAGTATCGCGGAATGGGACCGGCTCGACCAATCAGGCCGGGGCCAAGCGTGTCGTGCATCACCGGCGTCGCCAATTCCGAAACGATGATCCCCTGCACCGGAGAAGGACAGGATCCGTTGGGCCTCTCACCGATGCCGCTCTCCTACTACAAGGCGTAACAGCAAGGATTTCTATGATGCCGGATTTCGAGAAACAGAATGGCAACGACGAAGTCTGGGACATGATCCTGAACACCGGTCACCCACTTCTGATCAAGAAACAACGCCGGTTCGGTATTCTGCCCAGCCCACCCCGCTGCAAGCTCTGTCTTGCGCCCTTCAATGGGATCGGCGGCTGGTTCTTGCGCCGCCTGGATATCAAGGTATCAAACCGCAACCCGCGCTTTTGCAATGCCTGTGACACGTTCCTGCGCACCTATCCCGGTGGCACCAATGTGACGCTGTCGATGATGTTCGTCGATATCCGAAACTCCGTGCCACTTTCGGAAAAACTCGGCCCCAAAGCCTTTCACGACGTCGTGGCTGGTCTGCGCGATGCCGCGCTCAGGGCAATGGCCAAAACGGACGGCTCGGTGCTGGAATATCACGGCGATGCGGTCATCGGTGTCTGGCCTCCGGGCATTGCCGGCGAGAACCATGCTGCCAAGGCGATTGCCGCGGCCGAAGAGCTTGTCGCGCACCACCCCAAATCGATCTCAAGTGACGACGAAGTGCCGATCGGCATCTCGGTCCACACCGATACGGTCTATATGGGCACGATCGCCTCGACCACATGCGACCTGCAGGAGATCAGCGCCTTTGGCTACGGCGTCAATTTGGCCGCGCGATTGGCGGACAAGGCCGAGGCGGGCAAGGCGCTGGTCAGTGAATCCGCACTTCAGGCCGCCCACCGCGCCATGGATGAACAGCACCGCTGTACCGTGACCCTCAAGGGGATCGACCAGCCGGTGAACGCGCTCGCACTGGGATAGCGGACCTGCCAGATTCCAAAGCCGCTCCAGGTTCCATTTTGACGGACCAGCCGATCACGCGGCGGGAACGCAGGTCCAGGATGACTGCCAGATATAACCACCCCGCGCGGGTCCGGATGTTGCTGATGTCGCCTGCCCATTTCTGGTTTGGCCCGGTTGCACCGGCGTTGCGGTCCGGCAGGTTCGGGCCGGAACCGGTGACACGAAATTGCGCAAGGGCCGAAGAAAAGGCGGCGCAACAGACGGGCTATTCGACCGGAGTCCACTCTTCCGTCGGGTCAAACAGGAGTATTTCCGTCGCAAGTGCGAGTGTGTCATCGCCGAGATCGGCCTCGTAGACGATCCCCGCCTCGCCCACCAGAAAGCTCATGACGCCGGTGTCGCCGTAGACCGCCGGGTAGGCTACGAGCGCGTGGCTGGCGACCATGTTGCCAGCCACCATGTAGCTGTAGGCGCCACCCGGTGCATTGTCGCCCTGCCCTTGCAGGATGCGGAAGTAGTAGCCCTCGTAAGGTTCCGGGTCGCGATCCTCGCCGTCGAGGTTGTAGCCGGAGAAGTTCGCGCGGGCGATCGAGTCGTTGAACGGGCTCGGTGCCGTACCTGGCGTTTCGGGCCAGTAAAGGCCATCCCGCGCCTCCGGGCTGGACAGGATCGAGGCCGCGAACTCCATCACGCCGTCGCCGTCGTGATCAGCCTCGCGATAGCGGCGCTGGATATCCGGCACACGTCGCAGGATTTCGATGACTTCGAGCTCATGTCGGCCGATGCGGCGCATCAGAACTTCCTCGCGTGCGGCCTCCGCGTCGAAGCTCCAGGACCCTTCGCTCAACATCAATGGCGCCGGGAACGGCCAGAAATCGCGCCCCGCGAAGAGTATGGCCCGATCGTCACCTTCACGTTCGATCCGCAGGACGCGCTGCGTGTCGTGCAGAAAGTCACCCCATATCTGCCGGTCCTCTTCCGCGTTGCCGGAGGAAACGATATCGGCGTTCTCGGGCCCGAAGACCGCGATCACCGCAGCTTCGTTCTTGGTTTCCAGGGCCGAGATCAGCGCGGCGACGGCATCCTCGGGCGTGGAATAGCGCGCGGGCTCGGCCCCGGCGGTTCCAGTGGCAGCGACAAGGGCGGTCAAGGCCCCGGACATGAACAATCTCATCATTTCAGCGTCTCCCGCCCCCGCGCCTACCGCCACCGTGTCCGCCCATGCTGGCGCGGCCACGGCTGGCAGTTGCAGCGGCGCGATTGCCGCCGGAAGGCCGCTTGAAAGTATTCGTACGGCTCGGTGCCCGCGCGGCCGGCGCGCGTTTCGTCGAAGGCCGGTTTAGGGAAGCCGCGCGTTTCGTGGCACTCGACTGCGCGGCGGATGGGCGGGACTTGGACAGCTGCGAGTTGCCCAATTTCGCCGGTTTTGCCCCCGTCGACTTCCGGGTCTCGATCTTGGCGCGCGCAGCCTCGCGGGTGGCGGCATTCGAAATCGAGGCCCGGTCCGCCGGCAACGTGTCGGCGCGCGGACGATCGCCATCGGCGATGCCTTCCCGAATGGTTCCAAGGTCGCCACGGTCAACCTGCGGACGGTCGCTGTCACCTATGCTGATGCGATCACCATCCCCGATCTGCGGACGATCACCATCCCCGATCTGCGGACGATCTCCATCCCCGATCTGTGGGCGGTCTCCATCGCCGATCTGTGGGCGGTCTCCGTCACCGATCTGTGGACGATCGCCATCGCCGATGCCGGGTCGGTTTCCGTCGCCGATGTTGATCTCGCCGTTCCCAATATTGATGTCGCCGCGATCGATGTTGATGTCGCCCCTGTCGATCGTGATGTCGCCGCGATCCCAGTCGATTTTGTCATCATGATCCCAGCCATCCCAATCGTCGTCGAATATCTCGTCAAGGATGATTGCCGTGCCCAACAGGATGCCACCGCCGATGATAACGTCGCCCCAACCGTCATCTTGGTAGTTGCCATATCCGTAGTGATATTCCGGGGTTCCGACCACCGGTGTGGAATAGACAACCTGGCTGTCGTAGACCGGCACATAGACCACGCCCGGGGTGGCCGGGTTGATCACGATTGTGTCTCCCTGCTTTTCCACAACCTGCGCGTCGTTGGTGACGAGATAGCCGTTGTCGATCGCTGTCTGCCGAAGACGCTGGATCGACCCCAGGACGTCGTCGGTCTGCGCGACCACGGCCTCTCCGGCCTGTTCCGTCCAGTCGACGTGTTCGCTCATCCGCGTCACGAGGTCGGGGAAACCCGCGGTAAGTTCCCGAACGCTGCTGTCCCACGGCTGATCCACCGCCTGCGCGGCACGTTCCTCGTCCGATAGCGTTGAATTTTCTTCCACGAAACGCGCCGCCTTCACCACGTCGAGTGGAAAGGTCACGCCAACGAGTAAGGGCGTCAGGACCTGGTCCGGGAGGAGCGCAACCGGTCCGAAAAGGACATCCATCTCGTCGGGTGTAAGCGCGCCCTCTACGGCGACCACATCTCCGAGCGATTCCGCTTGCTCGGCCTGCTGTTCGTCGGTCATGACACCGCCGCTTGCGTCTACGCAGGGGATGGCGAGCGACATGCCCACGGAGACATTTTCCAGGTTGCCGCCGAGGGCATCCCAGTTCGCATCGGCAATGAAGCCGTAAAGTTGCGGATCCCCGTAGGCCCGCTCGGAAATCTTGCTGAGCGTATCGCCGCTTTCAACGACGTAGGCTTTCCCGCAGGGGACCGAGCCGTCGCCAGCAAGCACCTGCGCCGAGGCTGGCAGGGCGAAAGCGCTCGCGAGAACGGCTGATACGGCCCCGCGAACTGCTGTTCCGCCAACTGTTCCCGCAGCACGGGTCCAGAATGATACTCGAGGCAAAGTCGCTGTCATGGCCTCTGGCTCCCCAATCAAATCCGGTGACCGGAATTTGCGCACGTTCGCCCTCAGCCTATTGTTTGCCGTCAAAATCGAACAGCCCGTTTCTTGCGAAGGTCAATCATTTTGTAGGCCGTGAAGTCGCTACACCCAAAGGGTTTCTTTGCTTGCACGTCAATCTTTATTGGCAGAACAAGAACATGAGACCCCGCAAGGTCTTGGATGCGCGCGTCATCTACATGAGGGTTCCCTCGATCACCCACATCGTTTCCGGGAAGCTCCACGGCAGCGTCAACCCGTGGCTCATCAGATAGCTGCCGCTGACCTCGATCTCCTGGTGTTTCAGGATCGGATCGCCGCGGGACAGGCCCGGAGCGTCGGCCCGGTTGATCAGCTCGACCCGGTACGTCGCGCCCCCGGTCAGCCGGGTCAGTTGCAGCGGCCGAGGGGTGATCTGTTGCGACGTTTCGGCCTTGCCTGCGAAGACCACGAAGCGATCACCGCCCCGGGCCAGATGCTGCTCGGCGAGCACCGCCGGGTCCGGGCTGTCAAGCCGCAGGATATCGGCATGAAACATCCAGTCACGGTTGGCTTTCCACCACGCGGTCACGTCTTTCAGGACGCCTGCCTCCTCCTCGGTCAGCTCGTGCGGGTCCATCTCGAACCCCATGTGCCGCTGCGCCGCCACCCAGGCGCGGAACCGGATGTCCAGCGTGCGGCCCGAAGTGTGGCAGACCCGCGGGCCCACGTGAGAGCCGGTGACCGCCATCGGCAGGAAGATTGCCGAGTTGTGCTGCATCCGCAGACGTTCGATGGCGTCGTTGCTGTCAGAAAGCCAGACGCGATGCGTGCGGCCGAGAATACCGAAATCGATGCGCCCGCCCCCGGAAGCGCAGCTTTCGATTTCTACGTTCGGATGGGCTTCGCGCAACCGATCGATCAGCGCATATGAGCCGCGAGTCTGGGCGGCATCGGGCAGCGGCAGGACGCGGTTGTGGTCCCATTTGACATAGTCGATGTCGTGCTCGCCCAGGATCTTGCTGATGCGGTCGAACAGGAAATCGCGCACGTCCGGCAGCGCCATGTTCAGGGCCTTCTGATGGCGGCCAAGGATCTGATCCTCGCCGCCCGAAGCCCAGTCAGGGTGCTTGCGGTGAATGTCGCTGTCGGGATTGATCATTTCCGGTTCGAACCAGATGCCGAACGTCATGCCGAGGCTTTGGCAATGTTCGATCAATGGCGTCAAACCATCGGGATATTTGCGCGGATCGACCTCCCAATCCGACAACGCGCGGGTGTCGTCGTCGCGGTTGCCGAACCAGCCGTCATCAAGCACGAAGCGCTCGGCGCCAAGGTCGGCCGCGATCTTGGCGATGCCTTTGAGTTTCTCCAGGTTGTGGTCGAAATAGACCGCCTCCCAGCAATTGTAATGCACCGGGCGCGGGCGGCCGGGGTCAGGGAATGTCACCACAACGTCGCGCAGGTGGCGCTGGAAGGCGACGGCGCAGCCATTGATGCCGTCGTCGGAATACACCGCATACAGCGTCGCGGTCTCGAACCGGGTTCGCGCGTCGCTTTCGACGCGGGCGGCGTGGCCGAACTGGACCTGGCGCCGCCCGTCGGGCAGTTCCTCGGCGACCATGCGGTGGCCGCCGGACCATCCGTAATGGAAGGCATAGGCGTCGCCAGCCGCATTGGTCGCCCCCCGGCAGGGGAGGAGAAGACCGGGAAAGTGCTCGTGCCCGGTGCGCCCGGTGCGGTTCTCGCGGTAGCGCATGCCGGGCGACCAGGGGATGCGATTCATCTGGAACTCGCCGCACCAGCGGCCCGAGAAGTCGATCACCTCGTCGGCCAGTTGCGGTGCCGGAAACACGGGCGCCGAGAGCCAGTGCAGATGCGTCGGCGTGTCGGTCTCCAGCATCGCCCTGGCTTCTATCACATGGGTCATCGGATTGATCGCGAAGCTGGCGGTATAGGTCAACCCGTTGGCCGCGTCGCGGAAAGCAAGCGCGATGGAATTGTCGCCGGCCGTGTCCGCAGCAAAGCAGAACTTCGGCAACAGCGGCGTGCCCGAACCATCGCGCAGGATCAGCCCCGGCTGGCCGGGAAAGGTGCGCGTCGCCTCGGGGCAGATCGACAGCTCCGGATTGGCATCAAGCATGCCGCCGGTGACGTCGATCTGGTTGGCGAGGTAGAGGGTTTCGAGGTCTTCACCGTCCGGCAGTCGCGGCCCCCAATAGACCACCTCGGCGAGGTGGTCCTTGCGGGAACCGATAACAAGGGACTGCCGACCGTCGTCGAGACGCCAGCATCGGATCATTTCACAGCACCCAGGGTCAGCCCCGCGATAAAGTGCTTCTGCATCAGGAAGAACATCGCCACCGGCGGCAGGGCCGCCACGATGGAACCGGCGCTCATCAGGTGATAGGCGGCGCGGAACTGAGAATTGAAGCTGGTAATGCCCGCGGTCACAGGCTGTGCGCCCGGCCCTTGCGTCAGCACGATGGCCCAGAAGTAATCGTTCCAGATGAAGGTGAAGATCAACACGCTGAGCGCGGCAATCGCCGGTTTCATCAGCGGCAGGACCACGTACCAGAAGATCTTCCATTCCGCGACGCCTTCGACGCGGGCAGCTTCGATCAGCGGGAAGGGCAGCTGCCGAATGAAATTGCGCATGAACAGCGTGCAGAACCCGGCCTGGAAGGCGACGTGGAACAGGACCAGCCCGGTCTTGGTGTTATAAAGCCCGAGATCCAGCGTAAGGTCGCGCACGGGCACCATGAGGATCTGGAACGGCACGAAATTGCCCGCGACGAACATGAAAAATATCAACAGGTTGCCCTTGAACCGGTAGATTCCCAGTGCAAATCCCGCCATGCAGGACAACGCCACCGCACCGATCACCGTGGGCACGGTAATGAACACCGAATTCAGCATGTAGCGCGGCATGTCGCTTTCGAAGAACACCTTGCCATAGTTGGCAGCGCCCTCGAAAGACGACGGCACCCCCCAGTAGTTGCCCTGGGTGAAGTCAACGTCGGGTTTGATTGAGAAGACCGCGACGGCGATCAGCGGGGCCAGCCAGAAGATCAGGGCGATTGGCAGCAGGGCCTGATAGGTCAGTTGCCACGAGCGGGGAGACTTTTCGATCGGGGTCGGGAACATCTCAGTGGCCCTTCTCTTCTTTGTACATCGAGTAGAGGAAGTACGCGATGAAGCAGAGCATGATCATGAACAGCACGACGGCAATCGCAGCACCATATCCCATGCGGAACCCGTATTCGCTGAGCGCCTTTTCGAACATGTAGAAAGACAGGACGCGGGTCTGCCCGAAGGGGCCCCCGTTGGTCATGATCGAGATCAGGTCAAAGGACCGAAGCGCGCCAATGATCGTCACCACGAAAGCGATGAAGGTGGCGGGTTTGAGTTGCGGGACAATGATGTACCACAACATCCTGAACCCCTTTGCGCCGTCCAGGCGCCCGGCTTCGATCTGTTCGGGGTCAACGGCGTTCAGACCGGTGAGGTAAAGGATCATGCAATAGGCGGTTTGCGGCCAGAGGCCGGCGATGATGATGCCGTAGGTGGCCAGCGTCGGATCGCCCAGCACGTTGATTGTTCCGATGCCGAACCAGCCTAGGAAGGTGTTCAAAAGCCCGAATGTCGGGTCGTAGAACCAGGTGAAGACCAAGCCAACAACGACCTGCGAGATCACGAAGGGAAAGAAGAACAGCGACTTGTAGAGTCTGATGCCCGTGACCGTCTGGTTGAGGAACAGCGCGATGGCAAGGCCCACCGGAATGGCCAGAAGATAGAGCACCAGCCACTTCAAGTTGTTCCACAGTGACACCTCGAAGGCGCTGTCGTCCATCAGTTCGCGGTAGTTTTCCAGGCCGACATAGGTCGGCTCGCTCAAGCCGTCCCAATCATAGAGCGAGATAGAAAAGCTCTGGTAGATCGGGAAAATGACATAGAACAGGAAAAACAGGATTGCCGGAGCAAGAAACAGCCATGGGGTGATGGCGATCTCGTTGCGTTTGTAGAAAGACCGCCGGGGCGGCTCGTACTGATCGACGGGGAGATCTGGCGAAGTGGTCGACATGACACGCCTTTCCTGGTCAGGCAGGCCGCGAGGGCACGCCCTTGCCACTTTTCTGATGGCCCGCCCGGGGCTGTCCCCGGGCGGGCCGGTCAGGTCACTTGTAGACCCGCGTGGAAACCTTATCGAGACGGTTCAGGATGTCGTCGAGGTTGTCGGGGAACACCATGAACTCTTGCAGGCCCTGCATGGCTTCGGCGGCCATTTCCGCCGGGAAGTCGCGATCAAAGAACTGCGCGACGCCGCCGGGACTGTTGGTCGACAGCATCTCGAAGCCCTCTTTCAGGAACTTGTCGTCATCGACCGCAGCCTTGGCGTTGATCGGCAGTTGCTGCAGGTTCGAACCATTGTTGATCTCGGTCTGGACGTCAGCCGAAACGACGTACTTCAGGAAGGCGCGTGCCGCGTCCTTGTTCTGCGCGCCTGCCGGGATGTGGAAGGTGTCGGTCGGCGCGTCTTCGGCCAGCGGGATCGACGGGTCCATCGGCGGGAACTGGTAGAAATCGAGCTTGCTGTCGTCGAGCCCGGATTCGCGCAGCGGCGCGACCGCGAAGTTGCCGATCAGGATCTCCGCCGCATCGCCAGAGACGATGAAGGGCAGCGCTTCCTGCCAGCTATAGGTCTGGTGGTTGTCGACGAACGCGCCCATGTCGATGAGCTCTTTCCAGTTGGCAAAGGTCTGGCGAACGCTGTCGTCGGTCCATTTGATCTCGCCCGCCGCCAGCTTCATGTGGTGATCAAAGCCATTGGTGCGCAGGTTGAGATAGTCGAACCAGCCGCCCGCAGTCCAAAGGAACTTGGTGCCGATGGTGTAGCATTTCTTGCCGGCGTCCAGGATGGCCTGACAGTTGGCCTTCATCTCGTCGAATGTGGTGGGCTCTGTCAGACCCAGTTCGTCGTAGATGTCCTTCCGGTAGTACATGCCCCACTGGTAGTAGGTATAGGGCACGCCCCACTGCTTGCCGTCGATGGTCATCGCACCCTTGGTCGAGGCGAGGTTTTCGGCGATTTCGGGATCCTCCCAGAGATCCGAAACATCTTCGAGCAGATTGGCCCGGACGTAGGGCCCCATCCGATTGGCCGCATACCAGGTCGCAACGTCCGGAGAATCCGCGGTCAGAAAGTTGCGGATCTGGGTTTTATAGGCCTCACGGTCGATGACCGTGGTTTCGATGGTGAGGTCAGGATGCATCGCGCCGAACTCGGCAATCATCTTTTCCATCGTCGCCCGCGGCGCGGGGTTCGACGTGTCGAGAAAGATCTTCAGATCGCCCGACAGCGGTGCCGAATGCGAGTCAGCAAAGGCCGCGCCCGCCATCAGGTTCGAGACTGCCAGACCAGCAATCGTCCATGTCTTCATCGTTTTCATAGGTTTCATTTGCGTCCTCCCAGGCGCTTCCGGCTCATTATTTGAGACACGATTTTGATTATTGATTAAATGTATTCGATGGCGCTAACGTGTCAACGGTCTATTGGGGAGCGCCTTATGGCCGAAAAAGCGAGTTTTCACGGTGAAGAGCCTGCCGGCGTCGCGACCGTTGGCAAGGCCATCGAAGTGCTCGATCTGATCTATGATTTCGGTCGCCCGGTGCGGTTCAAGGAACTGCAAGCGGCCAGCCGGTTCCCCAAGCCGACGCTGTACAGATTCGTGCAGACACTTACCGAACACGGCATGTTGAGCTTCGATCCCGATCGCAACGTCTACTTCCTTGGCATTCGCCTGGTCCGCCTGGCCCATGCCGCGTGGCGTCATTCGATGATCGCGCCGGTGGCGCAGCCGCATCTGAGCGCGCTGGCCAATCAGATCGGCGAAGCTGTGTATCTCTCGCGGCTCGATGGTGGCCACTGTGTCTGCCTTGACCGTGGCTCGCCGGACGACCTTGCCGGCGTGTTCCAGGACGTCAATCGGGTCTACCCGAGCTATTGCACGGCTGTCGGCAAGGCGATGCTGGCCTGCCTGCCGGAAGACGAGCTTGACCGGGCCCTGACGCAACAGAGCTTTCACCGGATGACGGACGCAACCATCACCAAAGAGGCCGCGTTGCGCAGGGAACTCGACCAAACCCGAGAGCGCGGCTATGCCATCGAAGACGAAGAACATATCCGCGGCATCCTTGCTGTTGCGGTGCCGATCGTGACGCCAGGCGGCAGTCTTCTGGGGGGGCTGGGCATTCACGCGCCGGACCGGCGTACCGATCTTGCGAAACTCAAAAGCCAACTGCCGGAGATCCAGAAAACCGCCGGAAAGATCGCCCGGGATGCCGCCGACTGGAGCTTTCCCGAAGCCAATCAAAACAACACAACATCAGGGATTTGAGTCATGACCGGAGTGACACTCAACAATGTCGTCAAGCGCTACGGTGGCACGGTGCAAGTGATCCACGGCGTCGACCTGAAGATCGAGGACGGCGAATTCTGCGTCTTCGTCGGCCCGTCGGGCTGCGGCAAGTCCACGCTGATGCGCATGGTGGCCGGTCTGGAAGAAACCACCGAGGGCACGATCCACATCGGCAAGCGCGACGTGACACGGATGGACCCGGCCGAGCGCGGTGTGGCGATGGTGTTCCAGACCTACGCGCTTTATCCGCACATGACGGTCGAGGAAAACATGGGGTTTGGCCTGAAGATGAACGGTCACCCCAAAGACGAGATCAAGGCCAAGGTGTCCGAGGCCAGCCGGATCCTGAAGCTTGACGAATATCTCAAGCGCAAGCCCGCCGCGCTTTCGGGCGGCCAGCGCCAACGCGTCGCCATCGGCCGTGCCATCGTGCGCGGGCCGGAGGTGTTCCTGTTCGACGAGCCGCTGTCCAACCTTGATGCCGAATTGCGCGTCGAGATGCGGGTCGAGATCGCGCGGCTGCACAAGGACATTGGCGCGACGATGATCTATGTCACCCACGATCAGGTTGAAGCCATGACGATGGCCGACAAGATCGTCGTGTTGCGCCTGGGCAAGATCGAACAGGTCGGCGCGCCGCTCGATCTGTATCGCGATCCGGACAACAGGTTTGTTGCCGGCTTCATCGGCTCCCCTGCGATGAACTTTCTGAAGGGCAAGGTGAATGCGCAAGGCACCGTCGATGTCCCCGCGCTGAAGTCTGCGGTACCCGTGCCGGTCAAGATGCCGCCGCCGGGAACCGAAGTGATCTTTGGCATTCGTCCCGAACATGTCGTGGTCAGCGAGGGCGACACCATGTCGATCGAACTGACCGAAGCGTTGGGCGGAGTGTCGTTCGACTATATCCAGGCTGACACCGGCGAACGGCTGATTGTCGAAGAACGTGGCGATCACAGGTCTTCGCCGGGTGCGCGGGTGAACCTGAGCTTCGATCCGGCGCGGTGCTATCTCTTCGATGCCGCAACCGAAGCGCGCATTCGCTGACATCTCGGACGCTCACCTTCGGTCCGGGCGCGACTTCGATGCGGTCTATCACTTCACCGCCTTGATCGCGGTGGGGGGGAGGTCGTCGTGCCCCTGCCGGAGATCGATGCGCTGGGGCAGAGCGTATTGGACGCCGGAGCGATCGGAGCGCGGCTGACGGGCGGCGACCTGAATGCGTCGCGATTTGACCTGACGGTTTTGGAGCAAGACGCATGAAGCGAACTCTTGGCACGTGTTATTATCCCGAGCACTGGCCGCGCGAGATCTGGCAAGAGGACGCGCGCAGGATGGTTGAGGCCGGTCTGACATGGGTGCGGATTGGCGAGTTCGCATGGTCGCGACTTGAGCCTGTTGCGGGCACGTATGACTTTGACTGGCTGGACGATGCGATCGCGGTTCTGGGTGCGGCGGGGCTGAAAGTGGTGCTTGGGACGCCGACGGCGACGCCGCCACGGTGGATGATTGACCGCCATCCCGACATGTTGGCGGTGGATGCCGACGGGCGGCCGCGCAAGTTCGGCTCGCGCCGTCATTATTGCTTCAGCCATGAGGGCTACAAAGGCGAATGCGCGCGCATCGTGACGCGGTTGGCAGAGCGCTACGGGCGCAATCCCCATGTCGCCGCGTGGCAAACGGACAATGAATACGGATGCCACGACACGACGATATCCTACAGCGATGCGGCGCGGGATGCGTTTCGCGGCTGGTTGCGCAGCCGATACCCAGGGCAGGGGAACGACGGCGACATCGAAGCGCTGAACGCGGCCTGGGGCAATATCTTCTGGTCGATGGAATATGGCGATTTCGATCAGATCGACCTGCCGAATCTGACGGTCACAGAACCGAACCCGTCCCACCTGCTTGATTTCCGGCGCTTCAGTTCGGATCAGGTGGTGGCATTCAACCGGCTTCAGTCAGAGATCATCCGCGCACATTCGGATGCGCCGATCGCGCATAATTACATGGGACGGATAACCGATTTCGACCACTACGATGTGGGCGCGGATCTGGATATTGCCAGTTGGGACAGCTATCCGCTGGGGTTTCTGGAAGATCGGGTTCCGGCGACGGTCGCACAACAGCAGGCCTATGCGCGCCAGGGGGATCCGGATTTTCAGGCGTTTCACCATGAACTCTACCGTGCGGTCGGGCGTGGGCGCTGGTGGGTGATGGAACAACAACCCGGACCGGTGAACTGGGCGCCGTATAATCCCGCGCCCTTGCCCGGGATGGTGCGGCTCTGGAGTTGGGAAGCCTTTGCACATGGGGCCGAGGCGGTGTGTTATTTTCGCTGGCGTCAGGCGCCCATGGCGCAGGAGCAGATGCACGCCGGATTGCTGCGATCCGATAGTGTTGATGCGGCAGGGATAATTGAAGCGCGGCAGGTTGCGGAAGAACTGGCCGGCGCGCCGGACGTCAGCCCGTCGCAACCTGACGTTGCACTTATCTTTGACTACGAAGCAGAATGGGCCTGGGCGATCCAGCCCCACGGCGCGGGCCTCAGCTATTTTGAATTGGTGTTTGACACCTATCGCGCGCTGCGCCGCCTGGGCTTGTCAGTGGAAATCCTGCCAGCCAGACCAGACCTGCTGGATGGCTACAAGCTCATTCTTGCGCCCGGTTTGATGCACATGACGGAGGCGTTGAAAGCAGCGCTGAACGACAGCGGTGCAACCGTCCTGATCGGCCCGCGCAGCGGCGCACGGGATGCCACGATGCGCACGCCGGTTCCATTGCCCCCGGCCATGCCGGGGCTGGATGCAACGGTGATTTTCGTCGAAAGCCTGCGCCCGGATCTGCCGATCGGGCTGGAAGGCGGCGGCGCGATCCGCAGCTACCGGGACGTTCTGGAGACCACCGCAGAAATTCTGGTGCGGACCGAGACCGGCGAGGCCGCGCTGGTGGCTCAAGGTCAAATCCTCTATGCCGCCGGGTGGCTTGATCCCAGTGCGATGATGCGCGTCTTGCGACTGGCCTGTGCGCGGGCCGGGGTTGAAACGATGGACTTGCCTGGCGGCGTGCGGTGTCGCGACACCGGGACGGAACGGTTCTGGTTCAATCATGATACCGAGACGCATGAGGTGGCGGGCTTGACCCTGGACCCTGTCTCTGTGACCCGCGCACGTCTGGCCTAGATGTCCTGTTGCGGCGCGCGATCAGTCTTTTTCCGCCGCCTTCATCAGCTTGCGTAGCGCGCCATCCAGTGTGGCGATCTCGTCCTCCGAAAACGCCGCCAGCAGTGCCTTCTGCGTCTCGACATGCTCGCCGACCGCAGTGTCGATCAGATCGAAGCCCTTTTTCGTCAGCTTCGCCACCGCACGGCGGGCGTCGTTCCGGTCGGTTGTCCGCGTGACCAGGCCCTGCCTGGCCAGTTGCTCGGTGCGCTTGGCCCGGAACACAAAGACGGCGCCGGCAAAGGGGTCCTCCCTCAGTGCCGACTGCACGACCGCCGCGAGGCCGTCCTGGCCCTTCCGGAAATCGACGAGATTCGTAGCAATCAGGATCCGCACGCGGTCGGACGGGATCATGCGAGCGCGCGCACCACGGCTGCGATCCGCTCCGCGGGCGCGCCTGCAGCCGCCACCAACAGTGACACGAACTCCACGGCGTCCTCGGGTGCGGGCAGCACCAGCTTGCCGTCCCGTGCCATCCTCCGCCATGACGAAAGCTGGTTCGCCAACACCCCGTGGCGCGTGGCAACAGCATTCACCGACGCGCCCGGCTCCAGCGTCTCTGCAACGATCGCCGCCTTCTGGCTGCTCGGCCACTTCCGGTTCCGTCGCTTCTCACCATGGTTCGTGAGAACCGCAAAATGCGTCTCCACTGAGAAACTTACTCCATCCGATCAACAGGGAGTGCAGAATCTCAGATCATGCAGCGGCGCGATACGTGGGGCCCAGGCGGCGCGTACAGATCAACAGCTTGCAGATTGATCAAGGAGGCCGACCAAACGTCGCTGGTCACAAACTGTCCGGCCTTAAGGTGTCATTCTGCCCCCAGCCGGAGCAGACCCCAAGTTACCGCTGCTTTGGCGGCTTGCCTTGCCCGGATTGGGCAATCTGTGGATCAACATGCTGAAGGACACGGTGCCGGTGTCGGTCATCGCATTGGATGATCTGATGCGGATGACAAAGGTGGCAGTGGGCGTCACGAAGCAGCCCTTCACATTCTATCTTGTGGCCTGCCTGATCGACTGGGGGCTTTGCCTTGTTCCGGTGTGGTTCTGGCGCGAATGGAACGGCGCGCCAACCGCGACGTTCGGAGGGCATGAGATGAACCCGATCGACGTTATCTTACAATACTGGCCCCGCTTGCTGGACGGTACATTGATGACGATCAAGCGCACTCTGCGTGGCGCCTTGATCGCGGCATTCTTTTCGCCAATCTTCGCTCTGATCCGGGTGGTTTACCCGCATGCGTATCGCATCGCTTGGCCAGCTTCGGGCAACGAGGTGATCCTGCTTATGGAGGCGAGTGCATTGGCAAGCGTTGTGACGGTCTTTGATATCATGGGCCGCACCCGGCAGGTATTCTCGAAGACCTTCGACTTTTCAGTCTATCTGTGGGCGGCCCTGATCCATCTGTGCGTCACCGCGATCTTTGTATTGATCTGGCGGCAGGCGGAACGCAGGCTTAGCCGCCACATCGATGCCCGCAACAAACCGCGCACGGCCACGATGCGCATGAGGGATACCCAAGGATGAACCCATCGGAAACTGTTCTGAAAGCCGAAGATATATACATTTCCTTTGGCGAGCTTGAAGTCCACAAGGGTATTTCGCTTGAGGCGCGCAATCATGACGTCATCTCGATCCTGGGCGCGTCGGGGTCTGGTACGTCGACCTTTTTGCGCTGCCTCAACGTCCTTGAAACGCCGACCTCGGGCAAGGTACCGGTCCATGGCGAGGAAGTTCTGGTGCGCAACGGAAAACCGCAGAAAGCCCGCCATATCGAGAGTATCCGCAGCCGTCTGGGCACGGTGTTTCAGCAATTCAATCTCTGGACTCATCGCACGATTCTGAAAAATGTGATGGAAGGTCCGGTACAGGTCAAACGCGTGGCCAAGGCCGAGGCGCTGCTGAAACGGGTCGGATTGCAGGATCGCATGCAGATGTATCCCTCGCAGCTTCCGGGCGGGCAGCAACAGCGTGTGGCCATCGCGCGTGCGATGGCAATGGAACCCGATGCGATCCTGTTTGACGAACCGACATCGGCGCTTGACCCCGAGTCGGTGGGTGAAGTGCTGAAGGTCATGCAATCGCTCGCTGCGGAAGGACGCACGAGATGGGACTTGCCCGGGATGTGTGGTCCAAGGTTGTGTTCCTGCACGAAGGCCGCGATACCGAACAGGGCCCGCCAGCCGAGATGTTCACCACCCCCAAGACCGAAGGGTTGGACCGCTTCATCGCCAAGGTCAGCAGCTAGCGCCCTGACCTGTTGCGCGTCCCGAAATCGCATTCATTACAGGTGAAAACCATGCCCGAAAACCCAATCGCTTCATCGGCTGGTGCCTTGCGCGGCGGCATCCTGATCGAGGCTGCCGAACTGAGGATCGTGAGCCTGCCATTGCTGACACCATTCGTGATCTCGACCGGCACGATGACCTGCAAGACATTCCCATTGCTGGTGCTGAAAGGCGAAGGATTGCAGGGTGTGGCCGAGGCGGTGATGGACCCGACGCCCGACTATCTTGAGGAAACCGTTCCCGGCGCAATCGCCTTTTTGCGCGATGTGCTGTTGCCTTCCATCGTCGGCAAGCGGTTTGCTTCGCCCTACGAACTGGAACCCTACCTGGTGCCATGGCGGGGACACCGGATGGCCAAGGCCGTCGTCGAAATGGCGTTCTGGGACATGTGGTCGAAAAGTCTGGGCATTCCGCTGAAAACTGCCCTTGGCGGTGTTCGCGAACATGTCGATGTCGGTGTGAGCCTTGGGATTGCAACGATTGAGAAAACCCTTGATCGCATCGAAGAAGCGCTTGCCGACGGCTACAAGCGCACCAAGCTGAAGATCGCGCAGGGCCATGACGTCAGGATTGTCGAGGCCGTCCGCAACCGGCACCCAGAGATCAAGCTGACCGTGGATGCCAATACCGACTATGGACTGGCCGACCTTCCGGTCCTGCGAGCGCTCGATGAATTCAACCTTGATTACATCGAGCAGCCCCTGGCCTTTGACGATATCCACGATCACGCTCAGGTGCAGGCGGCGCTGAAAACGGCAATCTGTCTGGATGAGAGCATCCGCAGCGCCAGCGACACGCGCAAGGCGCTGGAGGCACGGGCTGCACGGGTGATCAACATCAAGGTCGGGCGCGTCGGCGGGTTCGCCGCCGCGCGGGCCATCCACGACATCAGCGCGGCCTTTGGGGCGCCGGTGTGGTGTGGCGGCATGCTGGAGGCGGGCATTGGCCGCGCGCACAATATCCATCTGGCAACGCTGGCGAACTTCACCAAGCCCGGTGATACCTCAAGCGCCAGCCGCTATTTTGAACGTGACATCATCAATGAGCCGCTGGAGGCCAAAAACGGCGAAATGCCCGTGCCAGAAAACGGCCCCGGCATCGGCGTGACGCTTGATCGTGAATTCCTGGAGACCGTCACCGACCACGTTGAGGAGTTTGGGACATGAACCAGTCCACGGCTGACCTGACAATACGCGAATTGAATTCGGTTGATGAACTGAAAAGCTCTGAGGCGTTTCAACGCGAAGTCTGGGGCGAGGACGACCCCGCCGACAACTCCGACATCATGCTCGCGCTGCAACATGAAGGCGGATTGGTTGCCGGTGCGTTTGCCGACGGACGTATGCTGGGGTTTCTCTTTGGTTTTCCAACACGTCAGCCCGACATTCAGCATTCACACCGCTTGGCCGTGCATCCGGACAGCCGCGGCATGGGGTTGGGTGCAAAGCTGAAATGGTACCAGCGTGACTGGTGCCTTGAGAGAGGCATCACCATGGTACGTTGGACATATGATCCGCTGCGCCGTGTGAATGCGAGCCTGAACATCGCACGATTGGGGGCGACGGCCGGGACCTATCTTCTGGACTACTACGGCAAGATGGAGGGCATCAACGCTGGTGTCGCCTCGGACCGTTTGCTTGCCGAATGGCACCTGACCGCGCCAGATGTCGTGCAGCGTGCAAGCAATCCGCTCACCCCGCCAGCCAGCGGCGATGACCTTCGGGTCGCAATCCCTGCCGATTTCGGCGCACTTTTGTCCAACGATCCCAAGGGGGCCTTGGCCGAACGCCTGCGTGTGCGCGCAGCGCTTACTGCTGCTTTCGCGGACGGGTTTCGCGTTTCGGGCTTTGACACAGAAACCTGCGAGTATCTGTTGACCAGGAGGTCAGACCCGGCATCCGGCCGTCACGCATAGACCGTGCCGAAGCAGGCCGTTCTGTCGGTTGGACACCCGCATGGGCACAAAGATCGTCGGGAGCCCGGCGATTTCCATAAACCGCCTTTCGTGACGCTGGGGGCCGAAATGACCCCGACCAGAAACCGATGTGTTTCTGTCGGCTGGAGGCGCCCGACCGCGTACTGTCGCCAAAGCGCAATTGTCGGCCTTGATCTGCGAACGGGTGGTAAAGGGTGCGGGCCAGATGATCGTCGGGCCGGGGACGGCCGCCAGTTACACGGCCCCGCGCACCCTTTCCGCGACAACCTGCTGTTGCTAGCTTTGCGCGAGCCCTCGCGTGGCACCCCGCTTTCCGGACCTGGTCGAGCCGCGGCAAGAGGCGATCATTCCGACAGTTTGATCGGACCCCATTCCGGGTAGCTGTCGCAGGGAGACGGGTTCTCGGGGTGGAATCCGCCACCCAGGTGCCGGATGATCCCGGCCACCGCGTTAAGCGAAGTTTGCACCGCCCCTTCGACCCAGGCCGGTGTCCAGCTGACGCCGTCGCCGGCCATGAAAATGCCGCGTTCGTGCGGTGGCAGGTCGTCCTGCATGAAATGGCCGAACATCCTGTGATTGTAGCGATAATGCCCAGGCAGGGCGCCCTTGAAAGCACCCAGGAAGTTGGGATCGTCCTCCCAGCTGACGGTGATCGGATCGCCAAGGATATGGGACCGGATGTCGACGCCGGGGTATATGTTCGCCAGCGATGAAAGCGCCAGTTCCACCCGCCGTTCCACCGTCAGGGGCAGCACTTTCAGCGCGTCGGTCATCCAGGAATAGCTCAGGCAGATGACCGAGGGCTTGTCGGGCCCGTTGTCGAACAGATACGTGCCGCGGGTCATCCGGTCGGTCAGGGTCATCGACATCACGTCGCGGCCGGTCTTCGGATCCTTGTCCTTCCAGAACGGCCGGTCGACCATCACAAAGGTCTTGGCCGACTGCATGTAGCGGGTCCGGTCCAGCGCCATCCACAATTCATGCGCAAACAGGCGCTCCTCGGTCTCGATCACCGTGGACAGCAGGTGGCTCTGGCAGGTGACAAGTACCACGTCGAAGGACTCTGCCCGCTTCCACTGATCGGTGACCTCGAACTTGTCGCCCTGCCGCCTGATCCGGACGGCGCCCGACCGGGTGGCCCCGCCGTTCAGCTTGCACAGCGTGGTGCCGGCGGGCCAATGGGTCAGATTGTCGGGAACATGGGTCCACAGCAGGTGCGGCACCTGACCGACCCCGCCCACCATGTAACGCTGGTGGTCGTCGCATTCGGTCACGTTCACCCGAAGGATTTCCAGCATCGAATTGGGGAAATCGGAATCCCAGCCGCCGGTGCCAAACCCGACCTGGCCGAAGACCTCGCGGTGGTGGAACGACAAGGCCTGGAAGGCCTCGGATGAGGCGACGAAATCATAGAAAGTGCGTTCGTCCCATTGCTCGACGATGGGGTTCCAGATTTCCTTGACCCGGGCGCGGTCCCGGTCGCGGATCGCCTGTTTCAGGGCGGAGAAATTCGCGCCATCCTCCAACGCCTTGTCATAGGCCTGCGCGACCTCGTGAAACAATGGCGGAAGGTCGGTCAGGGTCTCGGCGTAATGGGTCTTGCCCAGCAGGTCGATGACGGTCGAGCCTGCGGCCGGGGTCAACGGGTTTGGAAACGGTTCGCTCTGGACCCCCAGCTTGTCGACATAGGTATAGAACCCGGTGGACGAGACCGGAAATCGCATGCCGCCCAGCTCTGCGATGACCCCATCGGCCCCTTCGAAGTGCTGCGAGCGCAGGCGACCGCCGAACTGGCCCGCCTCGAACACCACCGGGCGGGCGCCGAGCTTCATCAGCTCGTAGCCCGCGATGATCCCCGCAGCGCCCGAGCCGATGATCGCAACCTTGGCGCCATGGGCGGTTTCCGGCAGATGGCCCAAACCCTTGGGATGCGTGATCCAGTCGTCATAGGCGAATGGAAAATCCGGGCCGAAGACAGAGACTTTATTCATCGATTTGACCTTTGGCTATGAGGCGCTCGTACAATTCCGGACGTCGGTCGGCGCGGTGGTTTTGAAGCTTGCGGCAGGCCGCAAGCGCGACATGATCCAGGGTCGCGCACAGCAGGTCAGGCGCATCTCCGGAGGCCCGCGCAAGGTCGGTGCCGTCCGAAGCGCAGATGCAGGACAGGCCGCCGTAGTCGAATTCCCCTTCGGCGCCGACGTAGTTCGCATAGGCAAGATAGACCGCGTTTTCCTCGGCGCGGGCCGGGACCAGCCGGGTGGCGACAGTGTCGAAGGGCTTCATGTTCGCGGTTGGCACGAGGATCAGATCAACCCCTTGCAGGGCCAGGTTGCGGGCCACTTCGGGAAATTCGATGTCGTAGCAGATCGCCAGGCCAATGGACCAGCCGTTCAGATCAAAGACCCCGGAAAGCGCCGCGCCCGCGGCGAACTGGCGTCGATCGACGCCCCCGTAGAGATGGGTCTTGTGATAGCGTTGCCGCTCGACCCCTGCCGCATCGATCACGATGACGCCATTGTACGGATTGTCTGGTCCCGGCAGCGCAAGGCCCACGACCAGCGCGACCCGGTGTTTCTTGGCAATGGGTTTCAGCGCGTCAATCAGGGCATCCGCCGAAGCGGCCAGCGTCTTGCACCGATCGGGACCGACATTGTACCCGCCCAAGGTCATCTCTGGCGTCAGGACCAGCTGGGCACCCTGGGCCTGGGCCCGCCGCGCAGTTTGGTCCAGCGCCGCCAGCGCCTGGTGTGGGTCATGTAGCGGAGAGGTTTGCCAGAGTGCGATTTTCAACGGGGGGTCTCTTTTCGCTAGAATACGACACAACTGCCTGGTTCTTCAATTCTCCAATGGGAGAAAGACGCCAAAGGGACGGCTGAAGCACTGTAGCCTTGCGGACGCGAAGCCTACGAAACAATGGGGCTTTTGCATTTCGTCATGCAGCGCATGTCGCCCGTGCAGGCGATGACCTCTGCCGTGAGCACCGCCCCCATCCTTGGCCGTGAGCGGATGAGGGTGCTGGTCGAACAAATTACACCAGGTCTTGGGGCACAACCCAAGCACAACATGTGGGAGGTCGAGTTCTTCACCACTACGGGTCGTTTTTGCGGGCCACCGAAACGTTTGAGTTTTAGCAACCCTTGCCAAGCCGTTTGAAGTCAGCTGCTGCTCATCCCGGCAAGCATGGCCCCGAGGGCGACGATGTGGATCAGCATGATCGCGCGGTCATTCCAGAGCACGCCGACAGCGAACCAGCCGAGGACGCCCACGAGAAACAGGTAGAGGTTCCAGGGCGTCCAGCCGAAGGCCGTGGCCGTGTAGCCCATGATCTGGATGATCGAGGCGACCCATTTGACGGTGAAGGCGAGCCGTCCCGTCGCCGGGGCGGCGAGAACGTGATCAGATGGCACGGGTCACACCTCCGTCGATCCGCAGATTCTGGCCGGTCATGTAGGCCGCTCCATCCGATGCCAGCCACGAGATCAGCGACGACACCTCCTCTGCGCGCCCGTAACGGCCCATCGGGATGCGGGCGCGGCGATCCTCTGTCTCGGGCAGGCTGTCGATGAACCCCGGCAGGACGTTGTTCATGCGGATGTTCTTGCCCGCGTATTTGTCCGCGTAGAGCTTCGTGAACGCGGCCAGGCCCGCGCGGAACACACCAGAGGTCGGGAAGAGCGGGTCAGGCTCGAAGGCCGCGAAGGTCGATATGTTGATGATCGCGCCGCCGCCCTGCGCCTGCATCAGCGGCGTGACCAGCCGCGCGGGCCGGATCACGTTCAGCAGATAGACTTCCATTCCCGTGTGCCAGTCGTCGTCGGATATATCCAGGACCGGGCCTTTGGGGCCATGTCCGGCAGAGTTGATCAGCACGTCGATACGGCCCCAGCGGTCGGTGGCACCTTGCACCAGTGCCTTCAGATCGTCCGCGTCCCGGTTCGATCCCGTCACGCCGAAACCGCCCAGCTCCTGACCGAGCGCCTCACCCTTGCCGGAAGACGACAATATCCCGACCCGGAAACCGTCTGCCGCCAACCGACGGGCGGCATCGGCCCCCATTCCACTGCCGCCAGCCGTGATCAATGCTACTTTTTCTACTGACATCGCGCGCTCCAATTCTGTCCTGTCGCCAATCTAGGTCTTTCCCGGTTCGGTTTCGCGCCAGATTTGATCTTGTCTGACAGTAACATTACTATTGTCAGATGACCCATCTTCCGTCTCTCAACGGCTTGCGTGCTTTCGATGTGGCGGGCCGTCATCTCAATTTTCGCGCTGCCGCCGAAGAGATGGGCGTGACGCAGGGGGCGGTCGCCCAACAGGTGCGGCAGCTCGAAGCACATCTGGGCGTGAAGCTCTTCGAAAGATTGCCCAAGGGGCTGGCGTTTACGGCTGCGGGACGCGGGTATCATACGCTCGTCGCCACAGCCTTCGACGACCTGCGCGCCGCCACCGAGACCCTGCGCCCCGAGCCGGGCAAGGTTCTGGTCAGCGTCACGCCGACATTCGCGGCGAAGTGGCTGATGCCCAACCTGCCGGAGTTCTCGGCCGCGCATCCGGAGATCGACCTTGCGGTTCTTGCCACCGAAAGGGTGTCGCGCTTTCACGGCGACGGGATCGATCTGGCGATCCGTCAGGGAAAGCCACCCTTTGGTGCGGCGTTGGAGGTTGTTCGGATTTTTCGCCAGGAGATCATCGCGGTCGCGTCACCCGCCCTTGTCGGCGGGCACAGCTTGCCACTCGATCCTGAGGCGCTGTCGTGCTTGCCCAAGCTGCACGATGCCCATGGTCTCTGGCCCGCCTTCCTGAGGCATTTGAATGTCGAAGATCGCGGCGGACGCGGTCTGCGGTTAAGCCAGACGGCTCTTGCCATGGACGCGGCTCTCTCGGGGCAGGGGATTGCGCTCGTCAGCAGCTTCCTTGCGACGCGCGACATTGCCGAGGGCCGTCTCGTGCAGGTCTGTCCGGATACCCTCCCGGGGGAGCATGATTTCTATCTACTGGCCGAACGCGGGGCGAAGCGTGGATCGGCCGTCCAGGCCACTTTTGACTGGTTCGCCTCGAAAGCTGATGCGAACGTATAGAGGTGGCCTTGTCGTGGCGGCACGTCAGCTTCTGCACCGATGCGCCAGCTTGCCGAGGAACAATCCGTCAATAATTGGGGTGAAGGAACCTGCCATCATGCGCTTTGCTGTTCATGGCAGATCAGAGATGAGTCTTCGGGCGATAGCGGCTCGGAAAGCAACGTGCAAAATCCCCCGGAACTGGACGCTTTGTAATGGATGCAGGTTTTGCAAACGCCGAAGGCACGTCCATCGTTTTGCTGTACGAACCGTCTGAGAACCTCGGTCAACGTTGCCTGCAAGGCTTGTTTCTTCGAGTCGCTCAGCTCCGAAAGACTGTGATCCAGGTTACTAACCGTCTGCGCAATTCCTTCTCCCTTGGGGGTCAATGCAAAGCTAATGGTCCGTTTGTCGCGACTAGAGCGCAGCTCGGACACGTAACCCTTTTGTTGCAGCGATTTGAATGACTGCGAGATCGTGCCTCGGGTCGTTCCCAGATATTCGGCGACATGCGAGGGGCTTCGAGAAAACCGGTTGGCCCGCCCAAGATAGGCCAACACCGCACGTTGTGTCGGATTCAGATCGCCGTCCCAGCCGGATGCCGCATCAAGGCGCGCCAGCCGGTTGATCAGTTCACGAATGTAGAGATCGGTCTCCATACCCTCTAGTAGCGACTCGAAATAATCATTGCAATAGTTTCGATTCGCTACTAATAAAAACACACAATCCATAAAGGAACCGGCCATGAAACTCTCCCTCTACATTGCGACCACACTTGCCCTGACCAGCGGCACCGCCTGGGCGGATGGCGAACACGCCCATGCAGTCACGCAGGACGGCGCCATCCTGTCAGACGCGGACCCGTCCAAGATTGCCTCATTCGATATTCTGGGCGCGCATGCGCACCGCAAAGGCAATGTCGTGACCTTCCACATGACCACAAATGGAGTCGCAGGTTTTGACCTGCCTGCAGCGACGGGTGCGCTCGGCGGTGCAGAGGTGCTCTCCTACGTCTGGCCAACGTCACTTGACCCATCGGCAGTTGATTTTGAGGGCGGCACAGGAATTCTGGCCTTGGCCGCAACAAGTCACCCTGACTTCGACGACACGCCGCTTTACGATGAAAACAACGATGGCGATCCGGCGAATGACGGTGTGATCTGGCACAGTCACTGGGTTGTTCTCACGCCGACCGAAGCCTGTGGTCCCGGTGCGCTGGCTGTGCGCGACATACCCGACGGTGAAACGCCAAGGATGCCGGCCACATGGCCCGGCCTGCCGATCTTTCTGGACAGTCCCGGCTTCACGCCGCTGTTCGATGGTCCCGAAATTTCCGTGAATGTGGCCTTCGGCCATGACGTTGAACTGGAGGGCGTCGCCTATGATGGCGTGACATCTGCCTTGCGGGTGAATGCCAACATTCACGCACCGCTGCTTTGCGTTGTTGATGTCTTCGACATTGCGTCTGGTGATTTGAGCTTGCCGGGAAAACTGAAGTAACCGTGAAAAGGGGTCATGCGCCGCGTGACCCCTTCTAGGCTCCAGACTTCGGTAACGGGGTCGTTTCAGGGGGACTGTTGCGTTACGGGCCCCAAGTTCCGACGAGGTCGTGGACATCGGCAGCACAGGGGGGCTGTCGTGCATCGGAAACTTCCCGCCCGCCATACTTGTACTTCAGCTTGCAGACTGTGGCCGCGGTCGGCATGTCCGCCTCTTGCTCCTTGATCATCCCGATTGTCTGCGCCTCGGAGAAACGGCTCTTTCGCAATCAACTGCTCCTTCAAAGGTGGCGCAGGCTCTCCATGCGGTGAGGGATTTCGCGCAGGGCCGGTCAGCCCCCGCTGCGGAGAAAGCCTCGGGCGTGCCCCTGCCGAAGTCCCCCGCGGCACCAGTGATCAGGACGGACTTCCCGGCGAATGCCTTCATGGCCTCAGATGTCGAACGCCGTGGGCAGCACGATCATGTCCCGGATCGTCACGTTGCGCCCACGCGTCAGCGCAAAGACGAGCGCGTCCGCCACCTCGGTCGGTTCGATGATAGAACCGCTGTCCTTGGCCTTTTGCAGCCTGTCCGCAGGCCAGTCGGCCAGCAGCGCCGAAACCACGGGGCCGGGAGAGACCTGGCCTACGCGAATGCCGTGTTCGCGAAGCTGGCGGCGCATGGTCTGGACGAAACAGGTGATCGCCCACTTGGATCCGGAATACACCGGTTCCCACGGAATGGCAGAGTGGCCGGCGACCGAACAGGTGACCCAGATGTCGCCAATGCCACGGTCTTTCATGTGCGGGATGATCGCGAGGACGTTCTTCATCACGGCGTTGACGTTGAGGTTCAGCATCCGGTCGATTGTGTCGGGGTTGGTCTCGTCGAGATCGCCACCGATATAGGTCCCGGCGTTGCAATAGAGAATATCGATGTGATCCACCTTTTCGAGGATCGACGGGACCATCGCCTTGCAGCTTTCGGCATCGAGCAAGTTCGTGACCTGCGCAATGGCCTTGTCGCCAAGCCGGTCAATGCAGGCTTTCAGGGCATCTTCGTCCCGGTCCACCATGACGACCGTGGCGCCTTCGGCCAGCAGTGCTTCGGTGGCGGCAAGGCCGATACCAGAGGCGGCGCCGGTGACGGCCGCGATTTTTCCGTTGAGAGATTCGGCCATGTCGGCCTCCTTTTATTCAGCTTGAGACGCTCAGACGGCGAGGAAACCGCCGTCGATGGGAAGGACGGCGCCGGTCACCATGGGGGCATCGTCGGAAAGAAGCATGACAATGGATTTGGCCACGTCTTCGACCTCTGCAAAGCGGCCAATCGGGTGGCGCACCATCATCGGGTCTTTCTTGGCAGGATCGGACCATGCCGCGGCGGCGAGTTCGGTCATCGTCACGGTTGGCGCGACGGCATTGACGCGGATGCCATGGACGCCAAGTTCCTTGGCCATGACACGGGTCGCTCCTTCAAGACCGGCCTTCGAGGCGGCGTAGCACATGTGTTCGTCGAACCCGCGGTGCCCAGCAATGGACGTCACGTTGAGGATTGAGCCGCCGCCCCCGGCCGCCACGCGCGCCCGCGCGAATTCCTGGGCACAAATCAGGGCCGCGCGCAGGTTGATGCCCATCACGGCTTCATAGCCCTCGTCCGTCATGTCGAGCACGGTTTCCAGGACATTGGTTCCGGCGCAGTTGATGAGGAAATCGCAGGTTCCGGCCTCTTTCATTGCGGCGCGGGCGGCCGCATTGTCCATCAGGTCGACGATGATAGAGCGGCAGCCGGTCTCGTCGCTCAGACGATCCAGGTCGGACTTGGTCCTGGCCATGGCAAAGACGGATGCGCCACGTTTGGCCATTTCCACTGCGCAGGCCCGTCCGATGCCTTTTCCGGCGCCCGTGACGATAACAGTCTTTCCTTCGAATTGCGTGCTCATTGGTGTGTTCCTCAATGTGTGATGTATCCGCCATCGGCGACCAGCGTGGCCCCCGTGACGAAGGAGGCGGCATCCGAGGCCAGAAACAGCACGCAATTGGCCATCTCTTCCGGGGTCCCAAAGCGGCCCATTGGCGTATTGTCGGCCCAGACCTTGCTCATTTCCGGATCTTCCATCCCGTCGATTGCCATGCGGGTGCGGATGTATCCCGGTGCCAGTGCATTGACCCGAATTCCGCGGGCGGCATATTCGAAAGCCATGACGGAGGTCATCTGATGGATCGCCGCTTTCGAGGAATTGTAGGCCACCTGAAGTTGCGGCTTGTTCGCGACATAGCCTGAAATGGAGCCGATATTGACGATGGCGCCGGACGACTGCGCCAGCATTGGCCGCACGGCCGAGCGGGCGACCCGGAACGGCGCAATCAGGTTCGTATCCATGATCCGGGCCAGCCGAGCGTCATCGAAATCGTGAAAATCGCCGCCGTCAGCCACGCCGGCATTGTTGACCAGAATGTCGATCCTGCCAAAACGTTCGAGAGTTGCCTCGACCAGTTCGTCAGGCGAGGCAGGAGCCGTTATGTCGGCGGCATGAAACGCGTGTTCGCCAGTGTCGGTCAGGGCACGGGAGTCGTCCGTTTCGGAACGCGCCGTCAACATGCACCGTGCACCGGCTTTGGCGAAGAGTTGCGCGGTCGCAAGCCCGATGCCCCGGTTTCCACCGGTGATCAGGGCAATCTTTCCTTCAAGGCGAAACTGCGAAAGCGACATTGGTCAGACCTCCTGGATAATGCAGGCAGAATGATATTCCGCCAGGGTATCGCCGACGCGCCGGATCAGGAGCGCTTCGGGGTCGAGTGGCTGTCCAGCGGCGCTCGCCGCGCGTGGCAGATGTTGCCACATCAGGGGCAGCGGTACTGTTTTACCACGAAGTGCGGCCAGCAGATCCGCAACAGCGGATTGCGCCTTCTGGTCTGTCCAGTAGTATCTGATGCGATCCGAAAGGGAGTAATGGCGCATGACGCGTCGTTCCGAGTCCGTGCCATGATAGTGGCGGGCCCAGTTCTCCGGTTCGGCCAGCATCACCTCTTCCATCGCGTGGTAGAGCGGTCGGTCGCCATAATTGGGCAGCATGTCGCTGGCAATGAGGTCCAGCGCATAGAGCGTCTCGCGAAGAACGAAGGTCAACTCCGGCCCGACCTTGAGGATCGAAAACCCGCCCCTGACCAATTCCGAGAGAGGGCCAGTGCCCTGATAGTCCGTACTATGGGCCTCGAATACGAGACCGTCATGCGATTCCAGAACCCGGATCAGGTCACGCGCCTTGTTGGCGTCATAGGGAATGACGTTGTGGTTTCCGAATTCCACACCGGGCTGGACAACCAGGCCAATGACGCGACCCAGCATTTCCGAAAGACCGTGTGCCTCGAAAATCTCCTGGTGGACCGCGATCGTCGTGCGGGCGGCGTCAGGCGCTGTCGGCGTGATGTCATCCAGCGCATGGTCTGCGCCGCCGGGCGGAGGAACCTCGGTTCCGATGATGTAAAGCGGCAGCGGCAGGTCGGATTTCGCGGCCGCCTCCTCTCCGCGACGCGCAAGCCGCGCGGCACGTAGCGCCGTCACTTCGTCATTCAGCGCCGCCGGTTCGTTTGCACATCCCATGGAGGCATCAAGGTGGAGTTTGCGAAAACCGGCGCTGACATAGGCTTCCATCATGTCGCAGGCTTGCTCCATCGCCTCGCCCGCGGGAAGGTGCCGCCACGGATTGGGACCCAGGTGATCGCCGCCAAGCACGATCAATTCATGTGGGCAACCTTCTTCTCGGGCAAGGTCATAGACCAGTTCGGCAAAGTCGGTAGGGGTCATGCCTGTGTAGCCGCCGACATGGTTGACCTGGTTGCAGGTCGCTTCGATCAGGACGGTACTGCCCTTCGCGCGTCCGTGACGCAGGGCGGCGCGCAGAACGATGGGATGGGCGGAGCAGACAGACGTGATCCCCCGCGCTTGTCCTGAACGATGCAGCCGCGCAAGGTCCGTCAATTCAATCGCGGTCATTTTGCGCGCTCCGTCTGCTGAATGAATGTGTCCAGTTCCGCCCGCGTTCCCGCGCCTTCCATCGGGCCGCGGAACGTCACGTTGCGTGCACCGGCGGCGTTGGCATAGGTCAGGGATTGTTGGGTGCTCAAGCCCAGTCGCCGCGCCGCAACATAGGCGCCGCCAAAGCAGTCGCCGGCACCGGTTGGGTCTAGTTCTTCAACGATGAAGGCGGGCGCACGCGTAAAGGTGCCGTCGGCGTCATGACAGCTTGATCCATCTTTGCCGCGTTTGATTGCAATCTCCGAAACGCCAGTGCCGAATAACTGCTCCAACGCGTTCTCCTCGCTTGCATCCGGTGACAGGCCGGCGGCGACAAACAGTTCTTCTCCGGACGGCAACAGCAGGTCGGACATCGCGACCATCGCAGCGACACGTGCGCCGGTTTCTGCATCAGCCTGCAATTCCTTGCGCATGTTGGGATCGAGTGAAATGCTGCCGCCCCGTTTCGATATGATGTCCGCAGCCCGTTCGATCATTGGCCAGACGGTTGCGTTGCCCAACAGGGTTCCCATGACATGCAGGTGCCCGGCACGTGATACGATGGCGTCCACGGCGTCCGTCCAGGCCAGGTTTCCGGCGGCGGACGTCCACATATTGAACACGAAGTCCCGGTCCCCATCGGGGCGGTAGCGAACGAACGCTGTTCCGGTGGGCAGCTTTGGATCGACGCAGATCCCGGAAACATCGACGTTATCTCGCCGCAACCGGTCGATGATCACGCGACCGAAATCATCGTCGCCGACCGCACCGATCATCGCAGCCGATCCGCCAAATCGCCCGCACTGGTCAATGAAGATCGCCGGTGCGCCACTGGGATAGGGCCCGATCAGCGGTAGCGGTTCGGAAAAGCCCCTCCCAACGGTCGTGGCGACGATTTCGGAAAGCACTTCGCCGATGCAAACCGTTGGGCCAAGACTGTCCGGTGCCAACGTCATCGCGATGCCCTCGCATTGGTGGCGCGGCGAGGCTCTGCCGATTTCAATTCGATGAAGATCTTTGCATGCGCTGCAAGATGGCCGTTGCCCGCATTGACCCCTTCCGGGTCATCGGACGACAGGTCCTTGCTGACCGGAAGGCCAATGGTGACGCCGATCTGCACGTTGTGTCCTTCTGCCTTTCTGGCGAGCCGGTCCCTGTTGAACTGCTTTGGGCAGTGGTTGGCGACCTTGATGCAGGGGTGGCCATGTTCGGCTGATGTCTCCAGTGCCATTTCGGGCCCGGCCTGAGTCTGACCGCCGGTCCAGACGAACGAGTGAATTCCCAACCTTCGCATTCGATCCTTCGCCGGCTATTCTGCAGCGCTGCTTTGGACGGACTTGTCCTCAAGCAGTAGTCGTGCGGTGACGTCATCCGTGACCAGCGTATCGACGAGGCCGCGTTTGCAGGCAGCTTTGATAATCTCGACCTTGTGTGGACCCGCGGCCGCCATGATCTTTTCCGGGACAGCCAAAACCTGATCAAGCGGCATTCCGACGGTGCGGTTGTCCACCGCCTCGGACACGGAAGCGCCATCCCGATCCAAGAATTGACCAAGCACATCGCCGATGGCTCCTGCCTCGATCAACGTCTCTGGTGTAAGTTCGTGCGGAAGCCCGTGTTCAACCAGGAACGATTTCTCTGAAACGTTCGAACAGGTCAGAAGGACTGCATCCAGGGATTTGAGTTTCTCGAAATGCTCTTTCAATGCGTATTGTGACAGGAAGAGATCGCGATCGATACCTTCGGACAGGTAGATTGGTGCAGTCAGGACCGAGAAGCTCGCGCCGAGCACATTGGCAAATCCGGACGCGATCCCAAACGAGTTCAGTGTTGATCCTTCGGCCGTACCACCGAGAATCGACAAAACTTCCAAGCCTGGATGCGACTGACGCGTGAGCTTTCTAATAGCGGCGTCAAGCGTCAAGCCCCAAGACACACCAAGCGATGTCCAGCCGCCGGCCGCCAGACGTTCTGCGAGCAGAGCCGCCAGCGCCGCCCCGACGGCCTTGTGGTAGTCGTAATCCGCCTCGTTTGCCGGTCCTATGACGACGCGCTGAAGACCCAGCGCCTCTTTCAGGTTCTCCTGCAACTCAACACGGGGCAGGAACGGCGATTCAATCTGAATTTTTACAAAGCCCAGAGATTTCGCCGTTTGAATTGCCTGGTTCACGCGTAGCCTTGTGACACCCATATGGCGGGCAACATCGGCTTGGGTCATTTCGTTCACATAGTAGTGCCAGCAGACCTCAGTTACGAAGGCGTCGCTGTCCTCGATTGGTTCGCGTCCCAAGCTGAAGTCCTCCCAGACATGCAGGCGTCACTCCCGACAACTTTGACAGAAAGCTGGCACAGATACATATGTTTGGCAACACATACATATGAATAATTACACTTGCATGTAAGGCGATGCACTTGCATTGTAGCGTTGGGAGGTGGCGCGAGACGATTCGCATAGTGCGTTCGATAGCGTGCGCTGCGCTCTGTCAAAAATGGGAGGAAAGCAGTGAGCTTTGCATTCAAGATGGGCGCGTCCGCGCTTACACTTACCGTTGCCGCCACATCGGCATTCGCTGAAATTGACGAAGCCTGGTGGAAATCGGCCGCCGAGCCTTATCAGGGTGTCACCATCCGCGGCGTAACAGAATCGTCGCCGCCGTCGCTTTACATCCGCGAAGTCCTCGCGCCGGAATTCGAAGCTCTGACCGGCATTCGGGTCGATGTCGAAACCACGTCCTGGGACCAGATGTTCGACAAGGCGATCAAGGACATGGAAGCCGGCACCGGCATCTACGACATGGCCTATATCGAACAGGACATCATCTATTCGTATCTGTCCCGCGACTTCCTGACCGACCTGACACAGTTCCTGGCAGACAACCCGGAGTTGAACGCCCCGACCTACGACGAGGGCAACTTCACCACCTTCGCGGACTACTTCAAAGATGATGCCGGCCACCTTTATGGCGTGCCAATGGAAGCCTTCCTGAAGGTCTATCTTTACCGGACCGACCTCTTCAACGATCCGGACATCCAAGCGGCGTTCAAGAGCCAGACCGGCCGTGATCTCGTTCCCGCCACAACCCATGAAGAATATGCCGAGATCGCGCAGTTCTTCACCGAGTACGGCGAAGCGAACGATATGGACCTATGGGGCACCACCGCCCAGGCCCATACCGGTCACGTGGCATCGTGGTACGAATACTACGAGTCGGTTGCACCAACCTTCGGCGTTTACAACTGGGGCATCGACGCCGACAACAACTACGCCGCATCGGTTGCAAACGGCGGCGAAATGAACGGGCCGGAAGCCGTCGAGGCGATGACATGGTGGCTGTCCATGCGTGACATCGCCCCGCCGGAAAGCCCCGCGTCGACCTGGACCGAAGTGGGCACCACTTTCGGCGCTGGCCGTGCCGCACAGGGCCTGGTTTACGGTGAGAACGCTGGCTGGATCGCTGCCGATGAGAGCAAGTCTCTGGTTGTCGGCAAGGTCGGTGTTGCGCTGCCGCCGCTGAAAGACGGCATCCTCGAAGAAGTCGAAGGTGGCACAGGTTACATCGGCTACTACGATGGCGGTGCATTCGGCATGCCGCATTCCTCCAAGAACAAGGAAGCCACCGCGCTGTTCCTGCAGTACATCGGCCAGAATGAAGTTCAGCCCGACTGGGCGGTTGCCGCTCCGCGTGTCACCAACACCGCGACCTACGATGACCCGAAGGTTCAGGAGATGAACGCAAAGCTGAGCGGCTACTATGACCTGATCAAGGACAAGGGCTACCTGTTCGCAGGCGCGCCGGCCTATCCGTTCCACGCTCAGGTCCGCGAAGCGACCGCGCCGATCTTCTACCAGATCCTGCTCGGAGACCTTGGCGTCCAGGAAGGTCTGGACCAGATGGCGGCCGCAGCGGAATCCACTCTGACCGAGCTGGGCTACCGCAAGTAACTTGACCTCCCTACAGGTTGCCGAAAGGGCCGCCGCCGCATTCAGGCGGCGGCCCGCGCCGCAAGCAAGAAATACTCATTAAAGGCTTAGCCGGTGTCGCAATCGGGCATCGACAACAGCAGAGGTGCGTCATGCAATCCAAGAGACTTGGCTGGATTCTTCTGGCCCCGACACTGGTCATCCTGTTCTTCTTCGGTGTCCTGCCATTCATCTACGTCGTGTACGTGTCCTTTCATCAATGGAACCCGTTCGCCGTCAATCCCGAGATGGTGTTCAACGGCGCCGACAACTTTCGCCAGATCGTCTTCGACCCGGCCTTCCTGAAATCGGTTGGCGTCACGGTCATGTTCGTCATCTTCGCCGTTTTGTCCGAATTGATCCTTGGCTATGTGCTGGCCCAGGCATTCATGCGCGATTTTCCGGGCAAAGCGATCTTTCGCACGATCCATACGCTGCCGTTGATCATGGCGCCGATCATTGTCGGCTCTGTCTGGAAACTGATGACAACGCCCTCGATCGGGATCATTCCGCATTTCCTGGACGAGTGGTTCGGGATCACCATGAACATCGGGACATCCGCCCCGGCCGCATTCGCAACCGTCGTCATCATGGATATCTGGCACTGGACCCCGCTGGTGACACTGACGCTGATCGCCGCGCTGGTTTCGCTGCCGCCCGATCCATTCGAACAGGCGCAGATCGATGGCGCCAACAAGCGCCAGATCTTCTGGCACATCACGCTACCGATGATTGCACCCGCCGTCGTCGCGACCGTCTTCATCCGCCTGATGGATGCCTTGAGAACGGTTGACGAGGTCTGGATGCTCACCGGAGGCGGGCCTGGCTCTGCGACCCGGTTCGTGGGTGTGCACATCTTCAAGGAAGTGTTCCCAAAAACGAACTACGGCTACGGATCAACCATTTCCGTCATCGTTCTCTACCTCACAATCGTCGCCTGCTGGTTGCTCTACGTGACCATGCTTGCACCCCGCAGCAAGAAGGACTGAGGCCATGAAAAAGCAAAACCCGATCATTGGAATTGTTTTCTGGAGTCTCATCAGCCTGCTGACCCTGTTCCCGATCTACTGGCTGTTCGTCATATCGGTGAAGCCCGCGGTGCAACTTTTCTCGACGCCCGAACTGATCCTGTCGGATCCCTACTGGGGCAACTATGCCAAGGTCTGGGGCGACCGCCTTTTGCGCAGCTACATGCTGAACTCGGTCATCATCTCGACCGGAAATGCGGTGCTCTGCACTGTGCTCGGGTTCTTCGCCTGCTATGCGCTGTCGCGGTTCAACATGAGCGGCAAGGAATCGATCTTCTTCTGGACCATCACCAACCGCATGGCGCCTCCGGCGGTGTTCCTGCTGCCGCTCTTTCTGCTGATGACCCAGGTCTATGCGGTCGGCGACTGGAACCTGCTGGACACGCGGATCGGCATGATCCTGGTTTACTGCACCTTCAACCTGCCATTCGCGATCTGGACGCTTCGTCCAACTGTAGACGGGATTCCGAAAGAGCTGGATGAGGCGGCTTATGTCGACGGTGCCAGCCCGTGGAAGGTCATCACCGAGGTTGTCTTCCCGCTCTGTCGTCCCGGTCTTGCCGTGACTTTGATCCTGACCTGGGTCTTCGCCTGGAACGAATACCTGCTGGCCGCCACCCTGACCAACTTCAACGCGCGCACACTGACCACCGGTCTGTCCGAATACGTGACGACAACCGGCACCGAATGGGGGGTCATGGCAACGATCTCGGTCTTCACGCTGATCCCGGCCCTGATCGTCTTCGGCCTTGTGCAGAAGCACATCGTCGCGGGTCTGACCTTTGGCGCGGTGAAAGGATAAGACCATGAGTGACCAACACGAAGCACCGCTCGCCTCGGCGCTCCATGAAGAGGAAAGCGCACCCCCCATTCCCGAGAATAGCGCCGGTTTCCTGCCAATCGAGACGAACTGGTTCGACCGTCTGTTCATTTCAGTCGTGATCTGGATCGCCCTGTCGCTGTTCTGGTTCCGGTTTCTGGAACCAGCCGGGCTGTCCATCTGGATCTCCAACGCCATTGCGCTTGTTGTGGCATTCATCATCATCAGGAAAGGTTGAGGCATGAAATCGCTTGTTCTTGAGAAGAAAGACGAAATCAACCTGCGGGACTTCCCCGCCATTGACCGGGTCGAAGAAACGCTGGGGCCGCGCGATGTCCGCATCAAGCTGCACACCGTCGGCATTTGCGGATCGGACGTCCACTACTACACGCACGGGCGTATCGGGCCGTTTGTGGTGAACGAACCGATGATCCTGGGACACGAGGCCTCGGGCACCGTGATCGAGGTCGGTGCGGAGGTGCAGACACTGAAGACGGGCGACCGTGTCTGCATGGAACCTGGGATTCCCGATCCCAACAGCCGGGCGACGCAACTGGGCATGTACAACATCGATCCGGCGGTGCGTTTCTGGGCAACACCGCCCGTGCACGGCATCCTGCGTCCGACCTGCGTGCACCCAGAGGCCTTCACCTTCCTCCTGCCTGACAACGTCAGCTTCGCCGAAGCCGCAATGGTCGAGCCGCTGGCGGTCGGGGTCCATGCTGCCACCAAGGCACGGGTAAAGCCTGGCGACAATGCGGTTGTCATGGGAGCGGGGCCCATCGGGTTGGTGACAGCACTGGCGGCCTTGGCCGCGGGCTGCGCGCGGGTCTACGTGACCGACCTGTCTGAGAAGAAGCTCGAGATTGCGGGATCGCTCAGCGCGGCCATCACCCCTGTGAACGTCAAATCCGAAAGCGTTGTCGATGTCGTCAAACGCGACACCGACGGGTGGGGTGTGGACCTCGTCTTCGAGGCCACCGGATCGCCGCATGCCGCCAAGACCGTGTTCGAACCGCTGTGTCCTGGCGGCTGCGTCGTCATGATCGGCGGCCAGCCGGATCCTATCCAGTACGATGCAGGCGCAGCCATGGTGCGCGAGGCGCGAGTCGAGAACATCTTCCGGTATGCCCACGTATTTCCGCGCTGCGTCGGCATGCTCAGCTCGGGCGCCATCGACGTCAAACCGCTCATCACCAGAACATTCGAGTTTTCGGACAGCGTAAACGCGTTCGAGATCGCCGCCTCCGCCCCTCCGGCGGATGTGAAGATGCAAATCGTACTTCCGCAATAGGGGACCGCGACATGGCCAACGTCACAATAAAAGACGTCTTCAAACGCTACGGCAACGTGCAGGTCATGCATGGCGTCAGCGTCGACATCGAAGACGGCGAATTCGTCGTCCTGGTCGGTCCCTCGGGTTGCGGCAAGTCCACGCTTCTCAGGATGCTTGCGGGCCTGGAAGAGATCAACGATGGAACGATCTCCATTGGCGAGCGCGTGGTAAACGGCATTCCGCCCAAGGAGCGGGACATCGCCATGGTGTTCCAGAGCTATGCCCTTTATCCGCACAAGACGGTGTACGACAATATCGGCTTCCCGTTAAAGATGGCGAAGCGACCGCAGTCCGAGATCGACGAAAAGGTCACCAAGGCGGCCGATATCCTCGATCTGACCAAGTACCTCAAGCGCTATCCCAAGGAACTTTCTGGGGGCCAGCGCCAGCGCGTGGCCATGGGCCGTGCCATCGTGCGGGATCCGCAAGTGTTCCTGTTCGACGAACCGCTGTCGAACCTTGATGCCAAGCTGCGCGTCACCATGCGCGTCGAAATCAAAGAGCTGCACCAGCGCCTTGGAACCACTATCGTCTATGTGACCCACGACCAGATCGAAGCCATGACCATGGCCGACAAGATCGTCGTCATGCGTGATGGACGTGTGGAACAGATCGGCTCGCCGCTGGATCTTTATGACAATCCCGACAACACCTTTGTCGCCAGCTTCATCGGCTCGCCGTCGATGAATTTCGTGCACGGCAAGATCGCGTCCGAGGGCGACCGCCGGGTTTTCGTATCCGAAAGCGGGCTTTCCCTGCCGCTGCCAGAGACGGCCGCCCGGGAAGGGCAGGACGTGACCTATGGCATTCGCCCCGAGCACATTCAGATCGGAGATGGGGGTGTACCGATGGAAGTGGTTGTGGTCGAACCGACCGGGTCGGAGACCCAGATTTTCGCGCGGTCCGGCAAGGACCTGATCGACGCCCTGGTCAAGGACCGCATCAACGCGCGCCCCGGATCGAAATTGGGTTTCATCATCAACCCGGATGACGTGCATCTGTTCGACCGGGAAACCGAGCGACGCCTTTGAATATCCTTCGTCCTGAGACTCCATGGAAGAGGGAACGTCCAATGCACAGAAAACGGGCTGTCATATTTGATCTCGATGGTTGCCTCGTTGACAGCGAACCGTTGTCACTCGAGGCAATCGCCATCGAAATGCGTGCGCTCGGGATTCGGGACGCAAGCGCACGCGAGATTGGCGACCGGTTCCTCGGAGTCGCGATGCCTGTCATCGCTGAGTTTGTTGCAAAGCGGCTTGAAGGCCCCGTCCCCGAGGATTTCGCCCAACGGGTTGAGAACAGATTGCTTGCGTCATACGAGAGCAAACTGTTCACAATCCCCGGCGCCGAAACGCTGCTGTCCGGCCTCCAACAGCAAGGCACCGCAATGGCGATTGCGACCGGAGGGTCACTGCGGCGCATGGTGGCCACGCTTGAATTGGCGGGTCTCGATCACTGGTTCACGGACACGGCATGCAGCGCGGAAGAGGTCGCGAACGGAAAGCCCGCGCCAGACCTGTTCTTGCTGGCACTGGACCGGCTTGACCTGAATGCCGCCGACTGTCTGGTCCTGGAGGATTCTCCGCATGGCATCCGTGGGGCGCGTGCAGCGGGCATTCCGGCCATCGGCTTTGTTGGTGGGCAACATCTTGATGGAAAACGGGATCAGCATACTGCCCTGCTGCGCGAGGCTGGTGCAATCGAGGTCTTTGAACACCTCGCGGCAGTCGAACGGTTCATCCAATCATACACGGAAGACGTGACAAAATGATCGCCCTTTCGAACGAAACGCTTGGAAGCGTGCCAAAAGCCATCGAAAAGCCCGGCTACGACCGGAGCAAACTGACGGCTGGAATTGTCCACATCGGCTTGGGCAATTTTCACAGGGCGCACCAATCCTGGTATCTGCACCGCCTGATGCAAAGCGGTCTGGCGCAGGACTGGGCAATTGTCGGAGCGGGTGTGCGCCCGTATGACAACCTAATGCGCGCCAAACTGACGGCGCAGGACTGTCTGACCACGCTGATCGAACTGGATCCATCGGGGATCTCAGGCGAGGTCGTGGGGTCGATGATCGGCTATGTTCCGATCGAAGACGGCAACGGCCCGTTGATCGAACAGATGGCGGAGGCCAATATCCGCATCGTCTCACTCACTGTGACCGAAGGCGGGTATTACATCGATCCTGTTACAAAGGGCTTCGATGAGACGCATGACGACGTCCGGCACGACGCGGCCAACCCCGGCACCCCACGGACGGCTTTCGGAGCCATTGTCGCGGCGCTGAAACTGCGCCGGGACCAGGGGATCGGTCCCTTTACCGTACAAAGCTGCGATAATCTGCAAGGCAACGGCGCCATCCTGCGCCAGACAGTGGTATCGCTCGCACGGTTGAGCGACCCGGACCTGGCCCACTGGATTGACGGCAATTGTGCGTTTCCCAATTCAATGGTCGACTGCATCGTTCCGGCCACCGGGTCCAAGGAAATCGCGTTGGTCCGCGAGATGGGGATCGACGACGCCGCCCCGGTAACGCATGAGAACTTCCGGCAATGGGTGATCGAGGACGATTTTTGTGCCGGGCGCCCGGACTGGGCGAAGGCAGGCGCGCAGTTTTCGGACAATGTGCATGGGTACGAGGCGCAGAAAATCCGCATCCTGAACGCTGGACACCAGGTAATCGCCAACGTGGCCGAGGTCCTGGGAATCGAAACCGTCTCTCAGGCCAAGCAGCACCCGCAGGTCGCGGCTCTTTTCCGAAAGGTCGAAATGGAAGAGATCGTGCCACATGTCACGCCGGTTCCGGGGATGACGCCGGCGGCTTATGTGGACCTTGTCGAAACGCGCTTCTCCAATCCCCGGATCATCGATACCATCCGTCGTATAGCTTTCGACGGATCCTCACGGCACACCGGCATGGTCCTGCCTACGGTCCGCGACGCGCTTGCCGCCGACGCTCCGCTGGACGGTCTGGCACTGGTCGAGGCGGCCTGGGCCCGCATGTGCGAAGGCACACGCGACGATGGTTCCGAGATATCGCCGAACGACCCGTTCTGGGATCAGTTGAACGCCGCTGCGAAGGAAGCCAAATCATCACCGGCAGCCTGGTTGGCACAACGGAATCTCTACGGTGACCTCGCCGATGACCCGCGCTTCGCGGGGTCATTTGCCCGCTGGCTGAACCTTATCTACCGTGACGGCATGGAAGCCGCGCTGAAAATTTACCTGAAGGGCGCCTGAATGACCTTTCTTGGCATTGATCTTGGAACCTCCGGCCTGCGCGCGTTGCTTGTGGACGGTGATGGAACACCCATCGGTGCGACCGAGCGGCACTACGAAGCCGTCCATCGACACCCCGGCTGGTCCGAGCAGGACCCGGCCGACTGGATCGCGGCGCTGGAGGCCGCGATCGACGAGATGCGCGGCACATATCCCGCTTTCGCGGATCTGCGTGGCATTGGCGTGGCAGGACATATGCACGGCGCGACCCTGCTGGATTCATCCGGCGATGTCCTGAGGCCTTGCATCCTGTGGAACGATAGCCGCTCGCATGCAGAAGCCGCCCGCCTTGATGCCAGCGAAGGCGTGCGCGCGCTTTCGGGAAACATCGTCTTTCCCGGCTTTACCGCGCCCAAGTTGGAATGGGTCCGTAAAAACGAACCAGAAGTATTCTCAAAAGTCGCGAAAGTGCTGCTTCCCGCAGCTTATCTGAACTACTATCTCACCGGCGATTACGTTGCGGACATGTCCGATAGCGCGGGCACGTCCTGGCTGGATGTTGGCGGGCGGACCTGGTCTGGACGTCTGCTCGAAGCCAGTCACATGCACATCGATCAGATGCCGCGTCTGGTCGAAGGGTCGGAGGCTGCCGGAGATCTTCGGGACCGGTTGGCCAAAAAATGGGGCCTCGGCGGACCGGTGACGGTCGCAGGAGGAGCGGGCGACAATGCCGCCGCCGCCTGTGGCATCGGTGCATTGGACGAAGGCCAGGGCTTCGCTTCGCTCGGCACTTCGGGCGTTTTGCTTGCCGCCCGTGACGGTTACCGGCCAGCTCCCGAAACTGCGGTACACACCTTCTGCCACGCGTTGCCGGGACGTTGGTACCAGATGGGGGTCATGTTGTCGGCAACCGACAGTCTCAATTGGCTGGCCCGGATCGTCGGCAAGAAACCTTCGGAATTGACAAGCGCGCTTGGGGACTCCCTCTTGCCGCCGTCTTCCACGCGGTTCCTGCCATACCTGTCAGGGGAGCGAACGCCACACAACGATGCAGAGATCCGGGGCGGCTTTACCGGGCTTTCAACATGCACCACGCGCGAGGAGTTGACCCGTGCCGTACTCGAAGGTGTGGCCTTCGGATTGCGCGACAGTTTTGACGCGCTGAAGGCGACGGACGCAAAGCTGGAAAGCCTCATCGCGATCGGTGGGGGTAGCGCGTCACGATATTGGCTTCGAATGATCTCCACTGTCCTTGACGTCCCGCTTCAACTGCCGGCCTCAGGTGAATTTGGAGCTGCACTTGGGGCGGCGCGATTGGGCATGATTGCAGCTTCAGGCGAGGCGCCGGAAAGTATCATCACGTCACCCGAGATACGTGACGAAATTCTCCCGGACAGGAGCCGGAGCGCCGCGTTCGAGGATGCATATGCGGGGTTTCGTGCGGCCTATCCGGGGCTCAAGGCGATTCAGTAAGCCCGTGGCGACAGCACTGCTCCCCAAGCTTGGACCGCCGGAAGCTGGACTTTTCCGACTCTTTCACGATGACGGGCTGGTGGCGCCATCGGGATAATGCATGGCGATCGGGACGTTATATCCGATCGCACTGTGGGGTCTGTCCTCGTTGTCGTGCCTACGCCAATCTTCCAGCTTGTCGCGGGCATCCGCAAGGCTCATGAAGTTGCCATTGATGCGCCATTGGTTCGAGCAACAATGGCGACGCACGTTCAGGCATTCGGCCCGGAGCTTGCTGTTGAAGGCTTCGATGAACCCGTTGTCGGTCGGTTTTTCCGGCCGTGAGAAGTCCAGCGTGACGTCGTGCACATTGGCCCAGAGATCGAGGTCGCGAGAGATGAACTCGCTGCCGTTTTAAACTCTCATGGTGTTCGGGTCTGCAGGGCTGGATGTCAACGGAACGGGCGGCAGTGCCGGCATTGAGGCTGAGACCTTTTCAAGCAGCGGTGGAGTAGCACGCAGGGGCACCCGCCTGCCGAGGGGTGATAGCGGGCGAGAATCGACGCTATGATCCCCAGTTCGACAATTTCTCCCATGTTGACAAGAAGTGGCGAAACCTCCGGATTAAAAGCGATCATGCGGCGCTGAAGCGGGGGCATGGATAATGAAAGGGCTTCCGATCACGCACCTTTGCGAAGTCGCTCTTCTGCGGGATTTGATGCCGTCGGAACGAACAGGAACCACCGCATCGACAACATGAATCCGGGCGTTCAGGCTGAGATCGGCTTCGTCAACGATATGCTCGGTCAGTCCCGATGACACACAGCCATGGAGGTGTTTCGCCAACTTCAGCGGATCAACGCAACGGTCCCTCTTGAACATGCATCGGTCAGCCACCTTTCTCCGGCCGGGTTCCACCGGCCCGATCATCGGCTGGCCTGTCGGTGGAACCCTAACAAGTTACGAAATCGTGGCTGCGTGAGAATTTCGTAACTTTTCTCTTGAGCGAATCTCTCGGCCCCCATACACCGACCATGCGGTCGATTAACTCTGTGAAGGATACTCTCGTGGAAGCTTTGATTTGCGACGGCGTTCGCACACCCATTGGTCGGTACGGTGGTGCCTTGTCGTCGGTTCGCGCGGATGACCTTGCTGCGCTGCCGATTGCCGCCCTGGTCGCCCGCAACCCCGATGTCGACTGGACGCTGGTCGACGAAGTGATCTACGGCTCTGCCAATCAGGCGGGCGAAGACAATCGCAACGTCGCGCGCATGGCCGCCCTTCTTGCGGGTCTGCCCGAAAACGTGCCGGGAACCACCGTCAACCGGCTGTGCGCCAGCGGCATGGACGCCATCGGATTTGCCGCGCGGGGGATCAAGGCCGGGGATTACGACCTGACCATCGCCGGTGGCGTCGAGAGCATGAGCCGGGCACCCTTTGTGATGCCCAAGGCGGAATCGGCCTTTACCCGGTCGAACGCGGTCTATGACACGACGATCGGTTGGCGGTTCATCAACCCGAAGATGAAGGCGCAATATGGCGTCGATTCCATGCCGCAGACCGCAGACAACGTCGCCGCCGATTTCAACATCAGCCGCGAAGACCAGGATGCGTTTGCGGCCCGGTCGCAGGCGCGGTGGGCCGCCGCCCATGCCGCCGGAGCGTTCAACGACGAAATCGTTGCTGTCTCTGTCCCGCAGCGCAAGGGCGATCCGGTTGTCGTGGACACCGATGAACACCCCCGCCCCGGCACCGATGCCGCGACCCTGGGCAAGCTTCGGGGCGTCAACGGTCCCGACCTGACGGTCACGGCGGGCAATGCCAGCGGCGTCAATGATGGGGCTGCGGCCCTTCTGATCGCCTCTGAAGCCGCCAGCAGGGCGCATGGTCTGACGCCAATGGCGCGGGTGGTCGGCATGTCGTCCGCCGGAGTTGCGCCCCGCATCATGGGCATCGGCCCGGTGCCGTCCAGCCAGAAGGTGCTGCAGCGCGCGGGCCTGACCATTGACCAGATGGATGTCATCGAACTCAACGAAGCTTTTGCAGCGCAGGGTCTTGCCACGTTGCGTCAGCTTGGCGTGGCAGATGACGACCCGCGTGTAAACGCGAATGGCGGAGCTATCGCGATGGGTCATCCGCTTGGCATGTCCGGTGCGCGTCTTGTCCTGACGGCGGCTCACCAGCTCAAACGCAGCGGCGGGCGCTATGCGCTGTGTACGATGTGTGTGGGTGTGGGCCAGGGAACTGCTATCATTATCGAACGCGTCTGAACCGGGAGGAAAAAGACATGTATGCACAGATGGTAAAATCTGAATCCGCCGACGATAGCGCCGAGGCGAAAGCCTTTCAGGAGCGCATCGACGCGGGCGAAAAGATCGAACCGAAGGACTGGATGCCTGCGGGCTATCGCAAGACGCTGATCCGCCAGATCGGCCAGCACGCCCATTCCGAAATCGTCGGCCAATTGCCCGAAGGCAACTGGATTACCCGCGCGCCCACGCTTGAACGCAAGGCGATCCTGCTGGCCAAGGTGCAGGACGAGGCGGGGCATGGTCTTTACCTTTATTGCGCCGCGGAAACCCTGGGTGTGAGCCGCGATGAACTGACCGAGATGCTGCTGGATGGCCGCATGAAATACAGTTCGATCTTCAACTACCCGACGCTGACCTGGGCCGATATGGGCGCGGTCGGCTGGCTGGTCGACGGTGCCGCGATCATGAACCAGGTGCCGCTGCAACGCACGTCCTTCGGCCCCTATTCCCGCGCGATGATCCGCATCTGCAAAGAGGAATCGTTCCACCAGCGGCAAGGCTACGACATCATGATGAAGATGGCCGCGGGCACGCCGGAACAAAAGGCAATGGCGCAGAACGCGCTCAACCGGTTCTGGTATCCGTCGCTGATGATGTTTGGGCCAAGCGACAAGGACAGCATTCATTCCACACAGTCGATGGCGTGGAAGATCAAGATGAACACCAATGACGAGCTGCGTCAGAAATTCGTCGACCAGACCGTACCGCAGGCCGAATACCTGGGCCTGACCGTTCCGGACGAAACCTTGAAATGGAACGAGGAAAAGGGCGGCTATGACTTTGCCGAACCGGACTGGGATGAATTCTTCGAAGTGATCAAAGGCAACGGCCCCTGCAACACCGAACGGCTCGCCGCGCGCAACAAGGCGTGGGACGACGGCAAATGGGTGCGCGACGGGCTTCTGGCCCATGCCGAAAAACGTGCAATCAAAAAGGTGGCAGCAGAATGAGCTCTCCCAATTCCGCATATCCCGACACACCCGAAACCCGCACCAAGCCCAAGCGCCATGAATGGCCGCTTTGGGAAGTGTTTATCCGCGGTCAGCACGGAATGAGCCACCGCCATGTCGGCAGCCTGCATGCGCCGGACGAGGAAATGGCGATCAAGAACGCCCGCGATGTCTATACCCGCCGCAACGAAGGCGTGAGCATCTGGGTGGTCGAGGCACGTCATATCGCCGCCTCCAGCCCTTCGGAAAAAGGCCCGCTGTACGAACCGTCGGAAAGCAAGGTCTACCGTCACCCGACGTTCTTTGACATTCCCGACGAAGTAGGGGCGATGTGATGGCACAGGTTGATCAAGCCCAACTTTTCGAATTCCTGTGCCGCATGGGCGACAACACCCTGGTGCTGGGCCATCGCGTCAGCGAATGGTGCGGTCTTGCACCGGTGCTGGAAGAAGACATCGCGCTGGCCAACACGGCACTGGATCTGATCGGTCAGACGCAGATGTGGCTTGGCCTTGCCGGTGAAGTCGAAGGCAAGGGCCGGTCGGCAGATGATCTGGCGATGCTGCGCGACGTCTGGGATTTCCGCAATGTGCTGCTGGTCGAACAGCCCAACGGCGATTTCGGCCAGACGATGATGCGCCAGTTCCTGTTTGACGCCTGGCATCTGGCGGTGCTTACCGCGCTTGCGGAGTCGTCGAATGACCGGATCGCGGCCATTGCCGCCAAGGCGGTCAAGGAAGTGCAGTACCATGTCGAACGCTCGGGTGACACGGTCATCGGGCTGGGCGACGGCACCTCTGAAAGCCACCAGCGGATGCAAAAGGCGCTGAACCTGCTGTGGCCCTATGTGGGCGAGATGTTCGTCACCGACGCAGTGGACGACGCCATGGCCAAAGCCGGCATCGCCCCCGATCTGGCAACGCTGCGCGCCGCGTTCGACACCCATGTCGGCGGCATTCTGACCGAGGCGACGTTGACCATCCCGGACGGCAAGTTCACCCACAAGGGCGGCAAGACCGGCTTTCAGCACTCCGAACACCTCGGCCACATGTTGACCCAGATGCAATGGCTGCAACGCGCCTATCCCGGAGCGACGTGGTAGGATGAAACCCGCGGCGGAGGAGATCTGGGACTGGCTCGACGCCGTGCCCGACCCCGAGATCCCGGTGATCTCGGTTGTCGATCTGGGCATCGTGCGCGAGGTGAATTGGGACGGAGACACGCTCGAAGTTGCGGTCACGCCGACCTATTCGGGGTGCCCGGCGACCAGTGTCATTTCGATGGATATCGAAACCGCGCTGCATGACCGGGGTATCCGGGACGTGCGCATCAAGACCCAGATCAGCCCGCCCTGGACAACCGACTGGCTGTCCGAAAAGGGCCGCGCCAAGCTGATGGACTATGGCATTGCACCGCCGCGCGCGGCGGGTGGACCGGACTGCTGCCCGCGCTGCAAATCGACCAACGTGACCCGGATCAGCCAGTTCGGATCGACCCCGTGCAAGGCGCAATGGCGCTGCGCCGACTGCCTTGAGCCTTTCGACTATTTCAAATGTATCTGAGGAGCACCATTGATGGCACGCTTTCATCAATTGTCCGTCACTGATGTCACGAAGACCATCCGCGACGCGGTTGTCGTGACGCTGAAGCCGGTAAACGGCGGGGATTTCGACTTCATCCAGGGCCAGTACCTGACTTTCCGCCAGGATTTCGACGGGACCGAGGTGCGCCGCTCTTACTCCATCTGTGCCGGCAAGGACGATGGTGTGTTGCAGGTGGGCATCAAGAAGGTCGATGGCGGCGCGTTTTCCACCTGGGCCAACGAAAGCCTCAAGCCCGGAATGACCATCGAGGCGATGGAACCGATGGGCAGCTTTCACACGCCCATCGACCCGCAGCAGCCGAAGAACTATCTTGGCTTTGCCGGTGGGTCGGGCATCACGCCTGTGTTGTCGATCATGAAGACGGTTCTCAGGCGCGAACCCGAAAGCACCTTCACGCTGGTCTATGCAAATCGCGGCGTGAACACGATCATGTTCCGCGAAGACCTGGAGGATCTCAAGAACCTCTATATGGGTCGCCTGACCGTGATCCATGTTCTGGAAAGCGATGCGCAGGATATCGACCTTTTCACGGGTCGGGTCGATGCGGACAAGTGCAAGGCGCTGTTCGAACACTGGATCGACATCGACAGCATCGATACGACGTTCATCTGCGGGCCCGAACCGATGATGCTTGGCATCGCGGCAGCGCTGCGTGAACACGGGCTGACCGACGAGCAGATCAAGTTCGAGCTGTTCGCCAGTGCCCAGCCCGGTCGCCTTGCCCGCCGTGCCAGCAGTTCCGCCAGCGGGGCGGCCGCCAAATCGACCGAAGCGACCATCACCATGGACGGATCGGCGCGCAGTTTCACCATGGACAAGGATCAGTCGATCCTCGACGCCGCGCTCGAAAACGCGCTGGACGCGCCCTATGCCTGCAAGGCCGGTGTCTGTTCCACCTGCAAGTGCAAGGTGCTGGAAGGCGAGGTCGAGATGATCGCCAACCATGCGCTTGAAGATTACGAAGTGGCACAAGGCTATGTCCTGTCTTGCCAGTCCTACCCCCTCACCGACCGCGTGGTCGTGGATTACGATCAATAGGAGCCGACCATGACCGACACGATGGATATCACGGACTACCTTGCCCAGGGCGGTCGCCTCACCAACCCCGCCAACGTGCCGACGCGCTATCGCGCCGAACTGATGAAGATCATGGCCACCTTCGTGGATAGCGAACTGGCCGGGGCTGCGGGCTTTGCCGACGTGATCAATGCCGGGCCGGGCATCAAGGAACGCATCGCCGCCGCGCGGATCGTTCTGGAAAAGACCGACAATGCCGACAAGGTGCTTAAGCTCATGGGTGAATTCGGCGCGAACACCGATCGCTATGCCAATCATCACCCGTGGTCAGACCGCCTGCCCCGCGACACCGCCCCCGGCACGACGCGCAACGCGCATGACATGCGGTTGTCGGTCCTGAACTACCCGCTGGATGGCTGGGTCGATGCGGTGGTGATGAACCTGCTGATGGGCCTTGCCGTGGATGTGCAGCTGTCGGAATTCCTGACCTCGTCCTACCAGCCCTTTGCCGAAGCCATCCGTGAGGTTGCCCCGCGCGAGCAGCGCCATACCGAACTGGCCGCGGAAGGTCTGGAAAAGCTGATCGCACAAGGCGAAACCGACGCCGTCAACCAGAGCGTTGCCTATTGGTGGCCCCGCGTCAGCGACAGCTTTGGTTCGGGCGTTTCCCCGCGCAGCGATACGCTCAAGGCGATGGGATTGCGCCACAAGACAAATGCAGAGCTGCACGATACCTGGGTCGAGATTGCGACGGCCGCGTTGAAAAAGCTGGGGCTGGATCGACCCGCCAGCTGAACGGGATGCGCGGCTGTCAAAGGCCGCGCACACCCGACAATGTCAGGCGGGTGACCAGTTTCGCGTATTCATCCCGCGCCTGATGGTCGGCGGTTCTGTTCCACATGTAAAACCAGTTGAGCATCCCGAAGATCGACATGACGGTGGCGTGCAGTTTGCGCGTGTCGTCGTCGAACACCTTGGGCGCGATCCCGGCAACCACACGGCTCATCTGCGTCACCAGATCGCGCTGATAGGCCTTGAGGATTTTCTGCTGATCCGCTGGCAGCAAGGGGATGCCTTCGGTCTGGATCTTGTGTTCGTGATCCATGCCTTCATAGGCGCGCAGCGTTTCCGTCACGATGCGCCCCAACTGGTCTGACGGGTCAAGCCCGGTCATGTCCAGCCCGAGAATCCGGTCCCGCAACGCCGACAGATAGGTATCAAGGATGTCGAACAGCAGCGCATCCTTGCTGCTGTAGTAGTGGTAGATGTTGGCTTTCGAGATACCACAATCCTTCGCCACTTGCGCCATCGACGCCCGCGCGAAGCCTTGATCGGCAAACACGCGGGCGGCGATTTTCAGGATATGGGCACGCTTTACATCGTGGTCTTTAGCTATGGGACGCGACACGTTTATTCCTTGTTGCGATTGTCCACGACACGGACAGCCTTGCCCTGGCTTCGCACCACCGATCCGGGATCACCGACGATCACCTCGATGGACACTCCGACCATATCCTTGACATGCTTGGTCAACATCCGCGCCGCCGCCGTCTTGGAGAGCTCGCTCGCGGCATCCGCATTGGCCTCGACATAGACACGCATTGCGTCCATGCGACCCGATTTGTAAAGCTCGATCTGGAAATAAGGCGCAAGCCCGCCGGTGGCCATGACCTGTTCCTCGATCTGCGTCGGGAACACGTTGACACCCCGCAGGATCATCATGTCGTCGGACCGTCCGGTGATCTTTTCCATCCGCCGCAGGCTGCGCGCGGTGCCGGGCAGCAGCCGGGTCAGGTCGCGCGTGCGGTAGCGGATCATCGGCATGCCTTCCTTGGTCAGCGTGGTAAAGACAAGTTCGCCTTCCTCGCCATCTTCCAGAACCTCGCCGGTCACGGGGTTGATGATCTCGGGGTAATAGTGGTCTTCCCAGACGTGCAGGCCATCCTTGGTTTCCACACATTCGTTGGCCACGCCGGGGCCCATGATTTCGCTAAGACCGTAGATATCCACCGCATGCATGTCGAACGCCGCTTCCACTTCGGCGCGCATCGCGTTGGTCCAGGGCTCGGCCCCGAAGACGCCCACTTGCAACGATGTGCTGCGCGGATCAATGCCCGCCTTGTGAAACCCTTCAAGGATGTTGAGCATGTAGGACGGCGTGACCATGATCCCCGTCGGCTGGAAATCGGTGATCAGGCCCACCTGCTTTTCGGTCTGGCCACCGCCCATCGGCACAACCGCCGCGCCCAGCTTTTCGATGCCATAGTGCGCGCCAAGTCCGCCGGTGAAAAGACCGTAGCCGTAAGCGTTGTGGATGATGTCGCCCGCCCGCAAGCCCGACGCCCGCAGGCTGCGCGCCAGCGTGTCGGCCCAGACCTCGATGTCGTTCTTGGTATAGACCACAACCGTCGGTTTACCGGTGGTGCCGGATGACGCATGGATGCGCACCAGTTTTTCCTTCGGCACCGCGGCCAGACCAAACGGATAATTGTCGCGCAGGTCGTTCTTGTAGGTGAAGGGGAACTTGGCCAGATCCTTCAATTCCTTGAGGTCGTCGGGGTGGACCCCCGCCTCGTCAAAGCGTTCGCGATACATCGCCACGTTGTCATAGGCGTGGCGCAGCGACCATTTCATCCGTTCCAGTTGCAGCGCCATGATCTCGTCACGGCTGGCAACCTCGATCGGATCCAGATCGGATTTTTTCGGGCTCAGATCTTTCATGTAGTATCCTCCATCCCTCGGATTATTCTTCGAACAATTGGCCTTTGATCGAGCGTGACAACCCGCGCATTTCCGCGATGGTCTCACCCTTCTGATTTGTCACGCGGACGTCGTAAATGCCGCTGCGACCGGTCAGCGACACTTCATGCGCGGTGGCGGTCAGGATGTCTCCGGCGCGGGCGGGCGCGGTGTAGGTGATCATGTTGCTTTGCGCGACGGTCGCCTGGTTGCGGCTGTTGCACGCAAAGGCCATGGCGCTGTCGGCCAGCGAAAAGGTGATGCCGCCGTGGCAAATACGATGCCCGTTGCAATGATGCTGCTCAACCAGCAGCGTCATCACCGATGTGCCTTCATCGACCGACACCAGCGTCATGCCCAGCCATTGCGAGGCCCCGTCATCCGACCACATGGCCTTGGCGGCGCGCGCGGCGCGTTCCTTCGGTGTCATGGTCACGCCCCTTTGAACGCCGGTGCGCGCTTTTGCAGGAAGGCAGACACACCTTCGGCGTAGTCGGCACTTTCCCCGCAGGTTTTCATATACTCGGCCTCAAGATCGAGATGATCATCAAGCGTATCCGTTGCCGACGCCTGGATCGCGGCCTTGCTGAGCCCAAGGCCAAGCGTCGGACCATTGGCGAACCGCGCGGTCATGGTGCGTGCCTCGGTCATCAGGTCGTCATCGGGCAGGGCTTTCCAGATCAGGCCCCAGTCTTCCGCCTGCTGCGCGGGCAAGGGCTGCGCCGTAAAGGCCAGACCCTTGGCGCGCGCTTCGCCTAGAAGACGCGGCAAATGCCAGCTGCCACCGGTGTCGGGGATCAGACCAACCTTGGAAAAGGACTGGATGAACTTGGCACTCTGCGCCGCAAGAACAACGTCACAGGCCAGTGCCAGATTGGCCCCCGCCCCGGCCGCGACACCGTTCACCGCACAGACAACCGGAAATTCCAGCGACCGGATCAACCGCACGAGCGGGGCGTAGTAGGTGCGCACCGTCGCACCCAGATCGGGGGGTGTTGTCATCTTGGAAGGGTCACGATCTCCAAGGTCCTGACCGGCACAAAACCCGCGCCCGGCCCCGGTCAACAGGATCGCGCGCGCCCCGGAATCGCGTGCTTTCTCAAGCGCGCTACGCAGAGCAAGATGCATCTCATCATTGAAGCTGTTGAGTCGGTCTGGCCGGTTCAAAGTAATTTCCGTCCAGTTTTCATGGGTTTGAACGAGAATCGATTCAGTCATTCGGGATCACTTTCTGGCTTGCACAAATTCACACTTGCATAAACCGACCGGTTGGTCAATTAATGATGACAGGAACGATTCTTGCGGAGGAGACATCGTGGGCACTGTTGATGTACGCTTGGAAGACGGGCTGGCATGGGTGACGGTAAACAACCCGCCGGTCAATGCGACCTCGACCGCTGTCCGCCAGGGTTTGCTTGACGCGGTCACGGCCGTTCAGGGCGCCCGCCTTGCCATCTTGCAATGCGCGGGACGCACATTCATCGCCGGCGGCGACATGACCGAATTCGATGCGCCGCCGCAAGAACCCCATCTTCCCGATGTCGTCAACGCCATTGAAGCCAGCGAAACGCCCTTTGTCGCCGCGATGCGCGGCACCGTGCTTGGCGGTGGGCTTGAAATCGCGATGGCTTGTGCCTGGCGGATCGCGGCGCCTGGAACAAAGTTCGGTCTGCCCGAGGTCAATGTCGGTGTCATCCCCGGTGCCGGTGGCACACAACGCGCCCCGCGCCTGTTCGGCTGGGACGCTGCGCTAGACATGGCCTGCTCTGGCAAGCTGATCTCGGCGAAAGAGGCGCTTGCCCTTGGCGCAATCGACGCGATCGACGCAGACCCCGAAACCGCCGCGCAAGGCCTGACGCTGGATGCGCCGACGCCGGTTTCGCAACGCCCTGCCCCGTCGCTGGACGACACTTGGTTCTCCGAAAAACGCAACGCTCTGTCCAGCAAGGCCCGCGGCACCGTCGCGCCCTTGCACAATCTCGATGCGCTGCAATGGGCGGTCCTGCCCTTTGCCGAAGGCCAGCCCAAGGAACGCGCCCTGCATCTTGCGCTTCGCAAAAGCGATGAAAGCCGCGCCTTGCGCCATGCCTTCTTTGCCGAACGCGCGGTGGCCCGGCCCAAGGATATCGAAGGCGGTACCCCCCGCGACATTACGCGGATCGCCATTGTCGGTGGCGGGCTGATGGGGGCCGGGATTGCCGCCGCCTGCCTGAGTGCGGGATATCGGGTGTCCATCATCGAACGCGATCAGGACGCGGCCAATGCTGCACAAGACCGCGTTGCCGGCTTGATCAACGGTGCGCTCAAGCGCGGCAAGATCGACCAGACCACGCATGATGCTCAGATCGCCTCCTTCAACGCCGGTGTCGGATATGACGTGGCCAGGGATGCAGATCTGGCGATCGAAGCGGTGTTCGAGGATGTCGAGGTCAAGAAGGCCGCTTTCGCGGGTCTGGCCAAGGCCATGTCCGACGACGCCATCCTTGCAACCAACACGTCCTACCTTGATCCGCGCGACATCTTCGCAGGTATCGACAACCCGTCCCGCTGCGTCGGTCTGCATTTCTTTTCTCCCGCGCATATCATGAAGCTGCTGGAAGTTGTGAAGCTGCCCGAGACGTCGAAAGACACGCTCGCCACGGCATTCGCATTGGCAAAACGGCTGCGCAAAGTCGCCGTACTGTCGGGCATCTGTGACGGGTTCATCGGCAACCGGATGCTCGCCGTCTACCGCCGCGCGGCGGAATACATGCTGGCCGATGGCGCGACACCGAAACAGATCGACGACGCGATGCGCGCCTATGGCATGGCAATGGGCCCGTTCGAGGCGCAGGACATGAGCGGGTTGCAGATCGCCGAAGCCAACCGCCGCAGGCAGGACGCGACGCGCCCGGCAGAGGAACGCTATGTGACGATCTCTGACCAGCTTTGCGCGCTCGGGCGGACCGGACAACGCACCGGCAAAGGCTGGTATGCCTATGTCGAGGGCGACCGCACACCGCAGGTGGACCAGGTCGTGACCGATCTGATCACCCGGTATTCCGCCGAGACCGGCATCTCTCGGCAGACATTCACACAGGCGCAAATCCAGACCCGATTGCTTGCGATCCTAGCCAATGAAGGCGCACGGATCGTCGAGGAAGGCATCGCCGAAAACGACGCGGCGGTCGATATCGTCAAGCTGCATGGCTACGGCTTTCCGCGCGCGCGCGGCGGGCCAATGTTTGCCGCACAAACCGCCGGTGACGTCACGATCCGCGACGCACTGGATGCGCTGGACCGGCAAAGCCCCGGCAGCTGGACCCGCGCAAAACGCTATACCTAACGCCCACCCGTCATGAGATCAGGAGGAGATACCCATGAACAAATCCCTATTCGGAGCCCTGACCGCGCTGTCCTTGACAGCCGGTGCCGCCGCAAACGCAGAAGCGGAATACACGCTGGTCATTTCCAGCTGGGTGCCCCCGACCCATAACATCAACGCGCAGATGCTGCCGAAGATGATCGAGATGATCGAAGAGGCCACCGATGGCCGCGTGACCGGCGAAGTCCGCATGGGCATCGCCCCGCCGGATGCCCAGATGGACATGGTGCTCGATGGTGCGGTTGACGTGGCCTATGTGTTCCACGGCTATCAGCCCGGCCGTTTCACCGGCTACAAGCTGGTCGAGCTTCCTGGCGTCGACACCACCGCCGAGGCGGCATCGGTCGCCTATTGGAACCTGCATCAGAACCACCTTGCCGCGCTTGACGAACATCGCGGCGTCAAGGTGATCGGTCTGCATACCCATGGCCCCGGCCAGCTGCACACCAACGCACAGGTCAACGGCCTTGCCGATATCTCGGGTCTCAAGCTGCGGATGCCCGGCGGCGTGGCAAGCGATGTCGGCTCTGCCCTGGGGGCCACCGGCATCCAGGTGCCCGCGCCCAAGGTCTATGAAACGCTGGCGTCCAACACCGCCGACGGCGTGATGATGACCATCGACAGCCGTCAGGGCTTTCGCCTGACCGAAGTCGCCCCGAACTACTTCGAAATCCCCGGCGGTTTCTTCCGTGGTTCGTTTGCCTACATCATGAACGAAGACCTGTTCGCCGACCTGCCCGAAGACCTGCAAACAGCGCTTGAGGAAAAGGTGTTCGGCGAGCCGATCAGCCGCATGTCCGGCGCAGTCTGGGATGAAGGCGATGCATTCAGCATCCAGCTGACCAAGGACACCGAAGGCAACACGATCACCCAGGCCTCGGCAGAGGATATCGCATCCTTCGCGTCGATCATCGACAACGTGACCGCCAGCGTCGTGGAAGAAGTCAGCGCCAAGGGCATCGACGCCCCTGCGGCCCTTGCATCGTTCCGCAGCGAGCTGGGCGTTCAGTAACCTGACCGCACACCCACAGGCCGGGCATTCCTGATGCCCGGTCCCGGTTTCCCGAGGAGGCGGTCGATGCCGACGATCAAGAAAGCCTATCATCTGCTGGTTCAGATTCCGATCTGGCTGGCCTGCGCCGCCTTGTTCATCCTGATGGTGATGACGTTCAGCGACGTGATCCTCAGATCAAGCTTTGACGCCCCGATCGAAGCGGCAACCGAACTGACCCGGATCTTCGTTGCAGTGATGGTCTTTGCCGTGATGCCGCATATCTCGGTCACCAACCGCCATATCGCGGTCGATCTGACGGATGGCATTTTCGCCCGGTTTCGACTGACCCGTGTCAGAGACGGGCTGGTCCTGATCCTGTGCGGTGGCATGCTGTCATGGCCGGTGTCGCAGGTCTGGAAACTGGCCGAACGCACGCGGGAATACGGTGATGTCACCGAATACCTCGCCATGCCGCAATTCCTGACCATGTGGTTCATCGCAGCGGGCATCACGCTTGCGGCGGCGGCGATGGTGGTGGCCGGGGTGCTGACCCTGGTGGCACCACGAATCCTCAGGGAGCTGAAAACATGACTGCTGCACTGATCGGTTTCGGCGTTGTTCTTATCCTGGTTCTGTTGCGCATACCCATCGTGTTCGCGATGGGTCTCGTCGGAACGCTGGGCTTTGCCTATGAACGTGGCGGCAGCCTGTTCGATGATCGCGGGATGCGCGCGTCCTTGTCCATGGTCGGGCGGCAGATTACCGACACGGCACAGGATTATGGCCTCTCGGTGATCCCGCTTTTCATCCTGATGGGCCTTTTTGTGAACAAAGGCGGCATGGCGCGCGAACTCTACGCGGTGTCCAACGCCTTCCTTGGCCATATGCGCGGCGGTCTTGCGATGGCAACCGTCATGGCCTGCGGCGGATTCTCGGCGATCTGCGGATCGTCGCTGGCGACGGCTGCCACCATGTCCAAGGTGGCGATGCCCGAGATGCGCCGCTTCAACTATTCCGACCAGCTTGCCACCGCGTCGATCGCGGCGGGCGGTACGCTGGGCATTCTGATCCCGCCTTCCGTGATCCTGGTGATCTATGGCATCCTCACGGAATCCTCGATCGGCAAGCTGTTCATGGCCGGGATCATTCCGGGCATCATGGGCATCCTGTTCTATCTGGGCGCGGTGCGCTGGACCGTCTGGCGTCAGCCCGAGGCCGGCCCCGCAGGTGAACGCACCGCCTGGCCGCAACGCATCGTTGCACTGAAATCCGTATGGGCGGTGCTGCTGCTGTTCTTCCTGGTGATCGGCGGCCTTTACGGCCTGTTCGATTTCGAACCGCTCAACCTGACGTTCTCGCCCACAGAGGCGGCAGGCATGGGGGCGATGGGCGCATTCATCATCGCCCTGTCGCGCGGCGGGCTGAATTTCGCGGCGTTGATCGACGTTCTCAAGGAAACCGCGCTCACTTCGGCCAGCCTCTTTGCGGTTCTGATCGGCGCGCAGGTGTTTTCGAACTTCGTCAACATCGCCGGAATGCCCGAGGCTCTGATCAGCCTGGTTACCGCCTACGACGTGTCGCCGTTGATGGTCATGGTGATGATCCTGCTGGTCTACCTGGTGCTGGGATGTGTGTTCGAAAGCATGTCGATGCTGCTTCTTACCGTGCCGATCTTCTTTCCGCTGGTCACATCGCTTGGCTTCGATCCGATCTGGTTCGGCATCGTGGTTGTGGTGGTGGTCGAGATTTCGCTGATCACGCCGCCGGTCGGGTTGAACGTGTTCATCCTCAAGGGTGTGGTCGGCAATGTGTCCACCGGTACGATCTTCAAGGGCGTCACCCCGTTCTGGATCGCCGACATCATCCGCCTTGCGCTGATCGTCGCCCTGCCAATCATTGTTCTGTTCTTGCCAAACCAAATGGGTGGCCTTGGACACTAGTTGTCTGCGCCGCGCACGAAAGGAAACGACATGAGCCTTCTTGAGGTCAAAAGCTTTGCGGCCGGTCAATGGGTCGCCCCCGATGCCAATGCCCGGATCATCGAAAACGCCGTTACCGGCGCGCCTCTGGGCCGCGCGGGCAACGATACGCTCGATGTGCAGGCCATGCTCGACTATGCTCGCCAGACCGGCGGTCCGGCCCTGCGGGCGCTGACCTTCCATGACCGCGCCCGCATGCTCAAGGCGCTGGCATCCCATCTGGGCAAGCACAAGCAGGCGCTTTACGACCTGTCCTTTGCCACCGGGGCCACGCAATCTGACCACATGATCGACATCGACGGCGGCATCGGCACGATGTTCGTCTTTGCCTCCAAGGGCCGCCGCGAAATGCCCGACGCGCATGTCTATCTGGACGGCGATGTCGAACAACTGTCGCGCAATGGTACTTTCATGGGCCAGCACATCGCCACGCCGTTGCAAGGTGTTGCGGTGCATATCAACGCCTTCAACTTCCCGGTCTGGGGGATGCTGGAAAAGCTGGCGCCGACCCTGCTTGCCGGTGTGCCCGCCATCGTCAAACCCGCAACCGCGACCTGTTACGTCACCGAACTGGCCGTGAAGATCATGCTCGACAGCGGCATCCTGCCCGCAGGTGCATTGCAGCTTGTGTCGGGTGGCTTGGGCGACATGCTCGACCGGCTGACCTGTCAGGACGTGGTTGGCTTTACGGGCTCTGCCCAGACGGCATTCAAGCTGCGCTCGGCCCCGCATATCCTGCGCAACTCGATCCGTTTTGTCGCGGAACAGGACAGCCTGAACGCCTCCATCCTCGGCCCCGATGCCGTGCCCGGCACACCCGAATTCGACCTCTTCATCAAAGAGGCACACCGCGAGATGACCACCAAGGCGGGCCAGAAGTGCACCGCCATCCGCCGCATCCTCGCGCCGCAGGCGCAGGTCGATGCAGTGATCGAGGCGCTGAGCGCGCGTCTGGCCAAGACCGTGATCGGCGATCCGCAGGCCGAAGGCACCCGCATGGGCGCGCTGGTGTCCAACAGCCAGAAACGCGACGTGCTGGAAAAGGCCGGGCTTATCGGAACAGAGGCCGAGCGCGTGTTCGGCGATCCCGACAAGTTTGACGTTCAGGGCGCGGATGCGGCCAAAGGCGCGTTCCTGCCGCCGATGCTGTTCCATTGCGCCGACCCCGACGCGGCCGTGCGCATACATGACTCCGAAGCCTTTGGCCCGGTGTCGACCGTCATGGGCTACCGCGATCTGGATCATGCCATCGCACTGGTCAATCGCGGCGAAGGCTCTCTGGTGGCGTCGGTCATCACCCATGACCCGGAAGTTGCGCGCGAAGTGGCGATGGGCGCCGGTGCCTTCCATGGACGGCTCTATTTCAACAACCGCGACAGCATGAAGGAATCGACCGGCCACGGCTCTCCCCTGCCCCACATGGTGCATGGTGGCCCGGGTCGCGCCGGCGGTGGCGAGGAACTCGGCGGCGTGCGCGGCGTGATGCATTACATGCAGCGCACCGCCATTCAGGGCAGCCCCGATATCCTGACCGCGATCGGCCGGAAATGGGTTCCGGGCGCGACGGAAAAACCCGCCCCGGCGCATCCCTTCACGCGGACGTTCCACGACCTGCAGATCGGGGAAACCATTCACACCGCGCCGCGTGAAATCACCCTGGCCGACATCGAACATTTCGCCGAGTTCACCGGTGACACGTTCTATGCCCATATGGATGAAGCCGCCGCGACACGAAATCCGTTCTTCCCCGGACGTGTCGCGCACGGCTACCTGTTGCTCAGCTTTGCCGCCGGTCTGTTTGTGGAACCGAACGAAGGCCCGGTTCTGGCCAATACCGGTCTGGACGCGCTGCGATTCATGAAACCGGTCCAGGCGGGTGACAGCATGAAGGTGCGCCTGACGGTCAAGCACAAGACACCGCGCAACGACGAATACGGCGAAGTGCGCTGGCACGTCACGCTGACCAACCAGGACGATGATCTGGTGGCCGAATACGATCTTCTTACGATGAACGCCTATTCATCCTAGGCTTGGAAATCCTGCATATGCGCACTAAGACCGCGCATATGCAGACCACGTCATTCACCGACATCGCCAGACACCTGACCGATTGTGGAACACCTCGGGTGTGGTCGCTTCTGGTTGCGGTGTTCGGCGAATTGGCGCTGGACCGCGACGCGCGGATCAGCGGGTCGCTCCTGCGCCACCTGACCGAACAAATGGGTGTCAAACCCGAGGCCATGCGCGTCGCGCTTCACCGTCTGCGAAAGGATGGCTGGATCGAAAGCGCCCGCACGGGCCGCACCAGCGACTATTTCCTGACACCGTGGGGCCATGCGCAAAGTATGCAAGCCTCGCCCCGCATCTACGCCGCCGGGCCGGCGGCCAAGTCCGCCTGGCTGGTGCTGTCCAACCCGGCAAACCCCGCGCAGCTGGAGGCATCACCCGGCGCCTGGGTGTCGTCCAACGTGATGATCACCTCGGTGCCACCGGAAACCGAGGAGGTGTTCACAACCCCGGTGACCGACACCTGCCCCCTGCCCGCGTGGATGAGCGCCCGGATTTGCGACGCCGATACCGTCAGGCTGTCGCAGGATTTCGCATCCGCATTGCACGCCCTGCGCGCAACCCTGGGATCGGACCCGCAACTGACCAGCATCGAAATCGCGGCGTTGCGGGTTCTTCTTGTCCACAGTTGGCGGCGCATCATCCTGAAGGCGCCGGTTCTTCCCGATCATGTGTTTCCCGACGGCTGGCGCGGCGTCGAATGCCGCGTCAACGTGTTCAACCTGCTTGACCAGTTCCCGAAACAGGCGCTGGCCAGCCTGGAAACCGCGCTGGTGTCCGGCGAGCCCCGCTGATCAAAGCAATGCGAGCGACAGCCATGGCACAAAGCTGACGAGGAGCAGTGTCAACAGCATCAGGCCGATAAACGGCAACACCGACACGGTGACCAGGCTGAACTTTTCCTTGAACGCGGTGGTAGCCACCAGAAGGTTCAGCCCCATCGGCGGCGTCAGCAGCCCGATTTCAAGGTTCAGCACCATGATGATCCCCAGGTGCACGGGATCAATCCCGAAGGTCGCCGCCACCGGCATGAGCAGCGGTCCGAAGATCAGCAAGGCCGAGATCGTGTCCATGAACATGCCGACCACCAGCAACAGCAGGTTCATCATCAGGATGAACAGGATCACGTTACCGATATTGGCCTGAAGCCACGCACCCAATGCGTTCGGCACACCTTCGGTTGCAAGGAACACGTTCACGCTCATTGCGATGGCGATGATCGGCACGATCGAGCCGAGCAACGCGACCGTGTCCTGGACGATCGAGTAAAGATCGCGCACGCCGACCTCGCGGTGAATGAACATCTCGACCAGCAGCGCATAGACGAGCGCGACCGCGGCGGATTCCGTTGGCGTGAAATAGCCCGAATAGATCCCGCCCAGAAGCAGGATCGGCATGAACAGTGCCGGACCACCCCGCAGGACCGCCGTCCGCAAGGATTTGCGGGTCTCAGGCGTCGGGGTCGGCATGTCACGGTTCACGTAAAGTGAAAAGGCCACCATGATCGCGGTCAGCATCAGCCCCGGTATCAGACCGGCCAGAAACAGATCGACAATCGAGGTTTCGGTCGCGATGCCATAGATGATCAGCGGAATGGACGGAGGGATGATGATGCCCAGCGTCCCGCCAGAGGTCAGCGCGCCAAGCGCGAATTTCTTCGGATAGTTTTCCGCGAGAAGCGCCGGATACAGCACGGCGCCCACGGCAAGCAGCGTCACCGGGGACGACCCCGAAATGGCGGAAAAGACGGCACAACTCAGGATGGCCGCGGCCCCCAGGCCGCCGCGCAGGTTTTGCGTGAACGCGATCGCCACATCAATCAATCGGCTGGCAATGGACCCGCGCGTCATCACCGCACCCACAAGGATGAACATCGGGATCGACAACAGTGCTTCCTTGTCGATGGCGATCCAGGCGTCCTCGACCATGTAAAGCAGATCACCATCACCCCAGGTCAGGTGAAGATAGGCAACCGTGACGGCAAGAATGATCACCACGTTCTGACGCAGCGCCAACAATCCGACCACGATCAGCAAGAGAATTACGGAAGCGGCCATCAGATGCGGTCCTCATGCTTGGGTTGCAGATCGGGATCGATCGCAAAAAACAGGTACCGCAGTCCCGCCGAGGCAAAGCCGTAGGGAAGGACAAGCTGTGCGATCCAGACCTCGAGCTTGAGCGGCGGAGTCGTAAACCCCATCGCCTTGTTGTCCAGCACAAGCAGAGCGCCGAAATAGGCGCCGCCGAACATCACGGCAGCCCCCACAAGATGGCCCAGTCGAACGGTCACCGGATCAAACCGGGCCGGAATGGCCCCATCCAGAACCGACGGGCGGATATGCCGGTTCAGGGCGACCGCGACGGCAATCCCGATCAGAGCCGATCCATTGGCCAACAGGACCGCCATGCGCTGCCCCCCCCAGATCGGGGAGGCAAAGAGTTCGCGTGAGATGACATCGGCAAACAGGATCGCGGCGGCAATCGCATAGAACACGCCCGCGACCAGTGTTTCGACTGTCAACAAGGCCGACAGGAACCGCTTCATGGCGGGATCAGTTGGCCGTGCAGGCGTCGCGGGCGGCCAGAACAGCGTCATAGACCCGCTGCGAATCTCCACCCGTAGCCGCGATCAGCTCTTGCGTCTTCTCATCGGTCCACAGGGCGGCCCATTCGGCGCGCTGCGCATCGTCGAAATCGGCAACCGTACCGCCCGATTCAACATGCTTGGCACTGAAAAAGTCGATCGCCCCGCGTACCGCAATGCGCAATGCCTGCGCCGGTTCCATCGCTTCGTTGAACTGCGCCTGCTCTTCCTCGGACATCGCGTCCCAGACCTTTGTCGACATCAGCATCACCGACGGCTGATAGATATGGCGCGTGTTGGTGAGGTGCGGCGAAATCTCTCCGATGCCACCGGCAACATAGGAAATCGTCGGCAGTTCACCACCTTTGACCAGACCGGTCTGGAGCGCGGTTGCGACTTCGGAAAACGCCAGCGGCACACCGGATACACCCGCGGCGCGCCAGTACATGTCGTGGTTGTCCGACGGGCCGACCCGCATCTTGAGGCCCGCGACATCGGCCGGTCCGCTGATTGGTTCGTTGGTAAACAGGTTCTGCCAGCCAAGTTCCTGCCACTGGACAAGTCGCAGACCACGTTCCTTGAACAGGGTGTCGAAGGTTTCGACAAGGTGGTCGTCAAGCGCACAGTCCGCCTGCTCGAAGCTGTCCCAGAAGAACGGCGTCACCAGCATGGAGATTTCGGGGACAACCGTAGCGACGGCCGTCACCGAAAAGATGCCCGCATCCAGACGCCCGCGGGCGGTCTGCTTGATCGTGTCGGTTTCGGCACCCAACTGACCCGCCGGAAAAACTTCCAGCGTTGTCTTGCCGCCGGAAATCTCGGCAAGATTGGCGGCGGTCTTTTCCAGATGGGTCACCCAGGGCGTCCCGTTGGGCGCAGCGGTGGATACTTTCAAAGTGTCAGCCTGCGCAGCACCCGTTGCAATCAGCGATACAAGCGCGGCAGCGATGAATGGTGTCTTTGTCATTGTAACCTCCTCCAATGGAAACCCTCCTCCAGGGCTTTGCAGGATCAATACTTGAACTAGAGTTCTAATTCTAGTATTTAATGCGAAGGGAGAGATACAACGTGAACGAACAAGCCACCCTTGGCCGTAAGCAACAGAAACGTGGGGGAAAAACTGTTCGGCGTGTGCTGGACGCCGCGCGGGTCCTGATGTCTGAGGACGGCTTTGAGGCGGTTCAGTTGGCGCAAATCTCGGCAGAATCAGGTGTATCGACCGGCAGCCTCTATCACCATTTCGGCTCGAAAGAGGGCATCATCACGCGGATGATCGACGAGTTCAAGAACCAGGCCCTGACCGATCTAGAACAGCTGGACCTTGCCGATGCCCCGTTTGACGACCGGCTCAGGCGGCTGCTGGACCTGACATGCGACCAGTTCCGCGACAATCCGGAATTCTACCGATCCATGGCGGAACGAGTCAGGGCGCAACCGGCAATCTGGGCCCCGCTTCGCGAGTTGCGCCGGGCGTTCGAAGACCGCCTGAGGGTCGAACTGGCCGAAGGGCTGAAACAGCGCGGCATTGCCGACCCGCAGATGGCCATTCACCGCATGATGCAGACCGTTCTGGGTGTGCTGACCCATTCCGTCTTGTTCGGATCGGGCCCGGTTACGACCGACATGCCACGGCTGGAAGCCGAAATTTATTCAATTGGCCGCGCAATACTGTTGTTGCCGCCCCCCGAGGAGAGCCCCTGAAATGGACGACATCACATCCTGGTCGGCGACTGAGACTGCCCGAAAAATCCAACGCAAGGACGTGTCGATCGTCGAGGTCACGCAGGCCCATATCGCCCGGATGGAGGCGCTCAATCCAGCGCTGAACGTCATCACCACCCCGGTTGCCGAAGCGCTCGACACCGCGCGCGCACTTGACGCGGCCGGTCTGCCCGATGCTCCGGGGCCGCTTCATGGCGTGCCGGTGACCACCAAGATCAACGTCGATCAGGCCGGATACCCGAATTCCAACGGCGTCCCGGCGTTCAAGGACAGTGCCGGGCCGGATGATGCACCGGTTGTCTCCAACCTGAAAACCGGCGGCGCGGTAATCATTGGCCGCACCAACACACCCGAATTCTCGATGCGCTGGAGCACGTCCAATCCGCTGCACGGCGTTTCGCTCAATCCGTGGGATGCGACCGTAACCCCCGGCGGGTCCAGCGGCGCGGCCGCGGCGGCGGTTGCGGTGGGCATCGGAGCCATCGCGCATGGCAACGATCTGGGCGGGTCGCTGCGCTATCCGGCCTATTGCTGCGGTGTCACCACCATTCGCCCGTCCTTTGGCCGGGTTCCGGCGATGAACCCCAACCAGCCCGCTGAACGCCCGCCGCTGACGCAGACCATGTCGGTGCAAGGCCCCATTGGTCGCTCCGTCGCGGATGTGCGCGCGGCGCTTCAGGTCATGTCGATGCGCGACTGCCGTGACCCCTTGCAGGTTCAGGCGGCCAACAGCGGCCGGACACGCGACAAGACCGTGACCATCGGCTATGCGGTCAACCCCTTCGACGCGCCCGTTGATCCGGCGGTTGAAAACGCCATGCAGATCGCCGTGGACGGTCTGCGCGCTGCGGGCTTTGCCCTGCGCGACGTGACCCCGCCGTTTGCCGATGAAACCGCGCGGCTTTGGGGAAACATGTTGATGACCGAGGTCAACCATACGATGCGCCCCGCCATCGAGGAACATGGATCACCTGCCATGAACCGCGTGTTGCAGGAGTATTTCGACCGCTTTGCGTTCCTTGATATCGCCGGGCTGTTCGGTGCCATGACCCGCAAGATCCAGCTTCAGCGCGCCTGGTCTGTGATGTTCGACGATATCGACCTGTTCCTGATGCCGACATCCCTGCTGCGTCCCATCGAAAACGATCTGGATTTCAAGTCACCCGACCGGATCCCCGAAATCCTTGACGCACAACTGCCCCTGCACGCGATCAACCTGCTCGGCCTGCCATCCGTGGCGCTGCCCACCCATCTGGAAGACGGCATCCCGCTTGGCGTGCAGCTTGTCGCGCCGATGCACGATGACTGGTTTGCACTGGATATGGCCGAACGGCTTGAGAGCGAAATCGGCACGATCTGGCAAGACCTGCCGTGCTGGAGCAAGCGCCGCTAACGGACAGGACTGCCGGTCGGTGGCAGAACCCAGACCATCGCGGGGTCGAACCAGATCGAAATCGATCCACGCTGCCCACCGCAGTCATTGCAGGATGACCTGTTCATGGTCCTGGACTTCGACGGGGGCCAACTGCGCAGGCATCCCGGCTATCGTTCTGGATTCATGCCGTGAATCCTTCAAGGCAACCTGGACAACAAAGCCGGGCGGCGGCCAACCATGTTGACGGCGACTGTCAACTTGGCTGCGACGCTGACAATCCGACAAGCACATCAACCTGCTGCAGCTTCCGAAACACGTCCTCGGGCTTGTGCGGCTTGTTCGCCTTTCCTTGCCTCCATTTCCAGAATTTAGCGGTAGACAATTTCAGATGGGACACCCCACCTCATTCGGCAACCATGGTGCGCCCGGCAGATTACAACTTCACCGTTCCTGCGCGCTGGGAAAAGTGATAGGGTATGGTTAACACTGCAGTCTGCAGATGCCTGCGTCAGGGTCAAATTGATCGTGTCTCGCGCTGCCACGGACAATGTCCATCGAGTGTTTTTGAAGTACGCCATACGGAAAACCTACCTTTGTTGCGTAAGTAGTATTCGTCCGAGTATCGGACCCTCGTAACGGCAAAAAAGTAAAAGACGAACGGGAGGATAATATGAAGAAACAGCTTTTATCGGCTGTCGTGACACTGTGCGTGGTGACTACAGCATCCACCGCAAGGTCGGACGAGCACCAGGAAGCGATGGACGTTCCCAAGATTACTGCAACAGTTGTCCTGGCGGAACGGGATGCGCCCTGGGACATGGCATTCTTGCCGGACGGCACAATGTTCTTCACTGAAAAATGCGATGGTCTTTCTGTAAGAATGACCGATGGAACTGTGAATGCCCTGTATGGAATGGTCGACTCCGAGGGTTATGCAGATGCCGGTAGTGACCTGTTCTGCGAAGGACAAGCCGGCATGCTTGGCGTGGTGGCAGATAGGCATTTCGCGAAGAACCGCACCCTGTACGTCTATTCGACCTCATCCAAATATCACGGCGATGGCTGCAAGACCAATTTCGAAAGGTGCGACGGCAACATCGTTATGAGGTTCAAGGTCAGCGACGACCTGAAAAGCGTTTCTGACAGAACGGATATTGTCACTGACATTCAATACAAGCCGTTTGACTCCAACCAGCCTTTTGGCGGACCGGGGGCTCACAACGGCGGCAGGATCCGCGTTGGACCTGGCGGTTATCTCTGGGTGACGGGTGGCGATCGTCACAGAGGGGTCTGTCCGCAGGATGGAACACTGCTGTGCGGTAAAGTCCTGAGGATCGATGCCGATGGGAATGCGCATCCGGACAACAATCCGCCCGAAGGCTATGACAAGCGCATCTACACTTACGGGCATAGAAATGTTCAAGGTATTGATTTCCGCCCAAGCGACGGGAAGGCTTTCACGTCGGAACATGGCCCGTGGCACAACGATGAAATCACGGCGCTTGTGAACGGCGGCAACGCCGGATGGGATCCGGCTCAGAACACCGGTGGCAGAGGCGAGTGCCCGGATCAGTATTGTGGGTACGAGCCGAACCAGCTGGACGCTGTAGACCCAGCAGTTCGCGCAGCCTATACGCCGATGAGTGACACACGCTTTGACGACCTGATGCCATCTTCATGGAACAACAACGGGTTTTCTCAGGGCATGAGTTCTGCCGCCTTTCTCAAAGGAGAGAATTGGGGCATCTACGAGGGCCGCCTGGCTGTCGGCATCATGGGCATCGCTTTTGGTGATACGCCAGCGGGTTCGAGAATTGACCTGATCAGCGTTACACCCGACGGCTTGGGCATCAACGGGATCACTCGGATGCCTCTCGGCTTTTCGGCGCGCTTCCGTGGCCTTGTCATGGGGCCGGACAACGCCCTGTACGTCGCCACTGATGAGGGCGAAATCTACAAGGTAACCGCAGAAAGCATGAAGTAGCTTTTCAAGGAAGACCCCGCGCCTCGAAAGGGGCGCGGGGTCTTTCTGTACCCCCGCCCTTGAGAAATCCCTCCGACGTCCAATCGGGTCCACCGAAGTTCGGCCATCTCGGATCGCTTGCACAAGTTCAAGGGCCGTTCGTCGCAACGATTTCAACGTGAGTTTCCGGCCATACGCAAAATCTACTGGCGTTGCCAGTTCTGGGGCGGGCGATGTGTCTCAACAATCACGCGCGCCAATTCCGAAGACATCGAACTCCAACACCTTGAACAACACGTCGCCGATCATTCCGTTACCAGTCGGAAATCGTTCAGTTCCCTGTACGAAATGACCCTGTGAAAATGCGCGAAACTCAATTGCCCGTGACCAGGGTGTCGGGCACTTGGTATTGCTGACCGTCAACCTGAATCATATGCGTGCCGCTCTCGAGGCTCCAATCGCCATTGGTGCCAACACCGGACATAGTCACGCTTGCTTTCAGGAACTTGCCATCCTCGAAAAAGAGACGCCGCGTGAATCCATTTGCGAAGATCACCGTCACCGTTGTTTTCCCTTTCTCATCCCGGTCGAGGCGGTAGCTGCACTCACCAAGCACCTCGCCGCGTTCCTGAGAACAGGCAATTGAATTCGGCGCGTTTTTCTCAACCGAAGTCGCCGGTGAATCGGCTTGCTGCCCGACGGACATTTCTGCTGTGCCGAGAAGAAAGACGGCGCATGTTCCAATTAAGATCGTCGTCTTCATTTCAGCGTTCTCCCGGAATCTCATTGTTGAGGTTCAGCTTGTTGGCAACCCAAGGACAAGTCTGCCCCCGTCAGGGATAGTATTGCAAATTATGCAAACCGCGATAAGTGGGCAATTGCGCAACCTAAAGACCCATCAGATCATGTTGATAAAAGAGATTCCCACCACTGGACATGCCCGATTCAAGCTGGTCTCTGCGATGCAAACCAGCTTGGCACGAGCCATGATGTCAGAATGAGACTGGCCGGAAAACGGTCCGGGGGACCATATTCAAGTCGATTGAGCGAGTACATTTGGAACGGTGTCTTCTAACTGTCCGCACCCGAACGGGCGCAAACCCACCAACCACCGCCTTGTTCCTGAGGACGTTTTCTGGATTTCCCGAACGAATGCGCCGTGGCAACACCGTCCGGAGGGGTTCGGGAAGTGACCAGCCTCTATAACGGCACCGCGCTGATCGGCGTGCCGAGTAAGGTTCGCGGCGTTCGAAGACCCCCTGAGGCCGCCGGCACCACAGGGGTCGCCTCGGCGGGTCTCGCATGAACAATTGTCGCAATGGATTGACTGTTGGCCGGGAACGCCTAGCGGGGCATGGACAAACGCGGTGTCGCGCATGATGGTGTGACCAGACAAACCGGATGCCGGGGAAGGTCAAATGTTTGGACGGATTGAAACGGCCTGGGTGAATTTCCAGGCAAGCCCCCATTTCTGGGATGCCATCATGGTGGCCTGCCTGATGCTGACCGTGCTTGGGGCGCTGTCTTTCGTGGTCTGGCTGCTGGGCCTGCCGGGACGGATCGCGATTTCGCGCAATCACCCGGATGCCGAGGCGGTCTATACCATGGGTTGGGTCGGGTTCCTGGCGATCGTACCGTGGATCCAGGCCCTGATCTGGGCCTTCAAGCCCACCGACAAGATCGATATCCGGTACTTCCCCGACGAAGAACGCAAGCACGAGTTGGAAGACCTGCAACGCCTGTCGCGCTTTGCCTATGGCCGTGATCTCCCCAAGGAGCAGGTCGAGGCCCTGATGCGCCGGCTGGAGAACGAGACGGCGGCCGAGGCGGACAAGCGCGAGGCGGGCAGCCGCCCTGATCCGACGGCGCCGCAATCGGACAAGCGGGAGATCTGATCGGTGTTTGCAGTCTTTGCGATGACATTCGCCTATGCGGTGTTTGTCTGGCTCGTCTTTTTCAAGTTCAGATGGCTGCGGCTGACCCCGGCCTGGGGCGTGACCACGGTGTTCATCGGCCTACATCTGGTGCTGGTGCCACTGGTCGGCATGCGCTTCATCTCGCCGCTCACCACGGATGTTCGGCTGGTGCGCCACACGGTGCAGATCGTGCCGCGCCTGTCACAGCCCACCACCGTCGAAGAGGTGTTGGTCACCGAAGGGCAGGCGGTGAAAAAGGGCGACCCGCTGATCCGCATGGATGCCCGCATCTATCAATACCAGGTGGATGCCGCGACGGCGGCGGTGGCGGCGGCCAAACAGAATGCGGTGGTGTTGCAGGAAGATGTGAAGGTTGCCGAGGAATCCGTGGCGCGGGCGCAGGCCGAACTGACCTACAAGCAGAGCCAGGCCGACCGCTACACGGGTCTGGCGGCGCAGCGCGCCGCACCCGAGGCCGAGGCGCAGCGCTGGCAGACGGATGTGCTGACGTCCGAGGCCGAGGTGGCCGAGGCGCAGGCGCAACTCAAACGCGCGCAGGCGGCCTACGACTCGCAGATCGACGGCGTCAACACCGGGGTGCTTCAGGCCGAAGCATCGCTGAAACAGGCGCAATACTATCTTGAAAACACCCAGATCACCGCGCCCGCCGATGGCAGCATCGTCAACCTACAGGTGCAGCCGGGCATGGTGGCGGGCATCCTGCGGATCGGTGCCATCGCCTCGTTCATCGCCGACGACGATCCCTATATTCTGGCCATGTACCGGCAGGAAAACCTGAAGTTCATGGAACCGGGGCAGAAGGTGGTGGTCGCGCTCAACCTCTATCCGGGCGAGACGTTTTCGGCCACGGTCAAGGATATCTGGTGGGCCAGTGGCCGGGGCCAGATGATGCCATCGGGCCGCCTGCCCTCCTGGATCGACCTGCCGACCTATCCCGAAGGCCGCTACGCGGTGCAGATCACGCTGGATGATCCGCCGCCGCACACGCCGATCGGTGCCGAAGGCGCGGCCCTGGTGCTGACCGATCCGGCCAATCCGTTCACCTGGGTCGGGCAGATCGCGCTGCGCACCTACACCTGGAAGCGCTTCCTGTATCCGATGCCATTCTAGGGCCGGACACAACGGGGTCGGGCAAGGACACCAAGATGACGCAAGAAGCAGGCAACCACATGGCACCACGGCACGGCGCGAGCCTTTCGGAACATCAAGCGCCGGGCGGGGGCACGCGGCGGGCGACGCGTCGGTTTACGGGCCTGCGGGTGCGTGCGGCGGCGGGCCTGTTGAGCGTGCTGGCGTTGGCAGCCTGCGAGTTGGCCCTGGCGCCCGAACCTTCGGCGGTGCTGGATGACGCCCTGCCCGAGTCCACGGCGATCCCGGCGGCCTGGTCCAGCAAGGGCGCGGCCAGTTCGGCTGTGGGCGACAATTGGGTCGCCAGTTTCCGCGATTCCCGGATGACGTCGCTGGTCAACGAGGCGCTGACCAACAACCGCGATCTGACGGCGGCGGCGGCACGGGTGCAGGCGGCCCTGCAAACGGCGCAGATCGCCGGGGCGCCGATCATGCCCTGGGTGGGCGCCTCTGCTGGGTCGCACCAGATCCGCAATCTGGACGCGGATCGCACCCATCAACACAGCGGTGGCGGGATCGCGGTATCGTGGGAGGTGGATCTGTGGGGCAAGCTGCGCTCCAACCAGGCGGCGGCGGTGGCCGGGGCCGGCGCGGTGGCAAATGAGGCCGTCTGGGCCAGCCAGTCGATTGCCGCGACGGTGGGACGGTCCTGGATCGCCTATATCGAGATCGGCCAGTTGCTGGCGGCCGCCGATGATGTCGTCGATCAATACGCCCAGCTTGTGTCGCTGGCGCAAAAGCGCGAGGCCGCTGGCGTCGTGTCGGATTTCGACGTGGTGCAGGCGCAGGGCCGTCTGAACGCAGCCAAGGCCGCGCGGGTCGAACTGCGCGCGCAGTCGAACGAGGCCGCCGCCGCGCTGGAGGTTCTGCTGGGCCGGTACCCGTCACTGAAACTGAAGCCCGCCAGCAGCTACCCGCGGATGCCGGGCACGCTCTCGGCGGGCCTGCCACTGTCGCTGCTGGACCGGCGTCCCGACGTGGTGGCCGCGCGCGAGCAGGTGATCGCGGCCTTCTACAATGTCGAGGTGGCCAAGCTGACCCGGCTTCCGGGGATCTCGCTGACCGCGGCGGGGGGCAAACTGGTCGATCCCAGCCTGGCGCTGCTGGGCGCTGGCAATCCGGGGTTCCTGCAGATCGGTGTCGGCCTGCTGCAACCGATCTTCATGGGCGGCGCCCTGCAGGCCGACGTGGTGCGCATGACCGCCCGGCAGGCGGAAGCGACGGCGAACTACGGCCAGACGGTGCTGGAAGCCTTCGGCGAGGTCGAGGCGCGCATGGCCAACGAACAATTGCTGCGGCAGGCGCTTGGCAGCTGGCGGGCGTCCTATGACGACGCCAAGGATGCCGTGCAACTGGGCGAAAAGGACTATGACGCCGGAACCATCGACATGGTCGCGCTTCTCTACCTGACTGAATTTGCCATCGGCCGCCGCATCAACGTGATCCAGAGCCAGTCCGCCCTGCTGACGAACCGGGTCAACCTGTACCTGGCGCTTGGGGAGAGCTACTGAGCGCGGCGGCACGGGACGCCGGAAGCCCCGCTTATTCGTCAGAGGCCTCGGCCTCTGCGGCTGGAATGCGGTCGGGCCAGACCCAGAACACCACCAGCTCAAAGAAGACCGCCAGCGCCACGGGGCCGATGAAGAGACCCGGCAGGCCGAAGGCGATCAACCCGCCGAAGACCCCCACGGCCACCACCAGCGTCGGTGTGGTGACCCCGGACGACAGCGCGATCGGTTTCAACAGGTTCTCAAGCACGAAGATCGGGCTCATGGCGAGGGCAAACACCAGGGCCGCCGAGAAATCGCGGGTGAACCAGACCCAGGCCAGAACCGGATAGATGACGATGCCGCTGCCGATCTGGACGATGGTCAGCACCAGAAGGATCGCTGTCAGCAGCCCCGCATGGGGGATGCCCATCACCAGGGCCACGCAACCGAAAGCCAGCGCCTGCAAGACCGACACGCCCACGATGCCGCGCGACACGCTGCGGATCGTGGCCGCCGCAAGGGTCACGAAATCGGTGCCTTTCGGGCCGACGATCCGCATCCGGATGTCATGCAGGGCGGCGACCAGACGCGGCGCGGGCACGAACAGAAATCCCGAGGCCACGATGGCAATGGCAAAGACCAGCGTGCTGCCGGCCAGGCCGACGACGACCTTCAGCAGCCATTCGCTGGGCGCCAGCATGGTGTGGCCATAGTGTTTCAGGAAGTCGCCGGTGTTGTCCGTGGCCAGCGTCCAGAACTTTTCGATCTCCGGGCCCACGGTCGGCAGGTCCGTAAGGGCGTCGGGCAAGGTCGTCAGGTCGATCTTCCGATCCCGAACTGCTTCGGCGATGGCCAGCATGGATTCGATGAGACTGGCGCTGAGCAGCCCAATCGGCCCGAGGATCAGCGCAAGGCTGAGCACGGTCACGATCCCGGCGGCGACGATGCCGCTGCGGACCAGACGATCGCGGATCCACAGGTAGACCGGATAAAGGGTGACCGTCAGGATCACCGCCCAGATCATCACGGTCACGAAAGGATGCACCAGCGCGGCGATCACGCCGATAAACAGGATCAGCAGCCCGATCCGGATCGTCAGGTCGATGGCAAGCCGTTCCGGGCCGGGGCGTTCTGGGGGGCGGTTTGACGGGGTCATCGGCAGATCCGGTCAGGCCGAGCGGACCGGGGGCATCGCATCCGGGCAGCCCCGGCAGGCGGCCTCAAGCGTCGCCCTTGCGGTGCCCTGTCAGCCGCGCGCCGATCAGCAGCATGGCGATGGCCAGAAGGGCCACGATCAGCAGAACCCAGACGTATTGTTCGACAATCGCCATCCCGATGGTCAGCAGACCCAGCGCCAGCCCCAGCACGATCATCCGCCAGTTGCCCCGGATCCCGTCCAGAACGGTGCCCAGTGTCAGGATGAAGGCGCAGGTCAGCCCCACATCCGCGTTGGCCATGCGGCCGGTGCTGACCAGCAGGAACAGCAGGTGAATCACCACCAGCACCGCCAGCCAGTGCAGCAGCATCGGCAGGATGGTGCGAAAATCCGTGAGCTTCAGTCCAGCATGATACCGGCTGTTGGCCAGCGAGGCCGCGGCCACGAGAATGACCAGCAGGTTCCAGTACAATAGGCTGCCCGCCGATGAAACATCGGTCACGGCAATGGTCCCGAAGGCAAGACCCAGGACCACCAGCCCGACGACCATCGCGACGATGGTGGCGCGGGAAACACTTGGGGATTGCGTATCGCCTTGGCTGTCCATGGTGGAAAATCTCCTCTGGGTATCGACTGGGCTGGTCCCGGATCCGCCCGAAAGGATGCGGGTCCGGGCCGCCGCAGAATGCCTGAAGAACTATCCGTGCCAGCGCATCGGTCTGGCAAGGGGGCATTTGCGCCCCGGGGGGCGGGCCGCCGCCCCGCCGCCTTGTCCCCCGGATTGCCACGTTGGTTTTCCCCACGCGGCGCGGAAAGCCGTCTATACACCGTCAAGGAACCCCAACAGACGAGGCCGTGATGACGCCAGTGACGATCAATCCCAAAGGCTGGGCCGGGGCGATCCTGTTGCTCCTGTCCGGGATGATATCTGCGGACAGCGCTGCGGCTGAAGACCCGCTGCGGCTCAGCGTTCTGGATGTGGAAACCCGGATCGGGGGGCGTATCGGGGTCGCCATGACCGATCTGGCCGGTGCGTGGATCTGGACCCATCACGCGGATGATCGCTTTCCGCTTTCCAGCACCTTCAAAAGCCTGCTGTGCGGCGTGATCCTGCGCCGCGTCGATGCCGGTGAGGACACTCTGGAGCGCCGGATCCACTATGCCGCCGCGGATCTCGTGGCCTACTCGCCGGTCACCGAACGGCACGTCGAGACCGGCATGACGGTTGGTGACCTCTGCAAGGCGACGATCACCATCAGCGACAACACCGCCGGCAACCTGCTGCTGGCGACGATCGGCGGGCCAGAGGGGTTCACCCGCGCATTGCGCGACCTCGGCGACGCAACGACCCGTCTGGATCGCTGGGAAACCGACCTGAACGAGGGGGCGCCGGGCGACCCGCGCGACACCACGACACCGCGGGCTGCGCTGACCACCCTGAAGGCACTTTTGTTCGGGGATGCCCTGACCCAGGCGTCCCGAAGGCAGCTTGCCGACTGGATGATCGCCGACGAAGTGGCCGACGATCTGTTGCGCGCCAGCCTGCCCGACGGCTGGGTCATCGGAGACAAGACCGGCGCGGGCGGGTTCGGCTCGCGGTCGATCCTTGCCGTCATCTGGCCCGATGGGGCGCAACCGGTGCTGGTGGCGATCTATCTGACCGAAAACGACGCCGACATGTCGGAACGCAACGCGGCGATTGCCGGGATCGGCGCGGCGATGGTCGCCGCCCTGCAAGCCAAGTAGACGCCCCAGGCCCGTCCGGGCCGGTCTTCAGCGGTCTGATGGTTCCCTGCTCCGGACTTTCGGCAGCCGGTCCCCGGCTTACGACTTCCAGTAGTCGTTCGCCGCCGCGACGGTCGCGAAGTAATTGGCAACGACCCCCGAGGCCTGGATCAGGCTGTCGGAATCCCCGGCATAGGCGGGACGCAGTTTCTTCAGCGTGTCCATGTCAGGCTGGGTCGCCTTCACGGCACGGCGCGCCATGGTGATGGCAAGCTGGAACCCGGCTTCGGGCGTGTCCGTCCGCAGGCTCGGCAACCAGGAAGTCGTGTCGGTGGGGGCGGGCTGGTCGGTCATGGCAGGCTCCTTGAAGGCACAACGGGAAATGTGGATGCCCCGAAGGGCAAATTACGGCACGGGGGTTGCACGATGACCCTGCGCAGCGGGGCGCGCCCCGGGGGCCGTCGCACAATGCGTGCTTGTATTCCGGGCTACGTGATTTAATAAGTATTGTAAATACCGATTGGAGTGCCGATGCGACTGACCTCCTTTACCGACTATGGCCTGCGCGCGCTGATGCGATTGGCCAGCGCGCCCGAACGCGGGTTTTCCACCGCCGAGCTGGCCGAGGAATTCGGGCTGTCGCGCAACCACCTGACCAAGATCGTGCAGCGCCTCGCACAGGCCGGGATCGTCACCACGCGCAGGGGCGGCGGGGGCGGCGCGATGCTGGCGCGGCCGTCGGACCAGATCCGGCTGGGCGATGTTGTCCGCGTGCTGGAGCAGGACCAGGCGCTGGTCGAGTGCTTCTCGGGCAAGGGAGCTTGCACCATCGACGGCCGTTGCGGGCTGAAAGGCCGCCTGCGCCGCGCCGAGGCGGCCTTCATTGCCGACCTTGACCGTTCCACCCTTGCCGATATCGCGCTGTCCCGGCCCGGGCAGGTGTCGGCGGCCACAGCATGACCGGACAGGCAAGAGGACTGGCGATGAAACTGGAACCGACCGAAAACGGGTTCGAAGCAGACCCGGGCGACCTTGGCCGGTTGTTCGACCGCACGCCGGAAGAGATCCGACAGATGATGCAGGACGGGGCCATGACCTGCCTGGTCGAGCGTGGCGAAGGCGACGACGCGGGCCGCTTTCGCGTGACCCTGCGCGACGGGACGCGCCGCGTTCGCCTGGTGGTCGATACACTGGGCAACGTGTTGACGACGACGCGCGTGCCTATGACGGCCCGCAGTGGCGGAACCGGCACCGCCTGATACCTGGCACCGACGGTTCAACCCGCTCCGCGCCGTGCGGCAAGGGCGATCCCGCCCCAGACCGCGGTGCGAAGCGTCATGGCAAGCACGGTTCGCATTTCGAAGGCACCGCCACGCAGCACATGTACCCCGAAGGCGGCGAAGACCAGCAGGGTGGCCAGGAAAATGGCCACGGCCAGCGGCGGGGCCCATGGGCGCCCCTGCCACAGGCCGATACCCGCCAGGACATAGGCAATCCCCGCGCAGGTGTTGAACCAAAGCACGAAGGACACCACGGCCCCCATGTCGATGCCGCCAAGCAAGGTCGTGGTGCCCGAGATCACGGTCAGCACGCCGAACCCGATCGCCACGACGGCGAGGGTTCTCAGGGTCCGCGTCGGTCGTTGCGTGTCCGTCATGGGTATGATCCTTCCTTGCCGCCTGCCCGCGCATCGGGATGCCATCGTCGGCGTCCGGGCAAGCTGTCCCCCGGCATTCAGAAGACTTCGGCAGCCAGACCCGGCACGACTGGAAGTATACTCCCAATTCCCGCCGCAAGAAGGCGGACGCAGAAAATCGTAAACCGGGCGCGCGCGCTTTGGCCGCCTCGCCCTGACCACGCAAAGAGCGGCATGCGCATTTGCACCCTGGCCTAGGGCGTCTCGGTCCTTGCGTCCGGCTCTGCCGCGAAACCCGCCCGCGTCCGATTGGCAAAAGCCACCAGCGACAGCATCACCGGCACTTCGACAAGCACGCCGACCACCGTCGCCAGCGCCGCGCCAGAGTTCAGGCCGAACAGGCTGATGGCAACGGCGACGGCCAGTTCAAAGAAATTCGACGTGCCGATCAGGGCGCAGGGGGCGGCGATCCGGTGCGGCACCCGCAGGGCATAGGCGGCCCCGTACGCCAGCGCAAATATCCCGTAGGATTGCAGCAGGATCGGCACCGCGATCAGGGCGATCACTTGCGGGCGATCCAGGATCACCTGCCCTTGCAGACCGAACAGGATCACCACGGTGGCAATCAGGCCGATCATCGACCACGGCTTGATCCGGGCCTGGAAGGCGGCGATCCGGGCCTCGGTGCCCAGCCGCTTGCGGGTCACGAACCCGGCGGCAAAGGGCAGCACGACGAACAGGACAACCGACAGAACCAGCGTTTCCCAGGGCACCTGGATATCGGTGACCCCCAGCAGGAAGGCGACGATGGGCGCGAAGGCGAACACCATCACCACATCGTTCACCGACACCTGCAACAGGGTATAGCTTTCGTCGCCTCGGGTCAGTTGCGACCAGACGAACACCATGGCGGTACAGGGCGCGGCGCCAAGCAGGATCAGCCCGGCGATGTATTGCTGTGCGTCCGCCGGCGCAATCAGATCCGCGAAGACATGTTCGAAGAACAGCACCCCCAGGGCGGCCATCGTGAAAGGCTTGATCAGCCAGTTGACGATCAGCGTGATGGCCAGCCCCTTGGGTTGCTTGACCGCATTGCGCAGGCTCGACGGGTCTACCCCGACCATCATCGGATAGACCATCGCCCAGATCAAAACCGCAACCACAAGGTTCACGCTGGCCACCTCGGCCGCGGCCACGGCGTTGACCAGCGCGGGGGCGGCACTGCCAAGCGCGATCCCCGCGACCATGGCAAGGGCGATCCAAAGCGAAAGGTAGCGTTCAAATGTACTCATGGGACAGAAAATTCCTTCTGTTCATCCGACAACCGCCCGGCGGGATTGGCCATAGGGTAGAGCCCCACTTCCATCGTGACCCGTTCTGCCTTGGGATAGGCAAGGATCAGGTAGGACTGCAACGCCGAATTGGTCGTATACAGACCAGCAATCTGGCTACCCCGGCCGCTGTCCCGCCACCACCATGCGCTGAACCTCGGGCAGACCCCGGCGCACCGCGTGGAACAGCTTGTCGTAACCCTGTGTCTGCAGGTACTGCGCGTGAAACGCCGAGGGCGCGATCAGTTCCAGAACCCCGTCCGACACCCCGGCAGACTCAAGCCCCGCACACCAGTTTGCATAAAAGGCCGGATCCTCGCCCTGCAGGATGGCCGCCGCGCGGCCCCAGCCCCCCTGCCCTGCCGTGTCCACGGTCGGAAATGCGACCACCTTGGCCCGCACAGGTTCCGGTGCAGACCCCGCCGCCCCGCCCAAACGCGCTTCAAGGTCTGGCCCCACGTTGGCCCAGGTCGGACGCGACGCCTCCAGAATACTGGCCCAGTCGATGCCATAGACCGTCACCCGGCCCCGCGCCGCCGGACGTTTTACCGTCAGCCAGCCCCGGGTCTTCAGCTTGGCCAACTCCCGCTTGACCGTCCGCTCGTTCACCTGCCACAGCCGGGCGATATCGGCGCGGCCGATCGACAGCTCGTCCCGCATCCAGTTGTACCGGGCGGTGATCAGGGTCATGAATCTGAGGATCGTCCGCTGGACCGAGCTTGTCTCGGCGCAGGCCATGGTGCCCAATGCCGTGAGCACATCGTATTTTCGAGAGGCAGCTCCCTGCCCCACAGCTTGCTTGGCCAACATTGGACCGTATCCTGCTCGTGCCTGTGGTTCCTGGGAACCGTGCCTCCGGTTGTCCGGACGCTTTTGCTTATGGTTCAGGATTTAGCGTCCAATTTTCGATTCTGTCAACGTGTTTGCCCCGGCGTCCCCGTTCAGCCCGCCTAATCAATCAAAGATTTAGGGTTCACAGGTGATGGGGGACATCCCATGCGTCCCCCTGTTGACCGGATTTGTCCCCCCAATGGCGCCCCTACGCCAAATCCTGTCCCCCCAAAACACGCGCGCCTCAGCATCTGGCGCGGCGCTCTAGGGCGTTCGGCGATTCGCATCCGTAGCGCCAAGGCCACAAGGCCCCCGTCGGACAACGGGTTTCGCGTGGATCGAGAATATTCTGTTTTGCCAAAACAGGCAAATAGGCGTATTTCACGAATAGAGCAGAATTTACGTCTCATGAGGTGGGCATGTACAACTATCGCGACCTTCAGGAGCTTCAGTCACATTCGCTGAAAATGCAGGGCTGGATCCGGAAGCAGACCTTCTCCCCGGAAATGGAAAAGACCCTGCGCCGCTTTTCCTCGTGGGAGGTGGCCGAGCTGATCTTTAAGATCAACCAGTCCACCTTTCGCGGCCGGTTGTCGGCAGACCCCTCCCTGCCCGTCGGCGAGGTCGAGGAAGACGGCCGCCAGCGCTGGTTCTCGCTGGCCGAGATCAACGAATTGCGCCGCCGCATGAAGGTGAACCGCAAGACCCTGATGCCCCCGCGCCCGCCCGGCAAGCGCGCGATCCGCGCCGCCATTGCCAACTTCAAGGGCGGTGCAGGCAAGTCGACGGTGGCCCTGCATTTCGCTCACGCGGCGGCGCTGGACGGCTACCGGGTGTTGTGCGTGGACTTCGACCCGCAGGCGACGCTCAGCCATTCCATGGGGCTCAGCGACGTGTCCGAGGATTACACGGTCTGGGGCATCATGGCGCGCGACCTGATCCGCGAGACCGACCGCATGAACAGTGCCAGCTCGGGCGCGGCGTCGGGCACCAAGGTGGTGGAACGCCGCCTGCCCGCTTCGGTGCGCGACATGGGTCTGGAAGATCTGCGCATTTCGGACTTTATCCAGCCGACGTCCTGGCCGACCATCGACCTGATCCCGTCGTGCGCCAACGCTGCCTTTGTCGAATTCGCCTCGGCCCAGTACCGGCACCTGAACCCGGACTGGTCGTTCTTTGCCGCCGTCGACCGCTATCTTTCGGCGATCCCGGCCGACAGCTATGACATCATCATCTTCGATTGCCCGCCGGCCATCGGCTATCAATCGATGAACGCTGTCTTCGCGGCGGATGTGCTCTATATCCCGTCCGGCCCCGGCTACTGGGAATACGACAGCACCACCAGTTTCATCGGCCAGCTCAGCGAGGCGCTGGAGGATCTGGATGCCGGGTTCAAGGATGCCGCGTTCCCCGCGGGGAACGCCACCGGCCCGAAAGCCTTCCTTGACCTGCGGTTCCTTCTGACCCGGTTCGAGCCGGGCAACGAATTGCACCGCGCCATGTACGAAGCCTTCGGCAAGGTCTTCGGCGACCGTGTGACCGAGCATCCGATCGAGCTGACCCGCGCCGTCGAACAGTCAGGGCGATTCCTGAGTTCGGTCTACGAGATCGACTATCGCGACATGACCCGTGAAACATGGCGGCGCGCCCGCGCCACCTTTGACCGGGCCTATACCGAGTTTCGCAAGAACCTGACCGAAGCCTGGGAAAAGATGGAGGAGAGTGAATGACCAAGAAGAGACGTCGCGTCTTTGACATCGACATGCCCGAGGAACAGGAAAAACCGCGCCCCGGCGGTCCGCGCATCTCCTCGCTAGAGCCGCGCCGGGGGCCGATGGCCAGCGCCGTGCGCGAAAACGCGGATTCCCTGCGTGACCGGGCCGAGACCGAACAGGCAATCCGGGCCGAAAACGATGCCTTGGCGCATGAGTATGTGTCGCTGCGGAACCAGGGTCTTGTCCTGCAACGGGTGCCGCTGGGCGAGATCCGGACCACCAAATTGGTCCGGGATCGCAAGAGCGTGGGCGCCGAGGATCTTGAGGATCTGAAAACCTCGATCGCGCAAATCGGCCTGTCCAACCCGATCCAGGTCGAAGCCGCCGGCGATGGCTTTGAACTGGTGCAGGGGTTGCGGCGCCTGACCGCGTTCCGGGCCCTGGATGCCGAGAACCCCGATGGCGGCTATGACAGCATTCCAGCGGTCGTACTGGGGCAGGGCGAGTCGCTGGAAGGGCTGTATCGCCGGATGGTCGACGAAAACCTCGTGCGCACCGATATCTCCTTTGCCGAGATGGCGGCCCTGGCGCGCAGCTATGCCGAAAGCGACGCGACCACGGCGGAGACGACCGACGAGGCCGTCGATGCGCTCTATGGCTCCGTCGGCAAGCAAAAGCGCAGCTATATCCGCGCCTTTGCCAAGCTGCTGACGGTGCTGGAACGGCATCTGCAACACCCGCAGGCGATCCCGCGTGCGCTTGGTCTGGCGGTGCGCAAACGCATCGAGGCCGAGCCGGAAACATTGGCCGATCTGCAACGGACCCTGGTGACCGGCGGCGCACGGGATGCGGCCGGGGAACTGGAGATCCTGAAGGCCTATGTGGGGCAGGGAGAGACGGGCAGCGACCCCGCACAGGACGCGTTCCCCGCAGGGAACAGCGCGCCACGGGCCGGGAAATCGCCCCGCAAGGCGCGCACGACCTTCCAGGTGCAAAGCCCGAGGGGGGCGGCGAAATGCACGGCGTCCATGGGACGGCTGGAGCTGAAACTGGATGCCGATTTCACGACGATGGATCGCAGAAAGCTGGAAGCCGCCGTGCAGCAACTGCTGGCGATGCTGGACGACTAGACCGGGCCATCACGCGAGACGGGGAGGGGGCGTGCCGCCGGGCGCGCCCCTTCGGTTTTTGGGGCCGCGGTCCGCCCGTGGTTGAAGCGCGCAAGGATTTCTGCGAATTCCGCCACAAAAATATCAAAGCTCGTTTAGATTTCAGGGACTGCCCCACTCTGAATCGATGAAATCTAAAAGTACGTTGAGTTTTTGGGCCGCTACCCCTAATACTGCCAGAACCTAAACGAGCCTTGAGGTTTCCATGCCGCGCCCCCGTCACACCATCAAGACCCCCGCCGATCTTGGCGTTGCCCTTCGCAAGCGCCGCAAGGCGTTGGGCCTGACGCAAGAGACCCTTGCGGTGCAATCGGGGATCTCGGTTCCGACCATCATCGCGGCCGAGCGGGGCAAGGAAACCGCGCAGATCGGGGTGGTGTTTACCCTGTGCCGCGACCTCGGGCTCGACCTGACGGCCGAGGGCTGAGATGCAACGGCTGGACGTCTTTCTAGAAGGGCAGGCCACCCCGGTCGGCACCCTGCACCGCGCCGACGATGGTGCGGTGTCCTTCCGGTACGTGCGAAAGGACTTGCCCCATCCGCTGTCCCTGTCGCTGCCGGTTCAGCATGCGCCCTTCGGCGATGTTCCGACGCGGGGCTTCTTCGACAACCTGCTGTTCGAAAACGCCATGCGGGATCAGGTCATGCAGAAACATGGGATCGCGCAGACAGATATCGTGGGGCTGCTGGCGCATCTTGGCCGGGATTGTCCCGGTGCGATCTCGGTGGTGCCGGAGGGGGAGGGGCCGGGCAAGCGCCCCGGTCATCTGGACAGGGACTATACGGTGCTGTCGTCGGAGGATCTGGAGGCGATCCTGCGCGCCTTGCGGGACCACCGTCGTCTGCCCGAGATGTCGGAGGACCCGTCGCCCCTGGCCGGGGTGCAGGGCAAGGTGGCGGTGACGGTTCTGCTGAATGGGGGGTTTGCGCTGCCGCGCCCGGGTAGCGGCGCGCCGACAACGCATATCCTGAAGGTTCCGCGGGCGCGCGACCTGCGGCTGGTCGAACAGGAACACGCGCTGATGACGATCGCGGCCAGCTTGCTGGCGCATCCGGTGGCTGAAACGCAGGTGATCGGGCAGGGCGACCTGCGCGGTTTGCTGATCGCCCGTTTCGACCGGTCGGTGCGGGGGGCGGAGGTGCATCGCACCCATCAGGAAGATTTCTGCCAGGCCTTGGGGCTGGGGCCGTACCTGAAGTATCAACGCAATGGCAGCGGCCCGCGCCAATTCTCGGCACAGGCGGCGGGGCGGATTCTGGCGCAATGCAGCGCCCCGGCGCAGGCGCGCTCGGCCTTTCTGGAAGGTACGATGATCAACCTGTTGCTGGGCAACACAGACAACCATGCCAAGAACCACGCCCTGCTCTACGCGCCCGATCCGACGGGCCGGCCGCAGCTTGCGCCATTTTACGATATCGTTCCGACGTTGATCGACGATCAGGTCACGCATCAGTTGTCCTTCGATATCGGGGCGGCGCAGATGGCCGATGAGATCACGGACCGGGATCTGGTGCGGTTCGCGCAGGATCTGGGATATCGCAGCCTGACCGCCCCCATGCGGCACAGGCTGGCCGCGCTGACCCGGGCCGTTGTTGACCGGATCCCGAAGATGCGCGGTCCCGGTCACAAGCGGCTTGGCGATGCCTTTTCGGCACAGGCTACCGCGCTGGCGGCGCCCCTCGGGCTCGACCTTGAGGTTCCTGCGCGCGATCTGGTGGTGCTGAACCGTCCCTGACAGAGATCACAGGGGCCGAATGAGGCCAATCGCCAGTCAAATGGGGCAGGGCAGTAGGGCCTTGGATTTCGGCCCAAATCCTATGCCTCTGATAATGGCAGCTTATCGGGGGTGATAAGACGTCATCAGAAATATTGGAAGTCTTGTGCTTTTCAGTGTGATTATGCACAAGAGCCAGTCCAGAGCATTAAAATGACAGCGGTTCCCGGAATCCGTGGAGCAAGCCCGTACCGGCAGAAGGGGGCTGCTGCTGGATCTACCTCTCAAGGGCCATTCTACTTGCAGAAGAGGCCTACGAGCCTTTGGGTCTGTGGCCCCTGAACAGGCGATAGCCGCAGGTCCTTCCCGGAGATGTTCCAACTGGCAGGCGAGTGGTGCCGAAATCTTTTTGGGTCAGCGCGACAACCATCTCTGGTCATGGCCCAGATTTCCGCATAGATTCCATATCAAGCATGATGCGAGCACCCAACAAGGGAGTCTGCATTGTGTCAGACACAACCACCAGAAAATCACGACAGATCCTGGCCGAGAGGGTAGAAAAGTCCTCTTTGACGAGCAGCCAGAAACAGATTTTCCGAATTCTGCTGTTCAAGTTCTACAATGTGAAAGATGGCCGCTGCTTTCCGTCTGACAGGCAAATTCAGGCAAGAACCAATCTGAATGAGAGAACGATCCGGCGTGCCAGAAAGGCTCTGGTCGACGGTGGCTGGATCATCTGCACACAAGCGGCCACTGACAAGCGGCGGCGCAACTACCGGTTTCCCAAGCTGGACGCAATGATTTGCTCAGCAAAACACCCGGACAATTGCAGCCCCTCTCCGGAACTGAGAAACCGGACAAAAAGTCCGGAAAAAGCGGACAGAATGTCCAGTATCCCAATATATACTAAAACCACTCAAATGAACCAAGGGGCCAACCCACCCCCGGGCAGGTTTCCGGTTGCCGTTGGCAGCCCGGAAAACGACGCCTGGGACAGGTTTCTGCGAAATGCGGCTCTGCCCTCGCTCAGTGAGATCTTTCCGCCCTCTGAATTCAGCGGAAAACTTGTCTTTTGGCTGAAAGATCAAAAAATTCCCCGACCCAATTCTGTCGATCATCGATTGGCTGTTTTTTGGTTCAGTGAAGAGGCGAATAATTCAAAGATCAATCAAACGGAGAGAAAACATGGGTAGGGGTGGAGCAAGGCCAGGCGCTGGTCGACCGCACGGGGCCAGGAACAAGGCAACCCAATCGCAGAGCGCAACTTTGTCAGAGATCGCCAAGAGCTATGCACCTGAAGCTCTGGAAATGCTTGCGGAGGTGATGAGGCATGGCAAAAGCGACGCGGCCCGTGTGTCGGCCTGCCTGGCAATTCTCGACCGCGCCTTTGGGCGTCCCAAGCAAGCAGACCCTGAGCCCCAGAGCGATGCCTTGGGGGACTTGTTGAAAGAAATGCAGGCTGGAGGAGGCACGAAGATCAGACCCGTCCCGAATCCAGTGCAGCTGTCAAGTGAGACACCCGTGCCCAATGGGTTCGAGGAAAAGCGAATACTGCACAACGGAGATCAACTTTGTCTGGGAATCGCAGAGGAATAGTGGGCCATTGCGGGACTACGGTGCGCCAGGCGCCAGGCAATCCCTTCCAGCAACTGGACCTGTCCCGATTTGATGCCGCTTCAAGTTCTCAATTGTGCGGCGTGTGCCTCGAAGGCCAAGGGGCTTTTCCAGCCCAGGGCTGAATGCCGACAACTCGAGTTATAGATGCCGATTACGTATGTGAGGATGGCAAACTCGGATGGTCGGCCCATCCACGGAGTAGCGGTTCGTCAGGAAAAAGGTCCCCCGGACCTTTTTCTATTCCTCCTCACTGTCGAACCGGACGAGGCAGGTCTTCGAGACCGACGCCGGAACGGCATGGAAGCCGTCGAACGGGCCGACGTAGGGCACAAGTCTCGCGCGCTCGTCCTGGAACACCTCCCAGATCGTTCGATCCCGAAGCTCTTGGTGCGGGTTGGCCTTGGCCCAGGCAACACAGCGATCCTCGAGCCAGGCGTTGAGTTCGGCGTAGCTCTTGAACTTCGGCCGGGGCACGAAGAACCGCCGTCGGACAACGCCGACCTGGTTCTCGACCTGTCCACTCGCCATTGTCCTCGGACCAATGGCGGACAATTCCCGCTGTCGTAGATGCCCCGCGCGCAGGCTCCACCGAAGAAGTAAAAGGCCTTGTCGAGCGCATCAAACACCATCTCCCCTCGCCATGGTCTCTCGGACCAGTGGCGTTCCCATGGCTCGATCTCGTGCGGATAGGCCCGCACAAACAGCATCCGGCTGTGGCAGAGGCGGACGTACGCCACCTTCACCGCGGTCGTCGCCCCATCGATCACTACGATCTCGTGGCTCCAGTCGAACTGGTAGGCCTCTCCCGGATCGAAGCTCAGCGGCACATAGGCGGCGGCAGATGCCTCCTCTTCCTCCTTGGACCACGTCGCCGCGTATCGCCGGACCGCATCATAGCCACCATCATATCCTCGAGCCCGGAGTTCCTCGAAAATGCAGATGCGGGTCAGTCGCTCGCGCTTGAGCTTCCGTGCGTTCACCGCCAGCATCTCGTCGAGCATGTCTTTCCAAGGCCCGATCTTCGGCAACGGCTGAATGGTCCGCTCGTAGGTGAGCTCCGTCGCACCGGACCGGATCACCTTGCGCACCGTGTTCCGCGATACCCGCAGCTCACGGCAGATCTGCTTGATCGACTTGTTCGGCATTGGTCTCCAACCAATGGCGACTCAATGCCTCAATCCGGAAAATACGCCCGCCGGATCTTCGCTATCGTCTCCACGACCAACATCCCACACTGTGCTCCCCAATGACCGCGGGGGCATCATCCACATCAGTGTAATGGCGTCACCTTTGGACGCAGATCACCCCTCTACCGGGTCAAAATTGCATGCCTGTTCACACACTGTGCGCCATGCTAGCTGGTTCCTGATGTAACGAACGGCTTTAGCTTCGACTGACGCGTGATCTTGAAAAACCCAACATGATAGGTTATTTTGAGCTATGGTCACCATCTACCGCGCGCACGGGCTGCGCATCATCATCTTCACCGAAGATCACGAACCAGCCCATGTTCATGTGATTGGCGATGGCCAGGCCAAGATCAATCTGATCGGTTCCGACGGCTCGCCGGTTCTGGTTTGGGCGCAGGGCATGAAGGGCAACGAAGTTTGCCGGGCGGTCCAGGTTGTTCACGATCAGCAGGACCTGTTTCTTGCCAAATGGAGGGAAATCCATGGCTGAACTGAAAGACGCCGAGATTGATGCCGCTCTCGAACGTGGCCGCATGGCGCAACAGACCGAACCCCGCGCGGATGCCGTCCGCTACGACCGGCACAACAGCCGGATCATCGTGGACCTGACCAACGGCTGCACCTTCGCGTTCCCCCCCAGCCTTGCCCAAGGTCTGGAAACGGCCAGCGAGGACGAACTGGAGGCCGTCGAGATCCTGGGCGCAGGCTACGGCTTGCACTGGGAAGCACTGGACGTGGACCTCTCCGTTCCCGGCCTGATGGCGGGGCTATTCGGCACGAAGGCCTACATGGCCCGCCGCGCCGGTCAAGCCACCTCCGCAGCGAAAACGGCGGCTGCCCGCGAGAATGGCCGCAAAGGCGGCAGGCCGCGCAAGCAGGCCTGAGGTGTGTATGCAGCCGCCGCTCCCAATGGGAGAAGCGGCGATCTTCTTGCGAAGAACTATTCGCCCAAGTTACCTACAGCGCTCTGCCCGCTTTCGGTAACAAAATAGCAGGTATTTCTGGAAAACGGGCGAAGCACTGGTGACTTATCCAAGTCCGCAGCAGTTGTGCCCATAGGACATGCAGGAACATTCACAAAGCGGTATCCCTTGTCACCCATACACTGAGCGAAAGCTTGGACCCTCAGTCCCGCATTTGCATCGGATGTATACGTCTGACCACCGTATGTGTCGCCACCCGTGGAGTTGCAAAATGTCTGCGTACCAATTCGATTGCACTGCGTCTGAACGGGAGTGGTGTAAGATGGTGTTGTTCGAGAAACCATTTGCTGCGGAACTCTCTGAGCCGCTTCAATTTGGCAATTGGTGACGGATCTCTGAATTTCAACCTCATTAGCACCAGCTTTGTAGGGGAAATTCTGTATAGGTTGACCCGCCTTTTACCTATCGTACGGCGTTTGTGGCGCACACCCAACCAATGCCGAAACAAGGACTGCTAGTCCGATTATAGAAGGTATTCTCACAGGCAACCTCAAGATTTTAATAGAAAACTGATGACAGATATTGAGGTTTGCCGCCATCCTGAGGATGAATAAATTTACCTTTGTGGCCCGACAGATACAATTATGGCGCGATCTTAAGTCGTCGATGACACTGCCGTTATGGTTAGCTTGTCCAAGCCAATTCTTGAAACCTGAGAGACCGCCCCGTCTAAGCTCTTGAACTGCCTAGGTTCATACGGATTTCTGGCGCTACAAAGAACGACTGGTTCCCCGTTCCACTCAGCCGCGCGGCCATAGAATTGAACGATGTATCCGTGTTCACCTCTCACTATACCTGCACGATCAATCATCCCGTTCTCGATCCGCAGTTTGACCATTGATTCCAGTACAAGGTTGGTACCGTTGATGCCCGATATCATGCCATGCTTCAATATCCATTACTGATACGATAATAAATATCGTATCAGTAATGGATAAGTCAAGTACTGCCTGAAGGGAAGTCCAGGAGGGCGCAGCGCCTCCGGCCCAATGGCAATTAGCGGAGCGGCTCGCAGAGAATTGCCTAGTAGGTTGTCATTTGAAATGACAACTCTCCCCGGCCTCCCTACGCTGCCCCCATGTTCAAGGCAGCTATCCGTGTCAACAAGATGACCACCATCGCCCAGCTTCGCGGGGCGTCGCGAACATCTGGACGCCGAGATCGTGCGCGGCACCCGGAAAGAGATCACGCAGCGCCAGCATCTGTCGCCTGTCCGTCGTCAGAGTTTTTCGGAGAGCGCGAGGCGATTTTGTAAAGAGGGTTCTGGTTCGCTTTCTGTTTGATGTTATGCGGCGGCCTTGTCGTGCTGCAAGCGGCGTTTCCGGGTTGTCTGTTTCTTGATCTCCCTTCTCATCGAGAGGATGTGAGCGCCCCGACCGTGATAGACGTCGGCGGGTGTCAGGTTGCCCAGGCTCTCGTGGTAACGGTGGTTGTTGTAGTGCTCGACGAAGGCCTCGATCTGCCGTTCCAGGTCGCCCGGCAGGTAGTAGTTCTCCAACAGGACGCGGTTCTTCATGGTCTGGTGCCAGCGCTCGATCTTGCCCTGCGTCTGGGGATGATGCGGTGCTCCGCGAACGTGATCCATGCCCTTGTCGTCGAGGAATTCGGCGAGATCTCCAGCGACGTAAGATAAACCATTGTCGGATAGCAGCCGAGACTTGTGGACGACCGTCGCCTGGTCACAGCCCGATGCAGCCAGCGCCAGTTCCAACGTATCGGTGACGTCCTCGGCCTTCATACTCGTGCAGAGCTTCCAAGCAACGATGTAGCGGCTGTGATCGTCGAGGATCGTGGAGAGATAGAACCAGCCCCAGCCGATGACCTTGAGATAAGTGAAATCGGTCTTCCCCCGACCAATCCACCGCCGAGCCCGAACCAATGACCCGCCCCAGACACCGCAGCCGCAACGCCGAAGTCGATTTTCGTGGTGAACGGCGCTCCAACGCGACCCACGCGTCGAGGCCCGATCCGGAGGCCCGACTGTTCAAGAAGTCGCCCGGCACCGGGGCCGTGCTGTGCTTCATGGGGCATAGTTTGATGGAAAACCGCTCCGGTCTGATCGTGCAGGCCGACCTCACGCAGGCGGGTGGCCACGCCGAACGCCGTGCCGCCATCGACATGCTCCATCGGCATTCACCCGGATCGACACGGCGCCTGTCCCTGGCAGCCGACCGCGGCTACGACAGCGCCGACTTCGTCGCCGAGCTCCGCCAGATGGTCGTCACACCGCAGGTCGCGCAGAAGTCCCGCCATTCCGCCATCGACGGCAGGACCACACGGCACCCGGGCTACGCCAAATCCCAGCGGAGACGGAAGAAAATCGAAGAGCCTTTCGGCTGGGCCAAGACCGTCGGCGGCATGGCGCAGACCATGTATCGCGGCATCGAGCGGGTTCGCGCCCGCTTCACGTTAACGATGGCGGCCTGCAATCTGGCGAGGCTGCCGAAACTCCTTGCCGCCTGAGGCGGGGAGAACCCGAAGGGGCTATTTGCCCACAGCCAACATCCCCACGATTCCTCCGTCCAAGGGAAGATGTTCCAAGCGCGAGCCTTTTTCAGCAGCCTGTTAGGACTGACGAGCGGACGCCGGCCGAGCTTGCGCAACGGATCGGCGACTAGCACGTCGAGGCTTAGCCGAGCGCGCTAGCCGTTTCCTGACGTAGAGCCCAAGCGGGCAATAAGGGCCGTTCCCCGCTTCTCTGCGAGGGCAAGGCCGTCGCTGGTGGCACCGGTGCAATAGGCAAAACGGCACAATCAATGCTGGCTTCTGGGTTTCCAGTCCGACGCCGTCGGTGCCTCGTTCAGCAACGTTCCACGGGCAATTCCAACACAAAACGGGCACCGCCCTCCATGGATTTGTCGAGCTGAATCGAGCCTCCATGTGCTGCAAGGACGCGATGGCAGAATGCAAGTCCGACGCCGGTGCCCTTTCCGCTTGATTTGGTCGTGAAGAGCGGATCGAAGATTCGACCATGAATCTCCTTCGGGACGCCTGGCCCATTGTCTGAAATGGTCAAGTGAACCAGGGTCTTGGTTTCCGCGAGTTCCGCCGATATTCGCACCTGATCGCCCACTGCCGCATCGGCCATCGCCTGCTCTGCGTTGTTGAGCAGGTTCAGGATCACCTGCACGATCTGAACCTCGTCAACCACGACATCCGGCAATCTGTCGGATAGGGATACCAGCAATTCTGGCGTGGAGCTGTCGGTATGACTTTTGTGGGCGTCGATAGCGGTCTCCACCAAATCGCCGAGATTGCAGGGAGAGAGTTCCAGCGGTTGCTCGCGGGCCATCGAAAGGAAGGTGCGAACAATCTTCACGCAACGATCCGCGGCGGCGCTCAACTTCGAGACCCTCTTCATGGCACTTTCGTCCAACGGCTCTTCGCCCAGCATCATAGCGTTTCCGATCACCACGGAGAGCGGGTTGTTCAACTCGTGCGCAACACTTGCCAGAAGCTCGCCCAGGGCTGACATCTTTTCCGATTGGAATGCGAGATCCTTCTGGCGTTCCAACTCTGCCCGCATCGTCAATTCATCGGTCAGATCCGTCATCTCTGCCACGACGACTTCCTCGTCCCGATAGTCGATCAGCCGCGCCGAGAGCGCTGCGGCAAAGGCGGATCCGTCGCGGCGCCGTCCCGTCACCCGCATGTCGTCGACGCGGGCATCCGGCAGAAGGGCCGTGATGAAATCGGCCCGTTCCTCAACGTGCATGAAATGGTCGCGCATGTTGCGTGAGATGCCCAGCAGTTCCGTCGCCGCCGGGGTCCGATACAGGATCTGCCCGTCGCCGATCCGCGACATCGTGAGATTTGCGGGACAAGCTTCCAGCACCTTGGAGGTCATCAACTCGGCAAGACGATCCGAATCCGCCTCGGCGCGGTGGTCATAGGTTTCCGACAGGACGAGCGCAAAGCCGCCATTTGAAACCGCCTTGAGGCGGGCGGCGAAGGCCCTTCGGGTGTCTGTCGAGAACTCTATGGCCGGCGGATCAATGTGCCCTTCCAGCATGAGATCTTCGGCGAGACGCAGGGACTCGCAGACCTGTGCGTCAAGCAGGGCGTGGCGCTCGGCCTCCAGCAGGAAGATGTCCCAGGTTGACCCAGAAGCCACGAACTCCCGAATGGCTTCGAACGTCTTCAGGAAGCTTGCATTGGACGCAACGATCCGCGCCTCTGAATCGAAGAACACAATCGCTTCCTCGAAAAGGTCGATGGCTTCCCCAATCGACACCGCCCCTGGTGATTCTGACACTTGGGGCAGGTCGTCTGCCAAGCCGGGTTTCACAACGTCCCCTGCGCCTCAGGAGCCGCGGATTCGGCAAGCAGGAAAAGCCCCTCCTGAGGCGCAGGACGAGACTGCTTGGGAACCAGGGGCGCCAGGGTGAAACGGGAATCCAGCAGGTCGCGGATGCTGACATGGGCCGCAATCGCCATTGGCGGCGCCAGCGCGCGGGTGCGACTGGCGCGTTCGACCGCCGGGCCGAAAACATCGTAGATGTATTTTTGAACGCCGACCACAGAGCCGATGACCGGACCCGATGCCAGCCCCAACCGCGCGTTCCACTTTATCGGATGGCTCTCGTTGCGCCGCGCGAGGTAACGCAGGAAGCGCACGGCAGCATTCGCCACGGATTCTGAGTGGTTCTGAACCGGGTCCGGCACCCCGGAAACGGCGAAGTAGCTGTCGCCATTCGTGCGCACGCGTTCACAGCCGAACTGCTCTCCGATCCGGTCGAAAGCGGTGTAGATGTCATTGAGTTCACTGACGATAACCGCAGGGTCGTTGGCCTCCAGGATGCGGTCGAAATCCTCGAAATCCAGCGTCAGCACCGAAACGGAGTCAAAGACCCGCGGCGCAACGACACCGAAGGACTTGTACTCTTCGTAAGCCGAGCGCGGCATCATGTTCAGCAGAAGCTTCTCGACCTGTTCCTTCTCGCGTTTGATCTCGTGCGTGTTGCGTTCCACCATCATCGAATAGGAGTCGATCATCGATTCCAGTTCCTTGATGCGGGTGATGTTCTGACACACCAGCACCGCAATCCGTTCGGAGGGATCGTTGGTTCGGGTGAACTCCAGCGCCACGGTCATGCGCCGGCGCTTCAGCTTGAAGCTTGTTTCCGAGGTGAAACTTCCGTCGGATTGTAGATTGGCCGCCAGGGCTTCGGGGTCCAGCGAGGGAAACAGGTCCGCCACGCGACTGCTCGCCTCCGCGCCGCCGAACCAATCAAGGAAGGTGTCGTTTCGGAACTTGAGTTCCATCGTGCCTAGATCGACGAGCGCCACGCCGACACCGATGGCGCGCAACAACTGTTCATTGATTGCTTCGATCGACATGTCAGGCCTTGACCAGAAGGTTCCGCCGCGACTCGAAAGCACCAAGCACGGTCTGGATGTCTTCTGCTTCCACGTCGAATTCGGCAAGCGTGTTGTCCACAAGCGTCTTCAGTTGATCGAAATGGCTATCTGCGATTGTCATGTTGCGGTGGGCCCGTTCGATATGCGTATCGGTAAAAGAAGCCGGTCCGCCCATCAGGGACGCAACGAATTTGGTCTGGTGATCAATCAGCTTCGGCATGTCCACATCGTCGAAAAACGGACCCAGATCGTCATCTTCCAGAAGCTTGTCGTAGAGCGACATGACAATCCGGCTGACTGTAGAAAAGCCGCCATACTTGTCATAAAGGGTCTTTTCCAAAGTCCTTCCCTCCATTTCACCAAGAATGATTGGCCGGTTCAGGCAGCGTGCCGCAGGTTAATCCGGGTATCCTGCCACTGTGCGTTGGCGCGCACAAGAAAATCGTAAACAAGAGGATCGACTCTATGGGGATCGCTCAGATGCGGGAGGTGTCCAGCATCAGCGATAATCTCGTCGCGCAGGAAAGGCACCGCGACACGCAACTGTTGCGCCACTTGTTTGTTCATCCAGCACGTTTTGCCACCCGTGACCTGCAATGTCGGACAGACGACCCCTGCCAGGCTCACCGGACCCATCTGGTCGCCCGAAATCGCCATGAGATCGGCGAGGGTCTCTCCTGCCCGCAGGGCCAGTTCCGTGCGATGCGCGCGCGAAGTGCGGTCCCATGTTCCCGGACCGTGCACCAGATCGATGAAGTTCTGCATGGCGCGCCACCCATCGCCTTCAATCAGGCTGGCGCGCATAATGGCGACCGTTGCACGCACCTCCTGCCGCGTTTGCCAGCCTGCCTGACAGTCGGGCAAAACAGCGTTGTAGGCTGTAGGCTCGATCAGCGACAGGCTGCCCGCAACGCCGGGATAGGCGCTTGCGATCTTCAATGCCAGCACCGCACCGAAGTCATGCCCGACGATATGGACCGGGGTGCCGATCCGCGCCAGTTCCGCCACGGCCACCTCGGTCAGTTCGTCCAGTGACGGAACGGTCCCGGCCTGGAGATCGGCAAGTTGGCGGATCCGGGAGACATCGAGCGTACACACGTCGAACCGGGCTCCGATATAGCCGCGAAGGCCCTTCCAGGTATCGGCGGTCATCGCGCTTCCGTGCAGAAGGACGACCGGAAGACCAGTGGCAGCGGTCATGGTGTTGGTGTGGATAAATTCTTGGGGCATGGGACTGTCTCTGTTGTTGCTTTCCCTTGGTCTACCGGGTGACTGTTTCGGCTTGCTGTCGGCGGGTGTTTCGATTGTTTCAGTGTCCGTCACGCAGCTGTTGCAACCGGCTCGAAGTTCTCCCGCATCCAGGTCAGTTCGGCTTTCATCGCGTCTTTCAGCTGCATGTGCAGGCGCTGCATCCCGCGCAGGGACCAGTCGTAGGACGCCATCCGGTCCGTGGTTCGGAACAGGTCGCGTGAAAGCGCGTCGCGGGTATCCTGATAGGAGGCAAGCGCATCGGGTTTGGCCCCTAGAACCGCACGGGACAGGAGTTCAGCATCCCTCAATGCGTCGCTGATGCCATGCGCCGAAACCGGATCCTTGAAATAGCCGGCATCGCCTACCAGTGCCCACCCCGGTCCTTGGCTCTGCCGCAAATGCCCGTTGGCACCGGAAAACAGGATGGGGCGTTCCCGCAGGTCCGCCTCCACCAACTCGCGGGCCACTTCGGCATTCGCCTTGGCTGCCAGGGTCAGAAGCAGAGCCTTCGGATCGGCACCGCTGCGCGCGGCGCGAAACACACCGTCCGGGACAGCGGCAAAGACGCAGTGCAGCCCGGAATTCGTTGGGATGGCGCCCGCGGTTGCCCGTGTATCGTAGAACCACTGATAGCCACGGTCCCGGATGCCCTCGAAATAGGCGTAGACGCAGCCGGAACGGTTGGGCGTTTCGATCAGTGTCTGCGCTTTGACATGACGCGCAAGGGTGGACCGGCGGCCGTCGGCACCAATGACAAGATCTGCCGAAACCTCGTAGTCTGATCCTTGCGCGGGGGACAGGCGCGCGCCGCGAACACGCCCTGTCGCATCATGAACCAGGCCGACCAGCGATGTCCGGTGCCGAACCTCTGCCCCGGCGGCGCGTGCGGCCGTCACGAGTTCGCCGTCAAGAAGGCTGCGGCGCGGCGCAATGAGCCCATCGATCCCGCCGCTGGGCCGGATCTCCACGGGATAGCTTTCGGCGCCGTAGTGGAAGGTGGTCCAGCGCACCCGTGGGGTTCCGGCAGCGATCAGGTTTTCCAGAAGCCCCCAGCGGTCAAGTTGTTCGACAGCGCAGCGCATCAGCGCATGGGTGGACATCGTGTCGGACCCTGCAGGTTCGCGGTCAACGACAAGCACTTTCGCACCGGCGCGGGCCAGCAGCATTGCGGTGGCGGCCCCGGCACAGCGGGCCCCGACGATCAGGGCGTCATAGTGGGCGGCATTGGAGAGATGGGTCATTGGCGGCTCCCTGTGTCAGGCGGCGGCGTGGGCCGAGTTGTCGAGATGGCGCAGGATATGGGTGGCGATGTCGGCTGCGTCCTGCCCGGCACCGTCGATGAAGGTGGAATTGCGTCTGCGCATGAAGGGCAGGCCAAGCGTATAAAGACCGGCGCAGGGTGTGATGCCGCCGCATTGGATGATCTCTCCCGTCCGGTCGAGAACGGGAATGTCGAGCCAAGGGTAGCTGCGCCGGAAACCGGTTGCCCAGAGGATCGTCCGGATATCCATGGCGGCGAGATCCAGTTCCCGTAGGGCGGCATCTTGCGGGATGAAGGGGGCATCTTCCTGCGGGGCTGGTTCGGCCTGGTCGGAGTTGACCCGGATGAAGGTGTCAACGCGTTCCAGCGTGCGCTTGCGCCGCAATTCGCCTTCAGCAACATCGGCGGCCAGGGTGCCGCCCAGACCAACCCGGTTCCCATCGGCACCGACAACCCGCCCGACGCAGCGGACTCCCAGTCGCGAGAGGGACCGCAGGTTGATATCGCGCGGCGGGTCCGAACCGATCAGTTGCAGCGAGGGTTGCGACAGCGCCTTGTGCGCCGGAACTGCCGGGTCGCGCGCTTCCGAGAGCATCCCGCAGCGGTCGAACCAGTCAAGGATATCCCGACCGCGATAGCGGCGCGGCAGCCGGACATGGGCGCCGGCTGCCAGCGTGACGGGACGGCCTGCCAGGTGAATTTCCTCTGCGAGTTGCACACCCGTGGCGGAACCGCCGACCACCAGCACACCGCCAGGCTCCAGTTGGCGCGGGTGAATGTAGTCACGCGTTGTGACCTGCGCGATCGCGGGAGAGATTGACGCGGCAAAGCCGGGTACCGCCGGACGGTCGCAGGCGCCGGTTGCAATGATGACCGAACGGGCGACGTACGTGCCGTTGCTGGTGCGGATGCGGTAGCCGGCGGGCGTCTGCCGCAGGCTCTCGACCTCGGTGAACTCCGCGACGGGGGCATCGAAGGACCGCGCATATCGGCCAAGCATCCCGACCACCTGGTCCTTGTGCATGAAGCCCTGCGGATCGTCGCCGTCATATCGCCAGCCCGGCAGGCGCGTCATCCAGTTGGGCGTCAGCAAGTGCAGCGAGGCCCAGCGTTCCGCACGCCAACGCTGCCCGACCGCACCCCGATCAAGGATCACATGGTCGATATCCAGGTCGGTCAGGTGCCGGCTCAGAGCGAGCCCGGCCTGTCCGGCACCGATGATGAGAACGTCTGTCTTGCGGGCCATTGGAGCGGTCTTTCAGGTAAAAGGATGGGTCAGCGATCCGTCGCCGAGCCGATTGCGGACATCAGGTCGTGGCGGGAAACCAGGGCGATTGCGCTGCGACCGGCATGCGGGCAGCGGCCAAGGAGGGTCGTGCTGCCGCGATGGCGGATGTGCGGGCTCAAACGGATCATGAAGGCGTCCTCTCGGCTCAGGCAATCCAACCGGCCTTGCGGTTTGGCAGGATCGGGGGAAAGCCCATCGCCTTGGCGATGGCGTTGCGGAAAGCGGGGCGTTTCATGGCGTTTTTCCTTTTGCGGTGCGGTTTGGGGGGTCTCCGGCGGGGGAGGAGGGCCGCCGGAGAGTGCGGATCATGCGGCGACGGCGGTCACGTCGAGCTTCGTGCCATTGGTCAGCATGTCGAAAACGGCCGAGCGGGCGATGGACTGCTGCACCACCCGTTCAAGCGCCTCGGCAGGGGCATCGCCCTTGATCTTCACGGTCGCGCGGATGGTGTTGAAACCGTTGCGCACGTTGTCGTCGAGACCGAGAATGCCCTGCATGTCGATGTCGCCCTCGACCGTCGTTTCCACGGACTCGAGGTCGATCTGGCGGACCGAAGCGATGTTGCCGACACCTGCGGTCAGGCAGGCCGCCAGCGCCGAAAGCAGGTATTCGATCGGGGTCGGTGCCTTGTCGGCCCCGCAGACAACGGCCGGGTGATCGCCTTCGATGACGAAATCCTGCGCGCGACCCTGCTCTTCACCGGCGCCGAAGAAACCGTTGACCGTGGCGCGGGAATGCGTGCCGCTGACCCATTCGCCCTTGGCGCGAAACTGGAACTGAGCGGCAGGCGGTGCATCCTTCACAACGCCAATGGTGGCCAGAAGGGTGGGAACGTCGACGCCGTTCTTGGCGACTTTTGCGGGCTTTTCCATTGCTTGGGTGTTCATCTTGTATCGTCCTGTTGTTGGGGTCCGCGGGGGACCGGAGGGGGCGGTTCCAATTGGACCGTGAGTGCAGTTCTACGGGGGTTGCGTTTCAGGAAGCGGTCAGGAGGGGCGCCTGCGCGTTTCAAATGTAACCAAGCCGGGCGGTGTGTAACTGACTGAAACAAAGTCAGGAATGCGCAAACCAGAACGCCCCGCCGGAGACCGGCAGGGCGTTCGGAAACGGATATGCACCGGCGTCAGCGCACGGATGAAGCGATCCGGATCTCTCTCCAATGGCGTGTTATTCTGGCGGCGAGCTGCCGGGCACGCTCGTCTCCCGTTTTGTCAGGGGGTCAGCGAGATTCGCAGCGCTGTCTCGCCTTTCCAGTCCGCCGTGCGGAAGACGTTTCGCGGGTCGAGGTTGAGCCACTGCTCCATCTCGGAGGACAGGTTCAGCCTGTTCCGATCCTCGTGGTAGGAAATCGTGACCTGGTTGAGGCCGACCTCATTGTGATGCGTTACACCGGGCAGTTTCGCCAGGTCCAGTGCAAGCGGCGGCAAGACAAATGAAGCCCGCCATTGTCGCCCCGGTGGCGAAGCCGACTGAGGCGTCCTGTGGCAGGTCCAGCAGATCGTCGGCGGTGATCCTGGCAAGCAGGCAACGCTGTTGCCCCCGGACGGATCCGGGGGCAACGGCCGCGTGACACCCGAGGCCGTATTCGGTCGCACGTTGCTTAGCCTGCGATGCGACAGTCAGGCAGCGGTTCGTTTCATGATCTCAACGGGAATGCAGCCACTTGGGCAGGAAGGTATAAGCGTCGCGGGACATTTCGGGGTCGAAGGAGACCGCGGCAGCGCCAAGCGCAGCCTGCAACGCGCCGGAGTTGAAGGCGTCGAAGGTTTCCGAGGCACCGCCGATGTGCTGGCCGCCGACAAAGACCTGCGGAATCGTCGGGGCGCCGGTGATCTCGCGCAGGGCCGCCCGGTACTGCGTGCCCTTGTTGCCGTCCTGGAAGGCCACCGAGTCGAGATCGACGCTGTCATAGGCGATCCCCGCCTCGGCAAACATGTTGCGCACGGACCAGCAGAACTCACACCATTCCAGCGCGAAGATCACCACCGGCTTGCTGGCAATGATCGCCTCGACTTCGGCCAGGGCATCCGGGGCCGCCGGTGTCGGCGCGGCGGCGGGCGCGGGCGTTGCGGTGACGTCGAAGCGGTAATTCGGTGTCGAGCGGGACAGCGCCATCTCTGCCTCGGTCATTTCTTCGGGAACATCCGCAAAGAGCGGGGTGGAGAGGTAGCGCTCTCCGGTATCGGGCAGCATCGCGAGGATCTTCGATCCTTTCGGCGCCGATTTCGCGATCTGGAGCGCGGCGGCAAAGGTCGCGCCGGACGAGACGCCGCAAAAAATGCCCTCTTTCGCTGCCAGATCCTTGGCGCATTGCATCGCATCGTCCCCTGAAACTGCCATGAACGTGTCGATATGGCCCGCGTCGAGCACCTGCTGCGCCAGTTGCGAAATGAAGTCGGGGGACCAGCCCTGCATCGGATGCGGGCGGAAATTCGGGTGCGATCCGTTCGCCGCGCCATCGGTGTCAAAACTCTGCGCGATGCCCGAGGCCAGAAGGACGGAGTTGTCAGGTTCGGCGGCAACGATCCTGGTGTTTGGAGAGCGCGCCTTGAGCACCTTCGCGACCCCGTTCATCGTGCCGCCGGTGCCGAAACCGGATACCCAGTAGTCCAGCCCCTGTTCACCAAAATCGTCGAGGATCTCGATGGCCGTTGTGCGGGCATGGACCTCCGAATTAGCGGGGTTGTCGAATTGCCGGGTCCAGAACCAGCCATGTTCCTCGGCCAGTTCCCTGGCCTTTGCAACCATGCCGGTCCCCTTTTCAGAGGCCGGAGTCAGGATCACCTTCGCCCCGAGGAATCGCATCAACTTGCGACGCTCGACAGAGAAGCTCTCGGCCATGACGAGCACCAGGGGATAGCCCTTCTGGGCGCAGACCATGGCAAGGCCGATACCGGTATTTCCGGAGGTCGCCTCGACCACTGTTTGGCCCGGCTTGAGCGAGCCGTCACGTTCGGCGGCCTCGATCACGCCGAGGGCGAGACGATCCTTGACCGAGCCGAGCGGATTGAACGCTTCGCATTTGACGTAAAGCTCGACGCCCTCCGGCGCGATGTTGTTGATGCGGACGATGGGGGTGTTGCCGATCGTGTCGAGAATCGAAGCCTTGATGCCGGTCATGAGGTGGGAACTCCTGTTGGAAAACGAAGATCAGCCAAAAACGCTGCTGGTGGTGCGCCGAGGGTCGGCCGTGAATGTCTTTACCACGCCGAGGTCATCCAGACGGTGATGTGTGTGCGGCGTCCGGCGCGCGCTGCGGGGCGGCAGCAGGATGTCCATCGCGGCATCGATGTGGAACGTTGTGTTTGTGGAGGCGTCCATCGGTTTCGTCCTTCCTGGTCTGTCTCGGGATGGCCTGACTGGCCGATGACGCCAGATTGTGCGGGCCGTGTTGCGGTCGCATGTCCGTTTGCGAGGTTTGGCGTTTCAAGGATTTCAACGGGCGGTGGGCAAGGAACTCCTGGTAAATGTCTGTTTTTAATGGATTATTCTTCGATTTGGCAGCGGCAGTGCCCGGCGCGGCTGATACATTTGAAACAAAACCGGCAGCAGTTGAAAACGACGTGAAACATCGATGGCTTAGCCGGGAAGAATGACCAATGAAGTTCCACATATCGGAAAGCCCGACGTGACCGGCAACAGTTTCCCGATGGAAGCCATCGACGCCCTGGCCGAGGGAATTGCGGTTTTCGACGCCGACCGGCGGCTTGTGACCTGCAACGAGCGTTTCGCGGAGATGCTGGAACCGATCGCCGAGATGATCGTGCCGGGTTTGCGGTGGGAGGACATGTTGCAGGCTTGCGTCGCCAGCGGACTCTATGCAGATGCCAGCGCGCGGGAGGCGGAGTGGCAGGCGAATGTCGGTCGCCCAAAGTCTCGCGAGATTGTTCAGCCTCACAGCGACGGACGCGTCCATTCGGTGCGCTACAATCCCGTGTCGTCGGGCGGGTTCATCGTCATCCGGACGGATGTGACCGAGGCAAACCACGCAGCCCGGATGCTGCGCGAAAGCGAAGAACTTTTGCGGACAATCCTTGATACCAACCCGGTGCCGGTGGTGATGGCCCGCCTGCGCGACGGTCTCATCCTGTATCGCTCACCAGCGGCGCTGGAGCTGTTTGGAAAGACGACATTTGCGCGTGAACACTATCTCGACCCGGCCGACCGCGACAGTTACGTTCAGGAATTGCGCCGCACCGGTAAGGTCGATGACCGGCGGATCGAATTTGTTGACAGGCATGGACAGACGGTTCCGATGTCGTTCAGCGGTCGGATGACGCAATTCGCCGGCGAGACCTGCGCGGTCACCACTTTGATCGACCTTCGCGAGCAGATTGGCCAAGGGGACATCATCCGCAAGGTGGTCGAGAACTGCCCCGCACCGATCCTGATGACCGAGGCGGAAACGGGGGTCGTCCTGTTCCGGGGACCGCAAATCGACAAGATGTTCGGGCACAACCCGAATACCCGATCCTTCTATGCCGATCCGGCGGACCGGAATGATTTCCTCACGGCGCTGCGGAAAAACGGGTTCGTGAACGATTTCAAGGCGCGTTTCCTTGACCCGGACGGCCGTCCCTTCTGGGGCGCGGTCTCTGCCCGGCTGATCGACTATGAAGGCCGCGACGTCATTGTCTCATTCTCCCGCGATCTGACCGATCAACTCGAAATGGAAATGGATATGGCGCGTCAGCGCGAGCGCCTGTTCCAGAACGAGAAGTTGAGCGCACTTGGCGGGGTGCTGGCCAATGTCGCCCATGCCCTCAACAATCCGCTCTCTGTGGTGCGGGGACATGCCTTGATGTTGCGGGAGGAAGGGGCCGGCCCGGAGGTGGAAAGACACGCCCGCAAGATCGAGGACGCCGCCGGGCAGTGTTCGGATGTCGTAAAAACCTATCTTTCGATGGTGCGTCAGGAACCGGCCGAGATGTCGCCCGCCTGTGTGGACGATATTGCCAGGACGGCGGTGGACGTCCTGCGCCATAGTGGCATGGAATTGGATCTGGATATTGACCTGCAGCTCGCCTCGGGGCTTCCAAAAGTCAGGGCCGACGTCAACCAGCTTGCGCAAGTGCTCATCAACCTGCTGCAGAACTCGCACGCTGCCCTGTCCGACACCGACGGGCCGGGGCGCGTGGTCATCGAAACCGGGCTGAACCCGCGCTCGGGCCATGTGCGTATCGCCGTTGCCGACAATGGGCCGGGCGTGTCCAGAGACATCGCTGGAAAGATTTTCGAACCATTCTTTTCCACCCGTGGGATCGGCAATGGCAAGGGGATCGGGCTGACATGGTGTCATCGTGTCGTGCAGACACATGGGGGCCAGATCCGGCTGGACACCGACTATCGCGATGGCACCCGCATCGTCGTCGATCTGCCGCCGATCGCCGCCGACGCCGACGCGCCGGCGGAGGGAAAACCGGTCCGCCCGGTGCAATCGCGTATTCTGGTGGTCGATGACGAACCCGATGTGGCGGATCTTCATGGCGAGGTTCTGGAACGCGCGGGCTTCCGTGTCCGTGTGGCGTATTCCGGCGCCGAGGCGCTCGAAGTCTTGTCGCTTGGAGAGACCGATTGCATTATCTCGGACCTGAACATGCCCGACACGGATGGCCGGAAACTGTTTGAAACGGTGCGGCGCGACTATCCCGACTTGCTGGGACAAATGGGATTTGTCACCGGGGACACGTTGGGCCGGACGTCCCAGGCATTGCTGCGTGACTCCGGCAGGCCCTATCTTGAGAAACCCGTCTCGCCGACGGAACTGCGTGATTTCGTGTCCGAAATTCTCGCCCATGGAGGAAGCGCATGACGAAGAACGAGACGACCACGATCCTCGTTTGTGACGACGAAGTCGACCTGTGCGAGATGCTGGAAGAATACCTCGGAAAGCGCGGCTTCAAGGTGCTTGCGGTCCATGACACGGCCGCGATGCGAAACCTGATCGCCGTACAGGACGTGGATCTGATTTTGCTCGACGTCAACATGCCCGGCGAGGACGGTTTGTCCGCGCTCAGGACATTGCGGGTCGAGGATCGCACGCCGGTGGTGATGCTGACCGCCGCGGGTGAGACCATCGACCGGATTGTCGGGCTCGAAATGGGTGCCGACGACTATCTCGGCAAACCTGTCGACCTGCGCGAACTCGAAGCGCGGATCAAGGCTGTCCTTCGGCGCGCCCCGGTACAGAGCCCGGAACTTGCCATGAACGGCGAAACCGACGCCCTTCCGTTCGGACCTTACACGCTGGATCTCGGGGCCGCGAAATTACTTCAGGAGGACGGGCAGGAGGTTCCTTTGACGGCCATGGAATTTCGCCTGATCAAGCTCTTTGCCGAAAACCGTTCCCGCGTTCTTAACCGCGACCAGATCCTTGAGCAGGCGCATGACCGCTCGTGGGATCCGTTCGACCGCAGCATTGATATCCGGATCTCCCGGCTGCGCAGAAAGATCGAAACCAACCCCCAGAAGCCTCGTTTGATCAGGACGGTCCGCGGTCTGGGATACGTTTTCGACCCGGACTGAGGGGCGGACCCAACACCGGCGGATTCTCCACAGGCTGGGGAAAGGAGCCGCACGGCGCGACATCTGTGCCTCGCGCGCCAAGAGGAGATCCGACGGGTGATATGAACCCCGAAAACGTCCCCGAACGGGACTGTTGCGTTAGTCGTTGTTTTTTCTAACCATGCGGAGAACACGAGGTAGATCATGTCCAGCCAGCAACCGTTCAAGCGCCACCGTTTCCCCGCGAGCGTCATCCTCTGTGCCGTTCGCATGTATCTACGCTATCCCTTGTCTTACCAGGACACAGCGGATTTGCTGGCTGAACGCGGTGTGAATGTTGATCGCTCGACGGTCTACCGCTGGGTGCAGAAGTTCGGACCACGGCTGGCTGACGAGACTGACAAGCGGCGGCGGTGGATCAGCCTGGACTGGCACGTGGACGAGACCTATGTCCGCGTTGGCGGGAAGTGGCGCTACCTCTGGCGGGCAATTGATCGGCATGGACAGATGATCGATTTCAGACTCACTGCCCGGCGCGATGCGAAAGCTGCGAAAGCCTTTCTGCGCAGGGCGATCGAGAAGGTCAGGCTTCATCGCCCAGTCACGATATGCACAGACAAGGCGCCCACCTACCGAAAGGTGATCCAGGACGAGAACCGACGTTACGATCCCCAGTTCGACAGCATCACCCATATCGACAAGAAGTGGAGAAACAACCGGATTGAAAGTGATCATGCGGCGCTGAAGCGGTTGCTTGGATATCGACAAAGCTTCCGTACGCTGAGATCCGCCAAATCGACACTCCGCGCCATCGAAGCCATCCGGACCATCAAAAACCACCACATCGACAACATGAAACCGGGCGTCCAGGGCGAGATCGCCTTCGTCCACGAAATGTTCGGCCTGGCCGCATAAAATACAGCCATAGAGGCGCTCCGCCAACCTCTACGGATTAACGCAACAGTCCCCCTATCTGTGGGAAGAAGTCCTCCAGCCCGCCAGCATGGCCGGGATCATCCAGCATTTTGTCTTGCTGGAAGGCGGCAAGACCGACCCTTTGGCCAAGAAGTCCCTGATCTTCCCCCGCTATCAACAGCTTGATGTCGTTCGAAAGTTGCTGGACCACACCGCAACGCATGGCGTTGGTTACAGTTATCTGATCCAGCACTCGGCCGGGTCGGGCAAGTCGAACAGCATCACATGGGCCGCCTATCAGCTGATCGAGAGCTATCCAGCAAGTCTGGACCTGCCAGGCGCGTGGGCGCTGGATGCGCCGCTGTTTGACAGCGTAATCGTGGTGACGGACCGCCGCCTGCTGGACAAGCAGTTGCGCGACAACATCAGCGATTTTTCCGAGGTGAAGAACATCGTCGCCCCCGCGATGCGGTCCGCTGACCTGAAAGCCGCACTGGAAAATGGCAAGAAGATCATCATCACGACCATCCAGAAATTCCCGGTTATTTACGAAAGCGTCGCAGACCTAAGCGACAAGCGCTTCGCTGTAATCATTGACGAGGCGCACAGCAGCCAAAGTGGCCTCGCCAGCGACAAGATGAACCAGACTATGGGCAGCGGCGGAGATCCCGACGAAGTGGACGCACAGGATAAGATCCTTGCCGCTATGCAAGGTCGCAAGATGCGTGGTAACGCTTCCTACTTCGCCTTTACCGCAACGCCAAAAAACACGACACTGGAAAAATTTGGGACGAAGCAGTCTGATGGCACCTTTAAGCCTTTCCACCTCTACAGCATGAAGCAAGCGATCGAGGAAGGCTTCATCCTCGACGTTTTAGCCAACTACACGACCTACAAGGGCTACTACGAGATCCAGAAGTCTATCGAAGACAACCCGCTTTTCGACACGGCAAAGGCGCAAAAGAAGCTGCGGGCTTACGTGGAGAGCAGCCAGCAGACGATCAATACCAAGGCCGAGATCATGGTCGAGGATTTTATGGACAACGTCGTGAATGCCAAGAAGCTACGCGGCAAGGCGAAGGGCATGATCGTCACTCAAAACATCGAGATGGCGATCCGCTACTATAAGGCCGTGCAGGCGGAGCTGGCGAAGCGCGGGAATCCCTTCAAGGCCCTGATCGCTTTCTCTGGAGAAAAAGAGGTCGACGGGATCAAGTACACTGAGGCCGAGATGAACGGCTTCCCAGAAGACAAGACGCGGAAGGAGTTCGACAAGGACGAGTTCCGCCTATTGGTCGTGGCGAATAAATATCTGACCGGCTTCGACCAGCCGAAGCTCTGCGCCATGTATGTTGACAAAAAATTGCAGTTTGTACTGGCAGTACAGGCATTGTCGCGCCTCAATCGCTCCGCGCCGAAGTTGGGCAAGCGGACTGAAGACCTGTTTGTTCTCGACTTCTTCAACTCTACCGATGACATCAAGGCTGCCTTCGATCCATTCTTCACCGTGACAACGCTGTCAGAGGCAACCGACGTAAACGTGTTGCACGAGCTGAAGGCGACACTCGACGAGGCGGGCGTCTACGAGTGGTCCGAAGTCGAGGAGTTCTGTACCCGTTTTTTTGATGGGGAAGATGCGCAGACGCTCAGCCCCCTGATTGACGCTGCGGCGGAGCGGTTCAACGTAGAGCTGGATCTCGAGGACAAGGATAAGATCGACTACAAGATCAAAGCCAAGCAGTTCGTGAAGGTCTACGGCCAGATGGCATCCATAATGCCCTTCGAGGTGCTGGCCTGGGAGAAGCTATTCTGGTTCATTAAGTTCCTCATCCCGAAACTGAAGATTCAGGATCCGAACCAAGATGCACTCGACGAACTGCTCGAAGCCGTCGACCTCTCCTCGTACGGCCTTGAGCGAACGAAGTTGAACCACGCCATCGGGCTGGACGCTTCTGAGTCAGAACTTGAGCCACAAAACCCCAATCCGCGTGGGTATCGTGAAGGCGAGGTCCAGGAAGATCCGCTCGAAGAGATCGTCCGAAGCTTCAATGAACGCTGGTTTCAGGGATGGAGCGCGACACCGGAAGAGCAACGCGTGAAGTTTCTTAACATCGTCGACAGCGTGCAGGCGCATCCCGATTACGACGAAAAGTTTAGCGAAAATCCGGATCCATTCTCGCGCGATCTAGCATTCGAGAAGATCATGAAAGATGTCATGTTACGGCGACGGAAAGAAGAGCTCGAGCTGTACAAACTCCACTCCCAAGACCCGTCCTTCAAAGCCTCCTTGTACCAGAGCATCAAGGAAATGCTGCGGAACAGCACTCTGCGCGGCTAGTCAGCAGGCCAACAAGCATTGAGGAAGCAGGATTGAGCCGGTTAGATAGAGGTGGTCGCAGGATTTCGGACCAGTTGCTAAGCTGTAGCGACTGACGAAGGAACACCACCATATGACGAAGCGGAAACGCTATTCTGCGGAGTTCAAGGCCAAGGTTGCGCTTGAAGCTATCCGTGAAGAGTTGACGACGGCCGAGCTGGCCAAGAAGTACGGCGTCCATCCGACCATGATCAGCGGATGGAAGAGAACGGTGATCGAGAACATGGCATCGGCGTTTGGCGGTGGCGCCTCGGCCGAGCCGGCGATTTCCGAGAAGGATGTCGAGAAGCTCCACGCCAAGATCGGCCAGCTGGTCGTGGAGCGGGATTTTTTGGCCGATGCCTCCAGTCTCATCCTCGGCGCTGGAGGCAGAAAGCGGTGAAGCAGGATCATCCCGATCTCAGCGTCCGGCGGCAGTGCAGCCTGTTGTCGCTGGCGCGCTCCAGCCTCTACTATCACCCGCGCGGCGAAAGCGCTGAGAACCTGGCGTTCATGGAAATCATCGACCGGCAGTTCCTCGAGACGCCCTGGTACGGCTCGCGGCAAATGGCCCGTCACATGCAGCGGGAAGGGCACAGATGCGGGCGCCACCGGGTCCGGCGGCTGATGAGGCTCATGCGGCTGGTTCCGATCTACCAGGAGCCGAAGACCAGCAGGAAGCATCCCGAGCACAAGATTTACCCGTACCTTCTCAAGGGGCTGGCCATAACCCGCCGCAATCAGGTCTGGTGTACCGACATCAGCTATATCCCCATGCGCCGGGGCTTCCTGTATCTTGTGGCGGTCATGGACTGGCACAGCCGGAAAGTTCTGAGCTGGCGGCTGTCGAACAGCATGGATGCCGGGTTCTGCGTCGAGGCGCTGAAGGAGGCGCTGGCCCGATACGGCCCGCCAGAAATATTCAACTCCGACCAGGGCTCGCAGTTCACCAGCACCGACTTCACTGACGTGCTGCACGACGCCAAGGTGAAGATCTCGATGGACGGCCGCGGTCGCTGGATCGATAATCGGATGATCGAGCGCTTCTGGCGATCATTGAAATACGAGTGCGTCTACCTGAACGCCTTCGAGACCGGCTCTGAAGCCCGAGAGGGGCTCGGCGCCTGGATCGCCTATTACAACGAAAAGCGCCCGCACTCATCCCACGGGCTGCTGACGCCGGGCGAGGCATATGATAGTCGGGCCCCGAACCTGAAAGCCGCTGCCTGAAAATGAAACCCATGCTATAGCTTAGACCGGCGGCAAACTGGTCGAAAATTCAGGACCACCTCTCGGCATCAACCCCATCTATACCTTTGCCGGCACGGATACGCGACCGACGATCAATTTCCCCCCGATTATACAGTTGGCCCTAACCACTTCACATAGGACCTTAAAATACTCTTTTGGATCTACGATGGATGGGCTATTGAAGAATCTGTCCTAGCATTATTAATTTGATTGCGTCTCAGACGTTTTTTCCGGCTTGACTCTACGCCCATGAGTCTTTTCGTGGAAGTGGTGGAAATCAAGTCATTGAGCAATCTTCGGGAGACTTGCCGACACCCGATGAACGGTGGCATGCTGCGCGGATGAAACAGTACGCTGGCTACTTAGTGCGAGGCCTTTTTTTGCCTCCAAGACCCGTCCCAGCTCCGCAGGCGGCAAGACGTTTCGGCAGCCTTCGCGCCCGCCCCGATCCACCGTGCTTTGACCGAGACTTGGATCGATGAACACCCGCCAAACCATCAGGCCGTGTTGGCCGGTCGCGCGGCTCGCAACCGGCCAACAGGCAGGCAGGGCGCGGAGAGTCCTCAATGTCTGAACCGGCCAGACACACACCGGTTCCGCGTGTGCCTCGCTGGCAGGGCGTGCGGGATGCCCGGGCGATGATCGCCAACCCGGTGTCGGTGCTCGCCCGCCACGTCGACCGGCTCGGCCCGAGCTTTCACTACAGTTTCGGCGGCGTGCGCGATGCCCTGATCACAACCAATCCGGTCTTCGCCCGCCATGTGCTCAAGACCAACCACAAAAATTTCCACAAATCCGAGATCCAGACCGGGATCATGGCCGAGTTTCTCGGTGAGGGCCTGCTAACGGACCGCTGGGAAAACTGGCGACCGAAGCGCCAGCGGCTGGCAAAAGCGTTCCACCCACACAGCCTTGACGGCCTCGGCCCGGCGATCGAGGCGGCGCTTCAGGACGCGCTCCTAGGGCTCGAGGCGCGGGCGGCGGCGGGTCAGGTCTCGTTCAAGGAAGAGGTGACGCTGATCACCTTTGCGATGGCGGCCCGCTCGTTCTTCGGCATGTCCTTCCCCCTGGACGACATCGGCACCCTGAGCGGATTGATCAAGTCGATCCAGGCGTTCATGACTAAGCTGGTGGTGATGCCGTTCCTGCGGCCGTGGTGGCAGCTGAGCGGCGAGTTGGCCCGCCAGCAGCGCGACCGCGCAAGCGGTGATGCGCTGTTGCAGGCGCGGATCGAAGAACGGCTGGAGGCCCCGGCTAGCGACACGCCCGATCTGCTCGACCTCCTGCTCGAGATGGCCGATCCCGACACCGACAGCGTCGCGCGACTCACCCTGCCCCAGGTTTTGGCGGAAGCGATGCAGATTCTCGTGGCCGGGCACGAAACCTCGTCCAACGCCTTCACCTGGCTGATGCTGTTGCTCGATGCCAACCCAAGGGAGCGCGACATTGTCACCGCTGAGTTTGCCGAAGTGCTTGGGCAACGCGCGCCGGTGTTCTCCGATATCGAGAACCTGCCGCGGACCAATTCGATCGTTGAGGAGGCGTTGCGGATGTTCCCGCCGTTCTGGATGATCGACCGGGTGGCGCTGGCCGACGACATGATCGCGGGCGTGCCGATCCCGCGTGGCACCACAATCGTGATATTCCTTTATGGTTTGCACCGCGACCCGACGCTGTGGTCCCAACCCGACCAGTTCCAAACCGACCGGTTCGACAACAGCCTGTGGCAGCACCGCGAGTTTTTCCACATCCCGTTCGGTGCCGGCCCGCGCCGGTGCATCGGGGTCAATTACGCGAAGCTTCAGATTTTCACTTTGCTCCATCGCTTTGTTGACCAATATGACGTCACATTTTTGGACGGAAATACACCCGGCATCGATCCAAAATTCATCCTCAGTCCGCTGGGGCCTGTTCGGGCCCATATCACCCGAAAGCACCAGACACAGTGAACCTTCCTCCATCGCCGACTGCAAACATCAATGCCATCCTGGAGGATTGGGGCGCGCGCCAGCCGGACCGCCTTCTGTTCGCCTTTCTCGACGTCCGCGGGGAGACCCTGGAAAACTTCAGCTACGCGGCCTTTGCGCAGCGGGTCGACACAATCGCCGCAGACCTGGCCGCAAACAAGGCGCTAGCAGTCGGCGACCGGGTAATCCTTGCCTACCAGCCGGGCATCGAGATCATCACCGCGCTCTTCGCCTGCGCCAAGGTTGGCCTCGTTGCCGTGCCGACGCCGCCGCTCAGCCCGTTCGATTTCGTCGCCTGGACCGGCCGCCTCGATCATATACTCGAAGACAGCGCCGCCGCCGCCTGGCTCGCCTGCAACCGCACTCTGGAGTTGTTCGAAGAGGGCTGCCACCGTCACACCGACCCGGTGCCGCAGGCCGCTGCCAGGCGACTGCGGGCGCTGCCGGTGATCGACACGACAGCACGCGCCACCGACTCGCAGGCGCAGGTGCAACACCGGCCCCACCCGATTGCGTTTCTGCAATACACCTCGGGCTCTACCAGCCACCCCAAGGGAGTCTGTGTGAGCCATAAAAACCTGATCGCCAATTGCCGCGCTGTCGTCGATCACGCCCACCCGGTTGCGGTCACCTGGCTGCCACAGCACCACGACATGGGGCTGATCGGGTATTTCATTTACATCGCGCTCTCGGGCGGGACGACCTATGGCCTCTCGCCCAAGTCGTTTATCCAGAAGCCGGCGATCTGGCTCGAGCTTTTGTCGCGCTACCGGGCGACGGCGACCTCGGTGCCCAATTTCGCGCTTGAACTCTGCCTCAACGAACGCCGTGTGCCCACCACCGACCTCGACCGTTATGATCTGTCGTCGCTGCGGTTCTTCATGGTCGCCGCCGAACCTGTGTTGCCGGAAAACTTCGAAGCATTCCGCCGCAAGTTCGCCGTCTGCGGACTGAAACACGAGGCGTTCTACGTGGCTTTCGGTCTGGCCGAATTCACTCTCGCGGTCACGAGCTATGGCCGCCACGCGGTCTCGGTCGACCGTCGGCATCTTGCCCAGGGGCAGGTGTCGCTGATCACCGAGACCACCGGCGTCAGCCACGCGCTGCCGTTGATGAGCTGTGGTCGGCCCCTGGGCGATACCGAGATCCGCATCGTAGATGCGGACAGCGGCATCGAGGTCGCCAAAGGGCACACCGGAGAGATATGGCTGGCGGGCGCGGGGCGCGCGCAGTGCTACTGGCAGAAACCCGAGCTCAGCCGCGACACTTTCGAAGCAAGGCTGGTCGATGCGCCCGACACCCCGGCAGGTTTCCTGCGTACTGGCGACATTGGCTTCCTCCACGACGGTGAGCTGTTCGTCTGCGGCCGCCTCAAGGACATGATCATCATCCGCGGCCAGAACATCTATCCAGAAGACATCGAGGCACTGGCGCGGCAGGCACTGCCCGAGTTGCGCCGCAACGGTGTCGTCGCTTTCGCCTCTGGCGACGACTCCGAGAATGATATCACCTTGGTCGCCGAGGTCGCGCGCGGCCGCGAGATGCCGGACGAGACCGGGATCGTGCGGGCGATCCGCGAAGGGTTGCAGGTGCCGGTGGCGCGGGTGGTCTTTGTGCCGCCACGCTCGGTTGCGCGGACCAGTTCGGGCAAAGTGCGCCGGGCCCGCACCCGCGAATTGTTGCAGACCGGCGGGCTCCAGGTTCTGGTTGACACCCGCCATGCGCTCGGCGGGCAGGACACGAAGGGCGCGGCCGACGTCTATGAACTCGAGCTTCTCAAAGACCGCTATGGCCTGACCGGCGAGGAGGCATTCACTCTGTTCGATGTCGGCATCGACTCACTCGACCTTGTTGTTTTCCTCAATTGGATCAAGGATTCGCTGCTTGAGCGCGGCGCGCCGGCGCTGGCCGAACGGGTCAACCCGCGCCTGCTCTCGGCGATCTCGATCCGCGAGCTGTTCAGCATCGCCCGCCTGTTCGACAGCGCACCCGAAGCCGCCACCGCGATGATGACAGAGTTCTTCGCTCACGCCTTTGAAGCGCAGCTAGACGCCGAACGCGCGAAGATGCTGGCCGACTGCGCCTACCAGACACCGCGCCACCGCATGCGGGTGCCGACCGACGCACCGGCGCTCGGGACCCTGGTCACCGGCGGCACGGGTTTTCTGGGCCCGTTCCTGATTGACACGCTGTTGCGTCAGTCCGAGGCCGACCTCCACGTGTTGGTGCGCGGGCGCAACATGACCGATGCCCATCAGCGGCTGGCCCGAGCGTTTGCCGAAAACATCGCCGACCCACAAAGCCGCTCTGCGTTCGAGAGCCGCGTCCACGTCGTTCTGGGCGACCTCGAACAGCCGCGCCTCGGGCTTGCGCAGGCAGACTGGGAGCGGCTCGCTGCCGGGATCGACACGATCTGGCACAATGGCGCTCTGGTGAATTACCTGCTCAACTACGACCACATGCGCGAGGCCAACGTGCAAGGCACCTCGGCTGTGCTCGACCTCTGCTTTGACGGGCGCGCCAAGGTGCTCAACTATGTCTCGACCACTTTCATTTTCGGCTGGGCCTCTAGGGATTTTCTGTATGAGAGTGACCGCAACGACGGAATGGACAAGCTCGACTTTGGCTACAGCCAGTCGAAATGGGTTGCCGAGCAAAAGGTCTTTTCGGCGATGGAGCAGGGTCTCCGAGCGCGGGTGTTCCGCCCGGCGCTGATCACCCCGGCGCTGAGCGGCGGAGGCGGCAATCTCGACATCACCATTCGACTCCTGAGTTTCATGATCAAACATGGGCTCGGGGTCACGGCAGGCAACCAGGTCAGCTTCATGCCCGCCGATGTGACCGCCGACAATATGGTCGCCATTGCCGGGCTCGACGATACGCTGGGCCAGAGCTTCCACGTCGTGCGCGACGCGCTCGAAACCATGTCGATGATCACAGAGCTGATCGGCAGCGAAATCGGCAGCGAGTTCGACATGTTCGACCTGCCCGATTTCGTGCCGGAGGTGATCCGCCGATGCACCCGCGCCGACCCTATCTATCCGCTCCTAGACTTTCTCGTGGATTCAGTCGACAACATTTCGTCAATGGAGTTCAAGCGCTACAACAGTAACGCCTACCGCGCAGCGCGCGACCGCTCGTCGATGGGCCGTGCGGATCCTCCGCTGGAGGAGATCATTTGCGGAATAATGAAGTTCATTGCTTCCAGGAAGCTTTGTTGAAGCGAGCATCGATCGCACGTTAGATGGCCACCTCGCAATAAAGCGGGTTTTTCAAAGGATCGTGAATGAATGAAAGTTATAAGACACAGAACCAGAGCCACAGCGGATCGTTTGTAGTATGGCGCATTCGATCGAATGAACGACCGTCTGGGCGGATTTCGATTGTCGCCACCCTTCAGACAGTTTGCGCGGTTGCAATCACTTGGCTCAGCATCGGTATCACAGAAAATTTGGTTCTAGCCCTTACTGGATTGGTTGCTGTTTGCCTTGTTCTTATCAGAAGCGAGAAATCGGTGAGACTCGGCGCAGAGATTTATTCCTCGTACTGGAATAGTCCATGGGTGGAATTGGTGTCTGTGAAGGCAATATTGATTGCGGTGCTTCCATCAATTGGGTCTGGCCTATTCTGCGCCTTATACTTTATCTACTTTTCATCTACACACGCTTGGTCGCTTGAATTCTTACACTACATTTTTATTGGTATTTTTTCTATCAATATTGGTTTGGCCATTGCTACAACGATCTCGGTCCGAATTCCTAGGCCCCTAACATACGCCACAACAACTGCATCAGTGATCGCTAACTTCTTCGCATCCATGCAATATATGCCGGACGCTGTATTACCGGTCGTGATTGGGATGGTGTTGGCGATCGCTTCCTCGCTGCTGCCTCTAAGAGGTCAACCGGGCACCGAACGAACCCGAGCCAATATTCATGCACGTGCGATTGGAACATCTGGGCCGTCGCCGACCGAGGGTATCGGCTTGCTGCCATATGCAATGCTCGGCCTAGGCTTTTGCGGCGGGCTACTACTAAGAGCATTCCTCACGAGAATGTATGCGTCATTACGTTTCTTACCTGACGGAATAAGATCGTTGCCAAGGAACTTCTTGTTCGCGACGCTTCAGCAGAGTGCATTCTCGCCTCCAGAATTAGTCCCGGGACTTGGTCGAATCGAACCAATATTTGAATTTAAAAATGCCGTTAGAGCCTTCTTTGTTAAAAGTGCGTTGGGTGATCTTGTATTGGGCTTCTTTGTAAGTGCGGTGGTGTTCGCTCCAGCAATCGTTTACAGATTAATCATCAAATCGACATCATGGTTCTACTGTCTTTTAGTTTACGTCGTCTACCTTCCCAAAAAAATGCAAACTTCCCAAGGCCGTTCAATATTTGCTCTAAGCCAGACTGCAAAAGTCTACGAATGGGTACGGTTGATAGTTTCCCTATTTTCCTTAACCGTTGCCATACTTTCACTCTTGTCGCCCGAAACGGTTCAAGAAGTTATATCCGCATCACGGCTGGGAGATATGCCATTGACAGTTTTTAGCCTATTTTTGGTCCTGGATTTTTCCCAGATCCAACCTTGGCACCCTATTGCTCTTGCTGTATCAGTCTTGACGGTCTTTCTATTTTTCAACCTTGATTCAATAAGTAAGGAGTTGAAGGCTGGTGCCGAAATCTCATCCATTGACCGCCGGGTGTTTATTTCGATTTCTCTCACCAGGCTACGCAGCCTATTGGTTTCTATTTGGCTGGTCGTAGGATTTATTTACTTCGTGGAGTATGCATATGACACTTGTCGGCTATCCGAATGGATTTCCAACCATGTAGCTGGAGTTTTTGGACCAAACGGTTGCTACTCAAGTTAAGCGCGCAACGATCTGAAAAGTCTTCCAAAGAAAAATTCAATGGCGCATCCCAGAGTGTACCCGCCATATCGAATCGCCCTTCACCGCGGTTTACTATCTCAGATGCCTTTCAATTATCTTGTTGTTGATGTTAAGGAGTGCAACTATGCATCGGCTAGGATAATATCCTTTACGTGAGCGCGGCAATTCCGACAACAATGGTAAGATAAGACAGACACCACATAATGATCGGACCCGATGCACCTTTAAATTTCAAAGCAAGAATGTCCAATTCTATTTGACCAACGAACTCACTAAAAAGAACAACAAGTGCGGTTGAAGCTCCAGCAGCAAGAGGCAACCCAATAAGAGCAACAAAGAAATTCTCAAACACGACATCGAAATTTAAGGTGATTGACCAATAGGCAAATAAGACCCATATAGTTGCCAAGCCGGCCGTCGCTAAAACAAAAATTGTGCCAACCACCCAAATAATCACATTTTTTTGTGTCTCACTCAACATCTAACTGCTCTCCTACAAAGATGGATTGATGCGACAATAACTAAAATTTCTGTACATTGAAATCCGTCCCATCAAAGCTGAGCATATGGCGGCGATAGTCCTCGCACAGCCCTGGAAAAATCGCCCGGTTCACTCCGTGCGCATCGACATACCAGCTGTTGCAGGCCGCGCCCCCCCAGACCGTATTGGCGAGTTCGGCCTGCACCCAAGCATTGTAGCCGTCCTGCCGGTCGCGCGGCAGGTCGAGGGCGGCGGGGGCCGTCAGAGTGTTGAGCCGGTCGAGATATGCCAGCACGTAGCGCAGTTGCGATTCGACGAAATGCACCGCCGAGGAATGCCCGAGCCCGCCATTGGGGCCGAGCAGGTAGGCAAAGTTGGGAAACCCGGCCACCACCGTGCCACGGTAGGCCTGCGGCCCCTCGCGCTGCCACAGCCCAGCCAGCTCCACCCCCTCGGCATTGACCACCGGCAGCAGGTCGGCCGGGTCGGTAACGTGAAAGCCGGTCGCCCAGATCACCGCGTCGACATCGGCCCGCCGGCCGTCGGCGCAGATCACACCGGCCGCGTCGAGCCGGTCGAGCGCGGAATCGATGAGCGTCACGTTCGGGCGGTTGAAAGTGGAGAGGTAGTCTTCAGACAGCACCGCGCGCTTGCATCCGATCCGGTCGCTGGGGGTGAGGCGCCGGCGCAGCTCCGGGTCTCGCACCTCGCGCCACCGCTTGAAGCGCGCGGCGCCGGTGAGCGCGCCATAGGCGAGCCCCTTGTGCAGGTAGGCATGGCCAAAGAACTCGAGCTTCCAGTAATGAAAGGCGCGACCCAGCCGGTGCAGCGCTGGCAGGCGGCGGTAAAGCGCACGCTCAGCGGCGGTAAACCGGCGCTCGCCGCGCGGCAATATCCAGGCCGGGCTGCGCTGCACCACGTAGAGCTGTTCCGCGTCGCGGGCGATCTCGGGCACGATCTGGATCGCGCTCGCCCCGGTGCCGATCACGGCGACCCGCTTGCCCGCGAAATCGGCGCCCGGGCCCCAGCGCGCCGAGTGCAGCTGCAGGCCGCCATAGCTCTCGCGGCCGGGAATGTTGGGAATGCGCGGACGGCTCAACGGCCCAAACGCCACGATCAGAGCCCGGGCAGTGACTGCGGCGCGACCAAAGATCTTGAGCCGCCACAACCCTTTTGCGGCATCGAACCGGGCTTCGGTCACGTCGTGCCCAAAGCGAAAGTGGTCGGCAAGACCGGGCTCGGCGCTCACCTGCCTGAGATAGGCGAGGATCTCGGGCTGCGGGGCAAAATTGCGGCTCCATCCGGGGTTGGGCCGGGCAGCCAGTTCATAGAGTTGCGACGGCACATCGCAGCGGCAGCCGGGGTAGATGTTGTCGCGCCAGACCCCGCCGACCCCTGCGGCCCGCTCGAACACCGCGAAGCGCTGCCGCCCCGCGTCTTTCAGCGCGATCGCCGCGGCGATGCCGCTGAAGCCTGCGCCGATCACGGCGATATCGAGGTCAGCGGCTGTCGGCATGCGGATAGGTCGCTCCAGTGCGGGAAATGTCCAAACAGGTAATGCCGTCCCTGGAGAACACAAACTGCCACAGGTGGCACAGCCGTGAGGTGAAGATGCCCTGGCTGATCTGCAGGTAGAACCGCCACATGCGGTAGAACCGCTGATCGAAATCGGCTTCGATCTGCGGCCAGTTGGTGACGAACCTGCGGTCCCATTCCGCCAGCGTGCGGGCATAATCGCCGTCGAGGTGGTGCGCGGCCTCGGCCACGAACAGCCCCTCGGCGGCCTTGTAGACCTGCGCCAGCGACGGCAGCTCGCCGTTGGGAAAAATGTAGGTGTTAAGCCAGCGCGATTGCGCCGCCTCGATCGGGGTGTTCGAGACGATGCTGTGCAGCAGGAACAGGCCGTCGGGTTTCAGCACCCGCTCGACAGTCTGCATGAAGGTACGGAAGTATTTCTGCCCAACCGCCTCGAACATGGCGATCGACACGACCCGGTCATAGCTGCCGCTCACGTCGCGGTAGTCCATAAGCTCAAAACGCACCGGCAGGCCGACACTGCGTTCCCGCGCCCAGGCGAGTTGCTCCTTCGAGACAGTGATCCCAACCACCTCGGCGCCGTAGTGTTCAGCGGCATGGCGGGCCCAGCCGCCCCAGCCGCAGCCGATCTCCAGCACCTTCATTCCCGGCTTCAGGTCGAGCTTGCGGCAGATCAGGTCGAGCTTGGCCCGCTGCGCCTCCTCCAGGGTCTGCGCCTCGTGCCAATAGGCGCAGCTGTAGCTCATCGTATCGTCGAGAAAGGCTGCGAACAGGTCGTTGGAGAGGTCGTAATGCGCCTCGCCCACCTCGTAGGCGAGTGCCTTGCGCCCGACCCCCTTCAGCCGCTGCCTGAGATAGTAGCCCACGAAGCGCGGGTCGCGGACCGACTCTTGGTGCAGGTTGGCGCGGATGAACCGGGCCGACATCTCGTCGATCTGCTCGCAGTCCCACCAGCCCTCCATGTAGGCCTCGCCGATGCCGAGCTGCCCGTAGCGGATCATCCTGTCGAAGAAGCGCGGATCGTGCACCCTGATGTCCCAGGGGCGGTCGCCGTTCACGTGCACGTCGGCGCTGGCCATCAGCTCAGTCACGAGTGCTTCGGCCCGACTTGAACGGGAAGTGGCGGTCATTAGACTGCCTCTCTGTTGCTCACTCCGTTGCCAGACGGATGCGCGAGCCTGCCAATGTTGTTCATATGCCCGCGGAGCGCCGCACGCCAGCTCGGATAGACGTTGTAGGGAAGCCCATGATCTCGCGCAGCCTCGGCGACAATCCTTGCCAGGGCGGGATAGTGCCGGTGACTCACGCCCGGAAAGAGGTGGTGTTCGACTTGGAAATTTAGCCCGCCAAAATACCAAGCCGCAAGAACGTTGTCAGGTGCAAAATCGGCGGTAGTGCGCAACTGGTGCACCGCCCATTCCTCCTCCACCGTGCGCTCGTCGGCGGAGAGGTGCGGGAACTCGGTGACGTCATTCATGTGGGCGAGCTGGAATACACAGGTGAGGATCAGGCCGAAGACGACATGGAATAGCGCTAGTGCGCCCAACGCCGACCAAACGCCGAGAACCCAGACTGGCAAGGCGACGAAGCCGACCACATAAACGAACTTCGTAAGCCAGAATTCCGAGTGCTGGGCCAGAGTCATCGTCGGCAGGTCGAGATAAGGGTTTAGCCGGCCGGTAAAATACTGCTTGAAGTCCTTGATGAAGAACCACTCCACGGTCGCTGCTGCGTAGATCACGGGCCAGTAGAAGGGTTGCAGTCGGTGCCACGGCTGGTGCGGCTGGTCGGGTGAGAGTCGTAAGCTGCCACGGGTCTCGATATCGTCGTCCCAAGCGTGAAGGTTTGTAAAGCGGTGGTGGAATACATGGTGCTTTTGTTGCCAAAGAAACCTCGACGGTCCCAGCAGAAGACAGCAGAAAATGGCTGTGGTATCGTTGCAGGCCTTGCTGCGGGAGAAGCCATGATGGTTGGAATCGTGGAAGATATTGAAGCCAACTCCTGCAGCTGCTGCACCGAGTGAAACCGCGGCGGTGAGCCGCATCTCGATGGTTTCAGCGAGGAGCATGGTCGTGTAGCTCAGCGCAAACCAGCCAAGCATTATTAGCGCTTTACCCACGATCCCGCCTTGACGGCTTTGACCGGTCTCGTCAAAAAATTCTGAAACCCTCTGTTTAAGTTGCCGATACAGGCACGGTTCTAAAATAAACTTTGGGCGCATTGCGTTTTGGGCCAGGCCCTTTCTGTCACCTCTGGTGTGGTTCACGTTGTCTCTAGTTCCGGAAGTACGGCCATCCTATTGCCTTCATAGACCAACGCTCGGTCGAGTTCGCCAATTGCCAGTTTAGTGTAACCAGCGAGGTGAGTATACATTGCCATCATCACCATGACCGACTTCAGGCTTCGCGGACGCGAAAACAAAACCTTCAGCGCTACCAATCCGAAGGGTCGGATGAACTGAGGGTAAGTGCGTGATAATCGCCAGACGAGCCTGCCCCAACGCCGCAAATCCTTGATCACAGCGCGCCTATCCGAGGTGCCCAGCAACGTTCGGTTGTGCAACAATCGGGCAGTCAGCAACATTCGCCGACAATAGTTGTCAATGTCATATAGTTCCGAAATAACCTTTCGAAAATCTCGTAGTATCTCCTCCCGAGGTCGAATGGTTTCGAAGTTGAGGCCCACCATGGCTCCACCGCCCACTCGGGCAACACCGAGCTGATCTGCCTTGGAGAGCCTCTTCTCTTTTGCCAGGCGGCGCGACAACTGAGTTCTCGGCAGAGCATAAAGCATGTGAACAAGCGCTATCGCCACGCCACTCTCTCTAATCATTTCGAGCATGGCGTCAGCCGTCTTGTCAGTTTCTTCATCGAATCCGATAATGAAGCCACCGGTCACGAATATTCCGTATTCACCGAGGCGTGCGATATTTTTGGCAAAGTCACGATGCATGTTCTGTTTTTTTCGGGTTTGCATCAGCACTTGGTCATCCGGGCTTTCAAATCCGATAAAGACGCTAAAAATCCTTGCTTCGCGCAGCATCTCCAAAAGCGAAGCATCGTCCGCAATGTTGATCGTAGCCGATGTGTAGAACTGAAATGGATAGCCATGCTGCTTTTGCCAGTCAGCAATCCCTGGCAGTATCGCGCGCACCGCCTTCTTGTTGCCTATGAAATTGTCGTCAACGATGTAAATTATGCCTCGATAGCCAGCATGAAGAAGAGCATGAAGTTCATTCACAAGCTGCTCAAGGCTTTTGACCCGTGGAACCCTGCCAAACATTTCGATGACATCACAGAATTCGCACGTGAACGGGCAGCCGCGCGACACTTGAATGCTCACCTCCATATAGGCATCGAGATCGAGAAGATCGAACCGCGGCAGGGGGCTCTGCGTCATATCTACAGAAGATGTCTCGGCCTCAAAGCGTCCGTTCGGCTCACCGGCGTCGATTGCAGCAACCAAATCGGACATCACGCCTTCGGCCTCTCCTATCACGAGATAGTCTGCTGCACTATATAAATGGGGGCTAGCAGATGCATCCGGCCCGCCGACAACCACTCTCTTCCCCTTTGATTGACAGAATTCAATTAGATTGATCGCATCGCGCTGCTGAGTGAGCATACCACCAGTGAAAACAAGATCGGCCCACTCCAAATCTGAATCAGAAAAGTCTCTCACAGTTCTGTCGATAAAACGAACCGGCCAATCCTTCGGCAGCAAAGCCGCAACAGTAAGCAGACCGAGGGGAGGGATTGGTGCCTTAGCTCCGACCAAGTCCGCCGGCGTGTCGTAGTGCCCCATGAATCGGTTGGCCGAGAATCTTGGATAAACAAGTAAGATACGGGGCATACTGTGTCCTCAACGAAAGCTCGCTCGTCAACTATTAACAGAAAACTGCGATGGTGCATACTTCTAGGACACGTCGGAAAAGGTGGGCTGCTCGACCCGATTTCGTTGGCAAGCCAAACGCCGGTCTCACGCACGCGTGGGCCTGCTCCCGCATCACCACGTAGTCACTCAGCATCCCCGCGACCGCCGAGCTCTCGGGCAGCATCGCCAATTCTTCGGCCGCCCGCGCCTGTAACTCCCTGCTGTATTCCACGACCGGCGGACATGCCGCCAAGCCGTTCGCTTCAAAACCCGCCGTCGCGCAGCCGGTCAACCAGCTCGCCCCGATCACGAGGGCGGCGAGCCGCCGCCTCCAGCATACGGCGTTGAATTTCATTGGTCTTCTCCCTAGCTTCGAGGCGTTCCTCCAGGCGACCGACACGCTCACCCGAGCGGCGGATCGACAGCAGGAACAGAACGATCGCGAGGGCGATAGCGGCGTAGCGCAGAGCGGTCCTCGCCATTGGGGTGATCGTGATGCCGCCGAGAATGCTGGTGATCATCGCCGCCCCCGCTTCCAGTCATCGAGACGCGCGTAGATCGTGATCGCGATCCCGCCGAGCGCCACCACGATGAACAACCAGCGGAGCGTGTCGAGGTACGGCACCAGCGGCAGGATGGCAGACTGCGTCTCCGCCAGCACCTGCTGGGCCACCTCGACACCGGCTGCACCCAGCGTCGCCACGCCTGCCGCACCACCCCCCTTCATTGTGCGGCTGTCGGCCAGCACTTCGCGGGCGGGCGGCGTTTCAGCTGCAAATGCAGTCGCCCGGAACGGGAACCGCTCGCCCCACTGGCGCGCCGGGCCGACGTCCACATGAATGAACCCCGATCGCGGGTAAAAGCCGAAGCCGAGGAATCCGACCTCGCGCGCCGCCGCTTCGAACGCGGCGGGGTCATGGTTTGCCATGGCGATGTCGAAGGCGGCGCCGTCGAGGTGCTTCGAGCGGGTGGCGCCCCCGACGGCACGGTTGTGCTCGGGGCTGCGATAGGCGGAGCGAACGATCAGCGGCTTGCCCAGCCGGTCGCGCAGGGCCTGCAGCTTGTCGAGCGCGGGTTCGTTGATCAGCAGCTTGCCGGTGCCGCGGCAGGCAATTTCGGCGGGCGAGAAGTTGGTCCAGCGCCAGGCACCTTTTGGCACGTCGCGCCAATGGTCGTATAAGGTTGTGGTCATGGGAGTCCTCCAGAAACAAGAAACCCGCCTCGAGGGCGGGTGTGGTTGAGCCAATGAATGGGGATGGTGAGCGGCTACGGGCCACCGCCAAATATCTTGAGTTTGATCGCGATCCCGGCCAGCAGCGCCAGCATCACGCCTGTGGTGATCATGCGGACGGCTGTCTGCATCGCGGTGCGCCGCACCAGACGGATGCAGTCAAGCAAGGATCGCAGGTCCCGGATATCGAGTGCGGCCTCACTGCCATCGAGGCCGACATCGGCGAGTGCGCGCTTGGCACCTACCTCGGCCGCCCGCGTCAGGATCGCCTCGAACTCAGCGTCGGGCATTCGCACGAAGCCCTCGGATCTGGGTGGTGTCATCGGATCCTCCTTGCGCAGCTCAGCCGACCTTGCAGCCCCAGAAGGACGTGTGATCGGCCGCGAAATATCCGTCCGCGACCCGGAAATAGCCCTGCAGCTCAACGGTATCGCCCGCAGTCAGAGGCATCATGGTCTGCAGCCAGATGGCAGTGGCGAGCGAGACGTGGGTGGCGGAGATTTCGCCGAGGGAGCAGCGGATTTCCGTCGTGCCGTCCAGCACGAGCCGCCCGCGCATCCTCGCCGTGGCACTGGCGTTGACCTTGTAGAGCAGCGTCGCGCCGAAGAGGTAGGTGCCATCGACGGGTGCTGTGAACAGGTTGGTCCCGGCATCGAAACAGCCCTGATCATTGTAGTCGGTGCTGTTGAGGCCGATCTTCGCCCATGTCCCGCCGACGTAGTTGTCGTAGTTGTAGTACGCCTTGAAGCGCGGCAGCCGGGGCTGATCGACGATGCCGGTGGCATTGTCGACGCTGAGTCCGTCGACGAAGGTGCTCCCGCCGGTTGATAGCCCTGCATGCGGTTTCCCTGGGCTGGAAATCGAGGCATTCTTCGGCCGAACATGTTGGGAGACACCAATGGCCGACCTTCGAAAGCAAAAGGCATATTCCTACCGGGAAGACCCCGACATACCGGACTTCGATGATGGCGGGCCGATCGCAGTCATGGATGGCGCGTGTGCCCTTTGTTCCTGGGGGGCTCGCACCATCGTCCGGCTGGATCGCTCCGGAGATTTTCGGATCTGCCCGGTCCAGTCTTCGACCGGAACGGCTCTGGTCCGGCACTACGGTCTGGAGCCCGACGATCCGGAGACCTGGCTGTTCCTGGACAACGGTCGGGCCTGGTCGGGAATGGAGGCGATCATCCGGATCGGCGAATGCACGGGTGGTCTTGGGCATCTTGCCTCGGTGATGCGTGTGGTTCCCCGCCATGGCCGCGCGTGGATCTATCGCCGGATTGCCCGCAATCGCTATCGGTTCGGCCGTTCCGACATGTGCGCCTTGCCTGACCCTGAACTGAAGCGCCGGCTCACGACCTGAATGCCGGTTCCTGGTTCCAGTTTATTCAATGCCGTTCGATCCGCTTCACCAGATTTCGCACGGTCGAGGCATGCCAATGCCCGCCACGTCGTGTCCGGATGCCGCGTCGGTTCAGTTCCCTGGCCATGGCCCGCAGGGAGGTGTGGCCCTGCGCCCTGATGTCATTGACCACCTCGGCCAGTCCTTCGGCGAAGGTGTCTGCATTGGCCCTGACGGTTGCCCGCAGGTGCGCGCCGCCCTTGCCGGCCCGCCGCAAGGCCGCGGCGCCATTGGGATTGCCAAGCCTGACCCCGCGGGCCTTCGCGGCGGCGAGCGCCTCTTTCGTGCGGCGGGAGATCGCCTCGCGCTCCTGCTGTGCGACGAGGGCCATGATGCCGACCGTCAGATCGTTGGCCTCGGGCATGTCGACGGCCAGGAAGCGCACCCCGCTGCCTTGCAGGGTCAGCAGGAAGGCGGCGTTGCGCGACAGCCGGTCGAGCCTGGCGATGACCAGCGTTGCGCCGGTGACCCGGGCCAGCTGCAGGGCCTTGTCCAGTTCCGGGCGGTCGTTTCGTCGCCCGCTTTCGACCTCGGTGAAGCGGGCCAAGACCTGAGCGCCCTGCCCGGCTGCGAAGCCGTCAATGGCGGCGCGTTGGGCTTCCAGTCCCAGCCCGGATGTTCCCTGACGCGCCGTCGAGACCCGCTCGTAGGCCACCAGCCTTTTCGACATCACCTGCCCCATGTCCACACCTGCCAAACCTTCGTTGCGCAGCTTTGGTCATGGCTCGGAACGCTCCGAATGCGTAGGGATTTCAGAGATCTGCGTCGAGTTCATAGGTGATGGTCTGCCCCGGCTGCGGGGTCTCAGGCTCACGAGCGTCGTACATGGGCTCTTCACGCAGGATGCCGTCTGCGTCCCGGTAGACCGCCAGCAGGCGGATTTGTGTCACCGCTTCGGCCGCGGTGCCCGGCTCCATCCGGGGCACCCGGCTGCGCGCCGCCGGGGTCAGGCCCAGTTCGGTCATGTAGCGGCCCATCAGTTCCATCTGCTTGTTCGACACCGCCAGCCAGGGCGATTGCTGCACGTAGCCGCTCGGGGCCTTCAGCAGCATCGGGGTGGTGGCCAGTTTCTGCTCGGCCTCCACCCAGCGTCCATAGGCCTGGCAATAGGCCGCCAGCGCCGCCCGGTCCGCCAGGGTCAGCAGTCCGGCCTCATGCAGCGGCGTGGCGAGACGGCGCCATTCCCGGCGCGCCGCAGCGCTCAGATGCGCCGGACAGCGCGGCAGGGCCTCCAGGGGCGTGGCGGCCAGGGTCGCGGCCCGGGGTATGGGTTTGCGGCCTCTCACCGGGATGCCCGGGGGCTGTCGAAGATGGCGAAGGGATCATTGTCATCCACGCTGGCATCGGCGCTCACGCGCGTCCGCGCCGAGGGGGTCAGCCCGAACTCGGTGGCATAGCGCACCATGTCCGCCATCGCCTTGTTCGCCGCCCCCACCAGCGGGTTCTGGATGGCATTGCCGGTCTTGGTGCGCAGCATCAGCCCTTCGGTGAGCGCGTCTTTGGCCGCCACGCGGGCCAGCGCACGTTCTGCCGCGACCCAGCGGCCATAGGCCTGGCAATAGGCGGCCAGCGCCGCCCGGTCGAGGTCGCTCATCAGGCCAAGATCGACCACCTTCACGACCACCCGGTCCCATTCCTGGCGGGCAGCCGCGGTCAGGTGGTCCGGCACATCGGGGCGTGCAACCTCGGGCCGCGGTTCATCCGGGTTCAGGCGATGCTTGCGCGCCGTGCCAGCCAGCACCTTCAGCTTCGTGGGTTTCGTCCTGGGTCCGCGCGGCGCCATCACCGGCCTCCATCGATGTCAGTCACGCCGCGACCCCCGGTTCGAATTGTGGCCGCGTCTGCACAGGGCGGGAGGGGCGGTTGTCGGCCCGATCCCCCGGAAGATGAACCCACCCCCCCGGGGCACAGGTGTCGCGCAGGCTATCGCTCATGCCGCCGCCTGCCGTCGCGCCAACGCCGTTTCATCGAAGCTGTGCCCGCTGTCCTCCAGGGTGGCCACCCTGCCGGTGAAGGCCTGCCAGCGCTGCACGGCAACATCCGTATAGGCCGGGTCCAACTCCATGGCATGGCAGGTGCGGGCGGTGGTTTCGGCCGCGATCAGGGTGGTGCCCGAGCCGCAGAAGGGCTCGTAGACCGCCTGCCCCGGGCTGGAATTGTTCAGCATCGGGCGGCGCATGCAGTCCACCGGCTTCTGGGTGCCATGTACCGTCTCGGCGTCCTGGTCGCGGCTGGGGATCGCCCAGAGCGTCGATTGCGTGCGGTCGCCGGACCAATGCCCGGTGCCGCGCACCGCGTAGAAACAGGGCTCGTGCTGCCAGTGGTAATGGCCGCGGCTCAGCACCAGCCGCTCCTTGGCCCAGATGATCTGCGCGCGGATGTCGAAGCCCTCGGCGACCAGGCTCTCGGCCACGGTGCCCGCATGCAGCGCCCCGTGCCAGACATAGGCGACGTCGCCGGGAAACAGCGCCCAGGCGGCACGCCAGTCGGCCCGGTCGTCGTTCCGCACCTTGCCGGTGCGCCGCGTCTGCGACGCGCCCGCCGCGTTGCGCCAGGCCGGATCATAGTCCACACCGTAGGGCGGATCGGTGACCATCAGGTGCGGCGCGATCCCGTTGAGCAGGCGCGCCACGGCCTCCGGATCCGTGGCATCGCCGCACAGCAGCCGGTGCGCCCCGAGGCACCACAGATCACCGGCGCGCGAGACCGGCTGCGCGGGTGGCTCGGGGGTCTGCTCTTCTACCGGATCGGCGGCACCATGCCCCAGCAGCGCGTCCAGCTCGGGGCCCTCGAACCCCAGCGCGCCGAGGTCGACGCCCAGGTCGGACACCTCCCCCAGTTCCAGCGCCAGCAGCTCCCGGTCCCAGCCCGCCTGTTCCGCCAGCCGGTTGTCGGCCAGGATATAGGCCCGCCGCGCCGCCGCGCCCAGATGCGCCAGTTCGATCACCGGCACCGTGTCCAGCCCCAGCTTGCGCGCCGCCAGCACCCGGCCGTGGCCGGCGATGATGCCGTTGTCGCCATCCACCAGCACCGGATTGTTGAACCCGAACGCCCGGATCGAGCCGGCAATCAAGGCCACCTGCGCCTCCGAATGCGTCCGCGCGTTGTTGGCGTAGGGGATCAGATCGGCGACCGCGCACTGGCGTATCTCACGCGCCCGCTTGTCCGCTTTTGCTGCCATCATGACCCCCGCCTTGGAATTGTCCGCCCGCATCGGGGCGCTTCAATGGCAGTATAGCAATCCAGGAAAGCGTATATAACCCAGACAGTTACCGACAATTCCCGACAGATCAAGACAAGCCGATGAGACCCGCAAAAGGGGCCTGGCGCAGGCACGCCCACCATTGGAGCACCGGTTTCGCCATTTCACCCGGCCAAACCACACCAATGACAAAAGTGACAGTTTTTCCATTATCCCACGTATAGGAAAAAGACGGGAGTTTTCCCTATACGCCCGATAGTCTGTCTTTTGTCACTTTTGTCACCAGCGCTTCAGGCGAAGCCCGCGCAGCCCCCTCTGGCTGCTGCTACGCGCGTCCGCAAACCCCCTTTGCCGCATTTCCTTGATGAGGCTGCGCTGGGTCCAGGCACCGAGGCCCTGGGCATCGATCCACTGGTTGAAGCGCAATACCAGGTCCTCCGCGGCGACAAATGCGTGTGGATCGGGTTGGGTCTCGTCCTGCAGGAACTGACCCAGCGTGTCTTCCTCATCGAAATACGCCGTCGATGCTGCTGCAATGGAGGGCGGCACATCGAGCCCGCCCTCCTGCCAGGCCAGCGCGCCGTCGATGCACCAGCGCAGGATCGCCGGACTTTCTGCCCTCAGCTTGTCTGGCAGGCCGCGGTCACGGCGTTCGGCCGGGATGGTCACCGCGAAGGGCACCAGGACCACCCGGCTGCGGATTGCCTCATCCACGCCGCGGAACGACGGCTGGGTATTGCCCGCAATCATCAGCGTCATCTGCGGATCAAAGTCGAAGAAATCCTGGCGCATGAAGCGCGCCGTCATCCGGTCGCCGCCGGTCAGGTCCTTGATCGTGGCCTCATCCCAGGTCTTGCCGCGCGGCAACTCGGACGCGATGGCCAGCCGCGCGCCGTGCAGACCCGCGATATCGGTCGGATGCCGCTCGGTCTGCGCATTCAGGAACGTCGTGGCGGCGACCCGGCGTCCATAAGCGCCCCAGATATCAAGCAGGGTGTTGAGGAACACAGACTTGCCGTTGCGGCCGGACCCGTGAAGAAACAGCAGCTTGTGTTCCTCGGTCGATCCGGTGAGCGCATAGCCTGCGGCCCTTTGCAGGAACCCGATCGTTGCTTTGTCCCCATCGAACACATCTGACAGGAAGCGCAGCCAGAGCCCTGGCGAGACGCCTGGATCCGCCGGTGCACAGGTTGTCAGCCGACTGATCATGTCCTCACGGCAAGCAGGCCGCAACGCGCCGGTGCGCAGGTCGACGGTGCCGCCGGGTGTGCCGATGAGGTATCGATCCGCGTCAAACATCTCGTGGGTTGCCGCTGACGCTGGATTGGCCCGGGCGAGGCTGGAGACCGCCGCAATGGTGGCACTGCTCCTGAGTGTCCTTGCCTGCTCTCGCGCCCAGGTTTCCAACTTGCGCGCCTCCCGATCGTGTCCATGGCCACCCGACACGCGGGCCCTGCGATGCGCCCAGTCTCCCAGTTCCGAGGCCCGCATCCGCAAAAAGGCGCGCGTGCGGGACAAGTGGTCCAGCGTACCGTCCCGCTGCCAGCAGGTACCGGTCCAGAACAGCCAGGTCCCCCAGGGGGCAACATGCCGGGCGTTGTTGTCCCAGCTGCGGCGGCCGAGGTCGAGCGCAAGATGGTCGTGCGACAGGTCCGGCGGATCCTCCGCAACCCCGCATTGCGGCGCGCGCGACGGCTGGCCAGCACCATGGCGCCGGGCAATACCGGCAAGATCCGCGCCGTTCTGACCGGCACGATGCGCGATCGAGCGAACCGTCACGCCGCCGCCGGATGTGAAGCCTTGCCACTTGGCGGCCGTCTCTCCGGGCCTGAAGCTGGCACCGCGCGATGACCAGGCCTCGGCAATGGCAAGGCCTTCGTCGCGGCCATCGAAGTTGTCATGCAGGGCCTGCAGAACTTCGATCCACGCATCGTAGCCGTCCGCGTCAGGGTCGATCCAGGTCAGCAAGTCTTCAACCTCGGCGGTGGAGGCCCGATCGGAAACATCAATTCCCGGGGTCAGGATCGACGCGACTGTGCCCCGCCCCAACGCCGGTCCCGCGCCATGATCGGTCTTTGTCGGGAGCCACTCTGGACCATCTGCCGGAGCGTGCTGGGTTTCGAACCGATACATCCCGCCTTCAAAGGTCGAGGGTTCGAGCAGAATGTAACCCTTGTGCTTGATATCCACACCCGGACAGAGGGTGCCCGGATAGCTGACGCCGGGCGGCGCCCGGAAAATATAGTGCTTGCCGCCACGGGCACTGTCCTGCACCAGCGTCGACGGAAGATCCCGCCCCCGGATGAAGGCCTGCCATTCGCAGCCGGGCTTGTAGGTATCCGCGTCGACCACCACCAGACCCGAAGCCGCAAGATGAAGGCCAATGTTGGCGTCCGGCCAACGGGTCCACCAGGTGCGAACGACCTCGGGGTCGCTCGATGCGCCGTTGTGACCCTCGCTCAGAAGATGGGTTGAGGCACCGGTCGCATCACGGCCCTTCGTCCCGCGTCGCAGCGGGAACACATGCCAGCCGCGACCGGCATGGGACAGCGCCGCTTCCAGAAGCGACGGGTTTGTTGGCAGGGCGGTCATTGCGGACCTCCTTCCGGCAGGCTGGACAGCCGCTGCGCACACGCCCCATGCCGCTGATGCCGTTCGAAGGCCTCGACGTCGGCCAGGCGGTAACGGATCGAATTGCCGATCACGTACCAGGGGGGTCCGCAGTTCTCCGCCCGCCACCGTTCCAGCGTGCGGCCACTGAGGCTCCAGCGCGCTTCGAGATCTCGTTGCCTGAGATAGACCTGCGTTGCTTCAGTCATCTGTCCCTCCCACATTCCCGGAAGGCACCTGCCGGTAAAACACCATGTAGAGGGGCTGGCCGTCGTCGGTGCGCCCGCCATCCTCGATCAGGTAGCAGCGGCCTTCCTCCAGCAGCATCCCCAGATCCCAGGCGCCATAGAGCCCGGGCACGCGTTCGAAGTCATCCTCGATGATCCGGATATCCATTGATCCGCTCCTGCTTTCGCGCGCCAGACTGCGCGCTCAACAGGGAAAAGCCGCTGTGCTCCGCAGAATGGGACATCTCACCCGGACATTGTCTTCAGCCGTGCGATTGCGCGCTGGCATCTCTTGCGCGCCGCGTCATGGCTGATGCCAAGACATTCGGCGGCGTCTTTCTGGCTCCAGCCGCACAGGTGAACCGCGGCCAGAAGCGCGCCATCCTCACCGAGCGTCATCATCATCCGGGCGACGAGACGGTCATCTTCCTGCGCGACCGACGCTTCAAGGCCATGCGCCACGGCCCCGAGTTCCGCGGCCCGCAGTCTCGCGGCCTGCTCAAGGATGAGGTCGCGGCGCAGATCACGGTCGGTGTTGCGCAGAAGCGTTGCCGCGACGCGCTGCACGCGATCCACCCGGGCTCCGCGGATACCGAGCGACAGCCGCCCGACAAGGTCGGCTTCCAATGTCTGGATGTCAGCCCCGGAAATCGGGCGAAGCCGCCGTCGGATCGTCGTCAGGCCGGGCCAGAGCGCGAGGATCAGAAGCTCCACCGCCAGGGTGCTGCGGGGTCCCTCCCCGGTGGCCATGGCAAGAAGGACACGCAGAACGGTGTTCTTCGCGTCGGGCGCCTCGCGGCGATCATGCAACCATCCGCACAGATGACCCGGGTCGCGAAACCCGGCCGTCGCGACGTCCGAGGTCATGATGGCGTTGAAGGGATCGCGGTTGGAATGCCGGGTTACGGACCGAACGAGCTGCGCGTGAAGCGCGGACCAGTTTGAATGCAAGAGATGCCTGGGCTGGGGCCGGGCATCTCGCGCCTCTCATCGGGCCTTGGTTCGGGCGTCGTGCGCCTCTGGGAACTGTCTGGAAGGTGGAACGCAGTCAGGCCGCCGTGCTGGCCTTGGCCCTGTTGAGCGTGCCGCACTTCTTGCAGGTCGCCGCCGCAGGCAGGCTTGCCACGTACTCGTGCCGGCGTTCGAACCGGACGTGAACATCTTGCCCATGGATCCGGCCCAGCAGACTGCCGCAGCAGCTGCAGGTCCAGTCCAGACCAGGCGACCGCGGCTGCCGGCGCTGGATCGGGGTGCTCTTGTGGGTGGTAATCTGGTGATTGCGTGCCATGTCGGCCTCCGTCGATGTTACGGAGATTCGTATGGCGCACCGGTTTCAAGATGGGCGAGCCGGCCCATCAAGATGGGGTCAAGATGGGACCTGGATGGCAAGGGCCCAGTGGGACTGGCAAGGCCGGGTGATGTAGGTTCCCTGTATATGGGTTTTCCACTCCGCCCCGAACGCCGCGCCGAGCTGGGATGCCCCGGAATAGTCGAGCAGATCCCTGGTCTTGACCATCTTCTCGCCGTTACGATGGGCCTGGAAAAGCCGCTCGACGATCCGGACCCGCTTCGCGCCAATGATCGTCCATACCGGGCGTTCCGGCAGGAAAAGCTCGGCCTTGTCATCGCCTAGCCGCTCGAAGGAAACTTCCACGCCGGCAATGGCGCCTGCATGACGGGCCCGCCAGGCATTCACGAGGGACATCCGGGTCAGCGCACCTTGCTCCAACAGGCTGTCGAGGCTGACGACCACATGCGTCCCGAGATGGTTCAGAGGCTTTGCACCCGGCACCAGCACGATGCCACCAGACAGATCAGGCGCCGCCCGGACAATGTCCTGGACCGTCCGAAGCGCCCGGGTGTCCGAAAGCCTGGAGGCGAGGAATATCGGTCGCTCCGCGCCCTCCAGGCTTGCCTTTCCAAGATACTGAACGCGTGCCTCAAGGGCCTCGGCGCGCCCGGAAATCTCGACATCCTTCAACGCGTCCAGGAGGGTCTGAACAACGAATTCCCGCCGGATCGACCATCGGGAGACTTCGTCGAGCGCCAATGTCCGATCGACATCCCCGTCGTGCAGGGACAGGTCGGCCGTTCTCCTGTTGAGGTCCGGAAGGACAGTCGCGTCCAGAGGGCCCATGTCCTCATCGTCAATGACAATGGTTTCGATGATCTGCTGACGGCCAAGGAAACCTGTTTGCGTCAGTTGCGCAACATCTGCCTTGATCTCCGTGAGCTCGGGACCGGAGATCTCATCCTCGGGATGATCGAGCAGTCGCAGCAGGATCGGGAGAAGTTCCCTGCGTTCCTCGGTGTTGACGTTCCGGGTCGTTCTGACGACCCCCCAGGCTTCGAGCAGTTCAAATCCGACGGCCCGCAAGTCCGGGTCGGTCTGGGACTGAAGTGTCGAGCTGTTGTGATTGGTGATCCGGAACCGAAGATTCCGCGCATGACCGCCATGAACCTGGACACGCAGGAAAAGCTCCACGTCGCAGACAAAGCCGCGGCCATGGCGATCCTGAAGTGACCCGAGAACGTCCCGGCGAAGCGCCTCGATGTCTTCACCCGGTGTGACGGTCAGCGTGATCTTTCGATCATAGCTGCCCAGTGCGATGCGCACCTCGGTGACCTCTGCCGACCGGATCCGGTCCTGCAAATGTTGGGGCACGTCCACTTTCAACTTTCCCCGGAACATCGAAAGGTCGTAACTTCTCTGTCGCAATGGGCGCTTTGACAGATCCTCGCCCAGTATCTCCCGGGCGAAGGATGTCGCGACAATCTTGCGATCAGCCCATTGTCGGCCGCAGACCTCGATCCGGCCAACGTCGGGCAAGTAGACGAGGATCAACTCGTTTGCAGGTCTGTATTGAACCATCCCGATCGAACGGTCCGGCTCGAAGGTCTTCGGGCTCGCCCGCGCGCCGGCAGCCGTCACGGCAATCATGATCTGGCGCGGCGAGGCCGCGCGCTGGGGAAGTTCGACAGCGTCCGCCCGACATCCATGCGCAAGAGCGAGCCGGGCGGCTATTTCCGATGCGAAGGCCTCCTCGTCAAACCCATCGAGATCAAGGGGACGGGGCGACTGAACCTCATAGCCCTCGAACACACGGTCATTGTCCCGAAAGCTCCGGACCTGCATTGCCCGCTCCGTGGCGACGAAGAGCTCCGGCATCATGTGATAGGACCAGAGCGCCCGCATGAGAGCGCCTGGCTGCTCCGACAACGCGTCGAGACAATCGAATTGACGGCTTTCGGCGAGTCTGAGCTGCAGCGCATCCGCGCGTGTCCCGGCCACCTGGACGATCCGAACAGCCTGGCGTTCGATCGCATGCAGATCGTCGATCGGGAGCTTCGCCAGATGCTCGCGCTGGCCCCCTGCATCCGGACCATACATCAGGGCGTCTGCTGCGATGAGGTCCGAGATCTGCTTCGCGCGCAGAAACCCCAGCATCTGATCCGGCGGGGCCTCGTTGAGGAGGCGCGAGAGTTGGGGCGCGCCGACAATTCTTGGTTTTGCCATTTTGGCTCCTTTATCCGGGGCGATTGCACGATCGACCGCAGATTGCCTCAAGTCAGGAATTCCCACCCCGGATGTCCCAATCCGGCGAACCGACCGGCTTTTCCTCTTCAGAACATGTTGGAGAACCCCATGGCCGGATCGAACCCCCTGCCCCCGGATCGAATGACACCCATCGAACGCCGCGCCGCATTGTGCCGGCTTCTGGCGATGGGGCTCGTGCGCCTGAGAGCATGCCAGTCAAGCAAACACTCTGCCCCGCATGGAGAAAGGTCCCTACACTCTCCGCCCGACCCATGGCGTCATGCACCTCCAACGCACCGGAGAACCCCATGACCAGACACGACCCCATTCCCGCCCGCCTGGCCGCGCTGAAGACCACCGCGACGCCGGACCTGAAGCAGCAATGGCGCGAGTTGTTCGACAGCGAACCGCCGCCGTTCAACCGCCGCTACCTCGAAAGCCGCCTGGCCTATCGCATCCAGGAGTTGGCCTATGGCGGGTTGAAACCGGCGACGGTGAAGCGGCTGGAAGCCCTCGGTGAACAGCTGGACGGTGGCGACCGCAAGAAGAGCCGCATCCGCGCTGACCTGAAACCTATCGTCGGAACACGGCTGATCCGTGAATGGCAGGGCGTCGAGCATCTCGTCACCGTCACTGCTGACGGTTTCGACTGGCAGGGTCGCCCTTACAAATCGCTGTCGGCCATTGCCCGCGCCATCACCGGCACGCGCTGGAACGGCTGGGTGTTCTTTGGGTTAAGGCGCGGTGGCCGCAGGCCAGCGGAGGCTCCAGTGGCGCCTTCGCAGAGCCGTACGCAGGCTGCGCAAGTATCGGGCCGGCAGAAAATTCATCGGAGGGGCACATGACCAAACCCGTCGTCCGGAAACTGCGCTGCGCCGTCTACACCCGGAAATCCTCCGAGGAAGGTCTCGAGCAGGAGTTCAACTCCCTCGATGCCCAGCGGGAGGCCTGCGAGGCCTATGTCGCCAGCCAGCGCTCCGAGGGCTGGGTGCTGGTCCGCGATCTCTACGATGACGGCGGCATCTCCGGCGGCACGCTGGAGCGCCCCGCCCTGCAACGCCTGCTCGCGGATGTCGAGGACGGGCTGGTCGACGTGGTCGTCGTCTACAAGATCGACCGCCTGTCGCGCGCGCTGATGGATTTTTCCAGGCTGGTCGAGGTGTTCGACCGCAACGGCGTGACCTTCGTCTCGGTCACGCAGAGCTTCAACACCACCACCTCCATGGGGCGGCTGACGCTGAACATCCTGCTGTCCTTCGCCCAGTTCGAGCGCGAGGTCACGGCGGAACGCATCCGCGACAAGGTCCGTGCCAGCCGGATGAAGGGCATGTGGATGGGCGGGGTGCCGCCCTACGGCTACCGCGTCGAGAACCGGAAGCTGCAGATCGACGATGATCGCGCGGAGCATGTCCGCTGGATCTTCGACCGGTTCCTCGAGATCGGCTCGGGCACGGAACTGGCGCGGGACCTGGCGGCGCGCGACATCCGCACCCCGAAAGGAAACCGGATCGACAGGAAATACCTCTACCGGATGCTGAACAACCGCGCCTACATCGGCGAAGCGGTCCACAAGGGCGAAAGCTATCCCGGCGAGCACGATGCCATCATCGACAGGGATGTCTGGGACCGGGTCCATACAATCCTCCAGGAGAGCCCCCGAAAACGTGCCGCCCGCACCCGCGCCGAGACGCCTGCGCTGCTGAAAGGTCTTCTGTATGGCCCCGATGGCGCGGCCTTCTCGCCGACGCACACGCGCAAGGGCGGCAAGCTCTATCGGTACTATGTCAGCCAGACGGTCTTGAAACACGGTGCAGGGTCCTGTCCCGTAGGGCGCGTCCCAGCAGGTGAAATCGAGGCCGCCGTCATCGACCAACTCCGCGCCGTGTTCCGCCAACCCGAAATCGTGGCCGGAACATGGAAAGCGGCACGCACGCAGGATGACGAGATCACCGAGGCCGACGCCCATGACGCGCTGATCCGCCTTGATCCGCTCTGGGACGAACTCTTCCCCGCCGAGCAGGCCCGCATCGCGTCGTTGTTGGTCGAGCGCGTGGACATCGGCACGGACGGGCTCAATGTCCGGCTACGCGTCGACGGCCTCAGTGGCCTTGCACGCGAGATGCTTGCAGGCGGCATCGAGGCGGCTGCGTAATGGGTAAGTCAAGCAGCATTTCGCTTCGGATCGAACACCTCGCGCCTTTGCAGCATGGTCCACAGCACATTGACGCGTCGGCGTGCGAGGGCGATGAGGGCTTGGGTGTGGTGTTTTCCCTCGCGACGCTTGCGGTCGTAGAAGGCTTTGGACAGCGGGTCTTTTTGGGTCACGGCGCAGAACGCGCTTTGGTAGAAAACCCTCTTGAGCACCTTGTCACCGCCATAGGCGCGCCGCCAGCCCGCACGTTTGCCCGATTGGCGTTGGACTGGCGCCAGTCCAGCCGCCGCGGCAAGCGCGTCCGCCGAGGAGAAGCGCCCGATGTTGCCGATCGCGGCCAGAAATTCTGCCGTCAGCACCACCCCCATCCCCGGCAACGAACGGATGAGGGCGGCGTCAGGGTGGTCGCTGAGAATGCCTTCGAGGTCTTTTTCGATACGGGCGATCTTTTGTCGGGCCTCCAGGGCTTCCGCTGCCAGCTCGCGGATCAACTCGGCTGTGGCCGCTTCGCCAGGAACGATGATGGTTTGCGTCCCGGCGCAGTCCAAGGCACGCCGGGCCAGAGTCGCGCCGCCATGCAGGTGCGGAGTTTTCTTCAGATGCGCCACGATCCGCGCCTGCCCTGCGCGCCGGATCTCGGCCGGCGTCACATAGCGGGTGAGCAGCGCCAGAGGCCCCTTGCAGCACAGGTCGAACGCCTGTTCCAGGCCGGGGTGAATGCCGCACAAGAGCCCGCGAATTCGGGCGATGCGGCGCACCTGGTCCTGCATCAGATCGCGCCTGCGCCCCACCTTGAGGCGCAGCGCGACGCGGGTGTCGTCATCAGCCAGAACCGGGCGAAGATCACGTGTGCGCACCAGCTCCGCGATGGTACGGGCATCGCGAGGATCGGACTTGCGCTCACCTCCGGCAAAGCCCTGGCCTGCGCGGTTCACGGCAATGCCCGGGGTGTGAACCAGGGCAAATCCTTCGGCCAGAAGGCTTGCCTCGATGAAGCGCGCAAACGAACCGACCACGTCGATCCCGATCACGACGTCCCCCTTCAGGGCCCGCAGATCAGATATGAACGCATCAATTGCCGCCGGGTTGTTCTCGACCGCGCGGTCGAGAACAACCCCACCTGCGCCGTCGATACCAACCGCCCAATGCACGACCTTGGCTGCGTCAATTCCAATGCATATCGCCATCTCCCACCCTCTCCAGTGCCTGCTCCGCGCATACCCCGTCGCGCCTGCATCGCCTTACAAAGCCATCAAGGGCATCGCGTAATCAGCGGTCATTCAGGGGCGGCAGCGAGGGTGGCACAGCGACCTGAGCCATCAAGGACAGCCAGCATGACAACCATGCCCTCGCCACCTGCGTACCAACAGCTTCGCACCGTCGATGACGCTATAAAAAGGGGTAAGGCCGCATGACCAGCAGGACACCGATCCCGGACACCGTGACGCTGCACATCCCGTTCCGCCTCGTGAAGCGCGGCGGGCGAAAGAAGATGCAACTGCCGGAGGGCGCATCGCAGCAGCCCAGGTCCGACAATACGCTGATCAAGGCGCTGGCACGAGCGTTCCGATGGAAGCGCATGCTGGAGTCGGGCGCGTTCACGACCATTGCAGAACTGGCGGAATGCGAGGGGATCGCGCCGTCCTACATGACCCGGGTACTGCGCCTGACGCTGCTTGATCCAGACATCGTTGAGGTAATCCTAGAAGGCACGCAGGGGCCGGAATTGACGCTCGCACGGATGTTGGAGCCTTTTCCGGTGGTTTGGAAGGATCAATGGAAGTAGTTCACAAGTACTCTAGTCATGTCGAGCCGGGGCATTTCTGGGAATTGCAATTCTAAGTGCCGACCTTCATTACTGAAAAAAGAGAAAAAATCTCAGGCCCTATCGCGTGTCACCTGATGTCAACCAAACGCCTGAGCAATTCGCTCGGGACCGGATCGACGAACGCCTGCGGGCGTCCGGTTGGCATGTTCAAGACAAGGATGCGCTGGACTTCAATGCTGGCTTGGGAGTGGCCGTCCGTGAGTATCAAACCGACATCGGACCGGCCGACTACGTTCTTTTCGCTGACAGGCAGGCTGTCGGCGTTGTCGAGGCGAAACCTGACAACTGGGGCGTCCGCCTGACCTCGGTCGAGGAACAATCCGAAGGATACGCCAACGCCAAGCTGAAATGGGTATCCAACGCAGAACCGCTGCCGTTCCTCTACGAAAGCACCGGTCAAGTCACGCGCTTCACAAACGCGCGTGACCCAAGCCCGCGATCGCGAGAGGTCTTCAACTTCCATCGCCCCGAAACCCTTAAGGCCTGGTGGCAAGCCCCGAAGAGCCTGCGCACAGGTATCGCAGCGCTGCCAGATCTCAACCCGGACGGTCTACGTGACTGCCAGATCAAGGCGATCACGAACCTCGAAACCTCGCTCAAGTCCGACAAACCCCGCGCCCTCGTCCAGATGGCCACGGGGTCCGGCAAGACTTTCACGGCGATCACGCAGGTCTACCGGCTACTCAAACACGTAGGCGCGCGCCGTATCCTGTTCCTTGTCGACACCAAGAACCTCGGTGAGCAAGCCGAACAGGAATTCATGGCCTTCATCCCCAACGACGACAATCGCAAGTTCACCGAGCTCCACAATGTCCAGCGCCTCTCCTCGCCCTCGATTGCCGGCGACTGCCAGGTCATAATCTCCACAATTCAGCGCATGTACGCTACGCTCAAGGGTGAGGAACTGAACGAAGGCGCAGAGGACGAAAACCCAGCCGAGCAGAAATGGCGCCGCAAGAAACCGTTGCCAGTGGTCTACAACGCCAAGCTGCCACCGGAATACTTCGACGTCGTCGTGATCGATGAATGCCACCGCTCCATCTACAACCTCTGGCGCCAGGTCATCGAGTATTACGACGCCTACCTGATCGGCCTGACCGCGACGCCCGACAACCGCACCTATGGGTTCTTCCAGAAGAACGTCGTCAGCGAATACACCCACGAAAAGGCCGTCGCCGACAAGGTCAACGTCGGCAATGAAATCTTCCTGATCGAAACCGAAATCACCCAAGGTGGCGAGACGCTTAAAGCCGAGCAGCTGGTCGAAAAGCGCGAACGCGAAACCCGCGCGCGGCGATGGGAAACGCAAGACGACGAACAGGCCTACGCCGCCACCCAGCTCGACCGATCCGTCGTAAACCCCGACCAGATCCGCACCGTGATCCGCGCTTTCCACGACAAATGGCAAACTATCTTCCCCGGACGCAAGGAACTGCCAAAAACCCTGATCTTCGCCAAGACCGACAGCCACGCTGACGACATCATCCAGACGGTCCGGCAGGAATTCGGCGAAAGCAACGATTTCTGTCGCAAGATCACCAACGGTGCGAAGAACCCGAAATCCTCGCTCTCGGCCTTCCGCAACGATTATTACCCGCGAATTGCCGTGACAGTGGACATGATTGCGACGGGCACCGACGTCAAACCGCTCGAATGCTTGATCTTCATGCGCGACGTGAAATCGAAGAATTACTTCGAGCAGATGAAGGGCCGCGGCACCCGTGTTATGAAACCTGACGACCTGAAAAAGGTCTCCCCCTCCGCTCAGGCCAAGACGCACTATGTCATCGTCGATGCCGTCGGCGTCACCAAGTCACTCAAGACAGCCAGCCAGCCGCTCGACACCAAACCCTCGATACCCTTCAAGGACCTCGCTATGGGGCTGATGATGGGCGACCGGTCCGAGGAAACCGTCAGCTCGCTTGCCGCTCGCCTGTCCCGCCTCGACAACAAGTTGGGGACCGAGGATCAGGAAAAGATCACCGGCGAGGCAGGCAAAGCTCTCACCACTATTGTGCGCGACCTCTTCGACGCCGTCGACCCCGACAAGGTGGAGGTCGACGCCAAGGCCGCGGGCCACCCCGAGCCCGACGATGCCGCCATGAAGGCCGCACGCGAGGAACGGATCAAACACGCCGCCAACGTCTTCACCGGCCCGCTGATCAATCTGATGGACACGATCCGCCGCGACAACGAACAGACCATCGACCATGACAACCTCGACACGCTTTTGCGCGCCGAATGGGCGGGCGATGTGGCGGAAAATGCGAAGAAGATCGCGGAAGAGTTCGAGGACTACCTGACCGAGAACCGCGATGAAATCGAGGCGCTAACCATCTACTTCAACACCCCCGCCCGCCGGTCAGATGTCACCTACGCGATGATCAAGGACGTTTTGAAGAAACTGACCGAGGATCGCCCGCGCCTCGCCCCGCTCACCGTCTGGCGCGCCTATGCGCATCTTGATGACTACAAGGGCAGCAACCCGGCCAGCGACCTGACTGCGCTGGTGGCGCTGATCCGCCGGGTCACGGGGCTGGATGAAACCCTCACCCGCCATTCCGAACGGGTGCGGCGCAACTTCCAGAACTGGGTGCTGAACCGCCATTCGGGTGCGGGCGAGAAGTTCACCGAGGAGCAGATGGACTGGCTGCGCATGATCCGCGACCACCTCGCCACCTCCTTCACCATCGAGCGCGACGATCTGGAAATGGCCCCCTTCGACGGCAAGGGCGGGATGGGGCAGATGTATGCGCTCTTTGGCGACGGCATGGACGAGGTCATGACCGAGATGAATGAGGCGCTCTCAGCATGACGGATTTGCCAAGTTCATGGATAACCGCTGAAATTGCGGATCTTGTAGAGTTACAAGAAACCGGCAAACCCTTCCAACAGGGGTGGAGCCCGCAATGCGAACGCCGTCCAGCAGAAGACAACGAATGGGGTGTTGTCAAAACAACAGCGATTCAGCACGGCGAGTTTTGGTCTCACGAAAACAAGGCACTGCCTGAAAAGCTCGACCCTCGCCCTCAGATCGAAATCAAGCCAGGCGACGTCCTTATGACATGTGCAGGACCACGCAACCGATGCGGTGTCGCATGCCTTGTCAAGAAAACCCGGTCGCGGCTGATGATGTCTGGAAAGATGTACCGCTTTCGGCCACATCCGGAACTGCTCGACCCGCAGTTTCTTTCGCGCTTCATTCGCCTTCATGAAACGCAACAGCGTATCGACGCGATGAAGACAGGGATCAATGATAGTGGCTTGAACCTGACACATGCGCGCTTCGGCAAGTTACCTGTTGTCGTCCCTCCCACCAACGAACAACGCCGCATCGTGGAGAAGATCGAGGCAATGTTCGACGAGATCGACAAGGGGGTCGAGAGCCTGCAAACGGCGCGCGCCACCCTCGGCCTCTACCGTCAGTCCCTGCTGAAATCCGCCTTCGAAGGCCGCCTCACCGCCAACTGGCGCGCGCAGAACGCGGACAAACTGGAAGCCCCCGAAACCCTCCTTGCCCGCATCCAATCCGAACGCGACACCCGCTACAAAACCGCCCTCGACGCCTGGCAGGAGGCCCTCGCCAAATGGCATGCGGATGGCGAGAAGGGCAAGAAACCCGCGAAGCCGAAGCGGCCAGCATGGCCAACCAAATTCGACTACTCGGACCTTCGGGATTTGCCCAAAGGCTGGGTCTACCTACCGTTTGAAGCACTGGCTTGGGCCATCCGAAACGGCATTTCGGCCAAGCCTGACGAAAAAGGCCCGTTCAAGATTTTCCGGATCAGTGCCGTCCGACCTATGGCCTTCGACTTGGAGGACTTTCGGCGCATCACCGATCCGGACGGCAGTTTCGAGAATTACTGTCTTTCTTATGGGGATCTTGTGTTCACGCGCTACAACGGGTCGCGCGATTACGTTGGCGTTTCGGCTATGTATCGGGGTGATGGCAGTCACGTCTATCCCGACAAGCTCATTCGCTGCGAGATCAGGTCCGACATCCTGAATCCGGCATACCTTGAGGCCGCAACGAACTGCGGCCAAAGCCGTGCCTATATCGAACGCCGCATCCGAACGACGGCTGGTCAATCAGGTGTTTCCGGAGGCGACATCAAAGCGACGCCTGTCCCGATCTGCTCCCCCGCAGAACAAGCCGAAATCGTCCAACTCCTCGACGCTCAGCTTGAAGCCGCCGCGCGGCTCGAGGCCGAGGTCGACTCAGCCCTCACCCGTGCAGACGCGCTCCGCCAATCCATCCTGAAAAAAGCCTTCTCCGGCCAACTCGTCCCCCAGGACCCGGAGGACGAACCCGCCTCCGCCCTGCTGGCCCGCATCAAGACCGACCGCGCGAAGACCCCAAAAGCACGCCGCAAGCGCGTCTCCAAAAAGCAGAAGGAGGCACAGCATGGCCTTTGACGCCCTCAATGACATCTATGGCGTGTCGCATTGGAAAGGGCTGCCCCTGTCCAGCACCTTCACGCGCAAGACTGTCGCGGCCTCGGACCTGCGTGGCGCCCTGCCGGACTTCGCCCTGCGCCCTTTTGGGACGCACCCGAACGACAATCCGCGCTTGCGCAGCATCTGGCGGATGCCCTTCGATGGCGATGCGCATGAACGCCCGGTCGCGGTCGTGTCGGACCAGTACGATTTGCTGCAACATCGCGTGCTGGGTTCTTGGCTTACCGAAAACCTCTCGAACGCCGGGCTCAAAGACGCCGGCGCGGAAATCACCATGACGGAATACGGCGAACGGGTGCGCATCTCCGTCCCATTGGTGAATCAGGCATACGATTTTGCTCAGGATCTTCTTCAGCCAGATCGCTACCGGCCAGAGATCGAGGTGACGAATTCGGTCGACCGTTCCACGGCCTTCCACGTGGTTCTTCGATGGCGCAGAATGATTTGTCTAAATGGCATGTTCACAACCGAGGAAGATCGGATGCGCTCCATCCATCGCGTCGACCTGTCCCGCACAGAATTGGTGCGCGACTTCATCCAAGACCGACTTTCTACGACCCCGGACATGGTGACCGCATTGAGTACTTGGAAGAAGCGCAAGACGGACAAGGCAACAGCGCAGGCTTGGTGCGAGGAGTGGCTGCGGGTTAAGGGGGGCTGGACGGTAGAAAACTGTGCTCGGCTCTGGTGGATTCTTGAGAGCGGCTACGATGGAGCCGTGGCTCCGCCCACCGGGAAGAAAGAAAAATGGCCGCTGCGTGCTTACCGTGTTGGTCAGCATTGTCAGGTTCCCGGTGACAACTACCCGGTACGAACGGCGTATGATGTTGCGCAACTCCTCACTTGGATTACGAGCAACCAAAGATCAGTCGAAATGCAATTGGAAGGCACCGAGAAAGTACCCAGCCTGATGGCCGCGTTCCTGAAATTCAATAAGGCGGGGAATGCCTGATGAATACTGCCCCAATCGTCTCCAAAGTTTGGAGTTTTTGCACCACGCTGCGTGACGACGGCGTCGGTTATGGCGACTATCTCGAGCAGCTGACCTACCTCATCTTCCTCAAGATGGCCGATGAATACGCCAAGCCCCCCTACAGCCGCGATGTGGGCATTCCGGAAGGATTCGACTGGACCAGCCTGACTTCGCGCCGGGGGGCAGAACTGGAAGCGCACTACGTCATGCTGCTACGCAAGTTGGGCGAGCAGAAAGGCATGCTTGGCCAGATCTTCACCAAGGCACAGAACAAGATCACAGACCCCGCCAAACTCTTCCGCCTGATCGACATGGTGGACGGCACCAAGTGGGTCATGCTGGGTGCAGACGTCAAAGGCGACATCTATGAGGGGCTTCTGGAGCGCAACGCCGAGGATACGAAATCTGGCGCTGGCCAGTATTTCACGCCGCGCGCTCTGATCCGCGCAATGGTCGAATGCGTCCGCCCAGAGCCCGGCAAGACCATCGCCGATCCGGCCTGTGGCACCGGTGGTTTTTTCCTTGCCGCCCACGAATTCCTGACAGACCCGGACAACCCTGCGCTCGACAAGGACCAGAAGGCTTTCCTGAAGCACTCGACTTTCTTCGGCAACGAGATTGTCGCCGGGACGCGGCGCCTCTGCCTGATGAACATGTTCCTGCATGGGATCGGCGAAATGACTGGCGACACGTTGGTATCACCCGCTGACGCCCTGATTTCTCCGCCTCCCGAGACCTTCGACTATGTTCTGGCGAATCCGCCGTTCGGCAAGAAGAGCTCGATGAGCTTCACCAATGCCGAAGGCGAACAGGAAACGGACGACCTGACATACAATCGCCAGGATTTCTGGGCGACCACGTCGAACAAGCAGCTGAATTTCGTCCAACATATACGAACCATGCTGAAGACAACCGGACGGGCCGCGGTGGTCGTACCCGACAATGTTCTGTTCGAGGGCGGCGCGGGAGAAACCATTCGGCGGAAATTGCTGCAAACTACCGACCTGCATACCATCCTTCGTCTGCCTACTGGCATCTTCTATGCGCAGGGCGTGAAAGCGAATGTGATCTTCTTCGACAACCGGGCAGCCAGCCCCGATCCGCAGACCTCCAAGGTCTGGTACTACGATTACCGCACCAACGTGCATCATACGTTGAAACAGAAGCCCCTAACGTATTCGCATCTCAAGGAATTTGTGTCTTGCTACAGTCCTGAAAACCGTCACGAACGCAGTCCCACGTGGAGCGAAGAATGCCCAGATGGACGCTGGCGCGCCTTTGACAGGGAAGAACTGCTGGCACGCGACAAGGCGAGCCTCGATCTCTTCTGGCTACGCGACGCGTCAATGACAGACCTGGAAAACCTTCCGGAGCCAGAGGTGCTGGCGGAGGAAATCATGGAGAACCTTCGGTCTGCTCTAGCGAACTTTGAAGCAGTTTCTGCTGATTGACAGCTGTGTTACGAGCCACATGGCTCGGAGACCGTTGGACATCAGTTCCATCTGGCCGCGAGCGACCGGAATCGGAGTGCTCAGCTTGAGCCTCGCAAAACATCTTATTTACAGATGGTTACAGGCTATTCACCAAATCGGCGCAGTCATGAGATCCGGAGAATATCGGCCCATAGAGAACGGATTTTGGGCCGTTCCCAGTATGTCCGGTGAACAGCCCCTCCCGTATAACCCTCGAAAACAACGAGAAAATCCGGCCGCAGCCGGATCGGGAGACACGTTTCGCAAGGGCAAGTGGCGGAGGGGACGGGCCTGACGTCGAACCTTCTCCGACCCTTAAGCTATTGATGTTATGTGCTTTTATAAGGCATGCCCTCAGGCAACGGGTGTTTCGGACGTACTCGTCTCGCACCGCATGACGCCTTCTTGGGAGGGCAGCCTCCGATCCATCTCAATCCGAGGCATCTTGGGGGTGACGCTTTCGCCGCCACGTGTGGTCCGCCATGCCGTGATACCGATCAGTCCCAAGCATCGGCGTTCATCCGCCGTACACCTCGACCAGCACCGGCTGCATTGAATAGCTGACGGAGACCGGGGCCTGTCCGTCGACATACCCAACGTCCTGAACCGAACTCTGGGCGACCATGGTCCCGGTGATCCAAACGGGGGTGAAAAGTCCGTTCACCTCGATGCCCTCGGGATAGACCACATGGACGACCTGGTTGGCGGGCGGCGGCGGGGTGTGGATGCAGGCGCCGATGGTGGGCACAAGCAGGAACTCGACAGCCTTGCGGTCCTTGAATTCGAGGGGCAGCACATATCCAGGCATCCGGATGTTCTTGCCGACAAGTGCCTCGTTCACAGCGGAGGCCGCCGCTTCGCGTTTTTCCATGATCGCCAGACGCGCCGCGAACAATCCGTCGACATCGAGGCCGTCCTTAGCCATTTGTTCGCGTAGCATTTGCGCTTCGGCGCGAGCTTCGACGTCATCGCTCCGCTCGGCCCGTGCCTCGAACCGCAGGATCTGACGAAGGCCGTCCATCTGGTCGTCGGTGAGGGTCTCGAACGGGTTCTCGATCACGGTGGCCGGAGGTGCAAGCGTAGCCCACGAGATTTCCTGAGGATCAGCCGCTTGTACGAGACCCGGAGGAACGGCAAGCAAGAATATCAAGACGAGGCGGGCGAACATGGTCATGGAGAATTACCTTTGAATTGTCATAGCCGAACCGACAGCCCGTCGGCCAGCGTCATGCGATAGACCCGGACTGCCGGGACAAGCGAGGCAAGAAGCCCTGCGCAGAAGATGAGGAAAAGGGTGGTCAGTTCGCGCGCTCCGAAGACATTCAAGCCCAATCGCAGACCGAAACGGGCGGACAGGATCGGGTCGGTCACGAACGTGGCCACCGTAAGCAGAACAAGGCCCAGCACCAGCCCCGCAGCGGTGAGGACGGCGGCTTCGGTGACGATCAGCGCAAAGATACGGCCGGGCGTGGCGCCAACAGACCGCAGGATCGCGAATTCACGCCGTCGGGTGTCGAGAGTCGCAGAGAGCATGACCACCATGCCGATCATTCCCGCCAAAGCCACGGCCCACGCCATCAGTCGCATCGCGCGCTCGGCCGTCCCGGTGATCCCCCAGAGCTCGGCGAGCGCGACAGCCGGGAGGACTGCGCTCAACGCGTCGGAGGGGCGTTCGTTGACGGCCCGCTGCAGACCGAGGACATTCGTCCGATCGATCAGCCCGACGTAGACGGCATTGATCCGGTCCGGTTCGTGACCGTGTCCGGCCTCCGTGCCTTCGTGGTCGCCATGATCTTCATGGTCGTCGTGCGCGTCATGCGCGTCATGGTCGTCGTGCGCACCATCCTCGCCATGATCGTCGGCGGGCATCGCGGCCGGGTCCAGGGGGTCGGCCAGCGGCGCGTCTTCCTGCGCATGCAGGGTGTCGAAGCCTTCGAGCGTGACGAAGACCATCCGGTCGACGGCGGTGCCGGTCGGCGCGAGCACGCCCGAGATGGTGAAGGGCGCGTCGTCGTGCAGGTCGAATGAGACCTCGCCTGAGCCATGGGCGTTGACGATCACCGCACCGGGAGCATAGCCGAGCCGCGCCGCGACTTCGGCCCCGATCACGGCCGCGTCCGCCGCATCGCCGGTATAGAACGAGCCAGCGGCAAGAGAGAGCGGCTTACCGCCAGAGTGCCGGAAATGCTCGAAATAGGATGCATCCGTCCCGATCACCGGATAGCCGCGATGATTGTCGCCCATCTGGATCGGGACCGCCCAGGCCACCTCGGGCCGATCCTCGAGCCACTCGAAGCTGTCCCAGGTCATGCCGGTCCCGGTGCCGCCGACGCCGAAAACGGTGGCCATCAGGATCTGGACGGAATTGCCGCGCGGCGCCACGATCAGGTCGATCCCCGACGCGGAGTTGGCGAAGCTGTCGCGCGCGCCGTCCCTCAGCCGCTCGACCCCCAGGATCAGCGCGACGCTGAGGCCGATGGCCAGCACGGTCAGGCCGGCGACGAACCGGCGGTTCCACAGGCTGCGCAGGCTGAACCTCAGCATCAGGCGGCGCCCCCGTTGAGGGCGAGGAAGTCAACGCCACGGTCGAAATGATGCTCCAGGCTGCGGTCGTGACTGACGAAGAGCAGAGCGGCGCCCGCTTCGGCGCATTCCCGCGCCAGCAGGTCGACGAAGGCCGCCTTTGCCGCCTCATCCAGCGCCGAGGTCGGCTCGTCCGCCAGGATCAGGTCCGGCTTGCCGATCAGCGCACGCGCAGCGGCAACCCGTTGTTGCTGGCCCACGCTGAGCTCGCTGGCCGGCTTGGATGCCAGCGACGGATCGGACAGACCCAATTCGTCAAGCAGTCGGCGGGCCGTTCCCGCAGGATCGTCGCCCGCACGCTTGCAGCGACGCTGCGAGAATGTGCAGGGAAGAAGGACGTTCTCGAGGGCACTCAGCCATGGAACAAGATTGAACACCTGAAAGATCATGCCGACCTGATCCACCCGGAACCGGTCCCGCGCACCACCGCGCAGGGCGCCAATATCCTGATCCGCTACGCGGATGCTCCCCTTCGGCACATCGACCACGCCTGCGATCGCGGACAGCAAGGTCGATTTTCCGCAGCCGCTCGGCCCATACAAGAACAGGCTCTCGCCGGACGCGAGAGACAGCGCGCCAATCTCCAGCGTGCTGCGCTCCGCGCCCGGCCATCGGTAGACAAGCCGTTCAATCCGCAATGGGTGCAACTATCGGTCTCCGAGCCATGAAGCCGCCCGCCGAGCTTTCGTGCCGGGCGGCCGTTTTCACTGAAGCGTGTTCTTGTAGATGACGCCGTCCTTCATGATCAGGTCGAAGTTGGCCTCGGCGTCCCCGACAAGGTCGAGGTTCTCCAGCGGATTTCCGTCGACGAGGATCAGGTCGGCATAGGCGCCCTCAGCGATCACGCCGAGCGGGCCTTCCTGGTACGGGTGACGCGGACCGCTCAGCATCAGCAGTTCCGCGTTGTCGGATGTCACCATCTTCAGCGCCTCATAGGGCGTGAACCAGTTGATCAGCTTGGTCACCATCTTGCCCTGCCTCGCCGCGGCCGCAGGATCGAACAGCATGTCGGTGCCGAAGGCGATCTTGACGCCCATCGCCTTGGCCGCCTCGTAATTCCTGCCGGTTCCGTCGGTGGCTTCGATCCACTTCGCGGTGCTGGTGGGATTGTCGAACACCAGCCTGTCCTCGTCGTCGATGAGCGGTTGCGCGCTCAGCCAGACGCCATTGTCCTTCATCATCTGGAGGGTCTCTTCCTCCATGATGAGATTGCCGTGCTCGATCGTCTTGACCCCGGCCCTGATCGCCCTCTGGATGGCCTTGTCGGTAAAGATGTGCGCGGCGACATAGGTGTTCCAGTTGTCCGCAACACCGACGATCGCCTGCATCTCTTCAAGCGAGTACTGGGTGACGTCCAGCGGGTCATAGATCGAGGTCACGCCGCCACCGCCCGCGATCTTGATTTGGTGGGCGCCCATCCGCAGGATTTCACGCGCCTTGCGCGTCACATCCGGAACCCCGTCTGCAATCGCGACCACCCCGTTCCGCTCCAGGTAGGGCAGCGGGGCCGATGGATCGCGCGGCACGTCGTTATAGGCATACAGATCAAAGTGGCCGCCGGTTTGACCCAGCGGCGGTCCGGCCACCAACATGCGGGGACCGGGGAATTTCCCGGCATCGATGGCTTTCTTCACTGCGAACGGGTTGCCCCCGATGTCGCGGACGGTGGTGAAGCCGCGCATCAGCACCTGTTCGTTGCCCAGCAATCCGGCAATCGTAATGTCACCCATATCAGTGGAGTTCAGCAGCTGCCCAACCGTCAAGTTCGCGAAGTAGGTGTGCCAGTGGACGTCAATCATGCCCGGGATCATGGTACGACCACCACCGTCGATGACCGTGCCCCCTGCAACAGCAAGCGGTTCGGCCGAGACTGCGGTGATCAGGTTGTCCGTAACCACGACACTGGCATTCATGATCAGGGCTTCGTTCACGCCGTCAAAGACGTTGACATTCGTGAACAGGATCGGCCCCGAGGCGTCCTGAGCAGCCGCCGACAGACCGACACTGACGGCCACGGCAAGCGCCGCGGTCATGGTCTTTGGGTTCAGTCTTTTCATTTGGTTGCTCCTATCAGCGTTGCAGAGGGCGCTAAAAAATTCCGTTCTCCTTCGTGCAGGATCTCCGCTGCACCGGGCGCTTCCGTGTCGTGTGTCGGCGATCAGCCCCTTGGTCTGCGTTTTGGGCGCACCGGCAAAGGTGCGCCCCGGCTAAATTTGAACGCCTATTGCTTGGCCACCGGAGCCAAGTAGAAGTAGTCGAACAGCATGCGGGCGATCTCGGCAATTGCCCGATCCCTGTCCGAAACGGATGTCTCGTTGCTGTTCGTGTACACGGCGATGGCAAACCGTCGACCGTCGGGGAGCGTGATGAAACCAACGTCGTTGGCAATTCCGCCTGCGGTTCCGGTCTTGTGCGCGACGGGCGTTCCCATCGGTATCAGTCCCTTGAGACGGCCAGGGCCGCTGCGCGTGCGCGACATGACTCCCAGCAGAAACTCGCGGCTTTCCGGGCTTATCGCCGTGCCTCCATCGATGGCACGCAGCAGTTGGAGCATCGCAAGGGGCGTTGCGTGGTCACGGGGATCCGCCTCGAAGTCCGGATTGGGATCAACCTGCGCCTGCACCAGTGCCGGGTTGTTTCTGATAGCCTCGGCGATATCGTCTGGAGTGACCCCCGGCAAGCCGTAGAAATCCATGAGAATCTGGCGGGTAGTCCGATCGACCCTGAAATCGGTGATCCCGAGCCTGCGCAGGTACTCGGTCACCGCCGCGGGTCCGCCTGCCAGCCCCATGGAGACGTCGGTCGCAGTATTGTCGCTTTCCGTGATCATCACCTCGATCAGGTTCGCCACCGAGAGCTGGATCCCGGGGTGGGGGAATGTCTCGGCAAGCGCAACTACGCCGGTGACGTACATGTCGGGCGGGACTTCGACCAGTTGGTCGAGACTGAGTTCCCCCTTGTCCACGCGATCCAGCACGGCAGCAGCGATCGCCACCTTGTACGTGCTGGCCATAGCGAAGGACTCATCGCCATTGAACGCGATGACCTCGTCACCGCCGATTTCCTGGGCGGCAAAGCCTATGCGCCCGGCAAGTCCGGTCACGACCCGCTCGATTGCCGCTCCAACGGACTGTCCTTCCGTTGTCTGACCATATGCCGGGCCGAAGGTGGCCGCTACGGAAACCGCGCAAGCCATGATAAGATTATGGTGTTTCATGTTCGGTTTCTGCTTTTCTTGAAGTGCGTTTCGGGAATGTCCCGGTGTTGTTGAAAAAGCGCGATGGGCGGCGTCGCGCCAGCCACACCTGCGCGGATGGCTGCCAAGAAGGCGGAGACCAAAAACCACATGATCCCGCCTCCTTGCCAGATTGCGTCGCGATCAGTTGCCACCATCCACGGGGAAGGCACCCGTAAAGTCACCAGGCATCCCGGTCGAGAATTGGGCATTCCACGCCGCTTCCGAGATCGGCTCGAAGCGCGGCTTGTCCTCCGGGTCGAACCGGATCGGCTGACCGGCGAAAACAGGAAGCAGCACATCGTCCCGCACGGTGACCTGACCGTTGACGATCACGGCTTTCATGCCCGTCGACGGGATGGCGCCGTTTTCGTAGGTCGAATTGTCCGTGAAGAGTACGGGGTCAAACACCACGATATCGGCAACCATGCCGGTCTGGATGCGGCCACGCTCTTGCATGAACTTCAGACCGGTATCGCCAAGATGCTTGGCGGCGGTGTAGCTGAGGATAGACATCAGCTGCATCATCGGGATGTTGTTTTCCCGGCCGAGCCGGATCGTCGCACCACGGGCGCCAGCCGTGCGGGGGTGGGTGCCGCCCAGCTGGTCAAACGGGTAATCCCACGGGGCGTCGTACGGCGTGGCAGCAGTCGCATCGCTGGCCATGGTCACGCCTTTCAGCGTCAGCCACTTCGCCTGGTCTTCTTCGGGCATCTTGAACACGACGATCGGCCTGGTGGGTTCGGATGCGATGGTCGCCGTGTAAGTGTCCAGGGTGTAGTACTCACCCGTCACCGGATCCAGCATCGTATCTTCATAGCGATTGCCAAACTGATCGAGCCAGACCTCCGGCACCAGAAACTCCGCATTGATCGTGGTGGAACCCGCGGCGTAGGGATAAACTTCGCCCCAGATGTTAAAGCCCCTTTCCTGCAGCCCTGTGATCATTTCGTGCGTCACGCGCCAGCCGGGGTTGTTGAAGTGCAGAACGATCGCAGGCGCGCCAAGCGCTATTGCGTTTGTGACGAGTTCCTGCGCGCCGTTAACCTCGGATGTGTCGGTGCCGAGCGTATAACGCGTATGTGCGCCGGTCGCGCGGCCATAACGGGCGCCGACCTTCTGCACCTCGAACATCTCGCGCGCAGAGACGCCAGATCGCATGTAGCCCACGGTGCTGCCGATGCCGACGGCGCCAGCTTGCAGGCCCTTGTCGATCTCTTCGAGGATCGCGTTGCCCTGGTCCAGGGTCGGGCGCGTCGCGCTCCAGCCCGTGTTCTTCCGGGCTTCCAGGGCGGCCAGGGGGCCTTGTTTCAGGACGTCTGCGTCGTCGAACCCGTCGATAAACATCGCGCGGGCCAACTCATGGCTGACCGCGCAGCCATAGTTGGGCCCGGTCACGCCAGCACGGGCTTCGTACCAGTCCCCGATATAGGATCCCGCGCAGCCCAGCTCGAAATCCATGCTGCTGGTCAACCCGTCGCGCAGCCCGAGGGAATAGCCGATCGGCATCTGAAAGTGGAAGTGCGTGTCGATGAAGCCCGGCGCCACGATCTGGCCGGTTGCATCAATGGTCTCGGCACCCGTCAGCGGGTCACTGCTGATCGCGACGATGCGCCCGTCCTTGATGCCGACATTGGCGATGTCGTCGAACAGCGTTTCGGGGTCCATGACCCGGCCGTTGTTGATCACCAGATCAAAGTCTTGCGCGAAGGCTGCCGAAACGGTCAGCAGCCCGACAATAAAGGTTGTAACAAAAAGGGAGGTTGTGGCTTTCATGGAGTATTCCTCATTCACGGTCTATTCTCTATCCGTTTGGAAGAGTTTCATTTAACGACCGCATTACGGATCGCCCTGCCATTCGGGGCATCCAGTACCAGCTCCCCATCACGCACCGAGAAGCCGCCGTTCACGATCACGGTTTGCACGCCGACAGTGAGCTGATTGGCGTTTTCAAAGGTCGCCAGGTCGGCGACCGTGGCGGGATCGAAGACAACGATATCCGCGTCCATGCCCACCTGAAGTCGGCCCTTGGTGCGCATCTGCGGCACGCTCTCTTCCAGCGTCTGCGCCGGCAGCAGTGACATCTTGCGGATCGCTTCGTTCAGCGACAGCAGCCCGCGTTCGCGCACATAGGAGCGCAGGATCTTGGTATAGGACGCGGTTGACCGCGGGTGACTGAAGACACCCTCGGGCAGCGGCCACGCGTCACCGTCGTAGTTCAGAATTTTGCCGTTCTCGTCGAAATAGGACCAGAACACGGAATCCGAGGCGATCGCTGTCGCGGGATTGGTCACCGAAATATCCAGCAGCGAAAGAGCTTCAGGATTGGCCTCGTCCAGGAAATGCCAGACGATGAAAGTTCCCGGCTTGTTGGCCTGATAGTCGGCCAACTCGTCCTCGGTCATCCGATCCGCGCCAAGCTGGAAATTGTTGGCCGTCGAGTCCATCCGGTCACGCCAATCCGAGCCGCTGAACATGGCCGCGCCGACCACCGTGCTGGCCGCGCCAAAGGGATAGGCTTCGGTCGTGACGTTGATTCCCTGGGCCTGCGCCTTTTCCACCAGCGCCATCGTGGCCTTGATGTCCGATAGCGAGGTCGAATTGATATGGCATAGGTGCATGTGCGCGCCCGTGATGGCGGCGAGGCTGATCAGCTCCTGGATCGCCTCGAACGAGCTCTGCGGCTCGGTGTTGCTGGCATAACGCACATGGGTAAAGGTCGGGACGTTGTATTTCTTGGCCAGTTCGGCGAGCGCGTAATACTCTTTATGGCCATACCCCGGCGCATAGCCGGCATTGACGCCGATGCCGAGCGCACCGTCCTTCAGGCCCTCTTCGACCAGCGACAGGATGCGTTCGGACTGCTCCGCGCTGGCGATGTCCAGTTTCCAGTCGGTGCGGCCCTGCGCATCCGTAAAAAACTCCACCGTGGCCAATGGATCGGTTTCGCTGAAGGTCGCGATCCGGCTGTGGATCCAGCCTGCGGAGGCGCCGTAGTTCATCGGCAGGTTCTTCTTCGCCTGCCCGTCATACCAGTCGCCGATCGGCACAAGGCCGGATTCAAGCTCCAGCGCCGTGGTGACGCCCTGGATGACCTGCATCCGGTAGTCGCCGATGTTGTTGCCATGAGAATGCAGGTCGATGAAGCCCGGCGACACGACATGGCCCGTCGCGTCGATCACCACGTCGCCTTCCAGGGGGAACTCGCTGATCGCCACGATCTTGTCGCCCTCGATGGCGACGTTGCGGATTGCATCGAGACCAGTTTCGGGGTCGATCACCCGCCCGCCAGTGATGACGATGTCATTCGCCAGCACGGCCGTGGACGACAACAGCAGAGCCACCATCGTGGTGGCGCCCAAGATCCTAGTTCGTAGCATTTTCAGGCTCCTGCGCTTGCAAAGGTCATGAGCTCCGCGCGTAGGTCGCCAGAATCGCTTCATGTTTGGCCTGAAAACTACCATGCCCGTGAGGTCAGGTGTTTGCTTCTCATGCCAGCGGTGGCACAATTCGGTCGTCTGGGGTTAACCCCTGAAAGCTGAGGGAAGATTCCGGATGAGTAAGCCATCTGCCCCGAAATTCACGCGAGCGATGTTGGTTCTGTTCCCGCTCGCCAAGGCATTCACCTTGCGGGGCGGCGATATCGAAGCTGTCCTTGCTCGGAACAAGATTCCTCTCGGCGCGCTGAGCGACCCCGCCATGCTGGTTGAGGCGAGCGCCTGTTATGCTGCCATGGAGGACATGGCCGAAACTCTCGGCGACCCGTATTTCGGCGCAACGGTGGCGATCGAAACCGCCAGGAAGGGGACGCCCGGGCTCCGGGAGGCGGCGAGCGGTGCGCTCACCTTGGGAGATTTCCTCTCCCGGGTGGTGGTGGAAGTGTCGAAGCAAGTTGATAATGTACGATATTGCGTATTCGTTTCACCCGACGTTGCAAGCTTGGAGATCCAGCGCACGATCAATGTGTCGAAGCCATCAAGACAGTTGGATGCAGTCGGCGTCGCCTTTTACGTGACCGTGATCAGACAGGGTATCGGTGACACTTTTGACCCCAATGACATCCTTGTCACTGTGCCGACCACCGCAGGTCTTCCGCCGGAGTTTCTGCCGAAACAGGCGCTTATCACATCCGGGATCAACGGTTTGCGGATTTCATTTCCGTCGCAATGGCTATGGGCGCCATTCTCGCTGGATTGGGACCTGGTGGAAGCTACACGAGGGGAATTCGGCACGGACAACGCCAGCGCCAGCGAATCAACCCTTTCCTATTTTCGCAGCGTGCTTGCGGATAACATCGCTCACCAGAATCTGGCTCTTGAGTCATTTGCCGCAATCTGTGGCCTGCATCCACGTCGTGTACAGCGCATCATACAGGCAAAGGGCACTTCCTTCAGCCAGATGAAAGACGACGTGCGCCAGAGCGTCAGCGAAGACCTCCTGTCGAACACAACGCTACCCGTCTCGCAAATCGCCCTTCTGGTAGGCCATTCCGGCCCGGCTGCCCTCGACAGGGCATTCAGGCGATGGACGGGCAAGACGCCGACAGGTTTTCGAGCCGAGTCTGCGGCAGCCCGTAGTTAGTATCCGAGCACGTGGTGTAATTTCTGCGCCTTCGACGGTGTTATCCCGGGTGGCCTCGAACTCGGCGGCGGACATGCGGACGTAGCCCTTGGATCGGGGTGGTGTCATTGGATCCTCCCTCTGCCGCTCACCCGATCTTCGCGCCCCATAAGGACGTGTGGTCGGCGGCGAAATAGCCGTCCGCGACCCGGAAATACCCCTGCAGTTCGACGGTATCGCCCGCGGTGAGCGGTACCATCGTCTGCAGCCAGATGGCGGTGGCGAGCGTGACATGGGTGGCGGAGATTTCGCCAAGGGAGCCGCGGATTTCCGTCGTGCCGTTCACAACGAGGCGGCCGCGCATGCGCGCGGTAGTGCTGGCGTTGACTTTGTACATAAGCGTCGCGCCGAACAGGTAGGTGCCGTCGACTGGCGCCACGAAGTGGTTGTTCGCGGCGTCGAACGCCCCCTGATCGTTGGTGTCGGTGTTGTTGAGGCCGATCTTCGTCCAGGTGCCGACGCCGACATAGTTGTCGTAGTTCGTGTATGCCTTGAAACGCGGCAGCCGGGGCTGATCGACGATGCCGTTCGCGTTGTCGACGCTGAGCCCGTCGAAGAAGGTGCTGCCGTCGGCGGACACCGCGAGGCGGAAGCGGTCGGAGCCGAAGAGCCCGACCAGCGCCTTTGTCACGAAGCCGGTCTGTAACGTCAGCCCGAGGTCGTCGCCCGCCACCTCCTTGTTCATGGTGTAGAACAGATCGCCCGTGCCGCCCTCGGCAACGGTCTTCGCCGTCCAGAGCGCGGCGTTGAGCTTGGCCGAGAACGGGTTTGCTGCGTCGGCCGTCGTGCCCAGCCCGAGCAGCGCGAGGTTCTTCAGCGATGCCGGGGTTGTCCCGACCCAGCCAGACCCGTCGTAGACCAGCAGCAGACCCTCGTCCTCGACCCAAGCCCGCCAGCCCGTTCGTGGCGGCAGGCGCAGCCAAGCGCCATCGGTCCAAAGCGCGATGTTCAGATCCCACCCCGCCCAGTCGCCCGTCGCGCCCGAGCCGACGATGTAGCGGTCGCCATCGGTGGGGCTGGCGGGCGGCGCGGTCAGATCCCTGTCGAGCACCGAGAGCTGGACGAGCCCGTCGAGGATCCGCAGCGCCTCGTTGTGGGTGACGTGCTTCTGAGCCTGCGCCGCCAGGATGTAGGGCAGCAGCAGATGGGTCGTGGCATCGGACATGGTATGGCCTTCAGAGTATCAGCGTGGCGGTCTTGGACGCGCCCCGCCCCACGAGGGCGGAGAGCTGGTGAATGCGGATGGTGAGCGTGTCGCCGGGGCCGTGCGGCGCACCCCAGTCGGCGGTCTGCTGGGCGGCGGTGTAGACCGCGCTGGTGGTGGCTGTGCTCAGCACCCGCTTCACAGCAGGGCCGTCGAGGATCTCGACCTCGTAGGCCTCGAGCTCCTCGGCCAGCGGCACCTCAAGCCCGCCCCAACTGTCTGCCGAGAGTGCACGCGACCTCCGCGTCCAGCTGATGGTCAGATCGCCGGGCGTGCGGGGCGTGCGCCACGGCTGTTCGACATGGGCGACGGAGAACGGCCGCAGTCCGACGCCCTCGGGCGTGAAGGCCTGCGCGACATAGGTCTCGTGGCTGACCAGGCGGCTTGCGGGGCCGATGCGCCAGTTCCACGGGATGCCGAGATCGGCCTCCGCGATGGGCAGTGACGCCAGCGCAGTGTCCAGCATGACGACTCGCGCGCCCGCCGGCACGGGGTTGCCCATGGCGCCCTCGGTCCCGCGCTGGCCGCGTAAGAGCCGGGTCAGCCGATACCGGCCGGGCGCGAGCAACTCGGCCGCGCCCGCCTGCACGATCTCCCAGACGCCGGGCGCGCTCTCGATGGCCAGCGCGTTCGCCCCGCCGAAGAGGGTCAGGTCAGTGACGCTCTCCAGCGTGCCGGTCAGCAGATCGACCACAAGCGCATTGCCGAGGTCAAAGCGCGAGGTGGGCCCCGCGAAGAAGTCCGAGACCAGTGTCCCGATCCGGGCCCGGCCGCCAAATATCGTCAGCAGCTCGAAGCCATCGGTCGAGGGGCTGCGGAACACCGCCATCTCGCCCGGCCAGGGAACCGCATGCGCGGCGACCATCGGCCGATGCGCGGGCTGGTCCTCGGTCAGCTGCGGCAGGTCCATCAGCACCGCATCCGGCGCGCCGAACACAACCGCCCGCGTCAGTGACGCCGCGCGGGGATCGCCAGGCGGCAGATCATAGGTCGCGCGGTTCTGGCGCACCGCCTCGATGCCGCGCGCCTCGGCATCGGCGATGGAGATCAGCCGCAGATCGACCAGCCGCCCATCGTGCTGGAGCCGGATCGCGTCGGCAGGATCGAGCGCGAGCCGCGAGGGCGGCAGACGGAACGCCGCCGTCTCGCGCCCCACCCACGCCTCCATCAGGGCGCGGCGGCAGCGCCGCTCGGCCTCCTCGGGCGGCACGGCCATCGGAAAGGACTCGGAGGCGATCCGGGTCGTGTCCACGGTGATGCGCCGCGCCTCGACGAGGGCCGCGTCGTAATCCTCGTCGGCGCGGGCGACCTGCCATTTCAGCGCCTGCGGCAGTTCCGTCTCCTGGCCGCGCGTCAGCTCCAGCACGTCGCCCTCGCGGGCCGCAACCAGATCGTCGGGCGCGAGGGTGGCGACCGACGCCCGCCCGCGCATCACGAAGCGGATCACGCCCTCGGTCTCCACCGCGTCGAAGCCGAAGTGGCGCGACAGCGTGGTGATCGAGGCGCGCGGGCTTTCCAGCGCCGTGATGGCGTAGCCCTCGACAGCGCCCCAGAGACCGGTGACGTCGATGCGGGCTTCGGGCAGACCAGCGCGCAGACAGAGGTGCCGGACCAGAGCCGCGAGCGACACCGCCCCGAGCCGCCCGGTCAGCCAGTGGCCGAGCCGCCAGTTCGCGCCGTCGGTCCAGACGTCGGTCAGCGCCGGAAAGAACGGATACGGCCGCGCGTCCCATGTCCAGGCAGCGCATTCGGGGACGTGCACCATGCGGCCGCCGTATACTGACGAGACCGGGTTGTTCGCGGCCTCGCCCCACCAGAGATATGTCGCCTCGAGATAGGCGCGCTGGATCGCGTCATCGCGCCAACCGCGCGAGAAGTGCGGCGTGAAGCTCTCCGACGACTTCGGGTCGAAGAAGACGTTGGGCTGGTTGGTGCCCCGGTCGATGGCCGGACAGCCGAGCTCGGTGAACCAGATCGGCTTCGACTGCGGCGCCCATGCTGTCGGGGTCGCGCTCTCCACCCCACCCGGGCGGTCGTAATGCGCGTTCGACCACCAGGCGCGCAGATCCTTGTAGCGGAACACCCACGGCTTGCTGGCGGCGCCATCGGCGATCGGGGTACGGACCTGCGCGGAGCGGTCGGCCGCGCTGGCGTAGAACCAGTCGAAGCCTTCGCCGCCCGCGATGTTCCCCTGCAGGTAGGTCCGGTCATGGATCGCGGGCCAGCCCTCGGCCGCGTCCGCATGCTCGAAGCCGTCCCGCCAGTCCGAGAGCGGCATGTAATTGTCGATGCCGATGAAGTCGGTGTTCGCATCGGCCCAGAGCGGGTCGAGGTGGAAGAACACATCACCGCTGCCGTCGCCCGGCTGGTGCCCGAAATACTCCGACCAGTCGGCCGCATAGCCGATCTTGGTCCCCGACCCGAGAATCGAGCGCACATCCGCGAGCAGATCCCGATACGCCTGCACGGTGGGATAGGTGCTGGCGCCCGAGCGGATCGTGGTCAGCCCCGGCATCTCGGTGCCGATCAGGAAGGCGTCCACGCCGCCCGCCGCCGCACAGAGATGGGCGTAGTGCAGCACCATGCGCCGAAGACCCCAGTCGCCGGGCGCGCCGGTCCACGAAACCGACTGACCCGAAACGCTGAAGCTGGCAGGCGTGGCCGCGCCGAACAGCGCCGCGACCTGCGCGCCCGCCGTGGCGGTCTTGTCCACGGTCCCTGCGAACCCCGCCGCAGGCGAACAGGTGATCCGGCCCCGCCAGGGGAATGCGGGCTGACCGGTCTCCGCGGCGTTGTCGGAATACGGGTTCGGCAGGCTGTTACCGGGCGGCACGTCCATCAGGATGAACGGGTAGAAGGTGACCCGGAGCCCGCGCGCCTTCATCTCCTGGATCGCCTGCACGACGGCGAAGTCGGACGGCGTGCCGCCATAGACGGGGCGGTCCAGGTCGTCGCGGCTGACGAGGAAGGCATTGGCGCGGCTGACGCCGTTCACCGACCAGCTGGCGGGCGTGGTCGATTTGGCCGACACCTCGACGCCCGGTCGCACCTTGCACGATCCCGCGCGCAGATCGTCGCCGAACCACGCCACCACGAGGCTTACGCTCTCGATCGCAGGCGCCATCGCCTGCAGCCGGTCCAGCGCCTCCACCATGTCCGTGGAGTCGGCCAGAGCGTTCAGGTTCTCGGGCACCGTCGCGCCGCCATCGGTCTTGCGGATGGCCTGCGTCGCATAAGTGAACTCGCCGGAGGCCGGGATCATGGTGACGGCGCGGGTCAGCCCCTCGGCGGTGTCGGGATCGGCGAGCGGGCGGAATACCTCGAACGAGAGCTGCGGCAGCCGGTTGCCATAGGTCGAGAGCGCCAGCTCCTCGAAGACCACATAGGCCGTGCCGCGATGGGCGGGCGTGCTGGCCGCGCCCATATTCGCCGCGATGAATGGGTCCGCCGTCTGCGCCTCGTCGCCGGGATACCAGCGCCAGGTGACGCCGGAGAGGTCCATCGGCTTGCCGTCGGCCCAGATGCGGCCGATGCCGGTGATCGGGCCCTCGCACAAGGCGACGGCGAAGCTCGCATAGTACAGATACTCGGTCGTCTTCACCTTTCCGCCCCCGCCGCCCTTGCCGCCGCCCTGCGTGGTGGTCTTCGTCTCTTCGCGGAAATCGGTTGCCCAGATGATGTTGCCGCCCATGCGCATGCGCCCGTAGACTCGTGGGATGACGGCGCCCTCGGTGGAGGACGTGATCCGAAGGCTGTCGAGCCGCGGCCCCTCGATCCGCTGGGTCGGCGCGAGCGAGGACACGATCCAGCTGTCGACCACCGAGCCGATGGTGGAGCCCACGAAGCCGCCGATGGTCGCGGCGCTCACGCCGAGGATCGCGCCGCCGATCGACCCGCCAATGGCGGCGCCGGCCGCGCCGAGAACAAGCGTTGCCATGTCGGGGTCTCAGCGTTGCGGGAACAGGAAGGCGAAGGCGATGCGCCGCCGCCAGGATGAGGTGAGCGGTTCCTCGATCACGCCGAGCCGCTCGTAGGCGTGGAGGAAGGAGTCGGGGCTCGTCAATATCCCGACATGCTTGGCGATGGCCCGGGGCTTCATGCGGAAGAGGACCAGCGCGCCCGGGCCGGACTCTACGGGAGGCGCCTCGATCATCATGCGCCGCGCGCCCTCGGCCAGAACCTCGCGCGGCCCGGTCTCGCCCCAGTCGCGGCTGTAAGGCGGGATCGGGAACGGTTCCGGCCCCACCACCTCGCGCCAGACGCCCCGGGCCAGCCCGAGGCAGTCGCAGCCGACACCGCGCAGGCTCGCCTGGTCGTGATACGGCGTGCCGAGCCAGGAGCGTGCGATGGCGATGACGCGCTTCGGATCGGCGTTCACAGCACGGACCCTTCGTGGCCGCCGTCCTTCGTGGCGTAGCGGAGCACGGCGTCCTGGCCGGGGATGTGCGGGAACCCGCGGAAGTTGGCGGTGTTCGTGAACTTCGCCCCGCAGGTCTCCATCCGCTTGTCGCAGCCCGCGCGAATGGTGAAGCCGTCACCCTCGGCGATCGCGCGCACCGGCGCCTCGAGCAGCGTCAGCACGGCGATGCCATCCGTGAGGTCATGGCCCAGCACCTCGGTGCGCCGTCCCGCGTTCGCGCCACTCGTCCAGTCCAACGTGCCGAAGGTGAACCAGCCAGAGGCGAAGCCGCCGAGCCCGGACGCGGTGAAGGCCCGGTCGCGCAGAAGATCGATCACGGCGCCCGCGCCTTTGAACGCCGGGTTCTCGAGATCGACGCCGCAGCGCGCATCGCCGAGCGCGGCGTCACAGGTTGCCTGGAAGGTCCGCCCGACCGTCTGGCCGAGCACATGCGCGAGCGAGCGGACCTCGGCGACGAAGGCGAGCCGCCCGCGCCGGATCTGACCGATGGCGCCGCGCCGCATCAGGACGCGCTGGCCCGGGTCGGCCCAGTTCACCCGCCAGACCTCGACCTCCGCGTTGTCCCAGCGGCCGTCGAGGATGTCGGTCTCGGTTATGCGGTCCGAGGTCAGCACGCCCTCGGCATCTTGCGCATCGACGGACAGGTCCGACCCGGAGCGCACCTCGGAGGCCGTCAGCCCGCTCTCGGGCTCGAAGTCCGTCCCGTCGAAGGCGAGCGTCCGGTCGTGGTCGGTGAAGCCGAAACTCGCACCGTCGGCGCGGGTGATCCGCCAGCACCAGGCGAGCGTGGTCGTGCCGTCGTCGAGATGGGCTTGCAGGGCGGGCAAGAGGGATTTCATCGGCAGGTTCCCGTCATTCGGTCATCGAGATCGGCGATCCAGTCCGCCCAGACCGGCGGAGCCTCCGCGACGGTATCGGCAGCCGGCCGGGCGAGCCTCGCCTCGGCATAGGAGGCACAGCCGGCGTCACCAGTTCCCATCGTTGCGGCGCAGCCGGTCAGCAGGATCGCCAGCGCCGCGGCCATCGCGAACCGCGTCGCGCCCGCGCTCGACACGGTTGTTCTTGTCTTCCATGGCATCGCGTTCCGCCTCCCGTTTGCCAGCGCGTTCGCCTTCCACACGCCCCCAGACCCGGCCGAGGACGACACCTCCGACCGCGCCCAGAGCCACGACCAGCCAGATCAGGAACTCAGCCATCGTCCCGCTCCCCGTGCGCGGCGGCGACGCAGAGGGCGACGATCAGCACGCCAAGGCAGCCGCCAACGACCAGACCTGCGAGGAACTCAAGCATCGCCGCGGAACCCGCGCTCGATCCGGTCGCGCAGGCCGATCAGGCCCAGACCGAGGAACATGAGCCCCGCCGGCGAGGCGTCGCCCGAGCCGGCAAGCATCGCGACGAGGCGGGACAGTTCCCCGAACGGCCCGGTGGCGGGCAGCGCGAGCGACGCGATGCCGGTGAGCATGGCGAGCAACCCCGCCCACCAGGTGAGCGAGTTGGGTCGGACGTAGCGCATGGGTCAGGCCCTCCGGATCAGAGTGGAGAAGAAAGCGGCCAGCCGAACGAGCCAGCCGGTCGGCGCGTCGGGCGCAGGATCGAGGACCGGCAGCGTCGGCGACGGCCCGCGAGCCAAGGCCAGAGCCTCATCCTCGGTCAGGCGACGGATCGGCCGCGAGAAGTCCACGCGCCCCGTGCGGTCCACGGACCAGACCGGGATCGTGCCGCCGGGATAGCGGCCATGTCGGAACAGGTCGCGCTCGGCTTCCCGGCGCGGGATGATCGAGGCCGGTCGCCGCCAGTTCTGAAACGCGTCGGCGGCTGCAACGCGATTGCCGGCATTGAGGTGCCGGGTCAGTGCAGCCTTGGCGATGCCGCCGGTGTTGTAGTGGAAGCTGACCAGTGCATCGAACTCATGCGCCGCCAGCGGAACCTTCACGGCGCGCAGGACGGCAGCCTCGTAGCGCGCAAGATCGGCGCGGAAGATCCGGAACGCTTCTCGGATCCCGGCGTCCAGATCAGCGGGCATGCCTCGCAGCATGCTGGCCGGATCGGGCGGCCCGGCCGCGGCCGTGTGGCCGATGCCGAAGGTCCAGACCTGTTTCACATCGAGATAGGGTCCGGGCACGATTCCCTCGTGCCGGACGAGGGCCAGCAGGCCCCGGTCGGTCATGCGCATGGGATATTACCGAAGAAGCGAGAGGATCAGGATCAGCGCCGCGACGACAAGGCCTACCGCCAAGCGGTGGCGGAAGGCCTGCCGGGGATCGGCAGGGTCGCAGCGAAGAGAGCGCGCGAGGCGGAGAAGCTCATTCATCGTCGCCGCCTTCGTTGGCGCGGCGCAGGCGGGCGAGCAGCATCTCGATGAAGGCCGGCCCGAAGACGCCCACGAGATAGGCCGCCGAGCCCGCCGCCCCGCCCGCAGGGATCGCCTCGGGCGGAAGGCTGAGCCAGGCGGTGATCACGGCCATTGAGAGGCTGCCCATCCCGGCCGCGATCAGCCCGCCGAGCAGGATGTGCCGGATCGCGTCGCGCAGGCGCATCCTCGTGGTCAGCGCGTTTGTGGCGCCGCCCAGCGCGCCCCAGGCAGCGAGGATAACCACCGTGGACGTTGCCAGATCCCGCAGGACGGATGCGATGAAGCCGGTCTCGTCGTTCATCGCCGGATCTCCAGAAGTGGAATGGAAGTGATCGAGCCGAGCCGCTCGAGGTCGAGCGTCACGTCGAGCGCGTCGGCGTCGAAGCGGACCGGCACGTCGAACTCGAACCCGGCGGTGATCGCGACGCCAGCGCCCGGCGCGGCGCTGAAGGTGACGACGCCGGTCGTGGTGTCGACCGACCAGCCGGAGGGCTGCTCGACGCCCGACAGCGCGATGCGCACGCTGCCCGCCACCGGCTTCGCGATGGCGCGCGTCCAGGATTGCGCGCCCGAGGCGTAGCGCTTCACCAGCTGGAAGGCGGTCGTCGCGCCATCGCCGGTGCCGATCGCCTGGTCGGTGGGCGACGGCGTGCCCGAAGGCAGGCAGGACTTGTGGTCGCCCCAGTCCTTGAAGCGGAAGCCATGGAGGCGACCGTTCCGGGCCTCGAAGAAGGCGACCACCGCCGCCAGATCGTCGGCGCGGCGGATGCCGTAGGCGACATCGTAGCGACGGCGCGAGTTCGCCCAGCTGGCGTTGCGTTCCTCGTCGCCCGAGGCGAGTTCGACGATCTGCGTGCGCCGCTCCGGCCCGCCCCGCGCCCCGCGGCTGATGTTGTCGGGAAACCGGACCTCGTGGAACGCCATGAAGTTTCTCCTTGGTTCGTGCTCTGGCCCCCGCAACCGGTTCCCACTTGCGGGGTCGCACTCACATGCCCCTCCGCCCGAGCGAGACCGCCCGAGCGATGTCGGCGGCGACCTGTGTGCGGGACTGCCGGAAGCTCTCGGCGTCACGCGCCATAATGGTGACGTTGACGCCGCCGCCCGCGCCGTAGCTCTGCGCCTCTTTCCGCGACAGCACGCGTTCCCCGCGTTGCAGGATCGCGGGCACCTCGTCGTGGCGGAGGCCCGCCATGCCGCCGCCATGCATCCGGGGCGCGGCGGCGAAGGCCATGGCCGGAACCAAGCGCGAGGGGCCGGCCGATCCGACCATCCCGCCCGCATGCAGGACGTTGGCGATGATCCCGCCCGCACCGGCGAACACGCCCGAAAGAGCATTGGCGATCGGCCCGAGGATAAATCGCCGCGCCGCGAGCTGGGCGAGATCGGCCAGCAGCGAGGTGACGAGATCGCGGAAGTTCAGCTTGCCGGTCCGAACGAAATCGCCGACCGCGTTCTCGGCCGACTGGAAGGCGCCGACGAGACTCTGGCCGATGTCGCCGCCGATCTCGCGCGCCTTGCTGGCGTAGTCCGAAAGCGCCGCCGTGACCGCCTGCCAGCCGGTGACGGCAGCCTCGGTCGCGGGTTCTGCTGCGGCAGCAGCAGCTCCGGCCGCCGCGCCTGCACCGGTCGCGGCGCGGTCGGCATCGCCAAGCGCCGTCTCCAGCCGCTCGGCAGCACCAGTGGCCTCGGTCAGCGCATCGGCACTGGCCTCGTCGGTGCCGCGCACCGCATCGCGCAGCGCCTGCCAGCTTTCCAGTGGAGCGCGGGCGCCCTCGGCCAGATCGCGCGCGGCCCCGCGATAGATGTTCGCGGACTCAAGCGCGCGGTTCGCCGCCTCGGTCAGGCCGAGATCGGGCGCGGTGAGCGGATTGTCCTCGAAGGCCCGGTCGAAGGCCGTCTGAGCTGCGGTGGTCGCCGCCGTCGCCGCGCCCTCGAAGCGGTTCTCAATCTCGCCGAGGTCGAGGTCGGGCACCAGCGAGATGCGCCGCTCCGACCCGAGGGCTTCCAGCCCCTGGTTGATGCCGCCGATGAAACCGTTGATGCGCGAAACCACGCCGTTCAACATCGCCTCGACGCCGTCGACCAGGCTGTTGGCCGCCTGGAACGCGAGATCGCCGATGGCGGCGGGCAGCAGGCCCCAGATCGCCTTGATCGCCTCGTAGGCGCCCTCGAAGGTGTTCGCGGCGGTGTTGCCGAAGCCCACCACGCTCGCTATGGCGCTCTGCATGCCCGATGCGGCGTCGGCCTTGAGGTCGAAGAACATCGCCGTGGCGGCCGCACCCGCTGCAGCGGCGCCCATCCTGATCCGCTCCCAGACCTCGACCGCGAGGTCCTTCAGCAGCGACATCGCCTCGCCGAACCCACCCGCGCCGGAGACCAAGCGGGTGAACTGATAGACGAGCTCGCCCGCGCCGACGATCAGCGCCCCAATGCCGGTACGGATCAGCGCGCCGCGCAGCACAACAAGCGCTGTGGCGAGACCACGGACGGAGAGCGCTGCAGCCACCATGCCGGCGACCCAGCGTCCCGCAAGGAAGGCCGCGAAGGTGGCGGCATAGGTGGTCAGGCGGCCGATGTTGTCGAAGAGACCGCGGATCGCGATGCCCAGCGGGCCGGTGCGGCTGGCGACCGCCGCCATGGCGTCGGCGACGGTCTCCAGCGCCGGAGCCGCCGCGACCGCGAGCTGGTTCGACAGCCCGCGCCAGATTAGCCCGAGCCGGGAGATGGCATCGTTCGTGCGCTCGATCTGGTCGGCATCCTGCTCGGATACGACGACACCGAAAGCGAGCACGTCCTCGGTCGCCTGGCGCAGCGTCGCGGTGTCGATCCGCGACATCGCGATGGAGCCTTCCTCGCCGAAGAGCTGGCCCGCGACCGCCGCGCGTTCGGCGGCAGGCACGAAGCTCTCGATCGCCGCGTTGATTGCGCCGACGCGCTGGTCCAGCGGCAAGGCGATCAGGTCAGTGGCGGACAGCCCCAGCCTGTCGAGCGCGTCGGCGGCGGGGCCGGTCCCTGCGGCTGCCTGGCTCAGACGGCGCGTCAGATCCTTCGTGGCCTGCTCGATGCCGGACATGGACACGCCCGCCAGCTCGCCCGCACGCTCCAGCGTCTGGATCGAGGCGACGGTGGTCCCGAGGGATTGCGCGAGCTTGGCCTGCGCATCGACCGTCTGCAGGCCGGAGCGGACCATCGCCACGCCAGCGGCTGCTGCGGCTGCCACGGCGGCGGCCGCCGCGACCCGGACCCGCCGCGAGAAGGCCGCAAGGCGCGCGTTCGCCGCCTCCATCTCGCGGCTGAGCCGTCCGAAGCCGCGCGATCCGGCTTCGCCCACGCCTTCCAGTTCGGCGCGCACCTGCCGTCCGCCCACGGCTGCGAGGCGGACGCTAACCCGTTTTTCCGCCATGGGAGTGATCCATCTGTTCGTTGAGTTTGGTGACCATCACCGCTTCGATAACAGGCAGCAGTTCGGCCATGGCGAGCGGCGGCACGCCGAGGGCGTCACCGAGCGCCAGTGCCGCCGACATGTCCCAGCCGATCACCGTGCCGGGCAGCACACGCAGCTGGCCTCCGAGGCGGCCGACCAGGTCCCAGACCTGCCAACCCTCCGGTGTATCCGGACGGTTCAGCCGCGCCGGGCAATCCGGGCAGGCTTGCTCGCGGCCCTCGTAGGGTGCGCAGGCTTGGCAGTAGCGTTCGCCCCCGCCGAAGGACCATTCGGCGAGAGCGCGGAGGCGTTTTTTTCCTGTTCCAGCAGCAGGCCCTTCGAGACGAAGGTCAGCTGGAAGGCCTCGAAGATCGGCCAGACATCGAGCAGCGCGTCGATGGCCTCGGGGCTCGGATCGATGGGGTTGCCGTCGGCGTCGCCGATGCCGTCCCAGGCGAGCACGGCGCGGCGGGCCAGCGCCTTGGCGAAGGCCACCGCGCGTTCCTCGTCGGAGGCGTCCTCGGGCACGGCCTCCACGGCCGGGTCGCTGCGCGTTGACACCATCAGCGCCGTGGTCAGCGGGCGGAGCTGCACCCGCACGCCGGGTGCCAGGTCGAGCCAGCGCGGTTCATTCGTCAGGTCGAGCGTCAGCATCCTCAATAAACCTCTATGTCGTTGATCAGGGTTGCGGTGCACATCCGGCCGACGACGCTGTCCCGCGCGGCCTGCCAGTCGAAAGTGGCCTGAACGCCCTGCGGCCCGGAAATCTCGATGCGCGGGCGCGGCAGGTAGACGGCGTGCACCGTGAAGGTGAAGCTCTCGCCCGAGGGCAGGACATAGGCGAATTCCATCTCGCAAGCCTCGCCATTGATCGCTTGGCTTACCAGCGTCTGGTCGGCGAAGCGGACCTCGATCCGACCGGTCAGCGCCGCGATGGACGGGTCGGCCCCGTCGATGCGGCCGTCCGAGCGGATGGTCTCGATCCGGTCGAGGTTGTTGGCGTAGGTGATCTCGGCCGAGACGACGTTGCCGAGCGCCGTGCCATTTCGGCTGATCGCCCCGTTAAAGTGCCCGAAGCGCTTCAGCTCCAGCGCGACAGGCGTCCCCGCGCTGGTCGTCGTCCCCACGGTCTCGCCCTGCGCCACCAGCCGAGCTGTGGCGGTCAGGAGCCCCGAGCGCTGCATCTGCCAGGTGATCTGGTCGAGGACGCAGCCGGAATACATCGCATAGCGGGGCACCTCCGGCATGCCGGTCTCGATCGACATGCTGGGCAGCGTCCAGGACCCCGACTGGAACTCGTGGGTGTAGGGCGCTTCTGCTCCCGTGGTCGTGGGCGTGCCGAAGGCCGCCTTCAGCCAGAAACCGAAGGCTTCGGCGTCGAGCGGCACCACGACATCGCCGTCCGCCGTCACCGCGTCCTTGATCGGCGCCAGCGGATCGCGGCCGTAGCCAAGGAGTTCAGAGTTCAGCAGCGGCTGCTCCGCACCGAGCGAGGTGCTGGCGAAGGGCATGCGGGTGAAGCCGCTGGCGGGCGGCGTTCCGTAGGTCGTCTCGAACGCAAGCGCCATCAGCGCCCGCGCCCCCTGGGCTCGTGCCATGGTGTTCTCCTCGGGTTGTCGGGGTCAGGCCAGTTGGTCGGCCGTGGAATAGTGCAGCACGACCGGGATCACGGCGGCCTTCAGGCTCGCCGCGCCCTCGACCGGCAGATCGACCGGGCGCGGCGCCTCCGCCTCGACCCAGTCGCAGAGCCCGCCCAGCGTGCGGTTGGCCGCGATTGCCGTAGCGATGCTGGCGCACAGCGTGTCGAAGGCCGCATCACGGTCGGCGCCCTGCACGACCGCCTCGATCTCGGCGCGGTGCTGGTAGTGGTACGTGAGCGGTGACAGAGTCACCTCCGGCTCGCCCGGCTCGCCGTCGCGCAGGATCAGCAGTCCTTCGGCCGGGACACGCTCGGGCAGCACCTCTCCGCGCAGGGCGGTGGCGGGCAGCGCCGAGAGCCGCGCATGAAGCGCGGCGAGGATGGTTTCTCGGGGCGTTGGCATCTGTTGTTTCAATACCGGCAACGGACATCAGACCACCGCGACATGAACGCGGCGCACAGCTGTGCATTCTATCGGCGGGATCTGTAGAACCTGGCCTTGCACAGATGCACTCGTTAGCGCTGTTGGTTTTCCCGTACGACGAGTCCCGCGCCAGTGGATCGCCTGCGGTGGCCTGGCGAAGTGCAGCCGCATCTGGATGAAGCCGCCGCGATTCGCGGTGCCGATGCGGCCGGTCACAGGTGGCTGGTAGCGGCGCCTTGCTCGGAACGGGCGGTCGCGAGGGCGTTCAGGTGGTACTGGAGGCCGTCGTATTCACCCACTCGCTTATTTCCACCGCAAGCCGGGTAGACATGCTAGAATACAATTCTTGGCGCATCTTGTCCGCGCCTTTGGATATCATCATGTCAACGACCGACGTCCTGTTTTCGGGTGCCATCCCGGAAACATACGATACTTTCCTCGTCCCCCTGATCTTCCAGCCATACGCCGACGATCTTGCCGGGCGTGTCGCGGCCCGCGCTCCCGAGGATATTCTGGAAACTGCGGCCGGGACTGGGGTTGTCACGCGGACGCTTGCGCCGCTGCTCGCCACGACTGCCCGCTACATCGCGACAGACCTCAATCAGGCGATGATCGACTATGCGCAGACGCGCCAGCCAAATGACGGGCGCATCCGATGGGCGCAAGCCGATGCGCTTGCGCTTCCGGTGGGCGATGCCAGCGTCGATGTCGTCCTCTGCCAGTTCGGCGTCATGTTCTTTCCGGATCGTGTCGCCGGCTTTGCAGAGGCGCATCGCGTGCTTCGTCCGGGCGGTGCGCTGATCTTCAGCGTGTGGGATGTGCTGGAAGCGAACGAGATCGCAGCCACCGTGGTTCAGGCGGTGGCGGAGGCATTCCCGGAAGATCCGCCCAAGTTCTTCTCGCGGACACCTCATGGTTACCACGACATCGCCGTCATCCGCGAAGACCTCCTCAAGGCTGGCTTTGACGATGTCACAATCGAGACCCTCGACAAACGAAGCGACGCCCTGTCCCCGCAAGGCCCCGCAATCGGCATCTGCAAGGGCACGCCGTTGCGCGGCGAAATCGAAGCCCGCGACGCAGGGCGCCTCGATGCTGTGGTCGATAGCGCAGCCGAAGCTGTCGCAAGAAAGTTCGGCTCTGGCGCCGCGTCCGGGCGCATTCGGGCTCACGTCGTGACGGCCATCCACTGAGCGGTTCGCGCGCCTGACAATGTGAAGGATCGTCGGCGTGTAGACTTGTCGCGCATAACGTCGGCGCGTCTCCCGACTGCGAATGTTCGTGGCCCTGCTGCCCATTCCTGATGCTCTCACGTCTCACAAGGTCGGAAGGCCTTCCTCGAAAGCCCAAGCAAATGATGAAAGTTGCCGTCGTCCAGGAACCACCCGTCTATCTGAACCTGAATGCGTCGATGGAACGCGCGGTCGACCTGATCGCGCAAGCCGCGCCCAAAGGCGCGCGCCTTGTCGTCTTTCCCGAGACCTGGCTTCCCGGATATCCGACGTTCGTCTGGCGACTTGCGCCCGGCGCGGGCATGGCCAAGACGGATGCGCTTTACGCCCTCTCGCAGTCCAATTCAGTGGATCGCAGCAGAAATGGGCTCGCTCCCCTGCAAGAGGCAGCAAGGGAGCATGGGGTCGTCGTCGTCGTCGGTTATCAGGAAATTGACGGCGCGGTCAGCGGCAGCACCCTGTTCAACAGCTGTGCGATCATCGACGCAGACGGCCGCATCGTGAACAATCACCGAAAGCTGATGCCCACCAACCCCGAACGCATGATCTGGGGCTTCGGAGATGGGTCAGGCTTGAACGTTGTCGAAACAGCGGTCGGACGTGTGGGAACCCTTATCTGCTGGGAAAACTACATGCCGCTCGCACGCTATGCCCTCTATGCCCAGAACATCGAAATCTACGTGGCGCCGACTTGGGACAGCGGGGACACGTGGCTGGCAACGATGCAGCACATCGCGCGCGAAGGCGGATGCTGGGTGATCGGGTGTGCCACGGCGCTGGAAGCGGCGGACATTCCCGATGACATCCCGTATCGCGACGAGTTGTTCCCGAACAAGGACGAATGGGTGAACCAGGGCGACGCCGTTGTCTACGCCCCGTTTGGCGGCATAGTCGCGGGGCCGATGCGCAAGGAGAAAGGCATCCTCTTTGCCGAGATCGACATCGCCAATGCGAGGGCATCCCGCCGCAAGTTCGATGCGAGCGGTCACTATGCTCGACCGGATGTCTTCTCGCTGCATGTGAACCGCGAAGTACAGGTTCCCGCACTCTTCACCTGACGGTAATCCAAGACACCGCTTACGACAGCTTCGCGTCGACCCAACTCGCCACGATCAGCCCCGGCACGCTTTCCAGCGCCCGGTCTGCATCCCGCGCGAGGTCCAGCCGCTTCGGCAGTTTCACCTGCGGCACAAGCAGGAAGATCGGCGCGGTGACCTTGCCGCGCCCGGTCTTCGAGCGCGACACCACCGCCTGACCCTTCGTGTTCAGTCGCCCCTCCGCCACCAGCAGGCTCGGGCCGGTGCGGCGATAGACGAAGCGCAGGCGCAGCCCGCGTCGCCGTTCCCATTCGCCTGGGGTGATCCGGCCGCCGCGCAGGGATTTCCCTGCGGCGGGTAGCGGGATGGCCAGCCAGAACCCGTTCTTGGAGCGGATCAGCGGGCCGGTGTCGTGGGCACCGACGATGACCGGCGCTTGCGACCAGACCAGCGCGGCAGCGTCGAGGCTCTCGCCAGACTTCGGAAACGTCTGGCTGCGGATCGTGTTGGCGAGGCGTGTGCCAAGCCCTGCGCCGGTGACCTGCAAGCGCCACGCGGCCTTCAGCCCGGTCCCGGCCTCACGCATGGCGGCCGTCACCGCGCGTTCGCCCGCCGCCACCTCCGCTTGCATCATCGCGACGATGTCGGGATCGATGTCGAGCTTCAGTTCCATCGCGGTCACGCCGGGCGCAGATCGACGGTCCAGACCAGCCGCTCGCGGTCGCGGACAGGCTCGCCCTGGATGAGGAAGGCCTCGCCGTCGATCTCGATGCGGTCGCCGGGGCGTGGGTTCGCCACCTCGGCCACGCGCAGGTCGATCAGGGTGGTTTCGGACCAGAGCCGCGCATCGCCGAAGTCGGTGACGGCATCGGCACGCCGGGCGACGGCACGCACCAGAACGGGCGCGCCGCCGTCGGCGATGTAGATCGCGTCCCGGCCAATGCTCGGATCGGCGAAGAGCGCGCCCACGGCGGCGGCGAAGGCGCTCATCAGAACGTCGCGTTCAGGCGCACCCGGCCGATGGTGTCGCCCGCGCCGCTGGCCACGGCCGCGACGGCCGCGCCGATGAGGGTGTTGTCGGTGGCAACCGTCGTGCAGCGCTTGTTGGTGTCATCCCAATAGACCTTGGCGCCGACGGTCCACGCCTGCGAGCCGACCTTGGTGATGTCGAAGACGCCGACGAGCGCGGTCTCGACGCTCTCGCCGAGGGCGGCGTCCCCGGCCGCGATGCCGAAGATGGAGCCGACGAGCAGGCCATCGCCGGAGGCGACGGCATAGGGCGCGGTCAGGGTGATGGTGTTGCCGGGCTGGACGTAGTTTTTCATGATCGGGATCCTCGTGGAAAGACGAAGGGCGGCCCGATTGGACCGCCCGCATGTCAGGGTTCAGCATGGGGTGCGGGTTACGCGCCCGGGTTCTTGTAGAGACCGCGCCAGTCGATCGCCTTGGCGCCGAAGTCGAGGCGGCACTTGATCTCGACGCCATCGACGTCGAAGCCGTTGCGCGTCTCGATGTAGGCGCCCTGCTGGCCCTCGAGATAGGCGTACTCGATGGTGTCGATCTGGTTCGGGCTGGCCGCCAGGTACCAGGCGGTCTCGCTGGCGGCGTCGAGCCGCGGCTCGCTGATCGGCGCGAGCGTGCGGATCGACTGCGGCACCACGCTGGAGGTCGCGGCGGGCACGAGGTTCTGGGCAACCAGCTGCTCGGCCTTCAGTTCCAGCGATGCGGGCACGATCAGGAAAGCGGGGCGGACGTTCAACACCGTCTTCTTGTCGAGCCCCGTCTGCTTGGCCATCGCCGCGCGGGCCGCACCCACGCTGCTCACGTCGAGCGCCGCGCCGGTGCCCGCGAGGTTCTTGTGCGTGGTGTGGAACAGCGCGTTGCCGTCGGCCATGGCCGGGTTGGCGGTGATGATGCCCCAGACCACGTCCGACTCCAGCTGGGCGATGGAATTGCCGTACATCGCCGGGATCCGGGTGAAGGCGTCGAGATCGTCGTTGATCAGTGTCTGGCGGGTGATCGCAACCACCCGGCCATAGGTCTTGACCTTGTAGCTCTCCTTGCTCTCGCCGAGCGTCCCGCGCTTGAACTCGCCGCTCTCGCCCACCTCCAGCAGTTGCGGCGCTTCGCCGAGCTGCACCCGATGCATCGCCTTGAAGTCGGTGGCGAGCACCTGGCGGCAGAACAGCATGAAGGTGCGGGGATAGGCCTCATAGGCCTGGCGCAGGGTCTTGTTGGTGACCGCCGAGAGGATCTCGGGGAAGTCCGAAGTCGAATGCAGGGCCCGCGTCGCCACCTCGTCGCGCGAGAGGCCGCGCGTGTTGACGCCGGCATTGCCGAGGCTTTCGCGGGCAAGCTCCAGAAGGGTCATGCCGCGATACTGGCGCGCGGCGTCCTCCAGCTGGAACAGCGTCGGGCTGTAGCGGTGCAGGAGCGCGTTCGCCACAGCATCGCGGCGGGTGATCCGCTCGTCCCGGCCGCCGAGGGGGACGGAGACATGCGGGAAAGTCCGGGTCTCGTCCGACTTCGCGGCGACCTGGTCGAGGATCAGGCGGCGGGACTCGTCGACGCTGACGCCGCGCTTCACCAGGTCCTCGGCGAAGCCGCGTTCCAGGTTCAGCCGCCCGGCCAGATCGTAGATGGTGGAGACGCGATCGCGCTCGGCTTCGCGGGCGCGGGTGGCGACCGCCTCGGTGTCGGGCGCGGGAGTTGCCTGCGGCTTCGGCTGGCTGCGCGTCTCGCTGGCCGCGACCTTCGGGTCGGGCGCAGCCGGTTTGGGCTCGGTCATGGTGGTGTCCTCGGTTTCGACCGGCTCGGTCAGCTGGGTGGTGGCGGGGGTCGCGGCGTCGAGCGCCGGGGTTTCGGTCTTGTCCGTCATCGGGATCGGTCCTTTCGTGGTGGAAGGGGCGTCCCGGCGGTGGAGGACGCAGTCGTGAAGGGGATGCTGGGCGCGGAAGCCCGCAGCGGGATCGGCGCCGACCGCGACGGCGGAGACCTCGAAGGGGGTCCAGTCGACCGCGCGCCAGAGTTCGCGGGCGGCCTCGGGTTTCGAGACCTCGAAGCGGTGGACCTGGTAGCCGATGGAGACCGCCCGGATGTGTCCGGCCTGGATGTCACGCCAGATCGGCTCGACATCGGCACGCTCGCTGATCCGCACCAAGGCGATGCCCCGGCCGTTCTCGATCCGGGCCGAGCCCGGAACGACCGAGCCGATCACAGCATCGAGCGTGTCGAGCTCGTGCACCTTCAGGAACGGCGCGCCCGCGTTCAGCCGGTCGAGCCGGACATGGGCGGGGTCGAGGCTCAGTTCCTCGTCATAGGGCTCGCCGAAGAAGGTGGCGCGGCGGACGCGGGCCCCGGCCGACCAGACCACCTCTACGGTGCGGCTGTCGGCATCGGCCGTGTTCGGCGCAAGCTCCGCCGACCGGCGCATGGCCGGCAGTTCGATCATCGTGTCCATTGGGTCAGTCCTGTTGGTCGGCCTGCGCCGGGTCGGTTTCCGCGTCGGCGGAGGAGTCGTCGGTATCCGGTGCGTCGGCGGCGGGATCGGTCGCCGGATCGCCGGTCTGCGCGCTGCCGGTTTTCGTGACGCGCCGCGGGTCGCTGTCGAGGACCAGCCCCAGCGCGTCGAGCTTGGCGTTCGTGGCCGCGATCTCGGCCAGCACGGCGTCGGGGTTCCGGCCCTGCCGGGCGATCACCTCGGCCAGCGTCATGGTGCCGGACCGGATCGACAGCAGGTTCGCCATCGCGTCCTTCTGCGGATCGACCGCCTCGAACTTCGGCGGCGACCATTCGACCGGCACGGTCGGCGACGGGATCTGGCCCGCCGCCCATGCGGCTTCCGTGAACCAGCGCCAGACCGGTGCGCAGAACATCGGGATGAACAGCTGCCACTGCACCGCGTCGATCTGGCGGCGGAACTCCACGAGCCCCGCCCGGATCGAGGAATAGTTGACCTGGCTGAGATCGCCGGTCAGCAGCTCGTAAGGCACGCGGAACCCGGCCGAGATCGTGTGCAGGCTCGCCCGCTTGTATTCGCCGTAGCCGCCTGTGGCCGAGGGCTGGTTGAACCGGATGTCCTTGCCGCCGCGCGCATAGGCGATCAGCCCCGGTTCGAACTGCTCGACCCGGTTGCCATCGGCGTCGACTACCGAGGGCGCGATACCCTGCTGCGCCTCGTCGTCGCCGAACACGATGGCGGTGACGCAGGCCTCGGTCTTCTTGCGGACCAGCTCGGCGACCTCGTAGTCGTCGAGATCGCGCAAGCTGCGGATCACCGGCGCACCCCAGGGAACGCCGCGGGCCTGCGTGCGCTGCTTCTCGTAGACATGGGCGATCTCGGTCGCCGGGACCGGGCGGCTCTGCAGACCGTTCTGCAAGGCCCCGTAGGCGTCGCCCGGGTGCTCGGCGTGCAGCCAATAGGCGCGACGCTTGCCGACCGGATCGAACTCGATCCCCTGCACAAGGCGTCCCGCGCCGAGCGCGCCGGATTTGGTGCCGTCGAGGAAGTCTGCCTCCAGCACCTGCAGTTGCAGCGGCACCGGCAGGCCGTCGCTCGCCCGCCGCAGGCGGCGCCGCACCAGTACCTCGCCCGCCTCGACCATCTCGCGGCAGATCAGCGTCTGCAGGCCGTAGAAGTCGAGCTGGCCATCGGCGTCGCAGTCCGCCGTCCAGCGTTCGAAGAGTGCGTCGACCTTGCGGTCGAGCGTGTCGTCCCCACTGGCGGCGCGCGGCATGATGCCCGCGCCGATGATGTTGTTCACCAGCACCGCCACGGCCTTGGCCGCATGCGGGTTGTTGCGCACCAGATCCCGCATCCGGTCGCGCAGGAGCGCCCCGGCCACGCCGATCTCGGTGTCGGCGGAGGATCCCGGCGCGCGCCAGCCCTCGGTCCGTCGCCCGCGCGCGGCCCCGTCATAGCCCCGCGTCAGGGTCTCGAAGGCCTGACGCGCCATCACGCGGCGCGCAGCCATGCGCGGCGCCACAATGGCGATGGCGTGATCGAACCAGGTCGCCGACATCAGCGATCCCCGCGGCTGAAGCCCGCGAGCCCGGCCACGGGCAGCGGCCGGGTGGTGCCTGCGATGGCGCGCTCGATGGTGCGGATGCGCGCCAGCAAGTCGTCAGCCGAACCGTAGTCGACGGACTTGCCGTCATAGCTCACCCGGGTCGTGCCGCTGGCATAGGCCCTGCGCAGCGCCGAGAGTTCGGTTTCCGTCCAGTCCGTCATGTTCAGAACCATCCTCCGCGCCGCCCGAGCCAGTCGGAGCGGCGCTTGCCCTGCGGGGCCTGTCCCGGCCGGTTGATCTGCCCGGCGGGATCGGTGTCGGTGGGCGCGGCCCCGAGCTGATCCTCGAGGTCGCGCCATTTCTCATCGGGCCAGCGATCCGCGCCCGCGATCCAGGCGGCGGCGCGGGCATAGACCCGGCAATCCAGCGCCTCGTTGCGCTCGCGGAGCTTCTGCCATTCCAGCCGGGCGAAGCCGCGTTTCGTGCGCACCGTCACCAGCTGCTCGGCCACGAACTGCTTCAGCCATTCGTTCTCGACCCAGTGCGGCAGGTGCACCGAGCCGGGCGGGAATGCGGCACCGTCGGCCATCTCCTCATCGGTCGGCCGCCCCAGCCGCAGGAAGCGGTAGGTCTCGGCTTTGAAGGTCGACACCGCGACCGTCCAGAGCCGCGCGCCGCGCCGCAAACGCTTGCCGCCCTCGGTCGCGTCCACGAAGGTCGGGCCCGAGACCGGGCTCGAGCGGTTGAACCCCTCGACGCCCTTGACCGGCGACACCTGCGCGAACCCCTGCGCCCGCGACCAGGAATAGACGGCCGGAGCCTCGTAGCCGGTGTCGATGGCGAGCCGCGCGATCCTGAGATGCGCGCCGCGTTCGTGTGGCCAGGACCGGTCCAGCAGCGCGGTCAGCTCCGACCAGGCGTCATGCCGATCCGGCCCGCCCTCGATCACGACATGGTCGACGAGCCAGCTTTCCAGTCCGCGACCCCAGGCCCAGACATCGACCTCGATCCGGTCCTTCTGAACGTCGGCTCCAGCGCTCAGGAACAGCCCGCCCGCAGGCACCGTGCCGGATGTCCAGCGCTCGCGCCGGTCATAGAGCCGCTGCCAGTCCGGGGCTTCGCCGGTCTCGACCCATGTCTCGCCGAGGATCGTGTTGCGGAAGGCCTTGATCGCCTCGTCCGACCCCTGTGCCGCGTCCCATGCCCGCACGATCCGCTCCCAGCTCAGCCAGCCGATCGGCGAATAGAGCGCCGAGAGGTGATACCCGACCGTGGTCGGATCGGCGGCCGAGGCGGTCGCCCGCCATTCGCCACCCTCCAGCATCGCCGTCTTGTGGTGCTCCGCGATGGGCCTCTCGCAGCCCTCGCAGTGATATTCCGCCGTCTCCGGGCGGCCCTTCTGCCAGCGCAGCCGGTCGAACTTCAGCCATTGCGCGTGGCCACAATGCGGGCACGGCACGAAGAACCGCCGCTGGTCGCTGGCCTCGTATTCTCGTTCGATCCGGCTCAGCCCCCGGATGGTCGGGGTCGAGACCAGCAGAACCTTGCGCCGGTGGGCGAAGGTCAGCGACCGCGCCTCGGCCAGCGTGACCGGATCGCCTTCCTCGTCGGCCGAGGCAGGATAGGCGTCGACCTCGTCGAGGAAGATGTAGCGCGCCGGGGTCGAGCGCAGCCCGACCGCCGAGTTCGCGCCGGTCATGATCAGGATGCCGCCCGCGAACTCCTTCGACAGCATCGTGTTACCCGCGTCGCGGGATCGCGCGGGCTTCACCCGCTCCCGCAGCTCGGGGCTCTCGTCGATCAGCGGGTCGATCCGCTGCCGCGAGTTCCGCTTGGCCAGTTCCACCGTGGGCTGGACCGCCAGCATCGGACCCGGCGCCTGGTGGATCGCGAACCCAATCCAGTTGTTTCCGGCTTCCGTCGCGCCGACCTGCGCGGCCTTCATGAACACGATCCGCTGCGTGGGATCGCCGGGCGACAGCCGGTCCATGATCTCGCGCATGTAGGGCGTGCGCAACGTGCGATACCGCCCGGGTTCGGCCGAGGCGCGGCCCGAGAGCATCCGGTGCCGGTCCGCCCATTCCGAGACAGTCAGGTCCGGGTCGGGCCGCAGCCCGTTGCCCCAGGCGCGCAGGATCTCGCCCGCGCCGTCGAAGTCCGTCAGGCCATCATCATCACCGAAAGTCGGGCCGGACCTCGGCGAGTTCGTCGAGGTGGGCGCGTACATGTTTCTCCAGCACCTTCTGCATCGCGGCTGGCTCCACAGTGATCTGCTGGCCCGTCGCGTCGCTGCACGAGGCCGAGAGCTCGGCCGCCATCAGCGCCGCCGCGCGTGCAGGCCAGTTCACCCACGCGTCCCGTTCCTCCCGCGCCAGCCGGAACACCAGCGCCAGCGCGCGGGCCCGCTCGATCAACTCCCCCTTCAGCTTCTGGAGCCGGATGCGCCGCTCCTGCGCCTTCAGCACCTCGTTCGCGGTCTTCGCCTGCAGGAAGGTCGTGCCGCCGCCGACGGCGGGAACCGCCAGACCCTGTTCGCGGAGCGTGTCGCCGACGGCCGCCACTGCCGCCTCTGGAACGGGTTTCAGCTTCGGCGCGGGCGGCTTTCTCGTCTTCGACGGGTCCGTCGTCTCGGCACGTCGGGCGTCGCTGGCGGCCGCGTTGATGCTGCCGTCGGGATAGAGAACCAGGCGCTCGGCCGTCTTCGCTTTCTGGATCGCGCCCCGCGACAGGCCGACATGGGCGGCGTACTGGCGCTCGCTCATGCCCTGCATCGACGGCTCCGATTATCATTCAGAATCATGTGCTTATCGAGTTGATAAGCGCCCCGGATAGAGCGAACGTCACTCCAACGAAGCGATGCAACTCGACCTAAGGAGCCAGCACGATGACCACGCGCCTGAACCCGATCACCACCCCGCGCCACGAACTCCGCGCCGAGAAGGCGCGCCGGAACAAGGAAGCCGCGCTCGCCGCCTTCATCGGCAAGAAGGCCGAGATCGACGAGATGCTCGCCCGCCTGCAGGCGCTCAGCGACGACCATTTCAACTGCGCCCCCGACGAGGCGGGCTGGGCCATGGTCGGCACCCTCGAACACTACGCCAGCCTCCTGAAGCGCATTACCGACAGCGCCTTCGGCGAGGGCGAGCACGCCCGCTGATCTCCGGCCCCGCCGGAACTCCCGCCGCGCGCCATGCGCGGCTCGGGGTCGTAGGAGGTACCGCATGACGCGGGCCCGAATACGGAGACGACCCCATGACCAAGATTTCCGATACCCAAGCCATCATCCTCAGCGCCGCCGCCCAGCGCGACGACCGCATCGCCCTGCCGCTGCCCGAGAGCCTGCGCGGCGGCGCCGCCGCCAAGGTGGTCGGCGCGATGCTCGCCAAGGGCTTCCTCGAGGAGGTCGACGCCGACACGCGCAAGGGCGAGCCCGTCTGGCGCGAGACCGGCGACGGACACGGCGTCACGCTGATCGCCACCGACGCAGGCCTTGCCGCCATCGGCATCGAGCCCGAGGACGCGAACCCCGCGCCGGCTGGCGCGACGGACGCGCCGAGTGAGGAGCCCGCGCCGGACACCCCGACCGAACCGAAGGCCGCGCCCAAGGCGCGCACGCCGCGCGAGGGCACCAAGCAGGCAACGCTGATCGCCATGCTGCGCGCGCCGGACGGCGCGACCATCGAGGAGATCATGGCCGCGACGGGCTGGCAGTCGCACACGGTGCGCGGCGCGATGGCCGGGGCGCTGAAGAAGAAACTCGGGCTCGAGGTGACCTCGGAGAAGATCGATGATCGGGGGCGCGTGTACAAACTCCCCGCCGCCTGACGCGAGCGACCCCGACAAGTTGATGACCGCCGTCCCGCATGGGGCGGCGGCTTGGTCTGTCATTAGGGATCCTCAGGGGTCAAGTTCGAAATCCGTGCTATCCGACCAATGCCTTCCGAAGGGCCGGGATGTCTTCAAGTACCTGATCGACGAAAGCCGCAATTCGCGGCGTCTTCCGCAGATCAGCCGGGGTCAGCAGATACCAGCTGCGCGTGAGTGCATCGACGGGCGGAAGGACCTGAACCAGAGCGTCCTCAGCATCCCCCAGCGTGGTTGGCAGCGGTGCAATGCCGACCCCCGCCTTAACTGCCGACAGCGTTCCGAGCATACTGTTGTTCCGGCTGACGATACGCGCGTTTGGAACCGCAGTCGGAAGCCATTTCGCTACCCGGTGGTTCTGCATAATGCCGTCGAAACCGATCAGGGCATGATCAGCGAGGTCGGAGATGCTGCCGGGGCGCCCATAATGCGCGACGTAGCTCTTGCTGGCATAGATCGCCCAGATCGAGTCGCAGATTTTGCGGCCCACGAGGCTGTCGTCCATGGGCTCGCCCGAACGAAAGGCGACATCCGCCTCACCCCTGGTCAGGTCGAGATACTGATCGCTGGTGACGAATTGAACCTGAAGGCCGGGATAGCGGGAGTGGAACCGGTCCAGTAGCCCGGTCGCCATGATGCGCGGCACGGTAGGTTCCGGGCAGGTTAGGCGGATGGTCCCCTTCAGGTCCAGTTTCAAGGTCCGGATGTGCTGTTCCAGCGTCACCACCGCGGTTTCCACTGCAAGAACATGGTCGATCAACACCTCGCCCAATTCCGACAGGCGGTAGCCCGTTGGATACCTCTTCATCAACGTCAGCCCGATGCGTTTTTCCAGTTCCGCAAGTCGGCGATGAACCGTTGACTGGTTCACGCCCAGCGTCTTCGCGGCGGCAAGGGTGCTTCCCTGCCGGGACACGGCAATCAGGTGGCGCAGGTCGTCCCAGTCGAACATGCCTATGTTATGCATTTTTGCAGCGCGTTTAGCCAGACTTGCTGCTGCCGCTGTCGCGGGCCCGCTGGTAGCCTGACCACAGAGATGGAGGCTGACATGCACGAGAGAACCGATGTCGAAACTATGACTGCTGGCCTGACGGTCGGCGTGACACGCAGTGCGCAGGACAACGGTATGGCAAAGCTGACACCGCTTCACCGAGAGGTGGTCAAGGGGCTGCCAACGTCCGCCGACCAGGAAGTGCGCGTGCTGTTCGCAACCTTGCTGCCCGGCGATGTCACCCCTTACCATTCCCACCGGTTCCCGGTGACGGTGTACATGATCGAGGGCGCATTCACGCTCGAGCTGGATGATCGGGACCCGATCCTCATCGAGGCCGGGCAGGCCTTTGTCGAGCCTTCTGGCGTGAACATGACCGGGAGCAACAGGGGCGATGCCCCTGCGCGCATGGCCCTGTTCTATGTCTGCGAACCCGATGCGCCATTCGCCGACCCGGTGAACCGGAATGCGGAAGCGCACTAAAGGACCCTGCGGATAGCATCCTTCGACCTTGCCTCGCCAGCACCGTGGTCCGCAGCACTTTGTGGTGTGGGTGCGCGCATCCGGATCGCCTCGAACACCCGCCGCAAGGCGAAGGAACGAGCTATCGACACGATGGTGAAGATGGCGCCCATCTTCAGGTTCTGCGCCAGCGTCGTTTGCAGCCCGAAGACCGGGAAGATCAGGATCTGCGTGACGACCGCAACGCCGTAGCCGACGATCACGTTGGCGACGGATTCGACCAGCGACATGAGGCGGGACTGCTTCATGCCGCTGCTTCATCCATCGGCCAGCAATTCAGCCGCCAGAGTTCGCAGCGCATGCGCTGCAACCAGCGGGACCACTCCGTTGCCACAGAGGCGAAGCCGGTCCACCCGGTGGGCCAGCCCATCAGCGCCTCGACGAACAGCGGGTTCAAGGTCCGGCGCAGCTCGGAGGTATCGCTCCCAGCCATTGGCGTCACCAGGACCTGGCGGCCAAGCAGGCCGTTCACCGGCGTGTTGGCAAGGCTCGTCGCGCCATCCTTGTGATCGCGGGCCGTCGGCGTCATCCACATCCCAGCCGAATGGGTCAGGTCCGCTGTCCGCCGGTTGCCCGCGCTCGGCTTGCACCCATCGTTCGCCATCGGCGTGGGCCACATCGCGGCCGTCGTCGCGAGGTTCATGCCGTGCTGCCCCGCGGCCTGCGATGGCGTGGGTTTGGTCTGCCGGTTCTCGTTGGCGCTGGCGCGGGGCGTCGGCCACAGCTGCAGCAGCTCGGTCCGGTTCCCGCCGCTCGACCGGGTACCAGAGCAGGCGCGCGGGGTCGGCCAGCTCGTCCCCCTCGCGGATGGCGAGGATGAAGAGCCGCTCGCGCTTGTGGGGCGCGTCGACTTCCGCCGCCGTGAAGAGGCCTGCCGCAAGCTTGTAGCCCATGCCGACCAATCCGCTGGCGACTTCGGGGAAGCCGAGGCGGAGATGATGGGCGACATTCTCGAGGAAGACGAAGGGCGGCTCGACATCGCCGATGATGCGGGCGACATGCGGCCAGAGGTGGCGCGGGTCGTCCGCGCCCCGGCGCTTGCCCGCGACGGAGAACGGCTGGCACGGATAGCCCGCAGTGACGATGTCCACCGCGCCGCGCCAAGGGCGGCCGTCGAAGGTTCCAACCTCGTCCCAGACAGCAGCCTGATCCAGGGACGCGTCTTCCATCCGCGCCACGAGAGTGGCTGCGGCGAAGGTTTCCCGTTCGACATGGCCCACAGCACGATATCCGGGGATGGCGATAGTGAGCCCGAGGTCGAGACCACCTGCGCCGGAGCAGAGGGAGAGGCCGAAGAGGCATGCGTCTCCGGCTCCGGAAGCGCGTCCGGAGGAAGGTAAAGCCAGGCCATGCATGTCACGCGGCGGTCTTGCGCTTACGCGCGGGTTCGGGGGCGGCGTCTGGGTCCGGCGTATCGGCCGGGGGTTCGGCGTCGTTGCCCAGCCGCTCGGTCCTCACCAGCGCGAAGGTCCGTCCGTCGCCGTCAAGGATCGCTTCGCGGCCCGTCTCGGCCTGCCAGCGTTCGACGGCGACATCGACGTAGGCCGGGCTGATTTCCATCGCGAAGACGCGGCGGCCATTGGCTTCGCCCGCCATGATCTGTGAGCCGGAGCCCGAGAACGGCTCGTAGCAAAGCCCGCCGCGCGCCACATGCTGGCGCATCGGGATGCCGAAGGCGTCGAGCGGTTTCGGCGTCGGGTGGTCGGGGCGCTCGTCCTTGGCGAAGGACGGCATCTCCCAGGTCGAGGGCAGCGTCTGCTCGGCGACCTTCGGCGGGCGGTTCGGGCGGCGCCAGCCCATGAAGCAGGGCTCATGCTTCCAGAGGTAATGCGAGCGGGTGAGAACCCCACGATCCTTCACCCAGATGATCTGCTGGTGCACGAAAGCGCCCGCCTTCTCCCAGCAGGCTTCGAGCATCGCCTGGCGGCGCGAGGCGTGCCAGCAGTACCATGCCGCGTCCTCGGTGATCGCCTCGGCGACGGCGGCGGCGATGAAGCCGTCGTAGAGTTCCGCGCCTTGAGAACTGTCGTCCCAGGTCGTGCCGTAGGACGCCGACCAATCCTTGTTCCGGGTCGGGTGGTTCGAGCCGTCGTAATCGACGAGATACGGCGGATCGGTCGCGAACAGGATCGCCCGCTCGCCATTCATCAGACGGCGCACATCGACCGCGCTGGTGCTGTCGCCGCAGAGCAGCCGGTGATCGCCGAGGATCCAGAGATCGCCAGTGCGCGACGCCGGGTTGCGCGGCGGTTCGGGGATGGTCACCGGCGGCACTGAGCCCCCGGCGCCACCTTCTTCCCCGTCGTCTTCCGCGACGTAGGCCAGCAGGTTGTCCAACTCGCCGTCGGAGAACCCGACCAGCGACAGGTCGAAATCCTCGGCCAGCAGATCGTTCAGTTCCGCCGACAGCAGCGCCTCGTCCCAGGTGCCGAGTTCGGTCAGCTTGTTGTCCGCGATCCGGTAGGCCCGCCGCTGCGCCTCGGTCAGGTGCCCCAGCACGATCACCGGCGCTTCGGTCAGCCCAAGCTGCGTCGCGGCCAGGACGCGCCCGTGGCCCGCTATCAGCTCTCCGCCTTCTGCCACGAGGCAGGGCACGGTCCAGCCGAACTCGGCCATGCTGGCGGCGATCTTCGCGACCTGGTCCGGCCCGTGCGCCTTCGCGTTCTTCGCGTAGGGCTGCAGGCGCGCAAGCGGCCAGGTCTCGATCGCGTCCGGGGCGAAGCTCAGCGTCATGGTGGGCAAGGTTCCTCGGTCGGGTGGATGCCGGTGGCTTCCGGACTCCGGATGCCGGGCCGGACTCCACACGGGGTCCAGCGGGCACCAGCGGTGTCCGGTCGGAAGGCCAGCGTTCATTGGTGTTTGCGCGGGGTGCGCGTCGCTCCGGCTTCCGGGTGGCTTCCTAAAAAATCCGGCCCTGTCGCTGGCGATGTCCCGCGCTTCGCCCGCCAGCATACGAATATCACGAGGAAGGAACCAAGAACTCAATGGGTTAGCCCATTGGACCCCGGCTGGACCCTTCACTGGACCCCGGAAGCCAGCGGCGCGGCGTCTGCCTGCGCGCTCCTCTCCCGAGCATATTGGTTTTCTAACGGCCTCGACGAAATGTGTAAGGCCCTGCGATGTACACCCGAAAATTTCCTCAAAGGACGATTTTTCTTGACAGGCGATTGGCGTTCTCGATGACGAACTGCTGCGAGCGCCGGGGCGACGGTATGCGACCGTTCAGCCGCCAGGTGATCACCGCAAGGCCGTACTGCCAGCGCTTGGTCGCGGCCGTGCGCGACAGACCGAACTGCCAGCAGATCGGCTTCCACGCCATGCCGTCTGCGCGGGCCCAGACCAGGCGCCCATCCTCGGGCTCGAGCCAGCGCAGCCAGAGCATCGCTTCCTCGGCCTGCGTGATCTGTCGCGGGCTGGGCCTCGGGCGACGCATCTGCGGCTCCTGGCCGACCTTGTCGGCGAAGCTGTGGAAGTACTCTGGCCATGCGTTGAAGAAGCCCTGTGGCATCACGCCCGGCATCTGCCGCATCACGCCCGCCGCAAGTTCCAGCCGATCCTGCACCTGTGCTGTGGTCCACTCACCCATGACGCGCCTCCCGTTCCCGCTTGCCGTAGAGCCGCTCGCCGAGCTGGCGCACCAGTTCGCGCTCGGGCCAGGTCAGGCGGTCGTCATCGACGGCGACGGCCAGCAGCCCCTGTTCCTTCCAGCCGTCGCGCTTGACCTCGTCGGGATTGCGACGGTGACCGCCGTATCCCTTCGGCGTGAACCGCATGCCGTTCATTGCACACCTCCCCGGGTCTCCAGCGCCCAGAGCAGGATCGCGATGGCGTCGGCCTCGTTGTCGTCGGCGGGCGAGAAGCCGCGCGCCCGGGCGGCCGCCATCATGGCGTCCTTGTTCGCGTTGCCCTTGCCGGTGGCGTGGCGTTTGATGGTGCCGACCGGCACGCCCTGATAGGCGACGCCCGCGGTCTCCGCCCACGACGTCAACGTGGCGAGCAGCCCGCCATAAACATGGGCCGCGTCGGTGCCGACGTGCCTGCGCACCTCCTCGAAATGGATGGCGGTGATGGCGCCGGCGTCGTTGGCCAGCTGCTCGAGCCAGCCCCGGAACCGCAGGTAGCGCATGCCTCCGCCGTCGTAGCGGCTGGGCCGGAAGGACACGGTACCGCTGGTGATCAGACCGTCCGCCGCCTGCAGGGCCCAGCCAGTCGTGGTGCCGAGATCGAGGGCGAGGACGACCGGCACGCCCGGGAACGGGGCGCTCATGGGTGTCGGGGTCAGAGATGCGTGGGCCATGATCGGCTCCTTTCCGGGTTGCTGCTCGATGGGGTGACGGGCGGGGCATCCAGCCCGCGAGATTGCCCAGGGGTAGGTGGTGACCCTCCCGCGCTTGGCGGGGAGGTCACCTACCCCTTTAGGGGGGCGTTTTCCGAATTCTGAAATCTGCTCCAAGGCATTGATCAGAAACAGAACTTCCAGACTCCGGAGCAGAATCCGGAAAGGCCCTTCCGGATTCTGGGAAGCACCTTCCAAGCCACTGAAATGAAATCGGAAAAGCCAGATTCCAGAATTCGCGCGGGGAGCAGAATCTGCGGATTCTGGCCAGAATCCGGGGCTGCGGAGCCAGAATTTGCGGCGCGGAACGGTGTGAATTGTCATGCCTCGTCCTCCTCCTGATAGACCCAGACGGAGGGGTTCTCGACGGGCAGAACGGCCCCGGTCTGCGGGCATTTGTAGTGGCTGGGCAGCGCCGGGATCAGCTCCGGCTTGACCTCGCCCGTGTCGGGATCGACGGTCTCACCGCCCGTGCCGAACAGCATTCCCTCGACGCAGAGATAGCCGTACTTGCTCCGCTCCGCGGCCAAGCCGATGCGCGTGGCGGCGGGGCCGCGGATGAACTTGACCTTGCCCTTGGTGGCGAGAACGCTGAGTCGGTCGTGGACGATGGTCCGCCCGCCGAGGCCCCCGGTATTCTCAAAAGCTTCGGAGAACTGCGCCAATGTGTAGAGCTTGCCGCGTCGCGCCTCCTCGTAGAGCAGGCCGAGGATGACGTCGTGCTTGCGCATGCGCTCGGCGTCATGCTTGGCGCCCACCTCGGCGCGCACCAGGCGCTCGTTCATAGGGTTGATCTCGACCCATTGGCCGTCGCGCTTGTCGATCAGCTTCGAGGGCAGCGCGGGGCCGTTGCGCAACTCGATCTCCAGCTTGCGCTCGGACGCGTCCTCGTCCGGGCGGTGCAGGATCAGCCCGGAGGTGTAGAAGCCCCGCAGGGCGCTGGCACCCGAAAGCGCGAGGAACGGATCCTCCTTCACCTGGTGCTTGCTCAGCTTCTTGGTGTGGTGGATCAGGATGATTCCGCAGTCGGGGTTCACGTGGTCGCGCAGCACCTCGACCCGGTCCTTGAGAAAGAACATCATCGCGGCGTTGTCGTTCTCGCCACCGCCGTCAGGTCCTCCGTCGAACAGGTTGCGGATCGGGTCGATGCACAGGATGTCGACGGGTTCGGCCGGGAACGCCTGCTGGATCGCCTGCGCGACGAGCGCGCTGCCACCCTCATCGAGCAGCAGTTTCAGCTTCGGCGTGACCACAAGATTTTCGCGGGCGGCGGCCATCACCCCGGGCGGCAGGCCGATCTGCTGCATCCGTTCGCGCAGATAATGGTACTGGATCTCGGCCTGCAGATAGAACACGCGCAGCGGCCGTGGCGGCGTGAAGCCAAGGAACGGCACACCGGCAGCCATCTGCACCAGCCAGCTGATGACGAGATCGCTCTTGCCGACCTTGGGCGCGCCGCCGAGCACCAGCATGCCGCCCGGGGTCAGGACGCGCGGGCCGATGATGTCGTCGGGCATCGGAGTGCCGTCGTCCAGCAGCGCGCCCAGGGTGAAGGTGGCGATCTCTCTTGCCGCAGGAGCGCCGTCGTTCCGAATGAGCGGCGGGCCGTTCCTCACGATGTGTAGCGACCAGAGCCGCTCGTATTCGACCCATAGACGGTCTTCCGGCCAGTTCGGCCGGATCATCGCCGCGTTGTATTCGCCGATCGCGCGCCAGGCTTCCTCCCGGCTCATCCGCCCCTCATGGGCCATTCGGACATAGTGTCCGATGGCCATGCTGACGCCTTCGAACCGCGTCCAGGCGTCCTGGCCGCCCTCGCGGACCGGTGTGGTAAGGGCTACGTCCACGCAGGGTTTCTCACGCGGCTCGGCCGTCGCCATGCCGACGCCGGGCATGGGCGGCATCTCGCCCGCGCGCTCGAGCATGTCGGCCAGATCGAACTCGAGATCGCTGGCTTCACGGATCAGGACGAGCCGTTCCTGTCCGCCCTTGTGATACACCGTGCCGGGCACGCGGATGGGCTGGTGCGCCGAGCGGAAATGCATGTCGCCGCCGACCTTGAGCGCGATATCGCCCCGCAACCGGCAAAGCCGCGCGAGATCGGCGCCTTCGGCGGGCTCGGTCAGCTTCCACCAGACATGGAGCTTGGTCGCGCCATCGGCTGTGCGCCCGCCGCTCTCGACGATCAGCGTCGGTCGCCCGATATGGTGGACGAGGTGATCGAGCTTGGCGGGGATGTCGCCCGCGTCCAGATCGACGACGACGCTCTGCATTTGCAGGACATCGACGGCACGCGCCTGTCCGGTCTCCGCCACCGTGCCGGGAATGACATAGACCGCCGCGCCCTCGCGCGCGCCCCAGGCGGCGAAGGTGGCGAGCTTGTCGGGCGCCGTGCCGTTCGCGTCGATCCAGATGTTGTGGGGCCGGCCGTCCTTGCCCTGACCCTTGTCGACGAAGCCACGGACCGGGATCAGTCCCTCGGAATAGCCGAAGACCACGTCGACGAAGCGCGCGATCTGCGCGGAGTCCGGTTCCACGGCGAAGGGATCGGGCAGCGGCGCCGCATCGTTGAAATCCCGCCACGGGTTGAAGTGGATGATCTTGTCGTCGCTCATGCCGCCAACCCCCAGCACCGTTCGGCATGGGCGCAGAACCGGCATTCGAAGAAGTCGCGGCTTGCGGCGATGCGGGGCAGCAGCTCGCCCGCGTCGGTGGCCTGCAGGATCCGCACCGCGCGGTCGGACATGCGCTGCGCCAGATCGGCATCGAAGGCGACCTGCTCGTGATGCAGTTCGGCCGTGTCCTTGTTGATCGCCGTGAACAGCGCCGGGGCCGAGGAAATGCCTGGCACCGAGGGCTCCATGTAAGCCTGGTAGATCGCGATCTGGGCGGCATAGACGGGCTTGGAGACGGCGACCCCGTCCTTGACGCAGGCCCGCCAGTTCTTCGCGTTCATCGTCTTGCATTCCCAGAGCGCCGGGGTGCGAAGACCGAGCGCGGCCGGGGCGCCGGCCACGATCCCGTCGACATGGCCACGAATGCGACCGCCCGCGACGGAGAATCCGAACTGATCCCCATCGGGCCGATTGCCCTTGCGGGTGTAGAGGTCGAGCCCCGCCACCCGCAGCCAGCGGATCGCCAGATCCTCGAGCTGATGGCCGATGGCGAAGATGCGCAGCGTCTGCCCGCCGAAATCCGCGCCCTCATCCTTGGGCGCGCCTGCGAACTCGAACTGCAGCGCGCGTTCGCAGGCATGCCCCAGACGGGACGCGCCGAGATAGGTCCGGGGCGGCGTGGCCTCCCGCTCGGCGATGAGTGCTGCATCGACCAGCGCGTTGATCCGCTCGGCCATGGAGGGGCGCGGGTTGAAATCCAGCATCAGAACGGCACCTCGCTCCTGGCGGCGATGCGGGACATCTCGGCGCTGTAGCCTTCCAGAACCTCCTCGATCAGCGCGGTGACCTCTGTCGCATCCAGGTCCCGCAGCCGCTTGTCCCAGCCGATCTCGTCCATGGTCGTGCCGAGCCGCTTCATCACCAGAGCTATGGCGAGGCGTTCTTCTTCAGTGGTTCCCTGCATGGTCAGTCCTTTCCGGTGGCGAGCCGCGAAGAACGCCTGGCAGTGCATCGAGCAGAACCAGCGGTGTTCGCGGGGGCGGGGTTTGATGGGGTTGAAGAAACCGAAGCCGCGCGCGGGGCGCAGACAGACGGCGCAAGGCTTGAGGCGCGGGTGCCAGAGCCGAATACGCTCCGGGCAATCCGCAGGCGCTGCGGGCGGGGATGGGACTTGCGCGACATGATTCACGCCGCCCTCCGCTCGGGCTCGGCCGCCGTGACGAGGCGCCGGATGTCGCGCTTGTTGAACTGGAACGAGATCAGCGCGGAGGCGCGATATCTGGTAAGGCCGTAGTCGCGCCGGAACTCGGGCGGCAGGCAGTTCAGCTGCTTTTCCGTCGCGTCCTGCTTCAGCCAGCCCTTCGACTTGAAGGCGCTCTCGTCGGTCTCGTGGGTGTTCAGCCAGTCGTCGGCCTGCGCGAGACAGACGATGCGCTCGCCCACGCTCAGGAGCCGCGTCGCCTTGCCTTTGGCGCCCCCGACCGCGTGCCAGCGGCCCTCGAGGAAGAACACGCCGCCCCAGGCGTGGAAGCCGTTGGCCATCAGCGCGGCGTCGTCGCCGAACAGGTCCACCCACGCGAAACTCGATTGCTCGAGAAGGTCGAGCTCGGTCATGACGAAACTGTCGATGGGCTCCGCGCCTTCGCGCGGCAACTCGCACCCGCAGATCGGGCATTCGGTGACCGCGATCGGGATCTCGGCCTTGCATTCGGGGCAGAGCTTCGTGGGGGCTTCCCCCAGCGTCGGAACGCGCCCGTCGAGATCGACATCCTGTTCCAGCGTGCCGTGGATCAGGCTCGAGGTGCCGAAATCCAGAACCACGCAGTCGGTTTTCACGACACCGGGGTATTCCTCGGGATCGACGATGCGCAGGCCGCGCCCGACCATCTGGATCATGGTTGACTTGTAGGAGCTGGGGCGCAGCAGCACGACGCAGGAGGTGGGCGGGTGGTCCCAGCCCTCGGTCAGCACCGCGACATTGACGACGACGCGGAGATCCCCCGCCGCGTAATCGGTGAGGATTGCCTTGCGGGTCTCGGCCGCCAGATCGCCGTGGATCAGCGCCGCGGACACGCCCGCCGCCCTGAACGCATCGGTGACATGCTCGGCATGGGCGACGGTGGAGCAGAACACCACGGTCTGCCGGTCGCCCGCCTTTTCTTTCCAGTGGCGGATCACCTCGTCGGTGACGGGGGCGCGGTCCATGATGCCCGCCACCTCCGCCATGTCGAAATCCGACATGGTCTTTCGGACCGAGCGCAGTTCGTCCTGCACGCCCACGTCGATGACGAAGGTGCGCGGCGGCACTAGGTGACCCGAGGCGATCAGCTCGCCCAGCCGCACCTGATCGGCGACATTGTCGAAGACCTCGCGCAGACCTTTCCTGTCGCCCCGGTTCGGCGTCGCCGTGACCCCGAAGATGCAGGCGTCGGGATTGGCATTGCGCACCCGGTCGATGATGCGGCGATAGCTGTCGGCGACGGCATGGTGCGCCTCGTCGACGACCAGCAGGTCGAGGCGCGGCATGTCAGCAAGGTTCGAAGCCCGCGCCAGCGTCGGCACCATGGCGAAGGCGACCTGGCCGTTCCAGGATTTCTCGGTGGCATCGATGACCGAGGTTGCGACGCCCGGCACCACGCGCTGGAACTTGGCACGGTTCTGCGCCGTCAACTCGTCGCGATGGGCCAGCACGCAGGCCTTGGCGCCGTCGCCGATCATCTCGCCGGTGACCGCCGAGAGCATGATGGTCTTGCCCGCGCCGGTGGGCGCCACGCCCAGCGTGTTGCCGCGGGAGGCGAGCGCAGCCACACTGCGCTCGACGAAAGACTTCTGGCGGGGGCGCAGGCGCATGGCCGGTCTCCCCCTTACTGCGCCCAGCTCGGCCGACCGGCGGCGCCGGGGGCGGACGCGGGCTGGCCGGGCTGATGTGCGGGTGCCGCAGGGGCGGTCTGCTGCGGGACATGCCCGGCTGCACCGTGTCCGCCGAACTGCAGCGGCGCCGTCCCCATGATCTGCGCGTAATCGCGATGATCCGGCGTGACCGCGCTGCGGATCTCGTTCTTGTCGTCGCCGCTGGCGTCGGTGCCGATATCGATGCGGGCGATGAACTCGATTCCGTCGAGATCGGCGAAGCCGTTGATCCGCCGCGCCGCCTGCGCCTCGGCCGACATGTCTTTGTCGGAAATCCCGCGGGCCGAGTTCAGCATGCCGCGCACGAGGCTGCGGCCCATGTTCGCCCAGTCCGGCCCCTTCGGGCTGTAGAGCCCGATCAGGGTGAAGATCTTGCGCCGGGCGTACTGGCCCTCGGTCACGGTGAACTCGCCGTTGAGGTACACAGCACCCGTCGAGCCGCGCGTGGCATAGCCCCCGGTCCAGCCTTGCGAGGCATCGTCGAAGCCGCCGGGGCGGATGGTCAGGCGCACCTTGGCCAGCGTGCCCTTGGGGATCAGGTTGGTGTTGCTCTGCGCGTCGTTGAAATCGTTCCAGGAACCCATGGGGAACCTCCTTTTCTGATCAGGATTGCGGTTGGGATGGGGCGTCGGCCGCCGCATCGGCGGGCGGCGGGGTGTAGGTCAGGCGCCTGGGCGCTGGCGGGACGGGGGCGCGGATCTTCGTCATCAGGCGGCCGAGGTGAGGCTCCTCGACCTGATCCAGCCGACCGGAGCGGTCCTTGGCCGGAAAGCCCCACAGGTTGATCGTCTGGCAGACGAAGGCGCGATAGGGATCGCCATCGGCCTTCAGCTCGGCCATGGTGATCACCTCGTCGACGATCCCCGGCAGCTCCAACCCGGTCTTCGAGCCGTCGATCTGCGGCTGGAACACCTTGCGATTGAAGTCGTCGAGCTTCTCGTCGAGGATTCCGACGAACCAGACGTTCTTCGCCCGTGTGTGCTGGAGATGGGTGAGCCAGCCGATCATCTCGCGGCCGTGCAACCCGTAGGCCCCGCGCACATCCGGCTTGCCGGTCTTCTCCGACAGCGCCTCGGGCTGGCCCTTGCACCAGCCGAAGCACAGCCGACCCGCCACGGTGATCGAGTCCACGAAGATCGTGTCGTAGCGGTCGAGCGCGGCCGGATCGCCGAAGCGGTCGCAGACCGCCCTGTAATGTGCCGGGCTGTAGGGCTGCTCGTCGCGCAGCGCCGGGTTGGGCCCGCCGATGAACACCGCGAAATCCCGGCATTCCGTCCAGGTTCGCGGCCGGATGCTGTCACCCGCCCAGCCCTCGATGGCGAGATCGCCCGCCTCGAGATCCATGAACAGGGTCGTCGATGCGTTAAGGGTCCAGAGGAGCGAGGTCTTCCCGATGCCGGACTTGCCGAAGATGCAGCCCTTGATCCCGCGCGGTTCGGCCAGTCGCTGGTCGGCGCTGATGATCGGAAGGCTCATTGATCGCCCCCCTGCGGGACGATCTCGATCTTCAGCGTGCCGGGCCGGACGGTGCGCGCGGGCTCGAAACCAGCACGGATCGCATCGGGCCAGGCGGCGTATTTGCGCTCAGGCACCTTGAACGCGATGTCGACATACTGCGCGGGATCGTCCCCGGCGGCGCTGATGCGCTCGACCATGGCAGCGAGACGGTCCTGATCCCAATCCACCCGCTTCGGCAGATCGGCGACCACGGTGAAATCACCGTCGTCAAAGCGGACTGTGCCGGTGTCCTTGCCTGCGGCCTGCCGCTCCTCGGTGGCGCGGGTGGCGTAACGGACCGTTAGCGCGCCATCGAGGCGGGCCTTCGCGGCCTTGTCCCGCTTGATGCGCTCATCGACGTCGCGCTGCAGGATGGCCAGCAGTTCGACGGGCAGCTGGGCGATGTCCTGCAGGCCGAGGCCCGGCAGGTCGTCGACGGTGGGAGTGTTCGCGGGGAACGGCATGTAAGGGTCTCCATGATCGGCAAAAAGGGATTGGAAGGCGGTCATCACGCGGCCTCTCGCTCGGCGAGCAGGAGCGCGGACAACGACACGGCTGCGGCCTTCGGCTTGGGGCGGGCGACGGCGATGTAGGCGAACTGGTCGGGGCCCGTGCGCTCCTGCACCAGGTGCACGAGGCCCTGTTCGGCGGCCCAAAAGGCGCGGGACCCGAGCCGGGCCAGTTCCGCGCGCTGTTGATCCGGGAGCCGGGCGAACATCGGGAAGATGTCGAGGACCAGAAAGCCGCGATGGTATTCCAGCCGGTCGCCCGGCACGGCCTGCGCCACCCAGGCGCAGAACTCGATCTCGGTGAGCGGTCGGCGGGCGCGGACCGTGATGAAGGGTGTGGTGCCCATGAACATGATCTCCTCCTTTCGCCTCTACTCAGGCCGCCGCGAGATCGTCCCAGGCGGGACCAAGACCGTGGGCGGTGAGGACGTGACGAAGATCGGCGAGGCGGCGGTAGAGCGCGGACCGGCTGCCGAAACCCTCGGCCGCGAGCGCGGTGACGGGGCGATGCGCCAGCGCCGCGCAGAACCGGCGATCCTCGGCCGGCAGCCGCGCGAGGGCGGCCTGCAGGGCGTGGTGAAGTTCGGTCACAGCCGCGGCGCAGCAGGTCTGGCCGTTCCAGGCGGCAAGCCCGTCGTTCTCGGTCAGCGTGTTGCCGACCGGCTCGCGGGCGCCGGCCAGCGGCACCTCGAGCGAGAACAGCGACCCACCCTGCGCACGGCGCTGGCGGTGGTGGCGCATCGCGATCCGCGAGGATTGGTTGCGCAGGACGATGTTGGCGAAGGCGCCGATGCTGCCGCGCGAGGGATCGTAGGCGGGCAAGCGGCGCAGCAGATCGACCAGAAGGTCCTGGCCCAGATCCTCGCGTTCGAAGACCGGCAGACACAGCTTGCGTCGGAGCCGCTGTGCCGCCGCATCGGCCTCGCGGATGATGGTTTCAATGTCGTCGGGGGAAAGTTCGATCTGCATCGCTGTGCGCCTCGGTCATCGTTTCTGATGAGCCCAAGGTGCCGGATGCGGTCGCCGCGCAGGTGGGAACGGGGTGGGAATAAGGTGGGGGTTTGGTGGGCCGCGCCGGTCTGGCTAGCCAGTCACCGTAGGCGAAGACACTGCCTGTTCAGAAAAGGGAGCCCACGCGTTCAGCGATACTCGACTTAAGCAGCATACGGTCGATCAGCGGGCAGGCGGCGGAAGAGCTTGACAACACGGCTCACCCGTTTGCACATGTAATCCGCGACTGACAGCGCATTGGTGCACAACCTTGCCAGTCCTCACGGACGTCGGTCGCAGTTCAACGATACCACATTTTTTCGGTCGGCCATGTTCTCGACTTCGCGCAAATGTGTATATTGGACGCCCGGATGACATCTTGTAAGCGATTGCGCCATGGAGCCGAATTGTCGCCGTATATGAACTGCAGGCAGTAAAGGAATATGTCTGCCAGTTGAATCATGCGACTGTGGTGCGATTTGGCGAAATGCACAGTATCAATGATCCGATCTATTTCCTTTGCTCGGCTCCACTCAGTGCCCCCCCTTCGGAAGCGACTTAAGCTCGCTACCGAAGTGCCAATAGCAGGCTCATCATAATCCCCAAACATCATTCCAATCGTGTCATGCTCATGAAGTAAACTGTTGAACTGCTCTGTCAGGTACATGAAGGCAATCTCGTCGTGAGGTTTAGAAGAGTGTGTAATGTTGCCTGGCCTGATCTCAATGTGTATTCTAAGAACATCATCTCTCGCTATTATTTCGAGTAGACGCTTCAAATATGAAATTCGGATATCTTCCGAAACACCTTTGAAATGACCGTTTCCACGGCAAATCTCCTTACCGTGAAACTCGGTGTTCTTCCTGAGAAGACTGCTGCCGAACGCATCCTGAGAAACAGCATTTACCATATTTTCAACCTCAGCAACAATTGCGCTCGATACCGCGATACCTCCCAACCAAAAACTATCTTGTTGAGGCGGATTATATTTCACTTCATCATAATAAAACAAAATCACTGCAAGCTCTCGCCTGATTTCCGAGTGTCATTTAGCCGGCCCATCACACCAATAAATCCTATCATGTAGTACCGTGTTCGTTGTAGCGATCATGCGCAGGCAGACGTCTATCGGTCCACAGTAAGTTACTGATCGTAGCGAAATCCGGATAGACCGAGAGGGGTCAACCGTCGGCTACGATCTCTGCAGCCTGAACGCCAAGCCGGTAGCCCCTGTTTCGCACTGTCGCAATCAGGGCCTTGCTCTCGGCATCGGTAAACCCTGCCGCCTTGAACGCGTCGCGCAGCTCGCGGATCAAATCCTTGGCCTCGCGCGCCGTCGTGCCTTCGACATGGGCTCCGGAGGCGACCTGATCGCGCGACATCGCTTTCTCCAGCAGGCGTTCGAACACGGGGAAAATCTGACGCGACAGAATGACGGAGCGACCGTCCCATTGAACCTCGGCCGTTGCCCTTCGCACACGAAGCACGGGCGCCAGCGGAACCGGCGCCAGAGCCGCGACATCGATTGCGACGCCGAGGCCATCCGAGGCAGGAATCAGTACCGCGAGGGTTTCGACCAGATGAAAGCCCGCATCCTGGTGTCGCCGGACAATCTCTTCGGGCAACTGCGGCGCGAGGATCGTGACGTCCGAGCCCTGCGCCGCCTGGCGCAACGATACGATGATGCCGTCGCCGGTCATGGCTGCAGGCTCCAGTGAAAGAAACACCGCCCGACCCGTTGGCGTATCGCCGAGCCGCCAGAAGTTCGCCGCGGCGCGTTTCGGAGCCGCCCGGAATCCCGCCGCCGCGCCGATCACGGATGCCAGCGCGTCACCACCAATGCGGAACACGCGCAGATCGTCCTCGGTGAGATCGATGTCCTGCCGGCGGTCGAGCGGACATTCAGCACGATATCCATCGCCAGCTTTCCGGATCGACCGACAGGGGAGCCCGCATTCACAGGCATCGCAGACGTCCCAATCGGCGAGCGGCGCCTGTTCGACAAGGACACGTTTCGCCAGCAGCCGGTCGAAGACCGGACCAAAGAACGGCGCGGCAAGCTCGCCGGGCAGGATTGCGTCGTCGCCAGCCTCACTCAGCCGCGTCAACAACCTCAAAATCGTCTCGGTCATTCATCAGCCCGTTCCGTTCGATCAGCTTCATCACCCGCGCCTCATGTTGGGTACGGCGGAACTGCACGACGCCCGGGGGCCGCAGCTTGACCGTGACCTGCGGCTGGCGCTTGCCGTCACCCTTGAACAGGATCCGGAACACGAGCTCGCCCAGCCGCCAGGCGCCGCCGAAAGAGACCGGCGTGCTGCCGAAATGCTGGAGCGCATCACCGCCGAGATCCCGCGAGCGCAGCGTGCGCACCACACGGGGATACCCCTTCTTGCCGGGTGCCATCAGGTCGGCCGCCGCCTCGATGATCAGCACCTTGTCGATCAGTGGATCGTAGGCGGCGTCGAAGGCGAAGCCCGGTCCGGCCAGTTCGACCGGGCGCAGGGTATAGAGGTCCTGCGCATCGTCGCCGTCGAAGAAGCCGGGCCTGTCGAGGATGATCGAGGCGAAGAGTTCCGCGATCTCGGGCTGATGCGCCTTCCGGATGCGGGCCAGTCGCAGCATGCCGGTGTTCTCGGAGTATCGCAGCACGGCGTGGGAAATCTGGCGCACGCTGATGACCCGTTCGACCTGGCCCTCGACGACCGGCATGGTCGAAACCATGGAGCCGTGGCTGACCACGAGGTTGATCTCGTCATCGTCGTCGTAGTCGCCCACCCGGCAGTAGTCCCCGAGAAACGCGTCACGGAAGAGCGCAGCAACGGCCGTCCGGAACGCCTCGACCTTCTCCGCCGTCAGATCGATCGCGACGCCACGTTCCCGCCCGGCATATTCATGGAGGCGGTCGGCGGTGAGCATCGCCATGTGATCGGCGGCCGCGTCAAACAGATCGGGATGCTCCAGAAACACCCGGACGGCGATGTGCTTGGGATCATGCGCCTTGTTCGGCGAGTCCTCGTCGCCGGTCTTCATGTCGGGGAACAGATCGACGCCCTGACGGGCAGCCTGCGCCTGGATGATCTCGAGGCCGCGGGCATCGCCCAGTTCCGCGATGCGGTGCAGATCGCCGCGCAGCCCCTCGGGATAGCTGTCCTCGGCACCGGTCAGCAGCTTCTCCAGCGCTTCGCGGGCGGCATCCTCCTCCTGGTCCAGCAGGTCGACGGAGAAGCCTTTGTACTTGCCCTCGTGCCGCGCCAGCAGCGGCCTCATCAGGGCGAGATCGATTGTCTTGATGAACCGGGGGTTCACGAACTTTTTCAAATTGCCGGCCACGACGAATCCCCTTTCCTGCAAGACAAGTGTTCCTGTTACGTTCTTTTGATCGATTCTTCAACCTGTGCGGGATCGCTTGGGACGCTTTCCGACATCAACGAGTAGAGGCCAGAGGAGACGACTGCTCCGAGGCATGCATGAAACGCCCCAATCCGCTCCCGCCCGACCAGATGACGCCCGCAGAGCGCCGTGCCGAATTATGCGGTCTGTTGGCGCTCGGGCTGGTTCGGCTACGGATGCGGGATGGGGGCGAAGTATCTGAGGATACTGGAGAACGTTGCCTACACTATCCGCCCGACCAATGCCGTCATGCAACTCCAACGCACCGGAGAAATGCATGAACAAGCCCGATCCCATCCCCGCGCGCCTAGCCGCGCTCAAGACCACGCCGACGCCCGACCTGAAGAAACAGTGGCGCGACCTGTTCGACAGCGAGCCGCCGCCCTTCAACCGGCGCTACCTTGAATCACGCCTAGCCTATCGCATCCAGGAACTCGCCTACGGCGGGCTGAAGCCCGAGACAATCAGGCGGCTGGAACGGCTGGGCGACGAACTGGACGGCGGCGATCGGGCGAAGCGGAGCATCCGCGCCGATCGCGACCGCCCGATCACTGGCACGCGGCTGCTGCGCGAGTGGCAGGGCGTCGAACAGATCGTCACCGTCACCGCCGACGGCTTCGAGTGGCAGGGGCGACCCTACAAGTCGCTGTCCGCCATCGCCCGCGCGATCACCGGCACGCGCTGGAACGGCTGGATCTTCTTCGGGCTCAAGAACCACAGGGGGCGGACATGACAAAGCCGCCCGAAAAAACCAAGATCGTCCGCAAGCTGCGCTGCGCGGTCTACACCCGCAAATCCTCCGAGGAAGGGCTGGAGCAGGAGTTCAACTCGCTCCACGCCCAGCGAGAGGCCTGCGAGGCGTACATAGCCAGCCAGCGCTCCGAGGGCTGGGTGCTTGTCCGCGATCAGTATGACGACGGTGGTATCTCGGGCGGCACGTTGGAACGCCCGGGATTGACGCGCCTGCTGGAGGACATCGAGGACGGGCTGGTCGACGTGGTGGTGGTCTACAAGATCGACCGCCTCAGCCGCTCGCTGGCGGATTTCGCCAAGCTGGTGGAGGTGTTCGACCGGAACGGCGTAACCTTCGTGTCGGTCACGCAGAGCTTCAACACGACCACGTCGATGGGGCGGCTGACGCTGAACATCCTGCTGTCCTTCGCCCAGTTCGAGCGGGAGGTGACGGCCGAGCGCATCCGCGACAAGGTCGCCGCCAGCCGGAAGAAGGGGATGTGGATGGGTGGAGTGCCACCCTACGGCTACCGGGTGGAAAACCGCAAACTGCTGGTGGACGAGGAAGCCGCCGCGCACGTCCGCTGGATCTTCGCCAGATTCTCGGAGATCGGGTCCTGCACGGAACTGGCGCGGGAGGTTGGCGTACGCGGGATCCGGACGCCGCGCGGCAACCGGATAGACAAGAAATACATCTATCGGATGCTCAGCAACCGCGCCTACATCGGCGAGGCGGTCCACAAGGGCGACAGCTATCCCGGCGAGCACGACGCCATCATCGACCGCGAGATATGGGACCGCGCCCACGCCATCCTGCAGGAGAGCCCCCGCAAGAGGGCCGCCCGCACCCGCGCCGAGACGCCCGCGCTGCTGAAAGGGCTGCTGTTCGGGCCGGACGGCGCCGCCTTCTCGCCGACGCACACCCGAAAGGGCGACCGGCTGTACCGCTACTACGTCAGCCAGACGGTGCTGAAGCACGGTGCCGGGTCGTGCCCGATCGGTCGTGTGCCCGCAGGCGAGATCGAAGCGGCTGTCATCGACCAGCTGCGGACTGTGTTCCGCCAGCCCGAGATCGTGGCGGGCACGTGGAAGGTCGCGCGCGCTCACGCCGACGACATCACCGAAGCCGACGCTCGCAGGGCCCTGCAGCAGCTCGACCCACTTTGGGACGAACTCTTCCCCGCCGAGCAGGCCCGCATCGTGGCGCTGCTGGTCGAGCGCGTCGACATCGGCGTGGATGGCTTGAACGTCCGGCTACGGGTGGACGGCCTTCGTGGCCTCACGCGCGAGTTTCTGGCCGGCGAAATCGAGGCCGCAGCATGACACTCGGCGCACCGATCCCCGACACCGTGACGCTCCACGTCCCATTTCGCGTCGCGAAGCGCGGTGGGCGGAAGGAGATGCAGATGCCGGACGGTGCCGTGCAGCCGCGCCGGACCGAAAACACGCTGATCAAGGCTCTGGCGCGCGCGTTCCGATGGAAGCGGATGTTGGAGTCGGGTGAGTACGCAACAATCGCCGAGCTCGCGGATCGCGAAGGCATCGCGCTCTCCTACATGACGCGCGTCCTGCGCCTGACACTGCTCGCGCCCGACATCGTTGAGGCGATCTTGGACGGCAGGCAGCGGCCAGAGGTAACGTTGGCGCGGATGTTGGAGCCATTTTCAATGGGGTGGATCGAGCAGCTACAGAACCTCACCTGATTGCCGTGGCAGCCTCCGACGAGATGGCAGCTTTCTGAAGCTGCCAGATCCCAGCTGGACGACCGAATTTATGGCTTGAAGCGGACATCGACCAGGTGGTGGTCGAGCGGCCACTCTGAGCAGCGGCTCGAGCTGCGGGTTTTATTCAATCGCATCGATCTCCGCTTGATCGAGTCGGATGCGTAGCAAGCTGACCAGCAGCATCAGTTCCGCGACCTCGCGACCATTCATGGCCGAATGCGAGGCGTCAATGTAGTTCATCTCGCCGAAGCGGATCTCATCAATGCAATTCGCAGCCGCTTCCGCCAGGTCGGTGCCCAGCAGTGCGGTCAATGAGGCCAGTTCGTCACGTCCGCTTGCGAGTTGATCTTCAAGCGCTGCACGCGCATCGATCTCTGCACTCGGCCGACCGTCGATGCCAAGGCTGAGGTGGTCCATTGACTGCAGTGAAGCAGCGGATGCAGCGACGGCGTCGAACAAGGCGGAAGCGATCGGCATGAAGGCCGGCATCCCGAGGCGGGCAGGCCATTCCGCGGCACGGTCGAAGAGGTTGACCATGAGACTGTGGCCCGACTTGCCCCAGGTCGGTGCGAGGCGGCCTCCAATCACCGGGATGGCGGTGACGTTCATATATTCGTGGGCGGCGGCGCGGGCAGCGTTAGCCGCGACGTCGAAAACCTCAAGCTCTTCGAGACTGTCGATCGGGATCAGCACGGCCATCTCGCTCGGCGGCCAGGGAACGATCGCGTCCGTTGCCTCGAGCGCTCGGACCTGCGCCGTGATACCTTGGTCGGCGAGAGCATCCCTCAGCTCGTTCGCGAAACGAGTGCGACCGGCGCCCATTGCAGCAGCGAAGCGGGTGCCGATGAGGCGCAACGCGTTGTTCGGCCGCGCCTGACCAATCAAGGCGCGGTGCTTCAACGAAGGAGGGTAGGTCCCGCCAGCTACATCGCCGGCAATATTCCTGATCGCCACGAGCATCTCCCGCAACCTACCGAGCGACGCTGGGGGGCCACCGATCAGATGCCAGGGCTCGTTCGCATAGGCGTTGTCGACGTTGTCTATCAACGAGGCCATCCAGCCAATGAAGGCCGGTGCTCCGTTCGGCAGTTGATGGAAGCGGCGAATTACGTCGGTGCTCGCCGAGAAAAGAACGTTCTGAAGCGGCGTGACGTGAACCCCCTGCGTGTCCTTTTCTGCACCGACGGCTACCACGTTCGGCGGAGTGAGTTCGCGCGCGGCATCGTGAACGGCATTCGCGGAGGTGAGCTGGGCGTTTACCACGCTCTTGCCGATCAGGATCGTGTTGATGATGCGCTGTAGTGCCGGGACAAGTCGGTCGAGTAGCTGTGAGGCAGCCGCGAGATAAGCCGTCTGGCTCGTCGTCGCGATGCGTGCTCCGATGGTCTCGCCCCAGAGACGGTTCCACGCCGGCAGCGCTGCCGGAGGTAGGTTGGCGCGGGGTATCCGTTTCTCGGCAAGGTTATGGCCTGCGAAACTTGCGAGCTCTCCGTTAGGAAGAATCGCCGACGAGGCGGCAACGTCGGATCGAGGGGACAGGGCAAGCGCCGCTTCGCAGAGCCGCACGACCTCGTCGTGGGCGTTGTCGGCGCCGGGGATGCCGAGGTGGTAGTGGTCGACTCGTATCAAGCTTCCTTCCGGTGCATCCTCCAACAAGGGCTGGACCGCCCAAGGGATCTCAGAGGGTATGCGGGCGATCAACGCTTCTGCGCCGGCGGCGTCGACCCAGGCGACTGCCCGTTCGCGATCGATGGCCGCCAGCGAGCCTAGCAATCGCACTACCGGATCGAACGGTGCCCCGAGAAGGTCCGCAGGCCTGGATGTCAGCGCGTCAGCGAGTTTGGGGTGGAGAGGCAAGCCCATCAGAGCCGACAGCAACTGATCCAGTCCTACGACATCGGCCACGGGCGTGATCACGGCGGCCAAGGTGCTTTGGGGCAGCGCTTCAAGCAAAGCCGTGCGCGGATCGTTGACATACTCCTCGCGTAGCTCGGCGAGCCGAGCTCCAGCCTCCGTCGCGCGCGCTAGATTCTCGTTAATGCCGGAGAGCGAGGTGCCAGCGAAGCTCAGCATCATCGCGGTACCGATCTGCGTTGCCGGAAGCGCCCGAACCTCGGGAGTCTCGAGCCACAGGTCGACCGCTGTCGCGATCCGAACGGTTCCGAACCCGCGCAAGGCGGCCGAAAGGGTAGCAATGCTAGGGCTCTGCCGAATGTACTCGGCAACAATCCCCACAGCGTCTGCCGTCGATACGCCCCGGTGGCGCACGGAGTCAGCGATCAGTTGCTCGACGTTCGCAGCGGGCACCGAGCGCACCGCCTGTGCAAAGGTGTCACTAATGAAGGGTGGTACATTACGGTGCGTAAGACGGACGAGTTCGGCGGAGCGAAGCTGGTGTAGGCCTGTGAGGAGGCTGTCCCCACCGTCGCGCACAAGATGTTCCTCAACCAGGCGCCGCAGTCCACGCGCGATGCTGTCCGCCGAGAACTCCAAAACCTGCGGAAGTTGCCGCAGGTCGACGGCCGCGCCGGCGGCGGCGGCAAGTGATACAATCCGCAACGTCGCAAGCTCGGTTGTGCGCTCCTGGTCACGCAGCCGAGCGTCAACCTGCTCGCTCAGCGTTTGCTCGAAGCGTTCCCCGGCGCTCAGGATGTGTGTGTATTCGAGGACGAGGCCATTGCTCAGCGCCCAGGGCTCGCGCCACCCGCCCCACTGGGTCTTCCCACTCCGATTGAGCTCGTCGAAGATGCGCTTCGCTAGGTCGTTGTCTGGCTCGGCCCGGATCTCTGCTGCACGCGAGCGACCTTCGAGTAGGAAGAGGTCCTCCTCGCGGATTGAGCCGAGCAACAAGGCGCCCGGGATCGTGTTGAGTTCGCGGGTGAGCGCATCCCATCCCTCGGCGCCGCGCCGGCCGATGTCGTCCACGACAAACCCAACTGGCGCGTCGGCACTGGCGCGCAGCGCTCGGAGCAGCCGACGCAAGTTAGGTAGATCGCGCTGCTCGATGCGAAGTAGCCGATACCATCGCACCGTGTGCCGAAGACCATGGGCGGTCTGCCACATGATGGCTGACTTGCCAGCACCCGACGGTCCGACTACGAGCGCGGCGCGGCGGAGCTCAAGCCCATGTGCCAGTCCCGCCTCGGGTTCGGCTCGCGGGACGACGAGTCCTGCGGCCACGTGGCCGGCCTGGACATCAACGCCGAGGTAGAACTCCGGGTCGTCGAGAGGCGTCAGGAAGTCGACGGGCTCGCAAGCGCCATCCAATATCGCCTGCTCGATCGCATCGATGTCGACCGCCTCGAGCGTGGTGGTGATGACAGAATCCGTGTCGCTCGCGGAAAGCCCCCGATAGTCCGCTGACTGCAGACGGCCGTTCTGGTTGGATAGGTTCCCGATCTCGACGAGCAACTGCGCGAAGCAGATTTGTGCAGTCAGCGGGCTGCAGCCCGTCTTCGCGACGATCGTTGCTATAGCCACCTCGTGCGGTTCCGGGACGTGCTGGATGATCGTCTTGGCGAGCAGGGCTTTGCCAAGCGCGCCACCAGGAAGCCTAGACCTGAGGCGGGCGTTCGGGGCAATCGTGTTGTCGGCCTGGGGCGGATGGTCGACGATCGGTCTCTCAAGGATCAGTTCGAGCGTTCCGGGAGCCGGCGTGAACTTGTCATGGCGGGTCCACAGGTCCTTCACATAGTCGCGGGCAGTGGCGAGGGGTGTCTCGCCCATGTGCTCGCGTCGGCTTTTCACCTGGACCAGCCATGTACGATTGGATCCTCTCCGCTCGATGTCGTCGTTGCCCTCGGGGATAATCGTCGCCGGCGCATCGATCCCCGCCCAGACACGCACAGCCAGCAAGGCGGCAACCGCGTCTTGGAAGCGGAAGCCGCGCCCGGCGTTGGAGCCATGTCGGTCGTGTGAGGCGGGGCCTGTCATGTCATTAAGAATAGGTCCCACTCGCTAGGGTTGCGAGTGGCTAGGTCCCTTCCGTGGTGATTATCGAGCTCGAATAGCGGTGACTTGATAGGGTTACAGCATTTCCGGATTAACCGCTTAGCACGCATGAGTTGTCTACCTTCGCGATTACGTCCTTTAGATGTGGGCGCTGAGTTTCCCGATGATCTGATCACGCATGCCCAGTCCATCGACGGTTCTCTCGACCACAATGAACAGGCCCCTCTCACTGCTCGTCCTCTCCCATAGCTGACCGATGGTCCGCTTTTCGGCGGTGTCGGGGCCATCGGCGATGTGGGCGCCCTTGTACTCCACGACGAGCAGTCGGCCGTCCTCCAACTGAGCCACGAAATCCGGATAGAACTTGTCCGTGGCCGTCGGCAACCAGAACGAGTTGGGGTGGCGGGCCACGTTGCGGATCCAGAACTTGAGGCCCGGCAAGCTGTCGATGGCTTGCGCGCATTGGAATTCTTCACCGTTCTCGGCCCCGTCGAAAGCAGGTACATGGTCCGGCCCAAGGAAATGCTTACGAGGTTTCCAGCGCCCACGATACCGGCGCTGATCCCAGTACATCCCGTCCTTGAACGCGAAGGCTTGGTCGAAGGACACGTCGACCTTGGCCTCCGGGGCGAAAAGATACCGCTGGTAGACGCCATCGCGTTCCTGCTGACGGATGGCGGCGAGCTTCTCGCGAACCTTGCGGGCGAGGATGAACTTGCACCGCATCAGCGCCGCGATGTGCATGCCGCGTACGGTGATCAGGTGGCCGACAAGGTCGCGCAGCCAGCGGAGCAATTCGCTCTGATGGATGTCCGGCTGGCGCACTTGGCGGTCGAGCCAGAACACCAGCGCCTCCGGTGTCCAGCCTTCAACATCGACGTCGAGTGCCAGTTGCTCCTCTTCGTCCGCGAACTGGTAGGTTATGCGGTTGCCGTCGAGGTCGATTTCGAAGCTGCGTGCCGTCTCGCGGATCGCGAACTCGCCTTCACCCAGTTTCGACGAGTGGTCGAGCAGCGACCAGTCGTGAAACTCCATGAACACGTCAGTGTCGGCGAACTCGAACTCGCCCTGGATCTCGGAGACCAGGCGGGGGACCTCGAACGCCTCGCCCTGTTCTGCAGGCGATAGCTGGTCCTTCACTTCGACGCGATACTTGGTGACGGCCGCCGAGAACCCCGTTCGTTCGGTCTCGGGGAGAGCCTCGACGATCGCCTTTTCGAGGCCGCCGTCAACACGCCCCGTCACGGCGATCTCGACCTTCCCATCGTCGGTTTCGCGAACGCTCACCCCTTCGCGCTTCTTCAGTTCGGCAACCACCTCAGGTGTCGCCGTCACCGTGTGCTTGAAGGTCGGCTTCGGCTTGTCGCGCGGGCCGAAGAGGCCGGTATCTGCATCGAGCGAGGTCTGCGCAGGTTCGATGTTGTCGAGCGCCTCATCCTCCTCGAAGCCCATGGCCACCAGCTTGTCGGCCAGCGACCGCGCCGCCTCGCCGAACGACGGCTCCGACAGGAACGCATAGGCGCGGTTCAAATCCTCGGCCTTGCGGCGCTTGGCATAAGGCATCCGCAGGACTCGCCCCAGCAACTGCTCGACGTCCACCGCGCTCTGGATCCGCGAGACCGAGCAGAAAGCATAGGCGAAGGAACAATCCCAGCCCTCCTTTAGCGCCTCGACTGTGATGACGTACTCGATCGGGCATTTCGGATCGAACAGGTTGATGCCGTCCAGTTCGCGCTGATCGCCGGTGGCCACGGCGATCTTGTGTTCGGGGATCTGCTCGACCTCCATCAGGTGCTTCTTCAGCACCTCGACCGTCACCTCCTGGTTCTTGGGCTGCGCCTGGAACAGGACGATGGGTCGGATGTACGCCGTGTCCTTCTCTGCTTCCTCGGCCAGCGACGCCCGTGACGAGACGGCCCCATTCACGGCGTTCTGCCAGGTGTCGTGCTCGGACAGCATGATCGGCAGCTTGATCATCTCCTCGAGCTTCAGCTCCTGTGCCGTCACGCTGTGCAGGATGTTCGAGTTGAGCCGCGGCGTCGCCGTGAACTCGATGATCGCCGATGGATTGACCCGTGCCTGCATTTCGCGCGTCAGGCCGGTAACCGCGTTGTGCGCCTCGTCCACGATCATCAGCGGCCGGTGGATATGCATCAGATTGGCGAAAGAGAACTTCACGCCGCCGCCTTCCAGCGTTTCCAGCCCCGGCAGGCTCTTGGGCAGCGCCGAAAAGTGCGGTTCCATGTTCTCGTTGTGGGAATAGACCTTCCGGCCCTCGGTGTTCGACACGCGCAGGGTCTGGATCGTGCCCACGACGATGCAGCAATGGTCGCGGATGTCGTGCGGGCGGATGTGGGTGAAATCGGCGATGTCGAACACGCGCACCCGGCCGTCGAAGGCCTCGTCCAGCGCTTGCCGATAGGGATGGCGGGCGTTCTTCAGCGCCTCAGCCGTCTGAAGCCGGATCGTGTTCGACGGAACCAGCCACAGGACCATCGGATAGTCCTTCTCCACCCAGGCGTCGCGCGCGACGCCGATGGAGTGGGCCCCGAGGATCGTCTTGCCGCCCCCGGTGGGCAGGCGCAGGCAGACATAGGGAACGGCCGGCAACTCCGCGAGCGGCGTGTAGCTGCCGCCGTACCGGCCGAGCCGCTTGGTCTGGTCCGGCTCCTTGGTGATCGCCTCGTACGCGCCCTTCGGGCCCGCCACGCGCGCCTCTTCGAAGAACCGGCGGAGAACGGAGAGAGTATCGGTCTGGTATTGCTTCAGTTTCATCCGATACCCCCTCAGGCCCGCGCTTTGACGTCGTAGGGCGTCTGCTTGAAGGTGATGCGCTCACGGTCGAGCGTCGCGGGCGTCAGCCGGGATTGTTCTCCATAGACGGTCAGCGGGCCGTCGAAGTCCGGCGCCAGCTTGGCGATATCCTCACAGATCAGGGCGAGGGTCGAGCGGGTCAGCACGTTGCCGCCGCCAGGCCTCTTGTCGCCAAGGATGCCGTTGTAGAGCAGCGCGTGCGCGCGGCCGTCATGGATGCCGAGCAGCGGGTTCTCGCCACTGCCGTCCCACGGACGGTCGGTTTCCGAGAACCAGATATGCGCTGCCAGCACGGGGAAGCGGATGTCCTGCCGGATGTGACCTTCCTGGTCGAAGACGGGAGGGCCGAGCCGGTAGAAGCGGAAACCGCCGCCGCCCTTCCAACCCGCGCTCTCCGAAATGCCGCCTTGTTCACCGTCGATGACCTTCTGCAGGCGCGGCGCGCAGTGTGTGTGGGCATGCTCGCCCATTTCGATGCCGATGTATCGGCGGCCCATCTTATGAGCGACGGCGGCGGTTGTGCCGGACCCGAGGAAGGAATCGAGCACAAGGTCGTTCGGATCGGTTGCAATGTTAATGATGCGTTGAATTAAGCGCTCGGGTTTCGGAGTCATGAAATTTACTTCACCGAACAGAGCTACGACTTCCTTCTTGGCCTCTTGGGTGTTTCCAACCTCAGTGTTCATCCACAAAGTCTGGGGTACGACTCCCTGCTTCACCTCTGCAAGGAAGCGCTTTATGCGCGGAGTGTTGTTGCCGTCCTTGCCCCACCAGATCCTGCCGTCGCGGTCCATCTCCCAGAACCGCTCCTCCGACACGCGCCAATACATGCCATTCGGAGGACCTGCGATCACCCGGCCGCTGGGACAGGTAATCGCATATCTTCCGGCACCGTAGAAATTTCGCGCGGAAACGTCGCCGGAAGTCCAAGGGCCGCGTGGATCATTGTCCGGGTTCTTGTAGCCTTTGTTCATGCGGTCGGAACGCGGCATGGGGTTTGGCACCCACTTATCGGCATTCCTGGCAAAAACGAGGATATGGTCGTGATCATCTGAAAAATGGCGCGCAGTGTTCTTCGGCGAAAAGACCTTCTGCCAGAGAGTGTTGGCGATAAAATTTCGTCGCCCGAACACCTCATCCATGATGACCTTTAGGTAGTGCCCCTCGTTGTCGTCGATGGACACCCAGATCGAGCCATCCTCGGCCAGAAGATCGCGGAGCAGTTCCAGCCGGGGCCACATCATGGCCAGCCATTGCGTGTGCTCGAGGTTGTCGTCGTAGTGCTCGAAGGCGGAGCGCGTGTTGTAGGGCGGGTCGATGTAGATGCATTTCACCCGACCGGCATAGAAGGGCAGCAGGGCCTTCAGCGCTTCCAGGTTGTCGCCCTGGATCAGCATGTTGCCCGCGCCACCGTCGCCCGCCGACTGATCCGGGACTTCCTCCAGCAAGCGATAGGGCACATGCTGCGCCGTGCGGATGTCCTCGTCCCGTGTCAGCCAGTTCAGTATCGGCATGCGCTACCGCTCGTCCTCTCGTTTCTTGCCGGAGGGTTCCACGGTCCGGCCGGTCAGCCGCTGGTACTCCTCGACCGCAAGGACGACGACTACCGGGCGCCCATGCTTCTCGACCACAACGGGCTCGGCCCGCGCCTCGTCGATCAACTGGCCGAAGTGATGCTTGGCCTCACGGGCAGACACGGCCTTCATGGGCCCCTCCCTGATTTGTGGTCAGAATGATCACAATGAAGGCGGCAGGTCAACGACCCGCGAGAGCGCCACGGTCAGATCGGGAGTTCGACGCCAGTGGCATGTCAACCAAATGGAACCGGGATCGGAGTCCGCGTGGACGCCGGAAAAAATAGGTTACAGAACAGATGCTTGTAAGCTTTTCACCAGATTGGCGCAGTCAACAGGTCCGGAGAATATCGGCCCCGAGAGAACGCTTTGGGCCCTCTTCGCACCGGAGCTGGTGAACAGCCCCTCCCGCATAACCCTCCAAAACAACGGAAAAATCCGGCCGCAGCCGGATCGGGAGAACGCTTTCGCGGGGGCAAGTGGCGGAGAGACAGGGATTCGAACCCTGGAGACGGTTTCCCGCCTACACACTTTCCAGGCGTGCGCCTTCGACCACTCGGCCACCTCTCCGTGAGGCGGACGGTTAGCAGAGATCGGGAACCGAGGGCAAGGTGGTTTTGGTGTTTTTTCGTACTGGATGCCAGACGTTTGACGCGACAGCCGGTGGGGTCGTTGTCGCTCGCGGCTGCATTCTTCCACACCGATGCAAACCGCGCGCGGCTGCGTCGCGACCCGGCCTCGATCCCTGCCCTGCCGTGCCGAAACCACCCCCGCAGTCAGGGCCTAGTCGGGATCGTCGCCTTCGGGCTCCCCCGGGTCGGCTCCGCGCGTTTGCTGGGGCGGCGGCATCATGGGGGTGACCTTGGGGGCAGCCCCCGAGCCTGCCATTTCGCCGAGGGCTTCGGGATTGCGCAGCCACAGGTCGCGCTGTGCGAAGGGGATCTCGATGTCTTCTTCCGCGAAGCGGCGGGCGATCTCGTGGTTCATGTCGGACTTCACGCCCAGCAGGAAGTTGACGTCCCGCAGGATGGCGCGGATCTCGAAGTCGACCGAGTCTGCGCCGAACCCCATCAGGTAGACCGATGGCGGCGGCGAAATCACCACCATGGGATGCTCGTTGGCGATCTCGAGCAGGATCTTTTCGACCTTGCGGGTGTCGGTGCCATAGGCCACGCCCACCGGCACGATAACGCGACCGATGAGATTGCCTCGGGTCCAGTTGGTAACCTGCCCCGAGACCAGATCGGCGTTGGGAATGATCACATCGGTGCGGTCGAAGGTTTCGATCCTTGTGGCGCGCACCGAGATGCGGCGGACATAGCCCATGACGCCGCCCACCTCGATCCAGTCGCCTTCCGACACCGGACGCTCCACCAGCAGGATGATGCCGGACACGAAGTTCGACACGATGGTCTGCAAGCCGAAACCGATGCCGACCGCCAGCGCCGAGGCCAGGATCGCGAGGTTCGAAAGATCAATGCCCGCCAGCGTCACCGAAACGATCGCGGCCAGGAAATACCCGATGTAGCCAACGCCCGAAACGATGGCTGTGCGCGCCCCCAGATCCAGCCGGGTCTTGGGCAGAACCGTGTTGCGCAGGGCACCCTGCACCAGCCGGGTCAGGCCCGCGCCCGCCGCGAACGCCACAGCCAGTGTGAAGAACACCATGGGCGACAGCTGTATCTCGCCGACCCTGAAGCCCTCGCGTACCTTGGCCAGGATCTCGGTCAGGTCGGTGACCCGCGCGCCCCAGATCAGCGCAATGAACGGCAACGACACCAGGATCAGCGCCGCCGCGACCAGCGTCGGGAGAAGACCCTCGTCAGCCTCGTCCTTGCCGCGGCTGGTCCGATACATCTGTATGGTCTGCCTGAACTCGCGATCCAGCAGAGAGATCAGACCCAACACCAGAAAGGTGCCGGCGGTGGAAAACACCAGTTGCTTGCTGAGCACCGCATAGCCGGCAATGCCCGCAAGCGGGCCGACGACCGCAAGGAACATCCCGGCCAGAGCAAGGAAGTTGACCACCCCGTTCGAGAACCCGTGATCCTTCGAGATGTCCTGGGCGACCGTGTGGCGGAACAACCGGCCCATGCGTAGCAGCGCATAGGCACAAATGAAGCTCAGCAACAGGCCGACATAGGCTTCGGTCTGCGGCATGAACTGCATGCGTTGGGAAAAGGTGCTCAGCCCCTGCTCAAGCGCCAGGGTCAACACCATGGTGCGCGACAGCATCCGTCCGCCGGAAACCTGCGAGTTTTGCAGGCGCAGCGGTGTTTCGTCGGGACCCTCCTTGGGGAAAAGGTGGCGTGTCAGCCAGATCCCCGAAATCAGCATGAACCCGAAAGAGGCAAAGCCGGCCAGAAGCGCGCTGCCCGTCCGGCCGAACAGCCCGGTCAGTTGCAGCCCGACCAGCAGCAGGCCAAGACCGGCCCAGGGCAGCACCAGTTGCGCCGCCGCCAGGACCACCCGGACGACATGCTGCAGCACGCGATTTCGGATCTTGGCTGTTTTCTGGAAGGCTTTTTCCAGCCAGTGGCGGCTGCGGAACAGAAGAAAGATGCCCGCCAAAAACGAGATCAACACACTTGGCAGATTGTCGATGATCGACTGGCGCTGGTGTTCGTCCCGCAGAATCAGGAGGATCTCGCTCGGCAGGCGGCCAAAGGCCTTTGAGAAATCGCCGAGCAGCGATCCCCAATTGAACGGGTTGATCGGGCTGGAGTACCGTTTCAGAACCTGCCGCGCCTGTCGGTCCCGCAGCACGGCATCGATCTCGCTGACCAGCCCGTCTGCTTCGACAAAGGCCTCGGTGGCGCGCAGGACCGGTTGGCGCAGTTCCAGAAGCTGCGTGTTCAGTGCCGCGCGACGGTTGGCGACCTCTTCGGCTTCGGCCTCGCCTTCAGCAGGGGCCGGTCCCAGGGCAGAAAGCTGACGCTCGATCCGCTCGACCTGGGATTCATTGGTGTTCTGCGCGGCCAGAAACCGCTCTCGATACTCGGCCAGATCGTTGCGCAGCCGTTCCAACGTCGCATCATCGGCGGTGTCGGCCTCCAGCACACGCTCGATGCGTCCCGCCATGCTTTCCCAGTCGGCGAAGGTCTCCTCGGTGAGATCCTGCGCTGACAGCGGTGCCGCCAGAAGCAACACCAGCATCGCCGCAAGGCGCACATGCGCCGCGATGCGCGTCATCATGCGTGTCAATCCTCGTACACGGCGGGAAGTCTGGCAGGGGCCCGATCCAGCCATGCTGGCACGGGCAGCCCCTTTTCCTTCAGGAAGGCCGGGTTGAACAGCTTGGACTGATAGCGGGTGCCATAGTCGCACAGGATCGTCACGATGGTGTGGCCCGGCCCCATGTCCCGGGCCATGCGTACCGCGCCGGCGATGTTGATGGCCGAGGATCCGCCCAGACACAGTCCTTCTTCCTGCAGCAGGTCGAAGACATAGGGCAAGGCTTCCGCGTCGGGGATCTGGTAGGACATGTCGGGCGTAAAGCCTTCAAGGTTGGCGGTGATCCGCCCCTGCCCGATGCCTTCGGTGATCGAGCCGCCCTCGGCCTTCAACTCACCCTGTGTGTAGAAGTTGTACAGCGCCGCGCCCTCGGGATCGGCCAGACCGATTTTCACGCCCTTGGGTTGAAGCACTTCGGCCACCCCGGCGATGGTGCCGCCCGAGCCGACCGCGCAGATGAAGCCATCGACCTTGCCGCCGGTCTGGTCCCAGACCTCGGGAGCGGTGGTCTCGACATGCGCCTGCCGGTTGGCGACATTGTCGAACTGGTTGGCCCAGATGGCGCCGTTGGGCTCGGTCTTGGCAAGCTTCTCGGCCAGACGGCCTGAATAGCGGACGTAGTTGTTGGGATTGCGATAGGGGGCCGCCGGCACCTGCACCAGTTCGGCCCCGGCCAGACGGATCATCTCCTTCTTTTCCTCGCTCTGGGTCTCGGGGATCACGATCACCGTGCGGAACCCCATGGAGCAGCCCACCAGCGCCAGCCCGATGCCGGTGTTTCCCGCCGTGCCTTCGACAATGGTGCCGCCGGGTTTCAACTGGCCCTTGGCGACCGCGTCGCGGATGATATAAAGCGCGGCGCGATCCTTGACCGACTGGCCCGGATTGAGGAATTCGGCCTTGCCGAGTATCTCGCAGCCGGTGGCGTCACTGACCTTGTTCAGGCGGATCAGGGGCGTGTTGCCGATTGCGGATGCCAGGTCAGGGTAAATCGCCATTGGAACTCCAGAATGCAGATGTGTCTGCCTTGTCTAGGCACGCAAGGCGGCGGTTTCAACCGCCCGCACCAAGCCTGTGGTGGTTTGCATCAAGCCAGTAGGCGGAAATCATCAATGGCCCCACGGGAATGTCACCGCGCGTGATGGCGGCCATCAACCCGGTGCGACTCATGACATGGCCGCGGATGTCCTCACCCTCGATGTCCAGACCCGCCAGTTTTCCGGCATCGTCGGGCAGATCCGCCAGTCCGATGAAGGAATACAGGTACTCGGAAAACGCGCCGGTCGAGGGGTAGTATTCGCCGATCTTGTGCAGCCCCGTCACCTGCACATGCGCTTCTTCCCAGGCTTCGCGGATGGCGGTGTCCTCGGGATCGTCAGCCGGTTCGATCCGGCCCGCCACGGGTTCCATCAGCCAGAGCCCGCGATCGCCGCGCGCCAGCGGCGCGGCGCGCAACTGCTCGATCACCAGCACCCGGTCGCGGACCGGGTCATAGGGCAGAACCGTCACCGCGTCGGAAGCCATGAACACCCCGCGCGTCAGGGCCTCGCTGCGGGTGCCGTCGAAATGGGCGTGGTCATAGATGTAATCGACCACGGTAAAATACTGATAGTAGCCATAGGACTTGTGCTGGACGGTCAGGTCATCGCGATCCAACCCGCTGGGGCAAACCCGCCGCGCCGCCTGCGCACGCAGTCGCGAATCCGCGCGCGACCAGATGTTGTTCAACCAGGTCGTCAGCGTCTCGGGCGAGCGCGACGTCCGGTGCAGCATGATCTCTTCCGCCGCCGCACGCCAGATGTTGCGCCACCGTGGCGTCCAGACGTCCGCACTGAAGGTTCGTCCCGCAAGTATCTGATTGTCCGGCAGGAGTTGTGCAAACTCCGTGGACAGGTCCAGCCCATGCGCGGCCAGATAGTAGTCCAGACGCGCCTGAGCCTCGGCGGTGATCAGCGTCAGGTCGGCCTGCGGCCAGCCTTCGGGATCGCTCAGGTGTGCCAGTTGGTAGGCGCCGCTGCCCAACACGGTCGTCAGCAATGTCTCGTCGGCCAACGGGCCCTGAACCTTGTAGCTCGCCATGCGATCTCCTTGCGCCTGTCGCCCGTTGGTGCCTTCTTGGCGCGGGCGGGTCCAGCCGTCAGATGGCCCCACCCCCGCGACGGGTCAGGCGGGCGCGCGCACGGTGATCTGGGTCACATCGCAGACTCCGGTGCGGAAGGCCGCCGCGCAGGAGGTCAGATAAAAGTCCCACATGCGCCGGAACCGATCATCGAAGCCCATGCGCGAGATCTCGTCCCAGCGATTATTGAAGGATTCGGCCCAGCGGCGCAGGGTCTGGCTGTAGCTCTCGCCGAACTCGATGGATCCCGCCACCGCAAGGCCCGCCTTTTCCACCTCGCGACGCAGCACGCTAGGACTGGGCAGGAAACCTCCGGGGAAGATATACTTCTGGATGAAATCCACCTGCTTGCGGTAGGCGTCAAAGCGGGGATCCTCGATGGTGATGATCTGCAAGGTGGCGGCACGGCCCGGTTTCAGGCGGTTGCGCAGGGTCTTGAAGTAGACCGGCCAGTATTTCTCGCCCACCGCTTCGAACATCTCGATGGACGCGATGCCATCGTACTGCCCGGTTTCTTCGCGGTAATCCTGCAACTTGATCTCGACGCGATCCGACAGGCCGATCCGTGCCATACGCGCGCGGGCATAGTCGTATTGTTCCTTGCTGATGGTCAGCCCGGTCACCTTCAGGCCCCGTTCTTTCGCGGCATACTCTGCGAACCCGCCCCAGCCACAGCCGATCTCCAGCACATGCTCGCCCGGTGCCACGTCCATGCCATCCACCATCGCGGCGTATTTCGCGGTCTGGGCGGCTTCCAGACTTTCCTGCCCGGTGTCGAACAGGGCCGACGAATAAGTCATCGTCTCGTCCAGCCACTGACCATAGAAATCATTGCCCAGATCGTAGTGGTGCGAGATGTTCTTCCTGGCCTGACGCCGCGAGTTCGACTGAAGCCAGAACCGCAGCCGCTCCAGCGCCCGCACCAGTCCCATGGCCGGGAATCCGTTCAGCATGGCGTCGTCGGCGGTGTTGATCAGATCCATGAAAGCCTGAAGGTCCGGCGTGCTCCACCACCCGTCCATATAGGCTTCCGAAAACCCAAGGTCGCCCTCGCGCAGCAGGCGCGCGAACACTTCACGGTTGTGAATGTGCACTTCCGCTACCGGACCGGGCGATGCCCCCTCGACGCGAAACACCCGCCCGTCGTCCAGATGCACATCCAGACGCCCGCAGGGAAGCCGCGCGGCCTGGGCAAAAGCCGCCCCGAAGTAACGCGGCAAATCGGTCTGCCCTTTGGTGCTGGTCAAGAATGTCATCTTCGTTCCTTTGTCCTGTTGCAGTGGCGAGGTTGTCCCCCCGCGTCTTTCAAAAATCCCGTGCCTCATAGGCGGCCAGCGCGCGTTTGCGCCCCTCGGCCAGGCCGACCACCGGGTCGGGATAGGCATCCTTGGCGCTCAGGCCCCAGGATCGGGGCACGGCATCGAAATAGGCCAACGCATCGGCAGAGGGGTTGGCGCGTCCTTCGGCCAGCCAGCGCCCGGAATACCCGTGGCCGGGATCGAACTTTTCCAATTGTGTCACCGGATTGAAAATCCGGAAATAGGGTGCCGCATCGGGGCCGCTGCCGGCAACCCATTGCCACCCCATGGCGTTAGAGGCCGGGTCCCAGTCGCGCAGGCAGTCGGCGAACCACGCCTGCCCGATTTTCCAATGCGTCATCAGATGCTTGGTCAGATAAGATCCGACGATCATCCGCCCCCGATTGTGCATATGGCCGGTCACATACATCTCGCGCATGGCGGCATCGACGAAGGGCACCCCGGTGCGCCCCTGTTTCCAGGCCATCACCTCGGGGCTGTCTTCCTTGCCGGACCAGCCGAAGCGATCCCAGCCCTCGCGCCAGTTGTCGGTGGTGATCCGGGGTGTGTGAAAGGCCAAATGGTGGGCGAATTCGCGCCAGACCAACTCCTTCAGGAAATGATCGGCCCCCTTCGCGCCTTGCCGCGCGGCCTCTTGCCCGGCGTGCCACAACCGGCGTGGGCTGATCTCGCCATGGGTCAGGTTCTCGCTGAGGAACGAGGTCGCGGGCTCTGCCGGGAAATCCCGCATCTTGCGGTAGTCGTCGACCGGCCCGTCCAGAAACCGCGCCAAACGGGTTTCGGCGGCCTCCTCTCCGACCCCCAGATGCGGGCGGACCACCTGGGCCCCGCGGTTCAGGGCGGCATCAAGCTGCCAGTCGGCAATGGTCTCTGACGCGGGCCAGGTGTCGGGGGCCGGAATGCGCGCAGGTGTGGCCAGCGGCAGGCCGGGATCACGATCCTTCACGGCCCGCCAATAGGGCGAATAAACCCGATAATAGCCGCCCTGCTTGGTGTCCACGGTCCAGGGTTCGAACAGCAGATGGCCCGCGAAGCTGCGCGCGTCGATGCCGTCGTCGACAAGCGCGGATTTGACCGAACTGTCGCGCGCGCGACTGTCCGGGTCCACAAGACGCGACCAGTAGACCGCCGTCGCCCCGGTTTCGGCAATCAGCGCCCGCAGGGTATCAAGCGCCCTGCCCCGGCGCAGGATCAGGCGACTATCGGCGTCGCGCAGGCGCTTGTCCAGCGCCTCCGCCCCCAGCGCCAGCCGCCATCCGGGAAGCGCGCCGTGGGTTTCCATGACTTCGTCGTAGATGAACACAGGCAGGACCGGGACGTCCCGGTCGATGGCCGCACGCAGCGCGGGGTTGTCGGCCAGGCGCATATCACGCCTGACCCACCAGATGACCGGATCCTTGCTACTCATACCGCCCCCACGCGCGTCAAATGCCTTTACAATATCTTACGGCGCGGGATCGGGGTCGGATCACTCAGGCGTGCACATCGACCACAACGCGGCCCTGCACCTGTCCTTTCAGGATATCCGCCCCCAGTCGCGGCAGATCGGCAAGGGTCGCGGGTTGGATCATCGCTTCAAGCTTGTCCATGGGCAGGTCGGTGGCCAGACGATTCCACGCCTCGACCCGGTCCTCGATGGGCCGCATCACGCTGTCGATGCCCAGCAGGTTGACTCCGCGCAGCAGGAAGGGAACGACGCTTGCGGGCAGATTGGCTCCGCCCGCCAGTCCCACGGCGGCCACCGATCCGCCGTATTTGATCTGTCCCAGCACCCGCGCCAGCATCGGCCCGCCGACGGCATCGATGCAGCCGGCCCAGGTTTCGGTCTCCAGCGGACGCTTGACGGTCTCGTTGATCTCGTCGCGCGGCACGATCTGCGACACGCCCAGCGATTTCAGGTAGTCGTCGGTCTCGGGCCGCCCGGTCACACCGGCCACCTCGTACCCGAGGTTGGCAAGGATCGCCGTGGCGACCGAGCCCACACCGCCGGCAGCCCCGGTGACCAGAACCGGACCCTTGTCAGGCGTCAGCCCGTGGTTTTCCAGCGCAATGACCGACAGCATCGAAGTATAGCCCGCCGTACCCACCGCCATCGCCTGCCGGGTGGTGATCGCCTCGGGCAGTTTCACCAGCCAGTCGGCCTTGACGCGGGCTTTCTCGGCGTAGCCGCCCCAGCGGTTTTCGCCGACGCGCCAGCCGTTCAGCACCACCCGGTCGCCGGGGGTGAAGCGCGGATCGTCGGAGCTTTCGACCACGCCCGCGAAATCAACGCCCGGCACATGCGGATAAGTGCGCACCAGCCCGCCGCCCGATCCAAGGCACAGCCCGTCCTTGTAGTTCACCGTCGAATATTCGACGGCCACAATCACGTCACCCTCGGGCAGGCGATCTACGGACACGTCTTCGATCGCGGCCGAGGTTTCTCCGGCTTCGTTCTTCTGAACCACCAGTGCTTTGAACATCGTTTCCCCTTGTCGTTTTATCCGGTTGTATCGCGTGAAAGCGGCCCGGAATCCGTTAATGCCGTCCTTGGGTCATGCTTGACGGATTTTCCCGGCCTTGCCTACCGTTGGTTGCCACGTCAATCAAATGTGATTGCGGCCATGGTCAAAAAGATCGGGTCGATGTGCAGAAAAACAAGGAGTCTCCAACAGATGCGTTCCTCTCTCTCCCTTCTGGCCGGCGTATCGCTGTTGGCCCTGACCCTGCCGGCACAGGCCGACGACGGCGAGTTGCTGATCCTTGACTGGTCGGGGTTCGAGGAAGATCCCTATTGGGAAGCCTACGCCGCAAAACATGGCGACATGCCGACTTATTCCTTCTTCGGGGATGAGGAAGAAGCGTTTCAGAAGTTGCGCTCGGGCTTTCGCGCGGATGTGGCCCACCCCTGCCCGCAATCCGTCCAGAAGTGGATCGAGGCCGACCTGATCGAACCCTGGGACGTGTCGAAGATCCCCAGCTACATGCAGGTGGCCGAGGTGTTCCGCACCGACCCGACCTTCGTGCAGGATGGCAAGGTCTATTTCATCCCCGGCGACATGGGCGCCACCGCCATCGCCTATAACACTGATGAGTTGACGCCCGAGGATGTCTCGACGCTTCAGGTCTTCACCAACCCGGCGCTGGCGGGGCGGATCTCGCTGCCCGATGTGGTCGATGATGCCTATGCGCTGGCCTATCTGGCCACCGGCACCACCGATTGGACGCAGGCCACCGAGGAGGATTTCCAGAAGGCCAGCGCCTGGTTGCGCGAAGTGCATCCGCTTGTGCGCACCTATTGGACCGATGGCGCCGAACTGGCGCAACTGATGGGCACCGGCGAGGTGCTGCTGAGCTGGGCCTGGAACGAAACCCCGGTGCAACTGGCCGACGAGGGCCAGCCGATTGCCTTTGAACGCGAGCCGCAGGAAGGATCTTCCATGTGGTTCTGCGGCTACGTCAACATCAAGGACGGTCCGGGCGACGAGGCCAAGGCGCATGACTTCATGGAAAGCTTCCTGCAACCCTCGGTCGCCGAATATATCGTCACCGAATGGGGCTATGGTCACGGCAATGCCGCTGCCATGGAGGCCATCGACGCCGCCACGCTGGAAGAGGTCGGGTTGAACCCCATCGACGGGCCGGTCCTGAACCAGGTGCCCATGGACATCCGCCTGCGCGAGCAGATGGTCAAAGAGTTCGAACGCATCAAGGCCGGCTTCTAAGCCCCTGACAAGAAAGGCCCCACTTCGGGGCCTTTTCCTTGTCTGGCAGACAGGGCGTCGCTAACCGACGCCGATCAGGATGCCTGCGGCCAGCACCAGCGCGCCGCCCAGAACCACCTGCAGGGTTGCCCGGAAGAACGGCGTGTCCATGTATTTGTTCTGGATCCAAGCGATGGCCCAAAGCTCGATGAAGACGACGATTACGGCAATCGTGGTCGCGGTCCAGAAATCCGGGATCAGGTAGGGCAGCGCGTGGCCAAGCCCGCCGATCGTGGTCATCACCCCCGAGGCCACGCCGCGTTTCCATGCTGCCCCCCGGCCCGAGATTTCGCCATCGTCCGAGGCCGCTTCGGTGAAGCCCATCGAGATGCCCGCCCCGATCGAGGCCGCAAGCCCGACCTGGAAAGTCTGCCAGGTGTCCTGCGTGGCAAAGGCCGCGGCGAAAATCGGTGCCAGCGTCGAGACCGAGCCGTCCATCAACCCTGCCAGTCCAGGCTGCACCCAGGTCAGCACGAACTGCCGGTGCCGGGTCTTTTCCTCGGCATCCTTGGCGCTTTCGGTCAGATGCTGTTCGGCCAGATCGGCGGCCCTGGCCTCATGCCCGGCCTCGATGGCGGCCAGATCGTTCAGAAGCGCGCGGGTGTCGGCATCGGTGCTGCGGCGAGCGGCGGCCTCGTAATAGCGTTGCGCGCCACGTTCCATTTCCTCGGCCTGCCCGCGAATGTCGTCCAGCGACAGGTTCTCCATCAGCCAGACCGGCTTGCGGGTGTAGAAATCGGCGATGTGCTCGCGCCGGATCAGGGGGATGGTGTCACCGAACCGCGCCTTGTGCAGGTCGATCAACCGCTGCGCGTGCCCTTCTTCCTCGCGCGCCATGCCTTCGAAGATCTTTGCGCTGGCCGGATAGCTTTCACGCAGTCGCGCGGCGAAACTGCGGTAGATCTGGCTGTCGTCCTCCTCGGACGAAATCGCAAGGGCGAGCACTTCCTGCTCGGTCAGGTCGGAAAACCGCCGACGGCCGGTGAAACGGGACAACATGGATCCACCTTTTTTAGAACCGTTCTAATATTCTATCCCCGTTGTATCGCGTCCAAACGACAAATCAAGCCCGATCCTGCCTGCGGCCGCTTGCACATGGCCGCATCAGCGCCTACATTTGGATTGTTCTTCGGAACTATGGACATAAACGCGCTCGTAATACACGGACTGGACCCGGGGGCGGTACCCGGCGGCTCCACCAAAAATCCTTTGTTTGGGGATCATGGGGCCGAAACAGGATCGACGGACGTCTAAAGGGGTTAGCTTTGTCTCGGTGAGATACCACCGTTATCGGTTCAAAAAGCATAGTTGCAAACAACAATCGTGCTCCGGTGGCAGTCGCTGCGTAAGCAGTGCCTAATACCGAAATCTTAAGTCCAGTCGCTTTGCAGCGGCTGGCGGGGTTCGCAGGTACCTGGCAACAGAAACCTGCACTTCCCCCCCAACATGCGACGCTGTCGTGACACCCGCAGGCTTCGGCTTGCGCCCTTGGCCCGTGGCGGTCACACATTCGCATGGCCTCGCCTTCCCCTTCCCTTGGCGCACTCTGGCGCGTGTTCGGCCGCATCGGCCTGTTGTCCTTTGGCGGCCCGGCGGCGCAGATCGCGCTGATGCATCGCGAGCTGGTCGAGGATCGCCCCTGGCTGACCGAGGACCAGTTCCTGCGCGCCCTGTCCTTCTGCATGATGCTGCCCGGCCCCGAGGCGATGCAGCTAGCCACCTATGCCGGATGGCGGTTGCGCGGGGTGCCCGGCGGGCTGCTGGGCGGGGCGCTGTTCGTGCTGCCCGGTGCGGCGGTGATCGCGGCGCTGTCCCTGCTCTATGCCCGGTTCGGCACGCTGCCTCTGGTGGCGGCGCTGTTCGTGGGCATCAAGGCCACGGTGGTGGTGATCGTGTTGGAGGCCCTGCTGCGGGTCAGCCGCAAGGCGCTGAAGTCCACCGACCGCTGGGCCATCGCCGGGCTGTCCTTCGTGGGCATCTTCTTCCTGCACCTGCCGTTTCCGGCCATCATCCTTGCCGCCGGGACCTATGGGTTTCTCAGCACCCGCGCCCGGCCCCCTGACGACGCAACCGCCCTGCCGCGCGGGCATCTGCGCCGCACGATTGCCGTCTGGGGCGGGTTGTGGCTGCTGCCCGTCGCGGCCCTGTGGCTGGCGGATGCCGCTTTCCTGACAGATCTGGCGCTGTTCTTCTCGAAGCTTGCAGTTGTGACTTTCGGCGGCGCCTATGCGGTGCTGGCCTATATGACCCAGGCCGTGGTGGCCGAGCATGGCTGGATCAGCACGCAGCAGATGATCGACGGACTGGGACTGGCCGAAACCACGCCGGGGCCGCTGATTCTGGTGACGCAATTCGTCGGCATGCTGGCGGGCGATCTGCGTGGCGGCGTGGGGCTGGCACTGGCCTCGGGCGCGGTGGTGCTGTGGGTGACCTTTGTGCCCTGCTTCCTGTGGATCTTCGCGGGTGCCCCTTACATCGACTGGCTGGCGCATCAGCCGCGCCTGTCCGGCGCCCTGTCGGCGATCACCGCCGCGGTGGTGGGGGTGATCCTGAACCTGTCGGTGTGGTTCGCCCTGCATGTGCTGTTCGGACAGGTCACCGAGGTACGCTTCGGCCCCGTCACCCTGCTGCGCCCCGACTGGGCCAGTTTTGACACCCCAGCCGCCGCCCTTGGCCTGATCGCCGCCCTGTGCCTGTTGCGCCTGCACTGGCCGCTGCCACGGGTTCTGGCCGTGTCGGCCGGGCTGGGGCTGGCGCTCGGGCTGGCGGGCATCTGAAAGAATGGGCGTTTTCTGCCCTTTTCATTCCCGCCCCCCTTCCGATAGACCTTTAGAAAGGAAAGAGGGCCGAGCCATATGTCACGCAGCATCGACTACGGAAATCTCATGCACCGCGCCATGCGCACCCTGATCCGGCAGGTGCTGGAAGAGGTGTCCGAGCACGGCCTGCCCGGAGAGCATCATTTTTTCATCACCTTCGATACGCTGCACCCCGATGCGCAAATGGCCGACTGGCTGTCGGACCGCTACCCGGAAGAAATGACCATCGTCGTGCAGCACTGGTTCGACAATCTGGTGGTGGATGACGACGGTTTTGCCATCACCCTGAATTTCGGCGACCGGCCCGAGCCGCTGTATATTCCCTATGATGCCATCCGCACCTTCGTGGATCCGTCTGTGGAATTCGGCCTGCGCTTCGAAACCCAGGACGACGAGGACGACGACGACCTGGAAGCCGCCCCCATGGCCGAGGACGTGGATCCCGAGGCAGAACAGGCTTCCGGGCCGAAAGACGCCGAAGTCGTCAGCCTGGACAGTTTCCGCAAGTAGGCAGGGCGCGCGGGTAACCGGCTGATATCGCTAACCCGCTTCCCCGTCGCATTGCCAGCCCTCCAGCCGCCGCTTATAGGCATCGGGAACCTGTTTTCAGAGGATATCCCGATGACCCAGACCCGCACCGAATCCGACAGCTTCGGACCGCTTGAAGTTCCTGCCGACAAGTATTGGGGCGCCCAGACCCAGCGGTCGATCATGAACTTCCCCATCGGCTGGGAAAAACAGCCCGTGGCCATTGTGCGCGCGCTTGGCGTCATCAAGAAAGCCTGCGCCATGCAGAACAAGGCAACCGGCGATATGGACGCCCGCATTGCCGATGCTGTGATCGAAGCCGCCGGTGAAGTGATCGAGGGCAAGTTCGACGACAACTTCCCGCTGGTGGTCTGGCAGACGGGCTCGGGCACCCAGTCGAACATGAACTCAAACGAGGTCATCGCCAACCGCGCGATCGAGATCCTGGGCGGCGTCATCGGCTCGAAAGACCCGGTGCATCCGAACGACCATTGCAACATGGGCCAGTCATCCAACGACACCTTCCCGACCGCCATGCATATCGCCACCGCCATGTCGGTGCGCGACGTGCTGCTGCCGGGCCTGACCAAGCTGGCCGAGGGTCTGGAAGCCAAGTCGGAAGAGTTCAAGGACATCATCAAGATCGGCCGCACCCATACCCAGGATGCCACGCCGCTGACGCTGGGCCAGGAATTCTCGGGCTACGCGCATATGATCCGCCAGGGCATCGCCCGCGTCGAGACCGCGCTGCCGGGCATTTATGAACTGGCCCAGGGCGGCACCGCCGTCGGCACCGGCCTGAACACCAAGCAGGGCTGGGGCGAGGCCGTGGCGGCCCATATGGCCGAGATCACCGGCCTGCCCTTCGTCACCGCCCCCAACAAGTTCGAAGCCCTGTCGGCCCATGACGCGATGGTGTTCATGTCCGGCGCGCTCGCGACCGTGGCCGGGTCCATGTACAAGATCGCCAACGACATCCGCTTCCTCGGCTCCGGCCCGCGTTCCGGTCTGGGCGAACTGATCCTGCCGGAGAACGAGCCGGGTTCGTCGATCATGCCGGGCAAGGTCAACCCGACCCAGGCCGAGGCCATGACCCAGGTTGCCGCCCATGTGATGGGCAACGACGCGGCGATAAAATTCGCCGGCAGCCAGGGCCATTTCGAGTTGAACGTCTACAACCCGATGATGTCCTACAACCTGCTGCAGTCGATCCAGCTTCTGGGCGACGTGGCCGACAGCTTTACCCAGCGGATGCTGCTGGGCATCCAGGCGAACGAGCCGCGCATCGACAAGCTGATGAAGGAAAGCCTGATGCTGGTGACGGCTCTGGCGCCGACCATTGGCTACGACAATGCCACCAAGGTCGCCAAGACTGCCCACAAGAACGGCACGACGCTGAAAGAAGAAGCCATCGCCCTTGGCTTCGTGGATGAGGCCACCTTTGACGCTGTGGTGCGCCCCGAAGACATGATCGGCCCGAAAAGCTGATTGGTGTTTCCTTCGCCAGACGGTTGACCCACCCCTCTGGTTTCAGGGACACTTCCAGAAACCGGAGGAGAAGGTCAGATGCGTTGGCAAGGACGGCGGACAAGTCGTAACATCGAAGACCGGCGTGGCCGCCGCATGACGGGCGGCCCCGCAAAACTGGGCGGAATCGGCCTTTTGGCCGTGGTCCTGATCGGCGCCTTTCTGGGGGTCGATGTCACTCCCTTTCTGGGCGGCGGCGGCATGAGCCCGGCGCCCGCCCCCACCGGCCCCAACCAGATCGACGACAGCTCCGAGGAATTCGTGGCTGTCGTGCTGGCCGACACCGAAGAGGTCTGGGGCGAGATCTTCCGCAATTCCAACCTGCAATACATGGAGCCGAAGCTGGTGCTGTTTACCGGCCGCACGTCTTCGGCCTGCGGGCTGGCGGATGCGGCCACCGGCCCGTTCTACTGCCCCAACGATCAGCAGGTCTATCTGGACACCGATTTCTTCCGGATCATGGACACCGAACTGGGCGCCCGCGGCGATTTCGCCAAGGCCTATGTGGTGGCGCATGAGGTTGGCCATCACGTCCAGAACCTTCTGGGGGCGCTGGAGCACAGCAACCGGTTGCGCGCCCAGTCCAGCCAGGCCGAATCCAACGCCATCTCGGTGCGGGTCGAACTTCAGGCCGACTGTTATTCAGGCCTTTGGGCCCGCGCCGTGCAGGACCGCTTCGGCGTGCTGGAGTCCGGCGATATCGAAGAGGCACTGAATACCGCCGCGCGGATCGGCGATGACGCCCTGCAAAAGGCCAGCCGCGGGGTGGTGGTGCCCGACAGTTTCACCCATGGTACCAGCGAGCAGCGGCAGCGCTGGTTCGCGGCAGGCTATCAGACCGGCAATCCACAAGCCTGCGACACCTTCTCGGCAAGGGATCTCTGACCCATGGCGGACACCCCCATCAACCTGTCGCGGTTTCGCAAGGCCAAGGTGCGCGCCGAGCGCAAGCGGCAGGCCGATGCCAATGCGGTGAGCCATGGCCGCACCCGCGCCGAGAAGACCCGCGACAACGCCGAGGTCGCAAAAGTCACCCGTCTGCTGGATCATGCCCGCCGCGACGACGCCACCGACGCATGACGGCCCGTCCGCGCAAACGCTCGCTGACGCTGCACGGCCATGCCACCAGCGTGTCGCTGGAAGATGCCTTCTGGGATGCCTTCCGCCAGATCGCCATCGAGGACGGGCTGTCGGTCAACGCGCTGGCGGCCCAGGTCGATGAGGCGCGCGGGCTGGAAGTGGGGCTTGCCACCGCCATCCGCCTGTTCGTGCTGTCGCACACGCAAGAGGCGCTGGCCCGCGCCCGGTCACAGGTGCAAGTGACAGCAGATGACATTTCCAAGCCGCCTCTGTAGGGTCGCGGTCGATCCACTTTTGCGACCGTCGGACCCGAACCGGGGCGCGGCAGAACTGCGGAACCCATGCAAGCGCCTGAAACCCTTCGCCTTGTCGGCCTGACCCTGCCCGCCAACAGCCCGGTGCTGCGGGATCACATGCGCCCGCCCGCGCGGCACACCGAGAACTATCAGCAGGCCTATGACCGCACGACGCTGTTCTACGACGTCGTCCGCCGGCCCGAGCGTGGCGACCTGCTGATCACCGCCCCACCGCTGATGAACCTGCGACCGGTGCTGACCGAAGGGTTGCGCGATGCGCAGGACGCGCCGCTGCGGTTGCGCATCCGGGATTTCGACAAGTACGCCCAGATCCGGGTCGCCGGGATGCATGACCGACTGACGTTTCACGGCCCCTCGGAAGTGACCGAGATTCTGCCCCGAACCGATGACGCGCCACCGTTTTCCGCCCTGAACTGCGCGGTGACCATGAACCGCAACAACCCGCTGCTCTGGGTGCAGACCTGGGCACTGCACCATGTGCGGCAGCATCGGCTGGAGGGGGTGTTGATCTTCGACAATGGTTCGACCGACTACACGCCCGAGGATCTGGCCGGGGCATTGGCGCAGGTGCCGGGGTTGAAATCCATCTGCGTGGCCTCGGCCCCCTACCCCTATGGCACCACCGACAAGGTGCTGAAGGGCGAAACCCGGCCGAATTTCCTGCAACCGGCCATGCTGAACCTGGCGCGCGGGTCGTTCCTGCGGCAGGCGCGGGCGGTGCTGAATTGTGATATTGATGAGCTGGTGCTCAGCCGCGATGGCACCTCGGTTTTCGACCGGGCGGCATCGAAACCCTGGGGGGCGGCGCGGCTGCCGGTCTATTGGGCCGATCCCGCGCCGGGCACCCAGGGCCCGTCGCCGCAATGGGCGCATCGCTGGCGCAACCCGACACGCACTCGCACGCCGCGCAAATGGTGTGTGGCACCGCGTGGCTTGCTCAGCAAGATGGGCTGGTACGTGCATCATGTCGGCGGCGAGGCGTTCAAGCTGAACCGCGAAAGCACAGCGCATGAAATCGTCCATTGCCGGGCCTGTTCCACCGGCTGGCATCCGTTCAAGGCGCGGCACAAGGCCAACGGGGATCTGCGCGAAGATCCGGAACTGAAGAGCCTGATGGATGATCTGGAGCGGCAGGTGAAGGAGCTTGGATTTGCACAGTGACCACCTGATCCTCGAGGCCTGCGGCCGGGTCCTGGACCCGGACGGCCCGATCGTGCGCGACCATGTGCGCAAACCCGACCGCCGCACCCAGCAATACCTGGAGCGGTTCGATCGCACGACGCTCTACTACGATTGCGTCTACCTGGCCGAGCGGCGCAGCTATCTGTTCACCGCCCCGCGGTTCCTGAACCTCTGGAGGCCGTTCCGGCAGGGGCTGCGGGTCAACGGGAAAAAGACGCGGGCAGTGACGCGGCGCAAGTGGCTACGCTGTGAACAGGTCGAAGTGCATGCCCCGCGCGGCAGCCTGACGCTGGATTGGCAGGGCGAGACCGCGCCGGTCGCCTTTCGCGATGGCATCGGCGATTGCTTCGCCGGGCTGAACTGCCTTGTGGCGGTGAACAAGAACAACCGCCTGGATTGGATCGCCGACTGGGCCGCCTATTACGCGCAGACACATGGGGCCGAGGGCGTCGTGCTGTTCGACAACGGCTCGACCGACTACACGCTGGCCGAGGTGAACGCGCGGCTGTCACAGGTGCGGGGACTGGCCCGCTCGGCGGTGATCTCGGCACCTTATCCCTATGGCCCGACCGACCGGTCGCGCAAATTGGAGGTCAGCCCGCGGTTCTTCCAGACCGCCATGCTGAACATCGGGCGGCGCGATCCGCTGGCCCGCGCCCGCGCGGTGCTGAGCGTGGACATCGACGAGATCGCCCGCAAGGCCGACGACGCACCCAGCATTTTCGATTTGGCGGTGGGGAACATGGTCGGCATGGCCACGCTGAACGGAGTCTGGGTCTATCCGGACCCCGACACCGATGGCCCCGTGGGACACGCGGCGCATGGGTTTCGCCGCAGCCCGGATCGTCCGTGCAACCGCAAGTGGTGCCTGCGCCCAGGCGGCGTACAGGATCGCTTTGGCTGGGCCGTTCATCATATTGGCGGCCCGTTGCAGGATCTGTTCACCAACCAGACACAGGTCAGCCTGCTGCACTGTCGCGGCACCTCGACGGGATGGAAGCGCAATCGTTTTACCGATCCAGGAGAATTGCTGGAAGATCCTGAACTGGAGACATTCTGGAACACGCGCTTCCCAAAGCCTGCCGCCGAATAAGTGGCAGGCTTTTGGCCGTGAGTATTTTTACCAAGAAGAAGCTACGGCAAATATCTACGTCAGCCGTGGAATTACGTCAGGCAGGCTATTTCTTTTTACCGGCCTGATTGTGATCGCCGGAATTTCCGGGATCAAGATCCCTGCCGGACTCAGACGGCGTTTTCCTGCCGCGGAATTCACCACCGTTGCCCTTGCCGGCATTCGCTTCTCGGTTGATTTCGATCTGGTGCTTCTTTGCCTCGCTCCAGTTGGGGTTGTCGGCATTGATCGCCGAAGGTGCAGAGACACTCATGACCAGCCCTGCCGCAAGTAGGATGCGCATTGCCATTGGTAGACCCTCCCTTTTGAAAGTCCCTCCAATATATCAAATTTATTGAATAAATTTGAGGTAGAACAAATTGGGATTTGCGACTGAATTTCCCGGCAGCCCCTGATGAATTGAGAAATTATACCGCGTTCATTCTTCTCTCAATTTCGTGTGACAACCTATAAGAATAAAATTCACCAAAAACGTGCGGGAATTAACGCATGCCGGGTATTTCGAATCTTCCGGGACGAGCCTTGCAAAATCAGCGGCGCATTGGGATTACCCAAGGGCGGCCAACGCCGGGAAATGCTCCAGCAGCCAATAGGAAAACGAGGAGAACCCGCCGGTCAGCATCAGCAGGCCGATGGTCCATAGCAGCAGGCCCATGACCTTTTCGATCTGCTCCATATGGCGCTTCATCCAGCCCATCACACCGGTCAGGCGCGGCAGGAAGGCCGCGACCAGCAGGAAGGGCACGCCCAGACCGATGGCATAGATCGACAACAGCAGCGTGCCGCGGGTGAGCGAGGCTTCGGACGCGGCCAGCGACAGGATTGCGCCCAGTTGCGGCCCGATGCAGGGCGTCCAGCCAAAGGCGAAGGCGAGGCCGAGCACATAGGCACCAAGGGCCGAGCCGCCGCGGTCCCCGGCATCCAGACGTGCTTCGCGATCCAGAATGCCGATGCGATAAACGCCGATGAAGTGAGCACCGAAGATCATCACGAGGATGCCGGCGATGGTGTTGAAATATCCCTGGTAGCTGAGAAACAGCGTCCCGATGGCCGAGGCGGTGAAGCCCAGGAACAGGAACACCGTGGACAGACCCAGCACGAAGAACAGCGCGGGCAAGATCGCCCGGTTGCGTTGGGTGCTTTCGCGATCGGACAGGTCGGCCAGCGACACGCCGCTCATGTAAGCCAGATACGGCGGCACGATGGGCAGCACGCAGGGCGACAGGAAAGACAGCATTCCGGCGACCAGCGCCACGGCCATGGCGGGCAGCAGCCCTGCGTCGATGATTTCGATCCCAAACATGGCTTTGGCTTATCTCAAGCGCCGAGGGGCGTCACGTCGCCGAATGTCACATTCCCGTGGTCTTTGTGCGCGGTGCGGATTATTTCGTTGGCCATGACCCATGATCTTGAAGTCGACGCCCTGGGGCTGCTGTGCCCCCTGCCCGTTCTCCGCGCGCGCAAGCGCCTGCAAGGCCTGTCGTCCGGGCAGGTGTTGTGTCTGCTGGCCGATGATCCTGCAGCGGTCATAGATGTGCCCCACTTCTGCAATGAAGCGGGGCACGATCTGCTGTCGCAGTCCAGCGAAGGCGCGGTGACGCGCTACCTGATCCGCAAGGGATAGACGGCGCGGGTCAGAGACCCGCCGACCACCATCCGCGCTTTTTCGGCTTGGCCGGTTCTGCCGGTGCGTCCTCTGCGGGCGCGCTTTCAGCGGTCTCCTCGACCACCGGTTCCGCAAGGATGGCCGGGGCCGGAGTGGGCTCGGCCTCCGGTTCCGGGGCGGTGTCCGGCGCAGGGGGGCTTTCTTCAGGTGCATCCGGTTCGACCGTGGCGCCATTGATCACCGCTTCGGCCAGATCTGCCTCGGCAAGCGGGACCACTGCCGGGGCGGCATCGGTCTGCGGCGCCGGATTGTCCAGCGGGGCAGGATCAGCCTGCGGTACGACATCCATCTGGGGCGCGGGTTCGGCCTCGGTTTGAACCTCGATCACCTCGGCAACAACAGCCGGAGTTTCCTCTGCCGGTGTGGCCTCGGGCTCTGTCAGAGGGGTTTCCTCTGCCGTGTCCTGCGGTGCGGCATCGACGGGGGCCGCCGCGACCTGCGGATCGTCCTGCTGCGGAGCTTCGGCAGCAGATTCGGACCCAGCATCTGCGGCCGCGTCTTCGCCGCTTGCCGCAGTGGCCTCGCCGTTTTCGCCGTTGGCACCATTGCCGCGCCGACGACGCCGGCGACGACGGCGCTTACGCGGCTTGTCGTCTCCATCCTCGCGGGCTTCGGTCCGCTCTTGCTCGCCCTCGGGCTGGGTCTCGGGGGTGGCCTCGACGGTGACATCTTCGGCCTCCTCGACGATGTCATCCTCTTCCTCGAACTCGGGCATGTTCGACATGTCGATCGAGATCACGGGTGCTGCGACTTCCACCTTGCGGGTGGCGGTCTTGAACTTCTCGACCGAGTAGTCGGGGCTGATCAGGGTCACATCCGCCTCGACCCGAACGGCCATGCCGTAACGCGTCTCGATATGGGCGATGTGTTCGCGCTTGGCGTTCATCAGGTAGTTGGCGATGACCACCGGGGCTTTCACCAGCACCTCGCGCGAGCGGTTGCGCGTGCCTTCGTCCTCCAACTCCCGCAGAATTGCCAGCGAGACGTTGTCGTCCGACCGCACCAGGCCGGTGCCGTGGCAATGGGCGCAAGGCTGGGTCGTGGCCTCGATCATGCCGGGACGCAGACGCTGACGCGACATTTCCAGCAGGCCGAACCCCGAGATCCGGCCCACCTGGATACGGGCGCGGTCGGTCTTCAGCTTGTCTTTCAGACGCTTCTCGACGGCAGCGTTGTTCTTGCGCTCTTCCATGTCGATGAAGTCGATGACGATCAGACCGGCAAGGTCGCGCAGGCGGCACTGGCGCGCCACTTCCTCGGCGGCTTCCAGGTTGGTCTTGAGCGCGGTTTCCTCGATCGAGCCTTCCTTGGTCGCCTTGCCCGAGTTCACATCCACGGCCACCAGCGCCTCGGTCACACCGATCACGATGTAGCCGCCGGATTTCAGGCGCACGGTCGGATTGAACATCTCGCTCAGGTAGGTTTCCACCTGGAACCGCGAGAACAGCGGCATCGGTTCGTTGTAGTGTTTCACGTTCTTGGCGTGGGACGGCATGATCATCTTCATGAAGTCCTTGGCGATGCGATAGCCACCTTCGCCTTCCACCAGAACCTCGTCGATCTCGCGGTTGTAGATGTCGCGGATTGTGCGTTTGATCAGGTCGCCTTCTTCATAGATCTTCGCGGGCGCGACCGACTTCAGCGTCAGTTCGCGGATCTGTTCCCACAGGCGTTGCAGGTATTCATAGTCGCGCTTGATCTCGGCCTTGGTGCGCTTGGCACCGGCGGTGCGCACGATCAGGCCCGCGCCCTTGGGCACGTCAATCTCGGCGGCGATCTGTTTCAGCTTCTTGCGGTCAGCGACGTTGGTGATCTTGCGGCTGATGCCGCCGCCACGGGCGGTGTTGGGCATCAACACGCAATAACGGCCGGCCAGCGACAGATAGGTGGTCAGGGCCGCGCCCTTGTTGCCGCGTTCTTCCTTGACCACTTGCACCAGCATGATCTGGCGGACCTTGACCACTTCCTGGATCTTGTAGCGACGCGGACGCGGGCGGCGCGGCGGGCGAATGTCCTCGACCGTGTCATCATCGGCCACGTCTTCGATCTGATCGTCTCCGTCCTTGGACTCGACTTCTTCGACGGGCGTTTCGATGGGCAGTTCGGCGTCATCATCCGCGGCGGCATCGGCCAGCGGCGGCAGCGAATCGGCCGGCTCGTCGGCCACCTCGGCCGCCGGGGTATCGTCGTCGGTGTCTTTCAGGGTTTCCGGATCGGCACTGGTCACCACGTCCGACGGGGTGCTGGCCGCGATGGAGCGCGGGCCGTCGGTGTCGGGGGTCTCTTCAGGTGCGGCGTCATCTGCGGGAGCGGGAGTTTCCGTTGCCGGAGCGTCTTCGGAGTTCTCGGGGGTGTCGGCCTGCGGCGCAACTTCGTCCTGCGGCGTCTCTGCCTGCACGGCAACGTCAACGGTCTCGGGGGCGGCATCAACCTCGGGGGCGGCGGCGGCAACAACCTCGGGGGCGGCGGCAGGCTCCACTTCGGGGGCAGTGCTTTCGGCCTCGGATGCGGGGGCAACCTCGGCGGTGTCCACGGTCACGTCAGCCTCGGCATCCACCTTGGCGGGCAGATCGTCCACCAGCGTGGCTGCGTCCTGCGTCTGGTCATCTTCGCCCAGATCGACCACATCCATGCCCGGAATCGCGGGCTCAACCGCGGCCGCAGCCTCGGTCACCGGCGTGTCAGAATTGGCATCCTTCGATTTGTCGGACTTCCGACGCGACCGCGTGCGCGAGCGGCGGGGTTTCGAAGGTTTTTCTTCTTCCCCGTCCTCGGCGTCATTGTCGCGCATCTGATCGGCATAGGCCTGTTCCTCGGCCAGCAGCGCCTCGCGATCCGCGACCGGGATCTGGTAATAGTCGGGATGGATTTCCGAGAACGCCAGAAACCCGTGACGGTTTCCGCCATAGTCCACAAAGGCCGCCTGAAGCGACGGTTCGACCCGCGTAACCTTTGCTAGATAGATGTTGCCAGCAATCTGGCGCTTGTTCTCCGATTCAAAGTCGAATTCCTCGACCTTGTTTCCGTCAACAACAACGACGCGGGTCTCTTCCGCATGCGTTGCGTCGATAAGCATTTTCTTAGCCATGTAATCTCTTTGCACCGACCCGGCGGAGGCGCGTGGGCAATCTGCTCTGGCCTGCGGTGGGGGTGTCTAGTTGCGGCGACGCCTGCCCCAGTCCCATGCCGCCACACGCGGCCGGCCATCCGGGCCGTCGCTGCGTCAGTCATGTTCCGTGCGCAATGCATCGCATTCTGGTCCTTGGCGCGTGCTGCGCCGTTGAAAACCCATGCGGCAGAAGCCTGATGATGGGCCGTGATACTACCCCAGGGGGGCTGTCTTTCGTCTGCCTGTGGCGCCCGGTCCGAAAGGGTCGGTCAGCGCAAAGGCAGGGAAATCTCTCGGGGCGCTTGGCCCCGATGTCTCATTAAACCCGTCAAGTGTGAAATGACAATGGCTCAAACAGAGTTTTCTCGATGCAACACCGCCACGGTGTTCAGGTATAGTCGCTGCGGACCAACCCGTATTTCGCCATCTTCTCGTTCAGGGTCCGGCGCGGCAGGCACAATTCGTCCATGACCTTGGCCACGGCCCCGCTGTGCCGGCGCAGGGTGTTGTCGATCAACATGCGCTCGAAGGCTTCCACGTGCTTTTTCAGCGGCTTGCCTTCCTGGGTTAAAGGAACCGACACCGCTTCGTTGTCGGAAATCAGAAGCGAGGTGATCGACCCGCCGCCGCGTCGCGCCTGCAGAACCGCGCGTTCGGCCACGTTCATCAACTGGCGCACATTGCCCGGCCAGGGCGCCTGCAGGAACTGCGCGGCTTCCTGTGCGGTCAGTTGCGGGGCTTCGGTACCGTATTCCTCGCCGAAGCTTTTCGAGAATTCCGCGAACAGCATCAGGATGTCGTCACCCCGGGTGCGCAGCGGCGGCAGGCTCAACTTAAGCGAGGCAAGCCGATGGAACAGATCGGCGGTCAGGGCCTGATCGCAGGGCAGGCCTTCCACGGTCTGTCCGCAAACCGACAGGATGCGCGGCATCGCCTCTTGCGCCGGATCGCTGATATAGGCGCCCAGACGGGTCTGGACCGCGGCGGGCATCAGCTGGATGTCTTCCAGCAGCAAGGTGCCGCCACGGGCTTCCTGCACCGCCGGCGGATTGTCGACGGCCAGACCGTCGGCACCGCCGAACAGACGGGCCATCAGGCTGTCTTCGTCATGCTGGCCACAGAACACCTGCACCAGCGGCCGCGAAGCGCGCGCGCCGACCGCATGCAGGGCACGGGCTACCAGCGACTTGCCGGTGCCGGTCTCGCCCTCGATCAGCACGTGACCATCGGCCTGCCCCACGTCGAGGATCTCGTCCCGCAGCGCCTGCATCGCGGCGCTGGCGCCGATCAGGTTCGACACTGCGGACGACCCGCCCGACAATTCGCTGCGGATGGCGCGGTTCTTCAGCGCCGTTTCCCGCACGTTGCAGGCTTTCTGCACGATCTCCGTCATGCGGTCCGGATCGAAGGGCTTTTCCAGAAAGTCGAAAGCCCCGATCCGCATCGCCTCGACCGCCATGGGCACATCGCCGTGACCGGTGATCAGGATCACCGGCAGCGCACTGTCATGGTGCATCAACCGCTTCAGGAACATCATGCCGTCGATCTCGGGCATCCGGATGTCACTGAGCACGATCCCGGGATAGCCCGGTCCGACCTTGGCCAATGCCGCGCGGGCGCTTTCGAAGGTTTCGGTTTCGAACCCCGAGAGCGACAGCCACTGGCTGATGGACTTGCGCATGTCGAGCTCGTCATCAACGATTGCGACTTTCATCCTCGTGTCTCCGTCATTGGGCGGCCAGGCTATCCTCGCCGTAAACCGGAAGTTGCATTTCGAACAGGGCCCCGCCTTCGGGACGATTTCGGGCAATCAGGCGTCCGCCCAGATCGTTGACGATGCTGCTTGAGATCGCCAGCCCAAGACCCAGCCCGTCGCCGGGATCCTTCGTGGTGTAGAAGGGTTCGAACAATGAGTCGAAATCGTGGATTCCGTCGCCATTGTCCAGCACCGACAGCGAAACGTGATCGCCCTCGGCCAGCAAAACTGTGATTTCGGGCGTATCGACCGAGGCCGCAGCATCGACCGCGTTGCGCAGCAGGTTCACGATCACCTGTTCCATCCGGTAACGGTCGCCCAGAACCAGCGTCGGTTCTTCGGGCAGGCTGACCGAGACTTCGATCTGAAGCTGGCGCAGTTGCGGCTCCATCATCGACAGCGACGAGGTCACCGCCTCGCGCATGTCCACCTTGCCCAGGGTTTCGGTGTTCTTCGAGGCATAGGATTTCAACTGGCGCGTAATCGCGCCCATGCGGTCGATCAGATCGTTGATGCGCTGCAACGAGGACACCGCCTCTTCGGTGCGCTTGCGGCTGATCAGCAGGCGGGCCCCGGCCAGATAGGTTTTCATCGCGGCCAGCGGCTGATTCAATTCGTGGCTGACCGCCGCCGACATTTCGCCCAATGCGGCCAGTTTCGACGATTGCGCGATGGTCTGTTCGGCCACTTCAAGGTTTTTCTCGGCTTTCTGGCGTTCGGCGATTTCGCGTTGCAGCAACACGTTCAGCTTGCGCAGTTCCGACGATTCCTTCTGCAAGCGGGCCGAGCGGCGTTCGGCCTGCCGCGAGGTGGTGTAGAACAGGGTGGCGGCAAGGATGGCGAAGGCCATGACCTCGATGGCCACCGCCGTGGCCACGCGCTCGCGCACGGTTTCATGGGACGAATAGCCGACGATGCGCCATCCCTGGAACGGGATCCGCGCCTCGGAGCGGATCACCGGGAGGCCATGCACCACCGTATCGGTCGCCCCGGAGAGGGTCAGCCAGGCGGTGCGCAGGTTGGTCCAGGTCTTGGCCTGCTCGGTCCCCAGCGCCAGGGCTTCTTCCTCGGTCTTGTTGCGCCAGCGCGAGTCCGTGGTCAGCAGGATGGCGCCACTGCTGTCGGTGACGATCAGCGCCTCGGCAATACCAGCCCAGCTGCGTTCGTATTTCTTCAGATCGACACTGACCACGATGACGCCCAGAACGTCATTGCCCTGGGTGACCTTGCGCGAATAAGTGAAGATCGGCAGCCCCAGCTCATCCAGTTGCGAGTTGAACACCGTCGTGTTCGACCGCAGCGCATTCACAAGGTAGGGATCGGTCCGGTGGATCGTGCCAAGCTCCAGCCGGTCGCTGGAGGCCACAGTGCGGCCATCCACATCCAGCAGCAGCAGCCGGGCGGCCCCGATCTCGTCGCGGTATTCGATCAGGCGTTGCGTGCTTTGCGAGAAATCCCCCGCCGCCAGCGCCGAGGTCAGATGCGGGTCGCGGGCCAGAAGCTGCGGCACGATCGAGCTTCGCCGCAATTCGGACATCACGTTGCCGGAAAACAGCGCCAGCCGCACCTCGGATTCGGCGCGAATCTCGGCCACGGTGCGGGCGCTGAGCACCACGATGGTGACCCAGATTACCACCGCTGCGATGATGGCCAGAAAACCCAGAAAGACCCGTGGCCGCCAAAGCCCCGAGTCAAACCTGCCCGTCATGTGAGAATTGCGGCTTTCGCTTGTCATGCCCTAGCCTGCCCCACCCGTGCTGACGTTGCAAAAGGAACATGGGGGTGGTGGCGGATGCCCGCCACCACTTGCGGCAGGTCTTCGCCTAGGCGGTGGCCAGGCTGGACATGATCGACGAGAAAATCGCCGCGCCGTCGGTGCCGCTGTGAAGTGGATCAATGGCACGCTCGGGATGCGGCATCATTCCCAGCACCCGGCGGTTTTCCGACAGGATGCCGGCGATGCGGTCCATCGAACCGTTGATGTCGGTGGCATAGCGGAAGGCCACGCGATCTTCGCCCTTCAGGCGGGCCAGCACCTCGGTATCGGCGAAATAATTGCCATCGTGGTGCGACACCGGAATTTCGATCTGGCTGCCTGCCTCAAGATCGGCGGTGAACGGGCTGTCGGTGGTGACCACGTCCAGCGGAACCGGCTTGCAGACGAACTTGATCCCGGCATTGCGCATCAGTGCACCGGGCAGGATGCCGCTTTCGGTCAGCACCTGGAAGCCGTTGCAGATGCCCAGCACCATGCCGCCTTTTGCGGCGAAATCGGCCACCGCGCGGGTGATCGGCGCCTGCGCGGCAATCGCGCCGCAGCGCAGGTAATCCCCGTGCGAAAATCCGCCCGGCACCCCGACGATGTCGATGCCTGCGGGCAGTTCGGTGTCCTTGTGCCAGACCATCGCGGGCTTCTGCCCACCGAAGGCCTCGAAGGCGACGGCCAGATCCCGGTCACAGTTCGAACCGGGGAAGACGATGACAGCGGCGCGCATCAGGCGATCTCGATCCGGTAGCTTTCGATCACCGTGTTGGCGAGCAGTTTTTCGCACATGCGGGTCACCTGATCATGTGCCGCGTCGCGATCTTCGCCCGTCAGGTCCAGTTCGATGATCTTGCCCTGGCGGACCCCTTCGACCCCGTCGAACCCCAGCGTGCCAAGGGCATGACGCACCGCTTCGCCCTGGGGGTCAAGAACCCCCTGTTTCAGCATGACATGCACGGTAGCTTTCATCGTCGGCCTCAGTTGATCAGTGTCGGTTTGGTGATGGGCGTGGAGTTCGAGGGCAGAACCCCCAGACGCCGGGCCAGTTCGGAATAGGCATCGGACAGGCTGCCCAGATCCTGCCGGAACACGTCCTTGTCCAGTTTGCGGCCGGTTTCGATGTCCCACAGGCGGCAGCTGTCCGGGCTGATCTCGTCGGCCAGGATCAGGCGCTGATAGTCGCCGTCGTAGACGCGACCGATCTCGATCTTGAAGTCGATCAGGCGGATGCCGACGGCCATGAAGACGCCCGACAGGAAGTCGTTCACCCGCAGCGCCAGCGATACCATGTCGTCCAGATCCTGCTGGCTGGCCCAGCCGAAGGTGGCGATGTTTTCCTCGGTGACCAGCGGATCGCCCAGCCCGTCATCCTTGTAGCAGAATTCGACCATCGGGCGCGGCAGCACCTTGCCCTCGGGAATGCCCAGACGCTTGCTGAGCGAACCCGCTGCGCGGTTGCGCACGATGACTTCCAGCGGGATGATCTCGACCTGCCGGATCAACTGTTCGCGCATGTTCAGCCGACGGATGAAATGAGTCGGCACCCCGACCTCGTTCAATCCGTTCATGAAGAACTCGGACAGCCGGTTGTTCAGCACGCCCTTGCCGTCGATGATGTCATGCTTGGCCGCGTTGAAGGCGGTGGCATCATCCTTGAAATACTGCACATAGGTGCCGGGCTCGGGGCCTTCATAGAGAATCTTGGCTTTGCCTTCATAGATCTTCTTGCGGCGTGCCATGGGGTCTCCGATCTGACATGAGGGGCGCGACGGTTCGCGCCGGGTATCGGGCGTATATGCCAATGCCGTAAGTGTCGCAAGGCGAGCGCCGCCCTGCCCCTTGTGGCATCTGGCCATAGCTTGCATAACCGGGGCAACAACGACCGTGCGGAGACCCCCGATGACCACATTCGACGAACGCGAAAGCGCCTTTGAAAACAAGTTCGCCCATGAAGCAGAGCTTGAATTCCTGTCGGAATCGCTGCGGAACAAGCAGATCGCCTATTGGGCCGCCGAAAAATTGGGCATGAGCACCGCCGAAGCGGCCCTCTATGCCAAGGACCTGATCAAGGCCGATTTCTCGGAACCGGGCCCCGAAGTGGTGGTGCGCAAGCTGGTTGCCGACCTGAAAGATGTTGCTGACGAGGCCACCATCCGTGCGAAGATGGAAGAATCCCTTGAAGTAGCACGCAAGAAGGTCTTCGGCGACGAGGCCTGAGCGAAAGGGCCTTGCCCTGCGGCCCTGGTGGCCGCTGTATAGAAGAAAGCCCGCCCGTGCGGGCTTTTGCCGTTGATGCCTGACCCTGGGAGGTACCCTTGCCCGACGCGCTCTCCGATCTTCTTGCCACGCGGGACTGGATCCTGGCCGATGGGGCCACCGGCACCAACCTTTTCAACATGGGGCTGTCGTCCGGCGATGCGCCCGAGATGTGGAACGAGACCCAGCCCGACAAGATCCGGGCGTTGTATCGCGGCGCGGTCGAGGCGGGCAGCGACCTGTTCCTGACCAACAGTTTCGGCAGCAACCGTGCCCGGTTGAAGCTGCACGACATGGGCCACCGATCCCACGAGTTGTCGCGCGTAGCCGCCGAACTGGGCCGCGAGGTGGCCGATGCCGCTGACCACAAGGTCGTCGTCGCAGGCTCGATGGGCCCCACCGGCGAGATCATGGCCCCCATGGGCCAGCTGACCCATGCGCTGGCCGTCGAGATCTTCCACGAACAGGCCGAGGGGCTGAAGGCCGGCGGCGCCGATGTTCTGTGGATGGAGACGATCTCGGCCGCCGAGGAATACAAGGCCGCCGCCGAGGCCGCCGAACGGGTCGGGATGCCGTGGTGTGGCACCATGAGTTTCGACACCGCCGGGCGCACCATGATGGGGCTGACCGCCGCCGATCTGGCCAAGATGATCGACCGGATGCAACACAAGCCGCTGGCCTTCGGCGCCAATTGCGGCGTCGGCGCATCCGACCTGCTGCGCACGGTTCTGGGGATCACCGCGCAGGGGCCGGAAACCCCGGTCATCGCCAAGGGCAATGCGGGCATTCCGAAATATGTCGATGGCCATATCCACTATGATGGCACGCCCGACCTGATGGCGCGCTACGCCGTGCTGGCCTTGCACAGCGGCGCCACCATCATCGGCGGGTGCTGTGGCACCACCCCCGATCACCTGCGCGCCATGCGCGCCGCACTGGAAGACGCCACCCCCGGCCCCCGGCCCAGCCTGGATGACATCGCCGGCGCGCTTGGGGCATTTTCCTCGGCCAGCGACGGGCTCGACAGCACACCGATCCCCTCGCGCGGGCGCGGTCGGCGGCGCAGAAGCCCTACCTGAGGTCGGGAACGCCGGTACAGGTGTCGCGAACCAGACAGTCCGCGGCCCCGATATCACGAAAACATGGTGGAAAGAGTAACCCCCGATCCGGGATACGCCGCCATGAGTGAAGACGACGACATCATCCTGTCCGAACTGGCCGACGACGAATTGGTCGAGCAGATGTTCGATGACCTCTACGATGGCCTCAAGGAGGAGATCGAGGAAGGCGTCAACATCCTGCTGTCCCGCGGCTGGGCGCCGTATCGCATCCTGACCGAAGCACTGGTTGGCGGCATGACCATCGTCGGCCGCGACTTCCGCGACGGGATCCTCTTCGTACCCGAGGTGCTGCTGGCCGCCAACGCCATGAAGGGCGGCATGGCAATCCTGAAACCGCTGCTGATCGAAACCGGTGCGCCGCGCGTTGGCAAGATGGTGATCGGCACCGTGAAGGGCGACATCCACGACATCGGCAAGAACCTTGTGTCGATGATGATGGAAGGCGCCGGGTTCGAGGTGGTCGATCTGGGCATCAACAACGCGGTCGAAGCCTATCTGGACGCGCTGGAAACCGAAAAGCCCGATATCCTTGGCATGTCGGCGCTGCTGACCACCACCATGCCCTACATGAAAGTGGTGATCGACACGATGGTCGAGAAGGGCCTGCGCGACGACTATGTGGTTCTGGTGGGCGGTGCGCCGCTGAACGAAGAATTCGGCCGCGCCATCGGGGCCGACGCCTATTGCCGGGATGCCGCCGTGGCCGTGGAAACCGCGAAATCCTTCATGGAACGCCGACACAACCAACTGGCCAATTGACCCGGACGGCGCCCTGAGGGGCGTCCAACCCCAAGGCCGCGCCCATGCCTGACACCCAACATGCTCCCCCCGACCGCATCCTCATCATCGGCTGTGGCGCCATCGCACGTGAGATCCTTGCGCTGAAAGAGGCCAACGGCTGGGATCATCTGGATCTGACCTGCGTGCCCGCGATCTATCACAACCACCCCGAGAAAATCCCCGGCGCGGTGCGGGAACTGCACGCCAAGCATCACAATGCCTATGACCGGATCGACGTGGCCTTCGCCGATTGCGGCACCGGCGGGCTGTTGCAGAATGTCTGCGACGAGCTTGGCATGGCAATGATCGCCGGGCCACATTGCTATGCCTTCTTCCAGGGCGCGGCCGCGCCACCGCCCGAGGACGACATGACCGCCTTCTACCTGACCGACTTCCTGGTGCGGCAGTTCGATGCCTTCGTCTGGAAACCGCTGGGGCTGGATCGCCACCCCGAGTTGCGCGACATGTATTTCAGCCATTACGAGCGGCTGATCTATCTGGCCCAGGTGCCCGACCCGGAACTGGACGCCCGCGCCCGCGACTGCGCGCAACGCCTGGGGCTGGCCTTCGAACGGCGCGAGACCGGTTTCGGCGGGCTGGCCGACTGGATGGCCACCCGCGCAACCCCGGCCTAGGCGGCGGCGGTTTCTCCGGCCACCAGACGGATGCGTTCCACCATCGCCCGCAATCCGTTCGAACGCTGCGACGACAGGTGATCGTTCAGGCCCAGACGGCCCAGTTCCGCAGCGGCATCCACCTGCCCCACTTCGCGCACCGAAAGGCCGGAATACAGCGCGTGCAGGATGGCGATCAGCCCGCGCACGATCATCGCGTCGCTTTCGCCTTCGAAGTCAAAGGTCGCCTCGGGCCCGCTGCCGTCGATGATCGGACGGATCCAGACCTGGCTGGCGCAGCCGTCCACCTTTGTCGCCGGCACGCGAAACACTTCGTCCAGCGCGGGCATTTCCTTGCCCAACTCGATCACATGGCGATAGCGATCTTCCCAGTCGTCCAGAAACTCGAACGTATCGGCAATCTCTTCAAAGCGTTCCGTGGCCATTTGCACCCTCTTGGTTTTCGTGCCATCACCTAAGCCGCACAGAGGCGCACGTCCAGAACCCCAACCCTTGGCAGCACGAGCATATTGATGATTCTTTCTTTTGGCATCTCGCGCCCGCTGATCCTGTTGGCCCTTTGCGGCACGCTTGCCGGGTGTGGCAACAGCCTGGGTGGCTGGTTCAACACCGCGCCCCCCGACACGCTAGAGCCCGAGGACGGCTATGATCCCATCGTGACCGACAGCCGCCGTCCGGTCGCCACCATCACGGATCTGCGAATCGCCCCGTCGCCCGGCGGCGTCATCGTGCAGGCCAACGGATTACCGCCTACCCAGGGATACTGGGACCTGGAACTGGTCCGCGTCGGAGAGGACGCAGCACCCGCCAGCGAGATCCGATTGGAGTTTCGCGCCCGCCCGCCGATCGGCGAAACGGCCGTCGGAACAGCAGAAAGCCGCGACCTGGAAGTCGCGACTTTTCTCAGCAACCATGAATTGGCGGGGGTCAGCAGGATCACGGTGATCGGGCAGAGCAACTCGCGCACGGCCCGGCGCTGAGTCTAGCCAATCAGCCGATTGGCCATCGCACCCTGTTCGTCATAGTGACGCTTGAGCCGCTGTAGCGCGATGCGCAACACCACCTTGCCCGAGCGCGCCGACCAGCCCATCGATTTCTCGGTGGTCTCGATCCCCTCCAGGAAGCAGCAACAGCGCAGCACCACGTCGCCCAGACCCGCGCCCAGTTCCTCAAGTGCCGCCATGACCCGGCGCCGGGCCGCCTCCGAGGTGGCATTGCCGCATGTGGAGGCCCAGTCCATGTCCGACTGCGGTTCGCTCAGGATATTGGCCCAGTTCTGAGCCACTTGCGGCCCCAGTTGCGACATCTCGAAATCTTCGCGCAGACGCTCTCCGGCGGCGACAAGATCGTCGGTCAGGAAGGGTTGGCCGGATTTGTCCTTGCGCCGGGCCAGCGCCGACAACGGCGATTCCGACAGGTTGTAACAAGGGCGCCGACGGCGGCCCGAGGGGCTTTGCGCCACCGGGTCCATGTGCCGGTGCTGCCCGGCAAAGGGATCGGCGGATTCGTGCAGTTCCGTTGTATCGTTGGCTTCGGCCAGCATCCGTTTCAACGCCGCGCGCCCGACCCCGGTGATGGTGTACTTCGAAATCCGGCCCTTACCGGTGATGCGGATCCAGTCGTTCAGCGCCATGACCTCGGCCACCTCGCGGTCCACCACGGCCGTTCGCGTGGTGTCGCCGCCGGGAAGGTCCCGCACCACGACCGCCTTTTCCATGTCCTGCGCGAAAGCCAGCACCGCCCCGCTTTCGGCCAACCTGCGCAGGACGCGTTTGGCCTCGCGGCTCAGGTCCTGTCGGCACTCTGGCGAGAACTGGGCTTGGATCGTGGCAGTCATGGTTCGGGTCTCCTCGGGCGAATGATCCTGAATTGTGTGGTCGAAGGGTAAGTCACTCAAACGATTGAAGGCACCATCTACGAGCGGGTCCTCACGCCTGTTTTCAAAACGGCGGACACGACGCATTACAGTGGAAGGCTGGTATCCGGTATCGCGTGCGATGGCGCGGATCGACCTTCCCAACTCGGTATGAACTACGTAATGAATAGCCGCTTCGGGCAGCCACCACACAGCAGAAAACGTTTCGGATGTCACAATCGCCTGATTGGTCACGCTGAAGTCTCCTCAAGCCTTGCGAGCGGCACAGGCTTCCCCCACGGATTGGCCTGTTGAGCCTGTCGCAACACTTCTTTCAGGTCTGTTAAAATTGTCTGCATGGTTAAGCATTGTTTATAATGCCTAAATCTTGGTAGCCGTGGCGGACGGCGAGTTGCTTAAAATGCAACACACTCAATCTGGTTATCAATGTTGTTGCGAAAACCAGCACAGGAGAATGACATGATCGATCCCCTCAGCGCCCTGAAGTCCCTGAACCGACCCACGCTTCTGGTGACCGCCGCGCGCCTTGCGCTGCCCGGATACAGCCGTGAAAAAGAGCTGCCACGCCTGCTGAACACGCCCAATGTGCCCGGCCGCAACCAGTGCATCCTGAAGTTGATGGAGTTGGAATCAGAGCTGAACGCCCAGCGGCGGGCCAAGGATCCCGTCTATGGACCGGCCCGCCATGTCAAGATTCTGTCCGCCCTGATGCACGAATCGCAACACCCTCGTGCGCCGAAGCGCCGTCAGCTGAAAGCGTCAGCGACCTCGGACTTCCTGCGGGCGATATAATCCTGCAGGGCATCTCGAATCGCCGGATCCAGCCCCGGCTGCTGATAGTCCGCCAGCAACTTGCGAACCTTGCGATTGGCCAGCGTCCGTGTGTCCGGCGCGTCATCGTCGATCCAGGTCTCGTAGGGGCGGTAGTCCAGCAGGTTGCTTCGCCAGAACGCGGTCTTGAAATTCGACTGGGTGTGGGCGCAGCCCAGGAAATGCCCGCCCGGCCCGACCTCGCGAATGGCCTCCAGTGCCAGATCGTCTTCGCTGACCGTGGGCTTGCGCGCCAGTCGGTGCAGGATGCCCAGTTGATCGGCGTCCATCACGAACTTCTCGGGCGAGGCCACCAGCCCGCCCTCAAGCCAGCCACAGGCGTGCAGCATGAAGTTGACGCCGGACATCAGCGCCAGGTTCAGCGAATTCGCGGTCTCATAGGCGGCCTGCGCATCGGGCAGTTTCGAGCCGTTGAAGCTGCCGCCTGACCGATAGGGCACCCCGAGCCGGCGCGCCAGTTGCCCTGCACCAGCGGTGATCTGGGCGGCTTCCGGGGTACCGAAGGTGGGCGCGCCCGAGTTCATGTCGATCGAGGTCACGAAGGCGCCGAAAATCACCGGGGCACCGGGACGAATCAACTGGCTGTAGGCGATTCCGGCCAGCACCTCGGCAAACACCTGCACCAGCGTGCCCGCCACGGTCACCGGCGACATCGCCCCGCCCACGATGAAGGGCGAGATGATGCAGGCCTGGTTGGCCATCGCGTATTCTTCCAGCGCCCCCATCATCACCGAATCGAATGTCAGCGGCGAGTTGATGTTGATCAGCGACGTCATCACCGTGTTCTGCGCCACGAACTCGGCGCCGAACAGGATCTCGCACATTTCGATGCTGTGACGGGCGCGCTCGGGCTCGGTCACCGCCCCCATGAAGGGTTTGTCCGACAGGGTCATATGCGCCATCAGCATGTCCAGATGGCGCTTGTTGGCGGGAATGTCGGTGGGTTCGCACACGGTGCCGCCGGACAGATGCAGCCAGGGGCTCATCTGCCCCAGCTTCACGAAATCATGGAAATCGGCGAGAGTCGCGTAGCGACGGTTGCCTTCCAGATCCAGCACGAAGGGCGGACCATAGACCGGGGCCAGCACCAGGTTGTCGCCGCCGATCTCGACCGAGTGTTCCGGATTGCGCGCATGATGGGTGAACCTGGCCGGTGCGGTGGCACACAGCTTGCGGGCCAGCCCGCGCGGGATATGCACGCGTTCGCCCTGCACATCCGCCCCGGCCTCGCGCCAGCGGTCCAGCGCGGCAGGGTTTTCCACGAAATTGACGCCGATCTCTTCCAGAACGGCTTCCGCCGCGGCCTCGATCCGGTCCAGCGCCGCGTCATCGAACAGGTCCAATGTTGGGATATCGCGGGCGATGACCTTGGCGGTCTCGACCTGAGTGCTGCTGCGTTCCGCGCGGCGCGCTGCGCCACCGCCGCCACGTCCGCGCCGTCGTCTGCCTTCATCCGCCATGATCTGGTCCCTTGATCGTGCATTCTTCCCGAAGGGGTGGCGTAGACCTAGCCAACCGCAGGCTGCGACCACATCGGTTTTGCGTCTCCTCGCGGCGCAAAACGACATTCGCACGGCTTTTCAGGCCCGCTGGCGGCATGGGCTTCGGGAAAGCCATGCAGACTCACTTGCAAGGCCCCGCGCCCTTGCCTATCAGCCTGCCATGACAGATGTTTCCCATGACCGCCTGCTGATTGTCGATTTCGGCAGTCAGGTGACCCAGCTCATCGCGCGCCGCCTGCGCGAGCTGAACGTGTATTGCGAGATCCACCCCTATCAGAATGTCACCACCGACTTCGTGCGCCAGATGGCACCGAAGGCCGTGATCTTCTCGGGCGGGCCGGACAGCGTGACCCGCGAGGGGTCTCCGCGCGTGCCACAGGACATCTTCTCGATGGGTCTGCCGATCCTGGGGATCTGCTATGGCCAGCAGGTGATGATGCACCAGTTGGGCGGCAAGGTCGAAAGCGGCCATGGCACCGCCGAATTCGGCCGCGCCTATGTCACCCGGCAGGGCCAGCTTGATCTGCTGGACGGCTGGTTCGCCGAGGGCCCCGAGCAGGTCTGGATGTCGCATGGCGACCATGTCAGCGAGATCGCGCCGGGCTTTCAGGTCTATGGCACTTCGCCCAACGCGCCCTTCGCCATCACCGCCGATCCCGAACGGCATTTCTATGCGGTGCAGTTTCACCCCGAAGTGCACCACACCCCACACGGCAAGACGCTGTACGAGAATTTCGTGAAGCTGGCCGGGTTTACCGGCGACTGGACCATGGGCGCCTACCGCGAAGAGGCGATCCGCCTGATCCGCGAACAGGTGGGCGAAAAGAAAGTCATCTGCGGCCTGTCGGGTGGTGTCGACAGTTCGGTCGCGGCGGTGCTGATCCACGAGGCCATCGGCGACCAGCTGACCTGCGTCTTCGTCGACCACGGTCTGTTGCGCAAGAACGAGGCCGAGGAAGTCGTGGCCATGTTCCGCGACAACTACAACATCCCGCTGATCCATGCCGACGAAAGCGCCCTGTTCCTTGGCGAGCTGGACGGCCAATCCGACCCGGAAACCAAGCGCAAGATCATCGGCAAGCTGTTCATCGACGTGTTCCAGAAACACGCCGACAGTATCGACGGGGCCGAGTTCCTGGCCCAAGGCACGCTGTACCCGGATGTGATCGAATCGGTCAGCTTCTCGGGCGGGCCATCGGTCACCATCAAGTCGCACCACAACGTCGGCGGGCTGCCCGAGAAGATGGGCCTGAAACTGGTCGAACCCCTGCGCGAGCTGTTCAAGGACGAGGTTCGCGCCCTGGGCCGCGAATTGGGCCTGCCCGACAGTTTCATCGGCCGCCACCCCTTCCCCGGTCCGGGCCTGGCGATCCGCTGCCCTGGCGAGATCACCCGCGAGAAGCTGGCAATCCTGCGCGAGGCCGACGCGGTCTACATCGACCAGATCCGCAAGCATGGGCTGTACGACGAGATCTGGCAGGCTTTCGTGGCCATTCTGCCGGTGCGTACCGTGGGCGTCATGGGCGACGGGCGGACCTATGACTATGCCTGTGCGCTGCGCGCGGTGACCTCGGTCGATGGCATGACGGCGGATTACTTCCCGTTCAGCCACGAGTTCCTGGGCGAAACCGCGACCCGGATCATCAACGAGGTCAAGGGCATCAACCGCGTCACCTATGACGTCACATCGAAGCCGCCGGGCACGATCGAGTGGGAATGACCTGACAGACACCGGGGCGTGTGGGCCGCAAAATTTGCGCCAGCGCCCCGATTCTCTGTATACTCGGTCATCTCCCATCGTTGACCGAGGCCACGTCATGCATCTACGCCTCTTCAAATGTCCCAATTGCGGCCATCACATGCGACTGGGCGGGACGCGCTGCCGGCGCTGTTATTCGGAAAAGCCGGTGGTCTATTCGGCGTCCTTCATCGCATTTCTGGGATTCGTGTCCGGGCTGATCGCGGTCGCCTATCTGACGTATTGGGTCGCCACCCACATTCCGGCCACGCAGTAGGTCGTTTACAACACCCGGACGTTTTTTGGCCCGTGTCGTAGCGTTGAAAAAACTGTGACGCTACGTCTGGTTTGACGCCAATCCCCTGCAATTTTTAATGAAACCTGGGAACAGAAGACCACATCAAGTGGGGGAGACATGACGAGATCACTTAAACTGGCGACAGCCATTGTCGGGCTGGCCGGCGCAGCGCAGGCCGGCGGCATCGACCGATCCGGCCAGCCGATGGACCTTCTTTTCAAGGATGGCAACTACCTTGAATTTTCCGCGGTCCGGACCATCCCAAGCGTCAGCGGCACTGACCTGCCGCAATCGCCGCCGGGATTCCCGGTCCCGTATGACAGCGGCGCGTCTTACAATGACGTGGCTGATGCGTTCAACGACCTGCGGTTCGGCATCAAGTACGACTTCAACGAAAAGTTCAGCGTGGCCTTCATGGGCGGCGAGGACTACGGCGTCGATGTCCTGTACCCCGAAGAGACCGGCTCGCTTCTGGGCGGCACGCTCGCGGATGCCAATTCCTACGCGCTGGCGCTGGTCGGCCGCTTCCACGTCAACGAGAACTTCAGCTTTCATGCCGGTGTGCGTCGCCAGACAGCCGACGGCAAGATCGGCCTTGGCGGTCTCGCCTACGGCGGGGTCAACGGGTACGAGGTGAACCTCGGCGAGGATTCGGCCTGGGGCTATATTGTCGGCGGTGCCTACGAGCGGCCCGAGATCGGGCTCCGCGTCGCGCTGACCTACAACTCGACGATCACCCACAGCTTCAAGACCACGGAAACCCTGAACGGGGCCAGCCTGGGCAACAGCAAGAAAACCGATGTGGACATCCCGCAGTCGGTGAACCTGGACTTCCAGACCGGCGTTGCCGAAGACACGCTGGTGTTCGGCCAAATCCGCTGGGTCGATCATTCGCAGTTCACCGTGGATCCCGAGATTTTCACCGCCCTGACCGGAACCGGCCTGGTGAAAGTGGACAACTCCACCACCTACACGCTGGGGGTCGGCCACCGCTTCTCCGATCAGATCAGCGCCTCGATCGCCTACATCTACGACGATGTCTACGGCGACGATCTGGTGTCGCCGCTGGCGCCCACCCATGGCAGCCAGGCGCTGCGCATCGGGGCCACCTACCGCGTCAACCAGGTCGAATTCGCCGCCGGTATTCGCTATACGTGGCTGGGCGATGCCTTGGCCGAAACCGGCACGCCGGACGTGGCGCGCGCCGATTTCTCGGACAACAGCGCGGTCTCGGTCGGTCTGCGCGTCGGCTATTTCTTCTGAAGCCAACCAACCGCTTTACTGAAGGGCCGCCCATGGGCGGCCCTTTGTCGTTGCCGCCGGCTTTGTGTTGAAGCGCCCCGGCCTTCCCTGCTAGGCGAGAGCGGCAAGACAGGGGCAGCACATGATCACACGACCCACCGCCGATGCCTGGCGGCAGCAGGACCGCAAACGCATTCTCTTTTTCGGCATGTCGGGGCTCGGCAAGACCCATGTGTCGTCGATGCTGCGCGACTGCGGCGGCTGGTTCCACTATTCGGTCGATTACCGCATCGGCACCCGCTACATGGGCGAACATATCGTCGACAATTTCAAGCGCGAGGCGATGCGCAACCCCTTTCTGGCGGAACTGCTGCTGAGCGATTCGATCTACATCGCCTCGAACATCACCTTCCACAACCTGGCGCCACTTTCGACCTATCTGGGCAAGCCCGGAGATCCGGCCAGGGGCGGCCTGCCCTTCGACGAATACCTGCGCCGGCAGGAGCAGCACCGTGTGGCCGAGGTTGCCGCCCTGCTGGACACCGCCCATTTCGCGCATCGTGCCGAAGACCTGTACGGCTACCGCGACTTCGTCTGCGACAGCGGCGGCTCGATCTGCGAGGTCGTGGATCCCGAAGACCCGGAAGATCCGGTGCTGACCGCCCTGGCCGACACCGCGCTGATGGTCTGGATCGAAGGCTCCGACGCCCATACCGCCGAACTGGTGCGCCGCTTCGACAAGGCGCCCAAGCCGATGTATTACCAGCCCGCCTTCCTGACCGAGAAATGGGCCGAATACCTGGACCTGAAATCGGTGCCCGAGGACAAGGTCGATCCCGACGATTTCGTGCGCTGGACCTATGCCCGCGCGCTGGCGCACCGGCAGCCGCGCTATGCCGCGATGGCCCGCAACTGGGGCATCTCGGTCAAGGCCGAAGACATCGCCGCCGTCCACAATGCCAAAGACTTGACCGACCTTGTCGCCCGCACGCTTGAGGCCCGTTGACCCACGGCCTATATCCCTAAGTTCACGCAATCTCGGGAAAACCCATGCCCATCAAGATCCCCTCCGACCTGCCCGCCTATGATGTTCTCGACCGCGAGGGCGTCATGGTCATGTCCGAAGGGCGGGCCGCGCATCAGGACATCCGCCCACTGCAAATCGGCCTGCTCAACCTGATGCCCAAGAAGATCCAGACCGAAACGCAATTTGCCCGGCTGATCGGCGCAACACCGCTGCAGATCGACCTGACCCTGATCCGCATGTCCGAGCATCAGTCCAAGACCACCTCGGCCGAGCACATGGAAGCCTTCTACCAGCCCTTCGAGGCGGTGAAGCACCGAAAGTTCGACGGTCTGATCATCACCGGCGCCCCGATCGAGCATCTGCCCTTCGACGAGGTCACCTATTGGGACGAGCTGTGCGAGGTCTTCGACTGGACCCAGACCCATGTGCAATCGACCTTCGGCGTCTGCTGGGGCGGCATGGCGATGATCAACTATTTCCACGGCGTGCGGAAACACATGCTGCCGCACAAGGCGTTTGGCTGTTTCCGGCACAAGAACCTCGATCCGGCTTCGCCCTATTTGCGCGGGTTCTCGGATGATTTCGTGATCCCGGTCAGCCGCTGGACCGAAATGAAACAGGACGAGATCGACGCCGCCCCTGGGCTGAAGACCCTGCTGGGCAGCGACGAGGTCGGCCCCTGTCTGGTCGAGGACAAGGGCCATCGCGCGCTCTATAACTTCAACCACTTCGAATACGACAGTGGCACGCTGAAGGAAGAATACGATCGCGATGTGGACGCGGGTGTGACAATCAACGTGCCGGGGCACTATTATCCCGACAACGATCCGTCGCGCACGCCGCTGAACCGCTGGCGGTCGCACGCGCATCTGCTTTATGGCAACTGGATCAACGAGATCTACCAGCACACGCCGTTCGATCTGAACGAGATCGGGCACTAGGATGCTGGAATTGGCCACAGCGGCGGCGCTAACCGGCGGCGCGGTGCTGGGCGTGGATCGTCTGGCCACGCGCGCCGAATCCCAGGCCGAGGCCGAGTTTCCGCCCGAAGGCCGGATCCTGACCATCGACGGGGTGAAGGTGCATGCCTGGGTTCAGGGCAGCGGCCCCGATCTGGTGCTGCTGCACGGTGCGGGCGGCAACCTGCGCGACTTCACCTTTGCGCTGGCCCCGCGTCTGGCCCGCGACTTCCGCGTCATTGCCTTCGACCGGCCCGGCCACGGCTTCACCGGCAGGGTGCCCGAGGCCGCCGAGGCCAAGCGCGGCGAAAGCCCGCGCGAACAGGCCCGTCTTCTGCAGGCCGCCGCGCGACAGTTGGGCGTGACCCGCGCGCTGGTGCTGGGTCAAAGCTTCGGCGGTGCCGTCGCCATGGCCTGGGCGCTGGAAGATCCTGCCATGACCGCCGGACTGGTGATCGTATCCGGCGCCACCATGCCCTGGCCCGGCAAGCTGAAACCCTCGTACCACGTCAACGCCAGCCGCGCCGGGGCCACCACGCTGGTGCCGCTGCTGACCGCTTTTCCGCCGCAAAGCCTGATGGATCAGATCCTGTCGGGCATCTTTGCCCCCGCGCCGGTGCCACAGGGATTTACCGCGCATTTCGGCCTGCCGCTGAGCCTGCGCCGCACCACCATGGTCGCCAATGCCCGGCAGGTCACCGGCCTGAAGGACCATGTCATCGCCATGTCCGGCCAGTATGGCACGCTTCAGATGCCCGCCGAACTGGTCCACGGCGCGCTGGACACCATCGTTCTGCCCGACATCCATGCCGAGCCGCTGTCCACCTTGCTGCCCGACGCCCGGCTGACGATGCTGGACGATGCCGGTCACATGCCGCATCACACCCATCCCGATGCCGTGCTGGATGCTGTCGCGCGGGTCGCCGAACGCGCCGGATTGCGCTAATTCCTTCAGGTCGCTAGGTTTTGACGATGACAGACGTTGCAGACCTGCCCTTTGATGGCGCCATCACCCGGTTTTTCGAAACCGAAGCCCCCGATCACGTCCGCAGCGCCATCAATGGCGGCGACAAGGTGATCCTGATCCCGCCTTATCCCTATGACCATCGGATGAAGTCGCGAGAGTATTCCGAGACCCTTTACAAGCTTCAGATCGAACTGGCCAAGCTTCAGGCCTGGGTGCAAGCCTCGGGCGCGCGCGTCATCATTGTGTTCGAGGGCCGCGATGCGGCGGGCAAGGGCGGCGCGATCAAGCGGTTCAAGGAAAACATGAACCCGCGCGTGGCGCGGGTCGTGGCCTTGTCGAAACCCTCGGACACCGAGCGGTCGCAGTGGTATTTCCAGCGCTACATCGCCCATTTCCCAGCCGCCGGTCACATCGCCCTGTTCGACCGGTCCTGGTACAATCGTGCCGTGGTCGAACGGGTCTTCGACTTCTGCACCACCGCCGAACGGGAGCAATTCTTCGATCAGGTGCCCGCCCTGGAAGAGGCGCTTGTGGATGACAACGTGCATCTGGTGAAAATCTGGCTTGAGGTCGGCCGCGCCGAACAATTGCACCGCTTTCTGTCGCGCGAGAAAGATCCGCTGAAGCAATGGAAGCTCAGCCAAATCGACGTGGACGGGCTGCGCCGCTGGGATGCCTATACCGTTGCTATCCAGGAAACCTTCGACCGCACCCACAGCGCCCATGCGCCCTGGACCGTCATCAAGGCCGATGACAAACGCCGCGCCCGCATCGCGGTGATCCAGCGGGTGCTCAGCCAGATCCCCTATGCCGGCAAGGATGCCGAAGTGGCCTGCGCCCCGGATCCGGCAATCTGCGGCGGCCCTGAAATCTGGAATGGCTAAACGCGGCTATCACCATGGCAATCTGCGGCAGGCGCTTGTGGATGCGGCGCTGAACCTGATCGCCGAACGTGGGCCCACCGGCTTTACCCTCTCCGAGGCGGCGAAGGCCGCTGGCGTGACCCCGGCGGCCGTCTACCGCCATTTTCAGGGTCGCGAGGATCTGATCGCGGAATGTGCGCGGCAGGGATACGAGATCTTCGCCGACCTGATGGAGTTCGCCTTCGACGGTGGCAAACCCACCGCCCTGTCGGCCTTCGAAGCCACGGGCCGCGCCTATCTGGCCTTTGCCCGCAAGTATCCCGGTCACTACGTGTCGATGTTCGAAAGCGGCATCTCGGTCAATCGTACCCCGGAACTGGCACGCGCCTCGGCCCGTGCGCGCGGCGTGCTGGAACACGCCGCCGAAAACCTGTCCCAGCACATCCCGAAGGAAAAGCGCCCGCCGGCGGCCATGGTCAGCGCCCATGTCTGGGCGCTCAGCCACGGGGTGGTGGAACTGTTCAGCCGGGGCGAGCCCGGCAGCCAGGCCCCCTATCCGCCCGAGGATCTGCTGGAAGCGGGCGTCGGCATCTACCTGCGCGGGCTGGGTCTGATCGCCCCGGACCGCTGACCTTCAGGTCTCGGCAAAGGGGATCAGCGCGCCGGGTTCCCACGCCAGCCGGATGGCATCGCCGCGCGACAGCACCGGACGGCTGATCATGTTCTTCATGGAACAGGTGACCGGTGCCTGCCTGCCCTGCAAGGCAATCTCGTAATAGGTCATGTCGCCGTAATAGGCGCGATCCTCGACCACCCCATCGACGAACTTGCCGGTGGGCAGTTCCGACGAGGTGAACAGCACCGACATGGATTCGGGCCGCAAGCCGAAGGTCATCGGTCCCGGTGCTGCGCCGTCGGGCAGGAAGTCACGCGGCAGGGCCACTGCGCCCAGTCCCGGAATATCGGCCAGCAGATGCGCGCCATCCTGGCGCAAGGCCCCGGGCAGCAGGTTCATCATGCCGATGAATTCGCCCACCTTGCGGCTGTTGGGCCGCAGGTACAGGCCTTCGGGCGTATCCACCTGCGCGATCGCGCCTTCGAACATCACCGCGATGCGGTCGGACATGATCAGGGCTTCTTCCTGATCGTGGGTGACAAGGATGAAGGTGATGCCCACCTGCCGTTGCAGGCGCCGCAACTCGGTCTGCATCTGCTCGCGCAGTTTCTTGTCCAGCGCCGACAGCGGTTCATCCAGCAACAGCACCTTTGGCTTCAGGATCAGCGCGCGGGCCAGCGCCACCCGTTGCCGCTGACCGCCTGACAACGCATGCGCGGCGCGCGGGCCATAGCCGCCAAGACCGACCATCTCCAACGCCTCTTCGACGGCGCGGGTCTTGTCGGCGCGCGGCATGGGCGACTTGCGCAGCCCGAAGCCGACGTTCTGAGCCACGGTCAGATGCGGGAAGATGGCATAGCTTTGAAACACCATGTTGGTCGGGCGCCGGTTCGGCCCGACCCCGGCCATGTCCTGCCCGTCGATGGCCAGCACCCCGTTCTCGGGCATCTCGAACCCGGCGATTGACCGCAGAAGCGTGGTCTTGCCACAGCCCGATGGCCCCAGCAGCGAGAAGAACTCGCCTTCGGCGATCTCGAGGTTGATATCGCGCAGCGCGTGATAGTCGCCATAGTACTTGTTGATCCCCTGAAGGGAGATGAGCGCCATCAGAGGAACCCTCCTGTTTCTGCACCACCGCGTTTGCGCACCCCGCGCCGCCGCGCCCATTCCGCCAGGATCAGCAGCAGGATCGACAGGCTGACCAGGATCGTGCCCAGGGCCATGACCACCGGCAGCCGCTGCGGAAAGCGCAACTGGCCCCACAGATAGACCGGCAGCGTGGCGTCAGACCCCGACAGGAAGAAGGCGATGATGAATTCATCCATGGAAATCGTGAAGGCGATCAGCAGCGACGAGATGATCCCCGGCATCACCAGCGGCAGCACGATCAGCCGGAACACACCCCAGGAATTTTCACCCAGGTCGATGGCGGCTTCCTCCAGCGAGACATCCAGCGACTGGAAGGCCGAATTGAGGATCGCGATGGAAAACGGCGTGCAGATCAGCACATGCCCAAGGATCACCGTCAGCGAGCTGAGCTGAAGCCCCAGTTGCAGGAACACCACCAGCAGCGACACCGCCACGATGATTTCGGGCAGCACCAGCGGCAGCATGATCAACCCCATGATCCCGCCCTTGCCCGGAAACCTGTAGCGCGCGGCGGCGCGGGCGGCGCAGATGCCCAGCAGGGTCGAGACGGCGGCCGTGATCAGCGCAATGCGCACCGAAGTCAGAACCGCCGCGTGCAGGGCCTCGACCTCGACCAGTTGCGCGAACCATTCGGTGGTGAAGCTGCTCAGTGGAAAGGCGATGACAGTGGAGCTGTTGAAGGCGAAGATCGGCAGCAGCAGAATCGGCAGATACAGGAACACAAGGTACAGCGCCGCATAGAGCCGCAGCCAGCCGCCCCGGAACAGCGCGCTCATGACCGCCCCCGCAGATAGCGGCGGTTCAGCGCCACGAAGATCAGGGCAATGATCGTCACGATCACCATGGCCACCACCGCCAGCGTCGCGCCCATGGGCGCATTGTTCAGCTTCAGAAATTGTGTCTGGATCATGTTGGCGATCATCAGCCCGCCCGGCCCGCCCACCAGCCGCGGCGTGACATAGTCCCCGATGGTCGGGATGAAGACGATCAGGCTGGCCGCCACCACGCCCGGCATGGCCAGCGGCAAGGTCACCCGGAAGAACGCCGACAGCCGGGTTTCGCCCAGATCCTGCGCCGCCTCAAGCAGCGATCGGTCGATACGTTCCAGCGACACGAAGATCGGTAGAATCGCGAAGGGTGCAAAAGCATGGGCCAGCGTAATGACCACAGCGTTGAAATTGTACAGGATCACCGTCAGCGGCTCGTCAATCAGGCCCAGCCCGATCAGCCCTGAATTCAGCACCCCGTTGTAGCCCAGGATCACTTTCCACAGAAACACCCGGATCAGGTAGGAGGTCCAGAACGGGATCGTCACAAGGAAGATCCACAGCGACTTGCGCCCCGCCGGCACGTGAAACGAGATGAAATAGGCCACCGGAAAGGCCAGCAGCACCGTCACCAGCGTCACCAATCCGGCGATCTTCAGCGACCGGATCATCAACTCGCGATAGATCGGGTCGGTGAACGCCTCGCGGTAGTTGGTCAGGGTGAAGCTTTTGTCGATGGTCAGATAATCCTGCGTCCAGAAACTGAACGCCAGAATTGCGGCCATGGGCGCGGCCAGCAGCAGCACCGCGTACAGCAAGGGCGCAGAAATCAAGGCAAGGCCGCGTCTGGCCCCGGATGTGCGCAAGTCCGTCATGGAAGTTCCTGTTGCCCGTTTGCGGGCGAGTATTGTGCCTGCGCCCGCCCCTGTAAACAGCCTGTTGACCTTGTTGACCCAAGGGCGTGACGCCTGCGCACAGAAGCCCAGAAAGCCCTTTGTCCGATGCCGTCCAGCCGCTATCAGCAAGGGACAGGCCTGCCGGTCCACAGGTGGGCCGGTTGTGTGTCAAACGGTTGCGTGGAGTGCCGACCATGAAAACCATTTCCGTCGTCTCGCCGTGTTACAACGAGGAAGACAACGTCTTCCAATGCTATGAAACCGTCCGCGCGATCTTTGCCGAACACCTGCCGGACTATCGGTTGGAACATATCTTTGTCGACAATGCCTCGACCGACCGCACGCCCGAGATCCTGCGCGAAATGGCCGCCAAGGATCCCACGATCCGCGTGGTGCTGAACGCCCGCAATTTCGGGGTGTTCCGGTCAACCTTCAACGGGTTGCGCTATGCCACTGGCGACGCGGTGGTGGTGATGCTGCCGGTCGATCTGCAAGACCCGCCCGAGATGATCCCCGAATTCGTCCAGCTGTGGCAAAGCGGCTATGACGTGGTGGCCGGCGCCCGCAACATCCGCGAGGAAGGCTATTTCCTGCGCAACGCGCGCGGCCTGTTCTACCGGACCCTGAACCGGCTGTCGGATGTGACCCTTGAGCCGTCGGTCGGAGAGTTCCAGCTGATTGACAAGAAGGTGCTGAAGGCGGTGCTGTCGCACAACGACCACTACCCCTATATCCGGGGCATCATCGCCTCCTGCGGGTTCAGGCGGATCATCGTGCCCTATACGTGGAAGGCCCGCAAACGCGGCCTGTCCAAGCACAACATGGGGGCGCTGACCGATGTGGCGCTGAACGCGATCTTCGCCTTCTCGCGCGCGCCGATGCGGTTCTGCACGATCTCCGGGCTGGTCATCGCGGTGGGCTGCATCCTGTTTGCGCTGTTCGAGGTTCTGCTCTTCCTGATCGCGCCCAGCGATGCACCGCGCGGCACCATGACGATCATCGTGTCGCTGTTCTTCCTGAGCGGCATTCAGTTGCTGTTCATCGGGATGCTGGGCGAATACATCACCGCGATCCACAACCAGGTGCGCGGCGGCCCGCTGGTGATCGAGGAAGATCGTCTGAACATCGACGAAGACAGCGCCTAGGCGGGGCGACCTTCCCACGGGAAGCGGTCGGTCAGCACCTTGGAAATGGCGATGAACGACAGGGCGGCGGCGGGCAGCACCAGCACCGCCTGCGCCACGATCGGCCCCATGCCCAGCCGCAACAGCCCGGCCAGACCGGCCGCGTTCAGCGCGTACAGCCCGGCATAGACAGCGGCATAGGCCGGCATCCGCGAGGTGCCCTTGGCCGAGAACACCAGCCGCGCGTGGGTGAAATAGTTCCAGACCACGCCACAGGCAAAGGCCAGCGCCAGCGCCGCCTGCGGCCCCAGCCCCAGCAGCACCAGCACCGCGTACAGCGCATAGCCAAAGCCGGTGTTCAGCACGCCGACGGCAAGGAATTTCACAAAGCGCGAACGCAGAAGATCGCCGATCATGCCGGGGCACTCCCGTCGGTCAGGGTGGCCGACACGGCGGACGTCAGGTCATGGCGTGGGCGAAACCCGATGCTGGCCAGGCGCGTGGTGTCCGCCGCCAGTCTGGCCGGATCGGACGCGGGGCGCGGCCGGGCGCCCAGATCAACCAGGTCTTCGCCGTCCAACTGCCGCGCCACTTCACCGATCAGGTCGCGCACGGCAATGGTCTGGCCGCTGGCGATATTGACCGGACCTTGCAAGTCGTTGTCCAGCACCGCGACCAGCGCGCGGGCCAGATCCTCGACCTGAAGAAAGTCGCGTTCCTGCAGCCCATCGGTGCAGGCCACCCGCTCCCTCGCGCGCAGCCCGGCAATCAGATCGCCCAGTAAGCGCCCGCGCGGCTCTCCCGGCCCGTGGACAAAGAAGATCCGCCCCCAGGCCAGCGACAGGTTCAGTGCGGATCCCGCCCCACACAAGGCCAGCCCGGTGCCCGCCTTGGCCGCGCCATAGGGGGTGGCAGGCCGCAGCGCAGAGTCTTCGGACAATTCGGATACCGACCAATCATATTCGGCGCAGGAGCCCGCAAACACCGCCCGCCTGCCGCCATGCTGGGCGAACCGTCGCGCCAGATGCAACGTCGCGGCGGCCCAGTCCAGATTGGCGGGCGACGTCCAGCGATCCGCTGCCCCTGCATGCCAGGCCAGATGCACCAGACCCTCGGGACGCTCCCGCGACAGCAGGCCCTCGACGGCGCCCGCATCCAGCAGATCGCAGGTCAAACCGCCCTGCCCGCTGCGCGACACCGGCAAAACATCGTGCCCGGCAGCATAGAGCGCGCGGGCGGTCTGCCGCCCGATCAGGCCGGTGGCGCCGGTCAGCAGAACCCGCATGTCAGGAAATCCGGATCTCGGGCACGGCGGTGACGAATTGCGTGCCGTCCTCGGCCAGATCCGACAGTTGCGCGATGATCTCGTCGCGCAGGTTCCACGGCAAGATCAGCACGTAATCCGGGCGATCCTCGCGCAGCGCCTCGACCGGCCGCACTGGGATCTGGCTGCCGGGCAGAAGGGTGTTTTGCTTGGCCGGGTTGCGATCCACGCAATAGGCGATGCGATCCGGGCCGACCTGCGCATAATTCAGGATCGTGTTGCCCTTGGCCGCAGCGCCATAGGCCGCCACCAGCCTGCCTTCGACCTTGGCGTGATCCAGGAACCCCAGCAGCCCGCGGCGCACCGCCTCGACCTTTTCCGAGAAGCCTTCGTAGCCCGCCACCTGGTCCAGCTTGGCCGCCGCTTCGCGGGCCCGCACGCGGGCCACACCCGGCGCCTCGGCATGGCTGGCCGCATCACGGCAGGCAAAGACCCGCAGCGAGCCGCCATGCGTCGGCAGGTCTTCCACGTCAAAGACCCGCAACCCGGCCTTGGCAAAGATCGTCTCGACCGCCAGCAGCGACAGATAGGAATAATGCTCGTGATAGATGGTGTCGAACTGCACCTGTTCGATCAGGTTCAGAAGATGCGGAAACTCGACCGTATAAACAGCGTCGCCGGTCAGAAGCGTGGCGACGCCGGCCACGAAATCATTGATGTCCGGCACATGGGCCAGCACGTTAGCCGAACAGATCAGGCGCGGCAATTGCCCTTCGGCCACCAGCGCCTTGGCGAAGGCCTCGCCGAAAAATTCCACCCGCGTGGGCACGCCCTTGTCGATAGCCACCTGCGCGACATTTCCCGACGGCTCCACCCCCAGCACGGGAATGCCCTTTTCGACGAAATACTGCAGCAGGTAGCCGTCGTTCGAGGCAATCTCGACCACCAGATCGTCCGGCCCCAGCCCGAAGCGCGTTGTCATCGCCTCCACATAGGCTTTGCAATGGGCCAGCCAACTGTCCGAGAAAGAGGAGAAATAGGCGTATTCCGACGAGAAGATCTCTGCCGCCGGGACCGCGTCATCGGCCTGCACCAGCCAGCAGTTTTCACAGACCCGCACATGCAGCGGGTAGAAAGGCTCGGACTGGCCGGCCATCTCGGGCGGCACATAGGAATTGGCCAGCGGCGACAGGCCCAGATCGACGAAGGTGCGGGTCAGCGGGGTGCCACAATGGCGGCAATCGGGAACGGAATTCATCAAGAAGACCCCATAAGCATTTCAAACTGTTCAATTTGTTCAGAGCAAAGATCGCGCACGGAGGCCCCGCGCGACCAGCGGCCATACCAGCCTGCGGTCATGTCGATGGTCTGCTCGAAGTCCAGCAAGGGACGCCAGCCCAACTCGACCCGCGCCTTTGACACATCGAGACGCAGCAATCTGGCCTCATGCAGATCGGCGGCGGCAGGATCGTGGCGAATGTCGCCCTGTCCCAGGGCGGCCACCACGGCCCGCGCCACATCGTCCACCGGGCGTTCCTCGGCGCGGTCGGGGCCAAAGTTCCAGCCCTCGGCCATTTCTGGGTGATCCACCTGCGCCAGCGCCAGCATCATGTAGCCCGACAGCGGTTCCAGTACATGCTGCCACGGCCGGATCGAGAACGGCTGGCGCAGGGTCACATGACCGTCACCGCCCAGGCAGCCGCGCACGATATCGGGGACCAGACGATCCTCGGCCCAGTCGCCGCCGCCGATCACATTGCCAGCGCGCACGGTGGCCACGCGCACCGGCTGATCCGGCTCGAAGAAACTGGCGCGCATGGCCGCGGTGGCCAGTTCGGTGGCCCCTTTCGACGCCGAATAGGGATCATGCCCGCCCATCGGGTCGGTCTCGCGATAGCCCCAGATCTGCTCGACATTGGCATAGGCCTTGTCCGAGGTCGCCACGATCACCGATTGCAGCCCCTCGACCCCGCGCAGTGCGTCCAGCAGTTGCACGGTGCCCAACACGTTCGAGGCAAAGGTTTCCACCGGCTCGCGATATGAGCGGCGCACCAGCGCCTGCGCGGCCAGATGAAAGACGAACTCTGGCTGGCTGGCGGTAATGGCAGCGTCCAGTGCGGCGCGGTCATTCAGATCGCCGATGTGGCTGTCGACCTCGGACAGGCCCAGCAGTTGCCACAGGTTCGGATCGGTCTCGGGCGCCAGCGCATAGCCTGTCACCCTGGCCCCGCAGCGCACCAGCCAGGCGCAAAGCCACGCCCCCTTGAACCCGGTGTGCCCGGTGACCAGAACGCGCCGGCCCTTGAAGCGGTTGAAACTCATTCCCAGATCTTCCACGGTGCCTTCCCGGTGGCCCAGGCCGCTTCCAGTTCCTGTTTCTCGCGGATCGTGTCCATGGGTTGCCAGAAGCCGCTGTGCTCGAAGGCCATCAACTCGCCATCACGGGCCAGGTTCATCAGCGGATCGCGCTCCCAGATGGTGCTGTCGCCATCCAGATAACGGCCCACCTCGGGCGACAAGACGAAGAAGCCGCCGTTGATGAGGCCCCCGTCGCCCAACGGTTTTTCCAGAAAATCGGTGACGGTGTGGCCGGTCAGCTCCAGCTGGCCGAACCGGCGCGGTGGCGGCACAGCAGTCACGGTCGCCAGCTTGCCGTGCGACTTGTGAAAGTCGATCCCCGCACGCACGTCGATATCGCCCACCCCGTCGCCATAGGTCAGGCAGAACGCCTCGTCCTCCTGCACATAGGGCATGACCCGCTTCAGACGCCCGCCGGTCATCGACTCGGCTCCGGTGTCCACCAGATGCACTTTCCACGGCTCTGATTCGGTGCGGTTGATGGTCATCTCGCCGGTGGCCAGATCGAAGGTGACATCCGACCGGTGCAGATAGAAGTTCGCGAAGTATTCCTTGATGATGTAGCCGCGATAGCCAAGGCAGACCACGAATTCATTGACCCCGTGGGCACCGTAGATCTTCATGATGTGCCACAGGATCGGCAGACCGCCGATTTCGACCATGGGTTTTGGAATGCGGACCGTTTCCTCGCTCAGACGTGTTCCCAGACCGCCCGCAAGAATAACACATTTCATCGCCTACTCCCGAATACGCTTTTCACAAGTTTCCAACAAACACCGGCTGTTACATCGGCCTTAGCATGAGACAGGGACAACGAGAAGGAAAACGGTGACGCGGGGTGAACAGCCGCGGCGCCTGAGGCCGGACAGCAAAAAGGGCCGCCGAAGCAGCCCTTTCGCAAGATCGTAACGTGAAACGCGATCAGCGCTTCGAGAACTGGAAGCTACGGCGCGCCTTGCGCTTACCGAATTTCTTACGTTCCACGACGCGGCTGTCGCGGGTCAGGAAGCCTGCGGCTTTCAGCGCGGCGCGCAGCGACGGATCGTACAGTTGCAGCGCCTTCGAGACACCGTGCTTCACAGCACCGGCCTGACCCGAAAGACCGCCACCCTTCACGGTGGCCATCACGTCGAACTGGTCTTCGACACCGGCAACGGTGAATGGCTGGCGCAGAATCATCTGCAGCACCGGACGGGCGAAATAGGTGTTCAGGTCCTTGCCGTTCACGGTGACCTTGCCGGAGCCCGGCTTGATCCAGACACGGGCGACCGCGTCTTTCCGCTTGCCGGTGGCGTAGGACCGACCCAGTTCGTCACGAACCGGCTCACGCGGTTCGGCGGCATCTTCCAGAACCGACAGATCGACGTCGGCAGTTTCAACGGCGCCTTTCAGGGCGTCGAGCGACTTGATTTCCTCGGCCATGATCAGCTCCGCGTGTTCTTGGTGTTCATCGACTTGACGTCCAGCACTTCCGGGGCTTGCGCCTCATGGGGGTGCTCGGCGCCGGCGTAGACGCGCAGATTGGTCATCTGCTGGCGGCTCAGACGGTTGCCCGGCAGCATGCGCTGCACGGCCTTCGTCACCACGCGCTCGGGATGCGCGCCTTCCAGGATCTTGCCTGCGGTGATCGACTTGATGCCACCCGGATGGCCGGTGTGGCGGTAGTAGACCTTGTCGGTCCGCTTGCGGCCGGTCAGCTGGATCTTGTCCGCGTTGATCACGATGACATTGTCACCCATGTCCATATGCGGAGTGAAGGACGGCTTGTGCTTGCCGCGCAGACGCATGGCGACGATCGAGGCAAGACGGCCCAGAACAACGCCCTCGGCGTCGATCAGGATCCACTTCTTGTCGATGTCAGCCGGTTTGGCTGTGAAGGTTTTCATTGGGATGACCCTTTAGTCTGGGTTGGGGGCAAGAGCCCCCGGTATTCGGATTGCGCGGTTTTAGCCAACCCGACACCACGGTCAAGCGGAAAACGCGGATTTCGGGATGAAAAAGAGCGTATTACAAGTAAGGTATCAAAATACCCCGACCTTCTGCCATCTAAGTCCCGGTTAAACAAGAACATCTGCCGAAAGGGCAGATGTTCCGTGCAATCGGGGTTGTTTTCGGGGTCAGCGGCGACGCACGTAGCTGCGCATCATCGTCAGCGCCCAAAGCAGCAGAAGCAGGGTTGCGGGCAGCGGAACCGGCGCAACTTGCGGCGACGATCCGCCCGCGGGCATGCCCGGTCCGCCACCGCCATTGCCCGGGAAGATCCCGCCGCCCGGCGTGCCGGAGCCGCCGCCGGGGCCGCCGCCAGATCCGCCACCGGATCCATTGCCCCCGCCGCCGCCACCGCCGCCCAGGAATCCCAGGTTCGTTCCCGGACCCGAGCCGAACAGCGGCGTGCCGCCATTGCCGTTGGGATTGGACACCCCGACCAGAAGATTGCCCGAAGGATCGCCGAAGACACCCGGGATCCAGAACGACGGGGCCGTGCCAAGCGCGAACACCGGCTCCCCCTCGCCGCCCGGAAGGCCGTCCGGCGGATAGAGGTTCGAGATTTCCACGATCAGCGATTTGCCGGGGCTGTCCTCGACCGGGTCCAGGTCGGACATGTCGTCCTGCCACAGCTGGACATGCATGCCGCCGTTCTCGCGAAGCTCATCCGAGACGACAAGCGAGGCCTTGTCGGCCAGACCCACCGACGTGGCGCATTCGCCGTCCGGTTCGATCATCGTGACGACCGGGTTGCCCTTGCCATTGGCCGGGGGCGTGATGCTGACCAGCGGGCAGCCATCCAGATACAGGTAGACCGTCTCGACGATGGATTCGTCGCCATCGTTGATGAACCCCTTGACCGGGGGTTCAGTGACCAGAAGCTCGGGGGTGGTGGCGTCGGGAGATCCGGCAAACGCGCTTGTGGCCGCAACTGCGACTGCACTTGCGGTGGCGAAAGCCCTGATGATCGCCTTGTGCCCTGCCTTGGACATTGTCTTCTCCCACGCTTCTGGCCGCGGTCCCCGTTACGCACGCGGCATTCACTCATAAACATACGAATACTTGCTTTATTTGGGGGGGCGGCCGCGGATTTGCATCTGCCCTTTTGGCGATGCTGCGTATGCAAAGGTATAGGTTTGCCCAAGCACGCCGCGCATTGCACGGCTCCCCACTCTTGAAACACAGGTACTCCGCGCCCTGCGTGCGTTCAAGTTTAAGGCAGGGAATAGGTTAACGTGGCGCGCGCGACGTCACGTCGTTTCGGCCCGCGCGACCAGATTCGCACGTCCCCGACCGCCAGGCTGCGGCCCAGTTTCAGCAGTTCCACATCCGCCACCAGATCGACGCCCGCTTCGGGTTTGCGCATGAAGTCGATCGAACAGTTGGTCGTGACCGCCAGCGCCTTGGGGCCGACCATCGACAGCACCGCCAGGTAGACCCCCAGATCGGCCAGCGTGAACATGGTGGGGCCAGAGACCGTGCCGCCGGGACGCAGGTTGTCCGATCGCACCGGCATGGCCACGCGCACGCGCATCGGCGCCAGTTCTTCGACCTCGATCAGATCGGCCACCTGCGGGAACTCGGCCCGCAGGAAGGCGTGCAGCGCATCGGCATCCATCTTGAGGGGGTGCAAGGGATCAGCCATGCAGAGCCGTCAGCGTCCCTGGTAGTCGGGCACGCGCTTTTCCAGGAAGGCCAGAACCCCTTCACTGAAATCACGGGTGGCCCCGGCCTTGCCCTGAAGCTGGGCTTCAAGCGCCAGTTGCGCCTCAAGATCATTGGCCATGCTGGCGCGCAGGGCCTGCTTGGTCAGCCGGTAGGCCTGGGTCGGGCCGGTGGCCAGATGCACGGCGCGGCGGGCCACATGCTGGTTGAAGTCCGCATCCGGCACCGCTTCCCAGATCATGCCCCAGGCGGCGGCCTGGCGGGCCGGGATCGGCTCGGCGAACAGGGCCGCCCCCATGGCCTTGGCCATGCCCATCTGGCGCGGCAGCCAATAGGTGCCGCCCGCGTCCGGGATCAGGCCGATGCGGCTGAAGGCTTGCAGGAAGACCGCGCTTTCGGTGCCGATGACAACATCTGCCGCCAGCGCAAGATTGGCCCCGGCCCCGGCGGCCGTGCCGTTGACCGCCGACACCGTCGGGATCGGGCAGTCGAAGATGGCCCGCAGCATCGGCACGTATTCGTCCCGCAGCACCCGTTCGATGTCCAGGTTCACCGCGCCGCTGCCATCGCCCAGATCCTGCCCGGAACAGAAGGCATCGCCGGCCCCGGTCATCACCAGCACCCGCGCGTTGTCCTGCGCGATGCGGATCGCCGCCGGGATCTCGGCCCGCATCTGGGCATTGAGCGCGTTCTTCACATCGGGCCGGTTGAGGGTCAGCCGCGCGATGTGATCCTCGATGCTCAGGTCGATTGTCTGAAAGTCCATATCCGTCTCCGCCAGGTTGCGGGCAAGTTACTTGGAAATCGTCCCCAAGCCAGAAGAACGCGGGGTCATTCCTTCAGGATTTCCTGCAGGCGCTGTTCTTCCTTGGAATCCAACGCGCGCAGGGTGGGCTCGGGGGCCGCATTTCGGCGACGGATATAGACCACGCCCAGACTGGCGCCGACCAGCAGCATCAGTGGCCCGGCCAGCCACAGCACAAGGTTGGAGCCATCGGTCTGCGGTTTCAGCAGGACGTATTCGCCATAGCGATCGACCACGAAGTCGATGACCTCGTCGTTGCTGTCCCCTTCCACCAGACGTTCGCGCACCAGCAGCCGCAGGTCACGCGCCAGATCGGCGTTGGAATCATCGATGCTCTCGTTCCGGCAGACCAGACAGCGCAGGCCTTTGGACAGATCGCGCGCGCGTTCCTCCAGCACCGGGTCAGAGAGCACCTCGTCGGGCTGAACCGCCGGGGCCGCCAGCGGGACAAGTGCCAGAAAGGCGGCGACCAGAACCGGGCGCAGGCTCATTCCGCCGCCACGGGGGTTGGGCCCCCGCCTCCGGCCTTGGCAGCCCCTGCCGCGATGCGATAGCGACGGTCGCTGAGGCTGAGCAGCCCGCCGACCCCCATCAGGATCGCCCCGGCCCAGATCCAGTTGGCCAGCGGCTTGATATAGGTGCGTACCGCCCAGCCGCCGTCGTCCTGCGCATCGCCGATCACCAGATAGATGTCGCGCAGGAAGCCGTTGTCGATATCGGCTTCGGTGGTGGGCATCTTGGCCACCGGATAGACCCGTTTTTCAGGGGTCAGCGAGGCCACCAGACGGTCACCGCGATAGGCATTCATCCGGGCCATGGTCGAATAGTAGTTCGGCCCTTGCACCTGATCGACCGAGGCCAGCTCGATCTCATAGGCGCCGACCTCGAACCGCTCGCCGATCTGGGCCACGCGGATGTCTTCGATTTGCCAGGCATTCATGGCCGAGATGCCAATCATGGTCACGCCCAGCCCAAAATGCGCCACAGCCTTGCCATAGTCGGCACGCGGCAGACGCATGAGACGGCGCAAGCGGCTGGCCACGTCGCCCCGGCCGCAGCGGCTCCACAGGTCCAGCGCCGACCCGGCCACCACCCAGGTGCCCAGTGCCAGTCCGACGGGCGCAAGTATGGTCTTCTCGGTCTGAAGGGTCCAGGCCAGTGCCGCGATCAGGAAGGCCAGGATGGCAGCAGGTACCACCTGCTTGACCGCGCGGTTCAGCTTGGCGCGTTTCCACGGCAGGATCGCACCGATGGGCAGGATGATCGCCAGCACCACCATGAACGGCGTGAAGGCGGCGTCGAAGAAGGGCGCGCCCACCGACAGTTTGCGTCCGAAGGCCAGTTCCGCCACCAGCGGCCAGATGGTGCCGATGAACACCACGAAGCAGGACACCGCCAGCAGCACATTATTGGCCACCAGCGCGCTTTCGCGGCTGACCAGCCCGAAGACCCCCTTGGCCTGCATGGCCGAGGCGCGAGCCGCGAACAAGGTCAGTGCGCCGCCGGTGAAGACCGCCAGGATCATCAGGATGAACACACCGCGTTCGGGATCATTGGCAAAGGCGTGCACCGAGGTGATGACACCCGAGCGCACGATGAAGGTGCCGATCAGCGAGAAGCCGAAGGCAAGGATTGCCAGCAGGATGGTCCAGCTTTTCAGGCTTTCGCGCTTTTCCACCACGATGGCGGAATGCAGCAGTGCTGCGGCCAGAAGCCATGGCATGAAGGAGGCGTTTTCCACCGGATCCCAGAACCAGTAGCCACCCCAGCCAAGTTCGTAATAGGCCCACCACGATCCCAGCGCGATGCCGATCGTCAGGAACACCCAGGCCGCCAGGGTCCAGGGCCGCACCCAGCCGCCCCAGGCCGCATCGACGCGGCCCTCGATCAGCGCGGCAACGGCGAAGCTGAAGGTCAGCGACAGGCCGACATAGCCCAGATACAGGAACGGCGGATGGAAGGCCAAACCGGGATCCTGCAGCAGCGGGTTCAGGTCCTGCCCGTCCATCGGCGGAATGCCCATGCGCAGGAACGGATTGGAGGTCAGCAAGATGAAGGCGAAGAACGCCACCGCGACCGCGGATTGCACCGCCAGAACGCGCGCCTTCAGGCTTGGCGGCAGGTTGCCTCCGAACCACGCGGCACAGGCCCCGAACAGGGTCAGGATCAGCACCCAGAGCAGCATCGAGCCCTCGTGGTTGCCCCAGACGCCGCTGACCTTGTAGATCATCGGCTTCAGGCTGTGCGAATTCTCGACCACCAGCCGCAGCGAGAAATCCGACACCACGAAGGAATAGGTCAGCGCCGAGAAGCTGAAAGCGGTCAGGAAAAACTGCGTCGTGGCGGCGGGCACGGCGGCGGCCATCCAGCCGTCCCAGCCCTTGTGCGCGCCGATCATCGGCACGATGGCCTGCACCACGGCCACCATGGCCGCGAGAATCAGGGCGAAATGTCCAAGCTCTGCGATCATGGCGTGTGCCCTCCGATCAGCTGTCTGTTTCGTTGGGGTCTTGATACACGCCCTGTTCCTTCAGCGCATCCACCACTTCCTTGGGCATATAGGTCTCGTCGTGTTTGGCCAGAATTTCCGTGGCGACAAATGTGCCGTTCACGTATTTTCCGGTGCCGACCATGCCCTGGCCTTCTTCGAACAGATCCGGCAGCACGCCGGTATAGGCCACCGGCACCGAGGCGCCGCCATCGGTGACGGAAAACGTGACGGTCTCGCTCTGCCCGCGCACCAGCGTGCCTTCTTCCACCAGCCCGCCGATGCGGAACACCTCCGACGCGGTCGGCGGTTCGGCCACCACCTGCGACGGGCTGCGGAAGAAGTTGATCCCGTCGCGCATGGCATAGCCGATCAGCGCGGTGGACAGCGCCAGCGCGATGGCGGCGACGATGATGACCTGGATACGACGTTGCTTCTTCAGACTTTTCATTGGCTCATGGGAAGACCGGGGCCAGCATCAGGCCGGTGGTCTCCTCTTCTCCCAGCATCAGGTTGGCGTTCTGCATGGCCATGCCCGACGATCCCTTGGTCAGGTTGTCGAGCGCGGCAATGACGATGGTCCGGCCCGGTCGGCGATCGCCGACCACGCCGATATGCACGAAATTCGATCCCCGCACGTGGCGGGTCGAAGGATGTTCGCCGAAGGGCAGCACCTGCAGGAAAGGCTCGTCGGCATAGGCCTGCGCCAGCGTGTCATGTACCGACTGCGGATCCCCGGACACATAGACCGTCGCAAGGATCCCGCGGTTCGCGGGGATCAGATGCGGCGTGAACTGCACCCAGACCGGACGCCCGGCTATCAGCGAAAACTCCTGATCGAACTCGCCCAGATGACGATGTACCCCGCCGACACCATAGGCGTGATAGCCTTCGGACAACTCGGCATGCAGCAGGTTTTCCTTCAGCGAGCGGCCGGCCCCCGACACCGCGGCCTTCAGGTCGATGATGATGTCATCCAGAGCGATCACGCCCGCACTGATCAGCGGGCGCAGGGCAAATTGGCCGGTGGCGGCATTGCAGCCGGTGCAGGCCACGATGCGCGCGTTGCGGATCTGGTCGCGGTAGAATTCAGGCAGGCCGTAGACCGCCTCGGCCTGCAGATCCATGGCGCTGTGCGGCTGGCCGTACCATTTTTCATAGGCTGCGGCATCGCGCAGACGAAAGTCCGCGGACAGGTCCACGACTTTCACGTCGCGCGGCAAGGCACTGATTACACTTTGAGATGTCGCGTGCGGCAAGGCACAGACCACCAGATCGACGTCAGAGAAATCCACCTCGTCAATCTTCACCAGCAACGGCAGATCCAGGTGCCGCAGATGCGGAAACACCTGCGCCATGCTTTGGCCAGCCTTGCGGTCGGCGGTCAGGGCCACGATCTCCATGTTGGGATGGGTCGACACCAGGCGGACCATTTCGGCCCCGGTGTACCCGCTTGCGCCCAGTATGGCGATCCTGTGTGCCATGACACCTTCTCCTTGAACTTTCACAAAACATAAGCCCCCAAAGACCGGGTGCAATCAGGCGGCGCGGAAAGTGATCTTTCGTCGCAAGAACTGGGTGGCGCGATAGGACACGGCCTGCGGGTCTCCGGTGGTCAGGAAGGCCTGCTCGGTGCCCGGCCCCAACATGTCGGGATGGCGGTCCAGATAGTCCGACAGGCTTTCGGCCACCAGATTGGCTTGCGAATAGACCGTCACATCGGGGCCAAGGGCGGCCTGGAAGGTGGTTTCCATCAGCGGGTAGTGGGTGCAGCCCAGAATCGCGGCCTCGGGGTGCGGCATCCGGCGCTTCAGTGCGTCCACGTGGCTGCGCACCAGCGCCTCGGCCAGAATCTCGTCGCCATCCTCGATCGCATCGACCAGACCGCCGCAGGGCTGTGCTTCGACATCGACGCCGATGGCGCGAAACGCCAGTTCCCGCTGGAACGCGCGGCTGGAGACCGTCGCCGGCGTGGCGAACAGGGCCACATGCTTGACCGCAACCTCGCGCGGCGGAGAGTTGTCGCCCCATTGCCGTTCGGTCAAAGCCTCGATCAGCGGCACGAACACCCCAAGCACCCGTTTCTCGGGCGGGATCCAGCTATCCTGCATCCGCCGCAGCGCCGCCGCCGACGCCGTGTTGCAGGCCAGGATCACCAGGTCGCAGCCGGCCTCCCACAACCGTTCCACGGCCTTGGTCGTCAGATCATAGACATCGTCGGCATCGCGCACGCCATAGGGCGCATGGGCGTTGTCACCAAAATAGACGAAGGGAACCCCCGGCAATCGTCGCGTGACCGCGTCAAGGACGGTCAGGCCGCCCAATCCAGAATCGAAAACCCCGACGGCCATCTAGCGTTTGTACCTGTCTTCAGTTTCAAAGCCATAGCCCATGTCGCGGACAGGCACTGGAGACAGCTGATACGTGGCCTGCCGAAGGAAGTCCATCATCCCGGCTGCGTCCTTTGCGTGCGCCGCCAGCTGGTCTTTCGGGATCGGTTTGCCGATCACGACTTCGACCGGCTTGTTGACCCGCGACTTGAACTCCTTGATCAAAAGCCCGACCCGCAGGTTGTAGTGCAGATGGCTGGCCACCTGGAAAACGCGCGAGTTGTGGCCGGTGAAGAACATCGGCACCACATGCGCATCGGACCGCAGGATCATTCGCGCGGTAAAGGACCGCCAGGTGGGATCCATCGGGGCTGAAAACGGTTTGGCCGAAGTCGAGACCGTGCCGCCGGGGAAGATGCCAATCGCCCCGTCATTCTTCAGCAACTCCAGCGCATCCTTGCGCGATTGCAGGTTCATGGCGACAGCTTCGCGCGTCTCATCGAAAGAGATCGGCAGGATCACCCGGTTCAGATCCTCGGCCTTGCGAAACACCTGGTGGGCCAGAATGCGAAAATCGCCACGGGTCACAGACAGGATTCGCCCCATCATCAGCCCGTCGAGGATGCCGAAGGGATGGTTGGCGATCAGCACCAGTGGCCCATCGCGCGGGATATTCTCCAACGCGCCATCGATGACTTTCAGGCTCAACCCGTAGCGGTCGGTAATGACATCCCAGAAGTCGCGGCCGCTGGCCACCTCCTCCTCATAGCCTTGCGCCTTGCGGATCAGGCGCAAACGCCCGGTGGCGTTTTCCATCACCCGGATCATCGCCCGTCCACCGCGCGTGGCTCCAGCATGGGCGTAGCTGATTTCGCGTGTGACGTCCCGCTTGTTTTTTGTATCGTGAACCTGGCGCACGATGTGTCTCCCCCGGTCTACGTGCCGGTGGTGTGAAATATCACCTCCATGAAGCCAGATACAAGACTATGCAGCATCACAGAGGCGGATTGCCCCCGATGATGCGCCCGAAGGACCGGCAACCATGTTGGACAAGTTCCGCCTGAAATTCGGGCCGCAGGGTTACCTTTGCGTCAGGAATGGCTTATCAGCACGAAGGTTCATTGCCTTCGGGCCGGTCCGACTGTAGCGGCGACGCCACAGTTTCTTGCGAAGCGAGCCCGCACCATCCCCCCGGACCGGACGGGTACTATTTTTATCTGTGCACGCCGAACTGTCGAACCGCGCTGCAGAATGGAGACGCCCGATGGATTGGGACAAGTTGCGAATTTTCCACGCGGTTGCCGATGCCGGCAGCCTGACCCATGCGGGCGACGCCCTGCATCTGTCGCAATCCGCCGTCAGCCGCCAGATCCGCAGCCTGGAAACCAGCCTGAACACCACCCTGTTCCACCGCCATGCCCGTGGCCTGATCCTGACCGAACAGGGCGAGTTGCTGTTCGACGCCACCCGGTCGATGGCCAAGCGCCTGGATGCCGCCGCCGCCCGCATCCGCGACAGCGAGGAAGAGGTCTTCGGCGAATTGCGCGTGACCACCACCACGGGATTCGGCTCTCTGTGGCTGGCACCGCGTCTGTCGAAGCTCTATGAAAAGTATCCCGAACTGAAGATCGACCTGATGCTGGAAGAGCGCGTGCTGGATCTGCCGATGCGCGAGGCCGATGTCGCGATCCGCATGAAAGAGCCCAGCCAGGCCGACCTGATCCGCAAGCGGTTGATGAATGTTCACATGCGGCTGTACGCGTCGCCGGAATATCTGGAGGAAAACGGCACGCCGGAAACCGTTGCAGATATGCGACAGCACCGCCTGATCTGCCAGAATCCAAATTCGGTTCAGGTCGCCGCTGGTGCCCGCATCGCCCAAACGATCATCGCCGAGGAAGTTCGGTCGCTGTTGACAGTGAACAACTATTTTGGCGTGCTGCAGGCGGTCATCAACAACCTGGGCATCGGCATTCTGCCCAATTATGTCACCGAGGATTTTTCCCGTCTGGTCAATGTCCTACCAGAGATCGACGCGGGCACGGTTCCGGTCTTCCTTGCCTACCCCGAGGAGTTGCGGCAATCCAAACGCATATCTGCGTTCCGGGATTTCGTCGTCGAGCAACTGGCCGAAAGCCGTCAGAAAGCACAATAACTGGACAGACTGCATAACTCGCGCGCAGGAGATATGTAAATACTGCATACCGGTTATGTTGCCCCTGCGGCATTATTCTTCTTGATCGAAACGGGGGGGCTGTCTAACTGAAGCATAGAAGTTAGGCGTTTCGTCTTCTTCTACCTCCCTGTTGGACTTGGCCGAGCTTGTCTCGGCCACTTTTTTTCTGCACTGCCGCACGCAATTTGCAGGCCTCTGCACACAGGGACATCCAGCCGATCTTGAAGATATCCCGCCGCCGCAGGCGATGTGGTCTTTCCCTGACCGCCCGGCTCCCGTATTACCGCGCCCACGTAAGGGGAGTACCATGCAAGAACCCGCCATCACGCCCGACCTGATCGCAGCCCACGGTCTGAATGCCGAAGAGTACGACCGCATCCTTGGCCTGCTGAACCGCGAACCGACCTTCACCGAGCTTGGCATCTTCTCGGCCATGTGGAACGAGCACTGCTCGTACAAGTCGTCGAAGAAGTGGCTGCGGACCCTGCCGACCACCGGCGACCAGGTGATCTGCGGACCGGGCGAGAACGCCGGCGTGGTCGATATTGGCGACGGTCAGGCCGTGGTCTTCAAGATGGAAAGCCACAACCACCCGTCCTACATCGAACCCTACCAGGGCGCGGCCACCGGCGTGGGCGGCATCCTGCGCGATGTATTCACCATGGGTGCGCGTCCCATCGCGGCGATGAATGCGCTCAGCTTCGGCGAACCGGACCACCCCAAGACCCGCAGCCTTGTGCATGGCGTCGTTGAAGGGGTCGGCGGCTATGGCAACTGCTTCGGCGTGCCCACCGTGGGCGGCGAAGTGCGCTTTCATCCGGCCTATAACGGCAACTGCCTGGTGAACGCCTTTGCGGCGGGACTGGCGGATGCCGACAAGATTTTCTACTCGGCCGCTTCAGGCGTCGGCATGCCGGTCGTCTATCTGGGCGCCAAGACCGGCCGTGACGGCGTCGGCGGGGCCACCATGGCCAGTGCCGAATTCGACGACACCATCGACGAAAAGCGCCCCACGGTTCAGGTGGGCGACCCGTTCACCGAAAAGCGCCTGATGGAAGCCTGCCTTGAGTTGATGACCACGGGTGCTGTGATCTCGATCCAGGACATGGGGGCTGCTGGGCTGACCTGCTCGGCGGTGGAGATGGGCGACAAGGGCAACCTGGGCATCCGCTTGCGGCTGGACGGCGTGCCGGTGCGCGAGAACGCGATGACCGCCTATGAGATGATGCTCTCGGAAAGCCAGGAGCGGATGCTCATGGTGCTGAACCCCGAGAAGGAAGAGGTCGCCAAGGCGATCTTCGACAAATGGGATCTGGATTTCGCCATCGTTGGCGAAACCATCGCCGAGGATCGGTTCCTTGTGGAACTGGGCGGAGAGGTGAAGGCCGATCTGCCGCTGAAGGCGCTGTCCGGCGAAGCCCCGGAATACGATCGCCCGTGGGTGGCCACGCCCCCTGCCCCCGAGATGGAGCCGGTGCCCGAGATTGATCCCATCGACGGGCTGAAGGCGCTGCTGTCCAGCCCCAACTACGCCTCGAAACGCTGGGTGTGGGAACAATACGATCACATGGTGATGGGCGACACGGTCCGGGTTCCGGGCCGGGGTGCCGGCGCGGTGCGCGTGCATGGCACCCAGAAGGCGCTGGTCTTCACCTCGGATGTGACGCCGCGCTATGTGCGCGCCAACCCGGTCGAAGGCGGCAAACAGGCGGTGGCCGAGGCCTATCGCAACCTGTCGGCCGCCGGGGCCAAGCCGCTGGCCAGCACCGACAACCTGAACTTCGGCAATCCCGAGAAGCCCGAGATCATGGGCCAATTCGTCGGCGCCATCCAGGGCATCGGCGAGGCCTGCGCCGAACTGGACATGCCGATCGTGTCGGGCAACGTGTCACTTTACAACGAGACCGACGGCGAGCCGATCCTGCCGACCCCGACAATCGGTGCCGTGGGTCTGGTGCAATTCGCGCACAACCTCATTCCCATGACGCCCGACGACGGCGACCTGATCCTGGTGATCGGCGAAACCCATGGCCATCTGGGGCAATCGGCGCTGCTGGCCGAAGTATTCAAGCGCGAGGACGGCGACGCCCCACATGTGAACCTGAACCTTGAAAAGCGCCACGGCATCTTCCTGCGCAACAATCGCGGGCTGATCACGGCAGCCAATGACGTGGCCGATGGCGGGCTGGCGTTGGCATTGTTCGAAATGGCCGCGGCCGCCGGGCTGGGCCTGACCGTGGACGAAGGCGATATGGCCACGCTGTTCGGCGAGGATCAGGCACGCTATATTGTGTCATGCTCGTTCGATGCGGCCGAAACACTGATGATAGAGGCCAGCCAGCACAAGATCCCGCTGGCCACCATCGGACGTTTCGGCGGCGATACGGTCACGCTGGCAGGCTCCAGCGCGCCGCTGGAAGACCTGGTGAAGCTGAACGAAGAGACCTTCCCGGCCACCTTCGCGAACTAGGCGCGGGCGGCCTCAGCGCCGCCGCCGACGCAACACCATCAGCGCGCCGATCCCTGCCCCCAGCAAGGCCAGCGGGGCAGGCAGCGGCACGGGGGCGGCCACACGGGTCAGCCCCAGGGCGCGTCCGGTACTGTCCAGAACCTGCAACGACACAGTCGCATCCGACAGCGAGGTGAACTGGAAGTCCATGCCAAGGGTGCCGAACAGACCCGCACCGGGCGGCGGTTCGGGCTGCGGATTGAAGAACAGCGGGTTAGCGCCGATGCCCCCTGAAGACGACTGAAGCATCAGCCGCAGCGTCAGGGTTTCGGTTCCCGTGTCCACCAGGAAATCCGCCTGCGGGAACCGCGCGCCGGGGCTTCCCGCCACAGGATCCAGCGGCTTGCCGCCCAGACTGCCGCCCAGCAGAACCTGGAAGAACTGCGCCCCAGAAACGCCCCGAATGGTCTTGTCGACCGAAAAAGGGGTCAGCGTGGTGGACGCGGGAAACAGGATTGGTGGTTCGGGCTGTGGATTGAAGCCATAGATCACCAGCGGATTGACGATTCCGTGGGCAACCTGGACCACGGTTGCGGTGCCCCAATGGGCCCGCGATGCCACGCCGGCAGTTGCAGTGAAGACAACAAGGATACTGGCCACCAAACAGGTGCGAACGAGATGTGTCATCTCTTGCCTCCTTTTGGTTTACGCCGGATCAATATAGCACGGCAGACAGTGCATTTCCCTAGGGGAAAGCCCGACCTGCGCGCCCGTTGCCGCTTGCAGCCCCTGTGGCTGCGCCCTACAAATCGGGGGAAACCAAGGACGACCGATCATGCCCATCCAAGCCCAGGAAATCGAAAACCTGATCCGCGAAACATTTCCCGATGCCAAGATCACGATCACAGATCTGGCTGGCGACGGCAATCACTATGCCGCCGAGGTCATCGACGAAAGCTTCCGGGGCCAGAACCGCGTGCAGCAGCAGCGGGCGGTCTATGCGGCGCTGAAAGGCAAGATGGACGGCAAGAACGGCGAATTGCACGCGCTGGCGCTGACCACCAAAGCCCCGGACTGACCCCAACCCGGCCAGGCACTGCTTCGGGGACAGATGTCCCTGATATTGTGTATCGCCGATACAGACATTACCTGCCCGTCAGACCCGATGATCCGACGACACAGACAAGGAGCTCTCAGATGAGCGTTCAAGAACAGATCAAGCAGACCGTGACCGAAAACGACGTGGTTCTGTACATGAAAGGCACCAAGGCGATGCCGCAGTGCGGCTTTTCCAGCCGTGTCGCCGGGGTGCTGAACTATATGGGCATCGACTACCAGGACGTGAACGTGCTGGAGAACGACGAGATCCGCCAGGGCATCAAGGATTATTCCGACTGGCCGACCGTGCCGCAGCTTTACGTCAAGGGCGAATTCGTCGGCGGTTGCGACATCATCACCGAGATGACCCTGTCAGGCGAGTTGGACACGCTGCTGGAAACCAACGGCGTGACCTTCGACAAGGACGCCGCCGAGAAGATCCGCGAAGCCAACGCCTGATTTCGGCGGACGGGGCGCGCCTCAGGACGCGCCCTGCTCCATCTCTTCGGCCAGGGCTTCGGCGCGGGCGGCCAGCTCGGCCAGACCGTCGCCCACCGCGGCCGGGATCACCGGCACCTCGACCCGCTCGGCGGGACGCGATTCCAGGGTGGCGACCTGAGATTTCAACTCGGCGATTTCGGCTTTCAGGGTCTCGGTGCTGGCCTGCACCGACAGCGTCTTGTCCGCCAGCAGCAGCCCCGCCATCAGCAGCATCCGCGCCTCGGGCACCCGGCCCAACTGATCGGCCATGACACTGATTTCATCGTCCAGCAATTTGGCGGCGGAATGCAGAAATTCCTGCTCGCCGTCCTGACAGGCCACGTCGAACGACCGGCCCCCGATCTTGATGGTGACTTCAGGCATCGGCGGTCTCCTCGATCAGCGGTTGCAGCGCGGCCAGAACGCTGTCGATTTCGGCCCGGTCGGCGGCACGCGCGGCCTTGAGGGACTCGATCTCGGCGGTCAGGCTGTCGTCGAACAAGGCGCCGCCGTCACTGCCCTCGGCCATGGCCTGCCGTAGCAACTCGTTGTTCTGGCGCAACTGGGCGTTGGCTTTCTGAAGCTGGCCGACGATTGCTTCCAGCGCGCCGATCCGCTCCTGCGTCTCTTCCGCCTGGCCGTTGGCCTGAACTCCGCCAAGCCGGTCGGCGGCCTTCAGCGCGGTCAGTTCGGTCTGCGCCGCTTGCAGCGCCGCGCGATCGGTTTCGATCTGCTGGACTAGCGTCGAGACTTGCCCGCGCTCCTCCTCCAGATCGGTGTCGCGGATGGCCAGTTGCGCGCGTGTTGCCTCGATCTCGGCCTCCAGCGCGGCGATGTCGCCAGCGTCCCCCGCAGGCGCCGCCGCGGGCTGCGCTTGTGCTGCGGCTTCCAGTTCGGCCACCCGGTTCAGGGCGTCGCTCAACGCTTTTCGCGTGGACTGATGCGCCATCCTCATGCGCCCAAGGGCATCGGCAAGCCGATGCTCAAGCTCGGAAATCTCCGTCATGGTTCCCCTTTCTGCCCCAACTTAGGTACGCATATTCATTTTTTTTGACCGCACCAACCCCGAAGCTGGCGTCAACAATAGGTCGCAACAGCATCGAATCCCACAGTTTTAAACCGTCAGAATGGCTTTTTCTCGGGTTCTGAGCAGTTTTTTGGCCCCGCTTGAACTTCCCATGGCAGTTGCTAAGACGCAGGGGCGCGCTGCCCCGCGCAGCTGAAGTCCAAAATCCATCCCAAGACAACTGGAGTTGCCCCTTGTCCCTGAAGACGCTGCGCGAACGCCACCCCGACCACTGGATGAAAGCCTGCGCCATCCGCGCCCTCGCTCTGGACGGCGTCGCCGGTGCCAATTCCGGCCACAGCGGCATGCCCATCGGCATGGCGGATGTGGCCACGGTCCTGTTCGAGAACCACCTGAAATTCGATGCCGCCGACCCCGATTGGCCGGACCGTGACCGGTTCATCCTGTCCGCGGGCCACGGTTCGATGCTGCTGTATGCACTGCTGCATCTGACCGGCGTCGAAGACATTTCGCTGGATCAGATCAAGAACTTCCGCCAGTGGGGCGCCCGCACCGCCGGCCACCCGGAATACGGCCATGCCAAGGGGATCGAGACCACCACCGGCCCGCTGGGTCAGGGCATCGCCAATGCCGTAGGCTTCGCGCTGGCCGAGGAAATCCTGCGCGCCCGGTTCGGCAAGAAGGTCGTGGATCACCACACCTATGTCATCGCCGGCGACGGCTGCCTGATGGAAGGCGTCAGCCAGGAAGCCATCGGTCTGGCCGGGCGGCAGGAGCTGTCGAAGCTGATCGTGCTGTGGGATGACAACAACATCACCATCGACGGCACCGTCGATATCGCCGACCGCACCGATCAACTGGCGCGCTTCAAGGCGTCGGGCTGGTCCGTGCATGAATGCGACGGTCATGACCCCGTGGACATCGACGAGGCGATCACCGCCGCCAAGAAGACCGGCAAGCCCGCGCTGGTGGCCTGCAAGACGCATATTGCGCTTGGCACTGCCGCGCAGGACACGCCCAAGGGCCACGGCGCGCTGACCGACCCCAAGGTCGTGGCCGACGCCAAGGCGGCATGGGGAATCGACTGGGCCGCCTATGAGGTGCCCGTCGACATCAAGGCGCAATGGGAAGAGATCGGCAGCCGCGGCGCTGAGGAACGCGACGAATGGTCGACCCGTCTGGCCGGTCTGTCGGGCGCCAAGCAGCGCGAATTCGAACGCATGCAGGCGGGCGAAGCGCCCAAGAAACTGTCTGCGGCCATCAAGGCAATGAAGCGCGACTACGCCGAGACCCGGCCGAAGATGGCGACGCGCAGTGCCAGTGAAAAGACCCTGAACGTCATCAATCCCCTGATGCCCGAAAACGTGGGCGGCTCGGCGGATCTGACCGGGTCGAACAACACCAAATCGTCGGACATGGGCGTGCATCTGCCCGAGTCGCGCGACGGCCACTACCTGCACTATGGCATCCGCGAACACGGCATGGCGGCGGCGATGAACGGTCTGGCCCTGCACGGCGGTCTGCGTGCCTATGGCGGCACCTTCATGTGCTTTGCCGATTACGCCCGCGGTGCGATGCGCCTTTCGGCTCTGATGGGGGTGCCGGTCACCTATGTCATGACCCACGACTCGATCGGTCTGGGCGAAGACGGCCCGACCCACCAGCCGGTGGAGCATCTGGCGATGCTGCGCGCCACGCCGAACATGACCGTGATCCGCCCTGCCGACGCCACCGAAACGGCCGAAGCCTGGGAGATCGCGGCCACCGCCACCGGCACGCCGACGGTTCTGGCCCTGTCCCGTCAGGGGCTGCCCACCGTGCGCACCGAGTTCAAGACCAAGAACATGGTCGCCCAGGGCGCCTATGTGCTGGCCGAGGCCGAGGGCAAGCGCCAGGCGATCCTGCTGGCCACCGGCTCCGAGGTTTCGGTGGCGCTGGCCGCACGCGATCTGCTGCAGGCGGAAGGCATCGGCACCCGTGTTGTTTCCATGCCGTCGTGGGAGCTGTTCGCCGAACAGGACGAAAGCTATCGTCGCCGGGTTCTGCCCGCCGGACCGGTGCGCGTCGCCGTCGAGGCTGGCGTTCAGATGGGCTGGGATCGCTGGCTGACCAGCGAACGCGGCAAGGCCAACAAGGCCGGCTTCGTCGGCATGGAGGGCTTCGGCGCCTCGGCCCCGGCGGATGTCCTGTTCGAAAAGTTCGGCATCACCGCGCAAGCCGTGGCCGACAAGGTCAAGTCGCTGCTGTAATCGGCACCGAATCAAACATGAAAATTCGGGGGAGCGCTGCAAGGCTGCTCCCCTTTTTTGCCGTGGTCGGGCAATTTGGCCGAACAGGAACCGGCGCACAACGGTATACAAACGCATACATGTTGGCGATAACAGGTCACCTTTTGCGCTAACACGTTCACTTTAAATATGTTTTTGCTTCCCATCTTACCGGTATCTCCCGTATAGGAACGCCAGACAGAGACTGTGACACCGGTCGCACACCGTGGGAGTTCATTCATGACTGTAACGATTGGCATCAATGGTTTCGGCCGCATCGGACGCTGCACCCTGGCCCATATCGCCGCCAGCGCGCGCAACGACGTTCAGGTCGTCAAGCTCAACGCGACCGGCCCGATCGAAACCAGTGCCCACCTGTTGCGCTATGACTCGGTACATGGCCGCTTCCCCGGCGAAGTGAAGATCAAGGACAACACCATGGATCTGGGCCGCGGCCCGATGGAGGTGTTCTCGACCTATGAGCCGTCCGAACTGGATTGGTCCGGTGTCGATGTGGTGCTGGAATGCACCGGCAAGTTCAACGACGGCAACAAGGCCGACGTGCACCTTGAGCGCGGCGCCAAGAAGGTGCTGATCTCGGCCCCGGCCAAGAATGTGCACAAGACCGTGGTTTACGGAGTCAACCATCGCGATCTGGACGCCGGGCACACCTTGGTGTCGAACGGCTCCTGCACCACCAACTGCTTGGCGCCGCTGGCCAAGGTGCTGAACGATGCCATCGGGATCGAACGCGGCATCATGACGACGATCCACAGCTATACCGGCGACCAGCCGACGCTGGACCGCCGCCACAACGACCTGTACCGCGCTCGCGCCGCCGCCATGGCGATGATCCCCACCTCGACCGGTGCCGCCAAGGCCCTGGCAGAGGTTCTGCCGGAACTTGAAGGCAAGCTGGACGGCTCGGCGATCCGGGTGCCGACGCCCAATGTCTCGGCCGTGGATCTGACCTTCGAAGCGGGCAAGGATGTCACCGTCGAGGACGTCAACGAGGTGGTCCGTGAAGCCGCCGCCGGCCATATGGGCGCCGTGCTGGGCTATGATCCCGAGCCCAAGGTCTCCATCGACTTCAACCACACCACGCAGTCGTCGATCTTCGCGCCCGACCAGACCAAGGTCGTCGGCGGGCGCACGGTACGGGTTCTGGCCTGGTACGACAATGAATGGGGCTTCTCGGTCCGCATGGCCGATGTCGCCGCCGCCATGGGACGCCTGACCAAATAATTCCCTCTCCTTGCGAGACTCCTGTAGGGTCGGCCTTGTGCCGGCCCTTTTCGCGTGTCTTCACCTGCCGCGTGACACGTTAACGCGGTTGACCAGGATGGCGTGTATGGCATAGGTACCGGCATAGAAGTTAGCGCTATCAACGTCGCGCCATTTTTCGGTCGCGACACAGGCCCCTGTCTGGAGGATCCCATGACTGTCAAACTGGCCATCAACGGATTTGGACGTATCGGTCGCAATGTGCTGCGAGCCATTGCCGAAAGCGGCCGGACCGACGTGGAAGTCGTCGCCATCAACGATCTCGGCCCGGTGGAAACCAATGCCCACTTGCTGCGCTTTGACAGCGTGCATGGCCGGTTCCCCGGCGAGGTAAAGGTGGATGGCAACACCATCGACATCGGGCGCGGCCCGATCGAGGTCACCACAATCCGCGATCCCAAGGAATTGCCCTGGGACGGTGTCGATGTGGCGCTGGAATGCACCGGCATTTTCAACGACCGCGAAAAGGCCGCGATGCATCTGCAAAACGGCTCCAAGCGCGTTCTGGTTTCGGCCCCTGCATCGGGCGCTGACAAGACCATCGTTTATGGGGTCAACCACGACACGCTGACCGCCGAGGATCTGGTGGTATCGAACGCATCCTGCACCACCAACTGCCTGTCGCCGGTCGCCAAGCCCCTGCATGACGCCATCGGCATCACGCGCGGGTTCATGACCACGATCCACAGCTACACCGGCGACCAGCCGACACTGGACACCATGCACAAGGACATGTACCGCGCCCGCGCTGCTGCCATGTCGATGATCCCGACCTCGACCGGCGCCGCCAAGGCCGTGGGTCTGGTGCTGCCCGAGTTGAACGGCAAGCTGGACGGCGTCGCCATCCGCGTGCCCACGCCGAACGTCTCGGTCGTGGACCTGGTGTTCGAAGCCAGCCGCGACACCACCGTCGAAGAGATCAACGCGGTCATCCGTGCTGCCGCCGATGGCCCGCTGAAGGGTGTGCTGGGCTATACCGACGCCAAGAACGTGTCGATGGATTTCAACCATGACCCGCATTCTTCGATCTTCCACACCGATCAGACCAAGGTGATGGATGGCAACATGGTGCGAATCCTCAGCTGGTATGACAACGAATGGGGCTTCTCGAACCGCATGGCCGATACCGCGCGGGTTCTGGGTCAGCTCATCTGATCGGTTCCGCCGATCCCAGACGTATCTGACAACGGCCCTTCGGGGCCGTTTTCGTTTTCGGTCACGATTCCGCCCTCGCCCCGGCATTAACCGTGAGGTCACCCTTTTCTTGAGACAGCCTGCCCCGGAAGCGTAGAACCGCCTCGGTAGAGTTTCCCGGTTAGGAGTCAAAGTCATGAAAATCACGGGTATTGTCGTCGCCACCACTTTGGTCCTGTCGTCGGGGGCCAGCCATGCCGCAAGCTATCTGGGCGAGTTCTGGGACAGCACGCGGGGCTTCCGCAGCGTTGACGACGCCATCGGATTTGCCAATTCGACCACGACCACGGGACAGTTCGTGTCGACGATGATCGACTATCCCAATGGCTGGATCGGCTCCATCTCGGACCGCCGCAGCATTTCGGACTTCCTGGGCGTCGATGCGGCCTCGTATACGGGCACCAAGCCCACCAGCCTTCAAACCAGCGTTGTCCGCATCTCGGGCCGCTTCCAGCCCGGCAGCGGCACCAAGACGTTTTCGGTCGGTTCGGATGACGGCTTCGCGTTGAGCATCAACGGCACCGAGATTTCGCGCCGCAGCAGCCCGCGCGGCTTTGGCTACACCAATGTGTCCTATGACGTCGGCAGCAATCCGGTGGATTTCGTGCTGACCTACTATGAAAACTATGGCTACACCGGTTTGCACTTCAAGATCGACGGCAAGACCGTGACGGACAGCATTGCCGTGGCGCCCTCCAACACGCCGGCACCTGTGCCGCTGCCGGCTGCCTTGCCGATGCTGGCGCTTGGGCTGGGCGCGCTTGGGGTGGCCGGCCGCCGCCTGCGCAAGCCGCGCGCCTGATGCACGAAAAAGGGGCCACCCGTTGCGGGGGCCCCATCCCTTGCCGATCGTTTCACGGTGGCTGCCCTAGCCCTGGAACTTTGCCACCAACTGGTCGCGCACATCGGCGCTGACGAACTTTGAAACATCCCCGCCCAGACGCGCGATTTCCTTGACCAGCCGCGAGGCGATGGCCTGATGCTGGGCCTCGGCCATCAGGAAGACCGTCTCGACCTCGGAACTCAGCGCCCGGTTCATCCCCACCATCTGAAATTCGTACTCGAAATCCGACACCGCGCGCAGGCCGCGCAGGATGACCGAAGCGCCCACATCGCGGGCACAGTCGATCAGCAGGTTTTCGAACGGATGGGCCACGATCTCGCACCCGGTGCCGGCGCTCAGCCTTGGCGCTTCGCTTTCCACCATGGCCACGCGTTCGTCGAGCGAGAACAGCGGGCCCTTGTCGCGGTTGATGGCGACCCCGACGACCAGCCGATCGACCAGCGAACAGCTGCGCCGGATGATGTCGGCATGTCCCAAGGTCAGCGGGTCGAATGTCCCTGGATAAAGCCCGATGCGCATGATGATGTTCCGTCGGTCGTTAGAATGCCCGGCAACGCAACAATAATAAGTTGCGCATTGCAAGAGACGTTGGGCCGCAGGCCTGCGGCCCGCCGGTTTCAGTAGCCCATGATCATGCCTTGCAGGGCATCTTTCTCCATCGACAGGGTGCTGAGCTGCGCCTTGACCACATCGCCGATCGAGATCAGGCCGACCATCTTGCCGTCCTCGATCACGGGCAGGTGACGGAACCGGCCCTCGGTCATCTTCTGAAACACTTCCGAGCTGTCTTCGTTCATCGTGCAGCTGATCGGATCTGCGGTCATCAGGTCGTCCACCATGTCCGACATGCAGGACGCGCCGCGCTTGCCCAGTTCGCGCACCACATCACGCTCGGACAGGATGCCGATCGCCACTTCGCCATCGTCCGACACGATCACTGCACCGATCCGCTTTTCGGCAAGCAATTGCGCGGCGGATTCGACGCTGGTGCCCGGCTTGATGGTTACCACGCCGTCATCGGACTTGGAGTTGAGGATTTGATGGACTCGCATGGTGGCCTCCCGACACTCTCTCTTGAGCAATAATATTACCCTCGAGTCTCCGCCCCTTGAAGAAAGTGTCAAGCACTATCCGCAGGTCTGCGCAAATCAGTCTGCCGGTTGCACGGACGGACGGCTGATTTCCTGCGCGACCTGCCGCAGCAGCATGGAACGGAACCGGCGCATCCGGTCGAACCGGTTGTCGGCGCGACGGCTGGCCAGGTAATAGCTGCGATGGATGGTGAAGTCGGGTTTCACCCGCATCAGGCCGGGGTCCTGCCGCAGGGTGAAATCATGCACCAGTCCCAGCCCTGCCCCCTGCCGCAGCCATTGCCATTGCACCAGCACCGAGTTCGACCGCAGCACCCGCTGGCCCGAAATCAGGTCGTCGGGAATATCCAGCGCCGGGTCGATCAGATGTTCGGGAATATACGAGATCACCGGCAGGTCGCGCAGGGGATCGGCGACCGTGCCTGCCAGCCGCCGCGCCATGGCCAGATGAAGCTCGTAGTCGGCCAGATGCAGATGCTCGACCGCCTTGGCCGTGGGCGGGCTGAGCGTGACCGCCAGATCGACCTCGCGCCCCAGAAGGTCGGTTTCCCGCGCCGTGGCCACGACCTCGATCACCAGGCCGGGATTGTCGCGGGTCAGCCGGGCGCAGACCTGCGGCAACAGGAAGGTGGCGCATCCGTCCGGCGCCCCGATGCGGATCTTGCCGTCGATGTGCCGCCCCACTTGCCGGAAGCCGCCTTTGATGTCGGTGACCAGTTCCTCCATCGTTTCGGCCTTGGGCAGCAGGCCGTGCCCGGCCTCGGTCAGGTGATATCCCTTGGGAGATTTCGCAAACAGCGTTTCGCCAAGATCGTTTTCCAGCCGCGCCACACGGCGCCCCACCGTGGCCGCATCCTTGCCCAGATGCTGGGCGGCGGCGGTGATGCTGCCGCGTCGGGCCACCATCAGGAACACCATCAGATCGTCGGGCTGCATGGGCTACACCTGAAATTTTGCAAAATGACTTTGCCGAACATCCTATAGCTTCCGCATTTTCGCAATGCTAGGGTCGCGTCAAGTCAATGGAGGACGTGATGCAAGCAATCGGTCATTATATCAACGGCGCTCAGGTGCGGGGCACTTCGGGCCGCACGGCGGATGTCTACAACCCGGCAACCGGCGAGGTTCAGGCGCAGGTCGATCTGGCCACCGCAGCCGAGATGGACGCGATCATCGACAAGGCCGCAGCAGCGCAGCAGGAATGGGCCAAGGTCAACCCCCAGCGCCGCGCCCGCATCATCATGAAATTCGGCGCGCTGATCGAAGAGAACATGGACAAGCTGGCCGAGGTGCTGAGCCGGGAGCATGGCAAGACCCTGCCCGACGCGCGCGGCGACGTGCAGCGCGGCCTGGAAGTGGTCGAAGTCTGCATGGGCGCCCCCAGCTTCCTGAAGGGCGACTACACCGACAGCGCCGGTCCCGGCATCGACCTGTATTCCATGCGCCAGCCGCTGGGCGTGGTCGCGGGCATCACCCCGTTCAACTTCCCCGCCATGATCCCGCTGTGGAAGATGGCCCCCGCCATCGCCGCCGGCAACGCGATGGTCCTGAAACCGTCCGAGCGCGCCCCTTCGACCGCACTGCTGCTGGCCGAGATCTTCAAGGAAGCCGGGCTGCCCGACGGCGTGCTGCAGGTGGTGAACGGCGACAAGGAAGCTGTTGACGCGATCCTCGACAACGAGACCATTCAGGCGGTGGGCTTTGTCGGCTCCACCCCCATCGCGCAGTACATCTATGGCCGCGCAGCGGCCAACGGCAAGCGCGCCCAGTGTTTCGGCGGTGCCAAGAACCACATGATCGTGATGCCGGATGCCGACCTGGACAAGGCCGCCGATGCGCTGATCGGCGCCGGTTTCGGCGCGGCAGGCGAACGCTGCATGGCGATCTCGGTGGCTGTTCCGGTGGGGCAGGAAACCGCCGACCGCCTGATCGAAAAGCTGGTGCCGCGCATCGAGAAGCTGAAGGTCGGCCCCTATACCGCCGGCGACGACGTGGACTTCGGCCCGGTCATCACCGCCGCCGCCAAGGAGCGCATCACCGGTCTGATCGACTCCGGCGTGGACCAGGGCGCGAAGCTGGTGGTCGATGGGCGCGGCTTCACGCTTCAGGGCTATGAAAACGGCTTCTTCGTCGGTCCCAGCCTGTTCGACGAGGTCACGCCGGACATGGAGATCTACAAGCAGGAGATCTTTGGCCCGGTGCTGTCCACCGTGCGCAAGGAGACCTACGAAGAGGCGCTGCAGCTGGTCATCGACAATGACTACGGCAACGGCACCTCGATCTTTACCGCCGATGGCGACACCGCGCGGGACTTTGCCAGCCGGGTGAACGTGGGCATGGTCGGCATCAACTTCCCGATCCCGGTGCCGCTCAGCTACTACACCTTCGGCGGCTGGAAGAAGTCGGCCTTCGGCGATCTGAACCAGTATGGCCCCGATGCCTTCCGGTTCTACACCAAGACCAAGACCGTGACCGCGCGGTGGTTCTCGGGGATCAAGGACGGCGCGGCGCTGAACTTCAAGGCGCTGGACTGATCCACAACACATACGAAACGCAGAAAGCCCCGGCATCGACCGGGGCTTTTTCATGTGCGTGCAAGGCGCTTTCAGCGGCGGCGGTGCAGCCGGTCAGTCTCGACTATCCCGGCAGTCCAAGGATCTTGCGCACGTAGTTCTGGGTTTCCTTGTAGGGGGGCACGCCGTTGTATTTTTCGACGGCGCCAGGTCCGGCGTTATAAGCGGCCAGCGCCAGTCGCCAGGATCCGAACCGTTCGTACTGGCGCCGCAGGTAGCGCGCGCCGCCTTCCAGGTTCTGATGCGGGTCATGGGGGTCGACGCCCAGATACCTTGCGGTCTGCGGCATCAGTTGCGCCAGCCCGATGGCCCCCTTGGGCGACACCGCGCGCGGGTTCCACGCACTTTCCTGCTGCACCAGCCGGGTGAACAGGCTTTGCGGCACGCGATGCTTGCGCGCGACGGACTCGGCCACCGGCAGATAGATCCCGCGGTATTTCGAGTTCGACACGCCCGGCAGGCGGATCGCACCGGAAAAATCGGTCTGCGGCTGCAGACGCGAGGAATATTCGTATTGCTTCGAGGAGCGCCGATCCAGCACATCGGTCTGCGACTTGAAGATCGACGAGCGCGCCTTGCTGGACACGCGCGCCTGGTCACCCGCCACCGGGGCGGCCAGAAGACTGCCGATCAAAAGCCCTGCCAAGGGTGTCTTGCGCATGAGGTGCCTGCTCTGCTCTTTTGGCAAGCCATAGCCAATTTTTGCCCGCAATGCCAGCGTTCCGTCGCGCAGCGGCTGTTCCTGCCCGCGACTGCGTGGTTTAAAGCGATCAACAACAGGAATCGCGAAAGGCAACATCATGGCAGGATCGGTGAACAAGGTCATCCTGGTGGGCAATCTGGGGCGCGACCCCGAGGTGCGCACCTTCCAGAACGGCGGCAAGGTGGTGAACCTGCGCATTGCCACGTCGGAACGTTGGCGCGACCGCAACACCGGCGAGAACCGCGAACGCACCGAATGGCACAGCGTCGCGATCTTCTCGGAGCCGCTGGCCAAGGTGGCCGAGCAGTATCTGCGCAAGGGATCGAAGGTCTATCTGGAAGGCCAACTGGAAACCCGCAAGTGGCAGGATCAAAGCGGCAATGACCGCTACAGCACCGAGGTTGTCCTGCGCCCCTACAAGGGCGAACTGACCATGCTGGATGGCCGTTCCGAAGGCGGTAGCGGTGGCGGCGGAGGCAGCTTCGGCGGTGGTGGCAGCGGCGGCGGATATGACGATCGTGGTGGATCGGGCGGTGGCTATGGCGGCGGTCAGGGCGGCGGTGGCGGTGGCGGCAGTCAGCCTCCCTCCTCGGGCATTGACGACGACGAAATCCCGTTCTGAGCCCAGATCAACGGATTTGCGAGCCGCCCCCTTGGGCGGCTCGTTGCGTTTTTACCTCGGGGTGTCAGCTGCCCCGCGCTGCCAGCGCCTTGCCCAACCGGGGCAGCCGCGCCTTTTTCAGGATGCGGCGCAGGTCTGCCGGGGTCACGGGTCCGGTACAGAGCGGGGCCACGATCTGTTGCGCCAGTTGGGTCACCTGCTTTGGCCGGTCGTCCAGCGCCTCCAGCAACAGTTCATCTGGATGGCGCGGTCGCAGGCTGTGACGGGCCAGGGTTCGGCCCGGAAAATCGCGCAGGTTGAAGGTCACCAGATCGCTCGCCTGCGCGGCAAGGGCTGCGGCAAGAACATGCCGATCATTGTCGTCGGGCAGGCTGAGCCCCGATTCCACCGCCGCATCCGGCGCAACCTCTGCTCCCGGAAACAGCGCCTGAAGACTGGCGATTTCCCGTGTGACCTGCCCGGCCTGTTCAGGATGTTGGCGCAGCACGGCACGGCGCCATTCTTCAAGGATGCGTGCGCTCCAGCGCACCTCGGCCCAGCCCGTCTGCGCCAGCCCAAGGATCAGGGCGCGCGGCACCGTGGGATACAGAACGCAGGCATCGATCAGCAGCCGCATCACCAGACCCGGAAGAACAGCGCCTTGAGATAGCCGGATTCGGCCAGCTGAGGATGCTGCGGATGATCCGGCGCGGCATAGCCGGTGTGGATCACCTGCCCCTGTCGCCCGGCCCGTCCCAACCCACGGACAGACGCGGCGCGGAATTTCTCGATCGTCGCGGCATGGGAACAGGAACACAGGCCCAGATAGCCCCCCGGTGCCACCAGCGATGCGCCCAGCCGCGCCACGCGCTCGTAGGCGCGCAAGCCCGCGTCCAGCGACTGTTTCGACGGCGCAAAGGCCGGCGGGTCGCAGATCACCAGATCGAATTGCGCGCCTTCCTGCGCCAGCGTGGTCATCACCTCGAACGCGTCGCCTTGCCGGGTATTGAACCGCTCCGCGACACCGCTGGCCGATGCCCCCTGCGTGGCCAGAACCAACGCCGGTGTCGAACCATCCACCGCGAGCGCGCTGTCAGCCCCTGCGGCCAGCGCCGCCAGCCCGAAACCGCCCACATGCGAAAACACGTCCAGCACCCGCGCGCCCTGCGCCAGACCGGCGGCGAAGGCATGGTTGTCGCGCTGGTCGAAGAACAGCCCGGTTTTCTGCCCGCCCAGAACATCGGCCAGATAGGTGGCGCCGTTCATCGGCACCGGGATCGGCCCCTCGACCGCCCCGCGCAAGGGGCGGCTGGCCTCATCCAGGCCTTCCAGCTTGCGCGCCCGGCCCGCGCCGTTCATCAGCACCGTGGTGACGCCGGTGACATCGCTCAGCACGTCCGTGAGCATATCCAGTCGCGAATCGGCCCAGGCCGCGTTGGGCTGGATCACCGCCACATCACCGAACCGGTCGATGATGACACCGGGCAGACCGTCGGCCTCGGCATGGATCAGCCGGTAGAAGGGCGCGGCATACAACCGATCGCGATGCGCCAGTGCGCGGGCGATCCGCGCCGTCATCCAGTCGGCATCGACCAGCGCGGCGGGATCGGGATCCAGCACCCGCGCGATGATCTTCGAGTCCGGGTTGACGGTGACCAGGGCAATCGGCCCGCGCTCGGCATCTTCCAGAACCGCGAGCGATCCCGGCGCCAACGCCTTGGTGCGCCGGTCGGTGACCACCTGGTTGCCATAAACCCATGGAAACCCGTGACGAATGGGACGGGGGTCGATCTTCGGGCGCAACCGAATGGTGCCGGTCGCCGATGCGCTGGGGGCGTTCATGGCCGCTCCTGTTTGCTTGGGGGGTCTGCCGGTGATTGACGCAATTTACCGGAATGCGCAATCATCACCGTGCTCCTTCCTGCCGCAGCCTGTCGTTTCCACTGGCATTGATAGCGCTAACGGCTTATACGACGCGAGAATTCGCCAAGACGCCGGGAGGTCCCATGGCCCTACATCCAATCGTCGAGAAAGTCACAGACCGGATCCGTTCCCGCAGTGACAAGCCCCGCAACGCCTATCTGGCCCGGATGCGTGCTGCCGCCGAGGATGGCCCGGCGCGCGCCCATTTGACCTGCGGGAACCAGGCCCATGCCTATGCGGCGATGGGCGACCAGAAGGCCACGCTGGCCGGAGCGCGGGCGCCCAACCTGGGCATCGTCACCGCCTATAACGACATGCTGTCGGCGCATCAGCCGTTCGAAACCTTTCCCGATCTGATCCGCCGCACGGCGCAGACGGCCGGGGCCACAGCCCAGGTGGCTGGCGGCGTTCCGGCCATGTGTGACGGTGTCACGCAAGGTCAACCCGGCATGGAGCTGTCGCTGTTTTCGCGCGATGTGATCGCCATGGCGGCGGGCGTCGCGCTGTCGCACAACACCTATGACGCGGCGGCCTATCTGGGCGTCTGCGACAAGATCGTGCCGGGGCTGATCATGGCCGCGGCCACCTTCGGCCATATTCCGGCGATCTTCATCCCCGCCGGTCCCATGACCAGCGGTCTGCCCAACGATGAAAAGGCCCGTGTCCGCAACCAGTTCGCCGCGGGCGAAGTGGGCCGCGACAAGCTGATGGAGGCCGAGATGGCCTCGTACCACGGGCCGGGCACCTGCACCTTCTACGGCACCGCCAACACCAACCAGATGCTGATGGAGTTCATGGGCCTGCACCTGCCCGGCTCCAGTTTCGTCAATCCGAACACGCCGCTGCGCGAGGCGCTGACCGTCGCCGCGACCGAGCGGGCGCTGGCAATCACAGCCCTTGGCAACGCCTATACCCCGACCTGCGACGTGCTGGACGAGCGCGCGTTCGTCAACGGCATCGTCGGGCTGATGGCCACGGGCGGTTCGACCAACCTTGTGATTCACCTGCCCGCCATGGCACGGGCCGCCGGTGTGATTCTGGATCTGGAAGATTTCGCGGAATTGTCCGAGATCACGCCGCTGCTGGCCAAGGTCTATCCCAACGGTCTGGCAGACGTGAACCACTTCCACGCTGCGGGCGGGCTGGGCTACATGATCGGCCAGCTGCTGGAAGCCGGGTTGCTGCACGACGACACCAAGACCGTCGCCGGCGACGGGCTGGAGCTTTACACGCAAGAGCCCAAGCTCAGCGACGGCACTCTGACCTGGGACAAGGGCGCGGGCACAAGCCTGAACGACAAGATCCTGCGTCCTGCCACCGATCCGTTCCAGACATCCGGCGGGCTGAAGCAGCTTGCAGGAAACCTCGGGCGTGGTGTCATGAAGGTTTCGGCCGTGGCGCCAGAACGCCGCGTCATCGAAGCCCGCGCACGGGTGTTCCAGGACCAGGGATCGGTCAAGGCCGCCTTCCAGGCAGGTGAATTCACCGAGGACACCATTGTTGTCGTTCGCTTCCAGGGTCCCAAGTCCAACGGCATGCCGGAACTGCACAACCTGACCCCGACCCTGAGCGTGCTGCAGGATCGCGGGCTGAAAGTGGCGCTGGTCACCGATGGCCGCATGTCGGGGGCATCCGGCAAGGTGCCCGCCTGCATCCATGTCACGCCCGAAGCCACCGAAGGCGGTCTGCTGGCGCGCATCGCCGATGGCGACGTGATCCGCGTCGATGCCGAGGCCGGGGTGCTGGAGGTGGTCACCGAAGGCGTTGCCGATCGGCCTGCTGTGGAACCCGACCTTTCGGCCAATGGTTTCGGGATGGGCCGCGAGTTGTTTTCCGCCTTCCGCGCCAATGTTGGACCCGCTACATCCGGGGCCAGTGTGGCTCTGCCTGCCGACAGCTAATCGAAGGACACGACATGACCCCCCAAATCGCAAGCGAACGTCTGATCGCCGTGGCCCGCAAGGCGCCGATCATCCCTGTTCTGGTGGTCTCGGATGCCGGACGCGCCGCCGATCTGGCCCAGGCCCTGGTCGCCGGTGGTCTTTATGCGCTGGAAGTCACCCTGCGCACGCCGCAGGCGCTGGACGCGATGCGCGCCATGTCGGATGTGCCGGGCGCCATCGTCGGCGCGGGCACCGTGCTGACGCCCGATGACGCGCGCCGCGCCCAGGACGCGGGCGCAACTTTCGCAGTCTCGCCCGGATCAACCGACAAGGTGCTGGATGTCTGCGAGGCCATCGATCTGGCCATGCTGCCCGGCGCCGCCACTGCGACCGAAGCGCTGTACCTGCTGGAACGCGGCTACAGCTTCCAAAAGTTCTTCCCGGCCGAGGCCATCGGCGGCGCACCGGCACTGAAATCTCTGGCTGGCCCCCTGCCGCAGATCGCCTTCTGTCCGACCGGCGGTGTCTCGCTGGCCAATGCCAACACCTATCTGTCGCTGCCCAACACGGTCTGCGCCGGAGGCTCGTGGGTGGCCCCGGCCGATCTGGTGGCAAAGGGCGACTGGGACGGCATCACCAAGCTGGCCGCCGAAGCCGCAGCCCTGGAAGTCAGCTAGATCCCGGCACCCGCGCGGCGCGTCCCCCGCGCCGCCGGGGCAGCTCGGTTCCGGCCATCGCCTCGCGCAGAACCCCGGTCATCGGATGATCGGGGTTTTCCGGCGCGTGGATCTGCAATAGCTGCTGCGCGACACTGGCGGCCTCCACCCCGTCGGGGAGGGACAGCGCCCAGTCAAAAAAGATCGCCCGGCAATCCGCGGCGGTTATGCCGTCGATCCGGTAGCTGTCCGCGATCAGGTTCTTGGGATCGCGCGGGTCTCGCGTTATCGGTGCCATGGCAACTGTCTAGCGGTCGCGGCCCCGTTGCTACGTCTCATCCGCGCCTTCCCCGGATTTGATTGCGACATCGATCATGTCTGCGGCCGTTGTGGTGGCCGTGTCCAGCGCGAGCTCCAACGCCTCAAGATCGCCGCATTTGCCATCGCGCAGCAGCATCGCCAACCCGCCCTGCCCCAGGCGCGACGGCTCCAGCCCGCGTCCGGTCAACAGCCGCGCCACGGATTTCACCGCCGCCAGCAGGGTGCCGATCTCGAGCAGTTTGGCGCGCACTTCGGCCGAGGCCAGATCGGTCTCCAGCCGCAGTTGTGCGGCACTGCCGGTCTCTGGATCCCCGGCCAGAAGCGCGATGGCCTGGCCGAACAATTCGATATCCTGCAAACCGCCCGGGCCGTTCGACACGTCCCACACACCCTTGCGCGGCTTGGCCTCGGACAGCCGCCGACGCATGTCGGCCAGATCCTGCAGGACCTTGGCCCGATCCTGCGGCCCGGCCAGAAGTTTGCGGCGGAAGGCTTCGAACTCCGCGCCCAGACCCTCTGTGCCGGCCACAACCCGCGCGCGGGTCAGGGCCAGATGCTCCCACGTCCAGGCCTCCTTGCGCTGATAGGCCTGGAACGAGGTCCAGGACGCCGCCGCCGGTCCCTGCCGTCCCGAGGGCCGCAACCGCATGTCGACTTCGTACAGCGTGCCCGCTGCCGTTTGCGCCGACAGCGAGGTCACCAGCGCCTTGGTCAGCCGCGCGAAATAGGTGCGCGCCTCCAGCGGACGCTTGCCGTCGGACTCCGCATCGGGCGGCGCGTCGTAGATGACGATCAGATCCAGATCAGAGCGCGCGCCCAGCTTGCGCGCGCCCAGCGAGCCCATGCCCAGAACGATCGCCCGGCTGCCCGGCACCACCCCGTGCTTGCGCGAAAACTCGGCACAGGTGGCCTGCCACATGCCCTGCACCACGGCCTCGGCCAGATCGGAATACTCTGCCGCCGCCTCATCCGGGCTGACCAATCCGCGCAGATGATGCACGCCAATGCGGAAATGCCAGTCCTTCTGCCAGTGGCGCGTGGTGTCCAGCCGCAATTCATAGTCCAGATCGGGGTTGGCCAGCAGCGCTGACAGTTCCTCGGTCAACTGGGCACTGCCCGGCCAGGCTTCGAAGAAATCCCCGCCGATGACCGCGTCCAGCACGCCCGAATTGTTGGACAGATACTGCGCCAATGCCGGGGCGGTAGAACTGATATCGACCATCAAGTCGATCAGTTGCGGGTTGGCCTCGAACAGGGAAAACACCTGAACGCCGGCAGGCAACCCCTTGAGAAACCCGTCAAACTGCAAGATCGCTTCGTCGGAATCGGCCGCGCGTTGAAAGCCGGCCAGAAGCTTGGGCAGCAGACGGGCAAAGATTTCCTGCGCCCGTTCCGAGCGCAACGCGGGATAGGATTTCCAGCGGTCCACCACTTTTTCCGCTGTGCCGGTCATCTCGGGCAGCAGGGAGTCCGCACGCTCAGGGGCAAAGAACTCCTCGGTCAGCGCATAGACCCGTTCAAAGCGTTCGCGCAGGGACTCCTTCAGTTGCGCCACATCCCCGACGCCGGTGAAATCCGCCAGCCGTTGCCAACCCTCGTCCGCCGAAGGCAGCGCATGGGTCTGGGCATCCTGCACCATTTGCAGGCGATGCTCTATTTCGCGCAGGACAAGATAGTCGGCGTCCAGCGTCGTCGCCACGTCTGAGGTCACCCAACCCTTTTCCGCGAGGGCGGCCAGGCCGTGGCGGGTTTCACGCATCCGCAACTCGGGATCGCGGCCCCCGGCGATCAACTGGCGGGTCTGGGTGAAGAACTCGATCTCGCGGATGCCGCCGGGGCTGAGCTTCACGTTGCGCCCGTCCAGCCTGTCCGAGGCCCGGCCCTTCTGGGCGCGAATCTTCAGGCGCATGTCCTGCGCCTCGTGAATCGTCGCGAAATCCAGATGGCGGCGCCAGATGAACGGGCGGATGTCCTTCAGGAACCGATTGCCTGCTTCCAGATCCCCGGCACAGGGGCGCGCCTTGACATAGGCCGCCCGCTCCCACGCCCGGCCCAAGGCTTCGTAGTAGCGCTCTGCCGCCGTGATCGACACGGCCACCGGCGTCACCGAGGGGTCAGGCCGCAATCGCAGATCGGTGCGAAACACATAGCCATCGCCGGTGTTGTCGGACAACAGCCCCATGGCCTGCCGGACCGCCTTGATGAAGATGGCGCGCGCTTCCATCACGTCGGGGCCCTCGAACCGGCTGTCGTCGAACAGGCAGATCAGGTCGATGTCCGAAGAATAATTCAGCTCGAACGCGCCCATCTTGCCCATGGCCAGCACGGTCAGACCGGCGGCCTGATCCAGATCGTCCAGCGATTGGCCGGGGATCTTGCCCCGTGTCAGCGGCAGGATCAGCGCGGATTTCAGCGCCACATCGCTGGCCCGGTCCGCCAGTTGCGTCAGGGCGCCGGTGACCGCATCCAGCCCCCAGACCCCGCCCAGATCCGCCAGCCCGGTCAACAGCGCCACCCGCTGCTTGGCCAACCGCAGGGCCTTGCCCGTGTCCGACGCCGGCCCTGGCTCCAGGGCGGCGATCTCGGCGGCTATGACCGTGGCGGGATCCTGGTCCAGGGCCGCCTCAAGCCAGTCGCGGTGCCGGGTCATCAGGCCGGCCAGATAAGGGCTGCATCCAGCCGTACCGCACAGCAGGTCACGGGTGCGCCCGCTGGCCCAGCCCAGTTGCGACAGGGCATCCTGTGCCAGAACGGTGTCATGGGGAATCGGCGCGCGGGTGATCTGATCAGCAAAGGTCATGGGCGGAGCCTGTCGTCTCGCCGCGCCGGGGTCAACGCACCGCAGGGTCACGGCACGCCGCCCGATCTTGCTGCAGATGCGAATGTAAAAAGTTTTCACATGAACCCTTGAAGCGGCGGCGGGCGCACCCAATCTATTCAATGTGAAGACAGTTCACATACACACAACCAACACGGAGATCCCGATGAGCACCGTCGCAACCTGGCCTACGGCCGCAGAAACCTGGCTCGATCAGCGCGGCAAAGGCGCCTGGATCGCGGCCATGATCCTCGGCTTCATTGTCTTCTGGCCCATTGGCCTCGCCCTTCTCGCCTATATGATCTGGAGCAAACGCATGTTTGGGAAATGTTCCCGCCACACCCGCAACGCCACCTATGCCTTCAAGTCTTCGGGCAACAGCGCCTTTGACGCCTACAAGGCCGAAACCCTGCGCCGGCTGGAAGAAGAACAAGACAGCTTCCAGGAATTCCTCAAGCGTCTGCGGGAAGCCAAGGACAAGGCCGAATTCGACCAGTTCATGGACGAACGCGTCCGGACGGCCGCAGCCCCCGCTGCACCGGAAAGCGCCTGACGCCCTTCATGGCCCCCCCTCTAGGGGGGCCTTGCCTTTTCTTCGCGGACCGATTGCAATGACATCCATGATTCAACCTGACACCGCGCTGTGGGGCCTGCCCGACCCGGACACCCATGGCGACTTCTATGCCGACACCACGATCAAGCGGTTCTTCGCGTGGCTGGTCGACACCGTCCTGATCCTGGGGATCAGCCTGCTGGCGATTCCGTTCACCGCGTTCACGGGGCTGTTTTTCTTCGGCTTCCTGTTCCTTGCGGTGGGTCTGGTCTATCGGATCTGGGCCATGTCCAGCCGGTCTGCCACCCCCGGCATGCGCCTGATGGCGATCGAATTCCGCAACAGCCGCGGCGAACGGTTCGACACCGCAACCGCCACCCTGCACGTGCTGATGTTCTATTTCATGACCACCTTCTTCGTGCTTCAGATCATCTCGATCATCCTGATGCTGACCTCGTCGCGCGGTCAGGGCCTGCATGACATGCTGCTGGGCACCGCCGCCATCAACCTGTCGCGCAAGCCCTGAACGCGCGGTGTGTCCCAAGGGGGCTTGGCGGTTTCGTTCGGGATTGCTAGGCTCCCTCGAAACAGGTCGAGGAGCCCATGCGCCATACGCTTCCCATTGCCCCGCAGTTCTATGTAACTGCGCCGCAACCCTGCCCCTATCTGGATGGGCGGATGGAGCGGAAGCTGTTCACGGCCTTGCAGGGCGAAACCGCCGAAACCCTGAACGACACGCTGTCCAAACAGGGGTTCCGCCGATCGCAGAACGTGCTTTACCGGCCCTCCTGCGCGGAATGCACCGCCTGCATGTCGGCCCGTATCCGGGTGGCGGATTTCGAACCCAGCCGCGCGCAACGCAAGACCCTGCGCCGCAATGGCGACCTCAAGCGACGGGCCAATTCTCCCTGGGCCACCGAAGAGCAGTTCTCGCTCTTCCGCCGCTATCTGGACAACCGCCACGCCGATGGCGGCATGGCCGACATGGACATCTTCGAATTCGCCGCGATGATCGAGGAAACCCCGATCCGGTCGCGCGTCATAGAATACGAAGTCCGGGAATCGCCCAACCTGGTGCGCGGCGACCTCAAGGCCGTGTGCCTGACGGACGTTCTGGATGACGGGCTGAGCCTTGTCTATTCCTTCTACGAACCAGACGAGAACCGCCGCTCGCTGGGCACCCATGTCATCCTCGATCATATCGAGATCGCCCGCGAAAGCGGCCTGCCCTATGTCTACTTGGGCTACTGGGTGCCGAGCAGCCCGAAGATGGGCTACAAGGCCGGCTTCAGCGCGCTTGAGGTCTATAAGCACGGGGTCTGGCAGGACATCGGCGATCCCGAATGCCACGAGACCGAGACCCATCCGCTGTCGGTCGATCCGATTGCCGAACAGGTGGCGCGGATCTCGCTGCCCGACAGCGTGCCGATCAAGCGCTAGGGTCCGGCGCGCCCGAAATCCCGCAATTCGTACGACCTGCCACACCCCGGTATCCGGGGTGTTTTTCCGTCTGCCACGCGCCGCCACGCCACGAAAAAGCCGCCCCCGAAGGGACGGCCTTGGTTGGTCCGGGCCGGGGCTGCAGCGCCCCGGTGTCCGATCCGGTCAGTTCAGCAGGTTCGGTACGATGGTGACCACGCTGGGGAACAGCCACAACAGGCCCAGTCCCGCCACCTGGATCAACACGAAGGGCAGAACCCCCTTGTAGATGTCACGGGTGGCGACCTCGGGCGGCGCCACCCCGCGCAGGTAGAAAAGCGCGAAGCCGAAGGGTGGTGTCAGGAAGCTGGTCTGCAGGTTCACCGCGATCATGATGGTGACCCACTTGGGATCCATCGTGCCGCCATAGATCACCGGCCCGACGATCGGGATCACGATGTAGATGATCTCGAGAAAGTCCAGCACGAAGCCCAGGATGAACAGCACCAGCATCACCAGCAGGAAGACGACAAGCTCGTTGTCGAAACTGCGCAGGAATTGCTGGATGTAGTGTTCCCCTCCGAAGGAAATCACCACGAGGTTCAGCACCTGGCTGCCGATCAGGATGGTAAAGACCATCGAGGTCACCTTGGCCGTCTCGCGCACCACCGGGGTCAGCACCCCGCCCCGCAGCAGCACCCAGCAGCTGTAGAGGATGCCGAAGATGGCAAAGTGATAGGTCAGAAGGGCCACGATGAAGGCGATGTATTCTTCGAACATCACTTCCGAGCGGGTGATCCGCAGGTCGAAGTTCACCCCCACAAGGATCATCAGAATGATGGCAAAGGACGCCCAGATGATGATCTTGCCCGACCGGCTGTCATCCCGCAGCTTGCGATAGGCCGCCAGCATGATCGCGCCGGATGCGCCAAGTGCCGCCGCCGGGGTCGGGTTGGTGATCCCGCCCAGGATCGAGCCCAGCACCGCGACAATCAGGATCAGCGGCGGAAAGACCACGCGCAGAAGCTCGTTCTGCGACAGGCGGGTGATGGCCTCGCGACAACCATAGGCGATCAGCAGCAGCGGGATCACCAACAGCAGGAAGCTGGCCCCTTCGCTGGTTGTCGGGCTGATCAGGAACCAGTCCACCACGAAGGCCAGACCCACACCCGCCAGACCGATGGCCAGCGGGGTCGGATCGGCGGTCGGGGCCACACCACGGGCGGTGGTCAGGACCAGCGCCAGCATGATGAACATGGTCGCCAGACCCGAGCTGATCGGCGCGGCATTGGCGATCTTCTCGACCCGGGCCGTTTCGATCTCTTCGGCGCTCAGCGCGCGGCTGGCTTGCGCCCCGCCCGAAGCCTCGATGGCCTCCTGCTGCTCGATGGCCAGATCCCATTTCTCCTGCCCGTGCAGTTCGATCATCGACGCCTGACATTGTTCCGAGACACTGGTCCGCAGGACGGCGGATTCAGAGGCATCCGAATAACTGTCGACGGTGATGTCCTGTGATCCGACAATCCCGATCTGTGCCAGCAGGATGGCGCCACCGATCAGCGCGATGGGCATACCCAGGAACCAGGTCAGACCTTCGCTGCGGGTGATGACTTCGCCGCCTTTGACGTCCTCAATCTCGACCGGCGGCGCGTGCCGCGGATCGTACAGGGCGAAGCCCAGGGCATAGACCGCATAGAGGCCGGCAAGCAGGATGCCGGGCAGGATCGCCGACTGGAACAGCGTGCCGACCGACACCACGGCGGCTTCACCCAGGTAGGTCAGCGCGTCGGAACACCCGGCCGCCTGGGCCCGTGTTTCCTGCGCGGCCGAATACAGGTCGCCCGCCAGGGTGCCCAGCAGAACGATCACGATCGACGGCGGAATGATCTGGCCCAGCGTGCCAGACGCGGCAATGACGCCGGTGGCCAGCGACGGCGAATAGCCGTTGCGCAGCATGGTAGGCAGCGACAACAGGCCCATCGTCACCACGGTCGCCCCGACGATCCCGGTCGAAGCAGCCAGGAAAGCGCCCACGACCACGACCGACACGGCCAGACCGCCGGGCATCGGCCCGAAGACCCGCGCCATGGTGGTCAGCAGGTCATTGGCAATACGCGAGCGTTCCAGCGTGATGCCCATCATCACGAACATCAGCACCGCCAGCAGGGTTTCGATCGACTGACCGGCAAACACGCGTTCGTTCATGCGGTTCACGATGAACGACAGGTTGCGATCCACGGCCTGCTCCCAACCGCCCGGGAACAGGGGCTGATCGATCAAGGGTAAGTCCGGGTATCGGAAGTGCGATATGTTGATCTGGTTGGCGCCATTGGCGATCAACGCCCGATAGGCGTCGCTGGTGGTGTCCACCGCCTGGTGGATCAACAATCCGGTACTGTCCAGCGCGGCAATGATGCCGAAGGACAGAACCCCGGCCCCGCCGATGGCAAAAGCCACCGGGAAGCCGGTCATGATGCCTCCGAAGAGACAGAAGAATACGATGATCAGGCCGACCTCGACTCCATCAAGTCCAAATAGCATGGGTCAGGGTCCCCTCAGAAGGATTCATGGAAGTGCTCGGGCAGATCGTCGCCCAGCACGTCCTCGTCATGGTACCGGCCGTCGGCTTCTTCGCCTTCGATCAGTTCCAGAAGATTGCGATAGAAGAAGGCCATGGCCTGGATCAGCATCATGACAACGAAGGCCATGATCAGCACCTTGAACAGGAAGTAGGCGTTGAAGCCGTTCGGCGAAAAGCCGATGGTTTCCACGTTCCATTTCACGATCCGCGCCTTGCGCATCAGCATTTCGATCTTGTCGCTGGCCGAGATCTTCGGGGTGATCAGGTGACGCCACAGGAAGAACCAGGCGTACATCCACGTCAGGGTCAGCACCGGGATCATGAAGATCAGGCAGCCGATCATGTCGATGATCTTCTTGGTCCGGCGCGAAACCGAGCCATAGACCAGATCCACCCGCACATGGCCGCCCTGGATGAAGGTATAGGCGCAGCACAGCGCCACGATCATGGCGTTATAAAGCTTCAGTTCCTCGGCGTACCAGCTGAGATCCTTGGTAAACACGGTCCCGAACGGGCCGATGGAAATCTCGGAGACAAGGAAGATCCGTTGCAGGAAGACGATCAGCGTCTGTTGCAGGACCATCAGCAGGCCGGCCCAGGCGAAGAAGCGTCCGACCGTGTTGCCGAACCATTCCGCGCCGCGCACATAGCCCCAGAGCACGCTGTTGCGCCACAGGCCGACGGCGGTCAGCACAAGGAAAGCGGTGAAGATGACGAAGAAGAGCTGGGTCGAGCCACCGTAGTAGGCAAACCGCATGATCGCTTCGGTGTCGGACCAGTTCAGCCAGAGCCCCGGATGGGTCACGGCATAACCGAAATTGTAAAAGGCTGTCCCGATATTGGTGACAACCCAGAGGATACCGTCCAGCATCGTCCTCTCCCCGCTGCGGGCCCTTGTCCCGGACCTCGCTTTTGCACAAAGGCCCGCCCCCCTGCGCGGGGGGCGGGCCGGTTCAGATCAGGTTGGGATCAGGAGCCCAGCACCCGGTCCCGCTGATTGCGATAGGTGGCGTCAGACTTGGAAATCCAGCCCGAAGACGCTGCCATCGACTCTACATAGGCGTCGTAGGTTTCCTTGAAGATATCATCGCCCATGAATTCTTCATAGACCTGCATCGACGCGGCACCGAAGGCATCCCAGACGCTGTCGGGGAATTCCAGAACCTTGACGCCAGACGAGGCCAGACGCTGCAGCGCCGAACCGTTGTTCATCAGGTACTGGTGCAGGTTCCAGTGGTCGGCAGCGGCGGCGCCGATTTCGATGGCGGCCTTCTGCTGCTGGGTCAGGCTGTCGAAGACTTCAAGGTTGGTTGCCAGCGACAGACCCGCCGACGGCTCGTGGAAGCCTGCGGTGTAGTAGAACTTGGTGATCTCCTGGAAGCCCACCTTCTCGTCCGACCAGGGGCCGACCCATTCGGTGCCGTCGATGGCGCCCGAGGCCAGGGCCTGGTAGATTTCGCCGCCCGGCAGGTTCTGCACCGACACGCCCATGTGGCCCAGGGCGCGACCGCCCAGACCCGGCATGCGGAATTTCAGACCCTGGAAGTCTTCCGGGCCGGTGATTTCCTTGGTGAACCAACCGCCCGACTGCGCGCCGGTGTTGCCCGCCATGAACGACTTCAGGCCGAAGATCTCGCCCAGGGCGTGGTGCATTTCCATGCCGCCGCCGTGGTAGTACCAGTTGTTGTGCTCGGTCGCGGTCATGCCGAAGGGCACACCGGTGTAGAAGGCGAACGCGGGGTGCTGGTTGACGAAGTAATAGTCAGCCCCGTGATACATGTCGGCCTGACCGGCGGTCACGGCGTCGAATACTTCGAAGGCTCCGACAAGTTCGCCCGCGTGCTTGACGTCGACGGTCAGCGACCCGTCGGTCAGCGCGTTGATGTTTGCGGCGGCGCGGTCAGCGGCGTCTGCCAGACCTGCAAAGCCGCGCGGCCATGTGGTGACCATGGTCAGCGTGCGGTTGCCCTGCGCATACAGCGGCGCGGCCAGCGAAGATGCTGCGGCGGCGGTGCCACCCAGTGCGGAGTTCTTCAGAAAAGAGCGACGGTTCATTCGGTATGGACCTCCCATTGATTTTTTTGACCCACGATGCGCGAACCCACGCCGCAGGCGGTGCCGGGAGACTAGCGAATTGAGGGATAGTGGCAATTGCCTAGTGAACAAAATGAACAGGGTTTACCGCTCGTAAGCAATCAAATGTTGCATTGCTGCAGCGCGGCAGACGAAGATTGCGGGTCTTGGTCCAGGCACGCGCAGGATGACCTAGGGTCACCAGCGCAGCGGGGATGCAGCGGGGATTCCGTCGAAACACCGGATGATTCGATCTCCTCGCCGCTCCCCCCGACCCACACAGGGCGCCGGTCCGGCCAGCCCGCCCGCGTTCGGCCTGCCCTGCCTCGTGCAACTCAGGTGCCTTGCAGCCTTCGGTCCGGACCCCCATAAGACAGCAAACGCACGGAGGCATCTGCACCATGAGCGACGGGACAACGGGTCTTGACCTTGCATTCTGGATTACCGCCGGGGCGGTGTTCATTCTCCTTGCCTGCTCGGCCTTCTTTTCGGGATCGGAAACCGCGCTGACGGCCTCCTCCCGCGGCAAGCTGCGCAACCAGGCCGACGCCGGATCCAAGGGGGCGGCCACCGCACTGAAACTGACCGAGGACAGCGAACGGCTGATCGGCGGCATCCTTCTGGGCAACAACCTGGCCAACATCCTCGCGACGTCGCTGACCACGGCGCTGTTCACCAAATACCTGGGCGAAGGCGGTGTCGCGATGGCGACGCTGGTCATGACCCTGCTGGTTCTGGTCTTTTCCGAGGTCTTGCCCAAGACCTATGCGATTTCCCAGTCCGAGCGCGCGGCGGCGCTGGCGGCACCGGCGATCAACGTGATCGTGACGGTGCTGTCGCCGGCGGTGTCGGTCGTGCGTTTCATCGTGCGCTCGGTCCTGCGGGTCTTCGGCGTGCGCATCGATCCGGGCCGCAACGTCCTGTCCGTGCGCGAGGAAATCATCGGTACGCTGACCCTTGGGCACCACGAGGGCGTGGTTCAGAAAGAAGATCGCGACCGCCTTCTGGGGGCGCTGGATCTGGGCGACCGCACCGTGGAAGAAGTCATGCGCCACCGCTCCGACATCGAGATGATCGACGTGAGCAAGCCGGTGCCCGAGATCATCGCGCAGGCCCTGCAATCCCAGCACACGCGCCTGCCGGTGTTCCGCAACGATCCCGAGAATATCGTCGGGGTGATCCACGCCCGGGATCTGTTGCGCGCCGCACTGGAAACGATCGGCAGCGAGGGCACCATCAAGGACCCCTCGCATGTGTTGGACTTCGACATCATGTCGGTGACCCGCAAGCCCTATTTCGTGCCGGAAACCACGACGCTGGACGACCAGATGCGCCACTTCCTGAAACGGCACACCCATTTTGCGCTGGTGGTCGATGAATACGGTGACCTTCAGGGGCTGGTGACGCTGGAGGACATCCTCGAAGAGATCGTGGGCGAGATCACCGACGAATTCGACGACAGCGCCGCGGACATGATCCATCGCGATGTGGACGGCAAGTTCATCATCGACGGCGCCATGACCATCCGCGACCTGAACCGCGCCCGCGACTGGTCCCTGCCCGATGACGAAGCCAATACCATCGCCGGACTGGTCATCCACGAGGCCCAGATGATTCCGGTCGTCGGCCAGGTGTTCGTCTTCCACGGGTTCCGCTTCGAGATCCTTGCCCGCGAGAACAACCGCATCACCCAGATCAAGATGTCGGTGGCCCGAACGAAGCCGGAACGAACGGTTACCGAGCATTAACCTTTTCGCGCTAGCCTTGGTCCTGTCGGGGCCGGTCTTGGCCGTTCCTGGCATATTCCTCCCTGTTGGACTGGCCGCGCCTCTGGCGCGGCCCTTTTTACTTCAGTTTTACCAGTAATTGGCTGTTGACGCTTGATCCGAGTCGCCGTAGCGTTCACCACATAAGTCGGCCAGTCCGACAGGGAGCAAAAATAAAATAAAGGGTCCTTCGTGGGCCCTTTTATTTTTTTGGGGATCTGGAACCCTTTTGCGACCCGGGTGTATTCCCTCGCGCCACGATTTGGACTTGCCGGCAATTGCGGCAGACAGATCGAAAATCTCGCATTTGACAGCATGGTCTTTCCCAGGTTCGGGACCCGCGCCACGGGGCAACGGTGCATGTTGCCCAAAACCCGGTCATCCTGATAGCTGTGCCTATTCAGAGACTTGTCGCGCAGTGCTGATGTCTCGCACCGGTTGTTGATGTCCATTGCCGATCGGTCGGCGGCCCCGTCGATACGGCTCTGTCAGAAGAACTCACAACCCGGATATTGAGCAGACTTCGCGCAATGAGATCTGGATCCGGCGGAAAATGCAGATGGCTCCATTATGCTGCGCTGCAGAAATCTCGAGGATAGTCCCGTTGGGGCGCATCAGCGATCTCACGGGGCAATGGCCCGACCACAATTCAGGATTGAAGCAGCGCGTCATTGATCGGGCGAGGTCCGGCAGCGCCTGTCCGCGGGCCGGTCCATTCCCTGCCCGCGCAGCGCCGCGTCTTTGACCTGCAAAGGGTGCTTTAAACTTTTCGCGCGCTTCCCTAGGTTCCCTCTGACAAGCTTTCTGCACCATGCTAGGAGCAGGTCAGAACGACCAACACGGAGCCTCAGATGCGCAACTTCCTGATCGCCGGTGCCCTGAGCACCCTGATCGCGGCCCTTCCGGCCACCGCCCAGCAAACCGCCCCGAATGCGGCCCCCAACGCAGCCCAGGCGGCTGCGGCTGCCCTGCCCCAGTCCCGCGCCGATGCGCAGCCCAACCAGACCTACGAGATTGCCACCCATGGCGACTGGTCCCTGCGCTGCATCCGGCTGGAACAGGTGGCTTTCGATCCCTGCGAGATCCAGCAGACGCTGCTGAACCCCGAGGGCAACCCGACCGCTGATTTCAGCCTGTTCCCGGTGGACAATCCCGAGCTGACCGCAGGGGCCACCGTCATCACGCCGCTGGAAACCCTGCTGACCCGCCGCGTGTCCTTCAGCGCAGATGGCGGCGAAGCCGTCACTTATCCGTTCCAGTTCTGCAACCGCCAGGGTTGTATCGCGCAACTGGGGCTGAACGAGGCTGAAATCGCGCGGATGCGCAGCGGCTCGAACGGCGAAATCGCCATCTACCCGATGGTGGCGCCGGACAACCGCATTTCGCTGACAGTATCGCTGTCGGGCTTCACCGCGGCCTATAACGAGTTGATGGCCCTGCCCCGGCCGCAATAACCGGGCACGGCCCCGTCAGATCCGCCTGAGCGCCAGAACGGCGTTCAGGCCCCCGAAGGCGAAGGCGTTGGACAGGACAACGTCAACATCGGCTTCGCGTGCCTCGTTCGGCACCACGTCCAGCGCACATTCGGGATCGGGCTCTTCATAGCCGATTGTCGGCGCGATGATGCCGTCCCGCAGGGCCATGACACAGGCCAGAAGCTCCACCGCGCCTGTACCGCCGATCAGGTGTCCATGCATCGACTTGGTCGAAGAGATCATCAGCCGATCCGCATGGGCGCCGAACACATCGGCCACCGCCGCGCATTCGGTCTTGTCGTTGGCGGCCGTGCCGGTGCCATGGGCGTTGATATAGCCCACCGCGTCGGGCGAGATCTTCGCGTCTTCCAGCGCCCCGGCAATGGTGCGGGCCGCGCCCTGCTTGGAGGGCATCACGATGTCGGCCGCATCCGAGGACATGGCAAAGCCGATCACCTCGGCCAGGATATCGGCGCCGCGCGCCTTGGCGTGCTCGTATTCCTCGAAGATGAAGATCGCCGCGCCTTCTCCCTGAACCATGCCGTTGCGATTGGCCGAAAACGGCCGGCAGGCATCCTTGGACATGACGCGCAGCCCTTCCCAGGCCTTGACGCCGCCAAAGCACAGCATGCTTTCGGACCCGCCGGTCACCATGACCGTCGCACCGCCGCCCCGGATCAGGTGGAAGGCCAGCCCCATGGCATGGTTCGACGAGGCGCAGGCGGTGGCCACGGTGAAGCTTGGACCCTTCAGGTTGTAGTCCATCGAGACATGACTGCAGGCGGCGTTGTTCATCAGCTTGGGGACGACGAAGGGATGAACGCGGTTCTTCCCTTCTTCATAGACCGTGCGATAGTTTTCATCCTGCGTGTTCAGGCCCCCGCCCGAGGTGCCCAGCACGACCCCGGACCGCGCCGCCAGGTCGCCGGCAAAGCTCAGCCCCGATTGCGCGATGGCCTCTTTGGCGGCGATCAGCGTGAACTGGGTGAACCGGTCGTACAGCGCGATCTGTTGGCGGTTGAACCGTTGCTCGGGATCATAGTCGCGCACCTGCCCGCCGATATGGATCGACAGGCGCTCCACGTCGCGGAAATTCAGCTCGCCAATGCCGCAGCGGCCGTCTCGCATGGCCTGCAATGTGTCTTCTGCCGTGTGGCCAAGCGCGTTGATGGAACCCTGACCGGTGATGACGACGCGCTTCATCCGGACTGCTGGGCGACGAGGGATTCAACCGCGCCGACGATGGCTTCGACACTGGAGATATCGAAGTCGCTGGCCGCGGGATCATTGGCGTTGAAGGGCACCTGAATGTCGAATTCCTCTTCGATGGCAAAGATGCTTTCCACCAGGCCCAGACTGTCGATGCCCAGATCTTCAAGTGTCTTGTCCGGCGTGACATCCGCCACATCCATGACCGCCTGTTCGGCGATGATGCCCAGCACCTTGTCTCTGACGCTCATCCGACCACTCCGAGTTCGTTGATGGGGGATTTAGTTGCTTTGATCCGGCAAGGAAACTGCTTTCTTCAAGGCCGAAACGTCGCGCATCATCCGTGGCAGGCGGCGCAGGGCCTTGTAGATTTCATTGTGCGTGGTCATCTTGATCGCCGGGTAGCCCAGGATCACCCGGCCTGCGGGCACATTGGTGAAGATCTTGCTGGCCCCGCCCGCCACCACATCGTCGCCGATGAAGATGTTGTCGTTCACCCCGACCTGGCCTGCCAGGACGACGCGGTTGCCGATCCGGGTCGATCCGGCGACGCCGACCAGCCCGCACAACATGCAATCCTCGCCGATCTCGACGTTGTGTCCGACCTGAACCAGGTTGTCGATCTTGGTGCCGCGCCCGATCTTCGTGGCCCGGATGGTGCCGCGATCGACGGTCGAGTTTGCCCCGATTTCCACGTCGTCGCCGATTTCGACCGTGCCCAGCGAATGCAGCCGCGTCCATTCGGCGTTGGTGACCTCGACGCGGTCGCCAAGGTTCTCGCGCACCTGCTCGACCGAGGATTTCTCGGGCGTCACGAAGGCAAAACCGTCGCCGCCCAGGGCCACGCCCGGTTGCAGGATCACCCGGTCGCCGATGCGGACACGCGCGCCGATGCGGACACCGGAACAAATCAGCGCATCGTCTCCGATCACGGCCTCTTCGGCGATGGTGGCCTGTCCGACGATACGGGCGTTGGCACCGATGCGGGCATTGACGCCGATCACGGTCAGCGGGCCGATGGCCGCCCCCGGCCCGATCCGCGCTGAGGGATCGACCACCGCCGTGGGATGGATGCCCGGCGCAATCTGCGGGCCGGGATCGAAGATCTTCGACAGATGCGCCATGGCCAGACGCGGGCGGGCGACAAACAGGGCCGCCTTCAGGTTCAGCGCCTGCCAGTCCGCGCCCTCCCACAGGATGGCGGCCTGCGCCTTTCCCTTGGGCAGACCCTCGGCGTACTTCGGATCCATCGCCAGGGCGAGATCCCGCGCCCCGCAGAGCGCCGGCTCAGAGGCGCCGGTGATCTGCAGCGCGCCGTCCCCTTCAAGGCGCGCACCCAGGGCTTGCGCAATGCTGTCGAGACTGAATGCCATGATCACTCCGGAATAGCTGTTCCGGCCTGTCTAGCCCCCAATCGCGCGCAGCGAAACCCCGGCCTTCGCCAGCGCGTTGAAGATCATTGCGTCACGCCCGTATATGTCGACCCGATACTGCACATCGCCCGAGCCTTCGACGAAGGCCGTCTGGTAGACAAGATGCACCGGCACCGGCTGTTTCAGTTGCACAACGCTTTCGCGGCCAGTGTCCAGATGCGCCTTGAAGGTTCCCTTGGGGTTGGACGTCTGCTTGGACAGCAGCGTGTAGGCGAAGTCGAACGGATCGGCCAACCGGATGCAGCCATGGCTGAAGGCCCGCTGTCCACGCGAAAACAGCGATTTGTGCGGCGTGTCGTGCAGATAGATATTGTGCTGGTTCGGGAACATGAACTTGACCAGCCCCAGGGCGTTGCCGTCGCTGGGCGGTTCTTTCAGGCGGAAGGGGAAGTTGCCTTCGCTGTAGGAGGCGAAATTCACCGACCCGCGCGACACCCGGTTGCCGTTCTGATCCAGCAGGTGCAGATGCGAGACCGCATTGGGGTTCTGCTTCAGCATCGGCAGGTATTCCTTCGTGGCGATGGAATACGGCACGTTCCAGGTCGGGTTGATGACCATGAACTCCATCCGGTCCGAAAACTCGGGCGTGCGGTGGGTCGAGCGGTTCTGCCCGACCACGGCGCGGGTTTCAAAGGTCACGCGCCCGTTGTCGATGATCTTGGCCGAATAGTCGGGAATGTTTACCAGTACGTGGCGCTTGCCCAACGGGAAGTTCATCCAGCGTTCGCGCTCCATCCCGACGATGACCTGCGTCAGGCGATCCTTCGCGCTGCGGTTCAGTTCCGCCAGCGTGGCGGGACCGGCCACGCCATCGGGGTCCAGCCCGTGATCGCGCTGAAACCGGGCAAGGTCCTGCTGCAAGGCCTGGTCGAAAGTCGGAGATTTTCCGCCCTTGCCATAGCCAAGGGCCCGCAGCCGCGTCCGCATCACCACGATCTGTTGCGACGACTGGCCCATCTTGTAGGACTTGCCGCCCACCTTCGAGCCCCAGCCGCCGGCGCCGACGATCTTCTCAAGCCGGGTCTTTTCCTCCATCAGCGCCTTGTAGCTGGCGCGCTGCGGTGGCAGCGCCTTCAGAAATCCCGACGGCGAGCTTTTCGAGAAAGCCACCAGCGTCTGCACCGTGCCACGCCGGGGCGCTGCGCGGTCGATCTCCTTGCTGACCCGCGACGGGGTCAGGATGCCGGACTGGATGTCCTGCGCATACGCGCTGAAGGTCTTGGTGAAAGCGATCTCGGCCTTGGCCTTGTCGGCCACCGATTTGGCCCCGGCCATCTGGCTCAGCCCCGCGACATTATAGGCCCCGGTGGGCAGACCGTGATCGCCGGACTGCTTCAGCGCCTTCAGAAAGTCGCGCTGGCGGCGCTTGTCCTTGGCTGACCCGCCCATCCACATGGGCTGATAGTTCCGCTGGGCATAGAACTGTTGCAGCGTGGCATCGCGCGCCACGGACGAGGCAATGGCCTGACGCAGGGCCTGATCGCCGGACTGGGCAAAGGCAGCCCCGGTCAGAAGAAGGACAGACAGAAACGCCCAGAAAGGGCGCAGAATCGGGCTTCGCAGGATCGCGGACATGGGAACTCCTGGGTTGCGGCGCAAGGGACCGTTATCCCCGAGGTAACGCGCGGGGTTCAATCCGTCAAAATCACAATCAGATGTTGCTGAATATTATGTCGCGGATCGGCAACGGTGGATTAGGACACCCCTCCTGACTTTGCATTGGCAGAAAGCTGCCGATTTCGGCCCAGATTCCGGTGTGAGTCCAAATCATTGTTGGGTTGTTCATACTGTTGTGTAAAAAGCCGTTCTGTGGGATGGTTCTCAAAACAGCCGCGAATGTGGCGAATATGAGGCAGTACGGGCATGACAAATGACAGCAAGGCGGGCACAGCCCGCATTTCCAGACGTGGACTATTGGCGGCCTTCGCCGCAACGACGGTTACCGCAGCACCGGTTCACGCAGGCGTATTCGGGTTCCTTCGCGGGGCCGGGGACGTTCGACGGATCAAGATGTATTCCGGCCGCACCGGCGAGAGCATCGACATGATCTATTGGGTGGACGGCCGCTATGTGAAGCCCGCCCTCAAGGAAATCAACCACTTCATGCGGGATTGGCGCGAGAACAAGGCGACCAAGATCGACACCCGCACCATCGACATCATGGCCGCGTCGCATACGCTGCTGGATATTGACGAACCCTACTTGCTTCTGTCCGGCTATCGCACACCGCGCACCAACGCGATGCTGCGCAAGGGCACCAGGGGGGTTGCCAAGAAATCCCTGCACATGTCCGGCCAGGCCGCCGACCTGCGGTTGAAATCGCGCAGCGTCAGCCAGATGTCCAAAGCCGCGCAATCGGTCTCGGCGGGCGGTGTCGGACGCTACTACCGGTCCAATTTCGTCCATATGGACTGTGGCCCGATCCGAACCTGGAACGGCTGAAGCCCTTTCAAAGACTGCCCCTTCCAGCGCCGCCGCCCAGGCGGCGTTTTTGCGTTTGGCGACCTGTCTGCGCGCCGCAGTCGAAATTTCACGATGCCGGTAGACAGGGTGCGCCTCCTGCCCCAAGATGAGGGAAATTTCCGAAATTCTCGGATCCGGGGAGGAAATGCAGAATTTTGCAGAAGAACTCAGGGCGGCGCTGCTTCTGATCCTCTCGGGGGATCCGGACATGTGGTCCATTGTTCTGCTGTCGCTGCGCGTGTCGCTGACGGCAACCGTGGTGGCGGCGGCCATTGGCCTGCCGCTGGGCGCGATCCTTGCGGTGACGCGCTTTCCCGGCAAGCAGCTGGTGGTCGTCGTGGTCAACGCGCTGATGGGCTTGCCGCCGGTCGTGGTCGGGCTGACGGTCTATCTTCTGCTCTCGAACTCCGGCCCGCTGGGCGTCTTGAGCCTGCTGTACACCCCCACCGCGATGATCGTCGCCCAGGTGCTGCTGGTGCTGCCCATCATCACAGCCCTGACCCGCCAGATCATCAGCGAACTGGACGGCGAATATGCCGACCAGTTGCGCTCTCTGGGGTTGAGCCGGATGCAAACCGTGCCGACGCTGCTGTGGGATGGCCGATTTCAACTGATGACGGCGTTGCTGGCCGGGTTCGGCCGCGCCGTGGCCGAGGTGGGGGCCGTGCTGATCGTTGGCGGCAACATCAACCATGTGACCCGCGTCATGACCACCACGATCGCGCTGGAAACCTCGAAGGGCAATCTTGCGCTGGCGCTGGCGTTGGGAGTGATCCTGATCATGATCGCGCTGATGGTGAACGCGGCGGTGGCCGCAACCGCGCTGCGGGCGCAAAGGCTCAGCCATGCGTGACCACACCGATCAACTGCGCGCCAACTGGGCCAAGGACGCGGCCCCCGCCGTGCCCGCCTGCCGGGTCGATGTGTCGGATCTGACCGTCGCGCGGGATCGCAAGACCCTGCTGAACATTCCCGCCCTGACGCTGAACGCCCCCGGCCCCAGCGTCATCATCGGTCCCAATGGCGCGGGCAAGAGCGTGCTGCTGCGGCTGATCCACGGGCTTCTGCCCGCCACCACCGGACAGATCGCGCTGACCGATCCCTCGGGCGGCGGCGCGGTCAAACAGGCGATGTTGTTTCAGAAACCGGTGCTGTTGCGGCGCAGCGTGTCGGGCAACCTGGGCTTCGTGCTGCGCCAACAGGGGGTGCCGTGGCGCGCACGCCGCGCCCGTATTGACGAACTTCTGGCCCAGGGCCACCTGCAGACCCGCGCGAAACAGCCCGCGCGCTCCCTGTCCGGTGGGGAACAACAGCGGCTGGCGCTGGTGCGCGCGCTGGCCACCGGCCCGGACCTGCTGCTCCTGGACGAACCCACTGCCCCGCTGGATCCCGCCGCCACGCGCGAGATCGAAGGCCTGATCCGTCAGATCAGCGCCAGTGGCATCAAGATTGTCATGGTCACCCACGACCTTGGACAGGCCCGCAGGCTGGCCTCCGAGGTGATCCTGCTGCATCGCGGGCAGGTTCAGGAGCAGGCTCCGACGGACCGGTTCTTCGCCCTGCCCCGCTCTGCCGCCGCACAGGCATTTCTGTCCGGCGATCTTCTTCGGTAATCCCCATCAAAGCGAGACTGAACGTGTTCTTCAGAAACATTGTATTGGGTGGCCTGATGCTGGCCGCCACCGCGATTTCCGCCACCGCCGCCGATGACGTCATCATCGTGCAATCCACGACATCGACCCAGAATTCGGGCCTGCTGGACGCGATCCTGCCGCAGTTCCAGGACGCCACCGGGATCGAGGTGCGCGTCGTCGCCGTCGGCACCGGGCAGGCCCTGCGCAATGCCCGCAACGGTGATGGCGACGTGCTGCTGGTTCATGCCAAGCCCGCCGAAGAGGCTTTTGTGGCCGAGGGATTCGGCTTGCCGCGCCGCGACGTGATGTACAATGACTTCGTGATCGTCGGCCCGGCGACGGATCCGGCCGGACTGGCCAACGAGGCCGACGTGGTGGCGGCACTGGCCAGGATCGCCGCGGCCGAGGCGCCCTTTGCGTCGCGCGGAGACGACTCCGGCACGCACAAGGCGGAACTGCGCCTGTGGGGCGACACCGGCACCGATGTGGCCGCGGCTTCGGGCACCTGGTACCGCGAAACCGGATCGGGGATGGGGGCGACGCTGAACGCGGGCGTGGCCATGGGCGCCTATGTGCTGACCGACCGGGCGACCTGGATTTCCTTTGGCAACAAGGGCGAACACCGGATCCTGCTGGAGGGCGACCCGCGTCTTTTCAACCAGTACGGCGTCATCGTGGTGAACCCCGAACGGCATCCCAATGTGCAGGCCGCCGCGGCGCAGACCTTTGCCGACTGGCTGACCGGCCCCGACGGACAGGCCGCGATTGCCGCCTTCAAGGTGGACGGCACGCAGCTGTTCTATCCCAACGCCGCGCCATAGTGCGCGATTACGGGGCGCTGCCGTTCATCACGACCCGCAGCGCCTCGCCCACGTCATAGCCGCCCAGTTCGGCGGCGCGATCTGCAAACCCCGGCCGCCCCACAAGACCGATCAGCGCCTGCATCGGCGCGGTGAACCACGCCTGCCGCCACACCAGAAGATCGAAGCGTTCCTCGACCAGCGGCAGGAAATCCAGCCCGAAGGGCTTTGCCACGGCCTCGATCCCGAAACCGGCATCGGCCTGCCCTTCCGCCACGGCGCGGGCCAGGTCCAACTCGGTGCGCGCGGCCCCCTGGGGTCCGCTCAACGCATCGGGCGTCAGCCCCTCGGCCTTGGCCAGACGCTGGAAGTGACGTTCGCTGGCGGCGGTCTCTTGCCGGCGGACCACGCGATGCGGCGCCAGATCGGCAATGCCGGAAATCTTCAGCGGGTTGTCCCGCGCCAGCAACAGACCGCGCCGCCGCGTCGCGAGCCGCACCAGCACCACCGGCAGCGCCCCGGCCGCCGCCTGAACCGTGTCGATGTTCCAATGCCCCGAGGGTTCATGCACATGCAGCGCACAGGCCATGGCCTCGCGCGCCAGAAACCGGCCCAGCCCGTCGAAACTGCCATCGAACAGGCCCGCCAACCCGCTGGCGCTATCGCGCAGCGCCCATTCCAACAGCGGATCATGACTGCCGACGACGATGCTGGGCAGATCCGCGCGCACCTCTGGTCCGCTGCGCCCGGCCTGGATCCAGGCCTTCACCTCGTCGCGCGGAAACAGAAGCTTGCCCACGACCCGGATGCAGGGCACCTGTCCCGAGGCCGCCAGGTCATAAACCTTGCGTTCCTTGATCCGCAGAAGCTCGGCCAGTTCCTGGGTCGTCAGATATTCGGCGGCGGTTGGGTCGGTCATGCGGGCGAGTCTGATCGAAACTGCCCGTCCCTGCAACGGTTCCGCGCCGGCAAGGCCTATCGCGCGACGATCAATTCGGCCTGCAACCCGCCCAGACGGGCGCTGCGCCCAAGGTGCAGGCGCCCGCCGTGCCGCCGTGCGATGTCCGAGGCGATGGCCAGACCCAGTCCGACCCCGGTGCCGCGATCCTGATTGCGCGCCGCATCGAGCTGGGCAAAGGGTTTCAGCGCATCCTTGAACTTGTCCTCGGGAATGCCTGGTCCGTCGTCCTCGACGCGGATGCAGACCGTGCCCTCGCGCACAACGACGGTGACCGCCGCCATGGTGCCATAGCGCACGGCGTTGCCGATCAGGTTCTCCAGCGCCCGGCTGATCGCCATGGGCCGGATCGTGACGTCGCCGGTTTCATCCAGCTGGTACAGGTCCACCGCGTGACCGCCGCGACGGGCGGAATCGGCGCAGTCGCGCACCAGTTCGGTCAGATCGGTGGCCTCCGCATCGTCCAGCGCATCGCCGCGCACGAAGTTCAGGAACTCGTCCACCAGATGCTGCATGTCCTGAACATCGCGCCGCATGGCGTCGGTTTCCTCGGTGTCGTCCATCATCCCAAGCGCCAGCTTCAGCCGTGTCAGTGGCGTCCGCAGGTCATGGCTGACCCCCGAGAGCATCAGCGTGCGCTGCTCCATCTGGCGCTCGATCCGGCTGCGCATGTCGAGGAACGCCTGCCCGGCCAGCCGAACCTCGCTGGCGCCGGTGGGACGGTAGTACACATGCCGCCCCTTGCCGAAAGCATCCGCCGCCCGGGCCAGCCGCTTGATCGGCCGCAACTGGTTGCGCAGGAAGATGAAGGAAATCAACGTCATCAGAACGCCGGTCGCGATCATCAACACCAGAAGCTGATGCGGGTTCGACGCCGACACCCGCCCGCGCGGCATCCGCAAGTCCATGCCGCCATGCACGGTGTCGATCGACACCTGCACCTCGCGCTGGTTGCTGGTAAGGTCGATGCCCGAAACACCGGTCAAACGCCGGTGCAGGGTTTCGATCACCACCCGCCCCGACAGATCATAGAAGGCGCGCGTGTCGCCATCGCGCAGCGGCGCGGGCAGGAACACCGCCAGTTCCAGCGCCGGTCCAAGCTCGTCCACCAGCGCCTGCGCCGCGGCAAGGTCGGGCGCCGCGTTCACGCTGTCCACAAGATACCGCGTTTCAGCCAGCACATTGCGGGTCATCTGGCGGGTGACGCCTTCGAAATGGCGTTGAATGAAGACGATCGAGACCACCAGTTGCAGGCTGAACACCGGCAGGATCAGGATCAGCGCGGCGCGTCCATACAGGCTGCGCGGAAGGGAGTGTTTGAGCCAGGCGAAGAGCATGGCTACATCTGACCATGCAGCAGCAGCACAGGAAAGCGCCAAATGGACCCTTCCCCGCAGTCCCCCGTTCCCGGACAGGTCGAAGACCTCGCCCCAGGCCTGCGCCGTGTTCTGGCGCCCAACCCCTCGCCCATGACCTATTGGGGCACCAACACCTACCTTTTGGGCGACCGGGAGATCGCTGTGATCGATCCCGGCCCGGACAATGCAGCGCATCTTGAGGCCATCCTTGCCGCCCTGCGCCCCGGCCAGAAGATCACGCAGATCCTTGTCACCCATGCCCACCGGGATCATTCGCCGCTGGCCCGCGCGCTGGCCGACCGAACGGGCGCCCCGGTTCTGGCCTATGGACCGGCCGCCTCGGGCCGCAGCGCGCTGATGCAAGGTCTGGTGGCGGATGGGCTTGCCGGGGGCGGGGAAGGCGTGGACACGGAGTTCGCGCCCGACCGTTGCCTTCCCGATGGCGCGCAGGTAACCGGCGCGGGCTGGACGCTGACGGCGCTGTGGACACCGGGACATATGGGCAACCACATGGCGTTCCTTTGGGACGACATCCTGTTCACCGGCGATCTGGTGATGGGCTGGGCCAGTTCGCTGATCTCGCCCCCAGACGGCGATCTGGCGGCGTTCCTGTCATCCTGCCACCGGCTGCGGGACCTTGGTTCGCGCATCCTGCATCCCGGTCACGGCCTGCCGGTCGCCGATCCCGCCGCGCGCATCGACTGGTTGATCGCGCATCGCCATGCCCGCGAGGCCCAGATCCTGTCGGCCATTCCCCCGCACGGCATCGGGCTGAGCGCCCTGACCCGGGCCATCTATGACCGCGAAACCCCTGCCGCCCTGATGCCCGCGGCCGAGCGTAACGTGCTGGCCCATCTCATAGATCTGACCACGCGCGGCAAGGTTCAGGCCGCCCCGAACCTGTCGCCCTCGGCGCTGTTTTCGCTGGCCTGAAATGGGGTGAAAAAAATGTCAAAAGCCTCTGGACGCCCCCAGACAGCATAGCTATACACCGCCGCATGTTCCGGCGTAGCTCAGCGGTAGAGCAGTTGACTGTTAATCAATTGGTCGTAGGTTCGATCCCTACCGCCGGAGCCAAATCACCCAACAATATCAGGTGACCAAGCAAGCACCCCCTCGGGGGTGCTTCTTCATTTTTGGGCTGGGGCAGCACGCGGAGCACCAACCGGCCAGTTCCGCCTGGGGACGCTCCCGGCATCATCCTGCTGGATGGCGTTCCGAGGGGCGATACGGTCTAAAAGGGCGCGAGGCGCTGAGCCGCGCCGTAGGCGGCTGTCGCTTTCAACACGATCTCATCGATGGCGCCGTGGCGGCGCAAGAACGCTGCCGGGTCGGCGGAAATGTATGGATGTGCAGACAAAACGTCCAAAGCCAGGGCCGTCTTCTCGGCATCTCCCAGTGCCGCCGCGTTGATGGCAACGAGGAACCACGCGAAGCCTGTCCCCTTTGACGCGGCGATTTCGGCTTCCTCCAAGGCCCGTTCGAAGTTGCCCTGCATGAAATGCTGCAGCGACGGAAGGTGATAGTACCAGCCGGGCGGGTCGACCGTGCGCTCGATCGCCTGCGCCATGAGTGGGCCGCCTTCGTCGAATTTGCCCCGCACCGACAACCGCCACCCCACCTGCGCGAGCGTGTCAGGATCGTGCGGGTTAAGGTCCAGCGCGATACGCCCGTAGCGTTCGCTTTCGGAATAATTGCCGGTGTAGTGATGGATGGAGGAGAGGGCCTTCGCGGCAAGTACGTTGTCCGGAGCCATGGAATAGGCGTGTTCGGCAACCTCCAGCGCCGCCGCGATTTCGGCATCGGCCTGCTCGGCAGGGACAAAGCCGAAGCGCGCCGCGTCAAGCTGGAGCCACCCGAGCATTGCCCAGGCCTCGGCGTAGTCGGGGCTTTGCGCCACGGTTTCTTCAAGACAGGCCCGCACGGTCTGATAGGCGGCTGACGAGAACTTCTGCCGGTAGGCGATGGCCTCGAGAACGCACAGGTAGCTGTTGAGGCTTGTGGGCGCGGGAGAGGCATCTGCCCGCGCCATGATATCGGCGGACAGCGGGCCGTAGGGCTGCCCGATGGCGGTCGCGATCTCGGCCGATACGGAGTTGCGCAGGTCGATGAGGGCGCCGGGGTTCAGATGCAGGTCATAGCTTTCGCCCCAGACCAGTTCGTCCGTGATGGCCGACAGAAGCTGGACGTTGACCGAAACCGCCTCGCCCTCTGTCTGGACAGTGCCGTGCACAAGATAGGTCGGCACCCCGTCGGCACCGAGTTCCGCCATTCTCTCGGTCAGGTTGGTCGCAGCCAGCGGTGCAAACAGGCGCAAGTTGTCGAAGCCGCGCAGTTTCAGGACCAGTTCCGAACTCAGGCCAAGCGACAACGTCCGGGTTGTCGGCGACGGATCGAGCGCCTCGAAGGGCAGGATCGCGACGCGCGGAAACTCTGCCACGGTACGATCTGTAACCGCGACGCCATCGGCGCGAAACAACCACAATGAAATCACCGCAACAACCGCCAGCCCGGCAAAGATCGCCGCCATCAGCGGTGCCTTGCGCCTGGACTTGCGTGTTTTCGCCTGCGGTGGCGCGACGGATGATACCTCCGTCGGGGCAACTGGCGCGACAGTCGTGGCGACCTGGGGGGGACGAACCTCGAACAGGGGTTCGTACCTGCCCTTCGGGATCGATATGCGCACCGGATCGTCGGCACCGGGGCCGACATAATAGCTGTCGAGGTCCTGCCGAAGACGCCGGGCTTCCAGCCGCACCACCGGATCCGTCTTGGGATCGAAATTCTCGTCGCGCCCGAAAACCGAATGGGCGATGGCGAAACCCTTGAGGGCGGGCCCGCGACCCGCGAGCGCCTCTTCGACCACGAAACTCAGGAATGCGCGCCGCCGTTTGCTGGCCCTGAATTCCGGATGCTCGAACATTCGGTCCAACGCCGCGCGAACATCCGCCTGCGAGGGGTGCGCACCCCTCTCGTCCATCAGGTTCTGGCGGGCATTTACCATTTTCGGGGGCATCTCGCTGCGCTGGTCTCGATCCCACATGAAAATGCCGGCCGGGACCTGTTCGGCAGCACTATAGTCGCCCGCCCCCTGAATTAAAGGGCCGTATTGCGGTGTTGCGGCCTTACCAGGCACCCCTTTGTGAGGGGTTCGAACATGTTCGCCACTCCCGGGCACCGCACGCATGGGGCAAGCTCAAGGCGATTTCGACACGTCTTCCGTCCGGTTGTGAAACCAATGGTCGCAAGATCACATTTCTTACGGAGAGATGACATGGAGCCTGGTCCGATCATTGCGGAACGTTGGCCGAACCTCATGCCCGAACTCCGTAGACGGAGCACCATCGATCCGGGCTTTCGAGAGCTTCTTTCCGACTACAGGGAAGCATGGGAAGCACTTGACCGATGGCGCGCAATCGACCCGGAATCGTCGTGTCGGATCGCGGATTACGACAGGCTCGTCCGCGAACTCGAAGCCGAGATCGAAAAAGAGCTGGCAAAAGATGGCATCCCCGTGCGGACGGAGAGCGCCGGGATCAGAAACCTCTGACGGAGAAATTCATATGCAAACTTCCGGAACCCAAACCGGCATGGCGGGGCGCGCGCTTGCGCTTGGGGTCGCCTTTGCCCTTGGCGGACTCGGAGCGTCGCAAGCCCTTGCGCAGGACGATCCTGCCGGCAGCAAGCCCAACATCCTCCTGATCGTCTCGGACGATACCGGCTGGGGCGATCTCGGTCCCTATCTGGGCGGTGCCGCGCGCGGCATGCCGACGCCGAACTTCGACAAGCTGGCCGAAGAAGGCATGTTCTTCACCAACTTCTACGGCCAGCCCTCGTGCACACCGGGCCGCGCGGCGATGCAGACCGGGCGCAACCCGAACCGGTCCGGCATGACCACCGTGGCCTTCCAGGGCCAGGGCGGCGGTCTGCCCGAAGCGGAATGGACGCTGGCTTCGGTGCTGAAAGAAGCCGGGTACAAGACCTATTTCACTGGCAAGTGGCACCTGGGCGAGTCTGACTATGCGCTGCCCAACGCGCAGGGCTATGACCAGATGAAATACGCGTTCCTCTATCATCTAAACGCCTATACCTACCCCGATCCGGCCTGGCACAAGAACATGGGCGACGACCTGCGCGCCGAGTTCGCCAAGATCACCAAGGGGTCGCTGTCCGGCAATGCCGGCGAAGAGGTCACCGAGGATTTCAAGGTGATCGGCGACGCGGACACGCCGGATCAGGGCAAGGTCGGCATCAAATATCTCGACGCCTATGTCGAAAAGGCCGCCTATGAGTTCCTTGAAGACGCCGCCAAGGATCCGGACACGCCGTTCTTCATCAACGTCAACTTCATGAAGAACCACCAGCCGAACCTGCCGCACCCGGATTTCGAGGGCAAATCGATCTCGAAGTCGCCCTATGCAGATGCGGTGGTCGAACTTGACGCGCGCGTCGGCAACGTCCTGAACAAGCTGGACGAGCTTGGCCTCAAGGACAACACCGTCGTGTTCTACACGGTCGACAACGGCGCCTGGCAGGATGTCTACCCGGACAGCGGTTACACTCCGTTCCGCAGCACCAAGGGCACCGACCGCGAGGGCGGCAGCCGGGTTCCGGCCGTGGTGCGCTGGCCTGCGCATGTTCCGGCAGGCACCAAGAGCGACGACATTCTCGGCGGTCTCGACCTGATGGCAACCTTCGCAGCCCTGGCCGATCAGACGCTGCCCGAGAAAGATCGCGCCGGCGAGCCGATCATCTTCGACAGCCACGACATGACCCCGGTCTGGACCGGCAAGGGCAAGTCTGACCGCAACGAGTGGTTCTACTTCACCGAGAACGAACTAACTCCGGGTGCTGTCCGCGTCGACAACTTCAAGTACGTGTTCAACCTGCGCGGCGACAATGGCGCCACCACCGGTGGCCTTGCGGTCGATACCAACCTGGGCTGGAAAGGCGCCGAGAAATACGTCGCCACTGTTCCGCAGGTCTTTGACCTGCTGGCCGACCCGCAGGAACGCTACGACATCTTCATGACCACCTTCACCGAGAGCACCTGGGCAATGGTCCCGGCCAACGAGGCGATGCAGGAGATCATGAAAAGCTATGTCGAGTATCCGCCGCGCAAGCTGCAGAGCGAGACCTATACCGGTCCGATCACGCTGAGCGCGTATCAGCGGTTCAAGCATGTTCGTGACGAACTTGCCAAGGATGGTGTCAGCATCGGCCTGCCGACCGGCAACTGAGGCAACACCACACACGGGGCGGGCCTTGACGGGCCCGCCCTCTCTCGCGTCCACTTGACCTCGTACCGGACACGCAAAGGCCAATCCCAAAATGAAATTTCTTGCCTCCACCCTTGCCGTATCCCTGGCATTCGCGCTTCCCGCGATTGCCCAGGACGATCCCCTGCCATCGTGGAACGACGGCGACACCAAAAGCGCCATCATCGCGTTCGTCGAGAGCGTGACCGACGACGACAGCGACACCTTTGTCGACGAAGACGCACGGATCGCGACCTTCGACAATGACGGCACGCTTTGGGTCGAGCAGCCGATGTACACCCAGCTTGCCTTCGCTTTCGACCGGGTCAAGGCCATGGCCGACGACCACCCGGAATGGAAGACGACCCAGCCGTTCCAGGCCGTTCTGGAAGGCGACATGAAAGCGCTTGGCGAAGCCGGTGATAAGGGTCTGCTGGAAATCGTCGCCGCGACCCATTCCGGCATGTCGACCGAAGATTTCGCGTCGATCACCACCGATTGGCTGGCCACCGCGAAACACCCGAAATTCGACCGGCCCTATACCGAGCTGATCTACCAGCCGATGCTGGAGCTGCTCGACTACCTGCGGGACAATGATTTCGAGACCTTCATCGTTTCCGGCGGCGGTATCGAGTTCATGCGCCCCTGGACCGAAGAAGTCTATGACATCCCGCCGCAACAGGTCGTCGGATCGTCGATCACCACCGAGTTCAAGATGGTGGATGGCAAGCCGGTGCTGATGCGCACCGACAAGATCGACTTCATCGACGACAAGGCCGGAAAGCCCGTCGGCATCAATTCCCATATCGGCCGCCGACCTATTGCCGCCTTCGGCAATTCCGACGGCGATTTCGAGATGCTGCAATACACCACCATCGGCGCCGATGGCCCGCGTCTTGGCGCCTTCGTGCACCACACCGACGCCGACCGCGAATACGCCTATGACCGCGACACGCATTTTGGCAAACTCGACAAGGGCCTTGATGCAGCTGCCGAAAACGGCTGGCTTCTGATCGACATGAAGAACGACTGGAAAACGATCTTCCCGAACTGAGCCCGCCGCCGGTTGCCGCGCATCAGCAGGCGATCGGTGTCATGACCTGCACGGCTGCGCCCCGGCTACTGATCCAGTGGACGGGGCGTTTTCCGTTTGGGGTCGCGCCCGGATCGTCATCGCAAGGGCGGCGACCGCATCCACACCGCGCTGTCGTGGAAACCCATGCACCTGTGGCGCCACACTCGGGATGCCGCTCCGTATGTGATGAAGCGGCAGCGCCCGGTCCCTCTGCGTTTGCGCCCAAATTTGTTGACTGCGGGGCCTTTGCGACCCCTGCCTGGACATTCCTGCCGATGCCTCCAGTCGGCCAACGGTTCCCTGAAAGGGGCGTTCGACAGCATCAAGGGCGATCCCATGTGGCTGCCGCCCGAGCACCGGGTGGATGCCTGGTAGGGCGCCTGCGCTGTTTTGGGCAAGGGGCGCGGGGGCGCACGGCCCCTAGAGTTGTCTCGGCAGACCGGACCGGGGAGCGCGATACTGATCCCGGCAAAAGATGAGGCACGGCCCCGATGACAACACCCAAACTCTCTGGCAACCGGCGCGGATTTCTTGCCTTGGGCGGCGCTGTGGCCCTGTTGGCCGGGGCGCCCGCGTTGTGGCGGGTCTTCGCGCCCTCCCTGTCGGCCCCGCCGCATCCGTCGGTGCCGGGGTTCTTCCAGTTGGAACAGGCGGCGGTGACCGGGGCCTTCGATCCGCTGGTGGGCCTTCAGGATGGCCCCCGGATCGAGGCGGCCGAGATCCCCGATATCTGCGCCGCGCTGTTCCGCACACCGCGTGACGGGCGCGTGCCGCTGGCGTTCTTCACCGACATCAACTGCACCTATTGCCGAACCATGGAGCCGTGGATCACCGCGCTGGACCCGGCAACCGTGGCTCTGACCGTGCATGATCTGCCATTGCTGGGCGCGGGTTCGGTGGCGGCGGCGCGGGCCATCCTGGCGGCAGAGTACCAGGGAGCCTCCTCGGCGATGCGCACCCGGCTGCATCGCACCCGTTTTCAGCCCGACCCGGCCTATCTGACCGCGCTGGCCGAAGGCCTGGGGCTGGACGCCCCACGGCTGTTGCAGGACATGGACCGCCCCGAGGTGACCGCGCGCATCGCCACCAGCCTTGGGTTGGCGGCCCGCTTCCAGATCCCCGGCACACCGGCGCTGGTGGTGGGGTCGGTGCTGGCCGTGGGCAACCGCAGCAAGGCCGAGGTTCAGGCCCTGATCGATCAGGCGGACATCGGCGTCTGCACCTGAGGCGCGTCAGTGGGCAAACCGGACGCCACCGCCTGTCCCTCAAGCGCCGAGCGTTGCGCCGCCTGCCCCATCAGCACCGCGCGCATCCCGTCGTCGAAGCCGACCTCGACCGTTCCCTGTCCGCGCAGTACCTGCAGGAACTTCTGATGCTGGTAGAAGGTGGAGCCGTTGTGATCGCCCGCGTCCAGCAGCGCCTCGTCGACCGGGATCTCCAGCATCTGCGGCCGCTTGGGACGGCGCGGCGATACGATCACCCGTGACACCGGCGGCGGGCCAAGGTCGGCAGGCCAGAACCGGGTCGGCCCCGGCACCTTGGCCTCGATCTTGCCCAGCGGACCGAGGGCGGTGATCTCTTCCTGAAACTCGGAGCCTTCCGCGAACATGCACAATTCCAGCATCCCGCGCGCGCCGTTGGCGAAATCCACGATCACATAGGCATTGTCCCAGATGTCGGGCGGGCCCGCGGCCGGGTGTTCGGCCTTGTGGTTCACGTCCTGCGCGCCCGAGGCCATGATCCGCACCGGCTCGGCCCCCACCACCAGCCGCATCAGGTCGAAGAAATGGCAGCATTTCTCGACCAGCGTGCCACCGGTGCGGGCGTTGTAACGGTTCCAGCCGCCGACCTTGTCGAGAAACGGAAAGCGATGTTCCCGGATGGTCAGCATCCGCACACCGCCGGTAACCTCGGCCACCTTGTCGATCAGCGCCGCGATGGGCGGCATGTAGCGATACTCCATCGCCACCCAGATCGGTGCCGGATAGCGCGCGTGCAGCGCCGCCAGCCGGGCCGCATCGTCAGGATCGGTGAACAGCGGCTTTTCCACCAGCAGCGGCAGCGGCCGGGTGGCGGCGATCTGCTCCATCTGCGCCACGTGGCAGTCGTTGGGGCTGACGATCACCAGTGCATCCAGATCCGGCAGGGCCAGCAGATCGGCCAGATCGGCCACCGCCACGGCCCCCGGCACCAGCGCCTGCGCAGCACCGCGCATCCCCGCATCGGGATCGCACAATGCGGCCACCTCGGCACCGTCCAGAATCGCGATGTTGCGGATATGCTCCTGCCCCATCATCCCGCATCCGATGATGCCATAGCGCATTGGCGTCATGCCTGCTCTCCTAGCTGTTGCGCGCCACATAGCGGGCGCGGTCGTGGTTGAACCAGGTGCGAGAGACCTCGGGCAGTGCCCCGTCGCTGGTGCGACTCTGGCGCAGGACGTGGCCGCAGACCGCGCCCTCGTCACAGCCGGTGTCCTGCCCCCAACCGGGCATGGCATCGACGCCGATCCGATCCTCGATGGCGGTGATCCAAAGCCCAAGGGTTTCCCGGTAGTAAAGGTACAGAGATTCCGACAACGCCTGCGCATCCAGCCGGTCGGTGATCTCCCCGTCGAGCCAGATCTCCTCTGCTGCAACGGCGCGGTCATCCAGATAGCGCAGGCGGCGAATGCGGTGCGCGGTGTCCGAGCCGCCAAAATCCGGCAGATCGGCAGGCTTGGGCAGGCGCGTCACCGACAGCACGCGGGCCCGTGGCAGCCCGCCGCCGTCCAGCCGTTCCAGCCGGAAGAAGGCATAGATCGACCCGCCCTGGTCAGTGTCGAGAATATAGTTCCCCGACCCCTGCCGACGCTCCAGAATGCCTTGGCGCTCCAGCCGTGCCAGCGCCTTGCGCAGGGTGCCGACGGCAATGCCCATGCCATCCGCCATCTGCCGTTCGGGCGGCAGGCGATCGCCGACGCGCAAGCGTCCGGCCGTGATTTCACGCACCAGAAACTCGGCAATTTGCAGATACTTGGGCAGTGCTGCACGATCTGCCACGCCATCCCCCTGTCGAATTGATTTACTATTGATGCATCAATTGCGCGATGCTAGGCAAGAAGAAACAACCGGGGGGAAGTCGATGACGGTGGTGCCAGTCACATCCGCAGATCTTGATGCATCCGAGGTGTCGTGGTTCTCGGCCCTGTGTTCGGACGACTACCGCTTGCTGGGGGTGCCCGAGGGCGATCTGCGGTCCAGCTTTGCCCATTGTTCATCGATCCTGAAGGAAGCCGAAGCGCAAGGCTTCCGCAACATCCTGTGCCCGTCCTCCTACCAGGTCGGGCAGGACACGCTCAGCTTCGTGGCGGGGTGCGCGCCGATCTCCGACCGCATCAACATGCTGGCCGCCGTGCGCTGCGGCGAGATGCAACCGATCATGCTGGCCCGCACCATCGCCACGCTGGACCACATGTTGCAGGGCCGCCTGACGGTGAACATCATCAGCAGCGATTTTCCCGGCCAGAAAGAAGACAGCAGTTTTCGTTACCAGCGTTCCCGCGAGGTGGTGGAGATCCTGAAACAAGCGTGGACGCAGGACCAGATCACCTACAAGGGGCAGGTCTATGACTTCGAGGGGCTGACCACCGATCCCGCGAAACCCTATCAGACCGGCGGGCCGCTGCTGTATTTCGGCGGGTACTCTCCCGACGCGCTGGACCTCTGCGGCCAGCATTGCGACGTCTACCTGATGTGGCCGGAGCCCAGGGACCAGCTGGCCGAACGCATGAAGGCGGTCAACGCCGTGGCCGAGAAATACGACCGCACGCTGGACTATGGCCTGCGGGTCCACACCATCGTGCGCGACACCGAAGCCGAGGCCAAGGAATACGCCGAACACCTGGTGTCGAAACTGGATGACGAATACGGCAAGCTGATCCGCGAACGGGCGCATGATTCCGGCTCGCTGGGCGTTTCGCACCAGGCCCGCGCCCGCGAGCTGGCCGACAAGTTCGGCTATGTGGAGCCGCACCTGTGGACCGGCATCGGTCGCGCCCGGTCGGGTTGCGGTGCGGCCCTGGTCGGATCCGTCGACCAGGTGCTGAGCGAGATCGAGGCCTATCGCAAGATGGGCATGCGCGCCTTCATCTTCTCGGGCTACCCGCATCTGGAAGAATGCAGGATATTCGGGGAAAAGGTTCTACCTCATCTCAAGACCTGTTCGCTGCCCCACGCCTATGGCCGGGTGCCGGACAAGACCCCGATGACCCCTTTAGGAGCCGGAGAGCGCAAGTAATGGATCGTGTTTCCCTGTCCCCGACGCTGGACCTGTCGCGCATCGTCTATGGCATGTGGCGTCTGGCCGATGATGACAACATCTCGCCCGCCCATGTGCAGGCCAAGATCGAAGCCTGTCTTGCGCAGGGCATCACCAGTTTCGATCAGGCCGACATCTATGGCGGCTACACCTCGGAAGCGGTGCTGGGCAGCGCCCTGCGGGCCGCCCCGGCGCTGCGCGACCAGATGCAGATCATCACCAAATGCGGAATTGTGGCCCCGGCGGGACGCTATGCCGACGCGCGGGTGAAATACTATGACACCTCGCGGGCGCACATCGAGAAATCGGTGGAGTATTCCCTGCGCGAGATGGAAATCGAGCATATCGATCTGCTGCTGATCCACCGCCCCGATCCCTTCATGGATGCCGATGAAACCGGGGCTGTGCTGGATGACATGGTGGCCTCGGGCAAGGTCGGGCATGTGGGCGTGTCGAACTTCCTGCCGGCGGATATGAACCTGCTGCAATCGCGCATGTCCTCGACAATGGTCACCAACCAGATCGAGATCAGCCTTCTGGCCTCGGACCCTTTCCGCAATGGCGCGTTGGCCACGCTGATGCAGGCGGGCGTGGCGACGATGGCCTGGTCGCCGCTGGCCGGTGGTGCCTTGTTCGCCCCTGAAAACAGCGCCTTGCACGACAAACTTGCAACATTCGGCGAAAAGCATGACGTCGATGCCAGTGCCGTGGCGGTGGCCTGGCTGCTGGCGCATCCCGCCCGCATCCTTCCGGTCATGGGCACCAACAGCCTGGCACGGATTGCACGTTTGTCCGAGGCGTGCAAAGTGGAGATGTCGCGGGAAGACTGGTTCGACTTCTACACAGCGGCCCTGGGACAAGAGGTGCCCTGAGCATGGACGGGAGCAGCGCGATTTCGATAGAGACATTCCAGCCCGCACCCGATACGCAACGGGCCTATCGCACCGCGCTTGGCTCGTTCGGCACCGGCGTCACGGTCATCACCACGACCACCGACCTTGGCCCCTGCGCCATCACCGTCAACAGTTTCGCCAGCGTCTCGCTGGACCCGGCCCTTGTGCTGTGGTCGGTGGACAAGGCTTCGGACCGTTGCGCCGCCTTTGCCGAAGCCAGCCACAGCGCGATTCACGTCCTGGAACGCAGCCAGCAGGATCTGGCATGGCGTTTTGCCCGCGACGGCTTTGATTTCGCGCAGACCGACTGGCAGCCCGACGGCAATGGTGTGCCCTGTCTGGACGGTTGCCTGACACGCTTTGATTGCGAAACCGTGGCCACCCATGATGGCGGGGATCACATCATCCTCGTGTCGAAAGTGTCCAGCGTCTCGGCGCGCCACGGCCTGCCCCTGCTGTTCGTGCAGGGCAAATTCGGAAGTTTCTCCACCTCCTGAGCATACGGGAGGGGAGTGCAAGGGTCGCAACGTCGGCCCGATCAGGGAGGATCACGGCGGATGCCCATTCTGCTGGCGCTGTTGCGCCCGTTCGAGATCGTCAACACCGCCATGGGGCGGCTGGGCCGGGGCGTGACCGTGGTGGCCATGGCGCTGATGGTGATTGTGATCCTGATCCAGGTGGTGTTCCGCTACGTGCTGAACAATGCCCTGCCCTGGCCCGATGAGGCCGCGCGCTTCCTGATGCTGTGGATGACCGGGCTGATCGCGCCCTACGCCTTTCGCCGGGGCGGCTTCGTTGCCATCGACATGGTCGAGCGCGCCCTGCCAAAACGGCCGGCGGCCCTGTTGTCGCTGGTCCTGCTCAGCCTGTCGCTGGTGGTGCTGATCGTCGGCGTGCGGCTGGGCTACAACCACACCATGTCGGGCTGCCTGTTCAAAAGCTCGACCCTGTGGATGCCCTTCACCTTCAGTTTCGCGATGCCCCTGCCCGGTCTCGACATGTCGCTGACCCTGTGCACCAAGGCGGATGCGGCCTTTGGGCTGACATGGGGCTGGGCCAAGATGCCGCTGGCGATGATGTATGCCTCGCTCTACGTTGGGCTGATCCTGCTGGTGCTGGTCAATGTCGAATTGCTGCTGCGCGGGCTGGCGACCCTGCTGGGCCGCGAAGATCACCTGCGCCCGCTGCCGCGCGATGTCGTGGAGGCCGAGTGATGCTGATCTGGTTCCTGCCCGTCTTCCTGATCTTCCTGATGGTCGGCCTGCCGGTGTTCTTCGCGCTGCTGGTCGCCCCCGGCCTGCTGTTGTGGCTGAACGGGCAGGAACGCGACATCGCCCTGCTGTATCGCAACGTCTACAACGGCATGGACAGCTTCCCGCTGATGGCCATTCCCTTCTTCATGCTGGCGGGCGAGCTGATGAACCGTGGCGGCATCACCGAACGGCTGGTGGAATTCGCCCAAGCCCTGATGGGCCATCTGCGCGGCGGGCTGGCGCATGTGAACGTGCTGTCGTCGATGCTGTTTGCCGGGCTGTCGGGATCGGCGGTGGCGGACACCTCGGCGCTGGGGTCGATGCTGATCCCGGCGATGGAACGTCAGGGCTATACCCGCCGGTTCGCCGCCGCCATTACCGCGGCCAGTTCGGTGATCGGCCCGATCATCCCGCCCTCGGGCATCATGATCATCTATGCCTATGTCATGGGCGAAAGCGTGGCCGCGCTGTTTCTGGCGGGCATCGTGCCGGGGATCATGGTCGGGGTCGGGCTGATGCTGATGGTCAAGGTCATGGCCGACCGCTATGACTTTCCCATCGCCTCGGCCAAGACCACGTGGCGGCAACGCGGGCAAGCCAGCCTGCGCGCCTTCTTCCCGCTGATGACCCCGGTCATCATCCTGGGCGGCATCCTGGGCGGCGTCTTCACCCCGACCGAGGCCGCAGCCGTCGCCGTCGCTTATGCCACGTTCATCGGCTTTTTCATCATGGGCAGCCTGAAACTGTCGGAACTGCCCGACGTGCTGGCGAAAGCCGGGACAACCTCGGCGGTGGTGCTGCTGCTGGTCGGGGCGGCCATGGCCTTCAAGACCGTGGTCAGCCTGTCCCATGCGCCCGAGATCCTGGCCGAATTCATCCTTGGCCTCAGCCAGAACCCGCTGATCCTGCTGTTCCTCATCAACCTGCTGCTGTTCGTCGTCGGCATGTTTCTGGACGCAGGCCCGGCGATCATCATCCTGGGGCCGATCCTGGGGCCGATCTTCGTGGATCTGGGCGTTGACCCGGTGCATTTCGCCATCATCATGAGCGTCAACCTGACCGTGGGCCTGGCCACGCCGCCCATGGGGCTGGTGCTGTTCGTCGCCTCGTCGGTGTCGGGCGAACGGGTCGAGACGATTTCCAAGGCCATCCTGCCGTTTCTGGCCGTCGAGGTGGTGGTGATCTTCCTGATCACCTTCGTGCCGGCCTTCTCGATGACCATCCCCCGCCTCGCGGGCTTCGTGAACTGAGCAACCAAAACAACTACAGGGAGAGAGACATGCTCAAGAACCTATCCAAACCGCTTCTGGCTGCGGCCCTTGCGGTCACGCCGATGGCGTCCATGGCGGCAGACTACACGCTGCGCGCCACCGCGAATTCCAACGAGAACGATGAAGACTATGACGGTCTGGTCGTGTTCAAGAATTATGTCGAGGCCGCGTCGAACGGCGCCATCGAGGTTGAGCTGTTCATCGGCACGCAGCTTTGCTCGAAAGGCGCGGAATGTCTTCAGGGCATCGCCGATGGCTCCATCGACATCTACATCTCGACCTCGGGCGGCGCGGCGGGGATCTTCCCCTATGTGCAGGTGTTGGACCTGCCCTATCTGATGGCCGACGACCGCATCGCCGAAGCTGTTCTTCAGGGCGATTTCACCCGGACCATGCGCGACATGGCGCTTGAGGATTCCGGCGGCACCATCCGCCTGATGACCATCGGCAACACCGGCGGCTGGCGCAACTTCGCCAACACCAAGCGGCGGGTGCAGACCCCGGCCGACATGGAGGGGCTGAAGATCCGCACCGTGGTCGCCGACCTGCCGCAGGAACTGGTGCGCGCGCTTGGCGCCTCGCCCACCCCGATCCCGTGGCCGGAACTGTTCACTTCGTTCCAGACCGGCGTTGTCGAAGGCTCCAAGAACGGCATCACCGACATCATGGGCATGAAGTTCCCCGATGCCGGCCTGCAATACGTCACGCTGGATGGCCACGCCTACATGGGCGCCCTGTGGTGGATGAACAACGCCCGCTTCATGGAGATGCCCGAAGACCTGCGCCGCGTCGTGGTCGATGGGTTCTACGCGCTGCAACAGGCCACCTTCGCCTCGCCCAAGCGCAAATCCATCGCCGCCTATGAGGAATTCGTTGCCGGTGGCGGCGACCTGTATGTGCCGACGCCCGAGGAAAAGGCTGCGTTCAAGGACGCCGCCGCACCGGTCTACGATTGGTTCAAGCAGAACGTGGAACGGGGCGAGCCGATCTTCACCGCCCTGACCGAGGCCGTGGCCGAGGCCGAAGCGGAACTGGACGCCGCGCGCAGCGCCGACCTGCAATAATCCCCCCAGCGGGCCAGCCCGGCATCGGGTTGGCCCGCGACCCTGCTTGACGCGCACGTAACGCTGCGTCACACCCCGTTATTCTCCCCTTCACTCCATTGAGCGCATGCTCAGCAGCGCCCATATGAAGAGTAGAACGAGGAGAAACCGATGACCTTCAATCGCATGGCATTTCTGGCAGCCTTTTCCGCCCTGACCCTGGGTGCTGCACCGGTCGTGGCAGCCACTGTTGTCGCGGATGAAGCGGTATTGGGCGAGTTTGGCAACAACCCCAAACAGTCCGCCATTTTCGACAAGGACGTGGGCACCGTGATTGGTGGCCAGAAGAACAATGGCGACAGCGATTTCCTGTTCTTTGACGGGTTTGAAGACGGCACCACCTCACTGGACTTCACTTTCACCAATGTTGGCGGTGACTGGGGCGGCCTGAACCTGCGCATCAAGGACAAGGCGTTCAAGAACAAGAACGACTGGTGGCCGCTGGAATTCTCGGGCACCTACGCCGGCCTGACCGACAGCAATCCGCTGAAGATCTCGTTCGCGCTGGACGGCTACACTGGCCCGCTGGCCGTGGCGATCGACTTCTTCCACGCCGATTTCAAGAACGGCAATGGCGTCGGCTACGTCATCACCAAGGCAGGTGGCCTGCCGCCGAGCACCGCGCCGGCACCAATCCCGCTGCCCGCAGGGCTGCCGTTGATTGCATCCGGGCTTGGCGCGCTGGTTCTGGCACGGCGCTTTCGCCGCAAGAGTTGACGATCTGGGCCGGGGCCCCCTCCTCACCCCGGACGGATCCGATCAGGCAGGCCTCACGGCCTGCCTTTTCTTTTCGGGAACCGGCGCGCGGGGCATCAGACCTGCCGCCGGCGCCGCATCCAGCCCAGCCCGACAAGCCCGGCCAGCCCCGATCCCAGGGCCAACGCCGCAGGCGGCACCGGCGCCGGGTGGACGGATTCGAACCGGATATCGACCCGTTCGAAGATCGTGTAGCGATCATTGTCCGGATCGATCAAATGGGTGTCCACATGGGTTCCGAACTTGCCAATGAACGTATCGTAGTGGCCCGGCGACGGCCCATCGCCGGCGCCCGAGACATGCGGTTCATCCACGTTGAACAACCAGACCCGGATCCGCCGCCCATCAAGCTGAGGCACCTTGTTCCCGTTCTGGTCGTACTTGATGCGCAGATAATCCGACGCGGTGAAGCTGAGGGCCGGTGACATGTACAGGCTGATCCCCTCGTTTGCATGCGGGTGGGTCAGGTGCTGGTAGGAAATGGGCGTGAAACTCATGGTTTCGGACCCGGCCTTGCTGGCATCGCCCGAGAATGTTACGGACCCTCTCACTTCCCAGTACCCGCCCCCCAACGTAAACGGCACGGTTTCGGTATAGGGTCTCTCCGGGCGGCTGCTTTTCAGCTCGATCCTGAACTGGAAGGCGGATCTGTAGACCTCATCGGTATTCGGCGTGATCTCGGTGGCGGACATCACCACGGCCATTGCGGCCCCCGGCCAAAGCAGCGCCACGAGCAGTAGTATCCTCAGCATCCCACGTCCCCCTGATTGTGCGGATGGGACACGGCGGTACGGGTGCTTGGGGCTGTTGAACCCCGGTCCGCCTGGGCCGTGTCTGCCTGACATTCTGCAACCATAGCGGAAAATGGCGTTTGGGTCACGCGACCCGCATAAGGCCGCGCTTGACAGCAGCGCCCGGGCGGTCCCCCCTAGCGGAACGGATACATCCAGACCCGGTAATCATCGATCATCACATGCGCCTGCGCGATTTCCTCTGCCGTCATCTTCTTGACCACCTCTTCCTGGCTGATCGCCGCGTCGGGGTCGCCGCCGATGGCGGACAGCACGTACCACGCATAGGCGCGCACAAGGTCGGGGGCGGGCATGCCGCGACCGACTTCGTAGTACCAGCCGACGCCCGATTGCGCGCCGGGATGGCCCTTCATCGCCGCCCGCAGATACCAGTCGAAAGCGCGGTGGTCATCCCGCGCCACCCCCAGCCCCATGGCATACATGACGCCGATCAACTCTTCGGCCTCGGCATTGCCCGACCGGGCCGCAGGCCACAGCGCGGCGCGGGCGTCCTCGAAGGCGCCGGCCTCCATCAGGTCGCGCGCCTCTTCCAGATCCGCAAGGACCGGTCCGGCCAGCGCCAGACACACCGCAAACGCGGCGGCCCCAAGGCTGTGGTTCTGGGTCATTTCCTGCTCCTTCCCCTGGCGGCGATGGCCGAGCCGCACCTCTTTCCCTTGCCGGAACCGATCACGGCAGCAGACTTCCACCCGTTCGATCCCGCCAAGGCGAAACTGGGCCAGTTGCTGTTCTTCGACAAGATCCTTTCGGGCAACCGCAACATCGCTTGCGCCACCTGCCACCATCCCAAGCACGCGGGCAGCGACGGGCTGAGCCTTGGCATCGGCGAAGGCGGCGTCGGTCTTGGCCCCGACCGCACGGCGGGCAGCGGCCCGGATCGCATCGCCAAACGCATCCCGCGCAACGCCCCCAGCCTGTGGAACCTCGGGCACCGCGACATCAAGGTGATGTTCCACGACGGGCGGTTGGAGTCGTCAAACCTTTACGGCAACGCCTACAACTCTCCGGCGCAGGAATGGCTGCCGCCGGGGCTGGACACGCTGATCGCGGCGCAGGCGGTGTTTCCGCTGGTGGCGCAATTCGAAATGGCGGGCAATCCGAAAGAGAACGAGATCGCCGGCGCGGTGCACGACCGCATCGACGCGGCCTGGCCGATCCTGGCCAAGCGGGTGCGCATCCTGCCTACCTATGGCGCAGGCTTCGTGGCCGCCTTCGACACCATCGACCGCCCCGAGCAGGTCACCATCGTCGAGGTGGCCGAGGCCATCGGTGACTATATCAACGCCGACTGGCGCAGTTTCGACAGCCCCTTCGATGCCTATCTGGCCGGCGATCCCGACGCCCTGGACCCCCAGGAACAGACCGGGCTGGAGTTGTTCTATGGCAAGGCCGGATGTGCGCGCTGCCATTCCGGCCCGTTGCTGACCGATCAGGATTTTCATGCCATCGGCCTGCCGCCCTTCGGGCCGGGCCGCACCCGCGCCTTCGATCCGCATGCCCGCGATGTCGGGCGGATGGGCGAAAGCGACCGTCTGGAGGATGCCTACCGCTTCCGCACGCCCTCGCTGCGCAACGTGGCGCTGACCGGGCCGTGGGGGCACAACGGCGCCTACCCGACCCTGCGCGGCATTGTCGAGCATCACCTCGATCCAGACGCGGCGCTGGTCCGCTGGACGCCGCAAATGGCGGGTCTGCCCGAGGCGCCCTGGCTGGCCGCCACCGATTTCATCGTCTGGCAGGATCGCGCGGAACTGGCCCGCCAGGCGGCGCGGCGCGACATCGCCCCGGTCAATCTGACCGGGGCCGAGGTCGATGCCCTGCTGGCCTTCCTGCACGCGTTGACCGGCACCACCGCCGGGCAGCATCCGCTGGGCCGGCCCGATGCCGTGCCCAGCGGTCTGCCGGTGGATTGAGCCGTCAGCCGCGCCCGCGCCGCCGCTTCCGCACACCGGCCAGCGCCAACAACCCGCCGATCATCAACGCGCCTCCTGCCGGCAGGGGCACCGCTGTGCTTCCGTTGCCGGACGCCGGGGCCAGAGCCGACGATCCCGCCGCGATATCGGTATAGTAGCGCACCGTCCCGCTGGTCCGCCCCCGCAGCTCGGGCGACAGGGTGAAATAGTGCTGGATCGCGCCGTTGCCGCCGTTCCAGTTCAGCAGCTCCAGCACCGCGCTCACGTCAAATGTACCACCAACCGCCACCTTGCCGCCGTTGATGCCCCCCGAGTCATGGTCGAAACTGCTGCCCGGCGACCCGACGCGACCGATCTTGCTGCGCGTCTCGCCATTGACCGTGGCCGTCAGCTTGCCTGCCTTGCTGTATTTGCTGTCGCCCGCAGCATAGCCCACATCGACGCCGTAATAGCGCACCAGCCGGGCAAAGACCTTCATCTCCTCGGGCGGCTTGCGTCCGCGCTCCTTGCAGACATTGTCCAGCCCCGGATCGGCGAAATCGCTGAGCACACTATAGGTCTTTGCTTCGAAGTTGATCGGCGACGCAAGATCATACTGCGGGCGACCATTCTTGTCGGTCTGGCCGTTGGGCGTGTGCTTCTGAGGCGTCAGCGCGCTGCCATAATTGGTATCGGGATCGAGTGTGATATTCCAATCCACATCATGAGTGTGCACGCAATCGCGCGTGCCCGCCTGGGCAGAGGTGGTCGCGCACAGGGCGGCCAGCAGGACAACAACAGGTTTCATCGGGAACTTTCCTTGGACAATGGGCACGGATCAGCCGCGCCACTCAACTTCCGGGTGCACCATAGGGGCCATGCAACGACTTCGTAAACGTGCATTTGAGAATGTGTTTTTTTATGCGCTGCTGGCGCGGTTGGTGTAACAAAATTGCGCCGGCAGAATCATGCGGCGCAACTAACCTTTGGTCGGTGGCAGGGACACAGCCGAGGGGCGCTTCAAGAGCGCTGGAGATTTTGTCACACCACACTGCGGATGACGTGTATTACAGATTCCTGTTTACTGACAAAGCGCAGCAGACCAGGCGCGGATGAGCAACAGCCCGAAATCCTTGCGAAATTCCTAACCGTGAACGACTTTACAGCTTTTCGATGAAAGCGGCAAAATCGTTGACAAAAAAGGCGTGGAATATCTACGACTTATTCTGGTGTTTTCAAAAGGTGATAAAGTGACTACGGGACAGTCGGGACATGTGCTCATATCCGCATTGCTGCGGGCGCATGACTGAACGCGAAGTTGACTAATGACGGGAGGACTCCGATGACGGGTCAAAGTCAGGACACAGCAACCTATCCGCCGAGCGCTGAGATCGCCGCAAACGCGCATATTGATGCCGAAACCTACAATCGTATGTACGCGGAGTCGATTTCCGACCCCGAGGTCTTCTGGGGCGAGCACGGCAAGCAGCTGGACTGGATCAAGCCGTATACCAAGGTCAAGGACACAACCTTTGACTTCGGCAAGGTGTCTATCAAGTGGTTCGAGGACGGCACCCTGAACGTCTGCGCCAACTGCGTGGATCGCCACCTTGAAACCCGTGGTGACCAGACCGCCATCATCTTCGAACCCGACAACCCCGAAGAGCCGGCGCAGCACATCACCTACAAGGCGCTGCACACCGAAGTCTGCAAGATGGCCAACATCCTTGAGGGCCTTGGCGTCCGCAAGGGCGATCGCGTCGTCCTGTATCTGCCGATGATCCCGGAAGCCGCTTACGCCATGCTGGCCTGCGCCCGGATCGGGGCCATCCACTCGATCGTTTTCGCCGGCTTCTCGCCGGATGCCCTGGCCGCCCGTGTGAACGGCGCCGACGCCAAGGTCGTGATCACCGCCGACTACGCCCCGCGCGGCGGTCGCCAGACCCCGCTGAAGTCGAACGCCGACGCCGCCCTGCTGCACTGCAAGGACACGGTCAAATGCCTGGTGGTCAAGCGCACCGGTGGCCAGACAACCTGGGTTGATGGCCGCGACTACGACTATTCGGAACTGCACGCCGAAGCCGACGATCACAGCCGTGCCGTGGAAGTGAACGCCGAAGATCCGCTGTTCGTGCTTTACACATCTGGCTCGACCGGCCAGCCCAAGGGCGTCGTGCACAGCTCGGGCGGCTACCTTCTGTATGCCGCCATGACCCACAAGTACGTCTTCGACTACAAGGAAGGCGATGTCTTCTGGTGCACCGCGGATGTGGGCTGGGTCACCGGCCACAGCTACATCGTCTACGGCCCGCTCGCCAATGGCGCCACCACGGTGATGTTCGAAGGCGTGCCGACCTACCCCGACGCCTCGCGCTTCTGGGAAGTCTGCGAAAAGCACAAGGTCAACCAGTTCTACACCGCGCCGACCGCCATCCGCGCGCTGATGGGCAAGGGCACCGAGTTCGTCGAGAAAGCCGACCTTTCCAGCCTGCGCATCCTCGGCACCGTGGGCGAGCCGATCAACCCGGAAGCCTGGAACTGGTACAACGACAATGTCGGCAAGGGCAAATGCCCGATCGTCGACACCTGGTGGCAGACCGAAACCGGCGGTCACCTGCTGACCCCGTTGCCCGGCGCCCATGCGCTGAAGCCCGGATCGGCCATGAAGCCCTTCTTCGGCGTCGAGCCGGTGGTTCTGGACCCGCAGTCGGGCGAGGAAATCCACGAAAGCCCGGCCGAAGGCGTGCTTTGCATCAAGGCCAGCTGGCCCGGTCAGATGCGCACCGTCTATGGCGATCACGAACGTTTCGAGAAGACCTATTTCTCGGACTACAAGGGCTACTACTTCACCGGTGACGGCTGCCGCCGCGATGCCGATGGCGACTATTGGATCACCGGCCGCGTCGATGACGTGATCAACGTGTCCGGTCACCGCATGGGCACCGCCGAGGTCGAAAGCGCGCTGGTGGCACATGCCAAGGTCGCCGAGGCCGCCGTGGTGGGCTATCCGCACGACATCAAGGGCCAGGGCATCTACTGCTATGTCACCCTGATGAACGGCGTCGAGCCGACCGAGGAGCTGCGCAAGGAACTGCGCACCTGGGTCCGCACCGAGATCGGCCCGATCGCCGCACCGGATCTGATCCAGTGGGCGCCCGGCCTGCCCAAGACCCGTTCGGGCAAGATCATGCGCCGCATCCTGCGCAAGATCGCGGAAGACGATTTCGGGGCGCTCGGCGATACTTCGACGCTGGCCGAACCGGCGGTGGTCGATGATCTCATCGAAAACCGCATGAACAAAAAATAAGTCATGGACGGAGCAGACATCGTGACCACGACACCCGCAGTCCTCATCCTTCTCGGCCCTCCGGGCGCCGGGAAGGGCACCCAGGCCCGCATGCTGGAAGAGAAATTCGGCCTCGTCCAGCTGTCCACCGGCGATCTGCTGCGCGCGGCGGTTGCCGCGGGCACCGATGCCGGCAAGACCGCCAAGGCGGTGATGGAGGCGGGCAAGCTCGTCTCCGACGAGATCGTTCTGGCCATCCTGAAGGATCGCCTGGCCGAGGATGACACCCAGAAGGGTGTCATTCTGGACGGCTTCCCCCGCACCACCGGCCAGGCCGAAAGCTTGGACGCGCTGCTGGAAGAAACCGGACAGAAGATCAACGCCGCGATCTCGCTGGACGTTGAGGACGAAGCCATGGTCGAGCGGGTTTCGGGCCGCTACACCTGCGCCAAATGTGGCGAAGGCTACCATGACAGCTTCAAGCAGCCCGCCGTTGACGGGACCTGCGACAAATGCGGAGGCACGGAGTTCAAGCGCCGGGCCGACGACAATGCCGAAACCGTGCGGTCCAGGCTTGAAGCCTACCACGCGCAAACGGCGCCGCTGATCGACTACTACGACGCCAAGGGTGTCCTGCAACGCGTTGACGCCATGGGCGACATCAGCGCGATCGCGCAGGGCCTCGGTCGCATCGTGGAAGCCGCTTCGGCATAAGGGAGAGCCGGCTCCCCCCGGTGGGACTTGGGGGGGGGTCGGCAGAGCAACCGCTTTCATCATTGGATTTTGGAACGCACTGTTCCGGGCTCCGGGAAAGCATGTCTTAAAGGGAGAGACCGCTATGGCGGATAATTCGTCCAACAACGCCTACTGGCAAGCGAACCTGAATATCATCAAGGTTTGCCTCGCCATTTGGGCCCTCGTTTCCTTCGGGTTCGGCATCCTGCTGCGCCCGCTCCTCAAGGGTATTCCGGTGGGTGGCACCGACCTGGGCTTCTGGTTCGCCCAGCAGGGCTCCATCCTGGTATTTCTTGCCATCATTTTCTTCTACGCATGGCGCGTAAACAAGCTCGACGCAGAGCACGGCGTCGAAGAGTAAGGGACAGGGAACGATGGATCAGTTTACCCTCAACTTGCTGGTGGTCGGCGCGACGTTCGCGCTCTACATCGGCATTGCAATCTGGGCCCGTGCGGGCTCGACCTCGGAATTCTATGCAGCCGGTCGCGGTGTGCACCCGGTTGTCAACGGGATGGCCACAGGCGCTGACTGGATGTCTGCCGCTTCGTTCATCTCGATGGCCGGCCTGATCGCCTTTGGCGGCTATGCAACCTCGTCCTACCTGATGGGCTGGACCGGTGGTTACGTGCTTCTGGCCCTGCTGCTCGCGCCCTACCTGCGCAAGTTCGGCAAGTTCACCGTGCCGGAATTCATTGGCGACCGTTTCTACAGCCCGACCGCGCGCCTGGTGGCCGTGGTCTGCCTGATCACTGCCTCGATCACCTATGTGATCGGTCAGATGACCGGTGTTGGCGTTGCCTTCTCGCGCTTCCTGGAACTGGACAACACCACCGGCCTGCTGATCGGCGCCGCCATCGTGTTTGCCTACGCCGTTCTCGGCGGCATGAAGGGCGTCACCTACACGCAGGTGGCTCAGTACTGCGTTCTGATCACCGCCTACACCATCCCGGCGGTCTTCATCTCGCTGCAGCTGACCGGCCACGCCATCCCCGGCATCGGCCTGTTCGGCAACGACGTCGCCTCGGGCGAGCCGCTGCTGACGCGCCTGAACCAGGTGGTCACCGATCTGGGCTTTGCGGACTACACCGCGCAGGACGGCACGCCGTCTTCGGTCATCAACATGGTGCTCTTCACCTTCTCGCTGATGATCGGTACCGCGGGTCTGCCCCACGTCATCATCCGCTTCTTCACCGTTCCCCGCGTGGCTGACGCCCGCTGGTCGGCAGGCTGGGCCCTGGTCTTCATCGCCCTGCTGTACCTGACGGCTCCGGCTGTTGGCGCCATGGCACGTCTGAACCTGGTCGACACCATCTATCCGAACGGTGTTGCCGAAGAGCCGATCGAATACGCAAGCCGTCCCGACTGGATGACCAACTGGGAAAAGACCGGCCTGCTGAAGTTCGAAGACAAGAACGGTGACGGCCGCATCCAGTGGTACAACGACGCCAACTCCACCTTCGACGCCGATGTGGCCACGCCGCGCGGTTGGAAAGGCTCCGAGCTGACGGTGAACCGGGACATCATCGTTCTGGCCAACCCTGAAATCGCACAGCTGCCCGGTTGGGTTCTGGCAATCGTCGCCGCCGGTGGTCTTGCCGCCGCGCTGTCGACCGCTGCCGGCCTGCTGCTCGCGATCTCGTCCTCGGTGTCGCACGACCTGATCAAGGGTCAGCTGAACCCCGGCATCTCGGAAAAAGGCGAACTGCTCTGGGCGCGTATCTCGATGGCGGTTGCCATTGGTGTCGCAACCTACCTCGGCCTCAACCCTCCGGGCTTCGCTGCTCAAACCGTGGCTCTTGCCTTCGGTCTGGCTGCCGCGTCGATCTTCCCGGCGCTGATGATGGGCATCTTCGTGAAGCGCATCAACAACAAGGGTGCTGTTGCCGGCATGGTGTCGGGTCTGCTGTTCACGCTGGTCTACATCTTCATGCACAAGGGCTGGTTCTTCATCGCAGGGACCAACCAGTTCCCTGACACCATCCAGGGGTCGCTGCTGGGCATCCAGTCCACCGCGATCGGTTCGATCGGTGCCCTGGTGAACTTCGTGGTCGCCTACTTCGTGTCGAACGCCACGGAAGAGCCGCCGCAGGAGATCCAGGATCTGGTGGAAAGCATCCGCGTCCCGAAAGGTGCCGGCGCTGCTGCCATCGACCACTGATCTGGTCCTGAAAAGATCCGCCGGGGCGCCCTTCGCGCCCCGGCCGCAGCCATCGCTGGGCGCGGCACAGGCTGCGCCCGGCTTCTTCCCCAAAGGAGCTTTCGATGGAAGTCACCACCGAAGCAGTGCGCACGTTTCTTTCCGCCCTGCACCCCTATGACGCCCTCCCCCCCGAAGACCTGAACCGGGTTGCCGACGCCTTCACCGTCGACGCGCGCGCCAAGGGCGATACGATCTATTCCATCGGCGACAAGCTCCCGGGCCTCTATGTCATCCTAGACGGCTCGGTCGAGATCCACGATACCCAGGGCGGCCAGCTTTCGCTGCTGGGTCCGCGCAACAGTTTCGGCGAACGCGGCCTGTTCCGGGACGGCACCGCCGTCACCAACGCCCTCGCCGCCACCGATGTTTCCCTGCTGATCCTGCCGGTGACCGAGGTCACCCGCCTGCTGGACACGCAGCCCGCCTTTGCAAGATTCTTCGATCGCGGCACCTCGGGCGACAAGCCCAACACCCTGTCGCTGGCCACCACGCAGGTGTCGAACCTGCTGACCGGTCCGCCCGTGTCGTGCCCGCCTACGACCTCGATCCGCGAGGCCGCGCGGCAGATGCGTGAAAAGAACATCTCAAGCCTGGCCGTGGTCGAGGATGGCGTCCTGAAGGGCATCGTCACCACCACCGACCTGTCGCATCGGGTCGTGGCCGAAGGCATCGATTCCGCGCTGGATGTGTCGCGGATCATGACACCGCAGCCGATCACCCTGCCCCCAGACGCGCTGGCCTCGGACGTGCTGCACGTGATGCACGAACGCCATATCGGTCATCTGCCCATTGCCGAGGGCGACAAGATCCTCGGCATGGTCACCCAGACCGACCTGACCCGCCTGCAGGCGGTCACCTCGGCGCAATTCGTTTCGGACATCGCCTATGGGCGCACCCCGGCCGCGCTGGCCAAGGTCACCAAGCAGATCCCGCAGTTGCTGGTGCAACTGGTGGGGTCCGGCAACCCGCACGAGGTCGTCACCCGGCTTATCACCGACATCGCCGATGCCGTCACCCGCCGCCTGCTGACGCTGGCCGAAGCCAAGTTCGGCCCGCCCCCGGTGCCCTATTGCTGGCTTGCCTGTGGCAGCCAGGGCCGCCGCGAACAGACCGGCGTGTCGGATCAGGACAACTGCCTGTTTCTCGACGATCGGGTCACCGCCGAGGACATGCCCTATTTCGAGAAGCTGGCGAAATTCGTCTGTGACGGGCTGAACACCTGCGGCTATGTCTATTGCCCCGGCGACATGATGGCGACGGCGACCCGCTGGCGTCAGCCGGTGCGGGTCTGGCGCAGCTATTTCGAAGGCTGGATCGTCAAGCCCAGCCCCGAGGCGCAGATGCTGGCCTCGGTGATGTTCGACCTGCGGGTGATCGGCGGCGACGCCAGCCTGTTCGACGGGCTTCAGCGCGAGGTTCTGGCCAAGGCCTCGGCCAATTCGATCTTCGTGTCGCACATGATCGCGAACTCGCTCAAGCACACGCCGCCGCTGGGACTGCTGCGCGGCTTTGCCACCATCCGCTCGGGCGAGCACAAGAACCGCATCGACCTCAAGCACAACGGCGTTGTGCCGATCGTCGACCTTGCCCGGATCTATGCGATCCAGGGCGAATTGACCGCCGCCAACACCCGCGCCCGCCTGGTCGAGGCCGAGGCCAAGGGCGTGCTGTCGAAGTCCGGCGGCAGCGACCTGATGGATGCCTATGACCTGATCGCCCAGACCCGTCTGGACCATCAGGCCAAGCTGGTGCGCCACGGCGCGGCCCCTGACAACTTTCTTTCACCGACAGAATTGTCCGACTTTGAGCGAAGTCATCTTCGCGACGCTTTCGTCGTGGTAAAGACGCTGCAATCGGCTCTTGGACATGGACGCGGCATGATCGGTTAACACTTCGGTCCGCCGCTGCGGACCACCCTGGGAGGATACATGTTTCTAGAACTCTTCGCGACGTTCGCGATCGGCCTTGGCGCGGCAGGGGTGATCCTGCTGGTGAATCTGCTCGTCGGCAAACGGCTGCCGCGCTGGTTTCTGCCGGCCGGGGCGGGTCTGGCCATGATCGGGTTTTCGGTCTGGTCGGAATACACCTGGTACGACCGCACCACGACCACCCTGCCCGAAGAGATCGTCGTCGCCTGGGCGCATGAAACCTCTGCGTTCTACAAGCCCTGGACCTATGTCTCGCCGCAGGTGGATCGCTTCGTTGCCGTGGATCTGGAAACCATCCGCACCAACGACGACCTGCCCGGCCAACGCATGGTTGACCTGTTTTTCTTCGGACGCTGGGCGCCGGTCCGGCAGATCCGGGTTGTCATCGACTGCGCCAACAACCGCCGTGCCGACCTCATGGAGGGGGTCGCCATGGATGCCAACGGCAATGTGGAGGAAAGCGCGTGGATTCCGCTGGAACCGGAAGATCCGGTTCTGCTCAAGACCTGTGAGGAGGAGGTATTGGGATGACAAGGACATTGACATGCAATGGACACGAGGCCCGCGTGGCCCTGCTGGGGCTGGATGACACGCTGGGCGATGCCATCGCGCAAAGCCTCAGCCGCGACGGCTGCGCCATGACCCGCGCCCCCTGCGCCACCAGCGCTGTGCCAAGGCTGTGCGAATGCTGCCCCGATGTGATCGTGCTGGAAACCCGGACCAGCGACATGTCGGCCTTCGGCGTCGCACAGGCGATCCGGCAAAACCGCGATCTGGATCATGCCCGCCTGCTGGTGCTGCAGAATTCGGGCCGCGCCATCGACAAGCGCCGGGCCCGTGCCATGGGTGCCGACGGCTTCCTGTCCATGCCCTTCCCCATGTCGTCGCTGCGCATCGAGGTCGGACGGCTGCTGGAGGCCTGACCGATGTTCCACTCCCTGTCGCTACGGCTGAGAATATTCCTGTTCTTCGCCTTCCTGGGCTGCGGATCACTGGCCATTCTGGCCGGCAGCCTCGCCTTCGCCGCCTCCCGCATGGATCCGGCGCACCCTATGGCCGCCCTGACCACCGGCGGCATCATGGCCGGGTTCCTGACCGCCGCCCTTGTCGCCGGAATCTGGTACCTGTTTGACGAAAACGTCGCCCGCGCCATCGAACGTCTGTCGGCCGAACTGCGCGCCCGCGCCCATGCGGATATCTCCCGCGATCTGGACGCCGCACCGGCCAAATACCTGGGCGATCTGGCCCCCGCCGCCGGCGAATTGACCAGGACCCTGTCCTCGGCCCGCACCGAGCTTGAGGAAACCGTGGCCGAGCAGACCGGCCGGCTGAAGGAACAGACCGCGCAGCTGACCGCGCTGCTGTCGGATGTGGACATGGGGCTGATCCTGTGTTCCCCCAGCCACCAGATCGTGTTCTACAACCCGACTTCGGTGGATCTTCTGCAAGACACCGGGCGGCCCCGGCTGGACCGGATGATCTTCGACCTGCTGCACGAACGTCCGATCCGGCGCACCTATGAAACACTGCTGAAGGCCGAACGCGGCGAACGGCACCGGGATGTGCTGGTCTCGACCGTTGGCTGTGGCCGCACCATCGCGGCGCATATGCGGCTGGTCAGCGGGGCGCTGGGAATGGGGGAAAAGCCCGGCTATGTGCTGACCCTGCGCGACGTGTCCAAGGACATGAAGCTGCACAGCGAACGTGAACGTCTGCTGACCGAAACCATCGACTCGGTGCGCCTGCCCGCCGCGCGCCTGCAGGCGGTGCTGGACCTGATCAACGATCCGGTCGGCGGTTTTGCCGATCACGGCGAGGCGCTGAAAGCCGAAGCCGCAGGCCTGGTCGAGGTCGTCAACACGCTGGCCGAACGCCACGATGCCAATCAGGACACCTGGTGGCCGATGCAGGACGTGCGTGCCTCGCAGATGATCGACGCGATCCGCGGCCATCTTGGCCCCGACGCGCTGCCGCTGGACGCGCCCAGCCCCCACATCAGCCTGCGTTGCGACGGCCTGGCCCTGTCCGGCCTTCTGGCCTCGCTGATCGAAAAGATCACCGAACTGCATCTGGCAAAGGCGCTGTCGCTGACCGTCGAGATGGAGGGCCCCGGCGCCTTGATCTCGCTGCATTGGGATGGCGACGCGCTGCCGATCCCGGCGCTGCGCGAGGTTCTGGATGCGCCGCTGGAAGACGGTCCCTTCGAGATCACCGGGCAGGAGATCCTGGACCACCACAACGCCGACATCTGGCCCGAAACCACGGACACGGGGCAAGCCGCTTTGGTGCTGCCCATCGCCGAGGCGCGCGCGGTCGAGGCGCTGGGATCGCTGAAACCCGGCTACGGGCGGCCCACGGTCTTTGACTTCGATCTGCTGACCCAGGTCCGCGACGGCGCGGTGACCGGCAAGAAGCTGTCGGAACTGACCTATGTGGTCTTTGACACCGAAACCACCGGGCTCGATCCCAAGGGCGGCGACGAGATCGTGCAGATCGCCGCCGTGCGTCTGCTGAATGGCAAGCGCGTGGATGGCGAGGTGCTGGATCAGCTGGTCGATCCCAAACGTTCGATCCCGCCCAAATCCACCGAGATTCACGGCATTACCGAGGACATGGTGCAAGGCATGCCGACCATCAAGGAGGCCGGGGCGCAGTTTCACCGCTTCTGCGAGAACGCCGTGCTGGTCGCCCACAACGCGCCCTTCGACATGGCCTTCTTCCATCGCCATGCCGACATCATCGGTGCGCCGTTCGATCACCCGGTGCTCGACACGGTGCTGCTGTCGGCGATCCTGTTCGGCCAGAACGAAGAGCACACGCTGGATGCGCTGGCCGACCGCTTCGGCGTGGTGATCCCGGCCGAGGTCCGCCACACCGCCTATGGCGACACCGTGGCCACCGCCGAGGTGTTCCAGCGGATGCTGGCGATGCTGGAAGCGCAAGGCATGACCACCTATGACGACGTGGTCGCCGCGATGACCAAGAACGCCCGCCTGATGCGCGAGATGAAGGCCCGCGTCGGCTGAGCGGACATCAGTGGTACGGACACAAACGGGGCGGCCTCAGGGCCGCCCTTTTTCGTGCCGATCCCGGTCGGCGGCGGTGGGCTGCGGGCCAGCCCCGCAGCCATACACCAGCCATACCTTTTCCAGACGCTTTCCAGCCCCGGTTTTCGGCCCTCAGCCGCGCTTGCCGCGCAGCCGCCCGACCACCCCTGTGGGGAAGAAATAGACGCTGAGCACGAACAGCACCCCCAGCCACAACAGCCAGCGATCCGGGTTCAGCAGGTCCGCCGCATAGGGCACATCCGCCAGCCCGGTGGCCGCGCCCGCCATCAGGTCTTTCAGGTAATTCTGTGCCAGCATCAGCACCACCGCGCCGATCACCGCGCCATAGATCGTGCCCATGCCGCCGATCACCACCATCAGCAGGATGTCGATCATGATCTCGAAGCTCAACACCGTGTCCGGCCCCACATAGCGCAGCCAGATCGCGAACAGCGACCCCGCCAGCGCCGCGAACACCGCCGACAGAACCGTCACCCCGATGCGGTAGCTGACCACCCGATAGCCGATGGCCTCGGCCCGGAAATCATTCTCGCGGATCGCCTGCAGAACCCGTCCGAAGGGCGAGTTCACGATCCGAAGCATCAGTAGAACAAGGATCAGGGAGCCTGCAAAAACAAGGTAGTAGTTGGCGATCTTGCCGCTGATCCGGTCGCCACCGAGGGTCAGCATCGCCGGTCCCTCCTCGGTTCCGGGCGCCACCGCTTCGGGCAGCGCAATGCGCCATTCCGGCGCCTGTCCATAGGTCACCGCCGCCGTCAGTTCGCGCGGGATGCGATAGGTCAGCCCGTCCTCGCCCCCGGTCAGAACCGAAAGCTGCGAGACCAGCACCGCCACCGCCGAAGCCACCGCCAGTGTAATCATGGCAAAGAAGATCGCCCGCACCCGTAGCGAAAACAGCCCGATCACCGCCGCCAGCAGTGCCGCCCCCAGCGCCCCGGCCCCGGCGCCCATCGCCAGTGCCTCGAAGCTGCGGCCCATGTGAATCGACGCCAGCGCCACGCCGTAGGCTCCGAAGCCGAAGAAGATCGTATGGGCGAAACTGACCACGCCGGTATAGCCCAGCAGCAGATCGTAGCTGGCCACCAGCACGATGAAGACACAGATCCGCGCCGCCGTATCCAGCGCGCGGGTGCCTTCGAACAGGAAGGGCGCAAAGGCCAGGGACAGGAATATCCCCAGCAATATCAGCGACAAGAGGACAGAACCGGGTTTGTCACCGGACAGCAACTTGACCATCATTTCGCCCTCACCACCGGCAACATGCCCTGCGGCCGCCACATCAGGATCAGCACCATCAGGCCGATGTTGGACACCAGCGCCATCTTCGGTTCCAGAAAGGCGGTGTAGTTCTGGGTCAGCCCCACCAGCAGCGCGCCGATGAAACAGCCCTCGACCGATCCCAGCCCGCCGATGATCACCACGATGAACACCAGAACCATCAGTTCGGCGCCCATCTGGGCGGTGACGACCTCCTGGTACATGGCCCACATGACGCCGCCCAACCCGGCCAGTGCCGAACCCGCGACGAAGACCAGCACGAAGATGCGGCTCAGGCGATAGCCCATCGCTTCGACCATTTCACCGTTCTGCACCCCGGCGCGTACGATCAGCCCGATGCGGCTGAAGCGCAGCACCAGCCCCATCAGCGCAAAGACCACCAGCCCCACGGCCACCGCCAGCAGGCGGTATTTCTCCAGCGCCGCGCCCTGCCACGTCAGCGCGCCCTTCAGGGTCTCGGGGCGGCTGAGGAATATCTCGTCCGGGCCCCAGATCACGTGGATCAACTGCTCGGCGATGATCAGCCCGCCCATGGTCACAAGGATCTGTTTCAGATGCGCGCCATAGACCGGGCGCACGATCACCCGTTCGAACACCAGCCCCATGGCCCCGGTGGCGGCCATCGCCGCCAGCACCGCCAGGGCCACGGCGGCCAGGTTCAGCCCGAGATCCGGCGCGCCGACCCAACTGGCATAGGCGAACAGCACGCTGGCCCCGACGAAGGCGCCGACCGAGATGAAGGCCCCATGGCCGAAGTTGATCACATCCATCAGCCCGAAGACCAGCGTCAGCCCCGAGGCCATCAGGAAGATCATCATCCCCATCGCCAGTCCCGACACCGTCAGGGTCAGCCAACTGGGCTGGATCGCGATGGCGGCCATGGGCAGGCCCGACCATGTGGCCGGGTCCAGCAGCGCTGCCCACCCGGCGCCCTCGGGCAGGCTGGCCTGCAGCGCCATGGCCACAAGGCCAAGGATCACCAGCCCCGGCACCAGCAGAAGCGGCACCAGCGCCGGAAAGCGGCGTCCGCCGATCCGGCGGGGCGTGGTGGCGTGGATCGCGCCCACGTCGGGGGTGCTGCTGCTCATAGGGCCTCCACGTTCAGTCCAAGGTAGCGCGCCTGCAGGTCGGGCGATCCGGCAAGTTCCGCCATCTCCCCCGCCCAGACGATGCGGCCGTCTTCCATCACCGCCGCGGTGTCGCCCAGTTCAGCGGCCACGGCGAAATTCTGTTCCACCATCAGGATCGAGGCGCCCTGCGATTTCAGATCCTTCAGCGCGCCCGCCAGCGAAGTGACGATGGCCGGGGCAAGACCCTTGGTGGGTTCGTCGATCAGGTACAGGCGGCGTTTCTCGATCACCGCGCGGGCCACCGACAGCATCTGTTTCTGGCCGCCCGACAGGGTGCCGGCCCGCGCCCGCCAGAATTGATCCAGCGCCGGGAATACACGGAAGATCCAGTCCAGCCGGTCGCGGCTGATCCGGCCGCTGCGGGCGGCCAGCGCCATGTTCTCCGCCACTGTCAGATCCGCGAAGATGCCCATGTCCTCGGGCACGAAACCGATGCCCGCCCGCGCAATCCGGTGCGGCCGCTGGCCCTGAATTTCCTGCCCGCCAAGGGTGATCGTGCCGGCGCGGGCGCGCCACAGCCCCATGATGGTGCGCAGCGTCGTGGTCTTTCCGGCGCCGTTGCGGCCCAGCAGCATGGTGACGCCGCCGGTGGGCACCTCAAGATCGACCCCGTGCAGGATGTGATAGCGGCCGATATCCGTGTGCACCCCGGACAGGCGCAGCAGGGCCGGGCCGCGCGGGGCCAGAATGGACGGGGTCACGGGCAGCGGCGTCTCGGGCAGCGGGGGGACCAGCGTCACGCCCGGATCCTCCGGGTCCTCCCAATAGGTGACCGGCGGTTCCACCCGGATGTGGATCGGCTGATCGTCGACGGCGGCGGAACCAGGGTCCACGCCGTCGTCCTGGTCCTCGACCTGGTGATATTCGCTCAGGACAAGGGGGCCGGTTTCCGCGGGGATGGCGTCATCGTCAATGGCAGGCGCGTCGATGGCGTGGGGCGCATCCTCGCTCCAGTCTTCCTCCGCGTCCTGATGTTCAAGGAAGTCCGGTTCGGCGGGAACCTCGTCCTCAGCCGGGGCATCTGCGACGTCGCCGTCCTGCACTTCGGGCGCGAAACCGTCCCGTGCCTGGAACGGGTCGGGATCGGGTTCCGGATCTGCCTCCGGGCCCGGTTCGGGATCCGGTTCAAACGCGGGGTCTGACCAAGATGCGGGCTCTGGCTCCGGCGCAACCTCGGCAACAGGGTCCATGTCGGGCCATGCCTCTTCCCGCACATCCTCGGGCGCAGGCTCGGGAGCGGGCGCAACCGGGGCGGGCTCTTCCCCAGCGGCGCCAAAGGGCCGGGCGGCCAGTCGGCCGGCCTCTTGCAGCGAGGCACCGGGTTCGGGCGGTGCGAATTCCTCGCTCACCGGAGGCGGCGCTTCGGCCCTGGGCTTGGGCGCTTCGGCGGGCTGTTCGCCACGGGCGCGGGCGCGAGCAGCGTCCATGGCGGCGGCCAGGCGGTCGACCCGCAGGTTGATCTTGTCTTCGTCGTCAGACATTGGCCTGTGCCCGTCCCATATAGGCTTCCTGCACGATGGCCGAGGCCATCACGTCCCGCGGGGCGCCATCGGCCACAAGCGCGCCGTTGTGCAGCACGATGATCCGATCCGCCAGCGCACTGATGACATCCATCTTGTGTTCCACCAGCAGGATGCACTTGCTGCGGTCCTGCGACAGCCGCCCGATCAGGTCCAGCACCACCGGCGCATCATCGGGCGACATGCCCGCGGTGGGTTCGTCGAACATGTAGACCTTGGGATCCATGGCGATCAGCATCGCCACCTCAAGCTTGCGCTGGTCGCCGTGCGGCAGTTCGCTGACCGGCTTGTCGGCCTGCACGCGCATCTGTACCTGGTCCAGCGCCTGATGCGTCATGTCGCGCATGTGATCGTCACTGTCGGCCAGCCGCAGCAAGCGTCCGCCTTTGCGCTGATGCGCCTGCACCACCAGACGGACGTTTTCATAGACCGTCAGGTCGGGAAACAGGTTGGTCAGTTGAAAGCCGCGCCCCAGTCCCATGCGCGTGCGCGTCGAGGCGGGCTTGCGGCTGATGTTGCGCCCCTCCAGCAGAACGCGCCCGCGCGTGGCCGCGATCTGTCCCGAGATCAGGTTGAAATAGGTGGTCTTTCCGGCCCCGTTGGGTCCGACGATCGCGGTCAGCTCGCCTGCCCGAAAGCCTGTGCTGATCCCGTCTACCGCCACGTGACCGCCAAACTGGACGGTCAGGTCACGGGTCTCCAATACCATATCGGCCATTGCCGTCACTCACCCGTCCGCAGCGCCCCGCCGTTGCACAAGGCAGGGCGCGCTACCTGTCAATTGCGAACCGGGATCGGCATGTCGTCGATCGTAAGCTCACGTACCAGTTCAGGAATACCCCATTCCACGTTCTCGTCCACCTTGATCTTGAAATGATACATGGACTGCAGCGCCTGATGATCCTCGGCGCGGAAGGTCATCGTGCCCTTGGGGGTTTCCCACGACATGCCTTCCATGGCGGCGATCAGTTCCTCGGTGTCGGTAGAGCCTGCGGCCTTGATCGCCTCGACCACGGCGATGCCGGCGCTCATGCCGCCCGCGGTGAAGAAATCCGGCGGGCTGTCGTAGCGGCTGATATGTTCGGTCACCAGCCAGTCGTTCACCGGGTTCTGCGGGATTTCATAGTAGTAATAGGTCGCGCCTTCCATGCCCGGCAGTTCCTTATAGGCCTTCAGCGCCGCCAGGATGTTGCCGCCCGTGGCGATGTCGATGCCGAAGCGCGACGGCTCCATCGCGTTGATCTTGCTCATCGGGTTGCCGCCTCCGGCCCAGATGATGAACAGCTTTTTCTCGCCGTCCACGTCCTTCATGGCGTTGAAGATCCGCTCGGCGGCGGCGGTGAAATCGGTGGTGTCCGTCGGCACGAATTCCTTGTGGACCAGCGCCGCGCCGGTGCCGGTCAGTGCCTCCTCGAAGGCGGCCACGCCGTCGCGGCCAAAGGCATAGTCCTGCGCCAGCGTCGCCACGCTCACCCTCTCGCCCCCCAGCGCCACGGCATTGGCGATGGCATCCTGGCTGGAGTTGCGCGAGGTGCGGAAGATGTAGCGATTCCAGTTGGCCCCGGTGATGCTGTCGGCCACCGCTGGCTCGACGATCAGGATCTTCTCGTATTCCTCGGCCACCGGCAGCATCGCCAGCGCCACGCCGGAACTGACCGGGCCGACCGCCAGATCGACCTCGTCATCGCCATAGGCTTCTTCCAGCAGCGCCCGACCGATGTCGGGCTTCAACTGGGTGTCCTTCTCGATCACCACGATCTTCTCGCCGTCGATTTCCATGGTGCCGCCGGTGGCGTATTCCAGACCCATCATCAGGCCCGCATGGGACTGCTTGGCATAGGCCTCGAACGGGCCGGTCTTGCCGTAGACATGGGCGATGGTGATGTCGGCGGCGGCAGGCACGGCCAGCAGCGCCGACAGGGCAACCGCGCCAAAGCGGGTGAATTTCATGGTCCAACTCCCTGAATACCGGCCCAAATGCCGGTGCATTTCCGGGAAGCCTAGGCAAGCGCAACGCCCCGATCAACCCGTTTGACGGGACGGGGCTTAACGGGACGGCGCGCGAATGCGGTCAGCTGGCGAAAATCCCGTCGGTGTCGGCAAAACCCTTCACCTCGATGGGATTGCCGCAGGGGTCGCGGAAGAACATGGTGCTTTGCGCGCCGGGCTGGCCTTCGAACCGGCGCGACGGCGGCAGCACGAAGTCGATCCCGGCCTCGGTCAGCCGCGCGGCCAGCGCCTCCCAGTCGGCCATCGCCAGAACCACGCCGAAATGCGGCATCGGCACCATGTGGTCGCCCACCTTGCCGGTGTTGCGGGTTTCCAGAATCGGACCAAGATGCAGCGACAACTGATGGCCGAAGAAATTGAAATCCACCCAGGTGTCGGTGCTGCGCCCCTCTTCGGCCCCCAGCAGCCCGCCATAGAAGGCGCGGGCGTCATCCAGATCGGCCACATTGATGGCCAGGTGAAAGGGCATGGGCATTGCGGACTCCTATGGCTGCTTGTCGGCGCGAAAACCTTCACTTACTGCTACTTTGGCGACACCACAGGGAGAGAGCAATGTCCGACACGGCAAAACTAGGTTTCGACACGCTGCAGATCCACGCAGGCGCCAGCCCCGATCCGGCCACCGGCGCCCGGCAGACACCGATCTACCAGACCACGGCCTATGTGTTCCGCGATGCCGATCACGCCGCAGCGTTGTTCAACCTGCAAGAGGTCGGCTACATCTATTCGCGCCTGACCAACCCCACGGTTGCGGTGCTGGCCGAACGCATCGCCACGCTGGAAGGCGGCGCCGGAGCGGTGTGCTGTTCGTCGGGCCATGCGGCGCAGATCATGGCGCTGTTCCCGCTGATGGGACCGGGCAAGAACGTGGTCGCCTCGACCCGTCTGTACGGCGGCACGATCACCCAGTTCAGCCAGACCATCAAGCGTTTCGGCTGGTCGGCCAAATTCGTCGATTTCGACGATGTGGAGGCGGTGAAAGCGGCCATCGACGACGACACCCGCGCGGTGTTCTGCGAATCCATCGCCAATCCGGGCGGCTACGTGACCGACCTGCTGACCATCGCGGGCATCGCCCATGACGGCGGCGTGCCGCTGATCGTCGACAACACCTCGGCCACGCCCTACCTGTGCCGCCCGATCGAACATGGCGCCGACCTGGTGGTGCATTCGACCACCAAGTACCTGACCGGCAACGGCACCGTCACCGGCGGCTGCGTCGTGGACAGCGGCAAGTTCGACTGGTCGGCCAGCGACAAGTTCCCCTCGCTCAGCGCGCCCGAGCCCGCCTACCACGGCTTGAAGTTCCACGAAGCCCTTGGCCCGATGGCTTTCACCTTCCACTCCATCGCCGTGGGTCTGCGCGATCTGGGCATGACCATGAACCCGCAGGCAGCGCATTACACGCTGATGGGGATCGAGACCCTGTCGTTGCGGATGCAGCGCCACGTGGAAAACGCGCAGGTCATCGCCAACTGGCTGGAAGATGACGACCGCGTCGATTTCGTCACTTACGCCGGGTTGCCCTCGTCGCCCTATTACGACCGGGTTCAGGCGCTGTATCCCAAGGGCGCGGGGGCGCTGTTCACCTTCGCCATCAAGGGTGGCTACGAGGCCTGCGTGAAATTCGTCGACAGTGTCGAGATCTTCAGCCATGTGGCCAACCTTGGCGACACCCGGTCGCTGGTGATCCATTCGGCCTCGACCACGCACCGGCAGTTGACGCCCGAGCAGCAGGAGGCCGCCGGCGCGGCCCCCAATGTGGTGCGTCTGTCCATCGGCATCGAAGACGCCGAGGACCTGATCCACGACCTTGACCAGGCCCTGGCCAAGGCCACCAGCTGATCGGTCTCAGTCGAGGGCGATGACCAGCGTCACCCGCGCGGTGACCTGCAGTTCGCCCTCGGCCACCGGCACCGCCGCATCGGCCATCAGCGCCCGGCCCGCCATTTCGGGCCGGGGCATCCCGCCGCCCTGTTCGCTCAGGCTCAGCACTTTGCCCAGTTCGACCCCGGCCGCGTCCGCGTAAAGCTTGGCCGAGGCCAGCGCATCGGCCACCGCCGCCTTGCGCGCCGCATCGCGCAACCCGGCGGGATCGGCGATGTCGAAGGTCAACCGCGAGATGTCATTGGCCCCGGCCTTGACCAGCGTGTCGATGACCGGCCCCACCCGCGCCAGATCGACCAGTTCGACCGCCACCTCGCTGCGTGCCTCGAATCCGATCACCGCCAGCGGATCGACGCCAGGGTCATTGCGGTTGGGCCGCAGCGGCATCAAGCCCAGCGACTGGGTCTGGATCTTCTCGGGCGCGATGCCTTCGGCCTTCAGCGCCGCCAGCACCGCCGCCATCATGTCCGACATGGCCGCCAGCGCGCCCTCGGCGGTGTCGGCGCGCGCCACCGCGCCGGCCTGCAAGCGCGCCATGTCGGGGGCCGCGGCCACGCGGCCTTCCCCGGTCACGGTGATGCTGCGCTGCGGCGTGTCGGCACCGGCGGCCCCGGCCATCAGCATCGCGCTCAGAAGAAGTGGGATCAGCGGTCTGGTCATGCGGTTTTCCTTTGGTTGAGGGTGTTTTCAGGTCCGGTAGGGCCTGTCCTGCCTTTCCAGATATGGTAGCATTCTGGAAAACAAACCGCGCTATGCAGCGGCAAGGCAGTCCGGACAGGCAAATGACGCAACGATGTGCTCTCGACCTCTCGGAAGAGTGGGCAACGCTCCTGGTTCCCCAGGGCCGGGGCTGGGCACGGCTGGGCCGTACGCCGCTGGCCGGCGACGGGCTGCAAAACCGGCTGTCGGCACTGTTGCGTCTGGGCGCGGGGCATCTGGACACGCCCCTGGACGCCCTGGATCTGCTGGTGGCGCTGCCCCCCGACCAGATGACCTATGCCGCGCTGTCGATGCAGGAGATCGGCGAGACTGCCGAAGATCCCACGGCCCGGCTGATCGCGGTTCTGTGTGCAAAGCATCCGCATCTGACCGACGCCATGGCGCTGGACTGGGACTTGCAGGGCGGCTGGTTCCTGATCGCCGCCGCACCGCGCGTGGTGGTCGAGGAAGCCACGACCTTCCTGCAGGCTTGCGGTGCCGCGCCGTCGGCCTTCACCGCGCGCCCCGAACCCGGCCAGTTCCCCGATCAGCCCGACCTTGGCGGATTGCGTCCCCCGGACGGCGCCCAACCCTGGCCGCCCCTGCCCGATCCCGAGACCGCGCCCGGCGTGACCGAGCAGCCTGTCGAGCCGCCAGTTGCGTCCGTCCCGTCACCGCCGCCTGTGGCCGCGCTCACCCCGGCCCGCATCCGCGCCGATGAGGTCGCCCGCCGCGATCCCGAAAATCTGCGCACCCTTGACGAGATCGAGGCCGAGGATCCGCCACCCCGCATCAAGCGCGCCGTGGCCGCCCGCAGCCTGCGCCACCGGCTGACCCCTGGTCCACGCCTGCGCATTGCTGCCGCGCTGACCCTGGTGCTGGTTGCCGGTCTGTCTGTGGCCGCGCTGTGGCCCGTCGACGATATGGCCAAGGGGCCCGCACCCGAATCCCCGGCCCAGATCATCGCCGCAGAGCCGGATGAGCCCATCGTGGCCGAAATCGCGGCGGATGAAGACGAAAGCGGCGAGAGCATCACCGCCGCCGCCGATCCGGTCGAGGCGACACGCACCGCCGATCAGCCGCCGCCGTTGCCCGAGGATCTGACGGTCTTCTACAGCCCGGCGCCGATCCTGACCCAGCCGCTGGACGAACAGGATCTACTGGACCTTGCAATGCCGGGGCTGGATCCCAGTTTTCGCACCGATGCGCTGGCACTGGCCGATCTGACCACCTGGCGCGCCGACAGCCTGCCCGCTTCGCCCCAGCCGCCGGGGGCCGCCGCTCAGATCTTCGTGGTGGACGACCGCGGGCTGGTCCGCCCCAGCGCCGATGGCACCCCGACCCCCGACGGCGTACTGGTGTTCGAAGGCCAGCCGCCCGGCGAGGCCCGCCCGCGCCCGGAACGTGAAGAGCCCGTCGCGGTCACCATCGTGCTGACCCGCGCCGGTCTGGCCGAGGATCATCCGCTCAGGAACGTCGCGCCGCGCGCGCGCCCGCAGGGTCTGGACGAGAAGTTCGAGCGCGCCGCCCTTGGCGGCAAGACCAAGACCGAACTGGCGCTTTACCGCCCGGTACCGCGCCCTGCTTCGGCACAAGACGCAGTGCGCGACGCGCCGGCCACCGCGCAGGCCGTCAGCCAGGCCCCGCGCCCCAAGGCGCGCTCGCCACAAGCCGCGCAACGTTTCGCCGCCGCCAGCGTCGCCAAGCCCGCGCCGCAGGTGATCCGGCAGGATCAGGTCGAGACCGCCACGGCGGCCTCGCCGAAAAAGGTGGCGAAACAGGCCACCCGTGGCAGCGGGATCGACCTGAACGAGATCAATCTGCTGGGCACTTTCGGATCCAGCCGATCGCCGCGCGCCCTGGTGCGCCTGGCGTCGGGACGGGTCGTCAATGTCGAGGTCGGCGATCGCATCGACGGCGGCAAGGTGTCGGCCATCAAGGAGGGCCGGCTGAGCTATGTGAAGGGCGGGCGCAACGTGACCCTGACCATGCCGCGCGGCTAGGATTGCGCCCGGCGCGGTCACAAGCGCGTGGGATGGCCGCATCTGCGCAATGACCAGTGGCGGCCCCGCAGCCAGCACGGCACAGTGGGATAAACCCGCATCGCATTCCACCACACCGAGGGACCATGGAAAGTTTCCTGTTTCAGGCCGTGATCTATCTTCTGGCCGCCGTCCTGGCGGTGCCCATTGCGTCGCGCCTGGGATTGGGGTCGGTGCTGGGCTACCTGCTGGCCGGTATCCTGATCGGACCGGTACTGGGGGTGGTCGGCAGCGAGACCGAGAGCCTGCAGCATTTTGCCGAGTTCGGCGTGGTGATGATGCTGTTCCTGATCGGGCTGGAGCTTGATCCCCGCGCCCTTTGGGCGATGCGACACCGGCTGATCGGCATGGGCGGGTTGCAGGTGGTGCTGTCCACCGGCGCAATCATGGCCGCCGCCATGGCGCTGGGGCTGACATGGTCGGCGGCGCTGGCGGTGGGTCTGGCGCTGTCGCTGTCCTCGACCGCGATCGTGTTGCAGACCTTGTCGGAAAAGCGGCTGATGCAGACCAATGGCGGGCGTGCCACCTTCGCGGTGCTGCTGACGCAGGATGTGGCCGTGATCCCGATGCTGGCACTGCTGCCGCTGCTTGCACTTGGCGGTGTCGACCCGCATCCGGTCGCGGCCCATGACGTTGCCGGACATGGTGCCGCCACCACGAGCGGAATGATGGAATTTGCCAACTGGGCCCGTGGCCACATCAGCCAGTTGCCCGTCTGGGGCGAGGCGCTGGTGACCATGGCCGCCCTTCTGGGCATCATCCTTGCGGGCATCTTCCTGACCCGGCCGGTGTTCAACGCCATCCACGCCACCCGTCTGCGCGAGATGTTCACGGCGCTGGCCCTGCTGATCGTCATCGCCATCGCCTGCCTGATGCTGATCCTGGGCGTATCGCCCGCGCTTGGCACCTTCCTGGCAGGGGTGGTGCTGGCCAACTCGGAATTCCAGCACGAGATGGAAACCGCGCTGGAGCCCTTCAAGGGCCTGCTTCTGGGGCTGTTCTTCATCACCGTCGGCGCCGGCATGGATGTGACCACCTTCCTGGCGCAGCCCTTTCAGCTTCTGGCGCTGACCCTGGCGCTGATGTTTACCAAGGGCGCGATCCTGCTGTTGCTGGCCCGCATCTTCCAACTCAAGGGGCGCGATCAGCGATTGTTCACCCTCGGGCTGGCACAGGCCGGGGAATTCGGCTTCGTACTGGTCGGGTTCAGTCTGCAACGCGGCGTGATCCCACCGGAATACCAGCAGGTCATCTATCTGGTCATCGCCCTGTCGATGTTGCTGACACCGCTGTTTTTCATCGCCTACGAGATCCTGTCCAAGCGCATCCGTTCGGAAGAACCGCTCGACCAGCCGCCCGACCAGATCCAGCAGGAAGGCCCGATCATCATCGCGGGCGTCGGCCGCTTTGGGCAGGTCGTCAACCGCATGGTGCAGATGAGCGGCTTTCGCACCACGGTTCTGGACAACGACCTGAACACCATCCGCCTGATGCGGCAGTTCGGCTTCAAGGGGTTTCTGGGCGATCCCACTCGCCCCGACCTGCTGCGCTCGGCCGGGTTGATGGAAGCGCAGGTGCTGGTGGTGTCGATGGACGACAAGAACGCCTCGACCCGGATCGTGCGCTATGCGCGCCGGGTGCGGCCCGATCTGCATATCGTCGCCCGCGCCCATGACCGTGTGCATGTGTTCGAACTGTATCGCGCCGGAGCCAATGACATCGTGCGCGAGATGTTCGACAGTTCGCTGCGCGCCGCGCGCTACGTGCTGGAAAACATGGGGCTAAGCGAGTTCGAGGCCAACGAGCTGGAAACCCTGTATTACAAGCTCGACCGGAAGGCCCTGCGCGAACAGGCCGAGGTCTGGAAACCCGGCGTGCCGGTGACCGAGAACGCCGCCTATATGGCACGGGCCAAGCAGTTCAGCCGCGAATTGGAAACCGCGCTGGTCAGCCAGGTGGAGCGCAAGGACGGCTCCTTCGAGGACAAGGAACCGATCCCCGCCCCGAAGAACTGAGGCTCAGCCGTCAGCGACCCCGGCTTCGGCAAAGGTCGCCATGCCGGAATGGCACGCGACAGCCCCTTGCAGAACCCCGATGGCCAGCGCCGCGCCCGAGCCTTCGCCCAGGCGCATCCCGAGGCTGAGAAGCGCGGGCTTGTGCAGCGCGTCCAGCAGCCGCTGGTGCGCCTGCTCGGCCGAGCGGTGTCCGGCCACGCAGTGATCCAGCGCACCGGTCCGGGCTTTCTCCAGCACCGCCGCCGCCGCGCAGCAGATGAAGCCGTCCAGGATCACCGGAATGCGCAGGCTGCGCGCCCGCAGGATGGCCCCGGCCATTGCGGCGATCTCGCGCCCGCCGAGAGCTTGCAGCACCTGCAACGGGTCGCCCAGCAGATCGGCATTGGCCGTCAGCCCGTCCGCCACCACCTGCGCCTTGGCCTCAAGGGCTGCGCCTTCGACACCGGTGCCGCGCCCGGTCCAGGCGCGTGCAGTGCCCCCGAACAGGGCCAGCGCGATGGCGGCCGCGGACGTGGTATTGCCGATGCCCATTTCGCCGGTGACCAGAAGGTCGGCGTCCGGGTCTACGCCCTGCCAGCCAGCGCTGAAGGCGGCGCAGACCTCGGCTTCGCTCATCGCCGGACCTTGGGTGAAATCCTGCGTCGGGTTCTGCAGATCCAGCGGCACCACGATGAAGGTGGCGCCAAAGCACTTGGCCAACTGGTTGACTGCCGCCCCGCCGGCTTGGAAATTGGCCACCATCTGCACCGTGACTTCGGGCGGGAAGGCCGACACGCCACGTGCGGCGACACCGTGATTGCCGGCAAAGACCAGAACCTGCGGCGCGCGAACGACCGGGCGATGATCGCCGCGCCACCCGGCGTACCAGATCGCCAGATCCTCCAGCCGCCCCAGCGCACCGGGAGGTTTGGTCAACTGGCCGTTGCGGTTTTGCGCCCGCACCAAAGCCCCCTCATCGGGGTTCGGAAGCTGACGCAGGATCTTGTGGATCTGCGAAAGCGACTGAAAGGGTTCCTGGGACATGCGCAGCCTCGTTGCTTTTGTTCCGGCGGGACGTTAACGGCGAACAACACAGAGGAAAACCGCCAAGTGACCGCACCCCGACCTGCCCTTCTGGACCCCGCCGATCCGGCCCTGGCCCTGGGTCTTCTGACCCGCCTTCCGGTGCCCGTGGCGATGGATACCGCGCAACGACGCGGGGCGCGTGCCGCCTGGGCCTATCCGCTGGCGGGGCTGGTGGTGGGGGGGGTGGCGGCGTTGCTGATGCAGGCCGCGCTGTGGATGGGTCTGCCGGAAAACCTGTCGGCGGGACTGGCGCTGGGGCTGATGGTGGTGCTGACCGGAGCGATGCACGAGGACGGTCTGGCCGATTGCGCCGATGGCTTCTGGGGCGGCTTTGCCCGCGACCGACGGCTTGAGATCATGCATGACAGCCGCATCGGCACCTACGGCGTGCTGGCACTGGTTTTGGTGGGGCTGTTGCGCTGGCAGGGGCTGGCCGAGCTGGTCCGGCACTGGCCGGTGCTTCTGGCGGTCGGGATGCTGTCGCGCGCCGCGATGGTGGTGGTCTGGGCCGCACTGCCCGCGGCGCGAAACGACGGGCTGGCGCGTTCGCTGGGACAGCCGCGCCCGGCCACGGCGGCCGTGGCTTTGGGTCTTGCCGTCGCCGGAGCCTGGGCCTGTCTGGGCAGCAGCGTGATGGTTGCGGCGTTGGCCACCGCAGCCGCTGCTGTTGGCGTGGCATTGCTGGCCCGCGCCAAGATCGGCGGCCAGACCGGCGATGTGCTGGGCGCCACGCAACAAATCGCCGAAGTCGCCGCCCTGCTGAGCCTGTCCGTGTTGCTGACATGAGAAAGCCGCCCCCGAAGGCGCGGCTTTGAAAGGCTTGAAAAGCTGGGTGCTCAGGCGGCGCGGCTCAACAGAACCTCGCCCACGGCCTTCTGGGCTTCATCCTCGCCCGAGCCTTTGACGGCGGCCACTTCGCGGGTCAGACGCTCCAGCGCGGCTTCATACAGCTGGCGCTCGGAATAGCTCTGCTCACGCTGATCGTCGGCGCGGTGCAGGTCGCGGACCACCTCGGCAATGGCGATCAGATCGCCCGAGTTGATCTTCTGTTCGTATTCCTGCGCCCGGCGCGACCACATGGCTTTCTTGACCTTGGCCTTGCCCCGCAGGATTTCCATCGCGTGGCTGATCACGTCCGGGGTCGACAACGCCCGCAGACCCGCACCGGCCGCCTTTGCCGTCGGCACCCGCAGGGTCATCTTGTCCTTCTCGAACGAGATCACGAAAAGTTCGAGCTTGAGACCCGCAACTTCCTGCTCTTCGATCGAGACAATTTTTCCGACGCCATGGGCCGGGTAGACAACGTAATCATTGGCACGGAAATCCGGCGTATACTCTTGGCTCATCTGGTGGTCTTCCTTGCTCTGGTCCGCGTCAGATCCCGTGCAATGATCGGGTTCCGAGGCGAAAAAAGAAACGTGCTCGCACACCGAGTGCGAGACGTTTCCGGACGGTTATAGTTCGCTGACCAAAATATATAGCACATATACGCAAAAATTCAAAGCCCCGCATGTCGGCACGGGAAATGCCGCTGTGCAGGGCGCAGGTCTGGCGGCGGAAATCAGCCGCCTTCGCCGGGCGCTTCCGAGAAGTATTTGCCCAGTTTGTCCTTTTCGCCGTCGCGCTCTTCGGCTTCGGGCAGCGGTTCCTTCTTGGTGTAGATCACCGGCCAGAGTTCGCTGTACTTGCGGTTGAATTCAACCCATTGCTCCATGTCCGGTTCAGTATCCGGGCGAATCGCGTCTGCCGGGCATTCCGGCTCGCACACGCCGCAGTCGATGCACTCATCGGGATGGATCACGAGCGCGTTCTCACCCTCGTAGAAACAATCCACCGGGCAGACCTCGACGCAGTCGGTATATTTGCAGGCGATACAGTTGTCAGTGACGACATAGGTCATGGGGCGCACTCATCCGTTTGTTTGGCGTTTCCCTACTCCGCCGCGCCCGATCATTCAAGCCGAGCCTGTTTGGCCGCACGTGCGGCACGGCGGTCGCGGCTGTCGGGGCGGCCCTGTACCGGGCGCGGGGCACTGTCATCGCGCGGCGCCTGCGGGGTCAGGTCTTCGTAAAGCGCCTGTGCCTCGGGTGCCGGGCCGCGCCGGTCGGCCAGGGCGAGGATCTTGATGATTCGCACCGTTTTCGCCTGCGGAAAGGTCAGCACATCGCCCGCACGAATGGCCTGGGCCGCCTTTCTGGCGTGCTGGCCGTTCACCCGCAGGTGCCCGGCCGCCACCACGGCGCTGGCCTTGCTGCGGGTCTTGAAGAACCGCGCGTGCCAGAGCCATTTGTCGACGCGCATGGAGGGATGCTCCGACGCGTCGATGCCGGTGTCAGGTCTTGTCACGCAGCCCCATCAGCGCAGCGGCAAAGGGATTGTCCGGATCGATCGGCTTTTCGGCCTTCTTCGGACGCGCTGAATAGGTCTTGGCACCCTGCGGCGGACGTTTGCCCTTGCCCTTGCCGCCCTGGAACTTGCCGCCGGGCTTGTCGCCACGCGGCTTGCCGTCGCCGCGCGGTTTGCCACGGGCGGGTCGATCACCGGGAGCACCTTCGCGACGGCCCTGTTGCGGACGTCCGCCCTGACGGCGGCGCGGTGCCCAGGTGAAGGTGTAGAACACCTCGATCTCGGGCTCGGCCGGCGCGTCGGCGTCACTGGCTTCGGCAGCGGCCTCGATGGCCACCTCCGCCGGTTCCTCGGGAGCGGCTTCGGTTGCCGGTGCCTCGGCCGAAGTGTCCGCGCTGACGGGGGCTTCTTCTGTGGGGGCTTCCGCGGCGGGGGCCTCGGCGGGGATTTCCGCCTCTGCCGCGGTCTCAGCGGCCGCGTCCGTTTCCGGTTGCGCAACCGTTGCGTCGGCCTCGGAGGCTGCTTCTGTATCCGTCTCTGGCGTCTCGGCCCCGGCGCTGGCGTCCGGTTCCGTTGTGGCTTCGGGCGCGGTTTTCGCCTCGACCGGTTGCGGGCGCGCCTTGGGGCGCTCGTCACGTTCCGCCTTGTAGCCCAGCCCCTGCATCAGCCCCGCGAATTGTTCCAGCGTCATGCCGGTGATCGACAGCATGTCGGGCGTGGCTTCGAAGCCACCGCGCGTGTCCTGCGCGCGCAGCAGATCGGCCAGACGTTCCAGCATGTCGATGCGAATCGCCCGCTCTCCGGCGGCGCGATAGCCAGCCATGGTGTGATAGCCCTCGGGGACATCGGTCGCGGTCGGCACGGTCACCAGACCCGGCGGCGGGCTGGAGGGGAATTCATCCAGACCCTGCGCCAGCGACCACAGCACCAGCCGCAGCCGCGTCGGCGCCGGCTTCAGCAGCAGCGGCATGAAGATGGTGAACTGGCCGAAACGGATGCCATGCTTGCGCAGCATGCCGCGCGCTTCCTGGTCCAGCTCCTTGACGTCACCCGCGACCTCGTCGCGCGGCACCACGCCATTGCCTTCGACCATGCGGAAGGCAAAGCCACGGGCCAGCCCGGTCAGGGTCTCGTCCCGTTGCAGGTTCAGCAGCGGTTCGAACAGGGTCGCAACCTTGCGGTCGATGAAATGCTGCAGGCGGCGTTCCACCTTGGCGGCCACATCGGCACCGGCTTCGTCATCGACGAACGCCTTGACCTGCGGCTTCAGCGGCTCGGATCCGGCAACCAGCTTGCCCACCGCGTGTTCGCCCCACATCAGCCCGCCCTGATCGGTATAGTCGATCTCGCTGTCGGGCGCGTTGTAGAACTTGTCGGCACGCAGATGAAAATGCGGGGCCAGTGCCTGAAGGCTGGCCTGCCGCAATGTCTTGGCTTCATCGGGGGAGCCGGATTTGTCCTGGATGAAGCGAAATCCTTCCAGCCGTCCGACGAACTGTTCCTCGACGGTGACTTCGCCCAAATCGTTTACTTCAGCCACAAGGCTCTCCCTCTGCTTCAACCGGCGCAACAACACGGATGTGCGCCGATCAACAAATCTTTGTGTGAGACGCGCATGAAGCGCATCCGACAGGCGGTCTTCTACAGCCCGAGTGACCTCACGCCAATGGGCTTCATCGTCCAACCAGCCTTTCCGCTGAGCCACATATGTCCAAGTGCGGATATATGCCAGTCGTTTCGACAATGTGTCGATATCGCCTTCGGTCCGGTCGATGCGTTTGACCTGCCGCGCCATCCAGTCGTCGGGAATGCGGCGCAATTCGAGCAGGTCGTTGAAAATCGTCTCAAGCAGCGTGGCATGTTCGGCATGGCTGATGCCCCGGAAGTCGGGGATCCGGCACACGTCCCACAGCAGGCGCACCGCCTGCGGGTCGCTCAGCCGGGCCCGGATGGCCCCCACTTCGGCCAGCGTCTTCAGCGCCATCAGGTCGTCGGCTTCGCGCGCGCGGGACAGCCATTCGTCGTCGGTGCGCTCTTCAAGCGAGCCGATCAGCCGGCCCACGGTGCCGAAATCCAGCCGCGCGTTGCGCCATTGCAACTTCTTGACCGGCACGAAGCGGTTGGCGGTGATGGCCTGCGCCAGATCCTCGGGCAGCGGGCGGGCCTCGCCGGTGACGCCGAAAGTGCCGTTCTGGGTGTGGCGCCCGGCGCGACCAGCGATTTGCGCCAACTCGTTGGGTTGCAAGGGGCGCATCCGGCGGCCGTCGAACTTGGACAGCGATGAAAACGCCACGTGCTGGATGTCCAGGTTCAGCCCCATGCCGATGGCATCGGTGGCGACAAGGTGATCGACCTCGCCGCTTTGATACAGTTCCACCTGCGCGTTACGGGTGCGCGGGCTGAGCGCGCCCATCACCACCGCCGCCCCGCCCTTCTGGCGGCGCAGCAGTTCGGCGATGGCATAGACGTTTTCCACCGAGAACCCGACGATGGCCGAGCGTGCAGGCATCCGGCTGATCTTCTTGGCGCCGATATAGGTCAGTTCGGACAGGCGGTCGCGATGGGTGAAGACGACGCCGGGCACCTGTGCGGCGATGGCACTGCGCATGGTGTCGGCCCCCAGAAACAGGGTTTCCAGCAGGCCACGGGCGCGCAGCAGGCGGTCGGTGAACACATGGCCGCGTTCGGGATCGGCGCACAGCTGGATCTCGTCCACGGCCACGAAATCCGCGCCCATGCCCTCGGGCATCGCTTCGACGGTGCAGACCCAGTATTGCGCCCGCTCCGGCACGATGCGTTCCTCGCCGGTGATCAGCGCCACCACCGAGGGGCCGCGTTTTTCCTTGACCCGGTCGTAAACCTCGCGCGCAAGCAGCCGCAGCGGCAGGCCGATGACCCCGGTGCGATGCATCAGCATCCGTTCAATGGCGTAATGGGTCTTGCCGGTGTTGGTGGGGCCAAGCACCGCTTCGATGCGACTGCTGCCAGACATGAGACCCCTTTCCTTCGCCGCCGGAATGCCCGCCGGGATCCGCGTGTCAGAGGGCGGTTTCGCCCAAGCGGGCTTCAAGCCGCTTCATCGCATCTTTTACGTTCGGGCGGTGGGGATGTATAGCGTTGACCATACGATAGGCATCCAGCGCGCGGGCCTCGTCGCCGATCTGTTCCAGAATCATCCCCAGTCCGCTCAACGCCCCGAAATGGCGCGGGTTCAGGGCCAGGGTCGCCTCGATGTCGCGCAGGGACAGGCCCAGCAGACCGGCCTGGAAATAGGCGGTGGCGCGGGCGTTGTAGCCTTCGGCGAAGTCCGGTGCGTGGTCGATCAGGGCGGACAGATGGTCGATGGCCGCCGGCATGTCCCCGGCCGTCATGGCCTGGCGGCCGCGCTCCAGCAACAGATCGGCGGTGTCGGACCCGGATTTCGACCAGATGCCCCAGATCTCGTTCTCGACCTGCTGCCAGTTGGCCAGTTCGGGATCGGCAAGCCGGTCGAACAGCCTGTCGAGCGGCGCCTCCTCGGCCAGCGCCATGGTGGAAAACCCCACTGCCACAAAAAGTGTCGCTACGGCGTATTTGATCTGGGTCCGAATACTTCGCATATGGCGAGGATAGCGCAAAACATGTTCCCGTCGATAGCCGCGGGAATGCAACAGGAGAGCACAAATGAGCGATGTTATTGCAGGAGCCGTCGAGAAACTGGCCGAAAAGATGCCCAACGGCTTCGACGGGGTGGCCCGTTTCGATATCGAGGGCGAAGGCTCGATCATGGTGGACAGCGACGGCGTGCGCGCTGGTGCGGAAGACGCCGATGTGACGTTGATCGCCGACGAGGACACGTTCCGCGAGATGATGTCGGGCGAACTGGACCCGACCTCGGCCTACATGGGCGGTCGCCTGAAGATCGACGGCGACCTTGGGTTGGCGATGAAACTGGGCTCCTCGCTGTCGTGAGATTTGGCCCGGCCCCGTTCCATACCCCGTCGTCGCAGGCCCCCGAGGGGGCCGAGGCGCATTGGGCCGAGGCTAGCGACGGCGTGCGGCTGCGGGTGGGGCGTCTGGCGACAGGGCCACGGGGCACGGTTCTGATCCTGCCGGGACGGACCGAGTACCTTGAGAAGTACGGGCTTCCCGCCGCCGAGTTTCTGGCACGCGGCTATGGATCGGTGGCCGTCGACTTTCGCGGTCAGGGGCTGGCCGACCGGCCGCTGACCGATCCCGCCATCGGGCATGTCGAGGATTTCGCCGAGTATCAGTGCGATGTGGCGACCCTGCTGGCCTATGCCGCGCATCATGACATGCCGCGCCCCTGGGTGCTGCTGGGTCATTCCATGGGCGGCGCCATTGGCCTGCGCGCCGTTCTGAACGGTCTCGATGTGACCTCGGCGGTGTTCTCTGCGCCGATGTGGGGCATCAACATGTATCCCGGCGTGCGCCCGGCAGCCTGGGGTTTGGGCTGGCTGGCGCACAAGACCCGCCTGAACCGATGGATCACCCCGGGCATGTCGCGTGAAACCTACGTGCGGCTGGCGGATCCGACAGACAACTGGCTGACCACGGATCCCGAGATGATCGCCTATATGCGGCGGCAGCTGGACGCAGTACCGGGGCTGGATCTGGGCGCGCCGTCGGTGCCCTGGCTTTACCGCGCGCTGGTCGAATGCCGTGCGCTGCGCCGAATCCGCGATCCCGGCATCCCGACCCTGACCGTGGTGCCGACACGGGACGAAATCGTTTCGGTGCCCGACATGACCCGTCAGGGCCGCGAGATGACCGGCGGCCAGATCGAGATCATCGAGGGCGGCCGCCACGAGACGATGATGGAAACACCCGCGCGCCGAAAACAGTTCTTCGACCGCGCAGCAGCTTTCTTCGACCAGCATCGCGGCACCTGAGGCGTCCGCGTCCGCGCAGGCCGACGCCGGTCAGGGCTACCAGTCCGCTGATCCCGTACACCAGCGCGCCCGACAGGGGCACCGGGCCCGGCGTGGACGAAACGAACCTGCGCTGCACCTGTATCGCTGCCCCGGACATGGCCTGCGCCCCATAGCGCGGCGCATCGAGGGGTCGAGGGCTGTTGTAGTCATAGCTGGCGATCTCGGCCCCGGTGAGCGGATCAAGGTTGAACAGCCCCGGCAATGTGAAGGACAGCCGCGCCAGCGGCGTTGTCGCCCCCGAAGCAGCGGTAAAGACCTCGACCCCGCCGCGCAGGCCAAAGCCCGCCCCGCTCTGGATCACCAGCGCATCCGTCATCACGCTGTGCGAGATCCGCATTCCTGACATGGACAATCCCGCGATATCAGCGGTTTGCATGGAGACACTGACCCCAGTCACCGCAGGTTGCCGCAGCCCGAAGGCAAAGGCCTGATCGACCGGTGTGCGATAGGTCAGGTGAAATCCCATATCCATGCGCGTGATCGGCGCAGGGCCGCCAACGGTGGCCGTCGGCATCACCCCGGCCCAGAAATTCGACTGGTACGAAAAGTCCTGAAACACCACGTGGATGGCATCCACCCGCGTGGCCGCCCCTGCCGGAGACAGCGCCAGCAGCAACGCCACAATGCCCCCCTGAACGCCAACCCTCAAGCACCGCATGATCCATACTCTCCCTGCCCGGACTGGCAGATCACGCACACAGCACCTGTCGGCCAGAGTTCAAGACTCCGGCCCAGAGGTAGAAACCTTGGGTTGACGAAGGGTTAACCACGACCGGCGCGGGTGCCCTTTCGGTCAGGCGGCTTTCTTCTTCAGCTTGGCGGCCAGATCCCGCGCGATGGCAAACGCGCCGCGCACCTTGTCGGCTTCCTTGGCCCAGTCGCGCCGCACAATGATCTTGTTGTCGCGGATCTTTGCCAGCCCGTTCTGATCCTGCACGAAAGCCACCAGCCCCTCGGGCGAGGCGAACTTGTCGTTGTGGAACTGGATCGTCGCACCCTTCGGCCCGGCGTCCAGCCGCGCAATCCCGGCCTTCTTGCATTCGGCCTTGATCCGCACCACCAACAGCAGGGTGTTCACCTCTTTGGGCAGCTTGCCAAAGCGGTCGATCAACTCGGCCGCGAAGCCTTCCAGTTCGACCTTGTTCTGCAATCCCGACAGACGGCGATAGAGGCCAAGGCGCACGTCCAGATCGGGCACATAATCTTCGGGGATCAGCACCGGCAGGCCAAGGTTGATCTGCGGCGACCATTGGTCATCGGTCTCGGCCAGCCCCTCGCTCTCGCCCGAGCGGATCTTGGCCACCGCCTCTTCCAGCATCTGCTGATACAGCTCATAGCCCACTTCGCGCATCTGGCCGGACTGTTCCTCGCCGATCAGGTTGCCGGCGCCGCGAATGTCCAGATCCTGGCTGGCCAGCGTGAACCCCGCCCCCAGACTGTCGAGCGAGCCCAGCACCCGCAGCCGTTTTTCGGCCTGCGGGGTCAGCTTGCCGCGCGGCTTGGTGGTCAGATAGGCATAAGCGCGGGTCTTGGCCCGGCCCACCCGGCCCCGGATCTGATAGAGCTGCGCCAGCCCGAACATATCGGCGCGATGCACCACCATGGTGTTGGCGGTGGGAATATCCAGCCCCGATTCGACAATGGTCGTGGCCAGCAGCACATCGTATTTGCCGTCGTAAAAGGCGTTCATCCGGTCATCCAGTTCGCCTGCGGCCATCTGGCCGTGCGCCACCATGAAGGTCACCTCGGGCACCTGGTCGCGCAGGAACTCCTCCATGTCGGGAATGTCCTTGATGCGCGGCACCACGATGAAGCTCTGCCCACCGCGATAGTGTTCGCGCAGCAGCGCCTCGCGGACGGTGACCGTGTCGAATTCTGACACATAGGTGCGAATCGCCAGACGGTCGACCGGCGGCGTGCCGATGATCGACAGGTCGCGGACGCCCGACAGCGACATCTGCAGGGTGCGCGGGATCGGCGTGGCGGTCAGGGTCAGCACATGCACGTCCGAGCGCAGGTTCTTGAGCCGCTCCTTGTGCTGCACGCCAAAGCGCTGCTCCTCGTCGATGACCACCAGTCCGAGGTTCCGGAACCGGACGGATTTGGCGAGGATCGCATGGGTGCCGACCACGATATCGACGGTGCCGTCGGCCAGACCGGCGCGGGTGGCACTGGCCGCTTTCGTCGAGATGAAACGCGACAGGGCGCGCACCTCGACCGGGAAGCCGCGGAAACGGTCGCGGAAGCTTTTGGCATGTTGGCGCGCCAGCAGGGTGGTCGGCGCGATCACCGCCACCTGCGTGCCCGACAGGGCCGCGACAAAGGCTGCGCGCATGGCCACCTCTGTCTTGCCGAAACCGACATCGCCGCAGATCAGGCGGTCCATCGGACGGCCACGTTCCAGATCCTCCAGCACCGCCTCGATGGCGGTCAGCTGATCGTCGGTCTCCTGATAGGGGAAGCGCGCGCAGAAGGCCTCCCACATGGCATCGGGCGGCGCCATCACCGGGGCGTGGCGCAATTCGCGCTCGGCGGCGATGCGGATCAGGCGGTCGGCAATCTCGCGGATGCGTGCCTTCAGCCGCGCCTTCTTGGCCTGCCACGCGCCGCCGCCCAGCTTGTCGAGCAGACCTTCCTCATGCCCGAAGCGCGACAGCAGCTCGATGTTTTCCACCGGCAGGTACAAGCGATCGCCGCCCGCATATTCCAGCGCCAGACATTCATGCGGCGCGCCGAGGGCAGTGACGACTTCCAGCCCGGTGAACCGTCCGACCCCGTGATCGACGTGCACCACCAGGTCGCCCGGCGTCAGGCTATGGGTTTCGGTCAGGAAATTCTCGGCCCGCTTGCGCTTTTTCGGTGCGCGCACCAGCCGGTCGCCCAGCACATCCTGCTCCGAGATGACGGTCAGCCCGTCAGCCTCGAACCCGTGCTCCAGCCCCCAGATCGCCAGATGCACCTGCCCGGCCTTTTCCACCAGATCGCGGCTGTCGGAAATCAGCCGCAGCCCCGTCAGCTCCTCGTCCTCAAGCAGCCCCTGCAAGCGTTCCCGCGCGCCCTCGGAATAGGAGGCCACCACCACCGCCCCCATAGCGCGCCGGGCGCGGATATGATCGGCAAGTGCTTCGAAGATGTTGGTCTGCTCGGCCTGGCGTTCGGGGGCGAAGTTGCGCCCGATCCGGCCGCCGGCATCGACGACGCCCGGCCCACTGGCCTGCGGCAGGGGATGAAAGCGCAGCACCCGGCGGCCAGCCACGGCGGCCTCCCAATCGGCGTCGTTCAGATACAGTGTTTCGGGGGCTGCGGGTTTATAGACCGTGTCCATCCGCGCGCGATGGGTCATCGCCTCGCGCCGTGTGTCGTATTGGTCTGCGATCCCCTCCCAGCGCGCCAGACGCATGGCATCGGTCTGATCGTCCAGCGTCACCACTGCGCCCGGCAGATAGTCGAACAGGGTTTCCAGCCGTGCGTGGAAGAAGGGCAGCCAATGCTCCATCCCCTGATGCTTGCGCCCGGCACTGACCGCCTCGTACAGCGGATCGTCGCCCCCGGCGGCACCGAACTCGATGCGATAGGTCTGCCGGAAGCGGGTGATGGCCGCGTCATCCAGAACGATCTCTGACACCGGGGCCAGTTCCACGATGTCCAGCTTCTCGGTGGTGCGCTGGCTGACCGGATCGAACCGCCGCGCGCCGTCCAGGACGTCACCGAACAGATCCAGCCGCACCGGGCCGCCGTCGCCGGGCGGATAGATATCGATGATCCCGCCCCGCACGGCATAGTCGCCCGGCTCCATCACCGTGGGCGCTTGCGAGAACCCCATCCGCACCAGGAACTGCCGCAACCCGGCCTCGTCAATGCGGCTCCCCACCTGCGCCGAGAACGCCGCTTCGGCCAGAACTTCGCGCGCGGGCACCCGCTGGGTGGCTGCCGCCAGCGTGGTCAGCAGCACGAACCGCTTGGGCGCGCCATGCACCAGCGCGGCCAGCGTCGCCATCCGCGCCGCCGAGATATCGGCATTGGGCGAAACCCGGTCATAGGGCAGGCAATCCCAGGCCGGGAAATGGAACACCGGCACATCGGGTGCGAAGAACCGCAGGGCTGCCCGCATCGCCTCCAGCCGCTTGTCATCGCGCGCCACATGCAGAACCGGCCCGCGGTCCAGCTCCTTCAGCACCAGCCGCGCATCGAAGCCCTCCGGTGCGCCACCTACGGTCAGTTTCTGGCTGTCGGACTGAGACATGTCACCCTCCGGGGTGGTTGCGTGGTTCCGCGCCGTGACCTACCCGGCCCCACCGTCGTGTCAAGCACCCGGTCCGGCGGAGATCGGCGCGCCCGATTTCTTCTTGGCCAAAATACTCCCGCCGGAGGCACCCGCCCCCGGCCCTAGAGCATCACCGCTGACAGGTTGTAGTACATTCCCCAGATGGCGCTGAAGAATACCGCCAGCAGCGCCAGCGCATGCAGCTTCCAGCGCAGGACGCTCAAGGCACGCGGCAGGTCGTCCACGGTCATCTGTGCCTGCGCCATGTGCCGGGCTCCGCGCGCGGTTATCCAGGCGGCCAGCGCCAGCGGCAAGGCCAGCACAAGGATGGCCTGGGCAAATTCCACGCGGTAGACGACAGACAGCAGGATCAGCCCGGTCAGCGCAAAGGCCCAGAACCCCACCAGGATCGGACCCAGGCCGTTCAGATGCGCCAGATGACGGCTCACCATGATCTCGGTCAGGGCCGCCAGCCGTTCCCGCGCCGCGGGATCCTCGGCCCGCGCCGCCCGCAGCATGTCCACCGGGATCCCCATCGGATAGGTCAGAACCCGCGACCAGATCACGCCCAGAAGGATCCAGTACCAGACACTGGAAAACGACCGCAGGTCGATCAGGTCAAGAATTGTCGTCGGCACGGTATGGGATTCCCGTTCAAGTCTGTCTTCCAGCTAGCCCAATGCGGCGCGATTGCCCAGCCCCCGCCGCCTCTTGAGCCTGCCGCCCATCGGTGGCAGTCAGGGAGCAGTCAGAAAGGATCCCAAGATGACCGACGCCCATCGACAATACCTGCGCAATCGTCCGCGGCGCACGCGCCGGACCGCCGCCCTGCGCGGGCTGGTGCGCGAAACCACCCTGTCGGTGACCGATCTGATCTGGCCGGTCTTCGTGCGCGACGGTGACGGCATCGAAGACCCCATCGCCGCGATGCCCGGCGTCTCGCGCCTGTCTGTCGACAAGGCGGTCGAGGCTGCCCGCATGGCCGCAGATCTGGGCATCCCGGCCATGTGTCTGTTTCCCTACACAGCGATGGAAGACCGCACCGAAAGCTGCGAGATGGCCTGGGATCCCGACAACCTGTCGAACCGCGCCATCCGGGCAATCAAGGCCGCCGTGCCCGAGATCGCGGTCATGACCGACATCGCGCTGGATCCCTATAACGCCAACGGCCATGACGGCATTGTCCGCGACGGGATGATCGTGAACGACGAAACCGTCGCGGCGCTGGTGCGTATGGGGCTGGCACAGGCCGAGGCGGGCGCCGACATCCTTGGCCCCTCGGACATGATGGACGGGCGCATCGGTGCCATCCGCGACGCGCTGGAGGCGGCGGGCCATTCCGACGTGGCGATCATGAGCTATTCGGCGAAATTCGCCTCGTCCTTCTACGGCCCGTTCCGCGACGCGGTGGGTGCCTCGGCAGCCCTGAAGGGGGACAAGAACACCTACCAGATCGACCCGGCCAACCGCGACGAGGCCCTGCGCATGATCGCCCGCGATCTCGACGAGGGCGCCGACATGGTCATGGTCAAGCCGGGCATGGCCTATCTCGACATCTGCACCCAGGTTCGCGACAGCTTCGGCGTGCCCACCTACGCCTACCAGGTGTCCGGCGAATACGCGATGCTGGAGGGGGCGGCCCGCAACGGCTGGCTGGATGGCGACAAGGTGATGATGGAAAGCCTGCTGGCCTTCAAACGCGCCGGCTGCAACGGCATCCTGACCTATTTTGCCCCCCGCGCCGCGCGGCTTCTGGCCGGGTGATGCTGCGCTGCGGTGACACGGGGCGCGTTTCGCGCTAGACTGCGCGCCAATCGCGGGGCAACCGCTTCCGAGCAGTGAAAATCGAGGCAAAGACAATGATCAACATGACGCGGCGTGGGCTGCTTCTGGGCGCGGGCGCGCTTCTGGCCGCCTGCGACAACTCCGTGGGCTCCAAAGGGGCGCAAACCATCGACACGCGGGTCGCCGCGGCGCTGGACTACATGTACAAGACCTATCCCGAAACCGCCGAATTGCGCGACAAATCCGTCGGCATGCTGGTGATGCCGCTGGTAGGCGAGGCCGGGTTCATGGTTGGTGGCTCCTACGGCGAAGGCGCGCTGCAGGTGGCCGGGGTGACGGTGGACTACTACTCGGCCACCCAAGGCAGCGTCGGGTTTCAGATCGGGGCGCAGCAATACGCCTACGTGCTGTTCTTCCTGACGCCCGAGTCCCTGCGCCGCTTCCGCACCTCGCCGGGCTGGGATGCCGGGGCGGCCGCGGAATTCACCGGTGGCGAGGTCGGCGGCGCGCTGAAGGCCAGCACCGTGACTTCGAATTCGGCCATTGCCTTCCTGTTTGCGCAGCAGGGCCTGATGGCCGGGGCCACCATCGAGGGCACCAAGTACACCCGCATCCTGCGCTGATCGCACAAAGCCGGAATGCCCCTTGTCCCGCGCGCGCCTGCGCGGGATGATCCCGAAAGGACAGATTGCAGGAGCCTGCCATGACTCGCGCCTTCCGCTGGGTATTGCGCCTCTTCCTGGCGGGCGTCGTGCTGTCCGCACTGGCCGCGACGCTGGCCTATTACCTCGCCACACGCTCGCTGCCCGACTACAGCGAAAGCTTCGAGCTTCCGGGCCTGTCGGCACCGATGCGGATCGTGCGCGACACCGCCAATGTGCCCCATGTCTTCGGCGCTACCGAGACCGACAGTTTCTTCGGCCTGGGCTTCGTCCATGCACAGGACCGGCTGTGGCAGATGACGATGATGCGGCGCACGGCGCAGGGGCGGCTGTCCGAGATTTTCGGCCCCCGCACCCTGAAGATCGACGAGACGCTGCGGCGGCTCGACATCTATCGGCTGGCCGTGCAATCGCAGGCCATACAGGACGACGCCACGCTGGCCGCGCTGGACGCCTATGCCGCCGGTGTCAACGCGTGGATCGATCAGGTCAACACTGGCGCACGCGGACGCGGGGCACCCGAGTTCTTTCTGTTCCCCCCCGAGATCGCCCCGTGGCAACCATCGGATTCGCTGGCCATCGCCAAGCTGATGGCGCTGAAGCTGACAGCACACCTTCAGGACGAGGTTCTGCGCGCGCGCACCGCGCTGACCGTCAGCCCCGAGCGGCTGCGCGATATTCTGCCCGACGATCCCACGGGCGGGCTGGCGGTGCTGGCGGCACTTGGCCCCGCTCCGACCGCGGCCGACACCCAACTGGCCGGCAACCCCTTGCTGACGGATCCGCTGTCACCCTTCTCGCCCCCGGCGCTGGCCGGGGCGTCGAACGTCTGGGCGGCGATGCCCGACCGCTCCACCACCGGGAGCACACTGCTGGCCAACGATCCGCACCTGGGGCTGACCGCGCCGTCGATCTGGTACCTGGCCCGGATCGAGATTGCGGGCGGCGGCGTGATCGGCGGCACCATTCCGGGGATGCCGCTGATCCTTGTGGGCCGCAACGAGGATCTGGCCTGGGGGCTGACCAGCGCCTATGCCGACGACCAGGACCTGTATGTCGAGCGGCTCGACCCCACCAATCCCAACGCCTATGAAACCCCCACCGGGGCCATGGCACCGTTTCGCACCGAGGGCGCGCTGGTCCGCGTCAAGGGGGCCGAGCCGGTGACTCTGACCCTGCGCTGGACCGATCGCGGACCGGTGCTGCCCGGCGACCTGTTCGACCTGAACACCATCGTGCCCGCGGGCCATGTGGCCAGCCTGGCCTGGACCGCGCTGACTCCCGACGACCGCACCATGACCGCCGGGATGCACCTGATGCAGCAGCGCGCGGTGGCCCCCGCAATCGAGGCGATGGCCGAGTACGTCGCCCCCGCACAGAACCTTGTGCTGGCCGACCGCGAGACCGTGGCGATGGTGATGATCGGCGCCCTGCCCCGACGCTCGGCCCAGCACGACAGCCTGGGCCGTCTGCCCGCGCCGGGATGGCGGGCCGAGAACCATTGGCAGGGCCGGCTGCCCTTTGACACGAACCCGCGTTTCACCGATCCCGACGGCGGCCTGCTGGGCAATACCAACAACAAGCCGCTGGAACGCGCCTTCCCGCTGCATGTCAGCTATGCTTGGGGCGACAGCCAGCGGGTGCATCGCTGGGAACGGCTGATGCGGAACCGCGAGGTGCATTCGCGCGACAGCTTCATGGAAGCGCAGCTTGACACCATCAGCCCTGCCGCCCGCAGCCTGCTGCCCCTGATCGGTGCCGACCTGTGGTTCACCGGCGAGGCCGCCCCCGATGGCAGCCCGGCCCGCGCCCGGCGCGAGGCGCTGGACCTTCTGGCCAACTGGAACGGCGACATGAACGAACACATGCCCGAGCCACTGATCTATGCGGCCTGGGTGCAGGCGCTGCAGCAACGGCTGATCGTCGACGAACTGGGCCGCGATCTGGCGGCCGCGTTCAGCCATCCCGACCCGATCTTCCTGGAACGGGTGTTTCGCGACGTGGACGGCGCCTCGGCCTGGTGCGATGTCAGCCGCTCTTCGGGGATCGAGACCTGCCGCGACATGGCCGAACGGGCGCTGGACGATGCGTTGCTGTGGATCTCCGAGACCTATCGCGGCGGCCTGGAAGGGCTGCAATGGGGCAGCGCCCATCAGGCCACCCATGATCACGAGGTGCTGGGCGGCATTCCGGGGCTGGGCTGGCTGGTCAATATCCGCCAGCCGACTTCGGGCGGCGATCACACCCTGAACCGGGGCCGCACCGCCGGGCTGGGCGCGCAGCCCTTCCTGAACGTGCATGCGGCGGGCTATCGCGGGGTCTATGACATGGCCGATCCCGACAGTTCGGTGTTTGTCATCGCGACCGGGCAGTCGGGGCATCCGTTTTCGCGGTTCTACGACAATCTGGGCGAACGCTGGCGGCGCGGCGAGTACATCCCCATGTCGCTGGACCCGGCATTGGCCGAAGCCGCCGCCACCGGCGTGACCACCCTGCGCCCGGCCCCCTGAACGCAAAAGACCCGGCCGCAAGGGCCGGGTCTTTCTGTTTGGGTCGAAAGGCCGGGATCAGACGAAGTCGAAATCCGTCCCGGTGATCAGGCTGGCTTGCGTATTGGCCAGGGTGATCTGGTCGGTGCCACCGGCTGCCAGGGTGATGATCGTGTGCTGCCCGCTTTGGGTGATGACCAGATCACTGGTCGAATTCACCGTGCTGTGGCCCGAGAAGTCCAGCCGGTCGACGCCATCGGTGAAGTCCTTCACCACGTCGCGGCCAAACCCGTCGGTCCAGGCGAAAACATCCGCGCCAAGACCGCCAAGGTAGAAGTCGTTGCCCGCGCCACCGTCCAGCATGTCGTTGCCCGCGCCCGCGATGAGCGCATCATCGCCCGCCGCGCCCAGAAGCGTGTCGTCATCGGCCCCGCCGAAGAACACGTCCGCATCGGACCCGCCGGTCAGCACATCGTTGCCAGCACCGCCCACCAGCGTCACCGAGGTTGCCAGCCCGGTGGCGTCGATGGTGTCGTCGCCGGTCAGACCCATGATCCGCTCGACCCCGACCCAGCTGCCGACGTTCAGGCTCAGGCCGTTGGTGTCATAGATCACCGCCTTGTCGAACCCGGCCCCGCCGTCGCTGACCACATCGCCGCTTTCGCCGATGTAGAATACGTCGTTGCCGCCACCGCCATCGAAGGTGTCGTTGCCCGCAGCGCCCAGCATGATGTCGTTGCCATCATTGCCGGTCAGCGTGTCATTGCCGTCGCCGCCGATCAGAACGTCATCTCCCGCGCCACCAGTCATCGTATCGTCGCCCGCGTCGCCGAACAGGAACACGGCCGAGGTCTGTTCCGAGGCATCCACGGTGTCATTGCCGGTGAAGCCGTTGACACGTTCGATCCCGCCCCATCCGGCCAGGGTCATCAGCAGCGACACGCCGCCTGCATCGTTGATCTGCGCCTTGTCGTACCCGGTGGTGCCGGTATCGAGGACCAGATCGAAACCGTCGATCACGTAGAAATCCGAGCCGTTGCCGCCATCCATGGTGTCGATGCCGCTGCCGCCGAACAACTGGTCGTTGGAATCGCCGCCCAGAAGGGTGTCATTGCCCGATCCGCCGAACAGGAAGTCATTGGCAAAGCCGCCGGTCAGATGGTCGTCGCCAGCCTGCCCGAACAACTGGTCCGAACCGCCGCCGCCATCGATGGTGTCATTGCCGCCGCCTGCATTGACCGTGTCGTCGCCCGCCCCGACCGAGATCGTGTCGTCACCCGCATCGGTTGTGACTACGTTGGCCGCGCCATTGCCCATGACTTCGGCGTCATAGTCGCCGATCAGGGTATAGTTCTCCATGGCGATCAGCGTGTCGCGGTTGGCCGCGTCTCCCTTGGCGCCGTGGTCGCCGGTGTTAAGGTTGACCTGCACAACGAACTGCTGGGCCGCCGCGCCGCTCAGATCCTCGATCAGCGTGTCGACACCATTGCCCCCGTTGAAGACATCGTTGCCGGTGCCGGCGCGGATGGTGTCATTGCCATCGTCGCCAAGGATCGTGTCATTACCCGCCAGACCGTCCAGCACATCGTCGAACAGGGTGCCGCGCAGGCTGTTGTCGCTGCCGTCGCCATTGATGTCGGGCGCGCCCGCGGGATCCACCATTTCGCCGAACCACAGGTGAAAGATGGTGCCGCCGTTGGTGGAGATGCTGGGATCCAGTTCAACCCCGATGCCCATGGCATTGAAGTCGAAATTGGCCCAGGTGCCGCTGTTGATGAAGACGTTGTGATGCGGATCGGACGCCACGAAGGCGTTGAAGGCTTCCAGTACGGTGGCAGGACCGGCCACCGACAGTTCATAGCCGCGATCCAGACGCGTGGTCGCCGTGGCGTTGGGATCCACATAGGCCGTGCCCAGGCGCTGCGGTGCGTTATGCATGACGCCGGTGTTCGAATGGTCGTTGAAATAGACCGCATCGCTCCAGCTGTTGAGCGAGGCATTGGCCGGTTGCTGCAGGTTCGGTTCCCAGATGTTATAGAGCACATCCTGCGCGTGACGCCCGGCGACGGTGGTCAGGCTCTGCGACAGCTGGATCGTATCCAGGCCAAGGGAGACACGGTAATCGTTGACGAGGTGGTAGAACTCCAGCTCTGCGGAACTGAGGGCATCACCGGGGGTGGGGGCATAGATATCGACGGTCAAGATCGCTCACTTACCAGCCAATGCTGGATGCTGGAAAAAATTGGTACGAAGGCTGTCTAGCCCGGATATTCCCGGAAGGCCAGATTGTCACCTTGCGGGCAGCCGGCCAACGGCAAGACATGCCGCTCCGCGTGTAAGGCTCCACTTTGACGCAAAGTTTTCAAAGCACAACTTCCACGCGGGAAACTGGTTAACCATGAGATGAATTTCGCTGTGCAAACAAGCGGAAACCCGCCACAGCGACGCTGCGGAAAGCAGAATTGGCGCTAGAGGCGCGAGAAGGTCTCTTTCTGCCGCGCGGTCCAGCGCACGTCCAGGTCGACCCCGTCCTCGCCCTGCCGCTCGGCCTCGACCACGCCTTCGGCAAACAGCCACGCCCGGCGGCGGCCATCGGAAAAGTCCAGATGCAGGGTGTCGTCCAGAACCGGATCGGAAATGCGGGTCGCGATTGCGGCCAGCAGATCGTCCAGACCCTCTCCGGTGATCGCCGAGATCAGATGCACGTCGGGCTGGCGCGGCGCCAGGGCGCGCAGACGCTCGGCGGCCTCGGCATCCAGACGGTCCAGCTTGTTCCAGACCTCGATCTGCGGCGTGTCGGGATCGACGCCAAGGCTTTCCACGATCTCGCGCACATCCTCGGCCTGGGCCTCGGTCTCGGGGTCAGAAATATCGCGCACATGGACGATCAGATCGGCGGTCAGAACCTCTTCCAGCGTGGCGCGGAAGGCGGCGACCAGTTCGGTCGGCAGGGCGCTGATGAAGCCCACGGTGTCCGACAGGATGATCTTTGGCCCGTCCGGCAGGTCGATCGCCCGCATGGTCGGGTCCAGCGTGGCGAACAGCATGTCCTTGGCCATCACCGACGCCCCGGTCACGCGGTTGAACAGCGTCGATTTCCCGGCGTTGGTATAGCCCACCAGCGCGACAATGGGGAACGGCACCTTGGCGCGGGCAGAGCGATGCAATTCGCGGGTCTTGACGACCTTGTCCAACTGCCGCCGCAGCCGCGTGAGTTGTTCGTCGATGGCGCGGCGGTCGGCCTCGATCTGGGTTTCGCCGGGGCCGCCGACGAAGCCCAGCCCGCCGCGCTGCCGTTCCAGGTGGGTCCAGGCGCGGACCAGCCGCGTGCGCTGATAGCTGAGAGCGGCCATTTCAACCTGCAGCACCCCTTCGCGGGTGCGGGCGCGGTCCGAGAAAATCTCAAGGATCAGACCGGTGCGATCCAGGATCTTGACCTTCCAGTCCTTCTCCAGATTGCGCTGCTGCACCGGCGACAGGGGGCCGTCGACCAGCACCAGTTCGATGTCGTTGGCCTTGAACAGCGCGCCCAGTTCCTCAACCTTGCCGGTGCCGAACAGGGTGCCGGGACGCGGCTGGGTCAGGCGCACAACATCGCCACCCACGACGTCCAGCCCCGGCAGCGCAGCGGCCAGGGCAACAGCTTCTTCCAACGCAAAACCGGGCGCGCGGCGCCCCGGTTTTGACCGGATTTCGGGATGCAGGACCCAGGCGCGTGTCGGCTCCGGGGTGCGGGGGGCAGGCTCGGTCAGTCTTCGCCCTCGTACAGGCTGATCGGCTGGCTGGGCATGATGGTGGAAATCGCGTGCTTGTACACCAGTTGCGATTGTCCATCCCGGCGCAGCAGCACGCAGAAATTGTCAAACCATGTGATGACGCCCTGCAGCTTTACGCCATTGATCAGGAATATCGTCACCGGAACCTTGGTTTTCCGAACGTGGTTCAGAAATGCATCCTGCAGGTTCTGACGGTCGGTTGCCATTTTTTATAAACCTTTTTGTTCTCGACCCGTGCTCTTGGGGGCATTCAATCGCGTTTCATGACTGCACGCAACAGGCGGTGAAGGCCAGACGGCGCGCGGGATGCGGAAATATCACTTCGCACTTGCAGCATTTTTGCATCGACAGGGTCAGGAGCGCCAGAATTCCGGGTTCAGCAGGGCGATCAGCGCCAGCGTTTCCAGCCGCCCCAGCACCATGGCCACGCACAACAGCAATTGCTGCGGGCCGCTCAGCAGCCCCAGTTCGATCGGCACATCCCCGGCAACGATGGTCAGCGGCCCGGTGGTGGTCAGCCCGGCGACGGTCAGCACGAGGCTGGTATCGAAATCGGCCCCCACCACCGCGAACGCCAGCATCAGCGCGGCGATGGTGACCGCGAAGATCATGAAATACAGCCAGGCCACATAGGCCGCCTCGGGCTTGAACCGGCGCAGGCGGGTGCCGGGATTGGCGACAATCGACGGGTGCACCAGCTTGGCCATCTCGAACTGGCTGTGACGGGCCAGCGCATAGACCCTGAGCAGTTTCACGCCCCCGGCGGTGGTCGCCACCCCGCCCCCGATCATCGCCAGCCCCATCAGGATCAGCCCCGGCGTGGTCAGCCCCGACCAGTTGCGCGCGGTTTCCCAGTCCGCCGAAATGAAGCCGCCGGTGCTGAGGAACGACAGGGTCATGAACTGCCCGCCCCAGTAGCCGCGCAGCGGTTGCAGATCCGTCGCCAGAACCAGCACCTCCAGCAGCGACACCCAATGCAGGCTGAACACCAGCAGCGGCACCACGGTGATCATCACCACCGCCAGCCGCAGTTCGGGATCCTGGTACCATTTGCGGCCCAGCGGTGTCGGCACATCGCGGGCGAACAGGCCCCGGCTGAGAGCGAAGAACAGGAACATGAACAGCACGATCTCGCCGGCCAGCCCCGACGCGGCCTGCCCCAGCGTCGCCACCGGCGAAATCCCGCTGGTCGACAGCACCGACATGGCATGACAGGCGGCGATGAAGGGGGTCTCTCCCGCCACCAGCAGCGCCAGCCAGGCCACAAGGGTCAGCCCGGCATAGATCGGTGCCAGCGCCCGGCAGAATCGCCAGACCCTCTGCATCGGGTATTCGGCCATGGTCGCGCGGCCAAGGGTGGCATCGCGGCCCAGCGACACCGAGGTCAGCACCAGTTCGAACCCGCCGATCCGCAGCGGTGCCAGGATGGCGATCGAGGCCACCCACATGATGAACCCGCCGTACCATCCCATCAGCGCCCGCCACAGATGCACCGTCTCCGGCACCCGCGACGGCACCGAGAACACCGTGGCGCCAGTGGTGGTCAGGCTGGACACCATTTCCAGATAGGCGGAGCGGAAGCTCAGCCCCGGCATCGCCTCAACCACCGGCAGCGCCAGCATGACAGGCAACAGGGCGAAGGTGCCGACCAGCGACAGCAGCATGGCCCGCGCGGCGTTGTTCTGATCCATGGTCCAGACCGAAAGGCCGATGAACATGATGATCGTTGCGAAGGTCAGCGCGCCATACAGGAACGGCCGGCCGGCATCGTGATCGCCGACCCAGCCGGCATAGATCGCGGGCACCAGCATCAGCGCCGCCGCCACCGCCGCCGTCATCACCAGCAGCGGCAAACGGTCGTACCAGCGTTGATGCTGGGTCTTGCGGCGGATCCTAGAAGTAGTCAATCGAGACCTGCAAAAGCCGTTCCACTTCCGGCACATCTTCCGACAACGCGAAGAAGGTGACCACGTCGCCCTCTTCGATCCGCGTGCCGCCGTGCGGGATGAGGATCTTGTCGCCCTTGCGCAGCGGCCCCATCAGCACGCCTTCGGGCAGGTCGATGTCGCGCACCTGCTGCCCGGCCAGCGTGGCGGTCTTCAGCACCTGCGCTTCCAGCACCTCGGCCTCGGCGTCGCCGATGGAATAGACACTGCGCACCCGGCCATGGCGGACGTGGCGCAGGATCGATGACACCGTGGTCGAGCGCGGGTTGATATACGCGTCGATGTGCAACGGCCCCATCAGCGGCAGAAGCGCGGGGTCATTGACCAGCGAGATCGTCAGCGGACAGCCCAGCGACTTGGCCCGCACCGCCGTCAGCAGGTTGGTCTTGTCGTCATCGGTCACCGCCAGCAGCGCGTCGGCCTTCGTGATGTTGGCTTCGGCCAGAAGATCCGCGTTCAGCCCGTCGCCGTTCAGCACGATGGTGCGTTCCAGCGCCTCGGCGGCGGCTTCGGCCACCTTGCGATCCTTCTCGATCACCTTGACCCGTACCCGGTCGGTACGGGCTTCCAGCGCACTGGCCACCGTCAGGCCGACGTTGCCACCGCCGACAATGACCACGCGGGTCTGGCGGCTTTGGCTCTTGCCGAAGATTTCCAGCGCGCGTTGGGCGTCGTCGGTATGGCTGAACACATAGACCTGATCGCCGGCGAACAGCTGGTCGCGCGGCTCGGGCGCAAACAGCGTGCCCTCGCGGCGCACCCCCACGACGATGGCGCGCAGGGTCGAGAACAGATCGGTCAACTGGCGCAGGGGCGTGTTCAGCACCGGGCAGTCGTCGCTCAGCTGCACCCCCATGAGCTGGGCCTTGTCGTCCAGAAAGCTCTCGATGTCGAAAGTCGAAGGTGCGGCCAGCCGCTGCAACGCCGCCTCGGCCACTTCCTTCTCGGGGCTGATGACCACGTCGATGGGCAGGTGATCGCGGCGATAGAGATCCGAATGGATGGTGTCGAGATAGCTTTGCGCCCGCAGCCGCGCGATCTTGCGCTGCACGCCGAAGACCGAATGCGCCACCTGGCAGGTCACCATGTTGACCTCGTCCGAATAGGTGGCGGCAATGATCATGTCGGCGTCTTCCGCCCCGGCCCGTTCCAGCACGTTGGGATAAGAGGCAAAGCCGGTCACCCCGGTCACGTCCAGCTGGTCGGTGGCGCGGCGCACGAGTTCCTCGTTGTGGTCCACCACGGTGACCTCGTTGCGCTCTCCGGCCAGATGGCGGGCGATCTGCCAGCCGACCTGCCCGGCGCCGCAAATGATGACCTTCATGCGCTACGCTCCCCGTGTCTGGCCCTGGGCGGGCCGACCAATGCGTTACTCTTCATCCGGCTCTTCAACCACCGCCACGCGCGCCCCGGCGCGGGTCGATGTGACGACGTTCAGCGATTTCAGCTTCCGGTGCAACGCCGAGCGTTCCATGCCGACGAAATTCGCGGTTCGCGAGATGTTGCCGCCGAAACGGTTGATCTGGGTCAGCAGGTATTCGCGTTCGAACAATTCACGCGCCTCGCGCAGCGGCAGCCGGGCAATGGCCGACGACAGCACCACGCGTTCATCCTCGTCGCCCGGTGCGGCATCCATGTTGGGCAGTTCGCGGGCCTGGATCTCGCCGTCGCCGGACCCCAGGATCAGCACCCGTTCGATCATGTTGCGCAACTGGCGGATATTGCCGGGCCAGACCATGGATTGCAGGGTTGCCGCGGCCTCCTCGCTCAGCGGGCGGCGGACCAGGCCATCGCGGTCGTGGAACTGGTCGATCAGATGCTCGGCGATCTCGGGAATGTCGGCGCGGCGTTCGTCCAGACCGGGAACCGCAAGGGGCACCACGGCCAGACGGTGGAACAGCTCCTGCCGGAACCGGCCCTGTTCGATCTCAAGCTCAAGATTGCGCGCGGTGGACGAGATGATGCGCACATCCACCTTGATCCGCGCGGTGCCGCCGATGCGCTGGAACTGCTGTTCGACCAGCACCCGCAGGATGCGGGCCTGCGTGTCGGGGGGCAGGTCGCCGACCTCGTCCAGATACAGCGTGCCCTTGTCCGCCTGTTCCAGCAGCCCCGGTTCGACCCGCTGGCCGTCCGCCTCCTGCCCGAACAGGATGTGTTCCATCCGGTCGGGCGAGACCGAGGCGCAGTTGAGCATGACGAAACTGCCGCCCGCGCGCCCCGAATGGGCGTGGATATAGCGCGCCGCACTTTCCTTACCCGACCCCGGCCCGCCGGTCAGCAACACCCGGCTGTTGGTCTTGGCCACCTTTTCCAACTGGCTGCGCAGCAGCTTGAACGGCGGGCTGGAGCCGATCAGATCGCCGGTCGAAACCTCGGCGCGGCGCAATTCGGTGTTCTCGCGGCGCAGGCGCGAGGTTTCCATGGCGCGGCGGATGACCACCAGAAGCTGGTCGATGTTGAACGGCTTTTCGATGAAGTCATAGGCGCCCTGCTTGATGGCGGCGACCGCGATTTCGATGTTGCCATGCCCCGAGATGATGACCACCGGCACGTCCGGGGTTTCGCGCTTGACCTTGGTCAGGATGTCGATGCCGTCCATCTGGCTGTCCTTGAGCCAGATATCCAGGATCATCAGGCCGGGCAGCCCGTCGTCCAGCGCCTTCAGGCAATCGTCCGAGTTGCCGGCCAGACGGGTGGTGAACCCCTCGTCTTCCAGAATATCGGAAATCAGTTCCCGGATGTCACGTTCGTCATCCACGATCAGGATATCTGTCACGGGTTGGCTCCCTTTTCGTTTATTGTCATGCCCGGTGTCATCATTGCGCCGCGTCCTGCAGTTCATCGCCCGCGCGCGGCAGGGTCACGACGACGCAGGCCCCCCGGTGCGCGCTGGGGCCGAAGGGGTCGGCATCTTCCAGCCGCACCCGTCCGCCGTGGTCGTCCACGATCTTCTTGACGATCGGCAGGCCCAGCCCGGTGCCGCCTTCGCGGTTGGTCACATAGGGTTCGAACAGCTTGGCCCGGTCCGGCGGGAAGCCCGCACCGTTGTCTTCGACCGTCAGGCGCAACTGGTGGTCGAGGATTTCCAGCGACACCCGCACCTGTGCCCCTTCGTCCTCGGGACGATCCTTGCACGCCAAGGCCGCCTCGCAGGCGTTCTTCAGCACATTGACCAGTGCCCGCGAAATCAGCGTGGCGTCGAGATCGGCCAGCGCCGGTTCGGACGGCATGTCGCTGGTCATCTGCACCTCGGGCTGGCCCGTGGATTGCAACAGCACGGCGTCTTTCACCAGTTTGGTCAGGTTTTCGCGTTCGGGTTCCGGCACGGGCATCCGCGCGAATTTCGAGAATTCGTCGACGATGCGGCGCAGGTCGCCGGTCTGGCGCACGATCACATCCGTGAGCTGCCCCAGTTTCTCGGCATCTTCGGCCTCCAGCGCGCGGCCGAACTTGCGGTTGATGCGCTCGGCCGACAGCTGGATCGGGGTCAGCGGGTTCTTGATCTCATGGGCGATGCGGCGGGCCACGTCGCCCCAGGCCGCCATCCGCTGCGCCGAGACCAGATCGGTGACATCATCAAAGGCCACCACGAAGCCCTCGATCACGCGGTCGTTGCCAAACCGCATTCCCATGCGCACCAGCAAAATGTCCTGCACCCCGCCGCGCCGCAGCTTGACCTCCTGCTGGGCGAAATCCTCGCGCCCGTGGCGCAGGGTTTCAAGAAGCGGCAGGAATTCGGGCACGACCTCGGCCATGGCGCGCCCGGATACCGGTTCGTCCTCCATGAAGATCAGCCGCGCCCCGGACCGGTTGATGAAGTCGATGCGGCCATCCGCATCCAGCCCCATGACCCCGGCCGAGACCGAGGACAGCACCGAATCGAACAGGCGGCGGCGTTGTTCGTTCTTGGCATTGGTATCCAGCAGGGTCTGGCGCTGACGTTTCAACTGGCGGGTCATCTGGTTGAACACGCGGCCCAGGACGGCGATCTCGTCATCGCCCTTCTCTTCGCGCACCCGCACTTCAAGATTGCCCTCGCCGACCTGCTGCGCGGCCCCGGCCAGACGGCCCACCGGGCGCGACAGCCGTTCGGCGAACCACAGCCCCAGCCAGACCGCCGCCAGCATCAGCATGACGGCAAAGCCAAGGTACAGCAGCGAGAACTCGAACAGCATCCGGCCACGATCGCGCTCAAGTTGCTGGTACAGTTGCGCGGTCTGCTGGGTATCATCCAGCAGATTCAGCAAGTCGCCATCGACCTGACGCGACACCAGCAGATAGCGATCCACGAACGCGTCCAGATGGACCAGCGCCCGAAACTCGTTGGCATCCCAATCCTCGATCACCTGCACGCCATCGGTGCGCGACGTGGTCAGCAGCCCCTGTTCCGGCGCATCATAGCCAAACAGGTAGGAACGTTCGCCACGGGCCCGGATCTCGGCCTGTCCGTCGATCACATAGGCCTCTTTCAGTCCGCGCTGGATCTGCGCCTGCCCCTGCGCCAGCACCTGCCGGAACTCTCCGTCCGAGACCACGAACACCCGCTGCTGCTGGGCGTTCAGCAGTTCCGCCAGTGCGCTGGCATCGGTCTTCAGGTCGCGGCGCTGTTCTTCCTGATAGGCTTCGGCGGCGTCCAGCGAGGCGCCGATCACCGATTGCACCCGTTCTGAAAACCAGCCCTCAAGCCCCATGTTCACCGTCAGCCCGGCGAAGACCGCCACCAGAACCGTGGGGATCAGCGCCACCAGCGTGAACACCCCGGTCAGGCGCAGGTGCAGCCGCGATCCGGCGGAATGCGCCCGTCGTGCCGCGATCATCCCGGCGATGCGGTACAGCACCAGTGCGGCAAGGGTCAGGATATAGACGAAGTCCAGCAGCAGCACGAAGCGCAGGCCGCCGCTTGACGATCCCAGCGCCAGAGGCCCGAGCACAAGGAAGGTCGCCACGGCCAGGGTCGGCCCGAGGATCACCATGGCAAAGGTGGCCCCGGTTCGCACCCGTCGGCGGCGACTGAATTCGTTGAGCATGAGCCAGGTCGACCGACCCAGGTCTGCACGCATGCCGGACCTCGAACAGATTGATCGTCGCGTTGCCGCGGATGTCATACCTGCGGCAGGGCTGCAACGCCCTGTTGCACGCTTACATCAATTTTCGCCGGCGTGTCACGCGGATATCAAGGTCGGTGATCTTCTTGCGCAACGTATTTCGGTTGATCCCCAGCAGATCGGCGCATTTTGCCTGGTTTCCGCCGGTGGCATCCAGCGCGATCTCGATCAGCGGCATTTCAACCTCGCGCAGGATACGCTGATACAGACCCGGCGGTGGCAGCACGCCGCCATGCAGATCGAAATAGCGTTTCAGATGCGCCCCGACCGAGGCCGACAGCTTGTCGGTATCGGCAGCCCGCCCGCCTATCGGCTCCATCGCCGGCTGGTTGCCCAGCACGTGTTCCACATCGGCCTTCGAGATCTGATCTTCCGGGCTGGTCACCACAAGGCGGCGCACGGTATTTTCCAACTGCCGCACGTTGCCGGGCCAGGAATAGGCGCGGATCATCTCCATCGCGGTGTCGTCGAACCGACGGGCCGGGGCGCCGTCCCGCTCGGCGCGGGCCAGGAAATGATCGGCCAGAAGCGGAATGTCATCGACCCGTTCGCGCAGCGCGGGCACCTGCACCGTCACGCCGCTCAGCCGGTAATACAGATCCTGCCGGAAGCCACCGTCGTCGATGCGCCCGCTCAGATCCTCTTGCGAGGTGGCCATGATCCGCGGCGACGGATCGCCGAAACCGTCCAGCATCCGCACGACCCTGGCCTGCGCCTCAAGGTCGAAATCGCCGACCTCGTCGAACAGGATCGAGCCGCCGCGCGCCCGCGCCATCAGGCTGGCCGGGCCATCGACCCCAACCAGATCCGCCGCCGAGGCCACCACGAAGGGCATCGCCCGCCGATCGCTGAAGTCATGGATGGCGCGCGCGATCAGCGATTTGCCGGTGCCGCTTTCGCCCGAGATCATCACCGACAGTTCGGTGTTCATCACCCGCGCCACCAGCCGGTACAGCGATTGCATGGCCGGGGTGCGGCCCACCAGCGGCAGTTCGTCGGCGTCCTCGTCCACCGGATCGCGCTGCACCGGGGCGCGGCGCTTGACCTCCAGCGCGCGCCCGGCGCGTCGCATCAGGTCGGGCAGGTCAAAGGGCTTGGGCAGATAGTCGAAGGCTTCGGCCTCGGCCGCCTGGATCGCCGTCATGATCGTGTTCTGCGCCGAGATCACGATCACCGGCAGGCCCGGCCGCGCCTCGCTGATCTTCGGCAGGGTCTCCAGACCGTTGCCATCGGGCATGATGACGTCCGAGATCACAAGGTCGCCCTTGCCCTCTTCGACCCAGCGCATCAGCGTCATCAGCGAGGAGGTCGCATGCACCTTGCAGCCGGCGCGGGTCAGGGCTTGGGTCAGGACCGTGCGGATCGTGCGATCGTCATCGGCCACCAGGATCGTGCCATCCATCAGGGCGTCTCCGTCTCTTCTTTGGGGGCGACAGGCAGGGAAATGCGGAACACGGTGCGGCCCGGCGTGCTTTCCACGCCAACCCAGCCGTCATGATCCGAGACGATCTTCGACACCAGGGCCAGCCCCAACCCGGTGCCGTTTTCGCGACCCGATACAAAGGGATCGAAGATGTCGTCGACGATATCGGCGGGAATGCCGGGTCCGTCGTCGATGATCTCGACCTGCAGGGGCAGCCGCGCGTGGCTGCCATCGCTGCGGCGCACGCGCAGCGCCATGTCATAGAAGGTGCGCAGGGTGATGGTGCCGCCATTCCGCGGATCCGAAGCTTCGGCGGCGTTCTTCATCAGATTCTGGAACACCTGCAACATCTGGTCACCGTCCACATGGGTGTTGGGCAGCGAGGGATCGTAGTCCTCGACGATCCGCATCCGCGCCGCGACGCCAAGGGCGGCGGACTTGCGGGCGCGATCCAGCAGATCGTGCAGGTTCACCGATTTGCGTTCCGGCGGGCGCAGGTTGCCGAATTGCTCGACCTGGTCCAGCAGCTTGGTGATGCGCCGGGCCTCGCCCACGATCAGATCGGTCAGTTCCAGATCCTCGCCGCGCAGCCCCATCGCCAGAAGCTGCGCCGCCCCGGTGATGCCCGCCAGCGGGTTCTTGATCTCGTGGGCCAGCATCTCGGCCATGCCGATGGCCGATTTCGCCGCCGATTTCATCGAATTGGCGCGATCCATGCGCTCGGCGATCTGGCGCGGCTCGAACAGCACCAGAACCAGCCCCGGATCGCGCATCACCGGCCCGATCTGCAGGTTGCATTGCGCCGGGGCGCGGTTGCCACTGCCCACATCCACGTCGTTGATATACAGGCCCGCCCTGTCCGAACGCACCCGCGCGAAGGCATCCTCCAGCGGCGCATCGACCATCACCTTGTCCCAGACCGGAGAGCCGCGCACCGATTTGACCGAAGTGTTCAGGAAGGATTCCGCCGCCGGCGTCATGTCGAGGATCTTGTCCTCGGCATCGACCAGCACCGCCGGCACCGGCAGCGAGGCCCAAAGGGTGTCTCCCCAGGTCTCGGTCATGCGGCCATCTCTGCATGGGCATCCAGCGCCAGGGGCAGCAGGACATGAACCTGCGCCGGGGCGGTGGCGGTCAGAACTTCGCGCCGCAAGGGCGCGGGCGTGTTGGCGGTGTCCATGAACCAGCCCAGATGCTTGCGCGCGACGCGCAAGCCCAGGCTTGGGCCGTAGAAACGCAGCATGTCCTTGTGGTGGTCCTCGACCATGTCCACGAAATCTCTCCCTTGGGGAATCTCCGGCGCGGGCTGGCCGTGCAGATCGGCGGCGATTTCGGCCAGCGCCCAGGGCCGGCCTTGCGCCCCGCGTCCGACCATCACCCCGGCCGCGCCCGAGGCCGCCAGTGCCGCCCGAGCATCCGCACCGTTGCAAATGTCGCCATTGGCCAGCACCGGGATGTCCAGCGCATCGACCACCGGGGCAATCGCTGCCCAATCGGCCCGCCCCCTGTAGAACTGGCAGCGGGTGCGCCCATGAACGGTCAGCATCTGCACCCCGGCATCGGCGGCGCGGGATCCCAGCTCTGCCGCATTCAGGCAGTCGTGATCCCAGCCCAGCCGGGTTTTCAGCGTCACCGGCACCGACACGGCGGCCACCACCGCCTCGACCAGACGCAGCGCCAGATCCAGATCGCGCATCAGGGCCGAGCCCGACAGGCCGCCCACCACTTTCTTCGCCGGGCAACCCATGTTGATGTCGATGATGCGGGCGCCATTGGCCTCGACCATGCGCGCGGCCTCGGCGATCCAATAGGGATCGCGCCCGGCCAGTTGCACGGCGCTGCGGGTCTCGCCAAAGCCCAGTTCGGCGCGCTCACGCACGCCGGGCTTGGCCTGCACCATTTCCTGGCTGGCGACCATTTCCGACACCACCAGACCGGCGCCGAAACGGGACACAAGCCGACGGAACGGCAGATCGGTGATCCCCGCCATCGGTGCCAGCACCACGTTGGGTGCGATTTCCTGATGTGCCAAAAGAATGGACAACTGCTCAATCCTTACGCGAATGTCTCTTTTCTGTACGTGCCCCCTGCGCAATAGCAAAGTGGACGGGCGAACTTAAGACGCCTCAGCCCGGTTGTGCATATTTTTTAGGCGATAATCCCGGCTGTCGGGCATGGATTGTCTCTCACGGGTGCAAGTCCTAAACAATCGGCAACTGATCGGAGGATCTCATGACCGCCGCTGCTGTCATCGTTGCTGCCGGGCGCGGCACCCGCGCCGGAGGCGCACTGCCCAAGCAATACCAGCCCCTGCGCGGGGAACCGGTGCTGGCGCATACCCTGCGGGCGCTGGCGCGGCATCCGCAGATTTCGGCGCTGGTGGTGGTGATCCACCCCGAGGACGCCGATCTGTTCGCGGCCCTGCCCCACCCGGACCTGCCGCTGAGCGTGGTGCACGGCGGGGCCAGCCGCGATGCCTCGGTGCAGGCCGGGCTGGCGGCGGCACCCGACAGTTGCGACCGCGTGCTGATCCATGATGCCGCGCGACCGCTGGTCAACCGCGCGGTGATCAACGGCGTGCTGGCCGCATTGGCGACCCATCCCGGCGCGGCCCCGGCCCTTCCGGTCACCGATGCACTGTGGCGCGGTGCCGACGGGCAGGTCACCGGCACCCAGGACCGCACAGGCCTGTTCCGGGCGCAAACCCCGCAGGGCTTTCACCTGTCAGCCATCCGCGCCGCCCATGCCGCCCACCCCGGCGGTGCCGCCGACGATGTAGAGGTCGCCCGCGCCCACGGGCTTGACGTGGCCATCACCGCCGGGGATGAGAACAACATCAAGATCACCCTGCCCCAGGACTTCGCCCGCGCCGAACGTCTGCTGGGCGAACGCGAAGGAGCGCAGATGGATATCCGCCTCGGCAATGGCTACGACGTTCACAAGTTCTGCGAAGGCAACGGCGTTGTGCTGTGCGGCATCACCGTGCCCCACGACCAGGCGCTTCTGGGCCATTCGGATGCCGATGTTGGCATGCACGCCATCACCGACGCCATCTATGGCGCGCTGGCCGAAGGTGACATTGGCCGCCACTTTCCGCCCTCGGATCCGCAGTGGAAGGGCGCGCCCAGCGACATCTTCCTGAAACACGCGGTCGATCTGGCCGCCAGCCGGGGCTTTGCCATCACCAATGTCGATTGCACGCTGGTCTGCGAAATGCCCAAGATCGGGCCCCACGCCGCCGCCATGCAGGCGCGGCTGGCCAAGATCATGGGGCTGGAGGCCGGGCGCATCAGCGTCAAGGCCACCACCTCGGAACGGCTGGGGTTCACCGGACGGGGCGAAGGCATCGCCGCCATCGCAACAGCCGCACTGGTGCAGGCATGAGACTGACCCGTGCCATCTGCACCCTTGGCGGCGTCGGGCTGATCCGCCCGGCACCCGGCACCTGGGGCACCGTCGCCTCGATCCCGCTGGCTTGGGTCATTCACGGGCTGACCGGCTTTCCGGGCCTCGTCCTGGCCACGCTGATCGTCATTGCCGTCGGCACCTGGGCCATCGCGCAGGAAGAGGCGCTGACCGGGGCGCATGATGCGTCCGAATGGGTGATTGATGAGACTGCCGGGATCTGGATCGCGCTTTGGCCCCTGTCGGCGGGCCTGTGGCACGCGGGCGTGGATCCGTGGATCTTTCCCTATCCGGGCTGGATCGGGGCCTTCGTGATGTTCCGCCTGTTCGACATCTGGAAACCCGGCCCGGTGGGCTGGGCCGACCGCAAGAACACCCCCTGGGGCGTGATGCTGGACGACCTGATCGCGGGCGTCATGGCCGCCGTGGTGGTGGCGCTGGCCGCCGGGGTCTCGCACGGGTTGATGGGCCAGTGACCGTCGCGCGCATTCTGGACAAGGCCCGCGCCCGTGGGCTGCTGATTGCCACCGCCGAAAGCTGCACCGGCGGGCTGATCGCGGGCGCGCTGACCGAGGTCGCGGGATCGTCCGACGTGGTGGATCGCGGCTTCGTCACCTATTCCAACGCGGCCAAACAGGCGATGCTGGGGGTGCGGGCCGACACGCTGGACGCCCATGGCGCGGTGTCGGAACAGGTGGCGCGCGAAATGGCCGAGGGCGCGCTGGCCCGGTCGGACGCGCAACTGGCGGTCTCGGTCACAGGAATCGCCGGGCCGGGCGGGTCGGAACACAAGCCCGAGGGCCGGGTCTGCTTTGGCCTCGCCATGACCGGCCAGCCCACCCGGATCGAAACACAGGACTTCGGCGCCATTGGCCGAACGCAGGTGCGCGCCGCCACCGTGGCGCGGGCGCTGGACTTGCTGGAAGCTGCCCTAGACGCCTGACGCGCCGTACAGCGCCTTGGCGCGGTCCTCGAAGGCGCGCACGATGCGCTGCATGGCCTCGTGGAACACCACGCCGATCACCTTCTGCAACACCCGGTTCTTGAATTCGAAATCCACGAAGAAATCGACGTCGCAGCCGCCATCCTCGGCCGGTTCGAACACCCAATGCGATTTCAGGAACTTGAACGGGCCGTCCAGGTATTCGGTGTCGATCTTGCGCGCCTCGTCCCACAGGGTGACACGGCTGCCAAAGCGTTCGCGGAACACCTTGAACGAGATCACCAGATCCGCCTCCATCACCAGCGAGTCGCCCTTGGGCGTGCGCGACCGGATGCGGGCCGCAGCACACCACGGCAGGAATTCCGGGTAGGCGGCCACATCGGCAACCAGCGCATACATCTGGTCCGCGCTATAGGGCATATGGCGTTTTTCGGCGTGACGGGGCATCTGTGTCCTTTTGACGGCAAGACATTGGGCGCCCGTATCGTAAAGTTGCCCCGTGAAATCAAGGGGACGATATGTCAGACCGCAGCTATGTAATCGATCCGATGATCTCGGCCAAGGCCATTGCCGCCCGGATCGAAGATCTGGCCCGCCAGATCGAGACTCAATATGCCGGTGTCGACAAGCTGGTCGTGGTGGGAATGTTACGCGGCTCGTTCGTCTTCATCGCCGACCTGGTGCGCGAGCTGGACCTGGATATCGAGGTCGATTTCATCGAGGCCTCCTCTTACGGCGACTCCACCATCTCCAGCCGCGAGGTCCGCATCCTGAAGGATCTGCGCAGCGGCATCGAGGGCCGGGACGTGCTGCTGGTCGAGGATATCATCGACACTGGCCATACCATGTCGCACGTCGTTGGCCTGCTGAAGCAGCGCAAGCCGGCCTCGCTGCGCTCGATCGTGCTGCTGGACAAACCCTCGCGCCGCGAGGTCGATGTACAGGCCGACTGGACCGGCTTCCAGATTCCGGATGAATTCGTCGTCGGCTATGGCATCGACTACGCCCAGCGCAACCGCAACCTGCCCTATATCGGCAAGGTGCGCTTTACCGAATGATCCCGCCGGAATGGCTCATGCGGATGTCCAACCTGGTGCGGCGGCCGCCAAGCTGGGCGCAATTCCGGATCCTGCTGCTGATCCTCGCGCTCTGCGCTGCGTTCGTGCTGTGGGAACACCTGTACGGCTGGCCCGACTGGTTGACCCCGGACCGGGGCGTCGGGCGGCGCGGAGCCCCGATCACACCCCTGTGAGGCGGTGACCAAGGGGCAGGACAGCGGCCAATCAATGTGCAAGGATTTCGTAAACACTGCATTTCATTGTGCCGGAGCCTGCATGTCGCGTCTATTTCTTGGTCTGATTGTCCTGTGTGCTCTGGCCGGATTGGGGTGGGTCGTTTCTGCAGGGCGTCCCCTGCCCGAAAGCGCCGTCGCCGGGCTGACCGGCGATCCGGTGGCCGGACAAACCATCTTCACCGCCGCCGGTTGTGCCTCGTGCCACATGGCGCCGGGAGCCGAGGGCGAGGCGCAACTGGTGCTGTCCGGGGGCCAGAAGTTTCCCTCTGATTTCGGCACATTCATTGCCCCCAACATCTCGTCCGACCCCGATCACGGCATCGGCGGCTGGGACCTGGCCGATCTGGCGGGCGCCCTGACCCGCGGTGTCAGCCCCGAGGGGGAGCATTACTATCCGGCCTTTCCCTATACCGCCTACTCCCACATGGCGCTTCAGGACATCGCCAACCTGAAGGCCCATCTGGACACCCTGCCCGCGTCCGATGTGCCCAGCCAGCCGCACCAGGTGGGCTTTCCGTTCAACATCCGCCGCGCGATGTTTGGCTGGAACCTGCTGTATCTGTCCGACCACTGGGTGCTGCCGGTGGGTGACGATCCGCAACTGGCGCGCGGGCGCTATCTGGTCGAGGCGCTGGCCCATTGCGGCGAATGCCATACCCCGCGCACGGCGTTGGGCGGCATGGACATCGACCGCTGGATGGGTGGCGCGCCGGACCCCTCGGGCAAGGGCAAGGTGCCCAACATCACCCCGGCCGCGCTGGATTGGTCCGCCACCGACGTGGCCTATTACCTTGAAACCGGCTTCACACCCGATTTCGACAGTGTCGGCGGCCATATGGCCCATGTGGTCAGCAACATGGCGAAACTGACACCCGAGGATCGCGCCGCGATTGCCGCCTATCTGGGGGCCCTGCCGCCGGTGGCCTCTGCCCCCTGACCTTTTCACCCAAGCCTAGGAGACCCCCCAATGAAATTCCTGACCAGTCTTGCCCTCGTCGTGCCACTCACGCTTGGCACCATGGCCCTGTCCCATGCCGAGGAAACCAACCCGATCATCAAGGCGCGCATGGAAGCCATGAAGACCATCGGCGGCAACACCAAGGTGTTGGGCGACATGGCCAAGGGCGAAACGCCCTTCGACGCGGAAAAGGCACAGGCGGCTGCCGCCACCATTTCCCAGACCGCGGCCGAGGTGCCGGCCCTGTTCGAGGCGGAAGAAACCAGCGCGACCTCGGAAGCCCTGCCGGCAATCTGGCAGAACTATGCCGGTTTCTCCGAGAAAGCGGATGCGCTGCGCGTGGCAGCGGAAAACGCGGCCTCGCAGATCACCTCGCCCGAGACCCTTGGACCGGCGCTGGGTGCCATCGGCGGCACCTGCAAGGCGTGCCACAAGGACTATCGCGCCCAGAAGTGAGCCTTCGGCTTTAGCGCCAACCAGAGACAACAAAGGGGCCCGCGGGCCCCTTTTTCATGCATGAAGCTGTGTGCGGTCAGCCCTTGGCCAGCTTGGCCAGGCGGGCGTCGCGCAGCCGGGCGAAATCGTCGCCCGCATGATAGGACGACCGCGTCAGCGGCGTCGCCGAGACCATCAGGAAGCCCTTGCCATAGGCGGCTTTCTCGTAGGCCTTGAATTCATCGGGCGTCACGAAGCGATCCACCACGTGATGCTTGAGCGTCGGCTGCAGGTATTGGCCGATGGTCAGGAAATCGATGTCGGCGGCGCGCATGTCGTCCATCACCTGATGCACGGACTGCTTGTCCTCGCCCAGACCGACCATGATGCCCGACTTGGTGAACATCGTCGGATCCAGTTCCTTGACCCGCTGCAACAGCCGCAACGAGTGGAAATAGCGCGCCCCGGGGCGCACTTCCGGGTACAGGCCCGGCACGGTTTCCAGATTGTGGTTGAACACGTCCGGCTTGGCCGCAACCACGACCTCCAGCACGTCGTCCGAGCATTTCAGGAAATCCGGCGTCAGAATCTCGATCGTGGTGTCGGGCGCCCGGTGCCGCACCGCGCGGATGGTCTGGGCGAAATGCTCGGCCCCGCCGTCTTCCAGATCGTCACGGTCCACCGAGGTGATGACCACATGGTTCAGGCCCAGCTTCTTGACCGCATCGGCCACCCGGCCCGGCTCAAACGCATCCAGCGCATCCGGACGGCCCGTGGCCACGTTGCAGAATGTGCAGCCGCGTGTGCAGATCTCGCCCATGATCATCATGGTGGCGTGGCCCTGGCTCCAGCATTCACCGGCATTGGGGCAGCCTGCTTCTTCGCAGACGGTGGTGAGCTTGTGCTCGCGCATGATCTGATGGGTCTTCTTGTACCCGTCCGACATCGGCGCCTTGACGCGAATCCAGCTTGGCTTGCGCGGCTGGGCATTGTCGGGCCGATGCGCCTTTTCGGGGTGGCGCTGTTCGGGGATGTTCAGATCACGCATCACGTTCCTCCTCCAGTGCCGCATATATAGGCCAGACATGCTGACTTGTCCCGCGTCTAAAACGCATAGCCGCCATGCCCTGGCAAAAATCCCCGCTTCGGCCTTGTAACTGGTTTAGAACATTTCTAAATCAGAGTCATGCCGCAGCGCGGCAAATGTTAGCGTCTGATACAGGATAGTCCCCATGAAAGCTGGCCTCAAACTTCCCGAAGTGACCTTTCACACCCGCGTCCGCGATGACAGCATCGAAGGTCCGAACCCCTTCCGCTGGCAGGACAAGACCACTTCCGACTTTTTCGCCGGCAAGCGCGTGGTCCTGTTCGCCCTGCCCGGTGCCTTCACACCGACCTGCTCGACCTACCAGCTGCCGGGCTTCGAAAACGGCTTTGACGATTTCAAGGCCGAAGGCATCGACGCGATCTACTGCCTGTCGGTCAACGACAGCTTCGTCATGAACAAATGGGCCGAGGGCCAGGGCCTGAAGTACGTCAAGGTGATCCCCGACGGTTCGGCCGAGTTCACCCGCAAGATGGGCATGCTGGTCGCCAAGGACAACGTCGGCTTCGGTGCCCGGTCCTGGCGCTATGCCGCCATCGTCAACGACGGCACCGTCGAAGCCTGGTTCGAAGAGCCCGGCCTGGCCGACAACCACGGCGAAGATCCCTATGGCGTGTCCTCGCCGGAAACCGTGCTGGACTATCTGCGCGAAGCCAACGCCACTGCTGCTGCCTGATCGCAGCCACAGTCGCAGATTCGGAGCGGGCCTTTCGGGGCCCGCTTTTGCGTTTCGGCGGGCCGGTTATGCCTGCTGCGCGGCAGCCGTCTGCACCCGCCGTCCGGCACGCGTCAGCAGATCGGCCAGATCCTGCACCCAGGGCTCCTCTGCCGCACCTGACCGGCGCACCAGCGCCAGAACCCGGAACGGCTGTGGTGTCTCGAACCGGCGCAAGGCGATTTCGGGCGAGGCTGCGCATTCGCTGGCCAGCGCCAGTTCCGGCAACAGGGTCAGCCCGTGGTCGGCCGCCACCAGACGGCACAGCGTCGCCAGAGAGGCCGCCCCCAGATCGACCCGCAGGGCGTTGCGATCCAGCGCACAGACCTCCAGCGCCTGATCGGCCAGGCAATGGCCTTCATCCAGCAACAACAGATCGTCGGGATCCAATAGCGCGGGCCGCAGATGCTCCATCCGGGCCGCAACCCGCGCCAGACGCGGCACCGTGCCCGCCAGCAGGAAGCGGTCTTCGACCAGCGGTTGCGCAACCAACCGGGCATCCCGGTCGGGCTGCGCCATCAGCAGTGCATCCAGCCGCCCGTCCAGCAGTTCAGCCGTCAGGGTCGCGGTCTGCGCTTCGCGCACCTGCAACCGCAGCTGCCCCTGCGCCGCCAGATCCTCGAACACCGCCGGCAGCAGATAGGGCGCCACGGTGGGAATCACCCCCAGCCGGATCACCGCATCCGGCCCGTCACGGCGCGCCGCACTTTCCAGTTCCGTCACTTCCATCAGGATCCGTTCGGCCCGCGCCAGAACCGCCCGTCCGCGCGGGGTCAGCCGGATTTCGCGGGGCAGACGCTCCACCAGCCGCCCGCCAAGGGTCAGCTCCAGCTCCTTGATCTGGACCGACAGCGCCGGCTGGCTGACGTGCATCCGCTCGGCCGCGATGCCGAAATGTCCGGCCTCGACCAGAGCCTTGAAGTATCGCAATTGGCGCAGGGTGACCGTCATAGGCCTACCCTATGGATTCACCCCACTGGCGCAAGTTTCGCCTATGCGGCGCGCGGATCCATGTGCGGAAAACGGTGACCCCGCACAAGGGCCGGGTTCTGGGTGCTGCGGATGCCGATCAGCCGTTGCGCTCAGCTCAGGGACATGTCCCGCAGAACGTGGCGCGAGATTTCGCTCCGCCGCAGGCCCTTGCGTGCCAGCTGCCGGTCGGAAAGCGCATCCAATGCCGCCACCCGCTGCCGAAACTCATCCGACCAGGTCACCTTGTCGAACATCTCGGCAACCGCCTGAAGCGGACTGGAAAGGAAACCGGGGTTCGAAGCGGCCAGGGACTGGGCCATTGGGCAAACTCCTGCATGGTATACCATCGTATTCTTCCCGGGGCCGAGTGGTATCCCCAGCCAAGTCCCGCAGCAACACTCAGTTGCGCAAGCCAGCCCTGTGCGTTTTGCATGGCTGTTGGTGCCATCCTGCGCGCAGCACAGCAAAAAGGCGCAACGGCAAAGCCGTGCGCCTATCCTGTCCGGGCATCCGCCCTGGTCAGCGATCTCCCCGGTCCCGCCCATGGGCGGATGCAATCTCGGGTCAGTTGCGATCCCAGATGTCGAGCCGGGTCAACCGGTGGGCATTGTCCTGGGTGCAGGCCCGGATCGGCTCCAGCGCGGCACCAAGCACCTGGTCGGGGCGCAGCCCCTGCAGCGTGGCGCGCATCGCCTCATCCGCCGCCTGCACCATCGCGGCAGGCTTTTCCATGATCATCTGGGTATTTTCGCCCAACCCCATCGGCCAGAACCCCAGCATGCCCAGGGTGCGCATTGCGATCACCGTTTGCGCTTCCGAGGCCATCGCGGCCAGACTGGTGCCGGTATGGGTCACATCGTACAGCCAACCGGCGTCGACATTGGTTTCGGGCATTGTTGCGGCGGGATCGGAAGCCATCATGGCGCCTGCTTTCTTGTTCTACATGATCCCGGGTTGCCCGCGGGTGGGGCGGCCCGCCGGACCGGCAGGCCGAGGACCGCGCGACTGGCAGGCCGCACGGTCAAATCCAGATCAGCTCTGGCTGTCGGTCGGCTTCAGCGCGTCCGGAACCTGCGGCTTGGCCGGGGTCCGGCGACGGCGCGAGGTCGCATCCGGTGCATCGGGCTTGACGGTCGCCGGCTTGGCCGCGGCACGCTTGCGCGGGGCCGGTTTGGCCGGAACCTCGGCCGCTTCAGGGGCCTTGGTCGTTTTCGCGGCGGGCGCCGGGGCCGGAGCCGCAGCAGGGGCCGGTGCGGCCTTGGGCGCTGCCTTGCGACGCGGGGCCGGCTTCGGTTTCGGCTGCACGGGGGCTTCGGCTTCGACCGGAGCAACCGTCTGGGCCACAACGGTTTCGAGCGGCTTGGCCACAACGGTTTCCAGCGGCTTGGCATCCTGTGCCGGGGCGGGCTTCGGCGTCACCTTGCGGCGCGGCGCCGGCTTCACGGCATCGGGCACGGCCTTCAGGGACGGCTTTTCGGCCTTCGGCGCAGCGGGTTTGGGCGCCGGCGCGGGTTTGGGCGCATTGGCCACAACCGAACCATCGACCGCAATGATGTTCCACGACGGGAACATCGCCATCATCCGACGGGTCATCTCGACCTGCGTCGTGGTACTCCGAAACCAGAATTCCATGCTCTGGCGCCAGATATCGAGCGGCGTCAACATCATTTCACTTTCTCCATCTCTGCGACGGCCGAAAACCTCCGGCCTCGCCTTGGCTTTGTCTGCTGCCGGGAAAACCACAACGGTCCGGCACGGGTGGGGGTGACCCAGAAACCTAGCAACTCCACGAAGTCGCCGCGTTGCGCGCAATGGCGACGCCCCGCGGAAAAACCTTCTCTCCGCATGTGAGCACTCTTGCACATTGTGCAACTGCAGCATAGCGAAAATGCGGGGCATTTGCCGGTTTGATCCCGGATTTCGGCCATACCGTGACAATATTGCGGTGTTTTGCGCGTTTTCCCGCCGCTGGAGATTTCCGAAATGCTGCAATAGCACAATCGGACGGACGACGATGCGCGGCGAATCCACAAGGTGCCCCGCGTCACAGGCTCTGGCACCCCGCCGCGATTTTCGCTATGCGACGCCCATGACCCAAAGCCTGACCATCCGCCAGCCCGACGACTGGCATCTGCACCTGCGCGACGGCGACATGTTGCGCGCGGTGCTGCCCGAAACCGCCCGCCATTTCGGGCGCGCCATCATCATGCCCAACCTGGTGCCACCGGTGGTGACCCCGGCCGATGCCGCCGCCTATCGCGACAGGATCCTGGCCGCCAAGCCGCTGAACAACAAGTTCCAGCCGCTGATGACGCTGTATCTCACCGAAGAGACCGAGGCAAAATCCGTGCGTGCCGCCGCTGAAATCGGCCTGATCTCGGCGGTGAAGCTTTACCCGGCAGGCGCCACCACCAATTCGGCCTCTGGCGTGAAGGATTTCGACAAGGTCACGCGGGTGCTGGAAACCATGGCAGTGCTGGGCCTGCCGCTTTGTGTGCACGGCGAGGTCACCGATCCGGACGTCGACATCTTTGACCGCGAGGCGGTGTTCGTCGACACGGTGCTTGACCCGCTGCGCCGCCGCATCCCCAACCTGCGCGTGGTGATGGAACACATCACCACGAAAGACGGCGTCGACTACGTCAAGGAACAGCCCGAGGGCCAGATGGGCGCCACCATCACCACCCATCACCTGATCATCGACCGCAATCACATCCTCGTCGGTGGGATCAAGCCGCACTATTACTGCCTGCCGGTGGCAAAACGCGCCACCCATCGCAGCGCCCTGGTCGCCGCGGCCACCTCGGGCAACCCGCGCTTCTTCCTTGGCACCGACAGCGCCCCGCACACGGACGCCAACAAGGAAAGCGCCTGCGGCTGCGCTGGCTGTTTCACCGCCACCAACACGCTGAGTTGCCTTGCGGAAGTGTTCGAGCGTGAAGGCGCCCTCGACAAGCTCGAAGGCTTCACATCGCGCCACGGGCCCGCCTTCTACAAGCTGCCGGTGAACGAGACCACCGTGACCCTGGTGAAAGGCGACCCTGTCACCTACCCGGCCCGGATCGACACCGGCGAGGGGCCCGTCACCGTATTCGACCCCGGATTCCCGCTGCACTGGCGGGTTCAGGACTGATGAGGCTTCTTCTTGGAAAGAAATACTCATGCCTATCCCCCGGCCTCAGGCGTTTCGATTGTGGCTGGGCCGGAAATTTGAGTATTTGCGCCAAGAAGAAATAGGAAAGACCTTCAAACATGATCCCATCCTCCTATCCCGACAAGGCCGAGATCGCGCGTTTGACCGCGCGCATGCTGTTGGAAATCAAGGCGGTGCATTTCAACGCGGCGGAGCCCTTCACGCTGGCCTCTGGCCTGCCCTCGCCCACCTATATCGACTGCCGCAAGCTGATCAGCTATCCGCGGATCCGGTCGACGCTGATGGACTTCCTGTCGGTGACGGTGCTGCGCGAGGCCGGGTTTGAAGCGTTCGACAACATCGCGGGCGGCGAGACCGCGGGCATTCCTTTCGCGGCCATGGTGGCGGAACGTCTGGCCTTGCCGATGACCTATGTGCGCAAGAAGCCCAAGGGCTACGGGCGCAACGCGCGGATCGAGGGCGCGATGACCGAGGGCCAGCGGGTATTGCTGGTCGAGGATCTGACCACCGATGGCGGCTCGAAGCTGAGTTTCGTGGATGCGATCCGTGAGACCGGGGCGGAATGCGGGCATACGGCGGTCATCTTCTACTACGGGATCTTTCCGGAGACAGAAAAGACCCTCGGCGACCATGGCATCGCGCTGCATCATCTGTGCACCTGGCATGATGTTCTGGCCGAGGCCAAGGCGGCGCAGGCCTTCGATGCCGAAACGCTGTCCGAAGTCGAGTCGTTCCTCGACGATCCGCGGGCCTGGCAAGCAGCGCGCGGCTGACGCCCGTCTCGGGGCAGTTGCACCTTGAAGTTGAAGCCGGTCAGGCGCGGGCCTGCGGCGCGTGGCGCGACGGCTGGTTTCGTTGCACGGTCATGCCGGTTTGGGCGTCGTATGCGCTGCCGGTTGGGCGATGACCCCGGCCACCCACCCATATATTGACAGACAAGCCGCCCGCACCGCAAGATCGGGTAAGTCCACAGCACCCCACAGGATCTGCACAAGATTTCCACAGGGTTATCCAATTGCACCGACTCGGGGGAGCGCGTATCCCCCGAGCAACCCAGAAAAAGACGGCCCGGAGGCACAGGCATGAACGATTTGGCAGGGCTGGGGGCAGTGGTTCCGCGCGAGCAGGCGGAGGCCGAAGGCACACTGCCCCACAGTATCGAGGCCGAGCAGCAACTGCTGGGCGCGTTGCTGACCAACGATCAGATCTACGACCGCATCGCTTCGGTTCTGAAGCCCGAGCATTTCTTCGACCCTGTGCATCGCAAGATCTATGAGGCCGCCGCCGCGCGGATCGCCAAGAATGCGCTGGTCACCCCGGTGACACTGGCCACCTTCCTTGAGGACGAGGAAGGGCTGAAGGAGCTGGGCGGGCCGCAGTACCTTGTCCGTCTGGCGGGGGCGGCGATCTCCACCTTCGCCGCCAAGGATTACGCCGAGCTGATCTATGACCTGGCGATCCGGCGCGAGCTGATCGAACTGGGCCGCAACATCGCCACGCAGGCCAGCAAGGTCGATGTGGACACCGGCCCCAAGGACCAGATCGTTGCCGCCGAACAGGCGCTTTACAAGCTGGGCGAAAAGGGCCAGACCGACCGCGGCTTCACCTCGTTCCTGTCGGCGGTCACCGATGCGGTGAATGTGGCCAATGCCGCCTATATGCGCGACGGCGGGCTGGCGGGACTGGCGACCGGGCTGGACGATCTGGACAAGAAGCTGGGCGGGCTGCACCGGTCGGACCTGCTGATCCTGGCCGGGCGGCCGTCGATGGGCAAGACCTCGCTGGCCACCAACATCGCCTTCAACATCGCCAAGGCCTACCAGAAGGGCATCACGCCGGACGGCACCGAGGGCGCGGTCAATGGCGGCGTCGTCGGCTTCTACTCGCTGGAGATGTCGGCCGAACAGCTGGCCGCGCGGGTATTGTCGGAGGCCTCGGAAGTGCCCTCCGAACAGATCCGCCGCGGCGACATGACCGAGGCCGAGTTCCGCCGCTTTGTCGAGGCCGCCAAGACGCTGGAATCCTGCCCGCTGTTCATCGACGACACCCCGGCCCTGCCGATCAGCCAGCTGGCCGCCCGCGCCCGCCGCCTGAAACGCACCCATGGGCTGGACGCGCTGTTCGTCGACTACCTGCAACTGGTGCGCCCGGCCACCGCCAAGGACAGCCGCGTCAACGAGGTGTCCGAGATCACCCAGGGCCTGAAGGCCATCGCCAAGGAGCTGGACATCCCCGTCGTCGCCCTGTCGCAACTGTCGCGCCAGGTGGAGAACCGCGACGACAAGCGCCCGCAACTGTCGGACCTGCGCGAATCCGGCTCCATCGAACAGGACGCCGACGTGGTGATGTTCGTCTACCGGGGCGAATATTACAAAGAACGCGAAAAGCCCGCCGACGACAATCTGGAAGCCATGGCCAAATGGCAGGACGACATGGAGAAGATGCACGGCAAGGCCGAGGTCATCATCGGCAAGCAGCGGCACGGGCCGATCGGCTCGGTGGACCTGAGCTTCGAGGGCCGGTTTACGCGGTTCGGGAATTTGGTGAAGCCGTGGCAGCAGGGGGGTGGTGAAGGGTTTTAGGGTCAGGACCCATTGATTTCCGTTTGCTGGCGTGATTCACGGCTCAAAAACGAGCGGTGAACATGTCTGATCTTTTCTGGCTGACTGACGTGCAAATGGCGCGTCTTGAGCCTTTCTTCC